>NZ_CP006271.1 GCF_000737595.1 Synechococcus sp. KORDI-52 | reverse complement strand
GAGCCCATTGCGCAAGCGTGGATATTGGTGTTAGTGTTTTGTCTTGCGCAGGAGCCGCGAGGCTGTTGTGCAAGCCGAAGCGCTAGAGGCGAAAGTCTTGAGGTGTCTGAGGCGTCTTACGAGACCAAGAGGGAGCGATCCCACGGTGTTGTAAGTTCTTCAAGCGGTCGCGAGAGGCCGCGATGACCAGCCAGCCGAACTCCTGAGAGGGAGTGAAGACAGGTTTGGTCGTACCTGGACAATTGAAAAGTTTAGGAACTGACGCTTTCATCGCGTTTGGTTCTGAGCCGAGCTGCAAGGTGAGGCGAGGGACTGAATGAAAGAGCGATGAAGGTGTGAGGTCCCGTCAACAATTTTTTTGTTGCTGAGAAGCAGTTTGCTGCAAGGGGAAGTTTTTCACGAAGCTTCTTTTTGCCGGTGTGCAAATTGTGGAGCGACAACCGGATCTGAGATCCTGGAAAGTCATTGACAGAGAAATCTAGAGATGCACTCTTAAGAACCCTTTTTGTGTCAGCGAAGAGGAGGCCTCAACTGTTGCCAGTTTGAACTGAGTGATGGGTGATGCAAATCATTTTGAGAATGTGAAAGCATTCAAGAGGGAATGATCTACAACGGAGAGTTTGATCCTGGCTCAGGATGAACGCTGGCGGCGTGCTTAACACATGCAAGTCGAACGAACCTTCGGGTTAGTGGCGGACGGGTGAGTAACGCGTGAGAATCTGCCCTCAGGAGGGGGATAACGGTTGGAAACGACCGCTAATACCCCATATGCCGCGAGGTGAAATGAATTTCGCCTGAGGATGAGCTCGCGTCTGATTAGCTAGTTGGTGTAGGTAATGGCTCACCAAGGCATCGATCAGTAGCTGGTCTGAGAGGATGATCAGCCACACTGGGACTGAGACACGGCCCAGACTCCTACGGGAGGCAGCAGTGGGGAATTTTCCGCAATGGGCGAAAGCCTGACGGAGCAACGCCGCGTGAGGGATGAAGGCCTCTGGGCTGTAAACCTCTTTTATCAAGGAAGAAGATCTGACGGTACTTGATGAATAAGCCACGGCTAATTCCGTGCCAGCAGCCGCGGTAATACGGGAGTGGCAAGCGTTATCCGGAATTATTGGGCGTAAAGCGTCCGCAGGCGGCCCTTCAAGTCTGCTGTTAAAGCGTGGAGCTTAACTCCATCATGGCAGTGGAAACTGTTGGGCTTGAGTGTGGTAGGGGCAGAGGGAATTCCCGGTGTAGCGGTGAAATGCGTAGATATCGGGAAGAACACCAGTGGCGAAGGCGCTCTGCTGGGCCATCACTGACGCTCATGGACGAAAGCCAGGGGAGCGAAAGGGATTAGATACCCCTGTAGTCCTGGCCGTAAACGATGAACACTAGGTGTCGGGGGAATCGACCCCCTCGGTGTCGTAGCCAACGCGTTAAGTGTTCCGCCTGGGGAGTACGCACGCAAGTGTGAAACTCAAAGGAATTGACGGGGGCCCGCACAAGCGGTGGAGTATGTGGTTTAATTCGATGCAACGCGAAGAACCTTACCAGGGTTTGACATCCTGCGAATCTCTTGGAAACGAGAGAGTGCCTTCGGGAACGCAGTGACAGGTGGTGCATGGCTGTCGTCAGCTCGTGTCGTGAGATGTTGGGTTAAGTCCCGCAACGAGCGCAACCCACGTCTTTAGTTGCCAGCATTCAGTTGGGCACTCTAGAGAGACCGCCGGTGATAAACCGGAGGAAGGTGTGGATGACGTCAAGTCATCATGCCCCTTACATCCTGGGCTACACACGTACTACAATGCTACGGACAAAGGGCAGCAAGTTCGCGAGGACAAGCAAATCCCATAAACCGTGGCTCAGTTCAGATCGTAGGCTGCAACTCGCCTACGTGAAGGAGGAATCGCTAGTAATCGCAGGTCAGCATACTGCGGTGAATACGTTCCCGGGCCTTGTACACACCGCCCGTCACACCATGGAAGTTGGCCACGCCCGAAGCCGTTACTCCAACCCTTGTGGAGGAGGACGTCGAAGGTGGGGCTGATGACTGGGGTGAAGTCGTAACAAGGTATCCGTACCGGAAGGTGCGGATGGATCACCTCCTAACAGGGAGACAACACAATGATTTTGATGCCTGAGTGCTTTTATTCTTAGGCCGAAATCCTGTCACCTTAGGTCGATCGGTACCTCAGCATTAAGAGCAATGATTGATGAGCAATCATCAAAAGATTGAAGGAGATGTTCAGTTCCTAAACTTTGTCTAGGTCACACCCCAAAAGGGATGAGACTCCTGGGCCATTAGCTCAGGTGGTTAGAGCGCACCCCTGATAAGGGTGAGGTCCCTGGTTCAAGTCCAGGATGGCCCATTCGGTGTTGGGGGTTTAGCTCAGTTGGTAGAGCGCCTGCTTTGCAAGCAGGATGTCAGGAGTTCGAGTCTCCTAACCTCCACTGACCGAACTTGATTCCCATCTCCAAATATTTGGAGTTGAGCTCGATTGGGTTGTGATTTAGATGTGTCCGCTGGATGACCCCAGCTTCCTGTCATTCCAAGTTTTAGGTGTAGAGCCTTGAATTTGGTTGATAAGATGCTGGGCTCAGATCAAGTGATCAAGCAATTGATGATTTGATTTGAAGTTCTAGCAGAACCTTGACAACTGCATAGGTGAGTCTGGAAAAAAACAAAGCATCTTACAGATGCATTGTTTTGAATCTGATCTTCTGAAAGGGAGATTAGATCCAGGACAATGAAAATTCTTTTGAGCAAGAGCCGAGACTCTTGAGCGTTCTTTGATTCGTGTCGAGCGAATCAGAGTTTGATCTTGTTTTAGGAGTCAGCAAAAGTTGATGATTAAAACTTGAGAATCTGCTTTCAACGGCGGTAAGCGTTCAGGAGGTTAATTGGTCAAGCTACAAAGGGCTCACGGCGGATACCTTGGCACACAGAGGCGATGAAGGACGTGGTTACCTGCGATAAGTCTCGGGGAGCTGGAAGCACGCTTTGATCCGGGAATTTCCGAATGGGGCAACCCTTAATACGGCCAGCTGAATCCATAGGCTGGCACGAGCCAACCCAGCGAACTGAAACATCTTAGTAGCTGGAGGAAAGGAAAGTAAAAACGACTCCCTAAGTAGCGGCGAGCGAACGGGGAAGAGCCTAAACCGATACTTTCGAGTATCGGGGTTGTGGGACAGCAACGTGTATCAGGGAAGTTAGGAGAAGTGCTTGAATGGCACGCCACAGAGGGTGAAAGCCCCGTAACCGAAAACTGAACTGAGCTAGCTGTATCCCGAGTAGCACGGAGCACGTGAAATTCCGTGTGAATCCGCGAGGACCACCTCGTAAGGCTAAGTACTACTGTGTGACCGATAGCGAAACAGTACCGCGAGGGAAAGGTGAAAAGAACCCCGGGAGGGGAGTGAAATAGAACATGAAACCGTGAGCCTACAAGCAATGGGAGCCCTACTTATAGGGTGACCGTGTGCCTGTTGAAGAATGAGCCGGCGACTTATAGGCACTGGCGGGTTAAACCGGAAATGGTGGAGCCATAGCGAAAGCGAGTCTGAATAGGGCGTTTGTCAGTGTTTATAGACCCGAACCCGGGTGATCTAACCATGGCCAGGATGAAGCTTGGGTGATACCAAGTGGAGGTCCGAACCGACTGACGTTGAAAAGTCAGCGGATGAGCTGTGGTTAGGGGTGAAATGCCAATCGAACCCGGAGCTAGCTGGTTCTCCCCGAAATACGTTGAGGCGTAGCGTCTCGTGCTCCAGCAGGGGGGTAAAGCCACCATTTCGGTGCGGGCTGCGAGAGCGGTACCAAATCGAGATGAACTCTGAATACCCTGTGTGTAGCGAGGCAGTCAGACTGTGGGGGATAAGCTCCATGGTCGAGAGGGAAACAGCCCAGACCGCCAGCTAAGGTCCCCAAATCAACACTAAGTGATAAAGGAGGTGGGATTGCATAGACAACCAGGAGGTTTGCCTAGAAGCAGCCATCCTCAAAGGAGTGCGTAATAGCTCACTGGTCGAGCGATCCTGCGCCGAAAATGAACGGGGCTAAGTGTTGTACCGAAGCTGCGGATTTTTATGGTAGGGGAGCGTTCTATGTGGGGCGAAGCGTTAGCGTGAGCGGGCGTGGACTGCATAGAAGTGAGAATGTCGGCTTGAGTAGCGAAAACATGGGTGAGAATCCCATGCACCGAAACCCTAAGGGTTCCTCCGGCAGGCTCGTCCGCGGAGGGTTAGTCTGGACCTAAGGCGAGGCCGAAAGGCGTAGTCGATGGATAACAGGTCAACATTCCTGTACCGGTCATGTTTTGGGAAGAGGGACGGAGAAGGCTAGCCAAGCCAGATGTTGGTTACTGGTTCAAGCGTTCGAGGCGTTGAGGAGCGGTGAAAACGTTCCGAGCTGAGGCGTGAGTACGGGCTGCTACGGCAGCGAAGTTGGTGATGTCAAGCTTCCAAGAAAAGCTCTATACCCGTTAAGGCATGACTGCCAGTACCCGAAACCGACACAGGTGGGGTGGTAGAGAATACCGAGGTGCGCGAGGTAACTCTCTCTAAGGAACTCGGCAAAATGGCCCCGTAACTTCGGGAGAAGGGGTGCCACCGCAAGGTGGTCGCAGTGAAGAGGCCCTGGCGACTGTTTACCAAAAACACAGGTCTCCGCTAAGTCGCAAGACGATGTATGGGGGCTGACGCCTGCCCAGTGCCGGAAGGTTAAGGAAGCCGGTCAGCGTAAGCGAAGCTGGCGACTGAAGCCCCGGTGAACGGCGGCCGTAACTATAACGGTCCTAAGGTAGCGAAATTCCTTGTCGGGTAAGTTCCGACCCGCACGAAAGGCGTAACGATCAGGGCGCTGTCTCGGAGAGAGGCTCGGCGAAATAGAATTGTCTGTGAAGATGCGGACTACGTACACCTGGACAGAAAGACCCTATGAAGCTTTACTGTAGCTTGGTATTGTGCCCGGGCTCTGAATGCGCAGGATAGGTGGGAGACGTTGATCTCATGCTTGTGGGTATGAGTTAGTCACTGGTGAGATACCACTCTTTCAGAGCTAGGGTTCTAACGTTCACCCGTTATCCGGGGAGCGGACAGTATCAGGTGGGCAGTTTGACTGGGGCGGTCGCCTCCTAAAAGGTAACGGAGGCGCGCAAAGGTTTCCTCAGGCTGGTTGGAAATCAGCTGACGAGTGCAAAAGCAGAAGGAAGCTTGACTGTGAGACCTACAAGTCGAACAGGGACGAAAGTCGGCTTTAGTGATCCGACGGTTCTGAGTGGAAGGGCCGTCGCTCAACGGATAAAAGTTACTCTAGGGATAACAGGCTGATCTCCCCCAAGAGTTCACATCGACGGGGAGGTTTGGCACCTCGATGTCGGCTCATCGCAACCTGGGGCTGAAGTCGGTCCCAAGGGTTGGGCTGTTCGCCCATTAAAGCGGTACGCGAGCTGGGTTCAGAACGTCGTGAGACAGTTCGGTCCATATCCGGTGTACGCGTAGGAACATTGAGAGGATTTCTCCCTAGTACGAGAGGACCGGGAGGAACGCACCTCTGGTGTACCAGTTATCGTGCCAACGGTAAACGCTGGGTAGCCATGTGCGGAGTGGATAACCGCTGAAAGCATCTAAGTGGGAAGCCCACCTCAAGATGAGTGTTCCCATGGGGTAACCCAGTAAGGTCACGGGAAGAACACCCGTTGATAGGCTCTACGTGGAAGTCCAGTAATGGATGCAGCGGAGGAGTACTAATAGACCGAGGGCTTGACCAACAATTTGGTTCTTGCCTGAAGACTCAAAACTTTGTTTGATTCAGACGTGCAGCGTAAGCTGTAGATCCTATGCAGTTCTCAGGGTTCATCCCTTGAGAATGTTGAACTATCCTGGTGTCCATGGCGGTGTGGTCCCACTCCGATCCATCCCGAACTCGGTTGTGAAACGCATCAGCGGCGACGATATTTGGGGGGTAGCCCCCTGAGAAAATAGCTCGATGCCAGGTAAAACATTCTCTCCATAGGTTGATGATGTGCTGATTGCTGAAGCAATTACCGTCACCACCCCCGAAGAAGCCACCTCATCATGAGGTGGCTTTTTTGTTGGTTATTTTTCTGCTGTAAGGTGATTCCTTACCTCACGGAGCGATTGAATCACCATGTGATCTCGTGGGTCACGGTCAGGGTTGCCGTCGCGAAGGCTGAAGAGGGTGTTCATTCCTGCCGAACGGGCGGAATCGCATTCATCTCCGTTGTCACTCACAAACCATATATTGTTGGGTGAGCTATGGAGCTGCTTGGCGATTGTTGTGTAGCTCTCCGTGGATTTTTTGGGGCCTGTGTGGGTGTCGAACCAGTGACTAAAAAGATCTTTCAAGTCACCATTTGAGCTGTGCTTGTACAGGAGTTTTTGCGCTTGAATGCTGCCCGATGAATACACGGATAGTGTCAAGTCTTGCTTGTGCCATTGCCGAAGGCATTCGGCGGCTTCTGGAAAAAGTTGAGACTTCAGCTCTCCATTGTTGTACCCCTGTTCCCAGATTTCCCCTTGCAAGTCTTTGAGTGCTGTCGATTTTTTGTCGATGCTAATCAGGTGCTTAAGGTATTGAATCAACCCGTCTATTTCATCTGTTTCTCCCTGCGTAACCTGCTGTTTGATTTGGCTGCTTTCGGGAGACTGGTCATCTAGCCATTCTTTCTTGGCCTCTTGGATTGACTTGTTGCGAGTGCTTTTGTTCCAGTTTCGTTTGATGTGGTGGCTCAGTTCTTGCTTGGCGAAGGGGAATAAAATGTCGCTGACAAAGCTCACTGGGCATGTAGTTCCTTCAATGTCGAGCAGAAGATGTTGTTGATTCGTCACTGATCTCCGATCTGCATTTGGGTCAATTTGACTTTCAAGAGAAATTCCAGGATTTCCAAGTGTCGTTTGCTCGCATCCAGGTCAGCCCCCCACGCGTAAAGCCCGTGCCCTGCCACGAGAAACCCGTGTGGCGCCGTTGCCAGTGAGGATGCGACGGCATCTCCCAGCTTCTCCATGGACTGACTGTTGCTGACCACAGGAATGTTGATGCTATTGATGTGCGTGTTGATGCCGTCCAGGCCTTTCAGCATTTCCCAGCCCTCCAATGCAATCACTCCTGTGGTCTCGTAACGGCGGGACAATACCGTTCCAGGAACGGAATGGGTGTGCAGCACAGCTCCCGCTTGGGTCGCTTCAACAATGCGGAGATGCAGCGCTGTTTCGGCACTGGCTTTCCCTTTGCCTGTTAATACCTTGCCTTGCCCATCCACAACAATCAGCTGATCAGCAAGAACCTGACCCTTGTCCACACCACTGGGTGCCATCAGCAACTGCAACGGTCGATCCTGCAGCACAACACTGAAATTCCCCCCTGTGCCATCGCACCAGCGGCGAAGGTGGATGCCTTTGATCACCTCGGCCAAACGGTCGCGCTGGATTTGGCTGGCGTTCACAGTTTGGAGGTCCCTTCGACTTCTATACAGGAAACAGCCACCACTCCGCATTGACTCTTCCCGCAGCGACCGCCGGAACAGCCACAACTCCAAGGTGCTCTGACGATTGGCATTGCTGCCGTATCGGTCTGCGGTCTTGCTATCTCGACGCTATCGCTACGGGAGTGGATGGAACCGCCTTGGGTGTGACCTCCACTGGCCATACAAAGGCATCCTCTTTGATGTCGTTGCGATGGTTGCCACCATTGTTCGGTTCAACCCCGATGGCCACTTAGGGAGATCTCCCCAGGTTCAGCGGCTTCGCCCGCCGGAGTCGGAGGCTTTCCTTGTTCCAGCAGCATCTCAATCAGCTTTGACAGGTCGGGCACCAGTGAGTGCTTCGGCCGGACAGCTTCTCCCGTTGAATTGGCGTTCCACAGCTGCGGCAGGGTTCTCCTCCACGCCGGTAAACCCAGGCCTGTCCGCCGTAGTTGCCATTCACCCCCTCAAGATCGCGAAAATCACTGAAGGTGGTGCCACCAGCTCCGATGCTGATGGTCAGAACATTGACCAAGGCATCGCGCAATTTCTCCAGTTGTGTGAGATTCAGCTGGCCTGCGGGCGTGAAGGGGGCGATGCCTGATGCGAAAAGGGATTCATCCGCGTAGATGTTTCCCGCCCCGGCCACCAGAGCTTGGTCCAACAGTGCTGTTTTGATCGGTCGGCTGCTGTCTTTGAGCTTCTGCTTCAGATAAGTGGCGGAGAAGTCGGCACTGAAGGGTTCAGGGCCGAGTCGCGTCAAGCCTGTGATTACTTCTTCGATCGCCTGGCCCGGAGGCACCCACCACATTTCTCCGAAGCTGCGCACGTCCACAAAGCGCAACTCTTGCTCCTTGGAGTTCCAAAGGCGAACACGGGTGTGTTTGCACGGTTCTGAGGGCTGCTCATGCCATTGGAACTGGCCGGTCATTCGCAGATGAACACCCCAGACACCGCCTCCCGGCTCCAGGGTTGCCATCAGATATTTTCCTCTGCGCTGCCAGTGACCCACCGTCATTCCACGGAGGCCCGCAACAAAATCCTCGGAACCTCCAGGGCTGGCAATGGCCCTTGATCTGCAGACTTCAACTTGCGCAATTTTGAAATCGACAAGACGGTCCGCCAGTCCTCGACGGACCGTCTCGACTTCAGGGAGTTCAGGCAAAGGCCTCAGGCGGGCTCCAGTTCCGCTTCAGCGAAATTGTTGGTGTTGATGCCACCGTCAACGCCCTGCAGGCCGCTGTAGTTGACCTTCTCGAAACGAACAACAACGGGGTAGCGGATTCCCGAGGTGTCGATGGAGGCAACGGTGCCGACTTCGTTGAACCAGTAGGACTCAGGACGCTTGATGCGCACCTTGGCGCCGCGGGTGATCGCCATCGCTGGGCATAAGGAGATGCAATCGGAGCGTATCTCGTGGAATGGATGGTGATGACCCCTGCGTCACAGAATGTCGTCCCTTCGTTGTCGGCGTCCCTTTGACCAGTTCCATCGCCCTTGATCCAGATCCGTCGCTGCTTCAGCTGGATTTGCCGGACCCGGAGCAGGACGACATCAGCACGATGGAATTTCTGGCTCGTCTGGAACAGGCCTGGGCCGTTTGCGATCGCTTTGATCTGCAGACGGAGATCTGGCGTGGTCGCATCCTCCGCGCTGTGCGGGACAAGGAAAAGCGAGGTGGTGAAGGGCGGGGTGCCGGATTTCTGCAGTGGCTGCGGGAGCGGGAAATCAGCAAGACCCGCGCTTACGGCTTGATCCAACTGGCGGAATCCGCCGACAACATGCTCAGCGACGGCACCCTGGAGGAGAGCAGCGTCAATCAGTTTTCCAAAAGGGCTTTCATGGAAACCGCCCAGGCGGTTCCTGAAGTGCAGTTGATGATTTCCGAGGCTGCCAACGAGGGGCAGGAAATCACCCGCAAGCAGGTGCGCCGCCTCACCGATGAATTCACGGCAGCCACCAGTCCGTTGCTGCCGGAAGAAATTCGCCAGCGCACCCAGGAGAACCTGCTGCCACCTCGGGCGGTGGCTCCCCTCGTGCGGGAGTTGGCCAAGCTCCCTGAGCCGCAGCAGGAAGATCTGCGCAAAGTGCTCCGCGATGAGCCCGAACTCGATCGGATCAAGGACGTCACCAGCACAGCGCGCTGGATCACCAAGGCAACGGAGTCGGGTGTTGCCGTGCGCGCTTTCCAACAGGGTGAACTGGACCTCGACCGCGCCATGCAGGAGGCCCAGCGCCTGGATGCCCTTGGCCTCCTGGCTGACGCGGTGGGCCAGGCCCAGGCCCTTGAGTCGGCGGTGCTGAAGTTGCACACGTCCTGGCGGCGCTTGGGAGGGCTTCAGGAGCGGCTTTGGGTTGAAAGTGGAAGCAGCACGCCCTACCTCCGCGATGTGCTGAACGCCCTGCAGACCCTCAGCGGAGCTACCTTGCGGGTCTCGTTGGGAGAGTTGGCTGGCGGCAAACGGGTGCGGCTTCAGCTGGTGGAGGAGTCTCCCGACCAATTGGATCCCCCCCCGCTGGCCTGACGCCAGATCTTGTGCTCGATAATCTGAGGCCTCCATATCTGGTGTGTTCTGGCTTCGCTTGAGCGTGCTCTGCAGACCCACTTCGGCTGGGATGGCTTCCGCCCCGGGCAACGGCCCGTGGTGGATGCCGTGCTGGCTGGCCGGGACGCGCTGGCGGTGCTGCCCACCGGTGGAGGCAAATCGCTCTGCTATCAGCTTCCGGCCCTGGTGTGCGAGGGCCTGGTGGTTGTGATTTCACCGTTGGTGGCGCTGATGGAGGACCAGGTGATGGCTCTGCAGCGACGGGGAATCGCTGCGGCCTGCCTGCATGCAGGTCTGGATCCAGCCCGACGCCAACAGGCCCTGGAGCAGCTGCGGAACGCCACGCTGCGACTGCTTTACATCGCGCCGGAACGACTCCAGGGTGGGCAGACCCGGCTGATGCTGGAACGTCATGCCACGGAGGGGCGACTGGTGGCCCTGGCGGTGGATGAAGCCCATTGCATCAGTGCCTGGGGGCATGACTTCCGACCCGATTACCGCCGCCTCGGTCAGATCCGCAGCCTCTGCCCGGGAGTGCCGATGCTGGCCCTCAGCGCGACGGCCGCCCCACGGGTACGGGCCGACATCATTCGCCTGCTGGATCTGCGTCGCCCGCTCGTGCAGGTGAGCTCGGCCCGCCGGGACAACCTTCGTTACACGATGCAGCGGCGCCCCAGGGATCCCATGCCGCAGGTGTTGGAGGCACTGGAGATGTCCCGTGGCGCTGCGCTGATCTATGCCCGCACCCGTCGTTCCGTGGAGCAGTGGGCGGAGCGCCTCAGTGACCAAGGGGTTGCCGCAACGGCTTACCACGCCGGCCTGGATCCGGAGACCCGCCAGCAGGCTCTGAAGCTGTTCCTCGAGCACGAGCGACCTGTCCTGGTGGCGACGGTGGCCTTCGGCATGGGCGTTGACCGTGGCGATGTGGGCCTGGTGCTTCATCTCGATCTGCCGGCCACGCCTGAGGGCTATCTGCAGGAATCGGGCCGAGCCGGTCGAGACGGCAAGCCGGCCCATTGCCAGGTGCTGTTTTCGCCGGGTGATCGCACCAGCCTGGGCTGGGCCATGCAGGCCTCGGCTCGGGGCAGGGACGCCCTGGAGGACCGTCGCCGCCTGGACCTGGCCCAGCAGCAGCTGAGGCGCATGGAGGCCGTCGCTGAGGGGGAGATGTGCCGTGAACAGGCGTTGCTGCTGGCGGTTGGCGAGTTGGTGGGTCCCTGTGGTCGCTGCGATCGCTGCGTGGAGTCCCCCAAACGACGCGACTGGTCAGCCCAGGTGGAAACGCTTTTGGCCCATCTCGCGGAGCAGGACGGCACGGAGATGCGCCGCCTCGGAGAGCACCTGGCTCTGCATGAACCCGGCCGCCACGACCGCTGGACCTGGCTGGCGCGTCGTCTCGTTCAGGAGGAGTTGATCCAGGAAAGCAACGACGGTGCTCAGCGGCTTTATCTCCGAGAAAGCGGCCGGAGATTCCTGGATTGCCCCTGGCCGCTCGATTACGCCTCCTGATTCAGATCAGGCCTTGATCTGACAACGGTCCTTCACCAGGTCTTTTTCGAAGCGGTTCTTCGGGGCTTCCCAGGTTTTCCAGCTCCCATCGGCACCGGTGGCATTGATCTTGTTGGCGGAACAGTTCACAGCCAGGTAAAGAGCCTGTCCCTGGGCATTGAGGGTGGGCACCACTTGACTGCCACCCATGGCTTGCCAGTTGCCCCAGTCCACCTGGAGCGGCCCATAGGTGCGCCAGTCAGCCGATTTGGCCAGGGTCTGCTTGGGCTTGGCGGCCTCAACCGGCTTGGCCTTGACCACCGGTTTTTTGGCCTGAACCGGTTTCGTTTGCACTGCCTTGGCCTTGGCTTGAACCGTTGGCTTCGCCGTGACAACAGCTGTGCTGGCGGAAGCCACCGGCTTCGTTTGTGCCGGCTGCGCTCGGGCGGTGATGGGTGCCTGGAAGGAGGGGTCGGTCAGATAGAGGCGCGTGCCCACCTCCACCTTGTTCGGGTCGCTCAGCTCATTGATGCTGATCAGGCTGGCCACCGGAAGTTTGTAGGCCTTGGCGATCTGCGTGAGGGTCTGTCCTTTGGCGACGGTGTGCTCCGTAGCGCCCGGGATCGGGGTTACGGCTACCGGCTTGAAGGCCGGACGCGGCATGACTGCGTTACTCGGGAGGCGGAGGGTCTGTCCGACCTCCACGTGGTTGGCATTGCGCAGGTTGTTGAGAGCCATCAGATCGCGACCGCTGACCCGGTACTTGCTGGCAATGCTGCTGAGCGTCTCACCGCTCTTGACCCGATGCCGACCTGAGCCAGCTGTCACGGTGGGACCTGGCACTTGCAAGTGGCTTCCTGCTTCGACATGGTTCGGGTTGCGGATTCCATTCATCCGCATCAAGGTGCCGACACTCACCCCGTAGCGGTCGGCGATATCCGAAAGCGTTTCGCCGGATCGCACCGTTACAGACGCAGCCGTGGCTGACAGGGGGAACCAGGCCGTCAGCAGCAGTGCGGCAAGAGCGCTATGGCGCATTCGTCTCCGGCAGATGCCCGCAAGATACGGTGCCTGACGCAAAGCGCCAGCCCTCCAGAGCACTTGCTGCAGAAGGGATGTGCTGGTGATGCGCGCGCCTTACCCCGCCAGCCGCCTCAGCAGGTTGAGATCCACCTTGTATGGCGGGTAACGCAGCTTGAAATCAAATCGGAAGGGGCGCTTGAGCACCGCCTTGCAATGGCTGAACGTGTCGAAGCCGCTTTTGCCGTGGTAGCTGCCCATCCCGCTGGCGCCGACGCCGCCGAAGGGCAGCTGGGGCACGCCGGCCTGCATCAGGACATCGTTGATGCAGACCCCGCCTGAGCTCGTGGTGACGAGCACCTGCTGTTGCTGGGCCTCATTCCCCCCGAAGAGATACAGCGCCAACGGTTTGGGGCCTCGGCGGATCTCCTGAAGGGTTCTGGTGAGGTTATCGAGCACCAGCACAGGCAGGAGCGGGCCGAACAGTTCCTCCGCCATCAGAGGATCATTGCGGTCATCCACGCGGATCACGGTGGGGGCGATGCGCCGCTGTTCCCGGCTGATTTCGCCTCCGATCAGGATGCGTCCATCCGCTCTGGCGGTTTCCAGCAGTTGCTCCAGCCGATTGAACTGAAGTTCATTGATGATCTGCCCTAACTGCTTCGAGCTGAGGGGGTCGGCGCCATACATCTCGGTTCGGGCCTCCTCCATCGCCTTCAGCAGCGGTGCATGCAGCGTGGGTTGCACCAGCAGATGGTCTGGAGCGATGCAGGTCTGCCCTGCATTGATCCCTTTGCCCCAGATCAAGCGTCGCGCCCCCACTTTGAGGTCGGCCCCTTCAAGAACGATGGCTGGGCTCTTGCCCCCCAATTCCAAGGTCACCGGTGTGAGGTGTGCAGCGGCCCCCTCCAGCACCTTCCGTCCGATGCTGCCGCCACCGGTGAAAAAGATGTGGTCGAAGGGCATGGCCACCAGGTCTGCTGCTACGCCTCCATCCCCCTGGACCACCTGCACCACGTCAGGCTCAAAGTGCTCAGGGATCAGTCGCGCGATCAGATCTGCGATGGCGCTGGCGTGTTCCGAAGGCTTGAGCACGGCGGTGTTGCCAGCGGCCAGGGCACTGATCAAAGGCCGCAGCGTGAGTTGGAAGGGATAGTTCCAGGGACCGATCACCAGAACACACCCCAGTGGCTCCGGCACAACTTTTGCCTGGCCGGGGCGCATGGAAAGGGGCACAGCAACGTGGCGTGGACGCATCCACCGCTCCAGTTGCCGGCTGGTGATTTTGATCTCCTGTCGCAGGGCGACCAGCTCGAAAAAAGCTTCGGTGGGTGGTTTCCCGAGGTCTTTGGCGAGGGCCTCGAGCACCTCCGATTCATGGTCCTCCACCAGGGCTGAGAACCGTTGCAATTGCTCTCGGCGCCAGGCCAGGGGACGGGTCAGCCCAGCTCCGACGAGCTCCTGCATTCGGCTCAGTTGCGTAGGGGTGAGGGCCACGGGGCTGACGATCGCGCCGGTCGGGTCTAGCAGTGGTGAATCTGCAACCGGGGGATGACCCCAGCGCTTCCGTGGTGGTCAGGGACGGTCATCTACCAGTTGATCGTTCGCAGTTATTCCGATGGGAACGGCGATGGCACCGGTGATTTCAAGGGGCTCGCAGCGCGGTTGCCTTATCTGCGCTGGCTGGGGATCAACACCCTCTGGTTGACCCCGATGTATCCCTCCCCCCTGCGGGACGGGGGCTACGACATCACTGATTTCACTGGCATCCATCCGGATCTGGGGGATCTCGCTTCCTTTCATCGGTTCCTCACGGCTGCCCACAGCCAGGGAATGCGGGTGATTTTGGACCTGGTGCTGAACCACACCAGTGACCTGCATCCCTGGTTCCAGCGGGCCCGCTGGGCTCCCAAGGGCAGTCCTGAACGGGATGTTTACGTCTGGAGCGACGACCCCAAGCGCTACGCCGAGGCACCCGTTCTGTTCCGACATTTCGAGGCTTCGAACTGGGAGTGGGATCCGGTTGCCGAGCAGTACTACCTGCACCGTTTCCTGCGTCATCAGCCTGATCTCAATTACGAGAACCCATGGGTGCAGGACACGATGCTGGAGGTGGTCGACTTCTGGTTGGATCGCGGCGTGGACGGGTTCCGTCTGGATGCGGTTCCGTTCTTGTTCGAGTCAGAGGGCACCCGCTGCGAGGGGTTGCCGGAGACCCACGCCTTCCTCAAGCGATTGCGGGAGCGGGTGGACGCCCATGGTCGTGATGTGCTCTTGCTGGGAGAGGCGATTCAGCCGGTGGAGGAGGCCGCTCCTTACCTGGCGGATGACGAATTGCATGGAGCGTTCAACTTCGTGCTCACCGCCCATCTGTTCGCGGCCATTGCCAGTGGCCGCACCCAACAGCTCGGGGAGTGCCTGATGCAGGCCGAGCAGGCGGTCCATGGTCCCCGCTGGGCCCTGCCCCTGCGTAATCACGATGAACTCTGGTTGGGGGATGGCCATCTCATCAGCGATGAGGTGATTCAGACCATCCGGGTGGGCCTGCCCCAGGGGCAGGGGCACTGGTTGAACTGGGGCATCAACCGACGTCTGGCCCCGCTTCTGAATGGCGATCCACGCTCCAACCGGTTGCTGCACGGTCTCCTTTACAGCCTTCCGGGGATGCCCTGCCTGTACTACGGCGATGAACTGGGCATGGGCGACTGGCCCGGTCTGCGGGACCGTGATCCAAATCGCACGCCGATGGCCTGGACGCCGGCCCGCAACGGTGGCTTCTCGACCGCTCCCGACCCGTTGTTGGTGCTGCCACCGATCACCGCTCCCGGCTACGACTACCGCGTGGTGAACGTGGAGGTGCAGAAGCAGCTGCCGGGGTCGCTGCTGAACTGGCACCGGCGCATGCTCACCTGTCGCCGGCTGCTGCCAGCCTTGCGGCATGGAAGCTTCCGCCTGCTCCACAGTCCCCACCCCGGAGTGTTGGTGTACCTCCGCTGCACCGAGGCGATGACGGTGCTGGTGGCCGCCAATGTCACTGCGGCAGGGGCGTCCCTCAGTCTGGATCTGTCGGAGTGGGCCGGTGAGCGCACCCGTGAGGTGATGTGGGGCTGTGAGTTCCCGCCCGCCGCAGCGGAGTGGTTCGTGAATCTTCCGCCCTACGGATTCAACTGGTGGTTGATCGGTGAAGTGGAGCCTGCCGCTACGCCGGCTTGATCCAGCAGGGCTTCCACCTGGGGCCTGAGCCGTTCGGCATCGTCCAGGTCCACCATGGCCAGACGGCAGCGGCGGGCCAGCACATCGCTGCTGCTGCGCGCATGTTCCCGTTGAATGGCGTGGTCCAGCTCTGCGCCGCAGAGGGGAATCACTGGGCTGATGGGCTCGCGTCGGCTGGGCTCGGCACGTTCGATCAAGGCCAAGCCGTCCAATCCATAGGTGCTTTGGAGATGGGCGACCTGCGCGGTCCGTAGAGCGGTATCGGGGAGCAGGGCCTCGAGTTGGTGTTTCTGGCGTTGAAGGCCGTCCAGGGTTGCCTGCAACGACTCCGCTGCCCCGCGCAGTGGCATCGGTTCAGGGGTAGGCAGCGCCCGGCCGAGCTGGCGTTCCACCGCGTCCAGGGTGTCTGCGGCCATCGGCCGGCAGGTGGTCCACTTGCCCCCCATCACGCTCACCAGACCGCAGGCCAGGGTTTCCACCTCGTGCTCCCGCACCACACGGCTGCTGTCCATGTCCTGGTCTGCGGGCTTCAGCAGTGGGCGCCCCCCCGCCCATCGGCTGCTCACCTTGGGGTGCTTGAGCTGGGGAAACCAGCCCCGTACGTAGTTGAGCAGGTAGGCCTCCTCCTCGGGAGAGGGGGATGTGGCGTTCTCCTTGGTGCAGGGTTCATCCGTGGTCCCCACCAGGGTGCGGCCGTGGAAGGGGAGCATGAACAGCACGCGTCCATCCGCGGTGGACGGCACCAGAAGCCCAAGGCCCTCCGGGCAGAGGTTCTGCTCCAGCACGATGTGCGCCCCACGGCTGGTGAGCATCCGAGGAGGGGCATCAGCCTCCGCCATCTGGCGGATCTCATCCGCCCGGATGCCCGTGGCATTCACAAACGCCGAGGCGCACCAGCGTTCCCGTTGGCCCGTGGCGGATTCACTGATGGCGGCCTTGAGTTGGCCCGTGCCGTCGGTGTCCAGCTCCACCACCCGGCAACGGGTGCGCAGGGTTGCCCCCTGTTGCTCGGCGGTGAGGGCCAACAGCAGGTTGAGGCGTGCATCGTCAAATTGCCCGTCGCTGTAGGCCACGCCGCCCTGACACACCTTCAGAAGAGGCAGGGCCTGACGCATCTGCCGCTTGGACAGCAGTCGGCTGTGGCCGATGCTTCGCTGACCGGCCAGGGCGTCATACATCCCCAGCCCCAGTCGGTAATAGGCCTGTTCCCAGAGCTGTTGTGTGGGCAGGGCCAGCTCGAGTCGTTGGGCTAGGAACGGCGCCTGGGCCAACCAGTGGCTCCTTTCGAGCAGGGCTTCCCGCACCAGCCTCAGCTGGGCAAGGTCCAGAGTTTTAAAGGCCAGCTCCAGGTAGCGCACCCCGCCATGGAGCAGCTTCGTGCTGCGGCAACTGGTGCCACCGCCGATGTCTCCGGCCTCGAGCAGGGCCACGCTCAGTCCCCGTCGTGTTGCCTCATAGGCCACGCTGGCACCGCTGGCACCGGCGCCGATGACCAGCAGGTCCATCTGGTGATCAGCCATGCCACCCCAGGCTTCTGGAGACGGCGTCCTGCCAGCGTGTGCGCCAGCGGTGGCGCTGGGATGCATCCATCTGTGGGTGGAACAGTTCCGCTCCGTCCTTCCGTGCGGTCGCGAGTTGCTCCAGGTCGCTGATCACTCCTGCCTGGAGGCCTGCGAACAGCGCCACCCCCCGGGCGGTGCTCTCGAGGCTGGCGGGCCGCCGCACCGTCAGCCCGGTGCAATCCGACTGTGCCTGCAGCAGAGGATCCGAGGCCGCAGCGCCGCCATCCACCGCCAGTTCACCCAGGCTGGTTCCGAGGGCCTGCTCGGCAAGCTCCACCAACGTCGCCACCGACATGGCGATTCCCTCCAGCGCTGCGCGGGCGATATGACCGCGTCCGCTGTCACGGGTGAGGCCCACCAGAACGCCGCGCGCCTGGGGATCCCAGTGCGGTGTTCCCCAGCCGGTGAATGCGGGCACGAGCATCACCCCTCCCGAATCCGGCACCGAACGCGCCAGTTCGTTCACCTGGGGAGCCTGATCAATGATCTGCAGCCCATCCCGCAGCCACTGAATCACGGTGCCGGCGTTGAACAGACTTCCCTCAAGGCAGAAGCTGGGCGTTCCGGCGGCATCGGTCCAGCCCAGGGTGCTGAGCAGCCCCGCATCCGAATGGCGGATGACGTCGCCGGTGTTGATCACCAGAAAAGCGCCCGTGCCGTAGGTGCACTTGCCTTCTCCGGGCTGCAGGCACAGCTGGCCCAGGGTGGCGGCCTGTTGGTCGCCGAGCATCGCCTGGATCGGCAAGCCGGCAAAGGGAAGGTCTGAAGCTATGCGCCCGAACTCACCGCGGCAAGGCAGTAGTTCGGGCAGAGCGTTGGCGGGGAGCCCTGTGGGCTCTCGGAAGTCATCCACCCAGCGCTGCTGCTCCAGGTCCATCAGCAGCGTTCGGCTGGCATTGCTCATGTCACTGCCGTGGCGCTGCCCGCCGGTCAGGTGCCAGAGCAGCCAGCTCTCCACTGTTCCGAAACAGAGGTCATCGCTGGCTGCGGCGGCTTGGGCGTCGGCGTAGTGATCAAGCATCCAGCGGATCTTGCTGGCACTGAAGTAGGGGTCGAGCAGCAAGCCTGTGCGCCGACACCACTCCTGCCCCAGTCCCTGCTGCTTCCAGGCCTCACAGATGTCGGCGGTGCGACCGTCCTGCCAGACGAGCGCCGGGCCACAGGGGAGGCCATTGCTGCGGCGCCAGAGCACGGTGGTTTCCCGTTGGTTGGTGATGCCGCAGCTCACCACTGCCTTGCGCTGTGTGTCGCTGAGCTTTGAATCGAGCTGCACCAGGGCCTGCCGCTGGCTGGTCCAGATCGTCATCGGGTCCTGTTCCACCCAACCATCGGCGGGGTAGGAAATCGGCAGCGGTGCACTGGCGCTGACCACCAGATCCCCTGAGCTGCTGAACAGCGCGGCTCTGGAGCTGCTGGTGCCCTGATCGAGGGCCAGAAGAAGAGGCTGCTCAGCCATGGCCAATGTCTTTCTCTCCTGCTAGCCAGGAGATGGCTGACTGCAAAGGCTTTGGCAGCGACCACGCCGTTTAGCGATCCCCCCGCCTGGGTGGCGGATGCGGTGCTTTACCAGATTTTTCCTGATCGTTTTCGCCGCAGTGGGAGGGTCGATGCGCAGCGCCATCTCGCCCTGAAGCCCTGGGGAGCGGACCCTCGCGAGGAGGGATTCCAGGGCGGGGATCTCTACGGCGTCATCGATGCTCTCGATGGGCTTCAAGCCATGGGCATCACCTGCCTCTATCTCACGCCGATCTTCAGTTCAGCCGCCAACCATCGCTATCACGCCTACGACTACTTCGAGGTGGACCCCCTGCTGGGGGGCAATGCAGCACTCAGGGACCTGATCGATGCCGTGCATCGGCGCGGCATGAAGTTGGTTCTGGATGGGGTGTTCAACCACTGCGGCCGCGGCTTTTGGGCCTTTCATCACGTGGTGGAGAACGGTGCGGATTCGCCCTACCGGGATTGGTTCCATGTGCACCGTTGGCCCCTGCAGCCCTATCCCGCCCCAGGCGAGGACTGCGGTTACGACGGCTGGTGGGCCTTGCCGGATCTGCCCAAGTTCAACCACGCCAATCCAGGGGTTCGGGAGCACCTGTTGGCGGTGGGCCGTCACTGGCTCGAGCAGGGAATTGATGGTTGGCGTCTTGACGTTCCTGCCGAGGTCCCGGCCGACTTCTGGGTGGAGTTTCGGCAGATGGTGCGATCCACCAACACGGAGGCTTGGATTGTTGGAGAGGTGTGGGGGGATGCGACCACGTGGCTACAGGGGGACCACTTCGATGGCGTGATGAATTACCGGCTGGGTTGGAGCAGCATTTGTTGGGCCGCCGCTGAAGCGTTGCGGCGGGACTACCGCAATTCCGACTACCCCCTCGACCCCCTGGATGGTGAGGCTCTATTGGCCATCTGGACGACAACGACGCGTTCCTACCGGGAAGTGGTGAACAGGGCCCAGATGAACCTGCTGGACAGCCATGACGTGCCACGGGCCCTTCACAGCCTCAACAACGACCTGGCGGCCCTGAAGTTGGCCCTGCTGCTGCTCTTCCTCAACCCGGGGGCACCATGCGTTTATTACGGGACCGAAGCTGCTCTGGCGGGTGGCCCTGAACCGGGCCCCTCCAGCGGTCCTGGACCGGCCTGCCGTGAGGCCTATCCCTGGGATGTTCCCTGGTCCGCTGATCTCCGCTCGTTCATTCAATCCCTCGCAGAACTCCGCTGTGCCCATGGGGTCTTGCGCAGGGAGGGTCTGTGCTGGTCAGCCCAAGGGGCTGACGTGCTTGAGGGAGTTGCGGATGGCCTGCGGGTCGTGATCAACCGCAGTCGCACCATCTTTGTGCCGTTGACGGTTGAAACCGGCAGTCCGATTGTTTGGACTTTGGGAACTGTCGATAGCCGGGTTGGACCGCAATCGGCCGTCATTCTGGGGGCGTAACCCCTCTCCCCTGGTGCCGAGGGGAGCAGAAAGCCCTTGTCGAGACTTGAACTCGAGACCTCTCCCTTACCAAGGGAGTGCTCTACCGCTGAGCTACAAGGGCATGTGGAGGATGGGCCGGGTTGGATTTGAACCAACGTAGGCAGAGCCAGCGGATTTACAGTCCGCCCCCATTAACCACTCGGGCACCGACCCGAACCACACCGCAAGAACTTACCAGTCGGTGTGTCCTTCCCCACGATCTCGATACGATCTGCCGAGCTGAACCGATCTCCAGCCATGCACGTTCTGCTGCTGAACGGTCCGAATCTGAACCTGTTGGGCCAGCGTGAGCCTGGGATCTATGGCCATTCCTCTCTGGCGGACATCGAAGCGGCGCTGACCCGGGAGGCGGAGCAGGACTCAGTGCAACTGGATTGCTTTCAGAGCAATTTCGAAGGTGCCCTGGTGGACCGGATTCACCAGGCGATGGGCCGGTGCGATGGGATTCTGATCAACGCTGGGGCCTACACCCACACGTCCATCGCCATCCGCGATGCCCTTGCTGGCGTTGCGATCCCCTACGTGGAATTGCATCTCAGCAACACTCACGCCCGTGAAGAATTCCGCCATCACTCGTTTCTGGCTGAGCGCGCTGTCGGTGTGATCTGTGGCTTCGGAGCCGCTAGTTACAGCCTTGCCTTGAACGGATTGCTCAGCCACCTGCGCCGGAACCCATGACCATCACCGTTCCGTCGAACACTGTTCCGTCGAACACTGTTCTGTCGAACACCGATCCGTTGAACACCGTGCCCTCAAAAACGGTGGCGTCGATCCGCTGGTTGGCTGCACCGACCAGTTGGAGCTGGGTGGAGCAGGCCAATGCCCGCCCGATGGAGGTGCTCATCGATCACGCCCACTGCGAACGCAAGGCTGCCGGGGCTGCGGTTCAGATGATGTTCCGCTACCTCTGTGAACCGGGTCTCGGCGAAGCCCTCAGCCCTCTGGCGCGGGAAGAGCTGGAGCACTTCGAGCAGGTTCTGGCGCTGATCAAGGCCCGGGGGCGCTACCTGGAGCCGCTGCCTTCCCCGGGCTACGGCGCTGATCTCGCCCGGCAGATCCGCAAAGGTGAGCCGCAGAGAATGCTTGACTCCTTTCTGGTGGCGGGTCTGATCGAAGCCCGCAGCCATGAGCGCATGGCCCTGCTGGCGCAGCACAGCCCGGATCCACAGTTGCGGGAGCTTTACAGCGACCTCTTGGCCAGTGAAGCTCGCCACTTCGGTTTGTATTGGGTGCTCTGTGAGCAGCGCTATCCGCGGGAGCTGATCGTCGAACGCCTCGAGCTGCTGGCGCGGGCCGAAGCCAAGGCTCTGGAGGGGACGCTGGAACGCCCTGAAGACGTGCGGATGCATTCCTGCGGTGTGGATGCCACACAAATCAGCAGTCAGATCAGCTGAGCGGCCTCCTGCAAGGCTGCCAGCCTGGAGGGCCGGAGCACACCCTCCACACCGAATTGCCGCAGCCGTTGTTCGAGGGTCTTGTTGGCTCCGGCGATGAACAGGCTGCGACCCGCTGCTCGTGCTTCTTCCACCATGCGCTCTATCGCCAGGGTTGCGGTGATCCCGATGCGGGGAACATCGGTCAGGTCAAGGATCAGCACCCTGTAACTCTGGATCAACCCCATCCGTGCGCTGATGCCTTTGGCGGCCCCAAAGCTGAGAGGGCCACGCAGGCGGAACAGCATCAGGGCCTTGCCGCAGCGCAGGATCAGGGCCTCTTCTTCTGGGGAGAGGCTGGCGTGCAGTGCATCGGTGGGATCGGCAGGGTTGTCCTCCTCCATTCCCTCCAGCTGGGACCGCGTGATCGAATCCACGGTCAACAGGTTGGCCACGAACATCCCCACCAGGACCCCCCAGATCAGGTCCCAGAACACCGTCATCAACAACACGGCATACATCAGGGCGGCCGTTTTCACCGACAGGCGATGGGCGCGGAGCAGAAAACCCCAGTCGATGATGTCGAGGCCGACTTTGATCAGGATCCCCGCCAGCAGCGCCGTGGGGATCTGTGCCGCGAGGGGGCCTGCCCCCAGCAGCACGAGCAGCAGCACCAGGGAATGGGTCATGCCCGACCAGGGCGTCTGCCCCCCGGATTTGATGTTGATCACCGTCCGCATCGTGGCTCCGGCACCGGGAAGGCCCGAGAGAAACCCGGCCGCTGTGTTGGCAATGCCCTGGCCGATCAGTTCACGGTTGGAGTCGTGGTTGGTCTGGGTGATGTTGTCGGCCACCAGGGAGGTGAGCAACGAGTCGATGGCCCCAAGCAAGGCGAGAACCAGGCCGGCTTTCACCAGCTCCGGCACGTGCCTGCTGAAGTCGGGAAGCGCCAGTTGCAATCCTCCTTCGGGGATCGCTCCGATCCGGGCGATGGGCTCAAGGCCCAGCTCCATCAGCCGGTTGTCATTGAACAGCACCAGCGAGAGAGGAGTCACAAGCAGTAGGGCCAGCAGAGGCGTTGGCACCCACTGACGGATCCGCATGGGAGTCAGGAACACCACCGCAAGGGTCATCAATCCAACGGCGAGCGCGGCTGGATTCCAGCTGGGGGAGCTGATCAGCGAGTGCAGGGATCCAACGACGCCACCCCGGGTGCTTACCCCGATGAAGGGGCCAAGCTGGAGCACCAGGATGATGAAACCTATTCCCGACATGAAGCCGGAGACCACCGAGTAGGGCACCAGGGTGATGAAGCGCCCCAGCCGCAGCACCCCGAGCAGGGCTTCAAACACCCCACCGATCACCACTGCAGCCATCACCAACGGCAGCATCTCGCCGGCCGTGAGGTCACGACTGATGCCCATGGCGGCCAGGCTGGACACAATCCCCGCCACGGTGACGCTCATCGGTCCGGTGGGTCCGCTCACCTGGGAGGGAGTCCCCCCAAGCAGGGCTGCCAGGAATCCGGTGACGATGGCGCCATAGAGGCCGTAAATGGCACCGCCTGGCCCCAGGGCGGCATTGCCGAAGGCCAGGGCGAGGGGCAACGCGACCACGGCTGCCGTCAATCCTCCGAGCAGGTCGCCTCGGATGTTGCGCTGATGCAGACCGTGAATCAGTGCCATCTCAGTTCAGGCCACTCCAGCGGTTCAGGGATTCCAGGGACTGCACGCCAACTTTTCGGCGTCCATCGGGGAGAACCCAGGTGGGATAGGCCCGGATCTCGGCGGCTTTGCAGGCTTCGGCTTGCTCCGGCAGCTGCTGTGGCTTGCGGCACTCCACGTAGGTCAAGTCCGCTCCGGCCTGTTTGCCGAAAAGGTTCATCTGTTGGAAACAGGCCGGGCAGGTCCAGGCGCCGTAAAACCGAGCTCCAATGGCGTTCAGATGCTGCGTCAGTTCAAGGGCCTGGGGGCTGGAGTCGCGCAGGGGCTCTCCGATCGTGCTTGACCACGGCGCTGCCGATACCGGTTCTCCGCCTACAGCTCCGCCAGCTGTGACCAGCACGGTCGCCAGCAGGGATGAAGCCATGCCTCTCATGCCGATGCAGTGGTTGGCCTGAAGCTAGGTCGCAATAAGGCGTTCGGGCTTCCCTCCATGCGGAAGCTACAACGCAAGCCCTGTTGCGGTGAAACTGGGTTCAGAACTGGATAGGTATGGCAGGCAGCGGATACAAGGATTATTTCCAGGTGCTCGGTGTGGATCGCAGCGCCGATGCCAATGCCATAAAAAAAGCTTTTCGCAGCCTTGCGCGCCAATATCACCCTGACGTCAACCCTGGTGATGCTCAGGCTGAAGCGCGGTTCAAGGAGATCAGTGAGGCCTATGAAGTGCTTTCCGATCCCGAGAAACGGCGTCGGTACGAGCAATTTGGCCAGTACTGGAATCAGGCCGGCGGCATGGGCGGAGGAGCAGCACCCGGCATGGATGTCGACTTCGGTCGGTACGGCAATTTCGATGATTTCATCAACGACCTGTTAGGCCGTTTCGGTGGACCAGGCGGTGGCTTTCAGGGGGGTGGTTTCCCGGGAGGTGGATTCCCTGGCGGTGGATTCGCAGGAGGTGGTTTCCCCCGTGGTGCCCAGGCTTCACGAGCTCCGGTGAATCTCGATGCCGAGGCTTCGGTGAATGTGAGCTTTGCGGAGGCCTTTCGCGGTGGTGAACGCAGCCTCTCTGTGAACAACGAACGCGTTCAGGTGCGCATTCCTGCTGGGGTGAAGAACGGCTCGCGGCTGCGGTTGAAGGGCAAGGGCAACCTGCAACCGGGAACCGGACGGCGCGGCGATCTCTATCTCAACCTCAAAGTTCAGGAGCACTCGATCTGGCGGCTGGAGTCGGATCAGCTGCGGGCCGATCTGCCCGTGAGCCTCGATGAACTGGCCCTTGGCGGCATGGTCTCGGTGATGACGCCCGATGGTGAGGCGCAGGTGAGCATCCCGGCCGGCACCGCCCCTGGCCGCAGCCTGCGGCTGAAGGGCAAAGGCTGGCCGACGAAGACAGGTCGCGGTGATCTTTTGCTCACACTGACGTTGGCCATGCCGCCCTCGTGGAGTGACGAGGAGCGTCGCTTGCTCGAGCAGTTGCGTGCCAAGCGCACGGACCATCCACGTCAAGAGTGGCTTCGTTCGGCGTCCCTCTGATCGGGTGACCCTTACGATCACACCTTGTGTTTGGGTCTGATGGAGCTCACCTACCGCCCCCGTCGTCTGCGGCGTACGCCCGCCCTACGCGCCATGGTGCGTGAGCACAGCCTCTCGGCTGCAGACTTCATCTACCCCCTCTTTGTGCATGAAGGCGCTGAGGTGGAGCCGATCGCTGCCATGCCTGGTGCCAGCCGTTGGAGCCTGGCGGCCCTCACCGGCGAAGTGCAGCGTGCTTACGACCTGGGAGTGCGTTGCATCGTTCTGTTCCCCAAGGTGTCTGAGGGGCTGAAGACCGAAGACGGGGCCGAATGTTTCAACGCCAATGGACTGATCCCGCGGGCGATCCGCCAGATCAAGGAAGCCATCCCCGAGATGGCGATCATGACTGACGTCGCCCTGGATCCCTACTCCTGCGATGGTCATGACGGGATTGTCAGCCAGGACGGTGTCGTCCTCAACGACGAGACGATTGAACTGCTGTGCAAGCAGGCCGTTGTGCAGGCTGAAGCAGGCGCTGATCTGATCGGCCCCAGCGACATGATGGACGGCCGGGTCGGTGCCATCCGGGAAGCCCTCGACGATGAAGGCTTTGAACATGTGGGCATCATCAGCTACACGGCGAAGTACTCCTCCGCGTACTACGGACCCTTCCGTGAGGCTCTCGACTCCGCCCCGCGTGCCGCCGGCAGCAAGCCGATCCCCAAAAACAAAGACACTTATCAGATGGATCCCGCCAATGCTCGGGAAGCCATCACCGAAGCCCAGCTCGACGAGCAGGAGGGCGCCGACATCATGATGGTGAAGCCCGGTCTGGCCTATCTCGACATCATCCACCGTCTGCGCGAGGAGTCGGAACTCCCCATCGCTGCCTACAACGTGAGTGGTGAGTATTCGATGGTGAAGGCCGCGGCGGAGCGGGGCTGGATTGATGAAAAGGCCGTTGTGCTGGAGACGTTGCTGAGCTTCAAGCGCGCCGGCGCCGATCTGATCCTCACGTACCACGCCTGCGATGCAGCGGCTTGGTTGAAGGAGGCCTGATCCGATGGCAACAGCCGATCAACCCAAGGGAGTGGATCGTCTCGGTCATGTTGCGATCCGTGTTGAGAACGTCGATCGGGCTGTTGCCTTCTACACAGATCTGGGCATGCGTCTGGTCTGGCGTGCCAACGACTGGTGCTATCTGGAAGCCGGTGAAGGTCGTGATGGACTCGCCTTGTTAGGCCCGGATTACAAGGCCGCTGGCCCACATTTCGCTTTCCATTTCCGCGATCGTGAGGAGGTGGATGTGATTCACGACCGTCTCAAAGCGCAGGGTGTGCACGTTGGTGCCGTCCATGACCACCGCGACGGCACCGCGTCTTTCTACCTGAAAGACCCGGAAGGCAACTGGCTCGAAATGCTCTATGAACCCCCCGGTGGCATCCCCTCCAACTGCAACTGACTTGAGTCAAGGGGCGGATCGGGCTCAGCAGGAAACCCTTGAACTGCTGGAGTGGCATCGGGTCTGCGACCATCTCAGCGGCTTTGCCAGCACCGGCATGGGTCGTGATGCGGCCCGGGTGCAACCGCTGCCCGCCAGCCTGGACGAGTCCAAACAACGCCTTGCCGAGACCGTTGAAATGGCGGTGCTCGATGACCTCACTGAGGGGGGGCTCAGTTTCCGCGGCGTGCAGAACCTCGAGCCCGTGGTGCTGCGCTGCAGCAAGGGAGGGGTGGCCTCCGGCGAAGAGCTGCTGGCCGTGGCGGAAACGTTGGCAGCAGCCCGTCGCCTGCGCCGTCAGATCGACGACCCCGAGCTGCGCCCGGTGTGTACCGCGTTGATTGAAACGATGGTGACGCTGCCGGAGTTGGAGCAGCGGCTCAAATTTGCCCTCGAAGAGGGCGGCCGCGTCGCTGATCGCGCCAGCTCGGCGTTGTCGGCGCTGCGGCATCAATGGAACGGTCTGCGCCAGGAGCGTCGCGACAAACTTCAGGAATTGCTGCGGCGCCTGGCACCTTCCCTGCAGGACAGTGTGATCGCCGAGCGTCATGGCCGTCCTGTTCTGGCGGTGAAGGCCGGTGCGGTGAGCCAGGTGCCGGGTCAGGTCCACGACAGTTCGGCCTCAGGCAGCACCCTCTTCGTGGAACCCCGCTCGGTGCTCACCATGGGCAACAAGCTGGTGGAGCTGGAGTCCCGCATCCGGGATGAGGAACGCAAGGTGTTGGCGGAGCTGAGTGCTCTGGTGGCTGAAGAGGCGTCTTCCATCAACCAGGTGGTGGTCGTGCTGCGCGCGCTTGATCTTGCGCTGGCCCGCGGGCGTTACGGTCGCTGGCTTGGCGGCGTCGAGCCGAAGCTTGAGCCGGCAGCGGAGGCTCCGTTTTGTCTGTCAGGCCTGCGGCACCCGCTGTTGGTGTGGCAGCACAAGCGCGCGGATGGTCCGCCCGTCATTCCCATTTCGGTGGAGGTGTCTCCGGAGCTGCGGGTGGTGGCGATCACCGGGCCCAACACCGGTGGCAAAACGGTCACCCTGAAAAGCATCGGCCTCGCTGCACTGATGGCGCGCGCCGGCATGCTCTTGCCCTGTTCAGGCCAACCCACCTTGCCCTGGTGTGCCCAGGTGCTCGCGGACATCGGAGATGAGCAATCCCTTCAGCAGAGCCTGTCCACCTTCAGCGGCCATGTGAAGCGCATCGGGCGCATTCTTGAGGCGCTGCAGCGCGGCAGTGCCCCTGCCCTGGTGCTGCTGGATGAGGTGGGTGCTGGAACGGATCCCAGCGAGGGAACGGCGCTGGCCACGGCTCTGCTCAAGGCTCTTGCCGATCGAGCCCGGCTCACAATTGCCACCACCCACTTCGGTGAACTCAAGGCCCTCAAATACGACGACGCTCGTTTTGAGAATGCCTCTGTTGCCTTCAATCCTGAGACGTTATCCCCCACCTACGAATTGCTGTGGGGAATTCCGGGACGCAGCAATGCGCTGGCGATCGCGACGCGCCTGGGGCTCGATTCGGATGTGCTTCACCAGGCCCAGCAGCTTCTGGCTCCAGGGGGCGACGGTGAGGTGAACAGTGTGATCCGCGGCTTGGAGGAGCAACGGCAGCGCCAGCAGGCCGCGGCAGAAGACGCTGCAGCACTCCTGGCACGCACGGAGCTGCTGCACGAGGAGTTGCTGCAGCGCTGGCAGAAGCAAAAGCAGCAGACCGCGCAACGTCAGGAGCAGGGGCGTCAACGCTTGGAGCAGTCGATCCGTCAGGGCCAGAAGGAAGTTCGCACGTTGATTCGCCGTCTGCGGGATGAGCGCGCGGATGGGGAAACCGCGCGGCGGGCTGGGCAACGGTTGCGCAGCCTGGAGGACCATCACCGTCCCACCCCTGAACGGCGGGCACCCAAGCCAGGCTGGCGTCCGGCAGTGGGCGATCGCGTGCGCTTGCTGGCCCTCGGCAAGGCTGCAGATGTGTTGGCCATCACCGATGACGGCCTTCAGCTGACGGTCCGTTGCGGGGTGATGCGCACCACGGTGGAACTGACGGCGGTGGAAAGCCTGGATGGGCGTAAGCCCGAGCCGCCTCCAAAGCCGGTGGTGAAGGTGCAAGCCCGTTCAGCCGGTGGCGGTGGTGCACAGGTGCGCACCAGTCGCAACACCCTTGATGTGCGGGGCATGCGGGTGCATGAGGCTGAAGCGGCGGTTGAGGAATGCCTGCGCAATGCCAATGGCCCGGTTTGGGTGATCCATGGCATTGGCACGGGAAAGCTCAAGCGCGGCCTGCGCGCCTGGCTGGACACGGTGCCCTACGTGGAACGGGTGACCGATGCTGATCAGGGGGACGGCGGACCAGGCTGCAGCGTTGTCTGGGTGCGCTGAGGTGATTCAGCCGCTTCAGTGGTTAACGGATCGCTTCTCCATCCGCCTCAAACAACCGCCAGCCTGTGGGGTCAGGGTCGAGGTGGATGGCATCGCCGGGGTTGATGTTGATCTCCGCTGAACCTCTGACTTGGATGAGTTGATCACCATCCAGGAGCCGACAGGTGAGGATCTGCTCATTGCCCAGACGCTCGCAATGGCTCACCTCGGCTTGGACATTCCTGTTCGTTGCTGGTGCCAGATGCCAGTGTTCAGGCCTCAATCCTGCGGTGAGGTGTTGGCCTTCTCGTTGAAGTAAGGGCTCAACCATTTCACCTTCAACCTGAATGCGCTTGCTCCCCAAAATGAGGGTTGCATGGGGTCCCACCGTGACGGGCAACAAGCTCATCGCGGGGCTGCCAATGAACTGGGCCACGAAGATGTTGGAGGGCCACCTGTACAACTCCATTGGTGTTCCCAGTTGTTGCAAGCGCCCTTGGTTTAACACCGCGATGCGGTCGCCCATGGTCATCGCTTCTACTTGGTCGTGGGTCACATAAACCGTCGTTGTTCCCAGTTCTCGCTGCAGCTCGACGATTTTCTGGCGCGTGCTCGTTCTGAGTTTGGCGTCGAGATTGCTGAGCGGTTCATCCATCAAGAACACCTCAGGATTGCGCGCCATGGCGCGTCCGAGGGCGACCCGTTGTTTTTGACCGCCGGACAGTTCCTTTGGCCTTCGATCGAGCAATTCAGTGAGTTCCAGAGATCTGGCAACAGTGTTCACCCGGGCTTCGATGCGTTCTTCTCTGACGGACCGCACCCGAAGCGGCGCCGGTAAAGCTCGTGTGGTCCGGCAGCCTTGATCCTGAATCCGTTGGAGTGTGGATCTTGCCTGGCTTCTGCGCAGTCCGAAGCTGAGGTTGTCCCGCACGCTGAGATGCGGATAGAGCGCATAGCTTTGGAACACCATGGCGACGTTGCGGCGGGCCGGCGGCACATCGCTGATGGGCCTGGTGCCGATCCTGATCTCGCCGCTGGTGGGATGGTCGAGACCGGCGAGCAGTCGCAGCAAGGTGCTTTTGCCACAACCGGAGGGGCCGACCAGCACCAAGAACTCGCCATCGTTGATCGTCAGATTCAACTGTCGAATCACCTCGACGGGAGCTCCGCCGCCGCGTCCTGGGTAGGTCTTGCTGAGGTCTTCGAAACGGACGCCGGCCAACGACAGAGCTGCAGCGGCTGAATCTTAGGGTTATGGATTGGATTGAGCCGGCAGCACCGTGCAGTTCATCGATCAGGCACGGATCACGGTCCGAGGCGGGCGCGGCGGTGATGGCATCGCTGCATTTCGCCGTGAAAAGTATGTGCCCGCTGGAGGCCCCTCCGGAGGTGACGGCGGTTGTGGGGCTCCAGTGGTTCTCGAGGCCGACAGCAACCTGCAAACCCTGCTCGATTTCAAATACAAACGCCTGTTCGCTGCTGATGATGGGCGACGCGGTGGCCCGAACAAATGCACCGGTGCATCAGGGAAAGATCTGGTGATCAAGGTGCCTTGCGGTACGGAGGTACGTCATCTGAGCACCGGCATCCTTCTTGGCGACCTCACCGCGCCGGGTGAACGTCTCACCGTTGCCTTCGGTGGGCGGGGTGGTCTTGGCAACGCCCATTACCTGAGCAACCGCAACCGCGCGCCGGAGAAATTCACCGAGGGCCGTGAGGGTGAGGAATGGCCCCTGCAGCTGGAACTCAAGTTGCTGGCTGAAGTGGGCATCATCGGTCTTCCCAATGCCGGCAAGAGCACCCTGATCGCCGTGCTGTCGGCAGCGCGACCCAAAATTGCCGATTACCCCTTCACCACCTTGGTTCCCAATCTTGGTGTGGTGCGCCGTCCCAGTGGAGATGGAACCGTTTTCGCAGACATTCCAGGCTTGATTGAAGGGGCCGCCCAGGGGGCCGGCCTTGGCCACGATTTTCTGCGTCATATCGAACGCACACGTCTGCTGATCCACCTTGTGGACGCCGGATCCGAGGATCCCGTGGCTGACCTGAAGATCGTTCAGCAGGAGCTGGAGGCCTATGGCCATGGTCTTGTTGATCGACCACGTCTGTTGGTGATCAACAAGCAGGAATTGGTGTCAGAGGTGGATCTCCCCACGTTGCGGCAAGACCTCGAAGCGGCGAGTGGTCGTCCTGTGATGTGCATTTCCGCCGCGATGGGAACCAACCTCGATCAATTGCTGAGCGAAACCTGGGCCGAGCTCGGGGTGTAAGCCGATGCTCCAGAAATCTTCATGAGATCAGCAACATCGAAGCTTGTGAGCTGATTGCAGGAGAGCCATAACGGGAATGTCTCTCCCCTGACATGACTTTCTACACCTGTCTGGACAACAAGGGCGACCTGATTGCCCGGTGCCAAACGAAAGAGGATGTTGCTGTGCTTCAACGCATGGGACGCCCGATCGCTGAAGTGAAGGCGATGCGTAAAGAAGAGGCTGTCGTCTGCAGCCTGACAGGCAGCCCCTCCGATTACAACGAGGACTACTGAGCCCTCGTTGGGTTATCCGCGTTGGTTGGCTCAGTCGTCGTAGACGCGGCACTCCTCGGCATCGGGATTGGCCTCGCAATGCAGCTCAAGGGAGGTGGGGTCGTGGTTGTCGCCGGGGTGGTGCTCCTTGTATTCCTCCAGCGACTTCAGTTCATCGGTGAGATGACGAACCTTGGCCTCGTCTCCAGCTGCTTTTGCAGCTTCGATTTCCGATTGATCCTTCTGGATGTGCTCGTCGATGGACTTCATGAATTCAGACCGTGGCCTCGCTGCACATTACGGCGATTCATCGGTTTTGGAGTGGTGGAATCCCGCCCCATGACCATCTGACAACGTCGATCTGAAGCAGGGGTAGTTGTGGCTACAGCCACCGGCCCTGACCGTTGATCAGGGCGCCAATTCACTGAGTTCCAGCCAGCGTTCTTCGGCCTGTTCGATGCGGGAGATCAGATCAGCCAGATCAAGGCTCAGCTTGGCCATGTCAGCACCCTCCTGGGTCATCTGCTGTTCCAGGTCCTCCTTCTGCAACTCCAGTTCAGGCAGCTGTTGATCAAGAGCCGCAAGCTCCTTGTTTTCCTTGAAGGTGCGACGCCGCGGACCGTCGCGCTTGGTCTCGCGGCTGTGCTCTGGTTTTGGTGTGGAGGGTTTGCTCGCCTGGGTCTGGCTGCGTTCCTCCTGGCGTTGCTGTTCCAGAAAACCGCTGTAGTTCCCTTCAAAGCGATTGAGCCGTCCTTGGTCGAAACAGAACAGACGATCAACGGTGCGATCGAGGAAGTAGCGGTCGTGGGAAACAACGATCACGCAGCCCCGGAAGTCTTCGAGGAAGTCTTCGAGAACGCTGAGGGTCTGAACATCCAGATCATTGGTGGGTTCGTCCAACAGCAACACGTTGGGCGCCTGGATCAGCATCCGGCAGAGGGTGAGGCGTCGGCGTTCGCCTCCCGAGAGCTTGGCCAAGGGGCTGTGCTGCTGGGCCGGTGGAAACAAAAAGCGTTCCAGAAGCTGGGATGCGGTCACCTGTTCACCCCCCAGATCAATCCGGCTTGCGGCTTCTTCCACGAACTCGATCACTTTGCGATCGAGCCCCTTGCCTTCGTTGAAGGCTTCGGTGTGCTGGTCCAGGTAGCCGATGTGCACGGTCTCCCCAAGCAGCAGGCTGCCGTGGGTGGGCTGGCGCCGTCCGGCGATGAGATCTAGCAGGGTGGATTTGCCGCTGCCGTTGGGGCCGATGATGCCGATGCGGTCTTCCGGGCTGAAGCTGTAGCTGAAGCCATCGAGGAGTGGGCGACCGCCCTGGCTGCCATCGGTGGTGACGCCAACCGCTTCCGCTTCAATCACCTGTTTGCCGATGCGCCGGCTGATGCCGGTCATCTCCAGCTTCGCCTTGGCCTGATTGGGTTTCTGCTCGCGCATCGCTTCGATGCGTTGCAGCCGTGCCTTCTGTTTGGTGCTGCGGGCCTTGGGGCCCTGGCGCAGCCACGCCAATTCGCGGCGCAGCACGCTTTTGAACTTGGCCGCTGAGGCTGCTTCTGAGGCCTCTTCTTCCGCTTTGTGCTGCAGAAAGGTGCTGTAGTTGCCCTGATAGGTGCGGGCCTGGCCTCGGTCCACCTCCACCATCCGTCGCGTCACCCGATCGAGCACGTAGCGGTCGTGGGTGACCAACACCAGGGCGCCGGGGTAGCGGTCCAGCCAGCTTTGCAGCCATTCCACGGCCGCGGCATCGAGATGGTTGGTGGGCTCATCCAGCAACAGCACATCCGGGCAGGCCACCAGGGCTGACGCCAGGCCCACCCGTTTGCGGTAACCGCCGGATAGGTCGTCGACCGGGCGCTGGAGATCGCTGATGCCGAGTTTCTGCAGCACTTCCCGGCATTGCTGCTCCAGGCTCCAGGCCTCCTCCTCATCCATGCGTTGGCTGAGCTGACCCAGCTCCGCCATCAGCGCTTCGTTGTTGGGATCTTCCGCAATGGCGTCGCTGAGGGCGCTGAAGCGCACCAGTAGATCCCGTTTGGCACCACAGCCTTCAAGCACCTGCTCCAGCACTGTGAGTCCGGGAGTGATGCGGCTTTCCTGACCCACCAGCTCCACCCGAAGCCGTGGCGAGCAGCGGCGTTCCCCCTCGCCGAGAGGTTCCTTCCCGGCCAGAATCTTCAACAGGGTGGATTTACCAGCACCATTGGGCCCGATCAGCCCTAGCCGTTCGCCGTCCCCGATATGGAGGTCAAGGTCGGAGAAGAGGGTGCGGATGCCGAAATCCTTGGCCGCACCCACCAGGCTGATCAGACTCACGGCGTGCCTGCGGGCAATTGACCGTCCAGATAAGCAAACACACTCTTATCGCCCACATCTGCTGCCGCCTCCATGCCGAATTTGCGCAGGGCAAGCAGCACCAGCAGCAGAGCCGCTGCGCCCAGCAGCGTCATGGCAGCGGTGAGGTTGATTAGGCCCAGCAGCCGTCCCAGCAGCCCCAGCGGCAGCAGCAGGGTGAGGCCGATGGCTTCCGGCCGCTGGAAACAGAAGAACTCCTTGAACCCGATGCCGGCCATGGCGGCAAACAGCGGGCCCACCGCCAGGATCCACAGCGGCTGCTCCTGAAGGACATGGAGCGCTTCGGTAGGGCCGGCGCTCAGCAGCAAGACCGCCCATCCCAGGCAGCCCAGCAGCCAGAACAGTTGCAGAGCGCGGTGGAGCGGCCGCAGGTAGATGTGAATCCACTGCAAGGCAAGACCCAAGGCTGCGGCCATGGGCACGACCCAGATCCAGGCCCAGCTGCCGCCGAGCTGCCACCAGTGCAGCAGGCCAAGGCTCATCGCGAGCCCGGCCACCAACAGGGCGATGCGGTAGCGGCGCACCTCGCTGCGATCGCCAGCGGTGATGGTGTAACTGCCATACACACCGTCAAAGGTTGGATCCGCGCTGGTCATCCCGACGCCGCCTTGCTGTTCACCAGTGTGCTCAGGTTTGGACCGGCTGGAACGATGCCACCAGGATTGAGGGGGAACAAGGCACCGAAATAGTCGTGTCGCCAGGCGTCTCCGTCGCAGGTGTCCGCCACGCCTGGCAAGGCATACAAGCGTTGACGCCAGTCCCAGAGGTTCGGGTAGTGCCAGAGGGGCCGTCGACTGCAGCCGAACAGGGGGGCATAGACCAGCTCCCAGCGGATCAGTGTGGGGAACAGCCGCACGTCCGCCAGAGTCAGTGAGGCGCCGCACAACCAGGGGCCGTTGCTCTCCAGGCTTTGCTCCACTGCACCCAGTGCGGCAAAGAGGGCTGCTTCAGCACGGTCGTAGGCCGCTTGGTTGCGGGCGAAACCACAGCGGTACACACCATCGTTGACTGCTGGTTGCAGCAGCTGCTGCCAGGATTCGATCTTGTCGGTCGACTCCGGCGGTGCGAGTTCAGGCGCTGAGCCTCTTTGGGGCCAGCGGTTCAACAGATCCACCAGTGGAGCACTGTCATTGCCCAGCAGGGTGCGCGTTTTGGGATCCACCAGCACAGGAACGGTGGCCCGGTAGGAGGGTGGAGCACCGCAATGTCTGTACAGCTCCAGCAGCGTCTCGCATTCCTCCCAGGCTGGGGTGAGGGCCCAGCGGCCGGCGTTGTGATCCGCCCGTGCCATCACGAGGGTGACGCTGTCATGCAGATGGCGCAGCTGATGCACCAACCATGTGCGATGCGCCCAGGGGCAACTGCGCCCGATCACCAGCATCGGCCGTTGTCCTGCGCTGCGTTGCAGCAGCTCCTCGGGATTCAGGGCCGGCGGGGTCAGCGGATCGCTGGTCGGACGGATGTAATTGCCGGCGCCATCCGCTGGCCCCAGTCCACCCATGAGCCGCTGCCATTGCCATCGCCAGCCGAGGCGGGCGGCTGTAACCACGACAGGTGGAATCGACATGGCGCGGTTTGGAACGGATTCATCCTCGCCGGCAGTCATGCTTCATTCAGCACACTGTGCACTGATGTCCATGACCAGCTCCGGCGTTCTGGTGGTGGCCGGCACCCATGGAAATGAGGTCAATGCACCATGGCTGCTCCAGCAATGGCGAGCCAACCCTGTGCTGATTGATGCGGCTGGGCTGCCGGTGCAGAAGGTGATCGGCAACCCCGAGGCGTTTCGCCGTCGCCGCCGATACATCGACCGCGACCTCAACCGCTGCTTCCTGCCGGATCTTGTGGAGTGTGAGACCTCGGGATTGGAGTTTCAACGTGCCCGCGAACTTCTTCGGTTGCACGGAGCTGACGGGGAGAATCCTTGTGCGGTGGTCATTGATCTGCACAGCACCACAGCGGCCATGGGCAACTCACTCGTTGTGTATGGGCGTCGGCCCGCTGATCTCGCCTTCGCCGCTTTGGTGCAGGGGGCTCTCGGTCTGCCGATCTATCTGCATGAAGCGGACCCCGAACAGACCGGATTCCTCGTGGAATCCTGGCCCTGCGGACTGGTGATCGAGGTGGGCCCCGTTCCTCAGGGTGTTCTTAATGCCCGGATCGTTGAGCAGACCCGACTTGGCTTGCAAATGTGTTTGAGGTCCTTGGAACATGCACTTCAGGGGGAAGCTCGGCTTCCGGATGCTCTTGTGGTGCATCGCCATCTGGGGAGTCGCGATCTTCCGAAATCAGACAACGGTGAGCCGCAGGCTCTGATTCATCCCGAACTGCAGGGGCGTGACTGGCATGACATCGACCCAGCCCAGGCAATGTTCCGCGCTGCAGACGGAAGTGATCGTGGTGAGGAGTGGGTTGCAGGTGAGATCCCCGTGTTTTTGAACGAAGCAGCCTACGCCGAAAAAAGCATTGCCTTTTCGCTCACGCGCCGGGAGGTCTGGCCCGTTGAGGTCACCTGGCTGCAGGCTTTGCAGCAGCTGATCCGTGCGGCCTAACCACAGGCCCATACTCCTTTCCCTTCCTGTGAGCAGATCAGGTCGCTCGTCTGCCCGTCGGCCCAGTACATCCGCAGGCGGTCGTCCTCGGTGCCGATCCGCAGCGTGAGGGAGCGAAGGGGACCAGCCGGTGTTTTGCTGTCGGCGTTGCCGGCGGGAGTCTTCAGCTGTTGAAGCTCCTGTTCCAGTTGGTTGAGCCGTTGTTCCAGCTGGTCAAGCGATGCTCTTGTGTAGGGCTTTGGTTGGTCATCGCCGGAGGTCACCAGGCCACAACTGGTCAGGCCAAGGGAGGCAACCCCAAGGCAAAGCAGTTGAATCAAACGCTGCATGGGCCCGTTCCAATTGGCCCCAGCCTCTCAGCAGGGCTGGCCCAAGGCCAGACGTTCGCTCCAATACACCGTGGCACCCTGAGCTTCGAGCTCCATGCGCCTGTGACGGGCCTTGGCCAGGGGAACGGTCTCCTCCAGGCGATGACCAGATTGCATCCAGCGAATCAGAACCAAAGATCGCCCTGATGAGTCGCATGAATCTTAAGTCTTTCGGAAGCCTGGTTTTCCCGGCGCAACGGGCTTTGGCGTTGATTTCGCAATCTGTGGACACACAGCGCAAACTTCCGTTACATTGCCTAGAGGCAGGGCTCTCCTGCCCTTCCTTAAACCGTTCCTTCGGGAACATTTCTTTCCGTTCTCATGACCACCACCCTCCAGCAGCGCTCCGGCGCTTCCAGCTGGCAGGCCTTCTGTGAGTGGGTCACCTCCACCAACAACCGTCTCTACGTCGGTTGGTTCGGTGTCTTGATGATCCCCACCCTGCTGGCTGCCACGATCTGCTTCATCGTTGCTTTCGTTGCCGCTCCTCCGGTTGACATCGACGGCATCCGTGAGCCTGTCGCTGGCTCTCTGATCTACGGCAACAACATCATCTCCGGTGCTGTTGTTCCTTCCTCCAACGCCATCGGCCTGCACTTCTATCCCATCTGGGAAGCTGCTTCTCTCGATGAGTGGCTGTACAACGGCGGTCCTTACCAGCTGGTTGTCTTCCACTTCCTGATCGGCATCTTCTGCTACATGGGTCGCGAGTGGGAACTCTCCTACCGCCTCGGCATGCGCCCCTGGATCTGCGTTGCTTACAGCGCACCTGTGGCTGCTGCTTCTGCAGTGTTCCTGGTTTACCCCTTCGGTCAGGGTTCCTTCTCTGACGGCATGCCCCTGGGCATCTCTGGCACCTTCAACTTCATGTTGGTGTTCCAGGCTGAGCACAACATCCTGATGCACCCCTTCCACATGCTGGGTGTCGCAGGTGTGTTCGGTGGATCCCTGTTCTCCGCCATGCACGGCTCCCTGGTGACCTCCTCCCTGGTGCGTGAAACCACCGAGAGCGAGTCCCAGAACTACGGCTACAAGTTCGGCCAAGAGGAAGAGACCTACAACATCGTGGCTGCCCACGGTTACTTCGGTCGCCTGATCTTCCAATACGCCTCCTTCAACAACAGCCGCAGCCTTCACTTCTTCCTGGCTGCCTGGCCTGTCGTTGGCATCTGGTTCACTGCCCTGGGCGTCAGCACCATGGCTTTCAACCTGAACGGTTTCAACTTCAACCAATCCATCCTTGATGGTCAGGGCCGTGTCCTGAACACCTGGGCTGATGTGCTGAACCGCGCCAACCTCGGCATGGAAGTGATGCACGAGCGCAACGCTCACAACTTCCCCCTCGACCTGGCTGCTGCTGAGTCCACTCCTGTGGCTCTGCAGGCTCCTGTCATCGGTTGATCTGGAATCAACCTGTTCACATCTGAACAGCAAAACGATTCAGATCAACTGAATCGGAAAGCCCCCTCCTCGGAGGGGGCTTTTTGTTGTGAAAGCAAGCAGCAGCGCCACGATGACCGCAGCAGTCATCACCCCATGACGCCGCCCGCAGTCAACGCAGACGTCTGGGGAGATCCATCGCTGCTGAGATTCAACCGTCCAGACCATGCCCCTTGGTCGGATGTTCTCTGCGTAATGCCATGTTTTCGTCTGCACTTCAGCAGCCTGCCTGAGGAACACTTTGACCGCTAGCACCGATACAACATGACCGCGGGGTAGTGCAAAACTTCCTTGTCAAGAAGTGATTGAAAAGACACGGGCACGTAGATCATCATTCCCACCACCTGTGGCGATGGTTGACGGGGCGTCCTTGCCTCATTCATTCCATTTTTGGTTGTCTTTGCCCAGGTTGGCTTTCTCAAGCCCTCTAGATCAATGTGGGGATCTGTTTTTTGTCGTTGATGAGCTTGGTTACTAGGTTGATAGGCATATGGCCAGCATATATTTTCTTGCACTCTTGCCCGCAAAAAAGCTGATCTAACAATCCTGCTTCAAGCAAGTCTTTGTTTCGATCAAATCTTGAAGTTCACCTTCAAGCTTGCCCTCAAGTTTGTCCACGTTCAATTCCTCATGTGCTGGAGTTATATCGGCTTCGTTGAGAATCTCTTGGAGATCAACTCTTTCATTCACCCTATCGCCCTTCACCACACTTACATTGATGCGTTGCACCTGCATCTGTAGTTCAAGGCCAGGGTATTGCCCTGCAAGTCTTTGGTTGATCGTGTCTTGAATGTGTTGAACTTGCTTGTAACTCGGTAATGTCGGGTCGATAGACCGCACCACCACCTGGAAGGTCGGGGCTCGATTTTGTTCCCATAGATCGGGCCAGTCGAAAACGATTTTTTCAAGCTCTAAGGATTCGTTAGCACCAAAGGTCAACGTCTGATTCTTCAAGTAGGTGCTGATGCTTGATTCAATTCTTTTTTGACTGACCTCCCGTTTCACTTTGAACTTGTATTGCTCATACCTTTCATACAGATTTCGGCTTACAAGGACAGCCAGTCCCAGAGCCAACAACACGGGCAGCCGGGAGTGCCTACGTCGTTTGAGTTTGTCGCGGAAGTATGGCTCACGAATCGCCAGAACTGTGATCCCTCCAATCAGAATTCCCAGGAGGTTGGTGGCGTAAAGCAGCGCAGCCCCTTGTGCATCGCCGATGTTTGAGGCGGAGAGCATCAATCCCATCGCGCACACAGGAGGTACTAAGGCCACAGCGATTGCTGTGCCGGCCATGGAACTCACGGCACCAGGATTGACCTTGGCATAGGTCGCGACGGCACCCGCTGCCAAGGCAATCCCTAAATCGAAGATATTCGGCTTCAGCCGTGCTGCAATCTCCGGCAAGACCTCCACTTCGAGCACTCCTTGACTGCCAGCGATCCAGCCCAATGCCAGTGAGAGAGTCAAGGTGATACCTGCTCCCGCTGCCAGGGTGCGCAGCGAACGGAGGAGCAGCCTCGATCGCCCCACAAGAACAGCGAAAACAGCCACCCGTAGCGGCAGAATCCAGGGTGCAACAACCATGGCACCAATCACCACGGCAGTGTTGTTGGCCACTAATCCCAAGCTGGCGATCAGGCTGGCGCCAATTGTGAGAACGATGAATGATTCGTTCAGTCTTGCTTCGCCGTCGTAACTGCGGAGCAGTTCATCCAGACGAGCCTTGTCTTCGAGAAGCGATTGTTGGTCAACAACCACGGCTGTCGTCCCATCAGCTGCGTCGTCCCACAATTACTGGAGGCGTGCTGCCACTGCTGCCCGGAAGTGCCGGAACAACTTCCGTTTGTCCATCCCATTTGTCGAGGAACAGTTTGTAGAGCACCTGATCATCCAGGCTGCGGTTGAGCGTGTCGTAACGAAGGGCCTCCTGTTCAGCGATCTTGACTTCCGTCTGTGCACGAAGTAGCTGCTGCTCAGCAATCTGCTTCTGTTCAATGGCGGCGCGATATTCCTCGGCGATCTGCAGGCCTGTGAGATCCAGCCCACGCACTTCCACGTAATCAAATTTGTCGAGTTCTTCAGCGACCGTTCTCTCCACCAATGCCGAGATGTCGTTCCATTCCGTGGCGATGGTGACAAGTTCGTACTGGGAGAACACCGACTTCAGTGCTTTCAGCAAGGAGGGTTGGATGATGCGGGGGTAGATCTCACGGTCGTTGCCAGCAATGGTTCTGTAGATCCGACCGGCCTCGTTGGGGCGGACGGCGTATTTCACCGTTGCGGTGGCCTCAATGACCTGAAGGTCTTTGGTGAGGGTTGCAAATTCCTCCGGTTTCACCTGGGTGCGTACATCAAATGGGTACACCGATTGAATGAATGGCACCTTGAGATTCAGGCCGGGCAGTCGCGACCCTCCGCTTACCTTGCCCAACGTGGTCACCACGGCCACCTTGCCGGCTGGGACTATGAACAGGGCCTGCCCCAACAGCAGCAAGGTGCTAAGAGCAATGGCAGCCAGCACAGCGAGACTGTTAGCGGGATCGTTGATCCGTCGTGGGGTCTGCATATTTGACCAAGATCTTGATCTGATGATGTCGGGTTTGCTCGTGCACCGCTGCCTTTATGCCAGGTTCTCAGCCAAACCGACACCAACTGGAACTGACGAAGAGACGTGAGTTAGTTCAGCTGGCCTCTTTTGGTGGTGATGATTCAAACCGGCCAAGGCTCAATGTCGGATGAGGGGCATGGACTTAACATTTGAATTGCTTTCTGGCACCTGACCTTCTTTGCCGAATGCAAACATTCGAATGATCTTTTTAATGTTTTAGGTTAATTGTTCCGATACGAATACTAATTGGTATTCACATCTAATTCATCCACAGCGATTTGAAAGCTCTTGGGTAGGGATCGCGCAGGGTCATTGAGGTTTCCCGAATGAATGTGATGCAGGCTTTCGATCCATCAAATACTTTTGCTTTAATCATCAACTCCATGGCTTGCTCCAGCGATTTTCCCTCCACCAGCGCACCGTCGATGATCTTCACCGCCTCGGAGGGTTCACAACGACCCAGTTCCTGTGCATGTGAGCCTGACGAGACACTGGGAACAATCGAAAGCATCAGCAATCCGAGGAGGGTGCGCATGTTGGATGGATGTTGTGTTGGAAGAATGGAACCTACGGGACCTGGCTTAATTGCTCCCCAGTCTATTTGAAAGAGCTATGAGAGAACGTCTCGGGGAGGTGTCCATGACAACGCGATTTTCAAGCCAGGGCACTTCGTTGAGTGGAATGGTTTGAAACACAACCCTTTGCTCCATTGCTTCAACTGTTACGTGGACTTCAGAGTTTTCAGCATCAGCTGGATTGTCTTCTACAACCCATACACAAAAGACACCCAAGCCCGGAGGTTAAGCCGCGTGATCCTCATCTCTTGGCCAGAAACCAACCGTAGTGCCGTTCGGCAAGTTTCTGCAGCACATCCGCCACATCTAGCGGGCGGCGTTCTGGGGCTGGCAACCCGCGCACCTTTCTCCACAGCTTGGTGGAATAGTCGCGGTTGCTTCGTGCTCCCCTTTCTCTTCAGATGGCCTGCGATCACTGGATCGTTCAGGTAAGCTGTGGATATCCCCATCACCCGGCCGCCCGTTGAGGCGGCTTTTTTGTAGCCGTTCTGTCAGCCTGGATCCGTATTCCACAAGCTCCATGACGGTGAACCGTGGGCAGGCCAGGGACGCACTGGCGACACTTCTGAACGTCTTTGCGGGGCCGAACTATTCGGGCGCTTTGCGGGAGGGTGACCTCACGACCCGACTGGAGCGTTGCACCGGTTGGGTGAAGGCTGAAGCTTCTGAAGCGGCATCACTCATCGAGTCATGCGTTCCCCACGGCAAGCCGATGTTGGCTCAGGCTCAGCAACGCTTGGCTGTTCTTGAATCGTTGAAGACGCTTCACGAGGTTGCCGTGGATCATTTCGGCTGCCTCGAGGATCCCAGCTGATCCTCCTCAGTCGCGACGCAGCCAAGGAGAGGCATTGCTGAACCAGTCGCCGAGATCATCTTCTGGATGCTCAGGGTCATCTGGGTGACGTTGCCCCAGGTCAAGGTCAGCCATCAAACCGTCGAGTCCTTGTTGCATGCCTTCCCTTTGAAAACGCTGCGCTCTGCTCACCCACGTGCTCACGCTGCGATCGCGTTCAGCAAATTTTTGCAAGTAGACACGTTCCTGAAGGGATACGAATTCACCTTGGGCGAGGCGGCTGCAGATGTTTTGCAGTTTCAATCGTGTTGAGGTGGTCAGCATGGTCAATTCACCTTTTTCAGGTGATAGGGAGTTCTGAGCTTGGTGTCAGTGGTCCAATGCACGATTTGTTGCATTGATGCCGGGCCTGGTTTTTAAGCTCTGACAGGATGTTTCATGACTAACGACAGAGCCTGACGAGCAGCTTCGGCGTGACGCTCTGACGTTGTTCGGCTCAGCCTTATGCGGTGCGCTCTCACCGCGTCGGCCATCGGTTGTGTTCTGCCCTTGCACAACACCGTGGCTCTTGTCCATCGCTCTGCTCAAGCTTGATGCTGAAATTTGGCTGCAACGCCCCCTCTGGTTCGGGAACAGTCAGCGCTTCTTTCGCTTTGAAGTGAACTCCAGTCACCAACCGCTCGTGTTGGGTGGGTGCTCTGCCGGAATTCGATTTGATTGCTCCCATGCTGTAACAGCACGAACAGCGCACAAGGCCTTGCTTCGCTTATGTTGAAGAGGTAGCAGTTGCTACAGACGTTCACTTCGCCGCATGGCGAAGCGCAGTTCGACTCAGGGCATGGAACGGGGCCTGAGCTTTCTACGAGGAACACCATGAATGCTCTTCAGCTCTTGAAAGAGCGTGAGCTGCGTCAGCAGCTCCGCAACACGTCCAAAAAGGCCGCTGCTCGCGGATCTGAATCCAGTGACTACACCTCCGCGCATCTGTCTCCCGCCAAACTGGCGAAAGGGAAGGTGGCCTCAACTCAGTTGAAATACCGAGGGGTGACCTATGAGGCCATGCGTGCCAATTGGCTGTGATCCCTGTTTCATTCAGGTGATGAGGCCCCGCTTCGGCGGGGCTTTTTGTTTGGATGGCCCACATCCCCTGCCGAGCTGACAGTGCGCTTTGATCTCGTGACCCCAGGATCACTGTCTTATCTCGATGTCAGAGAGCAATGGCCATCGATTGATCCTGAAAATCTTTCCCAGGAGGATGTTCTGACCATTCTTCTTTATCTTTTGCATCAGCAGCCGGATTTTGTAGACCGTGGTCACGAGGTGAACAATAAAGAGACGGCGTGGGTGAATGGCTTTCTCTATCGTCTTCGGAATGATGCCGCGGCTGAGCATCTTTCCATTGAGGAAGTTGGTTCCAGCGTCGACAGAATCTCGGCTTTACGCTGATTACAACATCCGATCAACTGATCCCAACATGTTTCTGTTAATCCTGCACAGACCCCGCGTGCCCCTCGAGCCTTTGTTCAGTCCGAACCAAGCCCATGTTTTCGGTTCAAGAGCTGACAGTCGATGGTTGGTCCGATCGTGCTGAGCATGCGTCCAGAGACCATGCGTTTTGGCATGCACGTGCCCGTAGTGATGCTGATGGGCATACCTATCGCCTGATCAGCGAAGAGAAGCATGTTGTTTGCCTGCTGACCAGTCGCGGTTCTGAGTGCTGGGAACTTGATTGAAAGTGTTTTCAGGCTTGGAGATGGCGCATTGATCACAGCCCCAATCTGATCTGCTTGTTTGATCGCCTTCTGGGGCATGATTGAAGGATGACTGACGATCCTCAGCAAACTCACCCCCTCTACGCCATCGATCGTGACCAGATCGATGCTGTATTGGGTCACGATGGTGAGCCAGGGCCGCAGCAGATGACCATCATCGCTGCATTATTTTCGCGATATGCGGAATTCCCTGGGGCTGACGATATTCGGGACGATCTAGAGAAGTGTCTTACGCTGTGGGGGTTGTCGCGTGATGATCTGAACATCAAGGTTCGAGAGATCTGGAACAGCGGCTGGCGTCCGGGACAGGATCCGGTGGTGGAGGGTGTTGGATCCGGGGCGGATGTTGAGGATGCTGAAACTTGATCCCGAGTTGTGGATGCAGGTGAGTCAATGGTTCAAGGGATGCATCATTCAAAGATTTCTCCTTGTTTGATTCAAAAGTGAGCGTGAAGACCAGTGACAGTGATGTTGCGCGTTGTTTGATGCGACCCCGCTTGCTCGTCATGCATTGTTCAACCATCACCTCACAAGAGAGAGGGTCGATCCGTCTTGCTCGTGATGTTGGGTGGTTGTCTCTTAGGGAACAGGGTGACGGATGACTGAATGCTGCCGAGGAAACCAGCCAACTCCTTCAAGGGACTGTTGAATCAGGGTCCAGAACTCCAGCCTGCCTTTTGGATCTGTTGATTCGGAGTTCCGTCTGCCTTGGACTCCCCCAATCTCGATTCACTTCGCTTTGGCCTCAAAGCTACAACGTCATAGCGACTCAGCTACCCCGGATTGATGTTGTAGACGATTGATCATGAGTTTGAAACGCCCGGTGGTATTTCAGTGCCCGATGGCTGGAGCCTTGTCTGCAGTCGTTTCGAGAAAGCTGGTCGTTTCGTTCGTCCCTGCCGGTTTCTTCGCCGCTTTGGAGGCGAGAGAGGCTTCAAGCTGCTGTAGATGGGCCTCTCGCAATGCTGTTGTGATTTCGAGGGTACGGTCAGTCATTGGTTGGCGTTCCAGTCAGCGCTCACAGGAGGAGACGTTGCCTTGGAACGGGCCGTCGGGGGGAAGTCACCAAAACTTTAGGAAAGGGGCTGTGGCTCTCAAGCTCTCCCAGGCGCTCAGTCTGGAGTTCAACACACTACAGAGAACAACCTTGCGATTGGTCGGGTCCCTCAAAGCTGCATCCAAGCCTTTTCATCCTTCGAGAGGTACTTCTCGATGAGCGGAGAGCAATCGCCACGTTGTAAAGCTGCGATCTCCCTCTCGATGTTCTGGATGAAGAGCTGGTTTTTGTTTGCCTTGGCCACGGCCAGAACCCGCTGCAGGCGCACAAGTGCCGTGCACTGCTTGTCGTTCATGTGTCTTACCTCAGCAAGGCAACCAATTCGCTGAAGATGACTCATGGGACTGCCATGGCTGAGTGGACATGCCCTTCTCTGGCTTAAGCGGCCTCAGATTTCATCTCCTCATAGAGCGCTTTGAGCTGGTCAAGCTCAACCATCAGATATTGAATTTCAAGCCAGTCTGTCGAAAGCTCGATGGCGGTTTCGAGGCGGTCAATTTGACGCTTGAGAAGCTCCGGCATTCCGCCAAGTTGCTGCGTGAAATCCATGTAACCGTGTCTGACGCTTGAAGCAAGCTGCCTGGAGGTAAACGACTTATGGGTCCTAGCTTTGTGACTCCTCGGTGATGGAACGTTGATGTCTCTATTCGGAGTCGATGAGGTCTGCCGGCAATGTGCTGTTACGGAAATTTGTTGCGTAGGGGAATGTGAAACCGTGCTCCATTCCCGAGAGTTCTTCCTCAGCAAGATAAAGGCTGTGGGTGAGATTGCACTGGTTCTCTGCATTGCACACTAGAAATTGGCCATCTTTGGTTCTTTGAATGGATGAGCCTCGGGGGGTCTGCACAATCAGCTCTGCTTGAGTCATAAGATTGGTTTGCGCCATCTTTGTGTTATGGCTCCGTTTGTTGACGATTCGGGGTAGCAAAAGAGACATATTCAGGACTTTGTGTGCTTGTATCGAGCGATTTCCTCAGACTGCGGCCTTATTGGTGCTCCCCACCAAATCTTTATCGTGAATGATGAAGAAGTTTTCATTCAATCTGCTTCGGATCTGTATTGGCAGATCTCTAATGCATGTTGCCCGACAACGACTTCACAGGAGATTGTGTTCATGATGAATTGATTCTCGACCAGATTTGGCTTGGACTTGATGCAAGGATTTTGATATTACCTACCCTTCTTCCCTTTTTGCATGTAGCTTGTAATTAGAATGTAGGATTGAAGTAGTTTTTTGGCTCCCGCTCGCTTGGGTGAAGACCAACAAGCTACAAAGCGCAAATGCTGTGCCAATTGTATTTCCTGTTTCTTCTAGGTCAAAAAGTGATTGAGGTTGATCTTGGTTCAGCTTAGATGTTAATCGTATTGTTTATTTTAGCCCAGGTTGTCGTTATATTTTTAAGTCTGACTGCATTCACGTGGATGGATTTTATTTTTTATTCTTGTTTTCTTGCCTTGTAAAAAGTTTCTCAAGGTGTTCTAGTCTGGCTATAAGGGTTTTGTTGTTTTCGAGGGAGGGGTGATGCCTGTAACGGATGTAAGCTGCTGCCAATTCTTTTATTTTTAATTTGATTGATTTCTTAGACACAACGCAGGACTTTTGTCACTTCTAAATATTACTTGTTATGCGTGTGCATTGCCTGAGAGATTTATTAGATTCGAATAGTAAAAAGATAGGATTTTGATCTTAATTTCAGGAGTGAATCTTCTTGTGAGGGTCAATTTAGTTAGACCTGCTGGCGTCCAAAGCTCGTCTTGGGAGTTCTTCTTGGCGAAGGGCTGCTAGCCATGGAATTTAATTTTGGATCAATGAGAGTAACAAGATTTTGTTATTACGTGTGACAATATTTTAAGTTGACTGTGGCCAGCATAAGCGTATTTGAGTGGGTGATTTAGATGCTTGTTGTCACATATACGATTTTGTGTGTCGGTTCTCGGGGAATTTCTGCTCAATTAGAATATTGGTTGTGCAAGCCAAAAATTGTAATTATTCAAGATTTTAAAAAGATTAGCTTATCGATTTGGCTGCAAAAAAGAGCTCAGTTTGCATCAAATGTGTAGAGAATCAAGTGTAATGTGATTAAACCTTCGATTTTAAGCTAAATAGTTAATACTGCAGCTCAGCTGCTAGCTGTGCTGCTAAAATGTAAATTAAAAATTAAGGCCGAAATCTTCCGTAGTGCTGGATGTTTCAATGTTTTCATCGCATTCATCAAAGAGACTTGCCAAGATGTCAAGGCTTGAATTGAGCGCGACTTTGTTCGCCATGCATGGGTGAACTTTGTATTGTGCGTAGGCTGTTGCGACCCGTTGTGCAACTAATTTTGTAGAGGTCAAGAACCTGTCTCACTCGTCTCTTCTTCAATTCTCTTCAATCCTTTTTATGCTGGATGAGTGCTGTGTGAGAAATAGCTGAGAAATGGGTGAGCTGGAGAGCTTTCTGCTCGTTTTTGTGGTCCTGTGTCTGTTCTTGATTGAATTGTGTGGTGGGTGGGTGAGCGCTTCTTTGGGCTTGATGGCAAAAGAGTATAAATGCTTAATCTCGATAGCAGAGGGCCACTGCATCATGTTTGCGGATGCAATACCTCTCCTTCATCGATCGATGACGTTCCCATCGTTTCCATCGTTTCCACTCAGGGCTGGAGTGTGAGAAGTTGCTGAGAACTGGTCTTGCAGCTATAAGTGATCAGTTTATAAACCATCGCAATGTCAAGACCGCTCTCGTTTATTTCTGCTTTCAAAGCTTTCATCAGTAAGGGCAATGTTGTTGATCTGGCAATTGCTGTGATTATTGCTGGCGCATTTAAGGAGGTTGTGAATTCAGTTGTGACCTTGGTCATGACAAATGCATTGGAGCCGGCCTTGGAAAAAGCTAATGTGAGTTCAATCGCAGAGTTGCCCGCCGGCCTTGTGCTGGTTGCTCTTATTAACTTTATTGCGATTGCCTTTGTGTGTTTTGTGATCGTCCAATCTATTGAAGCTGCGAAACGCAAAAAGCAGGTGATTGAGGAAGCGCAGCCGGATCCGCAGGCGCAGCTTGCTGCTGCCATGGCTCATCTGACAGAAGTTATTGAAAGAAAGTCGCTCTGAATGGGACGTTGAATATTGATATTGACTGGCAAGATATGCCATTTGCAAGAGTGCTGAAAGGCATTTGTCCTTGATACTGTTAACTCTGATATTCCTGGAATCTGCTCTGAGATTTTGCCAAACTCCCTATTTCGCTGATCAGTTAATCTGTTTTTGAGTGCGACTTTTGCTATTTTGATCGCCTGATTTGCAGGCAATGAACTCATTTGACCCCTTTGGGTTTTGTGTTTTCTTTCCTGTTCTATTGACGTGATTAATCTTTTCTATTAAGGATGTTCGCTGATAAATGCATGAAAAGCGGACCGATTGACGGGCTGATTCGTGACCCTTCCCCAGTTTTTTAAATGGCTCAGATCGTGCCGACGGTGATCTGGCTGTTGGTGTTCTTGCGCTTCGATCAAGGCTGATAGTTCAGGCCTTGGCACTGGCATGGGGCTGGTCCATACGGCGCATCATTTGCTTCCCCCGCTGAGTCTTGCTGTCCGTGCTCCAAGCATGTGAAGCGATTTGATGGGGTTCCCGGGGCTCGACATTGGCCCTTGGCAGGCTCTTGCTGCTAAGAGATCGTGTCATCACAGTTGCCAGTTGATGCCTTGACGGCAATCCTTGCCATAGCAGCTCCATGCCCATGCCCCGCACAAATGCATTTGGAGATTTCAGTCAATTTTTGGTGGGTGCATGCTTGTTTGGCGCAGGAGGATTTTTGCTTTCCAATCAAGTTCTCGTTAGAAGCGAGTGGATCTCCGGCTATCGCGGGGGATGGGGGGGCTCTCATTCCTGTTCGGTACATCAGGGATGGGCCTGCTCATGGTGCCTCTGGGCATAGGTGTCTGCATGCTTTTTGCGGGAACATATCGGCGTTGGGCGAATCTGCTCATCTGGGCATCCCTTGCTGCATTATTGGCGGGAGTTTTGAGCAGTATTCAGATTGAGTTCCGCTCTACAACTCTTTGGCAACTCATTGCTTTCATTGTGATGATTGCCTCGGGTGGTGGATTGATGTTCCGAGGAGCCCGTGCTTACGATGCTGAGGGCTCAGCCGAAGATGACCTACGCAAGGAGATCGAAGCTCTAAAAGCAAAGGTTGATAGGAGTGATGAGCGCTTTTGATTGATTGGGCATGATTCCTCTTTTGTGGTAGAAAATTTTTCAGGTTCTTCGTCCAGTACGAGTTCAGGCGAACGTCAAGGAGCTACAAAGTCGACATGAAGGCATAACAAAAAAGATGTATTCCATCTTCATTCAAATGGTCCGAATTGAATCGAGTATTTGAGGTTTGCTTCTCATCTGATTGCCCATGGTCGAGTGCCTCAAAACATCGAGTCTTCAACTGATCATGCAGCAATCGTCGCTGTCTGCAAAATTTTGGGGTGCGTTGGCCATCTTGCCGGCTGAGCTTCTGGTGCGACCCGCAGTCAGCATTCGGCACACTTGCACGACGCATGGCTTGCGTGGCCTTTTGAGCCGCTCCCTGATGGATTCGAACCATTACCGACTGCTTACAAGGCAGTTGCTTGCCGCTTCTCGGCAAGGGATTTCAGCCAATTTTTTGTGTTTGCACGGAAGATTGATCTCAGCCCTGCTCGTTGTTTCCAGTAGTTGCACGAAGCCGCCAGTCCCTGGACTAGACCCAAACTTGGAATATGAAACGACTGTTCCTGCTTCTGCCCCTACTCGTGCTCGCCAGCTGTAGCGGCGATCCCATCCTGAGGTCTGGCAAGTCCTTTCAAATGGCTTGCTTTGCCAACACGAAGGAACCAGTGATCTCAGCGACGGTCAATCTTGAATCTGCCTGAGAACACGCGTCAGTCCTCTGGTTGGAGGATGAGCCTGAAGTCTGGAGAATCACCACAGCACACCGTTATCGCATTGATGTTCAACAGCCACCCCCCTTTCCACACACTGAACCAGATATCGCAGGTGAGGTGCTGTCGATCTACAGGCTTGAAGGACCGGTTTTGTTTAGGGGTATCAAAGATTTGAGCTGCAACTTTGAGCTGCTCTAGGCATCTGGAAGCCTCACCTACTGAGCGTTCCACTAAACGCTCATCAGTCGCAGTCCCCACCGACGTCAGCAACCGCTCCCGTTCCAGCCGCAGGTAGCGCTTGTGTTGGGCTTCAACCACAGACAATGCCAGGTGGCGCAGGGCGACCCACCTCAAGAAGAGATGCAAGCTCTGGGCGCCAACGTGGCGTACTGAGGCTGGCTGGGCTCCTGAAGCGGCTTGAAGAGTTACTTGGTCCCCACCGCCAGCTGTGGTGTTTCGCCAACAAAAAAGCCTGTCACTGGGACAGGCCGGGTGATGGGGGTTCCTAAAGTAACCCCCATAAACTGCTCCATCTAGTGCCTAGCGGATACAAAACCATTCGACTATCATCGACACAACGCCACAAATGTGGTGATTAGGCCGGGTGATGTGGGATTTCCACGGCATTACGTTCTCGCTCCGTAATTGGAGCATTTTTTTTGCGAACGAAGCCACTGCTCTTCCAGAGGTGACCTCGCCGATCTCAGCGTTGCAAATCAACTGCGAGCAATGCAGTCGTACGTCTGGGCTCAACGGGTCAGCGCATCACTTGCTACTGGCTTGCCAGCGGACGTCAGCAACCGCTCCCGTTCCAGCCGCAGGTAGCGCTTTCGCTGGGCTGAGGCGAGTACGTCTGCTTTTGGCAGGTGAACGTGCCAACTAGCCGCAAGGCGGTTGACGGCTTTCTCAAACATCATTGCGTCGGTCCAGCGGGTGAGTGTTGCCCCTCAGCTCGTAAATCGCCTGCTGCTTTGACCGATGCAGCTGCTCAGCCAACAGTGCGGGTGTTGGGGTGTTGGCAGCCCTGCGTTCGGCTTCTGCTTTGCGGTTCTCGCCGATTTGGTCGATGGCACGTTGCATTGCTTCCTGGCGCAGCTGCTCGTGCAGCGCAGGGCGCCGAATCGAGAGTTCGCGGTCCAGTCAACCGAGAGGGTTTCGCTTGCATCCATTGCGGCTTGCAGCGCCAAGCTCAACGGACCACCCAGCAGCATTTCGGCTTGCTGCGCCACCGCTGGGTTCAGTGCACGGAAGTTGGAGCGCCAACCATGAATCAAACAGCAGAAGACTCCTGGCTAGATAGCCATCTGCAATAACGACAGACATGCATTGATCATGGATGAAGTGAATTAGCGTGACCAAGATCACAGCAGTGCATGACCTGAATCAATCAAGACCGAGTACATCTAGGTAATTCTGTAAAGGTCCTCATATTTGGCGGCCCAACAATGAAACTTCTTCTTGGTCTTGTGCTTGCTGGTATATCGATATCTGGGTTGCCTCAACCAGCAGAAGCTTGTTGGTTATGTGATCCAGTAGCAGGAACAAAAGCCACTATTAGAAAGCCACATCGTGCAATTCAAGCTGTTGCTGATCCTGTCAGGAAAGTTTTAACCGCGAAGCCTGTCAATCGAACATCAGGAGGTTCAGTAGGTGGTTTCCGTGGTGCCTACAGTCCTCCCCCGGCTGATTTTGTTTCTAGGGGCCAGGATGTCAATATCAAGAGCAATGGACATCATGATGACACAAGTGACTTCACCATCGAAGATATTATCTTGAAGACAGATGACCCACGCGACGGTCTCATACTTCCCAAACAGATCACTGGAAGTTACTTAACGGGTCATAGACCTTTTCATTACAGACGGTCCTCATACACAAGAAGGCCGACTTATTCGAGGATGCCGTCATACAGCCACATGCGACCGAAGTATCACCATCGTTGGAGCTTCTATTAGATAAAAGATCAAGCCTCGGCTCCCAATGATCTGGGGCTTTTCTTTTCACATGATTACATCGCAGAGTTAAACATCAATGGCCTGCTTGCTGCCGTCTTCGATGGATTGCAACGTCTCGCGAATCTCCCGTAGTTGTTTCCGTTGCTCCTGCTCGAGAACATTTTCCCGGAGAATCTTGAGGCTTTCACTAATTGCTTGCGTTCTTGCGTAGGTCTCACCTTCTGATCCAGCGCAATCTGGATAAGTTCATCAGCCAGCCTTGGTGCAGCTGAAGTCAGCAAATTGTTGGCGACGTTTAGGTCCTCACGTGCCAACGTTTCGATGAACTCTTCAGGCCTGCGGTCTTTATACCAGCGACGTAGGCAAGGACCTTTGATGCCAACAGCAGCTGCCGCATCAGCCCAGGTGGATCCGTTGGCGCAAAGCGTCAGCGCCTTGATGATGTGCGGCGGGATTGCGTCATAGCGGTTGATCTCGTGGTTACTCATCACGCTCCAGCGGTTAAACCTTTGGCGTTTAGCTGCTTCCATTTGCGAGCCTTCGTCTGTCACTCATGCCAGGAGTCCTGCGGTCCCTAAGTTCTTCTGACGAGATGCCTTCTATTGTCCAGTGTTGACATGCAAGCCTTGCAAGTTTATCGGCTGATTGTCGATCTCTGCTGAAGAGTTGTTCTGCCACCCGGTTGCAACGTGAGAGGACTAGCCACTCATTCGTTGTTGTGTTCCAGGGTGTAATCATCTCGACCAGATGCGCTTTCTTGAATACTCCCCAGTGTTTTATCTGTCGGCTGTGCTACATTAAGTCTGTCAGGAATTGGCGCTGTTTGAGAAGGTTCCCTGAGGTTTACCCGTAACATCAGAAATCCGAGCCTTACTCCCTAAGTGTTCAGCAAAGCTGATAACAGTAAGTGTCATCTAAGAAGCGAATTGCATAAGAAATGGTCAGCAAGGATGCGTGATGCCTTGTGATCCCAAGGAATGAACACCGCGTAAAATACTAATAAGACGCGGTGGCTTACCAGCACTGAATTCTTGGCTATAAGTCCAATCGACACGGGCAGAGTCGAGTGATGGGCACCGACGAGCTCGATTTATTGATTTCAAAGCTGCCTGAGCAGCATCACCAGATCACTGCCGAGGTTTGTCGGCGCACTGGCTGCCGCATTGGCGAGGCAACGCTGCTCACCTGGGACATGGTTTCGGAATCTGCCGTTACGTTCCAGCGCGGAATCACCAAAGGCAAGCTGGCCAGTCGGTCGGTGCCGGTTACGCCGCAGCTGTGGGAAGCCCTGTGCTCTTGGAGATCTACTTGTGTAGTGCGGCAGGGACGTGAACCTGTGGCTGGTGACTATCTCGTTCCAGGCAGATTTGCAGGTTCTTGCCTGAGTACGTGCAGTTTTATGGATGCGCTTGAAAGGGCCGCCGCTGAATCGGGCTTAGAAGGCGTCTTAAGCCACAGTTTTCGCCGTTCGGCTCTAACTAGTGCACACAATGCTGGAGTGCCCTTGCGGGTGGTTATGGCGCTGTCTGGGCACAAATCCATGTCAGCCCTGCAGCGTTATCTCGAAGTGACGCCTGCTCAGCGTGAGGCTGCCGCTGCTGCCTTCGCTTGAGCTCCTTTACCTAACTACACGAATAGGTGTAGTTGGATGACGCTTTCACGCGCCATTTACACATCGGTTTTTAGTTTCTGCGCATCTATCTGCTTAATCCCAATGCCTTTTGTATCTTCAAACTACCAAAAGCGCACAAATGCTCAACTTGAACAATTAGCACGTGAGGCTGAGATGGAAACCAATAGAAGACGAATGGAAATCATGGAATTAAGACGACTAGAACGCTGGCAGTACAAGGGAGATGCCTCTGAGTCGCGATAGAGACTGATTCACTGCAATGGGCAGAGTTTGCCGATGGCTTGGCCGGTGTCACCTTCTGGGTGCTCGCCTTCGCAGCTGAATACAAGCCATGGCTCGAAAACTGCCAGGTCATCAGGTGGCGCTGGCGTTTCCTCACCCTCGTACTGGTTAGTCACCATCCAAATCGGTGGCCGTGTTTTCTCCAGATGCACTTGTTGTGCTTTGCGCGGCAATCGCGCAAGTTCGCATCAGTTGTCCACGGTTATTTGAACCCTGCTTCTCTAGGTCTATCGAGGGAAATTGTTTAATTGAACTTGTAGGCAATCACGAAACTATTTCCCACCATTTCGGTTTGAGGAAGAAGTCCTCGTCCGCTTGTTCTACAAGTAAGCCATCTTTGTAATTGTCAAAATCGTGTGGATGTACATCAAAGCCATGCTGCTTGGCTACATCGCATTGGTCGTCAACATCAGCACATTTGTCACTTGCACAGATGGCTCTCAATGCTGCATCTTCCTTAACTGCGCTTGCGAAGCTAATTAAAGCTTGGTCTGACATAGCTGCTGTGCGACCTATTTGTTCTAGCTATGAGGCCCTGTTTGAACTACCGCCAAAAACCAACTGACACCGACCGGCAAGATTCAACTGCGTGAGTCTTTCTACTTAGCCCGTTGGCGAAGTTTCTCGGGCTGGTCGCTGAGGCGGAACTGCAATTGGCGCAGGTTCTCGATGTTCATGCGGTGTTCGCCAGCGCTCCAGTGCTGAGGGTGTGCGACTCGTATTTCCAGTTCGCGCAAGCGTGAGCGATCCGATTGCATAACTCGCTCCAGGGGGGCCTTAAACAGGGTGTCGCCATGCAGACACATGTGACATGAGTATTTTTCCCTGCGGAGATACGCGGCTTGGATAACGCGAATTTTCAGCACAAGGGATTCATCCTTCATCCTCCATGCCCAATCTCGTTTGGCTTCCCAGTCATCTGGCACAGGTGGCACAGGTGGTTTGCCCATCAGTGCGGCGGCGTCTGCTGTTTCTCTAGGGGGTGAGTCTTTTAAAAGAATCACTAGTGCCATGTGCCAAACCGCTCGACTTGCACCTTCCCGCGCATGGGTCGTACCGAATAGCCCCATTTGTGCTGCGTCTTAATCGCACGCTTCAGTGCCGCCTCCCAAGGCTGTGCGTCAGCGCGCTCCTTTGGCATGTGCGTCACTGCCGTGCACGGAAACTATCGAGCTGCACGGAAGATCGCACGGAAACAGCATGGAAGATGCCCAAACATCCTCAAAATGAACGGAAACCAGCAAGGCTGGTCTCGATGTAAGAATCCCTGCTATTGCTGGGCTTTTTGGCGACGCCCCCTGATGGATTCGAACCATCGACCGACTGCTTAGAAGGCAGTTGCTCTATCCAGCTGAGCTAAGGGAGCTAGTTGGACCATCTTGCCAGGCTGATCCAGGAAAGGCTGCTTTGGCTTCCTCGAGCCGCCTAAAGTGATTTGTTCTTGATCGGGATCCATGACGCCGCGTCGTCTCAGCGACAGCGAAAAACAGGATCTGGTGGGTCGCTACAAGGCCGGCGAGTCAACAGCTGCTCTGGCCGATTCCTTTGGCTGCAGTGCCAACACCGTCAGCCGTACGGTGAAATCAATGATGCCCGCTGAGGCCTATGCGGCCTTGAAAGCCAGTCGCCTCAGGGGATCGGCTGCTGCTGCTCATCAGGTAGGACCCACCAAGCCGATTGAATCCGAAGCTGACTCCATCAAGGCTGATGACAGCAGCTTGGCCCTTGATGACGCTGATGACTTCGGCGAAGACCCTGATGATGAGCTCGCTGAAGACGAGGACAACGGCAGCACAGAAACCTTCACGGAGCTTGTCCCCTTGCTGGGCGTTGGTGAGCTCAGTGATCGTCCCCTGAATCAGGCGCAACCGTTCAGTGTCGACCTGCTGCCCGACAGCGCCTACATGCTTGTCGACAAGGTGGTTGAGCTGGATGCGCGCCCACTCAAGGAGTTTCCCGAGTTGGGACTCCTCGACGATGCCGAGCAGGAACGTCACGGGTTGTGCCTGTTTGCCAGCCCTCGCGCTGCAAAGCGCCAGTGCGGGCGGAGCCAGCGGGTGATCAAGGTTCCCGATACGGCTGTGTTTCAGCGCACCAGCAGCTACCTGTTGGCTCGAGGCATCACTCGCTTGGTGTTGGACGGAACGCTGATTGCGCTTGATGCCTGATCACCGGAGTTGATCGCTCTTAATCGAAGCGATCGCGCTGATCGGGAAGCAAGACGGCCGTCGCGGTTCCGCCACTGATCACACCGATCACCAGAGCAACGCCCACGATAAAACCCGTGGGAAGAGGCACCGAGCGCTGCCCCCCGAGTTGGATCGTGTGGCGATCCTGAAGGTTCTGCGCTCCAAGGCAGAGCAGCAGCAGCAGCAGCAGGCCACCGCCGAAGCTGATCAGCAGAAGACGAAGGCGAATCAACACAGCACAACCGTCACGCGCTTAGTTTGACGTGCCCTGGTGCAAGAGGGCATACAGCCGTCGTCTGGACAGCCCTGTGGTCTGGGCCAATTGCCTCGCAGCGTCGCTGGCGCTTGCCCCCTCCTCCTGCAACGCCTGCAGCTGACTGAGCAAGTCATCATCGTCAGGTTCTTCTGCGATTTCCGGCGCTGCTCCCCCCAGCACAACCGTGCATTCCCCTTGGGGCGGGTGCTGCTGAAAGTGCAGCAGGGCAAGGTCCACTGTCGGCCCCACTTGTTCTTCATGGCGTTTGGTCAGTTCCCGTGCCACCTGCAGGGGACGCTCTCCTCCGCAGTGGTGCTGGAGTTCCTCGAGCAACGTGATCAGGCGGTGCGGCGCTTCGTACAGCACCATGGTGCGGGGTTCATGGCTGATGGCCTCCAGGCGTGCCCGCCGCTCCTTGCCTTTGGCCGGCAGAAATCCTTCGAAGCAGAAACGTCCACTTGGCAAGCCGCTGCTCACCAGAGCAGTGGTGGCGGCGCAGGGGCCAGGAATGCAGATCACGGGATGGCCTGCTTGGTGCGCGGCGGCCACCAGCTCTTCACCGGGGTCGCTGATGCCCGGAAGCCCGGCATCACTGATCACCGCCAGGCTTTGTCCGTCGGTCAGCAGATCCAGCAGTTGGGGCAAGCGGGTGCGGGTGTTGTGCTGATGAAAGGACAGCTTGCGGCCGCTCGCTCCAAGACTGCTGAGAAGCTGTCCGCTGTGACGGGTGTCTTCACAGGCGATCACATCCACGCTGCGGAGCAAGTCGCGGGCTCGTGGTGACAGGTCCCCCAGATGACCAATGGGAGTGCCCACCAGATAAAGGCTGCCGCCGCTTGGTTCATCCCGCTGCATCACAATGGCGAGCGCCTCTGTTGATCATGATGCCCAGCTCTGCCGTTCTCCCCGCTGGCGTGAACCAGGAGGCTCTGCTGACGGAATTGCGTCGCTTGAGTTGGGGTGCCGCCGACATCCTGCGGGCCTATGCCCGCGGCGAGCAGCCTCCGCATGGTTTCCCCAAGGCGTTGAGTGTCGATGAAGGCGGGGAAGGCCCCGTCTCTGCGGCTGATCTGGCCGTGAACAAGTGGTTGCTCGATGGACTGTCTGCCGCGTTCCCCAAGGCCGACTGGACGCTGCTCAGCGAGGAGACCGCCAAGGAGCAGCTCACGGAAGGCCAACCGCTGCCGGCGGAGTGGCTGTGGATTCTCGATCCCCTTGATGGCACTAAGGATTTCCTGCAGGGCACAGGCGAATACGCCGTTCATCTGGCCCTGGTGCGCGACAAGCGGCCAGTGATCGGAGTTGTGCTTCTGCCGGAAGCCGATGAACTGTGGATCGGCATCGTTGGTGAGGGTGCCTGGTGTGAAGACCGTCAGGGTGAGCGGTCGCCGGTTCGCTTCAGCGACAGAACTGTGGTTTCAGATCTGATCCTGGTGGCCAGCCGCAGCCACCGCGACGACCGTTTGGTCAAGCTCATTGATGCCCTCAATCTCGGCGGTTCCAAAGCCGTGGGCAGCGTTGGCTTCAAGGTGGCCACGATCCTGAGAGGTGAAACTGACCTCTATGTATCCCTCTCTGGCAAGAGTGCTCCCAAGGATTGGGACATGGCTGCTCCGGAGGCGGTGCTGCTGGCGGCTGGTGGTCGTTTCACCCATGCCGATCAGGCCGACCTCACGTACAACACCGGCGATGTGCGTCAGGCCGGCTGTCTGATCGCCAGCCATGGAAAAGCCCACGCCGAGCTCGGAGAGCGTGCGACGCGGGCCATGGCCGAGATCGATCCCGGCTTTCAGGTCTGAGACCTGATCAGTTGAGCGGTGCCACCGGGGTGGGCTGAGGCTCCACTTCGGCGGCGTCGCCGGCCTGGGGCACGCCTCGTAGGGTGAGGTTGATGCGGCCGCGGTTGTCGATTTCGCGCACCCGAACAGTCACCTCGTCGCCCACCTTCACCACGTCTTCGACCTTTTCGACACGAGCTTCGGAGAGCTGCGAGATGTGGATCATGCCCTCCTTGCCAGGGAGGATCTCCACGAAGGCTCCGATCGGGATGATCCGTGTGATCGACCCGGAGAACACCTCGCCTTCATTGACCTTGCGGGTTAGGCCTTCGATGATCTTCTGGGCTTCTTCAGCCGCAGCACCATCGTGGGAGGCGATGGTCACGATGCCACCGTCCTCGATGTCGATCTTGGTGTTGGTGCGCTCGGTGATGCCTTTAATTGTGCGTCCACCGGGGCCGATCACGGTGCCGATCAGCTCAGGATCAATCCGGAAGCTGAGCAGACGTGGGGCATGGGGAGACAGGTTGTCCCGAGGGGTGTCGATCGCCTCGAGCATCTTCTCGAGGATGTGGAGCCGTGCCGGGCGCGCTTGATTCACGGCTTCGGCCACCGTCTTCACGGAGAGGCCGGTGATCTTCATATCCATCTGCAGGGCGGTGATGCCCTTTTCGCTACCGGCCACCTTGAAGTCCATATCACCGAGGAAGTCCTCGATGCCCTGGATGTCGGTGAGGATCCGAACCTCATCACCTTCCTTGATCAGACCCATGGCAGCGCCACTCACCGGGGCCTTCAACGGCACACCGGCATCCATCAGCGACAGGGTGCTGCCGCAGACGGAACCCATTGAGGTGGAGCCATTGGAGCTGAGCACTTCGCTCACCACACGCACCACGTAAGGGAAGGTGTCCTTCTCGGGAAGTACTGGAAGAATGGCCCGCTCGGCCAGGGCGCCATGGCCGATCTCACGTCGACCGGGGGAGCGCATCGGCCGCGTTTCACCGACGGAATAGGGCGGGAAGTTGTAATGGTGCAGGTATAGCTTCTCGGTGTTGGGATGGAGATCATCCATCTCCTGAGCATCGCTGGGGGTGCCCAGCGTTGCAGTGGAGAGCACCTGGGTCAGTCCGCGCTGGAACAGACCGGAGCCATGCACCCGGCGCGGCAGCACGCCGGCCATGGCGCTGATCTGACGCACCTCGTCGAGGCCGCGTCCGTCAACACGCTTGCCGTCCTTGAGAATCTGCTGACGCATCAATGTCTTGGTCAGAGCCTTGAAGCTGTTGCCGAGCAGTTTCGGGCTGCTGGCCAGAGCCTGGCGAACGGCATGGTCTTCTTTAAGACCCGCGATGGTCTCGGACACCTCGCCCTTCACAGTTTCCAGGGCTGTGTCCCGCTCCTCCTTGCTTTGATCAAACTTGCTGAGCACAGCGCTGATCGCTTTGCTGCACTGTTTCTCCAGATAGGCGGGAACGGTGCTGTCTTCTTCAGGCTTCTCCGGCTTCACCTGGGTGATGCCCAGATCCTTGAGCAGCTGTTCCTGAGCCTTGATCAGTTCGCAGATCGCTTCGTAGCCGAAATCGATCGCCTCGATCACGTCCTGCTCGGGCAGCTGGTTGGCACCGGCCTCGACCATCACCACGCCATCTGGGGTGCCGGCGACCACCAGGTCGAGATCACCCCGTTCGATTTCCCGGTAACTCGGGTTGAGGACGAAGTCATCCCCCAGCAGGCCCACCCGCACGGCTGCCATCGGGCCGTTGAAGGGGATGCCCGCGAGCAGCGTGGCAATCGATGCGCCCGTCACCGCCAGAACATCGGCGGGGACCCGCTCATCGAGGGATAGGCAGGTGGCGACCACCTGCAGGTCGTCGCGCAGCCAGCTGGGGAACAGCGGCCGCATGGGGCGATCAATCAGTCGAGCCGTGAGCGTGGCGCGTTCGGGTGGGCGGCTCTCACGACGCATGTAGCTGCCGGGAATGCGGCCAGCTGCATAAAGCCGCTCTTCGTAGTCGCAGATCAGCGGCAGAAAATCAATGCCTTCACGCCCCCCCGAGCGGGTTGCGGTCACAAGCACGGCGGTGTCGCCACACTCCACCAAGACGGATCCTCCCGCCTGAGGGGCGAAGCGCCCGGTGGTCAGTCGAATCTCGCGTCCGTCAAAGGAGATCGACTGGGTTTGTCCTTGCACGACGTCTTATGTCCTTTTGTCAATCCCAAGTCTGACATTTCATGGCTGCTCTTCACAAGAAAGGGGAGGCCAAGCCTCCCCTCATGACGCCAGGGCGACAGACTGATCACCAGCTGGACTTGACCACGCCTGGCAGTTCTCCTTTGTGGGCGCGCTCACGAAGCTGGTTACGGCAGAGACCGAAATCGCGATACACGCCTCTGGGTTTGCCGGTGGCCCAGCAGCGGTTGCGCACACGGATGCGTGCGCTGTTGCGAGGCAGAGCCTGGATCTTGCGATGGATCTCCAGGCGATCCATCGGATCTTCTGCTGCGTTGAAGGCTTCCATCAGTGCTGCGCGCTTGGCTGCATAGCGCTCAACCGTTTTCTTTCGCTTCACATCGCGAGCGATCATCGACTTTTTGGCCATGCAGCTGAGGGCAGCGAGTGAACGAATCGTTAACGATACACGGGCGACCTCGCCCCCCTCAGCGACCCATCAATTGCTGCACCACCGGCAGTTGTGTGGTGTCACGCACGATCAGCACAAGCGTGAGCCCCACCAGAAGAAGAAAACCGGATTGCACGAAGGCCATCTGGATCCGCTCCGACACCGGACGACCCCGAACGGACTGAATCGCGAGCATCATCATTTGCCAGCCATCGAGCAGCGGAAGCGGCAGTGAATTGAGCACCGCCAGATTGATTGAGATCAAGGCTGAGAAGAGCACCAACCCGGATCCCCCCTGCTGGCTGAGCTGTGCGCCCATCTCAACGATCTTCACGGGACCACTCACCTGGCCTGCCGTGGCTCGGAAGTTCGTCAGGAGACCGGCGTAGCCGCGCACGGTTTGCTCCAGCATTTGGCTGAATTGCGAGCCGGTGGTGAGAACCAGTTCAACGGGATTGCGGACGGGGCGCATCTCCCCACTGATGTTGGCCTGCAGTTGGGCTCCAATTTTTCCTGTGCCCTGTTGATCGTCGGGGATCAGTTCAACCGTGGACGTCGCGTCTCCCCGCTTTCGCTCCACGCGGATGGGTTGCTCGGGTGCTGCTTTCACATCCCGCACCATCGTGGCAACGCCCCGTTGTCCTGCGGCAAGGGGTTGGTCATTCAGGCTGAGGATCTGGTCGCCCGCACGAAGCCCGGAGCGGGCGGCAGCACCACCCGGTTGCACCTGAACCACCAGAACCCCAGGATCCGGCGCGGCGGGCACGCCGACAAACGCTGCCTGAGCGAACAGCACCACCAGGGCCAAGGCCAGGTTGGCTAACACGCCTGCAGCCACCACCAACGCCTGCTGGGGGATCGGGCGGTTGCGCAGCAGATCCGGATCATCAGCAGGGATCGTGCTCTCCTCGTCGTCGTCGGGGAAGGCAACGAAACCACCCAGGGGCAGCAGCCGCAGGGCGTAGGTCACCCCACGCCGTTGCTTCTTGATCAGGGCCGGGCCAAAGCCAATGGAAAAACCGCTGACGCGGATGCCCTGGAGCGTGGCAGCAAGAAAATGGCCTGCCTCATGCACCACGATCAGCAGGGCGAGCACCAGAAGGGCGGCCAACACGTTCATATGTCCGTCAGGAGTCCAGTCGGATCATTCTGGCTGGAGCCGCTTGCGGCCGACGTAGGGCACCAGCGCTTTGGGCAGCAGGACACTGCCGTCGGGTTGCTGGCCGTTTTCCAACAGGGCCGCCATGGTTCTGCCGACGGCCAGGCCACTGCCATTCAGGGTGTGCACCAATGTCGTGGCCTTGCCTTCCTTGGTGCGGATGGAGGACCGTCGCGCCTGGAAATCGCCGCAGACGCTGCAACTGGAGATTTCCCGGTAAGCCCCAGCCCCCGGCAGCCAGACCTCGAGGTCGTAGGTCCTGCGGGCGGAAAAGCCGAGGTCGGCGGTGCAGAGGTCCAAGACCCGATAGGGCAGCTCCAGTGCCTGAAGCACCGCTTCTGCATCGGCTGTGATCTGCTGGTGCGCCTCTTCGGAGTGATCGGGATGCACAAACCAGTACAGCTCCACCTTGTTGAACTGGTGCAGGCGAATCAAGCCACGGGTGTCGCGGCCGTAGCTGCCGGCCTCACGACGGAAGCAGGGGCTGTAGGCGGCGTAACGCAGGGGCAGTTGGTCTGCCGGGATGATTTCGTCCCGGTGCAAGGAGGTCACGGGCACCTCAGCGGTCGGTGTCAGCCAGAGGTCGTCTTCCGCGCAACGGAAGCTTTCCTCGGCGAACTTGGGCAGTTGTCCTGAGCCGGTGAGGCTGGCGGTGTTCACCAGCACCGGGGGCAGCACCTCTCGATAACCCTTGCTTGTGTGGAGGTCGAGCATGAAATTGATCAGCCCACGCTCCAGCCGTGCCCCTTGCCCCATAAGTGTGACGAAACGGCTCTGCGCAATGCGGACGGAGCGTTCGGTGTCGAACAGCTGCAGCCGTTCAGCGATCTGCCAGTGCTCCTCCAGGTTGTTTTCAACCCTGGGGGTTCCCCAGCGGCGCAGTTCAACGTTGTCGTCTTCACTGCTCCCATCAGGGCAGCTTTCAGCGGGCAGGTTGGGGAACCCCAGAAGCTGCTGCTTTAGCTCACGCGAGAGCTGCTTTTCCTCCTCCTCCAGCACCGCCACCTTCTGCTTGATGGCATTGCCCTGTTGGCGAAGTTCGGCGACCTCATCGCCTTTGGGATCAGCGCCCGACTTGATGCGTTGGCCGACTTCCTTGCCGATCCGGTTGCCCTCCGCCTGCAGGCTGCTGCGTTGTTGCTCCAGATTGCGCTGCTGCTGCGCAATGAGCTGCAGTTGGGTCAGATCAACAGCCTTACCTCGACGCCCCAGTTGCTGGGCGATCGTTTCGGGGTTGTCACGCACAAGGCGCTGATCGAGCACGGTTTCAGGGGCGTCAGCGCCGGCAGCCTATGGCAGTCCGTTTCAGAGCACCTGGCCGACCATCACCGCGGCTATGCCCGAGAACAGGGTGATGCCAAGGGCGGTGAGGGGGCTTTGTCCCTGGGCCACGGCCATGGTCGTGATCACGCCAGCACCAAGGCAGGCCACGCAGAGCTGAGTGGCGATGTCGTTGCGGCTCTCCACGTTGATCCTGCTGTTGCTCGGACCGTAGGGAGCGCACCGCTTAGCGCCTTATTCAAGGCTGGCGTTCGTTACGCCGCGTCAGGCTTCGTTACCTGCAGCAACAGAGGCCGGGCGGGCGCGTCCGCCTGCAGCCCACTGCTTCAGCCGCTCGAGCTGTTCGCTGGCGGTACGGGAGAGGGGGATGAGCTGGGACGCCGCTCCAATCAGATCCGGCTCCGTCAACTCTCGGTTGTCGGCGAAGGCCAAGTGCATCGCCTCGATCACAGTCTGTTCCAGCTCGGCACCGGAGAAGCCCTCACTGCGGCTCACCACGGTGTCCAGGGGAAGCTTCAGCCCCGGGCGTCGCCGTTCCAGATGCAGTTCAAGAATGCTGTGGCGCTCAGCGCTGCTGGGCAGATCGAGCATGAAGATCTCATCGAAACGCCCCTTGCGCAGCAGCTCCGGTGGCAGCTTTTCAACGCCGTTCGCGGTGGCCACGACGAACACCGGTGACTGTTTCTCAGCCATCCAGGTGAGCACGTTGGCCAGAACCCGCTGGCTGGTGCCGCCGTCACTGCGGCCATCCCCCCCGAAGCCCTTGTCGATCTCATCGATCCAGAGCACGCAGGGCGCCATGGCTTCAGCCCGTTGAATCATCTCGCGCGTGCGTGCCTCGCTGGCCCCCACCAGGCCCGCGAACAGACGCCCCACATCCAGACGCAACAGGGGCATCGACCAACTGCAGGCGATGGCCTTGGCCGTGAGTGATTTTCCTGTGCCTTGAGGACCAACAAGCAGGACGCCACGGGGCAGGGGGAGTCCGAAACGCCGCGCATCTTCCGAGAAGGCTCGGTGCCGTTGGTTCAGCCAGGTCTTGAGACCGTCGAGGCCTCCGATGGCTTCTGTGCCCGCATCGCTGCGACAGAACTCCAGCACCTCACTGCGGGCAATCGTCTGGCGTTTCTCGTCCAGAACGTCCTGCAGGTCCTCTGATCCCAACTGGCCGCGGCGGGCCAGGGCCCGGGCTGCCACCTGGCGAACCCGCATCTCGCTGAGCCCGCTGCAGGCTTGAGCCAGCTCATCCAGGACTGGAGCTGGCAGGGGACTGCCGCTGCTGGTGCTGATGCTGTTGATCAGTCGGCGTAGGTCGTCGTTGTCGGGGAGGGGGAGATCCAGCAACGTGAGACTCTCCTCCAGATCCCCTGGGGGGGTCCATTGCCCGCAGCACAGCACCAACGTGTGCGGGGTGCTGCGCAGGGATGCCTCGAGATTGCGCAGCATCCGGGCCACACCGGGGTCATCGCAGAAACGATGAAAATCCTTGGCGAGTAGCAGGGTGGGGCTGCCCTCATCCCGTTGCTGGAGCCACTGCAGCATGGCCATCGGTTGTCGGCTTCCCTGGCCGTCGGCATTCACGGGCCCGCTGATGCCGTCAATGAAATTCCAGCAGACCAGCTGGCGTGCAAGCCGTTGAGCGGCCTCCCCAAGGAGATTCTCCACCCGTGCTTCCTCATTGCTGCGCACCCAGATCAGGGGAGTGCGCGCACGCACCAGAAGGTCGATCTGGTTCCCCCAGGCGGCACTGCTCATGGCTGGTCCATCTGCTGCTGGAGCTGTTGTAAGGCCTGCCAGCGGGGATCCACCTCCTCGGTCTTGGCGTCTGGGATCACGGGGTGCTGATTCAGGCCAGGTGGGCCTGGACAGTGGTCACCGCAGTGGTTGACGACGGGCAACAGCAGGTTGAGTTGTTCGAAGGCCCATTGCTGGGGGTCAAACTGACCGCGTGGGTCGAGAACATCCACCAGACCTTCCATTTCGGCCACCTCTCCGGAAAGCTCCAGTTCGTCGGCCGTGGGTTGCTTGTCTCCCAGCCAGATCAGTTCCGCAGGCGTGCAGCTGAGCTTCTGATTGAACTGGTTCAGGCAGCGATCGCAGCAGAGCGTCACGATCGTGTTGAGTTTCCCTTGAACCGCCAGGACGTTGCCGCGGTGCTCTGCAGACACATGGCCTCGCACCGGTGTAAGCGAGGGGAGCTCATCGAGCTCACCCTCAACGTCCCAGACTTTCGCGGTGCCGAGGGCACGGAGCTCCTGGAGGGGAACAGGCTCCAGTGCCTCGATCACTTGCTCTTGGGTTCAAAGGGCAGGCGTGAGCCTCCTGAGCTGGCGGAAACCGTCACCGTTTTCTGGGCCATTTGCTGGTCCAGAATTTTCTGGAGGTTGTCGGGCAGTGCCTCTTTGGTGAGGATGAAGGTCTGCAGACCTTGGAAGATGTTGGCGATCAGCATGTAGAGCAGAACGCCGGCCGGTAGGGGGAAGAACAGAAACATCCCGGTGATCATCACCGGAGTGATTTTGTTGGCCGTGGACTGCTGAGGGTTGGCAGGCATGCCCATGCCCGACAGCAGTTGGGAGATGAACAAGGTGATGCCGAAGCCGGCAACGAGAATGGCGATGTCCCAGTTGATGGCACCGTCGGCGTAGAAGCCAACCTGGCCCAGGGCTTTGATGAACAGGAAGCCACTGCGGGCTGCCAGGCCAGGGATCTTGGCTTCAACAGTGGCATCACCGGCGGCGAGGGCCGTGATCGTGCCGTTCTCACTGACGCTGACGATGTCATCGCCTTTGGTCACCGCCCATGTGGGGGTAAAGCGTCCAGGGTTGTCAACATCCGTGAGAACGTTGCTGAAAGCGCGGCCGTCCTTCGTGTGAAGGTTCACTGTGGCGCTGTCGCCAACGCCGATCTTGGTGCCCCGCGGCAGGCTGGCGATCACCGGCACATGGTCGGTTTCACCGATGAAGATGGAATGGCTGGCACTGTTGAACGGCTTGGGTTCAACGGCGGCGATCTGGTCCGCCGGCAACACCTTCATGTTCAAGGTGTAAGGGACGTCAGCGAACGGTGACCCCCGCAGGGTCGCAAACAAAGCAAAGAGGATCGGCATCTGCACCAGCAGCGGCAGGCACCCCGCCAAGGGACTGCCGAATTCCTTCATCACATTGCCCAGCTCCTCCTGCTGCTTCTGAGGATTGTTGGCGTACCGGCTTTTGATCTCAGCCTGGCGTTTCTGAATCACCGGTTGAGCAATGCGCATGCGCCGTGCGCTGCGAATTGAACCTGCGCTCAAGGGGTAGAGCGCGATCCGGATGACGAGGGTGAGGGCGACGATGGCCAGGCCATAGCTGGGAACCAATCCATAGAAGAAGTCCAGGATTGGAATCAGCAGGTTGTCGGAGATGTATCCGATCACGTTGAAGAAACGGGGGGGCGGGACGTTGTGAGGCCAGTGTGCATGAACAGCTGCACTCAGGCGGCGAAACCTTCAGTGGTTTTCTCCTGGGCTTTGGCCGCTCGGCTGCTGATGCGTTCGAGGATGTAGGCCTCCACCTCCCGGAATCGAGGCATCGAGCGCAGTTCGAGCCTGGCTCCATCCTTGAGCACCAACACCATGTCTCCCCAGGCACCGAAGCCACGGGGCACGGTGCGTACCTCGCTGATCTGCGAATACACCACCTGGGTTTTGTCTTTGCCCATCCAGCCCCCTGTCACAGAGATGCGGCGACTGGTGATGCGGAAGCGCAGCCAAAGGGCCCGAACAACGGCCCCGATGGTGAAGGGAAGGCCGATCAGTGTGAAGCCAACCAGGATGTTGAAAATCAGATCCCCACGGGCTGGTCCACCGTCGTAGTGGACATCTTCCTGAATGCTGGTCATGGATCCAGTCCGGCGCTTCTCAGAAGACTGTCGCATTCTTCGAGCAACTGTGCTGATTCGGCTTCCGCGGCTTCCGGGCGAAGACTAATCAACAACCACCGACCCGCCAGGTCATTGCGCAGCTCAAAACGTCGACGCAGGTGGTCATGCAGAAGCCGCCTGAGCCGGTTCCGCTTGACGGAACGCTTGCTCACCTTGTTGCTGATCACCAGAGCGCAGCGGCATGTCGTTTGCTCCATGCCCCGCAACTCCCGGCGAAGCAAATTGGAGTCACCAGCTGCAATGCGCAGAACCATCAAGGTTCCGTGCTGGCGCTTGGAGGATCGGTGCAAACGGCTGAAGCATCGATGCCCGCGCAATCGCATGGAGGCGGGTAGGACCATCAACCGATCGTGTCTGAAGAGCCTGATGGACGGGATGAATCCAGAGGATTCATCCCGTCCATCAGGCTGCGAGGCGGGCGCGACCGCGCTTGCGTCGTGTGCGGATCACGCGACGGCCGGTGTGGGAACGCATCCGTACACGGAAACCCGAGACGCGCTTCCTCTTGCGGTTTGTTCCTCCGAGGGTGCGCTTGGTCATGAACGTCTCCTGGCTACCGGCCGATCTGAATTTGGGATTTTATCAGTCAGTCCACGTCGATCAGCCAGCTGCCGCGGTAGCCGGACATCGGCACATCTCCGGGGGCCTGCACCAAGGCGTTGAACTGATACATGCGCTTCCCCTGAGGATTGAACAACTTGATCGAGAGCGAGTAATCGCCATCTGCGGGCAGCGGAGTGTCGGGGAAGACCACGATCTCTGTCTGATCTTCGTTGACTTCGATGACGGCAGGGATCTCTTCAAGGCACTTGCTCCGGCTCAGCATTCCACCGGCGGTTGTGCGGCAGAGGCGCATGCGCTGGGGTTTGAGCTGGGAGTCGAAGTAGTCCGGCACGGTGACCGTTAGTTTCAGGATCGCTGTCTTGCGGTCTTTTTCGCGCAAGGTCAGGAACCACTCCGATCGGTCGTTTTCGAGGTTTGAGGTCTGGTAGTAGTACAGCTTGCGGTAATCGCGATCCGTGTCCCAGCGGAATTCCACCAGCCCCGGTGTGCCTTGTGCGCGGGCACTCTGGTCGTGCAGTCCGGTGAGGGTTGAGCCAATCAGCAGAGCCGCCGCTGTGCCGGCTCCAGCAAGCAAGCGTCTGGTGGTGGAACGGGCCATAGGAAGCGTCTTGATGTGGAGATTCTCCTGAGTCCAATCGCAGGTCGGTGATCTCAGGGGCCGGAGGCTGATCTGTCAGTTGTGACCAGATCGGTCTGGTCGCAGTCGCTGCGCCTCCCCTTGGTAGGGATGCACGGGCGTCTGATCCCCAGGAATCCAGGCGTGGGCCAGAACCCGGATGCAGCGGGGAAGATCTCCCTGGACGGCCATTTGCTGGCAGTCCAGAAGGGCAACCGCGTCCCAGCCGGGTCGCCGCCGTGCGATGGCGGCCGGAAAGCAGGCGTCGAGATCGGTCGTGACCGAGAAGGTCACTGACACCAGTTGGTCGGGGGTCAGATGGTTGCGATCCATCAGAGCGTCCATCAGGGAACTGACCGCCTCCTCGATGGCCTCCATGCTGTTGTCCATGCAGGTGGTGGCTCCACGCAGGCCTCTCAGGACGAGGGGTGAGCTGGTCATGGGCGGTACAGCCAGAGCACCTGACCGCTGCCCATCAACTCGATCGACAGGCGCCGCTGCAGTTGATGCAGGATCTGGGATCCCGGCAGCAGGCCGCTCAGCTTTCGCCGTTGCTTGCCCAGGGTGACCGGACGGATGTCGTCCTGATCGAGATCGGCCAGCTGGGCCGCGAGGCGGCGGGCATGGTCTTCGTCGCCGAGTTCATCCACCAAACCCAGGGCCTGGGCCTGTTCGCCGCTGAACACCCGTCCATCGGCGAAGCGCTTAACCGTCTCCAGCTCAAGGTTTCGTCCCTTTGCAACAACGCCCACGAACTGGCCATAGCTGCTGTCGATGAGCTCCTGAAGCAGACAGCGTTCTGCATCGCTGAGCGGGCGATCAGGGGAAAGAATGTCCTTGAACGGACCACTTTTCACCGTGTCGAAGCGAATTCCTATTCGTTCGAACACCTTGGAGAGGTCGTTGCCCCGCAGGATCACCCCGATGGAACCGGTGATCGTGCCTGGATTGGCAACAATTTTTTCTGCCGCAACGCCGATGTAGACGCCTCCGGAGGCAGAAATATTGCCGAAGCTGGCCACCACGCGACAGCCCTGCTCCCTGAGCCGCAGCAGGGCTGCATGAATTTCCTGGCTGTCTCCAACCGTGCCGCCGGGGCTGTCGATGCGCACCAGTAACGCTGGAAATTCCCTCTGCTTTACCTCCCGCAGAGCTTTCAACACCCGCTGCCTGGTGGCGCCCGTAATGGGGCCTTCAACAACGATGCGCGCCATCCGTCGTCGGGATTTGCGGCGCCAGGGCCAGATCATGTTGCGCATCAGAACCGTTCCAGATCTTAAAAAGAGCACCCCAGCGCTCCTTCATGCCGTCCTTGCGACTCTGGTTCCTGATGGTGCTGCCCTTCGCGCTCTGGGGAACCGCCATGACCGCCATGGCGCCTTTGATCGAGAGCACCGGCCCTTGGCTGATCGCTGGGTTACGGCTGCTCCCAGCCGGTTTGGCTCTTCTGCTCTGGGGCCAGCGGACCGGCCGAGGCCTGATGATCGATTCGCGGGATCTGGTGTGGTTCCTTCTGTTCACTCTGGTGGATGCCACCTTGTTTCAAGGTCTTTTGGCGCGGGGGATGGAGGGCACAGGTGCCGGTCTCGGTTCTGTTTTGATCGATTGCCAGCCGCTGCTGGTTGCTCTGATGGCCCGTGTTTTTTTTCTGGAGTCGATCAATCCCATCGGCTGGATGGGGCTGGCCATTGGTTTGGTGGGAATCGTCTGCATCGGCCTCCCCGCAGAGCTGCTGGAGCACTGGTGGTTCCTGGCTGATCCTCCGGTGGTGCAGCAGTTGTTTCAACCCGGCGAGGGTCTGATGTTGCTCGCTGCCGTTGCCATGGCGGCTGGGACGGTGTTGATCCGCTTTGCATCACGCCACAGCGATCCGGTCACCGTGACGGCCTGGCACATGGTGCTGGGGGGACTTCCCCTGCTTTTGGTCCATGCCCAGCAGGGGGGTGATGCTGCTCTGACCTGGACGGCAATGGACTGGGCTCGGATGGTCTACGTGAGCCTGCTTGGAAGTGCTCTGGCCTACGGCTTGTTCTTCTGGTTCGCCAATCAGCGCGATCTCACCAGTTTCAGCAGCCTGGGATTCCTGACTCCGGTCTTCGCTTTGGCCACCGGCGGTTGGTTGCTGGGAGAGCGCCTGGATTTGCTCCAGTGGATTGGTGTGGTGCTGGTGCTTGTGTCCGTGATCTTCGTCAGCCAACGGCGCCGGTTCTGGGAGCCACTGCCGATCACGGAAGCCTCTTCATGACGGATTCACCACTTCATCTCGTCATCGTCAACACGCCCATCGGTGCCCTCGGCAGTGGCGAGGGTGGTGGTGTGGAGCTCACCCTCCGATCCTTGGTGCAGGGGTTGGTTCGGCGCGGCCACAGGCTCACGGTTGTGGCCGCCAAGGGCTCCACGCTTCCCGCCGACTGCAGCGGCGTTGAGCTGCTGGAAGTGGAGGGTGTGAATCAGCCGAGCTGGCAGCATGCTGCCGATCATGCTCCGGTCGAGATTCCTCGCAACGGTCTTCTGCCGGGGCTTTGGGAGATCGCCCTCGAGGCAGGCCAAACCGCCGACGCTGTCATCAATGGTGGCTACGACTGGCTGCCGCTATGGCTGACGCAACGGGTCAGCGCCAGGCTCTTTCACCTCGTGAGCATGGGCGATGTGGCTTCGGTGATGCGCGATGTGATCGAAGCCGTCGCCGCCTGGGATTCACGTCGCCTTGCTTTTCACACCCACCGCCAGGCGGCTGATTTCCGTTTGCCGGGCCCCGCCAATGTTGTGGGCAACGGATTTGACCTGAGCAATTACACCTTTCAGAGACCAACCAATGGGCCCCTGGGTTGGGCGGGCCGTATCGCTCCTGAAAAGGGTCTGGAGGATGCGGCAGCTGCGGCAGCTGCTTTGGGAGAGCAACTGCTGGTTTGGGGGTTCCGTGAAGACGAGGCCTACGCCCGGCTGGTGGAATCGCTTGTTCCTGCCGGCACGATCGACTGGCGTGGTTTTCGATCGACCAAGGAGCTCCAGCAGGAGCTGGGGTGCTGCCGCGCCCTGATCAACACACCGAAGTGGAACGAGGCTTACGGCAATGTGGTGGTGGAGGCCCTGGCCTGTGGTGTGCCCGTGGTCGCCTACGACCGGGGTGGACCGGGGGAGCTGATCAGTGCGGGTCGCACAGGCTGGTTGGTGCCGCCCGACGATGTCTTCGCCCTCACGGAGGCTCTGCGGCGCGTCAGCAGCATCGAGCGCTCCCTCTGCCGCAGCTGGGCTGAGGAGCATGCCTCCTGTGAGGTTTTCAGTCAGCGTGTTGAATCGTGGGTTCGAACAGGACTGATGGCGGATGTCAGCATCAACCCCAGGAGCTGAGGGTCCCTTGTCGGTCAATGTTTCAGGACGCCAGCGACGCCAGGTGCTGGCGCTTGTGCTGACCCTGGGACTCGTCATCACGTTTTGGCGTCTGGGATCCACTGGCGTGGTGGATGAAACCCCGCCGTTGTTTGCCGCAGCCGGGCGAGCCATGGCTGACACCGGCGACTGGCTGACGCCTCGGGTGAACGGCTTGCCCCGTTACGACAAACCGCCCCTGGTGTATTGGCTGATGGGGTTCGGCTATGCCTTGCCCGGACGCGAGGTTTGGGATCCTCTCGGCAGTTGGGCGGCACGGCTTCCTTCCGCCCTGGCCACGGTCGGGCTGATGCTTGGCCTCGCCGATACCGTGCTGCGCTGGCCGTTCTCCGGCGATGCGCGTCCGCGTTTGACGGCACTGATTGCACCGCTGGCGTTGGCCTTCTCGCCCCTGGTGCTCGTCTGGAGCCGCACCGCGGTGAGTGATGCCCTGCTGTCTGGCCTCCTGGGTCTCAGCCTGTTGCTGCAGTGGAGGCGTTTTGCCGCCCCCCAAGAGGTGGCCTGGTGGCCAGCCTGGGTGATTCTCGGATTCGCAGTGCTGGCCAAGGGTCCTGTCGCTGTGGTGCTGTCAGGTCTCGCTCTGCTGATGTTCGGAGCGTTGCGACGGGATCTCGTTCAGCCCTGGCGGCGGCTGCGTCCGCTGCCAGGGTTGCTGCTCACCGCTCTGATCAGCCTTCCCTGGTACGCCCTGGAGTTGCTGGTGGAAGGACAGCCCTTCTGGGACAGCTTTTTTGGCTACCACAACTTTCAACGCTTCACCTCAGTGGTGAACGATCACCTGCAGCCCTGGTGGTTTTTCGGCCCGGTGATGCTCGTGGCTGCGCTGCCCTTCACCCCTTACCTGCTGCTGGGATTGCTTCGGGTGCCTCGATCACGGGTCGAACCTGAACATTCGTTGCATCAATTTGCGGCTTGCTGGTTGTTGGCGGTGTTGCTGCTGTTCACCACTGCAGCCACCAAACTTCCCAGTTATTGGTTGCCCGCCACTCCTGCGGCTGCCCTGTTGGTGGCCCAGGCCACGGTGGGTTCATCGCGCTGGCAAAGGCTTGCCTGGGGAGCCTGCCTGGCTCTGATGGCTTGCCTGGCTGCTGGGTTGTGGCTGGGATCGCTCTGGGTTCCCTTGATTGACGATCCGGAGATGCCGACGTTGTCGGTGGATCTGATGGCCAGTGGTCTGTTGGGACGAGCTGCCTTGTGGTTCACAGCAGCAGCAGCGCTGGGAACATTGCTGCTGCTGCAGCGACGTTCCGCAGCCAAGGCCTTGCTGGCCATGCAGGCTTGTTTGTTGGGATTTCACCTCACTGTTCTGATCCCCATCGCTGAACTTGCAGACCTTCTACGTCAGCGCCCGGTTCGGGATGCAGCAGCTCTCATGCTCACTCAAAAGCGCAGTGGTGAGCCCATGGTCATGGTTGGTGCCATGAAGCCCTCGCTGCACTTCTACACGGGGCAGGTGATCCTCTACGAAGGCCAATCCGATGGGGCATTGGTCAACATTGCAGATCGCCTGTCCCATGAACAGCGCCAGGGTTGGCGGGGATACCCTCTCGGCCGTCCGGATGCCTCCAGCACCGTGCTCGTGCTGATCGATCGCGATACGGCAGAACGGGATCATTGGAGCGACCTGCAGCCTGAGCTGCTGGGTCAGATCGGGATCTACGAGGTGTGGCGTCTGGATCGCGGGCGCCTTGAGCAGCGGGCACGCACCCTGCAGGACCACGGCGTCAGGGCCGATTGGCGTGAGCCGCGTCCGGAGAGGTTCTGACCTCTCCACTGTCAGGGCGCAGACAAAGACTGGCGGTGGCAAAAACCGCAGTGCCCCCAGAGTTTGATTTCCCCGTTGGGTGCCGGCCTGCCGCAGTCAGGGCAGGTTCCCATCCCGTGCACATCGGTGCGGCTGGGATGCCTGGACCAAATGCTGGCTTCGTTCTCCAGCGCAGGGGATTGAAGGGAGTGGTGTTGCTGGATCCGCAAATCACGCACCGCGTGACCAGCCTGATGCAAGGCGCTGATCAGTTGCGGTCGGTTGTAGAGGAGAGCCTGACGCCATTGAGGGTGGCTCGCACCAACGGTCAGCACACCTCGTTGCAGCGATAAGGGGCGGCAGTGCGGTGCCAGTTGTGCTCCTGCAACCCTGGGCCAGTCCTGCCACAACGCTGCCAGGTGATCATTCCTGCGCCACTCACGCTGCAATGCGCTCAGGCAGTTGCTCAAAGGTTCCGCCGGTGGTGGCGAAGCGGATTGGAGCAGCTCCAGGCCGGGAAGACGACGCCTTTGGGACTCTGGAGCTATCGCCATGGAACGATCCTAGGCAGAACCTTTGCAGAAACCTCGCTAATCTCAACGCGTCTGAGGCCAAGCCATGGGTTTCTTTGATCGGCTGAGCAGGCTGGTGCGCGCCAACGCCAATGCTGCCGTCAGCAGCATGGAGGATCCCGCCAAAATCCTCGATCAGTCCGTTGCGGACATGCAGGCGGATCTGGTCAAGTTGCGTCAGGCCGTGGCTCTTGCGATCGCAAGCCAGAAGCGCCTCTCGAATCAGGCTGACCAGGCAGCGGCCCAATCGAAAACCTGGTACGAGCGGGCCGAACTGGCCCTGAAAAAAGGAGAGGAATCCCTAGCGCGGGAAGCCCTGACCCGTCGAAAAACATTTCAGGAGACGGCATCTTCATTGACGGCTCAGGTGCTGGCCCAGTCAGGGCAGGTCGAATCGCTCAAGAAAAGTCTGGTTGCCCTCGAAGGAAAAATCGCTGAGGCCAAGACCAAAAAGGACATGCTCAAGGCCCGGGCCCAGGCCGCCAAGGCTCAGCAACAGCTGCAGAGCGCTGTCGGCAACATCGGCACCGATTCGGCCATGGCGGCTTTTGAGCGGATGGAGGACAAGGTGGAGGCCCTGGAAGCCACCGGCCAGGCGGCGGCTGAGCTGGCCGGATCCGACCTGGAGAGCCAGTTCGCAGCGCTTGAAAGCGGTGGTGTCGATGACGATCTCGAAGCTTTGCGGGCTCAGTTGAAGGGCGGTCCTGAAGCGGTTGCTCTGCCTCCATCCGATGCAGCTGAGGCTGTGAAGCCGGTGCAGGTGGAAGAGGTGGATGCTGATCTGGAAGATTTGAAGCGATCCATCGACAAGCTCTGATCGACCCGAGAACGTCACCCGGCTTTCCATAGGATCGGGTCAGTCATTTGAGTGCCTTGGCTGGAGCTGTTGCCGATTTCACCGACGCTGGTTTTGAACATGAAGTCCTCAAGGCTTCCGGCACGGTCCTTGTCGATTTCTGGGCTGCGTGGTGTGGCCCCTGCAGACTGATCGCCCCGTTAATGGATTGGGTGGCGAGCGATTACGGCGATCGCCTCAGCGTTGGGAAAATCGAGGTGGATGCCAATCCCCAGACCCGTGACGCTTATCAGGTGCAGGGCATTCCAACGCTGATCCTCTTCCGCAATGGTGATGTGGTGGCGCGGCATGAAGGTGCCATCGCCAAGGCGCAGCTGCAGTCGTTCTTGGATGCCAACCTCTAAGCGGCTCGCCTCTCTGGGCAATGCTGTTTTTGCCCGGGTTGATGCTGCCAAGCACGCTTATCGGCTCGAGGCGTCCTCTTCGGCACGTCCGGATCTGGTGGATCTCTCCATCGGATCGTCTGATCTTCGGCCGCCCAAGGCGTTGTTGGACACCATGGCCTCAGCGCTCATGGAGTCCAGCAGCTCTTCCTATTGCCTGCAAGCTGGACTGAGGCCTTTCCATGCCGCCGTCGCGGACTGGTGTCGCCATCGCTTCGACGTTGCGGTGGATCCTGATGATGAGGTCCAGTTGTTGGTCGGATCCCAGGAAGGAACCGCCCATCTGCCGCTGACGGTGCTGGATCCCGGTGACGCTGCCTTGCATCTGGACCCTTGTTATCCGTCCCATACCGGTGGATTGCACCTGGCGGGAGCCCGGACCAAGGCCCTGGCCCTCTCCCCTGAAAACGACTGGCGGCCGGATCTGACGACCATCAGCCCCCAGCTTTGGGAGCAATTGAAGCTATTCGTTCTGGGGTATCCCCACAACCCTTCAGCTCGGGTGGGGGATCAGGAGGATCTCAATCGCATCATGGCGATGGCGGCTCGGCACGACGTGGTGATCGCTCACGACAATCCCTATGTGGATCTCGCCCTGGATGGAGAGCCTCCCTCGCTTTTGCAGGCTCCGAACTGGAGGGAGTGCGGCATTGAATTCTTCTCTCTTTCGAAGGGCTGGTGCCTTGGGGGATTCAGACTCGGTTTCGCGGTTGGTGCTGCACCACTGATTGCCGCACTGCGTCGCGCCAAGGCCGTCATCGATTTCAATCAGAGCCTGGCCCTGCAGCAGGGGGCGATTCAGGCCTTGCAACGCTTTCCCGATTGGCCGCGGCAACTGCATCCGACCTATCGCGAACGACGGGATCGTGTGGTCGAGACCCTCAGGGCTCGCGGTTGGTCGGTCCCCTGTCCAGAGATGGCGATGTACCTCTGGTTCCCCTTGCCTGATGCGGCCCATCGTCGGGGTTGGAGTGATGAAGATGCCGCCAGGGAACTGCTTCAGCGCAGTGGTGTCGCCTTGACCCCTGGCTCTGGTTTCGGTGGCGGCGGTCGTCAGTGGTTACGCATGGCGCTGATGCGGCCGGTGCATGAATTGGTGAACGCTGCATCGCGTCTCGCGGATGCGATGGATGACTGATCCACGGATGCTGCGATTTCGACGCCCTCACCATGGTGGTGGTCGGTTGATGGCGACGTATCGCCGCCTCGCTGGTGCCTCGTCACGCCCCTGGACCATCCGTTGCATGCCTGTGTGCAGCAGCACGGAGGAGCTGCTGGGGACCTGGTTGCGCGATCAGCCCTCGTTGACGGGGCCTCGTGCCTTGATTGCCACCCACCAGCGCCGGGGAGTCGGCCAATGGGGGCGCGCCTGGGTGTCTCCGCCGGGTGGTGTCTGGATCAGTGCTGCATTGCCCTGGCGGAGCCATCGGTCCGCTCAGGCCGGCTTGCTCGGCTTGGCGCTGGCCCTTTCGGTGGTGCAACGGCTTGAGCAGCGGGGCCTTGCGGTTCAGATCAAATGGCCCAATGACCTGCTCGTGAACGGCCGTAAATTGGCTGGCCTTCTGCCTGGGGTGGTGCAGCGGGGCTCCCAGCTGCGTTTGCTGCGCGTCGGCCTGGGCCTGAATGTGCGGAATCCTGTCCCTGCCGAGGGCATTGCCCTGCGCAGGCTTGAAGGGCAGCAGGCTGCCGATCCGATCCATTGGACGGCGGAGGTCCTGCTTGCCTTGGATCACTGTTACCGCGTTGGAGGTGATGGGAGCTGGTGTCTTGATGGTGTTCGGGATCGGCTTTGGTCCAATCAGCTCGTTCATCCGGAGAATGGTCAGATCTGGCAAATTTCCGGTCTCGAGGACGATGGTGCGCTTCGCTTGCGTCAGGGTTCAATGACTGAACGTTGGCGACGTTGGCCTTGAGTAGCGACATCCTCCATAGGATTTTGTTAGGTGGCTTTTCATCCGGTGCTCAGCTGGTTCGCGTTGATTTGGATGCTGGCGCCACCAGTGGAAGCGAGAAGTTTTGATCAGTCTCTCGATGCTCTGGAACGCCAACGGGTGATCACACCTCAGGAGCGCAGGCTTCTCCAGGGCGGTGGTTCGGCGGTTCCCATGGGCCGGCGCCGTTTTGAGGAGGCCTGTCGCAGTGGTGCTCTGTCCCGTCGGGATTGCACCTCCGGTGTGGCGAGGCGTTCGCCTGGGGTACCCGCTCCGGCCCGTGTCCGCATGATCCCCTCCCGCCAACCGTTGCGTGTTCCCGTGTCAGCGCTTCTCGCTCGTGATGGTGGCACCTTCCAATTGGAATCCGTTTTTGCCGTAACGCCGCGTCCTCTGCCAAGCCCAGGAAACGGCGACCGTCGCCTGCTCTTCCCTGTTGCTGGTGAGGCCGTCACGAGTAGTGGGTTTGGTTGGCGTCTGCATCCAATCCTGGGGAGCTGGCTGATGCATGCAGGACGGGATTTTGCAGCTCCTGAGGGGACTCCAGTGGTGGCTGCTCTCTCGGGACAGGTCTTAACGAGTGGCCTCGCGGGCGGCTATGGCGTAGCCGTCGAATTGGAGCATGCTGATCCAGTTCGGCGCACTCTCTATGGCCATCTTTCAGAGATCTATGTGCGCCAGGGCCAGCATGTGCGCCAGGGAGAAGTGATTGGACGCGTCGGCAGCACAGGTCTCAGCACGGGGCCCCACCTTCATTTTGAATTACGTACACCATCTCAAGATAGATGGCAAGCCATTGATCCCGACGATCTGGATCCATCTTCTGTCTTGGACATAGAAACTGATCCTGTCTCAGTGCTCCTTGGCCAGGTGTTGCAGAGTCTGGAGCGGAAACAGCTTGATTAGTGCAGATCCGTCAGTTTGATTCTTCCCTCAATATGAATCCAACACCGCGGACAGTATGGATGAGTGGCGGTGCATCTTTTGTATCCACTTTCTGTCGCAGGTAACGAATGTACACGTCGAGGAGGTTGTCGTCACCATAAAAATCTTCTCCCCAGACTCCCTTCATAATTTCCTGACGTTCCAAGACTCTTCCAGCACTGCGCATCAGGAAATTGAGCAGGTTGTATTCCTTGACCGAGAGCCGGATGGCCCGATCCCCACGACTCACATCCCGGGTCACGGTGTTCATTTTCAGATCCGAGACCTCGAGAAGGTCCTTGACGTCTGATTGTTCACTGAAGCCTGAGGATGTTTCGGAGCGGCGATGCATGGCACGAAGTCGTGCCATCAATTCGTCGATTGAAAAGGGCTTGAGCAGATAATCATCAACACCAGCATCAAGGGCTTTGACTCGATCTGTGATCTCATCATTCCCCGTCAGCATCAAGATGGGTGTGGTGCTCCCCCCGGCTCGGATTCGCTGACAGATGTCGAGGCCGTTGAAATCCGGCAAGTTCCAATCGAGCACGATCAAGTCTGGGGCGGGCTCTGATCGGCTGCGGATCAGGCCGCTAGCTCCGTCACTGGAAATGTCAACGTCATACCCCTCAACTTCAAGTTCTAATTTCAGTAGCTCAGTTAGTTTGGCTTCGTCATCAACCACAAGGACACGCAGACGGGGCTGGGGTTCCAGAGACATCCGACTTGATAACCTAGTTACATTCTAAGGCGTCAACGCCATAACACCACTATGACTCTTGCATTGCAATCTTTGGTATCACTGTAATGGTTGACTCCGGCTGGACAGAGGATCGCATCAATGCTCTGCGCGAGCAGGAGAACCTCCCGTTTGTTCGCGCCGATGCATCGGGAATTGTCAAAGAAATCAACGGCCGGTTTCAAGAGGTTTATGGCTGGACAGAGGAGGCGCTGATTGGTCAGTCACTTGGATTGATTCTGCCTCCAAGTTTTCGCGACTCCCACCATGCAGGGTTTGCTCGATTTCAACTGACGGAGATTTCTAAAGTTCTAAATCACCCGTTGAAACTCGCAACTTTTTGCTCCAACGGGACTGCTATTGAAAGTGAACATTTCATCGTTGCTGAGAAGCACGATGATGGCAACTGGTCGTTTGCTGCAACCCTCAGACCCCTGCTTGCGTCAAGCTGAGCAGGGGGCCTTGCGGTGAACATTCCAGCCTCAAATTCATCCCCCTCGGCGGATAGCCAACTGATCGCACAGTTGCGGCAGTCCATGGGCATGCTTCAGGTCGCTTTCGATGCGGCCAGTGAAGCGATGGTCATCATTGATGAGCACAGGAAAATCCATTGGGCCAATCAAGCTTCTGCAGAGCTGTTCGTCAGTGGAGTTCCGATACAGGTTTTGAATCAAAATCTGGCGGATGTTCTCAAGCTGATCCCATTGGGTGCTTCCGCGAAAGCGGCTCTCCAGCTGTTGGATGATCAAACGCCACTGCCTCGGACGGCTGGAGAATGTCGCTGTGAGGTGCTGGTTTCGGATCGGGAAGCATCACTGGTGCACCTGTTGCGTTGGCGGCCAGTTGAGTTGATTCGTTCACCTTTTGTGTTGGTGACATTGCGTGATCTCAGCCCTGAAGAACGGGCTTTGGTTCAGCAGCAGCGTTTCATGACCGATCTAACCCATGAGCTGCGCACTCCTTTGGCGATCGTCTCAGGGAATCTTCAGCGGATGGCACGGGTGAAGAGCCTCTCGAAAGCAGTCAGCTCAAGGCTCACGATGGCCCGAGAGGAGATGTCGCGGATTCAAAAGTTGTTGAGCAACCTCTCTCTCATCACGCGCCTGGAGGTCGAGCAAGATGTTCTCGCCTGTGGCGATCACTGCTTGGGGCCTTTGCTCCGGCGTTGGTATCACAGCTCGAGAGAGATGGTTCCAACTCTTGAGGTGAAGTTCCTGGAACGCGGAGACGATGTGGTGGTGCAAGTCGATCCAAGGGCCTTGGTGCTCACCCTGGATCAGTTGCTCGACAACGCTTGCTATCACGGCGATCGAACCATGCCGATCCAGCTCAGCCTCGTTGGAAATGATGGTCTCGATTACTTCGTTCTGGACTTGGCCAGTCAGAGCTTTGAACCCCCAGTAGACCCGGAGGATCTGGAGTTGTGGTTGTCACCCTTTTTTAGCGGCAAGCTTCACCGGGATGGCCACAGGTCCGAAGGATCTGGGTTAGGTCTCTCCCTGGCTCAGGAGCTTGTGAAGGGGTGTGGAGGACAACTGAGTTTGCATCAAGATCGCTTCTCGGAAGGAACGACAACCATTGTTCGGTTAAAGATAAGAATCAGTCCATTGGAGGCGTCCACTGGAGCAGATGCGGCAGTTGTTCGAACAGATCGGGCTTGAGTATGTAGGCCTCAGCACCATTGGACAACGCTTCTTGTCGCTTCTCGGCATCATTGAGAGCTGTCACGATCACAACTCTCAAACGGGAGGTGGGCTCAGGTTTCAGTTGCAGTTTTTTGAGACAAGCCAAGCCGTCCATGCCCGGCAACATCACATCCAGCAGCACGAGATCAAACTGGTTTGACTCTGCTGCATCCAGAAAATCTTCGGCAGATCCGAAGCTCACGCAGTTATGCCCCTCATCTGTAATTTCGGCAGTGATCAATTGTTGAATGCGTGGATCGTCTTCCACGACTGCGATCTGAAGCGTCTGCCCCGTCTGTTCCATCACATCGACCCGATGGTTTCATTATGGCCTTGGCGTGAGCACTCGTCCGTCCTCGAACCGCACAATCCGCTGTGCACGGGCCGCTACATCGTCTTCATGGGTCACCATGACGAGGGTGATTCCCTGCTGGTGCAGTTCGTCAAACAGTTCAAGCACTTCGGCGGTGGTGCTCGAATCCAGAGCGCCTGTGGGTTCGTCTGCCAACAACAGACTGGGGCGATTGATGATGGCTCTGGCAATGGCCACCCGCTGTTGCTGTCCGCCTGAAAGCTGGTTGGGTTTGCTCTCCAGACGCTTTGCCAGGCCAACCCTGCTCAGTGCAGCTTGGGCTCGCTCGATCCGTTCGCTCTTGGGCACGCCCGCATAGATCATGGGGAGCATCACGTTCTCCATGGCGCTGGCGTGGCCGAGCAGATGGAACTGCTGAAAGACAAATCCGAGTGAGCCGTTTCGAACGTCGGCTAATGCATCGTCATCTAACTGTTCAACGGCCATGTCGTTCAGCCGGTAGGTCCCACTTGTGGGCCGGTCCAGGCAACCAAGGATGTTCATCGCTGTGCTCTTGCCGGAGCCGCTGGCACCCATGACTGCCAGGTAATCACCCTCCCGGACGGTGAGGTTCAACTGATCAAGGGCCTTGACTTCAAGATCTCCTGAACCATAGACCTTGCTGATCCCACGCAGTTCGGCAACAGCTGCGTGGGATGTCTCAACCAAGGCCTTTCATGCTCGTCAGTGCGATGGCCTGTTGCAGCAGTGGTGTTCCTGCAACGGCTGTGTTGGCCCACTGGAACAAAGGGTTGGAGAGAATGCCTCCAACGGCGGTGATCGCCACACAACCGATCAGAGCCACACGCAGGGGTTGCATGCCCATCAACGACCAACTGACATCCGGGTAGGCCTTGACGACATCTGAGGCTTCCTGGGGCTCCTTGACCACCATCATCTTGATGACAGAGATGTAGTAGTAGATCGACACCACTGAGGTGACCAGGCCAACCACCACAAGCAAGTACTGGTGATTGGCCCAACCGGCAAAGAAAAGATAGATCTTTCCAAAGAAACCCAGCATTGGCGGAATGCCGCCCAGAGAAAGCAGGCAAAGACTCAGGCCGAGGGTGATAAGGGGATCCTTCTGGTAAAGGCCCGCGTAATCAGAAATTCGATCGCTTCCCGTGCGGATCGAGAAGAGGATGATGCATGCGAAGGCCCCCAGGTTCATGAACAGGTAGGCCGCCATGTACAGAACCATGGCCGCGAAACCGTCTTCGGTGCCGCAGACCATGCCGATCATCACAAAGCCGGCCTGGCCGATCGAGCTGTAGGCCAGCATTCGCTTCATCGAGGTCTGGGCGAGGGCAACAACGTTGCCCAGGGTCATGCTCAACACCGCCAGAACGGTGAAGAGCAATTTCCATTGATCGTCGAAGGCACCAAAGCAACCCACCAGGATGCGAAGGGCCAGGGCGAATCCGGCTGCTTTGGAACCCACGGAAAGGAACGCCACCACAGGCGTTGGTGAGCCTTCGTAGACGTCAGGCGTCCACTGGTGGAAGGGAACGGCTGCGATCTTGAAGGCAACTGTGGCCAAGACGAACACCAGGGCCAAAGCGGCCAGGGGTGTGGTGCTGGTCTGTAGAGCCAGGCCGATGGTGTCGAGGCTGGTGCTGCCGCTCAGGCCATACAGCAGGGAGGAGCCGTAGAGGAAAACAGCAGCGGCTGCCGAACCCACAAGCAGATATTTGAGAGCTGCTTCGGAACTGCGGGCGTCCCGCTTCATGTAGCCCGACAGCAAATAACTTGCGACAGAGAGCGTTTCCAGCGAGATGAACACACTCACCAGGTCCGTTGCCCCGCAAAGGAGCATGGCGCCGAGGGTGGCGGCGAGAAGGATGGCGGCATACTCGCCAACAGGTGTGCCGCTCTTCTCGGCGTAACGCCAGCTGATCAGCAGCGACAAAAGCGTGGACAGGGCGATCACAGCCCGGAAGGCCACCGCCAGGTTGTCGGCGAGGAAGGCTCCGAGAAACGAGGGTTCCAGGGGGGCGTTCCACTGCAGGGCCAGCAGCACCAGAGAGGTCCCCAGGCCGACGTAGCAAATCGGCGGCACCCAGCGTGTGGCGACCTTTTCGCCGGCCAGGTCCACCAGGAGGGTGGCGATCATCGCCAGCAGCACTGCAGCTTCGGGCAGGACGGCGGAGGCGTTGAGAGAGAGATTCAGCAGCTCACCAGGGGCAGCCATGGCCTGGGTGGCGAGAAGAAAAGCACCCATGTCGGGCATGGCAGCCTGGAACCGTTGCGCTGCGGCGACTGTAGCGGCGCCTGACGCGCCGACGCTCATGCAGAGCGCTGCTCAGTGCGATAAAGAGGGGGAACGGTTCATCTGCCGCTAGTGGCGCACACCCTCGTCATCGTTGAGAGCCCCACGAAGGCCAAGACCATTCGTGGCTTCCTCCCCAAGGGTTTCAAAGTTGAAGCCTCCATGGGGCACGTTCGCGACCTCCCCAACAACGCCAGCGAGATTCCGGCATCGGCCAAGGGGCAGAAATGGGCCAACCTCGGTGTGAACACCGACGCGGATTTCGAGCCGCTGTACGTGGTCCCGAAGGACAAGAAGAAGACGGTTCGCGAACTCAAGGACGCCCTCAAGGGTGCGGATCAGTTGCTGCTTGCTACGGACGAAGACCGGGAAGGCGAAAGCATCAGTTGGCACCTGCTCCAGCTGTTGGCGCCGAAGGTGCCGGTGAAGCGCATGGTGTTTCACGAGATCACCAAGGAGGCCATCGGCAAGGCCCTTGATCAGACCCGAGACCTGGACATGGAGCTCGTCCATGCCCAGGAAACCCGGCGGATTTTGGACCGCCTTGTGGGGTACACCCTCTCGCCCCTCCTCTGGAAAAAGGTGGCTTGGGGACTCTCCGCCGGGCGGGTGCAGTCCGTTGCGGTTCGTCTCCTGGTCCAACGGGAACGGGCCCGCCGCGCCTTCCGCAGTGGCAGTTACTGGGACCTTAAGGCTCAGCTCGAGCAGTCGGGCAGTGCCTTTGAGGCCAAGCTCACCCATGTGGGTGGCCAGCGCATCGCCAATGGAAACGATTTCGACGAGAGCACCGGTGGGCTGAAGAAGGGCAGTGCCGTGCGACTGCTCAGCGAGAGCGAGGCCAACGCGTTGGCTGAAGCGGTGCGATCCAATGCCTGGACTGTGGATGCGGTGGAGGAGAAGCCCACTGTGCGCAAGCCGGTGCCCCCCTTCACCACCAGCACCCTTCAACAGGAGGCGAATCGCAAGCTGCGGCTTTCAGCACGGGAAACCATGCGCTGTGCCCAGGGGCTTTACGAACGCGGTTTCATCACCTACATGCGGACCGACTCGGTTCACTTGTCGGATCAGGCGATCAATGCATCGCGCAGCTGCGTGGAGAGCCTCTACGGCAAGGAGTACCTGAGCAAAGGGCTGCGGCAGTTCAGCACCAAAGCCCGCAATGCCCAGGAGGCCCATGAAGCGATTCGTCCGTCGGGTGAAAGCTTCCGAACCCCCGGTGAGACCGGTCTTGATGGGCGAGATCTGGCGGTGTATGAGCTGATCTGGAAGCGCACCGTGGCCAGCCAGATGGCGGAAGCCAGGCTCACGATGCTCTCGGTGGATCTCAGCTCAGGCGAGGCCAGTTTCCGGGCCAGTGGCAAGCGCATCGACTTCCCCGGTTTCTTCCGCGCCTACGTGGAGGGGAGTGATGATCCCGATGCAGCCCTCGAGGGTCAGGAAGTGTTGTTGCCGGCGTTGAGCGTTGGCGATGCGCCCGAGCCGAAGACTGTCGAGCCCCTCGGCCATCAGACCCAGCCGCCGGCACGTTTCAGCGAGGCATCACTGGTGAAGATGCTCGAAAAGGAGGGAATTGGTCGTCCCTCCACCTACGCCTCGATCATTGGAACGATCGTGGATCGAGGCTACGCCACGCTGCTGGGCAATGCCCTGACCCCAAGCTTCACCGCCTTTGCCGTGACGGCGCTGCTCGAGGAGCACTTCCCCGAACTGGTGGACACCAGCTTCACCGCCCGGATGGAGAACACCCTCGATGAAATTTCCCACGGCAAGGTGCAGTGGTTGCCTTACCTGGAGGGCTTCTACAAGGGTGAAGAGGGCCTGGAAACCCAGGTGCAGCAGCGGGAAGGCGACATTGACCCCGGAGCATCCCGCACTATCGATCTGGAGGGCTTGTCCTCCGTGGTTCGCATCGGCCGTTTTGGCGCCTATCTGGAGGCCAAACGCGTCAGCGACGACGGTGAGGAAGAGCTGATCAAGGCCACCTTGCCCCGGGAGATCACTCCGGCTGATCTGGATGAAGAGCAGGCCGAACTGATCCTCAAACAGAAGGCCGATGGCCCCGAAGCCATCGGTGAGGATCCCGAAACGGGTGATTTGGTATACCTGCTCTTCGGTCAGTACGGCCCCTACGTGCAGCGGGGCCAGGTGAGTGATGAGAATCCCAAGCCCAAACGCGCGTCTCTGCCCAAGGGGCAGAAGCCGGAGGATCTCACCCTGGAGGATGCGCTCGGACTGCTCCGCTTGCCGCGTCTTCTCGGAGAACATCCCGATGGTGGGCGCATTCAGGCGGGTCTCGGCCGCTTTGGTCCTTATGTCGTCTGGGACAAAGGCAAGGGCGAGAAGGATTACCGGTCCCTCAAGGGGGATGACGATGTCCTGGCGGTGGGGTTGAGCCGTGCCCTCGAGCTGCTGGCCATGCCCAAACGCGGCCGAGGTGGACGCACCGCCCTCAAGGACCTCGGTAAGCCAGAGGGCAGTGATGAAACCATTCAGGTCTATGACGGTCCCTACGGCCTGTACGTCAAACAGGGCAAGGTGAATGCCTCGCTGCCGGAAGGCAAAGGCGCTGACGAGGTGACCCTTGAGGAGGCAGTTGAACTGCTTGCCGCCAAGGCAGCATCGAAGAAGGGCGGTCGCAAAACCGCCGCGAAAAAACCGGCGGCCAAGAAGCCAGCGGCCAAAAAACCAGCCGCCAAGAAAACCCCCGCCACCACCAAGACCGGTCGGCTCAGGGCCAGTGCGGTGCGGGTGATCAAGCCGGCTGGTAATTGATGGCCCGTCTGCTTTGGCTGCTGCCTTTGGGGCTCCTGCAGGCCTGTGCCGGCACACCGGTCGCCGAGCAGTTGGAACGATCCTTCGCGGTGCCTGAAGCTAAGCCGGCCCAGGCAGCTGAGCCCATACCGGCTGTGAAGACAAGCCCACCAGTCGCCAGCCCCACGGCTGAGCGTCCCTTAGAACCGGTACCCAAGCCTGCTCCCAAGCCTGAGGCAGAGGAGGCCCTTGAGCCTGTGCCGGAGCAAGCGACGAGGCCAGTGCCGTCCCAAGCTCAGCCCCAGGAGCCTTATCGCATCACCATCCGTTTGGCCGGAGCCGACCCTGCCGCTCCTGCTGAAGCCGTCACCCGCGCCTTGCGTGAGGCTGATGTTGGTTTCGCGGTGGAACGGATTGAGCGGGTCGAACCATGACTGACGTGACCCCCCGGTTGAGTCGCCAGCAGGCTCTCAGGCTTGTTGAAGGGGCGTATCTCGCGGCAGCAACGGGTCTGATCTGGTTGGCTCTCTACTACCTCCCGGTGGGTGGTGCTCTCTTTCGTCTGGCCCTTCCGCTTCCCCTGATCTTGCTGCAGTTGCGGCGTGGCAGCCGTGCCGGTGTCGAGGGGCTGTTGCTCTCCGTGCTTCTGCTTACGGCGCTGATGGGTCCGTTGCGTGGGCCGCTGCTGCTCTTTCCCTACGGTCTCTTGTCGCTGTGGCTGGGCTGGAGCTGGTGCCGAGGGTTCAGCTGGTGGCTGAGCTGGTCGGGGGGGGTCCTGCTTGGAACAGCAGGGTTTTTGGTTCGAGTTCTCGTGCTCTCGTTGCTGGTGGGAGAAAACCTCTGGGTCGTGATCACCCGGGCCGGTTCCGCTCTGCTCGACCGCTTGATCGCGGTACTGCATCTGCCGATCACACCGGATCTCACCCAGGTTCAGTTGATGGCGCTGCTGCTGGTCGTCGTTCAGGAGGTCATCTACGTCCTCTCCCTCCATGCCTTGGCGTACTGGATTTTCCCTCGTCTTCGATCACCGATTCCTGAGCCCCCGCGGCTGCTGCATGGACTCGTTGCCCTCGACCCCCTCTGAAGCCTTGGTGTTGCCTGAGGGTTGTCAGCAGCTGGGACGTCCCGATGCAAGCGTTCTGGACGCAGCGGTACTGCGTCCCTGGTCCTCCATCGATCAACCGGTGGATCTGTTGCTGGTGTTGGCGGCCACGCGGACGGCGGAGCATGAAGGAATTTCCGCCGCTGGCTCCACCGCCGCCTCGCGGCGTTATACGGCCCTGGCTGATGCAGAGCTTCTGATCCATGGACCGGCTGCGCAGCGCCGTTGGCCCCTGCCGCCGCTGCCCGCTGGCGTTTCCCCCGCCCTGCTTAGCCATGTCGCGGCGCGACGCTTGAAGTTGATGCCGCAGGTGGTGGCCCTTGGTTTGGCCCAGAAACCCGATTTTCCCCACCTGGACATTGAGCCCCTGGATCAAGGCCCCTCGGCTTGTCTGTCCAGTGGTGCGGCGATGCCATTGCCGCGGGTGCAGTATTTGTTGAGGCAGGGAGAGCTGCTGGGGCAGCGGTTGCAACGCCCCTTGGTGCTGGCGGAATGTGTTCCAGGTGGAACCACAACCGCTCAAGCCGTCCTGACGGCTTTCGGCATGGAGGTGGCCCATCTGATCAGCGGCAGTGCCCGTCACCCTCCCCACCAGCTCAAGCAAGAGCTGGTTACCCAAGGGCTGCAGCGGGCGTCCCTCGGGGAGCATCCGGCGGCTGAGCAGATCCTGGCTGCCGTTGGTGACCCCTTTCAGGCCTTCACTGCAGGGGTGTTGGTGGGGGCTGTGTCGTCGCGACAACCGCTGTTGCTGGGTGGCGGGTGCCAGATGCTGGCTGTTCTGGCCTTGGCAATGCAGGCCCTTTCCGCCAGACAGCGGGATCGCCTAGCGGCCCAGGTGCTGATCGGCACCACCAGCTGGCTTGCTGAGGAGGGTGCGGCGGCCGCGAGTCAGTCCTCCTTTGGTGGGCTTGTGGATGCCACCGCTCACCACATCGCTGCCGAGCTTTCCGTCCTGGCCTGTGGCGTGCGCTTTCGCGGCAGTGCTCATCAACCGTTAAGGGACTACGAACGGGGCTATGTGAAAGAGGGGGTGGGTGCCGGCGCTCTGTTGCTGCTCGCCCAGCTGCGGGGATGCTCATGTGCCGACCTGGTGCTGGAGTGTGAGCGTGCCTTGGAGCAGCTGCTCAGCCCCCCGTAACGTCAATTCCATGAATGTCTGGAGTGAGCGGGTGGGTCCAATAAGCCGGCGCCATGTGCTCCAGATGATCGGGGCGACGGGAACCGTGCTGCTGGCCGGCTGTCGTTCGACGACAGCCGCACCAACCCTGTTGGCCCCGGCTGGGGTTTTGCCGAAACCGTGGGCTGATGCCTTGCCCAAGCCCTGGCGCCTGAAGCTGGCTCCAGCTCAGCAGGACTGGACGCCGGAGGATCAGGCGCGTGCCGATGTGTTGGTGATGGGGGATGGGTGGCTTGAAGCGCATTCAGCAGGCGCTCTGCAGCCCATTGCCTCTGAACTGCTCCTTAGCCAGTTGGATGGTCAGGCCAAGGTTCTGCTGGCCAACCTCGGTGCCCTGCAGGATCGGGTGTTGCCGCTGGCCGTCAGCCCCTGGGTGATGCTGCTGCGGGATGACCCCGCCAAGACCCAGCAGGGGTGGCCCTTGTTGCTGGATTCCTCCATGGCAGGGCGTGTGGTGCTGCCCGCCAGCCCCCGTCTGGTCATGAGTCTGGCGGATCATCTGGGTGGAGCCCAAGCTTTGCATGCGCTGCGTCGCCAGGCCCTCACCTATGACGACCGTCAAGCCACCAACTGGCTCCTCAAGGGTGAGGCCAAGGTTGTGGTTCTTCCGCTGAGCCGCTGCATCGCTCTGCTGGGGCGGGATCCCCGACTTCGGGCGGTGCTGCCTGATTCCGGTGCCCCCTTGCACTGGAACGTTCTGCTCCGACCGAAGGCCAGCCGTGAGCCGGTGCCCCACAGCTGGGTCGAGCAGGGATGGCGTGATCCCCTGCGTCGCCGCCTGGCGCAGTTGGGTTGGCGGGCTCCCATCTCGTCGTCGCAGTTGACGGCGGACCAGAACGCCCTTTCGGCCCGCGTGCGTCCTCTGTTGTTTCCGTCTGCAGACACCTGGTCGCGCTGCTGGTCCCTGCCACCGCTGTTGCCCTACGACCAGAGCGCCTTGAAAGATCGCTGGCGTGATTCAGCTCCAGAGCCGCCGCCGGGGTGAGGCCTTCAAGCGTTGGTGGGTGTCCCCCAGCAGATCAGGAATGGGCAAGTGATGCGGGCAACGGGGAAGGCACTCCCCACAGCGTTCACAGGCGGAGGCGTCGTGCTCTTCCCACCAATGGCCGGCACGGCCAATCAGGTTGTAGCGCTCCTGCGTAAATTCGGAGAGCCCATGGCCCAGGGTCAGATTGCGCAGCCGCAGGAGTTCGGGGATCGGCACCTCGTTCGGACAGGGAACGCAGGCCTGACACTGCTTGCAATGCTCCGGGCCGAGACGTTCCTGCTGCCGCCTTTCTGCCGTGATCAGAGCCTGTTGCTCGGCCTGGCTGAGGGGCCCATCCTCCTGCGCCAACGTCGCAGCGAGCTGCAGGTCGTCCGCAGCCGCGGCGCCAACGGTCAGGGTGCTGATGCCCTGAGCCAGCAGGAACCGGTAGGCCAGCTCGAGGGGGGTAAAAGGGCTGCAGTCCTCCACCAGTGTTGGGCTGGGGGCCTGCAGGCGACCGCCTTTGTCGGCAGGGGAGATTGCCATCACACCGAGGCCGTGCTCCAGTGCCCAACGGGCTAGGGGCAGGCGCTGGGGATCCAGCCAATGCAGGTGCAGGCTGCAGAACCTGAAGCGCTGGCTGCGCAGCGCCCGATCGATCAGCGGGTTGCTGCCATGGCTGCTGAAGCCCACCTGGCTGATGCGGCCACTGCTGACGGCCCAGTCCAGAAGCTTGGACCCATCGCCCATCAGGGCCCAGTCCAGATGCTCCTCCCGGTTGATGCCATGGATGGCGAGGTTGTCGAGCTGTGGACAGCCCAGCCGCTCCAGAATCTGATCAAGGCGGCGTTGTCCTTTCTCGAAGCTCAGCCCAGGCAGCAGTTTGCTGGTGATCACCCAGTGGTCAGGTCTGGTCCGGCAGTTCTGGCGAAGGGCCTCTCCTAGAAAACGTTCCGCAGGTCCGTAGGCCGGGGCGGTTTCCAGGTGATTGATCCCAGCTTCCGCTGCCGCGTCAAGCACCTCGGCCATCTGGGCCGCTGAGTTCAGGGCGCGCATCGTGCCGAGGGTGAACAGGCTGACGGGGCGGCCGCTGCCGAAGGCGCGGGTGTTCACTCCTCTGATGGCGCCTCGCTGTCTTGGTTGCGCAGATGGCGCACCAAGGCCGCAGGGCTGAGGTCGTCGACGAAACGGCTGAAGGCACTTTGATCTTCCGCGTCCGCCTCCGCATCCACCGGAATCGAGGCTTCCGCCACCACCTCTTCCAGCATCCAGATGCCGCTGCCTGTGCGAATCGCCAGCGCAATGGCGTCGCTGGGTCGGGCATCCACTTCGATCAGTTCCAGCACTTCGTTTTCAGCCAACTTGGCTTCGTCCTGATCGGGTCGCAGTTTCAAGACCGCATGAAAGGTGCTGTCTTCAATGGCGTGGACGATCACACGCTCCAGTTCGAGCCCCCCAGCCACCAACAGTGCTGCCATCAGGTCATGGCTGAGGGGGCGTGGTGGTGCCCCCCCCTGCAGTCCGGCCATGATGTTGTGGGCTTGCGCCTGATCGATCCAGATCGGGACCTGACGTCGGCCACTTGGATCCCGCAGCAGAACCATGGGTGTGCGGCTGGCGGCATCGAGGGCGATTCCGGCGACGCTCATTTTGACCATGTCGGCGGCGCAGCTCTATCCGATTATGGGCAGAGAGTCGCTGCGAACGATGTTCACGGGGCTGGTGCAGTCAGTGGGAAGAATCGAGCGACGCGCCGGCGCGGTGGTTGTTTGGGGCTGTGCTCCCTTTGCTCCCCTGGCCCTGGGCGACAGCGTGGCCGTGGATGGCGTTTGCCTCACGGCGGCAGAGCTGATGGCGGATGGCTTCCGCGCCGATGTGAGCGAGGAAACCCTGCGCCGCACCACGTTGGGACGCAAAGCGGACCGTGGTGGAGCGGTGAACCTCGAGCCAGCGCTTCGGCTGAGCGACCGTCTGGGTGGTCATCTGGTGAGCGGTCATGTGGATGCCACCGGTGAAATCACTCACCTGGAAACCCTCCCCCACTCCTGGTCGCTGTCGATCCGCTGGTCGGAAGCCCGATTCGGTCGTTATGTCTGTGAGAAGGCCAGTATCGCGGTGGATGGGATCAGCCTCACGGTGGCCGAGTGCTCAGCCGATGGAACGACGTTCAGGCTCGCGGTCATCCCCCACACCTGGGAGGCGACGACCCTGAGGCATCTGGCTGTCGGGGACACCGTGAACCTGGAGGCCGATCAACTGGCCCGTTACGCCGAGCGTTTGCTGGACGCTACGGCTGCTGATGCCCGAAACAAGGATGAGGATCTCTCAGCAATCTGGCTGGCTGCTCATGGCTGGTCTTGATCCATCTGCTGAAGAACGATCATCCCGGAGTCCCGCTGGAGCTCGATCTTGAACTCCTGGCCAGGTTCAAGGCCGAGCCGACGGGTGTAGGCGTGGCCGATTAGCAGGTTGCCGTTGCCATGCACACGGGTTCGGAATTCGGCCTGGCGACCCCGGCTGCCGCCGGAGGAGCTGCTGCTGCTTTTTGTTGGCAGTTGCCACCCTTGATCGGCTGCTTTGGCCTCCACAAGGGCCCGATAAAAACTCTTTTTCAGCAAACGACCGCTCGGACCGACGTAGCCACAGCCACGGGCGATGTCATCTTCCGGTCGGTTGCTGAGCGACCTGGCCTTGTCCAGCAGTTCCTTGCCGACCAGCATTTCAAGATTTAATTCAACTGAATTCTGACCACGCTCGCCAATCAAGGCAAGGGATCAGAGCAGATAAAGGATCACAAACAGAATCACCCAGATCCCATCCACGAAGTGCCAATACAACTCAGCTGCTTCCAGAGGGAAGTGGTCGGTTGCAGTTACACGACCCTGCGGCTGCCTCGTCTGCCACCAGACGATCAAGATCATCAGGGCGCCGAGGGTGACGTGGAGGCCGTGAAATCCCGTGGCGGCGAAGAAGGTGCTGGCGTAGAGGTTGTCGGTGAGGCCGAAGGGAAGCGTGAAATACTCCACCATCTGACTCACCAGAAAGGCCAGGCCGAGGAACGCTGTGATCAACAGCCAGCGTCGACAGCGACCGTGGTCGTCCTGTCGGATCGCCTGGCCGGCACTGTGGAAGGTGGCACTGCTCACCAGAAGCAGAATGGTGTTCAGGATGGGGAGGGGCAGCTCCAGTTCGTAGATGGCTCCATCAGGCAGGGGGTTCACCGCTTTGAAGGTGAGGTATGCGGCAAAGAAGCCGGCGAAGGTCATGGCGTCCGCCACAAGAAATGTGGCCAGACCGAACATGCGGTGATCGGGATGCTCGGCATGGTCCCCATGGCTGTGGTCCTGATCCTTCGTGGGAACTGTTGTGGTCATTTGCCGCTGCTCCAGAGATCACGACCGCTGGCTGCGGTCAGGTCCAACTCGTCCGGTGGGACGCCGTAGCCATAGGGCTCCTCCACCAGAGGGGCCTCACCAATCCAGTTTTCGACCGGTGGCGGAGAACTGGTCAGCCATTCGGGCGTCAGTGCTCTCCAGGGGTTGTCGCCTGCGACTGGGCCGCTGATGGCGCTGTGGATCACATTCCATAGGAAGGGCAGAGTGCTGATGGCCATCAGCAGGGCTCCGACGGAGCTGATCTGATTGATCAGCGTGAATTGGGGGTCGTATTCAGCAACGCGTCGCGGCATCCCATTGAGGCCCAGCCAGTGCTGGGGGCCGAAGCACAGGTTGAAGCCGATGAACGTGAGGGCACAGTGCAGGCGGCCGAGATCTTCGTTGAGCATCCGGCCGGTGAACTTGGGATACCAGTGGTAGATCGAGGCGAAGATCACGAACACAGATCCACCGAAGACGATGTAGTGGAAGTGGGCGACGACGAAGTAGGTGTCGTGCACATGGATGTCGAACGGCACCTGCGCCAAGGCGACCCCTGTGATGCCTCCGAGCACGAAGTTCACAATGAAGCCGCAGGAAAACAGCATGGCGCTGTTGAGGCTGATGCGTCCGCCCCAGAGTGTTGCCAACCAGTTGAAGAATTTGATGCCGGTGGGAACGGCGATGAATGCGGTCGCAATGGTGAAGAACAGGCGCATCCAGGGAGGTGTCCCGCTGGTGAACATGTGGTGCGCCCACACAATCAGGCCCAACACAACGATGGCCATGATCGAATACACCATCGTTACGTAGCCGAACAGCGGCTTGCGGGCGTGGACCGGCAGGATTTCGCTCACCAAGCCAAAGGCCGGCAACACCATGATGTAAACGGCCGGGTGGGAATAGAACCAGAACAGATGCTGGTAGACCACCACATTGCCCCCGAGGTTGGGATTGAAGAAGCCCGTATGAGCAACGATGTCGAAACTCAGCAACACCAATGTTCCGGCCAGAACGGGTGTTGAGAGAACCACAAGAATGCTGGTGCCCAGCATGGCCCAGCAATACATGGGCAGCTGCATCAACTTCAGGCCGGGGCGTCGCAGCTTGAGAATGGTGGCGATGAAATTGATGCCTCCGAAGATTGAACTCCCACCCAGAAGAAGTACGCTCAGAATCCAGATGATTTGACCAGTGGCTGGTGTGGTGATGCTGAGGGGTGGGTAGGCGGTCCAGCCTGATTGCGCAGCACCCGTGAGGAAATAGCTGGTGATCAGCATTAATCCAGCTGGAGGAATCAACCAGAACGCAACGGCATTGAGTCGAGGGAATGCCATGTCTCTGGCGCCCACATAGAAGGGAATCAGATAGTTCCCAAAGGCACCATTCACAACCGGGACGATCCAGAGAAAGATCATCACTGTGCCGTGGAGGGTCAGCACCTGGTTGTAAACATCCCGTGCCATGAAGTCGGACACGGGACTGGTGAGTTCCGTTCGGATGGCACCGGCCAGTGCTCCACCAACGAGATAGAAGAGAAAGCCACAGACGAGGTACTGCAGCCCGATCACCTTGTGATCAACGCTGAAGCTGAAATACCGCAACCAGCCGCTGGGCTGCAGCCGTGGAGGGCTGGATGTTTCCGGGGGCAAGCTGATGGTCATGTCAGGCGTTCGCGATGGGGAGCATTTCGTCTTCAGGAGCTGATTTGGCGTTATCCCTGTACCAGTTCTCCCAGTCATCGGGGCGTTCCACGACGACGGTGGAACGCATGCCGCCGTGGTAAGGACCGCAGAGTTCGGCGCAGACGATCGGATAGCGGCCGGTGCGAGTTGGGGTGAAGCTCAGCTGGGTCGGTTGACCAGGAATCACATCCTGTTTCAGACGGAATTCAGGAACCCAGAAGGCGTGAATCACATCTTTGGCCTCCATGCGCAGGGTGATCGGCCGGTCGGCTGGAACATGTAGTTCACCTGATGTGATATCTCCATCTGGGTAATGAAAGAGGAAGGCAAATTGCATTGCTGTTACTTCAATGGGTAGAGCATTTGTTGCTGCCTGCGCTTCAATCGATCCTGAGCTGATGCCTCCCCAGATCTGTTCTTCGTGGGCTTCGCCCATGTGGTCATGGGCCAGAGGCACCATGCCACCCATGCGGTCATAAATGTCGTAGCTGTAGAGACCAACGAACAGCACCACGATGGCGGGAACTGCTGTCCAAAAAATCTCCAGTGGAAGATTTCCCTCAATGGCCAGGCCGTCGCCGAGCTGACCGCTGCGTCGCCGAAAGCGAATCAAGCTGAAGACGAGAAGTCCAACAATTCCAACAAACAGAATGCTGCCGATTGTGAATAGAACCTTAAAAAGCTCGTCGTAAATTGGCGCGTTGGCGCTCGCATCGATGGGTAGGAGGTTGATGTTCTGGCCGATCCAAAGGCCGCCCAGAGCAAGAACCATCCCGATCACCAGCGTGAGAATGGCGGATGGGATCTGCACCAGATCAATCCCAGGTTTTCAACATCGTATGGGCCTGACTGCGGTTCTCCATGAAGTGATTGTTAAGGCCTTATTTCTGTCAGGGAAAGAGGACGATTTTCGCCTCTTTTGTGTTGCAGTCGTCCACACATGCTGACGTCATGTTCTGCATCGCTACGGTCCGAGCAATCCCTTCTGGGTTGCATCGGATGGAGCTTGTTCGATGACGCTTTCCTCAATGTCGACATTGCGTCGACGTCTCGGGTTGTTATCTGCGCACCTTGTGGTTGCCGTGATCGCTCTGGTGGTGATTGGAGGAGCGACCCGGGTCATGGAGGCCGGCTTGGCTTGTCCCGACTGGCCCTTGTGCTTCGGCTCGTTTCTTCCGGGCCGCCAGATGAATGTTCAGGTGTTTCTCGAGTGGTTTCACCGTCTCGACGCTTTCGTTATCGGTATCGCCCTTGTGGTGATGGCTGTGACGACGACACTCCAGCGGCGCCAGCTGCCGCGATGGCTGCCCTGGCTGGCCATCGCTCTGATGGTCCTTGTGGCCATGCAGGGAGGTCTGGGCGCTTTGACGGTGACCCAGCTACTCCCTTCGGGTGTGGTGACAGCTCATTTGGCCCTGGCTCTCACCCTTGTGGCGCTCCTGAGTGGGCTGACCCAACGCTTGCTTCATCCAGCTTCAGTGGTGGCTCCGCTCTGGTGGCGTAGCGCTGCACTGCTTGGCCTGTTGTCGGTCTTTGTGCAGTGCCTGCTCGGTGGGCGCATGGCCACGGCATGGGCAGGCCAGCGTTGTCTTGCTGGGGGAGAGGCCTGCCAGCTTGTGCTCTCCCATCGCGTCACGGCGATGCCTGTGGTCGTTGTTGTGTTGGCTTTCGCCGGGGCAGCACTTCTGGCGGGTGGTTGGGCTCGCCAGCAGTGGCCCTGGCTGGCTGGGGCCGTGCTCTTGGTGCTGGTGCAGGTGGCCCTTGGCGTTCTCACGCTTCGTCTTGGTTTGTCGCAACCCGCGGTGACCGTGGCGCATCAGCTCGTGGCTGCCCTGCTGATCGCTCTGCTGTCTGCACTTCTGGTCCGCTCGCCGGACCTCCCCTCGCCGTCCTGTTCCGTCGTCCTCGACGACACCTCGTTGGAGGCCTGTCATGGCTGAACTCACTGCAACCGTCCGTCCGACCCGTGAGGAGGTGGTTCCTTCCCGCAAGCGGGTGAAACTTCCGGCCTGGCTGGAAGTCGCCAAACCCCGCCTGATCCCTCTGCTGCTGGCCACCACCCTTGGGGGAATGGCCCTGAGTGAAGGCTGGCCCCTCTCATCGCCGAGGCTTGTCTGCACCCTGGGGGGTGGGGCCCTTGCTTCGGCTGCTGCAGGTGTTCTGAACTGCCTGTGGGAGCAGGATCTCGATGGCCGGATGGCCCGCACCAGCGGTCGGGCCCTCCCCTCCGGTCGGCTGTCGCCCACCAGTGCGTTCATCGGCGCCATCGCCTGCACCCTGGCCGCGGCGATGCTTCTGGTGAGCGGCGTGAACTGTCTCGCTGCCGGATTGTCCCTGCTCGGCCTCTGCAGTTACGTGCTGCTCTACACAGCCCTGCTCAAGCCGCGTACGTCCCAGAACATCGTCATCGGTGGGGTTGCCGGGGCCATTCCGCCCCTCGTTGGGGCGGCCGCCGCCACGGGCCATGTTGGCCTCGGGGGCTGGTGGCTGTTCTCTTTGGTGATGGTTTGGACGCCAGCCCATTTCTGGGCTTTGGCCCTGTTGTTGCGTGAGGACTATCGCGCTGTTGGGATCCCGATGCTGCCCGTGGTAAAGGGGCCTGTGGTGACGGCACGGGCGATCAAGACCTACGGCTGGATCACCGTCCTGCTAAGCGGTTTGGGTGTGTTCGCCTTGCCTTCTGGTGGAGTTTTCTATGGACTGATGCTGCTGCCCTACAACGGTCGCCTGCTGCAGCTTGTCGGTCGGCTGTCCCTGGATCCCGACAGCCTTGTGAATGCCAAGGCTCTGTTCCGTTGGTCGATCCTGTATCTGTTTGGTCTGTGCCTGCTGCTCATCCTCAGCCGGACGGATCTGGCCTCAGGCTTTGCTCACCAGGTGATGCAACTTCTCTCCCTGCCGATGGCGGCGCAATGAGCACTCTCTAGATTCCCTTAATTGGCCGAGCAAGTCCCTGACGGTGCCTGATGGCGTTGATTGAACTGCGGAACATCTCTAAGGCCTACGGCACGGTTAAAGCTTTGCGTGAGCTTGATCTCACCGTTCCAGAAGGATGCCTTTACGGGCTGCTTGGCCCGAATGGTGCCGGCAAAACAACAGCCATGCGCATTCTTTCCACCTTGCTTGCCCCTGACAGCGGGTCGGTGCTGGTTGGTGGTGTGGATGGTCTGGCGCAGCCACGAGACGTGCGTCAACTCATGGGCTATGTGGCCCAGGAGGTGGCCATTGACAAGATCCTGAGTGGCCGGGAACTGCTGCAATTGCAGGGCGATCTCTACCACCTGCCGAGAAATGAGCGGGACAGCCGCATTGCCGACCTGATCGATCGACTTGGGATGGGCGAATGGATTGATCGCCGCTGCGGCACCTATTCCGGCGGCATGCGTCGTCGTCTGGATCTAGCGGCCGGTCTGCTGCACCGTCCACGCTTGCTCGTGCTCGATGAACCCACCGTTGGATTGGATATTGAAAGCCGCAGTGCCATCTGGCACCTGCTGCGACAGTTGGTTGAGGAGGGCACCACAGTTCTGTTGAGCAGTCACTACCTCGAAGAAGTGGAGGCTCTGGCGGATCAGATGGCCATCATCGATGCCGGTCGTGTGATTGCCGAAGGCAGCCCTGACCAGCTCAAACAAAGGCTTGGGGGTGATCGCGTCACCCTGCGGGTCCGAGAGTTCAGCAATGCCGATGAGGCAACCCAGGTGCGTGCCCTTCTTGAACCCCTGAATGGGGTGCGTCAGGTGGTGGTGAACCGCTCTCAGGGATTTTCCCTGAACCTGGTGATTGAGGGTGGGGGCGTGATCGATCAGCTGCGTCAGACCCTCGAGGCTGCAGGTTGGCCTGTGTTTGCCCTGGCACAGAGCCGTCCCAGCCTGGATGATGTCTACCTTCAGGCCACAGGACGCACCCTGATGGACGCTGAACTGGCCATCGCAGGCCAGCGCGACGTCAAACAGGAAAAGCGTCAATCCATGCGTTGAGTGCCAACCATGACTTCCCCTACAGCATCTGTTGCTCTCCAGCAGCGGCAATCCGGAGCCCTCGCCGAGCTCAGCCAGGAAACATTGGCCCTTACCCGGCGCTTGTTTCTTCAGTTGATGCGTCGTCCTTCAACTTTGATCGCCGGGGTTCTGCAGCCCCTGATCTGGTTGATTCTCTTTGGTGCACTTTTCGCCAATGCCCCTGAGGGTCTGTTGCCAGGAGGCATGAGCTACGGCCGTTTTCTTGGCGCCGGAGTGATTGTCTTCACGGCCTTCAGCGGTGCTTTGAATGCCGGCCTGCCGGTGATGTTTGATCGCGAATTCGGTTTCCTCAATCGGCTGCTGGTGGCACCGCTGCGAAGCCGCAGTTCCATCGTGCTGGCGTCGGTTATCTACATCACGGCGCTGAGTCTGTTGCAGAGTCTGGCGATCATGGGCACGGCAGCCGTGCTCGGCTACGGATGGCCTGGCATCAGCGGCCTGGCCCTGGTGCTCGTGACGCTGCTGCTCCTGGTTTTTGCTGTGACGGCCCTCAGCCTCGGACTGGCCTTCGCTCTGCCGGGACACATCGAGTTGATCGCTGTGATTTTTGTGGCCAACTTGCCGTTGCTGTTTGCCAGCACGGCCTTGGCCCCGTTGTCGTTCATGCCGACCTGGCTGGGCTGGCTTGCGGCCTTGAATCCTCTTACCTTCGCGATAGAACCTATTCGAGCGGCTTACCAAGGTCCCCTGGACCTTTCAGCCATTCTCCTGGAGGCCCCCTATGGGGATGTCACCGGCACCACGTGCCTGCTGATCCTGCTGCTCCTCACCATCGGGCTGTTTCTTGCGATTCGCCCTCTGCTCAACCGCAAACTTTCCTGAATCCGTGCTTTCTTCTCCGTTCCAGCAGCCGTCACCTCGACAGAACGCACTGGCCCTTCAGATCCAGGAGGCCAGAACCTCAGGTGATGAGGCCTTGCTGGCGGGGCTGATCAGTCAGTGGGTTCACCGTTACGGCTTTGATGGCGCAGCGGAGCTTGATCTGAGCTTGCCGAAGCTTTCAGCTTTGAAGCGGGAGTTCAGTTCCCCTCCGATGCCTGTCATGGAGGAGGAGATTGCTCTTGTAGACGACGTTTTGGTTAAGAACGAGGTGGTTGTTCAGGACGAGGTGGTTGCTGAGGACGAGATGGTCGTTGAAGAAGAGGAGCAGATTGAGGCTGAAGACGACCTGTTCATTGAGAGCGAGGTAATGGAGAACGGGGTGGTCGCTGAAGAAGAAACGATCGTTGAACAGGACGAGAGTGCGGCAGAAGAAACGCCGCTTCAACGCGGCTTCCCGGCTGCCCCTGTGCCGGCCCCACCGATCAGCACGCCCCGTTCGCTCCGGCGTTGGCTCCCCCGCCGGGAGGATGACGCTTTCCCCAAGGCGTCCTGAACACCATGATTACCAACCCTGAATTCCTGGATCAGGGGCTGATCGTTTCGGTGCAGGCCCCCCAGGGTTCGCCGATGCGCGATCCCGATGTGATCGCTGCCATGGCGGATGCCTCCCTGCGCAATGGGGCTGTGGGTGTGCGCTTGGAAAGCCCTGAACACATCGGTGCTGTGCGTCGACGCTGTCCAGATGCCTTGATCATTGGCCTCTGGAAATGCACGTTCCCAGACAGCTCGGTGTACATCACCCCCGGTTGGAAAGAAATTCAGGCCGTCTGGTCTGCGGGAGCCGATGTGATCGCCATCGATGCCACGGCCCGTCCGCGGCCTGCGGGGCAGGACCTGGCTGCGTTGATTCAGCGCAGTCGTGATGAGCTGAAGGCCCCGCTGATGGCTGATGTGGATTCGCTCGAGAATGGTTTGCGGGCAGCCGAGCTGGGCTGTGACTGGGTTGGGACCACGCTTTACGGCTACACGGAAGACACGGCGCAGCAGCGCCCCCCTGCGTTTGATCTGCTCCCCCAACTCCGCGCTGAACTTCCCGGCTCGGTACGTCTGATCTGTGAGGGGGGAGTTGCTTCTCCAGCGGATGCGCGGTTGGCGTTGCAGGCTGGAGCCGACACCGTTGTGGTGGGGACGGCGATCACCGGAGTGGACCTCCAGGTGATCGCCTATCGCCAGGGAATGATCAGCTGATCACATCATCCCGGGCATGCCCATGCCACCCATTCCAGGCATGCCCATACCACCCATTCCACCCATGGGGTCTCCGTCTCCGGCAGGAGCCGGTGCGGGGGGTTCCGGCTTGTCGGCAATCACAACTTCGGTCGTGATCAGGAGAGAAGCGATCGAAATCGAATCCTGCACGGCCAACCGCACCACCTTGGCGGCATCAACGATGCCAGCAGCCATCAGGTCTTCGTAGGCACCACTGAGGGCATTGAATCCCTGGCCGCTGCTGCGCATGCCCGCGATCACAACGTCACCGTTCTGACCGGCATTGGTGGCGATCTGATGAATCGGCGCCGTCAGTGCCCGTTGCACGATCTCCACGCCGGTGCGCTGGTCGCCGTTCAGGGATGAAGCCAGGGCGTCCAGGCTGTCGGCGAGTTGCAGCAAGGTGCTGCCGCCTCCCGCAACGATGCCCTCCTCGACGGCGGCACGGGTGGCATTCAGGGCATCCTCGATCCGCAGTTTGCGGTTCTTGAGTTCCGTTTCCGTCGGTGCACCGACCTTGATCACGGCCACACCGCCGGCCAGCTTGGCGATCCGCTCCTGGAGCTTTTCGCGGTCGTAGTCGGACTCGGTGGCCTCCAGTTCACGTCGGATCGCGCCGACGCGCTCGCTCACCGCCTGGCGATGGTCGTCGGTGGCGACGATCGTGGTGTTTTCCTTGCTGATGGTGACGCGGCGCGCTTTGCCGAGATCCTCGAGGGTCACTTTGTCGAGGCTCATTGCCTTGTCTTCGCTGATCAGCGTTCCGCCCGTGAGGATGGCTATGTCGGCCAGGGCTGCCTTGCGACGTTCGCCAAAGGAGGGTGCGCGAACAGCGGCCACCTGCAGAACCCCACGGCTCTTGTTCATCACCAGGGTGGCCAGGGCCTCACCTTCCACTTCCTCAGAAAGGATGAGCAGGGGAGAACCACTCTTCTGAACGGTTTCCAGCACGGGGACCAGATCCGTGATCGTGCTGATCTTGCGGTCCGTCAGCAGGATCAGAGGATTGTCGAATTCACAGACCTGGCGGTCGGCATCGGTGACGAAGTAAGGGGAGCTGTAGCCCCGGTCGAAGGCCATGCCTTCGGTGATTTCCAGTTCCGTTGCCAGAGACTTCGATTCCTCAACCGTGATGACCCCATCGGTGCTCACCTTGTCCATCGCCTCCGCAATCATCCGACCGACTTCTTCATCACCCCCGGAGCTCACGGTGGCCACCTGACGAATGGCATCGCCGGCAACGGCCTGGCTCCGCTCGCTCAGTCCCGCCACGATCTGTGCAGCGGCCTTCTCCATGCCTCGGCGGAGTTCCACAGGACTCGCTCCAGCAGCGGTGTTGCGCAGACCTTCCCGCACCATGGCCTGAGCCAGAACGGTTGCCGTCGTGGTGCCGTCTCCGGCCTTGTCCTTGGTCTTCGAGGACACCTGCTGCATCAGCTTGGCGCCAAGGTTTTCGAACGGGTCGTCCAGTTCGATTTCACGGGCGATTGAGTCGCCGTCATTGACGATGTCGGGTGCGCCGAATTTCTTTTCGAGTACTACGTTGCGACCGCGTGGGCCGATCGTGACGCGCACCGCATCGGCGAGTGCATCTACACCCCGCTCGAGGGCGCTGCGGGATTCGTCAGAGAAAGAAAGGAGTTTGGCCATAGTCGCGGGCACGCCGTTGGTCACTGTCCCACAGCGATGTGTTGCTCGTGGAGAGGCAATGTGGTGGGGAAAGCCGAATGGTTGGAGGCTGCCTGGATGCCTCCCCCAAATGAACTGATTAGGGTCCGGTCATGGGTGAATCCGGAGCACTGTTCTTTGTTCTGATGGCGGGGCTCGCCGGTTCGATGGCTCTGGTTTACGTGCCCCTGCGCATCTTTCTGACCGCCACCGCCCGCAGCCGTCGCCTGCGGCTGCTTCAGCGCATCCGCCGTTTGCGGGATGAGTTGGCCCAACCCCTTGAGTCCTGATGCTCGGGGTCAGGCCATCACCATGCCGCCATCCACCTGCAGCACCTGACCTGTGATGTACGCCGCAGCTGGGTCGGCGGCAAGGAAGCGCACGGCACCGGCCACTTGTTCCTGGGTGCCAAAGCTCCCCAGGGGGATGTTCTTGAGAATGGCCTCCGCATCAAGGTCCTTCGTCATGTCGGTGGCGATGAAACCTGGAGCCACCGCGTTCACGGTGATGCCACGGCTGGCGAGTTCCCTGGCAGTGCTGCGGGTGAGACCAATGACGCCAGCTTTTGCGGCGGCGTAGTTGGCCTGTCCAGCATTGCCCATCAGCCCCACAACCGAGGTGATGTTGATGATCCGGCCACTTTTCTGCTTCAGCATCGTGCGTGTCACCGCTCGCGTGCAGAGGAAAACTCCACTGAGGTTGAGGTTGATTACCGATTGCCAATCGTCGGTTTTCATCCGCATCAGCAGGCCGTCGCGTGTGATGCCAGCGTTGTTCACCAACACATCAAGACGGCCGCTGCGCTCCAGCACCTGTTGGATCAAGCCCTCCACGTCTGCTTCGACCGACACATTGGCTTGCAGGGCGTAGGCCTTGCCTCCTGCCGTGGTGATGGCAGCGACCACTTCATCGGCTGCAGCGGCGGAATTGGAGTAATTCACGACCACTTCTGCGCCCGCCTCGCCCAGGGCCAGGGCGATGGCCCGGCCGATGCCGCGACCTCCTCCCGTCACCAGGGCGGTCTGTCCGGCAAGAGAAGCGCTGGGAGACATGAGGGCACCGTTGATCGCAGGATCGTACGGAGCCGTCGTCATTGACCTCAACCCGGCATGGTTTCAATCGTGTCAACGGCCTCCCCAAGCAAGGCCTGAAAGGTGGCGAGTTGGGTCTTGCTCCCCAGCACGATCAGGAGCTGCCCCGGTGCCATCGGGGTGTCGCCGCCTGGATTCGCGATCAGCTTTCCCTTCTCCCGGATTGCCAGGACCATGGCTCCACTGCGGCGGCCCAGCTGCAGTTCCGCCAGGCTGCGTCCACGGATCTCCATCAGGTGCAGGGGGTCGTGACTCAGCTGAAACTCCTCGATTTCATAATCGGAGCCTGCCAGCAGCTCCATGAAGTTGAGCGCCAGGGGGCGCAGCGCCGAAGCTGCCATGACGCGGCCCCCCGCCACATAGGGACTGACCACCACCGTCGCTCCGGCCAAGCGCAGCTTCGAAGCCGCTTCATCACTGTTGGCCCTGGCAATCAAGCGGCAATCCGGTCGTAGATCCTTGGCGCTGAGGATCACGTACAGATTGGACGCATCGCTCGGAAGAGCTGCCACGAGGCTGCAGCAGCGTTCGAGTCCCGCATCTAGCAACGTTTCGTCGAGAGTTGCATCAGCCTGAAGAACACGTATTCCCTTCATTTCAGCGGCAGCCCTTCGGTTGGGATCCGTCTCGATCACCACGAGAGACACACCGTCCCTCTGCAATTGGGCTGCAATTTCCTGCCCGATCCGGCCGTAACCGCAAAGAATGACGTGGTCGTGCAGGCTTTCCAACATGCGGTGAAAGCGGAATTCACGAAGTCTGAGGAAATATCCCGAGTCCTTCAGTCCGAGAACGCGTTGGATGGCCAGTTGAACAACCACCAGGCCACCCACCACGATCAGCACGGTGACCAGGCGCCCTTGGGGTGAGAGGACTTCCACCTCGCCATAGCCAATGGTGCTGATGGTGATCAGCACCATCCAGAGGCAATCTCCCCAGTCCCATCCCTCCGTGATCCGATAACCGACGGCACCCGCAAAGATCACGGCACTGAGGGCACTGATGGGCCCCCGCCATGGCGCTGTGATCAGCTTCAGCTGTCCCCTGGCTCGGCGACGCCTCATGGGCCGTCTCCTCAGAAACCGAGGGCCGTCAAAACATCACTGCTCTGCAGCGTGGCGAGCTCCTGCGGGCGGCCGAGGCAACGGATCTCCTGGCGTTCGGGAAGGTCTGCGGCCTCGGCTCCGAGGGCAACCAGGGGGGTGCCGCAATAGGCCGCCAGGCGTTGGGACACCGGGCAGCTGCTGAGCACGACATCGGCATTGGCCACCAACGCAGCCCGCTTGGCCAGGCTGAGCTCTGCTGGCAGCACCATGCTGCGCAGCATTGGCAGACGGTTTTTGATTGTGTCAGGCAGCTTGTGCCACTCCGCTGCAGGCCAGTCATCCTCCTGACTGGATGGAGACATCAGCAGCAGGGGACCATCACCGCTCGGCTGTGCTTCACGGGCTTCATCAATCACCTCCGCCGCCAGGGGCAGGCGGAACTGATCGGCCTCGAGATCCAGCCCCAGGGCTTGAAGGAAGGGGTTGAGACGCTGGGCCCTCCAGCCGGCACCGACGCTGACCTGGTCGGTGCAGGCAAATCCCTCAACCGCCAACCGTTTGGGGATATGGCTCATCGACAGCATCAGGTTCACCTGCTGCCCTTCAGCGAAGTTGATGCAGATCTGAAAGTCGGGTTCGCGCACACAACCGAGCAGGTTGGCCCAGTCCGCAAGGGTGGGGTTGGCCTCGAAGCTGAACGGCAACAGCTTTTCCAGGCACGGGAGAAGCTTCCATGGAGCTGCCTGCCGGGGGTCACAGGCCACCTGCAGGCTGGCGTTGAGTTTCTGGCAGATGTCGGCCAGAGCCGGTAGGCGGTCCAGCTGGTCTTCGAGCGAACCCGGGCTCAGGGCAAGAACTCGCATGCAGCGCCGCCTTCCATGGTGCGAGCTGATTGTATGGAGGTCGTTTACGCCTGTCCGGGGCAGGAGTCGCTTGTGCATCTGTTGATTGCTGCGGCGGGAAGCGGTCGGCGCATGGGTGCGGATCGCAACAAGCTGCTGCTGTCGTTGGCCGGACGCCCCGTCATCGCCTGGACCCTGGAGGCGGCCCTGCGTTCCGAGCGGATTGAATGGATCGGGATCGTCGGCCAGGAGGTTGATCGAGAGGCCATCCTTGCGGTGCTGGATGCGCCCAGCAAGCCGGTGCAGTGGATTCAGGGCGGCAGCACGCGGCAGGAGTCGGTGCTTTGTGGTCTGGCGGGGTTGCCGGAGCAGGCTCGTCACGTCTTGATTCATGACGGTGCGCGCTGCCTGGCTGAACCGGAGTTGTTTGACCGTTGTTCTGAAGCGGTGGAGGCAGGCACAGCACTGATTGCTGCAACACCGGTGAGCGACACGATCAAACGTGTGGGATCCGATGGTGTGATTCGTGATACGCCTGAACGATCGGAGTTGTGGGCGGCGCAGACTCCACAGGGCTTTTCCGTCGATCAGCTGCGTCGTGGCCACGCTGAGGCGGTTGCCAAGGGCTGGATGGTCACCGATGACGCGTCGTTGTACGAGCGTCTGGGTTGGCCTGTGCAGGTCTTGGATGCTGGCCCTGCCAACATCAAGGTCACCACTCCATTTGACCTCACCGTGGCGGAAGCGGTGCTCGCGCTCAGGTCAACAGGCTGAGTCGGCCGCTTTGCCCGTCGAGGCGCGCCATCGCCCCCATGGGCAGGGCTGCGTTGCCGGATCGGTGACCAAGGGGCAGCTCCATCACCCTGGGAATGCCGAGATCGGCCGTGCGCTCTTCAAGAACCTGCTCAAGGTTGAAGCTTTCGGAGGCGTCTCTGGTTTCGTCTTCGCACCCCTCGAAATGGCCAAATGCCAGACCCGCTAACCCCTGCAAGGTGCCATTCAGCCTCCACTGGGTCAGCATCCGATCAATGCGGTAAGGGGCTTCGCCCACGTCTTCCAGCACCAGAACGGCTCCTTTGAGGGGGGGCACGAAACGGCTCCCCAGCAGGTGGGTGGCCACGGTCAGATTGGCCACGAGCAGCGGACCGCTCCCCATCCCTCCACCGCCAGCACGACCTTGCAGCTCGGGGACGGCGTTGCCAAAGAGCAGGTTGCGCAAACGGTCACGGCTCCAATCCGGCTCCTCCGCAAGCGTTGTGAGCAAGGGGCCATGGATGCCACCTGCAAACCCTGCTGCCTGGCGGGCCCAGAGCAGAGCTGTGACGTCGGAAAAGCCCAGCAGCCAGCCGCTCTGCCAGCGGATGGGCTGCTCCAGCAGCCGGGCAGCACCCCATCCACCGCGGGCACAGGCGAACAGCGCTGCGGGTTCGGCCGGATGCAGATCGGCATGGCGCGCGTCATCGCCCCCTGCCAAGTAGCCCCAACGACGGCTGGCCAAGGCCTGGGGTTGAACATCGAGGCCCCAGCTCTGCAGAACAGCAATGCCCTGTTGCAGCTTGATGTCGTCCTGCAGGGCTGAACTGGCGGCAACACAGGCCACACGGTCTCCAGTTCGGAGCGGTGGAGCCGGGATGATGCGCATCAGGCTCCCCATCCCCTGGCCAGAAGCAAACCGAGCCAGAGCAGCGTCCCCGCCTGAACCTGCTGGGCAAAGTGCTTCCCGTAGGTGCCCATGGAAGCATCCTGTTTGTTCAAGGGGTTGCAGCTGAGCTGCATGAAGACGGCGGCAAGCAACCAGAGAGGCCAGAACGGTGCTGGAATCTGAACCGACCAGGCCGCCAAGGCAAGGGTGATGGCTGTCACGAGGTAGCAGCCCCGCACAACAGGTACCACGAAGGATCCGAGGCTCAGGGCGCTGCTGTGCAGGCCGAGACTGGCATCGTCACGTCGGTCGGCCATGGCGTAGACCGTGTCGAAGCCAAAAGTCCAGACCACGGTTGCCAGCCAACTGCACACCAGGGCAGGACTCCAGCTCAAGGAGGCCGTTGCAGCGGCCCAGGGGATCAGCACCGCGAAGCCCCAGCACAGCGCCAAGATCGCCTGGGGGAAGGCGAACCACCGCTTTGCTGATGGATAGACAAGGATCGGCAGCACGGCCGTGCAGGCCAAGGCGAGACAGAGTCTGAGGCTGGCGGCCGGCAGACTCAGCACGACGGCCAGGCTGATGCCCAGCAAGGTCAGCAGCAAAGCGAAGGCTGGGCCTCGCTTCAGCGCACCTCTGGCCAGGGGCCGACGTTTTGTGCGTTCCACCTGGCCATCGAACCCCTGGTCCCATAGGTCATTGGCGATACAGCCCGCACCGCTCACCGCTAGGCCCCCAAAAAGAATCTGCAGGATCAGCACAACTCCGGGGGGAGCGGCAGGACTCAGCCAGAGGGCCCAGCCGGCTGGGATCAGCAGGATCAGCCGGCCGGTGGGTTTGTTCCAGCGCAGCAGTTCGATCCAGGGCTGAAGACGTGCAGAACTGCTGATCACAATCAACGGGATTTAAAGAACCCTAGTCATGGCCTTATGGTCCCGGCCGTCGGTGGCAGAGTGGATTTCGTTGCTGCTCTGACGTTGATGCTGGATGCCGAGGCCCCAGCCCAGCCAACGGAACAGACCAACGGCTTGTTTCAGGGCTCGAACAGTGACCTGCGTCGGATCGCGGCCATCGATCTCGGGACCAACTCCTTCCATCTTCTGGTGGCAGCCGTTGATCCGAAACTGCGCACGTTTCAAATCATCCAGGCCGAAAAGGCCACCACCCGTCTGGGGGAGCGTGATCCTGAGACCGGTGAACTCACGGCGGAAGCGATGCAGAGGGGGCTTGAAGCGCTCCGTCAGTTCAGAGACCTCGCCGCCAGTCATCAGGTCGAACAGATCGTCACGGCGGCGACGAGTGCCGTTCGTGAAGCGCCCAACGGTCGCGATTTCCTTCAGACCATTCTTGACGAGCTCGAGATGGAAGTGGATCTGGTCAGCGGCCCCGAGGAGGCTCGCCTGATCTATCTGGGTGTCCTCTCTGGAATGCCATTTGGTGATCGTCCGCATCTTCTGCTGGACATTGGTGGTGGCTCCACCGAACTGATCCTTGCTGATAGTCGCGATGCTCGTGCCCTCACCAGCACCCGTGTGGGGGCTGTGCGACTCCAGCGGGACTTCGTTCAGGACGATCCGATGCCTCCCAAACGGAGATCGTTTCTCCAGGCCTTCATTCAGGGATCGCTTGAACCTGCGGTCGACAAAGTGCGTCGCAGGATCAAACCCGGTGAAACCCCTGTGTTGGTGGCCACCAGCGGCACGGCGATGGCGATTGGCTCCCTTGCCTCGAGTGAAGAGGAGCGTCCACCGCGCAAATTGCACGGGTACCGCGTCACCCGGGAGCGCCTGGATCGGGTGGTCGATCAACTGATCAGGATGACCCCTGAGGAGCGGAGGGAGTTGGCATCCATCAATGATCGTCGGGCCGAAATCATTGTCCCGGGTGCATTGATCCTGCAAACCACCATGAAGATGTTGGGTGTTGAGGATTTGGTGCTCAGTGAGCGGGCCCTCCGCGAAGGTCTGATCGTCGATTGGATGCTTCGTCAAGGTCTTCTTGAAGACCGTTTCAGCTTTCAGAGCAGCATTCGGCAACGCACCGTGATTCATCAGCTTCAGCGGTTTTCTGTGAATCAGAGCAGGGCTGAACGGGTTGCCAGCCATGCCTTAAGCCTCTACGACGCCACGCGGGGGGTGATGCATGACGACAGTGGCGAAGGTCGCGAACTGCTCTGGGCTGCTGCGATGCTGCACTCCTGTGGCCAGCACATCAACATCAGCGCGTACCACAAGCACACCTGGTATTTGATTCGTCATGGTGAGCTGTTGGGCTATTCAGAAGCGGAACATCTGATGGTGGCGGCGATTGCCCGCTATCACCGCCGCAGCTTGCCCAAGAAACGCCATGAATCCTGGCAGCTTGTGGCCACCCGAGATAACCGTCGTTGCGTTCATCAGATGGCTCTTCTGCTGCGCTTGGCCGCAGCCCTTGATCGCCGGCCTGAACCCGTGATCTCTTCACTCCGTGTTCATGCGGTGAAGGGTGTGCTTGATCTGGGAATCGTTCCCGAGCGGGTCAACCAGAACGTCAGCCTTGAGCAGTGGAGTTTGGAGAGCTGCGCTGAGGTGGTGAAGGAAGCGGTCGGGGTGAAGCTGCGTGTCAGCGTTCAGGTTTGAGGGGGATCCAACGGATGTCGTCCACAGCGCCAAGGGTTCGAGTCTCGGCGTCGGGGGCACTCAGCTGGACCAGATCAGGCCGGCCGGCGTAGATCTCCACCAGATCGGGATTTTCAATTCTGCGTTCTCCGTCCAAGAGCCCTTCGAATTCCACAACTCCCTTACGCCGTAGGGCGATCCAGCTGGGTTCGCTGCTGCTGATCGTGAGACCCAGGTCTGCAATCGGTGGCGCTGTAACGATGAGGGCATCGAGCTCATCTGCAACCTCGGCCTCCTCGACATTTGCTTCGCTTGGCTCAAGGGTTGGATTGGCAGGACTCAACTCTTGAGCCAAGCGCGTCAACTCCGAGGGGTTTCTCCACACAACCAGCCCCAGCGCAGCAAGCCCTGCGAGGGCCAGAAGGGTGAGCGGAGGACGTGTCGTCTGTTTTTGAGAGGCGATGCCCCGTCTTGTTGGCCCGATAGATGATCGTCTTGGTCCACCTGCGGTGTGGGGCCCGAGGGTCTTCACCATGGCGTCAGCATCCAAACCCAGATGGGAGCTGAGTCGACGCACCATGGCCTTGATGAAGACGGGTTCAGGCAGTTCGTCTTGATGGCCGTGTTCCAGTGCGGAGAGTTGCTCCACACCGATGTGCATCTGATCGGCAAGTTGCTGCTGACTCAGCCCTGCTGCAGCCCGTGCGTCGGCCAACCGTCTTCCCGCTTCAACGAGGCCTGTGGCTGTTCCATGGTTGTCAACGACACCTTGTTCGTCCATGGATGGGTATGTCGACCTAGCTCATTGAATAAATTAGGTCCATTTCAGAGCTCGGTCCTGGTTATATGAACGTTGACTGATCAAACGCCAACACAAAACATGGGCGATACTGGATTCGAACCAGTGACCCCTTCCGTGTGAAGGAAGTGCGCTACCACTGTGCTAATCGCCCGCACAAATCCATCCTAAACCACCGCCTACTTGGCTTTCTGGCGGAATAGATGGTCATGGTCAGGCGAGTAGAGGCGTGAGCGCTGAGGACCACCCGCGAGGGCCGGACTCACCACGTAGAGCGTCGTTCGAATCAGATTGCGTTCCCGACTGACCACAGCCATCTCCTCGAGAGGGACCACGGTGAGCATCTGATCGGGCCAGCTCACCCGATGTCCGATGGCCACAGGGGTCTCGGCGGGGTAGTGCTCCAGAAGGGTGGTTTGCACCTCTTCAACGTGTCGTGCACTCAAATAGATGCAAAGGCTGGCTCTCAGGGCGGCCAGCCGACCCAGCTGTTCCCGTTCAGGCATGCCGGTGCGACCTCCAGCGCGACTGAGAACAATGGTCTGCACCACGCCTGGAAGGGTGAGTTCGCTGGCGAGTCCGGCAGCTGCCGCTTGGTATGCGCTGATCCCGGGGATCACTTCCACAGGGATTTCGGCGTCACTTAACGCGCAGATCTGCTCGTTGATGGCGCTGTAGAGCGCCGTGTCTCCGTCGTGGAGTCGCACTACCCGTTTGCCCTGGCGGTGCCGATCGATCAAAAGCGGGATCAGGTCTTCGAGCGTGGTCGTGCTGGTGCGGATGCTTTCGCAATCGGCTGGAGCCAGCTCGGCGATGGCTGGGCAGACCAACGAATCGGTCCAGATCAACACGTCGGCCTTGTGGAGACGATCAGCTGCTCGAAGGGTCAGCAGATCTGGAGCACCAGGGCCTGCTCCAACAAAACTGACAACGTGACTCAACTGCGTTGGCCTGATGGATCAGGCAGGGGTCTCTTTCTCCGATATAGCCACCAAAGCCCGATCATGCCGAGGGCGAGCAAAATGCCACTCATCAATTGCGCGATGCGGATGCCGCCGTCGCATGCCGGGGGAAGCGACCCGATGCAGAGAGGATCGATCCGCAGCCCCTCGATCCAGACGCGGCCAAGGCTGTAGCCCACCAAATACACGCAGCTCATGGCACCTGCAGGGAGCATCCCCGGGGTCTTCAGTCCGCGGCGGAAGAGCAGCAGCAGCAGTCCGAAGAGCAGAAGGTTCCACAAGGATTCATAGAGGAATGTCGGGTGGAAAAATTCCGACGTGCTGTAAATCACCGGGCGGCTCTGGGCCGGGATGAACAGCTTCCAGGGCAGATCCGTTGGAACACCAAACGCTTCCGAGTTGAAGAAATTGCCCCAGCGACCGATGGCCTGCCCCAAAGCCACGGAAGGCACCAGAACGTCCAGCACATCCCAGAAGGGTTGCCGGCGCAAGCGGCAGAACAGGATTAACGTCAAAGTGCCTGCCAGCAAGGCGCCATGGATGGCGATTCCACCCTCCCAGATGGCAAGGGCTTTGAGCGGGTTGCTGACGTAGTTATGCCACTCGAACGCGACGTAGTAGAGGCGTGCTCCGATCACGGAAAACAGCACGAGCACGGGCAGCAGATCGCTGATCAGACCGTTTTCAAGGTGTCGGAGCTTGGCCAGACGACTCGAAAGGTTCAGCCCGATCAGCACGGCCGTTGCGATCAGCAAGCCGTACCAACGCAGGGGAAGGAACCAGTTTTCCGTTTGGGGCAAAAATTCCCCTGGCGACTGGAAGGTCGCCAGGGGAAACAGGGCTTCAACAGCCATAGAAATCAGAAGTTGCCTTCAGCAGCCTGAACTTTCTCAATCTGCTTCTTCTTCAGCACCAACATGATCTGTGCCAGAGCCACAGCCGCGAAGAAGGCGAGCAAGCCATAGATCCGAACGGGGTTCTGCAGAACGATTTCCGCATCGACCTGCCCGAAGCCGCCCACGTTGGGGTCGTTGGTTAGGGCAGCACCGGCTTCGATGCTGTCGCCGACGCTGACCAGAACTTCAGGACCAACCGGAATGGTCTCGCTCACGTTACTGCCGTCAGCAGCCTCGATACTGACCACGCTGGCCCCGTTGTCACTGGGCTCGATGGAGGCAATGGTGCCGCTGGCCGGAGCTGTGTAGACGGTGTTGTTGCTCTTCTCACCGGTGGGATACACCTGGCCACGGCCGCGGTTGCCACCCACGTGGATCTGGTATTTGCCGAAGTGGATGTTGCTGTCGGTGGCGGGATCTGGTGACAGAACAGGGAAGACAATCTCTTGGTGCTCATCACCAGGAATCGGTCCTACCAGAAGGATGTTCGGCTGGTCGTCGCTGTACTGGGTGAAGTAGACGCCTTCCGTCTCCTCCTTGATCTCATCGGTCCAGCGGTCCTGAGGAGCAAGGGTGAAGCCATCGGGAAGCATCACAACAGCGCCCACTTGCAGGCCCACGTCGCTGCCGTCGGCACCGATCTCTTGGAGACCGTTCTCATAGGGAACCTTGACGCTGGCGGTGAAGACGCTGTCAGGAAGGACCGATTGGGGAACTTCAGCCTGGGTCAGCTTTTTGGCCAGGTGGCAGTTGGCACAAACAATCTTGCCGGTGGCTTCCCGGGGGCTGTCGTAGTTCTGTTGAGCCCAGAAGGGGTAGGCCCAGCTGGCGGCCGGGGCAATCAGCAGAGCCAGTCCGATGACCAGCGATCCAAGGAAAAGCGAGAGGTGACGACGCATGGGACGGTGAGGGGATGCAGGCGTAGGGGAGGGAAGAATCAGGCCCACCAGGGCTTATCACCAGTTCGGAAGTCGGTCTCGGTCCACTGGCTCACGAACACGTTGTCGTTCTCCACGCTGACGTTGGCCAGGGCCAGGGAGAGAGGGGCAGGGCCACGAACCACCTTGCCGGTGGCGTCGTACTGACTGCCATGGCAAGGGCACATGAACTTGTTGGCACCGCTGTTCCAGGGAACGACGCAACCGAGGTGAGTGCAAATGGCGTTGATGCCGTAGCTGCCGATGGCGTCCTCGCCTTCAACGATCAGATAGGTGGGATCACCCTTGAGGCCCTGCACCAGGCTGCGATCGCCCTCGGGGTGGCTGGAGAGCCAGCCACTGGCCGTGATCGGGTTGCCCAGCTCATCCTTGGCACTAGTGCCACCACCGCTGCCGGCGGCCTTGGGGGGGATGAAGTAGTTCGCAACCGGGTAGAGGGCTCCCAGGGCAACCCCTGTCACGGAGCCGAAGGTCAGCAGGTTCATGAACTGCCGACGACCCATTCCGGGCACATCGCTCGAGGAGAGTTGGGTCATGGCGGACGTTCATCCAGCTCGGATTGGCGACCATTATGGGTGCTTAAGTGCCTGTCAATCTTTGCAACGACTGGTGTCTTCCTGTCCCTGCCGCTTCTGCTTCTGTGCTTGATATCGCCAGCGCCCCACCCGATCCGCCGCTCAGCGTCGACGAGGTGATGGCCTGTCTACGCCAGCGCTGGCGGGCGACTTACGACCTTCAGCTGGTGGTTCGACGCCGGCGTTTGTACCTCCAGGTGATGTGGGCCTATCTCGAGCAACAGTCGTTCCCGATGGACCTTGAGACCTATCGGCAGCATCTTGGTGAAGTGCTGGATGTTGTGAATCGTCTTGGTTTGGCGGGTGATGTCCGCCAATGGCTCTGTTCCACCCGTGACAAACCGCGTCTGGGCAAGGCGTTGAGTCTTCCGCTGGAGGCGACGGGGCCGGAGGCGGAAACGTTGATCAAGGAGTTTCTGGTCTGAGGGATTCGGTCAGAGCCACCAGGCCGACGCCAATCAAAAACAGTGCCGTGATGGCTCCAGCCAGCAGCAGCATCGTGATCGGATCGGTGGACGGCGTCAGCACGGCTCCAGCCAGGGCTGAACCCAGCACAACCCAGCGCCAGGCTCCAAGCATCGGCCTCCAGCGCACCAGTCCCAAAGCACCGAGGAGCAGCTGCAGCACAGGGAGCTGAAAGGCCAGCCCGGTGGCCAGCATCAGTAGCAGAACAAAATCCAGATAGCGCTCGATCGACCACAGCGGTTCAACTACATCGGCGCCGTAGCTCACCAGAAAACGCAGGGCAGCCGGTACCAGGGCCCACCAGGCAAAGGCCAGGCCCGCCATGAACAACACGGCCGAGCCGGCGACGGCAGGGGCAATCAGGCGTCGTTCGCGGATCGTCAGGCCCGGCAGAACGAAGGCCAGGATCTGAAAGAGCACATAGGGCAGGGCCAGGGTGAGGCCGGCGTAGCCGGCCACCTTCAGCGAGACGAATAAAAACTCGCCCGGTGCAAGTTGAAGAAAATGAATGCCGCTGGCTGGCGCTTCCAGCAGGCGCACCAGCGGTTTGACCCCTAGCAGGCAGGCCAGCGCTGCAACGACGACGGCCAGCAAGCTGAGCAGAACCCGTTGACGGAGTTCCTCGAGGTGATCCACCAGAGGCATCTCCACCTCATTGGGCAGATCGGCATCGCCAGGTGCCCTCCCAATGCGAATGGGAGGTGGTGGTTGCAGAGCTGGGGGACCTTCGGGGCGCTCAGACACGGACGAGGATCGGGCGGCGCAACAGGTCAGCCCGAATGTGGGCTCAGGCTAGGGGTAAGCAGCCGCTCTTCCGCGCCCTGGGGATCCCCCCAGCGGATTTCCGCTTGGCCATGGCGCACGGTGCCCGGGCCCGCACCGGGAATGCGCTGCAGCTGATCGGTGGGCACCATCACCACCGCCACCCGCGCGTTGCCCCGGGCGCGGCTGAAATAGGCCGCCAGATCCGTTGCCATCGCCAGGTCGGATTCCTGGGCCAGCCCGTTGGAACTCTTCAGCACCACATGACTGCCTGGGCATTCCTGGGCGTGAAACCAGAGGTCACCACTGCGGGCCTGGCGCAGCGAGATCCAGTCGTTTTGGCGGTGGTTGCGCCCCACTTGCACCTTGAGTCCTCCTGGAGTGTTCAGTTCCAGCGGATTGGGCTGGTCCCGCTGACGCTGCTGTCGCGTGGAGCGACGGCGTTCCTTCGGCTGCAACAGCTCATCGAGTTCCTCCCGCAGATCATTCAGGGCGGAGAGGCGTGCCGGTCCGTCCTGCCAGGTTGCACTCAGTTGATCCTCGATGAAGGTTTCGCTCTCGCTGATCAGCTCAAGACGTCGCTGATGGTGCTTCAGCCGCTGCTCGAGGATCGGGCGCGATCTCCGCAGTTTTTTGGCCCGGCGATAGAGCGATTGGGCTTCATCGACCTGGTCGCGGCTTGGGTTGCTAAGGCAGAGGAGAGCGTCCGCCTGGCGTTGAAGGGCCCCGTGCCCGTCGGTGGCGCTCAGGCGCTGGTGTTGGTCCTCCTTGGCGGCCTGTTCTTTGCTGCGCCAACGCTCCAGGCGTTGACGCAGCTCATGGCTGGCCCGTGCCAGGGCCCTTTGCTCTTGGCATTGCTGGTGCAGGGATCCCAGCGTGAGCGCCAGAGCGGGGTGGGGCTGCACTTCACCACGGGGAGATCCCCAGACCCTGTAACGACCGTCGTTCTCCACCACGAGGGCGAACTGCTCACGCTCGAGCTGGTCCAACCAGAGAAACCAGCGTTCAAAGAGGTGGCTCCAGTGGCTGTCATCCAGGCTGTTAACCGGGGTGTTCATGTGGTCACCGGCGAGTTGCAGAGCCAGGGCTGGGCTGATTCCCTGATAGGTCTGTTGCAAGGCCTTGCGCAGGGGGACCGGGACGAGAGAGAGCCGCTCCTTCCAGCGTTCAAAGCTTTCCGTTCGATCCGGTGCCAACCCCTGCAACATCGGGGGCTGGCTGTAGGAATCACCGGTGGAGAGAGGGCGCACGCGGGACTGATGGTCCCGGACCTGTCGCCCCAGGGCAATGATGCGGCGCTGCTCATCGAGCAGCAGCAGGTTGCTGTGCCGTCCCATCAGTTCCAGGACGAGTACCCGCTGGATCGGTTCCCCAGGGCGTTGGGCAAACCGGAATTCCACCACCCGTTCAAAGCCGCTCTGGTGGAGCTCCACAAGAGCCAGCTGCCGGAGGCTGTGTTGCAACTGTTGGGCGAAGGTGCTGCCGCTGCCGCTGCGTGGGGGAGGGTGAACCTCCACCAGCCGAGGTGCTTCTGCTTGCCAGCTCAGTTCCAGCCACACCATCCCCTTGAGGCTGCGGCATCCCAGTTGAATCGTTGCCGGGTCCGGTTGTTGGGCCTTCTCGAAGCGGCTGGGCAACAGCTTTGGGCGCAGATCCCAGAGCACCGCGCGAAGCGTGGTGAGATCCATTGGCTGCAGGCTGGTGGAGGCGATCACCTGGAGCACCGGGCATGGCATTGGGGCTTCCTACTCTGCTGACCCACGCAGACGCAGCGATGTCCACCAGTGGAAAGCTGACCTTGATCACCGGCCCCAGTGGAGTCGGCAAGGGAACGCTGGTGACCCAGCTGCTGGAACGGCATCCCCAGATCTGGCTGTCCGTTTCGGCCACCACCCGTTCGCCGCGCCAGGGGGAGCAGGACGGCATCAACTACTTCTTCCATAGCCGTGCAGGGTTTGAGGCCTTGGTGGAGCAGGGAGGATTTCTGGAGTGGGCGGAATTCGCGGGGAATTGCTACGGCACCCCCCGAGGTCCTGTTGAAGAACAGATGGCGGCAGGGCGCCCCGTGCTGCTGGAGATTGAGTTGGAAGGGGCCCGTCAGGTACGTCGCAGTTTTTCAGACGGTTTTCACATTTTTCTGGCGCCACCCAGCTTTGAAGAATTGGAGCGCAGGATCCGGGGGCGCGGAACCGATTCGGAGGACGCCATTCAGCGCCGTTTGACTCGCGCTCGCGAGGAACTCGAGGCCCAACAGGAGTTCGACGCTGTCGTGATCAATGACGATCTCGAATCAGCGTTGAACCAGGTGGAGACGCTGATGGGGCTGGGATGACGCGGAAGCTGATCGTCGCAACCCTGATCTACGCAAGGTCGTGAAGGCATAAAAAAAGGGAACCCGAAGGTTCCCTTGGCTTTGAAGATCATCCCAGATTCACATCGGGTGGAAGAGGAGATCGGGGAAGAAGCGGTTCCACTCGATCAGGATTCCTGCGGTGGCGGTGAACCAGATGGCTGCAACCACTGGAGCTGCGGTCAGAAACTTGTTCATTGTTGAGGGAGCAATGGATGAAGTCGTTTGAATCAGCGAGGTGAAACGGTCACCTTGCTGTCGTCTTCGAGAAGCTTGCCACTTGTGAATTCACCGAAAGCAGCCAGAGGCCAGGTGGCAGCAGCCAGAAGGCTCTTGATGGCGATGCTGCGATCGATGAAGATTTCGTATTGGGCAGCATTCTTGCCGCGAGTTGCTTTTAAGTACTCACGACCGGCCCAGCCGATGCAGCCGGTGATGTACAGGAACATGATCCCGGGATACACAAAATCACCGGCATGGCTCCAGCGGCCATCGACGATCAGGTGGGGAAGGCCATCCTCACCACAGGAAGCCTGGCTGTACATCTCGAAGCGGGCTTTGGCCTGAGGCGTTGTGGCAGCGGCGGCACGCTGCTGGAAGCGAGCACTTTCTGAACAGGGTGTGAGGCCAGCCACATCCGCCTTGGCGACGGGGGCGAAGCCGAACACCAGGAGTGCTGAGAGCACGACGGCGAAGAGACGACGCATCGGAACGATTCCTCTGAAAGGTGCCCCGAAAGGGCAAGATGTCACAAGTCGGAGAGTAGGGGAGGCGCATTGCTCTGATGCATGCAGTGCTTGCCCTCGAAACAAGTTGTGACGAGTCCGCGGCTGCTGTCCTGCGCCGTCACCCTGATGGGCGGATCGACGTTTTGGCGTCGCGGATTGCATCCCAGGTTGAGGAGCACGCCCGCTGGGGCGGTGTGGTGCCTGAAATCGCCTCGCGTCGCCATGTGGAGGCCCTGCCTGGGCTGGTGGAAGCCGTTGCAGATGAGGCGGGTCTGGCCTTGGACCAGCTCGATGCCATTGCGGCCACGATCGCCCCAGGGTTGGCCGGGGCTTTGATGGTGGCCTCGGTGACCGGCCGCACCCTTGCCGCGTTGCATCAGCGCCCCTTCCTCGGCATCCATCATCTGGAAGGCCATCTGGCCTCGGTGATGCTTGGGGATGCTCCCCCCCATCCCCCGTATCTGGTGTTACTGGTGAGTGGGGGGCATACGGAGCTGATCCTGGTCGCTGACGACGGCGGGATGAAGCGTCTTGGCCGAAGCCATGACGATGCCGCTGGCGAAGCCTTCGACAAGGTGGCGCGCCTGCTCGGTCTGGGATATCCCGGAGGTCCTGCCATTCAGGCTGTCGCCGAAACGGGTGATGCAACGCGCTTTCGCTTGCCCAAGGGTCGGATTTCATTGCCGGGCGGTGGGTTTCACCCCTATGACTTTTCGTTCAGTGGGTTGAAGACGGCCATGCTCCGGACCGTCGAAACACTGGGGGAGGCCAAGGATCAGCTGCCTCTGGCCGATTTGGCCGCCAGTTTTGAACAGGTGGTGGCTGATGTTCTGGTGCAGCGAAGCCTCCGCTGTGCTGAAGACCATGGGGTTCATCAGTTGGTGATGGTGGGTGGTGTCGCTGCGAACCGGCGTCTTCGCCGATGCATGGTCGAACGGGCGCAGGAGCGGGACATTGCGGTGTCCATTGCTCCCATGGCCTTCTGTACCGACAACGCTGCGATGATCGGTGCAGCGGCCTTGTTGCGTCTGGGCCAGAACACGGCTTCGACTTCTCTTGAAACCGGCGTCGCAGCCCGCTGGCCCTTGGACCAGGCCGATGCTCTTTACACAACGAACGCACCGTTTTGAAGAAGCCTTTTAGGCTCTTGCACAAAGTTCGGACTCTGCGTTGTGGACCAACCGGAAACCAGATCAGTTGCTCCGGAGCCCGTCGAAGCTGAGGAGCTGAATTCCTGGAAGCGCGGCTTTACCCCTCAGGCAGAGATTTGGAATGGCCGTCTGGCCATGATCGGCCTCTCAGCAGGGATAGCTGTCGTTCTCCTGGTGCGTGTGTTCAGCCGAGGTTAATCAGCTTCGGCCCCGCAGGGCCTGAGCCATTTCATTCGGTTTGAGGCTGACGGCCACCGCCTGTTCGCCTTCAATGCGATCCGCCTCCACCAAGGCCAGAAGGGATTGATTGGTGGTGACCATCCCATCGAATCCGCTGCGCTCCATGATTTCCTCCACCTCATCCAGTTCTCCCCGTTGGATGTAATCCTTGCAGGCATCGGTATTGATCAGAATGTCGTGATAAGCCGCTCGTTTTCCGTCCGTTGTTTTAACCAATCCCTGGGCGATCACTCCCAGCAAGGATTCAGACAATGACCGGCGCACGCTGTTTTGCTCTTCAGGTGCATACATGCCGAGCACCCGTTCAACGGTTTTCACCGCTGAATTGGTGTGAAGGGTTCCGAACACCAGGTGGCCGGTCTGGGCGGCTTCGAGTGCGGTTGAGAGCGTTTCCTGATCGCGGATCTCGCCAACGAGAATCACATCCGGGTCTTCCCGCAGTGAGGCCCTCAGGGCGTTGTGGAATTTCAAGGTGTGAAACCCCACTTCGCGATGACGAATCAGGGACTTTCGACTTTCGTGAACGAATTCCACCGGATCCTCAATCGTGAGGATGTGACGTGCTTCGTTGCGGTTGATCCAGTCGATCATCGCCGCCAGGGTTGTGCTTTTGCCAGATCCTGTCGGTCCGGTCACCAGGATCAGCCCCTTCGGACGCGCCGCGAGGGTCTGCAGCACGCTGGGGAGATCCAGCTGCTCCATGGTGAGGATCGTCTGCGGGATCAAGCGCAGCACCATCGCGGGCCCGCGAAGGGAATCCATCAAGTTGATGCGCACCCGTACAAAGGGGAAAGCATGGGATCCGTCGAATTCCTTGTCGCGTACGAAGGCATCAATCTGCTGAGGTGTGAGGATTTCCTGGAGCCATCCCTGAAAGACATCGGCCCGGGTCTCGGGCCATTCCGTGACCTGCATGTCACCACAGGCTCGGTATCGGGGGACTTCTCCAACCCCTAGATGGACATCGGAATGGCCGGCCTCATGGGCGATTCGTACGATGTCCTCAAGGCTGGGAGAACCATCGGTGGCTGCATTCGCCGTGGTGCGCCTGTTGTGGTTCTCCTCCGACCGTTCAGCCTCACGGATCGATGTCGCAGGTGTCTGCAATGACGACGGGCGAGGCGGGAAGCTGGGGGGGAACACCGGCTGAGCCACGGATATGGATTGGAATCTCCCTCAAGGATCGTCCCAAACCAGAGGCTGGCAAGGTTTTCTCGTTGTTCTCTCCCATCGGACGCCTATAAACTCCCTCGATCCGTATGGATCGAATGGCTGAACAGCCCCGAGTCACAATCGTTCTGGGAACGCGGCCGGAGGCGATCAAGCTGGCTCCGGTGATCCGGATGTTCCAGGCCTGTGCTGCGCTGCAGACCCGTGTCGTTTTGACCGGTCAGCACCGTGAAATGGTGGCTCAGGTGATGGAGCTGTTCCATATCCAGGCCGATCAGGATCTCAACCTGATGGCACCGCGCCAGACCTTGACCCATGTCACCTGTGCCGCGCTGCAGGGACTACGGCAGGATTTTCAGGCCTACCCACCGCAGCTGGTCCTGGTGCAAGGCGATACAACCACGGCCTTCGCCGCCGGGCTGGCCGCGTTCTATGAGCAGATCCCGGTGGGGCATGTGGAGGCTGGGCTGCGCACCGACGACCTTCTGGATCCCTTCCCGGAAGAAGCCTACCGTCGCCTTCTCTCCCAGATCGCGACGCTTCACTTCGCGCCGACGGCTCAGGCGGAAGTCAACCTGAAGGCATCGGGTGTGGTCGGGGAGATTTCTGTGACCGGCAACACCGTGATTGATGCGTTGTTGCTGATGGCGGAATCCGCGCCGGATATCCAGTTCGATGGTCTTGACTGGACCCGTCAGAGGGTGATCCTGGCAACCGTGCATCGGCGCGAGAACTGGGGCGAGCGTCTGAACGACATCGCTGCGGGCATGCTGAAGGTGCTTGAGCGCTTCCCGGATACAGCCCTCCTGCTCCCGATGCATCGCAACCCAACGGTGCGTGAACCGCTGCAGGCTCTTCTTGGAAACCACCCCCGTGTAGTTCTGACCGAACCGCTGGATTACGACCGGCTTGTCGCAGCGATGAAAGGTTGCAGTCTGCTGCTTACCGATTCCGGCGGACTCCAAGAAGAGGCCCCCGCGCTCGGTAAACCTGTGCTGGTTCTGCGGCGCACCACGGAGCGATCAGAGGCCGTGGATGCGGGAACGGCTCGGCTGGTGGGCACGGATCCCGGTGTGATTCTGGAAGAGACCTCTCGGCTGTTAGGGGATGCCAAGGCCTATGAAGAGATGTCCCGCGCCGTCAACCCCTTCGGCGATGGTCACGCCAGCGAACGCATCCTTGAATGCTGCCGCCGCCGTCTCGGCGTCTGAGGCGTCGTTCAGCAGCGATGGCTGCTATCGCTGGTTTCTGCGGCGTCGCCTGGCCACTGACGGTGGCTGCCTGATCTACATCGGCCTGAACCCCTCCCGGGCGGATGGGCAGCGTGATGATCCGACCCTGCGGCGTTTGATTGGTTTCACGCGTCAGTGGGGATACCAGGAGCTGGTGGTTCTCAATCTGTTTGCTCGAATGTCGCCCTCTCCGGCTGCACTGCTGCGGGTGAAGGATCCCATCGGTGTGCTGAACAACGTCATCTTGAACCGGTGGCTGCACCAGTGGTCCCGGACGTCCGGGCTCGATCTCTGGTGCGGTTGGGGGGTGAACGGGGCGCGGTGGGACCGGGATCAGGTGGTTCTTGAAGCGATTCTGCGGTTGCTGCCTGAACGTCGAAGGTCCGTTCCCGATTCGCCCCACCCTCTGATGCTGGGACGGACGGCCTCGGGACAACCTCGCCATCCGCTTTACGCGCCGCGCCAGGCCTGTCTTCACCCTTTTCTCTGGGCAGACCCTGAACCGATCCGTCATCCTGTGAGGACCTTGAAGGATGTCCTTCCGAATTGATGTCCCGTACGCCTCGCCGCTATGCCGTCCATCTTCACCTTGTGGGAGGGCAGACCGAACGGGTGTTTTTCCCGAAACTCGAGACCTTTCAGGAGTGGTATCAAGGTTTGGTCAATGCCGAGAATCAGGGCGGTTTCGTCAACGTTCCGATCGGTGATCTGGAGGGTGAATATTTGGTCGTTCGGCCCCAATCGGTGATCGGCGTGCGCGTGGAACCCCAGTTCTCCTCCGTCGATGACGCCTGAGCGTCTGGGCCTCCTCTGGGGCGTCACGGTCTTTTCTGGTGCTGCGGCCCGGCTCTTGGCGGCAAAGTCAGAATTTCCTGGGGTGGTACTGCTCCTCGTGTCGGGGCTGTTGATTGGTCGCTCTGGTTTGGGTTGGGTTGAACCCCTTGATCTTGGCTCCGGGCTTGGCACCGTAGTGGGCCTGCTTGTCAGCCTGGTGCTGTTCGATGGTGGACTCAATCTGCGTCTGCCTGGCGACACGATCAAGGCCACGGTGCAGCGCATTGCAGCCCTGAGATTGTTGATCTCCCTGGGAGGCGGACTGATGGCGGCCCATTGGCTGGCCGGCCTCAGCTGGTCGCTCGCCGCTGTGTTCAGTGCCATCGTTCTGGCCACGGGGCCAACGGTGGTCACCCCCTTGGTGCGTCAGATCCGGCTCACGCCTCCGCTGGGGGAAGTTCTGGAAGCAGAAGGATTGGTGCTCGAGCCTATCGGCGCCGTTTTAGCCCTACTGCTGTTGGAGCTTGCCCTGGGCAATCTGCATGGCTGGCGTGAGGTGATGCTGGGCTTGCTGTATCGCTTGGGTGGCGGTGTGTTGATCGGTGCGAGCGTCGGCTGGCTGCTGTCTGAAGTGCTCAGAAGGCTCAATCCAGATCAATTGCAGGGGCTGCCGCTGCAGCTCAGCCTGGGTGCGCTCTTTCTGATGTATGGAGTCAGTGAGTGGCTTTTGCCTGAATCAGCCCTGCCAGCTTCGGTGGCCGCAGGCATCGTCGTTGGTCGCCGTCCAGGCCCCCACACCGCTGAACTGGATGGCCTCATCCAGGAACTGGCGCAGTTGGCGATCACGATGCTGTTCCCCCTGCTCGCGGCTGACGTGTCCTGGGCTGAACTCAGCCCGCTCGGTTGGGGTGGGATCCTTTGCGTATTGTCGTTGATGCTCGTGGTCCGTCCCATCGGTGTGGGTGTGGCCACCATCGGTTTGCCCTTCAAGCTTGAGCAACGGCTTTTTCTGGGTTGGCTTGCTCCGCGAGGCATCGTCACCGCAGCGGTGGCTTCACTCTTCGCCATTCGTCTGGAGCAGGCCGGGATCCTCGGGGCTGGACGCCTTCAGGGGTTGGTGTTTCTGACGATCCTGATGACAGTTGGCCTGCAGGGACTTACAGCTCAGCCGTTGGCTCGGGCTCTCGGTCTGGTGAAAGCTGATGAGGATGAGCCGGTCTCAGCTGAGGCAACGGCGCAGACGCGGGACATCCTCACCGATTCGCGCCAGTAGGGACCACGTGGTGATCAGATCAGGTCCCTGAAGACGTCCCAGAAGCGCAGCGCGTAGGGACTTCATCACCACACCTTTTTTCACGCCAGCAGCCTTGGCGGCTTCCCCCAACCAGGCCTTGGCCTGATCACTGTCGCTTCCATCCCAAGAATTGTTTTCGAGCCGCTGAAGCAGGTCGGCAATGGCTGCTTTGGCTCCTTCGATCGCGAGTTGCTCAAGCGCATCCTTCTGGAGATCAGGGCAGTCAAAGAACGGTTCCGCTTGGTCGACGCCATCTTTGAGCAAGGTGAGGGAGGGCCCCAGCAAGGCACAGAGGTCGAGGCACCAGCTGGTGTCGCTGGGTGGTGTCCATCCGCGTTCAGCCCAGAGGGGCGTTAGTTCATCCAAGAGCTGCGCTGCCGGCCAGTCATGCAGAACCTGGGCATTGAGCCAGTTGAGTTTGTCCCAGTCAAAACGCGCCCCCGCTTTGTTGACACGGTCGAAACCAAAGACGGCAGCAGCCTCGCTGAGGCTGAACCGCTCTTCCATACCCTCCGGTACAGACCACCCCAACAACGTCATGTAGTTGGCAATGGCATCAGGGGTATAGCCCATGGCGCGGAAGTCGTTGATCGAAGTCACACCATCTCGTTTGGACAGTTTGCGTCCCTCGGCGTTGAGAATGAGGGGAGCGTGAGCAAAGGTGGGCAAGGGCAGGCCTAGCGCTTCGTAGAGAAGCAGTTGCTTGGCCGTGTTGGCGATGTGGTCTTCGCCGCGGATCACATGGGTGATCTCCATTGCGGCGTCATCCACGACCACCACAAGGTTGTAGAGGGGGTTCCCGATCTCATCGGCAGGAGCGCGACGGGCGATGACCATGTCACCGCCAAGATCGACGCCACGCCAGCTCATGGCTCCACGCACCAGATCGTTCCAGCGGATCTCCGCTGCGTCATCAATGCGAAAGCGGATCACCGCTTCACGGCCTTCAGCCTGGAAGGCCTGCTCCTGATCCTGTGTCAGGTGTCTGTGGCGGTTGTCGTAGCGCGGAGCTTGATTGGCAGCTTTCTGCGCTTCGCGCATAGCCGTAAGTTCCGATTCGCTGGCGTAGCAGCGGTAGGCCAATCCACGGTCGAGAAGGGTCTGAATCGCTTCGCGATGCTGTGTAACCCGTTCGCTTTGAACGACGGGCTCTTCATCCCAGTTGAGCCCGAGCCACTTCAATCCCTCCAGGATGTTCTCGGTGTACTCGGGTTTGGATCGCTCCTTGTCGGTGTCTTCAATACGAAGCACGAATGTTCCCTGTTCATGCTTGGCGTAAAGCCAGTTGAAAACTGCGGTGCGTGCCGTGCCGATATGAAGCGTGCCCGTTGGGCTGGGGGCCAATCGAACGCGCACCATCGATGCTTTTGGTGGTGAAAACGGGACCGACGGGATTCGAACCCGCAACTTCCGCCGTGACAGGGCGGTGCTCTAACCGGTTGAACTACGGTCCCAGATCCGATCCAGAACTCTCGAGACGCGCTCGGAGGAATCCGATCTGAGTCGCTTGCGCGACCAAACCAGTATCAACTGTCGCCCCGCCCTCCGTCAACAACTGCATGGCGGATCAACATCGCATTGTCATCAACGCAAGCCATAAAAAATCCCGACGACAAAGGTCGTCGGGACCATGGATCTGATCGGTTCATGACCGATGGAACGACGATTCAGGGACGGAATCCTGCAGGTTCGATGAGGCGAACTTGATTGCCGCGGGCGGTGAACTCACGTCCTTGATCACTTTGAACGACCACACGGCCGCCGGATTTGACGCGTATCACTCGGGCACGGACCCAGCCTAGAGCGGCTGATTCCAACACCTTCACAACATCACCAGGTTGAAGATCCAACTCCATGCTCAGAACCGGGAAACTGCACGAGGGGAACATCGGACGCGCCGTGGAGGACTCGAACCCCCGACATCAGGTTTTGGAGACCTGCGTTCTACCAACTGAACTAACGGCGCAAGGCGATGAACCCCTTAGCCAACGTTGTTGTTGGCAACTGATTGAACGAGGTCGAAACCTCAGCGATCGAAGCGCTGCTTCACGCGGGTGGCCTTGCCCACCCGTTCCCGCAGATAGAAAAGCTTCGCCCTTCTTACTTTACCGCGCCGCTCCACCTTGATGGAAGCCACCTGCGGGCTGTGAAGCATGAACACCCGCTCCACGCCAATACCTTGGAAAATGCGCCGCACCGTAATGGTTTGGTTCAGACCTCCATGGCGTTTGGAGATGACCACGCCTTCGTAGGGCTGCACACGTTCTTTGTTGCCCTCGCTGATGCGCACGCCTACACGCACGGTGTCACCAACGTAGATCTCAGGAAGGTCATCCTTCTGCTGAGCCGTTTCAAACGCGCTTATCAGGGCTTCGGCGCTCAGCTTCTTTCCAGGTGTGCTGGATTTTGCCGCTGGGGCCTCAGGTGCTGCATCCACAGCCGTTTCGGTGTTCTCGTCGGTCACCGCTGTGTCCTTCGAATCGGCTGCCATCCCAGCTCCGCGTTGAATCGCCAAACTATGAGTGTACCTTTCGACGCCATCGCTCGATCAGGAGCATCGCGCCTGTGATCAGCATCCACAGCAGGCCGACGGCGTTGAGCAGCACGACCAGCGGCTCAAGGGCGGATCCAAGCCACTCACCTTCGTGCACCACCATCAGCCAGTGCACCTGCTGGCGGCTCGCTCCGAACCAGTCTCGAGCCAAGCGATAACTGACACCGGAGAACACCGTCACCAGCAATGGCGCCATAACGAGAGGTGCAACGCTTCGGTGCAGTTCGCGCAAGCGCACAAGCAGCGGCATGACCGGCATCAATTCGGTTGCTGTTGATAGCGTGACGGATATTGGGCTGAGCCATGAATCTCTTTGCTGATCTTCTGGCATCCACCCAGGCGGCCCAGGGGCAGGTGACAGCAACAGGCCCAAGGATTCAGAAGCGTCGCGGCGTTGAGATCAAATCAGCCCGTGAAGTGAAGATCATGCGCCAGGCCAGCCACATCGTCGCCACCGTGCTGCGCGAGGTGATGGGCATGGTGGCGCCCGGTCAGACGACGGGAGATATTGATGCCTATGCGGAAAAACGCATTCGAGAGATGGGGGCGACCCCAAGTTTCAAGGGGTATCACGGTTTTCCGGCGAGCATCTGCGCCAGCATCAACAATGAAGTGGTCCATGGCATTCCCAGCCCGAAGCGGGTGATTCGGCAGGGCGATCTGCTGAAGGTGGATACAGGCGCCTACTTCGAGGGCTATCACGGCGACAGCTGCATCACGATCTGCGTGGGTGACGCGCCCGAGGAAGCACAGACGCTGAGCCGTGTCGCCAAGGAAGCCTTGATGGCAGGTCTCAGCCAGGTCAAAGCAGGAAACACGCTTCTGGATATTGCCGGCGCCGTGGAAGACCATGTCAAATCCAACGGTTTCAGTGTTGTTGAGGACTACACCGGCCACGGCGTGGGTCGAAACCTGCACGAAGAACCTTCCGTGTTCAATTTCCGCACCGACGAGCTTCCCAACGTCACCTTGCGTCCTGGCATGACCCTGGCTATTGAGCCCATCCTCAATGCGGGTAGTAAGGCCTGCCGCACACTCCGGGATCAGTGGACTGTGGTCACCCGTGATGGCTCCCTCTCGGCGCAGTGGGAGCACACCGTTCTGGTGACCAGTGATGGATGCGAGATCCTTACGGACCGGGGCGACTGAGGATTCGGCTGTAAGCCCGCCGTCCCAGTTCGGTCAGGGGCATCAGAACATAAGTCAGGGGGTTTGGTGTGACGATCACCAGGCGGAATCCCCAGCTCGCCTGACGCAGCACCTGGGTGGCGACGAAATCGGCGTCCATCACCCCGATCGGATTGAGCGACGAGCGAAAGGGGCCAAGCACCAGTTTGCGTAGGGTCAGAGCCTCCCGGCCTGTTTCATCGAGAACTGCACCGCGGATGCTGACAAGCTGTCCAAGCATCCGCTTGGTGAGTTCGTACACCGGGCTGACGGCAGGCTGAATTTCAGCTTCTGATGTGTTGACCCACACTTCCCTTGGGTGGATCTTTGGGGAGGCTCTGCTGATGGCCTCAAAGCGCTGCATCAGCCGCCAACTGCTGAGCGCGTTGATTTCCAGAGCTTGGTTGATGACCTCGAGGCTTTGGTTGCCCTGTGGATTGATGGCGTGGTTGAGGATCAGAACATCGATTTCCTCCAGATGGGGATCCAGGCTGGCTTCGTTGCCGCAGCTCCAATTCACCCAATGGTGAGGGCCATCGGCTTGCTCTGGCGGCGTGGAACTGTGGGTGAAACCAATCACGCGGGCCCCTGCGGCTCGGAAGCGGCGGGTCAGGGCCGCTCCGAGGGCTCCGCGTGAGCCAGTGATGCCGATGCATCGGCCGTTATAGGGGGACTGGGCCATGGGTCCAGCTTGGGGCATCCTTGAGGGGATTGGATCAAGAGCAAAGCCTCAGCTGTGTCAGACGTCGCTCAACAGGTTCTGTTCGCTCCTTATTGCGGCGGTGTCGGACGTGAAACAGATCTCGCCGCAGCTCTGCAGATCCTGGGCCAAGGTGGGCTGAAGGGGCGTCGTCCAGTCGCTGGGAGCGACGGCTATACCTATGAACTTCGCTGGAACGGTGTCGCTGCACCCCTTGAGAGGCTTGAGTGCGTGCTCCGTTTTCCCGGTCATCCCGAAGGAGACATTGATTTCTCTGTGATTACCCATCAACTGGTGGATTGGCTGATGGATCGTTCCCATCAGCAGCACCCAGAACCGGATCTGCCCAATGGGTTCTGGCAGTGGTTGTTGGTTGAGCGCCGGGATTCTCCTGAGCAGGCCTAGATTCACCAACGACAGGCAATACCTCCATGGGAACGACACTGTTGATCGGATCGTGTGAGCCGTTCAGTGGAAAGTCGGCTCTCGTTCTTGGGATCGCCCAACAGCTTTCCCGTGCCGGACAGCAAATTCGCTTCGGCAAACCTTTGGCCACAAGCCTGGATTGGGATCCAAATCAGGGCCCGTTACCGCAACCTCTGATTGACGACGACGTTCGCTTTGTTGGTGAAACGCTGAATCTGCCACCTGAGCGTCTGATTCCATCGATGCATCTGCTGTCCCCCACAACAGCTGCTCAACGCCTCGGCCAGGGTGAGCTGGAAGCCGGACGAGGCTTCGAGGAGCTGCGCCAGCGCATTCAGACGGGGGAAGGTCTCACGCTTTTGGAATGTGCGGGAAGCCTGCAGGAGGGACTCCTCTATGGCCTCAGCCTTCCGCAGCTGGCGACAGGCCTTGATGCCCAGGTTGTGCTGGTGCACCTGTGGCAGGACAGTCGCAGTGTTGATGCACTTCTGGCGGCCAAGCAGACCCTGGGAGATCGCCTGGTCGGTGTTGTCTTAAACGCAGTCACCCCAGAGGAGGTCGAGAGTTTGGAGCGTCAAGTGGTGCCTGCTCTGCATGGCCTCGGCTTGCAGGTGTTCGGAGTTATGCCCCGTTCCCCATTGCTTCGCAGCGTCACTGTCGGCGAGCTGGTGAGGCGTCTGAACGCACGCGTGATTTGCTGTCAGGAACGGCAAGAACTGCTGGTGGAAACCCTGAGCATCGGTGCGATGAATGTGAATTCGGCCATGGAGTTCTTCCGAAAACGACGCAACATGGCTGTCGTCACGGGGGCGGATCGCACCGATATTCAACTTGCTGCTCTTGAGGCTTCAACCCAGTGTTTGATCCTCACCGGAGCAGGGGAACCTTTGCCTCAGTTAATCAATCGTGCTGAAGAACTGGATGTGCCTCTGCTCAAGGTGGAGCACGACACTCTCGCTACAGTTGGAGTGATTGAGCAGGCCTTCGGTCACGTAAGGCTGCATGAAGCCGTGAAGGCCACCTACGCCTTCCGTCTTGTTGAGGAGCACTGCAAGCTTGATCAGCTCTTCAATGCATTGAACCTGACCGTTCAGCACGCTTGATGGTTGCTAACTTCCGATGAAATCAGGCGGCGGGTTTTCCTTGGGTCAGTCACTGGATCTGCCGGCTCTGGATCGGGTCGACACGCTTGCTCAGGAACTTGCACTTTTGCAAGACAAAAGCCAGCGAAGGATCGCCATCCTGGGCAGCCGCCATGTTCCTGTTGTGGCAGTTCATTTGATCGAGCTCGTGGCTCGCTCTCTCGTTCAGGAAGGACATTCCCTGGTCACATCTGGCTCCCAGGGGGTAAATGCTGCAGTGATTCGAGGATGTCTGGAGGTGGATCCCTCCAAGCTCACCGTGCTGTTGCCTCAAAGCCTTGACCGTCAGGTCCCTGAAATCAGAGATCTCCTGGATCGTGTATTGCACCTTGTGGACAAGCCTGAGCAGGATGATCTGCCCTTGCCGATGGCCAGCAGTTTGTGCAACCAGGAAATCATCAACCGATGTGATCAGTTGATCTGCCTCGCCTTTCACGACAGTGAAACGCTGTTGGCCAGTGCTCGCACTGCAGAAGATATGGGAAAGGTTGTGAGTCTTCTGTATTTCGATTGATCAAGCAGCTGCACGGATCACGGCCCTTAGTCCCTCGACGTAGCAAACGCCGACGGCCGTGACTCCCGTTGCCCAGCACAGTCCTCTGAGGGGCGGAATGTTGCCGACGTAGGCAAAAAGGTACAGGAAACGGATGGCCGGCCAGACCCAGGCTGCAACACTTGCCGCTGGGCTGTTGACACCGCTGATCAGGCACAACAGCATCGCAGGAGCGCCCAGAGTCAGAGCTTCCCAGCTGTTCTCCTGTGCCCAGACGGCACGCTGACCAAAGGCGGGCAGCCGTTCGAACATCGCCCGTGGTGCTTGCAGATCAGCCATCGTGAAATCTGCTTTTGCTCTTCCTGCGCCGGTGAGCACGATGCTCACCATCACGACAGCTCCCATCAGACAGAGCGCCCAGGCAAATGCGGGTGTCATGGCATCCGAACGGTTTGTGGGACCCTAACGGGCCTGGCGTCTCTTCAAATGTGTGGGGGGCGTTGGCTTTCTAAACTGGGTGATCGACACCTTCGTGACATGGCCAGTACGTATTCCTTCGATGTGGTGTCTGACTTTGATCGTCAGGAACTGGTGAACACCCTTGACCAGGTGCGTCGCGATGTGGGGAATCGTTATGACCTCAAGGATTCCAACACTGAGATCGATCTGGAGGAGACGGAGCTGGTGATCACCACGGCAAGTGATATGACGCTGCAGGCTGTGGAGGATGTGTTGCGCACCAAGGCCACCAAGCGCAACCTTTCACTCAAGATTTTTGACTTTCAAACGCCTGAAACAGCGGGAGGCAATCGGGTGAAGCAAGTGGTGAAGCTGCGCAAGGGGCTCAACCAGGACATTGCCAAGAAACTCAGCAAGATGGTTCGCGATGAGCTGAAGAAAGTGACTGTGGCCATCCAGGGTGAAAGTGTGCGGATTACGGGCAAGAGCAAGGACGACCTGCAGGCTGCGATTCAGCTTGTTAAGGGCAAGGAAGATGAGCTTGATGTTCCTTTGCAGTTTGAGAACTATCGCTGATTAACAGCAGGTCATGTCTGCAATTCAGAGGATGCCAGGCCTGCGTCAAGCTGTGGGTTGACACAGAAGCTCGGCCACCTCTGATCGGGGTGGATTTCTGTCCAGAGCGTTTGCTTCTCGGTGATCCGATTCGTTGCTGTAGAACTCTGAAAGAAATATGAGTTATGTGAGGTTTGTGGTAATTTATTTGAAGATTTTGTTTTTTGGTGAGCAGCTTCGCTGTCGCGGTTCGGGTCTTTGATGGCGAGGCTCCCTATTTGCAGTCATTTATTGACCATCATCGCCGCATTGGAGTAGAGGCTTTTTATCCGGTGCTTGCTCCTGGAGCTGCTCCATTGTGTCGCGAAATTTTTTCGAGAAATGGAATTGTCTTCCACGAGTCTGATGGCCAGAGGATTGGTTCTGTTCAGGAATCAATTCGTGAAGATTATGTTGCTGTTATCGATGCTGATGAATATTTGCATCCAGATTTGTTCTCTTTCCTGGACGAGGAGAACATCGAATCTCTCCTGATGCCCTGGAGGTTGACGGCATCGATGAACGACGACTTTTTCGAAGCCCCTCAAAAGCGATTTTTTGTTTTCCCTCAGGTGAAATCGATTGTCAAAACAACCGCGCTCAAGCGGCTTCGTCTTCACGCGTCCAATACCATCGGTTCAGGGCGCTGTCTGGGGGTTGCTCAGGGACAGCAATTCCCTGTTCAGCACTACTACCTTCGCGGTCTCGATGACCTCTTGTTGAAAGAGGGCGGTGTGGTAAAGCGAACTTTGGCGCAAAGCTCAGGTCGCAAGCCCGTGAAGCTGAATGCAGATGCGGGAGCGATGGATTTCCCAAGCCGTCATGCCCGCGTGGCGTTTCTGTTGAATGCTCTCAATGCAATGCCTGTGCAGCTTGATCCTTACCGCATGTCTTTGGATCGAACCATGTTGGATCATCTTCGGAACGACGTTGAAGGTGACCCTGAAGCAGCCAAACAAGTATTGCGCGATAGTGTTGTGAAGATACAAAAGGTTTACCGGCGTAGCACGATTCATCGAGAGATTAAGTCCACGCAGCAACTGCTTGCTTCAGATCCCTGCAAGGTCAGTTATCAGAAACGTGTGCTGAAACTGCTCCGTCAAGATTTTCAGTTTCGTCGCTCATGGTTGGGACGTTTTGAAAACGCTCGTGACTCCTTGATGATGCATTGGACTTGAGTTGCATGGCTGAGAGGCCACGCCTAATTGTTGTGTTCCCGGGAGCGTCGAGCGTCGATGATTCGAGCGAGTTCCAGCACATAACCCGCGGTGCACCAGCGCCCGTGACTGCGGGAACGATTTTCTGGATCTGAGCGGATCTCAGCGGTCTCGGCCATCAGTAGATCCAGCTCTTCCTGCGGCAGGTCATACAGCTCCTGCAATTCCAGTTCGCGGGAGAGCAGATGGCTGCGAAACCATTTACGGTTCTGTTCCTGGGGTGGGATGTCTCGGTTCAAAGGGCATCACTGCGTCGATGTGCCATTCTCCGGCTATGCAGGTACTCAGCTGGCCCCAATTCGATCAGGCTGTGCAGTTATTGGCCTCACGGTTTGCGGATTCCGCTGTAACCGGGGTCTACGGGGTCCCCCGGGGCGGTCTGTGCCTTGCAGTTGCGCTGAGCCATGCCATCGCTCGGCCCTTGCTGTCATCACCAGAGCAATCAGCCTTGATTGTGGACGATGTCTATGAAACCGGACGCACGTTGCAGGCACTAAAGGCTCAGGTGCCGGACGCCACTTTTGCCGTGTGGGTGAGCAAGGGGTGTCCTGACTGGTGGACGGCAGCTGTGGTTGTCGAGTCATCGCAATGGCTGGTGTTCCCGTGGGAGAACCTTGACCAGGCCCGTGCCGATGAGCAGGCTTATCGCACCTCCCGTGGCCTGGGATGAACGAAAACACGGCACGCACGATTTATCTGGCATCTGCTTACGGCTTTTCAGCCCAGTGGAAGCGGTTGTTGTTGCCGGAGTTCATCGGGGCCTTGGAAGCCCTTGGATTGGAGGTGTGGGAGCCCTTTGCGCGTAACGGTCAGGTGAATCTGGCGGAGCCGGGTTGGGCTTATCGCGTTGCCCAGCGGGATCTGCAGGATGTTCGTAATGCCGATGCCCTGTTCGCCATTGTCAACGGAACACCACCTGATGAAGGGGTGATGGTGGAGCTTGGTGCTGCGATTGCTCTAGGGAAGCCAATATTTTTGTTTCGCGATGATTTCCGCAAGTGCACTGATTCTGAGCACTACCCGCTCAATCTGATGTTGTTTGCAGGCCTGCCGGAAGTGGAATGGGAGCAGTATGTGTATAGCCATTTGTCGGAAATCAGTCATCCTCAGAAAGCATTGGCCCGCTGGGTTCAATCGTAATTTTGATCTGAGGCTTCAACGATTGGCTCTGGCAGTCTGTGCTAATAGGTTGTTTATAAACAACCGCTGATGACGGCTTCTGCGCGTATTTATTGTGTTTTTAAGACTCGGATTTATCATTCTTTGATCTTAAATCATGCCTGAGTCAGCTCCTTGCCTAAAGAGCTTGAGGATCCTTTGGATCATATCGATTGTCTCGCTGTAATTGTTGGTTGATGCTTGAATCGCCCAGTTGAAATGGTGCTGGGAAAAGGTGTTCGAGTGGGATGGTCCCCACACCATCGATGCACACATGGGCATCGCTCGGCAGCAGTTCTTGCATTACCTGTCGGCAGGCGCCGCATGGCATCCGGGACCCGCCTGGGGCTGAATCGCTTTGGGCATCGATGCAGCTCACGGCCAGTTCGAGCGGTCGTTTGCCGAGACTGATTGCTGTGAAGAGCGCGACGCGTTCTGCGCAGATGCTCAGTCCATAACTGGCGTTTTCCACATTGCAGCCGTTAATGACGGTGCCGTCATCACAGCGAACCGTCGCCCCCACGCGAAAGTTCGAATAAGGGCAGTGGGCGTGCTTCGCTGCTTGTCGAGCTGGGATCAGCAGGGAATCAGCGTTGCTCATAACAGAGACCACGGGCTGTTTCTATCAGGCTGCTCACGGTTTGAGTTCCAGCGGATTGGGTCAGACGGGATTGCTGGCTGAGTTCAAAGTTGTTTTGCGCACTGATCATCAGATCGCCACTGACCGCAACACGACTGTCTCTTGTTGGTGTGCTGGAGACACCACCGGGCCCAAGGAATTGAAGAGGGCCCAAGGGGGCTTCGTAAGACCAGTGATAAGTCGTTCGTGACGGATCACTGCTCTCAACACCGGAACTGCTGAAGCGCTCCACCAGGGGTGTGAGCCTGCTTTCGATCACCGTCTCCGGTTGAACGCCAGGGTTATGCCCCCTCCTGACCAGGAATTGCTGTTGTTCAAGTTGACGAATGCCCTGAATGGCTTGGCCGGACCACCGCGCCTCCACGGTCTGAATGGTGCAAACCAGTGGAGGTGGAGGGGGTGCTGAGGCCAGCACGGAATGATCAGGCCACAGCCGCGAAGCTTTCGCGGAAGGCGTTAATCGTGGCTTCGATGTCGGCGTCGGAGTGAGCCAGGGACGTGAAACCGGCTTCGAAGGCGGAAGGCGCGAGGTAGACGCCCCGCTCGAGCATGGCCCGGTGCAGCCTGCCGAAACGTTCTGCGTCTGTGGCCTTGGCTTCTTCAAAGTTGCGGACCGGGCCTTCGCAGAGGAAGAAGCCGAACATGGCGCTCACGCTGCCGGTGGTAATCGGCAAGCCCGCGTCCTGGGCGGCATCCTTGATGCCCGCCACGAGCTTCTGGGTGGTGGCGGTGAGTTTGTCGTAGGTGCCAGGCTGCTTGAGCAGTTCCAGGGTCTTGATGCCGGCCGTCATTGCCAGGGGATTGCCGCTGAGCGTTCCGGCTTGATACATCGGGCCCGCCGGAGCCACCATTCCCATGATCTCGGCGCGGCCGCCGTAGGCGCCCACGGGTAGACCGCCACCAATGACTTTGCCCATGGTTGTGAGGTCTGGAGTGACACCGAAATGGGCTTGAGCACCGCCGTAACTGATCCGGAATCCGGTCATCACTTCATCGAACACCAACAGAGCTCCGTTCTCCTTGGTGAGTTCCCGCAGGCCCTCGAGGAAGCCAGGTTCTGGCTGGATGAAGCCGGCGTTTCCAACAATCGGCTCGAGAATCACACCAGCGATGGCGTCCGGGTTCTCAGCGAACAGCGCCTTGACGGCCTCCAGATCGTTGTAGGGAGCCGTCAGGGTGTTGGCGGTGGTGCTGCGCGGGACACCTGGGGAATCGGGCAACCCAAGGGTGGCCACGCCGGAGCCCGCCTTCACCAGGAACATGTCGGCATGGCCGTGATAGCAGCCCTCGAACTTGATCACCTTGTCTCGGCCTGTGTAGGCACGGATCAGGCGCAGGACAGCCATGCAGGCCTCGGTGCCGCTGTTAACGAAACGCACCATTTCAACGCTTGGCACAGCGTCGATCACCATCTCGGCCAGGGTGTTCTCCAGAGCACAAGGAGCGCCGAAGCTTGTTCCCTTTTCAATGGCCTCCTGCAGCGCTGCGATCACCTCGGGGTGGGCATGTCCGCAAATGGCAGGCCCCCAACTGCCGATGTAGTCGATGTATTTATTCCCATCCACGTCCCAGGCGTAGGGACCCTTGACCCGATCGAACACGATCGGCTGGCCGCCAACCGACTTGAACGCCCGCACTGGGGAGCTGACCCCACCAGGCATCAGAGCCTGTGCTGCGCCGAAAATGGCCTGGGAGTGGCTGGTGTTCAACGCGGGAGCTGTCACTGGAACCGACGCCAAAGGGCTGATGCAAACCGGCAACATCCTGACTCAGGAACGTCCGGTTCCGTTTGCTGTGTTTCTTAATTCCCCACTTCGCGCGCTTTTTGATGCGTAGTCTTTGACCAGCACGAGTTCGCTGTGGTCCACGACTTCTCAGTTCTGGAGCGGGATCTGCGCCGCTGCCTGCCCCCTCGAGCCGTTGTGGCCAAACGTCAGGAACTGTTGAGTTACGACTGTGACGGATTGACCCTCGAGCGCCACTGCCCGCCCCTGGCGGTACTGCCAGAAACAACAGAACAGGTTGCTGCGGTGCTCCGTTGCTGCCATCAACACGGTGTCCCTTTCGTGGCTCGGGGCAGCGGCACAGGCCTCTCGGGGGGAGCACTGGTGGAGCAGCAGGCGCTTCTGGTGGTGACCAGCCGCATGCGTCGGGTGCTCGACCTGGATCTGGCGAACCATCGGGTCACGGTTCAGCCTGGGGTCATCAACAGCTGGGTGACGCGGGCCGTAGCCGGAGAAGGCTTTTATTACGCTCCGGATCCCTCCAGTCAAGTGGTCTGCAGCATTGGCGGCAATGTGGCTGAGAATTCAGGCGGGGTTCACTGTCTGAAGTACGGCGTCACCAGCAATCACGTGCTGGGGCTTGAGGTTGTGCTTCCTGATGGAACCACAACCCAATTGGGCAATGGATTGTCGGAATCCTGCGAACTTGATTTACGCGGTGCATTCATCGGCAGCGAGGGCACGCTGGGCATTGCGACGGCCATCACTCTGCGGCTGCTCCGGGCACCGGAGTGTGTGAATGTGCTGTTGGCTGATTTCGCCACGATGGAAGCGGCAGGGGAAGCCGTTCGATCCGTGACCGCCTCCGGTCTGTTGCCGGCGGGGATGGAAATCATGGACAACGTCACCATCAACGCGGTCAATGACTTCTTCGGCTACGACGAATACCCTCGTGATGCGGCAGCGGTTCTGTTAATCGAGCTTGACGGGCAAGTCGCAGAGGTTCAGGCGTCCGCAGAGCAGGCCGACGCTCTTTGTCGTGCCGCAGGGGCCCGTGCCCTGCGGCGGGCCCAGGCCCCCACGGAGTGCGCTGTGCTCTGGAAAGGGCGTAAATCAGCGTTTTCAGCGGTGGGAAAAATTACGCCCACCTATTACGTTCAAGACGGTGTGGTGCCTCGCAGCAGTCTTCCTTCGGTGCTTGCGGCGATTGAGCGGCTCAGCCGGGAGCATGGCCTGCCGGTGGCCAACGTGTTCCATGCCGGCGATGGCAATCTTCATCCTCTGATCCTCTATTCGCTGGACCAGCCCGATGTGGAGCGAAGCGTGAAGGAGCTCGGTGCCGCCATCCTCCGGGTGTGTCTGGATGCAGGCGGCAGCATCAGTGGCGAGCATGGCGTCGGGGCTGATAAGCGTTGCTATCTCGACTGGATGTTCAACCCTGACGACCTGAAAACAATGGGGCTGTTGCGTTCCGCTTTCGATCCGCATAACCGTGCCAATCCCGGCAAGGTGCTGCCCACGCCGCGCACCTGTGGGGAAGCGGCCAAACGCAGAGTCACGTTGCCTGCCGTAGTGGAGCTTTACTGAGCTGGCTCAGAACAGCGGGTCATCGCTGTCGTCGTCATCGGATGGCGGCCAGTCAAGGTCAACGCTGACGGGTGCGTGATCACTGGGTTGCTGGTTGCCGCGCATGCCTTTGTGGATGACGCAGCTCCGGGCAAGCCCCAACAGCTCATCGCAGAGATAAATGTGATCGATGCGCCAGCCGCGGTCCCGATCCCAGGCGCCGCTGCGGTAGTCCCACCAGCTCCAGTGGCCTGAATCCGGTTCGAACACCCGGAACACGTCTTGAAGTCGCTCACCCAGGGCAGCACGCAGTGCTTTGCGCTCAGCATCGCTGGCCATGATTCCCCCGGTCTGGCGATTGGGGTCGGGAAGATCCCGCGATTCCAGGCCGATGTTGAAGTCGCCAACCATGCACAGCGGTTCGCCACGGTCCTCCTGGGCCTCGAGATAGCGCTTCAGGCAGCCAAGCCAGGCCAGTTTGTAGGGGTATTTCTCTGACTTAAGGCTCGATCCATTCGGCACGTAAAGGTTCACCACGCGGACGCCATCCAGCTGTGCGCTGATGACGCGCTTCTGTGCGCCGAGATCTGCCGCTTCAGCATCATCCGGAAGCTCTCCCAGGAATCCACAGCGCACATCGTCCAGGGGTTCTCGGCTGATCAGGGCGACGCCGTTGTAGGCCTTTTGGCCATGGATGTGCACATGCCAGCCAGCGGATTTGAACTCCTGTACAGGGAACAGGGGGTCATCCACCTTGGTTTCCTGCAAACAGAGCAGATCCGGTCGCTCCTTCTCCAGCCAGCTGAGCACCTGATTCAATCGCGTGCGAACCGAGTTCACGTTCCAGGTGGTGATCTGCACGGTTGATCCGGTGGGCTCAGAGACCCTTAGCATCAGTTCAATATGAGCTGAGCCGATGTCCCGCCGTCTTGTGGCTGTCGCGCAGCTGGTCCTATTTGGGTTGATAGCGACAGCTGGCTCGCGTGGCGCATGGGCCCAGGTGGAAGCCCCTTATCAGAACCGCGAAGAACGAGATTTCTACGGAAACACCAACGACAGCGGCTCGATCCTTGATGCGTCCAATCCCATGGATCTGTTGAACAGGATCAGAAGGTCGACGGCCATGGATGACGCCACTCCGCCCTCCGATGCCATAGATGCGGCGCTCAAGGCCTATCAGAACCCGCCTGAATCTCCCTAGCTGGGGGTTGGTCAGATGGGGATGGGGGTTGGCGTGCGGAGTCCAATCCAAGTTGGCCGGCCATCACATCAATCAAAGGATTGATTCGCCCAGAGGCATCACGCCGTTGCCGCGCTTGCTTCAAGGAAGCCTGAAGATCGTCGTTACGGCCTTGCTCCTGCAGCAGCAGGGCTAAAGCCAGCAAGGGCCTTGCGTCGGTTGGTGCTTCGTCAGCCAGTTGGCGGTACAGATGGGCTGCTGCTGAATGGGCTCCCCTTTGACGGTGCAGATCGGCCAGAAGCAGGCCGATCTGCAGACGCTGGCCCGGCTTCAAGCCTTGGAAACGGGTGTTGAGCTCGGCCATCGCCTGGGCTTGACGGCCTTGCTGTTGATCCAGAAACACCAGCAGCTGCAAAATCTGTGGGTCATCTGGATGCAGGCGCATCAGTTGTTTGAGGCTGCGCCGGGCCGCGTCAGGCTGACCATTGCGGCGTTGCAGCTCTGCTTTGAACAGTGTCAGTTCGCGCGGTGTGGATTGTGCTGAGAGCCACGGTTCCAGGATCGCTTCGGCCTCTTTCAGGCGTTCCAGAGCAATGAGACGTTCCAAGAGCAGAAGCCGTTTTGCATTGTTGCGGACCTCATTCCCCTCGAGTTGCTCCATCAGCGTTTCGACCTGCTGATCTTCAATCTGACTGCTTGCTCCCGCACGGGTTTCCGGGGCCATGGAGGCAGCGCCAATCCAACCGACCAGTGCAGCCCCAACCATCGAGGCCAGCAGCAACAGAATCCGATGCGGGCTCTGCATCCGATCTCGAATCAGCACTTTCAGTCTGAGGGGATTGCGGTGGGCTGGCTACAGTCTTCACAAGGGCTTTTACTCCGCCCGGATCTGCATCCATCAATGCGCGCCCATCCGATTCCCCCGGTCACCGAGCCGTTGCAGTACCGGGCCATTGGTCTTGTGCGGGGCACATACGCTCCAACCGATCCCGAGCAACTCACTCGCGGCACGTTGACTGATGACCAGGGGGTCCCCCTGGAAACCGTTGTGCTGGGTCGTGTGCTCACGCTGATCAGACGGCACCTGCCCCTGGATCAACCCCACCTCTGGGTCGTGTATCCCAGAAGTCGTGAAAGCGATCATCTGCACCTTCAGATCGCAGGGGTCTGGGAACCCAGCACCCTGGCTCCGGATCAGGCCGATGCCTCCGACACCTTGCCAGAGGGAGACGATTACTTCTCTGTTCGAGGCGAGTTGATCTTCACCAAGCCTGAAACCGGTGAAATGGTGGTGAAGGTGCGGCAGCAGGCCCGTGCCGACGGCCACCGTCCGCTTCCTTTCAAGCTCCAGATCAAGGGCGAGCTTCCCCTGGAACACCTGCGTCACTTCGTCAGCCTCGACCTGCGCCGCCAGGGCCAGGAACTGCACCTCGAACAGCACGAAGTGATGGCTCCCATGCCGACGCGCGGTGGCAAGTCCAAGGGAGGCCGCGGCCGTGCCACCTCCCGCGCTCGCAGCTGATGGCCGAGGGGGGGCAGGGCTCCACGGGGGCACTACGGGCTGGCGTCGCGGTTGCCGGCATCACTGCCCTCGGCGCCTTTGGTCCTGCCCTGGGTCTGTCCGCCGCCTGGATCGTGGTGGCAGTCGGGGGTGCCCTGGTCACCCTCAGTGTTGATGCCGCCACCTGGGAAGGCATGGGCGGGCACATCCTTGCCGAAGCTTTGCCCGGTGGGCAGGAGCGTTTGCGTCGGATTGCGGTGCATGAGGCGGGTCATGTTCTGATCGCGGAAGAGGAGCAACTTCCTGTTCAGCAGGTGCTTGTCGGCACCCTGGCCTGTGTGCGTGCAGGCCTACGCAGCAGCGGTGCCACGCAGTTCGCTGTGCCGGACAGCGTTCGCATGCCCCTTGAGGATCTACGCCGTTGGAGCCGGGTGCTTCAAGCGGGCATCGCCGCTGAAACCGTGGTCTTCGGCAAGGCCCGTGGTGGGGCCGATGACCGTGCCTTGCTGGGACGGCTGTGGGGACTGTCGGGCCATGACGTGGCCACGGCTCAACGGGAGCAGCGTCGCGCCCGCCGGGAGATTGAACAGCAGTTGCGTCAGCAGCGTGAGGCGCTTGACCAGCAGGCCGGTGTTCTGTTGGAGGCGGCCCCGCGTCTGGGCCGATGACTGCTCTTTGGATTGATGCACCAACGGGGTTGGCAGGGGACATGCTCCTGGCGGCCCTGTTGGATCTGGGCGTGGACCCGGCCGTGGTGGAGTCGCCTCTGGCGGCCCTTGGTTTGGCAGGGCGCTATCGCATCAGCCAGCAGGAGGCGCGCAGCGGCGGTCTCCGGGGGGTCCGCGTTGATGTGCGGGGCCTTGAGGATCAGCCGCCCCACCGCCACTGGTCGGGGATCCGTGATCAGATCAATGCAGCTGCCCTAGCACCATCGCTGAAGCAACGGGTGCTCGCCGTGTTCACCCGTCTGGCGGAAGCCGAAGCCACAGTGCATGGAACTCCAGTGGAGGCCGTTCACTTCCATGAGGTCGGGGCCATCGATGCCCTTGTGGATGTGGTGGGCGTCTGTGCGGCGATGGATGATCTCAATCCAGCCAGGATCGTCTGTTCCCCGTTGCCTGCGGGGAGCGGAACTGTGGAGACCGCCCACGGCCTGTTGCCCGTGCCCGTTCCTGCCGTGCTGGAACTGGCGCGATGTCACCGCATTCCTCTGCTGCAGGGCGGAGATCTGCCCAAGGGAGAGTTGGTGACGCCCACGGGGCTTGCGTTGGTGTCGGTGCTGGCGGATCAGTTTGTTGCTCCTGAACGGTTGGTGGCTGAAAAGGTTGGTGTTGGCCTCGGCCATCGCCAACTTGATCGCCCCAACCTGGTGCGTCTTGTGCTGCACACTCCAGCGGCGAATGCGGAGGAAGGTCCCCGTTGGGAGTCGTTGATCGTGCAGGAAGCCTGGATTGATGACGCCACTCCTGAGGAGGTTGCGGTCTTGACCAATCGCTTGCGTGATGCAGGAGCGATCGATGTGGCGGCGCAGCCGTTGCTGATGAAAAAGGGACGCAGTGGCCAGTTGGTGACGGCGCTGGTGCGGGATGGGGATGCCGATCGGATCCGCAGCCTCTGGCTCAGTGCTGGCAGCAGCATCGGCCTGCGGGAGCGGCGCCAGGGACGCTGGGTGTTACCGAGGCGGCAGGGTGTGCTCGAAACCCCTTGGGGCCCCGTCGCCGCCAAACAGGTGCGTCGCCCCGATGGCCGTTGCACGGTCAAAGCTGAGGCGGATGCCCTTGAAGCCCTTCAGGCCAGCGCCGGGTGTGCCCTCGATGAGTTGCGGGCTGCTGTGGCCGTTGCACCGTTCGTCAGCACGGAAGATTGGGCCTGATGGGCAAGGTTCTCCGTCAACCCAAGCTCTGGATCACGCTGGCCAGCCTGATCTTCATCGCTGTGGCCCTGGCCCAGCATGCGGGTCAACTTCGCCAGCTGAGCTTGGTGGCCAACGGTTGGTGGTGGCTGGTGCTGGGGCTGGGCCTCACCTGGCTCAGCATCCTGATCAATGGCGTGGCCTGGAGGGATCTGCTCGTTTGGTTGAAACACCCTCCCCAGGGCCTCGCCGTGGTGCCGCTGTTTGTGCGCAGCAACCTGCTCAAGTACCTGCCGGGTGGGATCTGGCATCTGGTGGAGCGGGTCCGGGTGCTGCGTCCAGTGATTGGCGGCGGCCCTGCCCTGGCCGGGGTGATCCTCGATCCACTCCTGATCGTGGCGGCTTCCGTTCTCGTTGTGGTTGCTGGTGGATGGCAGCAGGGCCTTGCTCTGCTGGCACCATTCCCCGCGCTGTTGATGATTCCCCGCTGGCGCGAGCCCCTTCTGCGTCGACTGGAGCGTTCCAAGGCGGCGCAATTGCAGTCAGTGTGCAGTGGGCCCATGGAACATGAGGGAAGCGGCCGAGGCGGCTATCCCTGGCGGCCCCTCAGCCTTCAGCTGCTGTTTGTGCTCTGCCGCTTTGCCGGGTTCTGGTGCAGCGTGCAGGCCTTCGGTATTCAAAGTCCGGCACCATTCACCTGGCTTGCGGCCTTTGGACTGGCCTACGCCGTTGGGCTGGTGGTGCCTGGTGCGCCCGGGGGACTCGGGGTGTTTGAGGCCATCCTGCTGCTGCGTTTGGGTGCTGCCGTGCCAGAGGCGCAGCTGCTCGCGGTGGTTCTCAGCTACCGACTCCTCTCCACTCTGGCCGATGTTGTTGCCAGCGGGGCACTGGTGGCTGATCGGATGCTGGGCCAACGTTTGAAATGCCAATGCTGACCCCTGTTCTGTTGTGTTGCTGAGTCGTCGCCGGATGCTGCAGGTGGTGCTTGGCACCGGCTTCACTGCAGCGGCCCTGCCCTTGAGCGCCGCCAGGGGAGTTGTTCAACGGGTTGGCCTGATCAGCGATCTCAACAGCAGCTATGGCTCCACCCGCTACATCCCTGCCGTTGATCAGGGGCTGGATCAGCTCATTGGCCTGCAGCCGGATCTGGTGGTGTGTGCTGGCGACATGGTCGCGGGTCAGATGCGAGGCCTCAGCGGCCAGCAGCTGGATGCCATGTGGCGCGGCTTTGAATCGTCCGTTCTGCAGCGGCTTCAGGCGGCGAACGTTCCATTGCTGCCAGCGATTGGGAACCATGACGGTTCACCGGGGTTCCCCGCGGATCGTGCCGCTGTGCGTCGGTTCTGGACCCCGATCCGTTCACGGATGGGATTGGCGTTTGTGGATGCCTCACAGTTCCCGTTTCGCTACTCGGTGCTGCAGAACGGGATCTTCTGGCTGGTCTGGGATGCCAGCTCAGCCCGTGTTCCTGAGGATCAGCTGGTCTGGGCACAACAGCAGTTGGCCAGCACCCAGGCACAAAGGGCTCGTGCTCGGTTTGTGGTGGGTCATCTCCCCCTGGCTGGGATTGGTCTGGGCAAGGATCGCCCCGGCGAGGTGTTGGAGCGGGGACGTGCGCTTCAGGCTTTGATGGACGCCGCCGGCGTGCAGGCCTACATCAGTGGTCATCACCACGCCTGGTTCTCCAGCCGTCGCGGCCAGCTCGATCTGATCCAGCTCGGCGCCTTGGGCAGTGGCCCCCGGCGCCTGCTGGATGGTGGAGCGCCAGCCCAGCAGACCTTCACCTTGTTGGAGATCGATGGGGGCAGGGGCACCCTCCGGGAGACCACCTACGCCGTGTCTTCAGGACGGCCGCTCTCCTGGTCAACACTCCCTCTCCGTCTCAACACCCGTGCCGGGTTGCTTCAGCGCAATGCCTCAGAGCGGTTGCTGCGGGGATGACGGGCCCTCGCGTGTCGAGGCGTGATCCAGCGTCGGCACCAAGGCCATAGCGGCGATCAGCCCGAGGACGAGGATCATCAGGGCCGGCAACATCGCTTCGGCCAACCGTTCATCGCCGGCGTACTGGAACACCCGAACCGAGAGCGTGTCGAAGTCGAAAGGCCGCAGAGCGAAGGTGAGGGGAAGCTCTTTCACCGTGTCCACAAACACCAGCAGCAGCCCGACGGTGATCGGTCCGCGCAAGAGGGGCAGATGCACGCGTTGAAGCACGCGCTGCCAAGGTGACCCCATCCCCGTAGCGGCCTCATCGAGGCTCGGGCTGATTCGCTCCAGGGCTGCGTCCAGACCCCCTTTCGCCACCGCCAGGAATCGATCGCTGTAGCCCCACAGCAGCAGGAGCAAGGGGGCGATTTGCCATGGGGCGCCGGTGAGCAACAAGGCCAGAGCCAGGACGGTGCCAGGGATGGCGTAGCCCGTTCCGGCCAGGAAGGTGAGGCTTTTCAGCCATGGGGCGCTGGACCAGCGTTTGGCGATGGCCAGCACCAGCGCTGCCGTTACCGCCAAAACGGCAGCAACAAGGGCCAGCAAAAGACTGCGGCCGCTCAGGCTGATCAGATCGTCGTTCCAGCTAGTTCGGAGCTGATCCAAGTTGCTGGCGGCCCACACCAGTGGGGTCCCCAGGCTCACGACCGGAGGGATGACGGCGAGCAGTTGCGCTGCCCCAGCACGGAATCCATGCAGGTGCCAAGCGGTTGCGTCCCCGCCGGCCACGCCATCGCTCCAGCGTCGACTGCGCCTGCGCAGGCTGCGTTCACACATCACCAACGTCAACACGATCACCAGCGTGATCAACGCCAAGCTGATGGCCCCTGCAGGATCTCCGTTGGACTGCCAGGTTTCCAGGATGCCTGCGGAGAGACTCGGTATGCCAAGAAGCTGAACGGCACCCAGCTCATTGACCACTTCCATTCCCATGAGAGCCACGCCAGCTCCGATCGCGGGAAGTGCAATGGGTAAGGCCACACGCCGGAAGGCTGACCAGGGACCGACCCCCAGGCCGCGACATGCCTCCAGCTGACTCTGACCGCTGACGGAGAAACTTTCCGTGCTCAGCAGGAACACATAGGGGTAGGTCGTCAGGGCCATCACAGCGATGCCCCACCCCATGCCGTGAATGGTCCAGCTGTTGCGACTGCCCAGATCGACGAGGATCGCCGAGAGGAGATAGGCCGGTGTTGCCAGGGGAATCAGCTGGGCAATGCGCAGCCATGACCGACCGGGAAAACGGCAGTTGCACAGCAACCAACCATTGGCTGTCCCGAGCACGGTGCCCAGCGTTGCTGTGCCGAGCAGCAGCTGGATGGTGCCAACGATCTGTCGTATGCCATCGGGGCCAAGATCGCTGAAGCCGCTGTTCAAGGACGTCAGGGCCTCCTTCACCAGCGTCAGCACCGGCCAGATGGCAAGCAGGCCCGTGATGGAGGCAATCAGGATCAGGGCCAGCCGGGTTGGGCTTGGAACAACAATCCGGTTGGGCAGCAACTTCACTTCAGCGATGGGCCGGACACCGTTGCCGCGACATGGCGTTGCGACATTGCCATGGAATGAGTCTGGCGAAAAACGATGGGGATCTGATTCAGGGCGTGCAAACCGCACACCGGCTTCGATCATTTGTCACACTCATAAGCTCGGTCGCTTCCCAAGCTTCATCTGATCTGTGGAAAAGCTGCTCCCAATGGAGCCAACAGTTGCTTTAAACGGGGTTTGGCACAGCTACGGCGATGCGTCTGATGGCTGGACCCTGAAGGGGGTGGATCTCGAGGTGGCGCCTGGGGAGCTGTTGGGCCTGCTTGGCCCCTCCGGCTGTGGCAAGACCACCCTGCTTCGCTTGATTGCCGGCTTCGAACGCCCACGCCGCGGCACGGTGCAGCTGGATCAGCGAATGGTGGCTGGGGATGGGGTCTGGATGGAACCGGAACGCAGGGGCGTGGGCATGGTGTTCCAGGACTACGCCCTGTTCCCTCACCTGAACGCTTGGCAGAACGCCAGCTTCGGTTTGCCCCGGCGGAATCCCAACTGTGAACGCGTGGCCTGGTTATTTCAGTTGCTGGGGCTGAAGGGGCTTGAGCAGCGCTACCCCCACCAGCTCTCAGGTGGCCAGCGGCAACGGCTGGCGTTGGCACGTGCTCTGGCCCCAGCGCCAAGGGTTGTTCTGCTTGATGAGCCTTTTTCAAGTCTTGATGTGGAGGTGAGGCTTCGCCTGCGCAGTGAGCTCACCTCCGTGCTCGATGCCTGCGGTGCGAGCGGCGTGATCGTCACCCATGACCCCGGAGAAGCTCTGGCGATTTGCGATCGCGTTGCCGTCATGCGTGATGGCGTGCTGCATCAATGTGCCTCGCCCCCCGAGATCGTGAGATCACCGGCGACGCCTTTTGTTGGATCCTTTGTGCTCCAGCGCAATTTGATTCCGGTTCAGGCCCATGACCATGGCCAGTTGTCCTGTCTGCTGGGAGAACTGGATGCTTCCGCCCCATGGGTCCAGGCTGACAGCAGAACCTCCGGTGACTGCTGTGTGCTGGTGGACCCCCACGACATCAATGTCGTCGCCGATGCCGAAGGAGAGGCCAGCGTCCTGGGCCGGGAATTTCTGGGGGATACATGGGAGTACCGATTCCGTGTTGCGGATGTGCTGGTGCGTGCCCACTGTCCGATCAATCAGGTGCATCCTCCCCACACCCGTTGTCGCCTCAGCTTCAGGGATGGGGCCAGAGTGACGTTGCTTCCTCTTCATCAGGCGTTGGCATAAAAAATCCCCCGCTTCAGCGGAGGATTGAGGTGAAAGGAATTGATGTCTTCAGCGTTGGTGATGACGCACCGGGATGGGTACAAGCACCGGCTGGCGTAAGCCACCGCCGCCGTTGTCGTCATCGGAATCAGCCAGAAGCCACAACAGCAGGCTGGCGAGAACAAAGACCGTTCCGAGCAGCAGTGGTTCGACCATTGAGGTTTCTCCCGTGACGCGCACAATAAGCAGCATTCCTGGGTTCTGCTGAATCAGGTGAAACCTTTCCCTGCATCCGGTGCCACACAGGCCTGGAGTTGCTCCCTCAAGGTGCTGTGGTCGATGTCTCGGCCGATCAGCACCAGTTGGTTTTTGCGATCACCGGTCCAGTCGGTGTCGTCGATGGAGAAGCGCTTGCCCGCCAGATGAAACACGTGGCGGCGTTCGCTTTCGTTGAACCACAAGACTCCTTTGGCACGGAAGACCTCCTGAGGCATCTGGTTGTCCAAGAAATTCTGGAACTTGCGCAAGGAGAAGGGGCCATCACTTTGGAAGGACACGGAGGTGAATCCCTCGATGTCCTCCTGATCACCATGGCTGTGGTTGTGGTGATGGTGTCCGTGGTGATGGCTGTGGTCATGACCGTGATCGTGCCCGTTTTCATGGCCGTGTTCGTGGTCATGGCTGCAGTGGCCATGGTCGTGGTCGCAGTCACTGTGTTCCAGGCTCGGATCGTCGGAGGGGGCACTCACCTTGTCGGATTCGAACAGTCCGACGCTGAGCAGCAGGGCCAGGGGCACGTCTCCTTTCACCGATCGCAGAATGCGGGCGTCGTTCTTGACGTCTCTGAGTTTCTGCTCAACAGCTGCAAGCCGCTCCTCGGAGACGAGGTCGCACTTGTTCAGCAGCAGGATGTCGCCGTAGATCACCTGGGCTCGTCCGACTTCCGTATCCAGCACGACGTCGTCGAAGTTTTCTGCATCGATCAACGTGATGATTGAGTCAAGGCGGGTTTGATCCCGCAGTTCACTGCCAAGGAAGGTCATGGCCACCGGCAGGGGATCGGCCAGACCGGTGGTTTCGACGACGATGTAATCGAGCGGCTCGGGGCGTTCAATCACCCGTTCCACCGCCTCCATCAGCTCGTCGTTGATCGAGCAGCAGATGCAACCGTTGCTCAGCTCCACCATGTCTTCGTCGGTGGTGACGATCAGATCGTTGTCGATGCCGATTTCACCGAACTCGTTGACCAGTACCGCGGTCTTCACCCCATGCTGGTTGGTGAGGATGTGGTTGAGCAACGTGGTCTTTCCCGCTCCGAGGAAGCCACTGAGAATGGTGACGGGGACGTTGGAGGTGGCTGGTGCAGTGGTCATGGGCAAGAACCCTCTGAACTCATGCTGGCAGCAGCGCGTTGATTGCGGCAGCCAGCTCAACATCAAGGCTGCTGAGGCCGCCGAGATCATGGGTGGTCAGGTCGATCGAAACGCGGTTGTAGACGTTGCTCCAGTTCGGATGGTGATTTTTGGATTCGGCCAGCAAGGCCACCTGTGCCATGAATCCAAAGGCCTCCACGAAGCTGTTGAACTGCAGATCGAGGTGCAGCCTGTCTCCGTTCACAACCCAATTAGGCAGGGCTGTGGTGAGTGCCGACTTCTGGGCAGCGTCGAGACGTTCAACTGGCATCAGCTCGCTGATTCACCTGACCATTCTGGCGAGGGAAGGCACGCTCAAGGCGTTTTTGAATCCTCTCAGAGCCAACTTTTCCATGGTTGTAGCTTCTGTAAGAGGCAGGTTCAGTGAGCATGCTTATCAGGTGGTGTGGTGGTCTGTGATTGATGTCATCGATTTGAATGCTTGTGGTCGATGCGAGCGCTGCCGTCAGGGTTGGAATCAAGATTCGACTCTTCAATTTGCTGCGGTTTGTGATTGCTCTGTGAAGTAGTATTTTGCTGTAAAAATTTGATTTTGTTGTTCTGTTGCCGGGTCACGCTTTTGACCTGGGCAAAGACTCCCTCGCCCCAAGACCTCTTGCTTAGCATGGTCTTGCTGTGTGGGTTGTAACTCACGAGTCTTGATGCGAGCGCTAATTTAAGTTGACGCAGAATGCTAAATGCTTGACGCTCCAGGAAAGGATTCAGAGCCATCCCGCGAGAATTTTGAAAAAGCGGTTGTGATGATGGCTGCATCCATTGCTGAATGGGTCAGCGACCAGAAATTGGAACAATGTACGGTTACCGAGGGTGATGAATCTCTGAGAAAGTCGCAACTCCTTCTGCAAGCGACGGATCATTTGCGGCAGTACGGAATCATGGGTGCTCGAACAGCAAGTTCCGTCGCTTTGGTTGTGGCAAGTTTGTGGGCTCAAAGCCAATTCAGAATCGGAACCTTTGAAGAAGCAGATTTGAAAAGTCAAATGATGTGGGTGATGCAATCTCCAGCAGTGCAGATATCTATCCAGGAGACGTTTAAGCCTCTTGACGACGAAAGTAAGCGTGATGCTCAGAACTTTGCGAGGGGCTCAGAAGCCACTATTGTCTTGTTTGTTGGTACTGCATTGAAAAAATACTCTTCTATCGTGAAAAATGAGGCTGATCAATTTATTGAAAATAATCGGGCGGAGCTTAGGGAGTTGAGTGGATTTTTTGCTGCTATTGATGAAGGAGGTTTGAGTTATCTTGCCAAAGTGCTGGAGCTTTCCGTAGTAGTAACAATGTCTAATGCTCTTTTTGGTCGTGAATTTAGTTCTGAAAAGTCCTTGTTTTACTCCGGGACTATTGAATTGATTGGGGATGTTTTGGAGTCGGGGACTTTTGTATAGGTATTGTTGCCAGGTCCTGTTGCAGCAGTTATGAAACTTCGTTGCGATCAAAGTCGAGATTGCCTTTCATATGTTGAAGTTGCAGCCAGAGCCTGAGCTTTTAGTGGTACGACGTGTAGAGAAAAGAGAGCTGCTTGCGCGGCAGCAAACAGAAGCGGCTTTGTTGCTGCGACGGTTGAAATTGATTTATTTTCGACAAAGTACCGCAGCGAAGTTTTTAATTTCTATTGGTTTTGGGATAGCTATTGCTCAGGATTACTGCCTTGCTTGTGATGGTGAATGACTGAACTGGTCGGCCCTATAGCGGGTTGCTGTCGCTTGGATCTCTTGTGCGTACCTCTGTGAGGTCTCGCCAATAGAGGCATTTGATTGATTCATGATTATTTATTTATCTCATTCATCTTTGAGAATTTAAGTTCATTGTGGATGACCTGCGAAAGGATTGCAGTCCTGTCCGAAGACTTGATTCACGTCATTGGGCAATTGTCAGTGCTGTTTCTCGAGGTGGGGGAAAAGAAAGCAGCCTCAGCAGCGTCCTGCTGGGGCTGACTAACGCGAACAAGATTGGCTGATAGTGCTCGCTTAAGAATGATAATCATTCTTATATGAATTCTGCAATGGCTGGTTGCCTGCGTTCGCGGGTGGAGCCAGATCAGCGTGATTCCCCGCAGGTGAACAGCGCTGTCAGAACGTCGAATGCGGTTGGTTTGAGGTGACCGGCGGGTGACCCGCTCCATGCATCGAAGCTGTCAGTCGCTCAAGTCGTGTAAACGGTCAATCATCAGATCGGTGTCTGTATCGATGCCGTCGTCGGTTTCCCAGGCATTGGGATCGTGTCGCGCCTGAATGGCTTGATTGATCCGTTCACCATTGCGCAGGCTCAACAGGGTTTGCGGCGTGGCTGAGCTGTTCTGGGTGTTGCTCTCAGGAGTGGGGCGGGTCGATGCTTCACCGAAGAGGTGGCAGGCGATCGTTCTGGTGTGAGCAGCGCTGCGGTGCTCCCAGAGATAAACGGCTTGCCAGGTGCCCAGCAGCAGTTGGCCCCTGCTGACGCTCAGGCTCATGGTCTGGCTGGTCAGTGCGGTTCGGATGTGGGCCGGCATGTCATCGGCTCCTTCATCGTCATGCGAATAACGGCGATGTTCCGGAACGGCATCGGCCATCCATGCATCGAGGTCGTGCAGCACCCGTGGATCAGCGTTCTCGTTGATCGTGAGGCTTGCACTGGTGTGCAGACAGGTGAGGTGCAGCACGCCCTGTTCAAAGCCCGTGCTGCGGATCCAGGTGTTCAAGCGACCGTCCAGACGGGTGAAGCCCCGCCCCGGGGTTTCAACTGAGATCTGATGCAGGATCTGCTGCACTCCCACCGCTCTCCAGCGTTCTCTTCTTACTTTGCGTGCTGCAGCTCCGTCTGACCCCATGGCCAGCCCCTCTGCCCCCGAATTGACCCTTCTTTTCGATGGGGGTTGTCCGTTGTGTGTGCGCGAAGTTCGTTTTCTGCAGCGGCGTGATCGTCAGGCTCGGCTGGCGTTTGTCGATATCGACGCCGCTGATTACGACCCTGAAGCCCATGCCGGCATCAGCTACCGGGTTGCCATGGGCCGCATTCATGCCATTGCTGGTTCCGGGGAGGTGCTGCGTGATGTGGCTGTCTTCCGTGAGGCGTACCGACTTATCGGCTTTGGTTGGTTGTACGCCCCGACGCGCTGGCCCCTGATCGGTGGCGTGGTCGATTGGGTCTACGGAATCTGGGCAGATCGGCGGCTTCAGATCACCGGGCGTGCCGACCTGGACACCCTGTGTCAAGGCCGCTGTGAGATCAACTGACCGATCCCTAACGAACGGCCTCGGGTTGTCGGTAGATCAGCTTGAGCGGCCAGAGCGCCATGGGCAGGGCGATCCCCAGGGTCACTTGCAGCATCAATAGGCGCATTGGTCCAGGACGACTGAACTGCTTCACCATGGCCTGCATCGTTGCTTCGATGCCACTCGATGTGTCGTTAGGGTGACGGAAAAGGGAGCGAGATGGCTTCTGCCGCAACGGCTTGGGGGCAGCTGGGAGCCCATCTGAGAGAGACGCAGCTTCTCGGCTCGATTCAGAGCACCCTGTACTGGGACCAGAACACCCGCATGCCCTCTGCCGGGGCGTCCTGGAGGGGGGAGCAGCTCACGTTGCTGGCGACCCAGCTTCATGCCCGTCAGAGCTCTGCGGCCTATGCGGATCTGCTGGCTGCAGCGCGTCAGCACTGGAACTCCGCTGAGCAATGCCCTGAGCAGGGTCGCAATCTGGATCTGCTGGAGCAGGACCTGCAGCGGCAGCAGTCCCTCGATCCAGCACTCGTCGCCGCCCTGGCCAAGGCCAAGGCCGATGGCTACAACCGTTGGCAGCAGGCTCGATCGGCCTCTGATTTCAGCCTCTTTGCACCGGCGCTCCAGACCCTGATTGACCTGCGTCAGGAGCAGGCCAAACAGCTGGATGAGCCGCGCTCCTGCTGGGAGACCCTGGCGCAACCCTTCGAACCGGATCTGCGTCTGGAGCGTCTCAAGGCCTTGTTTGCGCCACTACGGCAACGGTTACCGCACTTGGTTGCTCAGGCCTCCACCCGGCCTCGCCCCCGATCAGCGGATTGGGATCTCAAGGAGCCTAGTCAGCAAAATCTCTGTGATCAGCTGCTCGGTGCCTGGGGCCGCAATCCCGCCATCACCTGTATGGCCCGCTCGCCCCACCCCTTCTCGATCACGCTTGGACCGGCGGATTACCGCATCACCACGCGCGTGGTGCCAGGGCAGCCGTTGTCGTGTTTCCTTGCCACGGCCCATGAATGGGGACATTCCCTCTACGAACAGGGGTTACCGGACCAGAGCCACCAATGGTTTGCCTGGCCCTTGGGACAGGCCACCTCGATGGCGGTGCATGAAAGTCAGTCGTTGTTCTGGGAGAACCGTGTGGCCCGGAGCCGTCCTTTTGCGGAGCAGTGGTGGAAACGTTTTGCGCAGGCCGGTGCTCCCTTCAGCGGCGCCCAGGACATGTGGCAGGCGATGAATCCGATGGCGCCTGGTTTGAACCGGGTTGAGGCCGATGAACTCAGTTATGGCTTGCATATCCTGATCCGCACGGATCTCGAGATTGCACTGCTTGAGCAGGGCTTGGCGGTGAAGGATCTCCCCGATGAATGGAACCGGCGTTATGAGGAGTTTCTGGGAGTCCGTCCCATGAACGATGCGGAGGGTTGTCTCCAGGATGTCCATTGGTCGGAGGGGTTATTCGGTTATTTCCCTTCGTACCTTTTGGGGCACCTGATCAGTGCCCAATTGAGTGAAGCGATGGCGGAGGCCATCGGATCTCCAGAAGCGCATGTGGAGCGTGGCGATGTCACGCCCTTGCTGGCTTGGCTGCGTGAGCATGTTCACCCGCTCGGACGCAGTGTGAATGCCGATCAACTGGTGGACAGGGTCAGCGGACGGCCCCTGAGCACCGATGCTTTCCTCGACTATCTGGAGAACAAGCTTGATCGGCTCCAGCAGGCGTCCTAGCTGCTTGCGGCTTAACGGGTTGAGGGGGCCCGTAGGATGCGCCGCGCTGTCCATCGCCGTTTATGGCCAACCTCGATCAGGCACCCAGCCGCAGCATGCCCAACCTGCTGCACGTGCTGCCGGCCTTCGCTGATGAACCCGAACTTCGTCTCAACACGATCGTGGAGCTCAACTCCAACACGATCAACAAGTACGAGCTGATCACCGAAACCGGCCATCTCAAGCTGGACCGCGTTGGTTACTCATCCTTGGCTTACCCCTTCGCCTACGGATGCATTCCCCGCACCTGGGATGAGGATGGCGATCCCCTCGATATTGAAATCGTTGGTGTCACCGAACCCCTGATTCCCGGCTCGATTGTGGAAGCCCGCATCATCGGAATCATGACCTTCGACGACGGGGGTGAAGTCGACGACAAAGTGATCGCTGTGCTCGCCGATGACAAGCGCATGGATCACATCAAGAGCTGGGAAGATCTCGGTGAGCACTGGAAGAAAGAGACCACCTATTACTGGGAGCACTACAAGGATCTGAAGAAGCCTGGCACCTGCTCGGTCAACGGATTTTTCGGCACCGACAAAGCGATTGAGATCATCAAGAGCTGCGAGGCCCGATACATGGCTGAGATCGATCCCAAGCTGGTGGACTGAATATCCCGGTTTTCAACCTCTGATCAGGCGGGGACACCCCCGCCTTTTTTATGGATCAGCGCTGGAACATGTTCACCAGGACGGCGCGGCGTGCCTGGGGGTGTTGGGGGTGACCGCAGTGGGCACCGCGCTGCGACGAGATCACCATGTCTCCTGCCTTGGCAAACAGGGCGATGGCGTCAGCCCCTTGCAGCTGACTGAATTCAAACGGCCCCAGACCGTGCTGCTTGTTGTAGCGGGCGTTGCGCCACCAGAGCCGTCGGCGGCGTTGGGACCTGGGCACAAAGCAATAGGGGCCATCCGCTAGCGATTGCACATCACTGAGGTAAAGGAAGGATTTGAACTTCAGGGAGCGTCCATCGCAGTGGTAGCTGCGCGTGTCCTGCACACCTCGGTTCAAATAGAGATTTCGGCATTTCACCCGCATTCGGTTGAAGCTGCTCACCAGAAGCAATCGCCGAATTATCGATTCCTGCAGACAGGCGCGGATGCTGGTGTTGAGGCTTTCGGAGAGGCGCTCGGGATGAAAAATGTCGATCATTCCCGCATCGCTGCCGCTGCGTCCATCAGGTCGCTTGACCCGGTAGTTGATAACGGAGCGATCCGCATCGCGGAACTGGTTGTAGCCCTTCAGAACCCGCTTATCGGGAAGATTGAGATAGGCCAGGGATGCAAGGCGAGCGTGGTCGCCTGATTCGATTTCTTCGAGCAGTTGGCCTACATCGTTGTTGATTGATGCGATCAAGCCAGCAGGTGCCGCTTTGCGCAGGCAGATGATCCCCTGCCGGCGCAGCGTCCAGGCTGCAGCCAGGAAGGTTCTGCGGTTGCTGAGTAGGTCGCTGAAGCGATAGCTGATGGATTCAACCTCCCGGCTGAGGGCCTTGCCGTCGAGCAGGGTTGGTCGCGCTGTTGCGATCGCCGTGGAGGTCAACAGGGAGAGGAGAGATTTGGAGAAGGGTACCGCTGGATCGCTGGTCTCTTGCTTGAGATCAAAGAGATCCTGAAGAGTTCGACTTCAGAGGCGCTGCAGCTGTTTTTTCCTCTCGCAATGAATACGTTGAGACCAACGGGTCTTGTGCGTCTCATGAGGTTGTTGTTGGCGCCGGTTCTGATGGCTGGCCTGTTGGCGGGGTCCGTTTCTCCATGCCTTGCTGCTGAACCTGCTGAGCTGGCGTTGCGGCGACCTGCTCGCGAGTCACGCATCGTGCTCGACCTCGGCAAGCGACAGATCGCCCTTGTTCGGGGCGAGCAGAGGCTTGGAGTCTGGCCGGTGGCGATCGGAGATCCCAAGACCCCCACCCCTGAGGGGGAATTCGCCATCCTCAGCAAGAAGGTCAATCCGATCTATGTGACCCACAAGTCGGGTCAGCGGCGGGAGCTGCGCGGGCCCAGCAGCCCCATTGGCGATCGCTATATGGCCTTTCATCGCAATGGCCGTGGCGAGTTTGGAATCCATGGAACGGCCTGGCCTCACTGGGTTCAGATCCGTGCGGCCGTCAGTCTTGGCTGCGTGCGCATGCTCAACAGCCACATCCGCCAACTGTTTGATGCCGTTGATGTGGGAACACGCCTGGAGATTCGCAGTTAGCCGACGGCTGGGAGCATGGTTAGGGGTCACTGGATCACCAGGTGGTGATCCAGCGTCGCAGCGATTGATTCATGCGCTCACGGCGGGAGAGTTTGATTGCGCTTTTTGGGGAGTACATGGCCACCAGCACGCGGCGTGATCCTTCAGCCATCTGAGGATGCCCTCGGTGGGCACCCGCTTGAGAGGAGATCACCATGTCTCCGGCATTGGCGAACAGCGGAATGGCTTGAATGCCTCGGAGTTGAGTGAATTCACTGGCGTCAATGCCGTTGGCTTCGTTGAACACACGGTTCTTCTGCCATAACGCGTCATTATGATGAGATCCGCTGACATAACAGTAAGGACCGTCTTCAAGATGTTTGACGTCCGATAAGAATAAAAACGACTTGAACTTGGTTGAACGTCCGTCGCAGTGGAAGCCACGTGTATCTTGCACTCCATCGTTGATATAAAGATTTCTGCATTTGGTCTGAACTTTGCAAAGGCTTGAAGTTTGGATGAGCGCTCTTATCACTTTTTCTTGGAGAAGGCGGCTAGAAAAGTGTCGAAAGTCCGGCGAGAGCTTTTGAGGGTGAAATATATCGATCATCCCGGCGTCGCTCCCACTGCGTCCATCGGGTCTTGAAAAGCGCAGATTGATTACGCTGCGATCAGCGTGGACAAGTTGTTTATATCCTCTGATTGTAAGTTTCCCCGGGAGGTTGAGATATGCATTGGTGATTTGCTCTTCTACGATGCCTGTGGTCCTCAAACGATGGATACTTTCAAGCAGCTGATCTGTCCGCTTGTTGATGGCGTCGATGTCGCTTGGGCTGGCAACGTTGCAAAGCCGAATAACTCCTCTCCGTTGCAGTGTCCAGGCTGCCTTTAAAAAACAAGCCCGGCTTTGAATTAGAGCTGGAAAGAAAAAGGTAATCGAGGCAAGACGTCGGGATAAAGGTTCACCCTCCAGTAACGCCGGCGGAGCTGAACCATCCACGACGTACAGGTTCAAGCCTCCGGACGAACACTTTCGAAGATCTCTTGGAGAATTTCACCCGCACCTTGGCTTTTAAGGGTGTTCGCAAGGGCTATACCAATGGCTTCGGGTTTGTTCGCGGCACCACTGGCTTGGTCGCGGATCAAGCGTTTGCCATCAAGGCTGGCCACCATCCCGGTGAGGATCAGTTGATCGCCTTCGAAACGGGTGTTCACGCCGATGGGGACCTGGCAGCCACCCTCCAGTTCCCGCAGGAAAGCGCGTTCGGCCAGGCAGCGCTGGGAGGTGGGGGTGTGCTCCAGCACTTTGATGGCTTCAAGCACTTCAGGCTTGCCCTCCACGCATTCAATCCCCAGGGCTCCCTGACCAACGGCGTGCAGAGAGATGTCGCCAGGGATCAGCTGGTGGATTCGATCGCCGAAGCCCAGCCTGCCCAGGCCTGCCGCGGCCAGGATCAGGCAGTCGTAATCGCCGCTGTCCAATTTCTCCAGCCGGGTGATCACGTTCCCCCGAACGTCCTTGAAGATCAGGTGGGGGTAGTGGTGACGCAGCTGAGCCAGGCGGCGCAGGGAACTTGTTCCCACCACCGAACCTTCGGGAAGGGTGTCGAGCTTGTGGGCCTGGTTCTTAGCGTTCACCACAAGCGCATCGGCCGGGTCTTCCCGTTCGGTGATGCAACCGAGCATCAGCCCCTCAGGAAGGTTGGTGGGCAGGTCTTTGAGGGAGTGGACGGCGATGTCCGCACGATCCACCAGCATCTGGGCTTCCAGTTCCTTGGTGAACAGGCCTTTGTCGCCGATCTTGGCCAAGGCAACGTCCAGGATTTTGTCGCCCTGGGTGGCCATGGCTTCCACGGTGATCTTCAGGCCGGGATGGGCCTTCTCGAGTTCTGCCTTGACCCAGTTGGTTTGCACCATGGCCAGCTGGCTGCGTCGTGAGGCGATGCGCAGTTCGGTGAGGGCCATGGAAAGGGCGAATCAGCCGCCCAGCCTACGCTTTTGGACCTGGATCGTTCGGTTCGCCTTCAAGAGGTTGTGAAGCTTCGAAAGGGAAGATCTCTTTATGAAGAACGCTTAACATTCGCAGGCAACGCAGGACAGCCATGCCCGGACCCGTCGTCAATGGCGTTCGTCAGGCCGGAGCAATTGGCTCGGTTGCCCCGGCCCCCCAGGAGCAGGAGGCCATGCTCCCCTTGGTGGCTGAAGGTTGCATTCGTTTGATCCTGTTGTGCAGTGGCGATGTCCTGATGGCGCGGCTGCGCCACACCACAGATCGCGATGGCGATCATGCCTATCAACTGTTGCGGCCGCGTCTGGTGCGATCTGCGCCAGAGCCCTCGCAGGATGGGCAGTCCAGCTGGGAACTTCAGCCTTACCTGCTGGGGCTGACGTCGCAGCACAATCTGGTGCTGTTCAAGGGTGCGGTGGCCTCCGTGCTTGAACCAGATGCTCGATTGCTCCAGGCCTATGCGCTGGAAACACGCCAGGAGTGTCCCCTGGAAGAAACTCCGGTGGAGCGCCTGAAGCGTGCCTTTCAGGAATTCACGGAGAGCTTCGAAAGCGATCAGTGAAGCCGTCGGATGTGATTTTTTTATTTATCCCGAGGGAAAAACCCCAGCCTGAGACTGGGGTTTGATCTCTTCCGTGTGAGGAGGGCGTCTCAATTCCCTCACGCTCGTTATAGGAGCCCATCGTGGATCTGAGCCAGGGCGGTTGTACCTATGGATTACGCCTGAGGATGGTGCGGACCTATCCCTGGTCGGACAACTTATTTGATGTACTCCTTGAGAACCCCATTGCGGTTCGGGTGGCGCAATTTACGCAGGGCCTTGGCTTCGATCTGACGGATCCGTTCACGGGTCACATCAAAAATCTGGCCAATTTCCTCGAGGGTTTTCATCCGCCCGTCGTCCAGGCCGTAGCGCAGTCGCAGCACATCGCGCTCGCGGGGGCTGAGGGTGGCCAGCACGCCTTCCAGGTCTTCACGAAGCAGATTTTTGGCAACGTCCTGCTCAGGATTCTCGATGTCGGCTTCGATGAAATCGCCCAGGCGTGAATCCTCTTCCTTGCCAATGGGAGTCTCCAGGGAGATCGGCAGCTGGGCGCTCTTGGCGATGAAGCGCAGCTTTTCGATGGTCATTTCCATCGATTCCGCGATTTCCTCTTCGGTTGGCTTCCGGCCGAATTCCTGGGAGAGAACCTTGGTGGTTTTCTTGATCCTGGAGATCGTTTCGTAGAGGTGCACCGGTAGGCGGATGGTGCGGCTCTGGTCGGCAATGGCGCGTGTGATGGCCTGACGAATCCACCAGGTGGCGTAGGTGGAGAACTTGTAGCCCTTTTCGTGGTCGAACTTTTCGGCTGCCCGAATCAGGCCAAGGCTTCCTTCCTGAATCAGGTCTTGAAAACTCAGACCTCGATTCATGTACTTCTTGGCAATCGAGACCACCAGGCGCAGGTTGGATTGCACCATTTTTTCCTTGGCCCGTCGGCCGAGCATCAAGCGACGCCGGAAGCGGATGAGTGGCATTTCCACAAGCGCAGCCCACTCTTTGTTGTCGGGCTCTCGACCGTTGTCACTTTCAAATTGGGAAGCCAGTTCCTCGAGATAGAGCAGATCGGCAATTTTGCGGGCCAGTTCGATCTCTTCGTCGGGACGCAGCAGGCGAATCCGCCCTATTTCCTGCAGATAAACCCTGATGGAGTCTTCGGTGTAAACCCCTTTGGGGCCGATCTTGATGCTGGCCAGGGCTTTGGCCTTGGCCTCTTTCTCGGCGGCAGCTGTTTTGGCTTTCTCTTCGGCCGTTGGCTTGGCTGCGGCTGCCTTCGCCGTTGATGGCTTGGTGGTGCTCTTCTTTGCGGTGGCCTTTTTGGTGGTGGCTGGCTTCTTAGTTGTGGCGGCTTTGGTCTTGGAGGTTTTGGTTGTGGGTTTTTTCTTGGCGGTCGTCGGCTTCTTCGCCTGGTCTGCCGCTGCCAGCAGTTCATCGGCTGCGGCACTCAGGTCTTTGGCGCTCGCTTTGCTGGTCCGTCGACGCGCAGGAGCCTTCTTGGCTTCCGTGTTGTTCTTGGTTGAGACTTCCTTCACCGTGCCATCAGCATTGGCCAGAAGAACGATGTCTGGCTTGGCAGCTTTGGTTGCGGCAGGGGTCATGGTGAGAGTGAAAGTCGGATAGAGAGGTGGACGTCAAAGCATCAGAAGCACACCATCAACTCGCTCAGAAGAGCCTTGTGTCTCCTGTGCACACAAAAAAACAGACGCTGTGGGCGCTGGATGGAGATTGTGGAGTGATGGTGGTGTCCGCGAAACGAGGCAACGCTTGGACCGGTTGTCTGTGCTGTCCGGGGTGGTCTCAGACCGGTCAAAGTGGCAAGGACAAGCCCTGGCTTCAGACTCTGTGTCTTCCCTCTGGATCGAGCGCAGTGTTGGCAAGAAATGCCCAACCTCCCCAGATTAATGAAGTCTTCCGAAGTTTGCAAGGTCCAGTCGCATTTACGGCGCTCTGTTGATGTGTGGCTGGAGGCAGGACGGGAGGGGCGGGCCTTCAGCTATGCCGCTGATCCAGCCATGGGATTGAGGCCCGGAGACCTGGTGCGGGTGCGCCTTCGGGGTCGTGCCATGCATGGGCTTGTGGTCTCCGAGCGGGAGTGGGGCGTGGATGATCCCACTGGCCTTCAACCGGTGGAAGCCCTCTTGCAGCGGGCCGCAGTGGATCCTGATTGGTATGGATGGTTGGAAGGGGCGGCGAACCGCTGCTACCTCAGTGCCTTTCGCATGTTGAAAGCAGCTTTGCCGGCGGGCTGGCTCGGTCAGGCTGGTCAGCGTTCACTGGCGGGGGGGCGCCAGATGTACTGGGTTCAGCTGTGTGAGGCCCCTGAGGACGTCGAGCCACCAACGCCACGTCAGCAGGAGCTGCTGATGTGGTTAAAGGCGGAGGGAGGTGGTGGCTGGCAGCGTGATCTGGTCGCCACTGGGTTTGGCGCCCCGTTGCTGACCGCTCTCGTTCAACGGGGGTATCTGACGCGAGAACGGCGAGGGGCTGCGGACAACCCTGGAGTTGATGAGGGTGCTTTGGAGCGGCCACGGGCCTTGACTGCTGAGCAGCAGGCCATTGTTGAGGCCTATGAACAGCTTTCCGTGGGACAGGGGCTGTTGCTCTGGGGTATCACCGGCTCCGGCAAAACCGAGGTGTACCTCCAACTGGCTGCTCAGGAGCTGGACCGGGGCCGGCATGTCCTGCTGCTGACCCCTGAGATCGGTTTGATCCCCCAACTCGTTGACCGCTGCCGCAGACGTTTCGGCTCGCGCGTGGTGGAGTACCACAGTGGTTGTGGTGACGCCGAACGGGTTCGAACCTGGCGCCGCTGTCTTGCCTCGAAACAGCCGTTGGTGGTGGTGGGAACCCGCTCTGCGGTGTTCGTGCCGTTGAAGCCGCTGGGGCTGGTCGTTCTGGATGAGGAGCACGACAGCTCCTACAAGCAAGACGCCCCGATGCCCTGTTACCACGCCCGGGACCTGGCTTTGGACCGGGTTGTGATGCAACAGGCACGGCTTGTGCTGGGCAGTGCCACACCGTCGCTCGAGAGTTGGATTCAATCGGGGCCTGATGGTCCGTTGACCTTGGTGCGCTTGACCGAGCGGATTTCCCGGCAGGCTCTACCTCCAGTGCATGTCATCGACATGCGCCATGAGCTGGCCGAAGGACACAAACGTCTGGTCAGTCGCGCCTTGATGGATCGTCTTGCGGCGCTGCCGGAGCAGGGCGAACAGGCGGTTGTTTTGGTGCCTCGTCGGGGGTACAGCCCCTTTTTGAGCTGCCGCAGTTGCGGCGAGGTGGTCATGTGCCCCCACTGTGATGTGGCGCTCACCGTTCACCGTGGCCAGGGCGGACGTCAGTGGCTGCGATGCCATTGGTGTGACCACCGTGAGACTATGGAGAACCGCTGCAGCCACTGCGGTTCCACGGCTTTCAAGCCCTTTGGCGCCGGGACGCAGAAGGTGTTGGAACTGCTCTCCCAGGAGCTCGAAGGTCTTCGCTTGCTTCGCTTCGATCGCGATTCCACCGGGGGGCGTGATGGCCATCGACGCCTGTTGGACCGTTTTGCTGCTGGAGAAGCCGATGTTTTGATCGGCACGCAGATGCTGGCCAAGGGCATGGATCTGCCGCGGGTCACCCTGGCGGCGGTGCTTGCGGCGGATGGGCTTCTGCACCGCCCCGACCTCCGCGCAGGAGAGCAGGCCCTGCAGTTGCTGATGCAGTTGGCGGGCCGTGCCGGGCGAGGTGAGCGACCGGGGCAGGTGTTGGTGCAGACCTACACCCCAGAGCATCCGGTGATTCAACACCTCGTGGATGGTCGTTATGAAGCGTTCCTCTCCCAGGAGGTGGCCCTTCGCAAGGAAGCTGGTCTGGTGCCCTTCAGTCGCGCCTGTCTGCTGCGACTGTCTGGAGAATCACCCAGTAAAACAGCAACGGCGGCAGCGGTGCTGGCGGAGCGGATCCGGCCGATTTGTCAGCACCAGAACTGGTGGTTGTTGGGTCCGGCCCCAGCGCCTGTGGCCCGGGTTGCCGGCCGCAGCCGATGGCAGCTGTTGCTGCACGGTCCGGCGGGCTCCCCGCTTCCGCTGCCTCCAGGGCAGGCCCTCTGGGATGGCTTGCCCAAGGGTGTGGCGCTCACTGTGGATCCCGACCCGCAGCAGCTTTGATCAGGAGGGCAGTTCCGGGAAGCCAAAGCCCAGCTTCCGACGCACCACCTGCAGCACCATGCTGCTTATCAGCAGCATCAGGATCACCAGACCCCCCAGGCCGAGTGGATTCCAGCGCCAGCCCTGCCAGCTGACTTCGGTGGTGGTGCCGGAAAGAGCCGTGCGCTCCACCTGCCCATGGTTGAGGCTCAGATGAACTTCGAGCCCAGGGATCTCGGGCAGATCGCTGAGGTCCACCATCAGCTGCACGTGCTGCTGCACCCCCAGCAGCCAGTTGCGTTCTTCGAGCTTGAGCATTGGTGCGGGGATCGAGACCCCAGCCGCACGACCAGCCACGGCAACCACGGCCGCCATTTGTTGCGCCAGCTCGTGGGATGAGGCACCACGGCTGCTGATCTGTTGGCGTCCAGGACCTTGTTGTTCAATCTTCAGCCCGGGAACCTCCCGTTGTAGGTCTCGCTCGAATTGCTCCTGCCAGGGCAGCGGGCGTTCCTGGATGCTCCGCACGTCCCAGGTGAGGGCCAGTCGATCCGGGCCGCGAAGGTCGAGATCAGCGTCGATGCGGACGCAACCGCTCAGCAACAGCGTGATCCCCAGCAGAACCGCCATCACCAGCATGGCGAACCCCGCTGCCGGTGAACGCGTCGGCCCCGTGGGTGGTGGTGGCGGGGGCTCGGGGCGCCGCGACCGTCGCCGCCGCATGGTGGAGGTCTGCCCGCTGCCGGAGCCATTCAGCTCCAGTTGCGGCATCCGCATCGACCAGCGTTCCGGACGATCCAGGCTTGGGGCTTCAAGAATCCCGAGCAGTTGTTTGGCTTGCTGGCGCAACTTGGGATCGCGGCAGCGACTCAGCAGCCTGCAGGTGGCGATGGCTTTGTCGTCCTGCCCCTGGCCCATCCAGGCGGTGATCATCAGGAGCCGAAGGCCCGGCCCCTCCGGGCTATTGAGCGGGTGTTGTTCCGCCAGGGGGAGAAGCAGCTCCAGGCCCTGGCCGTAGTCCCCGCGCTCCAGGGCTGCCTCCGCTTCAGAGAGGTCCAGTGCTGCGTCCTGATCGCTCACCCTCTAGCCGCGTCCCACCACCATGGTGCCGATGCCGGCGTCGGTGAAGACTTCGAGCAAAAGGGCATGGGGAACCCGGCCATCGATGATGTGGGCGGCTGACACGCCCTGAGCCAGGGCGCGGATGCAACATTCCGTTTTGGGCGTCATGCCCCCTGCGACCACGCCGTCCTCAATCAGTTGTCGCGCCTCTGCGAGGCGCAGTTTGCGGATCAGCGAGTCGGGGTCATCCCGATCTTCGAGGATGCCGGGGGTGTCGGTCAGCAGGATCAGTTTTTCAGCCTCCAGGGCCGCCGCCAGTTCTCCCGCCACCGTGTCGGCATTGATGTTGTGGGCTCGACCGTCATCGGGGGTTGCGGCAACGCTGGAGATGACGGGCACATAACCCTTCTCCAGCAGCGGTTCGAGCACATCGGGATTGACGCGGGCAACATCTCCCACCAGCCCATGGCTGCCGTCCCCCCAGGGGCGTGCCTCCACAAGACTGCCGTCACTTCCGCTCAAACCAACCGCACGGGTGCCGAGCTGATTGAGCCCATTCACGATCTGCTTGTTGACGCGACCCACCAGCACCATCTCGACCACGTCCATGGTGTCGGCGTCGGTGACCCGCAGTCCGTCGCGGAATTCGGCGGGGATTTCCAGACGCTGCAGCCACTGGTTGATTTCGGGCCCGCCGCCATGAACAACGACGGGTTGGACGCCAACACAGGCCAGCAGGGCCAGGTCACGAAACACGGCTGAACGCAGCTCGGCATGGGCCATGGCGGCCCCGCCGTACTTGATCACGATGCGCCGACCGGCGAAGCGCTGGATGTAGGGGAGCGCTTCGCTGAGCACCGACACCCTGAGGGCCTCATCGTTGTTCTGGGCGGATTGGGCCATGGCTTAGGCCTCACCCGCTGGAAGCAGAACAACGTCCAGCCGTTGTTCATCCAGTTGCTTGAGTTCCGCTCGCATCCCCTTGGCGAAGAAACGCCCCAGCCGCTCCTGCCGCTCTTGCCAGCGTTCGAGGGGAACGGCTCCCAGCAGGAAACGCATCCGCAGGCCATAGCCGCTCTCGGAATGAAGCTCTTCGATCTCTTCCAACTGCGGTGGGGTGTCTTCATCCCAGAGTTTGAGCGCTTCCAGCGACGACTCCAGGTGGGCCTTCTGGCCGTAGCGCCAGCGCGTCACATCGCCGAGCAATTTGCCCAGTTCTGGGGCTGCAGCTTCGCGTTCCTTTTGAAAGGTCTTGATCGGTGTCACCCGGATGGCGGGTGGCAGCTCCGACGATTTCAGGGCCAGCCCCCCCAACAAGATCGGGATTCCGTAGAAGATCGTGGGCAGGCTGAGGTTGGCGCTCCCGGTGGCGTAAGCGGTGGCACCGACCACGGTCAGCACGCCTCCGGCGATGGTGACGAGGCTGCCGGGGGAGAAGAAATCCTTCATGAAGGCCTTGGCTTGATCGTCATTTTGACCTCTAGGCCATCAGGATGGAGATCAACTGTCTTGAGCTAGTGCCTGATCCATCGTCGACCGGCATGGATGATCTGCTCCAGCAGCTCGACCGTGATCGCAGCTGGTTGCTGCAGCAGATTGATGGTGGCCGCTGGCCCGAGCTGCGGCTGGATCTTGCCGCCCTTGAACGGGAGCTCGGGCAACTGATCACCCGAGCCTCAGAGCTGCAGGACGAAGCGGGTCGTTAAGCGGCGACGCAACGCGAGTGTCCTCTGATTCAGAAGGGGATGTCGTCGGTGTCGGGCACGAGGGGCGCAGCATTCCAGCTGGCCGGTTCAGGCTCTATCGCCGCCTTGGTCGGCGCAGCCGCGGGGGCCTGGCGGCTGGGGGCCGGGGCTGAAGGGTTGCCGGAAGGGGCTGCACCCGTCGTGGCTGCCGCGCCGATCGGATGAAGCCGAGCCAGGGTGAATTCAGCACGTTTTTCCTTCATGCCGTCGCCCCGGGGCATGGTGTTCATCCGCAGCCGGCCTTCGATCAGCAGCCGCTGCCCGGTCTGCACACGGTTCTGCAGCTCCTGGGCCAAGTTGCCCCAGCCCACCACTTTCAATTCACCTGGCGGATCACCCTCACGAAGGGGATCAAAGCGCACGGCCATCTCCGCAATGGGAGTCTGGTTGTCCTGGGTGTATCGAACCGTCGGTGCGTCGATCACCTCCACTTCGAGCACGCAATGGTTCATGGCTTGAGCTGGTGTCGGCGCACATCCTGATGCAAGGCCCCGCGAATGACCAGCGTCGTGTCCTGCTGCTGGCTGGAACCGGTGAAGGGCCGCGTTTGGTGCAGGAGCTCTCCCGCCGCAATTGGCGTGTGAGCGTGAGTGTGGTGACGGCAACTGCGGCGAAGGCCTACGCGGGATTGCCTGTGGAGCGGCTCTCGATTGGTGCCCTGCAGGGCATTGGCGGAATCAAGGCAGCTCTGCATCAGGCCGGCCCTTTCCGTTGTGTGGTGGATGCCACGCATCCTTTTGCGGCTCGAATCAGCCATGACCTGGTTACGGCCTGTGCGGATCTCGGCCAACCGCTGCTGCGTTATGAGCGTCGTCTTGAACCGCTGGGAGCGGCCTTTCTCCTTGCTGATGCCGATGCATTGGCGGCCCAACCGCTCCACGGCCAACGCCTGCTGCTGGCCATTGGAGGTCGTCATCTTCCGGCCTGGACTGCTGCTGTGCGCCGTGCCGGAGCCATCCCCTATGCCCGTGCGCTTCCCTCCCCCGATGGATTGCGCGCAGCCTTGCGGGCAGGTCTGCCCCCGGATCACCTGGCCGTGGTGCGACCCCTGCAAGGGGAGGCGCCGGGGGCGATCGAGCGGTCCCTCTGCCGTCGCTGGGACATTGAGGTGGTGCTCTGCCGCCAGTCCGGTGGTGTGACGGAACAGCTCTGGCATCAACTCACCACAGAACTGGGGCTGAGCTTGCTGCTGTTGCGGCGTCCATCTCCCCCCGATGGAATGGATTGTGTCGAGGATTTCATCAGCCTGATCGATCGGCTTGAGCGTGATTGAAGCGAGTGGGGTGGTGCTGGCCCTCACCCTCACCACGGAAGCAAGGCCTCAGCGAGCTTTTGGGCGCGCTGAGGCCTTGCTGGAGCGCCATCTCGTGGCCTGTGTCTCCATCCACCCGGTTCAGTCGTTCTATCGCTGGGAGGGGGCGCTGCAGGCCTCCCATGAGGTCCAACTGCTGATGAAGATCTCCGCCATGCATGTGGATGCCCTGCGCTCGGCTCTCTCAGAGCTGCACAGCTACGACACCCCTTAGTGGTTGTGCTGGCCGGTGACTGCATCACCGGCCTATGGGGCCTGGGCAATCGCTGAGCTCAGTTCAGATGCGTTTCCGCCAGCTGCTTGAGGGAGACCTGGGAGCGGGCCCCCAGTTGGGTCACGATCTGGCCGGCGCAGAGGGCTCCGAGCTCACCGCAGCGTTCGAGTGACTCGCCTTGGGTGAAGCCATGCAGAAATCCCCCGGCATAGAGATCGCCTGCTCCGGTGGTGTCCACCAGGTCCCCCAGGCCGAAGATGCCGACATCCCAGCGCTGGTCTCCACTCAGCACGACGGATCCCTGGGCACCACGGGTGATTGCAATCACTGAGCAGCAGCCGCGCACCCGCTCAAGGGCCTGGTCGAAAACGTCGGTCTCGTAGAGCGACTGAATTTCAACGTCATTGGCGAACAACACATCGACGTGGCCATTCACAAGCTCAAGGAAGCTCTCCCTGTGCCGATCCACACAGAAGCCATCGGAGAGGGACAGGGCGACCTGCCCGCCCGCTTCACGGCAGGCTTCGGCGGCGGCGATGAAGGCCCGCTTGGCGGCTGGACTGTCCCATAGGTAGCCCTCCAGGTAAAGCACCTTGGCCTGCTGGACCATGGAGAGGTCGAGATCCTCGGGGTCCAGTTGGGTGGAGGCCCCCAGGAAGGTGCACATGGTGCGCTCGGCGTCGGGCGTGACGTAAATCAGGCAGCGTGCTGTTGTGGCTCCGCTGGTGGCTGCTGGGGTCTCAAAGCGTGCCCCAACGGCCCGGATGTCGTGGCTGAAAATGCTGCCGAGCTGGTCGTTCCGGACGCGGCCGATGAAACCAGCGCGACCACCCAGTTGAGCGATACCAACCATGGTGTTGGCGACTGATCCACCTGAGGTTTCGAGGCCCGGGCCACTCGCCCTGTAGAGCATCTCAGCTTGTTGCTCATCGATCAGCGCCATGCCTCCTTTCTGGAGGCCGTGTTCAGCTATGAAGCTGTCGTCCGTTTGCACCAGAACATCGACGATGGCATTGCCGATGCCAACGACATCGAGACTGCAGGCGCTGGGGAAACGGATCTCTGATGACATCGGGGCTTTGAAGTCGCTCCGAAGTATGGACCTCAGAGGCTCAGGCGCTCAAAAGGGCCCGCTTGGGTCCATGGATCGGATCTTCGACAACGATGGTCTGATCACGGCTGGCCCCCAGGGAGACAATGGCGATCGGCACTTCCATCAGATCGGCGAGGAAGCGCAGGTAATCCATGGCCGGCTTGGGGAGATCCTCAAGGCTGCGGCATTCCTCGGTGGAGCACTGCCAGCCCGGCAGGGTTTCGAAGATGGGTTTGCACTGGGCGAAGTCATCGGCACTGCTCGGGAAGTGCTCGATTCGCTCGCCGTTGAGTTCATAGGCCACGCAGACCTGAATTTCGTCCAGTTCGTCCAGCACATCCAGCTTGGTCACGGCCAGACAGTCCAGGCCGTTGACCTGAACGGCGTAGCGACCGATCACGCCGTCAAACCAGCCACAGCGCCGTTGGCGGCCAGTGGTGGTACCGAATTCACCACCCCGTTCCGTGAGCTGCTGGTTCAGGCTGCCGCTCAGTTCGGTGGGGAAGGGGCCCTCACCCACACGGGTGGTGTAGGCCTTGGCGACGCCGATGACGCGGTCAATCAAGGTTGGGCCCACGCCTGCGCCGATGCAGGCCCCGCCGGAAACGGGATTGGAGGATGTGACATAGGGGTAGGTGCCGTGGTCCAGGTCCAACAGCGTGCCTTGAGCCCCTTCGAACAGGATGTTTTTGCGATCCCTTGCCGCCTGGTGAATCGTCTGGGTGCATTCCACCACGTGGGGGGCGAGGCGCTTGCCGTATTCCAGATATTCCTGGATGACGTCTTCGTCGTTCAGGGGCGCAACGCCATAAATGGTTTGGAGAAGTTCGTTCTTCTCCTGAAGTGGGCCCTCGAGGCGGTCCCTCAGCCGCTGTTCGTCCAGCAGGTCGATCACACGGATTCCACTGCGCTGGGATTTGTCGGCATAGGTGGGACCGATCCCGCGCCCTGTCGTTCCGATCCGGCGCGCGCCCCTCTGCTTCTCCATGGCCTGATCGAGCAGGCGGTGGTACGGCATTGTCACGTGGGCCGTGGATGCCAAACGAAGGCCCGAGATCTCGATGTCGTTGGCGATGAGCATGTCCAGCTCACCGAGCATCACCTTGGGATCCACCACCGTGCCGGACCCGATCAGGCAGATCGTGTCGGGATAGAGGATTCCAGAGGGAATCAAGTGCAGTTTCAGAACACGGTCGTCAACCACGATCGTGTGGCCTGCATTCACCCCACCCTGGTAGCGCACCACCACATCGGCGGAGCGGCTGAGGAGATCGGTGATCTTTCCTTTTCCCTCGTCACCCCACTGCGCTCCGATGACGACAACGTTGGCCAAGAACACGGCGGCCCGAAGCCGCAGATCTGCACAATCCGCGAGTATCTCAGATCTCGGGCGGCCTCGTCAAAACTTGAGCGTTCAGGGCCTCAGCTTCCCCGGACAACCGACTTTTCAGCTTTGGTGAGTTCCTTGGCGAGCCGGTCATGCAGTGCTTCCGGCAGAGGCCGATTGGCATAGGAGGCGTAGTGACCAGCCAGGGAATTCAGCGCGGTTTGCATGGTCGTGAACGAGCTCAGTCCGTTCACGCGTGGCTGGGGCCTATAGCGGGACATGTAGTCATTGATCAAGGCCCGTGCGTCGGCTTCGGCCTCGGCGTGGGTGGGATCGTCCTGGGGCAGGTCAATTACGGACCTCAACATGCGGGACACAGCCACCGTGTCGTCCACGTAGTTGCCGCTCAGACGGGCTTCAGCATCCCCACTGCAGGCTGTGAGAAGAAGGCATAAGCCAAGGCCAAGCGCAACGGCAGCCCGGCTCAGGGGGCGAAGCAGGCGCGTCAGTGCGGAGAGCATGAAACCCTTCAGATTCAGAAGACTTTAAGCGCGCAGAGCCTGGATCAGGCTGGACACGGCTTCTGCGTGGGGGAGCTTCTGCACGTCGGGGTTGCTGCGGCGCACCAGCTCAACGGTGCCGGTGGAGGCGTCGCGTCCCACCACGATGCGCCAGGGGATTCCGATCAGATCAGCATCCTTGAATTTGACGCCGGCGCGTTCCTTGCGGTCGTCGATTAGCACATCGACGCCGGCGTTTTGCAGCGTCGTGTAAAGCGCTTCTCCAAGCTGCGACTGGGTTTCATCCTGGATGTTGGCGACGACCACGATGGCCTCGAAGGGGGCGATGGCGGTCGGCCAGCAGATGCCACTGTCATCGTGATGTTGTTCAACGGCAGCCTGCGCCAGCCTGGAGACACCGATTCCGTAACACCCCATCCAGAACGGTTCGGTTTTGCCGTTCTCGTTGGTGAAGCGACTTTCCATGGCTTCGGAATATTTCCGACCCAACTGGAAAATGTGGCCGACTTCGATGCCCCTTTTTTCCGTCAGCCGTGATTCCGGGTTGTGTTGGCAGACGTCGCCCGCCAGTGCATTGCGTAGATCCAGGCTGGTCGGTGTCTGCTCGACGGCGGCCCAGCTGGTGTTGATACGGTGCAGATCGGGGCTGTTGGCACCACAGATGAAGGTGCTGAGTTCGCTGGCGGTTGCGTCCGCCAGGCGTAGGAATGTCGGTTCCCAGGTCTTGGCTCCCTGCAGGACATCATCGGAGAGGTCGGGTCCGATGGAACCGAAGGGGATCGGATCAATCTGCTGACGGTTGCTGTCGTCTGGAGTGAGCGGGCGGCAATCGAGAACACCCTTGTTCAGGATGCGGCTGACGGCGTTCAGGACCTTGGTGGGGTTGAGCTCCTGGTCACCACGGAGGCTCACCAACAGGGGCTGCAGGGTGTCGTCGTCCAAGGTCGCCACGAAGAGCAGCACCTTCACCACTTGGCTCGGATCCCAGCCTTTGGCGTCGCAGAGGCTCTCGATGCTGCCCAAACCAGGGGTTGGAATCAATTCCTCCGGGCCATCGGGGAGAGGAGACGCCGCTGCCGGGATCGAAACAGCTTTCTCTTGGTTGGCGGCGTACTGACCGTCATCGCTGATCAGGATCAGGTCTTCACCGGCATCCGCCGTCACCATGAATTCCTGGGAGGCAGCTCCGCCGATGGCTCCGCTGTCAGCATCGACGGGGACAGCCTCGAGGCCACATCGTTCAAAGATGCGGCGATAGGCCTGATCCATCAGGCCATAGGTCTCGCGTAGATCCGCTTCGCTGGCATGGAAGGAGTACGCATCCTTCATGATGAATTCGCGACCCCGCATCAGGCCAAAGCGGGGACGGATCTCATCGCGGAATTTGGTCTGGATCTGATAGAGGTTCACCGGGAGCTGCCGGTATGACCGCAAAAGCTCGCCCGCCAGGTTGGTGATCACCTCTTCATGGGTTGGGCCAAGCCCCAGTTCGCGGCCTTGTCGGTCTTCGAGGTGGAACATGATGCCTTCGCCAGCGGTGTAGCCCTGCCAGCGACCACTTCTCTGCCAAAGCTCTGCAGGGTGCAGCTGTGGAAGCAGGGTTTCCTGGGCGCCACTTCGGTTCATCTCCTCTCGCACAACGGCAGTGATTTTCTGCAGCACTTTCCACATAAGCGGCAGATAGGCGTAGATCCCTGATCCAACGCGGCGGATGTATCCAGCTCGTAACAGCAACTGATGCGAAGTGATCTCCGCTTCGGCGGGAACATCCCGAAGCGTCACCAGCAGCAGGCGGGAGACGCGCATTGCTTGCAAGAAATTGGAATTTGGAAGTTATCACCGCTCAGGGTGAGCATGCCGATCGCGGAAGTGTCTGTTTTGCCGGAATTCCCCTGTCCGCCCTGAGTCTCGGCTGCTACCGTCCAGCTCAATCCAGACTGTCCTAGGCACGTCTCATGTTTCCTCGCCCCGTTGAATCTGTGGCGTCAAGTGTTCAGCAACCGGCAGAAATTTCCATGGATTCAATCCAAGCTAATCAGCAAGCTGAAGCATTAGTGGGAATTGACGATGTTCAGAAATCTCTCAATCGTTCTCGTGCATCTGTTTACCGGTACACCAACACAGACCCTCGCAATCTCAATCCACCCTTCAATCCCCGCAAGCTGAACCCTGAATATCGCAGCGATCAGAAAGATCCTCTGATGTTCCATCCCAACGAGGTGGCACGCTTTGCCAAGGATGTTTTGCGAATCAAGGAGGTCACCGTTGAGGTGTTGAATTCTCCTTCAACGGCGACGCAGCAAATCCTGGGATCGATCCTCGAAGAGCTCCGACTGATCCGCACCCATCTCGAGGGCCGTGGGCAAGTTCCATCCGATTTGAACAGTGCACGCCTCGACCAGCAGGACCGACCAGCTGCTTAACGCTCGCTGCAAGCTGCTTTCGTCAGTGACAGAATGAATGGATCAACATCATTGATGAGAGGAGGGGGTCCAACCAGGCTCCCGTTCTATGGCCTCAGATGCTTTTCCCCCGTCGAAAGAGGACGACCTAGCGTCGTCTGAGGCGGATGAATCTTTTAGTCGCCGCGCGTCGTTCACGGCCATTACGGGACTGCTGATTGCTGTTGTCAGCTTCAGTGCCCCCCTTGTTGTTGTGATCACGGATCGAACCTTCTCTGCTTCGCGACTGATCCCCACCGCCTCGGATCGGAATGGATCTCCATCAGCTGCCCCCGTCTCCTTCGCCAGGTTTGGTCAATCTCATCGTGGAGATTCCGGCGGGCAGCAGGAATAAATACGAGTACCTGGCGGAGGCTGGCATCATGGTTCTCGACCGGGTGATGCACGCTTCGGTGCGATATCCCTTCGACTATGGATTCATCCCCAACACCCAGGCTGAGGATGGTTCTCCCCTCGATGCCATGGTGATCATGGCCGAGCCGACCTTCGCTGGATGCCTGATCAAGGCCCGCCCCATCGGAGTTTTGGATCTGCATGACCGGGGGGCCTACGACGCGAAAATTTTGTGTGTCCCTGATGCGGATCCCCGTCAGGACGAAATTCGCAGCATTCGCCAGATTGCAGCGTCCCAGCTGGAAGAGGTGGCTGAGTTCTTCCGGACCTATCGCACGCTCCAAGGGGGCATTGTGACGATTGATGGATGGCGCGATCTCGATGCCGTTCAGCCCTTGCTTGATTCCTGCATCAACGCAGCCACTTGATCTCAGGGGAGGAGGCCGTGATCAGGCCGGATGCTTGTAAGTTGGTGCGCACTGAGATCTGCAGAAACCGTGCCCACCATCCGATTCGAGCAGGAAGGCCAGCAGGTTGGCTGCATCGAGGGCGCGAATCTGCGTAAGGCTGCACTCGATGCAGGCATCAACCCTTACAAGAGTCTCAACAACCTCAACAACTGCAGTGGCGTCGGCCAGTGCGGCACCTGCGTGATGGAGGTGCTTGAGGGGCAGGGCAATCTTTCTCCTCGCAGTGATGTCGAGGAGGTTTACCTGGCTGACCGACCTGCCAACTTCCGCTTGAGCTGCCGCACCACTGTGAACGGCGATGTGACTGTTCGTACCCGTCCTGCGGAAGGTGTGGGCCGTGGCTCCAACAGCCTCGTTGGAGCGATCAAATCCCTGTTCGGCCGCTGAACCTTGGCTGAGCCTCTCCAGGTGTACAGCTACAGCCGTTGCAGCACTTGTCGCAAAGCACTGGGCTGGCTCACTGAGCGTGGCATCTCTCACGAGGTGCATGACATCACCTTGACCCCACCCTCCAAGGACATGCTGGTGGCTGCTCATCGATCCCTTGGTGACAGGAAGCTTTTGTTCAACACCAGTGGCCAGAGCTATCGCGCCATGGGTGCGGCAGCAGTGAAGGCTCTGTCGGATGACGAGGCTCTGGATGCTTTGGCTGCTGATGGGAAATTGATCAAACGACCGTTCGTGGAGGTGAACTCCTCCACGTACCTGACCGGTTTCAAGCCTGATCTTTGGGAGTCGGCACTCCAGGGCTGAAGTTCAAGCCATCCAATTCGCTGATCAGGGCATCCACATCGCCTTGGTCGCGGATCTGACGGAAGCTTGCGCGTTTGATCTCTTCCAGGAGGGCAACCAGCAAATCCTGGCTGCGGCTCAGGACAGGCTCCTGTTCCAGCGTGTGGGCCAGTTCCTCCCAGAGCCGATCCAAGGCTTCGGAGCTAAGCGATTCCAGAACCGGGTCCCTCTGACCGATGCGGTTTCCGGCTCCCTTGGACAGGTCGAGCACGGAGGCCACCATGCTTTCGGCCAGCTGGCGGCTGAATTCTGATTCGGCATTCTGCAGTCCAGGAAGCCTCCGCAGGGCGTCCGGCACCACGTTCCTGTCCAAGCTCTGCTGCACCAGATGGCTGATCACGGCTTGCAGTTGCGGTCGCATGGCCGGGCCAATGCGGGTCAGCAGCAGGGGGAGCCATAACCGCAGCAGCTCGATCACCTCCCGTTCCTCGTTGAGATCACTGCTTTGGTAACTGCAGAGTCCACGAATCCTCTCCGGCAGCTGTGGAGATCGGATCAGTTGCTGGAGGGCGTCAACAACGCGGATGGCGATCACTTCAAACAGCTCCACCGCCAGCAAGGCCACCACGCCTCGGCTGATGACGGCACGGAGTGGCTCAAGTTGCAGGAGGCCGGCTCCGCAAAGCCGCTCTGTCACCGGGACAACCCTGAGCCAGCGTGCAAAAGGCAGCAGCAGTGGCAGGTCGATCCAGCGGCGCAGCAGGGCGTCGCGCCAGCCGATCGCCCCGTAGCGCTGTTTCAGGCGCCATGCACGCAGAAGAATGTCGAACAGGAAGAGGAGTTGAAACGGCGTGTCGATGCGCCAGCTCAGATCGCTTGGGCGTCCGTTTTCATCGATACTTCGCCAGTAGTTGCTTTCCACCAGCGGCAGGATCTGCTGGCTCCAGAATTGACGCTCCTGGCTCCAGGGGGACTGTTCGAGATGGTCGGGGCTCAGGAGAAGGTTGGCTGACTCACGCGCTGATTCCAGGCCGGTGCGGGCGCGGAGTCGGTTCTTGAATTTTTCAAGCGCGCCGGCTTGGCCCGAACTGATAAACGGATTGCTGTCCATCAGCGCCGTGGTGAGCGCCGCCTGCCGCTCCAAGAGATCGGTGCTTTCAGCTGTGCTCAAGCCGTTCTGCTGCAGGGCGCGATCCAGGGCTCCGTAGGCTTTGAGGTAAGCCTCGGCGTCGCGATGGGGTTCGATGCCCTTGAGGGGATCCAGCAGTGGGGTGATGTCTGGCAGCCAGGGCAGGGGAACCACCCATGGCAGCGACGGCACCGGATAGAGATTGCGTTGCAGCCAGAAGTTGCGCAGGGGGATGTAGGTGAGGTCGATGGCGACCCAGGTGAGATTGACTGCGGCGATCACAGCGATGGCCTGGTCCCACCGGCGCCAGTTCAGCAGGCCGCGTCGGGGCTTGAGTGCTTGCCAGCGTGGACGGATCATGGGGCCTGCAGGCTCCCCCTATCGTGGGACGAAAGATTGAGCCTGCCCACATTGAACGCGGAGAAAGGGCCTTCCGAAATGAAGGGCAGAGTGAGCGCCATTTGGGAGTTTTGGGCCCCCTTTCTGTTCACGATCTCGCTGTACCTTCTGCTCAGGCAGTTTGCCTTTGAAGCTCGTTACATCCCTTCGGGATCGATGCTTCCAGGGTTGCAGGTCGGCGACAAGTTGATCGTGGAGAAACTGTCGTACCGCTCACGGCCTCCCCAACGGGGCGAGATTGTTGTGTTCAATTCCCCCAGTGCTTTCGATCCCGTCTGGAAATTGGAATCGGGACAACCGAATCCTCTGAAGTGCGGTTTCGTCACCTTCCCTGGCATCAGCTGGCTTGTCGATCGTGTTTTGGTGCAGCGCTATCCCGAATGTGAGGCCTGGATCAAACGGGTGGTCGGCGTTCCAGGTGATGTTGTGGAAGTCAATAGCCGCGGGGCCGTCACCATCAACGGCAAGGCTTTCAAAGAGCCTTACGTCACCAACTTCTGTTCGGATCGCGATGGGATGAATGGCTGTAAAGGCCTTTATGCCGTCGTTCCCGAAGGCAAGGTTGTCGTCTTGGGTGACAACCGGCGCAACAGTCAGGACGCCCGTCGTTGGCCCGGTGGCCCGTTTCTGCCCGATGATCAGATCATTGGACGTGCAGTGTTCCGCTTCTGGCCCCCCGGGCGGATAGGACAGCTCAGCAACTGAGTCCGCAGGCCGTCACACGGCCTTTTAATTCCCGTCCCAGCCAGGGAACGTTGGCTGAGCGTGGAGCTCCAGATGTGTTGTGCCGAATGGTCCAGCATTGATCGGGATCGAAAAGCAGCCATCGCCGGCTGCCTCGCTTGAGCTGTTCAGGGGGCTGATCGATCAGGGCCGACGGCCCAAAGCTGAGGGCCTGCCAAAGATCTTCCACGGTCCAGCGTCCGGGCCGCACCAGGGCATTCCACAGCGCAGGAAGCACCAAATGGTGGCCGCTCAGACCTGCGGGGCGCTGGTCACCTGGCAGCAGCATGTCTTCCGCATCCAGAGGTACAGCGTGAACAGCCACGGCAGTCACGGTTCGCTCCTGAACGGCTTGGATCAACCGATCGCGATCCTTCGGTCCTCCGAGGGACGGGCAGACGCGCCAGCCGTGGTCGCTGCCGGTCAGCATGCTTCGGTCAGTCAGGAGATGCCACCAGCTCACGCTGCTCAGGGGAGGGGGTTCGCAGCCTGAAAGTTGGTCAACCGCCGCTGCCGTGGACAGGTTCATCAACCGCAGTTGTCGATCCGGATGGCATTGATGCAGAAGCAGCAACTGGCTGAGGGGAACGGTCTCGCTGGTGATCGGATCCGCTGGCCACCCGGCCCGCAGCGTCTCCACCCCTTCCCGCACCAGCCCCTCCCCCTGCAGCGCGGGATCCCGGGGGGCCACCAGCACCGGACATCCCCCCATCTCGCCGAGCAGCAGTCCCTGCTGCAGCAAAGCGGCTGGAACCATGGCGTTGTCATCGGCAAGTCCGATAGCGCCATGTTCAAGAAGATCCCCATGGGGGGCGAGCTCGCCTGCCTTGCCGCTGCGACTGAAGCTTCCCCAGAGGTGCAAGCGAACCGTTGCCGTCGGATCCTGATCGGCGTTGAATCCCTGAAGCCGTTCGGGCCGATCGCGCCAGCTGCTGCTGCGGGGGAGCAGGGCAATCTGGCCATAGCCCGCTGCGGCAGCACAGTGCCGCAGGCTCACGGCTGTTTCCTGATCCCCGCTGAAGGGGGTCTCCAGGATGGAATGGGGATCGACCAGGCAGGGGGCGACCAGTTGATTCGGCGCAGGGGTGGCTTGAATGCCCAGGAGAAGGGCCTGCTGTCGGGCATCGTCGTCGAAGCCGATCAATACCCCCTCTTCGATCAGAACTGCACCGAGCTGCACCGGGAGTCCGGGGCCACGCAGGATGCGCACCGGATCCAGGAGCGAGGTGTCGTTCATGACGTCAGAGAGCGCCTGCAGCCGTCCGGTCAATCACGCTTCCGAAGTGGGAGGTGAGGTTGAGGCAGGTCACTACTGCAGGCTGGCCCGGATCGTCGGCGATGTCGACCACCGTGACACCACCGTTGCCTTGTTTGACCGCCCAGATGTCCGCCGGGGTCAGCCCCAGCAGGTCGCAGAGGATTGTTTTGTTAACAGCGTCGTGGGCGACAACAAGCACCGTTTCATCGGCCTTCAGCTGATCTGCGATCTCTCCCCAGCTCCTGACGGAACGGGCCCACACGTCCTGGATGGTCTCGCCTTCAGGCATCTGAACGGTTTCTGGAGCTCGTTTCCATGTCTCCAGCAGCTCCGACCAACCGTCTCTGATCTCGGATTCAAGCTTGCCTTCCCAAAGCCCGTGACCGATCTCCACCAGTCCATCGATCTGGGTCAAAGGAACGTCAGGGTGTGCCTCGAGAATGATTTGGGCCGTTTCGGTCGGGCGAGACAGGGTGCTGCTCCAGGCCCGATCGATGGGGATGTCTTTGAGGAAATCGCGGGCGGCTGCAGCTTGACCACGACCGTTGTCGTTGAGAGGGATATCGATCTGCCCCTGGAAGCGGCCGGCTTTGTTCCAGTCGGTTTCACCGTGGCGCACAAGAACGAGCCTGCCGTTTTTGCCTTTCTTCGGTAGGGGTTGAAGGTGTGTGGTGCTGTTGAGGCATTCGATCTGCACCTGGGGACGATCAACCCCAGGCCTGAGATTGAAGATCGAGATCGAGGTGTTGTCGATGCGGAGTCGCCGGAAGCCGTTATCGGGTTCCCCCAGTAACACCAGCATCAGGCAGCGCAGGATGGCGTTGTGGGCCACCACCAGCACCGTGTCGTTGCCATCGACGGGGTGGCGCTGCAGCAGGTTGGTGATGAAGCCACGCGCCTGTTCCATCAGTTCAGGCAGCGGCTTGTAGGTCGAGCCATCCCGCCGTTGGAGCTCCAGCTCCATGGGGCGGTGCTTCCAGATGCGGTAGCTCTCCGCCGACCCGTCCATGAGGTCGTTGATGGTCCGGCCCGACCAGGGCTCCAGATCCACCTCCAGCAGTCCGTCATCGAACACTGCAGCCGGCATCTGACCGGCGTGGGCCTCCAGCAGGCTTGCCGTTGTGGCGGCTGCCCGCTGCAGGGGGGAGCTGTAGACGGCCTGGAAGCTCACGTCCTGGAGAGAGCGGCCCAGGGCCTTGGCCTGCTCATGCCCCTCGTTGCTGAGGTTCGAGAGGTCGTCGCGTCCCTGGATGCGCCGCTCCTTGTTGAAACTGCTGAGACCGTGGCGAACCAGGAGAAGACGAAGGGACACGGTGCAGCGTCAGGGCGCGGCCATCGTATGGAAGCGGCCTTTCGGGGGGACAATCATCAACAGTTGACGCCCGCTGGTGCCCAGTTCTCCACGACCGGTTGTCCCGCGCTGGAAGGAACTTCTGGCGGTCTTGTCCCTGGCTTTGGCTGGATTGATCTGGCTTTCGGGTCTGGTGGACAGCCTGTCGCGACCTTCGGTGGCGCCAGCCCTGAGCCTCCAGCAGCAGGAGTTGACGCTTCTGGCTGAACCCAAGGTGCCGCCACCGTTGCGGGATGCGCTCCTGGGGGAGTCGCCACGGGATGCACTGCTCAAGGCTCTTGAGGGGATCGCATTGGAGGATCGCAGTGAGCGACAGAAGCAGATCCTGGTGTTGTTGCAGGGCCAGGGTTCCGCGTTGGCAGACCTCGGCGGTGACGTCGGCGATCCCTTGCTCCAGCAGCTGCAGTGCGAGGTCAGTGTCTCGGATCCATCGCTTTGCATTGATGGCGTGGAAGCGGGTCGAGCGGCGTTCCGTCTCGCCTTCAGCACAGTGCTGCCTCTGGTGACAGCCCTTCTGGGTGTTCTGCTCTTGCTCGGGCAGACCTGGCGGTTGCTGAGGGGCCGGCTGCTGGCCTGGCCAGAGGTTCAGGGTCCGGATCTGACGTTGATCGATATGGCCCTGCTCGTGGCGGGGGGCTTCGTTGTGATCAGTGCTGTCGGCGTTCCGCTGGTGGCGCTCCCTTTGGTCGGTGCCCTCACGGCTGGGCTGGGGAGTCCTCGCCGTGAGGCGGTCGGGGTGGTGATCAACTACGCCGTCATGGCCCTGCCCAGTCTGCTCATCCTCTGGCGACAGGTACGGGCCCTGCCGAAGCAGAGGGCGCCACAGGGGGGGTGGATGCAGTGGCGGGTGCGGCCCGTGCTCACAGCCCTGCTGGATGCAGTGGCGGGTTGGTTGATGGTGACGCCGCTGGTGATGCTCACGGGATGGTTGCTCGTGCGCCTGGTGGGAGATCCCGGGGGCAGCAATCCACTGCTGGAGTTGGTGCTCGGCAGCCATGATCCGATTGCTTTGGGATTGCTCGCCCTCACTGCTGTGGTGTTGGCGCCGCTGTTTGAGGAGACGATCTTTCGAGGTGCCCTGCTGCCGGTGCTGGCCACAAGGCTCGGCCCCCTGGTGGGTGTCCTGGTTAGTGGTCTGTTGTTTGCCATGGCCCACATCAGTGTTGGTGAGCTGGCTCCCCTGACCGTGTTGGGTGTGGGACTGGGCCTTGTGCGCCTCCGCAGTGGCCGGTTGTGGCCCTCTGTGATCATGCACGGGCTGTGGAATGCGGTGACGTTCGTCAATCTGCTGTTGCTTTGAGCCTTGCCCCTCCTTTCTCAAGGTGGTTCACTGGCCTATTCGCCTGTGATCCCGGTGGTTGCCGCTCCGGAACAGCGTGCATCGACCACAGCTCTTGAGCTGATTCAAGGGTCACTGTCCTCAGGACGAATTGCACGACGATCTCCTCTTCTTGGTGGACTCCATCGCCTGATGGACGGCACGCTTCTGGGGCTGATCTTGGCGGTTGCCGTTCTGGCGGGTCTCACGCTGCACTGGCAGCATCGCTGGACGCTGGCCTTCCGCCTTCTGGAATCCACGCGTCTTCAGGCCCATCGCTTAACGGAATCAACGGCCGTCATGGAACAGCACCTGTTGCAACGGTCCCAACAGCCGAAAAGCCTTGTGCCTACACAGGTGGCCAACCTGGTCCATCTCGATCGCCCCGCTCTGGGTTCGCCCGAACCAGTGGCTCCCTCTCCGATGGCCTCGCTTCAGCTGCTGAAGAGTCAGCCCATCAGGGCGGGATACTGATGAAGCAGCTGTCTGGGTCTCGACCCGTGCGTTCGCGGAGGTCCAGCGCACGGATCGTTCCTCTGAGACAGGTTCCGCCCAAACGACTGTGGATCATTTTCTTGATCCTGGCTGCAGGTCTTTCGGGTTTGGTCGCTCGTATGGCCTGGCTGCAGCTTGTGCAAGCCCCCTCTTTGGAACAACGTGCACGTCAGCTGCAGACACAGCGCACCCAACCCTTGGGGCAGAGGCGCCCGATCGTCGATCGCACCGGCCGCTTGGTCGCCATGGATGAAAAGCGTTTTCGGCTTTGGGCTCATCCCCGCTATTTCAACTTGCCGGGAGATGCCCCCAACCTTGTCCGACCTGTTGAGGATGTTGCGGCAGTGTTGGCGGATCCACTGGCCCGCTCTGCGTCCGATCTTCTCGAAGCGATGGGAACCCGGGTGTCGGGGATCAAGCTGGCTGAAGACCTTGACCCTGAGACGGCTGATCGCATCAGTGCTCTCGGAATCAGTGGCCTGGATCTCGAGCCTTACCCCCAGCGGGTATATCCCCAGGCATCGTTGTTCGCCAATGTGGTGGGGTTCCTGAATGCAGAGCGGCAACCTCAAGCGGGCCTTGAGCAGAGCCGTGATGCTGATCTGGCTCGCCATGAGCAGACCCGGTACCTGCGCCGAGGGGCAGATGGCACTCCGTTGCCGGCCAATCTCACGCCGGGTGCTTTCTATGGCGACGATCTACGACTTCAACTGACGCTGGATTCCAGGCTCCAGCAGGTGGCGGTGACCGCTCTGGCTGAGCAGGTGGCCAAATGGAATGCGCAGAAAGGGGCCGCGATCGTGATGGATGCCATCAACGGTGAGCTGCTGGTGCTCGCATCGACTCCGACCTATGACCCGAATCGCTATTGGGATTTCCCCACCGGGCGATTTCGGGAATGGTCCGTTCAGGATCTCTATGAACCGGGATCGACCTTCAAGCCGATCAATCTGGCTCTAGCCCTCCAGGACGGCGCCATTCAGGCAACGGATCGGGTGCACGACGTGGGACAACTCACCATTGGTGGTTGGCCGATCAACAACCATGACAAGCGAGCCAATGGCCTGGTCGATTTCGCCACCGTGCTGCAGGTGTCGAGCAACGTCGGCATGGTCCAGGCCATGCGACGTCTGGACGACGCCGCCTATTGGAACTGGATGAAGCGTCTCGGCATCAATCAACGTCCCGACACCGACCTTCCCGGGGCGGTGGCTGGACAACTCAAAAGCAAGCAGCAGTTCACCAGCCAGCCGATTGAGCCTGCGACCACGGCCTTTGGTCAGGGGTTTTCACTCACACCGCTCAAGTTGGTGCAGCTCCACGCGATGCTGGCCAATGGCGGCAAGTTGATCAGTCCTCACATCACCCGTGGTTTTCGTTCGGGTGATGCTTTGGCTCCCCCGGCCGCATCAGGTGGTCAGCAGTTGCTGAAACCGGAGGTCACCCGCACGGTGCTCGAGTGGATGGAATCCGTGGTGGACCAAGGCAGTGGCAAGGGTGTGAAAACACCGGGGTATCGGATCGGTGGCAAAACCGGTACGGCGCAGAAAGCCCGCAATGGGATTTATCTTCCTGGCGCGAAAATCTGCAGTTTCGTGGCGACCTTGCCGATTGAGGATCCTCGTTACGTGGTGTTTGTGGTGGTGGATGAACCCCAAGGTGGAAACGCCTATGGATCCACCGTGGCTGTTCCCGTCGCCAAACAGATCATTGACGCCTTGCTGGTTGTTGAGCGCATCGCTCCCTCAAAACCTGCTGAATTGAACAAGCTTTTGCATAGCTGACGCGCCATAAAGGGCCGCTACGTTACGGGTATTGAGCCGTCGTACATCATGGCCAGCCTGCTCGATCAGCTTTCACAAATGACCGTGGTCGTTGCCGACACGGGTGATCTGGAGGCCATCCGCAAGTTCACCCCTCGGGATGCCACCACCAACCCGTCGTTGATCCTGGCTGCTGCACAGATTCCGGCCTATCAGAGTCTGATTGATGAGGCTTTGCGGTCATCGCGCAAGTTGATGGGCAGCGACGCACCGGTGGAAGACGTGGTGAGGGAAGCTCTCGATGAGATCAGTGTGATCTTTGGTAAAGAGATTCTCAAGATTGTTCCCCGTCGTGTGTCAACCGAGGTGGATGCTCGTCTGAGTTTTGATACCGACGCCACGATTGAAAAAGGGCGCAAGCTGATTCGTTTGTACAACGATGCCGGCATCAGCAACGATCGCGTTCTGATCAAAATCGCCTCCACATGGGAAGGCATCAAAGCCGCCGAGGTGCTGGAGAAAGAGGGGATTCATTGCAACCTCACGCTTCTGTTTGGTTTCGGTCAGGCCGTTGCCTGTGCCGAAGCCGGCGTCACTCTGATCTCCCCCTTCGTGGGGCGCATTCTGGATTGGTACAAGGCGGAGACCGGTCGCGATTCCTACTCCGGCCCGGAAGATCCCGGGGTGATTTCCGTGACCAAGATCTTCAATTACTACAAGACCCATGGTTACGGCACGGAGGTGATGGGGGCGAGCTTCCGCAACATTGATGAGATCACCGAGCTGGCCGGTTGTGATCTGCTCACGATTTCACCCAAGTTGTTGGATCAGCTCCGGGAGAGTGATGCGTTGCTGACTCAGAAATTGAATGCGGCCGATCCCAGTGAAGGTGAGGCCAAGATCCATGTCGATCGCGCCAGGTTCGATGCGTTGATGCAGGACGATCGGATGGCCTCCGATAAACTCACGGAGGGGATTAAAGGTTTCAGTAAGGCGATTGAGACCCTCGAACACCAACTGGCCCATCGTCTTGCCGAGCTGGAAGGTGGCTCCGCTTTTCGTCATGCCGTTTCCGAGATCTTCATGCTCAACGACATGAATGGTGATGGTTCGATCACCCGTGATGAATGGCTTGGCAGCGATGCCATTTTCGATGCGCTCGATCAGGATCACGATGGTTTGATCTCCCAGGAGGATGTCCGCAAAGGCTTCGGAGCTGCCCTGGCGCTGACTTCTGTCTGATTCGCCCTCGTCCCATGCATGCGCTTAACACCATGCGTGCTTTGGCCAGCAAGGCCGAGGTGATCCGACTCAAGCGGGGCGAGGTCCTGTTCCGAACGGGGGAAATCGGAACATGCATGTATGGCTTGCTGGAAGGATCCGTGCGTCTGACCTGGATTGATTCAGCCGGCCATGACGGACACGAGGACATTGACGTCGGCCATGTGTTTGGTGCGGGGGCTCTGGTCATGGAAGACCATCAGCGTCTGAGCACAGCCACGGCCACAAGCGAGTGCCGCTTGATTGCCATGAACCGCGACAAGTTTCTGTTTGCGGTTCAGGAAACACCGATGTTTGCAGTTCAGCTGCTGGCATCGATTGATGCGCGTCTGCGGGACATCAAGTTGGCTGAGGGATGAGGGCCTTTTCGTTTTTTAATCAGTACTGATAATCACTCTCAGTTCTCGGGGTAGAGCTGGTGGATGGTCTTGGGTTGGGATTGCGTTGGGGCTGTTCCAGCTGAGTCTTGGAATCCTTGGCGTCCTGATCCTGGGACTGCTGAACCGCCTGTTGATTCAAGACATCCAGCTGCCGGCGGTGCTGGCGGCCTTGGCCGTGGGTGGTCAGCAGTTGATGGGGTTCACCCGCGCCTGGTTCGGCTATCGCTCCGATCGCATCCCCCCCAGCCGGCTGCGGCGCACCCCCTTCATCGTGACCAGCTCCTTGGCGATCGCCCTGTTGTTCGGGGTGGCCTGCCAGTTGGTGCTGCGCTTGGCCACCAGCATGGAGGCCTCCGGCGGTGAGCTCAACGGGCTGCTGATTGGCCTGCTGATCCTCGTGTTCGTGGCGATCGGCACGGCGATTGCCGCTGGTGGAACAGCCTTTTCGGCCTTGATCGCCGATCGCACCACGGAAGCCGAACGGCCGCTCGTGCTGTCGGTGGTGTGGGGGATGCGTCTGCTGGGGGTGTTGCTGGGCAGTGTTCTGGTGAATCAAGTGTTCGGCAGTGCCTGTGCGGCCGATGCCAGCCGCAGCGCTGTTCTGGCCGGACTGCAACGGTTGTCGGTGGTGACGCCGTTGGTGTTGCTGGGCCTGGGGGTGGCATCGGTCTTAGGCGTGTAACGCCGCATCACAGGCTTGATGACGCCGGTGGGGTCGGAACCCCCCGATGTGCCCCAGCGTTTGGCCTTGCCCCAATTGCTCTTGAAACTGCGCACCATCCCCCAGGCCGGTCGTTCCCTCGGGGTGCTCTGCCTGTTCACCTTCAGCATGTTCCTTAACGATGCGGTGCTGGAGCCCTATGGCGCCGCCGTGTTTGGTATGAGCGTCTGTGCCACTACATCACTGAATGTGTTGGTCGCCCTGGGTTTCTTTGCTGGTTTGGGTCTGAGTGGCTTCTGGTTGATTGAGCGCATCGGCAACATCCGCACCGCCAGGGTGGGTGCGGTGCTGGCTGCGTTGGCTTTGCTGCTGATGCTGTGGGCCGGGGCGGAGCAGTCGATATCTCTGTTGCGTGCTTCCGTTGGCCTGTTTGGCTTGTCGCTGGGGGTGTGCATGAACGCCTGCCTCAACTTGATGTTCAGCTTTGTGCAGCCCGGCCGACGGGGTTTCTCCTGGGCATCTGGGGTGCGGGCTATGCCTATTCCTGTGGCCTGGCCACCATCAGTGGAGGCGGGCTCATCACCTTGTTCAAAGCCTGGAATGGCGGGGATCTATTTGCTGCCTATGGCAGGGTGTTTGCCCTGCAGATGGTCTGTTTCCTTGGCGCCGCGTTGATGACCCGGAGTCTGGATGTGGTGGGTTTTCGTGAAACGGTGAAAAGCCGCTTCAGCGATGTGATCGAGATGGCGGTGGATTGATCCTTCAATGGAAGAACCGATCCACTAGAACCGGGTTCGTTGAATTGCAGTGAATGCCCCCGCTGCAGATCGTCTGGTTCAAGCGTGATCTGCGCATCGTTGATCACCGGCCCTTGACGGCTGCTGCGGAGCGGGGGCCGGTGCTGCCCTTGTATGTGGTGGAGCCGGAGTGGTGGCAGCAGCCCGATGCCTCCGAGCGGCAGTGGCTCTTCTGCAGGGAGTCGCTGCTGGAGTTGCGCCAGGCCCTGGCGGATCTGGGCCAACCGCTGGTGGTGCGACGTGGCGATGTGGTGGAGGTGCTCGAGCGGGCCCGGCGCCAGTTCGGCATCGATGGGCTCTGGAGCCATGAGGAAACCGGCAACGGCTGGACGTACCAACGCGACAAACGCGTGGGGGCATGGGCCCGTCAGCACGGCATCGCCTGGAGTGAAATCCCGCAGTTCGGTGTGACGCGCCGGATGCGCAGCCGCAACGGCTGGGCCAAGCGCTGGGAGGTTCAGATGACGGAGCTAATCACGCCAGCGCCGGCGGCGTTGCCACCGCTGGAGGGCATTGATCCCGAGGTAATCCCCGAGCGCCCCTGTTCAGACCTGCCTTCGGATGCCTGCCCGCAGCGGCAGCACGGTGGGCGTTCGATCGGTCTGGGGGAGTTGCGCGATTTTTTGCAGCACCGCGTCCCGCGCTATCAACGGGCGATGTCGAGCCCTAACAAGGCCTTCACGGGTTGTTCGCGCCTGTCGGCCTACCTCACCTGGGGCTGCCTCTCGATGCGGGAGGTGCTGCAGACCAGCCGTACATGCAGCGGCCGCGGCGTCAGCAGCTTTGAATCACGGCTGCACTGGCACTGCCACTTCATCCAAAAGCTGGAGGATCAACCGGCGATTGAATTCAGCGATTTCCATCCGTTCATGCGGGGCATTCGCGCAGCGGACGCCGTGCGTTTGGTGGCTTGGAGCGAAGGTCGTACGGGTGTGCCCTTTGTGGACGCCTGCATGCGCGCCTTGCGGGCCCATGGCTGGATCAACTTCCGCATGCGGGCGATGTTGATGTCCTTCGCCAGCTACAACCTCTGGCTTCCCTGGAGGGATAGTGGCCTGCACCTAGCGCGCCAGTTTGTCGACTATGAGCCCGGCATCCATTGGAGCCAGTGCCAGATGCAGTCGGGCAGCACCTCGATTAACACGATTCGGATCTACAACCCGATCAAGCAAGGAATGGACCATGACCCCCAGGGGCTGTTCATCCGTCAGTGGTGCCCGGAACTCAAGGAGGTGCCCACGATTCATATCCATGAGCCCTGGATGTTGGGTGGTGGGATGCCAGCACCAATCGTTGATGTGACTGGATCGATGCAGCAAGCCAAAGACCGCATCTGGGAGATCCGTCGCTCTGCCGGTTTTGATCGCCATGCCGATGCGATTCAGCGCAAGCATGGCTCCCGCAAGGCGGGGTTGAAGCCAACAACGGCTCGCCGTCGCCGGCGCCAACCTCAGCAACCCGACAACGGCAGCCAGCAGCTCAGCCTCGGTCTTTAGTTGCGCTGCAGCAGAAGCCGTTTGATCACCCGTTGGGCGATGTCGCCATAGCCCATCTCCCCGGAGAGAATCTGAGCAATCCGCCGTGGTGCGGTGGGCCTCTTGATCCCCAGCTGATACCCCACAGCGGGAAAGCGATAGAACACCTGGGCAATTCGTCGCCCCCAGGCCATCGAATCCCCCCAGCGTTCCCGCATGCTGCGGCTGTAGCCCCGCAGATCCTTGCTGTCGCCCTTGAGCCATAGGTTCAGATGCCGAGACGCCTCGCAGCCACTCATCAGGGCGGGGCGTAGCCCTTCCGCCAGAAAGGGATCGCACAGCGATGCCGCATCGCCCACCACCACAACGCCGTCACCATCAAGACGGTGATGACCGTTCCACACCCGCAGTTGACCGCGCTGACGGAGTCCTGCATCGGCGGCGAAGCCCAGATCCGGCAACAGCTGAGCCAGCACTTTCTCCGGGTCGGCGTCCTGCTTGCCGATGAAGCTGCCCACACCGATGTTCACACCACCTGCGAGGGGAAAGGCCCAGGCAAAGCCCTGTTTCACCAGGCCGAATTCAAAGCGGGTGGTGCCATCGCTGAGCTGACCTTGGCCCTCCAGCCGCACCGACATGGTGGTGGCCATCAGAGGTTGTTTGGCTCCCAGGCCGAGCCGTTGGGGCCATGGCGAGCCCGAACCATCGGCGATCACCACGGCTCGCCCCTGCCATTGGCGTCCATCGGTTGCCGTGACTTGCCAGAGGTTTCCTTTGCGGCGGATGCCATTGATTTCAACGCCGGCAAGGCGTTTGGCTCCCGCTCCAATCGCCTGATCAGCGAGCAGTTGATCGAGCGTTTCGCGGCGCACGATCCAGAACGGTGCATCGCCGGGCAGCTCGGCGACCACCGGATCCTCCAGGCACCAGCTGAAATCCACCTGACGGATCACCTGCTCCACAGCGGGCTCCAAGGAAAAGGGAAACCACTGCTGCACCGAGGCCGCCATGCCACCACCGCAGGGCTTGATCCGCGGCTCGGCGTCGCGCTCAAGCATCAGCACGTCATGGCCCGCTGCCGCGAGATGCACTGCCGCGGCACCACCGGCGGCTCCAGACCCGAGGATCAGAACGTCGTGGGTCCAATTCAAGTCTTGGCTCACACGTTGAGGGTGGGGTTAACTCTGGTCCGGACTTGGTTCTTTCGTCGAAGCACCAGCCTGAATGCCCAATGAATGGCGAGCATCCTCGCTCCTGAACGGGTGTGAACACTGCCAAAGGAGGCTTTGTCGACGAGCCGATTAGGTGGGCTCCCGCTAAACACCCCTTAGCTGCCGTTGATGGCTGATGAACTGGTTCCGGCACGGGTTGGCACCCTGGAAACCAATCCGGGCTCTTGTCTTCGCTGATAAGAAGGTCTTCTTCTGGATCAAGGGCAAGCTTGGTCTGTCTGAATATCAGATGGCTGCGTTGGTTTGGCTGAAAGGTCTGGTCATTGGCCTGCTGTTGGGCACCTGGTTGTTCTGATCAGATTGCGAGGCGATGGAGCCAAAGCTGGGTTTGAAGACAGGCTCTTGGTCCGGGCTGTTCGGCCTCCTGGCGTTCCTGAAACTCCGCGATTCGCTCCATCCCCGATTGGCTGAAGTTGTTCAGCTGGCAGAAATCCAGTTGCCATGGAAGCCTGCCGGGATCCTCGTCGGTAGCTCAATCGACGCCAACACGCCGCCAGCCAGATTGCCTGCATCGCGAATCTGCAGGGCGGAACGGTCTTCGTTGCCCCGATACAGCGGGTACAGCAGATAGCCGTCCGTGGCCGTAAGAGGCTCAGCCCCTTGCCGTGGAACGAACAGTGGTTCTCCGACAGCATCTCCAGGCTGATGCTGCCAACGGGTCACGTTGCCCGAATCGGTATCGAAACGGATCAGCCCCAAGGTGTCCATGAGGTTGGGTGCGAACTCCACTGCGTATCCGGCCCGATACGGCTGACCAACCAGCGCTTCACCCACACGTGGAAACTCCACATTGGCGTCGCAGAGCACACTCTCCCTTACCTGACCAGTTGCAAGATTGAGCTCGAAGCGGGTAAGGATGCCCGGGGAATCGTCGGGTATGAACGCGTCAGAATCGAAATCAAATCTGAGCAGGCGCTCGTATCGGACCGCGTCCAAGACAACCGAGTCACCGTCGTCATAGGCGTTCATGGTGTGGAAGATGAAGCAGGGTTCGATCTCAAACCATCGGATCGCAGCACCGTCCTCATAGCGCGGTAATACACCAAGTCGTGCCTTGTAATCCGGAGTCCACCGGTAGGGCATCGCTCGTCCGTGCATCGCCATTTTCAGATCAAAAACGACCGGTAGATCCAGGAAGATCGAGCGGCTGGCTGTGACTGCAAAGTCGTGCATCATGCTCGGTCCGTCCAAGGGGATCTCCGAGCTGTGCGTGATCGTCCCCGCCGAATTGAAGATGAAATAGCGCCCGAATGGTTGCTTCCAGTCGTAGTCGAACGCAATCGTTTCCCCTGTCGCAGCATCGAACTTGGGGTGAGCCGTCATGTGGCCGCCGGGCAGTGCGCCCCCGAAGTCCTGAGGGCCGACGGTGGTCAAGTCGTTCGTCATCTGATGAGGGACCCCGCCCTCACAGAGCGCCAGGAGCTGGTCGCCGAGTCGGATGATGTTGGTGTTGGCTGGCGTATCCGTTTCAACGTCTTGCCCCTGCGCTCTGGCCAACGTGGCCGTCTTCACCCAGCGGTTGGTATAGCTGAGAGCTTGGCCGTTCTCTAGATGGATGCCGTGCACCATCCCGTCACCGAGAAACCAAGAAAAGGTGTCATTCCCAATGAAGCTGCCGTTGTGAGGGTTCGGTCCGTTGCGCAGCCACCGACCGTTGAGATCAGTGGGTATCGAACCTGAACAGTCCAGTGGTCCGGTGCTGATCTCCTCGCTTACGGGGCGGAAAACTCCTTGGCTGAGGTCAACTGCGGATTCGACCATGGGGATCCTGCTCTCGGTATTCGGATTCTTGCCAGAAAGCGAAACCCTCTCACTCCGAGGTGGTCAAGCCATTGCAACCAGCTGATGGCTGGTCGAAGGAGTTGGGCCCTTCCTCCAGCAGATGCTTCAGCCAGATGGCTCAACTCAAGCACCCATTGACGACTCAATCCAATGAAGATCGTCAGACTTTGAGGATGTCGGCTTCCTTGGTGGCCAGGTGCTTCTCGAGTTCAGCGATGAATTTATCGAGGGTTTTTTGCACGCTTTCTTGCTCATCACGGCTCTGATCTTCCGAGAAGTCGCCCTCTTTTTCCTGCTTTTTGATCTTGTCGATCGCGTCACGGCGCAGGTTGCGCAGGGCCACCTTTCCTTCTTCGGCGTACTTCGACGCCAGCTTGCAGAACTCCTTGCGGCGCTCCTCGGTGAGGGGGGGCACGTTGATGCGGATGATCTTGCCGTCGTTGTTGGGGGTGAAGCCCAGCTCACTCATGGCAATCGCTTTTTCGATCGAGGCCAGGGCGCTGATGTCGAACGGCTGGATCTGGATCGTCTGGGAATCCGGGGTCGATAGGGTCGCCAGGGACTTCAGTGGGGTTTCGGCGCCGTAGTACTCAACGCTGATGCGGTCCAGCAGGGAGGCATTGGCACGGCCGGTGCGGATGGTGTTGAAGTTGCGCTGGGTGGCCTCCACCGACTTGCGCATGCTGGCTTCGAGGTCCTGGGTAGACATGGTTGCTGAGGAAGGAGGCGTGCGTACTGGGTGGCGTTGTTAGGCGGGGTCGCCGATGCGGGACCCGATCGGTTCCCCGGCCACGGCTCTGCCGATGTTGCCAGGTTCAAACAGGTTGAAAACAACAATCGGGATGTTGTTGTCTTTGCAAAGGGCGATGGCGGTGCTGTCCATCACCCCCAACTCGCCGCTGAGCACATCCTGGTAGCTGAGCTGTGCATGCTTCACCGCATCGATGTGCTTGGCCGGGTCCTTGTCGTAAACCCCATCCACCTTGGTGGCCTTGAACACCACATCGGCATTGATTTCAGCGGCCCGAAGGGCCGCAGTGGTGTCGGTGGTGAAGAAAGGGTTTCCGCAACCGGCGCCGAACACCACCACCCGGTTCTTTTCCAGATGCCGAATGGCTTTACGGCGGATGTAAGGCTCCGCCACCTCCTGCATGGCGATGGCGGTCTGCACCCGTGTGGGAACGCCAGCTCTCTCGAGCCCGTCTTGGAGGGTGATGGCGTTCATCACCGTGGCCAACATGCCGACGTAGTCAGCTGTCGCCCGTTCCATACCCGCCGCAGAACCCTTGAGGCCGCGAAAGATGTTGCCGCCGCCCACGACGATCGCCAGCTGGGTGCCATTGGCCACCACCTTGGCTACATCGGAGGCAATCGATTGAACAATGGCGGGGTCGATGCCATAGCCCTGAGATCCCATCAGAGCTTCGCCGCTGAGTTTCAGCAGGACGCGTGTGTAGGTCATCTACCGTCCAGATCCTTTCGACAGTAGCAAGCATTGGCACAAGCCTTGAATCGCCGCTTAGATGGGAAAACTGCGGCTGTTTGATGCCCGAGACCGATGCCACCCATAGCGGTGTGATGGCCCGTCTCACGCTTTCAGCCTTGGAACGGGCCAGCCAGGATCCGGACTGTTGGCGTGAGCCTCAGGTGCATCGCGCACTGCTGGTGAGTGGGCTCTCGGTGCTCACCGCGGCCACCCGTCATTTGCAGGACGATCTCGAGGCGGCTGAAGCGGCCTAAGGCTGGGGTGTTCAACCTTTAAAACTCGATGCCCGCCTGGGCCTTCACCCCCTGTTCGCGGAAGGGGTGATGCACCAGGGTCATCTCTGTCACCAGATCGGCCCGCTCCACCAGCTCGGCTGGTGCGCCCCGGCCGGTCACCGCAACGTGGGTGAGCTCCGGTCGCTCGTTCAATCCGGCGATCACCGTGCCGGGCTCGATATAGCCCAGTTTCAAGGCCACATTGAGCTCGTCGAGCAGCACCAATTTCACGCTGGCATCGCGCAGGTAGCCCAGGGCCGTCTGCCAGGCCGTCTCCACCAGGTGTTGATCCCGCTCTCGGTTCTGGGTCTCCCAGGTGAAGCCTTCCCCCAGGGCATGCCAGCTCACCTGCTCACCGAAGGCCTGCAGGGACCGTGCTTCGCCGGGTTCCCAGCCCCCCTTGATGAATTGAACAATGGCCACCCGCTCCCCATGGCCGAGGGTGCGCAGCACCAGCCCAAGCCCGGCGGTGGTTTTGCCTTTGCCCTGGCCGGTGAACACCAGCACCAGCCCCTTCTCCTTGTTGCGTTCCTCCACACGTTGCTTTTGCACCTGCTGGCGCCGCTCCATCCGTTTGCGGTATCCGGCGTCGTCGGTTTCGGGGGCGAGCTTGCCCCCCATGCCCAGCTCCGCGGCGGATTGATCGAGGTCGTTCGTGCTCATTAAAGGAGGGGCGTTGTTGGTTCTATCGAGGCCGAGTGGCGGTGATGCGTTGCAGGGCCTGTCCCGCCAGCAGCTCCTGGCTCACGCTGCTGAACCCGAGTTGCTCCAGCTCGGCGGGGAGGTTGTCCTCCAGCATGGCGGTGGCGGTGTCGGTTTCAAACAGGGCACAAAACAACTGTTGGGGAAGCTTCAGCCAGGGTCCGGCTGGATGCAGATCCACAAGCACTAACCAGCCGCCCGGTTCCAGCAACCTCAGGGCACTGCGCAGCACCCGTTCACGATCGCTGCGGGGGAATTCGTGCAGGGCCACGCTCAGCTGAATGGCGCTGAAGCTGGCATCGGCCAGTGGGGGCTCTTCGGCCAGCCCCTCCACCCGCTCCAGGCTGGGGTGGCGTTGGGCGGCGAGATCCAGGGCGCGGGCGGAAATATCGAGCCCCGTCACCGCATAGCCCGCCGCCAGCCAAGGGGCCGCTGCTTCGCCACTGCCGCAGCAGAGATCAAGCACCGCCACGCCTGGCTTGAGATGGGGCTGCAACGCCTCGAGCCCCAGGCCCCGCAGGCGCTCTACCCCACCCACACTCAGCGATGACACCGCTGTGACCGTGTCGTAAATCCAGCGGTAGCGGTAGGCCAGTGGCCTCAGAAAAGACGTCATCGTTGATGGTCAAACAACAGTCAGGTTCCGGTCAGGCCGGTCGACGGGCCAGGGCTGCATCCACCGCCTGCTGCTGGTCACGTCGGGTGATCCAGTGGTGATAGGTCCGGGTGTGGATCGTCACCGAGTGCCCCATCATTCTGGCGGCGACGGTGTCGGGCAGGCCGACGTGGATGGTGCGCACGGCCCAGGCGTGGCGCAGGTCGTAGGGGGTGATTGGCAGCTCGTAGCGCCGGAACTGCTCACTCACCCGGCGCCCCACCTGCTGCAGGGTGGTGCGGCGCAGATCGGTCTTGATGGCCGGCAGGGCGGCCGGGTTTTCCGCAAGCTCCTGCAGCCCAAAGCGCTCGACCCAGTCGGGGTGGAATGGCCAGCTCTGGTGCTCACCGGTTTTGGTCGTGGGCAGCACCCGCAACACCCGATCGCCACCAGGAGCAAGGGAGGAGCAATCGCAGAAGAACACCTCATGGTTGCGCAGGCCATAGGTGGCCATCAGGGCATAGGCCAGGCGCCATTGCGGGTTGGGAATGCGGCCTGCGGCCTCCAGAATCTGCGGGTCGGTGGGCAGCTGGCGGAAGCGGGCCCGGTGCAGGCCATAGCCACCGGCCTCCTGGCGCCAGTCCTCCGGTAACGGCAGCTCCAGGTGCCGGGCCAGGGCCGCCAGGGCCGTGGCGCATTGCTGGCGACTGCGGCTGCCGTCGTCGTAACTGGTCAGCGTCTGCATCAGAAGTGCCGGCTCCAGGGGCTGATCACCGTGTAGATGGGCCAGGCGCCGCAGGTAAGGCAGATATGCGCTGGTCCAGGTGGTGCGACTGCTCGCTGGGGAACGGCGTCGACGTGGGTCGGAAAAAAACGCCACTTCAAAAGTGTCGAGGGCGGCTTGGATGTCGATGGAGCGCCCCTTGGCTTTGGTGGGTGAGCTGGGGGCCGACCAGAGCGTCCAATCAAAACTGCGTTGGTCCAACTGCAGCTGCACCAGGGCCGCGGTGCTCAGCGCTTGACTGACCCCTGGGGGATCGGCCATCAACCCCAGGCTGATCCGTTGCAAGCCGTTGCGAGTGGCATCGCTGCGCAGGGGCAGCGGCCCGCGCAGGTTCAGCCGCCGCCCCCGCTGTTCGATGCGCAGGCGTGACCCCTGTGCCGCCAGCTGCGCATTGGCGGTCTCCAGTGCACTTTTGAGCTCCATAAATGTGTTGTTGGAACCAAGGATCGCGTCCGTGGCGGCTAGGCTCAACCCCCGAAAACCGTTCTGATCGGTATGTCTCGCGTCGGTGTCGTCCTGCTGAACCTGGGTGGCCCGGAGCGCATCCAGGACGTTGGACCGTTTCTTTACAACCTGTTCGCTGATCCGGAGATCATCCGGCTGCCCAGTCCGGCCTTACAGAAACCGCTGGCTTGGTTGATCAGCACCCTCCGCAGTGGCAAGTCGCAGGAGGCCTACCGCTCTATCGGCGGTGGATCACCGTTGCGGCGGATCACCGAGCAGCAGGCCCGGGAACTGCAGAGCCTGCTGCGCCAGCGCGGCATTGACGCCACCAGTTATGTGGCCATGCGCTACTGGCATCCCTTCACCGAATCCGCCGTGGCGGACATCAAGGCCGATGGCATGGATGAGGTGGTGGTGCTCCCCCTCTATCCCCATTTCTCGATCAGCACCAGCGGATCGAGCTTCCGCGAGCTGCAGCGCCTGCGTCAGGCGGATCCCTCCTTTGAAAAGCTGCCGATCCGCTGCATTCGCAGTTGGTTCGACCATCCCGGCTATGTGAAGGCCATGGCCGAGCTCATTGCCGAAGAGGTCCGCAACAGCGACGACCCCACCAAGGCCCATGTCTTCTTCAGTGCCCATGGCGTGCCCAAGAGCTACGTCGAAGAGGCGGGTGATCCATATCAGAAGGAGATCGAAGCCTGCACTCGCCTGATCATGAAGGAACTGGCTGTTCAGATGGGCCACGACAACCCTTTCACCCTCGCTTATCAGAGCCGGGTGGGCCCCGTGGAGTGGCTCAAGCCCTACACCGAGGAGGCGCTTGAAGAGTTGGGCCAAGCCAAGACCAACGACCTTGTGGTGGTGCCCATCAGCTTTGTCAGCGAACACATCGAGACGCTGGAGGAAATCGACATCGAATACCGGGAGCTGGCCACCGAAGCAGGGGTGGTGAACTTCCGCCGGGTCCGGGCTCTTGATACCTATGCCCCTTTCATTGACGGACTGGCGGATCTGGTCACCACCAGCCTGCAGGGCCCTGAGGTGAGTCTCGATGCGGCTGCGGAGCTTCCCACCAAGGTGAAGCTCTATCCCCAGGAGAAGTGGGAATGGGGCTGGAACAACAGTTCTGAGGTCTGGAACGGGCGTCTGGCCATGGTCGGTTTTTCGGCATTCCTGCTCGAACTGATCAGTGGTCAGGGGCCGCTGCACGCCCTCGGCTTGCTCTGATCAAGCCAGGGGTGCTTCAGGACCTTAATCTGGAGGGTCAATGACCAGGTCGCCTCTGTGACTCTCACCTCCGCCTCCTCGGTTGTCACTGGGCAGCAGGCCGGAAACGGTGGGCAGAAAATGTCCGGGGCCACCGCCCTGATGGATGCGCTGCGGCGTCATGGCGTTGACACGATCTTCGGCTACCCCGGCGGCGCGATCCTTCCCATTTACGACGCGCTCCATATCGCTGAAAGCGAGGGGTGGGTCAAGCACATTTTGGTGCGGCACGAGCAGGCCGGCACCCACGCGGCCGATGCCTATGCCCGCGCCACCGGAAAAGTAGGCGTTTGTTTTGGCACATCAGGGCCGGGCGCCACCAACCTTGTCACCGGCATCGCCACAGCCCAGATGGATTCGGTGCCCATGGTGGTGATCACCGGTCAGGTGCCCCGTCAGGCGATTGGTACTGATGCCTTCCAGGAAACCGACATCTTCGGCATTACTCTGCCGATCGTGAAGCATTCCTGGGTGGTTCGTGATCCGGCGGATCTTGCCTCCATTGTTGCTCAGGCCTTTTTGATTGCAGCCAGTGGTCGTCCGGGGCCTGTGTTGATCGACATCCCCAAAGATGTGGGTCAGGAGATGTTCGACTACGTGCCGGTGGAGCCCGGGGCCATCGTGCCCAAAGGCTTCCGCAAGCCGCAGCCCCCCCGGGATGAGCCGATTCTTTCGGCGCTTGAACTGATGACCGAGTCGGAGCGTCCCCTTCTGTACGTGGGCGGCGGTGCGATCTCTGCCGGCGCCCACGACAGCCTGCGGGTGATCGCTGAGCGCTTCCAGATCCCCGTCACCACGACGTTGATGGGGAAGGGTGCCTTCGATGAAAACGACCCCCTCTCGGTGGGCATGCTCGGCATGCACGGAACGGCCTATGCCAATTTCGCTGTCACTGAGTGCGATTTGTTGATTGCCGTTGGCGCCCGTTTTGACGATCGGGTCACCGGCAAGCTCGACACCTTTGCTCCCAGCGCCCGGGTGATTCACTTTGAGATTGATCCGGCTGAGATCGGCAAGACCCGTCGTCCTGATGTGGCAGTGCTCGGTGATCTGGGCCTGAGCGTTGCGCGCTTGGTGGAGCTGAGCCTGCACGAGGAGGTGCAACCCCGCACGGCCCCCTGGCTGGCGCGTATCGCCGAGTGGAAACAGACCTATCCCCTCGCCGTCCCCCCCTCCGAAGGCGCCTTGTATCCCCAGGAGGTGTTGCTGGCCGTTCGCGACCTGGCGCCGAACGCCATCGTGACCACCGATGTTGGGCAGCATCAGATGTGGGCCGCGCAGTACCTGCGCAATGGTCCCCGTGGATGGATCAGCAGTGCCGGGCTTGGCACCATGGGATTCGGCATGCCGGCAGCGATGGGTGCCCAGGTGGCCTGTCCCGACCGTCAGGTGGTGTGCATTGCCGGTGACGCCAGCATCCTGATGAACATTCAAGAGCTGGGAACCCTTGCGGCCTATGGACTCCCGGTGAAGGTGGTGATCGTCAATAACCACTGGCAGGGCATGGTGCGCCAGTGGCAGGAGAGTTTCTACGAGGAGCGCTACTCCGCCTCCGACATGCTCAATGGAATGCCGGATTTCGTGGCTCTCGCCAGTGCTTTTGGTGTGAACGGTGTTCACATTCGCGAGCGAGAGTCGTTGCGTCGTGATCTTGAGGCGGCGCTGAACGCTCCAGGTCCGATGCTGATTGACATCCACGTTCGCCGTGGAGAGAACTGCTATCCGATGGTCCCTCCCGGCAAAAGCAATGCTGAAATGGTGGGCCTTCCGGCTCCCATGCCGGTTCTTAACGCCCCAACCTCTTGATTCGTCTTGTCTTAACTGGCTTGCTGGTGTTGCTTTGGGCCGTGCCCGTGCAGGCCGCTGAGGTGCTTCAGGTTCGCAGCAGCTCTTTGCTGCAGGTCGGTGATCACAACCGCACTTACACCGTGGCTCTGGCCTGTGCCTCCGTTGCTGCGAGCCAGGAAGCCGAGGCCACCGCATGGCTGCGCCAGGAACTGCCGCGTCGCCGCAAGGTCAATCTGCGGCCAGTGGGCTCCAGTGAGGGGCAGCTGATGGCTCGGGTCACACCGATCGGGGCTGAGCGCGACCTCAGCACGGGCTTGATTGCCGCTGGTTTGGCCAGTAACAGCTGTGGGGCTGATGGCTGATAACCGTGTCGCCCGGGGCATTGTCTTGGTGCCGTGCCTGTTGCTGGGAGGGGCCTTTCTAGCCACAGCGGCTTGGGGGCAGGGAGCCGCTGCTGAAAATCGCACGTTGGCCATCGGTATCGGTTCAGGCTTGCTGTTGGCGGGCTGGCTGTCTCAGTTGGGAGGTGGGTCTGACCCCTCTGTGACAAAACCAGACGAGTCCGACAGCTCTCCCTAGCTTGCTGGGATCGGGTTGCTTCCCTCCGATCCCATGTCGAAGCCTGAGTGGCGCCGCTGGCCTTGGCTGTCGTGGTGTGTTGTTGCAGCGACGCTGATCGGCTGCCAATCGATGGTTGCCAGTGGTCTTCACCGCCCTCGCCTCGCGGTGCTTCTGCCCATGGGGCAGCGTGATGCTGAAGTGCGTCAGGACTTTCTGCAGGGCTTTCGTCTTGGCCAGGCGTCCGTGGAGGCCTGTGGAGAGCCCTTCCCGCCGGTGACGTGGCACGGCATGAATGCCAGCGATGCTCCTTCTTGGCAGTTGATGCCCTCCGTCGAACTCAAGGTGCTGGTAGCCCCCCCGTCGGCAGACCTGCGGGCCTTTGCCGCCTTGGCGCTGGAGCGGGATCTCACCGTGCTGCTGCCGTATCAACGGGGCCAGTCCCTGGACACCCTGCGCGGTCTTGAAGGCCGTGAACGGCTCTGGCCGATTGTTCCTTCCCAACAGGACGATCTGAAGGCGATGGTGGCGGCGGCCATGGATGCAGGTTGGGGTCGGGCCATGGTGGTGGAGGATCCTGGTGCCCTGGAGTCCACCAGATCCAACGCCTTTGTCGAGTTGTTCCAAGCCGCTGGCGGCATTGTGGAGAGCTATGAGGCGAAGCCGGTCCAGCGCGTGGATCCCAGCAACACCCGGCGTCTCCAACGCTTCAAGGACGACATGGTCTGGTCTTCGGTGCCCACTGTCGTCGTGGCGGATGCACCGGATGGGCCTCTCTCCCAACAGTTGCGAGCGGAGCAGCAGCAGGGTGGCTTCGGCGGTGGTGCGCCACAAACGCCGAACTGGATCTGGCTTACGGAGGCGGAAGGCCTGCAGGATGCTCCCACCGTCCCTTGGAAACAGCTTGGCCTCCAGCACTCCGCACGTGGTAGCGCCTGGTCGGACTTCCAGGAGGACTTCAGGGACCACACCGGCACGGTTCCATCATTGCTCGCTGGTGCTGGCTTCGACACGGCCCGGCTGCTGGCTCTGGCGGACGCAGCCCCGTTGCCGCTGGCCGATGACGGGGAGATTAATGCCATGGGTTGGTTGGATCCCGAGCAGGAGAAGGTCGTCACGATCTGCGAGGCTTTCGTTCAGCGGCGACGCGGGGAGCGCCTGCGTTTGCAAGCCGCGGCTAGTGACTCCCGTTTCCGTGCCGGCCAGCCACCCTCCGGTCAGGCTATCGCCGGTCTGATCGAATGAGGTTTGGGGACATGACCTCTCGATGCTGCGCCTGAGTGAACTGAAACTGCCCCTGGATCACGGGAAGGAGGCGCTGCAGGAGGCGGTGCTCAAGCGTTTGCGGATCCCTCCCGACCGTCTGTTGGGGCAGACCCTGGTGAAGCGCAGTGTTGATGCGCGGCGCCGTGATCGGATTCAGTTGATCTACAGCGTGGATGTGCAGGTGAAGGGTGAAGCCGCTCTGCTGCGGCGGATCGGCAACAAAGGCCGGGTGCGTTCCGCTCCGGACACCCGCTACCGGTCTGTGGGCCAGGCACCGGATGGCTTTCCCCTGGACCCGGTTGAGCGGCCTGTTGTCGTGGGTGCTGGCCCCTGCGGCTATTTCGCAGCCCTGCTGTTGGCGCAGATGGGCTTCCGGCCGCTGTTGCTGGAACGGGGCGAATCGGTCAAGCAGCGCACCCTGCAGACCTTCGGCTTCTGGCGGGGCACCAGCCCTTTCAACCCGGAATCCAATGCCCAATTCGGTGAAGGGGGCGCCGGCACTTTTTCGGACGGCAAGCTTTACAGCCAGGTGAGCGATCCTGAGCACTACGGCCGCAAGGTGCTGGAGGAGTTGGTGGCCTGTGGCGCCAGCGAGGAGATCCTCACCCTGCACCGCCCCCATATCGGCACGTTCAAGCTGGCCACGGTTGTTCGCGGCCTTCGGGCCCGGATTGAAGCTCTGGGAGGCGAGGTGCGGTTCAACAGTCGTGTGACACGCCTTCAGCTCAGTGCCAGCCGCGGTGAGAAGCCGCATCAGCTCGATGGTTTGGTGTTGGCGGATGGCACGGAGATGTCCTGCCGCCATTTGGTGCTGGCTCCTGGACATTCGGCGCGCGACTGCTTTGAAATGCTGGAGGAGATCGGGGTGCAGCTGCAGCGCAAACCGTTTTCCGTGGGCGTGCGGATTGAGCATCCGCAGCATCTGATCGATCACGCTCGCTGGGGGGAGGCGGCAGGCCATCCGCGTCTCGGGCCAGCCGAATACAAGCTGGTTCACCACGCCGAGAACGGCCGCTGCGTCTACAGCTTTTGCATGTGCCCCGGTGGATTTGTGGTGGGTGCCACCTCCGAAGAGGGCCGGGTTGTGACGAATGGCATGAGCCAGCATTCCCGCAACGAGCGCAACGCCAACAGCGGTTTGGTTGTGGCCGTGGATGCCGACGATCTGGTCCCGTTCGAACGTTTTCCCGGAGATTCACTGGCGGGGATTGGCCTGCAACGGGATCTGGAGGAGCGCGCCTTCCTCATGGGGGGTAGCAGCTATGCCGCACCGGCGCAGCGGCTGGAGGATTTCCTGGCCTGCCGGCCATCCACCCGTCTCGGCACCATCGCAGCGTCCTATCAACCAGGCGTGCATCCCGCTGATCTGGCTGCGTTGCTTCCAACCTCCATCGTTGAGGCCTTGCGCGAGGCGCTTCCAGCTTTTGCCCGCAAGCTGAAGGGCTATGACCACGCTGATGCGGTGCTCACCGGCGTTGAAACCCGTACCTCATCGCCCGTGCGCATCCCCAGGGATGAAGCGTTGGAATCGCTCAATGTGAAGGGGCTGGTGCCGGCGGGTGAAGGAGCGGGCTACGCCGGCGGCATCCTTTCAGCGGGGATCGACGGCATCCGCGCCGCTGAAGCCTTGGCCATCCAGATCCTCGGAAGCAAGTCCAAGCCCGATTGACCTCATCTGCGGTTGGGGGCTTGCGCCACGATTCCGCTCCACTGCACCGCTTTCACCTGATCCCGTCGCCAGGAGTGAAACAGCTCGGGTTCACTGACGGTGCAGAGCGGACAGTGGGCGATCATTTTGCCGGAGATTCCCGCCTGCTGGAGTTGCAAGCTGGCAGCAGCACGGATGTCCAGGCGGTGCCGTCCCGGTTGCTCATCCGGCGAGACGGCTCCGCGTTCCGACAGGTCAACATCGCCGGGGATTGCGGCTGCGATGGCCTTAACCACCTCATCGCCCACCTGGTAACGCGGCCCGCTGACGGCCGGGCCCAGGGCGATGACCAGATCCTCCAGCTGAGCCCCCCGATTCACCAGCTGATCCAGAGCTGTGATCAGGATTTCAGCCGCCACCCCACGCCAACCGGCATGACAGGCCGCGGCATGGCCGGTGCCGGGATCCGCGATCAGTACCGGCGTGCAGTCGGCGCCGCACACCCAGAGGCTCTGGCCCCCGCGATCACTCACCAGGCCATCGGCCTCAGGCCAGGGATCCTGACGGGCGTCGCTAGCGTTCAGGACGATTCCGCTGTGGATCTGCTGGAGCCGGTGGATGCTCATGCCGGCGCTGACGTACCCCGCCAGTTCATCCGGCCCACGGCCGTGCCAGAGCCGGGTGAAGAAGCCGTGCTCGAAACCTTGCTCGTGGAGAAGATCGCTCTGGAGGTAATAGCCCCCGTAACAACCGATCCAGGTCCAGCCCTTCAACGTGTTGAAGCGGCTGTCTGGTCGATCAAACGGCCCGTCTTTCATCAGCCTTTCAATCAGGCCATTGGGATGTCCCGCAGCATCCAGAAGCCGCCGAAGGTCTGCTCCTCCGGACTGGATTGGATCGCGATGAATTGGAGGCCGCGCACCTGTTGCTGAGAGGTCGCCAGGGCTTCGGCGATGTCAGCGGCGATGGCCGGCTCAAGGTCGCTCACCAGCCAGCGGTCGTCCTGACCAGCCTCCAGCACCAGCTGGCGGTCTTCAACGATCATCCGCACGGGCTCAAGCCCCCCCAACCAGCCCGCCATGGCCAGAGAGCGACTCTGGCTGAACAGGCGCAGACCCGGCACAGAGGCCGCGGGGTCGATGCCATCGGGCACCGGCAGCAGTCCGCTGAAACTCATCGGCCATTCCGATGCCTCCAGCAGCAGGCTCGCCGGCAGGTTGGCCCAGCTCCAAGCGTCACCCTGAACTTCTTCCGGCAGGGGCACCGGAGGGGTTGGAACAGGGGCTGGGGGCGGCGCCAATGGGCCTGCCATGAAGCCCTCCTCCTCGGGGTACACCTCCCGTTCGCGCTGCTGAAGCCAGTCGAGCAGGGCGAAGGTGCGGCGACTGGGAATCACCTCGAGGTCTTGTTCGGCTGCGGCGCGCTGCACCATGGTGCGCATCGAACTGCGCCAGCAGCGCAAACGCATGGGAGATCCCCAGCCCCCGCTGGCGGATGCCTCCTTGGCTTCAGCCAGGGCTTGGCTTAACCAAAGCGAGTTCACGTCACCCGAGGGGCACACCTTGGCGAAGCGAAATGGTTCCGCATCGCCGGTGGCGGCGGGGGTCGAGGTGATAAGCAGTTCCCAACGCTTGCGGCCATCGGCCTCAAGAATTGGTCGGGAGTAGAAGTCGAGTTCCCAGTCTTCTGCGGCTGTCAGGGCAGCTGTGCTCATCCGGCAGATTGCTCCTGCTGTTTCAGCGTGTTCTGGGCGCGGCTGGCGCGATCGGCGGCCTCCGCCATCACTTTGTCGCGTTCAATTAGCAGCTCTCCGGGTGGGCCTTCGAGAAGGGCTGTGTTGAGGCCGATGCGTCCACGGCCCGGGTCCAGTTCCGTGATCAGGGCCGACACGCGGTCGCCCTGATCGAACACCTCACGGATCGAGCGCAGGCTGCCATTGGTGATGGCTGATTGGTGAAGCAGTCCGCTGATGCCACCGAGGTCGATGAACAGGCCATAGGGCTTCACCGAAGCAACCTGGCCTTCCACCAATTGGCCCACTTCCAGATCCTGGAAGCGTTCGGCGACGGCGGCTCGTTTTTCAGACAGCACCAGCTTGCGGGTTTCCGAATTCACCTCGATGAAGGCCACCCCCAGGGTCTTGCCCACCAGCTCCTGGTGATTTTCTGCGTTCTGAAGCTGAGAGCGGGGGATGAAGCCGCGAAGCCCTTCGAGATCGCAGGTGACACCGCCGCGGTTGAAGCCATTGACGATGACTTGAACCACTTTTCCCTGTTTCTCCAGCTCCTTCACCCGGTCCCAGCTCTTGCGCAGCTCCAGGGCACGACAGCTGATCGTGACCATCCCATCAGCGTTCTGCTCACGGGTCACCAGAACTTCAACCTCCAGGCCCTTCGGGAAGCGCTCCCGGAAGTTGGTCACAACGCCCAGGCCTGCTTCGCTCTTGGGCATGTAACCGGGGGCTTTGCCTCCGATATCCACATAGACGCCATCGCTTTCGATGCCGATCACCGTGCCCTTGATCACCTCACCGGTGGTGCCAACCGGAGCGTTCTCGTCCAGGGCGGCAAGAAAGGCTTCCTCATCGAAATCGAAATCATCAACGCTGCGCGGTTGGTTGCGCTGCTCCTTCCTGGGTTGCTGATCCGGCGCACCCATCAGGTCGGCCATGGTCATGCCTTCCATGCCACCCATGTCGAAACGTGCGTCGTCATCCGTTCCTGGAGACGAGGCTGGTTCCTGCTGGACCGGTCGCGGAGGGGTGGCAAGGCCAGCGCGTTCCTCGAGAATGCGCGCCTTTTCCGCCGCTGCTTCGGCTGCTGCGCGGGCTTCTGCAGCCTCCCGCTCCAGCTTCTCCTGCTCTTCGCGACGGTTGATCTGCATCACCTGCAGCGGTTTCGTCGCTGCCGGCTTGGGTGCCTTGGGGCGGTTGGGCTGCGGACTGCCGGCTGCGGGCATGGACCATCGGAGTCGTCGATCGACCATTTTGACAGGCTGAGCTGGGATCAGCACCCCCTTCACTGTGTAACTCCATGGAGCAGCGTTCCAAGCGATTTGATCAGCTGACGTGGCCTGAGGTCAGCCGTGCTGCCAGCCAACCTGGTGCCACGGTGATCTGGCCGTTTGGAGCCTGTGAGCAACACGGCCCCCAACTGCCGTTGTCAACGGATGCTGTGTTCGCTGAAGGCATCCTCGATTCCGTTCTTGCGGGGCTAGATCCAGCCTTGCCCCTTTGGCGCCTGCCTTGTCAGGCCATTGGCTTTTCGCCTGAGCACCAGAATTTCCCAGGGACCCTCAGCCTTTCGGCGCCTCTGCTTCTGGATCTGGTCGCCCAGGTGGGCACTCAGCTGGCGGCGATGGGGGTGCAACGTCTTGTTCTTTTCAATGCCCATGGTGGCCAGATCGGTTTGCTGCAGGTGGCTGCCCGACAGCTGCGCGGCCGCTGCCCGTCACTGGCCGTTCTGCCCTGCTTCCTCTGGAGTGGCGTGGACGGGTTGGCTGAGCTGCTGCCCGAGCAGGAGTTGCTCCATGGTCTTCATGCTGGCCAGGCCGAAACCAGCTTGATGTTGAAGTTGGCACCAGAGCTGGTCGGTTCGGATCGACCCGTGGATGGACATCCACTACCGGGCTCCGTTCAAGACCCGCCGGATGGTTGGAGCCTTGAAGGAGCGGCCCCCTGCGCTTGGCTCACCGATGACCTCAGTGCAACGGGGGTGATCGGGGATACGCGTCAGGCCTCGGTCGATTTGGGCCGTCGCTTGGAAGAGCGGCTCATCCGTCACTGGCAGGAGCTGTTGCAAACCCTCCTGGCCAGTGACTGGCCCCCCACCCAAAGTCGTCTCTCCATCCCCTCCAAGTCCTGAACCTTGGACGCATGTGTCACCAACTCTTGGGGCACTGGTTATTGTCGGTCCCACTGAATGTGGTGGACAGCGTCCTATGACGACCCTCAATGCACCTGAATCACCCGTGCTGGAGGGCCAGGACGCACTGCCCGATTTCACAACCGAGGCCTACAAAGACGCCTACAGCCGGATCAACGCCATCGTGATTGAAGGCGAGCAGGAAGCCCACGACAATTACATCTCTCTTGGCACGCTGATTCCTGAACAGGCCGAAGAACTCAAGCGCCTGGCCCGGATGGAGATGAAGCACATGAAGGGTTTCACCTCCTGCGGTCGCAACCTTGGGGTTGAAGCTGATCTTCCCTTCGCCAAGAAGTTCTTCGAACCCCTTCATGGCAATTTTCAGGTCGCCCTCAAGGAGGGGAAAGTGGTCACCTGCCTGCTAATTCAGGCCCTGTTGATCGAAGCTTTCGCCATTTCGGCCTATCACATCTATATCCCTGTCGCTGATCCTTTCGCTCGCAAGATCACCGAAGGTGTCGTCAAGGATGAGTACACCCACTTGAACTACGGCCAGGAATGGCTGAAGGCCAATTTCGAGGCCAGCAAGGACGAGCTGTTCGAGGCCAACAAAGCCAACCTTCCTCTGATTCGCTCGATGTTGGAAGACGTGGCTGCCGATGCTGCTGTCCTGCACATGGAAAAGGAAGACCTGATCGAAGACTTCCTGATCGCTTACCAGGAAGCTTTGGGTGAAATCGGCTTCACCTCACGAGATATCGCCCGCATGGCCGCAGCAGCGCTTGCTGTTTGACCCGTTTCAGGGTTTGATCCAACGCCGGTTTATCGACAGGCACGTTGCCGTCGATACCGGTTGACATGGGACCATGGTCATTCCAGGTGTTCTTTGAGACGTCAGCGGTAAGACATGTTTGGTCTGATCGGACATTCAACGAGTTTTGAGGCTGCTCGCCGCAAGGCAATGGAACTCGGGTTTGATCACATTGCTGACGGCGATCTCGATGTCTGGTGCAGTGCACCTCCACAGCTGGTGGAGCACGTCGAGGTCACCAGTCCGGTGGGCACCACCATCGAAGGGTCTTACATCGACTCCTGCTTTGTTCCGGAGATGCTCAGCCGCTTCAAAACGGCCCGGCGCAAGGTTCTCAACGCGATGGAACTCGCTCAGAAAAAAGGCATCAACATCACTGCCCTTGGCGGTTTCACCTCAATCATTTTTGAGAATTTCAACCTGTTGCAACACCAAACGGTGCGCAGCACAACTTTGGATTGGCAGCGCTTCACCACCGGCAACACCCACACGGCTTGGGTGATCTGTCGTCAGGTGGAGAACAACGCCCCAACCCTTGGAATTGATCTGAGCAAAGCCAAGGTTGCAGTCGTTGGTGCAACCGGTGACATCGGCTCCGCCGTCTGTCGTTGGCTGCAGGCGCGCACCGGAGTCGGCGAGCTTCTGCTTGTTGCGCGCCAGCAGCAACCGTTGCTGGCTCTTCGGCAAGAATTGGGCGAAGGACGGATCCTGACTCTCGATGAGGCTCTGCCTGAAGCAGATGTGGTCGTGTGGGTGGCGAGCATGCCTCGCACCCTTGAGATCGACCATGACAGCCTGAAAAAGCCCTGCTTGATGATTGATGGGGGCTATCCCAAGAATCTCGATTCCAAGGTCGCCGGTGGTGGAATCCACGTTCTTAAAGGTGGAATCGTTGAGTTCTGCCGCGACATCGGCTGGTCAATGATGGCCATCGCCGAGATGGAGCGGCCGCAGCGCCAGATGTTTGCCTGCTTTGCTGAAGCGATGCTGCTCGAGTTTGAGCGCTGCCATACCAACTTCAGCTGGGGGCGCAACAACATCACCCTTGAGAAGATGGATTTCATCGGTGCGGCATCGGTCCGCCATGGGTTCAGCACCCTGAACCTCCATCCCAACCTGCAGGCCACTGCCGCCTGAACCCCGAAGAGCCAGATCCATGCCCCGTCGACCCCTGCTTGAGTTCGAAAAACCGCTGGTTGAGCTGGAGCAGCAGATTGAGCAGATCCGCCAGCTGGCCCGGGATTCGGAAGTCGACGTCTCGCAGCAGCTCCAGCAACTGGAAAGCCTCGCTGCCCGTCGGCGTCAGGAGATCTTTCAGGGGCTGTCGCCCGCTCAGAAGATTCAGGTTGCCCGGCACCCGCAGCGCCCCAGCACGTTGGATTTCATCCAGATGTTCTGTGACGACTGGGTTGAACTGCATGGAGACCGTCGCGGCAATGACGATCAGGCTTTGATTGGTGGTGTCGGAAGGGTGGGGAATCGCCCGGTGATGTTGATTGGTCATCAGAAAGGGCGCGACACCAAGGAGAACGTCGCCCGCAATTTCGGGATGGCTGCTCCCGGTGGCTACCGCAAAGCGATGCGGTTGATGGACCACGCCGATCGTTTCCGACTGCCGATTCTCACCTTCATCGATACCCCTGGCGCCTATGCCGGCCTTGAGGCCGAGGAGCAGGGTCAGGGTGAGGCGATCGCTGTCAACCTGCGGGAGATGTTCCGCTTGCGGGTTCCTGTGATTGCCACCGTGATCGGTGAAGGCGGTTCAGGTGGTGCCTTGGGCATCGGTGTGGCCGACCGGTTGCTGATGTTTGAGCACAGCGTCTACACGGTGGCCAGTCCTGAGGCCTGTGCCTCGATCCTTTGGCGCGATGCGGCCAAGGCGCCTGATGCGGCGGCAGCCTTGCGGATTACGGGTCGTGACCTGCTGGAGCTTGGGGTGGTGGATGAGGTGCTCGAGGAGCCCTCTGGTGGTAACAATTGGGCACCGCTGGAGGCCGGAGAAAACCTGCGGGCGGCGATCGAGCGTCACCTCGACCAACTGTTGAGCCTTTCGGAACAGCAACTTCGCGATGCGAGGTACTCCAAATTCAGGGCCATGGGGCGTTTCCTCGAAAAAACGTCACAGGATGTCGATAAAGCCGCTTAAAGTGTCGTGGTTTGCTAACGGTTTTTGCCAACGGCTCTAATTACAGGTGCGAGCCGAGGCATTGGTCGACGCACAGCTGAGCTTCTGGCTCAGCAGGGCTGGGACCTACTGCTCGCTGCGCGCAGTGCTGATCAGTTGGATCAACTGGCTGCTGAGCTCAGCGCCAAAGACGTTTCTGTGGCGTCTGCTGCCATTGATCTGACCCAGCCTGATGGCATCGCTGCGGCGATGGCTGGGTTGTTGCAGCGGGGTGAGATCCCTTCGGTGTTGATCAACAACGCGGGCGCTGCCTACACCGGCGATCTCTTGGCCATGCCGATCGAGCGTTGGCAATGGCTGCTACAGCTGAATGTCACCAGCGTGATGCAGGTTTGTGCCGCTGTTGTTCCCGCCATGCGCGAGAACGGCGGGTTGGTGATCAACATCAGCAGCCATGCCGCCCGCAATGCTTTTCCTCAATGGGGTGCGTATTGCGTCAGCAAAGCTGCCTTGGCCAGCTTCACCCGCTGCCTGGCAGAAGAGGAACGGAGCAACGGCATTCGTGCCTGCACCCTCACTCTTGGGGCCGTGAACACACCACTGTGGGACGCGGAAACCGTACAAAGCGATTTCGATCGTCGTGCCATGCTCTCTGTCGATCAGGCGGCAGAAACACTGGCGAATCTGGCGATGCAACCCAGCAACCAGTTGATCGAAGACCTCACCCTTATGCCGGCCGCCGGCGCCTTCTGAACGAACACCATGACCTCCACAGTCCCTTTCGTTTCCAACGGCGTCGCCAACGGCAACGGCAGCTTGAATCCCCAGGTTTCAGCGCGCATCCGTGAGCGATTGAGGGAGGCGGGCGCCTCCTTCCTGGCGAACGACAACATCGCTGATCATCTTCAGCCCGGTGAACTGGATCAGCTTCAGGTTGAAGTTGCAGACAAGGTTCGCGACCTGCTGCGCAGCCTGGTGATCGATATCGATAACGACCACAACACCCATGAGACGGCCGAGCGCGTCGCCAAGATGTACCTCCAGGAGGTGTTCAAGGGGCGCTACCACCATCAGCCCAAGGTGGCCAGCTTCCCCAATGTGAAACAGCTGGATGAGATCTACACCGTTGGCCCAATCACGGTTCGCTCGGCCTGTTCACACCACCTGGTGCCGATCATGGGCAACTGCTGGATCGGGATCAAGCCGGGTGCCCGGGTGATCGGCCTCTCCAAGTTCACCCGCGTGGCTGACTGGGTCTTCTCCCGTCCTCACATCCAGGAAGAGGCTGTGATGATCCTTGCCGATGAAATCGAGAAGCTCTGTGAGCCCCAGGGTCTCGGCATCATCATCAAGGCACAGCATTACTGCATGAAGTGGCGTGGGGTGAAGGAGCCCCAAACCAGCATGGTGAACTCCGTGGTGCGCGGCGATTTCCGCCATGACCCCAGCCTCAAGCAGGAGTTCTTTGAGCTGGTGCGTCAGCAGGAAGCGCTGCTCAGCACCTGATCAGCAGCGATTCAACGTAGTTTTACGGTCTCGACTTCACGGCCTCGACAAGGGCTTGAACCTTGTCGAGGTTTTTCCATCCCGGCCGTTCCTCCAGCCGACTGGAAGCATCGAGCCCCTGAGGCGTGACGCGACTGAGCAGTTCTGGAACCCACTCCGCGCTCACTCCCCCCGCCAGCCACCACGGCACCGATAGCTCGGTTTCAGCCAGCCAATCAAGAGGGATCCGGTGCCCGGTCCCTCCCAGTTGATCGGCGCTCCAGGCATCGAGCAGCAGGGCATCCACATGGGGCGCGTACTGCTCGAGCTGCTTGAGATCGTCGGGTTCACGCACCCGCAACGCTTTCCACCACTGCTGCCGGGGGTAACGCTGTTTCAAGCGTTGGCAGCATTCGACGGACTCGTTGCCGTGCAGCTGCACCACGGAGGGCTTCCCCGCACCGTTGAGCGCTTCTTCGAGGGCGGCAGCTTCGGGTCTCGCCACCACCCAAACGCGATGCAGCTCGGGATGCTGTTGTTCCAGCAGCTGGAACAAGGTCCTGCGCTGGGCTGGTTCAACAAAGCGTGGGGTGGCGGGAACGCCGATCACGCCAATCGCCCGGACGCCCATCCGTGCAATCGCCAAGGCCTGCTCGGGGTCGGTGATCCCACAGATCTTGAGGTCTGGAGTGGGGCGGGGATCACGCAAGGGCTGCATCGATGGCTCTCCCTAGGATCGTGGATGACAGTCCGCAGCAGCGGCACACGACGGGATTGGCGGTGGGAGAGGGCTGGCAGGTGCTCAAGATTGGCGGAATTCCCTTGCGGCTTCAGCCCAGCTGGTTGTTTGCCGTGGCGATCTTCACCACGTTGTTTCAATCCCGCTACGCGACCACGGCCTCGGTAACGGTGAGTTGGGGGCTGGGCTTGCTGACCACCTTGCTTCTGTTCAGCTCCGTGCTGCTGCATGAATTGGGCCATGCCCTGATGGCCCTGCGGGAAGGGGTGAAGGTGTTGAGCATCACCTTGTTTCATCTGGGCGGCATCGCGCGGGTCGAGAAGGAATGCCCCACCGCCATGGGCAATCTGCGCATTGCGGCTGCTGGTCCGATCGTGAGTTTGGTGCTGGCCTTCGGGATGTTGGCGGGGGCTGCAGCGCTGTCTGAAAGCCAACCCCTGGCCAGACAGTTGTTGAGTCAGGTGGGTTTGCTCAACTTGATGCTCGGCTTGTTCAATCTCTTGCCCGGGCTGCCCCTTGATGGCGGGCTGATCCTCAAGGCTTTGGTCTGGCAGCTGAGCGGCAGTCAGCAGAAGGGCGTTCAGGTGGCATCGGCGTCCGGACGGGCTTTGTCGATGCTGATGATCCTGTTGGGCGGTGTCCTGCTCTGGCAGGGCTGGGGGCTCAACGGGATCCTGCTGATGTTGATTGGCTGGTTCGGGTTGGGTGCCAACCGCAGCCAGACCCAGATGCTTCAGTTGCAGACCGTGTTGCGCGAGCTGAAGGTGGAGGCTGCGGCGGGCAAACGTTTTCGCGTGCTGGAGGCGGATCAGACCTTGCGGCGCCTCAGTCAGCTGCGGCTGACGGCCAGCGAGGCGGAGGGACCTGCCGATTGGGTGCTGGTCTGTAAGAGCGGCCGTTGGGTGGGGTGGATCGACGATCAGCCCTTGAAACTGTTGCCCGTGCAGCAGTGGGATCAACAGCGCCTCGAGGATCATCTGCGGCCCCTCTCGGACCTGCCGTCCATCGTTGGTTCCGCAGGCTTGGTGGACGCGGTGCCCGCCCTGGAGGAGTCCTCCCAGGGACGCCTTTTGGTGATGAGTGCTGCAGGGCTTCCCTCCGGAACCCTTGACCGCATGAATGTGGGTGATGCTGTGCTGAAACGTCTCGGGGTGACCCTGCCCCCGGCCATCCTTGATGAGGCGCGCAAGCGCAACGGCTATCCCCTGGGCCTAGCCATGCTTCCGCAGATGGTGCAGACGATGCAGTCTCAGAGCGCAGAGCCGGATGCCAACTCGTCCTCCAACTCCTGAATTTCTTCGGGCATCAGGGGCTGCATCTGCCAACGGCAGTGGCTCCAGGTCTCAACCAGGCTCTGACGCAAGTGCTGATCCAGCTCCAGCCGGTTGATCCGAGCCGGAGCAGCCGCCGGTGCCGCTTCTTCAAACACCTCTTCCCAGAGCTCAGCAGGGGGATCCAGCAGGATTTCGCCGTGCTGAAGCAGGCGGCCGTTCTGCCAGCGCTGGGCGCTGCCGACCCGTTTGACGCCACACGGATCCACCAGGTCGGCCACCGTTGCCGTGGCGAAACAGTTGTTGGCCTCGGTACCAGCCGGGTCGGAACCGAAGTGCAGCGCTAGCCCTAGATCCTGGAAGCCATCGATCAACCACTGACAGGCCTCGCGGTAGGCCTCTTGGCGTCGCCGGGGTGCATCCGGCCAAATCAAGGCGTAGGTGAGACCCCCGGCATGGAGCACGGCCCGGCCTCCGCTGGGACGTCGCACCAGGTTGATGCGGCCGCGGCGGGCCAGATCATTCCAGTGCTCTGGCCAGTGGTGTTGATGGCGTCCCAGCGACAGCCAGGGCCCATCCCAGCGGTAAAAACGCAGAGCCGGACCTTGGCTTCGCTTCAGAAGCCAGGCATCCAACGTCATCTGGGTGTGTCCATCCCCTGGCTGCGTGGGAAGCAGACGCCCGGTTGCGGGCATGCTGGAGGGAAGCATCGATCGCACGCCGTGGTGCCATGGTGGGATGTGCCGATCCTGATCGCCTTGGGCCTGCTGGCGGGGGGCTTGGCTGGACTGTTGGGAATTGGCGGAGGCCTGATCTTTGCCCCGCTCCTGCTCTGGCTTGATCTCCCGCCCCATCAGGCACTGGCCACAAGCAGTTTCGCCATTGTGCCCACAGCGTTGGCGGGCACCATCACCCACCTGCGCCAAGGGCGGTTGCCGACCCGGCCGGGACTCGCCATCGGCTTGGCCGCCTTCGGCTCGGCACTGCTGTTCGGTGGCTTGGCCGGTTTGGCGGCGGGCTGGATTCTGCTGGCCATGCAGACGCTGATGTATCTCGTGCTGGCGTTTTGCGTTCGCGAACGGCCTGAGCTGGAGGCCAGCGAGGAGGTCGATGACAGCACCGCACCGCAGTTGGCTGGTGTGGGCTGCATCGCCGGTTGGACCGCTGGCATGCTTGGTCTGGGTGGTGGTCTGGTGATGGTGCCCCTGATGAGCGGTCCGATGTCTGTGCCGATTCATCAGGCCGTGCGGCTCAGCACGGTGGCGGTGCTCTGCTCAGCCAGCGCAGCATCCCTGCAGTTCCTGCATGAAGGACGAGGGGTTCCTCTGATGGGCCTGCTGCTGGGAGGGGTGGCAGCCATCGCCGCCCAGTGGACGGCCAGCCGTCTCGATCAGTTTGATGCGGCTCTTCTGGTGCGTTGTCTGCGGGGGCTCGCGATCATCCTGGCGATCGACAGCTCCAGGCGGGCCCTCCAGCTCTGGCTGGCCTAGCTGCTAGCGGCTAGCAGCTTGGTTCAGCAACGACCAGAACCCTGCATCGAGCTCATAACCGAGGGCTGCGGCCATCTGCGACAGGTTGCCTCGCATGGGCCGTCCCAACTGTTGCTGGCAGAGATCGTCGAGCAGCATCAGCCGATGCGTCACCCAGAGCTCCAAGGCCTCTGGGTCAAAACGCAGGCCTTCGCTGCGGCTGAAACTATGGGGCACCACCAGGGCGACATGGCGAATCAGGCTGCCATGGTCGCGTTCAAGCAGCAGGGGCAGCCAGGGGAACCGTGCATCGGCCCGCAGGGCCCAGAGGCGAGGCTCCGGGCATTCCGGCAGTTCCCGAGGGTCGTCCTGGGCCCGGGGCCAATCGAAACGCAGCTCGAGCCCCGGCCCCTGGCTGAGCAGTGCGTTTAGTGGCTGATCGCTCCAGATCTTCAGAGGCCGCAGATCCAAGGCGCGGATGGCAGGGGCATCGATCAGAACCGGATCCATGGGCTGGTGTGACAGGCCTTTGCGAATGATGGCCTGTAGCCCCTCCCTCGGAGAAGAATGGGACCGTTTAATGCGTGGCTCCCATGGAAACCGTTCTGTCTGCACCTGAGGTGTTCATTGCCCTCGTTGTGGCTGCCCATGCCGCCGTTCTGGCCCTGCGTCTCTCCATCAGCCTTTATGAGGCCTGAGGTCAACCCGAGCTTCAGGTCAACGGACGTTGAGCTGATCTTGGCAGCGCGAGCGAATTACGTTAAAAGCGGATGTTCGTGCTGATGCGGTGACCGCTAGCCAGGTTCAAAGATCAGCTCCCCGAACTGATGCAGCTAGCATGGCTGCTGCAATTCAGCGGCAGACCGACCAACAGGAACTGCAGTGCAGCCTTCTAGCTTTGGCTGCCAAAGCAGGTCTTGTAGTTTTGGGATGCGTGAGCTTGATCCGCTTGTCGGTGGCCTATCAGGAACGGATGGATCGCCACAACGAAATATCGGCCGTTGTCTCCATTGAGTCGGCCAAATTGGAAACGCTGCAACAACGGTTCGATCGTCTGTTCAGCATCGGTGGAGAGAAGCGTCTGATCAGCGAGCAGGATCAGTGGATCGCCCCCAATCGCCTGCGCGTGATCTGGCGCTGAGATTCGTGACCAGCCGTGTTGGAATCGAGTACTGAACGGCAGACTGGCAGCCTTCCTGTCCCTGTCTTGATGTCCACGCCCGGCACCGTTCTGATCACCGGCACCACCTCTGGCGTGGGTCTGAATGCCACCTGCGCCCTGGTGAAGCGCGGCTGGACGGTTATCACGGCGAACCGCAGCCCGCAGCGCGCCGCGGCGGCGGCGGATGAGCTGGATCTCCCGAAAGACCGGCTCAAGCATGTCTTGATGGATCTGGGTGATCTCGACAGTGTGCGCCGGGCGGTGGATGCCTTGCCCGAGCGATTGGATGCCGTGGTCTGCAATGCAGCCGTGTACAAACCGAAGCTGAAGCAGCCGGAACGTTCGCCCCAGGGCTACGAGATCTCGATGGCCACCAACCACTTCGGCCATTTCCTGCTGGTGCAGCTGCTCTTGGATCGGCTCAAGGCCTCCACTCACCCCTCCAAGCGGGTTGTGATCCTTGGCACGGTGACGGCCAACTCCAAGGAACTGGGGGGCAAGATTCCGATTCCTGCGCCGGCAGACCTGGGGGACCTCTCAGGTTTTGAGGCCGGGTTCAAAGACCCCGTCGCCATGGCCAGTGGCAAGCCGTTCAAGCCCGGCAAGGCCTACAAAGACAGCAAGCTCTGCAACATGATCACCACCCAGGAGCTGCATCGCCGACTGCATGGAGACACGGGGATCACCTTCACCTCGCTCTATCCGGGCTGTGTGGCGGACACTCCGTTGTTCCGCAACACCCCCAAGGCCTTCCAGACGATATTTCCCTGGTTTCAGAAAAACATCACTGGCGGCTATGTCTCCCAGGCTTTGGCGGGAGAACGGGTGGCTGATGTGGTGGCCAATCCCGACTTCGCCGAATCTGGGGTGCACTGGAGCTGGGGCAACCGCCAGAAGAGGGATGGTCAGCAGTTCAGCCAGGAACTGTCCGACAAGGCCACGGACCCAGAAACAGCCCGACGGGTGTGGGAGTTGTCCATGACTCTGGTGGGCCTGGGCTAACGCCGCTGAAGACCGGCGGTCAGTCGAATCCCAGGAGGTCGAAGATTTCCCGGTCTTTGAGGGAGGTGGCCTCGAGGGGCTCCACCTTGTCGAGCATGTTCTGAGCCAGCCTCAGGTATTCGTTGCGTACTGCTTGCACGGCCTCGTCGGCGTCCTCCATTTCAAAGATGGTGCATTTCTTCAACCGTGAACGTCGGATCGCATCCACATCTCTGAAATGGGCCATGGTGCGGAGGCCGGTGCGTTCGTTGAACTTGTCGATCTGATCGGTGTCCGCCGATCGATTCGCAACAACGCCGCCAAGCCGCACCTTGTAGTTCTTGGCTTTGGCTTGGATCGCCTGAACGATGCGATTCATCGCGAAGATCGAATCGAAATCGTTGGCCGTCACAATCAGGCAGTAGTTGGCGTGCTGCAGCGGGGCGGCGAAACCACCACACACCACATCACCGAGCACATCGAAGATCACCACATCGGTGTCTTCCAGAAGGTGGTGCTCCTTGAGCAGCTTCACGGTCTGCCCGGTCACATAACCGCCGCAGCCAGTGCCTGCCGGTGGGCCGCCGCTCTCCACGCACTGCACACCGTTGAAGCCGGTGAAGACGAAATCCTCAGGCCGCAGCTCTTCGCTGTGGAAGTCCACCTCCTCGAGGATGTCTATCACCGTTGGCACCATCTTGTGGGTGAGGGTGAAGGTGCTGTCGTGCTTAGGGTCGCAGCCGATCTGAAGCACCCGCTTGCCCAGCTTCGAGAAGGCGGCAGACAAGTTCGAGGAGGTGGTCGATTTGCCGATCCCGCCTTTGCCATAAACGGCGATCACCAGGGTCTCCTCCTGGATGTTCAGGGCAGGGTCCTGGTGGACCTGCACGCTGCCTTCGCCGTCCGCCGGTCGCGTCAGAGTTGTGGTCATGCAGCGACCTTTGCGAGAGAAGTCAGTTTCATTCAACAGCAGCAGATGTGCCCTGGTTGGATTTCACCAAGAAATGAAAGATCTGGTTTGTGACTGAGCTGTAAGAGCAGAATTTCTTTCAATTAAATAAAAATAAATGAGTCCAAATGCTCATGCCTTGAAGTGGGCTTTGGCGTCATACAGCGTTTCGCTGCTGATCTCCCGGCAGCCCATATCGCGGGCGTAGGTCTCGGTGTTGCGTCGCACCTTGCCTCGCACAAAGAAGGGAATCTTCTTCAGCTCGGCTTCCCCATCGGCTGTCCAATGCAGAGCACCATCTCCCTCCCCTGGGATATCACTCAAGCCGGAACTGTCGGCGGCGCCGGCACCACCGGCATGGCCCAGGTGGCTCTGGTGGCCATCCACGAATTCGAAGTCGTGGCGGAACATGCCGATCAGGTGTTCCTCCAACCCCATCATCAGCGGGTGCACCCAGTCGTCAAAGATCACGTTCGCCCCTTCCCAGCCCATCTGGGGACTCATCCGGGCGGGCACATCCTGCACGTGCATGGGTGTGCTGATCACCGCGCAGGGAATCCCCAGCCGCTTGGCGCTGTGGCGCTCCATCTGGGTTCCCAGCACCAGCTCCGGTGCCGCTTCGGCCATGGCCGCTTCCACCGCCAGGTAGTCGTCACTGATCAGGGCCTCCAGGCCCATGGCTTTGGCGGCGGCCCGAACGGGCCGGGCCATCTCCCGGCTGTAGGTGCCCAGCCCCACCACCATGAAACCCAGTTCCTCGCTGCAGATCCGGGCCGCGGCGAGGGCGTGACTGCCGTCGCCAAAGATGAATACCCGCTTGCCCGTGAGGTACGTGGAGTCGACGGATTCCGAATACCAGGGCAGGCGTGAGCGCCGGTAGCCCTCGTCGTGAGCGGGGGGCTCCATCCCCAGCATCTCGTGCACTTCGACGAGGAAGTCATGGGTGGCGCCCACGCCAATCGGCACCGTTCGGCTGAAGGGCATGCCGAAATTGCGCTCCAGCCAGCTGCAGCTGGATTCCGCCACCTCCGGATAGAGGCAGACGTTGAGATCGGCATCGGGGATCCGCTGCAGATCCTCCACGCCTGCCCCCAGCGGTGCCACCACGCCCACATCGATGCCGTGCAGGGTGAGCAGTTTCTGCACCTCCAACACATCGTCCCGGCAGCGGAAGCCCAGCAGGGATGGGCCCAACAGATTCATCCGGGGCCGGCGGCCCTGGTGTTGCCATGCCTTGGGGTCGTGCGGGCTGTTGGCTGGTGCCTGCTCCTTCAGCAGGTTGCGCACCAGTTGGTAGAAGGTTTCCGCGGCCCCCCAGTTCTCCTTTTTGCTGTAGGCCGGCAGCTCCAGATTCACCACCGGCATGGTGAGCCCCATGCCCTGGGCCAGGGCACCGGGCTGATCCTGAATCAACTCCGCGGTGCAGCTTTCCCCCACCAGCAGGGCATCGGGCTGGAAGCGATCCACCGCTTCACGCACATGCCGTTTCACCAGTTCGGCGGTGTCCCCGCCGAGATCCCGGGCCTGAAAGGTGGTGTAAGTGACCGGTGGACGCTGTCCGCGCCGTTCAATCATCGTGAACAGCAGATCGGCATAGGTGTCCCCCTGGGGGGCATGGAGCACGTAATGAACGCCGCGCATGGAAGCGGCAATGCGCATGGCCCCCACATGGGGTGGCCCTTCGTAGGTCCAGAGCGTGAGTTGCATGGGATCAGGCGTGCACGGTTGGGTCGGGGCTGCTGGGATGGAGGCCAGGTCGAATCAGTTGCCGGCGACGCAACGGCCGCGAAAACAGTTCCGCCAGGTCGCCGGCCTGGTCGATGCCGTGGATCGGGCTGAACACCAGTTCGATCGACCATTTGGTGGCGATGCCTTCGGCCTCCAGCGGATTGGCCAGGCCCATTCCGCACACCACCAGGTCGGGCTGACTGGCGCGAACCCTGTCCAGTTGCTGCTCCACGTGCTGGCCCTCCATCACCGGGGTGTCGTCGGGGAGCAAGGCCAGCTCGGCAGCCATCTGTTCACGGTTCAGATAAGGCGTGCCTACCTCCACCAGTTCCATGCCGCATTCCCGTTGCAGAAACCGGGCCAGGGGCAGTTCCAGCTGGGATTCGGGAAGCAGGAAGATCCGCTTGCCCTCCAGCACGGCGCGATGGCGGGCCAGGGCGCTCTGGGCGCGCTCCATCAACGGATCGAGCACAGCAGCAACCCGTTCATCAGGCAGATGGAAGGCAGCAGCAGCGGCTTCCATCCAGCGGCGACTCCCCTCGGCCCCCAGCGGGAAGGGGGCCGTGAGCACCGTGGCGCCGCGGTCGCTGAGCAGGCGCGCGGTTTCCGTGAGAAAGGGTTGGGTCAGCAGCACCGTGGTTCCTGCTCCCACGGCGGGCAGGTCGGTCGATTGCCGGGGCGGCAGGCTGCGAATCGTCTCGATGCCCATCCGTTGGAACAGGTGCATCTGCCGGTCTTCTACGGCATCAGCGAGGGTTCCCACCAGCAGCAACTGCCGTTCATCGCTGGCGGGAAGCAAAGGCACGAGGGCCGCTAGTGCCCCGTCTTCTCCCTGGGTGAACGTGGTTTCAATGCCGCTGCCGGAGTAGTTCACCACCCGCACCCGGCCGGTGAGTTCCTCGTTGAGCCGTTCGGCGGCCCGGGCCAAATCCAGCTTGATCACTTCGCTGGGGCAGGACCCCACCAGAAACAGCGTGCGGATTTCGGGGCGGCGTTGCAGCAGCTCCTTGCAGACCCGGTCGAGTTCGTCGTGGGCATCCGCAAGGCCAGCCAGATCCCGCTCGCTGAGAATGGCTGTGCCGAAACGGGGTTCGGCAAAAATCATCACCCCTGCGGCGCTCTGGATCAGATGGGCGCAGGTGCGTGATCCCACCACAAGAAAAAAGGCATCGGGCATGCGCCGATGCAGCCACACAATCGAGGTGAGGCCGCAGAACACTTCGCGCGGCCCCGACTCCTTCAGCAGCGTTGGCCCGGCCATCGGCCGCTCCCTTGATGATCAACCTCTCCAAGCTGCGAATAAATCCGCTGAGGAGTTGAAAGGTCGCTCAAACTCTTTGGGATCGCTCCGGTGAGGCAGGCCCGGCTTGCGCTCAAAGGCGGCGGCGGAATCCGTCGTAGCGATCAGAGCGATCGCTCTCCTCCGCTTTGCTCAAGCGCCAAACGTTGCGGCTGACCCGGCGGGCGACGAGGCCACCGCGCTCCACCCGTTCCGTTCCAGGGCGGGCCCCCAACAGCATGCTCACCTCCGCGGTGGTGAGGGGAGCACCGGTTTCGATGGCCAACGACGTCAGTTCCAGCCGTTGACGCAGCTGGCGCAGACGCTCACTGTCTGCATTTCCTGATGCCTCAAGCCAGGGCAGATCCACCTGGCCATCCTGCGCAAGCCGTTGCATCAGGCCGAAGCTCACCATCCCAAGGGCTTGATCAGCGTTGAGATCCACTGGCTTCAAAGAAGACTGCTCAGTCATTGCAAGATCTCTAGAGGGGGGTCTTCGGACGGTATCGGCTGTTTTTCAAGGCGCAAGACCGCAGGCTCTAACTCTTTATTGGCCAATCTCATCTGAACTCGTCCGGTACACTCCCCGCCATGACCCGTTTTGCCAGCTTCGATGCTCGGGAGCGGCGACGCGGCGGTAGTGCTCTCGTCACCGGCACTGAGGTGACCCCCCAGCAGGGGGGGGCGAGCTGTGTTGTGACCACAGATTCGGAGTCGCCCCGGCTGTTGCGGCAGAACAGCCACGTTCAATCGATCGAACTGCGCACCCACGTCTTCATCGACTCGCTGCAGCCGCAACTTGCGGCTTACATGGGTTCGGTGAGTCAGGGATTTCTGCCGATCCCCGGAGATGCCTGCCTCTGGATGGAGGTGTCACCGGGCATGGCGGTGCACCGGGTGACGGACATCGCACTTAAGGCCAGCAACGTTCGTCTCGGCCAGATGGTGGTGGAGCGGGCGTTCGGTTCGATGGCCCTTTACCACCGTGATCAGAGCACGGTGCTCCATTCCGGAGATGTGGTGCTGGAAGCGATCGGGAGCACCATTGATCAGCGTTCTCCAGCCGATGTGAGCTGGACGGAAGTGATCCGGGCGATCACGCCCGACCATGCCGTGCTGATCAACCGGCAGAACCGACGCGGCTCGATGATCGAAGCCGGGATGAGCATGTTCATCCTGGAGACGGAGCCGGCCGGATACGTGTTGATCGCTGCCAACGAAGCAGAAAAAGCCTCCAACATCACGTTGGTGGACGTGAAGGCGGTGGGTGCTTTCGGACGTCTCACCCTGGCGGGACGGGAAGGTGATGTGGAGGAAGCGGCCGCGGCGGCGATGCGCGCCATCGACCACATCAACAACAACGCAAGGCTGCGCTGAGCGCTCAGATCAGCTCAGGTTGAGCAGCTCACGCAACTGTGGTGCCAAAGCTCGTGCCGCCTTTCCGCGGCTGCCCAGGCGGCTGAGTTGAGCCGCATTCAGTTCGCCGTAGGTGCAACGGGCTTCCCGCACCCAAAGCAGGGATTCGAATCCGCCGCCGGCGTAGGCCGGGGCACTCAGGAGTTCGCCCCAGCAAATGCCCTCCGCCGAGGCACGACAGCTGCCGGAGGGATCACACAACACCATCGTGCTGCGAAAACAGGCACTCCGATAAGGCGATCCCACCAGCTCGCTGAGGATCCGCTGCACCTTGGCGTCGTTTCCCTCGGCGTAGCGGGCGGAATACAGACCCGGTGCCCCTTGAAGAGCATCCACCTCAAGCCCTGAATCGTCAGCCAAGGCCCAACTGCCGGTGCGTTGGGCTGCAGCGCTGGCTTTCAGCTCAGCGTTTTCACGGTAGGAACTTCCCGTTTCTTCAACATCCAGATCACCGGGTTGACGCTGCACAACCAGAGGAAGCGGTCCCAGCATGGCCTCGATTTCAGCAACCTTGATCGGGTTGCCCGTGGCAATGGTGAGCTGAAGCGCCAAGGAGGACCAATAAAACGGACTCCATTGTGCGGGCTTGATGGGAATAGGAGCTAACAATCTCTGGATTCGACCCAGCGACACCCGTTTGGGTTGAACATTCCACCCCGCAGCAAGGCTTTGGGGGGGTGACGCAGTGTGAACCTATGGAGCTTTCCCCTGGTCGGCAACGCCATGTGGGGATGTGATCACACGAACCACCACAGCAGACCGGAACAGTGAGATCCAGGGTGATAAGCCCGGCTTATTTAGTTCACTATGGACAGTGATCGAGAAAGTCGTCCAAATCTCTTGACGGGAAGGGTTCCGACAAAGCAATGTCCCGAGCGAACATTCCACCCCTTCTTCCGGTAGGCAATGGCTAACGAAACCATGGGCATCGCCCTCGGCATGATCGAGACCCGCGGTCTGGTCCCCGCCATCGAGGCAGCTGATGCCATGACCAAGGCTGCCGAAGTGCGCCTGATCGGTCGTGAGTTCGTCGGCGGCGGCTACGTCACCGTTCTGGTTCGCGGCGAAACTGGTGCTGTCAATGCTGCTGTGCGCGCAGGCGCTGACGCTTGCGAGCGCGTCGGTGACGGCCTGGTTGCTGCTCACATCATTGCCCGCCCCCACCGCGAAGTGGAGCCTGCTCTGGGCAACGGCAACTTCCTTGGTCAGAAGGACTGAGATCTTCCGCTGAGCCTCTGATGAGGCACGCGAACGTCTCAACCTCTTCACCGACCTAACGGAGTTTTCCCATGAGCAAGAAGTACGACGCTGGGGTCAAGGAGTACAGGGATACCTACTGGACTCCTGATTACGTCCCCCTCGACACCGACCTGCTGGCCTGCTTCAAGTGCACCGGCCAAGAAGGTGTGCCCAAGGAAGAAGTTGCCGCTGCTGTGGCTGCTGAATCCTCCACCGGCACCTGGTCCACCGTGTGGTCCGAGCTCCTCACCGATCTCGACTTCTACAAGGGCCGCTGCTACCGCATCGAAGACGTCCCTGGTGACAAGGAGTCGTTCTATGCGTTCATCGCCTACCCACTCGACCTGTTCGAAGAGGGTTCCATCACCAACGTTCTGACCTCCTTGGTCGGCAACGTGTTCGGTTTCAAGGCTCTGCGCCATCTCCGTCTGGAAGACATCCGCTTCCCGATGGCGTTCATCAAGAGCTGCTACGGCCCGCCGAACGGCATCCAGGTTGAGCGCGACCGGATGAACAAGTACGGCCGTCCTCTGCTGGGTTGCACCATCAAGCCGAAGCTCGGCCTGAGTGGTAAGAACTACGGCCGTGTTGTCTATGAGTGCCTGCGTGGCGGTCTGGACTTCACCAAGGACGACGAGAACATCAACTCCCAGCCCTTCCAGCGTTGGCAGAACCGCTTCGAATTCGTTGCGGAAGCCATCAAGCTGTCCGAGCAGGAGACCGGCGAGCGCAAGGGTCACTACCTCAATGTGACCGCCAACACTCCCGAGGAGATGTACGAGCGCGCTGAGTTCGCCAAGGAACTCGGCATGCCGATCATCATGCACGACTTCATCACCGGTGGCTTCACGGCCAACACCGGTTTGTCGAAGTGGTGCCGCAAGAACGGCATGTTGCTGCACATCCACCGCGCCATGCACGCGGTGATCGACCGTCACCCCAAGCACGGCATCCACTTCCGCGTTCTCGCCAAGTGTCTGCGTCTGTCCGGTGGTGACCAGCTCCACACCGGCACCGTGGTCGGCAAGCTGGAAGGTGATCGTCAGACCACCCTCGGCTACATCGACCAGCTGCGCGAATCCTTCGTTCCCGAAGACCGCAGCCGCGGCAACTTCTTCGATCAGGACTGGGGTTCCATGCCTGGCGTGTTCGCCGTCGCTTCCGGCGGTATCCACGTGTGGCACATGCCCGCCCTGGTCACCATCTTCGGCGACGACTCCGTTCTTCAGTTCGGTGGTGGTACCCACGGTCACCCCTGGGGCTCCGCTGCAGGTGCTGCTGCCAACCGTGTGGCCCTCGAGGCCTGCGTCAAGGCACGCAACGCCGGCCGTCATCTCGAGAAAGAGAGCCGCGACATCCTCACGGAAGCCGCGAAGCACAGCCCCGAGCTGGCCATCGCCCTCGAGACCTGGAAGGAGATCAAGTTCGAGTTCGACACCGTCGACAAGCTCGACGTCCAGAACTGATCGTCTCAACGGCCGGTTGATGCAACCGGCCACCCCTTTTTCTTACACCCAGGATCCCCATGCCTTTCCAGAGCACCGTGGGTGACTATCAAACAGTCGCCACCCTGGAGACCTTCGGCTTCCTCCCGCCGATGACCCAGGACGAGATCTACGACCAGATCGCCTACATCATTGCCCAGGGTTGGAGCCCGCTCGTCGAGCACGTCCATCCCAGCAACTCCATGGCCACCTATTGGTCGTATTGGAAGCTCCCCTTCTTCGGTGAGAAGGATCTGAACGTCGTTGTCAGTGAGCTCGAGGCTTGCCATCGCGCATACCCCGACCACCACGTGCGCATCGTCGGTTACGACGCCTACACCCAGAGCCAGGGTGCTTGCTTCGTGGTCTTCGAAGGACGCTGATCCTTCGAACCCATGGTTCCGAGCCCTGACCTGATCAGGGCTCCAGCTTTTTCCGGAGGGGCAAGTGCCCTTCCACTTCACGACGACATCCTCGGGCGGACATGGCAAGACTCTCCAGTCGCGAACTCGCACTTGAACGCCGCAAGGCGCTGACCACTTCCGGTAAGAAGTCCTCGGTAGCGGCTGGTGATGGCGCCAACCGTGTTCGCACCGTTGCGGATGCTCGTCCCACCCGCACCAACGCGGCCGTAGCTGCTGAGCCTGCCCCGGCACCTGCCACCTCCGCTGCCGTAGCTCCGCAGCGGACCACATCCTTTACAGCTGCTCCCGCAAAGCGCAGCTCTCAGGTCAAGCCGCAACGCGATCCCAGCCGCGAATTGGTGCTCGCCCGTCGCGATGCCCTGTCCCGCCGCGGAAAGACCGCCGACACCAGCCGCGATCGCAACCGCGCTGATGTGGCCCGCCAGACCAAGGCCGCTGCTCCTGCAGCTTCACCCGCTGAAACCACAAAGAGCTGTGGCTGCGGTGGCAAGCGTGCCACTGAAAAGGCTTCCCTGACTGCACCGTCTCCCAAGTTGTCTGCCCGCACGGAGCGCCGTTCGGCCACTCCCAAACGTCGTGCGATTGAGAACCCCAGCCGTGCGCTGGTCCTGGCCCGTCGTGAAGCCATGGCCAAGCACGGCAAAACCGCTGGCAAGCAACCCACCAGTGCAGCTGCTGTTGCCCGTCAGGCCAACCCTGACCTCACCAGCCGTGAGTTGGCCCAACAGGTGCGCGAGCTGCGCACCAAGGCCGGCGCCCGCAACAAACAGAGCGCTGGTGTGACCCGCCCCACCGGTCCCAACCGTCACGGCGCCAAGCAAGCCGCTGCTGCTGATGCCCACTGGAAGGTGGGTGAAAGCACCACCACCGGCGGCCAGACCGTGACCGGCACCCAGGCCAACCGCTCGGTGAAAACCACCGGTAACGAAGCCAGTACCTGCCGTTCGATCACCGGTACCGAGTACTTGGGCGCCGAAGTCTTCCAGACCTTCTGTCAGACCGCTCCAGCTGCCACCACTCCGGCCAAGGTGCGCGTCACCGCCACGAGCCACGGCAACCGTGTCACCGGTAATGAAGTCGGCCGTTCCGAAAAGGTCACTGGCGATGAGCCTGGCACCTGCAAGAGCGTGACCGGCACCGAGTACATCTCCGCAAACCAGGCTGCCGCCTACTGCGGCGGTGGCGTGACCTCCCCGCGCAAGGTGGGCCACAGCCTCACCGAACAGGGCCGTCCTGTAAGCGGCGTGATGGTGGGTCGTTCCGCCAGCGTCACCGGTGATGAAGCCGGTGCCAACCGCAGCCTCACCGGCGATCAGTACCTCGGTTCCGATCCCCTGCCCGACGGTCGTCCCGCTGCCAAGGTGGGCCTTTCCGGAACCCTCTCGGGCACGGGCGTGACCGGCACCATGGTGGGTCGCTCCGCCAGCGTCACCGGTGATGAGTTCGGATCCTGCCACCGCGTGACCGGTGATCAATACATCAGCGCCGAGCAGGTGAATGCCTTCTGCGGCGGCAAGCCTGAGCCGGAAGCGGCCAAGGTTGGCTTCAGCATCACCAACCGCAATCAGGTGGTGAGCGGCACCCGCACGGGCCGCTCGGAGAACGTGACTGGCGATGAGCCCGGCAGCTGCCAGGCCGTCACAGGCACCCCCTATGCAGGTCTTGAGCAGGCCGGGCAGCACTGTGGAACTCCTGCGGTTCAGGCCATCCGTGAGCGCACACCTGTGCGTGTGGGCACCCCTTCCGCTGCCATGACGGGCATCCAACCCGGAGTGGGTGGTGTGATGACCGGCGACAAGCGTGGTGCCTGCGAAGCAGTCACCGGCACGCCTTACGTGGGTGCTGATCAGCTGGCCGCTGCCTGCGGCGCTGATGCCCCCGCCGGCACCGACACCCACGGCCAAGCTCCCGATGGTGCCGCCTGGACCCGCTTCAGCGTGGTGTCTCCCGCCCGTGCTGCCCAGCAGCAGCGTGAAGTCAACGCCGGTGTGACCGGGACGTCTTATGAGCAGGGGAATCGCATCACCGGCCCTTTTGATATGGCTGGCGGCAAGGTGACCGGTACCGAGCAATTCCGCTTCGACAACCGCGAGTTCCAGAACCGTCAGCAGCGCCAGTTCCAGCCCACCGTGGCTGTGGTCAGTGAGCCTTCTGAGAAGCCTGCATCTCGGGTCACCGGCGAGGGTTCCTCCACCAAGATCACTGGTGACGACTGGGATCGTGGTGAGCATGTGACCGGTACTGAGGGTGCTTCGGCCCGTCGTCGTAACCCCAGCCGTCCCGGCCCGATGAGTGCCATGTCTCCCTTCGAGCGCAAGCGCAACGAGGAGGCCGAATGGCCTGTGAGCCGCGTGACCGGCTCCAGCGGCAACACCGAAAAGGGTTCCCTGATCACCGTCTCCGGCGGCGCACGGGGCTGATTCATTGATGGTTCGCTCCAAGCCTCTCCGTGGCGGGCGACCTCAGGCCCCCTCGGCACCCACGCGTCGTCAGCTTCAACAGCTGTCAGCAACCTCTGATTCCGTTCAGACCACCCCTGAAGTGGAGCCCTCCACCCGTAAGGCCGCTCTGGATCGCCGTCGTGCCCTCACCACTGCGGGCAAAGCTGCTCAACTGGCTGGCGGCCAGGTGGCCGGCGGCCGGCTTCGCTCCAGCAAGGACGTCCAGCGTCCCTCTCCGTCTCAGCCGGGCTGGGTCCGTCGTGAAAAGGCAGCCACCCGGGCGGTTCCTTTCAACCTGAGCCGCAGCTCTCTGCCGATCACCCACCGACGCCATCCGTTGACGGATGCAGCGGCGAATGCCCGTCTTCAGGCCTACGAGCAGGAGATCAAAGGCCGCTTTGATCGGATTGTTCCCCTGCTTCAGCAGGTTTCAGCGCTCCAGCACGAAACCGATTTCATTCCCCAGGCCCAGCGGTTGTGCCGGGCCGAGCTCGGCTTTGATCTGCCGGATCACATCCTGCAGCGGGCCTGGGTTCGACCCCTCGACATGCGCGCCCTGTTCGCCTGGTGTGTGTTCGAAAGCCACCGCTTGTTCAGTGACCGTTTCTTCCAGGACGACCCCCTCGATGCCGGCACGGGCAGTGCTGCCTCCCGGGAGTTCGAACAGTTCTTGCTCGACTGCGGCATCCATCTGCTCGATCTGACGCCATGCGCCGATGGTCGGTTGGCCCACACCGTGGCCTACGGCTTGCGCATTCCCTTCAGCGCTGTGCGTCGCCGCTCCCACGCCGGCGCCATGTTCGACGTTGAGAACACGGTGAACCGCTGGGTCAAAACCGAGCATCGTCGCTACCGCGAAGGTTCACCCAATCCATCCACGGAACCGACCCGGTACTTGAAGGTGGTGACCTACCACTTCAGTTCCCTCGATCCCTCCCATCAGGGCTGCGCTGCCCATGGCAGCAATGACGAACTGGCGGCTGCCGCGGGTCATCAACGTCTGCTCGACTTCCGTGAGGCCGTGGAAAACAGCTTCTGCTGCGGTGCCTCCGTTGATCTTCTGCTGATCGGTCTCGACACCGACACCGATGCGATCCGGGTTCACCCCCCAAGCCGCGACAGTGAGATGGTGCTCGATCGTTGGCTTTGCGCCAGGGAACTGCATGCCGCCACGGCATCGATGAGTGCTGATCAAGCGATGGCACAGATTGCTGAAGCTCTTGAGAGCTCTGCTCCTGGTCCCATGGATGCCGGGATGGTGTCCTTCCTCACGCGCTTGCTCGCCAATAACTTCTCCCAGATCGATTACGTGCAGGATCTGCACGGGGGTACTTATCCGGATGCCGGGCACGCAGAGCGTTTCATTGGCGTTGGCATCGGTTTCAAGGAGGTGCATCTGCGCAACCTCACGTATTTCGCCCACCTCGACACCGTTGAAGAGGGCGCACCTGATCTCGATGTGGGCGTGAAGATCTTCAAGGGTCTGAATGTGTCCCGGGATCTGCCGATCCCGGTTGTTGTGCGTTTCGATTATTCCGGCCGTGTGCCCGGTGCTCGGGAACGGGCCATCGCTGATTGCCAACGGGTGAACCGTGCCATCGCCGATCGCTACGCAGCCCTTGTTGATGAGGGCCTGCTCCACACTTGTCTCACCATTCGCGACCGCAACCAGACGGCTCCGGCCGAGGTCGTCGGTTCCACGCTTGACCCGCAACTTCCGGAGGCTCACTGATCATGCTCATCGTCAAGGTCGTCAAGCCGCTCGTTTCCACCAACCGGATCCCCGATTTTGAGCACAAGCACCTTCAGGTCGTGCTGGATGGCAGCACCAAGAAGGTGGCCGTCGATGCGGTGGGTGCGAAGCCTGGCGACTGGGTGATCTGCGTCAGCAGCTCGGCCGCCCGTGAAGCCGCCGGCAGCAAGTCGTATCCCAGTGACCTCACGATCGTGGGGATCATTGACCACTGGGAACCCGACCCTCCGAAGACCTCCGCTCCCTCCCCATCCCCAAGCCCCAGCAAACCCGCGGGAGGCAACCCCAGCTAATGGAAATCATGCAGGTGATGGGAACGCTGGTTTGCTCCTACCGGGTTGCCGGTCTGGATCACATGCACCTGCGCATTCTCAAGAACAACAAGGGCAAGAAGCTGGTGGCGGTTGACCCCGTGGGTGCCCGAGAGGGCAACTGGGTGTTCACCGCCAGCGGTTCGGCGGCACGGCATGCCTGCCCTGACAACACCGTTCTCACCGATCTCACCATCGGTGGAATCATCGATTTCTGGAATCCGGACGGATAGGGACCACCCATTTCCCTCCGCCGTTTCCGTTCCGTTTCCACACCTTCCAATCCATGGCCACTCCTTCCCCCACCCCCCGTCGTCGCACCACCCGCAGCACCGCTGCGGCGAACAAGACGGTGGATGTGAAACCCGTGGCCAGCACGTCTGCTTCGTCCTCGACCCCCGCTAAGGCAGCTCCAGCAGCAACAACCCGACGTGCCTCCACCACAACGCGTCGCAGCAGCGCCTCCAGCACAGGTTCCGGTGGTGGTTCAGCCGTGGCCAAACCCGCTGCCACCCCTTCTCCCATCGTTGCCGGCGTGGCGCTGGGCATGATCGAAACCCGCGGCATGGTTCCTGCCATTGAGGCAGCCGATGCCATGACCAAGGCTGCTGAGGTGAGCCTGATCTGCCGTGAGTATGTGGGTGGTGGCTACGTCACGGTGATGGTGCGTGGCGAAACCGGAGCTGTGAACGCTGCGGTTCGTGCCGGTGCCGATGCCTGTGAGCGTGTGGGTGACGGCCTTGTTGCCGCCCACATCATCGCCCGTCCCCATAAAGAGGTGGAGCCGGTGTTGGCCGGCAGTGGTGCAGCCCGCCGCAGCTGACTGCATAAAAGCCTCCTCACAGCCGTTCACAAAGAGCCCTTTTGCTAGTGACCGGCTTCTAGATTCGCCGGCCAACCAGCGACCAGCTCGATCACCATCCCGCTCGCCGTTTTGACCCCGGAGCTTTCGCTTCCCATCCAGACCGCCTGGTTGATCCCGCTCTATGGGTTCATCGGGATGCTTGTCTCCCTTCCTTGGGCCTGTGGCTGGTTCCGCCGCGATGCCCATCGTCCGGCCGCCTACCTCAACATCCTTCTCACCCTGCTGGCCTTCGCCCACGGCAGCCTGATCCTGCAGGAGGTTTACCAGTCAGGGCCGGTGGATCTGGCCTTTCCCTGGCTCAGCGTGGCTGATCTGGAGCTGAACATCAGCTTCAGCCTGTCACTCACCAACCTGGTGGCCCTGGAACTGATCACGGGCCTCAGCCTGCTGTCGCAGGTGTATTCACTGGGCTACATGGACAAGGAATGGGCCTTGGCCCGCTTCTTTGCACTGCTCGGCTTCTTCGAGGGGGCGATGAGTGGCGTCGTGCTCAGCGACTCCCTGTTCCAGAGCTATTTCCTGCTGGAAATGCTGACGCTCTCCACCTATTTGTTAGTGGGTTTCTGGTATGCCCAACCCCTGGTGGTCACCGCAGCTCGGGATGCCTTCCTCACCAAGCGCGTTGGTGATGTGCTGCTGCTGATGGGTGTGGTGGCGCTCTGCAGCTACTCCGGCGTGATGGGCTTCAACGACCTCTATGCCTGGGCAGCTCAAGACACCCTCTCTCCGCTGGCTGCAACGCTGTTGGGTTTGGGCCTGGTCGCCGGCCCAACCGGCAAATGCGCCCAGTTCCCCATGCACCTCTGGCTGGATGAAGCCATGGAGGGCCCGAACCCGGCTTCGATTCTGCGCAACTCGGTGGTGGTGACCTGCGGCGCCATTGTTCTGCTGAAGGTGATGCCCATCCTTCAGCTCTCGCCCATCGCCATTGGCGTGATGCTCGTGATCGGCAGCATCAGTGCGATCGGTGGCTCGTTGGTGGCCCTGGCTCAGGTGGACATCAAACGCACCCTGTCGTATTCCACGACCGCCCACATGGGGCTGGTCTTCATCGCCATTGCGCTGCAGATCCCCGTTCTGGCCTTGTTGCTGCTGTTCACCCATGCCGTGTCCAAGGCGCTGCTGTCGATGAGCATTGGCGGCGTGATTGCCTCCACCAACTGTCAGGACATCACCGAGCTGGGGGGATTGGGCAGCCGCATGCCGGCCACCACCACGGCGTTTCTTGTGGGTGGTGCCGGTCTGGTGGGCTTCCTGCCCCTGGGTGGCTTCCTGGCGTTGGCCCAGTCGATTGAGCTGCTTAGTGTGCGCTCCGTGCCGTTCATGGCGGTGTTCCTGCTCACCAATGCCCTCACCGCCATGGGTCAGGTGCGGGTATTCCGCCATGTGTTCATGGGGGATTCCCTGATCAAGTCCCGCCGGGCGGCGGAGGTGAACTGGCAAATGGCGTTCCCGATGGTGGCTCTCACCGTGATTGTGCTGATCACGCCGCTGCTGCTGGTGCGGCTTGAATCCCTCGATGGTTTGCTGGCCTTCCCCCTCTGGGCAGCCGCTCTTGTGGTGGGCAGCGGCCTGCTGGGCCTCCTCGCCGGCGCCGTTCTTCCCTTGAGCAAGGCCTGGTCCCGCTCGCTGAATCCTGTGCTGCGCTGGTGGCAGGACCTCCTGGCCTACGACTTCTACACCGAGAGCTTCTATCGCCTCACCATCGTCAACGTTGTGGCTGGCTTCTCTCGCCTGGCCTCCTGGTTCGACCGCAATGTGGTGGATGGTCTTCTCAATGGGGTGGCTCGCTTCTCCCTGGCCAGTGCCGACAGCCTCAAGCTCAGCGTCAGCGGCCAGAGCCAGTCGTATGTGCTGACGGTGCTTCTGGCCATCGTTCTTTTCCTCACCGCGGTGAGCTGGTTCCTCACCTGATCGCCCCGAGATGCTTCTTTCCCTCCTGCTACTGATTCCCTTCCTTGGGGCTCTGGCGCTGATCCTCTGGCCGGGATCCCCGTCGAGTGCACGCCTGCGCGATGTGTCCATCGTGCTGCTGGTGGTGCAGTGTCTGGCGAGCTTCGCCCTGCTGCTGCCCTTCGATGCCGCCGATGCTGGTTTGCAGTTGGTGGAACAGGCCCGCTGGGTGCATGCCATCGGCCTGGATTACGCCTTGGCGCTGGATGGCCTGTCGTTGCCTCTGGTGCTCATGAACGGGGTGCTCTGCCTGGTGGCAGCCATCGCCTCGCGCACGATCGAGAACCGACCCCGGGTCTACTTCGCCCTGTTGCTGGTGATTTCCGGAGCGGTGAATGGTGCCTTCCTGGCCCAGAACCTGCTGCTCTTCTTCCTGTTCTATGAACTGGAACTCATCCCCCTCTGGATGCTGATCGCTGTGTGGGGCGGTGCCAAACGGGCCTATGCCGCCACCAAGTTTCTGATCGTCACCGCCGTCTCAGGCGTGCTGATCCTGGGTGCCTTCCTTGGCCTTGCCCTGGTCACCGGAACCATGGATTTCAGCCTGCGGCCGATCCTGGCCGGTGAACTCGGCATGACCGCCCAGCTGCTGCTCATGGGTGCTCTGTTGATCGGCTTCGGCATCAAGATCCCCCTCTTCCCCTTCCACACCTGGCTGCCTGATGCCCACACCGAGGCCTCCACACCGGTGTCGGTTCTTCTGGCAGGTGTGCTGCTCAAGCTGGGCACCTACGGCCTGCTCCGCTTCTGTCTTGGCTTGTTCCCCGACGCCTGGCAGGTGGCTGCTCCCTGGCTAGCCGGCTGGGCTGCTATCTCAGTGCTCTACGGATCGCTGGCCGCGATCGCCCAGACCGACATGAAGCGCATGGTGGCCTACAGCTCGGTGGGCCACATGGGCTACGTGCTGCTGGCCGCCGCCGCTGCCACGCCGCTGGGGTTGATGGGAGCCCTGTTCCAGATGGTGAGTCATGGCCTGATCTCCGGGGTGCTGTTCCTGGTGGTGGGTGTCGTTTACGCCCAGACCGGCACCCGCGACCTCAATGTGTTGCGTGGCCTGCTCAATCCCCAGCGCGGCCTGCCGCTCTCCGGATCTCTGATGATCATCGGGGTGATGGCCAGTGCCGGAATTCCCGGCATGGCAGGCTTCATTTCCGAATTCCTGATTTTCCGCGGCAGCCTTCAGCCCTTCCCCCTGGCCACGCTGCTATCCATGGTGGGATCGGGTCTGACGGCGGTCTATTTCCTGCTGTTGGTGAATCGAGCCTTCTTCGGTCGTCTGGCGATCGCTCCCGGCGAGGTGGTGAATCCCCGTATCCTCAATAGCGTTGCGCTGCGGGAGCAGGCCCCGGCCATCGCCCTCAGCCTCGGTGTGCTTGTGCTTGGCCTTGCTCCAGAGCTGCTCTCGAACCTCAGTGAGGCGGCCACAACGGGCCTCAGCCTGATCACTGGAGATCTGTCATGACCCCTACAACCGCATCCCCCGTTCAACCCCCGGTGCTTCCTGATCAGGAGGAGTTGATCCGTCGTTTGCTCAGCGACACGCCGCTGCTCAAGGACACCCCCGACCATCTGCTGCAGGTGGTGAATGTGCTCGAGAGCTACGGCCTGGTTCTTGATGCCTACAGCAAGAATCTCGTGGACCAGGGCGAGCAGCAGATGCTGAATCCCTTCCCGGTGTTCCGCTTTTTTCACGAGGGGTTCAGCGTCAAGCGCCTCTGGACCCATCTGATTGGGGATCGCATCAACTTCGAGTACGCCGAGTACTGCCAGAAGGCGATGTTCTGGCATGGCACCGGCGGCCTGGATGCTTACCTCGACACGCCTGAATTCGCAGAGGCCTGCCAGCGGATCATCAAGTGCAAGTCGGCGCGCGACCCTCTTCTGGCCCTGAACAACCGCCTCTATCCTGATTTCGCCCCCGAGGCCATCCGTTCGCTCACCACCATCTATTGCCTTGGTCTGTTTTGGCGGGTGATGAGCGACATCTTTGTCGACCTGGCCCGTCGCTACGCGATCAAGGAAGTCACCTGCGTCAACGATGTGGTGCATCACATCCGTGACGGCTTGGTGGCGGCGGCCGGAAGCCCGATTGAGTACAAGGTGTCGATCTGTGGTCAAGAGATCTGGGTGCTCCCCCCTGAGGCGGGTCTCACGTTCCTGGTGGATGTGGCGGTGCCCTATGTGGAAGCTGTTTTCTTCCGCGGCATGCCCTTCCTGGGAACGGTGTCGTACAACGCCCAGGCCCGGCAGATCTCACCGGACATAAGTGATTTCAAATACGGCGCCCTTTACGCCGATCCGATTCCCAGCATGGGTGCTGGGATTCCCCCCAGCCTCTGCATGCAGGACATGTACCGCCACCTGCCCGAGGAACTGAGCCTCTGGTACGACGACAACGGTCGTGGCCAGACGGATGTTCACGTGCAGATCTGCGTCAGCTTCCAGAAGTCGATGTTCTGCGTCACCAATGCTGCCATTGCCGGCACGATGCCCCATCCGCTTGACACCCATGATCCTGAGGAGCAGGCCGCCAATCGGGCCTACGCCGACGCTTGGGCCGGGCGGTTGATGGGCTGCCAGCGGGTGGCGCTCCTCTAGGTTTTCAGCAGGTTCAGGCTGAACGGGGGCTCTGATGAATCAGTGGCAGGAGCGGAAACGACCCGTATGCCTCGAGTGTCGTTTCGAGTTTGATCGCTACGACGCCACCAGGGATTTTCTCGACAAGCTCGGCGAGCACAGCGAGGCGACCCAGCGCTTTCCCGACATCAGCTTCGGGCGCACCTACGTGAACATCACGATCCGGCCGGAGGATGACCGCCCTGAGGCCCAGCTGAGTGAATCCGATCGCGCCTTTGCAGCCCAAATTGATGCCCTCCTCGGTTGATCTGGCTACGGCTTACACCGATTCCGGTGTGGCTGAGGTGTTGGACCAACTGGACCGTGAACTGATTGGCCTGGCGCCGGTGAAGACGCGGATCCGAGAGATTGCTGCCCTGCTGCTGGTGGATCAGGCGCGGCAGCAACTGGAGTTGCCCAGCACCGCGCCCAGTTTGCACATGTCGTTCACCGGCCATCCCGGCACCGGCAAGACCACTGTGGCGCAGCGGATGTCGCAAATCTTGCATCGCCTGGGTTACCTCCGCAAAGGCCATGTGGTGACGGCCACCCGCGACGACCTCGTGGGTCAGTACGTGGGCCACACCGCCCCCAAAACCAAGGAGATGCTCAAGCGCGCCCAGGGGGGCGTGCTGTTCATTGATGAGGCCTATTACCTCTACAAGCCAGACAACGAACGCGATTACGGCGCCGAAGCGATTGAGATTCTCCTGCAGGAGATGGAGAGCCGACGCAGCGACGTTGTGGTGATCTTTGCGGGCTACAGAAATCGGATGGAGACCTTCTACAGCTCCAATCCAGGCCTGTCCTCAAGGGTGGCTCACCATCTCGATTTCCCCGACTACAGCGACGACGAGCTGATGGCGATTGCAGGCCTGCTCCTCGAGGCCCAGCACTACCAGTTCAGTGCCGAGGCCCAGACGGCGTTCTCCGACTACGTCTCCCGCCGGCGTCAGCTTCCTTTCTTCGCCAACGCGCGTTCGGTTCGTAATGCCTTGGACCGGGCCCGTCTGCGCCAAGCCAACCGCTTGTTTTCGCGGATGGGGGAGCCGCTGACCAAGCTGGATCTCACCACGATTGAGGCAGCAGACATCCGGGCCAGCCGAGTGTTCAAGGGCGAAGTGGAGGGCCACCACCCAGCTCAGCATGGGACTTGATCAGGTGCGCCATCGCTAGTCCCACTAACAATCCTGCAGCGCCATGACCCTGGAGGAGGGCAAGTCCGAGTACCAGAACCGCCAAGGGTGTGGGAAGCACGTAGCGATACAACGCACCGGTAAGGGCACCGCACCAGCTGCCAAGGCTGCCCAGCTCCGGAAGCATGAGATGCAGTCCCGTTCCGATTGCGCAGGCGACCAGGAAGAGGGGAAAGAACACCCCCCCGCGCCAGCCGGTTTCCAGGCAGAGGCCCAGCATCAGCAGTTTCACCAGCGCGGAGAGGAGCAGGAACCAGGCCGCACTTGCGTTCTGCCCTTCCAACAAAGGCCGCATCTGGTCTTCACCGGCGAAAGGAACCAAGGGCAGCCAGTGCATGCAGACTCCCAGCAGCAGGCCGGTCAGCAGCGGCCACCAAGGCCAGTGGGCCAGCAGTTGGCGATGCTCCAGCCATCCTTGCCAGCGCAGCAGCAGCCAGCCCAGACCGCAGCCAATCACTCCCCCCAACACGCCTGCACTCAGGGTTCCGAGGTCTTCCCCCAGGGTGCTGGGCCAGATGTAGGGAAGCCGTTCCAGTGATCCGCCGCTGGCAGCACCGATGCCATGGAAGGCGGCAAAACCGGCCAGGCCTCCGAGGCTGCCGGGCAGCCAGCGGTCGAGAAACGTTTGCCTGCGCGTCTGTTGGGGTGCATCGCCGATGACAGCCCCCCCCAGCAGTGGGGCTCCGAACAAGCCGAAGCTTCCGGCCACCGTTGCCTCCTGCAGCCTCTGGTCCCGTCCACGCCAGATCCGCTGGCTGATCAGTGCGGCCATGCGGCTCATCAGGGCCTCCGGCCCGATGCAACCTCCACCGATCAGGGCCAGCGACGCTCCAAGGAGTCCACGAACTTCATCGCGTTTCGGAGCTTGGGTCGGCTCACGCAGATCTCTCAGGGTGTCGCGCAACTCCGGCAGCAACGTGGCGGGGCCGGGGCGATGCAGCAGCGACAGGATCAACCCGCAGCTGCCGCACACCAGCAGCGACCAGCCCAAGGGGAGGCCGCGGTCCAACCCTTCAAGAACTGGATCACCCCAGAGCAGTTGGCTCAAGCGGCCGATCCAGCCGAACACAACAGCGACACCGGCGCCGCTCAAGGCTCCGGTGAACAGGGCCATCAGGCTGAGGCGCAAGGGAGTCACCAATGCGGGTCGGTGGCGAAGTCAACGGAGAGTTTCGCTGATTTTGAAGCGGGAATGGTGCTGATGCAGGCACGCACCACCGTGCCGTTCACGTCGATCTCGCAGGCCCCGCAGCTGCCCCCCAGGCAACCGGTGGGAATGCTGACGCCCGCTCCACGGGCGGCCACCAACCAGTCCTGACCGATCGGTTCATGGGTAGTGCGGCCATCGGGCCAGTGCACGGGAATCGACGTCATGGCTGGAGCAATGGGTCAAGGTTCACATGTTGCTCGAAGGCATCGGCCAGGCGATCGAGCAGCAGATCTCGATGGGCGCTGTGGTTGTTGGGATCGTTGACCAACGGCTGCAGTCCGCGCTGGCTGCGAAGTCTGTTGAGCCAAGCCCGTCTCCAAGGGCCGTTGTCGAGCAGCCCGTGCAGGTAGGTGCCCACCACGCTTGAACCCTTCGGGCCCGGAGACCACCACCCCAAACCAGGGTCGCTGCTCAGCGGTTGAAGACCGGGATCCGGCGTGGTGGTTCCGTAGTGCAGTTCAAATCCGCTCAGCGGCGTTTCCACGGGCCAAAGGCCATGGATGCTGCGCTGGCTCAGCCGTTTTGTGCCGCTGAAGGTGGTCTTCAGGGGCAGAAGTCCCAAGCCGTTCTGGGGCCCCCTCTGATCCGTGCCCTCCAGTCCCTCCGGATCGCTCAAGGTTTGACCCAGCATCTGCATCCCGCCGCAGATGCCCAGGACGGATCCGCCAGCTTGGGCGTAGGTCCTGAGTTGCTCGGCCAGTCCACTGGCGTTCAACGCTTCCAGATCGCGCAGCGTCTGCTTGCTCCCTGGGAGGATCACGGCGTTCGGCTCCCCGAGGGGTTCCCCCGGGTGAATCCAGCGCAACCTCAGGCTGGATTCGGCCTCGAGCGGATCGAGATCGGAAAAGTTGCTCAGGGACGGCAACCGCAGCACCCCGATCTCCAGATCGGCGGCTCCCCGGGTGGGTTTGCGCTCCAGCAGGTCGAGGGAATCTTCAGGAGGAAACAGCTCGTTCAGCCAGGGCATCACCCCCAGCACCGGTACCCCGGTGTTGGCCTCCAACCAGCCTCGCCCCGCATCGAACAGCTCCCGGCGGCCGCGGAAGCGGTTGATCAGGATGCCTTTGATCAGCGGGCGTTCCACTGGTCGCAGGAGAGAGAGCGTGCCAACGATCTGGGCGAAGACGCCGCCGCGCTCAATGTCGGCCACCAGCAGGCAGTTGGCCCGCAGGTACTGGGCCAGGCGCAGGTTGGTGAGGTCGCGGTGTTGCAGATTCACTTCCACAGGGCTGCCCGCTCCCTCCAGCACCAGCCGGCCTTGAGGCCATTGCTGCTGAAGCTCCATCAGTCCGGTTCGGATCGCCTGCCATCCCGGGCGGAACCAGTCGCGGTAGTAGTGCTCGGCGCGGGCGATTCCCACGCTCTGGCCCCCATGAATCACCTCACTTGTGCTGTCTCCCCGGGGTTTCAGTAGCACGGGATTCATCGCGCAGCAGGGCTCAAGACCCGCTGCCCAGGCCTGCATGGCCTGGGAGTAGGCCATTTCACCGCCATCGGCATCCACCCAGGCGTTGTTGCTCATGTTCTGGCCCTTGAAGGGCAGAGCCTGTTCTCCCCGGCGTTGGAGCACCCGGCACAGTGCCGCCGTCATCAGCGATTTGCCGGCACCGCTGGAGGTGCCCAGCACCATCAGGGGGCGCGGCGTGGTCTGGCTCACAACGGCCAGTGCCGACGAAGGCTGTGGCGCAGCCGACTCAGCAGCGGGATCGAACGCTGCAGCAGTGCAGGATCGTCATCGAGAAGCTGACGACCCAGGGGCGTGAGCCTGAACCGGCTGGTCAGTCCCTGCCCGTCCACCTCACGGCGCAGCACGCCCACGTTGATCAACCAACGGAGATCGTCCTCGAGAGCTTCGCTGTTGCGGAACCAGCGTGTTCTGCGTGCGTAGCGGTCGGGCTCGCTCCAGAGGTCTTCGGCATCCAGTCCGTGCTGCTGCAGATCCCGGTAGAGCGCCTCTGAGAAGGGTAGGCATCCCATGGCTCGGCAAGCCCGGTCTCGGCTGCGTCGATCCAGCAGGTCGGTGGGGTGAGCGATGGCGAAGCCTCCCGTCCCTGGCAGCCTACGGAGTGTTGTTCTGTGCTGTGTTCCCGTGCTGTTGCTTGCCTCTGCCTCGCCGGCGCGTCGCCGCTTGCTGGAGCAGGCGGGAGTACCTCATCGGGTGCGCGTCAGTGGTGTGGATGAGGCACAGATCCACCACCCCGATCCAGCAGAGCTGGTGACTTTGCTCGCTCAGGCCAAGGCCACGGCTGTTGCCCTGGAGCTTGACCCTGCACGCGATGCCGAGATCACGGCCGTGCTGGGGTGTGATTCCGTGCTCAGTTTTGAGGGGCAGGTGTTCGGCAAGCCTTCGGGCCCTGAAGAAGCGATTCAGCGTTGGCAGCGGATGGCTGGTGGCCGTGGATCTCTGCTGACGGGTCATTGCCTGATTCGGCGAGGCCAGAGTGATCTGTTGGCTTGTGTGGAGACGGTTGTGCGCTTTGCGCCGCTCCATCAGGCCGAGATCGAGGCCTATGTGGCCAGTGGAGAACCGCTGCAATGTGCCGGTGGGTTTGCCCTGGAGGGGCGCGGCGGTCTCTGCATCGATGGATTGGATGGTTGTTATTCCAACGTGATCGGCCTCAGTCTTCCCTGGTTGCGTCAAGCGCTTACCGCTGCGGAGCTTTCTGAAGGAGACGAGGCCGGTTTGACTTAATTCAGCAGCAGATTTCTTGTTCCAGAAATCGCCTGCATGGCCAGCAGCAAGGCCACCAGCAGATTGCTGCTGATGTGAAGGCGTCGTGCCCTCAGGGAATGACCAATCATGGGCTGCAGCGCTGTGGAGCTCAGCAACAGGGAGGTGAGCAACAGGCCCATCCAGAAATGGGACTGCCAGAACAGGGGGTTCCACGGAACATCGCTGAACCGCTCCACAGCGGGCTGCAGGCCAAGCAGAAGCAGGCCGCTCGCACTGGCGACAGCCCAGAGCAGGCGTCGCCAGACCATCCGGCTGGTGAGCAGGCGTCCAAAGCTGAACAGCACGGCGCTTCCGCTGAGCAGCAGACTCAGGGGATGGACGCTCCAGAGGCTGTGGCTGAGGCTGATCAGCACCGCCAGCAGCACTCCGGCCGTCACCCAGGCTCCATGCTGCGCGTGCTCCACCGGCACGGTATCGGCGATCGGGTTGATCTCCAATCGCTTTTCCCGCGCCAGGATTCCCAGGCGGATCGTGGCGCCCACCACCGGGTAGACGAACAGGATCATCAGCACGGGGTGGATCAGTCCGAGCCAGTCGTGGCGGGTGAGCGCCTGCAGTGCCTGGGGATCAGCCAAAAAAAAACGCAACCCTGGACCCAGGGTTGCGCATTGTGGGTTTGTGAGCTGCGGATCGGGATCAGACCTTTCTGGAGTAGTACTCCACCACCAGCAGTTCGTTGATTTCCAGGGCAACCCACTCGCGTTCGCAGCGGCCGGTGACCTTGGCGCTCAGCTTGGACTTGTCCAGCTCGAGGTGGGTCGGCACGTTGGCCAGACCGGGGAACTCGAGGTTGGCTTCAGCCAGCTTCTTGCTGCACTTGCGCTCGCGGATGGCGATGACGTCGCCAGGCTTGCACTGGTAGCTAGCGATGTCGGTGACACGACCGTTCACGGTGACGTGACCGTGGTTCACCAGCTGACGGGCGCCGGGCACGGTGGGTCCGAAGCCGAGGCGGAAACACACATTGTCGAGACGGTTCTCGAGCAGCTTGAGCAGGTTGGTTCCGGTGGAACCTTCCTGGGCGCGCGCTTTCTTCACGTAGCGCACGAGCTGACGCTCGGAAACGCCGTAGTTGAAGCGAAGCTTCTGCTTCTCTTCGAGACGGATCGCGTATTCAGAGCGCTTGCGACGGGCTTGGCCGTGCTGACCGGGGGGATAGGACCGTTTGGCGGCCTTCCGGGTGAGACCGGGGAGGTCTCCCAAGCGCCGCGTGATCCTCAGGCGAGGGCCGCGGTAACGGGACATAGGTGGGAAGGATTGTCGTTAGGTGTTTCGCGCGAATGCACGAACTGACCACCCTAAAGCCTCGTTATCCTCACCAGAACTGCACCTGGTCCCGTTTTGGCCAGCTCGCCCGCCCGATCCGTCGCGACAGACTTTCTCTTGCGGTTTGTCGGCGTCCAGCTCGTTGCGTTGATCTTGGCCGTGATTTTGGTGCTCTCAGGCTATTCAGTCGTCGCCCGTCAATACGTCAGGTCGCAAGCCATCCAATTCATGGACGTAATGCTGTCTGTACGCGAGTACACGTCACGCAAGATCAATCCGATCATCGCCCCGATTAATGCAGTCTCGGATGAGGCGTTCCTGCCATCAGCAGTACCAAGCTACTCAGCGACGAAAGTTTTTGAATATTTGAGGCTTAATCATGCTTACGAGGATTTTCAATACCGCGAGGCCTCTCTGAACCCCACAAGCCCCGCTGATTTGGCGGATGAACAGGAGGCTCAGTTGATTCGTCGTTTCATGGCCAATCCGTCCCTCAAAGAATTAAGTGGTTCTTTGGACTCCAAGAGTGATCATCACCAGTATTTCGTTGCGAAACCGATTCGCTTGACCAAGGAGAGTTGTCTTACCTGCCACTCCACTCCCGACCGTGCTCCGCGCAGCCAGATCCGGGTCTATGGAGAAACTGGCGGTTTTGGTTGGCAGGTGGGCGATGTGGTTGGCGCTCAGATTGTCACTTTGCCTGAAGATGCTGGTCTCCCCGCTCCTGGCCGGTTTGCGCTGCTTTTGGTTGCAGCGGTTGGAGGCCTCTCGGCGGCAGTGGTTCTGGCTGTGAATCGTATTTTTTCCAGCGTGGTTTTTAGACCGTTGTTCAAGCTTTTACAGTCCGTTGATAAAGGCTATGAGGATGAGAATCTCGAGAAGCGTCCCGATGAATTTGGTTTGTTGGCGCGGCGTTTCAAGGATTTGCGCCATTAGTTCTTGGTGGTATTTCGCAGGGATTTGATTCATGTTCCAGTCAGTTGATTGCAAGCCAGATGAACAGGGTCTGAAATAAGATGAAGATCAGCGGTAGAAAAATTTCCATCGCTCTTTCGATGGTCGGAACGCCTTCGTTGCCTTGCTTTTGTAAATTTTGTGAGATGTGATAGGCGATAAAAACCTCGGCGATCATGAATGTGAACAGGAAAATTGTGTAAGTGTCGCCAAGGGTGAGGTATGGAACTCTGGGGACAGCGCTTGCGATGATGATCTGATAAGCCAGGGTTGTGAACAAAAGCCCGGATATGAACGCCATTCTGTCTGCGAAGGCGTTGATTGGTATCGCCAGGAAAAAGATGCTCGTGAATGTGAGGATGCCCAATGGCATAAAGATTTTGTAGATGTAGTATCCCGAGCGTCGTTTGATTGTGATGTTTGAGGATAGCCTTGAGTATTCCTTGCTGCCTTTCTCAGGGTCGTCGTGATTTCGTATGACGTATCGAAGATTTTTGATTTCCCACTCAGGGAGCCTTGAATTTCGGCTCAGGCTCACGACGTCTCCAAGATTCACGAGTCGAACGACGCTTTGGTCCCAGGTGAATGATTGAACATATATTCTAAGTAATTGTTGGTCGAAGGGGAACTTCTCAAGTTTGAACTCGGATCCAAGTTGTTCTTCAAAGCGTGTCATTCGCTCAATGGACCCATTCTTTCTTATGGTGATTGTCTGTGTCTGATAAAAAGCTTCGCTCACTCGGTTGGTGAACTCAAGTTGGGGGGACCAATGTTCGCTCAACCAATCTTCGGCGGCGTTGTTGAACAACACCAGTGCGTCCTCGCCCACCGGGATATCGCTGATGGATCGGCTGTCGCACCACGTCGAGGTGAGCAATCCATCCAGCTGAAATCGATTGTAGGTGTCTGAAATTTCAGGAATCTCATTGATGTGAATACTGATTCCTACCGGGATTGGCGTCGGCGCCTCCCTCTGTTGCGGCGGGATGTAAGCATTGGCGGGAAGGGTTTCCGCAGTGGCGCATGGATGGCGTGCTGCGTTGAGCTTCCATAAGTCGCCAATGCGGTTGGCCTGGCCTGGCAGCCGTTCATTGGCTTGAGCCAGGGGCAGATTGAGCCATACGGCGACCCCGATCGACAGGAGAACGAGCAGGAGCCGAATGCAACGTTTCCGAGCCAAAATGGCGTTCCGCGATGTCACTAAATTATTCGAGTTGAGTTTCCTGGTTGACCAGCATGGCTGCGATAGGACTTCTGGTTTCGCAGACTGTTGAATCGCTGCTTCTCGCCCTGATCGGCTTTTACCGGCGGTTCATCTCCCCGATGATCGGGCCCCGCTGCCGCTTCACTCCCACCTGCAGTGCCTATGGCCTGGAGGCCATTGAGAAGCATGGTCCTTGGAAGGGGGGCTGGCTCACCATGAAGCGGCTGCTGCGCTGCCATCCCTTCACCCCCTGCGGCTGTGATCCGGTGCCCGATTGATGAAGGAGCTCACCCTGTACAGCCGCACCGGCTGCTGCCTCTGTGAGGGCATGGAATCCCGCTTGCGGGCTATCGATCTCGCCCGGCTCTCGATCAAGCTGAAGGTGATTGATATCGATGCGACCGGCATCCCCCAGGGGCTTAAGGCGCGCTACGACCTCGAGGTGCCTGTGCTCGCGCTCGATGGTTCTGAGCTGCCCCGCGTTTCGCCGCGGCTCACGGGTGAGGGACTGTTGAATTGGTTGCAACGCTGTCTGTCCACGGCCCTCTGAACGGCTTAAAACTCCACCAAGGATCGGGGAGCTGGGATGACGCAGGCGTTGCATGCCCTGTTGAGCGATGCAGGCATCGCGGTGCCGCAAGGGTTGGCGAACCCTGGGGTGGAGGCAATCACCACCGATTCCCGTCGCGTCGGCCCCGGAACCCTCTTCCTCGGTCTTCCAGGGGAACGGGTGGATGGCGGAACCTTCTGGGCAAAGGCCCTGGAGGCCGGTGCCGCCGCTGCTGTCATTGGGCCTGGAGCTGCTTCAGTTCACCCGCCCGGTGTGGATGAACCCGTTGTGGTGATCCAAGAGCCGGTGGCGCGTCGGATTGGTGAGATCTCAGCGGCCTTCTGGGATCACCCATGCAGGCGCATGGCCCTGATCGGTGTGACGGGCACCAATGGCAAAACCACCACCACCCATTTGATCGAGCATCTGGCCGCCTCAGCAGATCAGACCGTTGGCCTGTTCGGCACCTTGGTCAACCGCTGGCCAGGCCACAGCATCACGGCCACCCACACCACGGCCTTTGCCGACCTTTTGCAGGGGCAACTCGCCGAGGCTGCCTCTGCCGGCTGTGGCCTGGCAGCCATGGAAGTGAGCTCCCATGCTTTGGCGCAGCAGCGGGTGGCGGGCTGCCGCTTCGCTGGTGCTGTGTTCACCAACCTCACCCAGGACCACCTCGACTACCACGCCTCGATGGAGGAGTACTTCGAGGCCAAGGCAGCACTGTTTGCGGATCCTCTGCTGCTTGCCGACGGCGTGAGATCCGTGATCAACAGCGATGACCCCTGGGGGGCGCGGTTGGCTGAGCGTCTGGGCGCCGCCTGTTGGCGCAGTTCGCTGGAGGATCCATCGGCCGAACTGCACATGAGCGACCTGCAGATGACGGCCGCAGGGGTGGAGGGGCGTTTGATCAGCCCCCTGGGTGAGGGCCGTTTCCGTTCGCCCTTGTTGGGTCGCTTCAACCTGATGAATGTGCTGCAGGCGGTGGGGGTGTTGCTTCAGCAGCAGTTGCCCTTGCCGGTGTTGCTGGAGGCCATCAGCCATTTCGGTGGCGTGCCCGGCCGGATGGAGCGGGTGATTCTGCACGGGGTGGATGAAGCGGATCTGCCGCCGGTGCTGGTGGATTACGCTCACACTCCCGATGGCTTGGACAACGCTCTTTCAGCGGCGCGCCCGTTCTGCACGGGGCGGTTGATCTGTGTTTTCGGGTGCGGCGGTGACCGGGATCGGGGCAAGCGTCCGCAGATGGCGGCGATTGCGTCTCGCCTGGCTGACCGCGTCGTGGTGACCTCCGACAACCCCCGCACCGAGGACCCACAGCAGATCCTCGATGACGTGGTAGCTGGGATCCTGGCCGACAGCGATTTTCTGGTGGAGGGTGATCGGGCCAAGGCGATTGCCTCAGCCATTGCAGGAGCTGAGGCGAATGATCTGGTGCTGGTGGCCGGCAAGGGGCACGAGGATTACCAGATCCTCGGTACCGAAAAGGTGCACTTCGACGATCGCGAGCAAGCGGAATGCGCCCTGCGGCAGAGGTTGTTTTGAGGCAAGTTGCCCTGATGCGGACGATCTGAGCCGATCAAAGGGTGCTGATCGCGGCCATCAGGGCGTCGATGTCGTCTGCCGTGGTGCTGATGTGGGTGCAGGCCCTCAGGCAGCTGGGATCCGCCAGATCGCGAATCCACAGCCCCTTGGCACCCAACTGCTTCACATGCTCTGCGGGGGGAAAATCGCCGTTGATCTGAAAGCTCACCAGTCCGCTGGCGGGCGCAACGTCCAGCAGGGGTGTGACGCGCTCCAGCCCGTGAAGTGCCTGCCAGAGCTTGCTGCTGAGCTTTCGAATCCGGTCCCAGCGTTCTTGGGGTGATCCTTCTTGTTCCAGCAGTTGCAGGGAGCTGCGCAGGCCAGCCATCAGGGGCACGCAGCTGGTGGCCACTTCAAAGCGGCGGCTGTCGTGGTGAAACAGATCGCTGCCGTTCAGATCGGCCTTGCTTTCATCGCGCAGGCTGCGCCAGCCGATCACGGTCGGAGCGGCTTCGGATACCACACGTTCGGACAGGGCCACGCCCCCCAGTCCTTCGGGCCCGCAGGCCCACTTGTGCCCGGTGAAGGCGTAGATGTCCGCTGCTGCGGCCGCTTTGTCGACGAGGATCTGTCCGAAGCTTTGGGCGGCATCCACCAACAGGAAGGGATGGTGGGGGTGCTGCTTGAGCTGATGGGCGACGGCGGCAATGGGCATCACCTGACCTGTATTCCAGAGCAGATGGCTCAGCACCACCAGGCGGGTCCGTGGGCTGAGGGTTTCTTCGATCGTCTCGATCACGGCGGCATCGCAATGGGCTTGATCACCACGCAGATGCTTCACCGGCAGCACATCGATGGCGAGGTTCCGGCGGCGTGCCAGTTCAACGCAGGCGCTCACGACTCCGGGGTGTTCGCAGTCGCCGATCAGCAGCCGGTCGCCTTCGGCAAAGGGCAGTCCCCAAAGGGGTAAGACGCAGCCGCTGGTGACGTTTTCCGTGAGGGCAAGACGATGGGGCGGAACACCGCAGCACTGGGCCAGAAGGCGTCGGGTGCTGTTGACCTCGGTGGCGATGTAGGGCCAAACATCCGCTGTGAACGGCCCCAAGTCCTGAATGTGCTTCCAGCTCGCCGTGATGGCCTCCAGGGACGGGCTTGGCAGAGGCCCCTGGCCGCCGTAGTTGAAGTACGTCTTGTTCTGCAGGGCAGGGCAGAGGTCGCGCATGGTCACGGCACTGGCGTGAGCCAAAGGATGGGAATCACAAGGTTGGCAGGATCATCAGGCCATCGCCAGGCACTAGATGGTGAGCCTGCAGCGTGATCGCTTGAGAGCTGGATCGAAACGTTGGATGCCGGCGTGGCCTTCCCCCGTGACGGCTATCCCTTCGAAGGCGCCTGAGCTGACGCTGTGCCCGATGAGAACGCTCTGCTGGCCAGGATGAGCCGTAGCTCGGCACAGGGCCACGTCACCGACCTGACTGGCCTGAGGACGACGGCGATTCAGAAATGGAGAACGGGAGAGCACATCGATGGACAAGCACAAGAACCATGCCATAGCGCCCAACGGCAACACTGAGGTCGTTGAGGGTCCGATCTCAAATCCCTGGCCAGTGCGGAAACGCCTACGCCCATTTTTTTCTGAATCGTTTTTCTGCAGTTCGTTCCATCTGCCATCCCGACCAGCGTCGCCATTCAATCTCTGCTGCCGTCAGGCATTGATCGGCGAGTGATTCGTTGTGGTTGTCCGGGGTGGTGAATCGGATTGGGCAAGCAGGACCAGCGTTCACAACAACCTTCCAAGATCATTCAAGCTTGTCGTGCAGCTCGAGCTGGAGAGGGTTTTGTTTGCTACTGAATGCGATGGATCCGTATTTCAACTCAGTTGCTAAGACCACCGGGTTCGTTTGGAACGTTTCGTCTGCGCTTGAGGGACACCTTCTTCCTTTGGCGATCAACTGTCTTGGGACATGGAGATCACTTTGGTGTTTTCCGTTGAGGTGAAGCCGTGAAGGCTTGAATTCGGGCGTGTGACAGAGGACATCTGCCATGGGCATGACGAAAGGGCCTTTGACCTGGCTGTTGTGTGATTTGAGGTGTCGATCACTGGTGCTTGTCTTGATTGCTGTGCGTCCATGAATTCAGCCGCGATTGTTCGAAGGTTCAGCTTCACTTCTTTGGATCTCGGGAAAGTGTTCATTCATGCAGTCGGGGCAGATGCCATGGCTGAAGTTCAGCGTGCTGTGCTGCATCAGGAACTGTTCAATCGGCTGCCAGAAACCTTCCCGGTCACGAATGGATTTGCAGTAGCTGCACGTGGTGATCAAGCCTTGATGGTTGTGCATCTGGCAGAACTCATCCATCAGAGCCAGTGAGCGGCGTCTGAGCTCTAAAAGTGTGGTGGCCTGCTCGGCCAGGCCCTCCATCACCTTGTATTGCGAATTGGTTAGTGATTTGGGAATGCGATCAATCACGCAAAGTGTTCCGATGCGATGGTTGATGTCGGTTTTGAGGGGGAAGCCCGCGTAAAGACGGATGTGGGGTTCTTCCTGAACGAGGGGGTTGTCTCTGAACTTTTCGTGGAAGAGTGCGTCCTCCACAACAAGAGGCTTGGAATCGAGAATCGTATGGGCGCAGAAGGAGACATCCCGGTCGGTTTCACTGGCTTCAAGCCCCACCTTTGATTTGAACCACTGACGTTTTTCATCCACCAGAGAGATCAGTGCAATCGGTGACTGACAGATCTCTGAGGCCATCCGGGTGATGTTGTCAAACGCCTTCTCAGGCTTGGTTCCCAGGATTCGATACTCACTGAGTGATCTCAGCCTGGCTGCTTCGTTAATCGGCTTGGGGGCTGCCTGCATGGGCTCAGATCACTAGGCATGCCTTTGGTCTAAGACATGCATTTTTTATTTTCTGTAAATGTGCGGTGCGAAAAGTTGCGCTTTTTGAATTTTGATTTGTTCGATTAATTAAATTTGCACCGCAGCTTGTAGTGGCATCAAGACCTTTGGCCATGCTTGATCTTGATAAGGCATGGATGCTGGCCGATGACCACTACCGATTGGTTCTGGATTCTTCATCCTGCCCTGGCGGTTGTTGTGATTTATCCCCTCATCGGGATGGTGGTGCGTCTGGCTTGGCAGACGCGTCAACGTCGTGTTGCGAAGGTGAAGCACCCACCCGTCGTGGGCCGCGACCACAGCGATCTGGGTCGTTGGTTGGCTGCTGGCGTGGTGCTCCTGGTGCTGATCGCCTTGACGGTGGTCATCGTCAGCAAGGAGCCCCTGGCTGATTTCGCCGGCGGTACGGCGCGTGCCACCCAGCTGTTTATCGTGCTTCTGGGCACTGTGGCGAGCCTGATTGCACTTTGGCGAAGCAAGGCGGCCCCCCTGCGCCTCAGCTTCAGCTTGATCACCTGGGTCGGTGTGCTCACCCTCGGAGCTCAGCCGGAGGTTTGGCGGCTGTCGGATAACCCCTTGTCGCCGGCGTTTTGGCAGTCCCACTACTGGGCAGGTGTTGCCGTCACAGGTCTGATGCTGTTTTCCCTGGCGGCTCGGCCGGAGATCCTGCGGGACCTTCGCCTGCGTCGTTTGCACGTCACGGCGTCGGTGCTGGCGGCGCTGCTGTTTGTGATGCAGGGCATCACCGGCACGCGGGATCTGCTTGAAATTCCATTGAGCTGGCAAAAACCAGCGGTGTATGCCTGCGACTTTGTTCTGAAGCGCTGTCCCTAAGCCGCTTCATAGAGCCATACCCTGCGGCCATCCCTCAGGGGCACACTTGAGCGTTGGTACAGATCAGGCACCTCCTCCCAAACATCCAAATCGGGCCAGCAAGAGTCGGGCACTTGATACACCTCACCTGAGACGGCACCAACGCCCCGTCGCAGCATCGGGTAGCCCCGGTGTTCGATCGCGATGAACCCATCAACGACCCCATCGCCCTCACGTTTGGCGCCCTTCAGCAGGTGATGGGCGCTGCCATTGCTTTTCAGTGATCCGTAGACGAAGAGGCGCTTCAGAGCACCTGCACCACTTCGCTCACTTCGGGGATCGATTCGCGCATCTTGCGTTCGATGCCCATCTTCAAGGTCATCGTGCTGCTGGGGCAGCTGCCGCAGGCTCCCTGCAGGCGCACTTTCACGATCGGGCCGTCCAGCTCCACTACCTCAACGTTGCCTCCGTCGGCCATCAGGAAGGGACGCAGTTCATCCAGCACCTTCTCCACGTTCTCCAGCGTGAGGGCCATGGTTTCAGTGCTCATCGGAATGAACCAGACATCGAGGTCTCAAGGTTACGGAGTGGCCCCATAGGGTGACGAGAGCGGTTAACCCTCCAGCTCCGGTGCAGCACGACGGTTCGTTCAACCCAGAGGCCCGTTACGACGCCGTGCTGGTGGGTGCCGGAATCATGAGCGCCACCCTGGCGGCGCTGCTGCATGAACTCGATCCGCAGCTGCGATTGCTGTTGGTGGAGCGCCTCGAAGCGCCTGCCCTGGAGAGCAGCGCGGCTGTGAACAATGCCGGCACCGGCCATGCAGCCAACTGTGAGCTGAACTACACCCCGATGCAGGCGGATGGCACCGTCGCGACGGCCAAAGCTGTGGCCATCAATGCCTCGTTTGAACGAAGCCTAGAGTTCTGGAGCTCGCTCCAGGAACGGGGTGACCTCGACACCAGCAGCTTCCTCCACCAGGCGGCCCACATCAGTGCCGTGTGGACGCCGGAGAACATCGCCTTTCTGCGTCAGCGTTACAGCCAACTGAAGGACCTGTCGGCCTTTGCGCGGATGCGTTGGAGCGAAGACCAGAGCGAGCTCACCGAATGGATGCCCCTGGTGATGGCGGGCCGTGATCTCAAGCAGCCGGTGGCGGCCACCCGGATTGATCGAGGCACCGATGTGGACTTCGGCACCCTCACCCGGGCCTACCTGATGCCGTTGCAGCAGAGCGGAACGCTCACTGTTGTCTATGGCTCTCAGGTGCAGGACCTCAAACGGCTGCGCCGCAGCGACATGACCGAGGCCGACTGGCGTGTGGTGCTCAAGGGGCCCTCCGGCAAAAAAGAAGTGCGGGCCCCCTTTATTTTCCTTGGTGCTGGGGGTGGTGCCCTGCCGCTGCTGCAACGCTCCGGGATTCCAGAGGCGGCTGATTTCGCGGGCTTCCCGGTGAGTGGCCTCTGGCTCGTTTGCGGTGATGCCCAGCTGGCCGATCGTCAGCGGGCCAAGGTCTACGGCAAGGCAGCCGTGGGGGCCCCACCGATGTCGGTCCCCCACCTCGACACCCGCTGGATCGATGGCAAGCGCTCGCTGCTGTTCGGCCCGTTTGCGGGCTTCAGTAGCAAATTCTTGAAGCAGGGCTCCCTGCTGGATCTCCCCTCTTCCGTTCGTGCCACCAATCTGGTGCCGATGCTGCAGGTGGGCGCCACCAATCTCGAACTGGTGCAGTACCTGATCAATCAGCTGCGCCAAAGCCCTGCCGAGCGGCATGAGGCGCTGCAGCAGTTCATGCCCACCGCTCGCGCTGAAGACTGGACCCTGTCGGTGGCCGGCCAGCGGGTGCAGATCATCAAACGCAGCAAGCAGGGCGGACGGCTGCAGCTGGGCACTGAGGTTGTGGCCTCCGGTGATGGCTCCCTGGCGGCGCTGCTGGGGGCCTCCCCGGGAGCGAGCACAGCGGTGACGATCATGTTGGAGGTGCTGCAGCGCTGTTTCAAGCAACGGCTCGACAGCGACGCCTGGCAGCAACGGCTGCAAGCGCTGTTGCCCAGCATCCATGACGACCCGCAGCAGGACCCGGAGGTGTTGAACCGGATGCGGGAACGCAGCGATGCCCTGCTGGGGCTCACCGCCTGAGCGTCATTCCCCCAGATTCACCAACACCACCCCGGCGGTGATCAGGCCGATGCCGACCAACTGGGCGGGCTGCAACATCTGGCTGTAGGCGAAACGCCCCACCAGCACGATCACCACGGTGCCGATGCCGCTCCACAGGGCATAGGTGATTCCCAGGGGAATGCTCAACACCACCTTGGAGAGCAAGGCCATCGCCAGGGCGTAAGCGCTGAACACCAGCAGCGTGGGCAGCGGTCGGGTCATGCCCTCTGACAAGCGCAGGAAGGAGGTGCCGATCACCTCCGCGCTGATCGCCAGCAGCAGCAGGGTCCAGGAATTGCTCATGACCATTGGTGCCGCTCCTTAGGATCGTGGCAACGACGCTTTCTGGACCCGAGACGGGATTCCGCCGCTGCATGACCGACGCTCCCGTCTCACGGATCCGCAATTTCTGCATCATTGCCCACATCGACCACGGCAAATCGACCCTGGCCGACCGCTTGCTGCAGGACACGGGCACCGTGGCCAACCGGGACATGCAGGACCAGTTCCTGGACAACATGGATCTCGAGCGAGAGCGGGGGATCACGATCAAGCTCCAGGCCGCCCGGATGAATTACACGGCGGCTGATGGACAGGAATACGTCCTCAACCTGATCGACACCCCTGGCCACGTTGACTTCTCCTATGAAGTGAGCCGCAGCCTGCAGGCCTGTGAAGGGGCGTTGCTGGTGGTGGATGCCAGCCAGGGTGTGGAAGCCCAAACCCTGGCCAATGTGTATCTGGCGCTGGACAACGATCTCGAGATCATCCCGGTGCTGAACAAGATCGATCTTCCCGGTGCAGATCCGGATCGGATCAAGGAGGAAGTGGAGGCGATCATCGGCCTCGATTGCGACAACGCCATTCCCTGCTCGGCCAAGACCGGCATGGGTGTGCCCGAGATTCTGCAGGCCGTTGTGGATCGGGTGCCTCCACCGAAGGATGCGGTGGAGGAGCCCACCAAGGCGTTGATCTTCGATTCCTATTACGACCCCTACCGGGGTGTGATCGTCTACTTCCGGGTGATGAGCGGCCGCATCAACTGCAAAGACAAGGTGCTGTTGATGGCCAGCAAGAAGACCTATGAGCTCGATGAGATCGGGATCATGGCGCCGGATCAGAGGAAAGTGAATGAGCTCCACGCCGGTGAAGTGGGCTACTTGGCGGCGTCGATCAAGGCCGTGGCCGATGCCCGTGTCGGCGACACGATCACCCTGGTGAACGCACCGGCGGATGAGCCGTTGCCGGGTTACACCGAGGCCAAGCCGATGGTGTTCTGCGGCCTGTTCCCCACCGAGGCTGATCAGTATCCGGATCTGAGGGATGCTCTCGACAAGCTGCAGCTCTCCGATGCGGCGCTGAAGTACGAGCCGGAAACCAGCAGTGCCATGGGCTTCGGCTTCCGCTGCGGCTTCCTCGGCTTGCTGCACATGGAGATCGTGCAGGAGCGCCTGGAGCGCGAGTACGACCTTGATCTGATCGTCACCGCCCCATCGGTGATCTACAAGGTGAACATGATCGATGGCTCAGAGGTGATGGTGGACAACCCCGCCACGCTTCCGGATCCGCAGAAGCGTGAGTCGATCGAAGAGCCCTATGTGCGCATGGAGATCTATACGCCGAATGATTACAACGGTGCTCTGATGGGCTTGTGCCAGGAACGGCGCGGTGACTACATCGACATGAAATACATCACCACCGATCGGGTGACGTTGATCTATGAATTACCTCTCGCCGAGGTGGTGACCGACTTCTTCGATCAGATGAAGACCCGCACCCAGGGCTATGCCTCGATGGAATACAGCCTGATCGGCTACCGCAAGAACCAATTGGTGCGCCTGGATGTGCTGATCAACGGTGAGCGCGCCGACGCTCTCACCACAATCGTCCATCAGGACAAGGCCTACAACGTGGGCAAGGCGCTGGTGGAGAAACTCAAGGAACTAATTCCCCGCCAGCAGTTCAAGATCCCGATTCAGGCCTCAATCGGAAGCCGGATCATTGCCTCCACCAGCATCAGTGCCATCCGTAAGGACGTGCTCGCCAAGTGCTATGGCGGTGATATCTCCCGAAAGAAGAAACTGTTGAAGAAGCAGGCCAAAGGCAAAAAGCGGATGAAGGCCATGGGCAAGGTGGATGTGCCGCAAGAGGCCTTCATGGCTGTGCTCAAGCTCAACGACGGAGGGGGAAGCTGAGCTTCCTTCTCATCTCCATTGGACGGATCAACTGATGTTTTCTTGGCTCTCTGTTAATGAATCCTTGTCGACTTGGTTGTAATAACCTTGGGTGAGCACAGAAAGTTGTTCCAGCCAGGGTGACTCCAGGCCCAGGGAGGTTGAATTCACAATCAGCGCACGGTCTTCACCGTTGTGTTTGCGGTTGATGTTTCCTTCCGCATAGTGGTTTGCAGTGGGTTGATAATCCATGCTCGACCAACTCCCGCCATTGCGATCCCGGTTGGGCTGACCATCGGACATCAGGTAAAGCGTGTCTGTTTCGGTGTCGTCGAAGGCTTTTTGAATGGCATTCCAGGGATCAGTTCCCCCCCATCGGGTCACCCGTTCATTGTCCAAGGTGTTGACAAACTGAATGGCTGAGTCGCGTTTGCCTGAGTCCCCCAAGCGAACCAGTCCATTCGTCGATTCACTCCACTCCTTGTTGTTCCTGTAGCCACTGGAACTGAATGAGGTGAGTCCGATCTTGGTGTTGTTTGGCAGCTGCTCAAGAATCATTGTCATCTCACTGATCAAGGCTTCCATGCGCGTCAGGGCGCAAATCCGTCGTGTGTCCCGGTAGCGTCCTCGGTTGGGGTCATAGAAGGTGCGCCAAGAGCCATAGCCATCACCCCACATCACGCAGGCACTCATGGATCCTGATCCGTCGATCACAAAGCGCACATTGCTGCTTGTGATGTTCTGGAAGAAGGCGCCGGTCAGCGGTCCCCCCTGGCCCTCGTCTCCAAAGTTCTCCACGCGCTTATCGGCGCGTGCGAAGGCAGTGAAATACAGGGGTTGATAGGTCACCTGTCGATCACCCACCCCAAGCTTGTTGATAAAGCTTTCGCTAATGGTGTCTTCTGCTTCGGTCGGGTCAATGAACTTCACCAACTTGTAATTGGTGTCGGTTTCTACGCGTAGCGCGGGTTGGCGTTCCGAACGGCTTGGGGTTTTGCCGGCGGTAAAGGTGAAATCTGTGCTGTTCAGAATGTCAGCCTTGGTGGGGCCATCTTCTTCACACACAGTGGCCAGACTTTCACCTTCTTGGAGTTCGCTTTCCTTACGGCAGGGAATCGCACCAACGTCTTCGAGAACGCGGGAAAGAAAAACGCTGGCTGTCTCATTGTATTTTCCATCTGGGTCCAGGGGTGCCCCGCAACGCTCGATCGTGAATCCCCCTGATCCGAGGCTCATGCCGTAGAGAACAGGTTCATTCAATTCAATCATCTTCACGCCGAAGACGGGCTTGAAGGGACGATTGCCGGCAAGAGCCTTGCACTCGCTCACCAAGGTCGTGTAACGGCTGTCACTCAGGTTGATATGCGCTTGATCGTCGCTGAATGCCTCTGATTTGTTGAGCACAAGGTGCATGCTTCTCTCAATTTCTGAGCGCATCAGACGCATCCCGTTGGTGGAATTCTGACGCAGCGTTGCTTTGTCTTCGGTTTGATTGATCAATGTGCCCGTGGAATGCAAGGCCACTCCGGAGGCCATTGTTAATACGGTTCCGACTGTCGCTGCAACGACCATTTCACTCATGCTTGCATAACCGTTGCGCTTCGACTTCGGTTGAATTCTGCTAATAACCGGTTTTGGCTGCATGACGCCTTCATTGCTTCATATTTTTATTGTCTTCGATTGTTGTGCTGATGATCTGGGTTCGGCGTGATGATGTTCTGAGGAGTGTGTGAGAGTGTTTTACTCCATACAGCTTGAGGTTGATGCATCCCAACTGCCTCTGGTCACGGTGCCGGTTCCTGAAATCTGAACGCAGCGCGTACGCAAGCGTTGCTCCTCTGTGTTGGTGGATCGAATTAAAAAAACAAGGTTGTCTGACATGGTGCTGGTTCCAGGAGGCGTGAGTTCGTAATTCGCCAGATTCACGCTCATTTCCACAGCCTTTGACTCTGTTGTTCCCTCGCGATCGAGCAAGCGCAGTGATCGGTTGCGGATGATGTTGTCCTTGTCCGCCCCGCTGGTTCCTACTGCCAGTAAAGCTCCAATCTCAGGGCCGTAAGCACAGCCGCTGGAACGGCCAGCGGCCTCAATATCGCTGTTGCAACATTCCATCCGTTCCGGATGATCCTTCATTTCCACCAAATTGGCGGGGGCGACGAAGTTGTTCAGGCCATTTTGCCCAAAGTTCAAGGTGCAACTGGTCTTCTGCTGGCCAAGTTTGGCGCGTAGACCAAAAAATCCAGATTCCAACTGCTGGGTGTAGCGATCGACTTCACCCTGGCGCATGTTGCGCTGGTAGGACGGAATCGATGCGGATAGTGCGATGGTCATGATCACCATCGCCACAAGGAGTTCAACAAATGAAAATCCTGCTGATTTTGGTTTCATCGCGTCCTGTAACAGGTTGCTGCAAAGTTTGGGGTCATTTCAATGATTCGTTGTTCTGTTTTGACCTGTTGTTCGGGACCTTCAAAGCGATAGACAATGCGGAGAATTCCAGGGATTGAGATGCTATCAAAGCTGCGTTGAATCGTTGTGATGCGCAGTTCCGGCACAACCTTTTGGAGGTGACTGCTGAGTGCTGCAGGGGGATTGCTGCATGCATTATCCAGAGCAGCTTGTCCTCCGTCGTCGATAATCCATTGATCTGTGTAGTAGGAATCTTCTTTTTGCATCGCCTGGATATTGTCATTAATGGCTGCTTCAATCCGAGCACGATCAGACAATTTTGCACTACTGCTTAAGGCTGCTACAGACATCCGACTCACCGCCGCCATCGCCGTAGCAAGAAGCAATCCAGCAATAATCACTTCGATCAAAGTAAAACCATTGATTGGTTTGATTGATCGCTTCAGAAGTCGATAGCAAGAAGAGTTTCGCACGCTATGGCATCACTCGATTAACGCGGCTTTTACTATCTCCTTTTATAGTTGATTGCTATTGCTTGCACATTAATACCGCCTGAGGGTTGAATTACCAGCGCCTGAAAGTATCAAGGCCTGTGCCGCGGATGCCACGCGTCACCATTTGTCCATAGCCTGGAAAGTTCTGGTCATCCCATTTCCACTGCTCGTTCAGTTCACGAACAACAGTGCTGCTGCCGCTACTGCTTGTGATCAGATCAAACGGGCCAGCATCGGTGCAGATGCCGTCGGCCCAGATCAGTCCAGTCAGGCTGGTGTTGCTGTTCCCTGTTTTCACAATGCCGGGAAGCAGATGCACGCTGGCAGCAGGAAGGCTGTTGCCGTCAAAGGCAAGCACATACTGATCATCGTCCGGTGAAACTGCGCAGCTGCGCACACTGCTTGGTTTGGGTGCCCCCGACACGATAATCAGCTGCTGCGCTTGTCCATTGCAAGTGTCTTCGCCGGCGTTTACCCCACAGAGCTGTGCACCGCTCTCAAGGTTTATGCTCCCCGTGATCCCGGGTTCAGAGGGGTCCACGGTGGAGGTACCGGGGTATTCCAAATGCAGAACGACAGGGCGATTTGCACTGGTTTCGATCAACAATCGTGTTTTGGTGAGATTGATATGTTCCACAAAAACGTGGCAGTCGGCTCCTGTTCCCTGGCAGAGTTCTGCCTCACTTAGTCGGATCACAGAATCGGCATTGTTGACCAGGTCATCCCGTTGATCGGCGTCGGCTGAATCCACCTCCCGACTGCAGACGATGGACGAGCAGTTCGTTAAAGCATCTGTGTCATCAAAGCTCCAAATTCGGACTTTGTCGGAGCCACTTGCTTTGTCCTGGGTCAGGCCGAGGTTCCACAATGTGGTTGTCGGCAATCCCTTATCAAGGATAGGTACGATTCTGCTATCGAGGTTTGTGTTTGTGGCGCTACCACCCACATCTTCGAGCAGATTGGTGGCAAGGCATCCGTTTGCGTTGAGATAGCGATCTGTAGAGTTGACGTTCAGTAAAACCTTGCCGTCCCCTGCAGATCCGTTACTTGTGAGAATTTCGGTGTCTCCCAGGGAGAGTGTCTGCCCTGCCAGGACGGCCCAATCTCCTTCTCCGGCAACGATTGAGCTCACATAGAGCGAACGAAGCAGGAGGGTTCTGGCGAGGTAGCCCTTGTTCGCTTCATCCCCATTGCGTACCACAAGTCCCTCAACCTGAAAGCGACCTTCTCCTGCTCCGTTGTTGTTGGCAGTTGCAGTTGTGGTGTACCCGCGTAAGCGGTATTGCAGTTGAATGTTGGCTTTCCCGTCATCCCTTTGGCTTGATGCACTCTGCGTCAGAGCGATGTAGGGAGGTTCTCCGTTGCTTGAGCTTGCCGGAACGGCTTCAGGCAATGGGCTGCGACTCGTGCAAATTTCTCTTAAAGGAAAATTTACCTGGTTTGACGCATTCCATCCCCATTTTTCGCTTCCTGAACTGTCAATATCTCCGCCGTGGTGATCGAGAGTGAAGAGGTATCCTTTGTAATTGGTATTGTCATCGTTGTTGAGTTCGCTGAGGATTCTATTGAATCCATTCAGTGCAGCCGTTTCGGCCATTTGCTGGTAACTTTCAGCAGCTCCAAGCTTTCGCGCCATCAGTTGACGATGCAGCAGTCCAGTAGCTCCAGCGACTAATACCATTCCCATCATTAAAGACACCAACAATGAAAGTCCTTCATCCTGTTTAGGACTTTTGCGAGATAAATTCTTTGTGCAAGCAGAACTTCTCAATTTCATTTATCCGCAGTTGGGTGATGAGGCAGCAGAGGTGGAGCTGCCCTTGTTGATGGCACTGGCGCCATTTGTTAAGTTAATACAAGCAATGATATTGAGTGTTGGTTTATCATCACGTGTTGCAGTGATGGTGTAAAGGTTAGAAGCATTGCTAACAGAAACATCGTAATAACCGCCAGCCAGAGTAATTGCTTGAAAATTGTTATTTGTGGCTGGACCATTGTCTGTCATGACGGCACTCGTGTCATTGAGATCAGCCCAGCTGTTGGGTAGAACCCCGAATTCGTCGGCATAAGCTGCAATGGTTGTCTGAATTTGTGAAATTGTTGAAGCTGCTTCATTTTGTTGTGTTCGATTAATACTGCTCTGGAAATTTGGGATGGCGATGGCAGTGAGTGTGCCTAATATCACAACTGATAATAATGCTTCTATGAGAGTAAATCCTTGCTCGTCTTGCGAGTACATGCGCTTCCACAACCTCTTTGACATTGAAATAATAGACCTTCCCATGCGGCTTACTATGAGGATCTGATTAGTCTTGTCTGTGAATTTTTTCAATGCTTCCCGCACTTTTTTATTTTTTAAATTAATAATCTCTATGTTCGTGATATTAAATCTATTGGATAGAGAAATAAGGGATTACCACAGGCCCAGATTCAAGGTAGAATGAGCTCTTGTATGGCAATTAATGCATTAAAATGAGTGCTTTTTCTTAATGAAACCAGCTTGCCTTGGAATTGCTTTGATTTATTTTATCGGTTATTGTTGATAGATCATTGTTAAAGAATAGTCCGATCAACTAGATTTGACGAGGCAGTGTTAAGAGTGAAGGAATTAAACAGCTTTTGATAGAGCTTGAATCTTATAACATTCCCTGGAGATGCCTCACTTAATCCGGCCTAGCTTAAAGAGAGGAATTTGTAAGGTAGTTGAGCAAAAATAATAAATAAATCTCTTGATTAGTCGTCATCTATATTTTTGAAAAGCTGAGATGTTCAAACAATAAAGTAATTCTGGTTTCAGCATAGTCGAATCGCTTTATTAAATAGGCCAGTCTCTTCTCCAAAATGACGATTCTTAAAATCTATTTTATGGTTTTTAGCACCAAATATAAGAGTGAGGTATAATAATTGTTGAAACATTTACATCCGAGCCACTATTAAATGACAATTTTATTTGATTTCCTGAAGCCACGATATCTGTAGAGATAAGAGCCGATTGAGCTGTTCTATCGTAATCAGTTATGTTGAAGTTTTCTGTCAGCTTGCTTGGGTGGCTTTCAAGTTCGTGCAAAAGAGAACTTCCAAGAGTATTGGTTTTGCAGTATTTTTTTAGGGATGTCAAGTCATATTTTTGTTGGTAGATATGATCTGAACGGCATTCATCTCTTTTGTCTATATACTTGTTTTTTTCACAAAGATGAAAGAATGAAACTTCACGTATTTTTTCTATTCTTGAAGCGATTGCTTGATTAATTTTTGAATTTTGAGTTGCGTTTACGGCTGTATTTATTGTGGGGTTCGAGAATTGTGATATTAATGCAAATGCAGTTGATAATAAAGAGGAACCCAACAGTAAGTCTATGCTCGTAAAGCCATTTATGCTGTTGCTTTTAGTTCTGGACATCTCCATTAACTTTTTATCTTAGATACTGCTAGCCTATTGGTGCGCGAATCGACCTTTATTAGTATTTAGTGAGAGTCGCTAATGCAGTATATGATAATAAGATGATTATTCAATATTTTTGTGAACCTTTTCTTCTCTGAGGGGGGGGTATTTAGAATTCAAAGTAATTGCATTGTAATTTTAATTCCCCTTATAGTCGAGGTCGCAGATATTGACTTTGGTTGTTATTAATTATGTTGAAATTTTCTGCTTGCTTGCCTCTATTCATTGACCTTAGTGGCCTGGAGATCTTTTATCATGTATAATTATTGCCTTCTTAGTAGTCAACCTTCTCTGAGTTTTTATGCAGAACTAACATAATTCAAATTTAGTTAGTCTTTGCTTTTTGTTAATAGACTTTACTCTTTCACGCTAAAAAAATTCTCTTTTTTCAATTGCTCGATATATTGAAACCTGATTTAGGAAGCCTCAAGAAATATTTGTCCTTATAAATTTAATTTGCTCAATTTTCTGTCTTCATTTTGCTATCTTTGTCGACTTGCTGGTTTTCAAGATATTGAACGTTTTTATTGGAAAAGTGTCTTGAAAAAATTAAGACCAAAATTTTTTAAATTCGCTTTGCTAGTGTTGGGTTGATTCATTGCAAATAGTACAATTTGTTGATGCGTATAGAATTAGCGTAGGTCAATCATCTAAATCGTAGCGACTATCCAAAAATATAATTGAATCAATTCCTGCTCCAGAAAAAGAGCTCGCGGAACCATTTAAATTATAGGTCAGAGTGCAACTAGTCTTTGTACAACTTTGCAAGTTGCTGACATCTTCTTTATTGAGCTTTATATACACTATGTCTAGTCCACTCTCGTCAGTAATATTGATAGTGCCTGTGTCAACTACATACTGGTCATTCCCAGGCCCACCATTCATTTCGTCGTTACCTCCATTGCTAATTAAAATATCATCATCAGCATCTCCATTTATTTCGTCATCGTTATTTCCTCCTAGCAGGTAGTCATTCCCTCCACCACCATTGAGCTGAGCTCCGGAATCGGAATCGGAGTTTGAATCAGAGTTTGAATCAGAGTTTGAATCAGAATCGGAATCGGAATCGGAATCGGAATCGGAATCGGAATCGGAATCGGAATCGGAATCAGAGTCGGAATCGGAATCGGAATCGGAATCGGAATCAGAGTCGGAATCGGAATCGGAATCAGAGTCTGCATCAGCATCGGAATCATCATCGTCCTGGTTATTCCCTGCCTCGATGATGTCGTTGAAGTCCGAACCTATGATTGTGTCTCCACCACCAAATCCACATATGAGGCTCGCGCTAGATCCTGCAGCGCTCAGCGTTTCTGAATCTTCAGAACCCTCAACAGAAATCAAACCCTCGACTTGCTGGTTTGGAAAACATACACTGTTAGTAGTTGGAGCAGTATTGACTGTGTTTATACGAGAGTAAGCTGTAATTGTTTGAGAATACTCGTTATCTCCAGCTCCCATGAGACACAAATTGTACTCAATTGAATTTGCTTTCGCGTTGACAGGGCTGTTAATTGTTAAGGAACAGGATTGGCTCTCCTTCATACCGTCAGTCAATAATTCTTGACTTAAAGGTTCACCTTGTTTGTAATAACCGTTTTCGTCAATACTAGGCCCACATCTCCACAAGCTGCTCTCGCCAACCCAATCTTTTGATCCTGATTCATTGTCTTGGGTGTAATATATAGAGGGATCATTGCTTGATGTAGTAACAAGCGCGAATTTGAAATTACCAGGAATAATTGGTGTACTACATTGATTTAGGTTTATATCTGATGAATCCGTCGTGACAAACCTGCTTTGCGCGATTTCCGAATTTATAAAATGAGCAGCCCGATTCCAACGCCTCCTTGACCTTTGGGAATTTGCTAAATTTTCACTTGTTTCCGAATTACTCAGCAACAGTGAAAGTACAGCTGCTAAAACTATTGCACCAATCGTGCTTGAAACAAGCACATCAACAAGTGAGAAACCTAATTCAGTTAGTTTTCTGCTTAGAAGATTTTTGTAAAATCGCATATTCCTGAGGAAGATCGTTTGCCAGCTCCTATAACGGCAAGCGGAGCTGTGAGCTTAATGCAACGGCCTGTTTCTTCAGGCGAGTCATTTGATGTAAATACAACCTGTCCTGAGGTTGTGCTAGTTCCTTGTGGTGTAAAGATCCATGTCGTGGGACCACTGTGATTGTTAATGGCTATTTCTCTAGAAGTTGTGAAATTAATGTCTAGTAATTTAGTCTGATCATCATCTCCGCATGAGCCTTGAATGGTTGCTTCCGTAAAATTCCATGAGGCTCTACAAATTACACTTTTCTGCTGTGCCTCTTTCCTAAGTTCTTCTAGCCAGCCAACAGTTAATTTAGTGGAACTGTTCAGTTCATTGTTAACAACGTAGAAAAGAAAGCTAGGCATTACTAATGTAACCATTCCTCCAATTATTGTAATTCCTATGAGAGCTTCAATTAGGGTCAACCCTATCTGATCGCAAGAAACTTCTCTCATTTGCACCACCCCAGTGCATTAGGCACGATAGTACTTGTCATTGGCGTTTTTGCTGCGTCGCTGCTTAGGGTCACAATTAATGAATTGCCATTTGCTGTGATATTTGAAAATATTGGTAATGAGGGGGACGTAGGATCATAATTTTGTAAATCAAAATCTGATGCTAGGTCTGGATTTTTATTTTGCAATCTCTCCAGTAATGCTAAGCCGAGGGTCTGATTGCTGCAATGGTCTTCTATCTCGGATTTATCATAATCTAGATTTGTATCTATGCTTCCGTCTGAGCAGCCACTAGTGCAGTGGAGTTTAAATGCTTCTTCACGTATCTCTTCCATCCTTGCAGCTTTTGCAAGCCCGGCCTTGGAATGAAGATTCATATTGAACATTCCATCATTTGCATTGTTGATTAAGCTCAACGTTAATGCTCCACTAATACCAACTAGAACAGCTCCGACCATAGTGTCAACAGTAAAAAGTCCGCTGTCACTCCTAAACGTTGACAATCGATTGGAGAGAGTTGCCAATTTTTCTACAGAGAGATGTTTTCTTATAAAAATTTTGTTTTGGTTTGGTCTCAGGAACATGGTTGGGGTGGTTTCTGTTGCTTCGTAAGATGCAGAATGTTAAAAGCTATTCATATTTAAAGTTCTAAATCCTGTCGTTCCTGCCGCCACAAAGGTCTTATTGCCTACTCTAAATTCAGGATAATATTCTTCAAGTTCTTCGCCCATGTTAATTGGGATAGTAATCCTTGCAACATTACTGTCTGACAATCCCCATTCTTTAGCCCATACTGCACCATGGAAATTTCCACCTGAACAATCACCGCTTGCGCAGCTGTAAGAAACATTTCCTCCACCACTAATTCCTATTTTTCCATCTGGGAAATAAGTCCAGATATTGTTTATTTTGGTTTTCCCTTTCAACGCTACTGTCTGATCATTGTTGTCGTTGGTATCTATCGGATTGCCAAATAATCCAACTTTTGCAGCGCTCTCTGTAAGCGGTATGTGCTCAATCTTGCTTCTACCTTTAAGACTTACTCCGTCGCCAACCACAAAAATTTGCACAGGACCTCCATTCGAGGTGTCGATTATTAATTGTCTGTTGCCGGTGAGATTTACCTCATTGACTTTGCATTGGGTCGTTCCATTTGTTACAACGCAAGAGCCGTTGAGGAGCTCGCTGCTCTTTGTGCTGCCTGATACTATTGTCGTATTACTGTTAATGTTGGCAGCATTCACCCCTTTAAGATTATCTGGAACTCTGGGCACCAGTGGGAAATCTGCAGAACCAAGGTAAATCTCTCCGCCGACGACCATATTGTTGCTTCCACCTATTACACATCGTTTGTCGTTTTCCGAATAATCTCTGATTGATGTATCATTATCAACTGAGCAATCACTGGGTATATTATTTGTACATTGTGAGCAAAGTATATTTCCGCTTGACCCGTATACATCATTGTTGCCCATTGTCATGTATTGTGCCCATAAGCCCGGGAAGCCATCAACATTTGGGCTATTCAATGAAGACTTACAATTTTTAGGAACAATTTGTACCTTCTGTTCCACAATTGTAGTTGCTGTAATGAAACTATTATTATTCGTTGCTGAACCCTTTACCCGAATTATAGCGGTTCCCCCAAAAATTGGATTTCCAATGAAATTATAATCGATAAGTTCAAAGCTTCCTGAGCTGCTCACATTGCCGTTCTTTGTTGGTATTCCAGTTGTGGAGTTGCCATCACATAAGCTCGAATTGATGGGGGGATTCCCCCAGTCACCATCCTCAACGACAAGGAGGTAGGGATACATGGAATTCATCTCCGCAAGAATTGATGATGCGCCTGCCTCTGCGGCTGCACGTGCTCCGTTCGATAAATTTTGCCTCACTATTGTTCTATTTCCATACTGAGCACCTGTTAATGTTGCCAGCAATGCCACCCCAGTAACGGTAGCTGTCGTTAGAGCCAATCCTGTGCTTATGGCACCTTCTTCGTAGCGGGGAGGAAGAAATGGCATGAATTCAGTTGAAATCCATTGGCTCTTGGGTCGTACTCTTTAAAACATGTCCCAATTTAGCTAGTCCTCTTGCCTCGCGCTCGGTTAATATCCTTTCTGAATGTGTTTCTACATTTAGTCTTAATTAATTGCTCAAATCAGCGGCATTATCAGCGTTTGGTGATTTGTGTATCAAAATTTGCATTAATTCAAATTTTCCCGGCAGTAGAAGGCCCCGCTCGAATGGCAGGGCTTAGGTTCCGAGCAGGTTTTTATAAAACCTTTAGTTACTGATGGCAGCATTCGTAGTTATCGTCACCGAAGTTCCGCTCACTGTTGCAACAGCGGCTGTGTCAACATCGAAAGCTGCCGTATCTGATGTGAAAGTCGCTGTACTACTGCAGGTACCAGTGACGTTCGTTGGTGTCGTGAAGGTGTCGCCGGTAATCAGTGAGGCAGCACAGCCGGTTCCTGCACCCTTAACAGCAGCTTCTGCAGCATTGATTTTGGCTTGGTCTGCAGCATCTAAGAGGCTCGGGAAGACAACTGCTGCTAAGACACCCAGAATGATCACAACTATCAGAAGTTCGATGAGCGTAAATCCCTTCTGAATCAGACTTTTACTATTTCTGGCTTTGAGTTTGGTGAGCCTTTGAAGGAGGCTTTTTTGCAGGTTGGTCCTGACCTGAGTCATGATTCAAATGGGGTTGAAACAGATGCTTTGCAGAGTACATCTATTGATGCCATGTAAACCTATCGTCTGCTTGTTGGCTTGACCATAAAACTGGAATGAAAGTTTCTTGAGATTGCCCTATAAACCCTAAGAGCTCGTTTAGGGGACGATCTGCGTTGGCCCTTCGTCTGCCTTCTCTGAAAATCTGGATTCAGTCCACCTGTCTGTTGGTCTTTTTTGGCGGCTACGCCATCCTTTTTGCGGTGAGCAAAACGGCTCTTGAGGCTGAAAGCCTCCAACACCACCAGCATCTTGTCTCCAGCGTGAGGCGTGGTTTGATTCGTCAATCGTTAACCCTGCCAATTGTCTCCCCCTTGGGCTTCCGGGCGGAATTGTTAAGAGATGCTGAAACTTCGGCGCCTTCGATGTACACCGGCCCAAAAGGCGCTGTTTGGATTACCAGTGTTTCGCCCCTCCCATCTGATGGTTCAAATTCTTTTTTAAGGGTTACTGAAAACGCTTCGGATTTCAACAAGTCTCATCAAGCTGTTCTCAACATGATGATTTTTACGGCGTCAGCTTCTGTTTTGGTCGCTGCGCTCTTGTTGCGCCTTGTGATTTGGCGTGGCTTGGTCATCCCGTTGAATGACTTATCGCGTGAAATGGACTGTGTTGAAGCTGATTCTCTTGGCTCTCGTTTGATTGATCTTAAGCTTCATCCATCTGAATTTCAACACATTGTTCATGCATTCAATGATCTTCAATCCCGCTTGTCTTCGTCTTGGCAGCGGGAGCGTCAGTTCGTGGACGGAGTTGCCCATGAGCTCCGCACTCCCATCACCGTTCTTACAAGCAGTGCCGAGAGACTTTTGGAGGAGGCTCCATGCAGCACGCAATCATCAATCGATTTAATCCTTGCGGAATCACATCGTTTGGCAGACCTTCTCAATGTGATGCTTGATTTTGCTCGTGTTGATGCAGGGCGGCTCGCATTGTCTATAGAGCTGATCGATCCTGAACTGTTTCAGATTCATGCATTTGAGCGATTGCAAGGTCTTTCGCCCCATCGGATTCGCCTGGCTGCTCCAACGCAAACTGTTGTTCCGATGATCCATGCAGATGAGCAACGATTGCACCAGTGTTTGGCCGCACTGGTGGAGAACGCGTTGCGATATTCGAGTGGGTTCGTTGATATGGCCCTGTCAATTCATCACGAGTATGTCGTCTTCCATGTGATTGATCAAGGCAAGGGTATCCCTGAGAAGGAGCGTGACAATGTGTTGCAGCGTTTCGTCCGTGGTACGACGTCGATTGGAACGCGAGGCAGTGGGATGGGTCTGGCAATTGTTAACGACTTAATGATGTTGATGAACGGGATGTTGGTGATAGACAATGTTCAAGCCGGAGGCGGTGATGTTCAGCTGAAATTTAGGACTTCGATGCCCCTTGAGTCGCCATAAAGCCCACTCCGCGAACCGTGAGAAGGAGTTGTGGTTCGCCATGGATGTCTAGCTTTTTTCTGAGATACCCCATGTAGACATCGAGCGTGTTGGGGTCCCCGTCGAATGGGTCTCCCCAGACGTTTCTGAGGATTGATTCTCTACTTTGGACTTGATCCTTATTTTTTACAAGGAAATGTAAAAGATCGAATTCCCTGTTTGATAGTTTGATGCTTTTTTCTAATCGTTTTACACTTCGTTCAAGCAGGTTGATCTCAAGGTTTCCCAGCTGGAGCCTGCTTGTTTCCTCTTGTGTTTCCTGATCATAGTCCACTCTTCTCAGTGCAGATCTTACCCTCGCTTTCAGTTCCTTGATGTTGAATGGTTTGGTCAGATAGTCGTCGACGCCACTGTCGAGTGCTTCCACTCTTTCATCAATGCCGTCCCTTGCGGTGAGCATCAAAATTGGCGTGATGTCGCTTGTCTTTCTGAGACGTCTACAGATTTCCAGGCCTGTGAAATCCGGCATTGTCCAGTCGAGTACAAGTAAATCAAACGTTTGTTTCCGGACATGCATCAGGGCATCTTGTCCGTTGTCGCAACCGACGCAGCTATAGCCTTCGTTTTCCATCGTTTCCACGAGGATACGCAAAAGCTCAGGATCGTCATCAACGATCAATAGACGTCTGCCTTCTCTTCCCACAGGATGATTTGCGTCAGAGTCATTTTAGTGCGGTTTCCAGGCGGGGAATGCTTCATGACGTGTTCGTTGAACTGGTATGCGACCTGATCCACAGCAGCGTGGTTTTGCCTTGCCGCTTGTGCTCGCCACCTCTGCAGTGCTGCTGCTCAGCAGCCTGTCGTTGCAGATGCTCGCCTCTCAGGGACAACAGCGCAGTCGTCAAGCGCTGATGACTGCGCAGCTGCGCGATGCAGAGCGCTCGGTCGTGATGCTGTTTCAGCAGCAGGCGGTTGGTCCTAACGCCTGCCTGTTGTTGTATCCCTCGTCGGAGTGGAAGGCTTCAGTTGTGTGTCCTGCTGCATCTCGCTCAGCGCTTCAATCTGGTCTTGTTCAGGACCGCCAATGGCAACTGTTGCATTGGCAACCTCATGGAGGCCATGGGGGGACCTTGCAGCTGTTGTGGAGTGATGGACGTCAAAGTCGTCTGGAACTGGGTTGGATGCCATGACGCTTTCGGAGGTTGTTGTTTCCGCTGTGATTCTTGGCGTGTCCAGTCAGGTGTCCCTTCAGGGCTGGTCGCGCGTCAGCCACGCTGTCGCCACTGCGGATGATTTCGAGCACAAGCATCTCTTGGTAGAGCAACGGCTGTTGATCACCTGTCGCCGTCTCGCGACGTCGTCGCTTGTGGATCCCCTCTGTCGTTGGAACCGTGAAGCGGTTGTCAATGTTGTCACCGATTTGCCCGCCGACCCTCAACTTTCGCTGTCTTGGACATTTGAACCTGCTTTGGATGGCCTCTGGTTCGCTGTGAGGGCTGCGGATCATTCGGCTTCCCAGCTGTTGATGCGAAGCCAGTTGTTCACTCCAGCTGGATTGGGCCACTGTGCTCGCGAGGGTGCCGATGCCAGCTGATTTCGTTGATGTCGATCGGGGTGGTGGATTCACCCTGCTGGAGTGTCTCGTGGCTGTTGCTTTGCTGGGGGGCCTGGCGAGCTTGTCGATGCCCAGCACCATGGCGCTGAAGCAGCGTTTGATGCTGGAAACCAGCCTGCGTCGCGTGCAGGTGGGGTTGGACCGGGGTCGGATTGCCGCTCGACGTGATCGTCAGCCCTGTGCCTTACGGCTCGGTCTGTCGGGTTGGCAGGCTCCGCTGCAGGGGCAGCTTCCGCCGTGCCGGCTGGCGACAACAACCCTGCACGAGCTTGGCGTTGAAGAGCTGCAGTTGCGATCCAACCTGCCGGATGCCGTTCGTTTCAGCAGCAGGTTTGGTGCTTGATGGTGGTTTGGTGATGTTGTCTCACCCCAGCGATCCCCAGGCGTTGTGTCTCGTGATTGGTCTACCACTTGGGATCAGCAGGACTGGTGTTTATCGGGGAGATCCAGGTGGTGTTTTGAACAGTGCGCTGTGCCACCCCAATGATGTGTAGGCGTAGGTCTCACTGCGATCACGGTTTCACCCTTGTGGAGTTGATGCTTGCGGTTGTGTTGGGGTGTCTGATCTGTGGAGTGGCCCTTATGTTGTTGTATTCAGAAACCCGTCACGGCATCACTCTGGCGAAACGGACGACATTGAAGCAGTGGCAGCGGCGTTCGCTCGATCTGGTGAAAGGCGATCTGGAGCACGCCTCGTCCTGGTAAATCGACCCTGATCCTTCTGCCCAATGGCCCTGTTCGCTTGCTGGTCGCCAACCGAAACTACTGATCCAACCAAAAAATGGATCTGCGCCTCTGCTCTACAGCCTGGGCCCTGCACCATCGCCGATCTGGCGAGGCACAGTCTTAATGCGCTGTGGTCCAGCCTTTGATTTAAACGGACGAATTCGGGTTGGCAGCCAGTATCAGAATCGTGTCGTTTTGGATGACGTGGGCTATTTTCAGCTCACCCAACCATCGGAACTGCCCCTCCTGCAGTTGACGCTGGTACAGAGCACCAGACTCGATGGACCCACCGTCAGCACCTCGGCTGTGGGCTGAACGTGGCATTAAGCGGTTGTCTCCTGCGGAGCTGTCAGAAAGAAAACAGCGAGAGCGATTTCTGAAAGGGCCAGAAAAAGATGATCGAGCCAACCAAATTCCACACCCATGCCCATGGCCGTGATCCAGCTGTTCACCACAACCATCACCACCGCAAAGAGGGCCAGCATCAGTGAGGGAACAGGTTTCAGCCATCTCCTTTGATCCCACAGCGTCCACAGCAAGGGGATCAAGACAAGGGTGCACAGGCCATGCAAGATCCGCATCGAAAGATCACTGTGCATGTGGGGCGTGATGGCCGCCCATAGGTTCACTGGGATCAACAGTGAGCAAAACACCAGAAACGTAATCATGGGTTCAGATGCACCGTGAAGCAACTGCCTACTCCGAGGCAGCTCTTGACTTCAATTGTGCCGCCCATTCCCTCCACAAACACCCGAACCAGAGACAGTCCGAGTCCTGTTCCTGTTTTGTGGGGGGCATTGCTCGCGCGTTGGAAGCGTTGAAACACCAGTTCGAGTTCCTCGGCAGGAATTCCGATGCCTTGATCAATGACATCGATGGCTGGCCCTTCAGCGTCCTCCCGCAGCACCAACTTGATCGGTCTGTCTTCCGGTGAGTACTTATGAGCATTCTCGATGAGGTCGAGCAGCACCTGTTGAAGCCTCTCCGGGTCGGCTTGCGCGATCAGTTCTTTGTTGTGAGGGAGCTCCAGCTGAAATGTGCGGGGAATGGTGTTGCGTGCAAGTGATTCCACTTGCTCAAGCTTCTCCACCAGGCAGACCTGCTCGTTTTCAATGGAGAGTTTCCCTGAATCACTTCTGGAAAGATCCAACAGATCGTCAAGAATGTGTCTCATCCGGATGGTTTCATCGCTGGCCGTCTGTAAACCTTTGATTTCATCTGCAGTCAGATTTTTGCTGCGTTTAATTGTTCGTTGTAGGTAGCCTTGCACGATTGTGAGCGGGGTTCGTAATTCATGGCTTACGGCGCTGACGAATTGTTTTTGTTGGCTCCAGGATTGAGCCAAGCGCTCCAGCAGTGCATTGAAGTTGTCTCTCAGTTCACCAACTTCCGTGGGGGCAGGGTCCACTGGCAGCGTTGTGTTTGAGAGGTTGTCAGCAGTGAGTTGTGCTGTTGCAAGGTTCAGTTGATCGAGGGAGTGAACAAGTCTTCGCACCACCCAGCTGACAGTCAGCAACGTCAAGGACAGGCAACCCCCCCAGATGAGAATCATCAGTGCTAAGTAATTGCTCAGAGCTTTCAAATTGTCCCCCACTTCAATCATCATCCAGAGCCGCGAACCGCCCGGTAGTTCTTTGATCAGCTCTGTGATGTATAGCTCATCATTGACTTCGATCGAGGCCTGTCGTCCGACATGGCGTTGTGGGTTCATGGCCATGGCCAGTTCCATCGAACTTTTCAGGCCTGATCCATGAACCTTTGAAAAAAAGAGATCGCCATCGGGTTGTTCAATCCAGACCTGCGTTTGCGTACCTGAGTGGAAGAGGAGTTCTTTCTCAAGGCCAACAGGATCATCAGCCAGCTCTTGGATGGCGTGTTCACAGTCTTCGATGCTCGCCCGGGCCAATAGGCGTTGATTGGCAAACATGTTGCGCTGACCCAGATACAGGCCCACAGAAGAGGCTCCCGTGAAGCCGAAAAACACCACCAAATAGGTCGCCAGTTGAAGCTGCCCCTGCAGGCTGCCCAGCAAATGATGTCGCCAGCGGTAAGGAGAACCCATGCTCCATTCTCACCACTTGGGCTGAGAATGCCCAGATCTCTCGCTGAGGTCGTTGCTGATGCCCCGAAGCCTCTCCACCCGCATGGCCTCTTGGGGGCTCGTGATAGTGGGGATCTATCTGCTGGTGGCGTTGATCACGCCCTGGTTGGTGACTGCAGGCATCCTTCCAGACGCCAATGCTGGCCTTGAGAACCCGATCTATTCCTCCCCCAGCTGGACCCATTGGTGCGGTACCGATCGCTTGGGTCGGGATGTGTGTGTCCGCACCATGGCCGGCAGTGGTGTTGCGCTTCAGGTGGTGGCCCTGGCGGTTGGTCTGGCCCTGTTGGTGGGAGTGCCCCTGGGCATGGTGAGCGGATATTTCGGCGGTGCTCTCGACCGCTTGATGGTTTTGCTGATGGACACGCTCTACACCTTGCCTGTGCTTTTGCTGTCAGTGGTGTTGGCGTTTCTGCTCGGCAAGGGCATCCCCAATGCCGCTGCCGCATTGTGTGTGGTTTACGTCCCGCAGTATTTCCGTGTGGTTCGCAACCAAACCGCCCAGGTGAAGAGCGAACTCTTCGTGGAAGCCGCCCAGAGCCTCGGTGCCGGGCCCCTTTGGATCCTGCGCCGCTACCTGTTCCGCAACGTGATCACCTCCGTGCCGGTGCTGCTCACCCTCAATGCCGCCGATGCGGTGCTGGTGCTGGGGGGGCTGGGTTTTCTTGGCCTGGGTCTGCCTGAGACCGTGCCCGAATGGGGAGGAGACCTCAATCTCGCGCTGGCTGCGGTGCCCACCGGTGTGTGGTGGACGGCACTCTTCCCTGGACTGGCGATGTTTGTTCTGGTGCTGGGCCTGTCTTTCCTTGGAGAAGGCATCGAGGCCTGGGTGAGCGGCGGCGAAGCCCGTCCAGCGTCAGACTGACTCCATCGGCGCGGGTGTGATGGCCTGGTGGATCAGCCTGATTTTGATGGGCATGGCTGTCCTGCTCTGGACGAAGAGCTTCAACAGCCCGGATGATGTGATCGCTTTTCTCCAGCGGATCCTTGCCGCTACCTTGGTGTTGGTGGTGGTGCTGGTGAGCCGCAATCTTGTGTTGGAGATGGCAGTTTTGATCGCTGCGGTTCAACTTCCTGGCGTGCCCCGGCGACCCCGCTGATCTCAGGCTTGTTTTGAGGCCTTGACCTCTCGAATCGAAATCCGGCAGGAACTGGGGAAAATGGCGTGGGCCGCTTCCACGGCATGGCTCAGATCGTCGGACTGGAGCATTTCTTCGCCCCACTCGTTTCCGCAGTGGTACGTGACCGCGTACTGGTGCAGCTGTTTGTTGTCCATTGCTGACAATCCGCTGCTTCCTTTATGGCCCAGGGTTCGCGCAGATACAAGTCTTTGGTCCGATCAGCAGCGCAGCTTCACATTCCGCGGCAGCTCCTCCATTAGCTCTCCCTCCTCGCTCAAGCCGGGGTAAGGCCTGTGCTGGTCCCGGCACCAGCGAGCAACCTCGGGGTAAGACCATTCAAAGAGCAACTGCTGATACTGCTCCGGCTTCAGGCCTTCTCCCTGGGTTGGTGCCAAACCGGCCACTTGGCGTTGGCGCAGCGCTTCAAACAGCAGGGTCGCCGTGGCGACCGACACGTTCAGGGATTGGACCATGCCACGCATGGGGATGAACAGTGCTTCATCCATCAGGTCCCGGGCCTGATCGCTCAGTCCCCATTTCTCCGCCCCGAGCACGAAGGCGGTTGGTCCGGTGAAGTCGTACTCCCGGTAATCCCTGGCCTCCACGCCGAGATGGGTTCCATAGAGCCGGAATCCTTTCTTTCTGAGGCATTGGATGGCCGTTTCGGTATCGGGATGGTCGTGCAGAGGCACCCATTTCTGGCTGCCCTGGGCGGTGCTGTTGAAGGTTCGCGGACGCCCGTCGAAACTCACCGCGTGGGCCTCCAGCGCTCCGACGGCATCACAGCTGCGCAGGATGGCCGAAAGGTTGTGGGGCTTCTCCACGTGTTCGAGCAGCACCGTGAGATCCGACATGCGGCGGTTCAACACGGATTTCAGCCGCTCAAACCGTCGCGGCAGCAGGGGCATGGGCCATGAACCGGATTAAACAACAAGTGAGGCCCCTCCATGCATTGGTGCCTGGCAAGACAATCAAGAAGTTGACGCTTCTGTCGCCATCCAGATCCCGCCCAAGGATCCCTCCGTTGAACCGTACGTCTCCGGCGGCACGTTTGATCAGCGTGTCTGGAGCGAGGTGTCGCGCATCCCCCATGGTCGCCTGGCCACCTACGGCCAGATCGCCGAGTTGATCGGTGCCTTCGGTTGCGCGCGTCAGGTGGGCTGGGCGCTGCGTCGACTCAAGCTTCCGTCCACCGTTCCCTGGCACCGCGTGGTGAATGCTCGGGGGCGGATTTCGATGAGCCTCAGCCGTGAGGGAAGCGACTGGATCCAGCGCGAGCTGCTGATGGCCGAGGGTGTTCCGGTGGATGGGGAGGGACGCTTGCCGCTGCGTCAGTTCCTTTGGCACCCCGACGTCCATGCTGGAGATTGATCCGTGGTGCACTTGTCTGGTTCGGCTCCGATTGGATTGCTTCCTCGCCGTCTCGCCTGGGATGTGTTGCAGGCGGTTGCGGCTGGGGCCTACGCCGATGTGGCGCTGGAGCGGGTGCTGCGGGCGCAGGACCTCAAGCCCTCGGATCGAGGGCTGGTGACTGAGCTGGCCTATGGCGCCATCCGTCAACGGCGCACTCTCGATGCCTGGCTGGATCGGTTGGGCAGGGTACCTGCGTTGAAGCAGCCGCCCAAGCTGCGCTGGTTGTTGCATGTGGGTCTCTATCAATTGCTGCTGATGGAGCGGATCCCAGATTCAGCAGCTGTGAACACCGCAGTGGAGCTGGCGAAAGCCAGCAAGGGGTTGGCACGGTTGGCCCCCGTGGTGAATGGAGTTCTGCGGGCGGCTCTGCGGGCACGGGAGGCCGGCGAAACCCTGCAGCTGCCGCATGATGCGGCGGCTCAGCTGGCCCAAGCCCATTCGCTGCCGGATTGGTTCACCCAGTTGTTGATCAAGTGGCGTGGGGTGGAGGGGGCAGCGGCGGTGGCGAGCGCCTGTAACCGTGTGCCTGATCTGGATTTGCGGGTGAATCGGTTGTGCTCCAGCCGGGAGGAGGTGCAACGGCTTCTGGCCGTGGCAGGCATCAGCAGTTCGCCCCTTGTTGGTTGTCCCGATGGTCTGCGCATTGCGGGTCACAGCGGTGATCTGCGCCAGTGGCCCGGGTATACCGAGGGGCAGTGGTGTGTGCAGGATTGTTCAGCCCAGTGGATTGCGCCTCTGCTCGATCCCCAGCCCGGTGATCGGATCCTGGATGCCTGCGCTGCGCCGGGGGGCAAGGCCACCCATTTGGCAGAACTGGTGGGGGATCAGGCCGAGATCTGGGCCGTGGACCGTTCACCCGGACGGCTCAAACGCGTCGCGGCGAATGCAGCCCGGCTGGGTCTTGCGTCGATCAACGCCCTTGCTGCGGATGCCGCCAACCTGTTGGAGCTGCGTCCCCAATGGCGTGAATCCTTCCAGCGGATTCTGATCGATGCCCCTTGCTCGGGCCTTGGAACCCTTTCCCGTCACCCCGATGCCCGTTGGCGGGTGACGCCTCAATCCATCCGTGGGCTTTTGCCTCAACAACAAGCCCTGCTCGATGGGCTTGTGCCGCTTTTGGCACCCGCCGGATCGTTGGTGTACGCCACTTGCACCATTCATCCCGATGAAAATCAGGCCCAGGTGCAATCTGTGCTGAAGCGTCATCCCATGCTGCACCTGCAGGAGGAGAGCCAGCGCTGGCCCGATCAGGCCGGCGGGGGGGATGGGTTCTATTCCGCTGTGTTTCGGAGGGGCTAGGACCTTGGATCAATCCCGTGTCCAGCGGCGTCCTTGGGCATCAACGTTGTCGTCTTGCGAGCGTTCTCTCCACAGATAGGGCGTGCGCCGGAGAGGAGGTGCCACCGGCGTGGGCAGTTCAACTTCAAGTCCCGTCTCAACAGTGGGTTGCGTCTCTTGGGGCTCGGTGATGGCCTTCGGTTGCTGTTTGGGTTGAGGCTTTGGTTTCCGCTTCGGGGGCTTGCTGATCGTTTTCGGATCGACAGCCAGACGCATTTTTCGTCTCAGCTTCGGTTTGCCCGGGAAGGCACGGACGGGGATGTCATTTTTGATCTGGAGCATGAATTGCTTCCATGCCCACGCGGCCTCGCCGCTGTTGCTTTTGGTGGGTCGGTCGTCGTCGTATCCAAACCAGACGCCAGTGGTGAGCTGGGGAATTGAGCCAATGAACCAGAGATCTCGCGTGTTTTCTGAGGTTCCGGTCTTTCCGGCCACCTGCCGATCATCCAGCCTGGCGGCGACGCCTGTGCCCCCGGTGACGACCCGCTGCAGCATCCAGTTCATGCTGTCTGCAACATCACTATCAACAGCCCGCCGACCACGGTCTCCATCCAAGCGCCGACTCCAGATCACCTCATTGTTGGGGCCACGGATTTCTTCGAAGGGGCTCGGCTTGAAGAACACGCCGCGATTGGCCATGCCTGCATAGGCCGCTGTCATGTCGAGGATGGTTTGCTCGTAGGCCCCAATCGCCATCGGGTAGTACTTGCCGAGAGGTCGCTCAGTGCCGATGTTGAAGTTGTTGGCCACTTCAATCACAGCATCAAACCCAACAATGTCTTGCAGTTGAACAGCCACCGTGTTCAGTGAGTTTTTAAGGGCATCGGCGAGGGAGATGTTCCCGTAGTACTTATTACCGAAGTTTTTGGGGCAGTAACCTTTCCAGCACCGCTTAGCATCGAAGACCTTTGTTTCGGGTTTCATGCCCCGATCAATGGCCGCGGCATAGGGAAACAGCTTGAAGGTGGAGCCCGGAGAGCGCAGCGCCAGGATGGTGCGGTTGAACTGACTTCTCGAGAAATCCTTGCCTCCAACCATCACCCTCACGAGTCCGTTTCCGGGATCGATCGAGACCATCGCCCCTTCGGTGTCGAACGGTGCATTAGTTCGAACTACGTTCTGAGCTTTTTTTTGCCAGTCGAGATTCAGGCTGGTGCGAATTTTGATACCACCGACCTCAAGTTGTTCGGGCGTTAGAAGCTTGGGCAGCTCCTGGGCGATCCATGTGGTGAAGTAGGGCGCTGCACTGTTGAAATACTTGGGTGTGGAAGGTCTGAGTCCAAGGGGACTGTTGCGGCCCCTCTCCGCCTCACTCGCCGAGATGAACCCCGCTTGGGCCATGCGGTCGAGAACGATCGAACGTTGTTCCCGAGCCAGATCAGGGTTCACCAGGGGTGAGTAAATCGATGGAGCCGGAGGCAGCCCAGCAATCATCGCCGCTTCAGGAACCGTGAGCTGATCCGGGGTTTTCGAGAAATAAATCCAGGCTGCATCGGCCACGCCATAGGCCCCTGACCCCAGGTAGACATAGTTGAGGTATTGCTCGAGGATCTGCTGCTTGCTCAGCTGACGTTCCAGCTTCATCGCCAGAGCCGCTTCCTTGAGTTTGCGTGTGATGGTGCGGTCCTGGCTCAGGAACACCGTTCGAGCCAGCTGCTGAGTGATCGTGCTGGCTCCTTCTCGTACAGCACCCTGGCGGACATTGGTCACGATGGCCCGGGCAATGCCCCAGCCGTCCACGCCGTCGTGCTGATAGAAGCGCCGATCTTCGGCAGCGATGAAGGCCTCGGCAACCGTTGGCGGCATTGCACCGGGCTTGACTTTCTCCCGGGTCGCTGGCCCCAGCTTCTGAATCACCTTCCCCTTGGTGGAGAGCAGCGTGATCGTTCCAGGGCGGTTGAAGCTGGCAATTCCTCGTGCATCAGGCAGTGTGGAATCCACCAGCTCCGTGAGAGCACGCATGCCAAGAGCTGCTCCCACGCCCACTGCGGCGGCCGTGCCAGCGATCAGAGCCCAGCTCACGCGTGAACGGTTCACATCACCTGAATCAGGGAGCTGTGGCCAATGGCCAAGGCGGTGACCAGCATGCCAAGAACGAGGAATGGCTGAGCGCTGGCCTGATATTTGACGTCGAAAGCCACAGGGTCTCTCAGCAACCAGATGTCCTGGAAGGTGATCTGGGGAACGATCAAGAGAACCAGCAGAACCGCTGCGAAATGCTGGCCGATCCCGATCAAGACGGCAACCATCGCCAGCTGAAAGACATCAATCATTCCCGCGCTGATCCAGCTGGCCCGTTGGATCCCGAAGACCACAGGCAAGGATTGAAGCCCGAGCTCACGATCACCTTCAACGCTCTTGAAGTCATTGACAACAGCAATGCCGAGTCCGGCCAGGCTGTAGGCGAGGGTGAGGAGCGCGGTGCCCCAGGTGAGGTGACCGAACAATGCCTGACCTGCCCACCAGGGAAGGGCGATGTAGCTGGCACCGAGGGCATAGTTGCCCAACCAACCGTTTTGCTTGAGCTTCAGTGGAGGCGCTGAGTAGATGTAGCTCACAAAGGAGCCCCCCAAGGCGAGCAGAAAAACCACAGGGGTGGTGTGGCCCGCCCAGCGGTCCAGTCCATAGGAGACGCTCAAACCCGCCAGCAGCAACACCCAGATCTGCAGCTTCACCTGGCCCAGTGTGATCGCCCCTGAGGGGATTGGCCGATAGGGCTCGTTAATCGCATCGATCTCGCGGTCGTAATAGTCGTTGATGGTTTGGGTGAAGCCCGCCAGCAACGGGCCGCTCATCAACATGCAGGCGAAGGCGGCGAGCAGATGGTCCAGGCGCCACTGGTAACAGCCACTGGCCGCAGCACCGCAGACCACCCCCCAGATCAAGGGGATCCAGGTGACCGGCTTCATCAACTGCAGCCGCAACTTCCAGGTGTTGGTGGTGCCTGAGGCACCTTTCATCCCAAGCAGCTGACGCGCGTCGCTCACGGAGACAGTCCTCAGGAGGCAGCGATTTCGTCTTCGAAGAACCAGCTTGTGGAGCCATCGCTGAGCTCAACAACCACGCCGATTCCCTTGCCGTCGACGGTGCGGAAATCCTTCACCGTGCCGTTGGCGTCCTTCTTCAAAAGGTCCACCATCGCCTGGGGGATGCGATCACGCACGCGGGTCACACGGACCTTGGAGCCGATCGAAATGGCATCAGCCTGGGACATGGCCTGCGAGGCTTGGAGAGTGGCGCAACCTTAACAGTCGCTTTTGCGCCGATTCGATGGTTGCTCTGCGTCTGATCCCCTGCCTGGATGTTGCCCGTGGTCGGGTAGTGAAAGGTGTCAATTTCGTTGGCCTGCGCGATGCCGGAGATCCGGTGGAACTCGCCTGTCGTTACAGCAGTGCCGGGGCGGATGAACTGGTTTTCCTCGACATTGCGGCCAGCCATGAGGGGCGCGGCACCCTGATCGAGATGGTGCGTCGCACCGCTGAATCGGTCACGATTCCCTTCACCGTGGGTGGTGGTATCAGCACCGTTGAGGGGATCACCGAGTTGTTGCGGGCCGGCGCCGACAAGGTGAGCCTTAATTCTTCGGCTGTGCGCCGGCCGGAACTTGTCCGGGAGGGGGCGCAACAATTCGGATGTCAGTGCATCGTCGTGGCGATTGATGCCCGTCGCCGCGATGCAGGCAGCTGGGATGTGTATGTGAAGGGGGGGCGAGAGAACACCGGCCTGGATGTTGTCGAATGGGCCAAGCGGGTGGCGAACCTCGGGGCCGGCGAAATCCTGCTCACGTCGATGGACGGCGATGGCACCCAGGCTGGATACGACCTCGCCCTGACCCGGGCAGTTGCCGATACTGTTCCCATCCCCGTGATCGCCTCTGGGGGGGCCGGATGCATGGATCACATCGCCGCAGCTCTGGAAGAGGGCCCCCGGGGTGGCCATGCCTCCGCTGCTTTGCTGGCCTCCCTTTTGCATGACGGGGTTCTCACCGTGGAAGAGATCAAGCAGGATCTGCTGTCCCGTGGTCTGACGATGCGTCCATGAAGCCTGGTGATCCAGAGGCGGTGGAACAGCTGTTCGACGCTGTCGCTCCCCGTTATGACCGCCTCAACGACGTGCTCAGTTTTGGGTTGCATCGCCACTGGAAGCGTCAGCTGGTGCGTGCCCTACAGCCGTTGGCCGGTGAACAGTGGCTGGATCTGTGTTGCGGAACAGGGGATCTGGCCTTGGAGCTGGGGCGCTGTGTTCGTCCTGGTGGTGCAGTCACCGGTCTGGATGCCGCTGCTGCTCCTCTGGAGCGGGCCCGCCAGCGCCAACGGCAGCAGCCCTGGTTGCCGGTGACGTTCCAGCAAGGAGATGCCCTGATGACCGGATTGCCCAATGCCTGTGCCGATGGAGCGGTGATGGCCTACGGGCTGCGCAATCTGGCGGACCCTCTTCAGGGTCTGAAGGAATTGCGCCGGTTGTTGAGGCCAGGCGGGCGGGCAGGGGTGCTGGATTTCAACCGTCTGCCGCAGAGCGCTCCTGCTGCTGCCTTTCAGCGCTTCTACCTGCGACGGCTGGTGGTGCCTGCCGCTGCCTCAGTGGGTTTGCGAGAGGAGTACGCCTACCTTGAAAAAAGCCTCAAGCGCTTCCCTGCTGGATTCGAGCAAGAACGCCTGGCACGGGAGGCGGGATTTGCTCAAGCGTTCCATCGCCCTGTCGTGGCAGGGCAGATGGGGGTTCTGACCCTCAGGGCATGAATCTTTGCCTGTTTCACTTGCGACACGTGCCGATACTGGCGTAGAAAAGTTGAAGAGATCGTTAAGGGGAGGATCGGGTTTGGCGTTTCCGCTGCCGAAGCTTCTGCCCCGGATCGAAGAGTTGCTTCATGAAGTCCAGTGGCTTGATGGTCTGATCCTGATCACCGACTCCGATCGCGCCTGTTTTGTCTCCTTCTCGCAGGTGGATCCGCTGTTGCGTCGTCTGCGTCAGCGTCCCAAGGGCCAGGAGGTGGCTGAAAAACTCTGCATGTCCCTGCTGGATTCCCATGGCAAGGGAGGAGCGAAGCCCGTCTTGGTCTTTCAAGGCGATGGCAGTTTCTGGCTCGGAATGATTGGTCCGAGTGGTGACAATCCGCATCGGCATCACGCCATTGCCCATCTGCGCCGGTGCTTGGCCTTGGAGGGGTGACCGGTTACTGGGCAGAATCGAAGCTCAGGACGCTCCGGCCCAGTGCATTTCCAGGACAGAAGTTGAGTAGTGACTCAGGTCCTGTATTTGCAGTGCTTTTGCCCCTGTCAGAAGGGTTGTGTCAACAGTGTGTCAACGATAGGTTGATGTTCTCGTAGGTCAAGGGACCGAGGACTTGGGACTCCACTTCCACTGCGTTGACACAACAGGGACCTGGTCCGTCTCTTGCAGAGAGGGGACCTGATGGGTGCTGTCGTTGAGAAGGTCCCGATGATGAACGGGAAGTTTGAGTTGGTGAGATTTGCTCACCGACCCAATAGTTGGTATTTCAGGTATTACGTTCCGTCCACAGGTTCACAAAAAAGAACTTACATAAAACGTTCACTCAAGACTGAAGACAAGTCTCTTGCTGAGGAGAGAGGTCTAGAGGAGTATCTCAAACTCAGAAATATTGAACAGGACGGGGGAAGTATTACTGCGAAGACTGTTCAGTGGTTGATGGGTGATTGGATTGAAAAAAGTTTTCAACGTGTTGTCACTGGTGAGATTAAAGAAGTGACCTGGAGAAGTAAACGTTCTCTTTTTCAAAATGGTTTGAAAAACTACTTTGCAACCAAAGGTGTTAAAAAAATTACTGACCTTCAACCAGACACTTTTGATGAGTATCGGTTTTGGAGAATGACTGAGGGTTGGAAGTTCTATAGTGGTCCAAATGCAGGTCAAAGAAAACCACCAACAGACGGAACCGTTAATAGTGAGATTGGATTAATCAATGAATGGTATAATAACTATTTGATTCCTAAAGGGTATGTAACCCGGAAACCCCGCATCAAGACTAAGGTCCTGGAACTTGACGACCTGTCTGCAAACCCACCAATACCTGTCAAAGAATGGGAAAAAGTATGGAGATGGATGGAGCAGTGGTCTAAGAAAGATGCAAAGGGTGTGAACAGACCTTCTGTTCATTATTGGAGGATGTGTTTTCGTCACTATCTTCTGGTTGCATATAACTCAGGAGTGCGTCCTACAGAACTCTGTGGCAGGTATGACAAGAGGCAAGAGGTCATTGATAGAGGACTTACCTGGAATGATGTGGACATCGTTCCTCAGACCAGGTGGTCAGAGAGATTGAAGAAGGAAGTAGAAGATGAACCCATTGCGATTTTGGATATTCGGAAAACAAAAACAAAGGTCCCTAGGGAGGTTCCTTGTCGGACTGCCAAGTTCCTTGAAAGGTGGAAACAGTTTGTCCTGGAGTGGAGGGAGGAAAACGGACTTCCAGCACCTGATGGAAGTGACCTTGTCTTCGTTAATCCAAAAACGAACCGACCCTACTCATACAGGATGTATGCGGGTGCGTGGGAACGTATTCGTGAAGAACTAAAAGATGAGTTTTCAGACTATTTCACACTTTATTCAACCAGAAGTTCCTTTGTGACTAATATCCTGGAGGAGGGTGTTAGTCGGGATGATGTATGCAAACTCACTGGTCATTCATACGAGGTGATGACTCGTCACTATGACAGGATGAAGATGAGAAATCGTATTCCTGAAGTTACCAAAAGGATGTATGGAAAAAATGGTCAAAATCAATATGGAATCAGAAAACTTTTATAAGATTTTGATTGAATTGTATTTATTGAAGATTGTATTTCATTCAATACGTTCGCCATTTTAATTTTTAAGGATAAGTTCCAGTAGACATTATACTTAGCAAATGTGAACAAGCGCCAAGATAAGAGTACTTCTTCTGCCATAACGTAATGAGATTTACAAGGGTACTCGTGCCTGATCGAGGACAATTCACAAGCATGAATAGTTCCTACTAGATGTGTGAACAGTTCGCTGACAATTGTTTAATAAGCGCAAATTTATTTAAAACTGATTATACTTTCAACAGTTCTTTAATTTATTTAATGCGTAATTATATATTGAATAATCATCATTGAATTCCTGGTGCGCCGACATTAAATTGCCATAATTTTTGTTTATAATATCTCTTACGGCAGACGTGCGTTTAGTTTTGTTGAAAAAAGATTGATTAAATGAGGTGGAGATATTAATCATCCCTGCCAATAACTGGCATGATTCTTCAAATTTTTCTGTAACCCCAATAAAAGCGTATTGTGTTAGTTTTTCCGGGATTTGAGATTCTGTTTCTATATCAAAAATGAATTTAGTGTAATTTTTTTTGTTCATGATAAACTTTTCAAGGTCGTCGTAGACCTTTTCTGGTTTTTGCTTTTCAAGATCAATGTTTCTTCTCCTGCGCGAAAAGAAAAACATTGAAATGCACATTTCAAGCGGGTGTCTCAGCATAGTGAAAACTAATGCTTGAGATTGGTCTGCCAGTAAGGGGTATCGCTTAAAAATCGAACAATTGTTATCGTTGATTAATTTTCCTTCAAAATGTCCGCAAAGTATTTGATTGTTTTTTAATTTGGACAAGTCATACTTTTGACCAAAACCGTTGGCATCAAGAGGTCCACGATCTTTACGGTCTCTGTAGTCTTCTACGAGTTGGTAATGAACGCCGAGTACGTCTTTTTTAAATGCCGAACCAGCGCATTTAGGTATATGGTGAAAACAAATTTTTTTATTAGTTTTAATTGACATAGTGCTCAATTTTTTTTCATAATAACACAAATCGAATTGTGGACTCGCGAATTGATTGGGGTTAATGCGCCCATCCTCAATGCTTCGATAAGAAACCTTTATGCTTCCAGGTTGTCTGATTCATCTAAGGCATTCTTCTTGATTTCATGCTTAAAGAACAAATTGATTTTCTGGTTTGATTCCATTGTCAGTCTTTTGCCTTCAGGATTGCTCGTTCTGTTGGTGCATATAAGAGCACATTTCTATAAATTACCACTTACTTATGCCTACTAATAAATACCGCAGACGACGTGCAATGCGTACGCCAACTGCTGGCACTAAATATCAGAACGAACCACTGCAAGCACCATTGCAGAAGGTAGAGAAAACTTCTTCCTTTAATGACTTAGGTAGAGAAGACGCAAGACGCATCAGTGAGCAGAACAATCCAAACACACGATACGTCGATAAACCAACAGCAACGACAAGCAAACGTCAGTTGTCTGATGCGATGTCGCGACAACAAGCAGTTATCCGTAATGCTCAACGTCACGTGTTGGGAAGCAATGCAGTTCCACAACTCAAACCATCAGGAAGTTTTTCTGCTCCTTCCATTCCACAATCACAACTCGTCTTCAAAGGTGGAAGTGTTCGTTTCCTACCTAGAACGAATCTAGTTACTGCTGTAGCTGGTGTCGCCTCTCAACTATTGGTTGAACCGCTCTTAGACGTCATCAGCGACAACATCATCTTCCCGCTTATGGAGAAGGCATTGGGTAGAGACATTCCAAGTGCCGCTGAGATACGTCGCCTTCAGCAGCAAGGTGAGCAAGTCCGCAGCTCCAGGGACGCAGCAGCAGAAGAACCGTCTCAAGCACTTGTAGAAGCTCCTGTGCCGTCTTTAAACGCTATTGATGATGCCGAACAGGCAATTGAGGATTCAGCGCCGTTACGAGAAATTGTGGAAGAAGCGCCAATGCTTCAACCACATTCACCAGCTCCTCAAGACGACGAACGCAATCGTGAGTATCTAATCCGTCGTGCTGCACTCGGCAACAATCCAACTCAAGAGGAGATGGATGCAGTCGTTGCGTATGGGTTAGCGCAGCACAGGATTAACTTTCCTCACCTCTATTAACTAGTCGATTGACTGAAGTTTGATGCGTTCTTTTGCTGCCATATCTGGATTGAGTTCAGCCCACTTCTTCATGCCGGGATTTGCCTCTAGATATGTGTCATAGCTGCAGCCATACTTTTGCAATTTGAAGTTGCACTTTGGACCTTCTCTCTTTTCTCGTGCAGCTTTAGCAGAGGGGCTTTCCCAGTCGGAAGGTGCGTAATTGCACGTCGAAGTCCAACCAACTTTTGGAACTCCCGGTGGACAATTTTCATCATTAAAAGTTCTTGCTGTCGCAGAGCCCCACCTCAGCGGAAGCCTCCCAATATAACCAGACCAAAATGGCGCATTGCCGCATTTATGGTTTTTACCCGCCAATAAAGGATCATTTCCTCCTACAACATACTGACATTCTACGGATTGGCAGGTACCACCACCTCTATGAGCATATCCGGCTGGGCATGAATTGCCTTCAGCGATATCCGCGCCTTGTGAATTAATAACCCTAGATGTAGGCATAGTATCTCCCTTCATTGATCTAACACATCCCGCATAATCCTTTGCTTCAATACAGAGCTTATGAATCTTCGGATCAACCTCTGCTAACGCTGGAATTGCTCCAACAGCGATAGAAGCAGAGGCGATAGAGATAGTGAGAAGTCTTTTCATGTTCTGAAGGCGCTTAGCGCTGTAAGCACATAGATATTCTATTTCACAGAGTGGAAGGATGTCGTGAAGCACTGCAGGAAGCTTATAAATCACTCAATCTTTCTTTATAGATTGAACATAAAGATACATTCAAGCAGCGCTCAAAGAGTACAATGAGTCAAGAATGAAAGGGTTTTTCGGTAATTCATGTCAGATAATCAATTCAGAATTGAAGATCCGCTTGATTTTGAAAAGCATGTTGCAATGCAGTTAAAACGCCTTGGCTATGAAGTTATAATGCCCGACAAAAATCAAAGAGGGTATGACATTGCAATCGTAAAGGGTGGAGAAAAGATTGCCGTTCAGGTAAAGAACCATAAGGCGAAATCAAATGTATCTCAATTAAATAAATTCCAGGAGTTCCTTGAGCTTCCTATTGGTTCTGAATTCACTGCAGGATGGTTCATCTCAGCTAGCGGCTTTAGCAAGCCTGCGCTTACAGCCGTAAGCACTGAAAATCCTTCAAATTTAAGGTTAGGAAGATCCGAATACTCGGGTATCAAATGGGCTTACACGCCAGGTGGCATTGTTGAGTCTGATTTTCAGGAATCACGTATTGCTCCAAGTGAGGAAGAAAAAGAAAAGTCAAAACTACGTTATTTCGGCGTCTTTACTTGCAAAGGTGGTGTTGGCAAGACAACTGTCGCAGCACATCTTGCAGGTGCATTTGCTTTGCAAGGCTATGACGTTATTTTGGTTGACTTAGATCCTGACAAAAACCTTAGGAAGCTATTTCTTGAGGATCAAGATTCAGATGATGATGCTTCTCTTTACGTACCATCTCATAAAAAGGGTGAACTCGGTGCGACTATAACTGTGCTAAATGCTGATGAGTGGGATGAAAGGAGTTATCCAGATGTCAAAGTAGTTATTTGTGATTGCTCTCCTGTGCTTTCAGAAAATCCGCGTATCTTAGTTGAAAAGTTTGATTATTGTGTAATTCCCACAACTCTGAACCCTCTTGGAATCGCAAAAAATGGAGACGTAATTACTAGGACTTTTAAGCATATACGTTCCCAAAACAAGCATGCAGAAATGTTTGCCCTAATTAATTGCTTTAACTCTTCGAAAGCAATGCAGAAACGCAATTCTATTCTGCTAAAGGCTTTAAATAATCATATTGAGGAATATAGGGTAGTGGACAAAAAATGCCAGTTAATCGATCCCGATTATGCAAAAATTCGCAGAAGTGATTCTCTGCTCTATTGGGGCTATCACATCGTAGATGGCTCTAAGCCACAGCTGGCATTTAGGAATGTAGCGGGCAGGAGTGTTCCAAGAACAGACTTCCTGCAACTTGCCGAATATCTCGAGGATCATACAGAAATTCGATCTATTCAAGGTGGCTAAGATTGACTGAGAGATTTTTAGAAGGAAGGCTCGCAAAGGATCATTTGATGCACCCTGAAAGGATTCCAAAGGTAATAATGAACGCCTAAAAATGAGAGAAATTTCTGATGTGAGTCAAATGCATAATCATGCATGTTATTACCCCCATGCGGGTGTATACGATTTGGATATTTGCAGCTTTTCTGAATTTTTTGTTGTTCCTCCTGCTGCTTTTCTTTTCGGTTGCGGCAGTTGGAGCGATGGGAAAAGCAAGTCGCTGGCGTGCGGTTTTGTATCGCGGTGAACCTTCTGTGAGTTCATTGCGTTGCCATCTGTTTAGTGAGTGCGTTGCTCTGTGCTCAGAGCGCGCTCAGCGGTTGGACAAAGCGTCACTTGCGAGAATTTGTCCAACTCATGTCCAACTCGCCTAGACAGCGACGTTGGTGAGCGAGACAGCGCAACACTTTTGTGTTTCCTGTCCAACCGATGTCCAACTCCATGGACACCCAAACTCAAGGCTAGGACTGCGTTTTGTACTTCCAGGACATCATCAGCACGCTCAACCGGTTCTGGGCTGATCGGGGGTGTTTGTTGCTCCAGCCCTACGACACCGAGAAGGGTGCCGGCACCATGAGCCCCCACACGGTGCTGCGCGCCATTGGCCCTGAGCCTTGGGCCGTGGCCTATCCCGAACCCTGCCGTCGCCCCACCGATGGCCGTTATGGCGATAATCCCAATCGTGCTCAGCACTACTTCCAGTACCAGGTGCTGATCAAGCCATCCCCGGACGGCATCCAGGAGACCTATCTGGCGTCACTGGAGGCGCTGGGCATCAAGGCCGCTGACCACGACATCCGTTTCGTCGAAGACAACTGGGAGTCCCCCACCCTCGGCGCCTGGGGTGTGGGCTGGGAAGTGTGGCTCGATGGCATGGAGGTGACCCAGTTCACCTATTTCCAGCAATGCGGCGGCATCGATTGCAAGCCCGTTTCGATTGAGATCACCTACGGCCTTGAACGGCTGGCGATGTACCTCCAGGACGTGGAAAGCATCTGGGACCTCAGCTGGAACAGCGAGCGCAGTTACGGCGAGATTTGGCTGCCGTTTGAAAAGGGGCAGTGCCACTTCAACTTCGAGGCCTCCAACCCTGAGCGGCTCAAGCAGTTGTTCGCCATCTACGAGGCGGAAGCTGCTGATCTGATCGAGAAGCAACTGCCGGCGCCGGCCTTGGATTTTGTTCTGAAATGCAGCCACACCTTCAACCTGCTGGAGGCCCGTGGCGTGATTTCCGTGACGGAGCGCACCGCCACCATCGGCCGGATCCGCAACCTGGCCCGCAAGGTCGCCGAGGCTTGGCTGGCGGAACGGGAGGCCCTTGGCTTCCCGCTGCTGGAGGGGGGAACTCTCGAGACAGCGGCCTAATGGTTTCTGCGTCTACATCGTTCTGCTGATGCCGTTGCCCTCTGTCTTCTGGGGCTCCTTGTGCTTCGGGGGGTGTTGTGGGGGGCACCGACGCCGAGCCGAGCCGATCCATCTCGTCTGATCCAGACGCCGCCGGCGGTAGTGGCGATCAGCGGTCGCTTGCTCGCCGATGTACGCCATTTCCCTTCGGGCTGTTCCGGCCTTTTGGAGGTGGATAGGATCGAGGCCCACAGGGCCAAGGGACGCACAGAGCTGCAGCTGGCTGACTGCTCTGCACCGCTGCTGCAGGGATGGGGTGTCCGTGCTGTAGGGGCTTTGAGGCGTCCACGGCCTGGACTTCATCCGTTGTTGCCTGGATCGGCGGAACGTTTGGCCCGACAGGCCAGTTGGAGTCAACTCAGGGTCGACAGTATTGAGGTCCTGGAGCGTCCCTGGACGCCGTTGCCAGACCTGCGGCGCCATGTGGCTCAGCGGCTGCAACTTGCCGATGGCCTGGTGGCCGTGGAGCGTTTCGGGCGCCATTGGTTGTTGGCTCGCCATAGGGGACGTGCAGCTTTGGTGAGCACCCATGGCGATGGGCAGGCTTGCCGGATGGCGCAACGACTGGCCGCTGTTCATGGCCATCCCCGTTTGGACTGGGTGATGTTGTTGGATCCTGTGGCCCCCGATGTACTTCCTTGCTGGAAGCCGCTTGCAGGCCATGTGCAGGCTGCTCAGCAGGGGCGCCCTCCTCTCGCAGCAGGACAGATGCTGCGGAGTGATGGCTTGTCAGTGCACCGCGTTCAGCAGCGTGCTGGAACACTGGTTTTGCAAGCGGGACGGCAACGTTGGCAGTTGATCCCCAGGCCTCAGGCGTTGTGGTCGTTGCAGGAGCAGCAGAGATCAGGTTTCCAGCGGCCTTTCAAAGGCACATGGCTTGGCTTCAAGCCTTCTGCAGTGCAGCGCCGTTGGCTTTTGAAGCATTAGTCGGGCTCGCGGTTCATTGGCCTTTAGAGTTGAGCTGCGTCGGTTGACGCAGGGAGAGGTGGCAGAGTCCGGTTGATTGCGCACGACTCGAAATCGTGTAGGGGTCACACCCTCGTGGGTTCGAATCCCACCCTCTCCGTTCTGAATACGTCCGTGAAGGGTCATCGCACGTGATCAACTGCTCTGCAATGGATCTGGGCGATTCAAAGGCACGTAGTCGTTCACGTGAGAGCGTCTATGTCCGATTTTTGTGGTGGGGGATTTGAAGACGATTTCGGAAAAAGACCGTACTTGTTCGCTCGCTCAGGTGCGTCAGAGCATGAAATCGGCCAATACTCCTTTCGTGCTTTCTTTTTGCGAGGATCCAATCAGGTTGAAACCGTTGTTTTTTGAGACTGTTGCTGTGCATTAAAATCGCGAGAGGAGGGATTGTATTTGGAAATCACCGTTTCCCTTCTCACGCTGGTTTGTATTTACTGGGCGTCAATTGAGTTTGTGCCCAGTCTGCTGAGATCCTTCGTAGCGAACTTTGTTCTATTTTGTACCCGAAAAGATTATGACTATCCTTGTTGGAATCTTGCTTTTGTTTGAGTCGTCGTGCCATGTTTTGTTCAATTATGATGTGTAGAGATTGGGTGATTGTTCTGAAGTAATTCCTTTTGATTTTGAAATCTTTGTCTGTGCAGCGCTAGTGTTCTGCGTGGGATAATGTTTATTGGTTTGGGTATGGCTTGGCGTGAGTTCTGTGATGATATTGCTGCTTTTTTTATCCGGCAGCTTGTGATGCTGTAGCTTGCTCTGGTTGGGGATTGGACGCTAGTTCTGCAATTTGCGCATAGCCGTATTCTGAATTATGGTTAATCAGTGTATTGCCTTCGGGGCTCATTGTGATTGCCCAAGGGCTTATGTTTGGCGAATTGAATATGTTTGAAATGTTTCCATCTATGCCAAGGGTTTGAATTGAATCCGCAAGATCGATGATCGGCAGTAGCTCAGTTCCTTCGAGGTAGTCGGTCGGAAGGTTTGATGTGTCAGTAACAAGAAAAGCATGTTGAGCGTGATAAGTGTTAGATGATGGGTCCCAGCGAACAAGGCTTTCTTGGTTGTTAAGTAATTCTTTTGGGGATAGGTTGATTGTGAGGCCGCTTTCGTTTGGTGGGTCTGAAGACTTGGGATATGTCTGGTGAAGGATATAGGTATCGTGGCCCTCGTCACCATCAAGCCAAGTGGTATCTTCTCCTGCCACTAATACGTCATCTTTGACTCCGCCTGTAGCCGCTTCGATCGAAGATGTTTTAAGGCCCCAGCCTCCCCTGTTTTTGCTGGTTAGAGAGGCGTATTGGCTATCAAGATTGATGTTCAGTGAGTGGTGTGTTCCTTTGAAGCTAAGAGTGTCGAGGCCCTTGCCTCCAAGCAGTAAGCCAGTGAGTTTTGGGGGTTCAACAACCAGTGCAATGTCATCGCCATCACCCATGGTGATCATGGCGGATTTAATCCCTCCTTTCATCAAGAACAGATCATTCCCTTTGCCAAGATTGACTAATGATTGTTCTATGTCTCCATTGAGCGACACAATGTCGTTTCCACCACCTGTGTTGAGAGTCGTTCGTTTCATCGACAGTGAGTTATGTGTCAGCCCTGTTTCGTTGAGCCCAAGCTTCTCCATTTCTTCATTCCAATTACTTATAAATTTGGGATCTATTTTTGCTTGCAGGCTTAAGAAGTCAGACCCGTCGCCGCTTGTAATTGCATAGTCTTGAACGGCAATTGCCTCAAGATTCATGTGTGAGCCTGTTTCTTCTGTCTGTGTAGAGATGGGGGTACAGTCGTCTTCCTTTTCAATCGCTTTCCATTCGCTGTTGTAACCTATTTTCGTTTCAACAATTAATGTATTCTGGCCTTCTCCTAGGTTTAAGGAATGATCTGGATCAATCTTTTTGTTTATTGTCTGCTCAATTAATTCGGGCGTGGTTGAATGATTGTCTGGGCGGTTAAAAGATGATGAGGTCTTGTTTAATGACGCTATGTGGTGAACCTGCTCGCTGCCTGGGGCAGTGTTGTTGAGGGGAGAAGAATCGAGTTGAGGAGAGCCCTCAGCCGTGGCGTCGGTGGTGCTGTCGGTGGTTGTGGTGTCGGTTGAGCTGTCTGATTCGGAGGAATCAACCGTGGGCGTTGTGTTGCCAGCGGCGAGTTGCTCGCTGCCTGGGGCAGTGTTGTTGAGGGGAGAAGAATCGAGTTGAGGAGAGCCCTCAGCCGTGGCGTCGGTGGTGCTGTCGGTGGTTGTGGTGTCGGTTGAGCTGTCTGATTCGGAGGAATCAACCGTGGGCGTTGTGTTGCCAGCGGCGAGTTGCTCGCTGCCTGGGGCAGTGTTGTTGAGGGGAGAAGAATCGAGTTGAGGAGAGCCCTCAGCCGTGGCGTCGGTGGTGCTGTCGGTGGTTGTGGTGTCGGTTGAGCTGTCTGATTCGGAGGAATCAACCGTGGGCGTTGTGTTGCCAGCGGCGAGTTGCTCGCTGCCTGGGGCAGTGTTGTTGAGGGGAGAAGAATCGAGTTGAGGAGAGCCCTCAGCCGTGGCGTCGGTGGTGCTGTCGGTGGTGGTGGTGTCGGTTGAGCTGTCTGATTCGGAGGAATCAACCGTGGGTGTTGTGTTGCCAGCGGCGAGTTGCTCGCTGCCTGGGGCAGTGTTGTTGAGGGGAGAAGAATCGAGTTGAGGAGAGCCCTCAGCCGTGGCGTCGGTGGTGCTGTCGGTGGTTGTGGTGTCGGTTGAGCTGTCTGATTCGGAGGAATCAACCGTGGGCGTTGTGTTGCCAGCGGCGAGTTGCTCGCTGCCTGGGGCAGTGTTGTTGAGGGGAGAAGAATCGAGTTGAGGAGAGCCCTCAGCCGTGGCGTCGGTGGTGCTGTCGGTGGTGGTGGTGTCGGTTGAGCTGTCTGATTCGGAGGAATCAACCGTGGGTGTTGTGTTGCCAGCGGCGAGTTGCTCGCTGCCTGGGGCAGTGTTGTTGAGGGGAGAAGAATCGAGTTGAGGAGAGCCCTCAGCCGTGGCGTCGGTGGTGCTGTCGGTGGTGGTGGTGTCGGTTGAGCTGTCTGATTCGGAGGAATCAACCGTGGGCGTTGTGTTGCCAGCGGCGAGTTGCTCGCTGCCTGGGGCAGTGTTGTTGAGGGGAGAAGAATCGAGTTGAGGAGAGCCCTCAGCCGTGGCGTCGGTGGTGCTGTCGGTGGTTGTGGTGTCGGTTGAGCTGTCTGATTCGGAGGAATCAACCGTGGGTGTTGAGGTGTTTATAGATTCAGCTTCAGTGAAGAGGTCAATATTTCCATTGTTGACTCTGTGTTTGCTTCCATCCAACCCTACATTGGTCAGATTAATATTCTGATTCCAAAGATCTAGATCTGATTGACCTATGAATTGAACGTCTGTGGCTGATTTTATCTCCATATAGTCGGAGAAGTCAGTTAAATCTATGTCGGATTCCTTTACACCTGCTTGTTGATGTTCGATTGATGTTAAAAGAGTTGTTCCAGCATCTTGGGAAATTTGAATAATGTCATCAACGCTTGCATAAACAATTGAACCAATTCCTGAGGGATCAATCTCGGATTTCTCGATGCCATAGTTTTCTAATTCGAGATTGACTGCAGACTCTTGATGGATTGACTTTGAGCTACTGCTGAGAAGTCGTTCGCTAAAGGCTTGAATTTGGTCAGCTGTACCCTTAGTAACAAGTATAGTCTTTTGTATTGCTGATTGATGCCCGTCATAGTTAGCTACTGAAGAATCACCTCTTGATGTTGCAGTTACTTCAGGATTTGTTTTGGCATAAGCGATGATTGTATAGGTTATCGGACTTGCTAGATCAACTGGATCAACTGGATCAACGGGATCAACTGGATCAACTGGATCAACCGGCGCAACAATATCAATAGGACCATTGTTTATAGGTGCATTCGTGTAAAAAGCTTTTGGATCACTAATAGGTAGCTCATCAATTAAATAAAAGTCAGTCAATGAATCCTCGGTTTCCACCAAGATCTGCTCTTGCGCTGTTAAAGCAGGTAGGCCTGGTTGTGATGAATTTGTGAATGCACTTGGCGGGTTTGAGAGATTGTTTTTGGCAGTATCTCTTTCGGCTTTGTCATCATTGTCAGGAGAATAGCCTGACGGTTGAGATCTATTATCGCTGGCCGTATTAAGAGCGTCAAGTGATCCTACTTCTGATAGATTCATATCACCTGTGTTCGCTTCGAGCGGATCAATATCTACCTGACGTTTCCATTGGTGTAGTTTAGGCGTTAGGTTTGGAACTCCAGTGTTGATTGATTCCCCTGGAGTGTCCATTTCTGCTGATGCAGGGTGAGTAAATACTGCCTCATAGAGTAAATAAACAAGCATAATCACGACAGCACTCATCCCCATGGTGCCCTCAGCTCCAATCCTCTTGCCATCATTGGCATCGTCGAGAACTAGATGTTCAACGCTTGCTTTTGTTGTTGCAGTCATGACAGTTGCTTGGTATAAAATTCTTATCTGATATGCCTGACGCTATCAAACAGACCTACAATTTTATCGCTAAGCAGTGAAATTGCTGGTCTGGATCCTGTTTTGATGAGAGTAGTGACTGACATTCCAGCCTTGAGAGGAAGAGTTTCTCCATCTTTGGATAGACTTGAGTCGTTGAGTTGCACTATTGCAGGAAAATGTTCTGCAGGAATACTTGGATTGGTTGACTTGGAGTCTGCCCCAATTTGAACTAAGGTCCCTTTTACAGAGCCATACTCGGTAAACGGATATGATGAAATTCGTACTTCAACTGGCATGTCTTCATAAACAAAACCAACATCCTTATTTGGTATCATCACACGTGCTCGCAGACCTTGTTTAGGAACGACTTCCAGCAATGGACTTTGAGGGCTGGCCAGTTCTCCCTCCCCAACATTTAAGTCAAAAATCTTGCCATCTCTGGGAGCACGGATAACCAGAAGAGATTCCCTTTGCTCTTGACTAGCTAATTGCCGATCGATATCAGCTATTTCGTGTTTTAGATCGCCCCACTTATGGTATAAATCTCTCTTTTCTTGAATCGCAACATGTTGCTTACGTAAATCAGTGGCTGCAGTGTGTTCCGGAGTTTGCTCGACAAGCATTATTTGTTTTCTTAATTGAATTTTACTGTCGAGAAGACGTTGTTTTTCTTGGTCGACTTGAAGTTCTGAAATAGCGCCTTGCTGATACAGTGTTTCATACTTATCGAGGGTTTTATTACTTATATCAATCCGTTCTTTTAATGTGTCTAGAATCTCTCGCTCAGCCATTTCACTGGCCTGAGCTTTTTTATATTCATGATCGAGTATTTGATAGCGTAGTTCAACTTCTTGCTTCGCAACTTCGATTTCTTTTTGAATTTCTGGACTCATGTTCATGTCTCCATTTATTTCTTGAGGCAAACCCAATCGCTCGCTTGTTACTAGCATGTCACGCTGGATTTGTTTCCTATTGTTTTCCAGGCTTCTCATCGTTTTTTCAGCGGATTCATCTCTTAGTTCGATGAGTGGCTGGTTGGATTTGACGTTCTCTCCATCTTTCACTAAGACTTTGCCAACTATTGCAGCAAATGGTGCTGACACTTTTGCAACGCCAAGTTTAGGTTCAAGTTTTCCGTTGGCATCAATTGAAGTTTCAATTCTCGCGACCATTCCATAAAGAACACTAAATCCCGTGAGGCCGACAAGTGACCACATAATGCCTCTACTCCAGCGTCGTGCTGAACGTGATAACGTCACACGGCGACGATGAAGTTTTAAGTTAGAATTATTAGATCCGTTTGTTGTATTGGTTGGTGGTCGTGGTGTATGTGGTTTTGGTGGAACTTTTTGTTGTCCTTTGTTCTTCATGATGGTTTGGACTTTGTTGATGAAATCGTGTTTGGATGAAAAGATAGACATGGTGATTTTAAGTTTGTGATTAAGTTCGAATGAGGATCAACATCTAACGAGGATCGACATCAACTTCTGGAGGCTTGGCCGTCTCGTTTACAGAATTTTGTTGTGCTTGAGCTGGGGTAGAATGCTTGGGATAACCAAGCAAAGCCGTTCCTTTGGGCTTGTAAAAGGTTGAAGAACTACTAGAGGAGCGTCCTTGTTGTCGATAAAGGACATAATATGCACCACGTTTTTCCATCAACTCTTCGTGTGTACCCATCTCTAAAACACTTCCATTTCCCATACACACAATTAAATCAGCTGCAGTAATTGAACTAAGTCGGTGAGTAATGAAGAGGACTGTTCTTCCTTGAAGTGCGTGCATGAGATTGTCACTTACAATTCTTTCCGTCTGGTAGTCAAGAGCAGATGTGGCCTCATCCATGATGAGTAGATTTGGCATTTGGAGAACTGTTCGTGCCACAGCGATCCTTTGTCGTTGTCCACCCGAAAGTCCAGATCCTCGTTCCCCAACTTGGTGTGCATAACCTCCGGGCAGCTCCATGATGAACTCATGCGCACCAGCGATGCGAGCAGCTTCCATGATTTCTTCAGTAGAAGCTTCTGGTCGAGTCAGAGCAATATTTTCTTCAATACTTCCGTCAAATAGCACAGTTTCTTGAGGGACGATACCAATTTGTCTTCTCAGTGAATAGAGCTCCACCTTTCCAATATCGATGCCGTCAACAAGTACACTGCCGGCCTCAGGCTCGTAGAGACGTGCTAAAAGTTTCGTCAATGTTGATTTACCTGATCCAGATGTTCCTACAATTCCTACGAATGTACCTTGAGGAATTTCAAGATTAAAATCTTCAAGCAGCAGCGGAGATGAATGCTTGTACCTGAAGTTGATATTTCGGAAGCTAATTGCTCCATGAATTTGAGGCATAGATATTTTCTTCGAGTTGTCATCAAGCGTCTCAGCTGGATGGTCAATCACATCTGATAAACGTTCTAATGAAAGACTGGTTTCTTGAATATTTTGCCAAATCGATCCCATTCGAAGTAAAGGGCCTGTCACATATCCAGCAATAATCCTAAATGCGATAAGTCCACCCAAGGTAAGTGATCCATTCAGGACTAAGAAAGCACCAGCCCATATCACCAATAGACCTGAAAGTTTGTTCAGAAATCCGCTTGCACTGCTCGCTACCGTGCTTGTTAAGGTGTTGTCAAAACCCTCGGCGACATAGTCAGTGTAAAGGTCTTGCCATTTCCAGCGACTCCTTAGTTCAATATTTTGTGCCTTAACGGTGTGCATCGAGCTCAAAACTTCTACAAGATGACTTTGAGTCCGCGCATTTGCAACAGCCCTTTTTTGAATTTGTGAACGTATCAAAGGGGAAACTACCAACGTGATTATCAACAGCATTGGGATCACTGAAAGTGTTACCAATGTCAATTGCCAGCTATAAACAAACATCACTGCTATATAAATCACTGAAAAAGCTGCGTCAAGAATTGCTGTAAGTGCTGTGCCAGTGAGGAAGCTACGAATTTTTTCTAATTCGCCAATTCGGCTGCTCACTTCTCCAACTGATCTCCTATCAAAAAATGAGAGGGGCAGTCGAAGTAGATGATCAATGATGTTACTACCTAGTGATAAGTCAATACGATTACTAGTATCAACGAAAAGAAATGTCCTTAACGACAGCAGTAATCCTTCGAATATTGCAAATACAACAAGGAGTAAGCCAAGTACTCCTAGTGCATCTGGGCTTGACTTGATAATCGCTTTGTCGATCACTTGCTGAATCAAAAGTGGATTCATCAAGCCAAATAGCTGCACAAAAAAGCTTGCTATCAGCACTTCAACGAGTACACTTTTGTGTTGCTTTAGTGCTGGCAAAAACCATCGATATCCGAAGCGTTGTGTCGGAGTGAATTGGTTTCGACGTAAAGTTAAGATTTCTCCTTCATTTCCCCATTGCTCAATAAATTCATCAAGTGTGAGTTGTTGATTGCCTCCACCTGCAGGTATTCCAAGAACAATACCTTTTTTGTTGATGCGATATATAAGGGCTATCCCATCACCCCATCCAACCATCAGTGGAGCTTCAATTTGTAGAAGATTATCAGTATTTATTTGTAGCAGTTGAGAGTGCAGGCCGATGGACTCTGCAACAGCGCCACATAAAGCCAAGGATGTGCAGGCGTGTTGTTTTTCTTGAGCATCAAAAATACGTTTAAATAGTTCTTTCCTATATGGAAGATTAAAATAACCGCTAAGCATTTTAAAGCCCGCACATGCAGAGGCGCTGACTCCTTGACCCTCAAACCACGGAAAGTCACCGGCCTTCAGTTTATCCAGATGGCTTTCAGGAGGTTCTGGCTCTTCAGGTGGTTGAGGTTCCTGGCTTGGACACTCAAGAAGCAACTTACTTTTTTTCTCCCAACTGCTAAAGCTATCCGATGTAAGTGTCTTCCGGGAATCAGGTGCTTCACTTTTATGAAGACTGGCTTCCAATTTTGACAGAATGGCTTGTATTGATTTTTCAAATGTTTCTTTGGGAATGCTGATCAGGCGAACGACTGATTCGTTTGATTCAGGAAGAGCTTCATTTTCAGGCCATTGTCCACCAATGAATTCTGATCCAACTTTTATATCTGTATCGCCATTAATTACAAACCATCTTCGATCACTGGGTAGCACCCGCTTGTTTGCAAATTCTAAACAAGCAATCTTATGTAATCGTGCGGTGGATTTTAAGTTTCGGCATATTTCAGGAATATAATTTCCTAATTCCAGTGGACACGTGTCGATCCACCCTTCTAGGACATAAAATAGTGAAGAGCTTGGTAAGCTACTATAGATTCTTTTTTTAACCAAGTCCGAACGAGTTATAAGATCACGAACATCGTCGAGTGGTATCGCTAAAACTGAAGTGTCTTTGCTGGCCAAAGCACTTTCTTCCTGTTTTAATCCAAGAAGCTCCGACCAACCGAGCATTTGCCCTGGTCCTAAGCGTTCTAATGTTCCTACTTTATGAGCTAAATGCTTACTAAATACAACAAGACGAACTTCTCCTTTGAGTATGAGCAGTAATTGTCTTTGCCTGGCATGTCTGCGACTTAATGGTTGACCCTCAGTAAAACTCAATACCTGAGCATTTTGAGCTAGATTTTTTAAGAGTGAATCATCGACTCCATCCAAAAATGGCATGGAGCTTAAGACCGGAAGAACTTTTTCTGCTGAGATGCTCTCTTCTGGTGGCGTGCTGTTGCTGTTACTCATGACTTGACCTCCAGGGTAGGAGCTTGCTCTTGGGATGCTCTCTGGAGATCATGGATAATCTCATCAATGATTGGTCTCATGTCACGATCTAACAGTTCGCGTTGAAGTTGAAGTCTCATGCTTCGTGACAGGCAAGCAGGTTCTCGATGCTCCATTCTCAAAACCAGATACCATTTCTCGATTGCTATTGGTGTTGAAATTTCTCCTGGTGAGAGGCGACGAAGGACTTTTGCAATCTTTGGATGAGGATCTGTGATCACCATTGGTCCCATCAGACCAGCCGTTAACCTTTCTTCTCCAACTGAATGGATGCTGGCCAATTTTTCAAAGCTCTCTTCCTTTTCGAGAAGCTTCAAATAAAGCTCTTCTGCCAAACCCAATTGACTGACTCGTATGGCGCGATAGGTCACTCGCTCCAGATCTGAGCGTCGAGTTAAAAAGTAGGTTTCAACTTCTGAGTCATATAGTTCATGCATACGTTTTTGTAGTCGTAATTTTTCTAATTGCTTTTCCGCGAGTTTTTTATCATCTTCGCTCATGTCATCAGGCCATTCTGTAGTGGTATTTTTCGGTGTCTCCGATTTAATACCTTGCCAGGCTTGTTGAAATAACTGTTTTTCTTCGTCTGAAGTAAAGCTGGCATCGGCTGCCAATTGCCCCTCAGCAAGCTGTTGTACTAATGGCTCCAGCAATTGGTGTTGATGCAGGAGCTCGTAAGGCTGGAGCTTCTGCAAATCGTGCAGCCGCTCGTCCAGAGATTTTTGAAGTTGTGCAGTGCTGATCATCGACACCATGTTTCATCAGCGGATACCTTCTTAATTTGTCCGATAATCCTGGCGCTTGCATCCTTTTGCTTGGGATGCGCATCCAGGGTTATGGAGACAATCACGCAAGCATTAATTTTTGTTTGAATTCGGCGGTTTTTGAATTTGCGAGCTATCGGAATGAGTACTTCGCTTTGTGTTTGTATGAGCTCATCGAGGTCCCGCCTAGCTTTTCTGTGGCTGCCTGGCAATGCAATGGTGCAAATGCTCATTCTGATGTCGCACGCCACGCCTGAGACTTCCCATTTTTTCCTTCGATGGGGTGACTTGCTTTACACAATTGTCTTGTTGAATGGCTTTTACTGCTCAATAGAGGTCGTTGCTGTTTAGTCCCTGCGTGTCACTATCATGGACTGATAGTGACTCTATAGCCTTTTTCTGTCAGTGCGGTCTTTTCCGTTTTTGATGCGTTGTTGTTGCTCGAGCTCTTGTGCTTGATTGGCTTTGTGTTTTTCACACTTTTTGTTGGCCTGCATAGATGCAGAATCTTTTACTCTTATGATGTGCTTTGCTAATTCGTGTTGGTGTGGTTTTATGCTTTTTATGTGTTAGCTATTTGCTTTGTTTTGAACCACTGTCGTTGGATTACGCGGTAAGGAACAGATGTCTGTACTTTTTGAGCCTTGTTGAGGCTCTTCTCTGTTTATGCAAAGGCGATGTTGGCTTTGTTCATGTTGCTGAGATCATCCGTCAGGTGCGTTACAACCTGTGCACCTTGGCTGAAATCACCATCAGCATCGTACAAAAGCATACCCTCCTTACCTTTTGAGCCTTGTTGAGGCTCGTCGCTGTTTATGCAAAGGCGATGTTGTGTTTGTTCATGTTGCTGAGATCACCCGTCAGGTGCGTTACAACCCGTGCACCTTGGCTGAAATCACCATCAGCATCGTACAAAAGCATGCCCTCCTTCCCACCTTCGCCAATGCTGATGGCGTAAGAACGGCCACTCAGGCCCATATTTTGAATGTTTTCCAGGCTGTCCACAACAACACCAACTCTGTTGGCATGCAACTCGTTGGTGGCTTGCTCTGCCGTCATCAGAACGCCTTCTGTTTCCCATTCACTTTCTGTTATGGATCCTAATGATTCGCTCAATTCGAGTATGTCTCCATCTAATCCTTTCCCACTGACAAAATCCTTGATTCTCTCTGTCTTCCCCAACACGTTCACTTTTTCTTCTGTTGTCAGGCTTGTCCAGCTGTCTTCGTCTAGAAGCAAGTCATTGACTTCGGCATTCTCTGTACCGTTCCATGCACTGGTTCCGCTGGAATAGACGAACGTGTCATGGCCCCCTTGACCTTCACTGACATCGATCCCATCGCCACCTTCGATGCGGTCTGCGCCATCAAATTTGCCTCCATCACCATTTCCACCCTTCAGTACATCTCTTCCTGCACCACCAAAGAGGTGAAGGTCTTGTGATGTTTCCCCGACTGTCATGATGTCATCACCAATTCCACCCATCAAACTTGTATTCCATGCATTATCTAGATTGATATTGTCATTTCCAAGACCTCCTTCAAATGTGTAGTCTCGAGCGGATCCACTGATGGCATCGTCACCAATACCCGTTCGGACTGTATTCGCTTTGTTCTCACTGTTTAGTTCTTCACTGGTTTCAGCACCCGGTGTTCCACCCTGAAATCCGTTGAATGCAAGATCACTGGTTGTTGTATCGAACTCATCAGGAGTGGGGAGATGAGTCACTTGGCCGATCACAACATCGTTGCCCAGTCCAGTGCTGATGTCTGTGTTGCGTATAGCGGCAAGGTCTAATTGACTGCTCTCTTCGCTTAACACTGCAACGCCAGTCTTGATCCCCGCCATACCCATGACAGCATCATCACCCAATCCAGTGGTGATATCAGCATTCTGCATGCCAATGGCAGTCAGTTCAGTTCCACAGCATTCCTCATTGACCAGTTCGCTGTTGACCAGATATTCTTCATTGGGTACATCAAGCTCGACAAAGCCTGTACCTTGGATGTAGTTGTTGGTAGCGCTATTTCCTTCGATGCGACCACGATTTGATTCTGTCCCTGCATCAATACCGATGGCCTGAGCACGAAATTCAACGGCAAGCTCTCCGTTCTCAGGTTCGCTCAAGCTTGTGGGGATAAGCCCTTTGAGTCCAGTTGTTGCTTTTGCGTTGCCTACGATTGTTGCATTTCCGTCTCCGTTTCCAGTTGGAGTTGTTTTAATATTCGCGCCTTGCAAGGCCACTGCGTCTGCTACGGCCCGCCCGCGAACTGCAGAATTGGTTGTAAGAGGTGCGATATATGCCGTGGCTTCGACGTTGGCTACAGGCTGGCCCGTGATTGCTTTGCTGCCGTCTAGAGGATTCTCGATGCCTCTGACGATCGCTGTTGCATTCAATTCACTCAGTGGCTCATTGGAGCAGCCGCAGTCATCTTCCGCATGACTTGTGCTTGAGGCGAGTGCTTTTGCTGCAAATGGATCCTGAGCTGTTCCAATTTGAAGCACGGAAGCGTCAGGTGCCTCGAGTTCGAGTCCTGCCAGTGCGATGTTAATAGCTACGGCATCTGTAACTGCACTTTTGGACGACGTTGTGCCTGCAACTGCCTCCGAAATGCCATCAATTCTCCCACTTGCACCAATTAACTTGCTGAGGTTTGGGCTATTGAATCCATTCGCTTGATAATAAGGATTGCTCCCATTGCCATTGGGATTAAATTCATTCGCATAAAACTGACTTGTGCCTAGGCCTAAACCATACGACTCAGACTTTGCAGCCGAACCGTTATCTTGATCTGAACTTTTCGCGTTCGCCTGTGATTCTGGATTAATCGATAAAAAGATCTCACCACCTGTATCTAGGCTTTCATTATTATCAACTTGCAAGCCAACTGCAGTCGCTATGGCATGAGCCCTCGCAAGAGCCTGCTTGAGGGTCTCGCGATGAAGATCGGTAGCCATGGGATTCACGGATGACTTTCCTATTGTTCATCCACCCAATCTTGTTTGTCCTATGAATGATGTAGATCCACCGGTGTACCTCAGCGATAAAGAGCTTCACCGGCTGACTTCATTTCCGCCAAGGAGGCAATGAGGTTTTCCCAGTCAATCACTTAGGGAGTGCAGGGCAAGATCTAAACAGAAGAGGCCCGCGTCAGATGTTCACGACCATGATCAAGGATTTTCACCGTCTGGCCTCATTTACGGCTATGAGGCAATGAGGTTGACTTGAGCAGCCCTCAAGGAGTGCAGGACAAGATCGGAGTTGGTAAGGCCATAGTCAAACGCTGGCGAACCTGGGTTGGCCACGCTGTCGGCCGGTAAGTCTTTGCGCAGCAACAGGCCCTTGAGCTGGTGAAGTCCCAGCTCGTTGGCACTGCGCTCCAGATCGTTCTGGCTGAGGCGGCTCAGCGAGTGAAGGTTCGTAGGCTCTGCGGCTTGGTGTGTAATCAACTTTCCTCCTGCCATTGGATTGGCTACATACGTAGTCTCGTCAGCCGGAAGAGACCTTGATTTAAGTCCAGCTTACAGCCTCCTGAGAGATTCATGAGAAAAGTCGATCCAATCCCTGCATTTTTAAGTATTTGCACTTAAAGCGCCTCCGACGGCTGGCCGTTTTTTGTCGGCCAGCCGTCTGGGTTCGTGTTGTCTTGTTGTCTGGCCTGGTTGCCCTGTGCTGCGATGGTGTTGTTCGCCTGATTGCTTTTGCATTGATCGAGTGTTTGGAGGCTTTTTAGCCTCTGTCTCGAGCGTGCACCAGGTTTTTGTTGTGTTGTTGCCCTTTGGTTTGGTGGCCGGGGCAAACCCATTCCCAGTCTCGCTGTGGGTATGCATTGCCTGGTTTCGGCAGTGATCGTGGTCCTTGTTCTTTGGTTGGATTCAAAGGGCTTTGTCGTTTGTGCTTCAAACCGGCTTACTCGCCTGTGAACGCATCTAGCGTTGTGGCCTATCAATGCCTTCATCTGTTCCTGGTGTGCTGGCGCGTTGCTGATCTGTTGTGTTGGCGATGTCTATGTCGTTCGTTTTAACTCCTACGAACGACCCCGATCTCTTTCTCTTGTGCTCATCAGCAATGCAAAAAAAATCCCCCGCCTGAGCGGGGGACCGAGTCGACCAGACCGTTTGGTCGGTGTTGCGTTTAATCGTTTCCAGCCTGCGGTTTAAGTGAGATCTGGAGACGTCACGGTGGATGCAACAGCAACGATGTTGGTGCTGGCATTCGCCGTGATGACCCCATCACCTTCCATGGTGATGGTGTAGTCCTGGATGCCAACGGCATTGCCGGTGGCGGTGGCGGTGGCACTGCCGGTGACGGTGGAGGCCACCACAGTGTTGCTGATGTCCGCCACGGCATTGATGTTGCCGTTGATCATGGCACTGCTACCAGAACCACCATCCATGCCGATGCCAGTGACATCTGATGTGGCCTCGGCATCACCATTCACACTGCTGGAACTGGTGTTGAAGATGCCTTGAGCCTGTCCATCGATGGTGCTTTCACCATCACGGCCGCCCTGCAGGTCCACACTCTGGATACCAAAGAGCTCAGCCATGCTCTCAGAGATCGCGTCGCCCGTGGTTGTGGTGGCTGAGAGATCAGCGGCAGCATTGGCGGTACCCGTGATGTCTCCACCGGAGGGTCCGGCGGTGACCATCGCTCCTCCCCACTCTTCTCCACCAATACCGATGGCGGTGAACATGGCCGCGCCATCTCCACCGTCAGCAATTGCATCGCCCGTGGTGGTTTCAGCGCTGACGCTGAATGCGTTATCAATGAGGTAGGCGTCACCGTATTGATCCCAGTCGCCGATGAAACCACGGCCGCTCACATCACCCGCACCACCAATTTCGATGTTGTTGTCGCCGAGCTTGAAGCCCTCCGAGTTGACGTTGCTGCTGGCAAAAGCGTCTGAGTGAACGCCATAGGCGGAGGCAGAACCTTGGTTGACGCCATCGGCGATCGCATTGCCGTCACCATTGATGGTGATATCTCCATCGGTCTCGGAGAAGTCACCGCCAATGGCATCAAGATTGACGCTGGCTATGACCTCGTCAGTCGTGCTGTCGCCAACGGTCATCGCCTCAGCATTGGCGACCATCTGGGCGATCTGGGTGACGTTGCCGTTGCCCAGGATGTCGATGTCACCCGAGGTGTTTTCGCCGTCAGCATCAAAGCCTCTGGCCTCAGCTTCAAGAACAGCTTCCGTCGTCTCGCCGTTGACGCTTTGGGCGCTGGCGCTGAATTCACCAACCGCGAGGGCACGGGCGCCCCAATCGCCGTCCACATTGCCAGCGACGTCGAGGTCCATGCCCTCAGCGCCTTTGACCCTGACCCTTGTGGATTCAGCGCTTGCATCGCCGGTTCCCGTTTCAGCTTCCGTGGTGAGGACGGAGTTGCCGTAGCTGAGAATGCCGTCGTCGGTCAGGCCAAACTCACCGGTGGCATTGCCTGCAATATCAACAGATCCATTCTCGAAACCAATGGCTTCTGATCGAATACCCGCTTTGGCAACAGCATCACCGGTGACGGCGTTGGCGCCTGAGCTGGCCGTCAGTTCACCGCGGCTGTCGAACTGCGTTGCATTGCCTTCAATGTCGTAGCTGGTGTCATCGCTACCAACAACGTCGTCACGGAAAGCGGTTTTTGCTCTTGCATCACCAGTGGTGGTTGATGCGTTGGCCGTTTGGGTGCTCCGAGCCAGTGCATTGACATCAGCATCTCCGCCAAGATCCAGTGTGTTGTCGTCACTGTTGATGCCGGTGACATCATTCGAGCCCTCATCATTGACCTCAGCTGTTGCATCGTCCGTGGTGGCTGATGCATCGGCGGTGCCGACATTGGTGGCCTGAACGCGCAGGACGCTGTCGCCGGCGACGGAGAGAGCGGGTTCATCAGCACTGTCACCAATTTCAAAACCGACGGTGGCAAGATTGTCGGCCTGAGCTGTTGCATCGCCTGTCGTTGTAGCAGCCGTAGCTGAGGAGTTGGTGGCAGCGGTGGCGTTGACCTCGGCATCACCGGCGACATCAATGTCGGGATGTGCTTGGGCGTGGGATTCCCTGTCGATCAGGATGCCGTTGACTTCACCTTGCACCGACGTTGCATCAGCACCGCCGGTGGTGGCTGCAGCAAACGAGGTGTTGCTGCTGGAGGCGCCACCGGTGAGCGCTGCATCACCACCAACATCAACGCGGCCCTGAACGTCGTAACCCGTGACGTCACTGTCGTAAGTACCGCTGTCTGCATCGGCGGTACCGGTGACGGTGGTTGCCGATGCGGATCCAACAACGCTGGCTGTGCCTGCAACCTCGGCATCACCACCAACATTGAGGTCATCAATCAGACCCGTGGTTTGATCAATAGATTCATTGGCTGTGGCATCGCCAGTGGTGCTCGATGCAGTGGCGTCATTGTTGACCACAGCATCACCGGTGACCTTGGCATCGCCAGCCACATCGATCCCGTCTGCGTTGTGCCACCACAAGACTGGGGTGTTGTCGTCGTAATGAGCACCGACGACGGAGTGGCCGCTGATCTCGGCAGTTGCATCGCCGGTGCTGATGTCTGCGCTGGCTGTCTGTGATGCATTGGCAGAGCCGTTGGCTTCTAAATCGCCACCAACTTCGACATCAATACCATGCAGTATTGGCCCACCTTCTGCATCAATACCGACGACATTCTCAACTGTGCTGCTGGCCTGAGCCACGTCAGTGGGCCCAGTTTCATCACCTGTGCTGGATGCGGTGACATTGGTGGTTGCTGTGGCTGAACCGTTCAGGGAAGCATCACCATTGGCCTCAAGATCGACCGATGCTTCAATGCCGATCACATCGTCTGCATCGACGGTTGCACGGGCATCTTCATCAACACTTTCTGCAGACGCATTGGCCGTGAGGTTGGCAGCACCGTCAACGTCCATATCACCACCGCTGGTGATTGAAGCGTGTTTGAACAATGCTGACCCGTTGAGATCTACACCGATGTTGTCAACCAGATCTGCAGTGGCTGTGGCATCACCAGTTGTGGCTTCGGCGCTGGCATCTGCGGTGTTGTCCACAGAGCCATTGACCTCTAGATCTCCCTTGGCATCCAGGTCAGAGAGCTCGTGCTTGTCAACGGTATATTCTTCCGTCACCCACTCGCCGATCCACCATTTCCACCGGTGGCCTGGTACCCATACTTGACGTGTATGAGTTTCTTCATAATCCTGGCCTTCGCCTTCGATACCAGAAACCTGTCCGGTTTGGTTCACATTGGCCGTGGCTGAACCAGTGGTGGTTGCAGCGGAAGCGCTTTGATCCAGGGTCGAGCTGCCGTCCATGCCGACGTCGCCGGCACCATCAACATCGAAGTACTCAATGCCTTGCATCTCCTCAACGGATGCTGTAGCACTGGCAATTCCCGTTGACGTGTCGGCGACAACATCGGAATCGACGTTTGCCTTGCCGACGACGCTTGCATCGCCTTCGACATCGAGCCGACCATTGAGATCGAAACCGTTGACTTCATCTTGAGCGTCTGCACTTGCAGTTGCATCGGTGTTGACACTGCTGGCCAGGGCCGTGAAGCCTGCATCGGTTGTTCCTTCGATATCTGCAGAACCGGCCACATCCAGGTCGTTGTCCCGATCGCGGCCTCCTTCAACGCCTGTGATTTCGTCTTCGAAGACCACTGATGCGGTGGAAGCACCCGAATCCTCGCCGTCTTGATTCACCGTGGCCGAGCTGGCGGTTGCGTCTAAATCGACGGCACCGAAAGCGCTGAAATCACCTTTAATGTCAACTGCCCTGGCTTCAATGCCTTTAACGTTCTTGTCTCCCTCAACCTTGGCATCGGCATCACCATTGGTGTTGACGGCAGATGCCGACAGCATTGCATCAACTTCGCCGGCGACTGATCCATCACCACCAGCATTAAAGGTTGCATTGATATCGACACCTTCGACCTGATCGACTTGTACATCGGCATCAGCTGCACCCGTGGTGGTCGTGGCAACTGCTTCGCCTTCAAGCTCGGTACCGCCCAGGATGGAGGCGTCTCCCTTAACGTCGACACGATCGACGGATGCAGCTTCAGCTTTACTGAAATCTGCTTCGGCCTTTGCATCCCCTGTGGTGCTCGTTGCTGATGCCATGGCCATGGCATCAACACCGGTCACGATCTCTGCGTTGCCAGAGACAAAGATGTCGCCACCATCAGCCATTTCCAGGCCGGCGAGGTTATCGCCGGCTTCGGCTTTGGCGTCAGCATCACCGGTAACAATGGTGGCATCGGCTGAAATGTCGGCTTCCACACCAGCAAGGAGCCCGAGGTCTCCGCCGACATCGATGTTTTCATCATTAACAAAGACACCCTGCGCGCCTTCAAGGTCAGCTAGAGCATTCGAAGTATCACTTGCTTCATCACCTTGGCTGTCCGCTGATGCACTGACGACGCCAGCAACACCGCCTTCGATCCAGGCATCACCTTCAATGTCAAGGGTTCCACCTTGGTTCCGAACTTCGATGCCGCGCGCGTCGCTGGTGGTTTGTGCATCGCTATCGGCGCTGCCAGACGTGCTCTCGCTGTTGGCTTCCAGATTGAGTCCAACATTACCAAATAGTGCCGCATCGCCTTTAACTTTGAACCCGTCAGCGACCTCATCGACTTTAATGCCGGTTGCATCATCGATGACGGCACTCGCATCGGCATTGCCGGCATCTGTGCTTGCATTGGCATCAACATCGGCTCCCGCACCGCCAACAACGAATGCATCCCCTTTAATGCTGACTGGGCCATTAAAATCAGCGCCGTAGATATCACTACCATCTTCTGCAACAGCATCGGCACTTGCATCACCACCGTTGCTGTTGGCCTCTGCATCCAATGTTGCCGATGCATTGGAGAACAGTTCATAGTCTCCGCCGACGGTCAGCTCATTTTGATTGAGACCAACAACGTCGGCATCATTGGTGATCGTTGAATCCGCGGTGGCGTTTCCACCATCGGTATTGCTGGCGATCGATTCGATCCCCACGGAAGCATTGGCTGCCACCGTGAGATCCGCATTTGCTGTGGTGCTTGTCGAGTTGTCGACACCAGTGACATCACCGCCCAGCACACCTTCGGCAAGTGCATCACCCGTGGTGAGATCGGCTCCAGCCAGCTGGCTGACATCCGCTGAACCTGTGACGGTGGCATCGCCACCCAGATTCATCGTTGCAGCATCAACACCTGTGGTGTCTGCATTGAGAGGACGATCTCCTCCCTCATCACCAGACCTTACCTTGGCTGTCGCGCCATCATCATCTTCAGTGACCGACGTTGCAATGGCTGCTTGGTCATTGTTGACGGAGCCGGTGATGATCGAGGTGCCCGCCACATCAAGCATGTCGGCACGGATACCCGCTTGTAGGCCACTGGAATCAACGGCTGTTGCATCACCTGTTTTGGCATCGGCTGTTGTTCCGCTTTCGTTATCAACAGTGCCTTGAATGACGGCGGCGTCGCCACCAACTTCAATCAGAGCTGCATCGATACCAATGGTTTCGCCCGAACCGATGGCACCCTCAATGCCAGACCTATCAGAAGTATTGGTTGTGGCACTCGCATCACCAGTTGTGGTTGATGCTGCTGAGTTGTAGACGTTGTCAACTTCAGCCGTTACATCTGCACTTCCACTAACCTTGATTGTGGCGCCTTGAGCAATATTTCCGCCGTTGCTGTCGAATACTGATATTGAATCCGGTTCAAATGCAGTTTCATTATCACTTTGATAAATTACGATAGTCCCAACTTCAGTGTCTGGCAGATCTGCCATGGGGACGATCAGGTCGCCATTGCTATCGGCCGTTACAGATATGGCAGTTTGGAGAGGATCGGCTCCGCTTTCGACCGCTCCAGTCGCAGGGCTAGCAGAACTAGCAAATTGTTGTCCTGCATAGAATTTAATTTCGACAGTTTGACCGTTTAGGGTGTTACCTGCTCCAGCACTACCACCTTCAAGTCCGCTGATCGTTAGTTCGCTGCCAAATACACTTGGAGTAACTCGAATCGCAGCAGATGTCCCTTGAGGGCTACTGTTTTGAGCCTCTGTTTCGCCATCGACAGTAACCGGTGTTGGTGGAGCTTCAGTTTCGGGACCGGTAATGCCGTAGTTGCTTGTAGCGCCTACAAATGCGGTGGCGTTACCATCACCCACCACCGTGGCGGATGAGCTCATCGTGTTGGGGTCTTCTGCCGTACCTACGGTGACGGCGAGATCAGCATTGCCTTCAACATCAAGAACGTCCGGAACGTCCTCCCCACCAAAACGAATACCGGTGCGCTCAGTGCTTTCGCTGTCAGCGGTAGCGCTTCCAGTGGTTGTTGAGGCACTGGCGCTGATGGTGTTGTCGTTATCAACCGTGCTGTTGTAGTCAGCCTCAACATCAATGTTGCTGTTGAGGATGCCGAATGTGCTGTTTTCGACGGCATCGGCATCAGCATCGCCTGTCTCGGTGCCGGCCACAGCAATGGTGCTGTTGTCGACATCAACTGTCTGGCCATAGTCGCCACCAATGGCTTGATCGCTGTTGATCAGGCCACCGGTACGTTCCTCTTCGGTGTCGTTACTTGCTTCGGCAGTGGCCGAACCTGTGATGGTTTGCGCATCGGCGGTGACGCTCAAATGCTCACGGGCATTCACCGTGGCGTTCCCTTCACCATCGATTTGCGAGTCGATTACAGCAGCAGACTCTCCACTTTCTGCTGTGGCATCGGCGGGCCCGTTGGTGTTGTCGGCATCCGCGTCCACCGTGTTGGTGCCCGTTAGAGGCGTGCCCGCGTCAAGCGTGTAGTTGCCTGCAATCGTTTGATTCGAGGCGTCTACCGCGTTGGCTTCATTGTTTGTGGCGCTTGCAGTTGATGGCATAACAGTGATCCTTTGCTGTGTGTGAGTGAAGGATCAGGTCATTGACTGCCTTTTCGGCGTGGCCGGACAGCGGAAGACCTGTTCATTGGTCACTGTGTTTTCTGCAAATGCTTGCTGTCATATGAATGCTGTGGACTCGCCTCTGCTGCTTGCAGGTCTTTTGTGAAGCCTCCGATGTGCATCCCCATGGATGTGATTGCTTCCTTAGGCGCCAGAGCGCTTACCTGCCAATTAGCGTTTTTTGCTGAAGGTGTCGTATACGCTTTGGTTGTTCATGCCATCAACTTGACGGTATGAAAACTTTTACAAGATAGGAGTGTTGATGTGATTTCAATTGATCTTGACGGCCAAACCCCTGACCGTTACTCGGCTCTTGCCGATTCAACATTTCATCTGACTCCAGCTGAATCAGGTTCTGCTGGATCCGGTAAACCATTGACTTCACCCGAGAGTTTTTCGTCTGGATCTTCCTCTGCCAGTAAAAAGCTCTCGATTGTATTAAGTAAGGACATGCATCGAAGGGCCAAGATGCAAGCACTGAAAGAAGATGTGACGCTTAAGCGTTTGGTGCTTCGTTTGCTGGAACAGCATCTTGACCAGCAGGGAACCCTTTAATTAATTAGCTTTCATGATTTTTGCGAGGTTGTTGATATTTTTGATTTTTTAGCTCTTTTGCTTCGTTCGAGGCTTGTAGTTGCCATTGCCATCGTTGATGGATTTTTGGTTTTTTTACATAAGTTTTTTCTTATACCGCCCCCTTGCTTTGTCGCCCGCTTTTCTTAAGGATAGCTTCATGTTTGCCCTCTTTGACCCGGTGATGCGAATTTTCTTTTTATCGCACTTAATTCTTTGCTACGTTTATGCCGCCGATTGGGTGGTCGGACTAGGTATTTTTATCACTTAAATGCGCCAAATATGTATAAAAGATTAAGCGTGCGGTAATGAGGCTTTGAGGCTTTTACCGTTTTAATAGCTGCATCTGAGCATGTCCTCCAGTACTCCTCAGTCAGAACCCGTTGACTACCTGGACCTTTATGCCGTCCCCGAGGTTGATGACCTCGTGGATGAAAGCTCTTGCTCTGATCCAGCTGTTCCGTCGTCTCGTTCAAGGGCATTGCGCCGGCTTTCCCTTCAGGTTTCGGCTGACCTTCACCGTCAGTTGAAACTCATTGCCATGGAGGATGAAGAGACGATGAATTCCATGGTTGTCCGTATTCTTCGCCAATTTTTGCGGCAGCGAGAAGCTCAGCTCCAAGCTGCTCGACCGCGGCGAAGCATCTAATCGTTTTACTTTTTGCTCACACCATGTCTGCCACGCCTAGTTCTCCAGACGTTCGTAAATTATCCGTTTTACTGCCGACCAAAGTGCATCGGCAGCTCAAGCGAAAGGCATTGATCAACGACCGTACGATCACAGATGTTGTCAGCGACCTCATTGATGGTTATCTGACAGATTCTGAAGATCACCCATTCTCGTGACTTGTTTGTCTCGCTGAAGCCAGTGTTGGAGGGTCTTTGATCGGGCTTGAATGGCGTTGTTACAGGTTTTCGCGCACAAAATAATCTTTTCCCGTCTGGACCCTTGATCCCGCTTGATCGAGATCGAGCAATGGTGTTTGTTGTTTTCCTTGATCGATTGATATCCATATCCCTTCACATTGGAAGCTGTTTTGCCCTGATTTGATTGTGCCTTGAAGCGTCAAACATCGGTCTTCAACACGCTTGATCGTTTCAAGAGTGGAACAGAAGAACCAGTCCCTGCTCGGTTTGGTGGAATTCCCGTTCTTCCCTGCTCAGATCCAGGCCCACATTCAGCCCCTCTTTGAGCGCATCTTCAAAGGGCGGTGTTGGAGGCGGAGCACTGTCGATCCACAGTGCAGCAATTCCAACGGCTGTGGCATGCCAACGGAATCGGCTGGTGATGCCGATGTCCGGTTCGCTCAACGCTTCCTCAAGGAGGATGTTGATGGTGAGGTTCGTGTTGGACATATGGACCAGCATCATGATCAGTTCACGGTCCTGCAATGAGCTGAGAGACTTCGTTGCGTTTGGATCTCTCAGGCTTGATTCCTTCGGCTTTGGAACCCCTCCCTCAGCGCATTGCTTTGGTTCACGAGTGGTTCTCGCCCCGCTCGGTTGGGGGGGCTGAACGCGTTGTTGAAGCTGTTGATTCCCTGCTGCAGCGCCTTGGCTGCGAGCCTCAGCTGGCCGCCTTGGTCGACGCGGAATCGTGCCGGCAAGACAGTTGGTTGCACGGCCGGTCTGTCCTCACCAGCCCGATCCAAAGTTTCCCCTGGGGTCGCAGTCATGTGCAGCAGTATCTGCCGCTGTTGCCGTATGCCATCGAACAGATCGATCTGGGCGGAGCTGAACTGGTGATCAGCAGCAGCCATCTCGTGGCCAAGGGGGTTCTGACTGGGCCTGATCAGCTGCATCTGAGCTACGTGCATACGCCGGTGCGTTACGCCTGGGACCAGATGCACGCCTACCTGGAGCGTTCGGCCCTGGCGCGGCGTGGACTGGGTCCATTGATTCGCTGGCAGTTGCATGGCTTGCGGCAGTGGGATCAACTCAGTGCCCAGCGTGTGGATCACCTGCTCGCCAACTCCCGTTTCACGGCCCGGCGAATTCGTCAGTACTGGGGGCGTGACGCCAGCGTGATCCACCCCCCTGTGGAGGTGAATCGTTTTCGCTGGAATGCCGATCGCGACGACGTTTACCTCTGCCTGTGCCGTTTGGTTCCCTACAAGCGTGTGGATCTGGTGGTGGACGCTTTCAACCGTTTGGGGCTTCCTCTTTATGTGGTCGGGGATGGACCTGAACGGGCTCGGCTTGAGTCAATGGCGGGCCCAAACGTCACCTTGCTGGGCCGGCAGTCCGGGTCCCAGGTGGAGGAGCTCATGGCCCGTTGCCGTGCATTTGTTTATGCCGGTCTGGAGGATTTCGGCATTGCACCTGTGGAAGCCATGGCTGCAGGCGCTCCGGTGATCGGGCTGGGGCGTGGCGGCTTGTTGGACACGGTCCGCTGTGCAGCGGCCGGGTTGCAGCAGCCCACCGGGGTGCTGTTCCCGGAGCAGACCGTTGAGTCGCTTGTTCAAGCTGTGGAGTGGTTTGAGCACGGACGGCTCTGGCGCTCTCTCGATGCTGAGGCCATCCGTCAGTGGGCCGAACGCTTCCGGCCTGAGGCCTTTGCAGCACGCTTTGAATCGGCTTTGCGGCTGGCCTGGAGGGCCCATCGACGGAGCTGTGCCGTTGCAGCGACTGACCCTGCTGGGATGCCAGGTCTCTCCCTGTGACGTTGAGTGAGCTGAGTCCCAGGTTGAGCCTTTGACCTCGGCCTTTCGGCCAACTCTGCTTCAGGCCCCCGGGCGTGGTGCACGCCGTGGCAAGTACAAACCTCACCTTGCCTTGATTTCAGCCCCCCCTTCGGCCTTGCCGATCGGCACGCTGATTCGCGGTCAGAACCGTTGGGGACGGGTGTCCAAGCGATCTGGAGACATCGTCTTCTCGCTGATGGTGCTCGCCATCGGTTCCCCCATGCTGCTGCTCCTGGCTGGGTTGGTCAAACTCAGTTCACCGGGGCCGGTTTTTTACACCCAGCGGCGGGTGGGCCGGGGGTACCAACGTTTTGGTTGCATCAAGTTCCGCACCATGCGAGCGGATGCCGATGCTGTACTGGCCCGCGTTCTGAAGGATGATCCATCACTGAAGGCTGAATTCGAGCGTGATTTCAAGCTCAAGCGTGATCCCAGGATCACTCCGCTTGGTCGATTCCTGCGCCGTTCAAGTCTTGATGAGCTGCCGCAGTTTTTGAATGTGCTGCGCGGGGAGATGAGTGTGGTGGGTCCACGCCCGATTGTGGAAAAAGAGTTGGTTCGCTATGGCCCCTACATGGATGAAGTGGCCTCCGTACGACCGGGTTTGACCGGACTCTGGCAAGTGAGCGGTAGGAACAATCTGAGCTACAAGAAACGCGTCAAGCTCGACCTGGCCTATGCCCGTGGTCGCTCGTTTGGCCTCGATTTCGCCATCATCCTGCGCACCTTTGGTGTGTTGCTTCTGCCGATGGATCGGGGTGCTTACTGATCGGTGCTCACTGGTTGACCACCAGTTGAATGGTTGCCAGAGCACCCAGCCAAAGCAGTTGCAGGCGGCCTGATGCCTTCAGCACACGTTTGACGAGGGGAATGCTGGCGGTTGGTTGGCCACGGCCCAGCACCGGTTTTTGCACCAGGCGCTCGCCGTAATGGTTCTCACCGCCGAGTTGGATCCCGATGCAGTGGGCGTAGATCGCCTCTGATCGCCCTGCATTGGGCGATGGGTCTGCTGCTCCATCCCGTTCTGCGGCCTGCACCCGTTGCCCCCAACGCGTCCATGGCGGGCAGACCAGAGGCAGCGTCAGCATGACCAGCCGGCAGGGCAGCCAGGTGAGCAGATCATCGAGGCGTGCCCCCGCCGTTCCCAGCCAGCGCAGCCGACCGCTGCGGTAGCCGAGCATCGAATCAAGCGTGCTGGTGGCCTTGAAGGCCCAAGCCAGGGCCAGCGGTCCAGGCCCCGCGGGCATGACCATCCAGACCAAGGCACCGACACCCATCCAGAACAGGGGGCGAACACCCCATCTACAGCGTTTTCAGAGGCAGTTTCGGCTGCGGCTCTGAGCAGCTCTGCTTGATTCAGGTTCTGCACGTCTCGCCCGACGATCCAGCTCAGGTTCCGGCGGGCCGCCTCGAGGTCGCCATCGGCTGATGAGGGCATGACGTGGAGCACCGCCAGGACGCTGTCCGTCAAACTGCGGGCCGCCAGGGCGCTGGCGAGGCCCACGGTCACAACAGGGACACCCAGCCACTGCCATGGCGACGGTTGCCAGAGCAGCCGCTCCAGCGACCAGCCCGCCAGAGTGCTGCCGAGCACCAGGATCACTGTGATCAGCCCTCCCCCGAAGCGCAGTTGCAGAGGATGGTTCCCTGCCCATGGCTCGATCCTGTTGCGCATCTGCCGGATCCACCACCCCATCACCACCACGGGATGGAGCATCCAGGGCGGGTCGCCAATGATCTGATCCAGCACCGCTGCACCGATCACGAGAGCCATCCCGAACTCCCCAGGATTCATCGGACGCTTCGCATCAGCAGGGGCGCGGAGATGAAAAGGACAAGCTGAAGCCCCAGCACCAGCTGCAGGCCGACCCCCTGTGCGAGCCCGCCCATCACAAGCACACCGACGAGACCACCAAGGCTTCCCGAACGCTGCAGGATCTGCCAGCCATGAGCCGGATCATCCGGTGTCAGGGTCGCGACCAGTTGACGGTCGGTTGCCGCGGCCAGCGACCCCATCGGCAGAAAAAGGAGGGTGGTCATCCAGCCCGGGGAGATCTGTCCCACCCCCAGCAAGGCTGCGATGAGGGCGTAATGGCCCCGGAAACTCCATGGATCGGTGGCATGGCTGGAGAGCGTGCGACCAAGCCCGTAGGCGGTCAGCACCATGCCGAAATTGAGACAATTGCCGTCGGCAATGGTGCGAACCCAGAGCGGCAGCAGGCCGAAAAAACCACCAAAAAGAAGCCCTTGCAAGGCTGCCTCCCGGTTGAACCTGGGAAGGCTGATGCCTTGAACCGCCGCCGATGGGGGGCGACAGGCAAGGGGCAGCAGCGGCAGAAGCAGCAACGACGCCGGCAGGAATTGATGGAATCCAGGTCGGATCAGACCCGTGAGCAGGAACCCCAGCAACGCCCCTATCTCACTGGCCAAGCGCAGCTGTGGGAAGTTCAGATCCGGTGCCTGTAGCAGGTTCAGCTGCAGGGGGTGCTGGCTGATGTCCTGCCCCAGGGCAATGGTCAGCCCGGCCAGGAGCACCACGATGACCAGCAGGGAGGGCTGAACTGCACTGGCCATCGGACTGCAGAGGACCAGCAGCACGACTGCACTGCCTAAAATCCAACAAAACCCCCCCGCTCTGCGTTTCAGTGGCAGCAGAGCGGGGAGTGTTGTCAACGCGGGAAGCAGGCTGTTAATCAGCGGAGATGGGGTCAGACCGCTGAGCAACCAACCGCTGGAGGCCAGGCTCAGGCTGATTCCAGCCTGAGCACTGCCCCAGCGAAGTGGCCCCCACCTGTTGTTCAAGGGTTCGTGTGGATCAGGCGTCCTTCAACCAGCTGAACATCGAGCGCAGCCCCTTGCCCACCTTCTCGATCGGATGCTGGGAATCACGGTCGCGCACCTTCTTCATCTCCGGCTTGCCGGCTTCGCATTCGGCCACGAAGTTCCGGGCGAAGGTGCCGTCCTGGATGTCGGCCAGAACGCGCTTCATCTCGGCCTTGGTGTCGGCGGTGATCAGACGGGGGCCGCTGACGTAGTCGCCGTATTCCGCGGTGTTGGAAATCGAATCGCGCATGGAGGTCAGACCCCCCTTCACCATCAGATCCACGATCAGCTTCACTTCGTGGAGGCACTCGAAGTAGGCCAGCTCCGGCTGGTAACCCGCTTCCACAAGGGTTTCGAATCCAGCTTTGACCAGTTCGGACAGGCCGCCGCACAGCACAGCCTGCTCACCGAAGAGATCGGTTTCGGTTTCCTCTTTGAAGTTGGTTTCCAGGATGCCGGCACGGGTGCCGCCGATCCCCTTCGCGTAGGCCATCGCCAGGCCACGGGCGTTGCCGGAAGCGTCCTGTTCAATCGCGAACAGGGCAGGAACCCCCTGACCGTTCTGATATTCCCAGCGCACGGTGTGGCCAGGGCCTTTGGGGGCGATCATCACCACATCCACATCAGCGGGAGGCTTGATCAGCTCGAAGCGGATGTTGAAGCCGTGGGCGAAGCTCAGCACCTTGCCGGCACTGAGGTGGGGTGCGATTTCCTTCTCGTAGACGTCCTTCTGGAATTCGTCGGGCAGCAAGACCATGATCCAGTCGGCCTTGGCTGAGGCATCGGCCACGCTCAGCACTTCAAGACCGTCTGCCTTGGCTTTTTCGGCGGAGCGGCTGCCGTCATAGAGGCCCACCACCACGTTCACGCCTGAATCTTTCAGGTTGAGAGCGTGGGCATGACCCTGGGAGCCATAACCAATGATGGCCACGGTCTTGCCGTTCAGCAGACCGAGATCGGCGTCGGAGTCGTAGAAGAGCTGGGCCATCCGGGGCGGGCTTGCGGAACACTGCAGTCGACGAGCTTACGCAGCGGCCTGACCCGTTCGGTTCAGGCCTCGTTCGGATGGGAGATGACGCGATCGATCAGACCGTATTCCTTGGCTTCTTCGGCACTGAGGAAGTAGTCCCGGTCGGTGTCCTTCTCGATCTTCTCGAAGCTCTGGCCACTCATGTCGGATAGGGAGCGGTTGAGCATCTCCTTCATCCGCAGGATCTCCCGTGCCTCGATTTCGATGTCACTGGCCTGGCGACGACTGGTGCCACCAAGGGGCTGGTGGATCATGATCCGGCTGTGGGGCAGGGCAACCCGCTTGCCCTTGGTGCCAGCGGCAAGAAGAAAAGCACCCATGGATGCCGCAAGGCCAACGCAGATGGTCACCACCTCGCTCTTGACGTACTGGATGGTGTCGTAGATCGCCAGGCCGGCCGTGACGGAGCCACCTGGGGAGTTGATGTACAGGTAGATCGGCTTGCTGCTGTCTTCCGAGTCGAGATAGAGCATCTGGGCCACCAGGCTGTTGGCGATGCCGTCATTCACTTCAGAGCCAAGGAAGAGGATGCGCTCCACTCCGAGACGGGTGTAGATGTCGACCCAGCGCTCCATCTGGCTGCCGGGCAGGCGGTAGGGAACGCTGGGGGTACCGATCGGCATGGTTCAGGACTTTGGAAAGGAGGTGCAGGAGGGTTGGGGCTGATGCCGTCGGTCAGACGGGGGGATTGCCAGGCAGATCCTTGCGGCTGCTGAGCACGCGGTCGATGAGTCCGTACTCAACGGCTTGTTGCGGTGTCAGGTAGCTCATCCGGTCGGAGTCCTTGCTCAGCTCTTCCACAGAACGACCTGTGTTGGCGGAGAGGATTTCAAGCATCGCCTGCTTGTTGTGCAGCACTTCTTTGGCTCGGATTTGGATGTCCGTCGCCTGGCCGCGGGCACCGCTGCGCGGCTGGTGCAGGACGATGGAAGAGTTCGGGAGAGCGGCCCGTTGACCTTTCGTACCTGCCGAGAGGATCACCGCGGCTGTACCCATTGCCTGACCGATGCAGATGGTGTGCACCGGAGGCTTCACGTAGCGAAGGGTGTCGCAGATGGCGAAGGCTTCGGTCTCGAAGCCGATCGCTTCACCTGAGTACCAGCTTGTTCCAGTGGAGTTGATGTAGAAGTAAATCGGTTTCTCTGGGTTGTCGAATTCCAGATAAAGCAGCTGAGCAATGATCAGCTCAGTCACGTCGATGCCCATCTGACGCTTGGCGTCGTCGTCAGAGAACAAAGGCAAGCCCAGATAGACGATTCGCTCCTTCAGCAGGAGTGAAGGAAGGTCAGGAGGTGGTGTACGCATCACAGCGCTGTCGCCGTAGTACGGGGCCGAAGTCGTCATCTCCACCATCGCGGTGGAGCGAGCCTAGCCGGGCTGAGCGGGCTTGCGGCTGCTGGTTTTGGGCGGTTTTCCCTGACTTTTTGATTTGGTCGAAGTCTTGGTGTCGGTTGTTGCATCATTCCCGTCCAACCGGGCAAACACCATCCGGCCGGTTGGGGTTTGCAGAGCACCGGTCACGACCACAGGTTTGCGTTGGCCGATTAGTGATTTCGCCTCGTTGACCACCACCATCGTTCCGTCGTCGAGGTAGCCGACCCCCTGGCTCTCCTCCTTGCCCTCCCGCACGATCTTGAGTTTGAGTTCATCGCCGGGTTGCACCTCAGGCCGCAAGGCGATCACCAGCTCACTCAGATTCATCACCTTCAGCTCCTTTACCTGGGCCACCTGCGCCAGGTTGAAGTCCGCCGTGACCAGCGTTCCGCCCGTGTCGGAAGCCAGCTGCAGCAGCCGATCATCCGTTCCCTTGCCGTCATAACGGGTGCTGTTGATCACCAACCGCCGTCCGTAGGTTTCCCTGAGATCCTTCAGCAGCTTCAGGCCACGTCGGCCTTTGGCCCGCTTCTCGATGTTGGTTGAATCCGAGAGTTGCTGCATTTCCGCGATCACGGTCTCAGCGACGATCACCTGGCCTTCCAGCAACCCGCAGGCGAGCATCCCGCGGATCCGGCCATCGATGATCACGCTTGTATCCAGGATCTTGGCGGTGGCGGGGGTCAGCACCCCATCGGCCACGAGCAGGGCTTCCGTGCTGGCGGGATTGAACAGGCGCAGCAGCGTGCGCCCATGCACTTCCGCCAGGTTGCTTCCAAGAACTCCAAAAAAGACGTTGCTCACCACCGCCAGCAGTGGTTTGAGCAGAACAATTCCCCCGGAAAACGGAAGCAGGAGAACGGGCAGCAGCAGCAGGTTGGCCACCAGCAGCCCCAGGATCAGGCCCACAGCCCGGCTCACCAGCAAATCGGTGGGCATGGTGCGCACCTGTTGCATCAGGCGCATCCGCAGCTTGTTGAACACCAGGCCTGCAATCAAGCCAATGCCGCCGCCAGCTCCGCTGAGCTGAAGACGCAGCTGTTCGGCATTGGTGGTTGAACTCACCAGCCCATCCGGCAGCAGGTGAATCCCCATCCAGCCTGCGGCTGCGCCCGAGACAACAAACAGAAGCAGGATGAGCGGATCCACCATGGGTTCAGGTCGTGGCAGCTCGATCCAGATGCCAGAAGCATGCCTTATCCCATCCCGCCCCGCAGCGCCTATCTGCACATTCCCTTTTGCCACCGGCGCTGTTACTACTGCGACTTCGCCGTTGTGCCCCTGGGGGACCAGGCCCGTGCCGACCATGGGCCTGGCAGTCGCTCGATCCATGAGTACCTGAGCTTGCTGCATCGGGAGATCGCTTCTGCCCCAAGCGGTCCGCCCCTGTCAACGGTGTACATCGGCGGGGGAACCCCATCGCTGTTATGCCCCGATCAGATCGGAGCCTTGCTCGGTGCCTTGGCCAACAAGTTCGGGCTCCAACAGGGTGCGGAAATCACCCTGGAGATGGATCCGGCCAGCTTTGATTCCGCGCAGTTGGCCTCCGTTCTGGCCCATGGCGTGAACCGCATCAGCCTGGGGGGCCAGAGCTTTGATGATGCGGTGCTCGAGCAGCTGGGGCGTCGGCACCGCCAGAGCGACCTCCATGCGGCGATCGCGTGGCTGGTTCAGGCCTGGCGCGATGGCGCGCTCCGGTCCTGGAGTCTCGATCTCATGCAGAACCTCCCCGGCCAGACCCTGGCCGGCTGGGAGGAGCAGTTGGATCAGGCCATTGCCAGTCAGGCCCCCCATCTCTCGATTTACGACCTCTCGGTGGAGCCGGGCACGGTGTTTGATCGCCAACGCTCGCTGGGCCTGTTGAAGCTGCCGGAGGACGACCTTGCCGTTGCCTTGATGGAGCGGACCACGCAACGGCTTGCCGCTGCCGGCCTCAGCCGTTATGAGATCTCCAACCATGCCCGTCCGGGCCATGCCTCCCGTCACAACCGGGTGTATTGGAGCGGTGCTGGTTGGTGGGGGTTTGGTATGGGAGCGACATCAGCACCCTGGGGGGTGCGTTTGGCGCGACCCCGCACCCGGGCTGCCTATGCCGCCTGGCTCGACCACCCTCCGCTTGAAACGGTCGCTGAGGCTGGTCTCCCCCTGGACGATCAATTGTTGGTGGGTCTGCGGCGCCGGGAAGGTGTGACCCTTCAAGGGCCTGATGCCGATGCCCTGGTGCGCCGGTGGCAACCGTTCATCGAGCGCGGATGGCTGCAGCAGCGGGCCGGGCGCTGGTGCCTCAGCGACCCCGAGGGCATGGCCCTTAGCAATCAGGTGTTGATCGAGGTGATCCTGTGGTGGGAGGAGTGTGGTTCCGGGTCTGGCTCACCCACCCTTTCAACGCTTCGATGAACAGCTGGCGCCCATCCACGAGGGCCTGGCTGAAGGGAGGTTGTTTGGGGGTGAGCCCCAGCAGGTCGGCTGTGACGCGCACCTGGCCATCGCAGCCATCACCCGCTCCAATCCCGATCACCGGGATGGTGAGAGCCTGCTGCACCCGACTCGCCAGCTTTGCCGGGACATGTTCCAGCACAAGGGAGAAGCATCCGTTCCGCTCAAGGCTGCGCGCTTGATCGATCAGGCGCTCCTGGCTGATGGCATCCGTGGCCTGGCGGCGGTAGCCCAGGCGATGCACGGCCTGAGGGGTGAGGCCCAGATGCCCCATCACAGGAATGCCCATTCGCACCAGACGGTCGATCACAGCGATGACCTCGGGTTCTGCTCCCTCCAGCTTCACCCCGGCAGCACTCGACTCCTTCAGCAACCGCCCCGCGGCCGCCACGGCACGGTCTTCTCCGCACTGATAGCTGAGGAAGGGAAGGTCACAGACCAGAAGCGGTTGATCGGCAGGCATGGAGGTCAATCCCCGCGCCACCGCCTGGGTGTGATGGAGCATCTGATCCAGGGTCACCGGGAGTGTGGTGGCGTGACCCAGCGCCACCATGGCCAGGGAATCGCCGACCAGCAGCACGTCGGCACCGGCGGCTTCCGCGAGAGCTGCTGAGAGGCTGTCCCAGGCGGTGAGCACAGCAATGGGTTGGCCCTTCTGCTTGAGGCTGGTCAGATCAGAAGGACGCATGCAGCTTGAGAACCCCTCGGGGGCTCATTGCTAGCATTCAGCCGACTCGGACCCATGCGGCTTCGACGCCCAAATCTGGTCAGGACCGGAAGGGAGCAGCCACACGGGATGCTCAGGGCAGGCGTGGATTCCGGGTCACCACCTTCAGACAGAGCTGTCGTCCTGCTGCTGACGGCGGCGCAGGAAGTCAGGGATTCTGGCCCCGTTCTCCTCGGGAACGGCAGGGGGCGTCATGGCAGGCATGGAGCGGCCGCGTTCGCTCCGGTAGGACTGCTTGTTGTCGAATCCTGTGGCGATCACGGTGACGTGAATCTCGCCTTCGAGAGCTTCATCCACCACAGCTCCGACAATGATGTTCGCTTCCGGGTCGACGACGTCGTAGATCACCTCGGAGGCCGTGGTCATGTCCTCCAGAGTCATGTCCTTGCCGCCGCTGATGTTGATCACACAGCCCTGGGCTCCATCGATGCGTTCGGTTTCCAGCAGTGGGCTGGCAATCGCCGCCTGAGCTGCTTCCACGGCGCGCGAGCGGCCGGAACCAATGCCGATTCCCAGCAGTGCTGTGCCTGCTTCGGTCATCACGGAACGGACATCGGCGAAGTCAACGTTCACCAGTCCGGGGCACGTGATGATGTCACTGATGCCCTTCACGCCCATGCGCAGGACGTCATCCGCACTGCGGAAGGCCTCCTGAAGCGGTGCTCCGGCGATGGCCTCCCTCAGCCGGTCGTTGGGGATCACGATCAGGGTGTCCACATGCTCTACCAATCGAGCAATGCCTTCATCGGCCTGACGCATGCGACGCCGGCCCTCGAAGCTGAAGGGCTTGGTGACGATGCCAACGGTGAGAGCTCCGACTTCCCGGGCCACCTCGGCAACCACCGGTGCTGCCCCGGTTCCGGTGCCCCCGCCCATGCCCGCGGCAATGAACACCAGATCCGACCCCTGCAGCGCATCGTGGAGGTCCGTGCGGGATTCCTCAGCTGCCTTCTGGCCGATGGTGGGATTGCCGCCAGCACCGAGCCCCCGGGTGAGGGTCTGCCCCAGCTGCAGCCGTTGCTGGGCCTGTGACTGAATCAGGGCCTGGGCATCGGTGTTGAGAACGCGATAACCCACCCCTTCAAGATCGCTGAGGATCATCCGGTTGACGGCATTGCTGCCGCCGCCGCCAACACCAATGACCTCGATGCGGGCGGACTGGCTGGGCTGGATTCCAGCTGCTGAAAAGGATGCTGAACCGCTCACCATCTCCATCGTCGAGGCTGAACCATTTGGTTGGGTTGCATTATGTCCCTGAAGACTGGTCCCGGCTTCAACAGATCACAAACCAGGCGATGAGGTTGTGGTCTCCAGATTTTTCAGGCTGTGCTCTCAGGGTTGCGTCTTGGCGTTCTTGGGTGCCGCCGATTTTGGACGTTGCAGCTCCGGGCGGTCGGGATTGCTGAGATCCAGACTGCTTTGCCGGGTCTGGCGGAGCTGTTCCGGCAGCGTGTTGTTCAGGTGAAGGATGGTCTCGATCTGGGCATTCAAAAGTGAGGGTTCGCCTCCGAGATCGATCCGGCCCAAGGCATTGGTGATCAGGCTGATGTCGCCGTCAGGGTGAAGCACGACGGCTTTGAGCAGACCCTCCAACCGATCCCGTTGTTCCAGCAGCGCAGCAACTTCACTGCGTTGCTGGTCGTTCCAACCGCGCACCAGGATGTTCGTCAGCGGTTCTGGGGAGACGTCGGTCAGGGGGAGCCACTGCCCTTCGGCATTCAGCAGCCCCCGTTCCCGTCCAGCGGGACCCTGACGCTCGGCGCGAGCGATGGGAATCTCCGGCTTCAGGTTGATGATTAGGCGAGCGGGCAGCATCTGGCGCTCCACCTGAGCGCTTCGCACGGGCAGGGTGCTGATCAGCTGTGCTTCCAGCGCTCTGGGGCTGACCTCGAGCAGGGGTTGGGGAAAGCGCAGTTTGGCCGCCTCGACAACTTGGTTCTTCTCGAGGGCAACCTCACCTTTCAGGACCACTGCCTCAGGGCTATGCATGGTCCAGCCATGGCGCAGCAGGATCCATGCGCATCCCCCACTGAGCAGCAGCATGGCCACGAGGCGCCAGAGCTGAAGCAACAAGGCTTGGCGACGCTGCTGGCGTAACGCTCGGCGGCGGGCAACCTGAGCGGAGATGGGCCGCTGCGTTGGCGTCGTCTTGGCGGTGGCCCTGTTCAAAGGTCGCACCGGGCCCGCGCCATCAACTGTTCACCCCAGCTGCGCGCGCGTTCGGCGTCGGAGAAGGGCACATCCATCTGCAGATCTTTGCCGATCAGGCGCAGCCGACAACGGCCCTGGGACTCCTCGGTAAGGGGCGCATCACCGGAGGCCAGTGACATCAGTTCCACAAGCTCGAGTTTGCAGACGTCAAACGAGCCCTGATCCTGAAAACTGCCCGCTTCGAAGCTGCTCCAGTGCAGTTCACCGTCTTTCAGACGGGCACCACCGCAGCCATCCAGCTTGGCGAGTTCCGAGCCTTCCGCCCAGGTACGAAACAGGTTCTGGCGCCGCCGTTCCAGCCATCCAAGCGAGGCCAGCAGCACGAAGGCCAGCAGCAGGGGTAGCCAAAGCAGTCCGTGGCTCATGGGTTAGGCGAAGGACGCTGTGTTCATTCTCCTGCTGATTGGAGCAGTTGGTGCACCAACTGCTCGAGTGTTACGCCACTGGCCGCCCAGAGCATCGGGAACATGCTCTGCGCCGTGAAACCAGGCAGGGTGTTGATTTCGTTGATCCACAGCTGATCATTGGCGTCGTCGTAGAAGAAGTCCACCCGACCCATGCCGTCGACGCCAACGGCTGCACAGGCTTGTAACGCCTGGGTACGGATGCGCTCAGTCACTGGATCCGGCAGGGGGGCGGGAATCAGCGTGGAGCTCCGCCCAGCGGTGTACTTCGTCTCGTAGTCGTACCAGTCCGCATCGAAACGCACTTCGCCGACTACGGATGCTTCGAGGCGGCGCCCCCCCAGCACCGCGCATTCCACTTCCCTGGCGTTGACGCCCTGCTCCACCACCAGTCTCGGGTCGAGTGCTGCTGCCTGGTTGAGACCGGCTTCCAGTTCCGTGCGAGACCGCACCTTGCTGATCCCCACCGAGGAGCCGAGATTCGCGGGCTTCACGAAACAGGGGTAAGTCAGTTCGCTTTCAATCCGATCGAGGAGGGTGGATCGGCTGTTGGCATCCTCGAGTTCGGAGGCATGAAGGGCCACATAGGGCACCTGGGACAGCCCGGCGCTCGCGAAGGCGGACTTCATCGCCTGCTTGTCCATGCTCACCGCTGAGCCAAGAACCCCGGCTCCCACAAACGGTTTGCCGGTCAGCTGGAACAACCCCTGAATGGTTCCATCTTCCCCATTGGGACCATGCAGCACCGGGTACCAGATGTCGACTGCTTCGCTGCCCTCCGGGAAGCCTTGGAAACCCGAGGGAGGCAGCGGCGGGCTGAGGTTCGGTGCCGTTTCGGTGGCCAGGGTCTCCTCGGCCAGATCCTTACCCCACCAGCGGCCATCTCGGTCGATGTAGATCGGCTGGACGGTGTAGCGCTCCGTGTTGTTTCCGCTGCGCAGGCCGCGAACCACGGTGGCCGCGGATCGGATCGATACCTCGTGCTCTCCAGAGCGGCCTCCAAAGACGAGGCCGACCGTGATAGGGCTGGACGGCATGGCGGCTGCGACCCCTGAGCAGTGGGAGCGCCAAAGGTATCAGCGTTGTGCTCAGTGGGGCAGGGGGCTGCCGCTGAGTGAAAAGGAGCGCACCGCATCGATGCGCACCTGCACGAGATCACCTGCGCTGTAGGCGTGACCATCCGGTCCGGTGGCGCTGAAGAAGGTCAGGCGATTGGTTCGGGTGCGCCCCATCAGTTGGGATGGGTCCTTGGGATTGATGCCCTCCGCCAGCACTTCTTCGACGCGGCCCTCGTAGCGGGCATTGGCCTGGCGGGCGCAGCGCTCCACCAGGGCATTGATCTCGCGCAGGCGTTCCACCTTCACTGTTTCCGGCAGCTGCTGGTCCCAGTTGGCGGCAGGGGTGTTGGGCCGCGGGGAATAAGCCGCCGTGTTCACCTGGTCGAAGCCGATTTCTTCGATCAGATCAAGGGTGCGGCGGTACTGCGCATCGGTTTCGCCGGGGAACGCGACGATCACATCAGCGCTGAGGGAGGCATCGGGCATGCGCTCACGGATGCGGTCGATGATCCGCCGGTAACGCTCCACGGTGTAGCCCCGGGCCATGGCCTGCAACACGTCGTTGTCCCCGCTTTGGAACGGAATGTGGAAGTGTTCACAGAGCTTGGGCAGGTCGGCACAGGCATCGATCAGCCGCTCGGTGAAGTAGCGCGGATGGCTGGTGGCAAAACGGATCCGTTCAATGCCCTCCACGTCGTGAACGTGATGGAGCAAATCCGTGAGGGTGTGTTGGCGGCGACCCTCCGGTGTGATGCCCGGTAGATCCCGGCCGTAGGCATCAATGTTCTGGCCAAGCAGGGTGATTTCTTTGTAGCCCTGGGCGGCAAGACCCTCCATCTCCAGCTTGATCGTCTGGGGCAGCCGTGATTGTTCTTTGCCGCGCACGGAGGGCACCACGCAGTAGGTGCAACGTTCGTTGCAGCCGTAGATCACGTTCACCCAGCCGCAGATGCTGCTGTCCCGGCGGGCCGTGGTGATGTCTTCAAGGATGTGGTGCTCTTCGGTGGCGACCACCTGCTGGCCGCTGTCCACCTGAAGCAACAACGTCTCAAGCCGATTGGCGTGCTGCGGTCCCATCACCAGATCAAGCTCCGGCACCCGCCGGAGCAGCGATTCGCCCTCCTGCTGGGCAACACAGCCCGCCACCACCAGAGTGAGATTGGGGTTGCTGCGTTTCCGTTGGGCCTGTCTGCCTAGGTAGCTGTAAACCTTCTGTTCGGCGTTGTCCCGGATGGTGCAGGTGTTGTAGAGCACCAGGTCGGCATCCAGTTCGGCTGACGCCTCCCGATAGCCCATGGCTTCCAGGATTCCCGCCATCCGTTCGGAATCCGCCTTGTTCATCTGGCAGCCGAAGGTTGTGATCCAGTAGCTGCCACGCTGGGGATTGGCAGTGGCGTTAGTGGCGAGGGGGGCGGAGGCGACCAAATCTCTGGCTCAAGCCTTCTCAGTGTGAGTCACAGCGGTGTTGTGTCAGTTTGGAGATTGACAGCCGGATGGCGATGGGCTGGGCCCTCAGGCGGTTTTCGCTCACCAAGGCCGTGCCCCTCACGATCAGCCGGGGCACCACGGCTGCCGTGGTGCGCTTGGAGCTCAGGTTGGAACGGGATGGATTGACCGGCCGCGGCGAGACCGGTGGATTTGAGACCGGCCACCGTGCTTTTGCCCTTGAGGCGGTGGAACAGGAGCTGCTGGCGCTGTTGCCGCATCTGGAGGTTCTCGATCCCGACCGTCCGCAACGGTTCGAGCCCTTGCTGGAGCCTTTGAGTCCGCCAGCCCGTTGTGCCGTCGACCTCGCGTTGTGGGATTGGTACGGGCAACGGCTCGCTCAGCCGCTGTGGCGGCTCTGGGGGTTGGATGCCGCCGATGGCCTCGCCACCAGCGTCACCCTGGGACTGGCTTCTGTGCCTGCGGCGCTGAATCGCCTGGACCGCTGGTGGAGGCAGCTGCCGGCCACGCGTGTGAAGCTGAAGTTGGGCAGCCCCGACGGTTTGGACCACGACCGAAGCCTGCTGAACGCGGTGGCTCAGGCGATCACAGAACGATCCCAGACGCAGGGTGTGGCCATCGAACTGCAGGTGGATGCCAACGGTGGTTGGACCCTGGATCAGGCCAGGCGGATGCTGGAGCCCCTGGCATCACACCAGGTGGTTCTGCTGGAGCAACCTCTGGCTCCTGATCTGGATCCGACGCAGGACACGGCGGGGTTCGCGGCGCTCCACCCGCACTGTCCGATGCCCCTGGTGGCGGACGAAAGTTGCTGGGATCTGGAGGATCTGCTGCGCCTGGCTCCGGTGGTGGATGGCGTGAACCTCAAGCTTCTCAAGACCGGGGGACTCAGTCAGGCCCTGTTGATGGCTCGATTGGCGCAGCGGAAGGGGCTGGATCTGATGGTGGGGTGTTATTCCGACAGTTCCCTGCTGAATGGTGCAGCGGCTCAGTTGCTGCCTCTGATCCGTTGGCCTGATCTCGACAGCCATCTCAATTTGATGGACGACCCCTTTGTTGGCCTTGGGTTGAAGGACGATCGTCTGCGGCCTTCGGCGGCGGCTGGATTGGGGATCCGCCAGGCAGGAGGCACGGCAACGTGATGAGCGGGATTCAGGCACCGCCGGGATTTCGGGAGATGCGGTTGGTGCTGCTCCAACACGGCGGCATGGCCAGCCTCACCGGCAAGACCGGTCTGGCCATGCTGCGCCATCGCGCCGGACCGATCGTCGCCGTGATTGATCCCGACCATGCCGGCCAGTCCTTGCCGCAGATCACCGGCATCGATCGTGTCGTGCCGGTTGTGGCGGATTTGGCCGCTGCGCTGCCCTACAAGCCGGAGGCCGCAGTGGTTGGCCTGGCTCCCTCGGGGGGGCAGCTCCCGGACCCTGTTCGTCATGACGCCCTGGCGGCGTTGCGGGCAGGCCTGCACCTCGCCAGCGGACTCCACACCCGTCTGGCTGAGGATCCGGAACTGGCGGCAGCCTGCTGGCCCGACCACTGGATCTGGGATTTGCGGCGGGAGCCGGAGACGCTCAAGGTTGGCCAGGCACGGGCCGCAGCACTCCCCTGTCGACGCCTTCTGGCCGTTGGAACCGATATGGCCGTGGGCAAGATGAGTGCGTGCCTGGCGCTGTTGGAGGCAGCCCAGCGAACCGGGATTCCCGCGCGCTTTGTGGGAACGGGGCAGGCGGGAATTCTGATCAGCGGTGAGGGGGTTGCCCTTGATGCTGTTCGTGTGGATTACGCCGCCGGTGCGGTGGAGGCGGCGGTGCTTCGGGCCGCTGCCGCTTTGCCGGAGCAGGGCCTCGTGCTCGTTGAAGGGCAGGGGTCGTTGTGTCACCCCGCCTCAACAGCCACGCTCCCCCTGCTTCGGGGGGTTCAGCCCACCGCTCTCCTGCTGGTGCATCGGGCTGGCCAGACGACCATCGATCGACTGCCTCAGATTCCGCTCCCTCCACTGGCGGAGTTGGTGGCCACCATGGAAACTCTGGCCAGCTGGGCTCAGCCTGACGGTGCACACCCGCCAGTCAAGGTGGCGGCGGTCGCCCTCAACACCGCGCGGCTTGATGAGGATCAGGCCAGGCGAGAGGTGGAGGGCGTTCATCAAATGCTGCAGCTGCCCTGCACAGACCCCATCAGGTGGGGAGCAGATCCCTTGCTCAAAGCATTGCTGAAAGATTGAGGGCGAGCGAGGGGATTCGAACCCCCGAATAGCGGCGCCACAAGCCGCTGCCTTAACCACTTGGCGACGCCCGCCGCGTCCGTGAGAATCTACCAACACGAGCTGCAGCCTGCCTGGTGTCCCCTTCACCCCCTCAGCAACGTGTGCCTGCTCTGGCGCTGCTGGCGGGAGTTGTGGCTGCGGCCGGCGTGCTGTCGCTGGTGGTCTCCAATCCGAGCCTGGAGGACTACGAGGCCCACGCCGGCGCCCAGCTGGTCACGTTGGGCACCAAGGAACTCTGTGACGATCCGACGCTGCCGATGGTCCTGCGTCTTTGGATCCGCAATTGCCCAGAGCTGATTGCGTCTCAGCGGGAGGCCCTGGCGGCGCTGGCCGGTCAATTCACCAACCGTCGCAATCTTGTGGTGGCCAGTTTGTATTCCACGCGCATGGGGGGGCAGGAGTTGCTGCCGGGGTTGCGCCTACCCGGCTTCGATGTGCTCACCCTCGGCGTGGCCGGTCGTTTTTTGATCCTCAGAACCGACGCGAGCAGCGGTGCACGGGAGTGACGGATGCCCTGTCTCATGAGGCCTCGGGGAGTGGAGTCCTTGACGCGTGGGTTCCCCTGGGGTTGCTGGATTTCGACCCTGAAACGCCCCTAACCACCATCGAGAAGCAGGGGTTGACTCCCGTGCGACTCGCCTGGCATCAAGGGTGCCTGCGCGAGCCCCAACCGCTGCCTGCGCACCAACCGCCACCGTCCCGGATGGTGCTGCCGCGCTTGGTGGATGGCCATGTCCATCTGGATAAGGCCTACACCTGGCAGGAGTACCCCAACCTCAACGGCAGCTACGAGGGTGCCCTGGACGCCAACCTGCAGGAGCACAACACCCGAACTTCGGCCTCCGTTCTCCAACGGGGGGAGCGCGCCATGGAGAGGGCGTTCCACCATGGGTTGAGGGCCATGCGCAGCCATGTCGACAGTGGTGGCTCCGGTGCCGAGGCCAGCTGGGAGGCACTGCTCACCCTTCAGCAGCGTTGGCGCAGTCGCATTGATCTGCAGTTGGTGGCGCTGGTTCCTCTGGCCTTCTGGGGTTCAGCTGAAGCGGAGGCCTTGGCCCGTCGCGTCGCCGCCAGTGGGGGCTGCCTCGGTGGCGTTCTGACGCCACCCTGGGGATCGGCTCTGGTGAGCGATCAGCTGGAGGTGCTGCTGCGTCTGGCAGACCGCCACAACTGCGGCGTCGACCTCCACATTGATGAGGCCGAGCATGGTCCGGCCGAGGGCATGGTTCAGCTGCTCAGGGCTCTGCGGCGTGTGCCGGTGTCGGTTCCCATCACCTGCAGCCATGCCAGCAGCCTTGCCTTGCTGCCGGCCTCCCGCTTGGAGCGTTTGGCAGAGCGCATGGCGGCTGCCCAGCTTCACGTCATCGCCCTGCCCCTCACCAATGCCTGGTTGCTGGCGCGATCGCAGGGCACCACACCGCTTCAGCGTCCGCAGGCCCCGATCCGTCAGTTACAACGCTGCGGCGTTCCGGTGGCGGTGGCGGGTGACAACGTCGCCGACCCCTGGTTTCCCGGAGGCGACTTCGACCCCTTGGCCCTGCTGGCCGCATCGATGCCGTTGACCCAGCTGTTGCCCTGGCAGCGGCTGGGCCTCGCCCCCTTCACCACGGCACCGTCCGCTGTGCTTCAGCTGGAGTGGGATGGGGTGCTGCGGGATGGTGCTCCAGCCGATCTGATCAGCGTGGAGGGTCAGGGATGGTCGGATCTGATTCGCTGCCCTCCGCAGCGCCAGGTTCTCGTGAAGGGCCACTGGGTGTCGTCGTCGGGCGCTAGACCCTGACCAGTGTTCCGCCACGCCATGGGTCGCGCTGAAGCCTTGATCGCCCTCCGGCAAGCCCTCAGTGCTGTTCCTGATCTGGAGCTGTTCACCGAACCGGCTGAGCTGCAGCGCCATTCCCGGGATGCCTTTGAGTACTCCCCGGTCCTGACGCCACAGTTGCAGTCCTGTCGTGCTGAGTTGGTGGTTCGCCCCAAAACCGTGAAGGCGGTTGAACGGCTTGCCTCAGCCTGTGCTGACCATCAGGTTCCCTTAACCCTGAGGGGCACCGGCACGGGGAACTACGGACAGTGTGTGCCTCTGCACGGTGGCGTGGTGATGCTCACTGCGGCCCTGAGGCAGATCCGATCGTTTGATGCGGCGACCGGCGTGGTGACCGTGGAACCGGGTTGTGTGATGCGCGATCTGGATCAGGAGCTGCGCCGGCATGGGCGCCAGCTGCGCTTGATGCCCAGCACCTGGCGCAGCGCCACAATTGGTGGCTTCATTGCGGGGGGCTCTGGGGGGATCGGCTCCTCGCGCTGGGGATTTCTGCGCGATCCAGGCCATCTGCTCGGGATGGAGGTCGTGCCGCTCCGTCCCAATGCCCAGTGCCGTCAGATCGACGAGATCGAGGCTGAGGCCTTGAACCATGCCTACGGCACCAACGGCATCATCACGGCCCTCAGCCTGGCCACCGCTCCAGCGGTCCACTGGCACCAGGTGAGTGTGGACTGCGACCGCTGGGAACAGGCGATCGAGCTGATGCAGAGGATCGCGGCATCAGCTGTGGATCTCCATCTGGCCACCCTGCTGGAACAGCCCCTGCTGGCACGCCTGCCCACTTGGGCTGGTCCTGTCGTTTCGGCGCACCGGCTGTTGTTGCTCGTTGCCCCGGATGGACTCACCAGCCTGCAACGCATGGCCCAGTCAGCCGGCGGCACCCTGCGGGATCTTGGGCCAGAGGATCTTTCATGCGCCCATGGATTGCGTGAGCTGAGCTGGAATCACACCACCCTGCATGTGCGGGCTTCAGAGCCGGGATGGACCTACCTCCAGATGCTGTTGCCGCAGCCGGAGTTGCCGGCAATGGCCGCGTTGAAGCAGCGCTGGGGGGATGCCCTGATCTGGCATCTTGAGCTGGTGCGCCAGCAGGGCTGTGCCCGTCTGGCGGCCCTTCCGCTGGTGCGCTGGCAGGGGGAGGAGCAGCTCTGTCGGTTGATGCATGACTGCAAAGCGGCGGGTGCCGTGCTGTTCAACCCTCACGTGATCACCGTGGAGGACGGCGGCCTTGGCGTTGTCGATGCTGATCAGGTGGCGGCCAAGCACCACTTTGATCCAGCCGGTTTGCTCAATCCCGGCAAGCTCCGGGGTTGGGATGAGCGCCTCTGAGGATCAGCAGCCCAGGCTGTCGAAGGTGGTGACTCCGGTGCTGGGATTGATGCCATCCGCCTCGCGGCACAGCCGGCGTTGATCATCACGATCGAGCAGGGCATCGGTGAAATCGGCCCCCTCGATCTGGGCATTGGTGAAGCTGCTGCCCGACGCAATGATTCCGGTGAGGACGGCGTTGCGTAGATCCGTGGCGACGAAGTCGGCGCGATCCATCAGGGCATCGGAGAGATCAGCGCCCTGGAAATCCGCTTCAGCGAAGGCCCCCTGGGTGAGGATCGCTCCATGCAGGTTGGCCCCTCGGAAATTGGCTCCGCGGCCCACCGCTCCGGCGAAGGAGGTGTTGGCCAGGTTCTGCCCCTCGAAATCACCGTTGCTCTGGTTGGTGAGGGTGTAGTCCACCTTCTCCTGGAACAGGGCCCGCTCCTGCAGTCCCACCCCAGCCGAGGTGTCCAGGGCTTGTGCTGGAGCGGCCATGAGCACAAGGGGCAGGAGAAGGCTCAGCAGCCAGGTGATTCGCAGCACAGTCCGCGCTCAAGTTGAGATCACTCTGCCGTCACAATGCCGCGAGCGAACAGGTCACCGATCAGATAAATCGATCCGGCAACAATCGGCACCGGTGTTGGCCATCCATCGCTGCTGAATTGGGTCAGCACGGCTTCAAGCCTGTCGGCCTCATGCAGCTGGAGCTCGAGCTGGGGTAGTTCCTGGAGGAGGGCCGACCGGCTCCAGCTCCTGTGGCTGGGTACCGGAATGATCCAGGCCCGGTCCTGGGGCTGTAGCAGGGCCTCGAGCATGGCGACAGCGTCCTTGTGGGCCTGAATCGCCAGGATCCACACCACACCGCTGGAGGCGTTGGTCCATCTCTTGCGCTCTTCGGCCAGTTGGACCGCGGCCGGTGGATTGTGGGCTCCATCCAGGAGAAGTCGGTGCTCCCCCCATTGCACGGTCTGCAGGCGACCGGGCCAGCGGGCTGTGGCGAAGCCTTCCTGGATCACGGTCTCAGGCAGAGACCAGCCCAAGCCCGAGAGAGCTTGCAAGGCACTGAGGGCCACAGCGGCGTTGCTCCGCTGAATCTCGCCGGGCAAGCCCAGCTGCCAGGTTGGATCCAGGGGCTTCACCCATTGGAGTTTGGCCTGCTGGGTCCTGCAGGTGTCCTCCAGGACGATCTCGACCTCAGGGTCTTGGACGCAACTGATCACGGTGGCCTGGGGCGGGATCGCTGCTGCTTTTTCGGTTGCGATGGCGCTAAGGCTGCTGCCCAGGTGCTCGCAGTGGTCCAGGCCAATGCTGGCGACGGCCACCACAGGGCGGTATGGGTGGGCCGTGGTGGCGTCAAGCCGTCCCCCCAGCCCCACTTCCAGCACCAGCAGCTCACAGGCGTGCCGCTGAAACGCCAAGAAGGCTGCGGTCACAAGCAGTTCAAAGGGGGTCAGCCGATGCCGCTCGTTCAGAGGTTGGAGGGCCTGCAACTGGGACCGCAGTGCGTCCAGAGCAATCGGTTGTCCCTGGATCCGGATGCGTTCGCACCAGCTCACCAGGTGAGGCGAGGTGGTGACACCGCAGCGGAGTCCGGCGGCACAGAGGGCTGATTCCAGAAAGCTGACGATGGATCCCTTCCCGTTGGTGCCCAGCACCTGAATGGCGGGAACCGACCGACAGGGATGGCCTAGATCGTGGAGGGCCGCATCCATGCGATCCAACTGCAGATCCATGCCACGCAGATCAAAGCGTGGGATCAGATCAGAAAGATCGTCCACTCAGCTGAGGCTGGAGAGGGTTGCCGCCAGACGGCGCAGCAGTTCGCGCACCTCGCGCTTGTTGATCGTCAGAGGGGGCACCATGCGCAGCACTGAGGGGCCTGCCGCCACCAGCAGCAGACCGTGGTCGATGGCGGCTTTCGCCAGTGCGGGAGCCGTCCAACTGCTGTCCTCCCGGATCACGATGCCTTGCAGCAGGCCCCAGCCCCGCACGCCTTGCAGGTGCTCGGGGAAGCAGTTCACAAGCTCCTGGAGCCCGTCGCGCAGTTGTTCGCCTCGGGCTGTGACATTGGTCAGCAGATCTCGTCGTTCGATTTCGGTGGCCACCGTCAACCCCGCCCGGCAGGCGAAAGGATTGCCGCCGAAGGTGCTGGCATGGTCGCCGGGTTCAAACACATCAGCTGACGCATTCACCAGCAGGGCACCAATGGCATGGCCACCGCCAAGGCCCTTGGCCAGGGTGAAGGCGTCAGGGGTGATGCCCAGTTGCTCATAGCCCCAGAGGCGGCCACTCCGCCCCATGCCCACCTGCACCTCATCAAGGATCAGCAGAATGCTTCGCTCCGTGCAGATCTCGCGCAGGCGTGAGAAGAAGGCGCGGTTTCCAGGGTTGACGCCACCCTCACCTTGTAGGGGCTCCACCAGAACGGCCGCGATCGAGGGACCGGCCTGTTCGTAGCGGTTGATCAGGGCTTCGAGGGCCTTCAGATCGTTGTAAGGGAAATAATCAAACCCAGTCACCATGGGCTCAAAACCCTTGTGGAACTTGGGTTGACCGGTGGCGGTGACCGCCGCGAGCGTGCGGCCATGGAAGCTGGCTGCTGCCGTGAGGATCACGGGCTGTTCGATGCCGCGCCGTTGATGGCCGTGTTTGCGCGCCAGCTTGATCGCGGCTTCATTAGCTTCAGCGCCGGAATTGCAGAAGAAGACGCTGTCGGCACAGCTGTTGCGCACCAGCCAGCTGGCCAGCTCTTCCTGTTCCGGAATCCGATAGAGGTTGGAAACGTGCTGGAGCCGTCCCAGCTGCTTGCGCAGAGCCCGCTGCATGGCTCTGTCGCTATGGCCCAGGGTGCAGGTGGCAATGCCAGCAACAGCATCCAGGTAGCGCCGCCCTTGGGTGTCCTTGACCCAGCAGCCCTTCCCCTTGGCCAAAGCCAAAGGAAAACGACCGTAGGTGTTCATGACGGCGGAGGGATGGGAGCCGGGGGACTTGAACCCCCAAGACCAGTGGCCGGCTGATTTTGAGTCAGCTGCGTCTACCAATTCCGCCAGGCTCCCGCACAGGGATTGTATTGATTGAAGGGCCCCGTTTCAGGAGATGTTGCGCTTCACCTCAGCGCCCACAGCGTTGAGCTTGTGCTCGAGGTCGTCGTAGCCGCGGTCGAGGTGCTTCAGCCCAGAGACTTGAGTGGTTCCCTTGGCTGAAAGACCAGCCAACACCATGGCTGCGGCGGCACGAAGGTCGGTGCCGGTGACGGGCGCAGCGCTGAGCTGAGCCACACCTTCAACAATGGCGGTGCTGCCTTCGAGACGAATGGACGCCCCCATGCGCTGCAGTTCGGCCACGTGTTGCAGCCGGTTTTCATAGATCTTCTCGCTGATCACACTGGTCCCTTTCGCCGTGCACATCAGAGCCATGAACGGCGCCTGCAGATCGGTGGGGAATCCCGGGAAAGGTTGGGTGGTGATGTCCACGGCCGTGACCACGCCCGGTGTGATCGTGATGGCTCGGCCGTTGATGTCGATGGAGCAGCCGCAGTCCCGAAGCTTCTGAATCACAGCGCTGAGATGCTCTGGAATCACGGGTTCAACAACCATGGTTGAGCGTGTGATCGCTGCAGCCATCAGGAAGGTCCCCGCTTCGATCCGATCGGGAATCACCGGATAGTTGCTGCATCCATGTAGCTGTTCCACCCCTTCAATGGTGATCAACGGGCCACCTGCTCCCCTCACCCGAGCTCCCATTGTGTTCAGCAGGTTGGCAAGGTCCTGCACCTCAGGCTCATGTGCAGCGTTCTCAATCGTGGAGACGCCGTCCGCCAGCACAGCAGCCATCAGAAGTGTTTCCGTAGCGCCGACGCTGGGGCAATCGAGAACGATCTGAGCGCCTGTCAGGCGTTTTCTGCTCCCAGGAACAGAGGCTGTGACAATTCCATGCTCGACGTTCACGACGGCACCAAGGGCTTTGAGGCCGCGGATGTGCTCAACAACCGGACGTGCCCCAATGCGGCAGCCGCCTGGCAGGGGTACCCGTGCGTGGCCGAGTCGTCCCAGCAGGGGCCCGATGCTGAAGAAGCTGGCGCGCAGGCTGTTAACCAGTTCGTAGGGCGGTGTCGAGCCGCTGAGCGTGCTTGCGGTGAGACGAATGCGGTCGGAGATTCGATCCACATGCACCCCCAGGGATTCAAGAATGGCGGTCATGCCATCGATGTCCGTCAGTGCGGGGACATTGCTGAGTTCGACGGTCTCCGCGCTGAGGAGGCTTGCCGTCATCAACACCAGCGCAGAATTCTTTGCACCGCTGACCTTGAGGGTCCCGCTCAAGTCGCGGCCACCACTGACATTCAGACGTTGCTTGAGACTCTCCTGAGACGTTTGTGCAACGGCCACCATCAGTGAGTTAATCCCCTTTCGGGGCGATTTTGCCAATTGTTTTTGAGACCGTCTAGACGGCCGGCGTTCAAACTGGTCAGCTCTCTTCTGGGTTGATGGGGTGGTGCGGCGATGGCCTATGGTTTTCGTGTCGCAAAGCGACGCGCCAGCGGATGTGGCGGAATTGGTAGACGCGCTAGTTTCAGGTACTAGTGGTGGCAACATCGTGGGAGTTCAAGTCTCCCCATCCGCACTAACTTTGTCGGTAGGTATCACCGGCAGCCATGATCATCCTGAAAATTTCCAATGCGTCGGAAGTGGTTGCTTCCAAGGTTGGCAAATTCATCGAATTTCTGACTCCTGATTCGATCGATCACGCAACCGTCGAGGATCAGGTCATTAAAAAGTTGATTGAGAATCTGGCTGCCGAGGGAATCAAGGGTGAAATTGCAGCCATCACCGGCCTTGAGCTCGAGGGTGAAAATTTGAGCGTTCACAAGGGTTTGAACGTACGCAAACACGCAGAGTTCTGAGTCGTTTTCTGAATTGTTCTTCACCTCTGGTCACCAGCCGACGCAACCCCTTGGTCAGGCGTCTCAAAAGCCTGGCCACCCGTGCAGGACGTGAGGCAGAAGGGTTGTTGCTCTTGGAAGGCACCCACCTCCTGCAGGAGCTTCTGAAGGGGGGATCGGCGCCTGAGGAAATCATCGCCACCGAGGGCTGGTTGCAGCGTCATCCAGCGCTTGCCGAGCAATGCTCCGGGGCGCGATGGCGCCTGGTCACCGATGAGGTGTTGCGAGCAGCACTCACGACGGTCACACCCGATGGTGTTGCCTGCCTGAGCCGCTTGGATGACCTGCCCAGCGTCCCCTCGGATCTGGAGTTTGTGCTGGTTCTTGACCGCATTCAGGATCCCGGCAACCTGGGCACCCTGTTGCGGACGGCGCTGGCTGCTGATGTGAATGCGGTCCTGATGGGAGGTGGTGTTGATCCGCTTGGGACAAAAGTGTTGCGGGCCTCTGCCGGCGCTCTGCTTCAACTGCCGCACCAACGCTTTGGTCCCAGTGAAGCAATGGCGATTCCGATGCTTCAGCAGCAACTGAAACATCTGGGAGCGTTGGGAGTGCAGGTTGTGGCCACCCTGGTGCCGGATTCCAGTAGGGGCGATCGTCCATCTCCCTATTGGGATCTCGACTGGACGCTGCCGACAGCGCTGGTGCTCGGCACCGAAGGTACAGGCCTGCACCCCGAGCTGCAGGCCTGTTGCACCCATGCCGTCACGTTGCCCCACAGCGCACGGGTGGAATCCCTGAATGTGGCCTCTGCTGCCGTTCCCCTCCTCCTGGAGCGACGACGAGCGACAATGACCGCCACATCGCAGCAGTTTGGGTGAGCGACGCCAGCTTCGACTTTGACGTCATCGTTATCGGTGCCGGCTACGGCGGCTTTGACGCTGCCAAACATGCCGCCGAGCACGGACTGAAAACGGCGATCGTTGAATCCCGTGACATGGGTGGCACCTGTGTCAACAGAGGCTGCGTTCCTTCCAAGGCGCTGCTGGCTGCCAGTGGAAAAGTGCGTGAGCTGGCGGACGACAAGCATTTGTCGAGCTTTGGAATTCACGCAGCTCCGGTGCGTTTCGAGCGACAGAAGATCGCTGACCACGCCAATCAGTTGGTCCAAACCATCCGCACCAACCTCACCAAGACCCTTGAGAGGGCTGGGGTGACCATCCTCCGAGGCCATGGCCGTCTGGAGGGCAGCCAGAGGGTGGGGCTGCGGGAGCAAAGCGGCGTCGACCGGGTGCTGACCGCCAAGGACGTGATCATCGCCACGGGGTCTGATCCCTTTGTGCCGCCTGGGATCGAAACCGATGGCCGCACGGTGTTCACCAGTGATGAGGCCATCAATCTGGAATGGCTGCCGCGCTGGATCGCCATCATCGGCAGCGGTTACATCGGCCTTGAATTCGCTGATGTGTACACCGCCCTCGGTTGCGAAGTGACGATGATCGAGGCGATGGACAAGGTGATGCCCACCTTTGACCCCGACATCGCCAAGATCGCTGGCCGGCATCTCATTGACGGTCGCGATATCGATGCTCGCTCCGGTCTGCTCGCCCGCAAGGTCACCCCCGGCTGTCCGGTGCAGATCGAATTGGCCGATTTCAACAGCCGTGAGCTGGTGGAGACCCTTGAGGTGGATGCCGTTCTGGTGGCGACAGGGCGTGTTCCCAGCAGCAAGGGCCTCAACCTGGAGTCGCTGAAGGTGGAGACCAACCGGGGCTTTGTCCCGATCGACGACGCCATGCGCGTCATGGTCGATGGCCAGCCGGTTCCCCATCTCTGGGCCGTGGGCGATGTGACCGGCAAGCTAATGCTGGCCCACACCGCTGCTGCCCAAGGCACCGTTGCTGTGGACAACATTCTTGGCCATGCGCGCGAGATCGACTACCGCAGCATTCCGGCAGCCACCTTCACCCATCCCGAGATCAGCTCCGTTGGCCTGAGCGAGGCGGATGCCAAGGCTCTGGCGGAGAAGGATGGCTTCCAGCTCGGTTCCGTGCGCAGTTATTTCAAGGCCAATTCCAAAGCTCTGGCTGAGCTGGACAGCGATGGCCTGATGAAGCTGCTGTTCAACAAAACCAGTGGTGAAGTGCTTGGCGCCCACATCTATGGGCTTCATGCCGCCGACCTGATCCAGGAGGTGGCCAATGCCGTTGCCCGGCGCCAGAGCGTGCGTCAGCTCGCTACCGAAGTGCACACCCATCCGACCCTCAGCGAGGTGGTGGAGGTCGCTTACAAGCAGGCTGCCGCCCAGGTGGCCGCCTGATTCCGCCCAGCTTTTTCGTTCCAGTCTTTTCCCTCATCCATGGAGATCCGCCGTCGTCCCCCCAACCCCAAGGTGCGGGTGGCCCATCTCGAATATGCGGTGCCCCACGACGAGGAGGAACCGCGTCACATCCTCGAGAAGATTGTCTGGGAAAAAGACCGTGAGATCGATGCGGCCCGCGACAAGGTTCCCCTCGACAACCTGAAGCAGCAGATTGCCAAGCTTCCCCCCACCAAGGATTTTCTGGGGGCGCTTCAGGCGTCCGCTCACCAACCGGCGGTGATTGCTGAGGTCAAAAAAGCCAGCCCCAGCAAAGGGGTGATCCGAGAGGATTTCGACCCGGTGGCGATTGCCAAGGCCTACGCCGCAGGCGGCGCAAGTTGCCTGTCGGTGCTGACTGATAAGACTTTTTTTCAGGGGGGGTTCGATGTCTTGGTGGAGGTCCGCAAGGCCGTTGACCTTCCGCTGCTCTGCAAGGAGTTTGTGCTGAGCCCGTACCAGCTGTTTCAGGCCCGGGCGGCCGGCGCTGATGCGGTGCTGCTGATCGCTGCCATCCTTTCGGATCAGGACCTTCGTTACCTCAACAAAGCGGCAGCGGCTCTCGGGTTCACCGTTTTGGTGGAAGTGCACGATGCCACTGAAATGGAGAGGGTGCTCAGCATTGGCGGGTTCCCCTTGATCGGGATCAACAATCGCGATCTCACCAGCTTCGAGACGGATCTGGCCACGACCGAGCACCTGCTCAACGACTTCAATGACCGGTTGAAGCAGCAGGGGGCCTTGGTTGTGAGTGAGTCGGGTCTGTTCCTCCGGACTGATCTCGATCGGGTTCTGGCCGCCGGTGCAGGCGCGGTGCTGGTGGGGGAAGCCCTGATGCGGCAACCGGATGTTGAAGCGGGTCTGCTTCGATTGATCAACGGTTAATGCAGCTGGTTGGTGGTGAGGAATTGCTGGATCATTCCCCAGGACCCCAGCGTCACCTTCAGGCCAACCAGCACATTGAGGATGGGAAGTAGGCCTCCACTGAGAACGGCTCCGTACTCGCCCACCGGGAGATTGAAGCCTTCCAGCAGCACCAGGCTCAGCAGTATGAACATCAGCACAGCGCTTTCTTCAAGCGTCTTGGCATGAATCCTGCGATAAGCCCCCGTTGCCTCAGCGGAGCCTCCGAACAAAAGCACAAGAGCCAGTGCCGTTCCGCCTGCCACGCCAGCGGCAAATCCACCCCCTGGACTTAAGTGCCCTCGCACAGCGAGTTCAACGGCGATCAATGTGTTGAGGATGGCACCGAGACGGAAGAGCACCACAGCCGCTTCGTCTTCGGCTGGTTTGAGATCGTGCTCTGCATCCTCGCTGCTCAGCAAGTGATGCACGCCCATTGAGGCCAACGTGAAAACAATGACCTCGCCCAATGTGTCGTAAAGCCTGAGATCCAGAACGATGGGTGTGACCAGATTGGGAACGCCGAACTGATCCACCAGTGCATGCACGGAGAGGGGTGCAGGAACGACCTCCTCCATCCCTTGCACGAGCCCGATCGCTGTTCTGGCCAGCGTGATCAGCAGGCCGAGGAGGGCGAGTAGAGGCATGAGTGAAGCGCTCAAGGGCTTCTCAGCGAGGGATCGAGAATCAGATTCATCTCCCTGACCGCATCAGCGTCACAGGCGGTGAGCTCGGTCAGCAACGAGGGATGTCGCATGAGAACGGTGGGTTGGTTCTCTTCGTTGTGGATGAAGGCTGCATGAAGGTCTCCAGTTGCTTTGGACGGGGCGATTCCAATGAGCTCGAGACGCAGCCCCACCATGGACAGGAGCTGTCTGAGCCTCTGCTCTTGCGCAGGGGCCATCGAGGCTTGGGGATCTTGGAGGAGGCGGAATGTGGTGGTGCTTTTGATGGCAACGGTGTAGAGGAGCGTCGACAGCAGGGTGCCCACCAGGGCTTCGGTCACAGCCACATCAACAGCGCCGTATGTGGCGAAGAGCAAAGCAGCGAAGCTGCCCAAGCTGCTCCGCAAGACGAGGGCCTTCCAGGGATCGCTGCAACGCACGAGGGCCAGGCCAATCAGGGGAATGCCCACCAGGGGCGGAAGCACATAGCTGGGAGTCATCGGACGGCTTCCTCCTTGAGAACACCGGTTTCAGGATCGGTGGCGTCCTCTGCGGCCAATCGACTCAAAACAATGCTGAAGGTGGAATTCCACAGCACCAGGCTGACAAGACTGAGCAGCAGCAAGGGCCACTCACGGCTGCGCAGCAACAGAAGGCCAACCACGATCAGAAGGGAGCCAATGGTGTCGGCAACGGTGAGGGCATGAAGCCGAAAGAAGATTGAGCGACGCAAGAACAGGGGAAGCGTTCCCCAGAACCAGAGCACAATCCCGAGCCCAATCAGACACCAGGCAATGGTGGGAAGAATGGCGTTCATGGCTTCTCTCCCGCCCAGCGGGCCAGTAGAACCAGTCCGGCATCGCCGCTGATGAGGCTGACCACAGCGACCAGTCCGAGCATCCAGTCATCCCGGATGACGGAGAGCACCAGAAGGATGCATGACAGTCGAACGGACAGGCTGCCCAAGCAGGCGATCCGCGACATCCGGCAACGGGTCAAGACGAGAGCCAGCGTTGCGAGCAGCGCGGCCAGTTCCATCAAATCAAGGGCAAGTTCCGTTGGCGTCATGTCACGTTTCCAGGTGGGTGTGCACGGTGTCCGCGTTGGCTGCCAAAACCAAGGTCTTTGGGGTGAATGAGACCATCACCAACCAGCTGAACCGCAGCAAGGGATCATGCTTGGCCCAAAGGGGCCACGGATCCTCGCGGACATCAGGTCGACTTCGGAGCCCTCGGAGCGGCAGAGTGAGGCCTTCTCGAATGCCTTGACATGCCGTCGAGGGAACCAGTTGCAGCATGGCGATCAGATTGCTGCGCTTGGTTTTGCCGAGTGTTAATGGCGGCAGGAGCAGAGCAATGCCTAAACCGATCAGAAAGTTGAGGGTGGTCAGGCTGGCGGTGAGCATGAGCCAGGCCGCCAACGTTGCGGCGATCTGGAGGGGGGGTGTTGTTCGTTTCATGGCACGACCGCTCCCGTGGAGATGGTGCTGTTGATGGTCGTCCCCACCAGCAAGGTGATGCCGATGGCCAGCACGATGGATTTGAAATTTTCCAGATCCGGTGGTGTCCAGCCTCTGAGTGCCGGCCGGATCAGACGTTCTCCCAGAACTGCCACACCCAGCATCAACGCCAGCTTCAGGACTGAAGCAGCGCTGAGGGAGAGGGGCTGATGCAGCGCCACGGGGAGAACAAAGAGGGCGATGCACAGCAACCAGATTCCTCGCACCTTGATGGATCCGTCTGTCCCTTTAAGGCCGGAGCCCGGCTGACCACTGCTTGGGCGTTCCGTGGGTGACAGCGCCCCGCGGTCGGGCAGGAGCTTGACGAGAACAAGGGCGGTGATGATGCCAAGCCACCCCACCACTGTGGCGAGTGGCATGGGCAGGAGTTGAACGAGTGCGGTCTTGGCGCCATAGCCCAAACTGAGGGGGAGGCCGATCAACGAGAGGCTGGCAAGCAGCATCGGCCAACCGAGGCGCCCGATGATCCGTTGCTGTTGAAGGGCGCGGATCGAGCGAGCAGGGAGTTCGCCGACAGCAAGAAAGAGAGCGGCCTTGCCCAGGCCATGGGCCAAGGCATAGAGACTGGCCACTGTGGGCAGCAGAAGCGCAAATCCCATCTGCGACACCGTGCTCCAGGCGAGAAGACGTTTGAGATCGTTTTGCACGAGGGCCGCGACGCCTCCGAGCACAACACTCAGCAGTCCCAAAATGAGCATCAGTTGAGCGGCATTGGCGTTGATCAGGCCGAGTCTGCTGAGGGGCGCGATCCCGGCAGTCACCACGCAGCCCGAGAGCAGGGCTGAATTTTCAGTGGAGATGACGGCATGGGTCTTGGGCAGCCAAAACCCCGGCAGAAAGGCTTCTGACTTGATCAGCAGACCAACCAGAAGCAACAGGATGGCAACGTCGGGGGCCCTCGCTGCCGCATCCATGGCGAAGGATCCTGTTGTGGAATAGACCACCAAAACCCCAAGCAAGAACAGCAACATCGCCAGATCACCCAACGTGAGATAGCGAAAGGCCACCCAAAGGCTGGCGCGATGGTTGAGATCCACCATCAGCAGAAAGCTCACAATCGAGATCAATTCGATCGCGACATAGATGCTGACCAGATCAGCTGCAAGGTCAATCGTGTTGAGTGCACCATGCAGCACGAGCAGCAAAACAGGTCGAAATTGATCGTGGTCGTGTTGCCGTGGTTGCTGCAGGACGATGGCGAGCAGCACCAATGCATTGAGCACGAGAAACGGAAGTTGCTGTGTCTCCAGTTGGAGGCTGACGGCTGGGCTCGTGCTGAGGCTGAGGGGCAGAAGAGCCGCGTTGGGCCCCAAAAAACTGAAGGCGACGCCCAGGCTCAGAAGGGGGATCACCCACAACAATGGGCGTCCCAGCCTTGGGCTCAAGGCAGCTGCGAAGCCGGCGATGGCCGGCAGCAGCAGCCATCCGATCACCACGCTGTTCACGGTCATGGTCCAGCGGTCTCGTTGTCGAAGTCATCAACGCGCAGGAGTGGATGCGTGCGGGCCATGTGCCGAAGCAGCACCAAAGCCAAGGCTTCCACTGAGAAGCCGATCACAATCGCCGTGAGAATCACCGCCTGGGGAAAGGGATCCGCGATCGACGAAGCAACATCCTGAGGGTCAACAATGATTGGTGATCCAAGGCCGGTTCTGGAGGCCACCAACACAAACAAGGTCACCACGCCAGTCGCAGCGACATCGATGGCAAAGAGTTTGGAAAGCAGACGTCGTCGCAGTGCGAATCCGCTCAAACCGATCAGCACGGTGATCACCGCCGAACTGATCGGTGCAAGGGGTGACAGCTGCATCACCGTCTCCTGTTCCTTTGGGATCGTATGCCTCGACCTCCCTTAGGACTGCTGATGTAGAATTGCGACATTCAGGCGGTTCTTTGTGCTGATTAGCGTTTTGACCGGAGTTGCAGCCGGGGCTGTTCATGTGGTGGGTGGTGCTGATCACCTGGTGGCCATGGCGCCTTTCTCCCTGAACAAGCCCCTGGCCGCCTTTCGTCATGCCCTGGCCTGGGGTGCTGGCCACTCCGCCGGGGTTGTGGTTCTGGCGTTGATCGCCATCGGCCTCAAAGACCTGGCCCATGTGGAGGCCATGTCGTCCTGGGCGGAATTTTTCGTGGGTGTGGCCCTGCTGGTGGTGGGCGCCCTGGCGGTGCGCACCGCCTTCGGGCTGGAACTGCACACCCATGAGCACCGCCACGACGGTGCCGCGGAGCACCGTCATCTTCATCTGCATGTGCGTGGCGCCAGTAACCACCGTCGCCACGTTCATGCCTCCTCGGGCCTGGGCCTGCTGCATGGTCTGGCGGGGGCCAGTCACCTGCTAGCGGTGATTCCTGCTTTGGCCCTGCCGCCCCATGCGGCTGTGGGCTACCTCTTGGCTTACCTGCTTGGGTCCATCGGCGCCATGGTGGCCGTTGTCTCGGTGGTCTCGTTTCTGACCCTCCGCAGCGGTGCCCGGCTGATGCCCTTCCTCGTGGGCGGTACAGGTGCTCTCTCGATCATTACCGGTGCCATCTGGCTTCAGAAGACTTCACCGGCCTTGTTCTGATTCCCCGAGCGGGAGCCGGCCCACCACCTCGCCAATCAACAGGTTGGTTGGCACCGCTCCGAGTTGGCGGCTGTCGGTGCTTTCGGCGGGATTGTCTCCGAGCAACCAAAGCCCGTTGCTGTCCATTCGGCTCAGGCGCTTGATCAGGCGCAGCGTGCTGTGCTGTGGATGCCAGGTCACGACCACGGATCCCAGTCCGGGCGCGGGCTTCCGTCCCAGTCGTCTGACCAGAACCCGGTCTCCGGGTTCAAGGGTGGGTTGCATCGATCGTCCTTCGATGCGCAGCAGCAGCCGTCGGCCACAAAAAAGCAGCAACAGGTCGCGAAGACCTGCTGCTGCGATGGGGTGGTTGGTTCTGTTCGAACTCAGGATGCGGTGACCCAGGCGTCGGAACGGCCCTTGGACTGCCAGAACATGCCGTGGATTTTCTCAACGGCGGCCATCAGTTCCTCGGCCTTGGCCTGATCGATGTTCACCTTGCAGGCGCTGCAGAGTTTGGCTGCTTTCCAGAAGGTGTCGTGCAGGTCGGGGAAGGTGGCCAGGTGATCGGGCTTGAAGTAGTCGGTCCAGAGGATCAACAGCTCTTTCTTGGTCTTCTGTGCTTCCTCTTCCTTGATGGCCACGTAGCGGCCGAAGGTGTTGTTGTAAGCGGCCAGCGCAGCAGCGTCACCAGCGGCGGGAGCTTCCATCGCCTTCAGCTTTTTGGTCATCGACAGCACGGCTTCGGCTGCCACGCGAGCGGAAGCCGGGTCGTACACGCCACAAGGACCGTCACAATGGGCTTCTGCCACGGGGGCAGGGAGGGCAGATGCAAGGGCGGAAAGGGCCGAGCGCAGCATCGGTTCAGAGCGGAATTGGCTTGGTTTGAGCCTAGCTTCCGCCTACTTCTTCACGTCGAGCAATTCCACCTCAAAGATCAAGGTTGCATTGGGGGGAATCACGCCACCGGCGCCCCGGGATCCGTAAGCCAGGTCCGACGGGATCACCAGCTTGCGCTTGCCGCCGACTTTCATCCCAGCCACTCCTTCATCCCAACCTTTGATCACGCGGCCAGCGCCGAGGGGAAAGCTGAAAGGTGTGCCCCGGTCATAACTGGCGTCGAATTGCTTGCCGTTTTCAAGGGTTCCGCGGTAATGCACCACCACTGTCTGGCCCGGAGTGGCTTCGTCGCCGCTGCCCACCTCCAGCTCGGTGATTTTCAGGCCACTGGCGGTGATGCTGGTGTCAGGGGCATCGAGGGGGCCGCCGAGGGCCGAGGCATCGGCGCGATTCGAATCGTTGGCCATGGCGAAAAGGGTCGGGTTGGGGTCGTCAGGGTCGAGTTCGAAGCTCAACGCCTTCTGGGGTTTGGAAGCCTCGGTGCGCACGGCAGCGGGCCGGACGGGGGCTGCGGCAACGGTGGAGGGGGCCACGATCTGGCTGACCAGGGCCAGGAGCAGGCAGGCCACGCAGACCGTTGTGCTGATGATGATGTCGCGCACGGAAGGGCTTCTGTTGTCTCGATTCTGACCTCCGCTCTGCTTCAGCGGCGTTCATTCCGGCCGGTTCATCTGCCGCAGCTGTTGTTCAAGCCGATCAATGCGACCGCGCAGCTCATCCACTTCCTTCTGGCTGGGAACGCCAAAGTCCTGGAGGAGGTTGTCGCGGTTCCGTTCCAAGTTGCGCCCCATCTGCTGCTCCAGTTCGGGGGTTTCACCGCGGAGGGCTTTGAGCACGTCATCCACCAGAGCAGAGGCTTCGTTTGGATCAAGCCGGCCACTGCTCACCCAGTTCTGGGTGACGCCGCGCAGACGTTCCGCAACAAGGGTGGTCGTCCCCAGGCCGCGGAGCAGCAGTTGCTGGAGAGGATTCGCGGCATCCATGGTGAGAGGTGGGCGGGTCCGATCCAGGATGACCTCGGCCGGGACTGCTGACCATGGGCAATCACCAACTGCAGGCCGGAACGCGCGCCCTGCTCGGAGGCGTCCTGGCGGGCACAGCTCCATCCCTGGGCGGGCCATTGTTGATGGTCCCCGCCCTGGCGCTGCTCTGGTCCGTGGCTGAACGACCCCGTTGGTCGGCGGGCTGGGGACTGCTGGCCGTTTTGATCAGTCACCGTTGGCTGCTGGCCCTGCACCCCCTCACCTGGATGGGCGTCCCCGCCTGGCTCAGCCTGCCTGTGGCCCTGGCCCTCTGGCTGGCCTGCGGGAGCCTTGCCGCTCTGCTTCTGGCCGGATGGTCTGTGCTGGCGTGGCGGTTGCCTCATCACTGGCCGCGTCCAGTGCGGCTGATGTTGCTGGCCGGGGTCTGGGCCCTTGCCGAACTGGTGCTTTCGGGTTCGCCGCTGTTCTGGATCGGCGTCGGCGACACCACCCTGCCCTGGGACCGTCCCCTGGCGGGATTAGCCCGCTGGTTCGGTTCCGGAGGGCTGACATGGCTGCAGTTGTGCTGGGGCTGCTGCCTGCTGGCGCTGTTCGAGCAACCCGCTGCCTGGCGTCGCTGGGGCCTGCTCGGATTGGCCAGTGTGCTTCTGGCCCATGGTTTGGGCAGCTGGCTGTTGTCGGCGCCGCCGCCGCCGGTCGGCTCCGTTGCTCTGGGGGTCTGGCAACCCGCCGTTCCCACCCGAGAAAAATTCGATCTGGAGCGTCAACAGGCGCTTCCAATGGCTCTGGTGGAGGCGATGCGTCAGCTGGAGCCCAACAATCCGGCTGCTGTGGTGGCTCCGGAGGGAGCGCTGCCGGCGCGTTTTCAGCTGCCGGCCGAAGCTCCAGCCGTTCCTCTGATCAGTGGCGGATTCCGTTGGGTGCGGGGTCAGCAACGCAGTTCTTTGGTGCTGTACGAGCCGCCCGACTGGTTTCCCGTTCCTCTTGCTGACAAGCACCGTCTCGTGCCGATCGGGGAATGGATGCCACCCTTGCCTGCCGGGCTGACGGCGGGACTGTCTGCGGTGGGGGGACTGTCCCCCGGTCCGGCCCCGAGAACGATGGCGGTGCTGGAGCCGCCGGCTGCCGTGGCGATCTGCTACGAGATCGCCGATGGCCTGGCTCTGGCCCGCGCCGCTGCGGATGGAGCGACCTGGCTCCTGGCCATCGCCAATCTCGACCCCTACCCGCTCCAGTTGCAGGAGCAGTTTCTGGCTCTGGCGCAGTTACGGGCCATCGAGACAGGACGGGATCTGCTCAGCGTTGGCAACACGGGCCCCACGGCGCTGATTTCGGCCAATGGGACGGTGCAGAGGTTGTTAGCGCCTGAAGCCCCGGGGGTCGCCGAGGCCGTCGTTCAGGTCCGCCAGCGCGTCACGCCCTATTCCCGTTGGATCAGCCCCCCACCCAGAACGGTTTCACCGTCGTAGAACACCGCCGCCTGGCCTGGTGTGATCGAGAACTGCTCCTCCTCAAAGCTGAGACGGCAGCGGTGGGGCCGCTCCCGCTGCTGATCGGCCTCGATGGCCGGAAGGGGTGAAAGCTCCGCACGCACCGGTGTACTGCGGTAGCGCACCTGCACCTCAATGGTTCGCGGCGCCTCGATCGGGTCAATCGAGACCCAGTTCACCGCGCCCACCACGCAGCTGTTTCGGCCGGCCTCGGCCCGGGGTGCCACGACCACCCGATTCATTGCAGCATCCAGACGGATGACGTGAAGGGGCTCGCGCCAGGCCACACCGAGCCCTTTGCGCTGACCGATGGTGAAGTGTTCGATGCCGTCGTGCTCGCCCACAACGGTTCCATCGGCCAGCACGATTTCCCCCTGCCGCGGTGGCAGATAGGCATCCAGGAAGGCCCGCATCGATCCGTGGTGGTCGGCCAGGCAAAGATCCTGACTCTCCGGTTTTTCTGCGGTGCGCAGACCGTGTCGGGCGGCTTCGAGCCGCGTGTCGGGTTTGGTCAGCTCCCCCAAGGGAAAAACGATGCGCCCGAGAACCTCCTGGGGCAGGTCGTAGAGGAAATAGCTCTGGTCCTTGCGGGTGTCGAGGCCCCGCAGCAGCTGATGTCGCCCTCGATCGCCGCCATGACGGATCCGGGCGTAGTGGCCGGTGGCGATGCGGGGCAGCTTGCGCTCCTGCAGAGCCCAATCGAGCATCGGTCCGAACTTCACCGATCGATTGCACTGGGAGCAGGGCAATGGCGTGATCCCATCGCGATAGCCATCCACCAGCCGTTGCACGATCTCCTGTCGGAAGGTCTCCCGCGTGTCCACCACGTGGTGGGGAATGCCGAGCTGTTCACAGATTCCGGCCGCATCCACCAGCCCCTCCGCACAACAGGCCCCTTTCCCGCTCATCAGCCAGAGCGTCAGGCCTTCCACCTGCCAGCCCGCTTCCACCAGCAGTGCCGCCGTCAGGGAACTGTCGACGCCGCCGGAGAGACCAACGGCCACGCGATGCTCACCGGGCCAGTGCCGGAGCCGCTCAAGAGCAGCCTCTCCAGCGCGGGTTGTGGTGGATCCGACGGCCATGGGCGGCACAGGGAGTTCTCTCCATAGTGAGGTCCCGGCAACCTCCCACTGGTGTGGCCTCCCGCTGATTCCAATCACCTGCTGGTGGATGCCGCGTCCATGGGTGCCGCGGAACAGAGGTTGTTCAACAGCGGAATGCCCGTCGCCGCCTTGATGGAGAAGGTGGGGCTGGTCATGGCGGCTTGGCTGCTGGCACGCCGGGATCTGCTGTGGCGTGGTGTGGTGGTTCTGGTGGGGCCGGGCCACAACGGTGGCGATGGTCTCGTGGTGGCGCGAGAATTGCACCTGGCGGGAGTTGATGTCTCTCTTTGGTGTCCCCTTTCGCTTCGCAAGCCCCTCACTGAAGAGCATCTGCGCCATGGGGAGTGGCTTGGTCTGCGGCGCCTGGCTGACGAGCCCGACCCCGGCGGAGCCGCCCTGTGGCTGGATGCGGTCTTCGGGCTCGGCCAGAGCCGGCCGCTGCCTGCCTCGTTGGCGGATCTGTTCCGGCGCCGTCAACAGCTGCGGCCTGGGGCGTTGATCAGCCTGGATGTGCCCTCGGGCCTTTGTTCCGACCATGGAACGGTGTTGGGTGAGCAGGCGGCCTGTGCTTCGGTCACCCTCAGCGCCGGCTGGTTGAAGCGCGGGCTGTGTCTGGATCCGGCCCGTCCCTGGGTTGGTGCGCTGGTGCGGATGGATCTGGGGTTGCCGCCTGCGGTGATGGGCAACGCTGCGGCGGTTCTGCCGCGCCGCCTGCCGGTGAGCGAGGCCTGCTCGGCCCCGTTACCATCGCTGCCGCCCACAGCGATGAAGTACGAACGGGGCCGCTGCCTGGTGGTGGCGGGCAGTGATCGTTACCCCGGCGCAGCACATCTGGCGCTGCGGGGGGCCATGGCCAGTGGCTGCGGGTGCGTTCAAGCCGTTGTGCCGCCCCGTCTTCAATCCAGCTTGTGGCAGATGTTGCCGGAGGTGATGCAACTGGAGGACGGGGTGATTCCAGAGCGGCTGGATGCGGTGTTGGTCGGGCCCGGGCTGGGGGAGCCCACCCATTGGTGGAACCGATGGTCAGAGCAGATGCTCAGCGTTGCTGGTTTGCTGGTGCTCGATGCCGATGGCATCAATGGTTTGGCGGCAAGCCCTGAGGGATGGCGTTGGTTGTTGCAACGGCAGGGACCGACTTGGCTGACGCCCCATGCGGCCGAGTTTGCGCGGTTGTTTCCAGACTGTGGTGCGGGTGATGCGCTGGAGAAGGCGATTTCCGCGGCCCGCTGCAGTCGTTGCTGCATTTTGCTGAAGGGAGCGCATTCGGTGCTGGCGGATCCATCGGGTGCGGCGGTGGTGCTGACAGGCACGACCCCTCGGGTGGCCCGCACCGGCCTGGGCGACCTGCTGGCCGGTTTTGCCACCGGCTGGGGTGCCCAGGCTGTTGCCGCGCAGGAGGAGCCAGGGCTGGAAAGCTTTTCTGCCGCCACGGCTTTGCATGGATTGGCGGCAGCTCGTGCTCGCTCCAGTGATGCTTCAACGATTGCGGATTGTTTGAAAATCAATACAGCGCGATGTCAGAAAAAGCAAACAACGATGTTCAACGAAGTCTGAACAAATGAGTCGTTTTGATCGTCTCGGCTTGCAGGTGCCAAGTGAGTTTTCCTTGGTTTCAAATCTTTCGGCAATATGTAATGTTGCGGTTTGCTGTCCTAAATCTGAAGGGTTGCTGAAAACACTTCGACATTCTTTCTGTTCGTAGGAAAGTCAATTCACTTTTGCAGCACCCAAGGTGTCCACAGCTTCCAAGCCGCTGGAGACGCAACGCCGGCGCAGCAGCGATCCCGTCAGCTGGTACCTCGCCACCATTGGCAGAATTCCTCTGCTTACAGCAGCGGAAGAAATCGAACTGGGCAATCAGGTCCAGGCGATGATGGCTCTCACTGAGGACGGCTCGCGTGAGTTTGAGGATGGGGAACTCACAACAGCGCAGCGCCGCCTTCTGAGGATCGGTCGCCGCGCCAAAGAGCGGATGATGAAGGCCAATCTCCGTCTCGTGGTGAGCGTTGCCAAGAAATATCAGGGAAAGGGTCTGGAGTTGCTCGACCTGATTCAGGAGGGATCTCTCGGGTTGGAACGGGCTGTTGAGAAATTCGATCCAACCAGGGGTTACAAGTTTTCCACCTATGCCTTCTGGTGGATTCGCCAGAGCATGACGCGCGCCATTGCCTGTCAGTCGCGCACGATTCGATTGCCCGTCCATCTGAGTGAACGGCTCACCACCATTCGCAAGGTCAGCCTCGATCTCGCCCACAAGCTCGGAGCCATGCCCAGCCGTGTGGAGATCGCTGAAGCCATGGACATTCCGCTTGATGAATTGGATTCACTGCTCCGCCAGGCCCTGACCACCAGCAGCCTGGATGCTCCAGTCAACGGTGAGGAGGGGCGCAGCTTCCTTGGCGATTTGATCGCCGATTCGTCCCTCGATGAACCCCTCGACATCGTGGAGCAGCGGATTCACCATGAACAACTGGGACGCTGGTTGAGCCATCTCAGCGAACAGGAGCAGCATGTTCTTCGCATGCGTTTCGGGCTTGAGGGCAACGAACGCCACACGCTTGCCGAGATCGGACGACTCATGGAGGTGTCCCGAGAGCGGGTGCGTCAGGTTGAGCTCAAGGCGCTGCGGAAGCTCCGCAACCTCACCCGTCGTCTTCCCAGCGGCATCTGAGCCGCCTCGGAAGACGATGGCTCCAACAAATCCAGTTCAGCTGAATCAGTCTTCCGCCCAGATGTAGCGGGTGAGTTCTGCGGGGTCCGGCTCGGGTGCAGAGAGGGCGAAATCAACGCAGTCCTGAACGATGCCGTCGATGTCCTTTTCGATTGCCCGCAGTTCATCGCTGTTCACCAGACCCGATTCGGTCAGGTCCCGCTCCAGCCCTTTGAGGGGATCACGCTTGGCCCAGAACTGCTTTTCTTCCTCAGCCCTCAGCTCGTCCGGGTCCGCCAGGGAATGACCGCGGAAGCGATAGGTCAGGCACTCCAGCAAGGTCGGCCCTTCTCCAGCCCTGGCTCGCTCTACGGCGCGCTGGGCCGCAGCACGCACGGCCAGAACGTCCATACCGTCCACCTCTTCGCCGGCCATGCCGAAGGAGCTGGCCTTGCGCCAGATCTCCGGGTCACTGGTGGCCCGGTCGTGGGCCATGCCGATGGCCCATTTGTTGTTCTCGACCACAAAGATGATCGGCAGCTTCCACAGCTGGGCCATGTTCATGCATTCGAAGAACTGACCGTTGTTGCAGGTTCCATCGCCAAAGAACGCTGCTGTCACGGCGTTGCTGGAGGCATCTCCGAGGGCGTCGCGTTTGTAGCGGCTGGTGAAGGCGGATCCGAGCGCCACGGGAATTCCTTCGGCAATGAAGGCAAAGCCGCCAAGCAGATGATGCTCCTTGGAGAACAGGTGCATCGACCCTCCTCGTCCTTTGCTGCAACCGGTCTCCTTGCCGAACAGCTCGCTCATGACCTCACGGGCCGGTACGCCAGCGCTCAGAGCATGGACGTGGTCGCGGTAGGTGCTGCAGAACCAGTCGTGCTGGCGCTTCATGGCACCGATCACACCGGTGCTGACGGCTTCCTGACCGTTGTAGAGGTGCACGAAGCCAAACATCTTGCCCCGGTAGTACATCTCGGCGCATTTGTCCTCGAAGCGCCGGCCCAGGGTCATGTCCCTGTAAAGCTCAAGGCCCGTGTCCCGGTCAACGGTGGCCCGTTGTGCTGTGACCAGTTTGGAAAGCCGTTCGGCATGGGGACCAGCAGTCGCAGTGCCAATCGGAGCGGAATCGACAGCGAGGTCCTGACCCATGTCCAACAAATGGATTGCAAACGACTTTAAGGGCCAACCGATGAGCGATGGGCAAAACCCCTGACACTGACTAAGATCCGCGTCTCTTCGCAGCACTGCTGTTGGATCTGCCGATCGATCATTTCCGACTCCTGGGCGTCAGTCCATCGGCAGAGCCAGAAGCAATCTTGCGTCGGTTGCAAAGCCGCTGTGACAGTCCGCCGGACCAGGGATTCACCCACGAGGCGCTGCTCCGGAGGGCTGAACTTCTGCGTCGCTCCGCTGATCTGCTGACCGATCCCACGGACAGGGCTGACTACGAATCCGCTTTGATTCGTCTGAGTGAATCTCACCCAAATGGAACGGTGGGGCTCGATCTCCCCTCCAGCAGTGAAGTGGCTGGATTGATTCTGCTGTGGGAGGCCCATGGAGCTGTTGAGGCGTTTCAGCTGGCTCGGCAGGGGCTTCAGCCTCCTCAGGCTCCGGCCCTTGGCAGCGGACGTGAAGCGGATTTAACCCTGCTGGCCGCTCTGGCTTGCCGCGATGCTGCGCTGGAGGAACAGGACCAACGGCGATATGAGTCGGCCGCTCAACTTTTGATCGACGGCATCCAGCTTCAGCAGCGGATGGGAAAGCTTCCCGATCAGCAGCGCCTGCTCGAGGAGGCGTTACAGGCGCTCATCCCTTTCCGGATTCTTGATCTGCTCAGCCGTGACCTTGGTGATCAGGACGCCCACCAACGTGGGTTGACACTGCTTGACGAGTTGGTGACTGCTCGTGGTGGGTTGGAGGCCGCCGCCGTTGATGGCCATCAGCCAGGGAGCCTCAGTCAGGACGACTTCGAATCGTTCTTTCACCAGATCCGCAGCTTTCTGACGGTTCAAGAGCAGATTGATCTGTTCAGTCGCTGGTTTGAAGGAGGCGCCGATGACGCGGGTTTCCTGACAGTTTTGGCGCTGACCGCCGCCGGTTTCTCGCGCCGTAAGCCCGAATTTCTGGAGCAGGCGCGCGGGCGGATGCAAACGCTCGCCAATGCTGACCTCGACCCCATGCCTCTGCTGGGTTGCCTGGATCTGTTGCTGGGCAATGTCAAGGATGCGGAGCGGCATTTCACCCTTCTGCGTGATGCCCAGTTGCAGGCCTGGTTCCTGAACCATCCTGGCGATCGGCTCGCTGCCCAATGCGAATACTGCCGATCCTGGCTTGAACGCGATGTCCTCCCGGGATACCGCGATGTCGACGCATCGGTCGCTGATCTGGATGCCTGGTTTGCTGACCGTGACGTGCAGAGTTACGTCGATCGTCTTGACCGCAAGGCTTCGCGTCGGATCCCTGCCGAAGAGGTCCCCCTGGCCTGGCCGGAAGTTGCTGCTGCATCCACCGACTCGTCCTTCGAGCTGGATTCACTGGATCCATCAGATTCCGCTTCCGAAGATGCGGAGGTTCCGACGCCGCTGTGGCAGCAACGCTGGGTTCGGCCCGCTGCTGCGACCCTCGCTTTGGTTGGCATCGTTTTGGGCGGTCTTGCTCTCCTACGACGCAACTGGACTCCTGCGCCGTTGATGCTGGAGACGACATCTCAACAGGCTTCGGAGCCGACTGAGGTTGAAGAGAACGTGGAGGCCGATACTTCTTCTCCATCGCCGGCCAACGATCCTGTCGCGAGTCTGAAGCCCGACCTTCAGCCTTCCGCTCCTTCAGAACCGCTGGTGAGTGATGCTCCGACCGAAGCCGAGCTGCAGGCCTTGGTGCAGGGATGGTTGGATGCCAAGGCTTTGGCACTGTCCGGCCAGCCTGCAGATCTATCCGTTGTCGCCAGGGAACCTCTCGTGAAGCGCGTGGAGCGAGAACGGGCCGCCGATGCCTCCGCAGGGCGATCCAAATCCATTGATGCCTCCATCACCAGCATCGAGGTGGTGGATCGCAAACCGCTGAGAATTGAACTGCGGGCCCAGGTGGCCTACAGCGATCGGCTCCAGGGTGCGGATGGTGCCGTGATCGACGAGACAGCACCCCGTGATCTCAGCGTGACCTATGTGCTCGGTAGAGATGGGACCCAATGGCGTTTGCATGACTACATCCCTGGCTCCTGAGTGGCTCGGCTGAGTTGCTTGACCCGATTGCGTGACCGTCGCTTTTTACGATCACTTCATTGATCCAGGGGCGTGACGCAGATGTTCGACGAGCTTTCAGCCCGTTTTGAGGATGCGGTCAAGGGGCTGCGGGGCCAGGACAGCATCAGCGAGACCAACGTCGATGGAGCCCTGAAGGACGTCCGTCGGGCCTTGCTTGAAGCCGACGTGAGCCTGCCGGTTGTCAAGGAGTTCGTGGCTGAGGTCCGCGACAAAGCCGTTGGCGCTGAAGTGGTGCGCGGGGTCAGCCCGGATCAGAAGTTCATCCAGGTGGTCCATGAACAGCTGGTGGAGGTCATGGGGGGCGGGAACGCACCTCTGGCCAAGGCGGCTGAAGCTCCCACCGTCGTGCTGATGGCCGGCCTGCAGGGTGCCGGTAAAACCACCGCGACGGCCAAGTTGGGCCTCCACCTCAAGGATCAGGGGCGGCGTGCCCTGATGGTGGGTGCCGACGTCTATCGACCAGCGGCCATCGAGCAGCTGAAAACGCTCGGTGCTCAGATTGATGTGGAGGTGTTCAGCCTTGGGGCTGAGGCCAAGCCGGAAGACATTGCGGCCGCTGGTCTGGCCAAGGCCAAGGCGGAAGGATTCGACACGCTCCTGGTCGACACCGCCGGTCGCCTCCAGATCGACACCGAGATGATGGAGGAGATGGTGCGGATCCGCACCGCTGTGCAGCCCGATGAGGTGCTGCTGGTGGTGGATTCGATGATTGGGCAGGAAGCGGCCGAGCTCACCCGTGCGTTCCACGACCAGGTGGGCATCACCGGTGCGGTGCTCACCAAGCTGGATGGTGATTCCCGTGGCGGTGCCGCCCTCTCAATCCGCAAGGTGAGCGGTCAGCCGATCAAGTTCATCGGCACCGGAGAGAAGGTTGAGGCCCTGCAGCCCTTCCATCCCGAAAGGATGGCCAGTCGCATCCTCGGCATGGGTGATGTGCTCACGCTGGTGGAGAAGGCCCAGAAGGAGGTCGAACTCGCCGACGTCGAAAAGATGCAGAAGAAGCTGCAGGAGGCGACGTTTGACTTCTCGGACTTCGTGAAGCAGATGCGCCTGATCAAGCGCATGGGCTCGCTGGGGGGTCTGATGAAAATGATCCCGGGCATGAACAAGATCGATGACGGCATGCTCAAGCAGGGGGAGCAACAGCTCAAGCGCATCGAGGCGATGATCGGTTCGATGACCCAGCAGGAGCGGGAAAATCCCGATCTGCTGGCGAGTCAACCCTCAAGGCGTCGCCGGATTGCCAGCGGCAGCGGCCATCAGGCCTCAGATGTGGACAAGGTGCTGGCCGACTTCCAGAAAATGCGTGGCTTCATGCAGCAGATGAGCCAGGGCAACATGCCTGGCATGGGCGGGATGCCTGGGATGGGAGGTATGCCCGGAATGGGTGGCATGCCGGGCATGGGCGGAATGCCAGGAATGCCTGGAATGGGAGGCATGCCCGGAGGTGGAGGTCGTCCCGGTCGCGGTGGACCACCGAAGCGGCAGCGACCCGCCAAGAAGAAGAAGGGCTTCGGGGAGCTGTGAGGGCGGAACGGTATGGTGGTTGTTTGGCGGGCCTTTGGGCGTCGCCGGACCTCCTCTTTTCCTTCATTCCAGGGCCACGATGATCAAGCTCCGCCTGAAGCGGTTTGGCAAAAAGCGGGAAGCGAGCTTCCGCCTCGTGGCCTGCAACAGCACCTCACGTCGGGACGGTCGTCCCCTGCAGGAGCTGGGCTTCTACAACCCGCGGACGAAGGAAACACGCCTCGACACCGAGGCCATCCGTGAGCGTCTGGGTCAGGGTGCCCAACCCACCGATGTGGTTCGCACGCTGCTCGAGCGCGGCGGTCTTCTGGAAAAGACCGTGCGGCCTGCAGAGACCGTCGGCAAGGCCAAGCAAGCGGCCAAGCGTGAAGCTGATGCCAAGCAAGCCGCCAAGGAGGCTGCCGAGGCCAAGGCTGCAGAAGCTGAGGCTTCTGATTCCGCAGAATCCGAATCCACCGAGGGCTGATTATTCCGGTGTCTGACGACGGCGAACGCGGCCGTTTCGTTCTCGACCTGCCTGATCCTGATGCTGCACTGGCCCTGGCCGGTGAAGCGGAAACAACTCTGCATCGCCTGGAAGCTCTCACAGGAGCCTCCATGGTGTTGCGGGGTCTTCAACTGGTGATCACCGGGCGGCCAACGCAGATTGAGAGGGCTGCTGCGGTTGTGGAATTGGTGCGCCCGATCTGGCAGGACGGCCAGTCGGTGTCACCGGTGGACCTCCAGTCGGCGCTGGGAGCGCTCAACACCGGCCGCGGCGATGACCACGCCGCCATGGGCGAGCAGGTGTTGGCGAAGAGCCAGAAGGGCAACCTGCTGCGCCCGCGCACCCTGCGCCAAAAGAAATACGTGGACGCCATGGAGCGTCACGACCTCACCTTTGCCCTCGGTCCTGCCGGTACCGGAAAAACCTTTCTGGCCACCGTTCTGGCGGTTCGGATGCTCACCGAACGCAAGGTGGAGCGTCTGATTCTCACCCGGCCGGCTGTTGAAGCTGGGGAGCGCCTTGGTTTCCTGCCGGGCGACCTGCAGCAGAAGGTGGACCCCTATCTGCGTCCGCTCTACGACGCTTTGCATTCCCTCCTCGGCGCCGAGAAAACCACTGTGCTGTTGGAGAAAGGGGTGATTGAGGTCGCTCCCCTGGCCTACATGCGGGGCCGAACCCTCAGTGATGCCTTCGTGATCCTGGATGAGGCCCAGAACACCACGCCAGCCCAGATGCGCATGGTGCTCACCCGTCTGGGAGAGCGTTCGCGAATGGTCGTGACCGGTGACACCACCCAGGTCGATCTTCCCTCCACCGTGCAGAGCGGTTTGGTGGAGGCGTCCGAGGTGTTGGAGGGCGTGGAAGGAGTCGCTGTCTGCCGCCTCACCGCCGCAGATGTGGTGCGCCACCCCCTCGTGCAGCGGGTGGTGGAGGCCTATGCCCGCCGGGATGAACGCAAAACGCCCAAAGTTCAACGTCGATAGGGAGATCCACACCCCAGTCCCTTGTCACCGCTGGCAGGATGTGTTGAGTCTTTGGTGACCTGGTCGACATGCCAGCAAGCAGTAATTTCCAAGAGGCGATTCGCGAGGCGCAATCCAGCGCCCTCGTCGGCCCCAACGTTGTCAATAAGGCGCTGCCCTACGTCGGTGGCGGCATGGTGCTCACCTCAATCGGGGTGATCGGTGGTCTCTCGATGATGGCCACTCCCATCTTCATGCCCCTGTTCTGGGTGGCTGTGATCGGCAACCTTGTGTTGTTCTTCGTCGCCCAGAACGTTGCGATGAAGGGCAACAACGCCACAGCGCTGCCGCTGTTGTCGATCTACAGCCTGATCACTGGCTTTACCCTCAGTGGTCTCGTGGCCCTCGCTGGAGCCGTTGCCGGTGTCGGCGCGGTTGGCACAGCTGCCCTGGCCACGGGCATCACGTTTGTGATTGCCTCCTTTGTCGGCCGTCGCATGAGCGATTCCGTTGGTCAGGCGCTCTCCGGCGTGGTTGGTCTTGGTCTGATCGGCCTGATCTTGGCGATGGTCGTTCAGTTCATCGGCGGCATCTTTGCTCCAGCCATGTTCCATGGCACCAGCTTTGAGCTGATGATCGCCGGCTTCGGCACGGTGCTGTTTGTGGGTGCCGCCTTCGTCGACTTTTATACGATGCCCCGCTCCTACAGGGATGATCAATACCTGGCAGGTGCCCTGAGCATGTACCTCACCTACATCAACCTGTTTATCTTCATCCTGCGGCTGATCATCGTGCTCAATGGTGGTGGTCGTCGCGACTGACGCTTCCAACGCCATCGAATGAACCCTCGCCCCGGCTTGTCCGGGGCTTTTTTATGACTCAGCCCTCGGCCACGGTATAGACGCTGTCTCCAATGGCTTGTTTCTGCTCGGCGTCGTAACCCCACTTCTCCAGAAAGGCGACGTCTTCACCGCGGTTGTCGAGGGCTGCGGCCAGCAGTTGCTCCAGACGTTCCTTCACCTCCGCTGGTTCCAGCAGCCTGAGCAGTTCAATGCAGCGGCTGCTGACCCGCTCCGAGCCGGCCTGCTGCACCTCATCTCCCGTGCGCCGGTGATGCACGGCCATGGCAGTGCTCATGGCCAGATTGCGAACGCTCAGATCCACAACTCCAGCACCGGCGCCGCGCAGCTGACCCACGACGGCATCGGGCAAACGATCCATCAGCACGCTCTCGCCAGCCAGGCTCACCACGAAAAATCCCCTGGCACCATCGCGGCTGGCCACCATTTCACCGATGCGGTCGGCCAGCACCTCATCGCTGATCTCCTCGTTGTCCCACTGCTGCAGCCAGGCCGCTGTGATTTCCATGGCCTGCTGGAAGGTGGGCTGCTGATCCGCCATGGACCTGTCCAATTCCTGCCCTCAGGCTATGGGTTGATCCAAGGGTCGATTCAACGGCGGCGCAAACTTAGAGCATGCATGCAACTCCTCTGCCAGAGGATTACCGCTCTGGCTTCATCGCACTGATCGGTCGCCCGAACGTGGGCAAATCCACCCTGGTGAATCAGCTGGTGGGGGAGAAGGTGGCGATCACATCGCCCGTGGCCCAGACCACCCGCAACCGCCTGCGGGCCATCCTCACCACGGAGGTGGCCCAGATGGTGCTGGTGGACACGCCTGGCATCCACAAACCCCATCACTTGCTGGGGGAACGGCTGGTGAAGAGTGCGCGCAGCGCCATCGGTGAAGTGGACCTGGTGGTGTTGCTGTTGGAGGGGTGCGAGCGCCCGGGGCGCGGTGATGCCTTCATCGTGAATCTGCTGCAGCAGCAGTCCCTGCCGGTGCTGGTGGCCCTGAACAAGTGGGACAAGCTGGCGGAGGAACACCGCTCTGAAGCGGAAGAGGCCTATGCCGCCCTGCTGCAGGAGACGAACTGGCCGGTGCACCACTGCAGCGCCCTGTCAGGTGAGGGTTGCGCGGAGCTCACAGCAGCGATGGCGGCTCAGTTGCCCCTGGGGCCTCAGTTGTATCCACCCGAGATGGTGAGTGATCAACCGGAGCGGGTGTTGCTCGGGGAACTCATTCGCGAGCAGGTCCTGCTGCAAACGCGGGAGGAGGTGCCCCACAGCGTCGCCGTCACTATTGATCGCGTTGAAGAGTTGCCGGCGAAGGGCAAAGGGACGGGGCGGACAGCCGTTCTGGCCACGGTGCTGGTGGAACGCAAAAGTCAGAAGGGAATCCTGATCGGTAAAGGCGGGGCGATGCTCAAGACGATCGGCCAGGGGGCGCGGCTGCAGATGCAGATGCTGATCGATGGCCCGGTGTATTTGGAGCTGTTCGTGAAGGTGGTGCCGGATTGGCGCAGCAAACCCGCCCGCTTGGCGGAGCTGGGTTACACGGGGGATCACTGAACGCCCGTCCCACTGAATTTGTGCAAGTCCCTTTCGATGTGGGATGAGCACGTAATGTCGCGTTCATGCTTTCGCTGCTGACGCGTACCAAGAGCTTTCGGGATCCCTGGGTCGGTCACCCGGATCTGAACCGACGCTGGCAGCTGCATCGACGCCGGGTTCAGCTGGCCGAGACGCTGTGCCTCTGGAGACGGCTGCTGCGCCCGGCTCAACTGGCCAGCCTGGAGCGCGACGGCTTTGTGGCGCTGGAGAACTTTCTGCCGCAGTCGGAGTTTGAGGCCTTGCGCGACGAGGTGGAGGCCGTGGTGGCTCGTGCCTCACGCCTGCATCCAGTAGCGGACAACACCAGGCCTGGCTTTCGTCCGAAACAACCCTTCCCTGGAGGCTTTGACCGTTTCGACGGTGGAACCCTCAACCGCTTTCTGCACATCGATCCTGAGCACATGCCTCGGGCCGCAGCCTTCTCCCATGACCAGCGCCTCAGTGCTGGATCGCGCCAGGTCATCGGCTTGCCGATGAATCCGCGCAAGCTGGACATCTATCTCACGGTGCATGGCGAGGAGACCCGCACGCCGGATCTGCAGAAGGTGCTGCACCGCGACACGTTCTTTCGTGCTCTGAAGTTCTGGTTTTTTCTGCGGCCGGTGCAACGCCAGGACGGACCCTTCGAATACGTGCCGGGCAGCCATCGTCTTGATCCCTCTCGCCTGCGTTGGGAGCAGACCACGGCCAGCGCGGCTGCCGAACAGCGGCGGCAGCCTGATGTGTCCGGGTCGTTCCGAATCAGAGAAGAGGCCCTGGCCGAGCTGGGGCTGCCCAAACCTGTCGCGCTCACCTGCCCGGCCAACACCCTGGTGCTGGCGGATGTGTTCGGCTTTCACCGTCGTGGTGCTGCTGTCCAGGGTCAGCAGCGGTTGGCCCTTTACGGCTGGAACCGCCCCTATCCCTTTCTTCCCATTAGCTGGTGATCCGGCTGAGAGGATGGACTGATGAGTGAACAAGCTTTTCCCCCGGACAACCCTGCCTCCTTTCTGAGCCTCTGCGACGGGGAGTGGATGAGCCTTCGCAGCTGCTTTGAGCTGGCTGCCGGTGGTGACGACGAGTGGCACAGCAGCGAACGGGGTGAACTCACCGTCCGCTGCGTGACCGAGCAGGGGGCGCTCGGCCAACTGCAGGTGCAGGCCCCTGGTGGAACCAGCAGCACCCTCACCTTCGCCGCCGATGGACAGCTCATCCTCGATGGTGATTCCCCAGGGAATTGGAGGTTCTGGCCTGACGGCAGCATGGAGCTGAACCTCAGCCGTGCGGATGGTGTGCAGGTTCAGGAGAGGATCTGGTTCACGCGGGCCAACCTGCGCCTGCGTAGCACCACGGCGGTGGATGCGCAGGGAACACCGGTTCAGGGCAGTTTCTGCACGGACATCCGCAGGGTGTCCAAACCGGCGGCCTGAGGCGAGATGACGCCCTATGGCCTGATATGAGGAAAGTCAGCTAGGGGAATGACTCTCCAGCTATAAAATTCGATTGGTTGTTTTAACCGGTTGGCTTTCGAGGTTGTCAATCGATGCTCAGGCCTCATAACGCATCAAGAGGTTCAAGAGCAACGACTGGTAAATCCAGCTCAGTGATGTCAACGGCAAGCGCCATTCCCTGACCCTGGAGACCACAGACAGAGAGACAGCGCTAGCACCGCACCGCTACGGGCAGGCGATAAAGCTGCTGCAAGCCCGGATCAAGGAACAGGAGCAAGCAGCGAAGCCATCGAAATGGCTAGCTGATGAGCCTGTGACTGAGTACGACGTTCTTCTGGGGACTTATTCGGCAGCTGGATGGGTGCCCGGTCCTTGGACACCACTGGTTCAACACGGCAACAACAGATTCCTCCGAGTTGATGGCAGAGGGCTCGACAGAGACAATCCAGCCGACAGAAAGCGTGGAGGAATGGTTTATCCCCAGCAGGTGAATCATCCACAGGGCTGATGACAGATGACGCCAAGCCTGTCGAGAAGACATGGGGCGAGGTGGCGCCATCCAATGACCCGATCAAGAGGCTGGATGGGATGAACTGATCAGAAAGGCAGCCAGGTTCATTTCCTCGCCAAGGCATTTGCACCTGATCGCTCATCACTGATCGGCGCCGACCAAATTCAATAACTCAACCCAACAAAGGAGAACGCCATTCTGACAAAGCTTGATCACATTCAGTGCCTAATGGCTCTTGATGTTTACGCCCAGGCCTTGATGCTGGCCAAACGACTGAAAACAAAAGAAAGGCATCGATCTCAGAACGGAAAGCCTGGGGAGGTTGGGAAAAGGCCTACCGAGTCGTTAGGGCTGGTGAACTGCCGGATGCGAAAAGCAACGGAGTGACGCTCCCAATGCCAGCAGAATGGGAATGCGTCATTCATGAGACTTGGAGTGAGGAAGAGGTCCTTCCAGGGGAGCACCTGGAAATAACATTCAGCAAAGAAACATTGTCAAGACATCAAGATGAAGATCTTAAGGTTTTTGGAGCAACGCCACAAAGTCACGCAAGGCTATAAAACTCATTAAGCCAGCTTGACTAGGTCTGAAAGATTGTTAAAATAAAGCACTTTTAAGTACAAAGATGCCAAAGCAGTTTATTGATTTCATTGATCAAATCAATAAATATAGAAGAAGGCGCATAAGATACGACGAGTCTAGGTCTAGGGCAATATCAACAGTTGATCACATTGCATCTGTGGTCGAACAAAGTGCAAACGATGAATCAATAGTAAGCCAAGAAGCGCTGGAATCCTCGAGGGACTTTAGGAGCAACTTGAATATCGCTAGGCATCAGAGTAGCCTTCAATTTCCGACAATTCAATCAAGAGGCGACACCGAAACAACGCCTAGCGCACAGAGTCTCAACTCGAGTTGGCAGGAAGGTCAAAGTACAACGAGAAGACAAAATTGGATAGAAGATCAACCAATTGAAGTTAGCACCTCATCTAAGTGGCTAAAGGAAATTGACACTTTCAGCAGCGCAATAACAGAAAAAGCACTCTACAGCTCAAAGGAAGAGACAGTTTCCAGTAGCACTCAGATCCTCGAACTTGAGCCAAAATATATTCATGCAGAAAGTTGCTCCTGCTCCGCATGTGCGTTCAGCAGAGATTCATTTGCAGACAAAAAAGAATTAAATACTGGTTTAGAGCCTGACAACAACGTTAATGCCAGACCATCAATCGCCTTTGGAACACTAAATGAATTGGCAGATTACCTTGTTACGGGTTACTGGCAAGAGTCAAGTACCTACACAAGAAAATTCAATCTCAGCAGCAGTGGATTAGGAGCAAAAAATGGGCAACTTACTTACAACGTAACGGGATGGAACAATGATTCAAACGGCTTGACAGCCGCTCGAAGTGATTTAACAAGAGAAGTTTTTAAACTGTACGCGGCAAATACCAGTATTGATTTTATTGAAGTTACGACAGGGGGAGATATACGATTCACAGATAATGACACAGGTGCTTACGCGTATCTAGCAAGTGGATGGTGGGATCAATACCCGAATTCAGTGATTACAGACTACAGTGTAATTAACATTGCCTCGAACTGGTATGGGGGCGATTCAAGCTATCTTGGCTATACAGCCCAAACAATATTTCATGAAGTTGGCCATTCACTGGGTCTAGGTCACCAAGGGCTATACAACGCTGGAAACGGAAATCCAACCTATGAAAACAGCGCCCAATACGGAAATGACAACTGGTCTGTGACCATGATGTCGTACTGGGATCAAACAGAGAATACAAATATTGAAGCTTCATTTGCTTTTTTACAAACACCGATGACCGGTGACTGGATTGCCTTGGACAAGCTTTACGAATCACAAGGATACAGCTCAAAAAACGCGTTTAAAGGAGATACTATTTACGGCGTTGGTACAAATATATCCAAAGGTACAAGTGAAATAATGCACAACTTCTCTCAGGCTATTGGAGAAACCTCTTATACGATAGTTGACGGTGGGGGGTATGACACTCTAGATGTAAGCAATTTCGCTGACAACCAATATATCGACTTAACTCCATCTAACCCCAATAACGATCTCCCTTCAAGATCAAGCATAGGAGGCCTCATTAATAATTTAATGATTGGCACAAATACGATAATTGAACAATCAATAGGTGGGAGCGGCAACGATACATTCATCGGAAATACTGCAGATAATGTCTTTGAGGGAGGTGCTGGTAGCGATAATTTCTATGACAGCATCGGCTCCGACATCTACTTCGGAGGTTTAGGAGATAATGACACTATTTACTTTGACGGGCTTTACAGCCAGTACAGCATCATTAACCTCGGCTCTTCACTATCAATCTCCAACGAAATTTTTAACACGACAGATATCGACGAGGTATGGAGCGATGTAGAATTATTCTATTTTGACAATGCCATTGTCAAAACCTATGAAGAGCTTCTTTCCGACATCAGTGACGAGAATCTATCTCCGACTGCCAACGAGATCACACTTTCAATCACTGAAGATGAAACCGCAGAAAGCATCTTCTTCGATGGTTTAGATCCTGATGTTGGCGACACCCTTACTTACACCATCACAAATCTTCCATCAAAAGGAAGTGTACTCAACAATGGTGACGGCACCTTTACCTACGACCCTGAGACAAACTTCGAATCTCTGAATGACAACGAATCAGAAAGTGTTGTCTTCACTTACATCGCTCGCGACAACAGTAATGCTGAAAGCGCTGAAACCAACATCATCATCACCATCAATGGTGTAAATGATTCGCCTGTTGCATCTTCACAATCATTCAGTACCGAAGAAGATGTCATCTACAACGGTCAGCTTCTTCCTGCGACTGACCTCGACAGCGACCAGCTGACCTACAGCCTTGTGAGCACCAACGAGACACAAAAGGGTACCCTTATTTTAAATGAAAACGGTTCATTTACTTACGATCCTGGAACAGATTTTCTTGCATTGAATGACAACGAGTCGGAAGAAGTTCTGTTCAACTACATCGCAACTGACGAAAGCGGTACAAGCAGCAACCAAGCGACTCTCGCCATCACGATTAACGGGAAAACTGAACCAGCGCCAGTCGTCAATAATGAGCCGACTGCCAACGAGATCACACTTTCAATCACTGAAGATGAAATCGCTGAAAGCATCTTCTTCGATGGTCTAGATCCTGATGTCGGCGACACCCTTACTTACACCATCACAAATCTCCCATCAAAAGGAAGTGTACTCAACAATGGTGACGGCACCTTTACCTACGACCCTGAGACAAACTTCGAATCCCTGAATGACAACGAATCAGAAAGTGTTGTCTTCACTTACATCGCTCGCGACAACAGTAATGCTGAAAGCGCTGAAACCAACATCATCATCACCATCAATGGTGTAAATGATTCGCCTGTTGCATCTTCACAATCATTCAGTACCGAAGAAGATGTCATCTACAACGGTCAGCTTCTTCCTGCGACTGACCTCGACAGCGACCAGCTGACCTACAGCCTTGTCAGCACCAACGAGATACAAAAAGGTACCCTTATTTTAAATGAAAACGGTTCATTTACTTACGATCCTGGAACAGATTTTCTTGCATTGAATGACAACGAGTCGGAAGAAGTTCTGTTCAACTACATCGCAACTGACGAAAGCGGTACAAGCAGCAACCAAGCGACTCTCGCCATCACGATTAACGGGAAAACTGAGCCGGCAATCTTTGAAACGTCTGAAGAAAATTTATTCTTTGATGACTTTGACAATCCAACACTGACAGCTCGTCAATGGAACATCGACAATGTTTGGAAAAGTCGAAACCGCTTTGTCGGTACTTTGCTCAACGGTGAGGCGATTGGCATCACAATGGAGGTTGATGGACTTTCCACCACATCACAAAGCCTCTCACTTGCATCTCCAATTAATACAACGGGCTTCGACACGATTGAAATTAGCTTCGACTGGAGAATTGAAGATAATTGGGACAGATCTGATTTCATGAGATTCGAAATCAACCAGAACAATTCTGGCTGGACAACTCTCGACGGTATCTCAGACCTAAGAGGCCTCCGTCGAAGAAATAGTATTGAAAATCAATGGAATCAAGAAAATATCGCGCTGGATAGCTCGTCTATGGAATCATTGCAAATTCGTTTTTCCGCAAACGTCAACAAAGGCAAGGAAGATGGATATGTCAATAATGTATCCATTATAGGCATCAAAGAAACTGCTGCGACCACAGAAGTCGACTCAATCACGGGGATAGGCTTATCAGCTAAACCGTTAGAGGCTAACAAAAATTCTCCTTTTACTCCAGGTAATGATGAATATATAAGCCCTAAAACGTCAAGTACAGAAATGTCGGGCTTAAATCCAAGCGATCAATTTTTAAAAGCTGCTGAAATCGTGTTGCAGGAGACCGTGACGGCATTCACAGAAAATAGTCAATCTGACATCGGCAACAATGCCGACCCCCTATCAAATATTTCATCAATTTTGCCATCCACACTATCAGAAGACTTCGCTTCCTTCTACTCTTTTGCAAGCAATTCAGCGTTTGCCGGCTCTCTGAATTCTGAGACCTTCTAAACAGAAATAACGTCAATTGTCTGGAGAGATCTGGTAGCACAAAAGAATCTGCTGATTATTTATTACTAATTCCAGTGCGCCCGATCTTGCAGCGCAAGACAGCTAGCAAGATCCATTCAGCAATGTTCAGGCGGCTTCAAGCAGTTTGATCTCGGTGCTGTGAAGTGCCATCAGTACGATCAACGCAACCCACCAGCCGCGATCGAGCAGTCCCACCGAAACCGAATGCAAGGCCACGATTAGCAGCCCGAGCACAAAGGTCAAAATTAACTGCGACGCCGGCAAGCCATGGCTGACAGCCAGGTCCTGCGGCAGGGATGGGCAAGGGTCACGGCTCGGCTGTCCGGTTTGGTTTGCATGTTTGGTTTTTTCTCTGGCTCCTACTGCTTCTCGAGTACGGGGCTTGAGGTGGGCCATCCATCCATTGACCAGATCACATCGATCACCTCATCAGCATTGATCCACTTGATGATTCCTGTATCAACGTCAGCCACTTGAACAGAAAGGGAAGCTTTGGATGCCGAGCACTCCCCTCGCAGAAAATCGCCTGACCCATCCACCAATCGCCCTGCTCAATGTGGTCACCTCCACCGATAACGAAGTGCCCTGGATTCGTTTGAAGAAAGGGAGCCTCAAGCTTCGGGGTGATGGTGCCGTGATGAGCAGATGTAAGCCTTTTTCGTTATTTAGTATGCGTGTACTCTTGGTTATCTGAAAGAGGGCTGGCAAGAGGCCTAAGGGAGGGCGCCGACCAGTTGTCAAAATAATTGCCTTACAAAGCCAGGGGGTTGGCATTGAGCCCAGTCATAACTTGACAAAACCGTTTCGCCTTGATGTGGTGAGCCTGGCGCCGCAGGCGTTTGCTCCTCTGCTGGAGCTTGGAGTGATCGGTCGTGCCTTCAACGCGGGCATTGCTGCGTTGCACCTGCATAACCCCAGGGACTTCGCCACGGATCGCCATCGCAAGGTGGATGACGAGCCCTATGGGGGTGGCGCCGGCATGGTGCTCAAGCCCGAGCCGGTGTTCGCCGCGATGGAGGCTATCCCCCGCAGTCCCCGAAGCCGGGTGCTGTTGATGTCACCGCAGGGGCGTCCCCTGCAGCAGCAGGATCTGCAGCGTTGGTCCATCGATCACGATCAACTGGTCTTCCTCTGCGGCCACTACGAGGGGTTCGACGAGCGCATTCGTGGCCTGGCTGATGAGGAGGTGTCGGTGGGCGATTTCGTCCTCACCGGCGGGGAGCTGCCTGCCATGACGGTGATCAACGGTGTGGTTCGTCTGCTGCCTGGCACGGTGGGGACGGCTGATTCCCTGGTGGAGGAAAGCCACAGTGCACTCCTCCTGGAACACCCGCATTACACCCGCCCCGCCGACTTCCGTGGCGTGACCGTTCCGGATGTGCTGCGCAGTGGCGATCACGGTGCCATCGCCCGGTGGCGTCAGGAGCAGCGGGAGCAGCGCACCCGCGAGCGCCGGCCTGATCTGTTTGCCCGCTGGCAGGCAGCGACAATGACTAACCCTTCAGACCCAGGCATGGAGCTGCGCATCGGCAACGGATACGACATCCACCGGCTGGTGCCCGGTCGGGCCATCATCCTCGGCGGTGTGACCCTGGACCATCCCGACGGTTTGGGCCTGGATGGCCACAGCGACGCCGATGTGCTGGTGCATGCCGTGATGGATGCCCTGCTCGGGGCCCTGGCCCTGGGTGATATCGGCAAGTACTTTCCCCCCACCGATCCTCAATGGAAAGGGGCCGACAGCTTGAAGCTGCTGGATCAGGTGGTGAAGCTGGTGAAGGAGCGCGGCTGGTCGGTGCTGAACATTGATGCGGTGGTGATTGCCGAGCGCCCCAAGCTCAAGCCGTACATAGCGGAGATGAGCAGCCGGATCGCGTCAGCGATCGGCATTGCTCCAGACTCCGTGGGTGTGAAGGCCACCACCAATGAAGGTTTGGGTCCGGAGGGACGGGAAGAGGGCATCAGTTGCCAGGCTGTAGCCCTTTTGCAGCGGAGCTGAAGCGTGCCTCGACTCCGGCCTGTTCTGCTTAGGGTCTTCGGACTTTGTTGGGCACTGATTCTGTTGTTGGGCGGGTTTTCGGAGGCAAGGGTATTGGCCTGGGCCGACCCTCAGGTGGGTGAAGGGGTGGCTGTGGTGGAGCACCTGCGGCTGCGGGTCCCCCAGCACAGCCGTGAGGACTGGATGGTTGCTGAACGCGGCAGCTGGGAACCTTGGCTCGACAAACAGCCTGGATTTCTGGGCCGTGAGCTCTTCTGGGATCCGGCAACAGAAGAGGGAACACTGCTGATTCGGTGGAGCAGTCGTGAGGCATGGAAGTCCATCTCCATGGCGGATGTGGAGCAGGTTCAGGAGCGCTTCGAGACGCTGGCCCGTGAGCAAACGGGGCAGGTTCAAGGCAACCCCTTCCCGCTGGTGTTTGAAGGGGAACTGTTGCCACAGTGAACACGCCGGACGCTCGCCTTGATCTGCGCCGCCGCCAGCGGTTGGGCATGGTTGAGGCCGTGTGGGGGGAACACAAGACCGCCCATCAAATCAGCACCATCCTCAAGAGCTTTGCCGCAGCCGGGGAACTGGGTTTGGTGACCCGGGTGGACCCCGAAAAAGCGGCACGGGTGCGTGAGGCCTTACCGGCGGTCGAGCTGCACGCCGACGCTGGCTGCCTCACCCTGGGGGCGTTGCCAGCTGAGCCATCGCCCCCGGCTGAGGTGGTGGTGCTCAGTGGAGGCAGCAGTGATCGCAAGGTGGTGGCGGAGATCAGCTTGGCCCTGCGTTGCCACGGCGTCGGCGTGGATCCTGTGATGGATGTGGGGGTGGCTGGATTGCATCGCCTGCTCGATCAACTCCCCCGTCTTGCTTCGGCGCGGATTCTGATCGCCTGCGCCGGGATGGAGGGTGCATTGCCCACTGTGCTGGCAGGTCTGGTGCCGCAACCTGTGATCGGCGTCCCGGTTTCGGTTGGTTATGGCATCAGCGCAGGGGGACGAACCGCTTTGGAGGGGATGCTCGCCAGCTGTGCGCCTGGATTGATGGTGGTGAATATCGACAACGGATATGGCGCAGCCATGGCTGCATTGAGGATGCTCCGAGGGTGTTCCCCGGAGTGATCAAGCGGAGGGTTCAGGCTCCAGCTGGAGGGTCGATCTGGCCGAGACGCTGAAGCTCAGCACTGTTGTGGTCGCACTCGACCCGCTGAAGTGCATGCACAAGGGCATCCAAATCAGCCGGCGCTAGCTCACCGTCCTGTTGCCATGCCATGGAGCGGGGGTCGGGAGCCAACTCTGGATGTCCGCAATGAGATTGGATCAAATTAAGACTGATCTCTGGGAAGAAATACTCAGAAATCCTGTAGATGAGCCAAGAAATGCTCTGGGGTCTCAGAGGTGTTGGAGGTTGGGGTAGGCCGTGACCAGGTCGTTGGCGCTGAGCACATCACCGCGGCCTTCCGGTTGCCAGATCACTTCCAGGGCCATCAATTCACTGGACGCTGTGGAACCAAGAATGCGCAGGGTCTGGCGCAAATCTTCTCCGGTGTCGGCGCCTGCGAGTTTGGCCGATGCCGTCGAGGCCACCAGCAAGGTCACAACAATGAATTCGTTGGTGGCATCAGCGTCTCCAGCGCTGTTGGCCGTGTCCGTCGTCCGCTGTCCGCCGACGTTGCTGGTGAGCTCAGCGTCCAGCTTGCTGCGCTCGTTCATCGAGAGGCGATTGAACGTCGATTCAGCCGAGCTGAAGGGAACACTGCCGTTCTCGGCATTGGCGTAGACCCAGAGGTCCGGTTGTCTCAGCAGGGCAAGGGTTGTTTCCTGCAGCAGCCTCTGCAGGCCGGCTGAACTGCTGGTGTCGGACGAGGAGGCCAAGGAACGCAGATCGTCCTGGAGTGATTTGGCACTGGCGAGCAGTCCTACCTGCACCTGAATCATGTTCACGTTGCGCGGCATGGATGGAGCCGCGGCAGCACCACCGATCGAAGGGGCATTGCCTCCGCCTCGTAGGGCGTTCACCAGAACGCCTGCGATCGCCATGAGAATCAGCAGTCCGAACAGGCCACCACCACCAAAGCCGAAAATTGGAATGATGAAAGGGAAGCCCATCCCGCCGCCGCGGTAACCACCCCCGGGGTAGCCGCCGCCGTAGCTGCCGCCGCTGGATCGTGGCATCGAAGGTGCGCGGAAGCTGCCTCCGCCCATGCGCCCCCCGCGGGCGGCATCAGCCGGCTGTGCATGGAACAGACAGAGCCCCGCAATAACAACAGGCAAAAGCAGTGATGCGAGCAGTCTTCGCGGTCGTGTCAACAGTCGAGGGGTGGCCACAGCAGCGCCCACAGCATTGATCTGCAGACTTTAGGAACCACCACCAACGATGGTGACGATCTCAAGGGTGTCGTCATCCTTCACAAGGATGGCTTCCCATCGGCTGCGGGGGGCGATCACGCCGTTGTGTTCGGCGACCACCAACTGGGGGTTGTTGGCCAGCAGGGCCACGACGGCCGCCAGGTTGGTGGGCTCCGGTGCTGGATCCAGCACGCGGGTTTCACCGTTGACCATCAGGGTGAGAGGCATCGCTCAGAACGTGGCGTGGTTGAGCTGCTGGAGCAGGTGCCGCGTGGCCCGCCCGCTGTCATCTGCGTGCATGATCGCGCCGATCACCGCCGCGCGCTGGCCCCCGGCCCCGAGCAGTGCCGGCAGGTTGGTCGGTGTGATTCCACCGATGGCGAAGACGGGGCGTTGGCTGATCGCTGTGGCCTTGGCCAAGAGCTCCACACCAACAGGGTCGCGCTCGGGTTTGACGGCCGTGGAGTGGATCGGACCGAAGCCGAGGTAGTCGATCGGCTCCCGCTGCGCCTGATCAACCTGATCGATGCTGTGGGTGCTGCGGCCCAGCAGACGATCGCAACCCAGCAGGTCGCGGGCTACCTCGCAGGGCATGTCCTCCTGGCCCAGGTGCACCCCATCTGCATCGACCGCCAGGGCCAGGTCCACACGGTCATTGATGAACAACAGCGCTCCGAAGCGGTTGCACAGCTGCCTGAGCTGCTGGGCCTCCTGGAGGCGTTCGCGGTCGTTCCCCGCTTTGCAGCGGTACTGCACCATGCCTATGCCGTTCTGCAGGGAGGCCTGCACCCGATCGATGAGGTCATCGCAGGGGGTTGTGATCAGGCAAAGGCGACAGTCCTGAAGCTTGGTGCGTCGCCTTGCTCCGAGGGTGGCGTTGAGGCAGGTCACCTCCAGGTCGTAGAGGCCGTAGCGGATCGCAGCGGCTTCAGCGGCCAGCGCAGGATCGATGGTGCGGCCGTACTCCTCCAGCACCCGGAGCGCCTCCTGCACCCGGGCGCAGTTGGCCGCCACCACGTGGTCGGGACTGTGGCGATCGAGTTGGGCCGGATGCTCCAGTCCGGCCCCGGTGTCGGTGCTGGTGGAGCGGACCTGCTTGTAGCTGTCGTGATGCAGCCGTCCCAGCCGTTGACGCCAGTCCTTGAGGCGCACCACCAGATCCTGTTGCTCCAACCCGAAGCGGCACCAGTCTTCAACCACCCTCAGGCCTTCCCGGGCACGGTCGAGGTTGGCGTCGATCAGTCGTGCCACCCGTGGATCCAGGGAGGTCTCGCTTGGGGTTGGATTCATGGCACTCTGTGGGCAACGGTTGCGGCGTCGGTCATGGAGAACGGTGGTTCGGAGAGCACCATGCACGTTCTGGTCTGGGGAATCGTTCTTCTCGGCGGCATCGGCGTGTTCATCGTTTGGGGCCTGGTGAATGCCTATCCGACCGTGGCCTGAAAGCCGGTTTGAAGGATCTCGCGGGCCTGGGCGGCGTCGCGGCCGATCTGGCGGCTGAGCTCCTCAAGTCCACTGAATTTGGTTTGGCCGCGCAAGCGCTGCACCGGCTCGACGCCCAGGTGCCGGCCCTCCAGCTCCAGGCTCTGATCCAGCAGGTGCACCTCCACAGCTGATGGAGATGTTGGATCAATCGTGGGTTGGGGCCCGAGGTTCATCACAGCCGGCAGCCGATCGCCATCCCCATCGAGTTGGGCCCAGGCTGCGTAGACGCCAAGCCCTGGCAAGGCCTTGCGACCATCCACCTGGAGATTGGCGGTGGGCCAGCCCAGTTCACGCCCCAGGCCTCGGCCTCGAACCACCCGACCCTGAAAGCGGTAGGCCCGGCCCAGTAAGGCTTTGGCGGTGGTGAGGTCGGCCTGGTCGAGGGCCGCGCGGATCCGGCTGCTGCTCATCCGGCCCTCATGGTCTTCAACCATGGGCACCACCTTCACCTCAACGCCGCTGCGTGCCGCTAGCTGTTCCAGCATCTCGGCGTCACCGCGCCGCTGATGGCCGAAGCGGAAGTTGGTGCCCACGGCAATGCGTCTGGCCTGAAGTGTGTTCAGCAGCACGCTGGTGACGAAGTCTTCCGCATTCAGCTGAGCGAGTTCGCGGGTGAAGGGCACAAGCACGAGCTGCTGGATCCCCAGGGGCTCCAGCAGGGCGAGTTTTTCGCTCGGTAGATCCAGCCTCAGGCGTGCCTCGCCGAACAGCACTTCACGGGGATGGGGCCAGAAGCTCACAACCGAGGCAACGGCTTCCTCCGGGCAGCCTTGGATGGCCTCGGCGATCACGCGGCGATGGCCTGCGTGTAGCCCATCGAAACTCCCCAGCGCCAGGGCAGTGGGCCGACGGGCCTCCTCTGGAGAGCGGAGCGGGATCAAGGAGGTGCAGAAGGTGCGCTTTGGTGGCAAGTTTGAACGACCGAGCACCAGGGCATGGCAGACCGCCTCGATTTCCAGAAGTTGTCGTTCGGCGTGCGTCGGATGGGGTGGATCCGGTTCTGGATCCAGGTGGTTCTCGGCATCGTCGTGGTGGGCGTTCTTCTGTTCAACAACATCGGCGGCAGCCTTGCGCGCAATTCCGAACGGGCTGTGGGCCTGGGGCCTGGCCTGTCGCTCACCTCCCTGGCGTTCGTCGTGCTTCTGTTCAGCCTCTGGCAGGGCTGGCTGATCGTTCGTGCAGGTCGAGCGATCGATAGCGCTGCGCGTCCCAGTCGGGGGGAGGTGGCGCGGTTGATCAAACGAGGCCTCTTGGCAGATCTGCTCGGCCTCAGCTTGGCCTCCATCGGCTATCAGGCCCTCGCAGGCAGCCTTTTTGTTCAGGCCTCAATGCAAACTCCTGGCATCGCTATCGGCGGCCGCGGCGTGGCCGACAACCTGGCGATCACCTCCCTGGAAATGTTGTCTGTGCTTAGCAACACCCAGGTGTTGTTTGCGCACCTGATCGGTGTGTTGTTCTCCCTATGGCTGCTGCAGCGGGTTTACCGCGCACAATGAATGGAAGCGGTGGTCTATTCCTTTGTTGCTTAGGTAGTGGCTTGAAGTTCGTTTTCGTGTTTTGACTTCAAGAATTTTTGTTCATTGGGAATTACTGTACCCATAGAGTTAGTTGTCATTGGAGTGTGTTGCGGCTGAGGTGAACGGCGATGGTCTGGCGGATCTCCTAATTGGTGCTCATCAAGTTGCTCCCAATGGATCAACTTCAGGTAAGAGTTACATGATTTTTGACTCCACCAAAGGTGTGTTCTCGCATTCGTTGCTGGATCAGCTGGGTACTGCCGCTGATTACAGCTTCACCGGGACCCCAGCGGCTGTCGGTGGTGACGGTACCCAGTGAGCCGGGCCTTCCGTCCTTTGGTCGCGCTGATCGTTGGTGGTGATCAAGAATTCAACTGCTGCTCTTGTTATCAATAGAGGTTTTTTGTTGACTCCTCTTACAAGAGAACTCTCATGGCGGTCACGCACGAGCCATGCCTACCGACACCCGCTTTGCTCTGTTCTTGCTTGTAGAGCTAGCGACAGCTCTACGAGCCAATGACCCTGATGCCTTTCGGTGTTGGCTGTCCGGGGGCGTTAAGGACCTAGGGGAACCGTTGGTTGAAAAGCTGCTGTTGGATTGGTTCAACTTATTGCTGACCGTGGACGAACAGGAGAAGCTGAAGGTTTGCCGCCTGGGGGTGAGCATCCAGTCCTTTAGGGGTAGGGCTATGCACAAATATCAACCAATCTAGCGATGAACTTTGATGGGGAAACGATTGGATTCAAAGCATACCTTTCATGCTTTATGGAGAATCAATCAATTCTCTCGTCGGATGTCCTGAATATCGGTTCGCCTGTGATTATTTGTGTGCGCTCTATTGATTCGTGAAAGTAGGTGATGAATCATGTTTTCTATCGGTTTCATTGGCCTGGGCTGCGGCCGAATTACGGCAAAATGCGTGTACTAGAGCTAATTTATAGAGGATTGATTGCTGGCATGGATTGTAGATCGGTGGTTCAGAAGCTCCGTCGTGCGATTGGATCTGAGGGGCAGGAACTTCTGATCAGTTTCAACCTTCTGCAGCCCTTGGTGAAGCAGATGCTGATCTGCGATGCGATGGCCGGCGTGGTGGTCAGCAAGGAAGAGCTTCAAGATGCGCAAATCTGCTTTCTCCGCCAGCGCGGTTATGAGCGGATGGAGCAGTGGACCGAGCTGTTGGAGACGCTGCGGCTCAGGGAGCAAGATGTTTTGGAGCGTCTTCGTCATGACATACGCCGCCGCAATTTGATACGTGAGCGATATGCCGCAAAGGCGGAAGCCCGTTTTTTGGAGCGTAAAAACGATCTGGATCAGGTGCTTTACAGCCTGCTGCGACTCAAGAACAGCTTTCTGGCACAAGAGCTATATCTGCAGATCGAATCCGATGAGGCCAATTTCGCCGATTTGGCCCGGCGCTATGCCGAGGGACCGGAACGCAGCACCAACGGAATCGTCGGCCCAGTTCCCCTCACCCAGGCCCATCCTGCTTTGGTCGAGAAATTACGGGTTGCGCAACCTGGTGTTTTGCTTGAACCCTTTCGAATCTCCGACTGGTGGCTCGTGGTTCGCCTGGAGCGCTACTCACCCGCCACGTTCACCGACGAGGTTGCCGAACAGATGTGCCAGGAAATGTTTGATGCCTGGATTGACGAGGAAACCACCCAGACTTTGGGTCTGCTGACTTCAGAGATGAAAGAACCAGTGACAACTAGCGATTTCAGTGATTTCAGCATTTCCCGATGACCAGGTCACCTTCGTTCCCTTTGCTGGAGCATCCGGCGTTCATTGGCCTCTCCAAGGCATCGGTTGACAATTTGGAGAGCGGCTGCAATCTGCTTCGTTTTGCGCTCGGGGGGCAGCTGTCCGACGCCAATCACATTGCGGCCCGAGTCTTGGTTCTGCTCCAAGGCCAGGCCAGGCTTGTCGGCCGTCTCAACGGCCGCCTCACCACAATTGGAAAGTTTGGACCCGGAAGTGTGATCGGGGCCGCAAGTCTTCTGTGCGGTGCTCCATGCGAGGAGGTCATCGCCGCTGAAGAGGTGATTGCTTGTGCCATTCCGGATGAACTCTGGCGGGGGCTTTATCGCAAAGAGACTTCATTTCGGCAGTGGTGTGACCAGCAGCTTTGGCCGCAGGAGCTGCACCAGCTCCTGGAAGTTCTGGAGCAAAATAATCCTGAAAGCGACAGCTCCGCCCTTGAAAAACTGGAGGCTTTGCAGCAGTCCGCCGAGCGTTGTTCATCAGATCCGGAATCTGTGGAGACTGCTCTATCTGCCGGGAAGCTGATCTATGTCACCAGCGCATGGGGTGAATTGACTGTCGGTCAGCCGCTCTATTCTGCTGCAAACCTTCCCAAATGTGAGCCGTTCGCGCTCCGGTTGGTGTCTCTGCCCGCCTCCGGCTGGTCCAATACAGCCGAAGCTGAAGCTGCGGCGGAGATCAGTTCTGGCTGGCTTGACTCTGTTGCTGGGATTCAAGACGCTCAGGCTCTGCCTCCCGTGAGCAGCTTTAGCCCTGAGCGCAATGTTGTTGACAGCCTTCGCTTGATCCAGGCCGATGGCCCGATCCAGGAAACCCTGGCTTGCTTCCAGATGCTGGCCCAGCTGATGAAGCTGCCCTTCCGGCGCGATTCGATCGAGAAGGTTCTTCAGGACAATATCCGCAGGGGATTGACGCCCAATCTTCAACTTTGCGGCCAGTTGGCCACCAGTCTTGGCTTGCATGTGATGGCTGCCCGGGTGCCGGCCGCTGCTGGTACACGACTTCAGGTTCCCTCCATGCTCCCTTGGCAGGAGGGCTTTGCCTTGGTGGTGGCCAGCAATGAGCGTGGGCTGCGGCTGGCGTCTCCGCAGCAGGGCATGGTCAGCCTGGAGCCGAATCAATTGGAAGATGCCTTCCCGGAGGGAATTGAACTTCTCCTGATGGAGCGTTCCAACGCAACTCCCGACCAGAAGTTCGGCCCTGGTTGGTTCTGGCCGGCTTTGAAGCGATATCGCGGCGTGTTGATCCAGGTGCTGGCGGCCAGTTTTGTGGTTCAGCTGTTCACCCTCGCCAACCCGTTGCTGATCCAGGTGATCATCGACAAGGTGATCACTCAACGCAGCCTGGACACGTTGCAGGTGCTGGGCATCGCCCTTGTGGTGGTCACGATTCTTGAGGGGGTTCTGGGCAGTCTGAAGACCTTCCTGTTTGCGGAAACCACCAACCGGATTGATCAGCGTCTTGGCGCAGAGGTGATCGACCACCTGTTGCGTCTCCCCCTTGGTTATTTCGACCGTCGTCCAGTGGGTGAACTGGGAACCCGGGTGGCTGAACTGGAGAAGATTCGTAATTTTCTGACCGGTCAGGCCCTCACCACCATCCTGGATGCCGCCTTTTCTGTGATTTACATCGTGGTGATGCTGCTGTACAGCTGGCTTCTTACTTTAATTGCCCTGTCCGTTCTTCCCATTCAGATCGGCTTGACGATTCTGGGTGCTCCTCTCTTCCGCCGTCAGTTCCGAGCTGCTGCGGAAGAAAATGCCAAGACTCAGAGCCATTTGGTGGAGGTTCTCACCGGAATTCAGACGGTGAAGGCCCAGAACGTGGAGATGGTCAGCCGCTGGCGCTGGCAAGAGTTCTACTCCCAGTACATTGCCCGCACTTTTGAGAAAACGATTACTGGAACGGCCCTGAGCCAGACCAGCCAAGTGTTGCAGAAGATCTCTCAGCTGATGGTGCTCTGGATCGGTGCCACGATGGTGCTCAAGGGTGATTTGACGCTGGGTCAGTTGATCGCATTTCGGATCATTTCCGGCTACGTCACCCAGCCTCTTCTGCGTTTGTCATCGATCTGGCAGAACATCCAGGAGTTGCGCGTCAGCTTTGAACGGCTTGCTGATGTGATTGATACCCCAGAAGAATCTAATGAGGTCGATAAATCCAAGGTGATGCTCCCTCCGCTGCAGGGAGACGTGCGCTTTGAGAATGTCACCTTCCGCTTTCAAGCTGGCCAGTCTGAGGTCCTCAAGGATGTCAATCTTGAGATCAAGGCCGGAACGTTCGTTGGCATCGTGGGCCAGAGCGGTAGCGGCAAGAGCACCCTGATGAAACTGCTGCCAAGGCTTTATGAACCAGGAGAAGGTCGGATCCTGGTTGACAGCTACGACATTGGAAAGGTTGAGCTTTATTCCCTACGACGTCAGATCGGCATCGTTCCTCAGGATCCCCTTTTATTCAGCGGAACCGTGAGCGACAACATAGCTCTCACCAATCCCGATGCCTCCAGTGAAGAGATTATGAGAGCAGCACGTCTCGCTAATGCCCATGACTTCATCATGGAACTTCCCAGCGGCTACAGCACGCCTGTTGGTGAACGAGGCGCGGCACTAAGTGGCGGACAGCGTCAGCGGGTGGCCATTGCCCGCACCCTTCTCAGTAATCCCAAGTTGCTGGTGATGGATGAAGCCACCAGTGCCCTTGATTACGAAACTGAACGGAAAGTCTTCGACAACCTTTTCGAAAACATCAACGACCGCACCGTTTTCTTCATCACCCACCGTCTGTCAACCATCCGTCAGGCTGATTTGATCGTGATGCTGCACCAGGGCGCGGTTGTTGAAGTTGGCACGCACGATGAGTTGATGAAACATCGTGGCCGCTACTACGCCCTTTACCGCCAGCAAGAGAGTTTCTGATGTTAATGAATCCCCAAAAGTTGGTGGCCCTCGTCAAGCGGAGTTCCAACAATCTGGTCGAGAGCTCACGCGGTTGGTTGCATCGCTTCGACCATGGCGACATGCACAAATCTTCTGATCTCAACAGTTTTGACGACTCGATTCTTCAGCAGGGTCGTTTTTGGATGCGTACCGTCACCTGGACCCTGATCGGTACCAGCATTTTCGGTTTGGCATGGTTGGCCTTGGCGCGTACCGAAGAAATTGTGATGGCCCCAGGGCAGCTTGAGCCAATCGGCTCAGTGCAGGACATTCAAATGCCCGTGGGGGGTGTGGCTGATCAGATTCTTGTTTCAGAAGGTGATCGGGTGAAGGCTGGTCAGGTTTTGATGAAGCTGGACACCGAGGCGAGTGAAGAACAGCGGGTGAGTCTTGAGAAAACCATCAGGCTGAAGAAGGAACAACTGCTGTTGAAAGAGCAGGAAAAGCTCAAAACCATGCAGGTCAATCAGGAAGAGGTTCTGATGCTGCAGAAAAATCTAAAGCTCCAGTCCGAAATTCTGGATCGCTTCGAGCAGTTAGAGGATGCTGGTGCCTTTTCTGAAGTGCAGCTCCTCAATCAGCAAAACATTGTTGCTGAAACCCAAGGCAAACTCATGCAGACCAGGGCCGAAAAGCTCCGCCAGATTGCCCTGCTGGATCAACAGACGGCTCAGTTGGAGTCGGAACTTGCCGATCTCAATGGGCGCTTGGTGCAGAGCAAGGTCACCCTGCGCTACCAGCAACTCAAGTCTCCTGTTGATGGAATAATCTTTGATCTCAAGCCCACGTCCAGGGGATTCACGGCGCAATCCACCCAGACAGTGATGAAGGTGGTGCCTAAGGGTTTACTTGAAGCGAAGGTTGAGGTTCCGTCTAATAAAATTGGTTTCGTCCAAGTGGCACCGGGTTGTCCTGAAAAGCGCGAGGCCTGCATGAATGCTGAGATCAGCATCGACTCGTTTCCCTCCACTGATTTTGGCGTTCTTAAAGGGAAAGTGATTCAAATTGGATCTGATGCCCTGGAGCCTGATCCTCAGCAACAGAGGCAAGAACTCAGCTTTCCTGTAACCATTCAGCTGGATGACCAGGATTTCCGTTTGAAAAGTGGTGCTGTACTGCCGTTGCAGGTGGGTATGAGCCTGACTGCGAATATCAAGTTGCGCAAGGTTTCTTACCTCCAGCTGCTATTGGGTGAATTTCAAGATAAAGCCCAATCGTTGCAACGTCTTTGAAGTGATCGAATGTCTGTATCAGTAATCGAGTCAATCTACTGGCTTGTTTAAGGATATAGATCTTGAGGCGTGGTCAAGTTTATGATTTTGATTGCTTTTATATTGCATGCAAGTCGTTGCTGAATTTTGATTTGGTCTCGGTGAGGAGCATTGCTCATGCCAAAAAACTGATCTAATAGGTTTCCCGTCGCGTTGATTGGGATGAGTGGAGTCTCTGGTCTGACTTCTCCTCGTGCAATGTGTTTTTGTTTTGTCCAGTTCCTCAGCATTGAAAGTGAAAAAGAAGGTTTCAAACCTTTTTAGGGACTCACTATCAGTAGCAATCGCTGGCCTTACCGCACCAGCTGATCCTTGAGCTTGAGTTGCGGCAGTCGGCTGAGGGGGCCCCTCCAGAACAAGTCCGGCTGGATCGGCGTGAGTGAGGGTGCATTGGCATGAATCTGGGCTACATCACTGGGCCAATCCCGGGGGCCTTCTCCGGCTGATTCGAGATCCTGCACCGCTTCTCCGGCCAGCCAGTAGTAGGCGCGGCCACGGGGGTCTTCCCGACGGCTGAATTGCTCGTCGTAGCGCCGGATCGAGAGACGGGTCCAGCGCAGTGGACCCATCTCCTCCCGGGCACAGGGGGGGATGTTGAGGTTGAGCAGCAGGTTGTCGGGCCACTGGTCGGCGATGGCCTGCTCACTCACCTCCAGAGCGAGGTCTGCGGCGGCTTGGAACTGACGCCACTGGAAGCAGGCGCTGCTTACGGCCAGGGAACGAATGCCCTCCAAGGTTCCCTCCATCGCTGCTGCAACGGTGCCGGAACAGAACACGTCTGTTCCCAGGTTGGGACCGTGATTGATGCCGGAGAGCACAAGGTCTGGTTTCTCTTTCACCAGTTCGAACAGAGCCAGCTTCATGCAGTCGGCGGGGGTACCACTGCAGGCCCAGGCGGTGACCCCTGGGGCAAACAGTTCGTCGGCCCGCTCGGCGCGGATGGGGGTCTGCAGGGTCAGGCCATGGCCTGTGGCGGACCGTTCCTGATTCGGGCAGACCACCGTCACCTGATGGCCGCGGGCTGCCGCTGCGGCGGCCAGGGTTCGGATGCCGTCGGCGAAGACCCCGTCGTCATTGCTGATCAGGATCCGCAGCGGGGCCATGGGGTCGTTCGCACTGAGATGAACCTAAGCGGCCTGGCTGATTACAGTCGGCAGCTCTCTGTTTCATCCCTGTGAGCGCACCGGTCACCCTGCAGCAGCTCACCGATCAACTCGATGCTCTTGAGCAGCAGGCCGCGGCGGAGATCGCCGAGGCGGCCGACGCCGCTGCACTGGAGCAACTGCGGGTCGGGCTGCTGGGCAAGAAGGGCCGCATCTCCGGTGTGCTCGGGGCGATGGGCAAGTTGCCTGGTCAGGAGCGCCCCCTGGTGGGTCAGCGCGCCAACGTGTTGAAAACGCAGGTGCAGTCGCTGTTGGGAGAGCGACTGCAGGCCGTGAAGCAGGCGGCCATGGCAGAGCGCATTGCCAGGGAAAGCCTCGATGTCACCGCTCCGGCTTCAGGGGTGCGGATGGGGCATCGCCATCCCCTGATCACCACCACCGAAGAGATCGTCGATCTGTTCCTGGGCCTGGGCTACAGCGTGGCCGAGGGGCCTGAGGTGGAGCGGGATCACTACAACTTCACCGCGCTGAATATTCCCGAGGACCATCCGGCCCGGGACATGCAGGACACCTTTTATCTCGGGGGTGACCTGTTGATGCGGACCCACACCTCGCCGGTTCAGATCCGTCACCTCGAAGAGAACCCACCGCCGGTTCGGATCGTTGCCCCGGGGCGGGTTTATCGCCGTGACGCCGTTGATGCCACCCATTCGCCGGTGTTCCACCAGGTGGAGGTGCTGGCCATTGATGAGGGGCTTGATTTCAGCCATTTGCGTGGCACGGTGATGGCCTTCCTTAAGGCTTTCTTCGGCGACCTGCCGGTGCGCTTTCGGGCCAGCTACTTCCCCTTCACAGAGCCCTCAGCCGAGGTGGATGTGCAGTGGCGCGGCCGTTGGCTGGAGGTGATGGGCTGCGGCATGGTCGATCCTGCTGTGCTGGAGGGTCTGGGGCTTGATCCTGAGCGCTACAGCGGTTTCGCCGCAGGCCTTGGGGTGGAGCGGTTCTGCATGGTGCGCCATGGCATCGATGACATCCGCCGGCTTTACACCAGTGATCTGCGCTTCCTCGAGCAGTTCTGATCGGAAACCTTCGTAACTGAGTTTCGTTCAGTTCTCGCACGTCCCATAGGCTGTGGCTGACCTCTACCCGTCGTGGATCAGTGCCCCGGATCGGACTGATCGTCAATGACGGCAAGCCGCTTGCGGTGCAGACGGCGGACACGATTCAACACCGCCTCGAGGCAGCCGGCCATGCCGTTGAGCGGGCCAGCAGCTCCGGCGGCATGGTGGGTTTCGCCAACCCTGATCAGCACCTGCGGCTGCGGGGCTATAGCGCCTGTGTGCCCAAGGGCTTTGATCCATCAATGGTGCTGGCCATCGTTCTGGGGGGGGACGGCACGGTGCTCTCCGCAGCACGCCAGACCGCCCCTGTGGGGATTCCGATTCTCACTATCAACACCGGTCACCTGGGATTCCTGGCTGAGGCCTATCTCGATGATCTGGATCGGGCCCTTGATGTGGTGCTCACCGATCAGTGGACGATCGAGGAACGCAGCAACCTTGTGGTGAGTGTGATGCGGGGTGATCAGCGTCGGTGGGAGGCGTTGTCCCTCAACGAAATGGCCTTGCACCGGGAGCCGCTCACGAGCATGTGTCACTTCGAAATCGCCATCGGCCGCCACGCCCCGGTGGACATCGCCGCTGATGGTGTGATCCTCTCCACGCCGACGGGGTCCACGGCCTATGCCCTCAGCTCCGGCGGGCCGGTGATCACGCCGGATTGTCCGGTGCTGCAACTCACCCCGATCGCGCCCCATTCCCTGGCCTCCCGCGCCCTGGTGTTCAGCGACCGTGAACCCGTCACGGTGTTCCCGGCCACGCCTGAGCGGCTGATGATGGTGGTGGACGGCAGTGCCGGTTGCTATGTCTGGCCCGAAGATCGGGTGCTAATCCGTCGCAGCGATCACCCGGTGCGCTTTGTGCGCCTCGCCGACCATGAGTTTTTCCAGGTGCTGCGCAACAAACTGGGCTGGGGGTTGCCCCACATCGCCAAGCCCGAACGGGAATGAACGTTGACCCCCTGTTGCTGCTGGCAGGCCCTTCAGCGGTCTCCCTGGCACCCCGCCTGGCCGCATCGGGCTACGCCACCCTCGATTGGCTCAGTGCCGGGCCTTCGGCCCATGCTCCTGAACCCGGTGAATCCCCGGTGGCCGCTGTGTTGGCGGCCGATCAGGCCCCATTGATTCCAGACCTGCGCAGCCGTTTTGCGGCCATGCCGATCCTGTTGGATCTGGAACGCGACAGCGTTGAGGCCCGCGCCGCCTGCCTGGGAACCGGCGCCGACGATTTTTGGCTTTCAGAGATCGGTCCCAGCGATCTGTTGCTGCGTCTGCGCCTGCACCGCACGATTCAACAGCGCTCGAGTCAGCGACCGTTGCTGCTTCAGCTCGATGATCTCAGCCTCGATCCCACCACCCGGACGGTGCGTCGGGGAGAACGCGTGGTGGCCTTGACAGCCCGGGAATTCATGCTGCTGCAGGTGCTGTTGCGGCGGCGGGGCCAGGTGCTGAGTCGCGAGCTGTTGCTTCAGGAGGTGTGGCAGGGGGAGCGTTCCAGCAGCAATGTCGTTGAGGTGTATGTGCGCTACCTGCGTCAGAAGCTGGAGGCCGGCGGTGAGCGCCGTTTGCTGCACACCGTGCGCGGCCGGGGCTACTGCCTCGGCCAGGTGATGCCGGAGGCTTGATCGGCCATGGATGCTCTGCCCCCTGAGCCGCCCCCGCAGTGGCTGCCGATTGGGGCCCGCTGGTGCCTGGATCAGCAGCGTTGCATTGAGCTCGAGGTGGCCCGCAGTTCGGAGCAGCAGCGGCTGGGGTTGATGCAGAGGCCGGCCTTGCCGCCCTTGCGCGGGATGTGGTTTCCCTTCTCTACCCCCCAGCCGCAGCGCTTCTGGATGTTCAACACCCTTGCGCCTCTCGACATGATCTTTGTGCGCGATGGGCGCGTGCTCGATTTGGTGCGTGCCGTTCCAACCTGCGCAGCGTTGCCCTGTCGCTCCTACGCCGCCGATGCGGATGGCAACGGACGGGCTGATTTCATTGAGGCGGTGATCGAGATCGGAGCCGGGGAGGCGGAGCGGCTGGGGATTTCCATTGGCGACCCGGTTCGGATTGACCCGCTCACGTCTTCCAACTGAATCCGCTTTAACCCGGTTTGGTTCCCGTCACGATCAAGGTGGGGTTCATCGGCGCCAGGCGTGTGCCGTCCCCCAGCGGTTGTCCCCGCCAGGCCTGCAGTTGTTGCACGCGCACTGCCAATCCGGCGTTCTCGAGCAGCGGCCGAACGTTGGCCAAGGCCTCGATGCTCGCCAGGGGAATCACTACAACACCATCCGGCCGCAGCCGCGTCAGCACGTCCTGCAGCAAGCGCTCCCGTTGGGCGCCCCCGCCCCCGAGCAGAACCCGGTCGGGCTGGCCGAGGCCATCGGGGAGCCCGCCATTCAGCACCGTGGTGGCATCAGCCTCCAGCACCGCTGCGGGGCTGACCCCAAGCCGTTGCGCATTGCGTTGGATCAGTTGCGCACCACCGGCGCGGCGTTCCACCGCCAGCAGTTGCAGCTCCGGGCGCAGGCGCAGGGCCTCCAGACCGACGCTGCCGGTGCCTGCCCCCAGATCCCAGAGCACCCCCTGCTGCGGCAGGGCGAGTTCGGCCAGCAGTTGGATGCGCACCTCCCGCTTGGTCATCAGCCCGGGGTGATCGCTGTGCTGCAAGTAGAGCCCGTCATCAAGCCCGAACAGGGGCAGTAGATGGGGATCCGGTGCGGCGGGGTCCCGGGCGATCAGCAGAGCAATCAGCAGCGGATGCAGGTCCGCCGGCAAGGCGGTGCCGGGTGCGATCTGCTGCACCCGCTCGTGGGGGTGCCCGAGGTTTTCGCAGAGCCAGAGGTCCGTGCTGGCCTCCAGGCCGCTGCTATGCCATATCTGCTGCACGGTGGCGGCGCCCCCCTGGTTCGGGTCCGTCAGCACTGCCAGGGCCGCCGGTCGCTTCTGCAAGGCGCTGGCCAGGATCTCGGGGTCCCGTCCGTGCAGGCTGACCCAGTCCGCGTCCTGCCAGGGGCGACCGATGCGGGCGAAGGCCAGTTGCAGCGATGTGGGGGCGGGATGAAACCGCAGCCGGTCCGTGCCAATGCGGTCGCAGAGGATCCGCCCCAGGCCGAACCAGAGCGGGTCGCCGCTGGCCAGCACCACCACAGGTTGTTCCGCAGGCCGTGATTGCAGGCTGTCCACCAGAGCCCGCGGGTCATCGCTGCTGATCAGCTCTGGCAGTGCCTCCCCCAGCCAAGCCTGCAAAGCGGATTGCAACCGCTGCGGCACTGCAATCACCGCGGCACCCCGCAACAGCGCCTGCTGTTGAGCGGGCAACGAGGCGGGCGCCCCGGCGTCGGTGCCGATCACGTCGATCATCCCGTCATTCTGGTGTCAGGGTTTGTGGGGCCATGGCACAGGCTGACCTGCTGTCGGATCGCTTGGTGGCTGGCGGCTTTGTGCGCCCTGCGGTGCTGCTTCGAGGCTTGCAGCTGCGTCGCCCGGCGCTCTCCTGCTGGAGGGTGAGCTTGGCGATGAGCCTCAGCGGGCTGGTGGTTGAGCCCCTGGCATGGCTCCAGTCCTGTCTGTTCGCCCGTCGGTTGCACAAGGCTGAACTTCCGGATGATCCGATCGTGGTGATTGGCCACTGGCGCAGTGGCACCACCTATCTGCATCAGTTGCTGGCCTGTGACCCCACGCTGGCGACGGCGCGCAACGCGCTGACCATGGCGCCGCAGGTGGCCTTGCTGCTCAAACCCTCGATTCGCTCCGCACTCAAGGCGTGGATGACGCGGCAACGGCCGATCGATGCGGTGCCCTGGGGGCCGGATGATCCGCAGGAGGATGAGGTCGGTCTGGCCCGGCTCACCATGGACACCAACATGGCCGGGATGGCCTTCCCTCGGGCCTATTCCTGGTTTTATCGCCGCAATGTTCTTGGCTTGTCCCGGGCCTACGAGCGGCAGTGGCTGCATTTCTCCAAGCTCACCTGGCTCCATGACGGCCAGGGGAAGACGGGGCTGCTGATCAAGAACAGTGCCCATTCCGCCCGGGTGGAGATGCTCCTGCGTCACTTCCCCAGGGCACGCTTTGTGCTGCTGCGCCGTGATCCGCAGGCGTCGATCCGCTCGCTGGTTCAGGTGAAGCAACGGTTGGGTGCCTTGGTGGGGCTTCAGCCCGTTCCCGATGTTGTGACCCAGGTGGAGGAAACGGTGGCGGCCCATGGCGAGCTGCTCCAGGCCTTTGAGGTGTCTCGGCATCGGATCCCTCCAGGGCAGTTGGTTGAGCTGCCCTACGAGACGTTGATCAGCCAACCTCTCGCTGCGGTGAAACGGATCTATGACGAACTCGGGCTCAGCAGCTGGCCGGTGGCGCAGGCCCCGCTCCAGGCTCGGATTCACGAGGCCCGCAGCTACATCGCTGATCCGGTGACGCTGCCTTTCGAAGCGCAACAGCGGCTTCACGATCTGATGGAGGAGGCATGACCCCAGCCCACGATCGCCGTCAACGCTTGCATGACCTGGTCATTGCCTTGATTGCGCAGCAGGACGATCTGCCCCTGCTGGACCCCGATCAGCCCGACCTTGAGGGGGCGGCCCCCGGCCGCTGGTTGGATCAGAACCGGCGCAGTCTTCAGCATTACCAAGCCCTTGTTCGCACGGCGGTCACGCTGGATGCATTGCTCGACGCCGAGGACAATCCATCTCCCTTGTCCGCGGGCTGATTCCAACGGCTGGCTGATCGCGGTAAACCTGGCAATCTGGGGCGACTCTCGGCCCCTGCATGGTTTCGTTCGGTTGGTCCGCTCTGAACTCCCTGCTGGGCCGCCGCAACAAAGGCTCCCGATGGCAGCCACCGCAGGCCTCCTGGAGCCGCCCTTTCGGTCTGGGCTGGGACAAGCCCTATACGGTTCGCTACGCCAGCAACCTCGATGATGGCCCCAACCACGGCATGCCACTGGGGGGCTTCGGCGCCGGCTGCTTCGGGCGGGCGCCCGACGGCAACATCAATCTGTGGCACCTCGATGGCGGGGAGCACTGGTTTGGGGTGCTTCCCGACTGCCAGTTCGCTCTGTTTGAGGGCAGCCAACGCGGCAAGCGTGCCCATGCCCTGGCGGTTCAACCGGATCAGGATGCATCACGCCCGGAGGCGGGCCCGCCGCTGAAGGCCTGGGAGTGGTACCCGGCCAGCACGCCGGATCGCAGCACCGGCACCTATGCCGCCCGTTATCCCTTGAGCTGGACCAGCTACAAAGGGGTTTATGACGCCGAGGTGCGCTGTGAGGCCTTCAGCCCGATCCTGCCGGGTGATTACCAGCGCACCAGCTACCCGGTGGCAGTGTTCGTCTGGACGCTGCGCAATCCCACCGACCAGCCACTGGATTTGTCGTTGCTTCTGAGTTGGCGCAACACCACCGGCTGGTTCACCAACACCGATGCCTCGGCGGAGGTTCACTTCCGCGATGACGGCAGTCCGGAGCACAACTACGCCCCAGCCATCGGTACCACCACCGGCCAGCGCAACCGTTGCATTGACGATGGCTCCCTCAAGGGAGTGGTGCTGGAGGGCAATGTCTCCCAACCCGTCGCCGAAGGCGAGGGCCAGTGGTGCATTGCCACGGCCGAGCAGCCCGGTGTAACCATCCAGCGCTGCAGCCGCTGGAATCCCAGCGGTGATGGTCGTGAGCTGTGGGACAGCTTCAGTGTTGATGGGTCCATCCCCGAAAGCAACAACGACCGACGCAGTGGATCGGACGATCCCCTCAGCGCGGCGCTGGCGGTGCAGTGTCAGCTGGCCTCCGGGCAAAGCATTGAGATACCGGTGGTGATCAGCTGGGACCTGCCTGTGACGGCCTTTGCCACCGGCAGCCAGGCGCTGCGCCGCTACACCGACTTCTTTGGTGCAGATGCCAACCAGGCGGTTGCCATTGCCACTGAAGCCCTGCGCGATTGGCGCAGCTGGCGGCAGCAGATCGAGGCCTGGCAGCAGCCGGTGCTGCAACGCCAGGACCTGCCGGAACCGTTGCGAATGGCACTGTTCAATGAGCTCTACGACCTCTGCAGTGGCGGCAGCCTCTGGAGTGCAGCGTCACCCGAAGACCCCCACGGCCGTTTCGGTGTTCTCGAGTGCCTCGACTACGCCTGGTACGAGAGCCTCGACGTTCGTCTTTACGGGTCCTTTGCGCTGCTGCAGCTCTGGCCTGAACTCGACAAGGCAGTGCTGCGCAGTTTTGCCCGGGCGATTCCGGCGGCGGATGCCACCCAGCGCCCGATTGGCTGGTATTTCACCCAGGGCAAGGGACGGGTGGAGGCTGACCGCAAGGTGAAAGGAGCAACGCCCCATGACCTGGGGGCTCCGAATGAGATTCCCTGGGATGCGACCAACTACACCGCCTATCAGGACTGCAACCTCTGGAAGGACCTTGGCAGTGACTTTGTGCTGCAGGTGTGGCGCACGTTCAAGCTGGCTCCAAGCGGTGAAGACATCCGCTTCCTGGCCGACTGCTGGCCGGCGGCCGTGGACGCCCTCCGCTACCTGAAGACGTTTGATGTGAACAACGATGGCCTGCCCGACAACGGCGGCGCTCCGGATCAGACCTTCGACGACTGGCCCCTCAAAGGCGTCAGTGCATACTGCGGCGCCCTTTGGATTGCGGCTCTCGAGGCAGCCCTCGCCATTGCGCAGACCCTTCAGCTCAGCACCGGGCTGGACACCTCAGCGGAGCAGAGGGAGTTCAGCGGTTGGCTGGAGCAATCCCGAGGCAACTTCGACAAGCTGCTCTGGAACGGCGAGTACTACGACATCGACGCCGAGAGCGGCACACCGGTGGTGATGGCCGATCAGCTCTGCGGAGACTTCTACGCACGGCTCTTAGGCCTGCCATCGGTGGTGAGTGATGCCAACAGCCGCAGCACCTTGAAGGCGGTAAAGCAGGCCTGCTTCGAGGCTTTTGATGGCGGTTCTCTTGGCGTCGCCAACGGCTTGCGCCGCGACGGCACGCCCTTGGATCCCAATGGCACCCACCCCCTTGAGGTGTGGACGGGGATCAACTTCGGGATCGCCAGCTACTACCGCTTGATGGGAGACAAGCAGACGGCGGAGGCCATCTGCTCAGCCGTTGTCGAGCAGGTGTACTCCGGTGGTCTGCAGTTCCGCACCCCCGAGGCGATCACCGCGGCGAACACCTACCGGGCTTGCCACTACCTCAGGGCCATGGCCATTTGGGGGCTCTGGGCCACGGAGACCGATTGGATGCTCATCCCCGGAGCGGATGCCCGTTGAAGCGTTGCGCTGGGGGATTCTCCGAATTGGTTGCGGAAATCGCGAGCGAAGTGATTGCGGCTTCTGAAGCCGTAATGGGAGGCAATTTCTTGCACGGTGTTGCCGCCGATGGCGTGTTGCATCTCTGGGGAGCTCAGGGCGTGATGCACCTGGCTGAGTCGGATCTGTTTCAGCAACGCCATGGGACCGGTGCCGAAGCTCTTGCGGCAGTGGTGAACGATCGAGGAACGTGAGGCGAAGATCGTTCCGCTCAGGTCTTTTAGCGTTATGGCTCGGCCGGTGTTGTTGAACCCCCAAGCGACCAGGTCCTTCATCAGTCCAGCTCCCACACCGAGTTCACCACTCGCAGTGCCTCTGAGCTCCTGCGGAGACAACGCTTCCAGTGTCGCCAGCTCCACCAGCTCGTCCTGGGCAGCTCCCATCAGCTGGGCCTGGATCAAAGCGCTGAACTCCTGAAACCGCCTGGGATTGAGGTTGGCGGAATTGGATCCATGGATGACCCCGAGCGTCTGGTGATCACCGGTGGCGGTGGCGACCTGTTCCAACCGCGTCTGGGAAACGAGCGCCACCTGGATGTGAGCCCCTGCTGGAAGCTGGAAAAAAGAATCCCTCAGCCCAGCATGAAAACCGTGCAGAGAGCAGGGCTGCGTTGCCTCGCCACGCACCACAGGATGTTGATCGGTGGTGTTCAGGCAGATGGCCAGCACTCCCGAGCGCCGGTTGCCGTGAATCAACAGATCCTGATTGGTCTGGATCGTGAACACCGGCAGTTGCCGTGAACCTCCCAGTCGAAAGAAGCCATGGAGAGCACCCTGACTCAATTGGGCAACGTCCATCTCGAAGCCCAACGATCTCAAGACGCTGCTGAGATCAGGAGCGGACTGAAAGGCAACCTGCATCAAGTGATTGTTGGTGGGAATCACCTGAAAATCAGGTTTGTTGTGAGAATTCTCCGACTGACATGTTCTCCATGCCTCGATTGCTGTGTTCTCTGTTGGTCGCCATTGGTTTGTGTCTTCTCAGTCCTGGTGTGGCCTGGGCCCAGGTGCACCAGCACGAGAGCGAATCCGGCGTCGCCATGGTCCGCTCGCTGGAAAGCCTGAGGGATCTCGATTACGACAGCTGGCAGGCGGTGGCCTATCGCGAGGGCCCTCCGGGTCAGCCGGTGGTACTGCGTGTTGTGGGCTACCCGGGAAAACTGCGGCTCGATCATCCGGTGAGCCTCCAGGTGTTGGCGGGTCGGCGCGAATGGCAGCTGGACGACATCACCCTGACCAATCCGGTGCTGGCCAACGATGGCCGTGAAGCGGCGGCTGAATTCGCTCTCGATCCCTTGCTGGACGATCTCAGCAACAACCGACCGCTCCGCATGGCCCTGCCGGGCGTGTTCACTGAGTTGCCAGTACCTCCCTACGTCGTCGGTGAATGGCGCTCGCTGCAGGAGCTTCCCCTCAGCTGATGTGGGAGCTCTGGATGCGGAGGGCCCTGGCCCTGGCCGCCTTGGCCCAAGGTCACACCAGCCCTAACCCCTTGGTGGGGGCCGTGGTTCTTGATCCTCGAGGGCGACTTGTGGGCGAAGGCTTTCATGCGCGGGCCGGTGACGCCCATGCCGAGGTGGGGGCGTTGCGGCAGGCCGGGGATTCGGCCCGGGGCGGAACTCTTGTGGTCACCCTGGAACCCTGTTGCCACCACGGCCGCACGCCCCCCTGCACTGAGGCGGTGCTGCGCGCGGGCATTCGCCGCGTTGTGATCGCTCTGGAGGATCCCGACCCCCGGGTGGATGGGGGCGGCATTCGACAGCTGAAGGAGGCGGGGCTGGAGGTGATCAGTGGTGTGCTGCGCGAGGAGGCCCGCCAGCAGAACCAGGCCTTTCTGCACCGCCTCCGCACCGGCCGCCCGTTCGGGGTTCTGAAGTGGGCCATGAGCCTGGATGGCCGCACCGCTTTGCCAAATGGCGCCAGCCAATGGATCAGCGGTCCACCCGCCCGCGATTGGGTGCATCGGCTGCGCAGCGGCATGGATGCTGTGGTGGTTGGGGGCGGAACGGTTCGCGGCGATGATCCTCTGCTCACCAGCAGGGGCCGGCGTTCACCGGAGCCGCTGCGGGTGGTGTTGAGCCGCAGTTTGGACCTGCCTGAGCAGGCCCAGCTCTGGGATATCGGGGTGGCGCCGACCTTGGTGGCCCACGGCCCCGATGCTGATTCCCAGCGTCTGCCTGCGGGCCCCATGGGGCTGGCGCTCTCGGCATGTGAACCGATTCAGCTGATGGAGGCTCTGGCGGAGCGTGGTTGCAATCAGGTGTTGTGGGAGTGCGGGCCTGAATTGGCGTCGGCCGCGATCCAGCAGGGCTGTGTGCAGGAGATCGCGGCGGTGGTAGCCCCGAAGCTGATGGGTGGCACGGCCGCCCGCACCCCCCTGGGAGATCTTGGTTTCAGCGCCATGGATCAGGTGTTGCAGGGGGGGTGGCAGTCCTGTGAGCCGCTGGGGCCAGACTGGTTGCTGCACTGGCGGAGCGGCACTTGACGTCAGCGCCTCTGGCTTTGGCGATCAAGGCTGCTCGCATAGCGGCCGATCAGCACACCCATCACAGCAGCGAGGTAGAGCGGCCCGGCCACGCTGGTGGCCACACTCACCATTCGAGCCAGAGGAAGCATCGGGCTGATGTCTCCGAACCCGACGGTGGTGAGACAGACGAAGGCGTAGTAGTTGAGTGCTGAAAAGATCCGGGCGGTGGCCAGAACACTGACGTCGCCGACTTTGGCCAGGTCCAGGGGCGCGAAGCTGCCCGGTTGGATGGTTTCCAGAGCACTCATCACCAAGCCGGCGGCGAGTCCGATGTGCAGGTAACCGGCTGTGGCACCCATCAGCAGCGCCTCGGTGACGCGCTTGGTGCTGGCGAAGCGCGTCACCAGGCGGATCACGCTCCAGCCCACCAGCACACTCCAGCTCAGGGCCAGCGGCATGCCGCTGTAGATCAGTTCCAGGGGCGTGAGCAGCCAGAGCCACATGGTCGCCACGGCGACCAGTCCCAGGCCGCGGTACAGCGCATCACTCCAGTTCGGAGCGTTGCTGCTCCCGACCATCACCTGCGTGAGCAGCAGGGCAATCAGGGTGTAGCCGATGTAGGTCGCCCAGACCAAGCGAGGAAAGGCAAAGCCAACGGTGGCGATCAGGGTGCAGAGCAGCAACAGCTTCAGCTGGGTGTCATCCCGCTGCAGGAGTCGCTGAACCAGTCCCACCAACACTTTGGCCCCTGCGGTTGCCCATAGGGTCGGCAGCAAGCGCCCGCTGTCAAGCGTTGTTCAGTCCAGCAGGGAGAGCTGCTGGTGGCTTTTGTTCTGGGCGGTTGGCTCAACTGCTTTGCAGTCCCAGCGATCCGCTGGCGATGGCGTGAGCATCGGTTCGAGGGCACGTCGATGGGCTCCATCACCCGGTTCCAGCCAGATGCTCTCCAACCCCTCGGGAATGATCACCGGCATTCGATCGTGCAATGGGGCCACCAGGCTGTTGGGCTGCGTCGTGATCACGCAGCAGCTCTCCACTTCACTGCCATCGGGGCCGATCCAGCGGTCCCACACACCGGCCAGCCAGAACAGCTGCCGGTCCTTGCGATGGATCAGATGCCCCTTTTCATAAAAGGCCGTGCTTGGCAGAAGGCAGCGGTGATGACGCCATGGACCACGGAAGGACGCTTTCTCGGCAATGGTTTCGGCGCGGGCATTGATCGGTCGCGGCGCTTGCAACGGGTCCTTGACCCAGCCCGGCAGGAGGCCCCAGAGCATGTGGGAGAAACGATCTTCACCATGCTCTCGCCGCAACGCCAGTACAGGTTCGTGGGGGCGGATCAGGTCGCGGGGGGCGTAATGGTTGAGCCATGTGCTGTCGTCCGGCCGAAGCCAGCTCTTGAGCACCCGCTGCAGTTCAGCGCGAGGCGTGTCGAGGCAATAGCGTCCACACATGGCCAGAACTTAGGTGCCGTTCGGTTCTCACACCCGTTGATTAACTGAGATCCCTCGTAGCGTGATCAGAGTCACAGGCTATTCATGCCGATCCGCCAGGACGACAACCAGCCGAACCGTCGCTTCGGGATCATCAACCTGGTGCTGATTGGCTTCGGGGTGCTGCTGCTGTTCAGCAGCTTCATCCCCAGCAACGGCATGCAGCAGGTGCCCCGGGTTCCCTACTCACTGTTCATCGATCAGGTCAATGACGGTGCGGTGAAGCGAGCGTTCATCACTCAGGATCAGATCCGTTACGAGCTGAGCGACCCCGAGGAGGGCACGCCTCCGGTGCTGGCCACCACACCGATCTTCGACATGGATCTGCCCCAGCGCTTGGAGACCAAGGGGGTTGAATTCGCAGCAGCTCCTCCGAAGAAACCCAACATCTTCACCACCATCCTCAGCTGGGTGGTGCCGCCGCTGATTTTCATTCTGGTGCTTCAGTTCTTCGCCCGCCGCTCGATGGGCGGTGGCGCGCAGGGGGCTTTGAGCTTCACCAAGAGCAAGGCCAAGGTCTACGTGCCCGATGAGGAGTCGCGAATCACCTTCGCCGATGTGGCGGGCGTGGATGAGGCCAAGCAGGAACTGACTGAGATCGTCGACTTCCTCAAGCGGCCTGAGCGTTACGCCGAGATCGGTGCTCGCATCCCCAAGGGCGTGCTGTTGGTCGGACCTCCTGGCACCGGCAAGACCCTCCTCTCGAAAGCCGTCGCTGGCGAAGCCGAGGTGCCGTTTTTCATCATTTCCGGCTCCGAGTTCGTGGAACTCTTCGTTGGTGCCGGTGCCGCCCGCGTCCGGGATCTGTTTGAAGAGGCCAAGAAAAAAGCCCCCTGCATCATCTTTATTGACGAACTCGATGCCATTGGCAAGAGCCGTTCAGGGTCCATGGGGGTTGTCGGCGGCAACGACGAACGGGAGCAGACCCTCAACCAGCTGCTCACTGAGATGGATGGCTTCACCGCCCAGGACAAGCCGGTGATCGTTCTAGCAGCCACGAACCAGCCCGAGGTGCTGGATGCGGCACTGCTGCGTCCGGGTCGTTTCGACAGGCAGGTTCTGGTCGACCGTCCGGACCTCTCAGGCCGCAAGACCATCCTCGAGATCTACGCCAAAAAGGTGAAGCTCGCTGAGGGCGTTGATCTCGACAGCGTGGCCCAGGCCACCAGTGGTTTTGCCGGCGCTGATCTCGCCAATCTGGTCAATGAAGCCGCTCTGTTGGCGGCACGTGCCCAGCGCACCAGGGTCGAGCAGCAAGACCTCGGTGAAGCGATCGAGCGTGTTGTGGCCGGTTTGGAGAAGAAGAGCCGCGTCCTGCAGGACGACGAAAAGAAAGTGGTGGCTTATCACGAGGTGGGCCACGCGATCGTGGGCCATCTCATGCCCGGCGGCAGCAAGGTGGCCAAGATCTCGATCGTGCCCCGTGGCATGAGCGCCCTGGGCTACACCCTGCAGCTGCCCACCGAAGAGCGTTTCCTCAATTCCAAGGAGGAACTCCAGGGTCAGATCGCCACCCTTCTGGGGGGTCGCTCAGCTGAGGAGATCGTGTTCGGCAAAATCACCACGGGTGCGGCCAACGACCTGCAGCGCGCCACGGATCTGGCGGAGCAGATGGTGGGCACTTACGGCATGAGCGACACCCTGGGGCCTCTGGCCTACGACAAGCAGGGCGGCGGCCGTTTCCTCGGGGGTGGCAACAACCCACGCCGTTCCGTGAGTGACGCCACGGCCCAGGCCATTGACAAGGAGGTTCGCGGGCTGGTGGACCAGGCCCACGACGACGCCCTCGCGATCCTGCGGGAGAACATGGCGCTGCTCGAGACGATCTCCCAGAAGATCCTTGAAAAAGAAGTGATCGAGGGAGATGACCTCAAGCAGATGCTTGAGGCGAGTGTGCTGCCGTCGGGTGTGACCGCTTGACGGCAGCAGGCCTCATCCCCGATAACAGTCCTTTGAACCGTCGCGATGGCTACCGCTTCTGCGGGCGTTGCTGCTGTCCTGTCTCCGCTGTGCGGACGTGATTTTCTGTCCTCAGCGGATTGCTCCGCTGAGCAGACAGCAGCGTTGCTGGATCTGGCTGCACAACTGAAAAGCGGTGATCGTCGGATCGATCTCGGCAACCGTGTGCTGGGTCTGATCTTCAGTAAGGCCTCCACACGCACCCGTGTCAGTTTTCAGGTGGCCATGGCCCGTCTTGGCGGCCAGACGGTGGATCTCAATCCTTCCGTCACCCAGCTCGGCCGCGGCGAGCCCCTGGAAGACACGTCCCGGGTGCTCAGCCGTTACTGCGATGTGCTGGCGATCAGAACCTTCGCCCAGCAGGAACTGGTGGACTATGCCCACTGGGCATCGGTGCCGGTGATCAATGCCCTCACCGATCTGGAGCATCCCTGTCAGGCCCTGGCGGACTTCCTCACCATGCAGGAAGCCCATGGCGCTCTTCCCGGGCAGACCCTGGCCTATGTGGGCGATGGCAATAACGTCGCCCACTCCCTGATGCTCTGCGGTGCCTTGCTGGGGGTGAATGTACGGATTGGCTGCCCTGAAGGTTTCGAGCCGTTGCCGGGCGTGCTTGAACAGGCCCAATCCCTGGCACAGCACGGTGCCTCGATAGAGCTGGTGGCCGATCCCGGTGAGGCGGTGGCGGGTGCCCAGGCCGTGTACACCGATGTCTGGGCCTCCATGGGTCAGGAGGCCGAGCAGGCCCAGCGGGAGCAGGCCTTCGCCGGTTTCTGTGTGGATCAAGCTCTGATGGATCAGGCAGCTGCCGATGCCATCGTTCTGCACTGTCTGCCGGCCCACCGCGGTGAGGAGATCAGCGCTGAGGTGATGGAGGGAACGGCGAGCCGCATTTTTGATCAGGCCGAAAATCGTCTGCATGCGCAGCAGGCTCTGTTGGCGGTTTTGATGGGTGGTCTGTGACGATTTGCCGTTGGTTGCTTCTGTTGATCGTCATCGTCCAGGCAGGGGCAGCTTCAGCTGTGCAGGCCAGCAAGGCCAATGAGCAGAGCACCATTGCCCGATGGACTGGAGAGAAGATCTGCGAGATGGGTGTGGATGCCTTTTACGCCCTCTCGGATCCTGAGCTCAAAACCATGTTTGAGCGCGACACCTCAATGCGTTACGAGGACATCCCCGCCACACCGAACGATCAGGAGAGGGCTCGCATCACCGGACAGTTGATGGGGTATCTGATGGCGGCTTGCCCGGAGCAGCTTGAGAACTACAAAAACCGCTGAAGGGATTCGATGCGAAAGGAACGCTGCTGGGTTTGGTTCAAAGGTGGTTTGTCTGAGGAGGGGCAGTGGATGTCGGGCTGGGTGGCGACGCAGACCGATGAACCTGGCCTGCTGATTGAACATCCTGGTTACGTCTCCTGCCGGGTTCCGGAATGGCGGGTGGTGTTCAAGGAGCCCGACGATCTGAACCTCGCGCCGAACATCCCCGACGCTGCGGTGTGGAAGTTGGTTTGATCTGCTGCTGCGCTTGCGGATCCAGACGGCGAACGGTACAAATGTATTGCCCGCGCCTTTTCTTCGGTGAACCGAGCCCCTCAGGAGCCTCTCACCGCTGCCCAGCAAGAGCTTTATGACTGGCTGGCGGACTACATCACGAGCCATCGCCACAGCCCATCGATTCGCCAGATGATGCAGGCGATGGGGCTGCGGTCACCCGCGCCGATCCAGAGCCGGTTGCGTCATCTTCAGCAGAAAGGGTGGATCACCTGGCAGGAGGGCCAGGCACGCACGTTGCAGCTCTTGGGCGACATGGTCGGTGCGGCGGGGATCCCTGTGCTCGGGGCGGTTGCTGCGGGTGGTCTGGTGACAGCTTTTGACGATGTTCAGGAGCATCTGGACCTGGCGCCGGTGCTCGAGACCCGTGGCCTGTTTGCCCTGACGGTGAATGGAGATTCGATGGTCGATGCCCATATCGCCGACGGCGATGTGGTGTTGATGGAACCGGTTCAGGATCCCCAGCGGCTGCGCAACGGCACCGTGGTGAGCGCTCTGGTGGCCGGCAGCGGCACCACGCTCAAGCACTTTCACCGCCAGGGAGCGACAGTGGTTCTCGAGGCAGCCAATCCTGCCTATCAGCCGATCGAGCTCCCCGCTGAGCAGGTGGAGGTGCAGGGTCGCCTTGTTGCTGTCTGGCGTCAGGTTTAAGACCCTCGCGGTGTAAGCTTTGACTCGACGAAGGCGGCTCGAAGCTTCCACGTCGACATGGGGCCATAGCTCAGCTGGTAGAGCACCTGCATGGCATGCAGGGGGTCAGGAGTTCGAGTCTCCTTGGCTCCATTAACGCAAACCTATCTCACATGGGTTTGAGCTATTCAATAGATTTTCATGCCGCACTTTCAGCTCTAGGCTTGCTGATTGTGCTTAAAAGCTTGGTGGCGTTAATTGAAACGCTGGGAAATGTCTGCTCTTGGCAGAACCAGCTTTGAGTCCTGCTCAGCTTGATGAATTGATCCGTTTTGAAGGATGGAACGTTCAGGATGTTGCCGTCTCGGATCGTCCCCGTTGCGCCAGGGGGTGAACAGCAGGAAGTTCCCGGCCACCAGGCCTGCTGTTACCACCACGGCAGCAATCTGCTCCAACTGCTCAACATCCATTCCTGCATTGTCACGCTGCCCAGGGCTGAGATCTGATCTTCATCAAGGTTGGTGAAGCAGTTCGAGCACGGGCGAAGCCTCACCCCTTTCCTTGCTGGGGTTGATCCCTGCTTGCAGCTCCAGGCACAGGGCTGCAACCATCATCACCACAACGATGGTGAGGCCGTGGCCAAGATTCAGGTGTCGCTTTGGCTTGCGGAAAATACAGCGCGTCATCCCCGATCCTTGAGGTTCACTCCCTGTTTAAAGGTTTTTTTCAGTGCAAAATGAAGCGCTAGGGAATAGAAGGATTTGAAATACCTGAGTCGGGTGATTTCAGCTCTCCTGAGGATTTTCCAGGTCGCGGCGGATTAGAGCCAGCAGGTACGAGGGGGATTTGTAGCGGGTTGGAAGGCAGCGATTCAGTGTTTCCAGATGTCCCCAACAGACTGTGCGTTCAATGTCCTGCGTCGTTTTCCCCTGCTGGAGCAGCCGCCTCAGCGCCTTGCAATACATCGGGTATCCCGCCTCTAGTTCACCGATGGTGAGTTTTGCCTGAGGCATAGGACCATTGAAGCCAGCTCCAACCTATGCCCTCGTGGGGCAGGCTCAGCTGCCGAGCCAAGCGACGCAGTCGATTTCCACCCGGGATCCTTTCGGGAGTGCCGCAACTTGAACACAGGCGCGTGCTGGGCTGACCCCCTCCCCAAAGATCTCGGCATAGATGCCATTCACGGTCTGAAAGTCGCCGAGGTCTGCCAGGAACACCGTGGTGCGCACCACCTGCGTAGGGGTGGCGCCGGCCTCTTTCAACACAGCAATCAGGTTCTTCAGCACCTGATGTGTTTCCGCAGCCACATCTCCGTTTCCCACCATCTCGCCTGTGGCTGGATCGAGGGGAATCTGCCCAGAGCAGTAGAGCCACTCACCGGCAAGAACCGCCTGGTTGTATGGCCCTACGGGTGAAGGAGCGTCTTGCGTGGTGATGGCCTTGGCGCTCATGGAATGGTTGTCAACGGCGATGCCCATGATCATCGCCGTTGATGCTCCCGGCCTGAGGGCTTTGTCAGGCCGGCCGCCACTGGTCCTTGAGGGAGCGCAATGTCGCTAACTCCGTGGCCGTCTTCGCGCGCATGAACAGATTGGTCCGGCGTTCCACGCCGATGGTGCTGGGAAGGCTGAGGGCGCCATTGGAGCGAAGGATCCGCACCTCTCGATAGCGCTCAGCCAGAACCGTGTCGTTGGGCCGTTGCTCAACGGCCCATTGCAGGTTGGCTTCGGTGTATTCGTGGGCGCAACAAACCTTCGTGGCCTCGGGAAGCTCGGCCAGCTTCTGCAGGGCTTGATGCATCTGTTCAGCGCTGCCTTCGAACAGTCGGCCGCAGCCTCCGCTGAACAGGGTGTCACCGCAGAACAACACAGGGCCCAGGGCCGCGTCCTGGGGATCTGGAATGAAAAAGGCGATGTGGGCCCTCGTATGAGCTGCCACGTCCAGTACCTCAACCCGGGTCCCCAGAACAGTGATCCGTTCTCCATCCCTCACCGGCATGGTCTGGAATGGAATCCGTTTCCGGTCGTCAGCGGAGGCAATCACCTCGGCTTGAGGCCAACGTTGCAGCAAATCCGTTGTGCCGCCGATGTGGTCCGCATGGTGATGGGTCTGCAGGATGGCAGTCAGCGTCAAATGGCGTTCTTCCAGCCACTCGCGCACCGGCGGCGCAACGGCAGGGTCAATGACCACGGCCTCAGTTCCCCTGACCCAGATCCAGATCACGTTGTCTTGCAGCACCGGCAGGGCATGAAGTGAGGAATGCATCGTTAAAGTCCTGCCTGGTTAACCCGGTCAGCGCTGGACCCATGATCACCGTCGCGTTGGCCAAGGGAGCGCTGCTCAAAGATTCAGTGGCCCGGTTCGCAGCAGCCGGCCTCGATTTTTCGGCGGTGCTCGACAAGAACAACCGCCAGTTGATGGTGCCCACCCCCTGCGGTCGCGCCCGGGCCCTGTTGGTTCGTAACGGAGACGTACCGACGTATGTGGCCTACGGCCAGGCCCAGCTGGGCGTGGTGGGATACGACGTGCTCAAGGAACATCAGCTCCCCGTTGCTCAATTGGTGGATCTCGGCTTCGGGGGCTGCCGCATGGCTGTGGCGGTTCAGGAAAGCAGTGGCTACACCCGTGCCGCTGATCTCCCGCCCCACTGCAGGGTGGCCAGCAAGTTCACGCACTGCGCCAGGGAGTATTTCGATGCCCTCGATCTTCCCGTCGAATTGGTTCATCTCAACGGTTCGGTTGAGCTGGGGCCGATCACAGGGATGTCGGAAGCGATCGTGGATCTGGTGGCCACCGGTCGCACCCTGCGGGAGAACGGCCTGATTGCCATCGAAGACTTGTTCCAGTCCACGGCTCGGTTGGTGGGGCATCCGTTGTCGATGCGCCTCGACCATGGCCCCCTGGCGTCCATTGTTGAGGCCATTCGCGCCGCAGGGATGCCCGTTGGGAGTTCCAGCTGATGGGAGCCGTTGCGGATTGGCGTCGGGTCCGTCGACTGGGCCGTTATCTCCGGCGTGATCGCCGGCGGCTTCTGGCCACCCTGCTGCTTCTGCTGCCCGTGGCCTTCGCTGGAGCCGTTCAGCCTGTTTTGTTGGGGCAGGCTGTCAGCATCATCAGCGGGGAGCCCACGCTTCCCTGGCTGTCGGGTCTGGACCTGTCCGCGTCGATCCGCGTCATCGTCGGCCTGTATTCCGTTTCGGTGCTGCTGCGGCTCGCCCTGCAAGGTGTGCAGGGCTTCAACATTCAGGCGGTTGGTCAACGGCTTACAGCTCGCATCCGCGACGACCTTTTTCAACACGCGCTGTCGCTGTCTCTTCGCTTTCATGACCGCATGCCGGTGGGCAAATTGCTCACGCGGCTCACCAGTGATGTGGATGCTCTGGCCGAGGTCTTCGGCACGGGTGCCGTGGGTGTGCTCGGTGATCTGGTCAGCCTGTTGGTGCTGGCCTCAACGATGGTTCTCATTGATTGGCGGCTCGGGCTCCTGCTGTTGTTCACCCAGGTGCCCGTGACGCTTGCCGTGCTCTGGCTGCAACGTCGCTACCGCAAGGCCAACTACCGCGTGCGCGAAGAGCTCTCCCAGCTCAATGCCGACTTTCAGGAAAACCTCCAGGGCCTTGAGGTGGTTCAGATGTACCGCCGCGAGAAGGTCAACAGCGACCGGTTCTTTCGCACGGGTAAGGATTACCGCAGCGCTGTCAACGGAACGATTTTTTTCGACAGCAGCATTTCCGCTTTTCTGGAGTGGGTGGCCTTGGCAGCCATCGCGCTGGTTCTCGCGCTGGGTGGCTGGATGGTGACCAATGGTGCGGTGGGCTTGGGCACCCTTACCACCTTCATCTTTTCCTCCCAGCGTCTTTTTGATCCGCTGCGGCAGCTGGCGGAGCGCTTCACACAGATTCAGGGGGGGCTGACGGCCGTTGAGCGGATTGGGGAACTGTTGGAACAGCCCATTGAGATTGTCGAGGCCGAGGGGGTGCGTCCTCATGTTGCCGGTGGTGGCGGAGAAGTGATTTTCGAGAATGTGAGCTTCTCCTACCGGCCGGACGATCCCATCCTCCGCAATCTTTCCTTCCGCATCGCCCCCGGAGAGCATGTTGCGCTGGTAGGTCCCACGGGCTCCGGCAAGAGCACCATCATCCGTCTGCTCTGTCGCCTGTATGAACCCCAGCAGGGCCGCATCCTTCTTGATGGTCGGGACATTCGCACCATCCCGTTGTCCGATCTCCGTCGAGAACTGGGGGTTGTGCTGCAGGACACGTTCCTGTTCAGTGGCAACGTCGCCGACAACCTCCGGCTCAATGCCCCGGTCAATGACCAGGAGCTGGTTCAGGTCTGCGCTGATCTCGGCCTCAATGATCTTTTGGCTCGTCTCCCCAAGGGGTTAGAGACAGAATTGCGTGAGCGCGGTGGCAACCTCTCCTCAGGGGAGCGTCAATTGTTGGCCGTGGCCCGGGTGGCCATCCGCAAGCCAACGGTTCTGGTGATGGATGAAGCCACCGCCTTCATGGATCCTTCAACGGAGGCGACCCTTCAGGCTGATCTCGATCGTCTCCTGGACAAGCGCACTGCCATCGTCATCGCCCACCGCCTGGCCACGGTGGAAGCGTCAGATCGCATCCTCGTGCTGCGCCGAGGGGAATTGATCGAACAGGGCACCCATCACGAGCTCAGAGCCAAAGGTGGGCTTTACGCCCAGCTTGCTGAGCTGCAGGAACGGGGGCTGGCGCGCTTGTGATCAGCTCTCTCCCGATGCCTGCAGAACCTCTTCTGCAGCAGTACGGCCAGGGGGCCCGTCTCTGCCCCTGCGCCAATGATCAGCTCACCTTGATCTTCAGTCAGGAGTACCCCTTCGATCTGGTGGAGCTTGAGCAGCTGCTGGAAGCTGTGGGCTGGAGCCGCCGGCCGATCAGACGGGTACGCAAAGCACTCACCCACAGCCTTCTCAAGGTTGGACTCTGGCGCCATGACCCTCGGGTCCCTCGTTTGGTGGGTTTTGCGCGCTGCACCGGGGATGGAGTCTTTGAAGCCACCGTCTGGGACGTCGCTGTGCACCCGCTGTATCAGGGCAATGGTCTGGGCAAGCAGATGATGGCTTACATCCTCGAGGCTCTGGCGCAGATGGGAACAGAGCGCGTCAGTCTGTTTGCAGACCCCGGTGTGGTGAGCTTTTATCAAGGCCAGGGCTGGGATCTGGAGCCTCAGAACCATCGCTGTGCCTTCTGGTACGCCAACTGATCGGACCGTTCAGCGCTTATACATCTCCAGAAGCTGATCCGCTGACCGTCCTCGACGCCAGAGCCATCGCAGCCGCGCGTTGCGCCAGGTCTGGATCAGTACGCTTCGCTCTTGCCAGCGCTGGTTGCTGGTCAGCAGGGCACAGTTCAATGGGCGGATGGTCGTGATCGTGTTCAGGCGTTCCACCAGGTCCAGGTCTTCCATCAGAGCCAGGGGCCGGTAGCCACCAATCCGCTCATACATCTGCCTGTGAATCAACAGACCCTGATCGCCGTAGGGACGCTGCAGCCAACGGCTGCGCAGGTTCACCATCCGAGCCAGCAGCCAAAGCATGGGCCGCCCCTCCGCGTCCACGTTGAAGTCGAAGCACCAGGCGTTCAGGTGAGCCTCCTGCGTGTTCAGAACCGTCTCCACCTTGTGGTGCCAAGTGCTCGGGAGTCGGCTGTCGGCGTGCAGCACCAGCACCCAGGCATGTGAACTGTGCTCTACGCCCCAGCGCAGCTGGGGACCCCTGCCTGTTGTCGGGCTTTCGAGCACAGTGGCACCGGCCAGGTGAGCCACGTGACGGGTCTGATCCCTGCTGCCTCCGTCACAGATCACGATTTCCAAGTCCCCAGCCCAGCGCTGAAGATCCGCCAGCAGCAGCGGCAGCCTGCTGGCCTCCTCCAGGGTCGGAATCACAACGCTCAGCCCTGCCATGGCCTGAGGTCGTTCCAGTGATCCAGATCATTTCGTCTGGACACAAGCGCGCAGGAGAGCTGATGCGTGCTTGCTGATGCCAGGGTTTCCTCCAACACCCTCGATCCTCCCCAGGACACGCCGATCAGCGGCCAGTGCTGTGGGTTGCGGATCAGAATCTCCCCCACCCCCAGCAGCCAATAGCCTCCGTCCAGAGCTGGACCCAGCACCAAATCGTGGCTCTGCAAGGTTTCGATGGCCCGCTTCACGTCATCGATATTGAGTTCGGGCAGGTCTGTGCCGATCACAAGAGAAGGCATGTCACGGCGATAGCCGTGCATCAACTGACGCCGCAATCGGGTGCCGAGTTGCCCTTCCCCCTGCAATCGCACATGCGGCAGGCCCAGCTGCTGCCCCCAGCGAGAGGCCGCACGGGGCCCCAGTCCGCTCACGGCAAGCACTGGTTCGATCGCCATCACGTCCGCAAGGCTGTTAACCACAGCGGCGGTGTGCCTGGTGAGACGCGTTTGAATCCGCGCGGCGCGTTCGCTGCTGTTGGACACGCCCAGCGATTGACAAAGATCACGGGTCAGACGGCGTTTGCATCGGCCCGGTGATGGCCAGCGGGCCATCACAACGATCTGCAGCATGTCAATTGTTCCTGGGCAGTTCCCGCGGTCGCACCTGCACGGTCAGCTCCTCTCCATTGCGTTGGAGGGTGAGCTCCATCGGTTCACCCACCTGGCCGCGATCCACAGCGAGTTGTACTTCGTTCGGCGTTTGAACCACCTTGTTGTCAACTTTGAGAATCAGGTCACACTGGCGGATGCCTGCAGCGGCAGCAGGTGTGCCGCCCACCACATCCTTGACCAGGACACCATTCACTTCCGGAACCGTGCAGGCGCTGTTGGTGGCATTGATCTCCCGGGCCAGCTGCGGGGTGAGGTTCATCAGCTGCACCCCGATGAAGGGATGGGAAGCCTGGCCGGTGCTGACGATCTGCTGAGCGATGCGCTTGGCCAGATTGATGGGAACGGCAAAACTCAGGCCGCCACCAGGGGCTGTGCGGATCGCGGTGTTGATGCCAATCACCTGACCGGCGGCATTGATCAGGGGCCCCCCGCTGTTGCCCGGGTTCACCGCCGCATCGGTCTGGATGTAGGGAACCCGTTGGCCTGCACCGATCGCATTGAGTCGGTCAACCGCGCTGATGATGCCGGCGGTCACGGTGTTGTTCAGGCCGAATGGGTTGCCGATGGCAATCGCCCATTCCCCAGGCTTGATCTGGTCGGAGTTGCCCAGGGCCGCCACCGGCAGGTTGTCAGCCACCACTTTGACCACCGCCACGTCTGTGAGGGGGTCGGTGCCGAGCACCTTGCCTTTGAAGTTGCGTCCGTCTGGAAGGGTCACCGCCACTTGATCCGCCCCTCGAACGACGTGTTCATTGGTGAAGATCAGCCCGCTGGCCCGGGTGATGAAGCCAGATCCCTGACCTTGCTGACGCTGGCTCGAGGGGCCCATGCCGAAGATTCCACCGAAGGGAGTGGACACCTCCTTCACCACATCGATCCGCACCACGGCAGGACCAACCCGCTCCACCGCCTTCACGATGACGTTGTCTCCAGGTTGCAGCGGAGCACTGCGGGGCTGATCGTGCACCACTGGAGACGGGGGCAACGGTGCTTTGGGAGTAAGACCCAGCTGGTCTCTCACCAGGCTGCAACCGGTGAGGGCGCTCCCGGCCAGGGCGATGGCGAACCAATGCTGGGCGTTTGGCATCACGACGAGATGTGTGCTGATGCATTTAAGACGGCCTGAGCGGATCGGCATGCGTAGATTCAGCGCTCGGGCGATTCGGGGTTTTGGTGCAGACGGGCGAAGAGCTCTGGATCAAGGTGCGGGATGGCTTGCAGGCCAAGCTGAGCAAGCCCACCTTTGAGACCTTCATTCGTCCGACGGGGTGCCGTGGCTTCTCCAATGGGGAGCTGAAGCTTCTGGCCCCGAATCCCTTCGCCAGCGTTCGTCTGCGGGAGCAGTTGCTGCCCACGATTGCTGAGATGGCCAGCAGCATCAGTGGTCAGCCCGTTCAGGTGACCGTGCTGGCGGAAACAGCTTTGCCGCTGCCGGACACCAGTGAAGCGTCCTCCGCTGCCGCCGATGCAGCGCCGCCGTCCGCCGTCCAGGAGACGGTGGCGGCTCCCGCCCGTAGTGGCACCCCACGGCGTTACCTCCCTGGACTGAACCCCCGTTACGTGTTCGGCCGTTTTGTGGTCGGACCCAACAGCCGGATGGCCCATGCAGCGGCGCTTGCGGTTGCCGAGGCACCAGGCCGCGAGTTCAATCCCCTGTTCATCTGCGGTGGCGTGGGCCTGGGAAAAACCCACCTGATGCAGGCCATCGGCCACTACCGGCTCGAAATCGACCCCGGGGCCCGTGTGGCCTACGTCTCCACCGAAACCTTCACGAATGATTTGATCCAGGCCATTCGAAAGGACGGCATGCAGGCGTTTCGGGATCGTTATCGCGCCGCTGATCTGATCCTGGTGGATGACATCCAATTCATCGAAGGCAAGGAGTACACCCAGGAAGAGTTCTTCCATACCTTCAATGCTCTGCACGAGGCGGGGCGACAGGTGGTGATCGCCAGTGATCGTCCTCCCAGCCAGATTCCGCGCTTGCAGCAGCGTTTGATTTCCCGTTTTCAGATGGGACTCATCGCCGATATTCAGTCCCCTGATCTTGAGACCCGCATGGCGATCCTCCAGAAGAAAGCGGAGCAGGAGCGCATGTCGTTGCCCCGTGATCTGATCCAGTACATCGCAGGACGCTTCACCTCCAACATCCGCGAGTTGGAGGGGGCTCTGACCCGAGCTGTGGCCTTTGCCTCGATCACGGGGTTGCCGATGACCGTGGAATCGGTGGCGCCGATGCTCGATCCCACGGGTCAAGGCGTGGAGGTCACGCCACAGCAGGTGATCGACAAGGTGTCTGAGGTGTTTGATGTGACGGTTGAGGAGATGTGCAGCAGCACCCGTCGTCGTGCCGTGAGCCAGGCCCGCCAGGTGGGCATGTACCTCATGCGCCAGGGCACCGACCTGAGCCTGCCGAGAATTGGCGACAGCTTTGGCGGCAAGGATCACACCACGGTGATGTACGCGATTGAGCAGGTGGAGAAAAAACTGGCGTCTGACCCTCAGCTCGCTGGTCAGGTGCAGAAGGTGAAGGACCTGCTGCAGATCGATTCCCGCAAGAAACGCTGATCAGCGGCAGGCTTTCTTGTCGCCTTTCCAGCCGGGCATGGCTTGGGCTGCGGCAGAGCAGACCAACTGGCGTGCAGCTGCAAGCGCGGGATCCAGCCGCTTGGAACTGAAGGGGGGCAGGGAGCGGCTGCGCAGCCAGGCTGCCCACCGAAATTCGTGATAGGGGATCAGAGGCTGGGGTTTGATCCAACCGTCCTGCTTGAGCTTCCAGACCAGGCTCCGGTAGGGATCATCCTCGAGTCGTATCAGGCTGGAGGGAAGCTGTTCAGCAGGGCGCGGACCGATGCCCCGTCCGTCATAGAGGTAAAGCCACCCCTGGCTTTTCAGAAACGCAAGCACCTCACGCCGATCAGCTGTAGGAAGCTCGTGCACCACATAGCCCCAGGTGGTGGCACCCGGATCAATGCCGATCAATCCTCGCAGCCGGTGGTGCCGGTCCAGCATCCACATGGCGCCATCGGCAGACCGAATCAAGGGGACCGGTTTGCCGCGCAGGTAGTCAAGACGCTGCTGACGGGTGTCCTGGGCGAAATCCCTCTCGCGCGACCAGATCTCCGCCAGGCCCACACACCACTGGGTCGGCTGCAGCTGCGCCGCTGACACCTCAATCAGATCGGCCCCTCGATCAGGAGCTGGGATCGGTTGGTAGGCGGGCAGCCGCAGGGGCACGACTCAGCGTTGGCGCCCCCGCACTATGACCGAATCAGGAAGGGGCGTGGATCCTGATCAAAGCGATCCCTCACCGGCAAAGGTTTGGCTTGTTCAGGCCCATCCAGCTGGGCGGTGGCTTCGAGGGCCTGACGCAGCAGACGCGCTGCCGGGAGCGGCATGTCCCTTGGCACCGAAATGCGATCGCGCAGGTAGCGGAGCCCGGCGGCACTCCCCGCTGGCGGTGGGCAGGGCGTGTTGCGGATCAACCGGGTCAGGGCACAGCGCAGAGGCTGGTCAAAAGCTGCAGCTCCCATGGGATTCACGTCCCTCAGCCGCTGCTGGTGACGCAGTACCCGGCTGAGGGCGATGGCGGCCTGATCGGATTGATTCACCTCATCCCAGCAGGCTTCGTCCTCGCCAAGGCCATCACCTCGGTCGATCGGTTCGGCCAGGCGTTGCGCTTCCGCTCCATCGTCCGACCAGCAGCCGCCCATCTGGGGAGGCAGGTCATGGGCATGGGTGTGGAAGTCGCTTTGGGTGCCGCGGTAGGTCTCCAGTTGCTCGAGGGCGCGGAACCAGCGGTCAATGGCTGGATGCTCAGCCCTCAGCCGGTATCCCTTGTAGTAGGCCAGCGAGGCATTCATCCGTTCCACGTAGGGAACAAAGATCAGATCCACGGTCTGCGGCTCCGGCCCCCGCAGCCACGGTCCCTCTCCCCGCGTCAGCTCCTGTTCGAAGCGCTGCGCGATGTCTTGAAATTGCTCTCGGGCCAAGACCTGTTGCCTGGGGCGAAGCCTTGGTGAACACAGCCAGATGCACCAAGCCTGAAACAGCAGCCGTTCAAGACGGCGCAGCTCAAGGGCTTCCGGCGATGTCATCGCCATGCCGAGGGGGCCGAACTGTTGTTCGAGGGCGAGCAGGATATCGTCGCTTTCGGTGATCAATCGCCCATTGAGCTCCAGGGCCGGCAACATCCCCGATGGCACTTTCTCCAGGAACCACGGCTCCTTCGGGCCGTAGCACCGCATGGTGACTTTGCGGATCCGGTAGGGGATGCGCTTGAACTCAAGCCAGAGCCAGATTTTCTGGCAGTAAGGACACCAGGCGTGAATATCGCGGTAAAGCGTGACCATCACGCTGGATTCAGGCTTTCCGAACAGGCGCAAGGTGGACTGGGCATTGGTGGGCCCTTCGACTCGATCCGGTTCCGCCTTCGCCAAGCCAGCCAGTTCCGGCCAACTCAGAGGTTCAGCTGATTCCGATGTAGGGGGCATGCAGGATCGGCGCAAGCGTGATCCGTCCATAGGACTGCCAGTCACCCAGTTCGTGCATCAGTGCCAGACAGTCCTGCTGGCGGCCCTCATCAGCGAGCTGCTTGAGCCGAAGCTTCATGTCGTCGCTGGTGATCAGCATCACGATGTCGCGTCGTTGCGACTGTTTTCGCTGCAGTTCAGGGTCAGGCGTCTGCCTGCGGCGCTTGGAAGAACGGTTCATGGTTTAAGGACGCGGTTGAAATACGACCAACTCGTCTTGGGCTGCTTCAGCCCACTTCCCTGGAGACTATCGCCATCTCCAGGAATGCGCCCGTCCTTTCGGTCAATCCTCTTCGCTAAGACGTTGATGGAAGCCAACGGGTGCCATGGGTGCTGATCTGGATCTGATTGTTCTCGGGGCAGGGTCCGGTGGACTTGCCGCTGCAAAACGCGCTGCCAGCCATGGGGCTCGTGTCGCGATCGTGGAGGGAGATCGCGTCGGAGGCACCTGCGTGATCCGGGGCTGTGTTCCCAAGAAGCTTTTGGTGTACGGCGCCCAGGCCCGCCATCAACTGGAGGATGCTTCGGCCTACGGACTGCAGATTCAATCTGCGCGTTCCGATGTGCCTGATCTCTTGCGTCGGGTGCGCGCCGAGGTGGATCGGCTCAATGCACTCCACCTGGGATTTCTGGACAAGGCCGGCGTGCAGTTGATCTCCGGCTGGGGGCGCTTCACGGCAGCCGACCGCATCGGCCTTTCCGACCGACGTGGCGGGCCTGTTCAACAGGAGCTTGCAGCCCCGCGGTTCCTGGTGGCGGTGGGTGGCCGTCCGGCCCGGCCGGAGATCCCAGGCCTTGAACACACCTGGGTCAGTGACGACATGTTCCTGCTCGAAGATGTTCCTGCCGCGGTGGTGGTGGTGGGCGCAGGCTTCATTGCCTGTGAATTTGCCTGCATCCTGCGGGGCCTTGGTGTTGCGGTCACCCAGGTGGTGCGGGGGCCTCGGCTGCTGCGCGGCTTTGATGCCGAGTTGGCGGATGCCGTGCTGGATGGCATGCGTGATCAGGGCATTGAGGTGCTGTTGGAGCAGACGGTGGCGGCTGTGGAGGGGAATCCCGGGGCGCTAACGGCGCGGCTGGGGGATGGTCAGTCCCTTGATTGCGGGGGGGTGTTGATGGCCACTGGCCGTCGCCCCTGGCTTGCGGATCTGGGTCTGGAGGCTGCTGGTGTTGCGGTCGATAACGGGCGGATCAAGGTCGATGCCAACTCCTGCACCTCGGTTCCCCATATTCATGCCGTCGGTGATGTCACCGATCGGGTCAACCTCACCCCTGTGGCCATTGATGAAGGTCGTGCTTTCGCCGACAGCGTCTACGGTTCGCGTCAGCGCCAGGTGAACCACGATCTGGTGGCCAGTGCCGTGTTCAGCGATCCAGAGCTGGCGACCGTTGGCCTATCTGAAGAGCAGGCCATCGATCAGCATGGTGAGGACGGCGTTGTTGTTCATCGTGCCCGCTTCCGTTCGATGGCACGGGCGCTGCCAGGCTCAGGTCCTCGCTGTCTGCTCAAGCTCGTGGTGGCGAAGCAAACCGATCAGGTGCTGGGCTGCCACATGGTGGGAGAGCATGCGGCTGAAATCATTCAGATGGCGGCGATTGCGGTTGGGATGGGCGCCACCAAAGCGGATTTTGATCGCACCATGGCCCTGCATCCCTCCGTGTCCGAAGAGTTTGTGACGATGTAATCCCAGCTTGCCCTGGTCCACGGTCAGGACAGGTGATCGGCAAGCCGCAGCGCCAGGGCGATCACGGTGAGGCCAGGGCCAACGCTTGGGCAACTGGGAAAAACGCTGCTGTCGGCGATGTAGAGGTTCTCGAGTTCATGGCATTTGCCCTGAGGGTCCACCACAGAACTGGCGGCGTCTTCACCCATGCGGCAGGTGCCGCAGCCAAAGCCAACAACACTGAGAGGGGCCTCACCACGGGCATGGGTGGGCGCTTTCATCACCACTTGCGTCATCGGGTCGTTTTCCACCTCCTTGAGGGTGTCGATCCAGCGATACACCAGCCGGTCGTGGGCTTCGCGGTTGTTGGGGATGTAGTTGATCCGGATCTGCTCATTGTTGAGCCACACCTTGTTGTGGGGATCCGGGCGCACTTCGGTCATGGCCCACCAGGCCACCGAGCGGGAGGCCAGGCGCTCCAATCCGAAATCGGGGATCAGCTTGGTGACCAGTGAGAGAACCGGTGGTGACTCGGCGAAGAGCGCGTCCTGCAGCACGCCACCGGCGGCCTGAATGTGCCCCAGGGGGAACCTGACGTTCTTGTCTCCCCAGTAGTAGTCGTTGATACCCAGAGAACGCCCGTAGCGGCCGCTGTTGCGTTCCGTGGCCAGCTGCAGGATTGAGGTGAGCTGCAGATTCATCAGATTCCGGCCCACCTGATCGGATCCGTTGCTGATGCCTTTGGGATGGTGGGCATTTTCTGAGCGCATCAAGATGGCAGGGGTGTTGATCGCCCCTGCGGCGAGCACCACCACGTCTCCGCTGAACAACCAGGCATCGCCGTTCACCTCCGCTTCCACGCCCCGAATGGCTCGGCCACTGGGATTCACGTGCAAGCGCAACACCCGAGCGTTGTCCCGCACAGTGAGCCGTTTTGGGTCAGCCACCTGCAGTCCAAACAGCTGGGAATCACCGCTGGGATCGTCCGCATCGTCCGACCAGCTGATCGGGATGTCATAAGGCTGACAGCCCTGCCGCTGTAGGGCGCTTCGCAGGGGTTCGAGAAAGGGTTCGATCGGCTTGGGCGGTGCCAGGAAATCTCCCTTGCGGCTGGGTTCGGTGGGATCCACGCCTGCCTTGCCGTGAACCCGATACAGCTGTTCGGCTTGTTGGTAGTAGGGCGCCAGCGCGTCGTACTCCAGGGGCCATGCCGGTGAGATGCCGTCCTGAAGAGCAATTTCGCTGAAATCCTGTTCACGCATCCGTTCCAGAACTGCGCCCCAGATCTTGGTGTTGCCACCGCGCGCGTAGGTGGTTTGCGGAGCAAAGGGATCGCCGTCGGGGCCGAACCAGCGCTCACTTTTGGGGTGATAGCGATCTTTGCGGAACAGATCCACGTCGGCGACGTTTTGGTCTTCGAGGGCCATCGCTCCGCCCCGCTCCAGCACCAGCACGCTCTTGCCTTGACAGCTCAGGGCTCCCGCCAGCGTTCCCCCTCCTGCACCACTGCCGATAACGATGACGTCGTAATGGTTGTCGTCGATGATCATGGGTTGACTGCCAGACGTAAATCAGGAGAGAGCGCCTGCTGCAGCAAACGATGATTGAAGGGGCTGTTTTTGGGTTGTGTCACGTCAGTGTCACGCACCGATCCGACGCAGGTCGTCTTCTCAAAAGGTAGGTAGATCTTCTGGATTTGAACGCCTCCCTCGCAACAGGCCATCAGGTCCACCGTCGATCTTGTCTGGTACGTGCACTGCATCAAGGACAGTGGGGAATTGGCCTTTTGTCGATGACCGCGAGCTCGTCAGCTTCTCTGGACGACAAAGTGGCACGACCGGCAGAACCTCGGCTACTGGACGCGTGCTCAGTGTGAGGTGCTCGACAGTCAGCTGACAATCAGCATGAACACCACCTGAGTAGGAGTGGCGCGCCGGAGGTATGGCCAACACCAGTCAGAATTCAGCCTGACGTTGAACGACCCAGAATCTCGAAGTAGCCCGCTGGTAGAGGCAGACTCTGTCGGCGGGCGTCACGTTCAACCGCACGGCGGAAAGCAGGCAATGTTTCATGCCACTTGGTTAAACGATCACCACGGGCGAAGCTGAGTCGCTCCAAACCAAATCCAGCACTCCGTACAGCAGCGGGACGGTCATCCGTCAGAGTGATTTCGCCAATTTCAAGTTCGCTGCCGTCATCAAGGAGATATTCAATCGAAAGCGTGTTGAAGGAGGGGGAGCGGGGATCACCTTTGGGTTCGAAGTATCCGGATCCAGTGCCTAGAGCCCGGGCTTTGTCCCAGTCCACCAGTCGCACCTGCGATTCGACAATTCCATGCTCAGCAAGAAAAGGAAAGAGGAAAAGGGCTCTGTCAGTCCCTGTGAATCTCAGCCGACTGGGCTCTAAGCCAAGGTGACGAATCAAGAAATTGAAGGTCTGATCCAGAGGAAGAAAGCCCGTGCTGCCTTTGCTCTGATCAAAATTGATGATGTGAAACAGTGGCAGAACACCGATCCTGTCTTTCTGCTTGATGTCGTCGACTCGGGCCGCTGGCTGAATCACAATATGCCCAGAAGAGCTCCCCTTGATTTCATCATCAAATTGCAGGCCACCATTAAAGGAATGTTCTGTCACTAGAGGAAGAGGGGCCGTCAGCTCGTAACCCCGTTGCTGGAGATGGTGCAGCAGTTCTTTGGCCAATCGTGACGTCTGATCATCCAGCGTTGGGGGCAACGGCACAACACGAGCTGCTCTCGAGCGTCGAGGCAAGCCGAATGACAGTTTGCCAAGCCCTGAGAAGGCGGCGAATGCAAGAAAGTATCGACGCTGCATCAAGAGCACAATGAAAATTCTGTATCTCTAGCAACAACAGAAATCTTTGTTTTAACACCCGCTATGGGCCGAGGGAGAGAGGATCTACGGAGCCGCCTATTTTGAAAAATAAGTGAGGTGAGTGTCGTCTTGAATGATTGTTTAGTCACTGTTGATTCCGAATTCTGATTTGCATGTTTCAGACTCTGCACCGTCAAAGAATGGTCCGGGGGGCTGGCAATAGGTGAAGTCAGTGACGTATGTTTTGCTCATGCATAGAGTGTATTCAAGCTCCCGTTTTGCGTGTGCTTGTCTTTTGTCAGACAGGCATTGTTGATAACCTGCCAAGGCCGCCTCTGAGTTTTTGTTGGCCTCAAACGCATGGGCTGATGGTGAAAGCAAAACCGCAAGGCAGATCAGCAGAAAATGGTTCACTTGCTTGATAGGGGTTCGTCGATCCAGCGTATTCGCGACTTCATGTTTGGAGAAGGTCTTTGGTCAACATTCAGGTGTACTCAGGGTCAACGTGTCTCTGGATGGATGAAGATCCCGTCACAAGCTCTTAAGGGGTGGGATGTCGAGATGGTTCATGATGTCAACGGCGTCAATGCAGGCTTCGGGCTCAGGTGAGCTGCATCCCCGCTCTGGATGGCATCGCTGCACTTCTTCGCACACGCTTAGATTGAAGCTAGAGGCAAGGTCAGAATGAGGGAAACCCAGAAAAAACCTGCATTCTCTGGTTTGAGCAAAGAGGAAAAAGCGGCATGTGAATGGGCAGCAAGCATGGGCTATGCGGCTATGCCATCCCTGCGAATTCGCAACGTGGAATTTTCATGGTGGGCGTGCTTGCATGCTTTCTTGTGGCACCGTTCGTCACGCTTCTGCCTGCAGCCATCGCAGCTGGTATCGCAACATTCTTGATTTTTAAGATTCTCAGAATCGAAAAAAAATCTGAACTCGCTTGTCGCGACGTGGGTGGATGCTGGAAGGCCCAAGAGCTGATTGCTGAGCAGTGTTCAAAGAGAAGGCGGGTTCCGCACCTCCCCTTGACCGAGGCAAGACAAATCCCTGGTGCAACCAATTACCAACTCCAGGGGCTGAACATTCTTTCCGCCGATACCAGCCTGAAGCTGGTGTGTGACCCAGGCTGTGTTCCCTGCCAGATGGGTTCAAGAACAGTGGCCCTTAGCGCCTGATCACGACTCGTGCTGATGACCTGCCAGCACTTCATCTGTGGCGTCGATCAGCTAATCGGTGAACGTGAGCGTGCACCAGTACCGGGTCGACCCTCCAACGTCTTGGGTCCTGCAAGAGGTATCAATCACAGACGCACCTTTGGGAACTTCGCGCAAGGCTTCGGCAATCGCAAATTCTTCCGACATGCCTTCGGCCGTGACCTTCGATTCCTGTGCCAACACAAGTGTTGGGATCACCAGCAGGAGCGGTAGCAGCGCAGCAATGCGCATCGGATCAGAACGCAGCATTCCTTGTTGATAGCAGCTTTGGGAGGGTCGCATTGGTGAACCAGTGCAGAATTGAGGCGCCGACTCGGCAGAGAAGATGGGTTGTTCGCCTGATGCGGGCTGAGCTGGAAGGACAAGCGAAACCACCGGCCAAAAGACCTCGAAGTGGATGGTTCCGCCGCCCCAGTGTGGTTCGGGCCGTCCCTGGAGCACTTTCTTCGTAGCCATGGCGGCGAGGTGCATGGTGCATCACTTGATACGCACGCCGCGACATCGAACGTTGGGACGTTGTCTTGGGTGTGCTCCACGGATGTCGGCCCCGTTGTGTTCAGTTCATCGGCCAGCTCTTCCATGCGACCGTATCTCGTGATGGTGTCTTCGAGACCGGGGTGAACCAGTGGTGGACTGTTCTGGCTGTGGAACAGCAGCACAGGCTGATGGTTTGCCTTCATTCCTCCCTCAGTTGGGGGATGAGGGATCGCGTTGCTACAGGCATGCTGATTCCAACTTGAATCCTTCTGATGAATAAGGCAGAGAGAAGAGAGGCTGTTTTTGCGTGGGTGTTCTTGGGCTTTGCTGGAAGTACGGCGTTGATGGCAGCTGGATTAGCACCCTTTCTTGCTGTCTTGGCCGCCGCTGCGTGTCTTGTCGTTCTCAACCAGATCGCTGTTGGCGTGCTGAAAACAACAAATAAAGACTGAGCCATAGAACTCCGATGACAGATGCAAATGATTCGGTTGTCAGCTTTGGGGGAGGGTTTGTCAGGCCTCGATTCCGCTATGGGAGCCGGTCGCTGCCAGACGAAGTGCGTCAACATCGATTGCGACGATCACTTGAATGGCGGTTCCATCGGGGCAAGTTGGTAAGGATTTGCGTCCGAAGGTTTTTCTCGACAGAGGGCGGACCATGCCGATGGCTCGCCATGGCTCAACAAATGCCACGAGTTCTGTAAGGAAGCTGCTGGTTCGTTCTGGCAGCACGCAACAGTCAATGCTGGAAAGGTTGACAAGCCCTCATTGCACTCAAATCAAACAATTAAGAACGTTTCGCTGAAAGGCTGACTGTGTATTTTTTCTGTGCATCACGCAGATTGATTGAGATTCTTCAATATAATGATTGCTAGTGTAGTATCCGGTGCTTCATTCATTTCTTCGCGGGAGTTGTGACTGTATTGATTGAATACGGGTTGATTTGTGTTCAGTAATTGGGAATGAATGGAAAAGAGCGATGTAATGATCTTGTGGGCTTTGTTCGGGGATTCTGATTTCTATTGGCTTGAGGGTATTCAAGAGCTGCAATCGTGAAGTGGTGGGTGGCGATTGCCGCTTTAAAAGAACTCTTTTCTTTGTGCGTATCTCAACGAATGGCCCATTTGGATCGGTTTGGTGATGTAGATGAGCTCGTCTGTTGTTCTCATTACGATGTTACTGCCACACGTAGATCAGAAGGAAGAGAAGAATCCAGATCACGTCGACGAAGTGCCAGAACAGGCTCACTGCAGCGACGCCCATCTCGCCTTTGTCGTAGTTCCCTGGGACAAAAGATCGCGCCAACATCAGGCCCATCAACCCAATTCCGGTGATCACATGCAGGCCGTGAAAGCCTGTGAGCAGATAGAACAGTCCCCCGAACACGCCGCTGCTGAGGCTGAAGCTGAGTTCTGACCACTCGAGGTATTGGCCAAAAACGAAGTAGGAGCCCATGGCCATGGTGAGAAGCCATACCGCACGGAAGCCCCAGAGGTTGCCCTTGTGCAGATAACGCTCGGCGAAATAGGCCACGAAACTGGAGCTCACCAACACCACGCTGTTGATCAGAGGCATGCGCACCTCCAGCCCTTCCACTCCGTCAGGCAGCCATTGAGGAGCTGTCAGCTTCAGCACTGCATAGCCGGCGAAGAAGGCAAGGAAAATGACACTTTCGGAGCAAAGGAAAATCACGAACCCGGTCATGTTGTGGCCGTCGTGCTTCACATGCCCCGGCGTGTGATTGAGCTTGAGATCGGGATTGACACTGGTCATCGGTCAGGCCTCCTGGGAACGGCGCACGTAGAACTCCTCGTCCTCAACGAGGGGGTGACCCAGCCCGTAGCCGTAGGGCTCACTGATCACTGTGGGGATGTCGTCCTCGAAGTTTTCGGCAGGTGGCGGCGAGGGCAGCAGCCATTCCAGTCCGATGGCTCGCCAGGGGTTGGGGGGTGCCTGCGGCCCCCGGGCCCAGGAACTCACCATGTTGAGAATGAAGGGGATCGAAGCGACACCGAGCATGAATGCCCCGATGCTGGCGATCACGTTCCAGATGGCGAATTCCGGGTCATAGGAGGCCACACGACGCGGCATTCCCAGCAGCCCAGCCCAGTGCAAAGGGAGCCAATTGAGGGTGGCCCCGATGAAGGTGAGCCCAAAGTGCACTTTGCCCAAGCCTTCGTAGTACATCCGGCCTGTGAATTTGGGGAACCAGTGATAGATGCCGGCGAACACACCAAAGGCGATCGTGTTGAAGATCACATAGTGGAAGTGGGCCACCACGAAGTAGGTGTTGCCCACATGAATGTCGATCGGCACGGTGGCCAGCATCACCCCCGTGATCCCCGCGAAGATGAAGTTGAACAGGCCACCGAGACAGAACAGCATCGGCGTGTTGAGGCGAAGATTGCCTCGCCAGAGCGTTCCCAGCCAGGCGAACACCTTCACCCCGGTGGGAACGGCGATCAGCATTGTGGTGAACATGAAGACATGGCGCATCCAGTTCGGCGTGCCGGTGTAGAACATGTGGTGGGCCCACACGATCAGACTGAGGAAGGTGATGCCGAAGGAGGCGAGCGCCACGAAGCGGTAGCCGAACAAAGGCTTTCGGGCGTACACCGGGAACAGTTCGGAGAAGATGCCGAACACCGGAAGCACCAGCACGTACACGGCGGGGTGGGAATAGAACCAGAAGAAGTGCTGGAACAGCACCGGATCTCCCCCACCTTCAGGCCGGAAAAAGCTCGTGCCAAAGCTGAGGTCGAACAGCAGCATCACCGCACCACCGGTGAGGGCAGGCAGTCCCACCAGTTGGATGGTCTGGGCAGCCCAGGCGGTCCAGACATACACCGGCATTTTGAAAAATCCCATGCCCGGGGCCCGCATACGGATGATCGTCGTCACGAAATTGATGGCACCCATGATCGAAGAGATGCCCGACAGAGCCACCGCCAGGATCCAGAGGAATTCACCATTGATGAAGTGTCCAAGCGGGTTCTGAAGACTCATCGGTGGGTAGGACCACCAGCCCGAAGATGCCGGTCCACCGGGGGCGAAGAAGCTCCCCATCAGCACCGTGGCGAACACCGGCACCAGCCAGAAAGCTGCCGCGTTCAGCTTCGGAAACGCCATGTCTGGCGCGCCGATCATTGTGGGGATCAACAGGTTGTTGAAGCCGTTGAGGATCGGGAAGAGGAACAGGAACAGCATCACTGTTCCGTGCATGGTGTACAGGCCGTTGTAGACGGTGGGATCCACCAGATCTGCCGGTGGTGTGATCAGCTCACCGCGCACGATCATGGCCAGCAGTCCTCCCACCAGAAGGAAAAAGAGTGACGTGGCGATGTATTGGATGCCGATCACCTTGGCATCGGTGTTGAAACTGAAGAAGCGCTTCCAGTTGTCCGGGGCACCGGGGACCGGGTGGGGGGCCTTGAGGATGCGCGGGTCGTAGTTCGTGGAGGTCATGGCGCGTCTCAGGCGTCGTGGGGGAGGGAGGGATCGCCGGGGTCGTTCACCATCGGGGCAGGAGCTGGCGGCACCGTGGCCCAGCCCTTGTCTCCCCGACTGAGGCGTCGGTCGTACAGCGGCCGTCCTGGATCGAGGCCGGGCTGCAAGGGTTGTTTGGCTGTTGCCTTCAGCCAGCCGTCGTAGGTCTGCTCGGATTCGACGATGACGTCGGTCTGGTTCTGGGAGAAGTAAGCGCCGCTGAACATGGCGTCCCGTAACCGGAACCTGCCCTCTTTGGTGGGGGTGAGGCTGTAGGAAATGATGCTGCCGGGAATGATGTCCTGCTTCAGCCGGAAGGCCGGCACATAGAAGCTGTGCAGCACGTCTTGCGAGATCAACCGGAGATTCACCCGTTGATCAACAGGCAGGTGCAGTTCAGAACTGCGCACGCCGCTGGGGTAGACGAACTCCCAGCTCCACTGGCGGGCAATCACATCAATCGGTCCGATTTCGGCCGTGGGGTCGAAGCTCACCAGCGTGGTGGGATCGCTGCCGATGGCGTACTTGTGCTTCGGACCGAGGGTCTGAAGCTTCATGTTCACGTTCATCGTGTAGGCGGCGATCGCGAAGACCGTCACCAGAGGGATGATCGTCCAGATGATCTCCAGCTTGGTGTTTCCCTCGATGGGTGCCCCGTCGCTCTCGTCGTATTTGCCGGCTCTGTTGAACAACAGGACCCAGCCCATCACGCCGGTGCAGCCGAAGAAGATGAAGGAGCCGATGCCGGTCTCCAGGGCGAACAGATCGTCGACGTAAGAGGCTGCGCTGGAGGCCTGGGGTGGGAACCAGCTGTAGGACCACGTGGCCATCAGTTTGGCGATCACCAGATTGATCGCTACCGCGATGCTGATGATCACGATGGCGCCGACGTTCGGGCCGTTCTTGGGAGCGGATGTGGTCATGGCAAGGCTTCCTGCAGATCGGCGCCGGCTGCCAGCAACTGGTCTGCGGTGACGTGCACCCCGAAGTCACTGGCCAGCCAGGCGCCGAGGCTGCCGTGGAGTCCCATCACCAGCAGCATGGCGGCGCCACAGAGCAGATACAGCCAGGTGACCTGACGGCCCATGTCCTTGCGCCAGACAAACCGTTGGTAACCACGCCAGATCGTCATGGCCACCATCACCAGCAGAATCGCCACGCCCCCGATGGCATGCCAGAGCATCGTGTCGATGGCGGTTTGGCCCAGCAGGCTGCGAACGCCCGGCAACGGAACCGCCAGCAGCATTTCGTAGAACCCCGCAGCCACGGTGAAGAAGCTGATGCCGCTGCAGGCCACGAGGTTGTACCAGCCCACGTCGTGGAAGCCACTGCGGGTCACCGGCAAAGCCAGAAAGCGGAACACCCTTTTCTCCAACGGATAGAACGCACCGGCGACGTCAAAGGCGATGGCGATTGCAAACAGGCCGATGCTCAGGTGCACCAGGTTGGGGTGCAGAGGGATCGCGTAGGGAAGGGTGTTGGAGCCGAGGGAGTCGGCGATGTCGTTGATCGGCGATGCGAACGCGGCAAAGGCAATCACGACACCACTCCCTGACGGATGGCTTCAACAACCGGGACCGTGTGGAGTCCGTAAACCCACACCAGCTTGTCGCCGAGATAGACCTGCGTGATCACAAGACCTGTCAGCATGACGTCGAGAACGAGAAAGCCCCTGGGCAGGATCGTCGGATCCTTCTGCCGTGCGACATAACGCCAGCCCGTCAGCAGGGCCAGCACACCCGCCAAGCACCAGCCAATGGTGCTGTGGACATTGAGGATGTCCCGTGAGGCGCCGTAGGGATTGGCGAGACCGGCTTCGACCTGGCCGAAGATAATGGCCACGAAGATCGCCATGGTGGCCACGATCAGGTTCCAGAAGCTCACCTCAAACAGGTTCTTCTTGCTGCTGATGACACCGATGACATCGAATACGACTGTGATCAGAGCCATCGCGATCACGAAGTGAACAACGATGGGGTGGATGACATCGATCCAGGGAAGATTTTTGTCGTTGAGCGGGGGCAGCAGCTCAAGCATCGGCAAGCCGAGCATTACTTGCCTCAAGGATGAACACGTTGGATCAGTCGGTCATCCTTTGATGAGGAAATACAACCTGTCCCGTCCCGCCCTGGTCCGGCTTAGTGCCTTGTTCTCCAGTACCTCACGGCTTGCGTGATGATCACCACCATTGCCACAGGGATCACCAGGCAAAGCATCACCAAGCGGAATTCATCCGACCAGCTGGAGAGCATCGTGCGCGGAAGCACGTTGTCGACGATGTACAGCAGATAGAAACCAAGAAGCAGCCCTCCTTCCAAACGACTGATACGACCTTTGGTCCAGAAGATCGGCATGCAGGCCAGGCTGGTGAGCAGCATCACAGGCAGATCCTCCTGGATCAGTTCCGGGCTGACTTCGAGGCCGCGTCCTGCTGCGGCCAGGGCGCCTCCACCCAGCACCAGAAGCAGATTCAGCAGGCAACTCCCCACCACGTTGCCGATGGCCAGATCGGTACGCCCTCGCAAGGCTGCCACCAGTGAGGTGATCAGTTCCGGCATGGAGGTTCCTGCCGACACGATGGTGAGGCCAATCACCGTTTCACTGACGCCTAAAAGCGTTGCTGCTGATGTGGCGCCGCTCACAAGCACCCTTGATCCAATCGTGAGGATGAGGATTCCAGCGAGCAGGCGGAGCACGGCGATGCGCCAACCACCGCTGGCCGCATCGGCTTCGATCTCCGGTTCGGCCCCTTCACTGTCATCCGGTTGCTCGCGGGCTGTTCGGATCTCCCAGATGGTGTTGATCACCAGCCCCAGCAGCAGGGCGACACCGGCCTGCCATGTGACCCGTCCAGCGGAGGCCATTCCCCAGACCGCCGCTGATATCGCAATCATCAGGGGCACATCGCGCCGCACCAGACGGCTCTCCACGCGCAGCGGCAGCACGAGGGCGCTGCTGCCCAGCACCACCATCACGTTGAAGATATTGCTTCCCACCACATTGCTCACGGCAAGGGCATCAGCCCCTTGCAGCACCGAACTCAGGCTCACGAACAGTTCAGGGGCGCTGGTGCCGAGTGAAACCACCGTGAGCCCGATCACGAGCTGGGGGATGCCGGAGATCACCGCCATGGCGACGGCCCCCTGCACAAACAGCTCACCTCCGCCGAACAGCAGACCGATGCCCAGCAGCACTTGGATCGCGGCCTGGACAAATTCAGGCATGGGAAGAGATCGAGTGTGTGGGGATTCTGCTTTGCCGCGACTCCACCTAATGTCAGACGCTGCGGTTCAGTGCCAGGACTCTTGTTGAATCGGATTTCCACGAGCAATCTGCGCGGCGACGCCTTTGGTGGCGTGACAGCTGCCGTGATTGCCCTTCCGATGGCCCTGGCCTTCGGGGTTGCCGCAACCGGTGATCCAGCCCCAGGGCTTTGGGGCGCCGTGATCATCGGCTTGGTCGCCGCCGTCTTCGGTGGCACACCCACCTTGATTTCTGAACCCACCGGTCCAATGACCGTGGTGTTCACCTCTGTGATCCTGAGCTTCACCGCCACGGCTCCCGACAAGGAGACGGCGATGGCCATGGCGTTCACCGTGGTCATCCTGGCGGGTCTGTTCCAAATCCTCTTCGGCGTCTTCCGTCTGGGCCGTTATGTGACCCAGATGCCTTACACGGTGATCTCCGGCTTCATGTCGGGGATCGGAGCCATCCTTGTGATCCTCCAGTTGCCGGCCTTCCTTGGTCAGACCGCATCGGGTGGGGTTATGGGAACCCTGTCCAATTTGCCGGGTTTGATCTCAGGCGTTCAGCCGATGGAGCTGGCGCTGGCTGTGATCACCGTCGCGATCCTCTGGTTCACCCCTGCCAGCGTCAAGCGTTTCTGCCCGCCTCAGCTTCTGGCTCTGGTGTTGGGGACGGTTCTTTCGATGACGTTGTTCCACGACGCTGGCCTTAAAACCATTCCTCCGTTCACGGCCGAGCTCCCCAGCCTGCACGCCCCCACATTTTCAGGTGGCCAGCTGCGCCTGATGTTTGTGGATGCTGCTGTGCTCGGCATGCTGGGTTGTATTGATGCACTGTTGACCTCTGTCGTCGCTGACAGCCTCACCCGCACCGAGCACAACTCCAACAAGGAACTTGTGGGTCAGGGTTTGGCCAACATTGCTTCTGGTGTCTTCGGAGGCCTGCCTGGAGCAGGAGCCACCATGGGCACCGTGGTCAACATCCAGGCCGGTGGGCGTTCAGCCCTGTCTGGAATTGTCCGGGCGTTGATTCTGATGGTGGTCGTTCTGGCCGCCGCCCCCCTCGCCTCCACGATTCCCCTCGCCGTGCTTGCGGGGATTGCCCTGAAAGTGGGCATCGACATCATCGACTGGGATTTTCTTCAACGGGCCCACCATCTCTCAGTGAAAGCTGCGGTGATCACCTACGGCGTGATTGCGCTCACGGTGCTGGTGGATCTCATCACGGCAGTGGGCATCGGAGTTTTCGTGGCCAACGTGCTCACCATTGATCGGATGAGCGCCCTGCAGTCCAGAAAAGTGAAAACGATCAGCACCGCCGATGATGATGTGGAGCTGACCAATGAAGAGCAGGTGCTGCTGGATCAGGCTTCTGGCAAGGTTCTCTTGTTTCAGCTCGCCGGGCCGATGATCTTTGGCGTGGCCAAGGCCATCTCGCGTGAGCACAACGCCATTGGCAATTGTCAGGCGGTGGTCTTCGATCTCTCCGAGGTCTCCCACCTGGGAGTCACCGCTGCGATCGCCCTGGAGAATGCCGTCAAGGAAGCGATTGAAGAGGGACGCAAGGTGTTTTTGGTCGGTGCGACGGGCAGCACAGAGAAGCGTCTTCAGAAGCTGAAGTTGTTAGAACGGGTTCCCCAAAGCCACATCAGTGCTGATCGCCTCGATGCCTTGCGCCTTGCCGTGAACGGTTTGCCGCTGAATGACTGACCGGATCTCGATCATCGCTCCGGATGATTGGCATGTGCATCTCCGGGACGGCGAGATGCTGACCCAGGTTGTGCCCCATACAGCCCATCGTTTTCAGCGGGCGATCGTGATGCCTAACCTGCGCCCCCCGGTCACCTCTGTGGCTGCAGCCCAGGCCTATCGCGAGCGCATTCGGCTCGCATGCCCCGCCGATCTGGAGTTCACGCCTTTGATGACGGCGTACCTCACAGACACGATCGATCCCTCTGAGCTGGAGAGAGGATTTCGAGAGGGCGTCTTTGCCGCGGCAAAGCTGTATCCAGCCAATGCCACCACCAATTCAGCAGCAGGGGTGACGGATCTGCTGCAGATTGATCCCGTGCTGGAGACGATGGCCCGGATCGGCATGCCGTTGTTGATCCATGGCGAAGTCACGGACGCCGAAATCGATATCTTCGACCGCGAGGCGGTGTTCATCGAACGCCATTTGGCCCCGCTGCGGGAGCGCCACCCAGAGCTGAAGGTTGTGTTCGAGCACATCACCACCGAGCAGGCGGTGCAATACGTCAGCTCAGTGGACCGCCACCTCGCCGCCACCATCACCCCCCACCATCTCCACATCAACCGCAACGCGATGTTTGCTGGAGGGCTAAGAAGCGATTTTTACTGCCTCCCTGTGGCCAAGCGGGAATGTCACCGTCAGGCCCTGCGCCGTGCGGCTACAAGTGCAGACCCCCGCTTCTTTTTGGGAACCGATACAGCACCGCACGAGCGGGCCTCGAAAGAGTCCTCCTGTGGTTGTGCCGGAATTTTCAATGCGCCCTTCGCTCTCGAGAGTTACGCCCAGGTGTTTGATGAGGAGGGTGCCCTGGCCCATCTGGAAGCCTTCACCAGCCTGAATGGGCCGGAGTTCTACAACCTTCCAGTCAACAGTGGCCGAGTCATTTTGGAACGGCGTGATCATCTTGTGCCGGAACTTGTGAACGGACTGGTTCCTTTCCATGCTGGAGAGATCCTGTCATGGGCCGTCGCCGATGCATCTGATCAAGTTCAGCTCTGAAGATTGTGGAACCTGTCACCGCATGAGTCATTACGACAGCAAGGTGGCTGAGGACCTTGGCTGCAGCTTCATTTCCGTGATGCTTCAGGACACGGAGATGTATCGGAAATACCGGAAAATCCTGCTCAAGCAGTACCCCAGCAAGGAGGGTATGGGCTGGCCGACGTATCTGCTTGTGAGCAATCCTGACGGTGATTTCTCAATTGAAGGGGAACTGAAGGGCGGCATGCCCAAGGGAGACTTCCGAACCAAACTTGCTGCGTTGTTGCCGTCCTGAAGGTTGGTGGTGGGGGCAGGGGGACTTGAACCCCCACAGGCCTTTCGGCCCAAGCGATTTTAAGTCGCGTGCGTCTACCGATTCCGCCATGCCCCCTTCCCTACGGGATCCTAGTTTCTTCGACCGTATTGGTCTTGGCCGCTGTCATGTCTGTTCAGCTGGGTCCCACGAGTCGTTACTGAACTCGGCTGACCTGACGCCGATGGGTTGGCCGAACTTTGTCATTTGCCCCTGGTGTTCCCTGTGTGACTGGATCGCTCACATCAGTGTTGGAACAGCCTTTGTCGAGTCCGCGATGAGCCCAGGGCCAATGACGTTGGGATTCCGAGTGCCATGTTCAGAGGCATCAGCTGGATTCCTCTCAATGAACAACATTGGAGAGGGAATTCGTTGCGTTACCTTCTCGGATAATCCTTGGATATCGCGTTTACATTTTTGCTCTTCGCTCGTAGGTTAATTGCGGTACTGGTCGTGAAAGGTTGAATAGCGGCCCTGCTCGAGATGGTTAACTTCGGCTCTCATTGTTTGGGTTGTCTTTCAGCCGTTTATGGTCAGATCGCTCCCTCTGTGAGTTTTCTGCCCGGTGCCGGATCCGGTGATGCTGATGATTCCACCACTGCAGACAAATGCTGCGCCGATGATGGTTTCCAGCTGAATGCTCTCGTTGAAAAAGATAATTCCGTAGATTGCGGCAAAAATGACAGAAACATATTGAAATGCCCCGATTTCGTGTGGCTTGGCAAACTGATAGGCCTTGATCAGGAGGAATTGAAAGGCCAGAAGGCATAGGCCTGTGCCTAGGATGATCCAATATGCCGATTGGGGTATTGAGTGAAACTTGTTGATGGAAATCAAGCCGAGAGCGAAGACGCCAAATAGTAGGAAATAAAAGAGTTGTGTGAGCGGTGACTCCGTATCATCAAGATGATTGACGACCAGGAATTCAATGGCAGTCACCAAGCCCGCTGCCAGCGCAACAAGATTGCCAGGGTTGGCAAAAATACTGGCATCAGGCCTCACGATGATGACCACCCCAATGAATCCAGCTATGATTGCGACCCATACGGCAGCTGGAATTCGTTGGTGAAGGACAAGCAAAGCCAAGATCGGTATGAAGATCGGCGTGGTGTTCACCAAGACATTGGTGTTGACCAGTGTTGTGAGTTGTGCAGCGGCGATGAAAAGCAGAAATCCTGTCATGCCGGTGACGGCTCTGAGTAGATGAAAGGGGCCTTTATTTGTGGGAATATCTTTGAAATTTCGGGATATAATGACTGGAATAAGAAGTATGAAAGCGGCCAGGAATGTTCCAAGCGAAAACACTTCGATTGGCAGAGTTTTTTCGACGTATTTGCCAAATACGCTCTGAGTTGTGTTTGCTAGAAAGGCCAGAACGATGTAGGCGGATCCAATAAGCAGTGGTTTCCTCATGGTGGGTTTTGTCGCTCCTTGGCCTGTTGTCTGTGTTTGTTAATTGAATAAGTGGGCAATTCTTTTCCGTGTCTGTATTGGATCTGTGTTTCTCGCTGGTGTGGATTGCGTGACGACGTTGGCTTGCTCTGTTCAGAGCCCTGGGCTGCTCATCATGATCCCACCATCAGCGAAAACGCTTGTTGCTGTCATGTAACTGGCTCCGTCACTGGCGAGGAAGGCCACAAGCGAGGCGATTTCTTCCGGTTGGGCCATGCGGCCCATGGGAATGGCCGCATTGAGCTTTGCCATCAGCTCAGGGTTGTTCATGGTCGAGTCGTTGATTGGTGTGGCGACAGCACCAGGACCGACGTTCACGATGGAGACCCCCTTGCTCGCCAGTTCAACACCAGCTGTGCGAGTGAGCATGCGCACGCCGCCTTTGGCAATGCAGTAAGGAGTGTTGTCTGGCATCGGCCAGTCTTCATGGACTGAGGAAATATTGATGATTCGCCCACCGCTCCCTTGGGCAATCATCTGTTTGGCGCTGTATTGCGTGGCGAAGAACACACCGCGAAGGTTGACGTTCATCACCTTGTCAAAATCCACCGGTGTGGTGTCAAGAATCGACGTGCGGGTCTCGATGCCGGCGTTATTCACCATCACATCCACCTTGCCGAACGTCGTTACCGCGACGTCGATGAGATGTTGAATGTCCTCAAGTTTGGCCACATCGGCTTGGATGCCAATGGCCTGTCCACCCAATTCACCAATTTCATCGATCAAGGCTTCGGTGCGCTCAGGATGCGAGCGGTAGTCAATGACCACCTTGGCGCCCAAAGCGCCAACGGCTTCGACAATGGCCTTGCCGATCCCCGAATTGCCTCCGGTCACAACGATCACCTTGTCACGCAGACACAGAGAGGTCATCGCCTTTGGGACCTGTGTGGGCATGAGAGGAATGATCGGGCAATCACTCCATAGCTGGTTTCGCAGATCCCGTCAGCGCTTCGTGCGTAAATGGCGCTAAGACATTCTCAGAAAGGAGGACGCATGCATGGCAGATGTTCAGTGTCCATCTGCATCGATTCAAGGCGTTGCTTTTTCCTTGCCTGCGCCGGGAAGCCTTGATCCTCTGCTTGAGGTTCTGGGGGCTGTCGATCAGGGGCAATCCTTGCTGGACGGTGAGGCCCTTGAACAACGTTTTGCTCTGACCAAAGGGCAGGCGGTTATTCATCATTACCGACTTGGCAAGGAACGCCTCGACTATGTCTCCTTCGAGGGAGTCGATACGGTTCAATCCCACGATCCAGGCGCCTCCAACACCCTCTGGTTTCAGCATGTCGCCATTGTGGTCAGCGATATGCAACGCGCTGCTGAGCAGTTGATGCCTCTTGTGGCTCCGATCTCCGAAGCACCACAGTGGTTACCCAATGGCGTGGCGGCATGGAAGTTCCGCAACGCTGCCGGTCATGCCATGGAGCTGCTCTGGTTTCCTCCCGATCAAGGGCATTCCCGCTGGCATCAGGACGACCGTCCTCTCTTTCAGGGACTGGACCATACGGCCATTGCGATCAGTGATAGCGACCGCAGTTTGTTGTTTTACGGCGTGGATCTTGGCCTACAACTTCGATATGCCAGCCTCAATCAGGGGCCCGAACAGGAGCGCTTGGATCGCGTGATCAACCCAAAGGTGGCCATTCATGGCTTAAGCGGTAGTGCTCCTTTCGGTGTTGAATTTCTGAGATATCTCAGCCCTTCTCCTCTGCAACCCACATCGGCTGCTTTGCCGCCTCAGCATGCCTTGTATGCGCAGATCCTGGTCAAAGCTGCTGCGGCTGGATCCGGGCGGTTGCTGTGTGATCCGGATGGTCATCACCTCTGGATTTCTTCTTAAGCGAATCATTCAATTGTTTCCGTTCAACGTCAGTAGTTTTGGAAAAAGGCTTGTGTCTGGTGGACCTTGTCTCACTGATTGCCCCCTCGTCGCCTGAGGGTCTTGCGGGTGCCGGTTTGCTGGTGTTGCGGCTGTTCACGGGCCTGGTGTTCATCCGTCATGGTTGGCCGAAACTCGTCAACCTCAAAACATGGTCTACGGCGATGCAGACGCCGGCCTGGCTCTGTTTCCTCTCGGCCTTTTCGATGTGGGCCGGTGGAATTGCCCTGATGTTCGGCTTTCTCACACCTCTGGCGGCTGTTGCCATTGCCGTGTCGATGGTCTACGCCGTTGTTCTGGAAATCACGAGTGGCTTTCCGTTCATTGCGCCAGATCCTTATCTCATTCCAGAAGGGGACTACGCCGGACCGATGGGAGTGGGAGAACCGCCAAGTTGGGAGAAAGCTGCGATGTATGTGGTGATGTGCCTTGTGTTGATCACTGCAGGTGGTGGGCCCATCAGCATTGACTTGATGCTGATTGCGCCGCGTCTTCAATCCTGGCTCGGCTGATCAGCCGAGCCTTTCCTTGAGATGGTCTGCCACTCGGATGGCATTGGCGATGGCTGTCAGGGATGGATTCACCGCTGAGCTGCTCGGGAAAAAGCTGGTGTCCACCACATACAGATTGTCCAGATCGTGGGCGCGGCAGTTGATGTCCAACACTGAAGTGCTGGGATCAGTGCCGAAACGACATGTGCCTGATTGATGGCCAACGGCAGCGAGATTCATCGATGAGGCGAAATAGATCTGCCGTTCGGCCAGATGATTTTTGAGGTACAGCTTGTCGAGTAATCTCTCCAGTCTGTTGACCAGTTCTTCGGAGGCCCGTGTGTTGGTTGGGGTGTAGTTCAGCTTGATCTGACCTTCTGAATTGATGGTGACCCGGTTGTTGGCCAGTGGAAGATCTTCCGTCTGAAGCCAGAAATCGAGCGAATGCTCAGCAAGCTTATCCATGCTCCAAGTGGGTGCTAAAGCGGTGAGTCGCGGCTTGTAGCCTTTCATCATTGCCCCATTGGTTTTGCCGGTCATCTGCACGTTCCCCATAGGAAAGTCGAAGTCGTTGTCGCCGAAATACCAGTCATTGAGCGCAACAGTCTTTTGAAAGACTGTGGTGTTCGGCTCATGGGCGAGAGCCACCAATGCTTTGCAGTTGTGATACATGTAATTTCTGCCAACTTGATCGGAGCTGTTGGCCAGGCCTCGGGGATGGGCATCGTTGGCTGACATCAGCAGCAGACGTGCCGAATTGGCGGCACCAGCGGAAACCACCACGATGTCGCCTTTGAAACGACGTTCTTCTCCCTGATGCCTCACCACAACATCAGTGACCTGACGACCGTTCAGATCGGTGTTCAGGCGAAGCACCTCCGCTTCTGTGAGCATGAACACGTTGTCGTGATCAAGAGCAGGACGGACACCCATCACTTCCGCATCACCTTTGGCATGCACGAGGCAGGGAAATCCATCGCAGCGGTTGCAGCGCACGCAAGCGCTGAATGCAGGGTTTGCCTCATCAAGGGCGACTCCCGTGGGTGCATGAAAGGGATGCAGCCCTGCTGAGCGCAGGTCATCCACCAGCTTCTGCATGCGCGGCTCGTGGCTGATGGGCGCATGGGGATAGTCGGAGGAGGCTGGTGGTTCGGTGGGGTCCTCACCCCGCAGACCATGCACGTGATACCACTCCTCGGCTTTGCGGTAATACGGCTCGAAGACGTCGTATTTCAGCGGCCATTCAGGTGATTCGCCATCCACATGCATCACCGATTCGAAATCGCGCTCCCGCAATCGGAAGTGAGCGGCCCCATACATTTTGGAGGCACCGCCGACGAAGTAATGACTACCCGGCTGAAATGTGTTGCCATGCTTGTCCTGCCACGGGTCCGTTGAGACGTAGCGATCGTTCTGAAACACCTCGACCGGATCCCAGTTTTGTGGCTCCCTTGGCAGCCAGCCTCCACGTTCCAGAATCAGAATTGAGTGGCCTGCGTCTGCTAACGCACGGGCCAGGGAACCACCCCCCGCGCCACTCCCGATGATCACGACGTTGTAGTGATCTGCCTGAGGTTCGACAGCATTGTGTCGACGTGTGGCATGGGTGGCGTGATCCATAGCGACATGCCAAACAATGACCCGAACGTTAGAGAGATCACCTCATGGCGTCAGCGCCATCGCTGGAGCTGGGTGATCATTTTTGTGACGATTGCCGTCCAACCCGTCTGGTGGCTTGCGCCGACGCCAGCACCATTGCAGCCATGGAAATACTCATTGAAGAGGAAAAGATCACGCCACTGCGGGTCCGTTTGGAACAGTTCGACATTCCCGTTGAATGGCCGCTGATCGTTGCCATCTCGCCTGAAAATGCCAACCAATCGTTCCTCGAGTTCCAGAGAAATGTCCCAGAGATTCAATTCCCGACCTGAGCCCGTTGGAAATTCCATCTTGAAATCATCACCGAAGTAGTGGGCAAACTTCTGCAGGGCCTCGATCAGCAGGTAGTTGATCGGCATCCATACCGGTCCTCGCCAATTGGAATTTCCTCCAAACATGGGCACAGGACTGTCTGCAGGGCAGTAGCTGATCGTGGCGTAGTCGTCTCCCTGCTGATAGCTGTAAGGATTGTTTTCGTAGATCCTGGACAGGCTTCGGATGCCGTAAGGGGAGAGAAATTCCTCTTCATCGAACACCCTCTCGAGGATGCGACGTAAGCGTTGTGGTGGAACAATCGAAAACAGGATTCGGCCACGGTGCCAGGATCCAAGATGAGTGATTGAGTCGAACTCCTCTCCGCGATCGCGACCCAAATCACGCAGATAGGTGCTCACGTCGAGAGAAGGAATGGATTCGACTGTCCCCGTGTCAAACGTCGCGATTGCAAGCAACGGAATCAGGCCACTCAGCGAACGGGTCCTGAGGTAGTCGGTGCTTCCGTCCGGCCGCTTGAGCACGTCGTAGTAGAACCCATCCTCTTCGTCCCAATTCACGAATCCTCTTCCGCTGGAGCTGTTCAGCGCGTAGGTCAGGCGACTGAAATCGCGAACAAAGCGATCGCACAGGCTTTTGTATTCCTGCCTGTCTTCAGACAGAAGAACGCATGCCTCCAGCATGTTGAGGCTGAGCATTCCCATCCAGGCGGTGCCATCGGATTGTTCGATACGGCTGCCGTCTTTCAGCGGGTAACGCCTATCAAAGATGGCGATGTTGTCCAGGCCAAGGAAGCCTCCCTCAAACAGGCTGTCGCCGTTACGGTCCGTGCGGTTGGCCCACCATCCGTATTCCAGCAACAGTTCTCGCAGGCTGGCGCGAAGGAAGGGATAGTCCTTCCCTCCGTAACGACGCTTTGAAATTTGGAAGATCCGCAGTGCTGCCCAGGCGCCGATTGGTGGGTTGGCGTCGGAGAGGGCCCATTCATAGGCAGGAGATTGCCCGTTGTTGGCGGTGTAGGAGGCCTGGCGGAGCATGCGGCACTGCCGCTTCGCCTCGCCTGGATCGATTTCAGCGAAGGCCACTGCATGGAACATCAGATCCCATTGGCAGAAGTAGGGGTACTCCCAGCAGTCGGGCATCGAGATGATGTTCCGGGCCCGCAGGGTTCTCCAGTAGGCGTTTTCGGTGTGCCACCGTTCTTCCGGTGGCCTTGGAGCGTTGTTGTCACCGCGCAGCCAACGGGCCACATACCAGTCGTAGTACTTGCGGCACCAGAACAACCCGGCAGCGGCCGAGGCATGGATGGCACGGTCCTCCGCATTCAGATCTGGTGCCACCCATTGGAGATGGTCAAGCCACTCCTGCCGGCGTCGATCCATCAAGCTGTTGAACGCGGATTCCTCCACCTGTTCGGGAGGCCTCTCGCCTTGTTGGCTGTTTCGTTTCAGGCGCAGATTCACGGTCCAGATTTCTCCTGGACGGAGTGCGCGCTGAAGATGCAGCGCTGCTTTGCTTCCGGTTTGTGCCGGATTCACCGCTTTCTGATCTCCTTCAATCAGAAAGCGGTGAAAGGCATCTTTGACGTAGGGCTGCTGCAGGGATTGACCGTAGAGCCGTTCGGTGTTGGTTTCGTTTTCCGTGAACAACCACTGGCCCTGTTCACTGCAGCTCAGGTCGTAGGACACCAGCCCTTCGATCGCATCACTCACGAGCCGATTGCCCTGCAAGCGAAGGCTGGGCCGGTGGCGGTCCGGATCCCCCCAGCTCCAGGTGTTCCGGAACCACAGGCTGGGCAGGAGATGAAGGTCGGCTTCGTCCAGGCCTCGGTTGGTGATGGTGAGCCTGATCAGCACATCTTCCGGAGATGCCTTCGCATACTCAACGTGGAGATCGAAAAAGCGGTTGTCCGCAAAGATCCCTGTATCAACCAGTTCGTATTCGTTGTCTTGGCGGCTGCGCTTGCGGTTCTCATCACGCAGTTCCTGGTAGGGAAAACGTTGATGGGGGTAGCGATAAAGAGCTTTGGCGTAACTGCCGGTTGGCGTACCCGCCAGGTGGTACATCGTGTCTTTGATGTCTTCTCCGTGATTGCCTTCGGGATTGCCGAGTCCGAACAGGCGTTCTTTGAGAATTGAATCTTTGCCGTTCCAGACCACGGGAGAGAAACAGAGCAGACAGCGTTCGTCGCTCAGCCCAAGCAACCCGTCCTCCCCCCAGCGGTAGGTGCGCAGGTGGCTGTGGTCGAAGGGAAAGGCGTTCCAGGCGTTGCCATCGCCCGAGTAATCCTCGCGGACTGTCCCCCACTGCCGATCACTCAGATAGGTGCCCCAGCGATCCCAGGGCTGGTCCCCCTCATCCCTCTCGCGGCAACGCAGAAGTTCTGCAGGCTCCGTGCCGATCGCTTCAATGGAGCTCACAGAAGGCGACATCGATCAACACCCTGATGACTCGAAACTAGTGAGGTTGTTGTGAACTGCCCATGAAGGTTTTGTGCCCAAAGCAATCCCTTCTTATGGCCTGGATCCTGGAGTTGCAGGAGGTAGCGCGGACCGGGCGGAACGACGCCGCATGCGTCTGACCATTTCTCACGTCCCCAGCGCTGTCGGCTTAAATTCGCTTCAGCTGTCCTCAGGCTTTGGACCTCTCGTCCCTGCTCCATCAAGTTCCCCAGGACACGTTGCTGGTTCTGTTGGCTTACGTCGCTTTGGGGGGGCTCTACCTGGTGGTGATCCCCCTCGCCCTGTATGCCTGGATGAACCAGCGCTGGCATCGCATGGGCAAGCTGGAGCGTCTGGGCATTTACGGGATGGTCTTCTTCTTTTTCCCGGGGATGATTCTGTTTGCCCCCTTCCTGAATTTCCGTTTGAGCGGTCAAGGAGACGTCTGAATTGACGCGTGGAAAGGTTCTTCTGATTGGACTGGCTGTGCTCCTGCTAGGAGGGCTGGGGCAAGTCGGCTTCCGAGCTGCAGGCTTTGAAGGGTTTTCGGCAGGGATCGCTGCCCAGGCCCTGCTGGTTGTGATTGTTGTTGTTTGGACGGGGTCTTACCTGTTTCGTGTCGTCACCGGGCAGATGACCTACATGGACCAGCGGCGTCGTTACCGCGAGGTGTACGACAAACAGGAGGCCGACGCACTTCAGGCCCGCTTTGACGCTCTCCCAGAAGAGGAGCAGCAGGCGTTGCTGCGCAAGATCGGCGCGGATGCTGAGGCCGTTTCCGACGGGGAAGCACCCGCCGACTCATAGGCTTCCTGGGTTTCTTCCTGGTCGGTTGACCGCGATGCCCAATCAGCAGTCCTCGTCCATCGCCAAGCGCTTTGAGCAGCTGAAGCAGGACGGTCGCCTCGCCCTGATGCCATTCCTGATGGCCGGCGATCCCGATCTGGCCGTGACCGCTGATGTGCTTCTCAGCCTGCAGAACGCCGGTGCCGACATGGTGGAGCTGGGAATGCCCTACAGCGACCCTCTCGCGGATGGACCCGTCATTCAGGCAGCTGCGTCCCGCGCTCTCGCTGCCGGAACCACGCCCAAGTCTGTTCTGGACATGCTGCACTCCTTGAAAGGGCAGTTGCAGATCCCTGTGATTCTTTTCACCTACTCCAATCCACTTCTGAATGTTGGGATGGAGGCGTTCTGTCAGTCCGCAGCGGAGGCTGGTGCTGCAGGACTGGTGGTTCCTGATCTCCCCCTTGAGGAAGCCGAGCGGTTGTCGACAATCGCAGAACGCCACGGATTGGATCTGGTGCTTCTTGTTGCACCAACCACACCCAAAGATCGCATGGGTCGGATTGCGACAAGCAGTCGAGGGTTCACCTATCTGGTGAGTGTGACGGGTGTCACCGGTGAACGGGCCCAGATGGAAAGCAGAGTGGAGGGGTTGGTCCAGCAACTGAAACAAACCTCACCCGTCCCCGTTGCCGTTGGTTTCGGGATTTCGGGTTCGGATCAGGTGCGTCAGGTTCGGGGTTGGGGTGCTGATGGAGCGATTGTGGGCAGCGCACTTGTCAAAAGGATGGCTGCAGCATCCCCAGGTGAGATTGCTCGAGAGGCTGGTCATTTCTGTGCTGAATTGCGCGTTGCTGCCGATCAGGCTTAGCTGTTTTTGCAAGTCGTCTCCTGGCTTTCGGTCCAGAGAAGCCCCATTCGCATTACCGATTCCCCTACATCTTCGCCATTAAGATCGGCGCCTTCCGCTTCTGGGAGACTCATGGAAAGTGGTTGATTCCATTCGCTTCCCATTGTTTTTTTTCGAGGGAATGCTCGTAGTTTGAAGTGGATTGGCTTTGCGATATCAACAGGAATTTCAATTCTGCTGAAAAAATGTGTCTCGCTAGGATTAGCTTTTTTGAGATCAATCTTTGTAATACGGCGGCTTTTTAAGTTGATATGCCATCATTTTCAGGCAAAAGTTCTTCGGTATTTCATCGCTGGTTATGGCACGTTTCGTCTTGTGGGGCACGTACTGCGCGGATGCTCTTGTGAAGCGTGCTCCATATCGAGATGAGCACCTCGCTCGCCTTCAGGGCCTGAAAGAGCAGGGGACGCTCGTCACGCTTGGGCCCACCGAGGGAAGCACCCACGTGTTCGGAATTTTCGAGGCCGACAACATTGACGTTATTCGCAGGCTTGTTGAGGACGACGTTTACTGGAAGCACGGCATCTGGACGGCGCTCGAGGTTTATCCCTGGGTCCAGGCGTTCTGAGCCTGCATCAGGACCCATTCAGCCACGAGTTGATCTCCATCTGTTCCCAGAACGCCGGCGTAACCGCTCATCTGGCCTTGCCCCTCTCGGGCGATGGCTGCGATGGCCGTCACCGTTGCGATGTCATCACGCTCGAGGGTCTTCAACTTCAGGTTTTTCCCCCGGCGAATGATGTTGCCGCCGTTGATGTGGCATCCTGCGCAGTGGTGTTCGAACAACAGGGCGCCTGAACTGGTGTGCGACTCAGCAGCAAGCGAAGCCCCGGCAGTGCCAAGGCTCAGCAGCAGACCAAGAAACGCACCAAAGGAGCAGCTCAGGATGTTGCTCAGCACAGGGATGTTGCGGCTTCGATCAGTCTGCTTGAGCAGGTGATCCGTCCCTTTGGAACCGCTGAATCAGTTCGTCAGGGGAGCGGTAATCCTGTGGAAGCGAGGTGTGCAATCTGTTCAGGTAGTCCCAGCAGACCGTCCGGCGAATGGCGGGGAGGTCGCGTCCATCGGCCACAAGTCGACGTAGGGCATGGCAGTAGGTGGAGAACCCTGCTTCCAGCTCGCCAATGGTGAGTGCCTTGGTTGCAGTTGGCATGAACCCGAACGTCAGGATTCGCTGACTCTGGCGTCTGGTTCTGAAATGGTCTGTTGTCAGGATCACAGAAAGAGCTATGTGGTCGCCCCATGGCGGAACAGGATCTGAGCCGTTTCCTCAGCAAGATCTCCCAACTTCAATCTCTTGCGGAACGCGTCCAGCAGGACTCCACCAGTCGAGACCAGCTGGCGGCCTGTGCTGACCACAACCAGGTCGTGCGGTTGGCGCAATCCTGGGGATTCGATATTGGTCGGCGCTGGGGAGAGCGTGACCATGGGCCAGGGGGTGAGGCCAATCTGCTGGCGACCCCGTGCCCTCCTCGTGGAGAGGAATCAACACGTGTTTTGGTGTCTGCCGAGACGTGGACATTGCGTCTGATTGCATCGAACGACTACCGATCACCCAGCGGCGAGTGGATGGATCAGTCCGATCATGAATGGGTGCTTGTGTTGCGTGGAAGCGCCTGTGTTGCGCTGCAGAACCCCGATCGAATCGTCGATCTCAGCCCTGGGGATCATCTTTTGCTTCCGCCCCATCAACGCCACCGGGTTGATCGCACCGATCCCGATCCAGGGACCTTATGGCTGGCCTTGCACTGGGATGCCGCTTAGGTCGGCTCAGGCACGCTATCTCCAGTGTGGAGCGCTGATGCCTCAAAAGCAATGAGCACGACGGCTGATTGCTGATGCCGTTGTTGCTGAGCAGAGTGTGAGCATCGAGATCGGAGGAGCCCATGACGGCCGACACTCCACCTGAGCAAACCACAGAAGCAGACTGACTTTCTGGCCCCTGCTCCAACAGTTTCCACCCATTCGTAAGCGATTCGTCTGGCGCGACAACGAAGAGCGTCAAGCCAGTCGACTCCCCTCTGCATCGTTCGTAGGTGCCCCGCAGGAGACCCGCTTCACACCTGGACCCGATGGCCCCAGGGTGCCTTGAGCCAGACGCTTCGACCTTCCTGTCTCAGTTCCATAGCTGGAGGAGATTTTCCAAGGCATCAGACACTGAAGTTGAGGTCGATTGCCATGCACAAACGAGCGAGTTAGGCCGTCTTTCCACCGGGAAGGGCGGCCTTCCTGCTGGCCTTGTGCCCTCAGCTCTGAACATCCAGTCTGGTGTCCGAGCCACGCCCCAGACGTGCTCTTGAAGGTGTGGCGTTGGCTCGTTTGACCAACCAGTACGCAGCGGAAAGCGACACGACCGCAATCCCCAGACCCACCAGAAGTTGGGGTTTGTTCTCGGCACCTGAGGGCAACACGATCACCTTTCGGGCCACGGCGGTGAGCGCTGTCACCAAAACCAGTTCGATCTGCACAACGTGGCGCCGCAGGTAGCTGGTGATGTTCTGGAGCACCTCGAGGGCAATCAGAACAGTGAGGAGGTCCCCGAGGATCTTGATCAAGTCATCGCCCAACCAGGTCGCAGCGGATCCAGTTAACAGCTTGGAACCCAGAGAAATCATCAGCTGGATGATCGCGGCACTGATCACAACAGCGGTGATCAGGGTGAGCAATCGGGCGACTTCCCGCTCACCAGCATCGACAAGACCAAGAAAAGTTCTCTTGGATCGGGAGGGTCCGCTCACGGGGCTCAGTCGTTGAAGGGGTTGTAGTAAGGGCGAGCTTTGGTGCTGCCGGCCGGGTTGACCACTTTGGTGTCACACGTGATTGATCCGTCCTCTGCCGTGACGCAGTTTGTGGGCTCAATTGTGCTGTCTTTCCCAACAGCGCTGTCCCGGCTGCGTTTCCAGACTTCGCTTTGGGCCAACGCCGCAGAGGATCCGCACACCATCATCGTCAACAGAAGAGAGGCGCTGAGGAGTCGTGTTGGCGTCATCGGGCCGATGTCTGAGCCACCACTTTGCCCGTGAACGCCCCTAATCGGAGCAGTCGTCTCGAATTTCCTGCAAAAGCAGATCGAGTTGACCGAAGGGATCGTCGTCTGCGGAAGCGAGACTTGCTCTGGATTCAGAGGACTGGCCATGCCATTCGGCTTCAACTGAGCAGAGTCGATCGGCCAGTCCGGCCAGACCATGCAGCTTGTGTTCGCGTTCCAGTACCTCCAGAAGGGCCGGCATTCGGGTTGAAACGGCGCGGAGGTTTCGCCGCAGGTCGGCTTGTGTACGCCCCTGCTGTTTCAACCAGTCCTTCAACAGCAGGGTGAGATCCGCTTCAAATTCAGGGGTCCAGCCAGACATTGATCAGCGATTCAGTTCAGCGGTTCAGTGCGCCAGGGGGAACCAACGGTCCAGTTTGCGGCGAGCCCGCATCCGGATCGCCGGCGTGACGTGATTGCTCCAAAGTCCCACCATCGCGGAAAGCGCAACGAGATCATCACTGAAACCCGCCACTGGCAGCAGGTCAGGAATCAGGTCTGCTGGCATCAAGAGGTAACTCAGGGCCGCAAGCATGGTCAGCCGTGCTGCTGAGGGAGTCTCGGGGTCAAGCATCAACTCCAGGGCTTCCAAGGCAGGGGCCGCCAGACCCCTGCCAGCCTGCTGCAAGAGGCGCCGCAGCAGGCTCTCGTCGATCACCTCCCGTTCAAGCACGTCGGCTTCAACGGTGGTTCGAGCAGCATGTTCACTCATGCGGAGGGAGCCGGTTGGGTCCACTCTCTCCAGTTCTTCAGCGATACGCCAGTCGGGGAAGCCGGTGCTCAGAGTGTGGATTCAACGAGTCCGTTCTGAATGCCGGTCTTGCGAAGTTTGCGCAACGCCCGCTGCACCACCTGTCGGCAATATTCCCTTGAACAGTTCATGTGGCGTGCCACTTCCGCCAGAGTGCGCCACTCGTTGGTTCCATCCAGCCCGAAGCGCAGGGTCACAACGGTGTGCTCCTTCGGCGTGAGATTGGCTTTCGCCAGCAGGGACCAGACCGAGGCTGTCCGTTCGGCGATTTCGGCCCGTTCCATCGGGGGCAGCTCCTCGCTGGGGAGAACATCCACCAGCTCGGAGGGGTCCGATTTCGATTTCACAACCCCTTGCAGGCTGACGGTGACGCTGCGCAGCTCACAGGCCAGAAGGTCCTCCACCTCAGCGATCGGGATCTCCATGAACTCCGCCAATTGCTCTCCTGTGGGGCTGAGGCCGTTTCGCTGCATCAATCGAGCCTTGGCTGCCCGCAGCTTGGTGAGCTTTTCGTTCACATTCACGGGAATGCGAATGGTGCGGCTTTGGGTGGACAGCGCCCGGTTCAAACCCTGCCGAATCCACCAGTAGGCATAGGTGGAGAAACGATGGCCGCGGGTGGGGTCGTATTTTTCAACCGCACGGGTCAAGCCGAGGGTTCCCTCCTGAATCAGATCGAGCAGATCCAGACCCTTGCCCTGATAACGCTTGGCCAGATTGACAACAAGGCGAAGGTTTGAGGTGATCATCTGATTCTTGGCGCGTTCGCCACGACGAATCACCCCTTTTTCTTCATCGCTGTACTCACAAGCAGGTCCAATCCCTCCCGCAAGATGGCAGCGTTCGGTGATGGCGACCATCGCCTGAACCTTTCTCCCCATCATGAGTTCCTGCTCTGGAGTGAGCAGCTGATGGCGACCAATTTCACCGAGAAAAGCACTCAGAGAACTCGTCATCATGACGGTACGGCTGAATTGAACCTAGAACCAAAGTGTTTTTTTCTGGCGGTCCTAATAAAGACTCCCGAATTAATACTTTGTGCGCTATTTCACTCTTTCTTCCTGTTGGTGAAGTGAATCTTTCATTGTTAATTCAATTGGGTGGCTAAGGTCGCCCAACCCACCGCCGCCGCGCCCATGCCCCTGGCCGTCGCTCTGACAACCGACATCGCCAAAAACGCTGGCGTTGCCTACGTTCACTACCTCAGTTTCATGCTCTGCTTTGGCGCCTTGGTGCTGGAGCGGAAGCTGATCAAAGCTGATCCCAACCGCCAGGAAGCAACGGCGATGGTGATCACCGACATCGTCTATGGCATCGCAGCCCTGGCACTGCTGGTGAGTGGCATCCTGCGGGTGATCCATTTCGGCCAAGGCGCCGAGTTCTACACCCAGAACCCTCTGTTCTGGTGGAAGGTCGGTTTGTACCTTTCCGTCGGCGGCTTGTCGCTGTACCCCACGATCACCTACATCCTCTGGGCCATTCCACTGCGCAAGGGTGAACTGCCGAAAGTGAGCGAGGCGCTCGCAACCCGTCTGGCCTGGATCATCAACATTGAGTTGGTTGGATTCGCAAGCATTCCTCTGCTGGCAACCCTGATGGCCCGCGGTGTTGGTCTTCCCGCCGCCTGATGCAACCTGACCTCTGCCCCCCGCAACAGCAGCTCCAAACGCTGCAGGTTGCGCTGGAACCCCAGCAGACGGGCCAGCGTCCGGGCTACGCCTCCTCCCTTGCAACCACTTCCCTTGGTCCGCCTGTGCTGAAGCACTGGTGCGTCTGGATCCAGCCCGCCACGGCAAAACCCGCCAACCGTTGGGACCAACGCTGGATCAAGGCCGTGTCTTCGGCGCTCACCACCTGGGGTGCTCTTGTTCCACTCACCCGCGTGGACAGTCCAGAGCGCGCCAACGTTCTGATCCAGCGGCAGCGTCCGGCCCGCCGCCAGGTTGCTGGGGTTTGGCGTGCCAGCAATGGACGAACCCAACTTCAGGTTGTGGATGTGCAGCGCCTGGGCCGCCATCGCCTCGAGCCCCAGGTGAAGGTCATGGTGTCACCCGAGCTTCGCGCCGAAGCCCTCCAGGCCACGGCCCTCCACGAACTGGGGCACGCCTTCGGGCTCTGGGGCCACAGTTCTGAACCCACCGATGCCCTGGCGGTGAGCCAAAGCACAACTCCGGTGTTGGTGCCATCGGAGCGGGATCGCCTCACGCTTTTGTGGGTGATGCAGCAGCCCACCCGCTTCGGGTCCACGATTCGACAGCCGATTGAGCCGGTTGAATCGCCTTCGCCTGAGTGACGCCGCCATGCAGGCGCGCCATGCTGCCGGCAGTTGTTGTCGATGCATGGATCTGATCCGCACTTTGGCGATGGCCGGCTTGCTGGCCTGCCTGGTGGGTTGCCGTTCCGACAACAGCGCCCCCGTGAAAGCCCCCCAGCAGCGGGAGCCAATTCGCATTGAGCTGAACGGCAGCGATCCCGGTGCCAGTGAGGGGGTGCTGGATCGTGCTGAGGGGCCTTTACGTTTCACCGTGGGCCATGGCCGCCATGGCATTGGCTGTGAAGGCACCACTTTCCAAGAGGGTGTCACGCCACTCGGAACATTTCAGGTCAACGCCATCTTGAGCAACGACCGCTTCGAGATGGACCCCGCACTGGTGGAGCAATCAGGGAAGACGGAGGAGGAGCTGCGCGAGTCCCTCTTCAGCAACATGAACTCGATCGACTTCAAAGGTGATGGAGAAACCGGTGAATACGGCGTTGGCTACATCAGCCTGGCTCCTGTGCCAGCAACCGATCAGCCGTTTCGATTCAACACCTATGACGGTGTGTTCCGCTGGTACAGCTTCGCCATTCACGGCACCAACGACGAGACCCGGATCGGTAAGGCGGTGACTGGAGGTTGCATCAACGCCGGTCAGCTCACCATGGGGGTGCTTTTGGACACCGTGGAGCTCGGCGATGCAGTGGTGATCAGCAGCGATAGCCCCTGCCAGCCTTAGTGCCGTCGCGGGGCGCCCCGTCGTGCCGCCAGCACCTCCTGAACCTTACGCCAGCTGACGCCATGATGGGCCAAAGCTACCTGCAGATGGAAGACGATGTCCGCCGCCTCGCCAGCGATTTCGTCGGCGTTGTCGTCCTTGCAGGCCATCACGAATTCAGCACTCTCCTCACCGATTTTTTTGAGGATGCTGTTGTCTCCACCTGCCAGGAGCTTATTGGTGTAGCTGCCTTCCTCCGGCTTCTCCCGTCTCCCCTCGATCACCTGGAACAGTTCGGAGCAGGCATCCGATGGCGGCGGTAGAGCCGCTGCCCCACCCTCGGTTCGGCCATCGCTGTTTTCGTAGAAACAGCTGCGGGCGCCGGTGTGACAAGCCACATCCCCAGTCTGCTCCACCGTCACCAGCAGCACGTCGGCATCACAGTCGTAACGGATCTCCCGCATTGTCTGAATGTGGCCGCTGGTGGCTCCTTTGTGCCAGAGCTCCTGGCGCGAGCGGCTCCAGTAGTGCACCTCACCGCTGCGTAGGGTCGCTTCGATCGCCTCTCGGTTCATCCACGCCACCATCAGCACGGCACCGTCCAGCCAGTCCTGCGCCACCGCTGGAATCAACCCCGCTTCGTTAAAACGGAGTTGATCAATGAAGGCGGGGCTGAGGGGCTGCATCAGGCCTCGGACATCGGGCAGTGCCTGAATCTTCCCGCAGCGCGCTCCACTCCGCATTTTTCCCCTCTTGCTCGTTTCTCCGACTCCTTACAGCTGCAGCAAAGCCTTCAGTGGATACCCCTGCTGCCATCGGCAGTGGCGTCACGAAGGCCATTGCCGCTTCGTGCACGGCTACAGCCGCAGCTTCAACCTCTGGTTCGCTGCAACCGAGCTGGATGCCTGCTGTTTTGTTGTTGATTTCTCCAGCCTGCGACCCTTCGAGCAACGGTTGAGGCAGCAGTTTGACCACACTTTTTTTGGTGAATTCCGACGATCCTCTGCTGGCGGAATGGCAGCGTCTGCACGCTCTCCAGGCCATTGATCTCCGCGTGATGGAGAACGTGGGCATGGAGGCCACTGCGGCCTTGATCTGGACCTGGGCCAACGAGCTGCTGAAGGAGCGCGATAGCGGGCGCACCTGCTGCTTTGCCGTGGAGGCGCGGGAGAACAGCAGCAATGCAGCCACTTATGCCGAGGTTCCCCCGTGGTTCTCAGCGCAGAGCTAAGTGGTCAGCCTCCAGCTCCACGCTGATGGCCTGCCCCTCGCTGTAACGACCCGCCAGGATCGCCTTGGCAATGGGTGTTTCCAGTTCCCGTTGAACAGCCCGTTTGAGCGGTCGTGCCCCGTAAACAGGGTCATATCCGGCATGGGCGAGCCAGTCGGCGGCCCCTTCACTGAGGCTGAGCTCTAGCTTGCGGTCAGCCAGCCGCTGACGCAGACGATCAACCTGAAGGGTGACGATCTGGCGCAGTTCCTCCCGCCTGAGGCTGTGGAAGATGATCTGATCGTCGAGGCGATTCAGAAACTCCGGCCGGAAATGGGCGCGGAGGGCCTCATTCACCCGCGCTTCCATGGCCCCATGTTGCTCGGGATCGCCGGCCAGCTCCAGGATCGACTGGCTGCCGATGTTGCTGGTGAGGATCAGAACCGTGTTGGTGAAGTCGACGGTTCGACCTTGCCCATCGGTGACGCGGCCGTCATCGAGGATCTGCAGCATCACGTTGAAGACATCGGGGTGAGCTTTCTCCACCTCGTCGAACAGGATCACGGCGTAGGGCCGACGACGCACTGCTTCGGTGAGTTGGCCACCGGCCTCATACCCCACGTAGCCGGGAGGAGCGCCGATTAAACGACTGACGGTGTGCTTCTCCATGTACTCCGACATGTCGATGCGCACCATGGCGTCATCGCTGTCGAACAGCCGGTTGGCCAGCGCTTTGGACAGTTCCGTCTTGCCAACTCCGGTGGGGCCGAGAAAAAGGAAGCTGGCGATGGGACGGTTCGGGTCGCTCAGGCCTGCCCTGGAGCGTTGGATCGCATCCGCCACGGCGGTAACGGCCTGGTCCTGGCCTATCACCCGCTGGTGCAGGTCAACCTCCAGCTGCAGCAGCTTCTCCATCTCGCTCTGCACCAGCCTCGCCACAGGGATTCCGGTCCACTTGGCGATCACCTCGGCGATGTCGTCTTCACTCACCTCCTCCCGCAGCAAGCCTTTCTCGCCAGGCTCCTCCGAGGCGATCTGGGCCTCCTGCTCGAGCAACTGCTTCTGCAGTGAAGCCAGGGTTCCGTATTCCAGTTCCGCCGCTTTGTTGAGGTCGTAGCTGCGTTTCGCCTGTTCCACCTGCAGCTGCACCCGTTCAATCTCTTCCTTGAGCGACGAGAGCTCATCAATCGCGCCTTTCTCCTGCTGCCACTGGGCATTCAGGGAGCTTTGCTGTTCGCCCAGCTCCGCCAGTTCCCGTTCGATCCGTTGCAGCCGTTCCTGGCTGGCACTGTCGGATTCACGGCCGAGGGAGAGTTTCTCCATCTCCAGCTGCAGAATTTTGCGATCGATTTCATCGATCTCCTCCGGTTTGGAGGTGATCTCCATCTTCAGGCGCGCTGCTGATTCATCCACCAGATCGATCGCCTTGTCGGGCAGAAAGCGGTCGGCGATGTAGCGGCTGCTCAAGACAGCAGCAGCCACCAAGGCACTGTCAGCAATGCGGACGCCATGGTGCACCTCATAGCGTTCCTTGAGACCGCGCAGGATGGAAATCGTGTCTTGCACGGTGGGTTGATCCACCAGCACCTGTTGGAAGCGTCGCTCCAGGGCAGGGTCTTTTTCGATGTGCTGGCGGTGCTCGTCGAGGGTGGTGGCGCCAATGCAGCGCAGCTCCCCTCGGGCCAGCATCGGCTTGAGCAGATTGCTGGCATCCATGGCTCCACCGGTGGCTCCAGCACCCACCACGGTATGGATTTCATCGATGAACAGAACGATCTGGCCTTCGGAGGCGGTGACCTCCTTGAGCACAGCTTTGAGCCGTTCCTCGAACTCGCCGCGGTATTTCGCACCGGCAATCAGGGCGCCCATGTCGAGGGCGATGAGCTGACGGTTCTGCAGGGCCTGGGGCACATCGCCGTTGACGATCCGCTGGGCCAGCCCCTCCACAATGGCGGTCTTGCCGACCCCTGGTTCTCCGATCAGCACGGGGTTGTTTTTGGTGCGCCGGCTGAGGATCTGGATGGTGCGTCGGATCTCCTCGTCGCGGCCGATCACTGGGTCCAACTTGCCGTCTCGGGCAGCGGCCGTCAGATCCCGTCCGTACTTCTCGAGTGATTCGTAGGTGCCTTCCGGGTTCTGATCGGTCACCGTCTGGTTGCCTCGCACAGCAGTAATGGCTTCTTTGAGTTTGGGGGTGTCAACGCCTGCTTGGCTGAGCAGTTGACGCGCGCAGCGGTCATCGTCTGCCAAGGCCAGCAACAGGTGTTCGATGGCGATATAGCTGTCACTGAATCCATCCCGGACTGTTTCGGCGCGATCCAGGCAGCTGTTCAGGGAACGTCCCAGAAAGACGGATTCCGGTGGAGAACCGAGGCTTGGTTGACGCTTGAGATAGGTGTCGACCGAGGCCTGGAACGTGGCGAGGTCGACACCTGCCTTGCTGAGAATCCGACCAGCCAGGCCGTTCTGCTGCAGAAGCGCGAGCAGCAGATGCTCGGTTTCAAGCTGCTGATGTTTGGCGCTCTGCGCCAATTGCTGGGCGGCGACGATGGCGGCCCAGGCTTGTTCGGTGAACTGTTCCGCCGTGGGTTGCATCTCTGATGCCTTTCAAACTGCGTTCACCGTATGGCTCTTGTTCCATCTCCGATAGCGGCCAACCGAAGCCTTCGGATCGGTCTTCACGGCAGGGGGCGGCAAACCGGGTGGTCTTTTTAGAGTTTGCCGAACCGTTTCGTGCCCATGCTCGACCAGCAGCTGGTGGACTCCCTTGTTGAGAAGGGATTAACCCTGGCATCCACGGCTGGCGGTGAGCTGGAACGCAGCTGTTGGATGGTGGTGCATGAGCACCATCACGGGATGAAGCCAACGGAGTACGACATCCGGGAGATTGATGAAGATCTCTACTTGGCGGTGTTGAAGGCCGCGAAGGAGTCTCGGTAAGCGATTTTCGGGACGTTCCATTCGCCACTGACCTGCTGACTCCAGGTTGTGTTTGATGTCTTAGAGATGTTGTAAGTCGGGTCCATTGAAGAAAGATTCCGTCCGCCTTCCTTGCAGTCACCATTGCTTTTTTCAGGCTATTCCTGAGGCCTGCATGCGGTGAAATGATCCGTCGCTTCCTTTCTTCCAAGTAAATATTTCTAATTTGATCTCAAATTCATCAGCTTACGGCCTGTTGATCAGGTGGATGGAGTACTCGTTTGCTGAAGATCAGACACATCCTGTCGCATCTCAAGCGGTGTTATGCATATTTCAGCGAGTCGTTCGGTGCAGAGTAATCTCGTGAAACCGAGCTGCGGGTCAATGAAGAAAACAGTGGTGGCACTCCTGCCAGGAGTCTTGTTGACTTCTTTGTTGCAAGGGCCAGTGTTGGCGCACAAGGATTATTCTCAGGCAAAAACGTGCTATCAGAATGAGTACGTTGAGAAATATCACCCCGGAACCCGTGAGAAGCCTGGGTATGTGAGCAGTCGCGAGGAGAAAGTCCAGCGCCCATGCCCCAAGAATCTGCATTTTCATGGGCAAACAAGCCACAAGCACCAACAAGGGAATCTCGCCCATGATCACCATTCCCACTCCACAATGACCACAGGCGCGCGCGCTGATGTGCGTGAATCAGTGCAAGAGGACAACAATTCTTGCTTGGAAGGAAGCTTGGCTGGCGGTGTTTTAGGGGGTGCTCTGGGCGGTGTTCTTGCGAAAAAGGACAACTGGATTTGGTCAATTCCAGCTGGTGCGGTTGGCGGTGCTCTTGTTGGCTGCCAAGTGGATGGAGGTTGATCTCGAATGCTTGTCCTGAAGGTAAAGGCTTGCGATGTTTTTCAACATCTCCTCGGAAAAGCCCATGACTGATCTCTATCGCTTGCTTTTCTCTTTTATGAACATCACCGGGACATGTCATCAGACCTGTTGGTTGATTCCTCGTTGAAGACCTGCCTCAATAGGCCACGGTGAGGATTGTCGGCTTCGATCGTTTGCCTCATCTTCTTGGGAAGACGAGCTTCAAGGATGTCCTGCTTCTTCATCTCCGTGGCGTAACGGGCGCTGAAGTCGCTGAAGCAGTTGACGTAAGACGTCGCCATCTCTGGTGTGAAGAAAGCAATCACCTCCAGTGCATGTTTGAAATGGAGGTAGGACTCGGTCCAGTCGACCAGTTCTTCAAGACTGCTCAGACCGAGCGGATTGTCGGGGAGTGTCACCGGGTTATGGCCTGTTGGATCAACCAAAACCTTCCGCCTTGGCCTGGGCCGTCAGTCCCCTTAATTGACCGTTGAGCAGGGCATGGCGTTCGCGCTCTGCACCCACATGGGGGGCGATTTCCACCCCTGCGGACTGCATCGCGTGCATCGCCGTTGCTTCCTCGGCTGAGCCCGTGTCACTGCTGAGGTAGTGCTCCACGGCGGCAGCGCCTGGAGCGTCCGCGGCGAAGTACACCGTTCCCGGGCCGCGCCGCTCAATCGTTTGACGTCGTTGGCGTCGGCGTTGTTGCACGCTTGCCCAGAGCCGGCCTTGATTGGCGGTCATGAAGGCGTTCAGATCGACGGCATCGGTGTCTTCCGCCAGGGCCATGCTGGTGCCGTCAATGAAATCACTGAGCAGGGTGACAACGGCCATCAGGGTTTTGGTGATTGAGACGGTGGTGATTGAAAAGAGCGCTGGATCCGGCTGGTCTCGAACCAGCGGGTGATGGCTGATTCCCGGGCATCGTCGCAGAGATCTCGTTGGATCACCTTGAACCCATGGCGGCGTGCCAGGGCTAAAAGTTGATCATCATCAGTGCACTGGGCAGCATCGCGGCGCAAGCCCTGATGATGCTCCACAGCCCGTAGAAAATCTCGAAGAGCTTCACGACTCATCGCCTGGACCAGCCCAATTCGGCCCGCTGTTCAACGTAGGTGGCCACCGCAACGATCTCCTCTTCGCTCAGTGTGTCGGCATAGCTGGGCATGGCATTCAGCCCATCCTCGATCTCCTGCTCCAGGGCCTCCAGCGGGGACTTGGAGTAGGCCTCCAAGTGGTCGTTCAGGTCGCTGATCTTCAGCGTCCGGTTGGCGCGAATCACATTGCCGCCCCCCATGTGGCAAGCCGCACAGTTGCTGTTGAAAATCTGCTCTCCTCGCTCCAAAGCAGGGCTGTCGACCGCTGTGGCCGGAGCCGCAAGCAGCCCTGTCGCACCAATGATCAACATCAACGTCAGGATCAGCCCTGGTAGGCGTGCCATCGCAAACCCTTTAATGCCCCAACCTATCCATCAGCTTCAAAAAAAAAAGCCCTGAGCTGTTGATCGTCAACAGCTCAGGGCTTGTCAGTTCAGTTGGATGGACAGTGATTTCCTAAGAAATCCTGGGATCACTCAACAATCACTTTGCCAACCATGCCAGCGCCGCGGTGGGGCTCGCAGTAGAAGTCGTAGGTGCCGGCTGTGGCGAAGGTTTCCTCCCAGGATTCGCCGGGGTTGAAGGCGAGATCAGAGTGGCTGTACTCGTCGTGGCCCTCGAAAACCGCATTGTGAGGAGCGAGCTTGTTATTGACGAATTTGACGGTGTCGCCGGCCTTGATGTTCACGGTGGCGGGCTCGAAAGCGAGCATGCCTCCGTCGGTGCCGAGCTTCACTTCAACGGTGGCGGCTTGAGCGCTGCCGACGTTGAGGCCGATCAGCATCAGGAAGGCGCAGCATGCAGCTGCAATGGTGCGGATGACTGAGCGCATGAATGTGCTTTGTCTTTGATCAAACCTTACGCGCGGATCTGGGGCTTCCGCGATTGGGCAGGCCGGAATTGCTAAGAACTGTTGCCAAGTCTGGGGCATGGCTTTTGCCACCGAAACGCTCGGGCTGCGTCACCGGGTCGTGAATGAAGTGGCGCTGCCGAATGCTGAACCGGTCCCAGGCATTCACTTCGATCGGCAGAACGCGGATCAGGGTCTCGATCAGCCATGGCCAAAGCGGAATTCCGGGCGTTCGGGCCACACCTCGCCAGCGGCAAAGGGTTTTCACGGTGTCGTTCACCGAGATGGCCGGTTGTCCCATTACCACCCGGCGCAGAGCCCCCTGCCCGGGTTCACGGTTCGGTTCATGGGCGCGTGTGGTCAAAAGGCCACAGATGCGGGCGATGTCTTCCGCATGGATGAAGTGGAAGCTCGCATCCACCCGAAGCCAACGGGCCAGCCAGAGCCAGCGGCTGGCTTCAGCTAAGCCTTCAGTGAGATAGCTGGTGGGGAAGGGGCTGGTGCCATCGACGCGCCCGCCGAACACCAATGTGGGAAACACGGCGATCACTTTGCCGGCCAGGGGATGATCCTCAAGATCCCTGAGGCAGCGAGCCTTCGTCTGGATGTATTCCGTGCCGTAGGCCAGAGCTTCCGGCAGGGGCCGTAGGTGCCGATCGAGCACGCTGGCCGTCGAGAAATAAATGATCTGCTCCAGCTTGCTGGGATCCAGAAGCGCCAGCATCCGTTTCACGGCCACCACATTCACCTGTTCGGCCCGTTCGGGGTCACCCCAGGCTGTGGCTGTGTGAATCACCCGGTTCACTGAGGCCAGCTCCGGGGCAAAACGCTCGGTGTCCCGCAGGTCTCCCACCAGCAGGTGGATGCGGGGATGGTCTGCTGGAACAGCGGTGAGTTTGGTGGGGTCCCGCAGCCAGAGCAGCAACTCTGCATCGGAATGATCCAGTAGCCAGCGGGAGATGTATTGACCGACGCAGCCGCTGGCGCCGGTCACCAGGATGCGGGTCAAACGACAGCCCCTAGACGGTCCATCACGCTCTTGCCGGCGCGGAAGAAGGCCTCACCGTTTTCCTCTGGTGTTCCCGGCAGGATTCCGTGGCCAAGGTTGAGGATGTGCTTCCGGCCGCGGGCTTTGCGCACGCAGTCATCGATGCGGGCTTCAATCGCCTCCGGGGTGCCGAACAGCAAGCCGGGGTCCACATTGCCCTGAACACCGACGTGCTCGGGCAGCCGTGCCAGGGCTTCCGCCATGTCCACGGTCCAATCCAGCGAAACGATGTCAACACCGGTGTTGGCCATCCGCTCGATCACGCCGGCGCTGCCGGAGATGTAAAGGATGAAGGGGGTGTCAGGGTGTGTCTGCTTGACCAGATCCACCACTTTCTTCTGATAAGGCGCAGCGAAGGTGTCGTAGTCCGCAGGACTCAACTGACCGGCCCAGGAATCAAACATCTGCACCACCTGGGCACCGGAATCAATCTGGTAGCGCAGGTAATTGGCGATCGACTCGGCGAAGTGGTCGAGCAGCTTGTGCAGGATCTCGGGTTCGCGGAAGGCCATGGCCTTGATCACCGCGTAGTTCTTGCTGCTCTTGCCTTCCACCACGTAGGCGGCCAGGGTCCAGGGGGCACCAACGAAACCGAGAACAGCAGCCTCGTTGCCAACGCTTTGGCGCAGACGACCCAGCACCTCTCCCACGAAGGGCATCGACTCGGCGGGGTTCAGCGGGCGCAGGGCATCCACCTGGGCCATGCTCCGGATCGGATCGCCGATCTGGGGGCCTTTGCTCTCGATGATGTCGAAGTCGATCCCCATGCCCGGCAGCGGCGTGAGGATGTCGGAGAACAGGATCACGCCGTCGGGCTTGAAGGCGTGGAACGGCTGCATCGAGATCTCGTAGGAGAGATCAGGGTTTTCGGACCGCTCCCTGAAGCTGGGGTACTTGTCCCGCAGGTCCCGGTAGATCTTCATGTAGCGACCGGCCTGGCGCATCATCCACACCGGAGGACGCTCCACCGATTCACCGCGCGCAGCACGCAGGAGCAGGGGTAAAGAGTCGCTCATCAAGCCCGGTCAGGTCAGCCGGAAACCTACCCGAATCGAGGCCTTGGCTAGAGCTTTACCCCCTCATTGTCATCACGTTCGTCACACGATGTTGTCCGGATCGCTGCTGCTCAGGCTGCGTTTCGGGTCGTGCTTGAACACCATCAGGCTCAGCGGCGGCAGGCAGAGATCCAAGGAGTTCTCGTAGCCGTGGATGCCCCACTCGTCCGTCAGTTTGCCGCCCATGTTGCCGAGGTTGCTGCCGCCGTACTTGGCTGCATCGGAGTTGAAGATCTCCTCGTAGAAGCCGGAGAGCGGAACGCCCACGCGGTAGTGGGAGTGACTTTGGGGCGTGAAGTTCGCCACCACCACCAGCCAGGTGCCGCTGGCACTTTCCCGACGCATGAAGCTGATCACGGAGTGGCGGTTGTCGTTGCAATCGATCCACTGGAAGCCGAACTGGTCGAAATCGTCCCGCCAGAGGGCCGGTTCTGCCTTGTAGAGAACGTTGAGGTCATCCACCAACCGCTGGATGCCTTTGTGGGGCTCGTAATTGAGCAGATCCCACTGGAGATCGCCCCACACATTCCATTCGGCACGCTGGCCGAATTCCATCCCCATGAAGATCGTCTTCTTGCCGGGGTGTGTCCACATGTAGGCGAGCAACGCCCGGGTGTTGGCGTACTTCTGCCAGTCATCTCCCGGCATCTTGTGCAGGAGATGGCTCTTCCCGTGCACCACTTCATCGTGGCTGAGCGCCAGCATGAAGTTCTCGGTGTAGGTGTACCAGATTGAGAAGGTGATGTTGTTCTGGTGGAACTGGCGGAACCACGGGTCCAGCTCGAAGTAATCGAGCATGTCGTGCATCCAACCCATGTTCCATTTGAGGTTGAATCCGAGGCCGCCGCTGTCGGTTGGCTGGGTGACCATCGGCCAGGTTGTTGATTCCTCTGCGATGGAGAGGGCGCCTGGGAAGTGTTGGAACAGCACGTGGTTGGCCTGCTGAAGGAAACGCACCGCTTCGGTGTTTTCCCGGCCGCCGTTCTCATTGGGGAGCCATTCACCATCGGGCCGCAGATAGTCGCGATAGAGCATCGAGGCCACGGCATCCACACGAATGCCATCGATGTGGAACTGCTCGAACCAGAAGATGAGATTGGCGACGAGGAAGTTGCGAACTTCGTTACGGCTGTAGTTGAAGATCAGCGTTCCCCATTCCTTGTGTTCCCCGATCCGGGGATCGCTGTGCTCATAAAGGTGTGCGCCATCAAAGAAAGCCAGGCCGTGGGCATCCTTCGGGAAATGGCCAGGAACCCAGTCGATGATCACGCCGATGCCTTCAGCGTGGCAGCGGTCTACAAATGCCTTGAATTCATCGGGCGTTCCGTAGCGGCTGGTGGGGGCGTACCAACCCGTTACCTGATAGCCCCAGGATCCATCGAAGGGGTGCTCCGTGATCGGCATCACCTCGATGTGGGTGAAGCCCCTGTCCTTCACGTAAGGAATCAGGCGATCGGCCAGTTCGGCATAGGTGAGCAGCCGAGCTCCGGGCTTCATGTCAGCTGCGGGGACTGGCGGGCGCGGTGTCCCATCGGGCTGAATCCAGGGCTCCTCTGCTGAAGCGTGAATCCAGCTGCCCAGGTGCATTTCGTACACCGAAATGGGTTGATCCAGCGCGTTGCTGCTGTCGCGCTTCTGCATCCAGCCCTGATCGGACCATTGGAATCCGTTCAGACGTGCCACGACGGAACTGTTGTCCGGACGAACTTCGTGTTGGAAGCCGTAGGGATCAGCCTTTTGGTAACAGTGGCCGTCCTGGGTGCGGATTTCGTATTTGTACAGATGTCCTTCACCGAGTCCGGGAACAAACAGTTCCCAGATGCCCCCAACACGTTTCTGCATGGGGTGATGCCGTCCGTCCCATGAGTTCAGGTCTCCAATCACGGAGACGGTGAGAGCGTTGGGAGCCCAAAGGCAGAACATCACACCGGTGATGCCGTCACGCTCGGTGAGGTGGGCACCCATCCTTTGCCAGATGTGGTGATGGTTGCCTTCAGCGAACAGGTGGCGATCCATCTCGCCCATCCATTCACCACGGAACGCCCAGGGGTCGTGCTGTTCATGCACGATCCCACCGCGCTCAACCCTGACCCTGTAGTCGCTGCCTGGATCTCTGTTGAGTTGTGCCTCGAACACCCAGGGGTGGTTCGGGGTGGACATGGCGAGGGTTTCGCCAGCCTGCAGCAGGGTGACCGATTGGGCTTCAGGCATCCACACTCGTACGGTCCACCCCTGCTCAGAGGATTGGGGACCGAGCACCGCGAACGGGTGGTCATGGCGACAACCTGCCAACCGTTCGCCGTCCTGCACCATCCAGTCGAGGACTGCGGCGACACCCATGGGAGATCTGAGAATTGGGCGCGATGTTAAGCCCGATTTACGAAACAGATCAGCTGTTGATCAGACGAAGTCTCGGGAAATATCGACGTTGATGATCCGACCGCGTTCATCGAAAATCACGAACAGGTTAGTTGTGGCTTTGCCGAAGGCGACAGCCACCAGCACGAGCTGTTGCTCTCCGCCCTGATGGGCGATGACGGCGTCTTTCACCTTACGGAACCCACCGGAGACGTTGCTGAGCTTCGTCCACTTGCGTTCAAGGTCACCAGGGGCCAAGTCCTCCTGCAGCTGTAACGAGAGCTTGGATCGTGCTGTGACCCAACGCCCTGCTGCCAGATCGCGGGTGAAGTCGAGCGCCGTTGTTTCGATGGGCTGGATGCGATCGGTCCACTTCCAGGCGAGCAGCTTGCCGTCTTCGTCCAGCACCATCAGCATCCCCTCATCGCCGGAGGCGGTGCTCACGACAGCGTCAACCGTGGTTGTGTTGTAGCCGGGAATCACACTGACAACGCGGGTTGCCTCGATGGCCTCACGCTGGTCCAGGCGTGTCTGGACCGTTTTCACATCAACACTGGCCTGAACCGGTCTGGCGAGGGCATCGTGCAAGACATCTCCCTGGCGCTCTTTAAGAGCCCCCAACAGCAGTTCAGCCGCCGCTGTCGCCTGCGCGGGCGTGAGTTCAGTCTTGGTGAGCTCCTCCGCTGCTGCGGGACTGATGACCCCCATGGGGGCTGACAGGGCGATGGCCAGCAGGGCAGCGGAGAGCTTCAAAGCACAAAGGTCAGTCGAGCTTCAGTCTGCCGGAGTCGAAGGGGTTCAGCTGCAGGGTGGAGCCAGCAAGTTCCAGTGTCAACGTCACCACGCGGTGGTCTGGGCTCGGAGCTCCGCAGGGCACGACATCGTGGCCAGGGTTGACGCCAATGGCGGGCCAGGCTGCTGCTGCGATGGAGATCCGCAATCGATCGCCTGGATCCAGGGTCACCTGAAGCGGCTGAAGGGTCACGCTGCGTCTGACGTTTTGCAGGGCCTCTCCCCCCCGAACCCGCAGGACGCCTGTGCTCAGTTGCTCAACGCTGTCGGCCTGTGCAGGCAGACGCGAGAGGCTGATGCAGAGATCAAACCCGGGCTGGTCTGCGAGGGCGTTCAGGCACAGCAATGGTTGACCCGAGAGCAGAAGCTCATCACCAAGGGGGACAGATGTGAAGGTGGCGACGTCGCTGCGTTGATCCACTGCCAGGCGGTTAGCCGGGCCGGGAGGGGTCCCGAGATGTCCACCGATGGCCGGGACCGGTCGCCAGGGGTCATGAACGATGACCACGCGACCCTCTCCCTCACCATCCGCCAGGAGGGCACCGTCGCTTGGATCGATGCAGGCCAATCCATGCCCCCGCAGCCCCCATGACGAGGGACCGATCGCCTCGGGTGTGGGAATGGCATCCCACCGATGGCGTGTGATGTTCCAGAGCTGTTGGGCAGGTGTCGGTTCAAGCGGTGGTCGATCCTGCAGATGCTGTTGGAAGAACTCCAGCATCAGCTGCTGAGTTTCAGGCCACCACTGCAGGTGGGAGGCCGGCCCGATGTGCAGGGATGGCTGACCTCCGGCCGCCTTGCTGCGATGCCAGAGGTCCAGAAGCCCCACCAGATGCGGATCCCACCATCCGCCGATCAACAGCATCGGGCGTTGGAGCCAGGTCTTCGGCACACGATGCACCGTCCATTGCTTGTCCATGGCCGGCTCGTTTTGAAACCATGTCCAGGCCATGCCATCGGGGTCATGGCGTTGCAGCAGTCGAGGCCCATCCCGCAGGTAGGTGCTGTCGTCCAGGCTTCGGCGGATCTCCAGCCAGGCCTTTGTGTCACCACGTCGCTGGGCCTGCAGGGCGGCGAGCTGGAGCCCCCAGCCGAGCCCAAGCTGCCACCAGTGGGCACCGCCTTCACAACTCCAGTGGCGACGTTCATCCAGTCCGGTCATCGCCGGTGCGGTGCACTCCGGTGGCGGGGTCGCTTCAGCTCCGGTGAGCTGGGTCAAGCCCTGATAGGAAAATCCGTAGGCCCCCAGCCGTCCATTGCATTCCGGCAGCTGGCGAACCCAGGCGTGGGTTGCACTGGTGTCGGCTGCTTCCTGACCAAACCCCCCGAAGCTACCGCCGGATTCGCCTTGCCCCCGCACGTCCTGGACGACCACGAGGAATCCATGGGAGGCCCACCAGCTGGGGTGGGCATAGGTGACGGTTGAGGCAATGCGATGTCCATAGGGCTGCCGCATCAGCAGTGCGGGCCAAGGCCCTTCCCCGCTGGGGTGCCACAGCCTCGACCGCAGCACAACGCCATCGGCAAGCGTCAGGGCTTCCTGGCGGCAGGCCATTGCCCTTGTCTCAGCGGACATCCGCGCAATGCATCCCCACGACGTAGGTCACGAGGATCTCTGCATCTTGAAAGCTCAGGTTCTGATTTTTCGCCACCCCGCGGATGGCTTGTTTGGAGTAGGCCGACTGGCCGTTGCCGTTCATGGCGCGGAACGAACGGCACATGGCTTTGGCTTGGTCGGGATTGCGTTTGACCCTGTTGAGCAAATCCGATTCGGCGGCACCCACCAGCAGAGGTGACCCGATCAGGGCAAGAGCAACCAGAGCTGTGGGCAGGACGTTCAACCTCATGGTCAATTCATACGCAGGTTCGGCCGATTGGTCAGGCGCGATGGGGTCAGTTCGCAAGTTGCCTGGCCCGTTGGATCCAATCGCTGGCTACCCGCAGATCCACGACGGCAGGGCGTTTGGTTCCAAGGCTGCGCTCAAGCCTGCCGGTCTGGCGCACCAGACGTTCGGGGCTGCACGTCGCAAGGGCGGCCGGCGTGGCAATGCCGGCATGCATCAGCAGTGCGGCGTCCTGGGGGGGCAGGCCCAAGCTGCAGACCAAATCCGCCATGCCCCGTAGACGTTTGAGGTTGCGGGCCGATGCCTGGCCGCTGCGGGCGAGCTGGCTCAGCTCCAGATCGGTTAAGCCACAAATCGCGGACCAGTTCTTGATGCCGGCCTGGTCAAGTTCCTGTTTCTCCCTGCGAAACGATTGGGGTAATTCCTCGATGGCGTCGTTGAAGTCCGGCATCAGCGAAAGGTCTTGCTGACCTCGCCAAGGATGACGGGACGGCCCTGGCCATCGCCTTCGGCTTTGATTCCCCGCAACCGCACCAGCACTGTGTCACTGGAGCGACCGGAGCCCCGCAGGTTCCCTTGCAACTGTTCCAGGGTGGCCTCAATTGTTGCTGGTGCCAGGTCAGCGGGAACCTGCGCCACCACCAGATCGTTGCCGTTGTCGAACACGATCGGCGCTCGCACGGCGCCCTCCACCACCACGGGGGGGGTGTAGCTCACGCCGAAGGCCCAGCAGCTCACCGCCAGCAGCAGGGTGAAGCTGCTGACGCCCACCAATCGAAAGCGGATGCCCCAACGGGCGAAAAAGCCAACAGCGGTCAGCACGCCCAGCCCAAGGCCTGACCAGCCCAGCCAGGGAGCGGCGGCAAGCAGCAGCTGATCGAAGGCCATGGGGTCTGGTGCACTGAAAACAGTCTCCTTATATTGCGCGAGATTCCGGGGAGTCCGTCGCGTCTGATGGGGAAAACGCGGCGCAGGGCCTGGCTGGCAGCGGGCAGTTTTGTTCTGATCGGAGTTGGAACCGCGGGTTTCATCGCCCTGGACCGTGCGGCGGAGCGCGCCTTGGTCCGCTTCCGTCCCGATTTGGAGCGGGCTCTTTCCGCTCCTCTCGGCCATCCCCTCAAGATTGGTCCCTACAAAGGACTCCGCCCCTGGGGGTTCGCAATTGGCCCAACCCGGGTTCCTCCGTCAACGGCGGATCGTTCGGAACTGAGCTTGGCTGGGCTAGACATCAGCCTGGCCCCCCTGGCCAGTCTCCGGCGTTTGCAGCCGGTTGTGCAGCTCACGTTGCACAACGTTCGCGGTCAGCTGGAGGCCAATCAGGAGGGGCGTTACTGGACCTTTGGTGCTCCGCGAGGCAGCGGAGACCTGCCGCGACTTGGTCTCCAGTACAGGCTGGCCGACCCTGCGCTGCTGCGTCTTGGACCTCAGCGCAAGACCCTTGAGCTCCGCAGTCAGGGCTCGGTTCTGCTGGGAGAGGCCTTCTTCAGCACCGAATCCGAGCTTCGCTGGGTCGATGGCCAAGGCTCAGTACGCCTGGACGGTCAAGGTCACTGGGATCGCCCCAGTTTCAGGCTGCGAAGCCGGCTTGATCGTGTCGCCCTGCAACCGTTGGAAGCCGTCATCGCTCCCTCCCAGGATCAGAAGGCTTCAGGGGAACTGCAGGGGGATGTCCAGATCAGCTGGACCGGCGATTCCGTGAATTGTCGTGGTGGAGTCAGGCTGACCGGTCTCCAGCTTGCGTCGGTCCGTAGCCCTCGCTTCAGCATCGGTTGCCAGGGTGATCAGTTGAAGCTGGAGCCTGGGACACTGCGTTTCGGCTCGTTTGAGGCGCTGGCCTCAGGGGCCGTGGTGTTGAACAAGAGCTTTGATCTTCGCGCTGAAGTTCGCAGTTCGGACGTCGGTCCCGCCCGCAAGGATCCGTTGCAATTCCGGATCCAAGGCCCATGGGAAGAGCCTCAGTGGACCGTTCAAGGCCAGCTCCGCCTTCCTGAAGCCATCGGCTTCACAACCCCCCTGAAGCTGGACGGTCAGTGGCGTACCCCCTGGCTGCAACCCGAGCAACAGGCTGTTCTGGTGGATCGGCTCCGGCTCAGTGCACCGGGGCTCCGCTTCGGGCTTGCAGGAACGATCGGAGCCGATCTGGACCTGCGCAGTACGGAGCTGCAGATTGATCCCCGCTTCTGGTCTGCGGTGCCGTCCCTGCAGGCAGGCTTGGGCCAGACCGCTCCGATCACGGGGGCTGTCGACGTCAGTGGAGCACTGGCCTCCCCGGATCTGGCCCTGCAGCTTGGTCAGGCGGTGAATCCACTCCTGGAGCGCTGGTCGTTCCAAACCCGATGGTCCACGGAGGATTCGGCTCTGGTGCTGGATCGTTTCACCAGCCCGATGCTGCGGGCGGAAGCGCGCCTGCCTTTGAAGCTGGAGCAGGGGCGGCTGCAGGCTGGTGCTCTTCAGAGCGGCTTTGAACTTCAACCTTTCGAACTCAGCCGCTTCACCCCCTTGATCGGCCTGCCCCTGGATGGTCGGCTGGCGGCGCGGGGTCGATTGAACGGTCCGCTGTCAGCGCTTCAGCCGGACATCACGCTGATGCTGGATCAACCCCGCGTCGGGGTTGTGCAGGTTCCCGAGCGTTGGCAAGGCAGCCTCAGCGGGGAACTCGGCCGTGGTGCGCGCCTGGCGATGACAGCCCAGCAGCCCGCCGAGCCTGGGACGCTCGTGGCCGATCTTGATGCAGACGTTTGGCCCAAAACCGTGCGCCTGGACCGTGGTGAGGGGCAGTTGCGCCTCGACGGATTGGCGCAGCGTGGTGGACAACGCCGCTACCGCTGGCGTGCAGCGGACCTCGACATCGATGGTCTTCGTTTCATCGTTCCGCCGGTCAACCAACCCAAACTGGTGGCTGGTCGTCTGACGGGCGAAGGCAGCCTGGCCATGGCCCCCCTCGCGATCCGTGGGTCTGCTGCAATCGCTGGCCCCTCCTTGGCGGGTGTCGCCATGGAGAGCCTCAATCTGGAGGGTTCCCTGACCGATGGACGCTTTCTGGCCGATGCAGCGCTGACGCCCCTAGAGGGCAGCATCCGGCTGAAGGCCCGTGGAGATCTGGGTGGGCGGATGCACAGCGCGATCGAGGCCGAAGGCTTGGATGTGACCTGGCTGACGTTCCTCGCCCGTCAATTGCGAGGGGGTGATTCCAGTGTTGGTCTGGCCTCCGGAACGGCCAAGGATCTTGGAACCTTGGTTATCAACACCTTCGGCGGCTCTCTTGACGGGCAGTTGAGAGCCCTGGCGCAATCGCGGCGTGCTCTGGCGGCTTACGACCTGGCTCATCCCAGCAAAGGCCCTGAACTCGAGCGCCTGGAAGGACGGGTCAATCTGTCGGGAACCATTGAGGGGCCGGATTTAAGTCGTCTGCAGGCCGATCTGGTTGCCAAGGCGCATCTTTGGATTGAGGGGGATGACCAGGTCAAGGCACTGCAGCTGGAACCGGTGGTCGCCACACTGCGCGGCCCGCTGAGCGGTGGATCCGGTGACCTCTCGCTGCTGCAGCTTCCGTTGTCTCTGCTGGCGTTGCTGGCACCTGTGCCTTCGCAACTCCGAGGCAGCATCGGCATCCGCGGCCGGTACGACCTCAGCGGAAAGGCTCCACTGCTGGTCTCCGATCTGCTGCTCGATTCCGCAAGCTTGGCGGGCCAGCCTCTGCAGTTGGAGCAGCGATCGATTGTTGTCGATCGCGAGGCGATTCGCCTGGATCTCGCCCTGAGGGCTGGTGAGAGCAAGGAAGCCATCACCGTCTCGGGGGATGTTCCCTTCGACCCTGATGCCGATTTGAACCTGACGCTGGAAAGCCATGGGGATGCCCTCGGAGCGTTGACACTGCTGGCTGGAGAGTCGTTGACGGTCAGGCAGGGGGGCACCGATCTGCGGCTGCTGCTGCGCGGGTCCTTGAAGCAACCCCAAGCCAACGGTTTTCTCGTGGTCACCAACGGTGACCTCAGCATCGGTGAACAGGAGTTGAGCCGGATCAGAGCCTCAATTCTGTTCGACTTCGACCGGGTGTTGGTCCAAAACCTCGAGGCTGAGGTGGGCCGCGGCGGCACGCTCAGCGCTTCGGGAACGCTTGGTTTGTTTGCTCCTCAGAGCGATGCTCCACCCCTCACGCTGCAAATCAGTCAAGGTCAGATTCGTCAGCCGATCGTGCAGTTCCAGGCCGATGGCGAACTGCAAATCTCCGGGGCCATGGTGCAACCCGTCCTGTCCGGAGCGTTGACCCTGTCCCGAGGCACGCTACGGCCACAGTCCGGATTCTTCGGAAGGCTGCGGCGGGGTGGAGGTGGACTTCAAGGCTTGGTGGCCTCGGGTGTTGAGGGGCCCTCAACAGCGGCGCAACCCAGTTTTGAATCTGTGAACGAACTGCTGGAGGAGAAGTGGGATTTCCAGGAGCCACTGGTGCTGATGGGGCCCAATCAACCCATCCGGCGCTCGGATCAGCTGCAACGGTTCATTCCGAATCTCCCTGCAATTCGCTTCGAGAATCTTCGTCTTGCGCTTGGCCCTGATCTACAGGTGCTCATGCCTCCTTTGATCAGTTTCAAAGGGGATGGTGCGCTGACGTTGAACGGCCCCCTGGATCCCTCTTTGGAGGCCCGAGGCTTGATCCGGCTCAACTCGGGGCGGATCTGGATTCCTCCTCTCGCTCCCCTTCGTTTGGATCCGCAGGAGGCGAATGTTGCGGTGTTCACGCCTTCCTTGGGGCTCGTTCCCTACGTGGATATCGCCATGCAATCCAGGGTCGCCGATTCCGTCAGCGTGGGAAGTGGCAACCAGATCACCACCTCCAACGTGTTCGATACCAATGGAAGTGGCAGCGCTTACGCCGGTGGTGGCGAGCTGCGGCTGGTCAAGGTCACCGTTCAGGCCACCGGGCTGGCCAATCGGTTGGCTGATCCCAACAACCTTGTGTTGCGCAGTTCACCTCCGATGAGCGAGCAGCAGCTTTTGGGTCTGATCGGTGGTAACACTCTGGCGTCTCTGGGCGGAACCGGTGGGGCTGCTCTGGCCACGGTGCTGGGTCAGTCGCTTCTGTCTCCGGTGCTGGGCACCTTGACCGATGCCATGGGGCAACGGCTCCAGGTGGCGATCTTCCCCACCTACGTCAATCCCGATGTGAAATCAGAGACGGAGCGCACCTCTGGCAGGGTCCCCCCGACACTCACAGTGGTGACGGAGTTTGGTGTGGCTGTGACCGACAAGTTCGATCTCTCCGTGCTGATGGCACCGAACACGACAGATGTTCCTCCGCAAGCAACCGTCTCCTACCAATTGACGCCGAGCACCTCCGTGTCCGGGTCAGTGGATGCCAATGGCACCTGGCAGAGCCAGTTGCAGGTGTTCTTCCGGTTCTGAGGGATGCCTGATGCGCAAGTGATTGGGGTGGATCTCGGGGGAACGGCGATCAAGTTGGCTCGGATTCGTTTTGACGGCACGGTGCTGGCGGAGGCGCAATGCCCCACACCCCAGCCAGCCGTGCCTGGTGCTGTGACGATGGCCCTGTGTGAGGTCATCGAACAGATCGATCCCGAGCATGCGGCGAAGGCGGTTGGCATCGGACTTCCCGGTCCGATGGATGCAGCAGCACGGGTGGCCCGGGTCTGCATCAACCTGCCTGGCTGGGAGGACGTGCCGCTGGCGGACTGGTTGGAGTCGCGGATCAATCGCCGGGTCACCCTGGCCAACGACGGCAACTGTGCGGTGGTCGGCGAGGCCTGGCTCGGCGCAGCCCGTGGTGTTGATGATGTGGTGCTGCTCACCCTCGGCACCGGCGTGGGAGGGGGGGTGCTTTTAAGAGGTGAGCTTTTTACAGGCCATAACGGTGCTGCAGCGGAACCTGGGCTGATTGGGATCCAGCCCGATGGTCCCGCCTGCAACAGCGGCAACCGTGGTTCTCTGGAGCAGTTCGCCAGCATCACTGGCCTGCGGCGGTTGTGTGATCGCGATCCGCGCGAGCTCAGTGCAGAGGCCGATGCCGGTGATCCTGTGGCCCTGGAGGTCTGGAGCCGCTACGGCGAGCGCCTGGGCTGTGGCGTTGCTTCGCTGGTGTACATGCTCACGCCGCAGTTGGTCCTGCTGGGCGGGGGGCTGGCGGGTGCCGCCCATCACTTTTTGCCGTCGGTGCGTCGCGAAGTGGAGTCCCGGGTTCAGGCCGTTTCACGGGAGGGGTTACGGATCGAAGCCGCCTGCCTGGGCAATGGTGCTGGACGCCTGGGGGCAGCCCGGCTCGCTCTGCAGCGGCTGAACGGGATGATGGCTCCAGATTGATTGCCTTGATGTCCAGCGTTCCAGAGCCTTCCGCTGCGCTGTTGCAGCGTGCCGCGGCTGTCCGCCGTGCTGCAGTTGATCTGGGGCAGACCGATGACCACCAACGCGCCCTGGCGCTCCAGGCGATGGCGGATGCGTTGACCGAGCGGGCAGCAACCATCCTCGCGGCCAACTGTGAAGACCTTGAACGCTCTGCGGCCGAGGGGCTGGCGCCGGCGTTGATGGCCCGGCTGAAGTTGGACGACACCAAACTGGCGGCGGCCATTGATGGCGTTCGTAAGGTCGCCAGCCTCAGCGATCCGCTGGGTTGTCGTCAGTTGCACCGGGAGCTGGACCAGGGCTTGGTGCTGGAACGGGTTTCCGTGCCGCTCGGGGTGGTGGGTGTGATCTTCGAAGCCAGGCCGGATGCGGTGATGCAGATCGCCTCCCTGGCGATCCGTTCGGGTAATGGTGCCCTGTTGAAAGGGGGCAGTGAGGCCCGCTGCACCAATGAGGCCGTGATGGATGCCCTTCAGGCAGGCCTGGCGGCCAGTCCGGTTTCTGCCGATGCTTTGGCGTTGCTCACCACCCGTCAGGAAAGCCTGGCCTTGTTACGTCTGGATGGCCTCGTGGATCTGATCATCCCCAGGGGAAGCAACGAGCTGGTGCGCTTCATCCAGGACAACACCCGCATTCCGGTGCTGGGCCATGCCGATGGGGTGTGCCATCTCTACGTGGATGCGGCGGCCGATGTGGATAAAGCCGTTCGGGTGGCGGTGGACAGCAAGAGCCAGTACCCCGCTGCCTGCAACGCCATCGAGACCCTGTTGGTGCACCGCTCCATTGCCCAGCCTTTTCTGGCAGCTGCGCTGCCGGCCTTCGCAGCTGCAGGAGTGCAGCTGCGGGGCGATGCCGAGAGCGTGGCCCTGGGCGTGGCGGAACCGGCCACGGAGGAGGACTGGAGCACGGAGTATCTGGATCTGATCCTGGCGGTGAAGTTGGTGGACGATCTGGAGGCAGCCACCGATCACATCCGCTCCTACGGGTCGCGTCACACCGACGTGATCCTGACGGAGGATGCCCAGACGGCTGATCGTTTTCTTGCGGCGGTGGATAGCGCCGGGGTGTATCACAACTGCTCCAGCCGCTTCGCCGACGGGTTCCGTTATGGATTCGGTGCTGAGGTGGGCATCAGCACCCAGACCCTGCCTCCCCGGGGCCCCGTCGGCCTTGAAGGGTTGGTGACCTACCGCTATCGCTTGCGCGGCGAGGGCCACATCGCTGCCGACTACGCCAATGGCGGCCGCGTCTTTACCCACATCGATCGGCCGCTCTGATGGATTGCATCGGCGTGCGGGAGCTGCGGTTGTGGGCCCATGTCGGGGTCCTGGACCACGAACGCCGGGATGGCCAGTGGTTCAGTGTCGATTTCAGTGTTCAGCTCGATCTGAAGGCTTCTGCCGTGGCTGACGACCTGAGCGGGAGCCTGGACTACAGCGTGGCCATTCAGGCCCTGCAGGATCTGTCCCAGCATGTTCGTTGCCTCACCATCGAGCACTTCAGCGAGCAGATGCTGGATCGGCTCGACAACCTGTACGGGTCCATGCCGACGTGGTTGCGATTGACCAAGTGTGCTGCGCCGGTTCCAGGGTTCAACGGTCGGGTGTTCGTGGAACGCTCGCGCCATGGCGGCAGATCAGCCCTGTGAGCATCCCTTTGGTGTTGGTGCATGGTCTCTGGGACACGCCCCGTCTCTTTCACCGATTGATTCAGGGGCTGGACCAGCCTGATCGCCCGTTGCTGGCGCCGCACCTGGCCCATGGTCTGGGTTGGGTTCCCCTGCGGCAGCTGGCCTCGCGTCTGGATCAGCACATTCAGCAGCGCTTCGGTGCAGAGACCAGGGTCGATCTTCTGGGTTTTTCGATGGGGGGCGTGATCGGCAGGATCTGGCTGCAGGAGCTGGGGGGGGTGCAGCGCACCCGGCGCTTCTTCAGCGTGGGCAGCCCGCAGCAGGGCACCCTTGCCGCTCAGATGATTCCTCGCCCGCTGCTGGCCGGTGTGGCAGATATGAAAGTGGGAAGTCGCCTGCTGCGGGAGCTGAATCGCCAACCCGATGCCTTGGCTGGGATCGAGTGCTCAAGTTTCTTTTGCCGCTGGGATCTGATGGTCTGCCCCGGCTGGAGAGCCGTTCTGCCGGTGGGTCGGTGTGAGGACATCCCCGTCTGGACCCATCAGCAGCTGATCAGCCACCCCGATGCGATCCGACGGCTCTGCAGAAGCTTGCGCGCCTGAAGTCAGGCCGCGGCCACCAGGCCGGAATGGCGGATCAGTGCCTCGGTGCTGGCCGGGCGACCGCGGAAGGCTTCAAACACTTCTGCTGGGGAGCGGCTGCCACCGAGGCTGAGCACGGTGTCGCGGAAGCGGGCTCCGGTTTCGCGAACCTGATCCTCCTGATCCAGACCCACCTCCTCAAAGGCGGAGAAGGCATCTGCACTCAGCACCTCAGCCCACTTGTAGGAGTAGTACCCGGCTGAGTAGCCCCCCGCGAAGATGTGGCCGAAGGCGCAGAGGAACTGATCCTCAGGGATGGGGGCCATCACCGTGGTGGTGTCGGCAATCTCACGCCTCAGTTCGTCTGGGGTAACGCCAAGTTCCGGGGTCCACTGGCTGTGGAGGCGAAGGTCACTGAGGGCGAAGTGAACCTGCCGCAGGGTGGCCAGCCCCGCGTTGAAGGTGCGGCTGCTGCGCAGCTTGTTGAATTCCGCCTCGGGCAGGGGTTCACCGGTCTGCCAGTGCCGCGCCATGCCCATCAAGGTGGCGTGATCAAGGCACCAGTTTTCCATGAACTGGCTGGGGAGTTCCACGGCATCCCATTCCACGTTGCTGATGCCAGCCGCTTCCGGCTCATCAACGGTGGTGAGCATGTGCTGCAGCCCATGGCCGAATTCATGGAACAGGGTTTCCACTTCCTCGAAGCTCATCAGGCTGGGCGTGTTGCCAACGGGTGGGGTCTGGTTGCAGACCAGGTAGGCCACCGGGAGAACAACAGATCCATCTGGTTTCTTTCTGAGGCCCAGGCATTCATCCATCCAGGCTCCACCGCGTTTGCTGGCAGGCCGGCTGTAAGGGTCGAGGTAGAAACCGGCGATCGGTGTGCCATCGGGGCGCTTCACCCGGAAGAAACGCACATCGGCGTGCCAGGTCGGTGCCTCGCCGTCGGCGGCGACGATTTCCACGTCAAACAGCCGTGAGCAGAGGCTGAACAGGCCTTCGAGCACCTGCGGCAGTGGGAACCAGGGGCGCAGGGCTTCCTGGTCCAGGTCGAAGCGGGATTGGCGTAATTTTTCCGACCAGTAGGCGATGTCCCAGGGGGCCAGGTCATCCGCTTCCGGGGCCTTGTGTTCCCGGGCGATCGCCTGAAGATCCTGCAGTTCCTGCTTGGCCGCTGGGAAGGCTGCAGCGCGAAGTTCTTCGAGGAGCGCTTCCACGGCCGGAACGTCGTCGGCCATCTTGGCGCTGAGGCTGAAGTCTGCCCAGTGGGCATAGCCCAGTCGGGAGGCTTGTTCGCGCCTCAGGGTCAGGATTTCTTCAATCAGTGACCGGTTGTCGAGCTCTCCTTCACTGGCCCGCCCCACATGGGCGCGATAGGCCTGCTCCCGCAGGGAGCGGTTGTTGGCGTGGGTGAGGAAGGGCAGGTAGCGAGGCATGTCCAGCCCCAGCAGCCAGGGGCCTGTTTCCGCGGACGCTTCAGCGTCCCCGGCGTCGCGCGCCGCTGCGGCCAGTGCCTCCAGGGACCGTTGCGGCAGACCGTCCACCTCGCTGGCTTGCGTGAGCTTCAGGGTCCACTGCTGCGTGGCATCGAGCACGTGGTTGCCGAACTGGGTGGACAGTGCGGCGAGACGTTCACTGGTGCTGTTGAAGGCTGCTTTCTCATCGCCACTGAGGCCAACACCGCGCTGCTGCATCGACAGCAGTTCTGAGCTCAGAATTCGCTGTTGGGTTGGGTTAAGCGGTTCTGCAGGATCGCTTTGAAGGGCCATCAGGGCCCGATGAAGAATCTGGCTTTGGCCAAGTCGGTTGCTGAGGCGCACCACCTCGGGTTGCTGGGCGGCATGGGCATCCCGCAGTTCAGCGGAATTGCAGACGCCATTGAGGTGTGACACCACACCCCAGCTCCACCGCAGCCGTTCGCCGATGGCCTGCAGCGGTTGCATCACCCCATCCCAGGACAGTTTTGAGGGTCCGGCGAGGGCTGAATCCAGAGTCTGCTCGAGCGCACTGAAGTCCTGATCCAGCTGTGCAAGCAGAACAGGAATGTCTGCGCTGACGAGCTCAGGGGAAATGGCACGGAACTCAGGAAGCCCTTCGCCGCGCAGGAGGGGGGAAACAGCAGTCATATCAGCTTGCGATGAATTGAAGGGCGAGGGCGTTGGTGGAGGCTTCGTAGAGATCCATGGCAACGCGGGGCCAGATGCCGATCACAAGGGTGGGCACCAGCAGGCTGAGGCCTATCACCAGTTCCCTGGGACGCATGTCAGCAACGCTGGCGAGGGCAGGAATCCTGGGGCCGAAGAACACCCGGCGGCACATGGAGAGCAGATAGATCGGTGTGAGCACCAGACCGATGGCGGCCAGCAGCACCGTGATCGAGCGGAACACCGATGTGAAGGCCTCCTGACTGGTGATGCCAAGGAAGACGGTGATTTCACTGATGAAGCCACTCATGCCCGGCAGCGCCAGTGACGCCAGGGAGCTGGCCAGGAAGAAGGCAAAGGTGATCGGCAGGGCCTTCGCCAGTCCGCCCATGTTGGGGATTGAAAGGGTCTTGGTTCGCTCGTAGAACACGCCCGTAACGAAGAACATCGCGGCGGCGATTAGGCCATGGCTCACCATCTGGAGCATGGCTCCGCTGATCCCGAGGGCATCGACGGCACCGATTCCCACAAGCACAAAGCCCATATGACTGACGGAACTGCAGGCGATCCGGCGTTTGACATTGTCCTGGGCGAAGGCGTTAAGGGCGCCATAGACGATGTTCACGATCCCGAGGATCACCAGCGCAGGCGCCAGGATGAAGTGCGCATCCGGCAGCATCTGCACGTTGAAGCGGAGCAGGGCGTAGCCGCCCATTTTCAGGAGCACTCCGGCCAAAAGCATGGACACCGGAGCATTGGCTTCACCGTGGGCATCGGGGAGCCATGTGTGAAGAGGGAACATCGGCAGTTTCACGCCGAAGCCGATGAGGAAGCCGAGGTAGCACAACAGACCGAAGCTGCCGCCGGGGGAGCGATTGGCCAGTTCCGTGAGGTTGAAGGTGAAGCTGTCTCCGGAGAGCGCCAGCGCCAGCCCACTGATCAGGATCAGCAGAGAGGCCAGCGCCGTGTAGAGGATGAATTTGGTTGCCGCATATTGGCGGTTTTGTCCTCCCCAGATGGCGATCAGCAGGTAAACAGGGACCAGTTCCAGCTCCCAGGCCAGGAAGAAGAGAAGGAAATCCTGGGACAGAAACACCAAGCCCTGGGCCGAGGCCTGCACCAGCATCAGAGCGAAGTAGAGCCTTGGTTTGCGTTGAACCGACCAGCTGGCAGCCACCGACAGGAAGGTCACCAAGCCGCTGAGCACGACGAGAGGCGCCGAGAGACCATCGACACCTAGCGACCACTCGAGCCCGAGAGCCGGAAGCCAGCTCACTCGCTCCACCAGCTGCAGGCCTTCGACGCTGGGGTCGAACCGGGTGGCGAACACCCCCATCATCAACAGCAGATCGACCAGCAGGACGATCAGCGTGATGGTTTTGGGCAAAGGGGAAGGTTGGTCCTCACGGGCAGGCACCAACGGCAAGACGAGGGCCGCTGCCGCAGGCAGCAGCACAATCAAAGACAACCATGGGAAGGGACTGCTCGAGACAGCAAGCTCTGCTAACCCAGCGTCCATTCCTTGTCCGCAATCTTTAACAAAGCTAACAGGGCTGATCCCTGTATTTAGGTGGATCTACTCATCTTCGGCTGGTTGCCAGTGGCTGCCTGAGGTCTGCAGATTCAGCACGGGTGCGCGACTGGCGACCCCTGCGGCTTCCCAGGCTTTCACCATCGCTCGGCTGACCGCTGGGCCTTTGTCTTCGCAGCAGAGTGCAAGCACGCTCGGCCCTGCGCCACTGATGGCGCAGCCCCAAGCACCTGCCTCCATGGCGGCCTGTTTCACCTGGTCACCTCCTTTGATCAGTCGCCAGCGATACGGCTCGTGAAGTCGATCGTGCATGCCATCGGAGATCAGGTCACCGTTGCCGGTGCGCAATCCCTGCAGCAAGAGCGTCAGGGCACCCAAGTTGACCACAGCATCGCCGACGGGGATGGCTTTGGGCATGGCCCGGCGGGCCTCGCTTGTGCTCAGGCGAATCGATGGAATCGCAACAACGGCTTTCACGCCCTGCATCCATTCGCAGCGCACAACCCGCCAGCGCTGGGACGCGGCCTTGGCCGTCATGCAGAGGCCTCCCAGAAGAGAGGGCACCACGTTGTCGGGGTGTCCTTCGATGTCAATGGCCAGTTCCAGCAGCTTCTCTTTGGAGAGGGGCTCACCAACGAGGGCATTGGCTCCCATCAATCCCGCCACGATGGCCGTTGCACTGCTGCCCAACCCCCGAGCTGGCGGCACAGCAAGTCGCACACGGGCCTCCAGGGCGACGGGTTCCAGCCCAGCCGCTTTCCACACCCGCTGGGCCGCGCGGTACACGAGATTTTCCGGTCCCCCGCGGAGATGGCTGCCCTCCGTTCCCTCAATGATCAGCTCAAAACGCTCGCCGCCCCCTTCGATCCGCCGCATCGCGAATCGGTTGTTCAGGTCGAGAGCTGCACCGAGGCAGTCAAAACCAGGTCCGAGATTGGCCGTGGTTGCCGGGACGTCCACGACGACTTTCTGACCGATGCGCGGCAGCGCCATCGCTGATCCTCTGCTCAGGCCAGTGTCCCACCTGACTCCGCCAGCATCCGTGCACGGCAGGCGGCACTGAACAGTCCGGCCTCGGGATCGATCACCGCCGTGACCTGCAACCCCTCGATCAGCTCGCGGAACCGTCCTTTGTCGCGCATCGCGTTGAGAAAGCTGGCGGATTGAAGTCCTTTCAGTTGTTTGGAGGCGGTGCCGCCACCGACCCAGAGGCCTCCTGTGCACAGTTCTTGAAGGGCAAGATCGCCTGCCGCTGAGCCATAGGCCTCCAGCCAGAGCTGTAAGGCGCGCTGCATCAAGGGATCCCCCCCTTCAGCGGCGACGGTTACCTGAGCGGGAAGATCGTTGGAACTGTTGCGTCGCCAGGCCTCCGCCACGCTGCGCAGGGGGTGCATGGCGGCATCCGGTTTCTGCAGCAGCCAGTGGGCCACGTGCCCCAGTCCGGTGCCACTCACGATGCGTTCAATCGACAATCTGCTGATCCCCAGATCCTGTTTGAGCCAGGAGGCCAGCTCCCATTCCTCTTCATTGCGCGGAGCAAATTCGCGGTGACCTCCTTCGCTCGCCAGGGCTACAAGTCCCTGTTCGCTCTGCAGCCCCCTTGCCATGCCCAAGCCGGTGCCGGCACCAAGAATGGCCAGGGGACCCTTGTCTTGGCGGCCCTTCTGAAGGATCACCTGTTGATGGCCGTCGAAATGGGGCAGCCCGTAAATCAGTACACCGAAATCGTTCACCAGCTCGAGCTGTTCCGTGCCTGCAGCCCGCGCCAGATCGGCCTCCTGCAACCGCCAGGGCAGGTTGGTGATCCTGGCCTCCCTGTGTCGCACCGGACCAGCAACGGCGATGCAGGCATGCGCTGGAGCCGGGAGATCAGCGGGGCGGTTGTTGAGGAAGGTCTCGAGCATCGGCTCAAGGGATGACCATTCTCCGGAGCGGAAGCGTTCCTGATGCAGCAGGCGCAGCTGGCCTTTCTCATTCCCGTAGAGAGCAAGCAGAGTCTTGGTGCCTCCCATGTCCCCCGCCAGGAGTGTGGTGGTGGCCATCCAGGGCTGCGACAACTCCTAACAGCGTGGTTTGCTCACGAGAAGAAGTCCAGTGGAAGTGGTCCCCAGGTGGTGCTTGGCGTGGTGTCGTCGTCACCGTGGCCACTGATCAGAATTCCTTCGCCAAGGCCGTGCTCGATCCGAATGCGGATCGTGCCCCCCTTCTGGTTGGCTTTCAGGAAAACAGGGCCCTGCTCCTCGGGGCTGTCGACGAGCTCAAGCGGCTCCCACTGTTGGCTTTGCTCGAGGCTGCGCAGCGCCGTGAGGGCCTGCTCTCTGGACGGGGCCATGATGCCGATGGTGAACCAGCTGGCCTTGGCCATCGCCTGATCGAGTTCTCCTCGCAGCTTGTTTCTGATCTGGGGAAGCAACTCCGGCGCTCCCCGCAAGCGGGCGAGATCGGCCAGGTGCTGCACAGGGGAATCCGTCATTGGTTCAGCTCCAGGCCTGCGGCGCGCTGGCTGTTCGCGCTCTTGGCTGCATTGAGCAGTTCAGCCACCGCTGTGACCCCAATGTCACCGTCCCGTCGGCTGCGAAGGCTCACGGCGTTCTGCTCGGCTTCCTTGGCACCGATGACCGCCAGCACAGGGATTTTCATCTGTTCGCCGGTACGGATCAACTTGCCGAGCCGGTCACCGCTGCGGTCGATCGTGGCGCGAACGCCAGCTTTGGTGAGTTGGTCCAACACGTGTTCGGCGTAGGGCTGCACCTCGTCGGTGACCGGAAGCAGACGCACCTGCTCGGGGGCCAGCCAGAAGGGGTAATCGCCGGCGTAGTTCTCGGTCATGATCCCGAAGAACCGCTCCAGCGAACCGAAGATGGCGCGGTGAATCATGATCGGCCGCTGCTTGCTGCCGTCGGCGGCGATGTAGTCGAGCTCGAAGCGTTCCGGCAGGTTGAAATCCAACTGGATGGTGGAGCACTGCCACATCCGGCCGATGGCGTCTTCGATCTTGAGGTCGATTTTCGGGCCGTAGAAGGCACCGCCGCCCTCATCGATTTTGTAGGCCCAACCCTTGCGCTCCAGGGCTTCAATCAGTCCCTTGGTGGCCAGGTCCCACACAGCGTCATCGCCGATGGACTTTTCGGGGCGGGTGGAGAGGTTGATCTCGTAGCTGCTGAAATCGAAGGCGGAGAGGATCCGTTCGGTGAGATCGAGGATCTTCAGGATCTCGTCGCTGATCTGTTCGGGCAGGCAGAACACATGGGCATCGTCCTGGGTGAAGCCCCGCACCCGCATCAGACCGTGCATCACTCCGGGGCGCTCGTAGCGATACACCGTTCCAAGCTCCGCCCAGCGGATCGGCAGTTCCCGGTAGCTGCGCAGTTTGCTGGCGTAGGTGAGCACGTGGAACGGGCAGTTCATCGGCTTGAGCTGGTACTCCCGCTCGTCCACCTCCATCGGGCCGAACATGCTCTCGGCGTAGAAGTCGAGGTGGCCTGAGGTCTTCCAGAGGCTGATGTCCGCCACGTGGGGGGTGTATAGGAGCTCGTATCCGCCCTCGAAGTGGGCCTGGCGCCAGAACTCCTCGATCAACAGGCGCATGCGGGCACCGCGGGGGTGCCAGAACACCAGGCCGGCCCCAGCCTCATCCTCGATGGAGAAGAGGTCAAGGTCCTTGCCGATGCGGCGATGGTCGCGGCGAAGGGCCTCTTCCTTACGTCGCTTGTGCTCCGCCAGCTGTTCCGGGGTTTCCCAGGCCGTGCCGTAGATGCGTTGCAGTTGCGCCTTGGTTTCATCGCCGCGCCAGTAGGCTCCCGCGACGCTCTCCAGCTCAAAGGCCTTGGCGTTGAGCTGACCCGTGTGCTCCACGTGCGGGCCAGCACAGAGATCCCACCACTGTTCACCGAGGGTGTAGAGGGTGATCGGCTCCTGCAGTCCTTCAAGAATTTCGAGCTTGTAGGGCTCGTTCTGGGCCTTGATCTTGCTTTCTGCTTCGGCGCGCGTCACTTCGACACGCTCGAGCGGAAGCTTCTTGTTGATGATCTTGATCATCCCTTTCTTGATCGCCTTCATGTCGGCCTCGGTGAAGGGATCGGGATTGTCGAAGTCGTAATAAAAACCTGTTTCGGTCCAGGGGCCGATGGTGACGCGTGCCTTGGGAAACAACTGCTGCACTGCCATGGCCATCACATGGCTCATGGAGTGTCGAATCTTCAGCAGTTGATCGCTTTCGCTGGTCTTGGGCAGAACCACCGGTGCTGAAGGGGCTGGGGTGGTTGCTGCAGCGCTGCTCACCGGTTCAGGTTCAGGGCCCGCCATCCTATGGGCGAGACCCGAGGGCACCAGGTGGGTGAGTCAACCAATCAGGAAGCTGGCGCACTTTTGGATGAGTTGCTGACATCCCTGCTGGATGACTTCGAGCATTGGTTTCAGCGCGGCGAGGAGCTGTTGCAGGCCTGTCCGGAGGAGGTGATGCCGTTGCAGGAGCGCCGACGCATGGAGGAGCGGCTGCAGGACGGCAAGAAGGCCATTGCTGCAACACGTTCGCTTGTGGCTGCATCAACGCAGCCCATGGCCGTCTCCATGGAGGTGATGAATCCCTGGCATGGTTTGGTCACGGAGGTGTGGGCCCTGGCTGCGAGGTTGGGGGAGTTCCGCTCTCCTCAGGCTCCCAGCTGATTGCGAAGCTGGCGCAGGTTGCTGCTGTAGAAGCTCGCCAACTCCTGATGACTCTTGACGGGTTGGCCGTAGGCAGAGCGGCCGGCTTTGGTCGGGAAGGATGCCCATTCGGGTGCCAGTTTTGCCATGGCGTCTTTGGTCAGCCCTTGCCGGTCAATGTCCTCAAGTGCGCCCCGTCGCTCGGCAAGGTGCAGGGCGGCCTGATCCTGGTGCTTGGGTTCGAAGCTGGCCAACTTGAGTTCCCGCGCCACTCCTTTCCAGGTCTTGGGGAGGAACTGATATGCACCCGCTGCGGCGCTGGAGTAGCGCTTGACGACCACCTGCTCGGGATGGCGGGTCAGATCCTGGAACTGCCCGCCGCCATACATGATCTGATAGCCCTTGTCTTCGCCATCTTTCCAGGTGCCTTCGGCGTAGCGGATGGTGTTGAGCAGTGCTCGACGCTCTGGGGTCAGCTCATAGCGCCCTCCTTCGTTGCCGGACGCGAGGTGGGCACGGCTGCTGGGGGCGTCTTCTTCAACGGATGCGGCGACTGGCTGAACGCTCTGGCGGGGCTGAGAGGCTCCAGCGCACAGAATCATTCCCGCGCTCAGAGCTGCACCGATAAGAGGTCGGTTCCAACGCGTGGCTGGGCTGGACGCAGACAGAAGACGATGCACGCACAACAATCGGGTGGACGGTCACAGTGCTGGCCCACAAGGTCTGGATGCGAGGCCGGCGCTTGTGGGGTTGACGTGTCTGCCGTGTTGTGTCTAGGCAGCTGAGAGAATGGTGAGAGTCTTGCGAGACTCTCCGCTGTCACTGGGGTTGTCTCCGTCTAATTACTTAGGTCGCTGCGCGAGATCCTGCCCGGCGCATTGATAAGAGCAGCTGATGGTTTTCTTCAAGGGCAATCAGGCTCGCCGGGCAAAGCCCAGGGCCTCGCGAACACGTTCCAGCGTGGCGTTGGCCACGGTTTCGGCCTTCTCGCGTCCCTCGCTCAGCACCTGGTCGAGTTCAGCGGGGTCGCGCATCAGTTCTCCGTAGCGCGCCTGGATGGGCTCGAGGGCGTTCACGGTGGCATCGGCCAGCAGCGGCTTGAACTGCCCCCATCCCATTTCGGCGCATTCGCAGGCGGCCTGCTCCCTGCCCTTGCCGCTGAGGATCGCGTAGAGCCCCAGCAGGTTGTCGGTTTCCGGCCGCTCCGGGTTTCCGAATTCCAAGCCACGCTCGGGATCGGTTTTGGCACGTTTGATCTTTTTGGTGATCAGTTCAGGAGGGTCCAGGAGCGTGATGCGACTTCCCTCGTTCGGATCACTTTTGCTCATCTTGCTGCGACCATCGGTCAGGCTCATGACCCGAGCTCCTTCCTTGAGGATCAACGGTTTCGGAACCTTGAGCACCGGGGTGTCCTTGTCGCCGAAGCGGGCATTGATGCGCTGCTGGGCGATATCACGCGCCAGTTCGAGATGCTGCTTCTGATCTTCACCGACGGGCACCAGGTCCGCGTCATAGAGAAGGATGTCGGCAGCCATCAGAACTGGATAATCCAGCAGGCCAACGGATACGTTGTCCCCCTGCTTCACCGCTTTTTCCTTGAACTGGATCATCCGCTCCAGCCAGTTGAGTGGTGTGACGCAATTCAGCAGCCAGCAGAGTTCACTGTGGGCTGCCACCTGGCTCTGCACAAACACCGAGCAGCGCCTGGGATCCATCCCACAGGCCAGGTAGAGCGCAGCCGTGGAGCGGGTGTTTTCAGCAAGATGGCTGGGCTCATGGGGAACGGTGATGGCGTGGAGATCCACGACACAGACGAAGGTGTCGTGGGTGTCCTGTAGGTCAACCCAGTTGCGAATGGCACCCAGCCAATTGCCGAGATGCAGTGCTCCGGTCGGTTGCACCCCGGAAAGAACCCTTGGCCGGTTCATCGATCAGCCCTCGGTTGCTTCAGTTTTGATGTCGTCCGTGGACACGTCCGCAACAGGGGCTGTACTGGCGTCGTCGCTTGGGGACGCTTCGGGTTCGGACCCCGGCTCTGTCAGCGGTTCTGCCTGAGCTTCAGGCTGGGGTTTAGCCGGCCGAGCGAAGGGGTTCGGACGGGAGCCACGGTTTCCGCGCTCGTCATCAAACCGACGTCCGCGACCGCCGCCATCACGACCGCCGCCATCACGCCGGCCACCCCGGGCCGGTTGATTGCGTTGCTGCTCGATCAGGGCGTCAAGTTGGCCGTCTTCCAGCATCTGGCCAAGGCTGCGGACGGCGAAACCCAGGACGGCAACGGTGGATCGAAGATTGAAGGCCTCCTGAAGTGCCCTTGCCGAGCGCATTTCGTTGTCACTCAGACGGATGCGAAAACCTCCGCCTTCGCGGCCACCGCCACGGTTGCTGCGAAGGCGTTGACCGTCGCGGCCGCCGTCTCCCTGTCCCCCCTGGTGTTGGGGATCGCTGTAGGAATCACTCATGGCCCATGGCCTGGAATCAGGCGCAAGTGTGACGCATCACCGGAGTGTTTTCAGTGATCCAGAGCAACCGGTGGTTTTCAAGGCTGTTTTTCCGTGCGAGCACCAGCATCGGCACAGTCGTGATCTTCCGTTCAATCCGTTCGCGGTAGCTGCTCACCAGCTGTCTGTACCGCTGGGCCGTCCATCCGTGGATCGCAGTGTCGCGGCTGCGCCAGTACGCCTGCAGCGCCCTCTGGCAGTCCTCCATGCCGAAGTCCTGCCAGCAGCTCTGCTGGGCCAGGAGTGGATCTACTCCCTGGTGCAGCAACCGCCGGTACTGCATCAGTTCCGGCGCTTCATCGCGCCCATCCGGGGGGAACAGGTGATGCAGTTCGTTGAGAGGTATGCGTGACAGCCGCAGCCAGCAGCGATTCCGCAGCAAGACCGGTAGTTGCCAAGACCAGCCATCGGCATGGCGGATTTCATCGAGCACGTCAATCAGACCCCTCTGCTGACGCTCGGTCAGTCCGGCGAGCTCCATCGTGAGGGCATCAGCTTCAGCCATGGGCACCGCAGTAGGTGATCCCGTCCTCCACGTAGTCCTTGGGTTCCAGGTGGATGGTGCACCGCACGGGGCCGAAGGCTGTCTCCAAGCGCTCTTCCACCCTTTCGGTGATCTGGTGCGCCGTCGTGAGGTCGTCGGCATCAACAACCATGTGCATTTCAATGAACACCTGCTGCCCCAGAACCCCTCGGCTGGCGATGTCGTGGCAGTTCATCACGCCGCCGGTTGCCATCGCTTCGGCATAGATGGCCTCTGGTGCCACTGCCATGTGGTCCACAAGCCAGGGCAAGGTCCCCCGGAGCACTTCCGCGCAGGCACGGATCAGCAGCAGGGCCATGGGGATTGCCAGTGCGACGTCGAGCCAGTTCACCTGCAACCAAACCGCCCCAGCCATGCCCACCAGCACCACCACGGTGGTCCACACATCACTGGCTGCATGCCGAGCATCAGCCTTGAGCAGGTTGCTCTTCAGTCGTCGACCTTCCCGCAGTTCATAGCCGGCGAGCAGGAGATTGAATCCCAGCACCAGCGTGAGCAGCACCAGCTCCTGCCCGGTGACACGGATGGGTGGAAGCCCCTCCAGAAGCCGTTCCCCAGAACGCAACAGAATCTCGATGGCTGTGAACAGGATGAAACCGGCAATGCCGAGGGCGCCTACCGCCTCATATTTGCGATGGCCGTAGGGGTGATCGCGATCGGGTTGTGGATCGGAGAGCTTGTTGGTGACCAGACCCGTCAGGCTGGAGAGAGCATCGGTGGCGCTGTGCATGCCATCCGCGATCACCGCCAGGGATCCACTCATGGCCCCCACCAGCAGTTTCAGAAGCGACATGGCGATGTTCAAGCCAAGGGCCACCAAAAGAACCCGGCGCACCCCCTGGCGGTTGTCGACGATCGCGATGGGATGACTCTGTGTCACGGCTGTCCGTGGCCTGTTCCCAACTTATGGAGAAGTCGTTCCTCTGACCTGAAAATCTGGTGCCATGGGGTGGGTTGAGCTAAGAAGGGCAACTGCTCGAGCAGGGTCTCTCTTGAAATTCCCGGCTTCCTTGCCAGACCTGGTGATGCCACAGGCGTCGCTCCTGCGGCCTTTGGCGCTGACAGGAGTTGGGCTGATTGCAGGCCAGTGGCTGATCAGTGATGTGATGCATCTCCCCGGTGGGGGGATGGGGCTTCTGGCTGCCGGTGGCGTGGTGATCTGGCTCGGCCGCAAACCAAGCCAGCCGCGATTCGCAGCACCGGTGTCGCTGGAGGGATGGATGGCTCGATGTCAGGAGGTGCTGGATCAGTTCGCGCGCTTTGAGCATCAGCCAGCTGCGGATCAGGCCCGTCGCGCTGATCTGAAGTCAGTGGTGGAACGCGCAGAAACTCCTGTGCGCGTTGCCATGGTGGCCCTGGGTGTCTCTCTGGCAACGAACGAAGCCGACTTCAGCCGTTCCCTGGCGGGCTCTGTGCCGCTGACGCTGTCGCTGTGCCACCCCTTGACCACCGACGACGGCAGCCGCTGCTGGCCCAGCGGGCTGGTGGATCAGGATCTGATCCTGTTCAGCCTGAAAGCGCCCTTGCTGGCCTCCGATCTGCTTTGGCTTCAGCAGGTGCCGGCCGACCAACCTGCTTGGCTGCTTCTGGCTACCGAAGGGCAGGAAGCGCCTACGGCTGATGCCATTGCCGCTGTTCGCGATGATCTTCCCGCGCGTTGGCGTGACCGGATTCTTGTTGAGGCTCCATCGCTCTCGCTGCGGTCTGCTCTTGCGCCTCTGCGTCGTTCGCTGAAACAGGCTGCGGCCGAGACACGGCCCCGGCTTCTGGCGGAACTGCACCGGCGCTGGCAGCGCGAACTGGAATCGCTCCGGCGAGATCGGTTTCTTCAGCTCCAGCAGCGCACCCAGTGGCTGGTGGCCGGTTCTGTGATGGCCTCCCCCATTGCCAGCCTTGATCTCCTCGCCGTCGCCGTCGCGAACGGTTTGATGATCAAGGAGATGGGAGAGATCTGGTGCACGTCGCTGCAGCCGGATGTGCTCCGGGAAGCGGCGGCGCAGCTGGCGCGGGTCGCCCTCGCCCAGGGCGTGGTGGAGTGGACTGGCCAGACCTTGCTCGGTCTGGCCAAGCTCGATGGGGGAAGTTGGCTGATTGCTGGTGCGATGCAGGCCCTCAGTGCGGCCTATCTCACCCGCGTGGTGGGCCGTTCCATGGCGGATTGGCTGGCGATCAACGCCGGTGTGGACGAGCTTGATCTAGTGGCGTTTAAACAGCAGGCCCCGTTGCTGGTCGCCCGGGCTGCAGAAGAGGAACGAATGAACTGGAACGGCTTCGTTCAGCAATCCAGAAATTGGCTGCTTCATGGAACTTCATGAAGGCTTCATGAAGTTCTTAATGAAGTTTTTTTGAGAGCTGATTCTGATTGTTGAGTTCTCATGTAACGGAAGGTTCCCTCCATAAGCTTGATGCACCTGTCCCTTCTTTGGGGAGAGGTCCATACGTCTTCTTTTCTTCTATGTCCACCGCAATTCGCAGCGGACGTCAGAGCAACTGGGAAGCCTTTTGTCAGTGGGTGACCGACACCAACAACCGCATTTATGTGGGTTGGTTCGGCGTTCTGATGATTCCCTGCCTCCTGGCGGCCACGATCTGCTTCATCATTGCCTTCATCGCCGCTCCCCCGGTTGATATCGACGGCATCCGTGAACCTGTTGCTGGTTCCTTCATCTACGGCAACAACATCATCTCCGGTGCTGTTGTTCCTTCCTCCAACGCCATCGGCCTGCACTTCTATCCCATCTGGGAAGCTGCTTCTCTCGATGAGTGGCTGTACAACGGCGGTCCTTACCAGCTGGTGGTCTTCCACTTCCTGATCGGCATCTCCGCCTACATGGGTCGCCAGTGGGAGCTCTCCTACCGCCTTGGCATGCGTCCCTGGATCTGCGTTGCTTACAGCGCTCCGCTGTCTGCCGCCTTCGCTGTTTTCCTGGTTTACCCCTTCGGTCAGGGTTCCTTCTCTGACGGCATGCCCCTGGGCATCTCTGGCACCTTCAACTTCATGTTGGTGTTCCAGGCTGAGCACAACATCCTGATGCACCCCTTCCACATGCTGGGTGTCGCAGGTGTGTTCGGTGGATCTCTGTTCTCCGCCATGCACGGCTCCCTGGTGACCTCCTCCCTGGTGCGTGAAACCACCGAGAGCGAGTCCCAGAACTACGGCTACAAGTTCGGCCAAGAGGAAGAGACCTACAACATCGTGGCTGCCCACGGTTACTTCGGTCGCTTGATCTTCCAATACGCCTCCTTCAACAACAGCCGCAGCCTTCACTTCTTCCTGGCTGCCTGGCCTGTCGTTGGCATCTGGTTCACGTCCATGGGCATCAGCACCATGGCCTTCAACCTGAACGGTTTCAACTTCAACCAGTCCATCCTTGATGGTCAGGGCCGTGTCCTGAACACCTGGGCTGATGTGCTGAACCGCGCCAACCTCGGCATGGAAGTGATGCACGAGCGCAACGCTCACAACTTCCCCCTCGACCTGGCTGCTGTGGAGTCCACTCCTGTGGCTCTGCAGGCTCCCGCCATCGGTTGATCTGGAATCAACCTGTTCACATCTGAACAGCACAAACGATTCAGATCAACTGAATCGGAAAGCCCCCTCCTCGGAGGGGGCTTTTTTATGAGCTAAGAATTAGAGCCATAACATTTCGGTTTTGATGCGTTGCTGGGCAGCTGTTTCGGCTTTGGGACTGATTTCGTCTGTTTGTTCGATAAAGTCTCCAGCCTTGTAATCGCAGCGCTGCTCAATGATTGAGCTCGCTCTTGGACTCAGTCTTGCCTTCATCATGTTCTCCCTTGGGCTCAGTTTGGAGCTCAAGGATTTTGTTGTTGCCTTTCGTCAACCGAGAGCCTTGCTGGCGGGCTTGCTCTGTCAGGTCATTCTTTTGCCATTGATGGCCTATGTGCTGATTGGATTGTTTCGATTGCAGGGGGACTTGGCATTCGGCGTGATGATCCTGAGTTGCTGTCCTGGAGGGATCACATCCAATGTGATGTCCCGTTGGGCTCGGGGCGATGTGGCCCTCTCCATCTCTTACACAGCCATCGTCAGTCTGCTGACGGCATTCACACTCCCACTCATTCTTGGATCAGCCGCAGGCCGGTTTCTTGCGACCTCGGATCTTGAATTTGCTGTTGTTCCACTCAGTTTCAAGGTGTTTGCGCTTGCCACCTTGCCTGTGCTGATCGGCGTGATGCTCAGAAAGCTGCATGCTTCAGCCACCATCCAGTGGGAACGGCGTTGTTCCCGTTTGGCGAACCTGCTGTTCGCGCTGATCCTTCTTGCCACATTGATCAGCCAATGGGACGTGTTCACGGCCCATCTGGAGGTGCTTGGTCCGATCCTGATCAGCCTCAATGTGCTGATGCTCTTGCTGGGTTGCACGCTGGGTCCGTTACTGGCTTTGCCCAGGCCTCAAGTGACGACATTGGCCATTGAGAGTGGCTTTCAGAACGGGACTGTTGGCATTGTTGTGGGGGCCATGCTCAGTCAGCCCGGTTTCAATGCGGTGTTGACGGAAATGAGTCTCCCTTCAGCGGTCTATGGCGTGCTGATGTTGATCACCGTGGCTCCGTTTGTTGTCTGGCGTCGTTCTCTCGGGAGATGAGGTGGCGGCTCGCCGCTTCCAAGGGCCTGAGATCAAGCTGTGCTGCCTAGGCCACCAGCAGTTGACGCTTTGTGGAGGCTCGCATGGTCGACATGCCGTGCGCCCCGTTGGTTGGCAGGGAAACCTTGACGATCTCCATGAACAAGCAGAACCCCCCAAGACTGCTCTTCTGCCGTTAAGGCGGTGGCGCTGCCGTGGGCGTATTGGGGAGAATGTGGCCATGAGTGAATCTCGTGCCAGCCTCCAGTTCGATCTGGATCTCGAAGCCGTTCGCCTGCTCCACCGCTCGGTGAGCTTTCACCTTGAGAAATGGCCTGGGGGGCCGGATCCGCGGGAGCAGGAGGCACTGCAGGCCATGAAGACCCTGCTCACGGCAGCCTTGCTCGAGTTCAGTCTCGATCAGGACGCTCAGCGGTGAAACCCGCTTCCTTCACGCGTCTTCATGGAAGGAGCGACAGGGATCAATCGCCGACCTACAACTCTTCTAGTCGGTTGGGAACGCCATGGAGCAACAACAGGCTGGATCCTGGGATTCGGTTGAAGCATGCCTGGAGTGCATCACCACGTGTTCGATCGATGATGGTGAATGCGTCACCTCCTGCGTTCGGACGCATCTTGGTGATGATGAAGAGCTGTGGACCAGCAGTCTTTGTCTCTGAGTGGCTCCAGTGGGTTGGTTGATTGCCCTTGCCATCGTTCTGTTGTTGTCCTTGTTGGGATGGCGTTGGAACCAGTTCGAGTGTGTTGAAAATCGCTCTGTCAGCGACCGCCTGGTGAAGCGCATGCGTCGTCATTCACGGCGACGCAAGCACCATCACTGAGCCTCGTGATCGCTGCAGATGCACGTCAAGCCTTACAAACATCATTTCTGCTCTGTCTTCAACTAATGCTGGTGCACCCCGTACGCTCTGAAGCTGGTGTGGCCGAACAGAGCATGATCAGCACCAGATCAAATCGATCGACATGGATGGTTCTAAATTGCGTTTCACAGGACAGTCGTAGGCAACACGCTTGAACAACTGAACTTGATCCTCCGATAACCCTTGAGGGAGAGTGATCAACACCCGAAGGGTGTCAATTCTTCTCGCCCCTGTTTGACTCATCACCTTCTCAACAGATGCTGTTGCGTCAGTGACCGACCAATTCCGGCGTTTGGCCGTGATTCCCATCACGGTCAAAATGCAAGTGCCCAGAGCGGTGGCCAACAAATCTGTTGGTGAAAAGCTTTCCCCCCGGCCGTCGTGATCTGGCGGTGCATCGGTATGCACCGCCACGCCCGAGGGCCCATGTTCGGCTGAACAGTGCAGATCTCCCTCGTAGCGGCAGGAAATGCGCGTCATCAGAGCCGTGCCTTCAATCAGGCCATGGGCATGCGGCAGCCCAGTTGAATCGTGCCCTCATCGATCAACCGCCCCAGCCTCTGGGCAACGGCTTCCTCGGTGCGTGTGAATTGATCTTGCCGGGCGGTCACCCACGCCATCTCGCCATTCGTGATCACGCCGGTGGACATGGCTTCGAGAAACAGTTCTCCGACCGTCATGGCACTGATGCAGTTGAAATCACGTTGATGGGACTCCAAGGGGGATGCACGACCTGCTCACCTTTCTTCATGGCTATGGATGATCTGAAGTGCCCGGTTGACCTGCTTGTTTAGACAAGCGCCGCAAGGATTGAGCCGGATCAAGCTTGTGAATCCCTCCGATGGATCTGGTTGGTCAGGTGGGGTGGTCAGCCGTTTGTGCATCGCACGAATGATGGGTTCTGGAACGTGTCGATGACGGGAGCGATTCCAGGCCAGGCACTGGTGCAACGGTGTCTGCAGCCACCAGCCGATCCATTGCACACGCCTCGCTTCCTGATGTCTTTGCATCAACCGTTGGCGCCAGCTGAGTTGCGCATGGGTCGCATCCATAATCACGGTCCCGGCTGCGGCAAGGGCGTTGTCGATCGCCCCATGCAGTCGAGGTTCCAACTCAGACCAGGGGCCCTGAATACCAGCATCCCCCCAGAGCTCCTGCCTCAAGTTGTCGCTGGAGACCACCGGGGCACGGAGCGATTCAGCGAGAGTGGCAGCCAGTGTGGACTTTCCACTGCCCGGTGGGCCGATCAGCACGTGCCCATGCCTTGACGCTTCAAGCAACGAACCGTTTGTACAGCCACCGCACCAGCCCGCCAATCACAGGAACAGGAGCGAAGGTGGGGCCGACGAAATCGAAGTAATCGCGGTGATCCCCAATCTTTCCGTCTGCATTGAAGCTGAGACGGGTTGTGCCGGGATAGATGAACTCAATTCCCTTGATTTTGAGGCCCATGCGCCATTCAACAAAGGCCGTCTGGCCGTTGACCGCCACCGCTTCAGCTTCCAGCACAACGTCATCGCAGCGTTGCATCAGGCCCTCTTGGGCAAGGATGTAAGCATCAATGCCCTGCCTTTCCTGGGTTGGATCGGTGAAGTGAACGTCCTCGGCGTAGACAGCCTTCCATTGTTCAGCCGTGGGTCCCGGTGATCCGTAGGGCTTGGTGAACAAGGCACGGATCTGTTCGGCGTCAAGCGGGGGATGAATCATCGGGGGTGTTGTCATCAGAAGTCAGCGCCCACCTGAGCTGTGATGGTGTTGTTGATCTGCGGCGTGCTCATGCTTTGGTAAATCGATTGGACCCGCAAGGTTGTGAACAACTTGCTGTTCACTGAGGGGTAATAACGGATCTCAGCAGTCAGGGTGTTGGCGGGTTGAACGTCGCTTGCCCACACTGTTGTGAACTGGTTTTGCAGTCCGAAACGCAGCGTTGGCAAGGGTTTCCAGCCGAGGTCAGCGGTCAGTGTTGCGCCGCCGTATGTGTTGTCGCAAAAAGCGTCGCTGTCACAGTTTCGTCCGCCTCCACTCCACTGCAGCGAAGGTCCGATCGAGACCGTGAGTTCAGTGTTGTCTGACTTGATCACGGGAACTGCCACACCCATGTTGCCCAACACGGTGTTCACACCCGAATCGTTGGTGCCGTTGTACTGATAGCTGCTCAGAGCAAACAAATTGAGGTTGGATCCGATGGGTTTGTCGTACCGGAGTTCAGCGGAGCCCTTCTCCGTATCGATGGAAATTGGTTTCCCTGCATCCTTCGATTGGCTTGCGTTGAAACTGCCGCGTAACGACAGCGTCTGCTGCTCGTCTTTGTAACGGGTGTTGCCGGAGAAGCTGATCGAAAGAGAGCTGTCACCATCCTTCTCGTTCCCGATCAGACCGGCGGAGACAGAGCTTGTCCAAAGGGGCTTGGTCTCGACAGGCTTGAGTTGCTCCGCGGTGAGTGTCAACCGCCCAAGCTGGGGATGCTCCAGCACGGTGGTTCCATCCTTTGGATTCCGTTCAACCAGTTCGCCCTGAAGGCTGTCGCCGTTGCGAAGGGTCAATGTGACGGTCTCGGCCCAGCTCATTCCAGGGATCATTCCGAGGGTCAGCAGCCCTGCGGTGGTGATGAGACGGTGCATGGAGTCAGTTGAAAAAACCTTTGGACTGAAGCCAGAGGCCGATGGCGACCAGTGGCCCGAAGCCGGCGATCAGGAGTGTGATCTTCAGGCGCAGTGGTGACACCTGCTGTTGGTTCTGGCGAAGAGCCATGGCATGCCACAAAGGCTGTCGAACCTAATGGGTGGGCTTCGCCCGTGTCTGCTTCGACGACAACCGATGCTGTCGCGTCTTCAGAGTTCGTACTCCTCTTCGAACTGCTGGATCAGCCCGTTGTAAAGGGCGAGGAGGCCCTCGGTTTCTTCGCAGAATCCATCGGTGGTGTACTTCGCGATCAGATTCACGACGGCGCTGCGGATCTGCGTGAAGGCACCGAGGTACTCAGCCTGGATGTCCTCATCCCGGATGTCGTTGATCAGCGCACCGACCAGCTCGATCTTTCGCTTGGCAGCGGCCATCTCCGCTTCCATGTCCTTGTTGAGCTTGCGGCGTTTCTTCGGCATCACCTCAACCGGATCAATGAGCGACATTACGGGAGCCACTGGCCCTCACCCTTCGATGGGCTTCCCTTAGCGTTGGGACAACCGACCCATGGGCGAGTGAATCGGATTGTTCGCGGTGTTGCCTACGTGTCCGTCTGGGTGGTGATCTGGGGAACGGTTTCGTCCTTGATGGACTGGATGTTGCTGACGGGCGAGGTTTACGAAACAGCCAGTGCAGGTCAAGCGGTGACGTTCATCGCCTACGGGGCTGCAACGGTTGTGTTGGCGACGCGATTTTCCGGGCGTTTTCTCTCTGAATCCGATTCAGAAGCTGCGGACCAGGAGTGATCCACCCATCAGCAGTGCCAAGATCTCGAAGGACCGTTTCACCACGCGACTTCCTTTCACCAGGGAATAGTGGGCGCCGAGGAAGCCTCCGATCAGTGATCCGAGAACCAGTGCCGGAAGCCAGTCCCAGCGGATCTCGCCGTTCAACCCCAGAACCAGTGCTCCGGTGCCATTCCAGGCCAAACCCACCAGCACCAGCGTGTGGGCAACAGCTCTTGGGTAACTGAGTCCGAACCAGCGCACCAGCCACAGGGTGACAAACAAACCGGTGCCTGAAGTGAGAGAACCGTTGAGGATGCCAACGATGAACAGTCCGCAGGCTCCGACTCCGATGGTCCGGGCTGTCAGCGGACGGGGGTTGTCCGTTGTGCCCAGATCGTCCTTCCGAGCGGAATAAATGCCGAGTCCCAGTGTCAGCAGGCCGAGGCTCCTGGTAGCGGCTTGATCCGGGAGCACAAGAACAAGACTGGCCCCCAAGCAGACCCCCGGTAGCCCGGCAGCCAGTACAAGTGCAGAGCGTTTGAGGTCAAGACTGCTGGCACGCCAATGGCGCCCGGTCGCTCCCAGCCCCAGGGCAACACTCGCCACCTTGTGGGTGGCCAGCGCCATGGCGAATGGCAGGCCAAGAAGGATGAGTGCCGGCAGTTGAACCAGGCCAGCTCCACCCCCTGCCAGAGCGGAAAGGGCATTGGCACCTATGGCGATGCCAAGGAGGCTGATCTGGGCAAGCAGTTCGGAAGCACTCATGGCTGAATGGTGTGATCCAAACCTCAAAACCCCTGCAAAACCTAGCCTTCACAGCCATTCCTGACACCTGCGTGGTGCAGACAGCCTCAACGTCGCGTTCAGACGACATTTGAGTGTCAATGGCAATCTGTGGAGCCTGGCCCCTTGCCTGCATCATCACCATCAACACGCATGTTTGCCGTTGATCAAGCCGATTCAACAGATAAGGCTCCCTCAGGTCCTTCTTCATGGCGGACGCATCTGACAAAAAAGCCTGGCGTGGTCAAGCTGAAAAGAGTTTGTTTTCGTCTCATGCTTCAACGATTGCCGGTGTTCTGCGCTGTTTGGGCAGCCGCTTCAGCGGTCTGCATGGGTGCGGTGCCTGCGCAAGCGGCTCAAAATTGCGGACAAGGTGCCCATTGGGTTCAGACGGGGCCAGCTCTTGGTGCTGGCTATTGCACGGCAAATCACCACCACCACAAAAAACACCACCACCACAATCACGATCACTACGTTTGTGCACTCGGCTATCACTACGCAGGTCATGGGCGCTGCGTGAGGAATGGAGAGTGGTGGACGGGGGGAAGGCCCGTTGAATGGGGCCCTTACTACGAACCTCGAAACAAATCAGGGAGTGTTTCTTTCCAGGGACCGAACGGAGGTGAGGTCAAGGTCAGGTGGTGAGGCCACTGCAAAGAAGATGCGTGTTGCAAGGACCCGCATCTTCTTAGTGCCGTGATGGTTGAGGCGCAGCGTGAAAGCTCTTCAACTCCGACCAACGCTCTTGGCAAGAGCTTGATCCATGCGGATATACAACGGAAGCAGTTTTGAGGGCACTTGCTTGAGGAATTGCCTTTCTGCTTTGACCGTCGCCAACGCGTGGACCACTTGGCCTTTTTGGTCTGTGTAGGTGAAGACCTCTAGCCCGTCAGGGCAAACTGCTGCACCAACCTTGTTGCCGTCTCTGAGTAAAAAACGCGCCACTTTCATTTGAAGCTGCTGTTGATTTTCAGCTGGTTTCTGTCTGGACAAGCCACTGTCTGGATACCAAGACCTGAGCTGTTCAACTTGATTCGGGTGCCCAGCCCACTTGCGTCTGCCAGGTGGAGGCCCAGAGCTTGCAGCGCTTTTTCAGGTGTTCACCCTGTTGAAGTTGTCTCTTTCTGAGGCTGCAGCCCACAAGCGTGTGGCAGTGCTGGTCAACGCCATAGGTGAAGTGCTGACAGGTCATGCAGACCACACCCCCTTTCCAGCCCTGCAGTTCACGCTCTTCAAAGAAGTCCCACTCCTCCATGACCTCTGGATGTAATACACCAGTACTAGCTAGAGCGTATCGGTTTTGGCAAGCGAGGTCAGGCTGTCTTCGCCATCGTGCTGGTGGTAGCGGCATGGAGGGGCTCAGAAGCGTTATCGCATCGCGAGTTCAGTGGGGGGGGGCAGAAGGTCTTAATATTGAGCAACAATCGATTGACAAGCACTTTTGTCCAAGAAATATCTGTTTTGCGCTATCGCAATCGTCAGTGCCGCGGGTCTCTCGTTGGCTAATTTTTTGATCCATCAAATTGCGATCAGTCGTTTTCAATCTTCTCTGGTTATTTCTCCTACCGAGAATCTTTCGCAACGCATGGCTGCCCATCTCGCCCATTAGTGCTGCAGCATTCGTGCGCCTTGTATTGAGCTCCCTTGTATCATTTCTACTTCATGGGTTGCTGAATGTTGCGAATGCCATGCTTCTAAAGTGCTGTTGATAAGCCCCATGTGCTTTGTGTTCATCTTGATTTTTAATCAGTTCATCGTGAATCAAAAAGCTTAGATTTTTTTAGGATCATCATTTATGCTTTCAATATCTAATTTGAAAATTGATTGTCGATGAGTCCTATTTAATGTTGTTTGAATTTTCTGGTCGATTTTGGTTTTTGGGCTTTGGCTTGGGATTCATAGCCACTGCTGCTCTGTTCGGCACACGTTATCGAGAGCGATTGGTGACCCGCAATGGATTCGTTGGACTTGGCTGCGAGTTTGCCATTGTGATGAATGGCTAACGAATTGGGTGGCTGCCAATGTGTTGTTGCTTGCCTGCAATGTCCGCTGATTTGTTTTAGTCTGAATTGTATTTCGGTTGTTGTTGAGGTTTTCGCGGTCGTGTAATGTTCGCGAGCTCGCTTGGGAGAAGGAAGGTGCGACCTCTTTTGCTACGAGGCCATTGCCGTACTCTTCATCGCTGGTCTTGTTGTTATTGAGGGCTTGAGGGTTGGGATCCTTGTGAGGTTAATGAGAATCCCATTAAAATTCCTATGATTCTTATTAGAATGTTTTGAGTTTTTTCTGTGGGGAGCTATTTAAGTCATATTCCGTTGATTGGTGCTCTAGAGATGGATTATGGGCTTTCAAGAGGCCATTGGTTCATTGGCTGCTTGATGGTTGTTTTGGGGTCAGCCGTTTTTTGGTCATTTGAATTTGGTTTAACGACCTCTCCAGCCGGTGAGTTCTCAGTGTCCCGTCGGCAATCGCCTGATTCATTATCATCAACGAATTGTATCTTGAGCAGTGGTTCTGTTGACCGCAGGTCGTACCTCCATCATCTCTGCTCTCATCGTTAGTCTTTGAACGACGCCCATGTGTCTGTTCATGTTGAAGTTGGTAGTGTGTTGATTAGAGTTCGATTTTGGCTTTGGATTAAGTGATTTGAATGGGTGTGGATGTTGAATGCAGTGAAAAGTAATCGCGTCTGTCGTCGCTTAGCCTGTTTTGCTTCTTGTGCAGTATCTGTATTGCTTTTTCTTGAATATCATGAATCATGGCCTTGATGTTCCATGGTGTAAGAAAGTCTATAGTAATAGCAAAAAAGCCTGAAATGGGCAGCTGAAATATATTTTTAGCCGTGTTATCAGCTGCCTCCAGCTGAGGTTGCATGGTTGGAATGCTTTCTCAGGCGAATGTGGATATTGCCTGTTTTCGTGCTGCTACATCAGCTTGTTTAAGTGCTGATCTTCAGGACCGTTTTCAGTTATATGTCGAGTGAAATTGAAGTGTGCACAGTGCGCCTTCGACATAGGGAACGGTTCTGATTGGCATCTGCTCGAGAAGGTTTGCTCTTGAAATCTCTTTCGACAGCATGGACATGAATCTGGTGAACAGAGTTGCATCGTTGCTAGAGATCGACCGCGAGGACCGCGACCTGTTCACGCTCGATCACTGCAGGTCAAGACTGCAGACTTCCGCAGCCATCGTCGGTGGGCTGGTCACGAAGCGTTCGAAGCTGTTCCAACAGCGAGGGATCACCAACACTGCCACGGCATCCGTCCTCGCCCATGTAGGTCCAGCGCCCCTTGGCATCGATCACATGGGCATTCATGGGGGTGATTGGAACAGAGGCGTCGATGGCTGAGCTCTGCTCGATCAGAGCAGATGGCTCGGGTCCGGCAAGTTAGCCGTCAACGGCTGAGCTGTCCCAAGGCTCATCGTGCTGTCCACAGGGGAGGCCTGCTTCTCGGTCGGGCTCCGTTGAGCCGATGCTGACTGACCAGAAAGAGCAGAGTGGAGAACTGGGCGGTGCTGGCGCCCGCCCTTTTCAGGGATATCTCTGCATTCGCGAGGTTCTGGAACCGATCGAGACCTGCACCCGACGATCCGTTCGATGTTGGTCATTGAGGGCAAATCACGCCACAACGAAACCATCAGGGCTTTTGTCAGGGCCTTGATTCTTGCCTGCTGAAACGGTTGGTGCTGCAGTGCAGACGCAGTCTCGATGCCGGGCTGCACATCCTTGGACTGTCCTGATCACAGAAAGACCCCCGGAGCATTCCAAATCCAGGGGTCTGCTTTTCACTCACAGCACAACCATGCTCTGTTTGTAGAGCAATAAAATGAGTGAAAGCTGAGAGTTTCGTGGGTTTGTCAGGAGACGGCCTGCCTGACGGTGGCGACCCTCTCAAACCAGCGCATCTCTTAGACGTTGATGCCTCTGCGCAAACGGTTCAGTTGTGAATCCCGGCACCAATCCATTTCCGATAGCCATGGTGATCGACTCCTAAGTTTGACCTGTGATCTGAGGAACCGAGATCGAGACAAGCAGTGGTGCTGATCGTCACGGGATGGGCTGCGGTGCAGGCTGTTCTGGCTAGAAAATCCCGAGTGTTTTCTTTTTGCAGTAGCCGGCCCCGATGTTCATCCAGCCCGACATGCAGGCTTTGCCGTTTGTGGGTGCCACTTCGTAATAAATCGGCGAAACACAGGTGGTCCCAAGCGTGTTGACGTAACCAAGCGGACACTGGTCATGGCCAGGAGCCTTGGGAATTTCCTTTTGGGCCATTGCTGCAGGTGCTGATGAGGCAAGAACAAACAGGGCTAAGAGGACCTTTTTCATGCTCAGTGGATCAGACAACCACTGTTTAGCCAGTTCATCGCCGATGAGCATCGGTTGCTCCGAGATGGTGCTGAGGCCTTTGGCTGCATCGGTCATTAGAGAGTCCGCTGGTTGAAATGGGCCACCATCGGTGAGAAAGGCTTGAACGGCTGTGCTGGCACATCTCTTCAAGGGCATCAGCGCGATCTCTGCTCTGGAGAGACAGCAGGTTTTTATCAAGCCGCATCTTGAGGATCTGTCGCCTCAGCTCCGAGCAGCAATCAGCATCTATTAATGAAGGCTATGAAATACATGTGATGCTGATCAACAAGACTTTTGAGCAGAGAGTTCACGTACACCAGTGCTCTAGATATCATGCGGCGAATTTGATCCAGAAATAGCTGATTGATTCCCACATCTGATCAAGCCATAGTTGCTCATTATCATGGTGGGTATGGGTACTAGAAAGCGTGCAATTCACTCGATAAATCCTTCAAGGGCGTTTAGGTAAGGGCTCAAGCTTCAGAAGACTGAGGGCTTGAATTTAGTCTCCTATGCGTGTCGATTCTGTGCTCTGCGTTTGCTTGGATATGGCAAGTTATTTTTGTCTCTTTTTGATGCTGGGTGTAATTTATGGTTTGTAAAATAGCAAAATGCTGTTAGCTTCTGCTGAAGATTTTGTTGCTGTAGGTGTGATTTGATTACAATCAATCTCTTCAGCGACTCCACGCAACAGGAGCCATGTTCGAGTTCAGCGAGGCAGGACCCACTCCATGCATCTCCTTAATCTCGCGTGAGGAATGCAATCGGGATCGAAAACGTGATGATGCGATGGGGATCTCCGGGCAGGATGGCGACGCATGCCACCTCCCTGTCGGCATGGGCCTCACGCGATTGCACAACAAACGCCGTTGCGTCTTCGATGCTCCACATCGGGGCATCCCCGGAACAGCGTTCATCCCTGTAGGCCTGCCAGACCTCCGCGAAGGCCTCCCCGTCATCACCGCTCTTCATTTCAACGAGCGCCTGTTCCAAGCCCACAGCGTCGAAACGCTCGAACAAACGCACCATCAGCGGGTGAGCAATGGTCGACGATGCTTTCAAGGTTGAGTTGATGGTGCCGATGGCGCTCACGATCAGCTTCGGTTTGGTGCGTCTCGCATCGATCACACCAACGGGCAGGTTCAGATCCCAGCTGGGGCGACCACTGACCGCACAAGCCAAATCAAACAGCCCCAAACTGCATTGCTTGACAAGGCTTTGAATGGTCTGACGGTCCATGGTGAGCTATCCGTTGCACGGTTCCCAGTTGGCGTCCCCGTGTTGCCAGGATGGCGCATCCTTGGTGATGCTGAGATGTCCCTGGTTGAGATCTATCTGGATGCCGTTACCCATCAGGTGATCACCCACGAAGAGCTCGCTTACCTGGCTGGCCATCAAGATCGTTTTGATCGCACGGAGTTGAAGCTGACAGCAAGGCTCGAGCACCTCATCGGCGCAGGCAGCATCAGTGTTGGAGCGCGTTAGCGCGCTAATCCCGTTCGTGGTTCATGCAAACGTTGTAAGGCCTTCGCTCTACTACGGATTCCGGACGGCGAAAACTGGAGCTGATGCCAGCTTTTCACGGCAGAGCAACCACCCCCGACCATGACTGGAGCACATCGGGCGCCCCCTGGGTCAGGGCCGCAACAGCACTGGCTGAACCAATACCGATACCCACCACAACTCCAACGGCAAAGACCAGCAGTCCCGTCAGAACACTGCGTTCGGAAAATGACATCCACCCAACGAGAGGCCCTCTGACTTTCCTTCGGCGAACCTCCAATGGCCACTGCAGTGTCACAGGACGTGATGGGCGCCGATGCAGATCTACCTTTGTGTTCTTTCGATCACAAAGGTAGATCTACTGACTGATCGACAGGGCTTGTTTTCGCTAATAACTGAATGTCAGCCAGATGACAGTTTCAGTCATGAAAACGATTGACGAGCACATCCAGAAGGACCAGGAGGAGTTTCTCAAGGCCCTGTCTGAGCACAATGAAGGCAAGGTGCGTCATCTCACCGAGGAGCTGCAGTGGCTGTTGGATCACAAGAAGCAATTTCCTGACGATCCCCATGACCCCTCTCCCCTTGAGCTGTTCTGCGAGCAGAACCCCGATGAACCGGAGTGCCTGGTGTACGACGACTGAGTAGAAGTACTTATTCCTGGCCACGGCGAGGCGCGAAGCCGCGACACTACACACAACTTATTTAAGTTGTGTGTAGTCGATATGTCCTGTGGTGATTCGCGCCATCCTGTCCCGCCCCATCGCTGGCGATCTCGGTCTGCTCGTGCTTCGGGTATTCACCGGTGCTCTGCTGATTCACCACGGGTACGAGAAGCTCGCCAACATCGAGAACTTCGCTGATGCATTTGTCCGACCGCTGCATTTGCCCTTTCCGATTCTTCTCTCCTACGTCGCGGCGTTCTCCGAAGTCATCGGCAGCTGGTTCTTGATTACTGGGTTGCTGACGCGGATGGGAGCTTTGGCCGTCGCAGGGACCATCTCCGTCGCCATCTATCACGCCATCGTCACCGCGGGCTTCAACATCTATCTTCTTGAGCTGCTTGGGCTCTACTTCGCGGCTGCCATTGCCGTTCTTGCCTGCGGTCCTGGTGTCTTTTCCATTGACGAACTCATTGTTCGCCGACTTGAGCCTGACATGCAGTTTACAGCTGTGGAGGATGCGGAGTTTGCTAATGGCAAGGTTGCTGTTCTGGAAGAAGCCGTCGCACCCCGATGACTTTCAGTGTGATCACCTGCAAAAGCCCCGCAGATCGCGGGGCTTTTTTGATGGCTGGCGACGGTATGGGCTAAGGACGCGTCAGAATCAGGGAAATTGGATCAACGCGATGAAAGAGGTCAGCCTGCTCGAGATGATTGGCCGTTCATTGGCGAAAATTGCAGCAGGGGCTGGTGTTGCAGCAGTGTTGATTTGGCTCACCTACGTGATGCTTGATGTTGGTCATATGCAGTCGGGCTTCACCTTGCCCCAATCCAGCTACTGAGCCGAGATGCAGTGGAATGATCCTGAATCTCCTGTTCTGATCATTGCTTCACTGTTGATAGCTCTACAGGTTTGTTGGATTGGGGCTGTGCTGCGACGCTACCAACGCAGGCGCTTGGGGGAACCTCTCAACGCAAGAGCGTTTCAGCGTGAACTCCAGCGGATTTTTTCGAGAGCAAATGGACTGTCCTGAGCCATGAAGCAACTTCCACCTCAACGGCGCAGAACTCTGCCGCGATGGCTGAAGACGGTCATGGCGGCTGCAATCACTTGTATTGCCACCGTTTGGCTGGTGACGTTACTTCCCATCCTGCTTTTAGCAGCCTTGGTGCTTTCAATCGCACTTATCCCGGTGACCCGTCGTCTGAAAAGGGAGATGGACGAAGCTGGATTCAGTGTTGATAAGCCAGGATCAACCCTTCAGCGACCTGACTTGAACATCACTCCCTGGTACAGAAAAATTCGCAATTTCAATTTCTGGAGAGATGTCAACTCTTGAACAAGTCACTGGCCATTGAGCGATAACGAGCAAGAGAACTGCCACCGCGTCGAGACTTTGTGGGAACACTTTGGCCCGGCAAAAGGTTCAGCGGAGCAAAGTTCACCAACGTTGGTTCCGCTCGCTCATGCTGTTCGGCCGCCAAGAGTTCAGCAATCGCTTCTGCTGTTGTTTGCGGGGCAGGTGTGCTCTGTGAGACGGGTTCCAACGACTTAACCGATTCTGGTTCCAAGCTGTTGCCGATGGCCGCAATCGAGGAAACAGGTTGCCTGAAGGCCTTGGCGGGGCCGAGAGGCCACAGAAAAACCAGGCTCAGCAGAAGGGCGACGGCGGCCGTGAGCGTGCCGGTGAGACCCAAAGCCATACCTTGAAAGTTCCACAGCAAGCCAGAACCCGCCATCCCGAAGGTGCCGAGGGCAGCCAGCATCAGGCCGAGGACCGATGCTTGTGGCGCTTTGATTTTGAGTGGCTGGCTGGCTTCAGGGACTTCAACGGGTGAAAGTAGTGGTTCAGGCCGAAGCAGAACAAAGCTGATTCCCAGCAGAGCCAACGCCGTGATAGTGCTACCAAGCCCCAGGGTGCGGCCTTGAAAATTCCAAAGCAAACCACCGCCGGCAAGACCTGAAACCCCGAGGGTTGCCAATGCAAGTCCACTCAGGAATGGAAGACGATTGCGCATGACTCAGTTGCTCCGGTTTTGCGTGGCGGCGTAAGCAACGGCTCCGCCAGTGATCACAGCGAGCAGGCCTGTGGTCAGCAAAAAGCTCACCAACATCGCGAATCCAAGAACAGATCCAAAAAAGGACATCTTGATCCGCAGCAATTTCGATTTCATCAACAGCACCAGCAGCAAGACCACGGTGGCCTTCAAGCCAGCAATTTTTGCCGCGCTGATTGGGCAAAATGGATTGATCAACACCATCGGTTGGTTTTGGCCTTCTTAAGCATTTATGAAGTCTGGCGAAAACAAGAGCGCACTGTGAAGAGGGCACCGTGACGTGGCGACCTGATCCGCTGTGAGCTGGGGACGGGCACAAAAAAACGGGCCCGAGGGCCCGTTATCAACTGCTGTGATGGGTTAGCTCAGCGACGACGGTTGCGTGAACGCTGCTTCAGCTTGCGCTTGTACTTCTCAACGGGGGTCTCGTGGTGACGGATCCGACGCAGATCAGAAAAGATGCCGGCTTTGGCGACGGAGCGCTTGAAGCGCCGCAATGCGGATTCAATACCTTCGTTTTCGCCGACTGTGACCTGACTCATCCGTTCCCCGAAAGAGAGCAATAAACATCAACCTTACCAGCCTACCTTTCCCCCTTCACTACCACCCGCTTAATGTGGTTGCGCGTGTTGCATGACGCTTGTTGAAGAGATCGTGGCGCGTCCCCGCTTCTGTCTTGGGATGGGTCCATCACTCCGGTAGGCACCTGTCTTGACCCTCACGCACTGCCCCCTGTGCATTGGTCTGGCTGTTCTTTCGGCCGTTCGATTCATGGCCCACTGCGTTATGGCCGTTCAGTTGGAACGCAGCACCGCAGGGGAGTCGACCCATCCCGCCATGCTGCTGGGGACGCTGTTCGAGCTCTGAGGGAGTTCCGCCTCAGGGATCGCTGGGATCAACCAACTGCAGGTAGGCCGTGTCGGCCTTCTGCAGGGCCTCCTCATCGTGATGCGCTTCAACGCTGTAGATCAGGTGAAGCAGCCGACCGCGATCCATGCCACGGTCGGCCACGTCTTTCCAGAGGCGTGAGCTGAGCTCGGCATCACGCCATTCGAGCTGGGCATCGACGAGTGCCCGCGTCATTGCGATGTAGCTCTGCCGGTCGTTGCGGAGCCGGTCTTCGGAGAAGCCGTGTTGGGCAGCTGGCTTGAGCAGATTGCGAATCGTCTGTGAAGCCGCCTTCAGCACCTTTGGCATCGTCGTTGTACGACTGAATTCAGTCTGATTCGGCCGTCTGGGCTGACAACGGGGTGAAATGCCTAGACCTGAATCCGAAATGAGTATTTGAACTCACTTCAGTGGGACGGTAGTGCTGATGACTTTTTGTAAAGTCAAATTCGTTAAGTTAAATCAGGTGCTTTCAAAATCGTGGAAATATTAGTGATGGCGGCCCTCTTTGTGCCGTTTTCTGCACTTGTGATGAATGCATTTTCCGGTGATTCGGAAGACGATTTCGATTTCCTCTGAATGGAAGCCAAGCTCCTGGCGATGTTGGCCTTTGGTGCCGCGGTTATGACTCTTTGGGCCTGGTTGATGGCGAATCTGAAGCAGATGGAGTCTGGCCAGAACAAGCCTGACAGCCGCCATTGATGCGGTATGGCGCCAGATGTCCACGCAGACAAGTTGTGCCGCGGAAAAAGAGTTTTTGCCCGAGTTCCCGTGCGTGGGCATCGGTGAGCGGTAGGGAAAGCCAGCGTTCAGGCACTTGACCCTTCAGCTGTGATCTAGCTTCAAGCGCTGCTTGGCGGCGTTGCTTTTCCTCGCGATCGTTTTTGCGATACACGCCTTCAATCTGAAACTCGCGAGCACATGCTTCACAGGCATTCACGGTTGGTTTGCGGCGTGCCGTGTTCAGCGACAACTTGTCGCTGGGAACTTCCCGCTCGGCCCCGCAGCTGCAGCGGCACCACCAAAAAGTGTTTCCTGCTTTAGTTCGCCGCTCTGAAGGGCGCACCACAGTGAGTTTGCCGTAAACCTCGCCGATCCGGTTGCGTGGACTTGAGGGCATTGCTCAGGCGGATTTCTGATCAGCAGCGGTGTCCAAGTCTGCGAACTTGGCCGCCATCGTTGGATTGCGCCGGGTCAACTTTTTAACGGTCACATCCTGTGCCTTGTCATTGGCAAGCCTCAGGTTTCGATCAGCACCCATCAGGGCGTCCTTGGTTTTTTGCAAGTGATCAATCGACTTATCGATTTCATCGATTGCCGTTTGGAAGCGTCTTGAGGCGAGGTCGTAGTTGCGTGAGAAGGCTGTTTTAAAGGTTTCGAGGTCGTTCTCGAAGTTGGTGACATCGATGTTCTGGGCTTTGACCAAAGCCAGTTCAGCCTTGTATTCCAGAGATTTCATGGCGGCATTGCGGAGCAATGTGATGAATGGGATAAAGAATTGTGGGCGAATGATATAGGTCTTCGGGAAGCGATGCGACACATCGACGATGCCTGAATTGTACAGCTCATTTTCAGGCTCCAGCAGGGAGACGAGCACCGCATACTCGCAATTTTTTTCGTTCCTGTCTTTGTTCAGTTCTTTGAGGAAGTCTTCGTTCTTCTTTTTGGTGGCTGTTGTGTCGGCCTCGTTTTTCATCTCAAACATGATCGAGATGATTTCGTTGTTGTGGTCGTCTTGGTCGCGGAAGATGTAGTCACCCTTGCTTCCACTGCGCGCGTCATTGTCTTTTTCGAAATAGGCCTTTGGGAAAGCCGCTGCACGAATCCTGTTGAATTCGGTTTCGCAGTGTTGTTCGAGGGTTTCTCCAACCATTTTGGTGGAGAGCCGTGCCTTCATGTCGCGCAAGCGTTCAATGGCCTGATCCCGATCACTGAGCTGGACTTCGTAGCGATCTTTCAGTGATTGAGATTCCAGTTGATGCTTCAGTTCCGCTTCCTTCAAGCCGCTCTGAAGTGCATCCCGTTGTTTTTCAACGGAACTTACCGCTTCATTCACGGCCAGCTGGCGCTGCATGGCCCCAGCCTGGAGCTTCGCTTGCAGATCCCTTACTTCATTGTCTTTTTGCAGCGTCATCGCCTGCATTTCTTTGGCGAATTTGGTTTCTGCTAGGCGTCGTTCTGTTTCCTGCTGCTCACGCATTTGCTGGAGTTCAATGGCAATGCGATCGCGCTGCCTCTCCGCTTGGTTAACGGCGTCTTTAATCGCCAGTTCCTGATGCATCGCACTTTGCTTGAGTTGTGCCTCCAGCGTTTGCATCTCCCTGTCTTTTTTGGCAATGGCCAACTCGATGGCATTGCGTTTGTCTTGTTCCGCCAGGGCAAGGCGCTTGTTCAGTTGCTGTTCAAAATCTCGATCCCTCACCTGTTTGAGGATGTCGGCATAGCCTGCCTCATCCACCTTGAAGGCTGTGCTGCAGTGCGGGCAGATGATGTCGTGCATGTCTGACGATTTGTGTTGACCGTTCGCGCCATGTGCTCGAATTTTATCGGGCTCTGGCTAACACGAGATCAGCCCAGGTTCATGCCATGCCCGATTGGATCGATCCACGCTCGCTGCTCGACACGGCGATCATCTTGAGCATCGTGGCCTTGGCCGCCATCGGATTCGTGGTTGGCATCAAGGAAATGATCACCGATCTGAGCAAACTTCGCCGCGCCAAGGTTTAAGCGGCCTTCACCTGTCCAGCCCCGACCGCAACGCCGCTAATCTTGCGGCATTCACACCAAGATCCGAGTCGCCGAGGCGCGACTCGGATCTTGCCTGGATCCGGTTGTTGTCGCGATCAGCGAACAGTTCGAGGTCATCCACAAAGCCAAAGAAGGCGCTAGTGGCTTCGGCATGGAGGTAGGTCTCGGTTTGATGGACGACAACCGTCCGCGGCGACTCCTGCACCAACCCACTCAGCTCGTTGAATTCAGCCATCGGGTTGGAGCTCTCCCAGGTTTGACTGGAACAATGAGCTGTTGTCGGGCAGTCGCGTAACGCCCCGTTGCTCACACCGAGATCCGCAGGGACGGGGCCAACAAGATGGAACAGCATCAAGACGGGCGCCAGTAGGCCGGCCAGGACAGTCACTGGTTTCTGCGGGAACGACCGCTCCAGTTGAGCATCCAAAGCCAGACGCCGAAAAGGGTTCCAACCGGTAGTGCGATCACCGTCAACTGGCTGATCACGAAATTCCTCACCTCAGGATCCACGATTGCGCTGATTGGGGGAGCTTGCAGGTCTGAGACTGATTTTTTCGCCATCATGGAGTCCATTGCTGGGCAACGATGACGAATCCGGGATGGATTGTGCTCGCATGGTTGGTGGTGGCTTTCGCTTCTGCCGTCAAGTTTTGGTCGATCACGCGCCCTTATCGCGACAAGACGACGCCAACCCGCGCTTACACAGTTGACGAAGCGCGTCAGCGTTTGGAACGTTCCTGGAGAAACGACAGCAAGGTGTGATCTCTATTTTTCAGCAATCACCCAGGCCGTGGCAGCCCTTTGACGCACGTAGAGGTCAGCAAGTTCACGCGCCAATGCTTTCAACGTGTTGAGATCGTCTGCGTCCTCGATGGACCGCTTGATCGTTTCAGCTTCGAACTGCTGAGGCAGACTTAGGTCCATGTGTTGCAAGTATGTCAACTTATTTTAACGAAGCGTTATTTCTGGTGTGGGTTGCTGTTCCGCGTCGGAGGGTTGGTCGGTGTCAGCGCCATGGATGGGTATGAATCTGTGTGGTCGCAACAGCAGATTCTTTTTGCGCAGTTGTTCGATTCATGTCATGCACGTCGCTGATCAAGGCTGATGCGCTGCCTTTGCGCTGATGGGTGTGAGACAGCGGTAACTGTTGCGTGACTGTTAACGTGTTGTGGGTCAAGCTCCGATGGGTGAATGTTGACATCCCCTACATTGTGATTCTGATTTGCTTACATTCAGTGGGAGATACTTGCAGAGCTTTGGACGGTTCCGGACAAAACCTCGAGCGACGTTACCGGCTGGAAATTTGGAGAGAAACAGTTTATTGGATGCAAGCGCGATGCAGCGATCTGAACGAACTTGATCGCAAGCGCGATGCCACTTCCATTGTTCTGGAATTCTGCTCGAAGGAAGTGATCTGAACTCAATAATTCAATTCAGGAATTCAGCTCTGGGGTTCAGTGGGCGGTAGGGAAACGGCTACCACAAGAGCGATTCCGATTTCACTGGCGGCGATGAGCAGTTCAGCAATGATCCCCATGATCAATTGCGATTTTCATCAATGATCGGCAGGTCACTGGGTCGCATTAGGGCGAACACCACAGCAGCCGTCAGCACGATTCCAATGCCCACCATGGCAAGGATCGCCGTTGTGTAGTCGCCCATGGAGAGATCCTTTACTGCATATACCCTACACGAATGTAACGCTACGTAAAGCGTTGTTCGGCAGGTGCCCCTGCCCGGTGTGAAGCTGCGACGTTGATCTGATTCAGCAGCTCTTTGCCGCGGCGATGGATCTCACGGGCGTAGTCGGTCCAGGCTCCCTGCCCCCAATACCGAAAACAACTGGTTTCCAGCAGCAGCACATGCAGTAACAACTCCTGATAGGACCGGGTGCAGGTGGTCGATGGGGCTTCGGCGACTGCGGTGTCGAATTGCGAATGAAACTCAGCGCTGAGCTGTTTCATCGGGCCAAGCACGTTGCCGTAGCCCTCGACCCAGCTCATGTTGTTGGTCCAAGAGGCACCCTCCATGCTGAAGCTGGAGTCTTTACCCCTCAGTCTGCTGATGGCCTGTTCAATCCTGTTGGCTGAGCTGTCGTCGTCAACTTCAGTCCAAAGGCGGTGTTGGTGCACAGCCTGGATGGTGGGGAATTGCTGGGGAGTCACGCCGTTGCGCTCCAAGGCTTCAAGGTATTCACTGCCGTTGATGGCCACGGTCCCCTTGGGGTTGTCACGGATCTGGCGATTGGCCTGCTGGTATGCCTCTGGGAATTCATTCATCATCACGCCACCGTTTTCTCCATCGGCAATCTGGCTCACCAGAGATGGCACCTCGACGTCGCCGAGGCGTTGCCGTTCGAGACCCAATGCCTCGGTATAAGGCTGCATCTGACCCACAAGTTTGGTGTCAGATCCCTGAGTCTTGATCAGCGCCGTGATGCTGATCTCCTCGCCTTCGCTGTTTCTGGCGAGAAGTCGATTGGGAACAAAGCATTGGCTGCGCAGCAGTGGGCTGCCGTCCATGCACTCAACACTGTGCTCTTGAACCAGGAGCCACTGATATCCCGATTCCCTGAGGGCTTTGACGAATTCGAACAGGGTGTCGGGATGATTGGGGAGCGCCATTTCTGGTGGCGAGAACCCCTTGACCCTCTCCAGAGCGGCGCTGCCAAAACAGGCGATGAACTGTTGTTGCCAGGCGCTGATTTGCAGTTTCAGGTCTGGGATCGGTGTAGATGGAGCCACGGCGTGGCTCCAGAACGTTCCCAGCCACTCCACATGCCCCTGCATCAACGGATCACAGGCGAGGTGTTTGAGGGCATCGCCAATGTCGTGACGCCCCATCTGCTCAATTCCCCAGAGCAGATTGCCCGAGTAGTCGAGCATGATTCTTGGACTGCAACCCTCGCTGATCAGCTCAGGTAGCAGCTCGCCAAGGCGCCGATAGCAGTGGGCGAATGGTTCAGCGTTGTGGTTATCCCCCTCGTTGGGGTGATCGAACATGTACTGAAGATGGGAGATCAAGCTGTTGTTTGCTCCCGCTGGCACCGTCGGTTGGTGCATGTGAAGCGCGCAGGCGAATCCTGATCGCAGTTGTTCCAGCTCGATGGAGCTGTTCGTCCATGCGTGACGCGGTTTCAGCATCAAAGCGGCGACATCAGCTTCACGTCCGCTGATCGGTGGACAAACTGTCATTGCACTCCGCTCGTTATGACCAGCCAGTGCGCGGTGTTTGGCGCAGCATGCCTTCCCAATGATCACGCCAGGTGTGCTGATCGCCAATGCCGGCCAGAACTTCGACTTCGGCGGGCGCCTGATCCAGCCGCTGTCTCCAGTGGGTGATGTCGTCGGCTTGATCCATCCATGTGCTCATCACGTCCTTGCGGATGGCATCAACATCCCATTGCTGTTGATCGGCAATATGTTGTGACCATTGCATTAACTCGTCGAGGCTCAGTGGCCTGAACCCCATGATGGTGAGGCCCGTGATCTGCTCGAGTTCAAAACGTCGCAGAATATCTCCGAGGCCAAAGAAGTGAAGCAGGATCATGTGATTGATCACTTTCTCTGGAAATTTAAGGGGTCTGCTTGAGTTGAACTGTTCAGGTTGATGATGTTCACGCTCGTAAATGTTCCGGTTTGGAGCTCAGATAGGCTTTGGCACTCTGGGCTGGAGAGTGCCAAAATTTTCTCAGCTTCCTCGAGACAATGCCTCTCATCAACGTGCGCACGTCCCTTCCAGCGCTGAAGGATGGATCGGCGTTGCTGCAGGAGCTTTCCTCGGAACTGGCGAATCAGACCGGTAAGCCGGAGGCCTATGTGATGACGCTCTTGGAAACAGGGGTGCCGATGACCTTCGCTGGGAGTCATGAGCCCTGTGCCTACGTGGAGGTCAAATCGATCGGCGCGCTCCGTCCACCCGCAATGACGGCTGCGTTCTGTGAATTGATCCAGGCGCGTACGGGAATCCCCGCCAACCGGGTGTACATCGGTTTTGAGGATGTGCAGGCCAGTTGCTGGGGGTGGAACGGCAATACCTTTGGGTAGCAACTGCTGCTAACAGCACGTAACAAGTCAGATCATGTGATCAATCCGTTTGATTAGCGTTTGCCCAACCAAAATGTTGTTGTGAGTGAATCCTTTGATGGTATTCAAGGCAAGGAATTGAGTTCCGGGGTGTCGTTGTGGTGGCGAGAGCGGGTTCAGCACCTGATTGATTGCGGTCGGGCCGAAGACGCGCGTTGTCTGTATCTGGAGTTTGGTGAAGACAGCACCGGCAGCCTGAGGCTCTGACGCGAAAGCATAAAAAAGGAGGGTTCCCTAGGCCCTCCCGAGATCGACGCATTACCCCTCACCGGGGTGTCTCAAGTGTTACGCAGGGAACACTGTGGTGCTGTAAGTGTTGATACCTATTCCTGACTCCATGAATCAATTTGGGGATTGTTCCTGCCGCCTCAGGGTTTCGTAGGCCTGCCAGAGACTGTCGACTTCTGAACAAACAGCGTCACGATTGCAAACGCGGTAACGCCCTTGGCCAATGGCATCGATGGTCGTGCCATGAGAGGCAAGGCAGATACGGCTGATGCTCTCCATGGAATTCACGAGCAGAATTATGGATTTACAACCGCTAGGGTTCCCCTTGAACCCTTGATTTGCAGTTCTAAATCTCGTTGGTCGGAGAAAAACAAGATGGCTGTCGGTGCACAGCCACAAAAAAACCGGGTCTCGGCCCGGTTTTTTGGTTTGCGAATGCTCCAGTGGCTCAGGCCTTGGAGGGCTTGGTGGTGAGTGCAGCAGACATGGCAGTTGCCAGAAGCATGCATCCAGCGACGGCGAGGAAACCCATGATTCAGGTGGTATCACCTCAACATCATTCCCATGCCGTGTATCAGTTTTTGTTGTCGTTGGCACGGAATCCTGAAGAACTTGTCTTTCGCTGCTCTTCGGCTGTTTCCAGAGGGTTGTCCAGGCGATCGAGGCATACGAGCACAGCAATTTCCCTTTGCTGCGCCATTAAGCCGCCATTGACCGTTCGATGCGCTGACCAGGCTCACCAAGGGGGAGGTGGCATCTGCATCACGGCCCAGCGACTGGGGCCAGAGGACCCAACTGGATGGCTTATCGCCCAAGAAAAGATCGCTGAGGCGGAAGGTCTGCGGACAACACCCTGGACGGTGGTTGCGTGCCCTTTTCTGCCGCCAACCGAAGAACGGAATGTAGAGATCGTTGCCAGCCACTCCAACAGTTGGAGGGTGAAGCAGCCGCAGTACGGCGAACCAGGGACACCCGTCAGCCATCGGTTCCCGCCTGAGTTTGCAGCCAGCCTGCAGGCCCAAATGCCACCCCAGGATTTCGCTGCGATGTACTGCCTGGACGTGACACAGGACGCGGGGTACTGCGCGTGGAAGACGTCCTTCATCAAGGAGATTGACCTTGAAAAGGTGGCCATCAAGGGAACAATGATCGCCATCGACATGTCGCTCGATGGTGGTGACGATTCAGCGCTGGTGGCTGTCGGGATGCAGAACCAGGCGGTGGTGATCGTTGGGCTGTACTTCCTTAAGGGTGATGTTGATGAAGCCTTACTGCAGATCGTGGAGTTCGCTGAGCCCTTCAACGCCCACACGTTTGGGGTGGAGAAGGCCGCCTAGGGCTTCCGCATCCTGAAGTCGCTGGACAACCGGATCGGTGAACGTAACTTCAACGTCGTTGGCCTGTCCCACGAGGGCAGATCGAAGAAGGCCCGCCAATCTCAGATTTTGGGATTGGGAGCTAACTGCAAGATCCATGCGGTGAAGGGGCTCGATCTGCTGTCAGTGCTGCACGCCCAGATGCGGAACATCGCCCTGGACAAAAAGCGGGCTCCAGATGACCTGGCTGATGCCGCCACCTACGGGATTCGATTCGTCGCAGAACGGTGGATTCGGAGCGGTTTCTCTCCTGGGGACGTGCGCTGGTCAGGTTGCTGTGGAGACGTTCCTGGTAGCGCCCCTGTTGTTTGGGGTCGCGGTAGTCATGCGCTGCTGCAGCCGACGGTCGGCATTGATGGTGTTGAGCGGGTATACATCCCTGGATTCAGCTAACAGACCCCTCCGTCGGTGGGATAACAACCGAAACAAGGACTTGGGGCCACGGAACTGCGAGGAGGAGCGAGTCCTCCCCGAGCGATGCAGTATCCGCTCAATCACCTTCGGCGGATCACCAACGTGTGTGGCAAATGCACCAAATTTCTTCGAGTTTGCAACAAGCGCAGAAAGCACCCCCTGACAATCGCTCGTGCCAAGGGTGCTTTTACTGCCAGCCAACGGGTCGCTCACCCGAGCTGCCAAGACAGCGTCAAAACCATCTGGGGACCCAGTGTGGGGGCAGGTTGCGAGGCCTGCCACCATTTCTCTCGCAAATCTCAGTTTCCTGAAAAACGAGTGAGTGACCTCGTTTTCGTATCGCCTGCTACTGCGCCGTCATCATGATTTCTACCCCACTGATTTCGATAGACGGAGAACAAAGCAAGGGTTCAGCCGACGGCAGCGGAAGCCTATGGAGCCTTCAATCAGCAACCCATGGCACCAACTTCTCGCTCATCTGGGATCTTCCCCAACACCACATCTTCTGATGATGACGCTGGCCTGCTGACAACCAGCTTTCAATCCATTGTTGGCCTGGAGAGCGCCAAGACCGCACAGATCAACATCGTGGCCACACTGGCTGCAGACACTGACGAAGTGATCATCCAGGTCCAAAAGGGTGGCGTCACCAAAAACCTCAGCTTCGGTTGGGAGGACTTCAAGGGGCCAACGCAGTCTGCGTTTGTTGCAGGCACCTACCGTCTGGCTGGTCACACTCGAGGCTTCGGCATCAGGGCTGCTCGGTTGGGCTTGTCATCGACGGCCACCGACATTCACGCCGACATCTCTGCTGTGGCCTGATCGGCACCCTGCTGTAGATAACAAGGGTATGGCTCCTGCTACAGAGGGGGCCTTTTCATGGCTTGTCGAACATCGAGCTGAAAGTGTTCTCAACTTTGCTGAACTGCAGTTGTTCCATCTGGGTCTCAAGTTCCTGAACGCGGGCTAGGAGGCTCTGCAGGCAAAAAAAAGGCGGCAGGGAATGCCGCCAACAACAAGGGGAATGATGCGTCAAAGGTGCTGGTACTACCAGCCCAACCACTCTCTTCAGGCAGTCAGGGGTGCCGTGGGTGCTGTTTACGAACTGCGAAAAAAAAGGAGGGTCCCTAATCCCTCCCCGTACGACGCATCGTCCCCTCACCAAAGGGAACAAAATCAAGTTGATGGATGAAATACCTACAAGTTGTCGCGATCGCGACAAAACATCCCTGGTGTGAAGCAACCAAGAAAAAGGAGCGGTACCACCCGCTCCCCTCACGACACATTCCCATCCCCCTTACGAGGAATGAAAATACGTTCGCGCCGCTACAGACCCTTCGTAATCCGTAGAACCGCTCATTGAGAAGGGGGGTGCAAGACCCCCCTGAAGGTCGTTGAGACCTGGTTCTGCTTCAACGGCCTCTGACCTCATTCCTGTTCTAAGGCGTGTCAGAGCACCAAGGCATGAGCGGAATTACCGCTTTCTGTATCCCTCAGGTACACAGTCATTCACCCAAAGCAGGACCCCTGGAGAACTCTGAATAGAGGGCAGATGCTTCATCGGGCATCCCGCCATCCCAAAGCGTTTGAGTCCTCTCCAGCAACCAGGTCCCCGCCTCACTCCAAAGTTCCCGCTGGAAGGTTGATTTGAGGTGGTTGGCGTCTCTGTAAGACATGGCGAGGCAACACCTTTTTGAGGTTGTAGGCACCCGCCATAAAGGCAGCGGCAGCGATTTTTACTGGATTGGGATTTAGGCGGCGGGGACTCATTCCCGTCAATCCGCCTAGGCACAAAAAAGACCTGGATTCCCGTGCTCCATGTCACTTGTTCTTACAACCACCACGCTGCCCCTCCTCCTGGAAAAAGTCGGCAACTAGGCAGCAAATAGGGAAGTTCGTTAGGGCACAAAAAAGGAGCGGTATCCCTATCGCTCCTTCGGAAACTGAAAGTGCCGCAGGGCGGGACGACGCCAAGCGACTATCACCTTCATCGATGAGCAGGGACTGCCGTGGGTGCCGTGAGCGTTTTCCAAGAAAAGACCCAGGATTGTTTGCCCCCCTGGGTTCCTCGCTCTCATGCGATTCGACTGGTCTAACACCGCCCAATAAGCATTTGTGCTTACGGGTTGCCGAACTGAGCTTCAATGTGCACCCAGGGATCCCCATGGGTTTTTTGAGGGGCCTGTCTGAGAGCCGTGGGCGATTGCCGAGACGGGCTAGGGGTTGCCTGACCTCCACCCCTCTGGCCGACAGACAGGCCGCTGTTGAGCGCACCCTTAAGCGGCATGAAGCTGAAGCTGCCGCACTGGCCGCCAAGGAAAAAGCTGAGATGGACGCAAGCTGGCGACAGTACTTTGAGAAGGATTGGGCCAAAGAAGCTGCCGAGGCTTGAGCCGCTGCCAAGGCATCAAGGGAACTGCTTGCGCTGCGGAAGGAGCTGGTTCGCGAGGCCTGGCTCCAAAAGGTGAACGAGGCCGCAAACGTCAGCATCACCGAGCTCGAGGGGGAAGTGGAACAACCCTGAGAAAAGCAGTACAAAAGTGGTACTAGGCCTTTGTTTCTGCCTTCTTCTTGGGCGCCTGTTGCTTATCAAGACAAGTGGAGCAAAGCAATTTCCCCTTGCTCCGCCAGTAAGCCGCCATTGAGCGTTCGATGCGCATTGAACATCCTGCACAGCGGAATAACGGCATCGGCAGATCTGCGACACAACTCTTCTAACGCAACGGGGCTGCTGAGCCGGTGTTCTCTGTGACGATGGGGGCTTCCGTCGTTCTGGTGTTGTGGTGCATGCTTTGTCTTGGTTGATGCTCAGCATGAGTGCGCCTGTCGCGCTGGGATCAACGGCATTTCAACCCTTGGATCGTGTGGAGGGTTGGTTGATCGAGCGCCGGTTGGATGACAGTCAAGAGCCGATCTGCCGTGCCTCTATTCCGGGACCTGGGACCTGGTTCTCGGCCAGGGTCCGCCTGGATGCGGATGATGTGCTGCTGGTGCCTGATGGACTGCAACGGCCTGATGTTGCTGCACTGAATGCCGTGCGTTTGGCTCTCCGACGTTGTCGTGCCAGTGTTCTCTATCTTTGATGGGATAAAGCTTTGTGGCTGAAGGGGCTGGCGCCTCGGAACTAGGCTATGAAATCAGGGTCGGCATTGGTAACAAACGTCGACTCCTCACACCACCCAGGCCTCCGCTCACCGCGGGGGCTTTTTCTTTGTCAATCCCAAACAACATCTTTTGTTTTCGTGCTCAGCAAAAGTTGTGCGGTTGTGATGTGATAAGTGTCGTAATCTCTGATGTACTGCATTGAAAGGCTTGATTCGGGAGGGCAGTGGATCCAGGAGATCTGCTTTAAAACTGAGTTCAAAGCTTTTGTGAATGCCCGCACGAAATCACGCGCCACTCTGAAGACCTATCGCGTGGTTCATGCCACCTGGAATCAGGTGGTCACCGTCGTGCAGGGATCGGCTGAATCCCATTGAGGGATGTGACCGTCGCTTTTGATCCAGCTTTGATCCCGAAGACTTCAAGTCGCTTCCCGGGTTTGGACATGGTCTGAGCCATAACCGGTGGCCTCGGCTTCCGTGGGCATGATTCTCACCCGTTATCTCAGCAGTGACGGTTGGGTGGAGGAGTGTTTCCATGCCAATGCTTTTGATGCCTACATCGATGCACGACGTCGCTGTGTGCTTCGCGGTTGTCCTTATCTGCTGCTGGATGCTGAGACCGGCAGCACGGTCTCGGTGCTCACGGTCAAGCAGTGTTTGCATCAATACGGCGTCGAGGGCGATTGGTCGGGTTGATTGATTTGGCGATGGTGACGTTTGTTCGAAGCAAGAGCCGGCAGGATGGCGGTGGTTGACATCACCCCATGGCGACGTTTCTGGTCACCGGCGCGAACCGTGGGATCGGCTTGGAATACTGTCGCCAGCTCGAGGCCCGAGGGGAGGACGTCATAGCCGTCTGCCGTCAAGGCAGTGATGAACTGGAACGCCTGAGAGTGCGGGTTGAAGCCGGCCTTGAACTGACCGACAGCCACGCCATCAACGACCTGCTTCAGCGTCTGGATGGTTTGCCTCTGGATGGCGTCATCCTCAATGCCGGAATCCTGCAGTCAATGGGGCTGGCGGATTTGGATCCCGCGGGAATCCGTCGCCAGTTTGAGGTGAATGCCCTTGCCCCTTTGCTGCTGGCTAGGGCCTTGGTGGATCAAATGCCGCGCGGTGCCAAGTTGGTACTGATGACCAGCCGCATGGGGTCGATTGATGACAACAGCTCTGGAGGCTCCTACGGCTATCGGATGTCCAAGGTGGCACTCAACATGGCCGGAAAATCGTTGGCGATTGATCTGGAACCGCGGGGCATCGCCGTGGCGATTTTGCATCCTGGATTGGTGCGCACCCGCATGATCCGCTTCAATCCAAGTGGTATTTCGCCTGAGCAGGCGGTGACGGGTTTGTTGGCTCGAATCGATGGCTTGACCATGGCCACCAGCGGCAGCTTCTGGCATGCCAACGGTGCGTTGTTGCCGTGGTGAGACAGGAGATACCGTTTGGGATTTGACCCGCGCCATTGGTCAGGCGGCCGTTCAGAACAACGGGTCACGAGCAACGTTGAGGCGTTGCTGGCCGAGAACGATGTTCTGCGTCGCGAGGTGTCGCGGCTCAGCCGTGAGTTGGAGCGACTTCAACGTCAGCAACGCCAACGCTCTCGTCAGGACCCCAGCTCGCAGCGCCCTTGGGGCGAACCATCGGCCCAGCCACCACCACGCATCAGCCGCCAACAGGTGCAGGCATGGGGGCAGTCCCTCGCTCAGCAGTCGGGATGGTCAGCTCTGCGTCAGCGCGGGTTGGAGCTGTTGATTGATCAGCTCAACCGCAGCAGTTTTCCTGCCCGCTTGACCCTTGAACAGAGACTGGACCGGCTGGTTCCGGGTTTGGGAACTGATGTTCTGGCTGCAGTGGGAGCCAAGCCCAACAAACAAACAACGGCAGTTCTGGCGGCGTTTGCCTTGTTTGGTGTTCGCGCCATTGAATGGCTGGATGAAGATCCACGGCGGGTGGTGGAGCAGCTGCGTCAGCGCCAAGACCGTTCAAGCTCCAGCCGGCAGGGTCGCCGCACCCGAAGTGATCAACGGCGAACGGATCGTGTGGGTTCGGTTCACCCCCGTGATTCACGCATGGCCGCTTTAAGGGTCCTGGGTCTGGATGCCAACGCGTCTCTGGTGGAGATCAAGCAGGCGCATCGAAAACTGGTGAAGCAGCACCATCCCGATCTCGGTGGTTCGGCTGAAGCGTTTCGACGCGTCAATGAGGCTTATCAGGCGTTGGTTCAATAACGCGTTGGTTCAGGGATGCTGCTCTGGATGGATTGATTGCTGTTGTCCGATGATTAGGGGGTAGCGCTAGGTCGAGTTGATGCCGGTGGAAGTTGGGGTGGTGCTGATTGGAGCTGGTTTTGCTGTGGGTGTGTCCCTCGCCGTCGCGGTTTGGTTTGAACGTTGGAAGGCCAAACAGCAGGATCCTGAAGGCAAATGAACCCATTAAAAAACCCCGCCGATGCGGGGCTTGAACGTGTTCGTCGTGCTGTTGTCAGCTGGCGACTTTCTGACCGCGATAAACAAGAACAGGACGCTGGACGTTGGACGCAGCAGCGTTGTTCTGGTTGTACTTCTGGCCGCGATAGGTCAGGGTCATGATGGGTTCCTCGAAGCAAGCTCAGGTCCCCGTTCCATGGCCTGAGTCGAACTGCGCCTCGCCGAAGACGAGGTGAACGTGATTGGGTAGCGGTTGCCACAAACCCTCTATAGAGGGGTTGTCCATCCACGTGTCGTTCAGGCTGTTACAGAACACGAATTCCGGTCGGGCAGGCCTTCGGACGGCTCAAGCAGGTTTGGGCGGTGTGTGCACTGGGCGTGGTTTGAGTTGCGGTGCTTTTGGGGTTGCATTCGTGATGGTCTGCAACTGAGTGTGGCTGGCACTGATTTGCGTCATCACGGCTGGAGATGAATTGCTTTTATTGTGTCGCTGCTTGCATGAACGGAATGATGGATCGGCTACCGATCGTGTTGTTCGAGCTCTGATCAACCCTTCACGGACGCAAAGCTTCTATTAATTTGTTGTTCTGCCGAACAGTTCGTCTGCGGTTGAGTGATTTCTGATGCTTACTCAATGTGAAGCTGCTGGCGCCCAAAGCCTCCCCTCGTACCGTATGTGGACATCAGTTTTAGGGGCCATGAACAGCTCTCAGAACAGGGATGACTGGGTGAGGGCGCAGCATCACAAATTCAATAAGCCCATTGATGTGGACACCTTGATGTGGGTGCGCAATCGCTTGATGCGTTTGGAAGTCGAGGCCCGTTGGGCCGACCGTATTTGTGTGTTTGAGGAGTTCTTTCCCAACGATGCGATCATTCCGCGCATTTAACCTCAGCCATGCTTGAACTGTTTGGGTCTGGATCAAGACCCAGAAGTGCTTCGTGATCGATCACCTTGCCTTCGTCGTCGGTCGCCGATCAGACAGATTTTTAAGGCTTCTGCCGCGATCCTTGCCCTAGCTGATTGAAAGATGATGGGCCGCAGTTCCTGGTTGAACAATCCCACCCGCTGTTCAGCAGCCTCCACCTGGCAGCCTCAGAAACCATCCGATTCTTCTGTGCAAGCTCCAGAGAAGTCCTCCAGCACCATGGCTCAGCCCAATTCATCGAGCATCTCCTGAGAAGCCTCATGTTGGAAGCCGTTGATATGTTTGGTGAAGCCTTCTCCCTGGATGGTGTTGCTCCAGGAATTCCGACCACACCCGAGTGGGTTTAAGCTAAATCACCCTCGCTGCCGTTGATGCCAGATCTGTTGGCCTTCATGCTCGGGCAGCTTGAAATCAGCAATCTCACAGCGGCCTTTCTTGTCCTGGTGGCTGTTGTCTTTGTGGGCAGTTTCGCTGTGGTGTCGTTGCAGACCGGTGAGCTGATCAAACCACCCAAAAATGGCTGACTCGTTTGAGTTGAATGGCCGGCAGATCGTGCTGAAGGCATCCAGCGATCGTGTCGTCGCTGAACGGGTGGTGCGTCACATTCAACGGCGCATTGAAGACGACGACTGGCGGCCCTACACCTGCAAGGCCGATGCCGTTCAAGCTTGGTTCCGTCTCGGAGGCATTCGGGCTCAAGTGCTTGAGGCTTTGAACCTGATCTGATCGCGCTTGGAAGTTCAGAACGATCCCAGCAACTGAGTCATCGCTGCTGCGGCACCGATTCCACCAAAGAACAGCACCAATGGCAGAAACACTGGCCATCGCACAGATGAGTTGGTGTCCATAGAGCGGGTTTGAACTCAAAAGACGTTATTCATCCCTTCTTCTCTGTGGCGATGGCGACCGTTTCCGTGCCATGGCTGCATGATGTGAGCCCTCCCCAACCGTCTCTGTTTGGACGATGCTTGAGCTTTCCAAGGCCGCTATCGGTAATTCCTCTCATGTGGTTGTGATCGGTGCTGGCTGGGCGGGGTGGGGTGCTGCAAAAGCTCTCTGTGAAGCCGGCGTTCGCGTCACCCTGGTCGATGGGATGTCGGATCCCACGGGGGGAACGCCGATGCGCACCGCCAGCGGTAAACCCTTCGAAGCCGGCACCCGGGGCTTTTGGAGGGATTACCCGAACATCAGTGCGCTGACGGATGAGCTTGGGCTCACCGATGTGTTCACTGACTTCACCACCAGTGCCTTCTGGTCTCCCGCCGGTCTGGAGGCCACTGCCCCGGTGTTCGGTGATGGGCTGCAGTTGCCCAGCCCCCTGGGGCAGGCCATGGCGACGATCAAGAACTTCAAGCGCCTGCCTGTTGCCGATCGCCTGAGCATTGCCGGCCTTTTGGTGGCGATGCTTGATCTGAACCGCAACGAGGAGACCTTCCGGCGCTACGACGCCATCGATGCATTGACCCTGTTCCGCCAACTCGGAATCTCTGAGCGGATGATCGACGAGTTTTTGCGTCCGATTCTTTTGGTGGGTCTGTTCAAGCCACCGGAGGCATTATCGGCAGCCGTCACCATGGAGCTGCTCTATTACTACGCCCTGGCGCATCAAGACTCCTTTGACGTGCGCTGGATTCGTTCCGGCAGCATCACCGAGCGGCTGATCGCTCCCCTGGCGGAACGCCTGCTCGACTCTGGTCTGCTCACTGTTCTGGGAGGCACGTTGGCCACGCGCCTGAACCTTGATCACCCAGGCGAAGCGATTCAGTCGATAGAGTTTCGTTGCAGAGCAACGGGCCGATTCAGCGTTGTTGAGGACGTTGATTGCGTCGTGCTGGCGGTGGGTGCCAAGGGCATGAATGCCCTGATGGCGCAGTCTCCGCGCTCCGCCGAAGTGCTGCCGGAGCTGGTGGCCGCTGGCCGTTTGGGAGCGATCGATGTGGTGTCGGTGCGGCTGTGGTTAGATCGAACCATCGCGGTCGCCGACCCCGCAAATGTGCTTTCGCGCTTTGAGGCCTTGCGGGGTGCGGGCGCTACTTTTTTCATGCTTGACCAGCTGCAGAACGCAGATCAAGACTCACTCTGGGGTGGCAGCGAGCCCCAGGGTTCCGTGGTGGCCAGCGACTTCTACAACGCCACGACGATTGCTGCGCTGCGTGATCAGGAGATCGTCGACACCCTGCTGCATGACCTGTTGCCTCAGGCGGTGCCAGGCTTTCGGCAGGCGCAGGTGCTTGAGTTTGAGGTCCGGCGGTACCCGGGCTCGGTGTCGTTGTTCTCCCCTGGCAGTTTCAATCAACGCCCGCCTCTGCAAACATCACTTCCGTCTGTGGTCTGCGCCGGAGATTGGGTGCGGATGGGCGAACGCGAGCACGGTGCCAAGGGACTGTGCCAGGAACGGGCTTACGTCTCTGGCCTTGAGGCGGCTAATGCCTTGTTGCGCAATGGGGTGGTGAAGGGGCCAGATGCATCGAGCTGCCAAGAACATCCGGTGCGTCCGATCCGTCCGGAAGAACCCCAGGTGGTGTGGGGCCGGGCCCTCAACAAGCTCGTGATGGATCCCCTGGAGGCTTTGGGAATGCGTTGGCCTTGGTTGGCCTGAGTTCAGAAATTCAGTTGACCTGAAAGCCAGAGCTCCTGCCAGGACCCCGCGGCTGAGGCGTTGAGCGCCATCAAGATGGTGACGCTGATGCCACCCAGGGTGAGGCCCACGCCCATCATGATCAGGGCGGTCAGTCCTTGCGCTTCGGTGAGCGGTTGCTTCTCGAGAAAGCGACGCTTGGCCATGGCTGCTGATTCGATTCACCCGTTCTGCATCGGCCCAAGGGCACTTGGCAACTGGCCGTATCACTCATTCATGCAGAGCTGCGGGGGATGTCGCAGCCTTGCGTAGCTTGCTGATCTGCCGTTGACGCCGGCCCGATGGGGTTCATCATGCAGCCATGACTGGTTTGATCTGTGGCATGACCGCCCTGTGGCTTCACGCCTGGTGGTGTTGCAGAACAACCAATTCGCCTGCGGTCAAACGCAGTTGGCCCTACCCGCGGTCATGGAAAAACAGTGCCGACCTGTATGCAAGGCCCTGTCGCCGCCACCGTCATCTCAGGGCGCGCATGCAGCTCAGCGCACGCAGCCGCCGCCTGGTGGAAGTTCGCTGATGCTTAGCCATCAACGCAAGCTCGAGGTTTTCACGGGCAAGATTGCTGAATCGTGCCTGCTCCAAAGGCTCCAAGGTCGCTTGGTTGGAGGAGCGCTCTCACTTTGATCTGCGATCCGTAGTGCTGTCTCCGCTTTCATCAAGGCTTGTTGTTCGAGCTCTGCACTGAGGAACAACCCTGCAATGAAAACCATCAGGATGGTCAGGACTGCTGCGACCAGATACATCGTCGACCGCGCGATGGCTTGTTCCTGCTCTTTGCTCAGGTCGCCCATGGCTTGGCCCAAATCTGGTCAAGGTGTATCAGTTGGGGCTGTTTGCTGCGATTACAGAGGGTGTTGTTTTGTGTGCGCATCTGTAGCTGGCGACCACTGGTGCAAGATGAACTGAGGCCACCGCCTAGGGAGAACACTCAAGTTGGTAGCGCTTGTGACCGAAAACCCTTAGGATCAATTACCAGTTTTTGTCCGTTGAACAGCAGCCAATCGGTCGATGCCAGCAGTGAGAAGCGCCGTCAGCAGCTGATAGGGGTGTCTTTTGTGGCTGCGGCGCTTGGCGTTCTGATGCTGTTGACGATCCGTCTCGGCACCTGTTGCTCCTGGTTCGGTTCGCACTGACCCTGCTTGTTCTCCATCTGGTGGTTGAAGCGGCCAGGAGTGTCTTCAGCATGGGTTTGACCAGCAGATGTGGAGACCCTTGTCTTCGCTTGCCGTTCTAGGACCGGTACTTGAACAAGGTCCCCAGCACTTGGCTCCAGCCTCCCTCGCAGGGGCTTCTTTATGGTCTCGGCGCAAGTCCTGTATCAAAACGATCCAAAATCTGATTTTCTTTGTGACATCCTTTGTGCTAACGACCACGAGCAGATTGAAATCTGTAGATTATTAATTCATGTCGACTTTTAATGTCACCCTCTGAACTATCGAGCATTAAATGGGAGCTTGATGGGGAAATGTCTGCACAGGACACCTGGAATCTTGTAAAAAAGCTCATCCAAGTGGAAGAGCAAGATCAGGCCTCCAGTTTGTTACACCTGTCATCGAAACACAGCCACTCAAAAATCCAACCGCGTCGCTCACTTAAGATTCCCTCATGTCTTAGAAATGATCAAGATATCAGAGCTAATTCCTTGTCGATTGGCTCCGACAAGCCTGCATAGGGAAACTCTAAGTCTTGATCTCATGCCATGAATGCTATTGATTGTGTTTGGTGAAAACAGTGATTAACTGACCTATCAAAGATGTTCAAATCTTCGATTGAGCATTCGATGTAATGAATTTGTATTATATTATTTGTAAGACTTGTTTTTAAGCTTCTTCTATCTGATGTTTTGATATTTATTGTCTTAGGGTTTAATGAGAATGGTTGGCATAAGTTGCTGTGTTGCTATTATGATGGTTGATGTAGAAGCATTCCGAAAATGCTTTTCTCGAACTGTAAGCCTGAGGCTTTGGCTCAGCTGCTTGACCTAACCGTTAATCAATTACTTGACGGTATTTTAATCGTTAACGATGAAACGAGAGAAGTTATCTACTTTAATGAAAAGTTTACGAGTATGTGGAGCATCCCTGGAAATATCGCTCATCAGGGCGACGATTATGCTCTTTTGAATCATGTTGTAGAGCAAGTCGTTGATCCTACAGAGTTTTTGAAAACGATTGAATCACTTCATGGATGCGATCAGCCCTGGAATGATGAAATAAGATTTAAAGATGGCCGTGTCTTTGCAAGAAATAGCATTGTTTTCCCAGGCCCGCATTCTGCTAGATCACGTGTTTGGATTTTTACAGACATCACCAGCCAGAAGGATATTCATGTCGATAGTCTTACTGGATGCTTGAATCGAAAGGCTTGGGATTTGATTGAAGCAAATGATAGAGTTCTGGGGTGTTGCCGGCATAAATATTGTGTTGCGGTTGTAGATCTTAATGACTTTAAAAGTATTAATGATGATTTTGGCCATGAAGCTGGAGATCGAGTTCTTAAAAGGCTTGGCCTTACTCTTCACCGCTTGATTAGAAACAATCAAGATAAAGTCTACAGAACAGGGGGTGATGAATTTTGTCTTTTGTTTAAATCTAAAGAAGATATCTCAAGTTCTATTCATAATCGACTTAGCAATGAACTGATTGCGGCAGGAATTAATGCAGCAGTTGGTGTCTGCATGTCATCAGAGCAAGACGGAATTTTGGAGGGATTCAGGAAGGCTGATGCAATCATGTTGTCTGCCAAAAAGTCTCAAAAATCACGAATTAATGACTTTATTCATCCCTCGCAGCTGGCTTCGCTAAGAAAAACAAAAACTGATGACGAGATAGAAATTCTAGCAAATCTTTCTGTTGCTATTAAAAAGAACGAGCTCAGTCTTGTCTATCAACCAATTTTCGATCAATTCGGTGAAGTAAAATGGTTTGAGGTCTTGTGTCGATGGGTTCACGATGGGCAACAGGTGTCTCCTGAGTTGTTTATTCCCTTATCTGAATCCTCAGGAATGATCCACCGTATTTGGGACTGGGTTCTTGAGGAGGCAGTCAAAACTGTTCAATTATTGAAAAAAGAATTCAAGGATATATCTTTGGCTTTAAATTTTTCGGCTATACAAGTTGAATACTATAAAAACACTGGATTTTCCTATGCCAAGCAAATCAAAGAGTGCTGTGAAAAATATAAAACTTCCCCGAAAAATATAAAAATTGAGCTTACTGAAACCTCTTTGTTGACTGACTTGTGTAAAGCGAAAGAATTGTTTGACGACCTCACTCGTATCGGTGTAGACCTATGCATTGATGACTTTGGAACAGGATTCTCTTCCTTGTCAATCCTGCAGGCTTTGCCCATCAAATGCATCAAAATAGATGGCAGTTTTATCGTTGGATTGCCAACTAAACTATCAAATGCAGCCATTGCAAAAGGCACCATATCGATGGCCAACGAGCTTGGTCTGGAGGTCTGTGCCGAATGTGTTGAGACAAAAGAGCAGATGGAATTCTTGATTGCCCATGGCTGTCATCTTTTTCAAGGTTATTATAAGTCTAAGCCTATATCTGCTCTAGAGATCTCTGGCACCATTTTGAACAATGTGCAAGTTTGATTTTCCTGTTATTGCTCATGTTCTGGTCCTCGTATCGTTTGATTTTATTGATGAGATCTTGCCAATGCCTTGGCTGCACGTCAAACAGTTCCTTAACCCTTTTGTACAGCAACAGTAGCGAATCATTCTGCTTCTCTGATGGTTGTCTGAGATTTTCTTGAATCATAGGCCTCATGCTTCTCTGATAGTTGTCTGAGATTTTCTTGAATCATAGGCCTCCTGCTTCTATAATTAAAGATGTAATTCCTGAGAATCACCTTTAAGTGTTTGGATTTCTAAGGGTATTACCTTGTTTGGCGATTACTTTTGGCCTTTCTGCATGCAGTTTAATCCGTAGTCAACCATTAAAAATCTCCCATTCGGAGTGGCCTGGTTACGAATATCTCAACCTTGCTGTGTCGAAGGGATTTGTTTCGAACGCAGAGGTTATCCCGCTGGTCGATCAGTCAGAGGTGGTGAGGTCCTATTTGCGGGGAGAACTTGACGTTGTTCAGCTGACCACTGTTGATATTTTAGATGTTTGTTCGAAACTACCTGAACAATGTCCCGTTGTTGTGTTGGTCTTGAATGAATCAGTTGGTGGTGATCAGATTATGTCCTTTCATATCAATAACGTTGATGATCTTGCTGGCACAAGAGTCGCTGTCGCTAGCAACTCTTTCGGCCCGTTTGTTTTGCACAAGGCACTGATGTCGGTTGGTCTGACAATTGACGATTTGAGTATCAACCCCATGGTTCTTTCAGATATGCCAGAAGCTCTAGCGACAGGCGTGGTCGATGCTGCTGTTTTGTATCCCCCCAATAGTGAAAAGGTGAGATCCTATGGTGCACAAACTATTTTCGACAGCTCTCAGATCCCTGGCCAGATTCTTGATGTTCTTGCCGTCTCGCCATCTGTTGTTACATCACGACCAGATGATGTTTCCTCAGTGGTTGCTAGTTGGTTTCTGGCTCACCGCTATGCATCCGAGCAAGAGGTGGCATCCAGTTCTTTTATCGCATCAAGCTTGAATTTGTCCATTGAGCAACTTAGGCAAACATTGAAGGGTATTGCCTTTAAGGCCAACGTCAATGAGCAAAAGATGTTGATGGCTTCTAATGGACCAATCGTACGAAATATTGAGTCCGTCAAGCAAGTCATGGAGCATCTGAATTTAATTCGACAGGACACTCCATCTCCTGTGGTTTCAGATCGTTACTTGCCATGAACGTGTCAGAGCCTCTGCGGCGTTCATGGTTAAAGCGGCTTACTGGTTTGAACAGCAGCGCGGGACGACTTGTCCTCTACATCCAACTTGGCACAGTCTTTGTCATCCTTTTTTCGACATTCTTGATTGAGTCGTTTTCCTGGACCTCGTCCCAGAGGTTAAAACAGCAGCTCAACTCCGCTCTTGTGCAAGAGGATCAGTTTGTCCGTTTGGCCGCTCTGTTGGGTGAAGTGAACCAAATCAAAGAAGATTTTCTTCTCGCTCCACGAGTATCTACATCTGCTCCAAGAAGCCTTGTCGTGGATTTGGAGGAAAAACTTACATTTCTCAATTCTATTTTTGTTGATGATTCGGTTAGGCTTACTCAGGATGAGTTTCCCTTGTTGATTACAAAGGAGTTTGATTCGGCTCATCTTCGCATTTTACGTGCTGAGCGGGTTGTCTCCTCATACTTGCTTCTCAACCGTGAATTAAGTCGAGATGATGTGCTGCAGCTTCTGCGTTCATATCCTTTAACCGATCTACGGATGGTTCGAAGCAATCTTGTTGCATCACACAAGGATTTGAATGAATTGGCATTGTCGCTTGAAGTTCAATTGGAAGAGCTTGATCTCTTCTATGAACAGATGCTTCTTGCTGCTCTTGTTATTGTGTCGTTGGCAGCAATAGGTTTGTCTTTTATTGTCTATCAGAAAACAATTGTGAAACCTCTGGAGGCGATTTCATCATTTGCTTCTGCTATTCCGATTGTTGATAAAAATGCTGATACATCCCAAGCTATTATAGGCCTTGAGGATATATCGAGGAAACTTCAGGACTCAACTGGTGGCGTGAGAGAAATCGCGATGCTACGACTCATGATTTCTGGAATACTTGAGCGCCTTAGCTTCTCTTTCAGGACTCTAAATGATCTTTCCATGACTGATCAATTATGTCAGATTGGTAATCGGAGGTCGCTTGATACCTATGGTCTTCGAACCTGGAAACAGGCGCAACGAACATCCAGCTCCATTGGCATTGTCATGGTTGATGTTGATCATTTTAAGCGATTCAATGATGTTTATGGACATAGAAAGGGTGATGAGGTCTTGGTCTCGATTGCCCAATGTCTGTCTGGTTTGTTGTTGCGTCCCCTTGATGAATGTTTTCGCTACGGAGGAGAAGAGTTTTTGATCATTTTGTTTGATATGTCCGGCGAAAACTTTAAAGGCTACTGTTCTCGTCTGCTCGCTTCTGTTCGGGGTCTCTCGATTGAACATAATGGTGTCAGTTTTGAGGCGGTTACGGTCAGTTGTGGTGCATGTTATGTGAATAATCCTGGCGGACTGACGATGGATGATGCGATTCATCTCGCTGATCAAGAGCTTTACCGCTCTAAATCTAGAGGCCGTAATCAGGCTTCCATTTTTACCTGCGATGCAAATAATATTTCCTATGAAATTTGACCGTTTGTCTTTATTTTTGATTGCTCAGGCGTCGTTACTCTCTGTTTTGCTTTACTCGGCTGTTCGTTTGGAAGCGATGAATGCTCACGTTGTGTGGTGATTAGATTTGTAAGTTTGTTTCTCTTTTCGAGCGATCGTTTTGTATTGCTGCTCATTGATGCGACCTGTCGAGCTGTTTTCTGCTTGCCAGATGGTCCAGCAACAACACCCCTGAAGTCACGATCACCGCTGGAACAACCGGCAGACATTCACCGCTCACGCCTGCTGGAATCCAGCCCATGTGCAAGCCGAGCAGCATCGTTTCTCCGCCCAGCACCGAAAGGATGGCTCCCGAGTTGGACCAGCGCATGCCGTACGTCGCGCCAACCATCATTGGAAACAGCACAGCCAAACCAGAGAACGCGTTGGTGGCAAGTGCCAGGATTGCTTCAGGTGGATGCATGGCGATGGCCAGCCCACCCACGGCCAGTGCACAGACCGCAACCTTGCCGACACGTACCTGCTCGATCAAGGAGGCCTTCGGTCGCCAGTAACGGCAATAGATGTCCCGTGTGACCATCGAAGACAGTGCCAACAACTGCGAATCCAGGGTGGACATGAAGGCGGCCAGGGCTCCCACCATCACCAGTCCGACCACCCACTCAGGGCTGTGCTGGCTCAACATCATCGGCAGAACCTGATCGGTGGCTCGACCATCAAGATCAGGGAAGCTGATATGCCCCCATACGCCGATCAGAACAGGGAAGATGAACAGGACGCCCGCAACGACTGGGTAGAGCACCATGGATTGTTTCAGTGAACGGTCATCTCCCGCGGCGAAGAAACGCATCATCAGCTGGGGAAACATCGGCAGGCAAAGAGGCCAAAGAAGTAAATAGCTTGCGAACGTTGGCAATGAGAAGAACGTGTCCACGCCTGCTCCGGAGAACAGCTCAGGCTTTTGAGTCATCACCAGACGATTGATCTGTTCCACCCCGCCAAGGCTTTGGGCGATCGTGACGAACGCCAGAATCATCAACACGAACATCAGAATTCCCTGGAGCACATCAGTCCAGGCCACCGCTTTCATCCCTCCTGTGATCACGTACAGCACGATCACGAGGGTGAGAAGCACCGCACCGGCTCCGAATGGCACCGTACCGCCGGTCATGCTTTCGAGCAGATAACCAGCTCCGATGGGCTGAAGCGCCAGGTATGGAAGGGTGAAGATCAGCATCAGCAGAAACACCAGCAGCCGTAAGCCCTCACCGGGAAGCAGGTGGCCCACCAGCTCCGATGGTGTGATCAGTTGGTGGTCTTTGCTGATCTGCCGTACTTTGCAACCGAAGCTGCCGATCGTCAGTGCGGCCAGACCTGTTCCCAGGGCCATCATCGGGTAGTAGGCCATGCCGATTCGATAGCCGGCACCCGCGAAACCAAGGAAGAAGAATGCGCTGAAATTGGTTGCGATCAGTGTGAAGAAGAGAACGCCTGCTTGCAGACGGCGATCCGCCAGAAAGTAAGTGTCGGCATTGGCTTCCTTCTGAATCCCATCTCGGGTTCCCAGCCAGATCAAGGTGCCGAGATACAGGCTCAGCGCAATCACTGACGTGGCAAGCGTGATGTTCATGGCTTTGCCATCCAGGCGGCAGTGATCGTGAGTGCAACTTGCAACAGGATGAAGAGCAGGATCCAGGGCGGTAGACCAAGGATGAGAGTCTCCCCTGTCGTGACCAGCTGTTGGATCAGCAGGGCAAGGCTGCAGATGCCGCCGATGGCCATCCAACCCTTGATCCTTGTTGCTTCACCCACGGATGTTGGTCAACTTCTGTTTGAAGTCTGTCCAGACAGGAGATGGCTTGCCACCTGTTGCCCTGGGTGTCTTGTCGAATCAACGGTTGGCACAGCCGTGGCGCGAACCCTTGCGATCGCTGCATCCTGAAGATGAGAACGTCCGTGGATTGCGATGTCCCCTCGCCTTGATGTTGAAGCCTTGGTCCAATCCGGAGTGCGTCAGATCGCGGTCACCTGGGTGAATCATGCGGGCGAATCACTGGTGAAGGTCGTTCCGGTGAGGCAACTTCACCATGCCATCCACACCGGGGTTGGTTTTTCTCCTGTATCAGATGCCTTCCGCTCAGATGGGGTCATCGAACCGCACCACCGGTTGACCCGCCCCGATGGTGATCTACGCCTCAAGGCGGATCCTGATTCCATCGCGCTTCTGGATGCTGCCAACGGTTGGGCCTGGGCAGCAGGTGATCGCTGGGATCGGGACCTTGGTCCTTACGCCGCTGATCAGCGAACTTTCTGCCGAACGATGGGCCGCAATTTGGAGAGGGCCGGACTCTCGATGACTGCCGGTTTTGAACTTGAGTGGGTTGTTGTTACACCCGATCGCCATGGCGTTCCGCAGCCCGTCATCCCTGGGGGGCCCTATGGAGCTGATCGCTTGATCGAAGGCCTTGATTACGTCTCGGCACTGCTGATGGCTCTGGATCAAGCGGATCTGCCTTGGATTCAGTTTCATCCAGAATATGGAGCGTCTCAATTCGAGTTGTCCTTCAGTCCGGACGCACCTCTCAACGTTGCTGATGGTCTGATTCGCGCCCGACTTCTGATTCAACGTGTCACGCGCCAGTTCAATTGGTTCTGCAGTTTCAGTGCCAAACCCAGGATGGACTGGGTGGGCAATGGTGGCCATCTTCATTTCAGTGTGGCGGATGCGCAAGGTCCAGTTCTTCAGGGAGGCCCTGGCCCTGCTGGATTACGCCAGGAGGGTGAAGCGTTGATCGCAGGTCTTCTCCAGAAGCTCCCGGCCCTCATCGCCCTTGCCAGTCCGTCCCCCGTGTCTTACCTACGGCTGCGTCCCAGCACCTGGTCCGCGCCTTATCAGGTCTGGGGTGTTGAGAACAGGGAAGCAGCTCTGCGACTCATTCCAACTGCCTTGGATCACTGTTCAGCGCACCTTGAAATCAAAGCTGTGGATCCAACCACCAATCCCTATCTTCTTTTGGGTGCACTTCAGGCATTGGTGATTCATGCGTTGAGCCATCCGTCTACGCTCCCAGCTCCGGTTATGGGAGATCCGGCGGGTATGGAGGTCCCCCCTGCCCGACTTCCTTCAACTCTGGTGGAAGCACGTCATGCCTTGGAGGGAGATCACGTCTTGCGCAGCGCGATGGGGGAACTTCTGCACGGTTCGCTGCTCGATAGCTTTGCTGGGGAAATCAATCGCGTTGAAGACCTCCCTCCAGAGCAACAGGTGGCGAGCACCTGCTGGTGGCCGATTGTGGGTGGACTTTTCCAGGATCTTTCACCCAGAAACCAGTCGAATCGGGGATGACCTGTCAGCAACTATGAACTGCAATCAATCATGACATCCTTGTATTGACATTGTTATATTTTTTCTGCCTGCATCACGATGCTTTTGAATCGAGATTTGTTTTGGTTAAATCTAGCGGGAGTGACTGTATCTTACTCTTCGTTTTTTAATTATCTATCAAGGCAGAGGCATGCTCTTTGTTTTCTGGGTGTGTTCGACCTTTGGGCTTATCTGCTCTTCCACGCAAGTTTGATTATACACTTAACGAATTGGAAGCTTTACAGCACAAGGTATTCATGCAGCCAATTGATAAGGATTCAGGATATCTGGTGTTGAAGTGAGTTGGTGTTATTCTTTCTCTACGTCTAAATTTGTGCTTCTCGGCAAGGGCTTGCGTTGTTTTGCGAAAAATCAGGCGCTGGTTTAAAGTCTATCCCACCAAAACTATCATATTCAACCTGTACGGCGGTCTGTATTGCAGTCCAGCTCTTTTTTTAGCTCAGACGCCATCTTGTCGGTCAATGTTGTAATCGAAACTGCATTTCTTGAGCTTTGCTTTACTTTGTAAAGTTCTCGATCTGCTTGCAGAAGAGCTACGTCAAGCTTGATCTCAGATGATCTTTGTGGGATGTAAACCCCCCCCATCGAAACCGTGAGATAGTCTGAAGTACTGCTTGCTTTGTGCTTGATTTGGAGGTTTTCAATGCCTCTGCGAATACTTTGTAAAAAATATTCGAATTTTTTAAGACTGGAAGAGCTTAATATGATTAAAAATTCTTCGCCTCCAAAACGAAATGCATAGTCTGTTTGTCTTAGGAGTGAATCTTTTACAAAAGTGGCGACCTTAACCAAGGCGTCATCGCCTTCAAGGTGACCATAGTTATCATTAAATAATTTAAAGTAGTCAACATCAAAGATGCAAAGACCAATGCCTTCAGAATTGCTATCCTCGCCTGTTATTGCGCGTTGATATAAATGAGGCAAGCTACGTCTTGATAACAGCTTGGTTAATGAATCCGTATTGGCAAGCATTTTGATGTCTGTAAGCGCATTGGCAAGCCGTCCAAATAGACGATTATTGACAAAGAAGATTATTAAACTTCCTGTCAGTAAAAGTATGGAAATTAATAGGATTTCCAGTCCAATATTTCTGCGTCTCTCTTCAAGCCTCCATCTAAGGACTGACATTCCATTGAACTGAATGCTCTGCAGCAATTCAAGCAATTGAGTTGATTCGTTCCAGTGCTCCACTGCAGCATCAAAGCCCATTGAGTCTTTTGATCTGATTCCAAAACTCAGGTCATTGATTTTGTCGACAAGATTAAGACGGTTGATTTTCAGAGATTTATATGATTCTGGGGACGCGTAACCGAGAATATTAATCGTTCGATTGAGAGAACTCAGTTGATAGTCAAGCAAATTGCTTAATCTTAGAAAAACTTCGTTTTTCTTGTCTGTATTCATTTGTGAGGTTTTCTTTCTCAGGTCGTAGTCCACGCGCTGGCCTCGACTAAGGGCGATTAGATCGGCAATTGATGGAAGGGTTGATGTTGTTAACAATGTTAAATAGTAGGTGTCAATCTCAGGGTCTAAGATTAAATTTGAGCGATCGGCAACAATTCCAAAGTATTCATCCAGCTCATTGATCCGGTCTGTGTATTGTTGAAAATCTTTCTCAAAGGAAAACCCTTTGTCTTCTGGTTGTCTAACAAGTTCCACTTTGATGTCACCCCTGTGGAAGCCATAGCGTCTTTTGATTGAAAGCCATTCACGAGAAGAAAGGATTTCGGCTACAGCAGCTCTGTTTTGAGCAATGAGTGAATTGATCGTTATGTTCTTTGAGCTTACGGCTTCTGCTGAAGGGTCGGAGTGTTCTGTGTGCTCATGTTTGTCGATTGAATGCCCAAGTTTGTTTGACCAATCGCTATGGCTGTGGCTTTGTCTATGGAGCAGAAGATCCTGTCCGGGCATCGTGGCAGAGAACTGTCTTAACCCCCGGGCCTCTTTTAGTAATGTTTTCAAGTGAATCAGGAATTCAATATCATCGATTCCCTGTATCTCTTTAGATGTAAAAATATACTGTTGGCGTAATGAATTGATTGAAAGCATTCCTGCTGATAGCACTAATGTTATTGGTGCTAATGAAGCAATGATTCGTGCGGCAGGCCCAGCCGATGCTTCACTCTTGATAAAGTTTGGCAGTCGCTTAAAAATCAAAATGTTAGTGAATTGCTGAAGAAAATAATCAAAAATTATTTTTATTGAAAAGAATAAACTTATGTTAGCAAGCTACTGGCTTGATGGCGAAACTTTAATCTTTTTTAAGGGTTGGTTTTTGTGGTCTTGGCTCCACGCTTCTTGCGTGTTTGTTTTGTGCTTTATGGTCATGCCCCTCCCTTTGTTGATCATTGAAGTCAAGCTCTTACGTCTATTCGGCAAGTTTTCGTCTGCCTTCATGAATTCAGGCTCTTGCATGCTTGTCGCTATTTGGCGCTCTCGAGGCAGGCGTGGTGTATTTAGTTCACTTGGCTTTAAATTGACCTAGGAGCACTGATTTTGATCAGCATGGTCGTCAAGCCGCAGCATTCTCCGTTTCCCCTGCTTTTGGCGGCATTGGTCTTTGTGGCCTGCTCTGCCGCTTTTGTTCATCGTGTGCGGCCATCCACTGCCCATACATCTTCGTCGGTAGACCTCGTCGCGTTCGCGGCGATGCAAGGCAGTTTTCGTGCAGCCGAAACGCCTGTTCAAGGTGGCTTCCGAATCCATCAAGAAGGCTCGCAGCTGGTGCTTGAACTCAGCAGTGATTTCAAGACCAACGACCTGGCGCCGGATTTGAAAATCACATTTAGCCCGTCCACTACCCCGTTGGCGACGAGCAGTCCACCGGCCTACCCACTTCGTGCTGGGTCTTACACGGTCATGGCACCTTTGCGGTCTACTTCCGGTGCTCAGCGTTATGTGATTCCGGCATCGATCGATCTTCCCCGCCAAGGCTCCATTTTGATCTGGTGTGAGAAGTTCAATGCCACGATGGCGTGGGCACCCCTGAAGTGATCGGCTCACCTTGTGCGTGTTGAGCTGGCGTTTCTGTTTTGATGTTTGTTGGGCCGCATGTCGGTGAAGCCGTACACAATTGAATGTGTATGCCTGACCTTCATCGTGAACAGGCTTCGACGCCATTGTGTCTGTTGCTCTGCTCTAATGGCTTTGTTTAGACAATTGCAATTCCTTTTTTAGTGTATTGACTGCTCCTTTTTGTTGGACTTGTATTCGTTTGATTTTTGTTCGTGCCAGTGCTCGAGGTTGAGTTAAAAGGTCTTTGTTTTGAGTTAGTCCGCGTGTTTTGTGGCGGTGATTGTCAAAGGTCTCCTTTCTCCACGGTTTCTTGTTGGTGCCTTTTGATGTGACTTCATGGCTTTCCAATGTTCCTTGAATTCTTGTCTGTCTTCTCTTGATTCGTTCCGGCTGTTGGAATTGTTGAGCTAGAAGCTGTTTTTGTTTCGGGTTTGATTGTTCATTTCAACTATGTGGAACAAGCGCTGCATCGATGATCCGTGCCCTCGCTTCCCTCTGGTGTACCCATTGATGCCGAATGGCTCAGCGAGCAGTTGGGCCTTCGTGTTGAAGGGCTTGAGATTGAGGCTTTGGGCGTGCCTCAGGGGTTTGCATCCAACACCATGCGTCTGCGGCCCAGGGGGGATTCTGGGGACCTGCCCTCATCCCTGATTCTCAAGATTGATAGTGATGATCCCCGCAGCCAGGAAGTGGCGTTGAAGTTGAATTGCTTTCGCCGGGAAATGGGGTTTTATCGCTTGTTTGCCCCGCAGCTCTCCTCGTTGGTACCGCTCTCCTATGCGACGGGCAATGGCTCCAGCGATGAAGGGCGCTGGTTGCTGATGGAGGACCTTTCGTCCATGAAGGTCGGCAACCAGGTGCGCGATGTGAGCGCTGATGCTTGTTCTCAGGTGCTTGAAGTCATTGGGCAGATTCATGCCAGATTCTGGAATTCTCCTGCCCTGAATGGGCATGACTGGCTGCCTGATCATCAGGTTTGGTTTCAATGAAGTACAGACACGTTGTCATCGTTTTATCGCAACTTTTTGGATGACTATGAGTTGCGGATTGAGTCGGAGGCCCTCAAGGCGATCGCCCTTGTCATTGAGCATTCAGAGGCCATCGACGCCGCGATGGCGGATCGACCAGCAACCCTGGTTCATGGCGATTTGCGTGTTGAGAACGTGTTGTTCGGGAGGGATGCGTCGCAACGCGATGTCGTTTTGCTCGACTGGGGCACTCCCACCCGGTCGATGGCAGCCCTGGATTTCGCTTATCTCATCGGCGGCGGTGTTCCGATGCCTGCACGACGTGGTCGATTGCAAGAGCTTTGCACGTGTTGGCATCAGAGTTTGAGTTCGCATGGTGTGAAGGACTATGCGTTTGCCGACGCCTGGGCTGATGTGCAACTAGCAGCTCTTCGCAGTTTGAGTTCGGTGCTGCATCTTCATAACTGGCAGCTGGATCCCAACATCAGTTCCCGTGCGATTTTGCTGAATGATGAGTGGATTGAGAGATCCTGCTCCCTCGTTGTTGAGCTTGAGGCGTTGGAGATGCTGCCCTCTCTAGCTTGAGCCTTGGTTTCATCAGGGGGCCTGCCCTGAGAGGAAACCATCATTGTTCAACGAACCAACTGTCTTGATCGCACCGACCAATCGCTCCCTGTTGAAACGCCTGGCTGTCGACCTGGCTGCCCTCTGCAGTGATCCTAATGATCTCGATCATGCCTTTGATCTCCTCAATGCCACCTACTCCACCGACGTGGCACAGGCGGCCCGTGATCGCCTCAAGACCCATCCGGCGATTTCGCCACTGGTTTCTCAGCGTTACTGGGGGGATTGGCCAGCCCTGTCTCAGTTGATCGCGATGCCGGCTGGATCATTGGGACACGTCTACGGTTTGTTCAAGGCCTCGCAGGGGTTGGATGATCTGCCCCCGCCAGAACTTCCCGATGCGATACGGGGCGACGACGCCTACCTTCAGATGCGCATCCGCCAGACCCATGATCTCTGGCATGTGGTCGCCGGGCTGCCGATCACACTGGCTGGTGAGGCAGCGGCCAATGGTCTGACCACGGAACAGCTGCGCTGGCCTGGCAGTGCCTTGTTGATCGCGGCCGATTTGGTTCATCGCGTCAGCGATGCTGATCCGGCTGAGGGTGGAGCTGTGGACGTGGGCGTGGCCATCGCCTACGGCCTCAATCTTGGTGCCCAGGCCCAACCCTTTCTGGCTCAGCGGTGGGAGGAGGGTTGGCAGACCCCTCTGAGTCAGTGGCGTGACCGGCTGGGAATTCGTCGGCTTCTGCAGTCCAGCCCATTTCCGCTTCTGCCGGGAGAGGCCGTTCGTGACTGACGTCGAGGTCACTCCCCAACGTTGCTTCCATCGCTCAGTTGTGCGACGTGGAATCCGGGGTCATTGTTTGATGCATGGTTTCAATCACCTCTTCCTCCAGGGGCTGGCTCTCTTCTGCCGGTATGACCACTTCCAGGTACGCCGCCCCCTGATGCGCGTTGATTGAGGTCAATGCCTCCTCCAGTTCGGCAACGGTTGCCGCTCGCCCGCACCACCAACCTTCGCATCCAAGCGTTGACGGGATCTCGGCATAACGCCAGGGGGGCAAATCGTTGTAGGCGTGCCCGGTCTCACTGATCAAGGCCTCCACGCCATACAGGCCATTGTTGAGAACGATCACCACAGGCTTCACATCGGTGAACCCCATCACCCCGATCTCCTGCATCGTGAGTTGGTGGGCGCCATCGCCGGTGACCAGAACGACCCTGCGCTCCGGTTCAGCAAGGGCGCATCCCAGAGCCGATGGTGTTCCCCACCCGATCGATGACCAGAGGGTCTGACTTTCCATGGCCACCCCTGCGGGTAACCGGATGGAATTGAGTTTCAACAGGCAGGTGCCGGTATCGGACACCAAAAGGTCAGTGGGGCGTAGAAATCGTTGAAGTAGGGGGTAGAAGCTCGCCGAATCGGTGGGCTGATCCATGGCTTCACTGAGGGGAAGCAACGCAGCCGGTTGTACAACCCTCTGATCTCCCCAGGAGGACAGACTCGGCGACGCTTTCCGAAGGCGTTCTGTCAACCCGGCAAGGACATCGCTGATGCTGACGCTCGTGAACACCTGATGCCCTGCCTGCACCCAGTCGGCATGCACCGCGATGAGTCGGTTGGAATCAAGTGATCCACTCCAGAGGCCTGTGTTGAGGTCCTCCAGGACCAATCCACCCAGATCGAGCAGCAGATCAGCCTCTTCCACGACCTTGCCAAGGCTTGCGGGCGTCGATCGATGGCCGTTGTACATCCCAAGGAAAGCGGGATGGTCTTCACTCAGGAGCGACTTGTCCATCGGCGTTGTTGCATAGGCCAGGCCGGATGCCTCGAGGAAACGTTCCAGGGCAGGCACAAGACCGAAACGTTTCAGGGTGATGGTGGGGAGCACCACGGGATTGGATGCTGCGCCAATCCTTGCCTCCAGGAGATCGAGGACGGCCTCCAGTTCCCGGCTCACACTTGCGTGTTGATCAACCTGGCCGATTGGAGATCCCTGGATCGGCTTACCGGTGATCGGCATCAGCGCCAGATCCATCGGAAAGGTGAGATAAGCAGGCTTTGATTCCTCCAGAGCCTTGTCAATCACCCGTTCCAGTTCGATGACGGCGTTTTCAGGTGTGAGCCTGGCGCTGACACAACTTGCGCTCGCAGAGATCGCTTCAAAACGGTCATAGGTTTGATCTCCGAGGGTGTGATGACAGATCAGCCCCTGGCGCACGATCCGTTGACTGGGTGTGCCGACCAAATGAAAGACGGGAAGACGTTCGGCCATGGCACCCATCAGGCCATTGAGTGCACTGAGTTCCCCCACGCCATAGGTGGTGCAGACAATGCCAGCCCCTCGTCGGCGGGCGTAGCCATCAGCCGCATAGGCAGCATTCAGTTCATTGGCCGACGGCACCCACTGCAACCGCGGATGCACCTCCACGGCATCGTTGATTGGGAAGGCATAGTCGCCGGGAACACCGAAGACATGGCCGATGCCGAGATCGGCGAGGCGATCGAGGGCATAGGTCACGACAGAGGGAGACATCCTGCCTTCGTTGCGTTGAATTCATCGAGCTTGACCGTCGCGGTTCCAAATGGCAACAAAGCGTTCAGATGGCACTCGTGAGAACCGGTTCCACGGGTTGAGAATCAACGTTTTCACGGGATGAAAGAGGGTCAAGACTGATCAAAAGTTGTGTGGCTGATCCCGTGGGTTGTGGCGGGATGGACATCTCGATCTTTCCCTGTGGATCAGGAAGAAAATGGACACAACCTTTCATTCCATCTGGGGTGAGGGCCCAAAGTCGATAGAGCCTTCCTTGGGGTGCTTGTGGTAAGTGATTCACCCGCAGAAGATTGCTCCCCTGTCCCGGACGTATCACGACTTCGCCGTGGGCCTGATTCATGGCACCTGGCTTGGTCGCGTGAAGTGCAATGGCGAGGTCTTCTGTCCGTAGAGCAACCGATGGCGAGGTTGGTGTTTGCTGTGCAAGCTTCAGCTTCGATCGATAAAGCTCCCCTCCAGTCAACGTGAGAATCAGAAGCAATCCACCAATGATCCAGCGTTCAGGATGAGACGTTCTTGCCCTGTAAGCCGAGTTCAACAGTCGCTCTTTGACCGTCTCCGAGAGCGGAGGGGGGCAATGATGCTCCATACGGCTGTGCGCTGTTTGCAGCTCTTCAAGCAGTGACTGCTCTTCTGCTGACCGTGGCTGATGTTCCGTCAAAGACGCCCGTTCATCTGCACTGAGGTTTCCCAGGACCTGGCCGGCAAGCAGTTCATTCCTCTTGCTGAATTCTCTGTTCGTGTTGGGATTTGAGGCCATGATCAACTCACCTCGCGAGAGACCAGTGCATTGCGGAGTTTGATCAACGCGCGACGGCTGATCGTCTTCACGGTGCCCAAGGGCAGGCTCAGTGTGGTCGCAATCGTGCTTTGGCTGACGCCTTTGTGGTAGTTCATGGCAAGAATCTGTTGTTCGCGGGGCGAGAGCTGAGACAGAGCCAGCTCAAGCTCGACGCGTTCATTCATGGCCTGCAGATCGATGGGGTCTTGTTGCCCGCAACCAGGTCTGAAGCACTCGAGAATGCGGCGGCGATTGTGCTGTTGATTCAATCGGTTCAGGGCCATGGATCGGGTCAACAGAAGGAGGTATTGACGGATCGAACCGCGTTCCGAATTGAAGCCGCCGCGTTGAAACCGCAGGAAGACATCATGGGTGAGATCTTCGGCGTCCTGGCGTTGAGAGAGAAGACTGAAGGCCAGGCGATACACCGCAGCGGCATGGTCGTCGAAGAGACGCCCCAACACCTCTGGGTGGATCTCATGCTCAGAGGTCACAGAGAACCCATCAGCTGCAGATTTTGAAATCCGCTCCAGACGTAGATCACCCCGAAGCTGCACAGAACCATGGCGCTGATTCCCGAGACCTGGTTGCCATGGGCGAGCAATTGACGCCGCAAACCACCGAGTTCAACGCCTAAACCCGCCAGCAGAATCACCATGCTGTAGCCAATGGCGTACGACACCATGGCCACGGTGGCCAGAAGAGGCGAGCCAGTGGCTGCGGAGACACTGACCACTGCCGCCAGCACAGGGCTGGCACAGGGGGATGTGACCAGCGCAAACGTGAACCCAATCACAAAGGCCCCGACCGGCAGGTGTTTGATCCGGTTGAGATCACCTTTGGGGCTGAGATTCAGACGATTCCATGGAATCCGTGGACCCCACCCTTTCAGTTGCAACGCCATGCAGATCACGATCACACCTGCCGTGATCAACAACCCGCCGCGATGGTCAATCAGCAACGTTCCTGCTAACGATGTGAATAATCCGAGCAGGCTGTAAGCCGTCACCACGCCAAGGCTGAACTGGATCACCTTGCCGGGGTTTGGCTGTTGCTGCCGATGAGCACCGAGATAGGAAAGCTGAACGGGCAGAAGTGCCAGCACGCAGGGCGACACGCTGGCAATCAATCCGCCCCCGAAGGCCAGCACAGGCAATCCCAGCGTCGCCCAGGCATGACTGTTGCTCCAGCGGTTGAGCCATTCGGCATAGCTTTGGCTGATGGATAGAACAGCCAACTCAATCGGGCCTGCTGCAACCACAAGAGCGGCTGCGATCACAGCAAGAACTGCGATCTGTTTTCGACGGGACAAGCATCGCTTGGATTTTTCTACTGACATGGCCGCCTAACTGCCGATCATCGAACGGGTGGTTGCGATGGCTTTGAGATAGGAATCCAGATTGGGTTGGGCTCGAAATGTTTTGACGGCCTGTCCTGTTTCGGGGTTGATCACGCTCACCTGACTGGTCTGGCTGCGGTGGCGCTTGAATAATGGGCCCAGTCCGAGGTGTTCTGCGCGATCAGCAGCTTGTTGTGTGGAAGCGGGATTTGTCACATCAAAACGCACCCAGTGCACCGCGTCGCCTTCTTGCTGGCGGAGGGTCTGCATCACCGGCTTGATGGTCTGGCAAGCGCTGCACCATGACGCAACAATCTCAACGACCACTGGTTTGCCCTGTAGCGGTGCTGGAAGTGGAGTGGCGGCATGGGCAGGTGAGGTGTGGAGTGCGCCGGTTGACATGATCAACGGTGGAGCAAATGGCGCTGCGACAGGAATCACGGCACCGATAAGCAGGCCGAGGCCAACAACATGCTTTTTCAAAGGAGATTTCAAAGCAGATGAGCGTTGCTGCTATCCATACAGATGGGATGCCGCTTTGGATTCACAAGCCATCCTTTCTCGGGCTGTTTTCCGTGCGTCAGTGGTCGGTTGTCTGTTCAGCCGTGCCGGTGTCTTTAGCCTTCAGCAGACGGGTGTTGGGGATCAATGCGCACTGACGTGAAGCAGATTCCTGAGTTGCACGTACCGCCTTACCGTCAGGTTCTGGAAGCGATCCTTCGGCCGATTGCCTATTACCGGCGTTGCTTCCGTGCGTCTTCGGGTGTGATTCGGGTTCGAATGTCGCCCACATTGCCGCCTCGGCAGGTGCTGATCAGTGACCCGGCGGTGATCAAGGATCTGATCAATCACGATGGTGGCCCTTCCATCAGCGCACCGGGTGAGCTCAACGGCCTGTTGTCGCAGGTGGTTGGTCAGCACTCGATCATTCTCTTATCGCCTGCGATGCATCGCCAGCGTCGCAAACTCCTGACGCCGCCGTTTCACGGTGAACGCCTCAAGGCCTACGGCTCCTTGATCACGGCCCTGGCCGAACAGGTGATGGCCGACCTTTCACCGGGGGATGTTTTCGATGCCCGCTCTCGGATGCAACGCATCACGATGCGCGTCATCCTCACCGCCGTGTTTGGGTTGCACGACGGCGAATCCATGCGCCAGGTCGAACAAACGTTGAACGCGAGTCTGGGCATTCGCTCTGGGCGCTTGGGTTCCCTGCTGCTTTTCTTCCCCTTCCTGCGTCGAGACCTTGGGTCTTGGAGCCCCGGCGGGCGCATCAAAGCTGCGGAGGCCGCCGTACGCCGCGTGCTGCTTGGGCAAATCACGGCACGACGTCGTGCACTGGAGTGTTCCAGGGCAGATGATCAACCGGTCGACATCCTCAGCTTGCTGTTGGCGTGCACCGACGAACAGGGGCAAGGTCTGAGCGATGACGAGCTCCACGATGAACTCTTCACCCTGCTGTTCGCTGGCCATGAGACCACGGCCACCGCACTCACCTGGGCACTTCACTGGTTACATCGCCGTCCAGACGTCCGACGCCGTCTGCTGGAGGAGCTGGACGGGCTTCCCGATCCCGACGATCCGGAGGCGATCACCAGACTTCCTTACCTCTCGGCTGTGGTGAGCGAGGTGCTGCGGATTCATCCGGTGGCCATGCTCATGTTTCCGCGTCGGGTGGAGCAAGCCGTGACCATGGGCGGCTTCGTCTTCCATCCCGGTGACGTGTTGCTCGTCTGCATTCAGGCTTTGCACGAACGCAGTGATCTGTATCCGGATCCGCTCCGCTTCAATCCTGATCGCTTCGTCGGACGCAGCTACGGCTCCCACGAATTCCTGAGTTTCGGGGCCGGTTCCAGGCGCTGCATCGGCGCGGCTTTGGCCGCGTATGAAATGAAGCTGATTCTCGTGAGCTTGCTTCGAGGTGCCAATTACCGGTTGACGTCCCCCAGCGATCGGGACAACAAACCACGCCGGCGTGGTTTCACGCTGGGCCCGTCAAATCCCGTGCGTCTGCAGGTGGTGGCGATGAGGCGTTGAGAAGGCCCTCACCTCCAGTGCTGCTCTGAGAACCATCGTCTGACGGAATTGACGCAGGCCTCGGTGGATTCATAGGGGAGAACATTCCTGCCAGGGATGGTTTCGATCACGGCATGGGGCAGCTTCTGCCGGTACGTGGCGAGACGCTCGTTGAGATCATCCCAGCTGCGTGAACGGCCGATGCCCGTCGCGGATGTTCCGAACACCACCTGCAAGGGCAGGGTCAGGCCGGTGAGCTGAGGTTCCCAGTCGCGCCGCCAGAAGCCGGCCAAAAATGAGTAGACCGCCCATCTGGTGTTCATCGCGCGAGACCCTTCACTCAAGGTTTGCAACCATTCCTCATCAACGGCTTCCGCTCGTGCGAAGAGGTTTTTTCGAGAGAAGCTCAGCAGGAAGCGGCGCCGCCGCGCGTAGCGATAGAACAGGTTGCCGATGGGGCCGCGGAAGAGCCAGCGCCAGAGCCGCCGGGAACGCTCGATCGGAAACGGTTGATGCAACACATGCCATCCCGGTGGACTGATTGCTGCCAGTCCGCAGACCAGTTCCGGCACCCGTTCAAGCAGGGCAAGAGCGATGGGAAGCGAGGTCCCCTGGGTGACGAGCACCACGGGCCCGCTGTTGCGCTCCCGCAGCATGGCTGCCAGTGGTTCTGCCCAGTCCTCTGGTGTGAGGGGATCGCGACTGCTGGGGGCCTGACCGCAGCCGATTAGATCCGGAGCCATCAATACGGCCTCGGGGTCGTCGCGTTGCCAACGCCGGATGAACCGTTCCCAGAAGCGGGAGGACAGCCCCACGCCAATCGGGTGAATCAGCAGCAGAGATGGCATGGATCTGGCTGTCGATGTCATCGGCTTGCTGGATTGCTGGAGAGAAAGTAGCGGCCGCCTGAAATAGACAGCAGTTCCGCTGGTGATCAGCGAAGACCCGACAAATGACAATCACTGTGTGGGCGATTGCAGGTCGTTGATGGTGTCTCTGAGCTGTAAACGCCGCAGCAAGGCTTCGCAGTCGGCGTGATTCAGCAGGCGTGGCACCGGATAGCTGGGATGGGCTTCCTGCAGGATCCTGCGGCTGATGGCCGGGATGTCATTGCTGTGCAGTGATGCCACGGCCGCCGGGATACCCAGCTGTGAATTGAGGTTTTCCACCCAGACGATGAATCGCGTGGCGAGCTCTCCATCTCCATCGGCCGCGTTCCTCTCACCAAGGCCAAGCTCTCGAGCCAGGCTGGCGAGCCGCTGCTCGCAGCATGGTTGCGACCAACGCAGCACTTCCGGCAGTGCCATGGCATTGGCTAGGCCATGGGGAATGGCGTAGGTGCAGCCCAGGGCATGGGCGATGGCATGGGCGTAGCCCACATTGGTGCGGGTGAATGCTTGTCCCGCCTCGTGGGCTGCCAGGGCCATTTCCAGTCGTGCCTGTTCATGGTTCCCCTGGCGGTAGGCCTGAGGCAGCCAGGCGGCGATGCGTCGCAGGGCGGAAAGGGCCTTGTTCTCACTGAACGGTGTGGCATTGCGGCCGATGTAGGACTCCACTGCATGGGTGAGGGCATCCATGCCACTGGCAGCGGTCACGGCCGGTGGAAGTGCCAGCATCAACATGGGATCGATCGCAACAAGCCGTGGCATCAGCTTGAAATCGGCGATGGTGAGCTTTCGTCCGTTCGCCGGGTCGGTCAACACCGCTGCGATAGAGGCGTCGGAGCCGGAACCGGCAGTGGTGGGAACACAGCTCAGCGGTGGAGGAGGCAGCAGCACCCGGAACAGACCCTCCATCCAGCGCAGAGAGAGCCAGGGGTTGCCTGCTCGGGCGCCAATGCCCTTGGCAACGTCGATCACGGATCCGCCGCCGACGGCGATCAGACTGTCGCAGCCTTCGTTGCGGTAGTGCTGGAGTCCCTGTTCCACACAGCTGAGGGAGGGGTTCTCCTCCACCTGGTGGTAGACGGCGCAGCGGACATCTATGGCTGTCAAATGGTCGAGCAGATGCTGCGCGACTCCAAGCTCAATCAATGTCTGGTCGGTGACCAGCAGGGGGCGGGACCAACGTCGACGTCGAACTTCAGCAGCGAGCGTCTGAACGCTTCCGCGACCCACCAGCAGCTGGGCTTGCGGAAAGGGAAGGACCAGGGCCAGTCCATGCAACAGCCGCTGATATGACCTGATTCCTAAGCGTTTCAGCCGTCGGAGGCAACTCTCAGGCTTGATGTGGATAGAGCGAGGAAAGATTTCCACTGAGATCGATCCGAACCTTCCAGGGAGTCTGTCCATACTTGGTTGGTTCATCGATGTCGTGTTTGCATCAGGGCTGCTTTTCTGTGGTGTCCACTGCGTGTGTTTCGTTTCAGATTCTCTGGTTCGCCTCTTGATTCAAACTGCTCATGATTTGAGACGGGCAATGTTCCACTGAAGTCGAGCAATGATTGATCAGTTCTCAATGGAAATCGTCCTGTTTGGGCTATGTCATCCCGGCGGATCGAAGACGACGATCCGATCACGACCCGTGTGCTTGGCTTTGTAGGGGGCTTGGTCGGCCCGGTCCAGAGCCGACTCGTTGGCTTCGTTGGGTCTGTACATCGTTACTCCAAAGCTCAGGGTGACTGTGGTGCAGCGATCGGTTTTCAGTTCAATCTCCATATCGCGTACACGCCGACGCAACGCTTCCAAACGAACTCTGGCGTGATCAAGGTTCGCTGTTGGCATGAGCACCAGAAACTCTTCTCGCCCCAGCGGAAAACAGGGTCACCTTCGCGCATGCTGCCCTTGATTGTGGCGGCGACGGCGCGAATAACTGCATCTCCGGCAGCATGGCCGTAGGTGTCATTCAACCGTTTGAAATCATCGATTTCCATCAGGGCGTTGGCGAGGTTGGGGTGCGAGCCCGAGCCAGCGCGTGTGTATTTCTCGAAGATCGCTGTAAACATCTGGCGGTTCAGCAGTCCACTGAGGTTGTCCGTGTTGGCTGATTGTGCAAGTTTTTCCTGGTCTTGCCCGATCGTCAGGCGGTCAACAAGGATTAACAAAGAACCGATCACCACTGCCGCAACAATGTTTTGAATCAACAGGCTTCTTAGGGCTTGCTCTTCAGCGTTGACAGTTTGAACAACAGCCTGAGTCCAGCTGGAACGCGGAATCGGTCTGGACTTCAAATAAAACACGGCCTGCGTAGGGCATTTGTAGGGCTTTTGAGGGATGACTCAGGATCGTTTGACTGGGTCGACCAATGTCTTCAAGCTCAGAGAGGTTTCCTTGTCTGGCATCCGAAGCAAGAACGATTTGACCAGCTTGGTTAACCAGTAACAGGCGTGCTCCATATTGATGCTGATAGCTGATGAGCTTGTTTCTCAAAAAATTGACGTCAATTCCCACGCCAGCCACGCCGAGGAGTTTGCGATCCGCACCTTCAATGCGTACGTTCACAAACGCCAGGGTGCGCGAGGGATCAGCAGTATCACGGTCGATATTATTTTAAGTTGCCCTTCTGGAATTAAGAAAGTTCTGATACCACTGATCGTTGCTTGACGCGGCGTTGATGGTTCTCACGAGGCCGAACGGGCCGTAATACGTCTGTGTCTCATCCGAGACAGAAATGCTTTTGTGACCTCGCTGTTTTGTTGAATTGATGTGAGCTAAGCGGCGATGGCATCAGGTTGTTGCTTGTTCTCATGCAAGAGATCAACCAGCAAACTGTTATCTGCGGTCAGTCTTGATGCCAGCATGGGTTCGCTGATAAAGTTCTGAATGTTAGCATCAACAGTATCTGAAGTAAGCGGCAGAATCTCTGTGATCATTTGTCGATCAAACTGTTGGGGTGATTGCAGATAGCACAGCACCACGGCAAATCGTTGTGACTGCTTAAGATGTAAGTTGATTCCTTTCATCCAGGATGTTTGTGATCAGTGGTGATGTTGCCCGATAAGTGTTTTGGTTTCTCTGCTGTCGTGTTTATGGACAAGTCTCTCTGGGATGGGACAGAGATGGATTTGGTTTTGATTCCATTTGCATTGGAAATCGATTTTAATGTTTCAATTCTCTTGATCTTCGTTGATCATAGCCTAATAATTGCTCATTGCCTTCTTTTTGGTCTCTACAGATGATCGTCGCTTCTTCTTCTTTGTATTCATGCCTCAGAATGGATGGATTCTGTGCTGTTTGACATTCACCAATCTAGGGATGATTGTGCTTCAAAGGCGCTGATTTACACTAGAGCGAGGTGGAGGTCAAGTTGTATTGAGCTTTTGTTTGTTAACTATCTATATTTACGCTCCGAAATATTGCCAAGTCAAATCATAAAACTGCCACTTATGGCCTTGTCATTGAAGAGGTAACCTTGTCCATGGTCACATCCCAGGGATTCCAGTGTACTCAACTGAAACTGTGTCTCCACTCCTTCACCAATTACAGTGAGATCGAATGCTTTTCCTAGCTCAATCATAGCTCTAACCAGTCTCAAGCCTGAAGTATGCTTCATGTTATTGATATAGCTTCGGTCAATCTTGAGGTAATGAAATGGAAGTCCTCTTAGCAGCTCGATGGATGAATAGCCGGTGCCAAAATCATCGATGAGAAATTCAACCCCAGCAGCATTTAACTCCTGCATATTTATTCGAGTTGTGCCAAGATCCTGAAGCAAAGTCGATTCAGTTATTTCAATTTTAATACGTTGAGGATTGAGTTGGTTGCGGTTGAGCTGGTTTAAAAATCTATGGGGAAAGTTTGCCTCTAGAAATTCAAGTGGGCTTATATTAACGGATACATAATGCGTGTTGTCTATGCTGCCCTCACGGGTTAAATTGCTGATATTTTTTAAGACGCAGTCTGTGACCATTCTGATGATTCCTGCTTCTTCTGCACACTGAATCAAGTAGGGCACTGTTGCGCTGATGCTGGGACATCGAAACAGTGCTTCATAGCCTGTGATGGTCATGTCGCGACTTGGCGATCCTGTCTTAGTGAGCGAAACAAGAGGCTCCAGCTTGATGGAGGCCATGTTCCGTTCAAGGTGGCTTTGAAGGAGGCTTGCCGTTTTTGCACGCTTCCTCACCCCTTGTGCCATGCCATCTTGATAGAAGAAGTAGCGATTTCGACCTTTAGCTTTGGCTTTATAAAGTGCAAGGTCTGCTTCATCCATTAATTGCTTACCGGATTTCTTTGGCCCCTTTTCGATGCTGATACCAATGCTCGAGGTGTTGTTTGCTACGCAGTTTTCTAGGTCATAAGGTTTGGAAAGTGCAGTCAGCAAACGATCCGCTATTGATTTTGCCTTCTCAACAATTTCTCTTTGTCCCTCTGAATCAAAGCGCATCAAGACGACAAACTCGTCACCACCAATCCTCGCAATGAAATCTTCTTGTTTGAGCTCGGATTTGAGTCGATTGGCCACTTGGATCAGAAGCTCATCTCCTACTGAATGGCCATAAGAGTCGTTGATGAATTTAAATTTATCGAGGTCTAACGCCATAAAAACAAGCTGATAATTGCTATTTTCAGAATCTCCACTCTCAATTCCATGTTCGAGTGCCGATCGGTTGTAAAGGCCGGTTAATTGATCATGAAATGCGAGATGATGGATGCGCTTCTTTTGTATTTCTTGACTTGTGATGTTATTTACGACGAGGGCAACGCTGGAGGGAATTTCTTTTTCATATTCTGTGATGACAGCTGTGACTCGTAGGTGAATCTCTGTTTTGGAACGTTTTGTGATGACCACGAGTTCCTTTTCTTTGATGCACGTTCTTGCTGTTTTCTCATCTTTGTTGCATATGGCGAGCAGAAACTGTTGAAAGTTCTCCTTGTCATCCTGGCTGACATAGTCTCTCCACCAGTCCCCTGAAATTACGGCATTAACCTCTGAAATTGTGTTGTCATCTGCAACCTCAAGCAATTGGATGATTTTGCCGGAGAGCGTTGCTTTGTTTTCGAGAACATTCCACTGCCACCACCCATCGTTTGATCCCTCGAAAGCAGAACGCGTGCGCTGTTCTGCTTTTTCAAGTTTGTTCATTAGGCTTGAGATGCGTTCCGCCTTATCCTTCTCCATGCGGAGTTCACGCTTCCCGGACAAGCGCAACTGAATAAAAGCCGGAATAAAGACAGCACTCAGTGCAGTCAGTAGAGCTGCTTCAATGGAGCGTATTGTTGTAATTGATTCCAGATTTGTCTTCGTATAACCAACTAATGTCCCGATAGGGATATTGTCATTTTCAATAATTGTTGATGCTCGGATTTGCCAGCGGTCTGTATCTTGCTTGATCTTTGCGGGTTCAAGCTGGCATTGTTGGGGCAGTTCACCATAGTGAATTGTTGGTGTTTCGTCGATCTGCAAGCGGAGTGCTGTAGATTGAATTTCATTGCTTGAATTGAACACCGTCAAGCAGTTTACGGCTCGTTTGATCCTCAGAAATCCAAGGAGAGCTTCATCGATCTGGTTGTAATCACGTTTGATAAGATCGTTTCGGATGGACAGTCCCAATTGGATAATATCGTCTTTGAATTCGTTATTTCTTTTCTGCGCGACATAGTTATTAATAGCTAGATCTGCCAGTAAGATTGAAATAGCCATGCATCCCGTAAGAACAGCATACGGTTTGAAACCTTGAGTCCCTTCCGTACTTGACTTACATAGATGCTTTATTGATTCGATTATGAACATTATTCGACAAAACGCTCAAGTCCTAAACCCGCTAGCGGCGCATAATCTCTTTGGTAGTCGGCCCTCATCGGAAAAGGGATTTGAACTTTTTCCAAGAGAGTTTTCCATTCTGGTTGCTTCGCCATCTCTATCCATAGGCTTTGTATTGCCTTTGTTTCTTGTAACGGCATTGATTTTGACGCTGAGAAGGGATGGGCAGGATGGCCAGGAGTTTCTTGAAGGATCATCACCTCTGCTTGCAGATTTTTGCTTTCCCTGGTGTAGGTTTTATTGACGCCACCTCCAGCGACTTTGGTGTTCCGTGCAACTCCCCGATAGACATTTTGGTGAGTTTTCACATAGCGTGGTTTGATCTCAATTCCTTGTTGATCAAAGAGTGCTCGTGTCAGCAAGGATGCCGCAAAAGCGTTTGGAGCTGGCAGTAGCAACTCTGCTCCATCGAGATCTTCTAATGTACTTGCTGTGCTTTTACGATTAATCACGATAATGCCAGTCAACAGCTTCTTGCTGTCTCTGAGAAGTGGTTTATATTCTTTCTTGAACATCACCTGATGGTAAGGATTCATGAATGCATAGTCGGCTTCCTTGTTTCTCAGGGCTTCTTCAAAGTCGGGAATAGATTCTTGCTGTACCAATTCAAAGCATAAATTTGCTTTCTTACCGATCTGTGTCAATACCGGCCAGTAGGCGGCATGAATGGTTGTTGCAGAAAACTGGGGCACGATTGATATTCTCCGCCGAACAGCATCGTCGGATGTGTTCCCTGCGCATTCACTATTTCCTGACCCAACCTCCCTTTCATTTTTTGTCTCGATCGTTGTGTTCCAATTGCAACTGGTCAGTGGAAGTAGTATCAGCATAAACAGGATTTTTCTTGCATATTTTAATTCGCCGGAGCTATGATGTACATGACTTGGTGGCCTTTTTTGATTGCATATTAATGGCCTTTTCCATGAGCCCTTGCTGGTGATCTTATTCATGGTCACGTACATCTGCTTCAATCTATCTTAGGTGCAGGCCTTAATGGTGACATGAAAAGATATGAATCATTTCTTTTTTCGGGTCTTCTCTTCCTATTTGCTGTTTTGGCTAAAGCAGATTTATTGGATATTCTTGGCAGGGGCTTTGATTGCATTCCCTTGTATTCGTCAGGTCTCACAACTGGGTCTGAGTGAACGGCCACTTTTGTGTTTCTGCCTTGTTGTGTAATTAGTCGTGGTTACGTGAAGCGCTTTTCCAGGATGAGCGCTTCCAGAAGGGGGCTTTGAACGGCAGACATCTCGTCTGATGCAAAAGCTGGCTTGGATCAGCTCAAATTTTTGCTTTTAAAGCGTTGGCGTGGTGGTCAAGATGTCGGTCGATCACGCTGGCCACGAAAAAATAGCTGTGGTCATAGCCCTCATGCCTCATCATCTCAAGACGCTGCCCGCTTTTTGAACAGGCGTTGCTTAGCTCCTCTGGACGCAACTGTTCCTCAAGGAAGGGATCCGCTGAACCGATATCCACCAGCAGGCAGTCCTCCCGCAGGTAACCGTCCTCCAGGAGTGTCACTGCATCCCATCGACGCCATCTGAGCTGGTCGTCAGATGTTGTCCCAAGCAGGTGTATGAATGCCTTCTGTCCCCTAGGGCATTCGATTGGGTGTGCGATTGGAGCCACTGCGGAAACCGATCGGTAGAGATCAGGATGTCGCATACCCAGGACCAGTGCACCGTTACCTCCCATGGAGTGGCCGGAGATGCCCAGCCTTTGCTCGTCCAGGGGCACTTCATTGCATAGCTGTGAGATCAGCTCTTCCACCAAAAAGCTGTGCATCCTGTAGTGCAATGACCAGGGCTGTTTCTCGGCGTCCACGTAGAAGCCGGCACCATGCCCGAAGTCCCAACTTCCCTCTGGATCACCTGGGATGTCATCATCTCGTGGGCTGGTGTCCGTCATGACTAGTGCCAGGCCAAGTTCGGATGCACGTCTCTGCGCACCTGCTTTCTGTACAGCGTTTTCGTCGTTGCACGTCAGGCCGGAAAGCCAGATCAGAGCGGGGGCGCGTTCTGGTTTCGGTCCAAGCGCCTGCTTCGGCAAAAAACTCCAACTGTCGTGGAGCTGTTGATCTGTTGGGAGTTCAGTTTGTAGCGGCGTTGCTCTCCGTCGAAGCAGCGGTGAGAGTTGATCAACTCCATCGTTCAGGTCGTTGTTCTCAGAAATGGATGTCAGAGCGGATGCTCTCTTCTCGATGCATAAGTTCGAAGGCCTTGTTGATGTCGTCCAATGTCATCGTGTGGGTGTGAAGCTCTCCAAGGGAATGTCTCCTTTCTGATAGCTCTCGACATAGCCAGGGAGCTGGGTTCTCCCCCTGACCCCTTCAAAGGCTGATCCTCGCCAGACCCGACCCGTGACCAGTTGGAAAGGTCTCGTACTGATTTCTTGGCCAGCTCCTGCTACGCCGATGATTGTCGACTCACCCCACCCTTGTGATAGGCCTCGAGGGCTGCTCGCATCACATCCACATTGCCGATGCATTCGAATGAATAGTCATCCCCTCCATCGGCGATGTCGATCAGTACGTCCTAAATCGGAGCTGCATGGTCACGTGTGTTAATGCATTCCGTCGCCCCAAGCTGTTGGGCGATGGCGAATTTGTCTGGGTTGAGATCAATGCCGATGATCCTTTTGGCACCGGCTTGAACAGCGCCGATGATCACGGCGAGCCCGATCCCGCCAAGACCGAAAACGGCCACTGAACTTCCCTTCTGCACCTTGGCCGTGTTGTGCACGGCGCCGATCCCCGTTGTGACTCCGCAGCCCAGCAAGCAAACCTTGTCCAATGGTGCATCCTGATTGATCTTCGCAACCGCGATTTCAGGAAGCACTGTTTACTCGGAGAAGGTTGATGTACCCATGTAGTGGTGAATCATTGAACCACTTAGGGAGAACCGACTGCTGCCGTCGGTCACCACGCCCCTGCCTTGGGTGCTTCGCATCCCCTGACAAAGGTTTGTTTTGCCGGAGCGGATTCGCGGCATTCCGGTGAGTAGAGGGGGATCACATGGTCTCCAGGCGCAATTGAGGTCACTCCTGGCCCACTTCCTTCACCACAGCGCCGCCTTCATGGCCAAGCACGACAGGAAATCGTACTTCCCGATCCGCCCCGGACAGGGTGTAGGCATCTGTGTGACCAACCCCGGTGGCGACGACTTTCAGCAGCACTTCCCCATGTTTTCGAGCCGCCACTTCGATTTCGGTGATGTCGAGTGGTTTGCCGGGTGCCCATGCCACGGCAGCTCTGGAGCGAACCATCGATTTCAGCTCGTTCTCTCCTCATCATGAGCCTTGGCTTCCACTTCATGTTCCGGGATGTGCCATGACCATGTAGTTGCTGATTCAGCGCACCTGTCGATGTCAACGGGGGCATGCCACGTTTAAGCAAGCAGCCGCATCGCATACAACTGGAAATTTCGTGGTTGTGCCTCTAAATGGCCTGCACTGAAAGCCCCCCATTTGGAATCAGACTTGCCTCTTGTGGCCGAAGTTGCACCTTGCTGCTCAGTTGGAACAATTGCTCTGAAGGGATTGTCGCTGAGTTCTCCCTGGAATGTTGTGTAACAGGACGATTGTCAGATGATTTGATCTGAGGATGGGACTGCGACAATCAGTTGAACGATGGGATCGACCGCTCAGAGTTGTTTGATTAGGGATGCAGTAAGTAGAAACGTGATAACAAGAGCTTAATATCAAGGCTCGCGAGCCAGGTATCGCTTGCAATCACGTGGTTACCTTTATCGTACATTGATATTTTCTGTATGAGTTTGCCACCCACTACGTCTGGAATCTTCCCATCTCTTTGGAAGGAATGTATCTCATGATCGGTTTGCAGTCCTTGCTGCTGTGGCGCGGCCTTGCTCTCGTGAGTGCTGCTCACATCACTTGAATGTTGGTGAATTTGATGTCGGAAATGCTTGGGATCCATGCACTCGACCATATTCTTGCCATGTGCCTCGACCTCTGATCTGCACTTGGCTATGAATGATGGGTACATGCCAGTCTCTGGGCCTGTATCAGTATGCATCTGACGGCTACATGGTTTTGCGGTTATCTCTGATTTGAGTATGTGAATATTCCTGGCGACTCTCGATGTATTGTGCGACTAGGAATTATTGACGGGTTTTATTGTAAAAAAAACTGCGTGATTCAAGCCTTCTTACCACACTATTTGTATTGCACGTGATCGGTGCCCCCATTTGAATTCTTGCGCCTAAATGAATTTGTCTCCTGTTTTTTGTTCGGAACACTTTGGCTTCTGCAATATGGCCGGATTGGTTAAAGTCGAAGACGCTAGTATTTAAGTCAAGAGTGATATTGGTGTTTTTGAGAAGCAGTTAGTCAAAGTAATACCCCTGAAAGGCATGAATGTCTTTTGATAGCCAGTGTTCTAATTGTTCAAGAGTTTCAATACCTTCTAATATCAATTGGCTTGATCTGTTTTTAGAGTATGTTTTTAAGAAACTAACCAGTGCATCTACATCTGGATTCGTCAGCTGCTGTGTGTATAGTAGGTCAAGCTTGATAAAGTCTACATCTAGATTGAATATCTGTGCGAAAGATGTGTATCCAGATCCAAAATCGTCTACAGCTATCTTTGCGTCAAGATCCCTGATTCTCTGAACCCGAGGCTTTAATACATTGCTATCTTCAATGAAAGCTGTCTCAGTAATCTCAAAAATAATTTTTTGCCTTATGGGTCTCGAAGTGAGTTTTAGGATTTCAATGATTTCCTCGAAATGTTTTTTTTCAGAGAATGTCTTGGCTGATAAGTTAATTCCAATCATTAAGTGATGGCTTGGTTTATTTGATAGGATAGAGATTGCTAGTTTAAGCATTTTTATATCAATAATATGAATTAAATTGTTTTTCTCGGCTGAGCAGATGAAATCTCCTACGCTAATTTGATCTCTTGCTTCCTCCGGCAGTAACAAGAGAATCTCCTTATATACTAATTTTTTTGGGGTTTGATAGGCGCTTTCAATGTTATATACATTTTCAAATTTATGGCCTATTTCTTGTTTTGTGACTAATTGTTCAACGAAATAATCTAACCTTTGCACCGCTCTAATCTGTTCCGCTTCGGAGTTTCCTGATTCGCTAACAAGTTCGACTTTTTGCAGAGTTTTTGCTGAGCAGATGTTGGCTGAGATTAATGTTAAATTATCAATTGCTCCTTTTATATTTGTAAAATTGCACTGTGAGACAATTGCCGAAACACAGGTTCTTGTGGTGCTGTTTACGCTTTCTTCGAAGCTACTAAGGATCCCCTTTAGGACTTCGCAAGGTGATTCGTTCGATGAGTAGGTTTGAAAAACCCAAATTATATTATTTTCTTTGTCTTGCGCGGCCATGATATGTCCATCATCTTGTTTTAAGCGAGCTTGAAGTATTGTGTTTGCATATCTACGTGACTCTGCATTAGTGCAGAATGTTTTAGGCATTTCTATGCTCATGTTTATCACAGCTAACCAATAGTTTCTTGTTGGCTTTTCTATAAAAACAGAGGAATAAGTTATGAGCGACCTTACACTTGATGTTTCTACAGAAGATCTTGACCTAAGCTCCCTTGCATTGATTAGTGATTTCATGCGCATTTTGCGTGCGAATGCCAAGCAAATGAGAGAGATGAACCATAGGCAGGTATTAATAAAAAGCCATAATGGCAATGTTTTTTCAGTGGATTCATATATGGCAGGCAATGAAGTGCTCTTGATATTATTTTTTTGATCAATAACGGTCAGAGGATCTGTACTAATTGTTCCATCTATGAAATGCCCATGTTTGACTAGATTATCAGCAATGTCCTTGAAAGTTTTATTTAAGCTGTTGTTATAGCTTGGTCTTTCAAATGAACTTAAGTGTATAAGAAAGCCTCTTGATGGCCCTCTCCCGTCCGATTTTAATACTGAGGTTATTGATCCAAGGTACGACCTTTCTGATGTTTTGCATACAATCTCACGGGAATCCATGATTGGTAATTTTTGAGTTTTAAAAATATGCAGTTCCTTGCTTAAACACTTTTTGAGCTCTGTTTTAAGCTCTGCTTTCTTGAGATCCTTGGGTTCTTTAGTCTCTTTTGCGAAAATCAATTGTTGATTGTCAACTGCAATTGACGTATGCATTACATTCTCTTCAATAAACTTTTCATTTCCAGAAAGTGCAAATTCATACATATCATCCCAGTGACCCCAGTCTTTAACAGTTGTTCTGTGTTGGTTTAGTCTCAACTGAATCAAGCCACTATGGACTTCCTTTTCTCTTCTGTATTTTGCGGATGCTCTGTGAAGATTGTCTTGGAAAAGAAGGATCCAAAGCGCCGATGAAGCAACAATAAATGTACGCCAAATAAAGCGTAGGGATTTGGCGCTCTTTTTTTTTGAATATAAGTATTCTTTTTTCGCTGTTTGATATAGCTCTATCACCTATGCCAGCTGTAAGACCATTAAAGATTATTTTAGCTGCTTTTGCGACTTTCGCCTAATTCTTTACGTTCAGTTTATTTTATTTTTGCTATTGATTTCCTCTATTAATGCTAATGTTAATCATGTGATTTCATCTCTCTTTGTCAGAGGCTTTTCTGATGTCAGTACCTTTGATCTACTGAATGACCCTTTGCTTTGTTTGGCAAATCTTGTAGCTGTTGAAGCGCAAGCTTATTGTTCTATTGTCGTAAGGTTTAAGTGATGTGTTAAGGAAGCGTTGACTCGCTGTAAATTTGTTGAGCCTCGATAACGCTCTCTGCTTTTACTGGATAATTCTTATCAGAGTGAGTGGTACTGTCGCCTCACTGATCTTTCGTCATTATTTGGTTTAGATATTCATTTTCTTTTCGTTCCAGTATCAGCTTTTTTCTTGCCATGAGCTGTTTTCTCTGGTTTTTGAATGATTTTATATTTTGGCTTTAGCCGTTTCGGAATTCATTCTTTCTAAGAAGGGAAGACGAATTGATTTTGGCGTTTGTGGCCGCTGCTGCCACTGTGTTCCCAGACACTACTATGGATCTGTAGGGCTTGTCTTTGAGCTGTCGCTCATTTTTTTGCAACTGGGTTGACTTGTGTGGAATTAAGGCCTTTTTCGGATTGAGCATGGCCAGGCGTGTGACGCTTTAACTCAGGCCTCTGCTGCCAGCAACTACTTCTCATCCTGAGCTTTTGCGAACCTTCTCCGGCGGTTAAGGTTGAGACAATGGGCGGCAACTTCACTTGATAGGCCTTATTTTATGGCGATCTGGACTGCTCTTCATTGATTTTTATTGAGGGAGTGTTTCGAAATTTTTCGCGCCTCACTTCTGATGCTGAGAAGTGTGTCCTGAATTTCTTTTTTTAAAGAAATTTTGAAGGGTTTGCTTTTTTCCTCGATAGTGGCACTTCCTTCATTGGAGTGGTGATGGCCACTGAGTCCAACTCTGGAGCTGAGCGTGGCTTGCCATTTGAGGATCCACTCCGGGTGCATAGCGATCAGGCAGAAACCATCAAGATGGCATCTGATGATCCTGCTGAAATCAGTCTTCAGTCAGGTAAAGATGATCCCCAGCCTGCAACTCAGTCAAGTCTTGATGAATTGATGGTTTATCTGCAGAAAGGTCTTAATTCTCTCAAGGGTCTCAATCTTAATGGTTTTCAACAGATCTATCCAGTTTTTCTGTCCATTCTTGGTGCTGTGATTGCTGCACTGATTTTAGTGATTGCGTCAAATATTTTGCATTCAATAAATCACTTGCCTTTGATTGGTGATTTGCTTGGTGGGGTTTTAGAGCTGTGTGGGTTGGTCGTGGTGAGCCGCTTTGTATTATCCAACCTCTTGCTCCAGAAAAAACGAGCCGATTTGTTTCTGAGAATCGCTACAGTGAAGAAAGAGTTGATTGGTCAGTAGATATTCTTTTGCTTTTTAACTGTATGGTGGTTTGTATTGGCATAGTTTAAAGTATGCACTTACAGCTGAGTTCTATTAAAGTCACCTGTGCGCCATAGCCAGGGGCAGATACTGCAGCACAACGACAACGAAATCTCAAACACGATACTCAAAACGGGTTGGCTGAACTGTCAGTCACTTGTTAGGAAACTAGCAAACTCATTCGGCTTACAGCAGTGTCTCGTCGTTAACAGTTCGATAGGTGAGGCTTATAACCTTGTTGACTGCCGTCTAAGGTCGAAGACGATTAAGGATGTATTCCCCTCTCTTTGCTGCATGAGGTGGATCTACTCAAAACGTTCAACGATCATTGCTCTTCAACCAGACGCGGGGGATCAAAATATTGATAGATCTCGTCAAATATGAAATAGTTGGAGGATCTGAAGTGCTTGGAGGTGCTGTGTACTGCCGTTGGAGATTTTGTATATCGATAGTCTCTGCTTTGTGAAGCAAAATCAACGGAGAACATCAAGACAAGCCCTTATGTTGGAGGGTATCTTACATGAGTTAAACCACAAAAGAGATTCTGGTCTGGGTTGGCGGAGAGTCAGGGCAACGGAGGCGTTACTTGAGAGCCTCGAAAAAGTATTTGGCAGCAGCGTTCGGACCTCAATGGTGTGAAAAGCTTGCCAGTAACAATGCAGTTAGCCGTAGAGTTCGTCTTATTTCCGAAATGACACCTTCATTGGGTCTGTGATTGCTGATTGTAGGTTTATTGAGTTCTTCTATCCTCGAGATTTTGTCAGCGCACCAGCTCCAGTCAACTGTATAGAGCCTTGTCATAGTTGCGCTTAGGTAAGGCATGTCTTCGATTAGGTGCAGTGCCGCCAAAGTTCCCCTGACTACACCTCAAATTCTTTCTGGGTCGCAGACCCTGTAGTCGGCAAAGTCTTCTGGAGCTTTGGTGAGCTTTGTCGGTTTCATCTTGTTCTTCCAGCTGATCTAACAACCAGTCATTAAGGCGAGTCCCGTCCACGCAATTCCAGACCATATGTTCCCTACGTTACAAATCCTTGGCTGCCGTAATGAGCAAACGGCTGCCTCTTGGCTAGAGGACAAGCATTCAAGAGTCTGATTCACATGCGGAACGGGCCCTGTTCCGACCTCGTTGAGGGCAACCGTCATTGCCTCCTTCACCCCACCGTTTTCCAGCAAACTCTGCAACTCTCGTGTCTTGGTTGCTCAAGGGACGGGGTATCCTAAGGAGTTCCGCCGCCTCAGTGTCGTAATGACCGGTTCAAGCTGGGGATATCTATGACGTTAGTCAGGCCATGGTCAAGAAGGTCGGGCTCATCAGCCTTGGTGGTGTCATCTTGCTGGGCTTCAGCAAGATGATCTTTCCTTTGGTGCTGCTGGGTGGAGGCAGCTACGTCGCCTGGCATGCTCTGTTCAACAAGTAGATCATGGCTGATTTCCTGGCTTACCCGCTGTTATTTGGCATGGTGTACTCCTCTACACCCCGCAATGGTTCAGCTATTGAAAGATGAAGCTTGTTGCTTCTAGGTTCACTTGGATCTGCGCAGCAGTCGCCGCGAATTAAATTGTTTCGGACTTTCTCGTTAATATTTAGGAAATAGAATATGTCGAATCATATTTTAATTGAATTTTCTTTTCCGTATGAAAAAAATCAATCGCTGAACTATTTTATTGTTGGTGCTTCAAGGCAATTGATTCATAGCCCAACTTGTGCTCGCAATTGCCCTGCAAGTCTTTTTAGTAATTCTGCTTTAAATGAACGCTTCTCTCTCTCCAAAATTCAGATTCGGTGCCGAGTCAAAAGCGGCTGATGTCAGTTTTTCTTCGCCGCAGGCGACCTTTGGGGAGAAGCAAGCTCCTTTGACGAATGCTGAGTACTTACGCCAATCATGCGCTCAGATGCATATACCTGTAGGCCCTCGAGATCATTCTGAATGTCCTTATCGGGTGACATTTGCTCGTTATGCGCCATCTGATATGGAGGCATGCCATCAGGCCATAGAGGCTGCATACAGACAGGTTTTAGGTAATGCGCATGTGATGGACCATGAACGCTGCGGTGTGCTTGAAGCGCAATTTGCTGATGGACGTCTTTGTGCTCGCGAATTTGTTAGGGGCCTCGCTAAAAGCGAACTCTACAAGTCTCGTTATTTCTACAAAGTCTCTGCATATCGCGGCATTGAGCTTAATTTCAAGCATTTACTTGGTCGACCACCCCTTGATCAGCAAGAAGTTGCAAATGCAGCTGCAATTCAATCAGAGCAAGGTTTTGATGCCCTGGTTGATGCAATCATTGATTCCGCAGAATATACAGAAGTTTTCGGTGATCATGGGGTTCCATACGTCCGCTCATTCACCTCTTCAAGCGGAATGTCAATGCTTAATTTTGTTCGAATTGCGTCTCTTGAGAAAAATTTTGCGAGTAGCGATCGATCTAAAGGGAACGACAGCTTGATCCGCAGCAGCCTTGCCTCTGGAGTGAGCATGGCCATTGATGTGCCCCCAGCGCCGGAATACGTAGCTGTTTCTCCTGCCTGGGTTGGAAATAAGCCCCCCGCTGATTATGAAAAGCTGTGGAGAGGCTTGGCTCTCGTGGGTGCTGCTCACATCGCTGGAATGTTGGTGAATGTGGTGTCGCAAATGTTGGGGATCCATGCCCTGGACCGTATACCTGCCATGTTCCTCGGCCTCTAATCCGGGCCTTCCGGTCAATGATTGGTGCAAGCTAGTCTTGGCTTGCACCTGTGCTGAATTGAAAGTCATCATTGTCCATAGGGCCTAACTCTTCTTGCAAGTTGTTCTTTCGACTTCCCTTCTTTTGAGTGATCTAATTCTGATGTAGATATGCAGGTTATTCGCATGAGGCAAGACATAAGGTGGTCTCATGCCGTCTGCCAAGTAGATCAATTGTGCATTGAATTTATTGAGGCGGGAACGTCACTTGTATGTAATTCAGGTTCCACACGTTTATCCATGATCAAACCAAGCGAAATTGAATTCAATGCCACTGTCGTATCTATCTACTGCTTTTGCAAGGGGGAAGCGTGCGGTTGTAGGCAAGCCCTGATACAATTATCATTGTGCTAGTTTCGTTGGAAGAATGATCGACTATTTATGTCATAGCAGGCGCATCTGAGTTGAATAAATCGATTTCAATGCAGAATCGTATCGAGTAAGAGAAAACAAATGTTTTACTGATGCAGAACAGAGATGAAATGGTTCCTGCTTAATTCTCTGTCCAGCTGATTCATGCAATCCTTCTGTTACCTCACATTGAACGATTGGCTAAGGGCTACTGAAGTATTGCTGGAACAACCACCAACCCTGAAGCTATGGGGCCATTCCTCCAGGCCTTTGAGGTTTACCTAGCTAAATCTAGAGCTCGCTTGCTCTGCAGAGACCTCAAGACGGATGTCCGTGAATCCAACGCAGGCCCTCTGACCGTGATCATCGAGTTTTTATCACTGGCCGCAGTGAAAGCTGCCTATGAGCCGCCTTCACACCAAGTGATGCTCGGGCTTCGACAACCTCACAGCGATGTTCCGCTTTCGACCCTTAAAGAAGGCGATCATGCCGGTCACTGATTGAGACGGCGTCTGGGGGAAGGGCTTCCTGTCAGTTCTGTTGCAACCGCGACAGGCGAGAGGTCCGTCAAAAGGCAATCATTCCTGCAGTCACTTCAGACCGATGGGATTCCTCGCCGTTGTTGGTTGCATGCTCCTGGCCACAGCCATGTCCGCAGCTTTGACCAGCAAGCCTTCGAAAGCCTGAGGTTGGGAGGGGGCGAGCTTGGCGGCGGCCCCCAACAGATCAGGCCAGCTTCACAACGAAGCGCTGAACAGACCCAGGTCAAACCTAGGTTTTTTTGTGCTCATATTTACTAAGCATTAATGCCTGATTACCTCTCGAGTGTGTTTTCACGCTGCGAGTTCGAGCCATGTCACCTACTGGGCTACCGGCGTTTAGGTTGGCGCTTTTCTGCGCTGTGTTGGGCGGTTTGCTCCTGGCCTGATTCATTTCTCTGCAGTATCACTGCGTTTATGGGGTGCGTGGTGGCTAGAGCTGGTGTGATTCCTGCTGATCAGTACTGGGCTTCTTGGCTGCTGCTGCCTCTTTAGACCACTTGTTTACATTGTTTCTGTCGAGAGTGTCCCAAGATTGTCCCTGCAATTTTGTGCAATATGATGCGACTAATGGCAACTCAGGAAAATTTTGATTGCCGTACTCAATGCTCTTGCAACAGCCTTTACCTCTTCCGAAAATGCGTAGAAGGCAAATTCGATAAATAGATTGCAGATGCCTTAATAAGTCTCACTGGCGATTAACTGCTTGTCAATGGGAGCAGTGCAGTGCTGCAGCTGTAAAAACCTCGTTAAAAAGTGGTTGTGTCGTGCCTACCGATGAAAGATCAGACTCAAACTGATACATGCAGTGAGCTCGTCCTTTGTCTAGATCAAACGAAAAACCGAATTTTCAGAGTGTGCCGCCGCCGCTTTGGCTCATGGCCTTAGCGGTAGGGGTGAGCGTTGCCAATCCCTTCTATTCCCAATCCCTGTTGCCAAAGATTAAAGGAGCCTTTCAGCTATCGCCGGGAACAGTCCTGCAAGCTCCAATGATCACGCAGTTGGGAATGGCATTGGGTTTTCTCCTTGTACTTCCTCTGGGTGATGTGAGAGAGAAACGTGGCTTACTAACGCTGTTAGCCATAGGCATGGCGTTGGCTTGTGGTTCTGTTCTGCTAGCACCAAGTTTCGGTTTGCTGCTGTGCAGTTGTTTCGCTCTTGGGATGGTTGCGCTGATTCCATCGCTTATGCCCCCTTATTTGACAGCTATCACTCCAGAGCCCACGCATGGCCGGATGTTAGGAATCATTTTGAGTGGTCAATTTAGCGGACTTCTTTTATCGCGTAGTGTTAGCGGCTGGGTTGCGGAGCTATGGGACTGGCGCCTTATTTATGCCTTCTCAGCCATTGTGATGCTTGCTATCGCTTTACTATTTCGAACACGCCTGCCGGACGTAGCTCCTACCAGCAAAACCTCGTACTGGAGATTGCAACGCGCACAGATCAACCTTTGGTACCGTCACCCACTTCTGCGTAGATCCTGCATATCACAAGGCTTATTGTTTGGCAGCTTCATGGCGATATGGAGTGCAATAGCCATTTATCTTTCAAGTCCACCCTGGCAATTTGGTCCGGCAGTAATAGGCAGCTTTGGATTTATTGGTTTAGCAAGCATTACGGCCGCACCGATTATTGGTCGACTTGTTGACCATCTAGGACCCGACCGAATCGTGCTCACAGGAGTGCTTTGCGCATCAGGCGGATTTATGCTGATGGGAATACACAAGCAAGCACTGTCTGCACTGGCCCTGGGACTAATGGCCGTTGACCTTGGGGTGCAGGGCAGCTTCATTGCCAACCAAGCTCGTATCTATTCGATCGATTCAGCAGCACGAAGTCGAATGAGCAGTCAGTTATTTCTCACCTGCTATCTGGGTGCAGCGGCCTGCTCAACGCTAATTTCTCTGTTTTGGAGCCAATGGGGGTGGGCTGGCACATGCATGTTCGCAATTACTCTGATGGGACTTGCAATTGTTGTCGAACGCCCCACATGGCAGCCGAGGACTCACGAATAAGAGCTGTCCCGTGCCATCGTTGTGAAAAAAAAGATCTAGCGCATGAAGTGAAGTTGATGACCTCAATGCCCCCTGATGCTGTGGACCAAGCCACTAAGTATCTTAAGCCACCTACTGCTATTAAACCATCAAGAGGATGAACGGAAGAATCATTCAATGTGAGAAGATACACGAAATAAAAAAGCGTTTCCCTTGAGCCACGAATCAGTTAAAAATGAATATCAACCTTTGGTTCGTAGGCGAGATCCAAAGAGTCTTGACCTCAGCCGTCCCTGGCTATCTCGACTGCCACTGGCCTGGCCTGTACTGAATTCTGTAGAACTTCAACGTGAGAAGGCCATCGCCTTGCAGGCTTTCGGGCTGCCTTTGCTTCTGCTACGTAGTGCCGATGGGACAGCATCTGCCCACATCGATCGTTGCCCCCATCGCCACGTATCTTTCTTTAGCGGGAATGAGCCACCCCGTGTCGTCGGTGACACAGTGCGCTGCCCCTTTCACTATCAAGAATTCAATCAAAAAGGGCACTGTGTACGTTCTCTACACGGCGAAAAAGGTCATGCGGAATCGCTGCTGAACCTGCCTCTCCTGGAGGAGGGTGGATTTCTTTGGTTACCGATGAGTGATCGTCTATTCGACGATCGTGGACATCTCGCCATGCCATCAGAGCAAATAGAGGCCGCGCGGGAAGCTATTTGCTTACCTCAGGAGTTCGAGCAGCTAAACAATCCAGCTCGTTTCCACTGCCATCCGCTATTTGACTATCGCTATCCCTGTGGACCATGGGGAATCACAATTACTAGCGGAATTGACCACACGCATGGATTTCAGGTTCACGGGATCGCCCGAGTGGTGCATCGCATGCGTCGCTGGATGGGAGCAGAAACTCTTAGTGGTATGCATATGAAATGCAGAGATAAGGAGCGCTCGGTACTTGTCACGTATCAGCAATTCAGCGACTCCCTTCAGGCCTATTGGAAGGTTGGAGGAGCTCCGAACCTTTGGCTCAACAAAATTGCCAACGGATTATTCATTGCTGTGCTATTCGTTCCCGAAGACTCGATGGCGACAATGACGCGAGGCTGCATTTACATCGATCCTGATGTTTGGGGAGCAATGGAGTTTCAGCCATTTCTGAATCGTCTTCGTGATCTATCAATTCAAAATAGTGAAGAAGATAAACCTTTTATTGAAAGCCAAGCTCGTTTTCTTGATCCAGGTGAACTTCCGATCGGCAATGCCTCATGTAATGACGCTCCTGTTTACCATTTCTTCCACTATTTGGAACAGATGACAGGCACACCGATCGATTTTGGTTACGCAAAGGTTTCTGCTCAGGAAGTCGTAGCCAAAAACTTCTGGAGCAGCTGACGCATGCGAGCGATCGGTTGATCCGCCTCAATCAGCTGCTCCCCGACTGGACATGGGTCTAAATCGGAAGGCATCGCTTCAAGAATGCGTCGATCTTGATCGATTAACGTGCGTTCGAAAGCAATCACGCTAGATTGACTCACCTCTTCTTCCGTATCGTTGCGCAAATAAAAGCGCAAAATTGTGCAGGAATACGAGTCACGAGGAACAGCGAATAAGACGATGCATTGCTGTCTTCCATTTGGCCAGGTGAGCTTAAGAGTGAGTCCCAATGGAGCTAGCCAATGCACATATCTTTCAACACGCGGCGTAGGGCTGCAGTCCCCAACCGTGGCCTCTAGTGCCTCAGTTGTGCTGAGTTCGAGGGGAATACTGAATTTCAACCCATCACTAGTAGTAGTGATACCGCCTTCCATCGGCTCTGGTATGGGGGAAAGGGCGTCAAGAACTCCCCGATGCACAAAGTAGTGATGGAAGTTGTCCAACCCATTTTCGATCACACGGAATGCAGAGCACTGCCATTGCTCATGAAACCCTTGAATGCGTCGATGACAACCGGACGCAAGCTTCGAGAGCGGTGGGATCGGCAGCTTTGCTTGATTCGCAAGACAGACCCACACCAAGCTGTGTTGTTCCTTGACTTGGTAAGCCTTCGTGTGGCATCTGTTGGGGATGGTCTGATTCGGTTGCTGAGGCAACTCCCGGCAGTGGCCATCCGTGTCAAAAGCCCAACCGTGATATGGACAGTGAAGGTACCCATCCAGACCAACATGACCACCTGAAAGCGAAGCCGAACGATGGCGGCAGCGATCATCCAAGGCGCCTATTTGACCATCCCTGCGACGCCATAAAACAAGCATTCGACCCAGCAATTGAACCGAAAGTGGCTCACCATCCCATGCTTCCAATGGCATCAGCGGATACCAAAAAGGTTCTAATTGCTTAAGGCTCGTTTGCATGCGTTGGATTCCGATCACGTTGAAAGTCAATAGCATCCTCTATGAGTAGTCATCAACTAATCAACAGATGTAAATTAAGATTTTCAGTAGTTATGCATAGTATCAGGAAATATTCTCTAGCCCCATGCTTATGCAGCAGGCATAGATCAGCCGGTATCATGCACGCGCTACTTTGGGCGAGAAGGATTGTGAGCCTATGCACAACACTAAACTCATGCAAGTCATGAGCATTAAAATAAAACTTATGCCCCTTAAATATTTTTCAAAACATGCACGCAATCCTTAACAATAAATCAAGAAAATAATTTCACCATGTTCAGTTCTGATCACGAAATGCATTTTGATTCATCTTTTAAAAGTAAAATCAATCATCTTTCTTTCAAGAGCTAAAAAGCATCAAAACCACCTCAAGAGTGATATGGACCTGAGCTTCTGAGCGATCGCATTTCCTGCCAAACAATGAATCAGTTGTTGGTGGAGGTGTCCCACTCACAGAAGGCCTGCCAGCTGGAAGCTCCGGAGCGCTGCTGGAGGGTGGTGGTCATGAGAACGGAAAAAGCCGGTGGGACGAATCCCGGTTGCAAATAAGAAAGGTCGGCTAACCCGACAGCGGGAATGTAAAGGGAGTTTGCGCGGCTGACACGACGCTCAGCCTGAGCGGTCCTGATCTCTTCGACAGCTCCGACTTACCAGTTGTCCAGCGGTGCGCGTTGCGCAGGGGATCTGCTTGTTCTGCGCATCCGACCGCTTGCCGTGATGGCTGCAGCGATGTGGGATGAAGTGATCGGCCTGATGAATGACCTGATCCATTCCTCTGCAGAATCACCCTATTGATGGGCAGCGTGGTGGCTGGAGTTGGTGTGAATCCTGCGGATCAGCGCTGGGGTTCCTGGCTGCTGCTGCCGCTTTATTCCCAGTTCCTGTTAACGGTCTGAAGGGCATGTCCCTGAGTTGTCCCTGGAATTTTGTGCAACTGGGTCAATTATGGGCAACTGGATGACCATCAGAGATCAGCGCCAAGATTGGCTGCGTCATGGTGCCTGCAGCAAGAAGATGCTTGGTTGATTTGATCTAAGTTCAAGATTGGAGCACTCAGTGGAACGATCGAACTGGCTCCCTAGTGTTGATTAGAGGTTTTGGCATTAAAGAGACGATGACATGAGCCAAACATCAAGACTCGCCAGGCAGGTTACGCTCGCCGAAACGTGGTCGTCTTCAGCGCATAGCGAAATCTGCTGTCTGATCTATGCCACTCAAAACGGCTGGAAGCTCCTCATCTTGTTTGAAGAAATGGCTGTGCCCTATCACTGGGCATTGGTCCACTTTGTGACGAATGAACAGAGTAGTGAACGTTTTCTTTTTATCAATCTCAACGGTCGGATTCAAGCACTGGTAGATCGGGCGCGCGGATTAAGCATTACCGAGTCTGGGGCCATCTTGTAGTTCAGCGCGGCTCGCTTCGCAAGCTCTTTGCTGGTCACGGCCTAATGATTTCCTGGTATATCCCGAATCGTTGGACTGCCTATCTGCTGCGAAGCAGTGTTCCTCTCCTCTCCTCTCCTCTCCTCTCCTCACCTCTCCTCTCCTCTCCTCTCCTCTCCGGTTTGTTCTTGTTCCCCAATTCATCACTCAGTCTTTAGACAGAGTTGCTCGACAAGAATGGTCCGAAATCGAAGGAGATTCTTCAAAAGCTTTATCCAAATGCTCCAGAGGAAGCGTCATGGCCAGGAAATTGCTAGCCATCCAGTGATTGATCAGTTCTTATTTAAAGTTTGTCGTTTGCTTATGGACTGATTGGCCGCTCTTGAGATGGCATTCTCGGGTTCTTCATAAATTAGTGAAAAATCAGCAATCGCTGCTTTCTTTATCCTTAAGTCAATCTACCCAATGTAATCTTGAAGTTTGTGAGAGGAGTTTTTATGTACAGTTGATTAAGTTCGAAGTTGCCCGCCCATTTTTATTCTTACATTCAGGATGATTTGAAAAGGTCAAGGTGAGGCTAAATTCCAGGAATTAGGATCGCGTCCCAGACTTTCACCCAGATTGGACAATCGTCTCATCTCATTGTTGTTAAATATTTTTGGGAAAACACCACGTTTGAGAGGCTCGTTGATAGCGATCCAACGAACTTCAACTTCGCCAAGACCACGAAGTTTGGTTAACTCTGCAATTGAGAAGAGCTCTCTGAGCGAAACAACTTGTCCTGAACCCTCAGAAACTTCTAGACTTCTATACGCAATACTGGCCCATCCAGTTTCACTGGTTTTCGGCGACTCCCTGAGATTACCGTTGATGATCACCCAATAACGGGTCTTCGGAATTGGGATGCCAGGATGCTTTCTTTTCCAAATTCCGCCGAAGGTATTTACAGGTTTTGAAGGATGTCCTCCATAATAAAAATTACCTTCAACTCCTCCATCTACATATAAAAAACCGTTCATCTCACGTGGCGGAAACATCCCGGGGATGGCGGTTGATGCAAGAAGAATATTTGTCATTGGTTTTGCATCATTTTCAGCTACAGATTTCTTGGCTGCTGCAACAAAATTAAAAACAGCTGGAAATGCCAAGTCTAGATTTGTTGACTGAATCAGCAGAAGTCGACCGGAACTTGTTTTGTCGACAATTTGCTGAGCAGTTGACTGGTTATATGCTTCTCCGACTGCTCTTTCTAGGCCTGGTACTCGCGCCAAGCTCATGTTGTTTGGAGCAAGAAAGATCGGCTTCCTTAAGACAACAAAATCGGGACTTGTATTTCGAAAAAAATGGTTGATCTTTTCGAGGCTTTGCTTCGTTCCAATGTACGCAAAAGGCGCTATGAGAGATCCTGCGCTAACACCAGTTATGCCATCAAATAGAGGCATTGATCCGTTCTTGTCAGTAACTTTAGACCAGCCAACAAGAAACCCCGTTCCGAAAGCCCCATGTTCACCCCCTCCAGATATCACCAAAAAATCCATCGTCGAATTCGGATTTTCTAAGTATCTGTCATGCATTCGATCGACCAGCTTTTCTGTCCATCTTCTTTTGCGCTCTAGAAATTCAACCATCTCCTGCTTCCGTCGCTGAGTGAGTTCATCCCTTGGAATATTAACTCTTTTGGCCAGCCTGTTTTCGGGATTAAAATCAACTACACCGAAGAATACCAGCGCAATAAGTACAAGTGACGAGATAGTCCCAAGGCAAAAGGAGGCTGTGATCCACAACCAGAAGCGCCAAGCATGATTATTTTTCATTCGATTGCGCAAAGCATTCTAAGTCAAACGATTATACTCAATTGTCTCACAAGATAGACTGTGCCTCGTTTCTCGAAGGATTTTTCGCAACCGTGCTGCTTTTTCCCAAGATAAATAGTATGTTTTAGTCACTGTTTTGATATGGTTGTATCCTCGAGTTGCAGATTTCCACTGTATATAGCCTAGAGCTTTGCCTCATATCTCTCTTAGCGGTTTTGCTTGTTTTTCTCAGTAAGATCACGACATCTTTCTCGAGATTTGGAATTGTGACTACATGACCTGCAGCAGTTTCTGGCGGGGTATGGCGCTGTCCAGGCGGTGCCGGGGCCGATGTTCAGTTTCGCGGCCTTTCTTGGCTTCGATCTGCAGCCAGGGCTTCAGGGCATCGCCGGTTCTGTGATGGCGCTCATGGCCCTCTTTTTTCCATCGTTCTTGTTGATTGGTGGGCTCTTGGCCTTCTGGAGTGATCTGGGCCGATTGGCTCCGATGCGTCGAGCCCTGCTGGGCATCAACGCATCGGTGGTGGGCATCCTGCTGGCGGCGTTGTTTCAACCCGTCTGGCAGGCAGGTATCCGCGGAGGCGCTGAGTTCAGCCTGGCGTTGGTGGCGTTTGTGCTCTTGGTGAGTTGGCGGCAACCGGCCTGGCGGGTGGTGCTGTTCTGCGCCGGAGTGGGTGGTTTGACCCTGGCCTGATCCATTCCTCTGCAGAATCACTGCATTGATGGGGAGTGTGGTGGCTGGAGCTGGTGTGAATCCTGCTGATCAGCACTGGGGTTTCTGGCCGCTGCTGCCACTTAGCTATATGTTGTGGCAAGAGGTCTGAGGGGCTTGTCCCTGAGTTGTCCCTCGCTTTTTGTGCAACTGGGATCAATGTTGTGCAACTCCCAGGGGGCTTGCCCTTATTGCGGACCTTGCCTAAGGGTTCAGATGCTCGGGGAGAAGAGCTCCTTTCAGCTGAGTGCCGCTGAGGTCGCACCCCCTTAGATCTGCTCCTCGCAAATCGCTCTCGCTAAGGTCAGCTCCATACAGGCAGCTTTCACTCAAATCTGCCCCCCTGAGACTGGCGCCTTGGAGCTGAGCAAAGCTCAGGTCTGCCTGGTGCAAGTTGGCTTCACCGAGGTCAGTGAATTGATCGAGACCTGAGCGGAAATCTGCTTCCACCAACCTCGCTCCCTGCCAAATGCTCCCGGCGGCAAGAACACCGCGAAGGCAGCATCGATGCAAAAAACACCGCTGAAGTTGGCTTTTTGGAGCCTGGCACTGGATAGGTCGGAATCATGCCATTTCGATGATTGCGCTGAGGCGCCTGATAAATCTGCTCCCCATAGCATTGCTTGCTGGAACGAACAGTCCTGGAGATTGGCTGCAGAAAATGTTGCATGCCCGAATCGCGACTCCTTGAAGTTCCCATTGCGTAAATCGCAACCATGCAGGTCGAGCTCCAGCCCATTCACACCATTGAAATTCAGGTTGGGGAAGGACGTTTGTCATTCCTTCAACTGCCGCATGAGTTCCTCAGCGGTGGTGGGGGGGGGGGGGGCGGCCACCATCAGAGCGAAGCGCTCAGGGCATCCAGCTGTTGTCGGCGAGATTCCTTCAGCAACTTGTCTCCCTGAGCCAAGAGCCGATAAACAGAGCGATCGATCACTTCATAGAAAACAAGTGATCCTTCTGGGCATCGCCTCACAACCCCGGCGATCGTGAGCAGCTTGAGATGTTTCGACACCAGGGCTTGGCTCAGCCCCGTGGTGTCCACAACCGCGGTGACATTGCGTTTTCCTCCCCGCAGGGCCTCAAGAACGGCCAGGCGGTTGGGCTCTGAGAACACCTTGAAGTATTCGGCTAGGTGTTCCACGTCGGAGAAGGGCAGAGCTGTCGTATGAGATTAGCGCGTCAAAGCCAGATCCTCATGTAAGGTTATTACGATTCTGTTATAACGTGTTTACATGGTTTTGGTTGGCTTGAGGGGGGCTGCCCGCTCGCTTCTGCCGTTAGGGTTTGCTTCTTCCAAATCGAATTGCCAAGCTTACGCAGCGATCGTTCTGAGGTGAAGAAGCCGCGTCTATTGCGGCGTTGGGGAGGTGCGGAGGTGGACATGGATTGTTGAGGCAGGATCGCCTCGTTGTCGCCGGTTTAGGGGCGCACGGCCTGGCGCAGGTGACTCCAGCAACTCAGATCAATAGCTGGTCTGAAGTTCTACTCATATTTTAATGAACATTTGTAAAGATAATGGCTTGTTGTCGCGACAGTAGCAATATTCACCTTAAAACTTGGGCTTTGCTGAGAAATTCCTTGAGCTTTGCTGAGAATTGCCTTGAGCTTTGCTGATAAATGCAATCCAAACGATAAATCAACAGCCAACAAGATGGCTAAGCATTAACAGAAAAATGAGTATTGATCGCTTCGATATCGAATCAGTGAGGGTGTGTAAATGCCATCCGACGTGATGATTTTATATCTGTATGGCTTGCGTCTTTTTGCGTTTGTTTTGACTTTGATATTGCTCGTACTTGGTCTTGAAGATTTGATAGTGGATTCACTATTTTGGATTCGCAAGATATGGAAAAAATTGTTCATATATAGCCGTCATCGACGTGCGGATGAAGATCTTCTGTATTCGAAAACTGAAAAGCCCCTAGCAATTATGGTTCCTGCATGGCGAGAGGTAGGAGTTATAGGTCAGATGGTTAAGACTGCTGCAGTACAACTTGATTATGAGAATTATCAATTTTTCATTGGTACATATCCTAATGATCCAGAAACACAAGCAGATGCTAGGGAAGCAGCCCTTCTTTTCGACAATGTGCATCAAGTCATCTGTGCATTGCCAGGGCCTACAAGCAAGGCTGACTGCCTTAATAATATTCTGTCAGCTGTATTGGAGTTTGAACAAGCTGCTTCAATCAAATTTTCGGGATTTATTTTGCATGATGCTGAAGATGTAATTTCTCCACTGGAACTGCGTTTATTCAACCTACTTGTTGGTGAAAACGATCTTGTGCAAGTACCTGTTTTTCCATATCTTCATCGAAATTGGTGGAATTTTACAGCAAATCACTATGCCGATGAATTCGCCGAATGGCACGGAAAAGAGGTTGTTGTTCGTGAAGCGCTTGCAGGATTGGTTCCGAGTGCTGGAGTTGGTACATGTTTTAGCCGTAAAGCATTGACATTTCTGTTAGATGAAGGTGAAGGAATTGCCTTTGACACGCAAAGCCTGACTGAGGATTATGACATTGGGATTCGCCTTCGTCAGCGTGGCATGCGAGAAATATTTGTTCATTACAGTCCACGAGACCCAGTGCTGGCTCCATTAAAGGAACAGCGATTTGGGGTACGGAAGCGTGTAAGTCATTCGATATGTGTTCGAGAAAACTTCCCAGATACTGCTGCGACATCGGTTCGCCAAAAATCTCGCTGGATTACAGGCATTGTGTTCCAAGGGTCTGTAACTTTGCCTTGGTCAAACAATTGGTTGATCAACTATTTTTTATGGCGTGATAGAAGGGGTGGCATTAGCAATATGATCGGATTGTTGTCTATTTTTTTGTTAATACAGCTCCTCATTATCTGGATTATAGGTTTTATCCACTTCAAAACTTGGGATTATCCACCAGTTTTAGGCAATAGCAAGTTGCTCGCCTACCTACTTCTTTTGAATGGGTTTCTGCTTTTAAATAGAGTCGTTCAGAGAGTCTACTTTACAACAATTTTCTACGGATTATCTTCCGGCATTATTGCAATTCCTCGAATGGTATGGGCTAATTGGATCAATTTCCGAGCCAATTGGAGGGCTTATCGGCAAGTTTTGGCTATTGGTAGTGCTCGAAAGGTTGCATGGGATAAAACAACCCATGTATTTCCCAGCGTTGCATCATCTACAGGGAGAAGGCCTTTAGGTCAAATATTGATAGATCAAGGTGTGATCACACAACTAGAACTCCAACAGGGTTTGGAAAAAAGCAGTAGACAGCGAATCGGAAGGACCTTGCTAAAAATGGGCATGATAACGACAGTGGAGTTGAGTGCAGCTTTGGCAGAGCAGCAAGATATTGAATTTGATGATATTAATCCGTTCGAGATAGACACAAATTTGACAAATTTTATAGGTGAAAGGCTGGCATTTAAGTATTCAGTTTTGCCTCTACGTGTTGAGTCGGGTGTCTTGGTTTTGGCTAGAGAGAGTGCGATTAGCAATGTTGCTCTCGGCGTAATTAGTAGATCAGTAAAAATGCCGACGAAACAAGTTATTGTCCCACAAGGCCGAGTGCAGATAGGGCTTATTCACGCATTTCGTCCAGATAGAACTGATGCATTATCTGCAAATTTAAACTCACTAGTAGAATTATTCAATTCAGATATCATTGTATTCGATTCCTTCTGCAGCCATTTAGTCCTTCTTGGTGATTTGGCTGTTGAGAAGGGTTTAATCAACCAGGCAATTTTGAGTCAAGCGCTGATTAGTTTTGAGCCTTTGCAAAAGAAATTAGGGGAGCATTTAGTCGATTTAAATATACTTCAGGATGAAGTTGTTGATGCGTTGATTGTAGAGCAACAATTGGATCGCCAAGTTGGACTATCGATGTTGGGTTGTTAGTGTGATCTATTTACTAAAGCCACATTTTGATCGCTTGATCAAGCTATGTAGTGTGTTGATTTTTGTTCAAATAGTTTTTGGTACGGCTCAACCTGCCAAAGCATTAGATTTTACTGATCCGATCTTTGATTGGAAATGGTTCAGTAGTTATCCATACTTATCCAAAGCCTCTCGTGCATTAAGTGAGCAGCGATATACAGACGCTGAACGAGATGCTCGTTTTGTTCTAAGAATTCAACCCGACTCCCGCCACGCAAAGCTGATACTGGCTGAGGCGCTTCTAGCACAAGAACGGTATGGCGAAGCCCTTGATGCTTTGCACCCAAATAGTCATGAGCCCCTTTATCAACAGATTCAGCTGAGTTGGCTAAATGATTCGAAATCTGTGCCTGAAAGCAGAGTCGAACAATGGCTCACGCAAGATCACTCTGGAGACCATGCCACAACACTCATTCAAGCCCGTGCTGAACAATTACGCCTTTTGAGAGGCCCTGAAGTGGCTTGGCTCTGGCTACGCGACCGGGGTGGTGATGTTGCTTATCGCAGTGGTCTTGCTGAATTGGCCCAAGATTGGAAAGCTGTCGTTGAGGAGTTAACAACCCTTGAGGAACGTGGCTCAGAGATGTTGCCTGTGCTCCTGGAACGCTTGACCTTGGCAAGGGACACATTAAATCCACCAGATTTACCGCCTCCTACTCTTGATGAACTTAGCTATCGACTGATTGAAGCTGGTCGCTTAAAGGAAGCATTAGAGTTACTTGAAACGGAATTGCTTCTAAACCATTCAGTTGGTTCTTTAATCCCATCTAAACTAGCAAAACGTCTAATCAATCTTTATTCTCAAGTAGAGCCTCCAGAAGCGATAGTCTTAACTTCACTTGCCCCGCTTTTGCCTCCCAATGAACGGGGCGTTCTTTTTGAATTACTCGCTAGCCGTGGTGAATGTAACCTCCTACCTGAGTTTAATTCGCGATCTGCAGAGATTGCTTCTGCTGGAGAATGGTATGCCTATGGGTTGTGCTCAATACGTGCCAGACCAGGCGAGGCATCGGCCTACTTTGAGCAAGCAATCGTTTTGGGACGCCATGATGCCCAAAACATGCTCGCATTTAGTCTTGCCTCTGCCGGTGAGCCAAGACGAGCCTATGAAATCTGGGAAAATTTACCGTTCATTGAGCAGGATCAATCAGAAGTACAAGCAGGAATGGCGCAGGTTTCTCTTGAGCTCAACCAACTTGCGAAAGCGAAAGAACATTGGAAACGCATAACTGACCTTGGAGTTGATGAGTGGAGATTGGGTGCATTAATTGCAGCCGCGTCTGGCGATTTGGACTCTGCATATGAGCGCTTTGGTATTTTTCTCTCCAGTGAAAGTTCTGATGCATCAGATTTCTATCAGGCAGGGTTAATCGCTCGAGATCTCGACAATCTCATTGAGGCCCGTGACTTATTGAAGAGAGCCAATGAGTTGGACCCAAATAATTTCCGCTATCTAAGTGATTATGGTTTTACTCTCAGCCAAGACTCCGATTCCCAGATTAGGGATCAGGCGCTAACCCCTCTGTTACGTGCCAGTCAGATCAGCGATGGCAATGCTGTGTTAGAGGCAGAGATTGCCAAATTATTTAAGCGTCGTAGTGAAATCAAGTTGTCATTGAAGCATTACAAACGAGCAATTGAACTTGAGCAGGATCCAGCGAGCTCAACAGAGCACTTGGGATTAGCTTCCCAACGCCAAAGGCTCTACGGACTCAAGCGCAATTATGAGCTGTTATCTAGACGGAATAACTGGCTCATTGATTTGACAACATCTCCCTATGGCCAATCAATTGAAGGTTTACTGATTGATGATCTTATTCCTGAATCTAAGCAAATCGTTACTGCTTCCTCAAGTTATGAGCACACGCTTAAATTTCAAAAGTTATTTACTTACGTTAGATCAATCGGCATATACGATCTTGCTCGATCCGAATCTCAATTATCCAGTGGTCTTGGTTTCCGATACAAGCCTTATAAGGATCTAAATCTTAATCTTTATGCCGAATATTGGCAGGGCCGTGTTGGGGATCTCCTGTCTGATGATGTAATACTTCGATTTAATGGATCTATTTTTGACCAAGGCCGTTGGAATGGTGAATGGAAGGAAGATCGGGCTGTCTGGAATGAAAGATCGCTCTATTTTGATACTGCTTATTTTATGGAGCAATCTCAGTTGATTGGTCTCTATCGCTACTCTCAGGGTAGAACATGGAAACTCAGTTCCAAGCCAGCCCAAACAATAAGTCCTTATCTACTGTCTCAGATTGGTTTTCAGAACACTAAATATGATATCCGTGTGGGTGTTGGTTTGCGCTGGCAGTTTTGGTTGCAAGAGGATGAGCTCCGAGCCTATCGGCGCCGATTTACTATACGCGTTGAATTCCAACAACCTCTGTCAACTGATCTTTATCAGAATACTCCTGGTGGCTTACTGAGTCTTACCCTCAACTTATGAAACTCCGCTTACACAAAAGCAAACTTATTACTTTTGCTATCTATGTCTTCCTGTTTGTCTTGTTCGCTCCAGTATCTAGAGCTAGTGAGATACTTTTTTATCAACCACTTAAAGGTGATAGCAGGATAAGTAGTAGTGACTGGTCTTATGTCTGGCGTGAGGCTTATCGCAATCAATACCGCACCATTGTTATCCAATGGACTCAGTTTGGTGATTTCCTCATTGATCAGGAAGAATGGCTACTAACCAGCCTGCTGATCGCTCAGCAAGAGGGGTTGGATTTGATTGTTGGTCTGTATGCAGACCCTTCCTTTTCGCAAACGATTTTGCAAGCTGGATGGGAAGACCGATTTGAAGAATACTGGACAAGCTTGCAGCGCCGATCGTTATCTCTCCATTCGAAACTACTTCCCTTGTTAAAAGAACGAGAAATTGAAGTTGTTGGTTGGTATTTCCCATCTGAATTATCAGATCGGCTATTTACAACGATTGGCCGGCGCCGTCTTACCCAGAATCAACTGCAGCTTATGTCCCAGCGCTTGAACAAGCCACTTCATATCAGTGCATATAATCTTGGTTATCTCTCGCCCAATGCCAATGCTAAATGGCTTTCAGGTCTTCAAGACATAGGTTTGCATGTCTGGTGGCAAGATGGAGCTGGAGTAAAGGATCTGCCTGAGCCGGCTCTTCAGGCTTATTTCAATCAGTTGCCTTGTGACGTGGGTATCGTACGTGAAGCATTCATTCAGGCATCAAGTTCTGAGACCCCTTTTCGTGCAGAGTATTCACCGCCAAAGGAGTACGAATCCTGCCATCTAACGGGTGTATTCTCGCTTCGTTATATGCCCTGGGTACAGTCTATACCGGCCTTTAAGTTCAAAAGCCAATAGTTTCTGTTACGATTCGCAAGATAGTTGTCTTGCTTACATTCATCTATAATCTTATAGTGCAGAATCTGATTGGTGCCAATAATTAACACATGATTTCCACTTGAACCTGCTTTTGCCGGCATCATAGTCAATCAATTGGATGCGATATTGACGAAGTTCTGACGAACAATAGACGCATCAGACCTCCAGAGATCTCAACAGCTCTCTAGATCTTCTCTCCCCTTTAGTTGAGCACAGAGCCTATTTGGCTTTTAGCCGCTTATTGCACTCGTATTTGAGTTTTCATTCGATAGCTTATAGAGCTTACCGAAACATCGCTCTTGACTGATCTTGCTCAGGCTAAAGAGCTTTTTGCTGAGCTTGCTGATTTGGGTGTTGATCTATGTATTGATGATTTTGGTACAGGCTATTCATCTCTTGCAGTTCTTCAAACCCTCCCAATTAAATATATCACAATTGACGGAGCTTTTGTCGATGCTGTTCCGGTCAATCGTGAGAATACTGCGATAGTGAAAGGTACGATTCTGATGGCCCGCGAGTTGGGTCTTAAAGTTGTTGCTGAATGCGTTCAGGGCGACTCGCAAATTGATTTTCTTGCAAGTCATGGCTGTGATTACTTCCACGGCTTTTTTAAATCTCCGCCACTCCCATTTGTCGTTGTCTCTGAGGTATTGAAGTCTTAGGTGTTATTGCTGAGCACTCTTTTGTCTGATTGTGTGTTCTCCCCATGCGCTTGCAGACAACACTTCATCTCGCGGATCAGTTCGCCCAGCGGAGTGGTGTTGGCGTCGACACGTGTGCCGGCGGTTTCCACCGCCATGGCGTAGTTCGTCAGATCAGGAAACACCAGATTGCGTCGCAGCACGCCGCCGTTGGTGTGGGGATTTGAACCCATGCGCCGCTCCCCCTTGGGAGAAAGGGAGCGGATCTCGGGGCGGATGGCTCCGGTTTCGTCAAACAGTTCCCAGGGCCGATAGCTCTTCAACCAGGCCTCCAGCTGCTGCAGGTGCTTCGGGTTGGTTTTCGCATCGGTGATGGGCACCTGGTGGGAGCGCCAGAAGTTTTCGAGCTTCTTGCCGTCCACCTCCGCTGGACCGGTGCAGCCCTTCGGTGAGCGCATCACCAGCATCGGCCAATTGGGCCGTTCGGCATTGTCGCTGTTGTGGGCGGTCTCCTGGATCTGACGGATCGTCAACACTGCCTGCTCCATGGCTACATCCCAACCCCTCGTTTTTATCAAGGAGCAGATGTGTTGATGCCCTGTCGCATCGCCATCTCCCAGACTGATTCGGGTGAGGTGATGTTGTCGATGTGCTCCCCTGAACGGCTCTTTCGGGACATCCGCTCTAAGGCTGAAGTTCTGGCGATTGCGCAGCAGGTGTAGGAGGAGACCCGACCGATCATTGGCAGGGCCGCTTACGAGCTTCGGTAGGCCACTGGATGACGCAGTGTTGAACATGCTCTTGCATACGCTCTGTTCGATTCGGCCTGAATTGAGCTCAGGCCGCCACAAGCCAGCGTCCCGCCACGGCCAGGGCAACGGTTAAACCTGAGGCCCCAAGCCAGGAGGTCCGATGGGTCGCCAACTGGCGCCGCAGCAGCACCACGCTGGAGCCCCAGCCGAGCAGAACGGCCAGGCTCTGGCAAAAGGCGATCACGTGGGCGTCCGCCTGCCAGGACGGCAAGGACTCAGTCCAGGACCCATTCAGTGGCGACAGGCTGACGGGCAGAAGCTGACCGGCTTCGCCCATGCCCAAGGGCAGGTGCCTAGCCAACAACAGCGCCCAAATCAGGGGCAGGAGGCCATACAGCGTCCGGCGGAGACGTTGACGGTTAAAGACCAAGCAGGCCGAGCCATAAAGCAGTGTGGGGATCGAGAGGGCCAGCAGCGCCATGAGCAATCGGGGCAGCAGTGGACCCTCCACCAGGCTGGCTGGAGCACCTGGAATCCAAGCCAGCATGCGCGGGGCCTGGTGCAAACAGACGTCGCCGGCCAGGACCAGCAGCAGACTGGGCTCTCCACGGGGTAGCTCCATCTCTCGCTGGATATCGGCGGCAGGGGGTCTGATGGCGAGCTGAACCGAGCGATGGGGGCAGGCCTGGGCACAGGTCAAACAAAGAACACAGTTGCGGTTGTCATGCAGGTGGGCCGGATGGGTGCCGAGCGGGCAACCCGCTGTCGCCAGTCCTTCGCCATCGGCCGGTCCGCCTTTGAAGCAGGCATAGCTGCTGCAACTGCCGCTGCAGGTGCCGACCTGGGCGCGGAGTTCCAACACGGACAACTTTGCAAAGAGCCCGTTCATGCCGCCAACGGGACAGAGATAGCGGCACCAAAAACGTTTCTCAAAGCGCAGCGAGCCGATCACCGCCCCGCTGGTGATCAACAACAGCAAGCAACTGCTCAGCCAGGCTGTGTTCTGCAGATTCCAGACCTCTTCCCAGAGCAGGATCAAGGCGAAGCCCGCCGCCAGCAGGGGGGAGGCCCACCCGTCAGTTTCCCCGCGGGGCCAGCGAGCGGGTCGCCAACCCAGGATTCGCGCAAGTTGTTGGCTGATTTCGCCCCAGACCATGAAGGGGCAGAAGGAGCACCACAGACGGCCAACCAGGGGAAAACCCAGCAGGATCAACGGCCACCACCAGGCCCAGAAGAGGTTCAAGGCACCGTTGTGGGCCCGGTCCTGCGGCCCCAGCCAGAGCCAGAGATTCACCAAAACAAATACCCAGCTGACCACGCCGAAGAGCAGAGTGTTCCAGAGCCATGGGGCTCGCATCCACTCCCTCAGTTGAGGCTTCCAACGCCAGATATCGAAGCGATAGCGCTGTTGGCGAGGCGACGTCCAAAAGACGTCCTCCGGAATCAGCATCGGAACCGTGCTGCCCTCCTGGCGCCGGATCTGCTGCAGGGCCCTGTCAACCAGGGTCTCCAGCTCACGGATGTTGTTCGGGAAGTCGTAGGCCTGGAGCCGTTTGATTATCGCCTCGGATACGTCAGGGGCCTGGGGCCAGCCGAGTTTGCGGCTGCGCAATCGGATCCCATAGCGCAACCACTCCCCGAGGTCCTGCCGGCGCACTCGTATCGGCGGCACCCGAATCAGGCTGCAGCGCCGCTCAATGTCGGAGCACACCGTCTCTGAGGTGAAAAACAGGCGTCCTCGGAAGCCGTGCTGCCCCTCCAGTAGTTCTAGGAGGAGCGGTTTGAGGCCCTCAGGCGCACGATCGAGCTGATCGATCAGGAGTGAGCCGTCACCAACGAGCTCAAGTAGGGAGCGACCATCCGAGGAATCCAGGGGCTCGAGCAGATCGCTGCCATCAGCCTTGAGCAGAGCCGCATCCAGGCGCAGCATTAACTCCTTGCGCTGGGGGGATCCGAAGTGGATCAGCGCCGCCAGGTTGTCCTTCTCCAGCCCCGGTTCTCCGAGGATGAAGACCGCTCGCCGCTGGCCATCCGCGGCGGCCTGGCGCACGGACTCCCGAAGCGTTTTGGCGTAACGACTACTGCCCACCACACCGCGACGGGCACGACCCACCAGCAGGGGCGCCAAACTCAGCAGAACAGGGGGTGCGGCCAATGCCCAACCAGATTTATTTTCTTTAGTTTGGAAAAAACTCGCGAAGCCGCCCGCGTTTGAGACATTCAGCTTGGTTTGCTGTGGACCATCCCCTTACTCACGGCTTTTTGCCTTTGATGAATCCATCTCGACAGAATCTTTGGTTGGTTTTATGAGATGCATGCCTGGAGACGGCAATAATTCTGCTGATCAGCGCTGGGGTTTCTGGCCGCTGCTGCCACTTAGCAATCAGTTGCCGGAACAGGTCTGAGGGGCTTGTCCCTGAGTTGTCACTGGAATTTTGTGCAACTGGGATCAATCGTGTGCAACTCCCAGGGAGCTGACCTCGCTTGAATCCTGCTCTACAGGAGATGGTTCAAGACCACCTGTCTGTAGGCATCCAAGTCGGGCACTTCAACCCCATGAACCTTGGCCCGGTCGTCCCAGCGCCGCAGGGTCATGGCATCGTCCATCCCCTCCAAGGCCAAAAGCCGCATTGCTTCTGAACGGCTCAGCTCTCCGCCTTGCACGGCAAAGCTGCGTTTCGATGCATCCGATAGCCCCGCGTAATACGTCTCATCGAGGGAGCACAGCAGCCGTTTGGCTGAGACATGCCGCTGTACGGGGGCAACAACCTGCGTGGGGAAGAATACCGAGAGTGCTCGGGCTGCGACGGCCTCATGGGCGCAGTCCTGATCGAGGAAATCCCTCTGCTCATCGTGTTCATCGATCATCAGATGACCGATGTCATGAAGCAGTGATGAAACCACCAGGTGGGGCTGCCGCGACTCCTGGTGGGCCAGATGCGCTGTCTGCAGAGCATGTTCCAGCTGCGTCACCGATGGGTCGTAGCTGGATTGCCCATGGGTGTTGAGATAGGCGAAGAGCAGGTCAACGCGCTCCTCGCGACTCCCCGCTTGCATGGATTTCATCCATTCGATGGCGTGGTCGGCCAGTGCAGCAGTCATGAGACGTCCTCCCCGAGAAAGTGGTTGATCAAGCTGACGCGCCCTTCCGCCAGCGCCTGCTTTTTGTGGTCGTAGTACTCCGATCGCAAATCGCCTTCGGAGCTGGCGTTGTAGGTGACGTACAACGCGCGGCGCGAACGATCGGAGCGATTGGTGCCGCTGCGGTGCGGTGCAAAGGAGTTGAAGAACACCGCGTCTCCAGCCGCCACAGGCATCGGCGTCCATTCGAGTTGAGCTGCCCGCTCAATCGGGAGGCATCCATCGGCATTCATATCGATCACCCCGTTGTGATGGGCCCCCTTGGCGAATTCCAAGCAGCCATTGCTTCTATCCGCTGAATCCAAGGCCAGCAGCATCGTGATGTGCAGCGAGCCAAACGGATAGGCCGGGGCATCTTGATGGGGGGCGTACCCGGCGGCACCGGGGTGCTTGTAGTTGATCTTTTCCTTGAACAGCACCGGCGGCTCGCCAAACAAGGCTTCGAGCACATCGTGCACCCGCCCTTGGGTCAGGAACTGATGCAGGGGAGGGTGATCCTTGGCGAAGTCTTCGGTTCGCGCTTTGACCCGACCACGGTCTGTGCTTTCGAAGTAGTGGCGCCCCAATGTCGATGCGTTGGAGATGTCGTCAATCCAAGCCAGCAGCTCAGCCATGGCGTCGCTTGCCACCAAGCCGGGCACATGCACGACGCCGTCCTGTTGATGACGCCCTTGGAATTCCAGGAGATCCTTCGGATCCCAGTGCGTTGTGGTTGTGGTGTTGCTCATCTGATCGGCATCAGGGTGGACTCAACAAGTGCCTTGAGATTGCGGGCCGCCGTCATGGCGATGTCTTCTCGGATCGATTGAACGGCTGACCCGATGTGCGGGGTGAGCACCGTGCGATCGCGCTGATCAAGCAAGCCCTGGGGAATGGAAGAGGGGTGGTCCTCTCGGGCCCAGTCCTCCATCTCAAAAACATCGGCTCCGTAGCCCCCCAGCTGGCCTGATTGCAGCGCGCGCACAACAGCCTGTTCATCCACCACCGAGCCGCGGCATGGATTCACCAGCACTGCCCCCGGTTTGCACCGGGCCAACACATCCGCATTGATCAGATGCAGCGTGTCGTTCGTGAGCGGCACCATCAGTACCAGGTGATCACTGCGTTCAATCACGTCGTTGAACTCCACATGCTGCAGTTCAAGACGTTGCTCGGATGGGCGATCAAGACGAACGGGATCGCAGTACAGCAGCGTTGCGCCAAAGCCCCGCATGCGCTCGGCGAATTCAATGCCGAGTTGCCCCATCCCCACGATGCCAACCGTGCTGTTGATCACTCCCTTGGAGTAGAAATTGGGCCGCCATCCAGGGAACTGGCCTGTGCGCATGAAGGCATCTCCTGCCTGGATGGATCGCGCCAGGCTGATCAGCATCGCAACGGTGAGTTCTGCCGTTGGTGCCGCCAACAAATTGGGGATGAATTGATAGCGAATGCCCCGGGCATCACAGGCGGAGAGATCGAAGTTGTCGAACCCACGCAGGGCTCCGGCGATCGAGCGCAGCCGCGGGCAGTGATCCAGAAAGTCGGCATCGACGCAATCCGGCATGAACATCAGCAGGCCGTCGGCGTCCGCTGCTGTTTCCAACAGGGCGCGACGGCTCCAGGGCTCCCGGCTGCGATTGGCGGTGACCCGTGCGAATTCGGAGAGGAAGTCGATCACCTCCTCCTGCACGTAGTTCGTGACCACGAGATGGGGCCGCTGTTGATGGCGCATGAGGGTCGTCATTGCACCATCCAATGCCGCAGAGCATTGCTCATCGAATCGAGTGCTGTGACCACCACAAGCACCACCAGCAGCAGGGCCGAGACCTGTTGGTACTCCATGATTCGCAGGGCACTGATGATTTCCAAGCCGATGCCGCCGGCGCCAACGGCGCCCACCACCATCGAAGCCCGGAAGTTGTATTCCCAGCGGTAGAAGGTGACATCCGCCATGGCTGGAAACACCTGAGGAAGGATGCTGTGAACGATTACCTGCAGTTCAGATGCCCCCGATGAGCGGGCGGCTTCGATCGGCTCTTGATCGCAGAGTTCGATCGCCTCGGCGTAAAACTTGCCGAGCATGCCCACGGAGTGAAGGCCAAGCGCCAGGGTTCCGGGCAGTGCTCCGAAGCCAACAGCAGCCACAAGAATCATGCCGAGGATCAACTCGGGAACGGCTCGGGTCACATTGAGCACTGCCGTGGCGATCACGTAAAGCGCCGAGCTGGGGCTGGTGTTTCGGGCGGCAAAGAAACAAAGAAGGAGCGAGAAGAACACCGCGATGGAGGTGCCTGCGATGCTCATCGCCATCGAGTCGATCAAAGGCTTGATCCAGAACGGCCACCGAGCGAAATCCGGCGGAAACATCTCTGGCAGCAAGTTCAAAATCGCCGGCACCCCAGTGGCGATCCGATTCGGATCAAACAGACCAACAACGGCCAAGGAACCAACAACCGCGGTGAGAATCACCAGCACACGCAGGAATTGCTGACGCCATCGCAGCTCATGGCGCCGAAGAATGGCGCGATGGGTATCAACGGAAGCACTCATAACCGAAGACCAAAAAGGTCCCGATGGTGGAAACCACCGGGACAGAAGAACGGGTTCAGTTGACGAACTTGCCGAGGTCGAGGCCCAGCAGATCACCCGCCTTGCGGATGCCGTCGTAGTCCTGATCGGTGATCACGGCGAATCCATCGGCCTTGAACGGCTTCAGGACGCTGTCGTCGTTCAGTTCAATGAAGGTGGTGCTGATGGTCTCCTTCAGCTCGGGCTTCAACGACGAGCGCATCGTCCAGGGGTACTGCGGGATCGGCGCTGATTTGGCGATCAAGGTCACCTTGTTGGCGTCGATCTTGCCCTTCTCCTTCAGGGATTCGAAAATCGGGCAAGCCACGCCACCGGCCTGAGCGTTGCCGTTCTGAACGGCCAGGGCCACGGCGTCATGGGCGCCGAGGAACACACCCTCGTAGTCCTCACCCTTGGTGAGGCCATTTTCTTTGAGGGTCAGTTCCGGGAACAGACGGCTGGAGGTTGAGGCTGGATCTCCAAAGGCAAAGGTTTTGCCTTTGATCGCCTCAAAGTCGGTCACACCGGCTTCGGTGTTGCCGATCAGGCATGACTGGTAGGTCTTGGTGCCCCCCTTGATCCGAGCGGCGAACGGTTCGATTTCGCTCTTGGTCTTGGCCAGCACGTAGGACAGCGGTCCGAAATAGGCCAGGTCGAGGCGATCGTTGCGAGCCGCCTCGATCATGGAGGAGTAATCGGTGGTGACCACCAGTTCGATCTCCTTACCGAGCTTCTGGTTGAGGTAATCCTTCAGCCCTTGGTTGTCCTGAATCACCGTTGCGGCATTTTCATCCGGGATTAGGGCAACAATCAGCTTGTTGGGATCACTGGAGTCGGCAGACTTGCCAGTTGTTGTTTGGCTGGAGCAACCAGTCAGAACAATCGCAGCAGAGGCAAAAGCAACGGCTGAAAAACGCGCAGCTTGGGACAACATGGGGATGAAATGAAGAGCAAGCCTGAAGTCGAGACGGCGGATGATTAGGTGACCGCTGCCTCGAGCTTGTGGCGATACAGGGCGTGAATTTCGCTTTCTTCCAGCGTCACCGAGTGTTGGTCGCAAATGATGCGACCAGCGGCCATGCCAATGATTCGATCAGCAAACTGGCGTGCGAATTCCACCTGGTGAAGGCTCACCAGAACAGCAATTCGGTCCCGCTGGCAGATGTCTTTCAACAGTGAAAGAATCTGCACTGAACTTTCCGGGTCCAGGCTGGCGATCGGCTCGTCCGCAAGAATCAGACGGGGTTCCTGAACCAGAGCCCGTGCGATGCCGACGCGTTGCTGCTGGCCGCCGCTGAGGTCTTTTACGCGGGCCAGTGCTTTATCGATCAAACCCACGCGCTCCAGGGCTGAGAGGGCTTTTTGGCGATCGCTCTCCGGCAGTGGAAGCAGTGAACGCAGGAAGGAGTGGTATCCCAAGCGCCCCATCAGCACGTTGTCGAGCACGGACAAGCGGTCAATCAGCTGGTGCTGCTGGAACACCATGGCCGTGTCCCGACGGTGGGCGCGGAGCTGCCGGTTGGTGCTCGCGCTGATCTCTCCGTGGTGGCGTGATCGGATGCTTCCCGAACAGGGCTGAACCAACCCATTCAGGGAGCGCAGCAGCGTTGATTTTCCAGCCCCGGAGGAGCCCAGAAGAACAACAAATTCTCCATCTTGGAGCGAGAAATTGATATCTCGGACTGCGAAATTGTTTTCTCCAAATGAAACCGATAATTGCTGGATACTTAATAGCTCTTTCATTGCCTTGTTCTCCAGAGCACTTGCTAAGAAAATCTAGCCTTCATCTGGCGCTGACGATTAACAAATGGATAAGGACTAGTAGAGGCTTGCTTATCGCTTGCTAATTTTTAAATTTCTTGGTCTGATCTTATTGCATTCATAACCTGTGGCTTCCTGTGATCGGAGCCTGTCTCTCCTGGCTCATCGCATCAGCATCCCTTGATGGGTTCATGGCTCTGTTCGATGAAGAGTGTGGGCAAATTGATGCTCTCCCTCAGCGCCTCCGGTGAGCTCGAAGGTTGATCACTGTGTTGATCGCCGCAAGTACAACAAGCAGCGTGAGGCAGGCAGATTTGTAATCCAACATTTTTTGGCCTAATCCAGCTCGCTCTTGTTTTGGCTGGTGGCTTTGTCGCTATTTAAGGCAGTTGTTCATGTATTCCAGAACACATCCTTTTGTGACCGGAACCTGTTGGACGTAGTGTTATCGCATCAAGATTTCTTGATGGATTAATGGGTCTGTTCGAGCGCTATCTCTCCGTCTGGATTGGTCTGGTAATTGTGGTGGGAGTTGGCCTTGGCGCTTGGTTCCCTGATGCGGCGGTAAGCATTGCGGGCCTAGAGGCTGCGGGGATCAACCTGCCGATCGCGGTGCTGATCTGGGGAATGATTTTCCCGATGATGCTGGCGGTTGACTTCTCCTCCATCGGAGCGATTCGCCTGCAGCCGCGGGGGCTTTTGGTGACAGCCGTCGTGAACTGGCTGATCAAGCCCTTCACCATGACGGCTCTTGCCTGGCTGTTCATCCGTGGCGTTTTTTCCGCCTGGATCCCGGCAGCCATCGGCCAGGAGTATGTGGCGGGGATGATTCTTCTTGGCGTCGCGCCCTGCACGGCGATGGTGTTCGTGTGGAGTCGTCTCAGCGACGGCGATCCCAACTACACCCTGGTGCAGGTGGCGTTGAACGACCTGATCATGGTCTTCGCCTTCGCTCCGATTGCGGCGCTTCTGCTGGGGGTTTCGGATGTGTTGGTGCCTTGGGACACGATGCTTACGGCAGTGGGGCTGTTCGTCGTGGTCCCCCTGGTGGCCGGATGGTTCACGCGGCTGAGCCTGCGCAGCACTCGCCGGATTGAGCGGTTGGAGACGCGGCTCAAGCCCCTGTCGATTGGCGCGTTGATCGCCACCGTGTTGCTGCTGTTCATGGTGCAGGCCCAGGCGATCCTGGCCAATCCGCTGGCCATCGTTTTGATTGCCATCCCTTTAATCCTCCAGACCTATCTGATCTTCTGGATCACAGCGTTCTGGATGCGCTCAGCAGGGCAGCCACGATCGATTGCGGCACCCGGGGCCATGATCGGCGCGTCCAACTTTTTTGAGTTGGCAGTTGCGGTGGCCATCAGCCTGTTCGGTTTGAACTCCGGGGCTGCCTTGGCCACGGTTGTTGGCGTGCTGGTGGAGGTTCCGGTGATGCTGTCGCTGGTGGCGATGGCCAACCGGAACCGACGCCTGTTCCCCGCCTGAGAGGAGCAGCGTGATGCCCGCTCCGCTGCAGGTGTTCGTTCAGTTCTTCGTGTTGGGGTTGACCTCCTTCGGTGGCCCCGTGGCGCACCTCGGTTACTTCCACGAGAGGTTTGTGCAGCGGGAGCGTTGGATCACCGCTGCGGCCTACGCCGATCTCGTTGGTCTCTGTCAGCTGTTGCCAGGCCCTTCGAGTTCCCAGGTGGGCATGGGTCTGGGGCTGATCCGGGCCGGTTGGCTTGGCGGCCTGGCGGCCTGGGCAGGGTTCACGTTGCCCTCTGCTGTGTTGATGGTGCTGGCGGCGTCGCTGCTATCAGCCCATCCCCGTTTGATCGATGGGGGTTGGGTGCATGGCTTGATGGTGGCGGCTGTGGCCGTGGTGGCCCAGGCCGTTCTGGGCCTGCAGCGCAAGCTGGCTCCCGATCGGCAGCGGGCCAGCCTGTTGGTGGCGGCTGCTGTGCTGGTGCTGTTGGTGCCTCGCGTCTGGGCTCAGCTGTTGACACTGCTGCTTGGCGGATTGGTGGGTTGGTGCGCGCTGACCCCACCTGAGCTGGAGCCATCGGCACCGGAACGTCTCGTGGTTCCGCTGCGCCGTTCGGTGGCGGTGATTTTGCTTGGTTTCGCTGTGCTGCTGTTCGTGGCTCTGCCCTGGTTGTCTGCTGAGGCCAGACCGCTGTTGGTTCAGCAGCTCAGTGGTTTCCTGCGCACCGGTGCCTTGGTGTTTGGCGGTGGTCATGTGGTGCTCCCCTTGCTGGAGCAAGCCTTGGTTCCCAACGGCTGGATCGACCTGCAGCAGTTTCTGGCGGGCTATGGCGCTGCCCAGGCGGTGCCGGGGCCGATGTTCAGTTTCGCGGCTTTTCTTGGTTTTGATCTGCAGCCTGGACTTCAGGGCATTGCCGGTTCTGTGATGGCGCTTTTTGCCCTCTTTTTTCCCTCGTTCTTGTTGGTTGGTGGGCTCTTGCCCTTCTGGAGTGACCTGGGCCGTTTGACTCCGATGCGTCGAGCCCTGCTGGGCATCAATGCTTCGGTGGTGGGCATCCTGCTGGCGGCGTTGTTTCAGCCCGTATGGCAGACAGGCATCCGCGGAGGCGCTGAGTTCAGCCTGGCGTTGGTGGCGTTTGTGTTGTTGGTGTGCTGGCGGCAACCGGCGTGGCGGGTGGTGCTGTTCTGCGCCGTAGTGGGTGGTTTGACCCTGGCTTGATCCATTCCTCTGCAGAATCACTGCATTGATGGGGAGCGTGGTGGCTGGAGCTGGTGTGAATCCTGCTGATCAGCGCTGGGGTTTCTGGCCGCTGCTGCCTCTTTAGGCCCAGACGTTGTAATGGATTTGAAGGGCTTGTCCCTGAGTTTTCCCCGGAATTTTGTGCAACTGGGTTGAATGAAGGGCAGCTGGACGACCATCAGAGATGAGCGCCAAGATTGGCTTCGGCATGGTGCCTACAGCCAGAGAATGCTTGGTTGATTTGATCTGAGTTCAGGATTAGCGCACTCAGTTGAACGATCGGATCAGCTCCCTAGCGTTGATCAGGGATGCAGAAATGAGAGAGGTGATGACATGAGCCAAACATCAAGGCTCGCCCGGCAGGTGACACTTGACGCAGCGTGGTCGCCTTCAGCGCATAGTGAAATCTGCTGTCTGATCTATGCCACTCAAAACGGCTGGAAGCTCCCCATCCTGTTTGAAGAAATGGGTGTGCCCTATGACTGGGCACTGGTGGACTTTGAGAAGAGTGAACAGCGCAGTGAACGTTTTCTTTCCATCAACCCAAACGGTCGGATTCCGGCACTGATTGATCGTGCGCGCGGAGTAACAGTCGCCGAGTCGGGAGCCATCTTGGAGTACAGCGCAGCTCGCTTCGCGAGCCCTTTGCTGCCTCCTGCCGATGAGGACCTGCAGCTGCACCTGCAGACGAAGCAATGGCTCCATTGGCAGGTCAGCGCCCTCGGGCCTTCGATGGGGCAAGCCATGTACTTTCAGCGAATCGCCAAGGTTCGCGGCCACAACGATCCCTTCGCCATTGGTCGCTTCATTGCGGAAGCGGAACGTTGTTTGCACATGCTCGACGACCAGCTCGCGTCATCGGGCGGCCCTTTTGTGCTCGGCCAGCGCTGCACACTCGTCGATGTCGCCTGTTTCCCCTACTGCGCTAGTGCCTATTGGGCCAATGTCGATATCTCGGAGATGAGTCATCTGCTTGCCTGGATCGAGATGCTCCACCAGCGTCCGTCCTTCAGTACCGGCCTCACCGTGCCTTTTTCTAGGCCTGCTTTCTTTGGCCCTCCGTATGCAACACCGGACGAGATCGAGTCGGAGATTGCGCGTAACGCCGGTCAGTTCGCTGTGATTTCAAAATCACCCAGTTGAGCTGCCAGGGGTCTCGGCTCCATGAATCCTTGCTGGGAGTGATTTCCGGAGGTGATCCTGTTTGTGCAGAATCACTGCATTGATGGGGAGTGTGGTGGCTGGAGCTGGTGTGAATCCTGCTGATCAGCGCTGGGGTTTCTGGCCTCTGCTGCCACTTAGCTATCAGTTGCGGGAATAGGTCTCGGGGTCTTGTCTCTGAGTTGTCCCTGGAATTTTGTGCAACTTTGCGGAACGATGGGCAATGGCTCGATCTCCCAAAGGGAACCAATGGGCGTGACGAAGCTGGATCCATTGAAGCGTCGGCTTTTGATCCGTCGCTGTGGCTCCCGCTCCCGTCTCATCGGAATCAAGCGTGAACCGCTTGGGAAATGGTTCTTGAGGATCTTGAATCCTGGGTATTGCTTTGTGATCGAGTCAAGCGGCAGGAGGAGAAGTCGGCTGGGTTGTTTAACTCGCTCTCTTTCCCGAGCACATTCGATTCTTTTGCTCAGCGCCTAGTCCACCGTGATGTAGGACTCGGTTGGCTCGTTCGAGAGACGACGGGGACAAAGGGCTAAGAAGCGTCATCTTGAACTAGAAACGTCGATCTCCCTGATGCCATCCCTAGAGCTGTATGGATGCTGGCGCTCTAGCGCCTCCCAACGTCTGCAGATCGGTTTGCGACTGAAAAAGCTGCCATTCAGTTACACCCCTGTCTCCTTGGATCGAGGCGAGCAACATCGCGATTGGTACCGGGCCATCAATCCCCGAGCTGAGCTGCCAACCCTGGTGGTTGATGGCGAGCCTTGGGTTCAAACACTGGCCATCCTCGAGACGCTGGAAGAGACCTTCCCCGAACAGGGGCACTCCCTGCTGCCGACCACGCATCGCGAACGACGAATCTGCCGTGCGATTGCTGAACAAATCAACAGTTCAATGCAACCGCTGCTCCTCCCGGCACGTTTGCGCAAACCCATCATCGAGGCGGGCGGTCAAACGGCTGCCACGCCACTGGAGCCTGCCCTCCAGGCGGGCATTCGACAGCATCAGCTCCATGCACTCAACGACCTCAACACCTGGCTGGCGTCGTTTTCTGGACCCTTTTGCCTCGATTCCTCACCCACAATGGCCGACGCCTGCGTGGTTCCTCAGCTCGACGCGGTGATGCGCCTGGGGCTGGATCTCAGCCCGTTTGAGCGGCTTGTGGCCCTGCATAGGCATTGTCAAAGCTTGGAAGCGTTCGCAATGGCAGCACCGGATCAGCAACCTGATGCACCAAACCGTTCCAGCGTCTGAGCAAAAGGACTCCAACACTAAAGATCAGCAAGCTCCTCGAGATAGCCTGCCAGCAGAGGATGCGTCTCCATTCCTGCCCACTGCTCCCGAGCGGCCTTCGCCACCAACGCCTCGGCTCGATGCGACAGATGCTGACGCCAATTGTCTGTGGTTCCCGCTCGAAAATACAGCTTGGGATTGAGATGAAAACTGCCTGGATTCGCCGTAATGCCTTGTTTCATGGCCTGAAACTCGGTCCCAGCTGCAATTGCTGCAGCCCGCTCTGGTTCCAAAGTCGCTGAAGGGAAAAGGAACTGCTGAAGCTGCTCAACGGTTTCAGCTTTGCGCTCAACCATGTCCTCATAACGAAGCGCGCAAATCTGGGATGCCTGCAGTCGGGGTTCGGGTGTTAACCAACCGCGGATATGACGGAAATAACTACCGAAGTAGAGATCTCCCTGCACAAACAGCTCAGCGAAACGATCCAGTTCGAGTTCGGGATCCACTTGCAGAAGTGGGTGGCGCACCCAGAAAAAGTACTGGGAAACCAGCGCGGCTCGTGGATCGCGAATGGCCACAACGAAACGCGTTTGAGGATGAATGCGTCGGCATGGCAAATCGTCAACGGCGCAGTGCAGATACCAAAGCCGTGGGCAATCCGAGGTGGCTGCCTGGAACCTTTGCCAATCGGCGGGGGTCTCTTGGGACAACAGAACCTCAGGCCAGGGCATCGCTCCATGCCCGATATCACCATCCACCATCGGATGTCTGCCGGGCAGGTCAACATTGGCTCGCACCAGTTCCACCAGATATTTTTTCGCCAGATGGGTACCAACTTTCTGATGGGTGGCTAGAAGCACGTCATTCGGCTGAGTGTCCCAAGTCTTTGTGAGGTGCTCGGTAGCTCGATAGTCGATGAATGGTGGATAGCAACGGCCATTCCAGCGGTGATGCAAGAAGCCTTCTTCATGGGCCAGCAGTGCTGGTTCAAAGGTGCGGAAACTGTGGCCAGGACGCAGCGCCTCGAGGCGATCACGCAGCACTTCGATGGTGTGATCAAGCTTGAGCGATCGCTGCTGCAGGGCCCGACTTGCGTACATGACCTGCACCGATGGCTGGATTGCATTGGCCACCGCTTCCAGTTGGGTTTGGTCAGCAGCAGAAAAGGGCTGTCCATCGATGCGGTTCAAAACTTGAAGCGCTCCGACAACCTCCAACGCATCTCCGTGGATTGGCACGGTGATCGCGGTGGACACCTTGTAAGAAAGAGCTTCACCCGCTTTTTGGTGTGCTCCCTCCAAAATCTCCAGCCCTGAGCGGTTGACACAGCTGCCGGTGATGACGCACTCACCCACCATCGAACCCTCAAGGTCAGCACAGATCTGTCGTTGCACAACTTTCGTGCCGGCCTCTAGCCACAGCTCATCGGTATCGGGATCGAGCACAAACACTCCGCACCGCTCTGCCCGCAACAGATTTGGCAACGTCACGACCAGCAGCTGGAGCAGATCGTTGTTCCGCAGAGCATCCCATCGCTGTGCCAGTTCCTGACGCCGGACAACAACACGCTGCATACGTTGGTCAAGCGATTGCATGGAACGGAGTCGGCGGAACCTCATTATTGGCAACCTATTGATGGCTGCCTAATCGCGAGGCAAAATTATTAGTCCGAGATATGCACGCGTTCGATGGCTATCGATCTGCACGTGTCTTTTCAGAGCAAGCAGTAGCTCTACTGGCAGCTCAGTGCTATTGGTCCTTCTTCCGTGGGTGAGTTGCCTGAGAATTCCTTCGCTCAAATTGTCTCTGGCTTTCAAGTAGAGCAACTTGAGCCGAGTTTTGGCCGATAGTTCCACGTACAGGGAACTCGCGACAATTCTTGCCTTCATGAACGCCGATCTCAGGGCAACTGAGGGCATCTCGGTCAAGTACCAAAACGGGCCCTCGGGCTACTGCCACTTGGCTCCGAGTTGCAGGAACAGTTCTGAGGGGCTTGTCTTTGAGTTGTCCCTCATTTTTTGTGCAACTGGGGACAGTTATATGCAACTGAACGCCCTTCAAATGGGGATGACGAGGCTGGGTAGTTTGAAGAGGCGGGGCTCTGATCCGTCGTTATGACCCTTGCTCCTGGCCTATGGGATTCAAGCGTGAACGGCTTGAGGAGTGGTTCCTGAGGGTCTTAAGCCCTGGATATGGCTACGTGGTCGAAAACAGCGGGGGAAAGACCACGCGATCTGGCTGGTTAACAGCCTCTCTTCTGGCTCAACACCTTGGTCTGGCTGGTGGTCAGCCGCAGTACTTGGCAATCCGTCCGAACAAGACAACCAACTGGCTTGTCTTGGACGTTGATCAACATCGATCTCCTCACCATCCAGATCGTGGTGAGGGTTCCCTCGAGACGCTGCTTGAGAGATGCCGCTTGATGGGACTGAATCGCCCGCTGCAAATTCGCTCCAGCTTCAGTGGCGGTATCCATCTCTGGTTTCCGCTGTCTCAGCCGGTTAAGACTTTTGATGCTGCCCTAACCATGAAAAGGGCACTGTTAACGCCCGGCATTGAATCTGGTTTGGATGCTGAGTCCTACGCCTTCCAAGAACCCGAACTTCTGCAGCTATCGGGAGGTGTTCTGGAGGTCTTTCCCAACGACAAGGCTCGTGACAGTGATTACAGGGCGATCCGTATGCCCTGCACAGGTCAAGGGAATGGCGTTTGTGTTGAAGGATTCGGGATCGTCGAGGAGCCAGGAGCATTTCGAGCTCACTGGGAGGAGGCTGCTCCGTACAACCAGCTCGTTGAATCCAGGTTGATCAGCCATAGGGAGCCAGATTGTGGTCCTTACAACTGGGTTCAGGAGCGTGCCGATGGTGATCTCAAGTTTGTTCCACTCAATTGGGTTGTCCCTTTCTCACGGCGTTTCGCGTCGCCAGTAGTTTCCGCGGTTAAGGGTGAGGGGCTGTTGGGGGAGCCCCCTAACAAGTCTGATTTCTCACCGATCAGCGTGGAGGATGCCAAGTACCTGCTCAAGGTTGGCTGGACTGGTCGTGGCCAAACTCAGCAACTCCAGCTCGCCGCCTTGATGGTTGCGCGCAGTCAACACGCAGAGGCCGATCTCATAGCTGATGAGGTCTGTGAGCTGTTGGTGGCTTGTCCTGGTTTTTATGACCACTGCGGACACGTTGAGGAGATTCTTCGTAAGGAGCGACCAGGTCGTTCTGCTTGTAAAAAAGCTGCTGTCTTCGATCCTTGTTATGAGGGCAGCTGGAAGGAGGCAGCGAATAAGAAGCGATCAGAAGATGCGTCTATGCGCGCAGTGGCAGCACTTAAACGTGCAGAAGAAGAAGGCCTCACCTGCGCCTCTATCTCATCTGCCATCACTGAGTTGTTGCAGAGATATGGATCGCCTCAGAAGCGTTGGTGGTACAAGAAGGCCAACAGTGAGCACCTCGCCAACTTGAAGAGGCTTGTCCATAAACGTTCTCAGTGACGCTCGATGACTCCTGTTGGTTCCCGTTGGAAGCCTGAATCATCTAGTTCAAACAACGATGCCTACTTTCGAGCAACTTCCAGGGGAGCCTGCCGATTCTTTCGCTCAGCTTCTCGTTCACCGCGATGCTGGACCCGGCAGGCTTTACAGGGAGACTGCGGTTGCCACAGGCTCTTCCATATCAACCTTGCGTCGTCGAGCCGATCGCTGGGATTGGCAGACACGCTTGGACGTGTACGACGCAGAAATACTGAAAACGATGGGGTCGCAGAGCACTGCAGATGTTCTTCATCGTCATGAAAAGAACTTGCGAGAGTTCCGCGACCTTCAGCTCGATCGTTCGCGTCGTCTTGGGCAACTGGCGGATGAACTAATGGATTTTGTGCGTTGGAGTCTTCTTCAACATCAGCACCAAGGCTTGTCACTTCAAGGTCGTGAGCTCTCCTCAGCTCTGTCTGCAAGTTGCAAGGCCATGGATATATCCATGAACACTGAGGCAACAGCACTGGGGGTGGCTGAGCTGCTGGACCAACTTCCGAGTTGAACCGTTCCCTGAAGATCCCCTGAGTGGGTGATCCAAACGCCCTTTTGTTGGTTCATGCTTGCTGTAGTAACTCGGGAGCCTTATGACCACTTCGTTCCCACCGACAGGACGATTTCCTGCTGAGCCCACTTCCCTGGAACGTGAAGAGCTCGATGCTGTCTACCTAGAGCTTCGCAAGAGCTATAGGGGGTTGATGGTGAGTCGAGGCCAGTACCGAGGTAGGGCGGACCGCAACCGAGCCGCCATGCAGCAACTTGAGGCGAAGTTGAGAGAGATTGCTGCACGGGAAGCCTCGGTTCGCCAAGAGGCCTACGAGATGCTGGAGATCGTCACCAATGTGGTGGGTGAACTGGAAGATGCCGGTGACGACCTGGTGAATGAATTCGGTGCCTATCAGATGGGTCGTCGTTCGATGCAAGGTGCTGGTTTCATCGGGCGTCTGATCAAGGCCGTGATCAGATTCATCAATAGGTGGACCTCGACGAAGCAGCAACTACAGGTGATCGTCGATAAGCAGCAAACAATCCAAGCGCAGCTCGACGAGAGAACTAATGGGACAAATCGCTGATGCCCTCAGGGCAAACCTCAAGGCAGTAGCTGAATCAGATGCAAGGGCTCTGCGTGAGCTTGATCACGAGTTGAAAGCAGTATCTGTTCCAGCTGGAGAATCAGAGGCTGCTTTGCTTGGCCGGAATGATTTGAAGGCTCTTCTTGGTCGCGGAAGCTTCAAGCAGCAGACTGTCGTCACGCTGAAGCGGTTGTGTAAGCAGCACGGGATCAAGGGCTATTCAAAATTTAAAAAGCCTGAGTTGTGCAAGGCCCTAGAGGCTCAGGGTGTCCATGCACCTCCTCCTCCATTGGAGAGCTTCAGCAAGAAGGAGCTCGTGGCGATGTTGAAGAAAGTAATGGGAATCAGCTGACTTCAGGGTTGATGTTCTTCGTCAGTAGTGAGTGGAGTGAATTCATGCTCATCAGGTTGGTCTTAACAGGTGTGATCTTTGTATTTGTATTCTATTTGTGCAGTATCGTTCCAGGCACATAAGCTCTTGTCTTATTGAATGAGATAGTTTCGCTGCATTTACAGGACTTCTCGTGTTCATGAAAAAGGGGCATAAGCCCCTATTGTTATTTATTCTTTTTTGACTGCTTCTTGTGGAAGCGCTCTGCCGCGCGACGCATTTCGCGCGTACCCGGTCTTGTAAGCCTTCCACCTTCAACACGAGGATTTCTTGATTGCACGTGTTTTGTCAGGTTCGGATGGCTTACGTTCCGCCCTCCAAAGGCAGGGTTGTTGAATCCTTGTGGATGAAAATCCATAAGAAAACGTCCTCAGTGGTGTTTACCTCGACAACGTATGGGTCGACACAACCCGTGGTGTTTTGGTTGGCGTCTAGCACCAGATGTGGTGATTTGTATCCCTGCGCTTGTGGTCTGGTGCCTGTTGGGTCTGCACTGACAAGGCCTAGTAACTTGTCTTAGTTGTCTGGTTTTGATGCAAGACGCACCTGTTACTTGGTTGCGAACTCGGGAGTTGGCCTCTTGTCTCGGAGTTCATCGAAATACTCTTGGAAATATGCTTCGCCAAGGGCTTTTGCAAGAAGGTATTCATCGCCGCAAGATCAATCCACTTGCTCCTCGTGGTGAATTTCTCTGGAATCAAGAAGCAGTCTTGATGACTCTTGGCCTTCTCTGACAGCCCCTGTGGCGAGAAAGGGATCAAAAGGTCAAGATCTTTGTTGTACTAAGTGCCACGAGTGGCTTACACAGCCCCTTTTCAATGACTGCAGCCTTCAGGTGAGGGATATCTTCTTCGTTGCATTTATTTCTCAGGAGATTTTCATTCTTTCTCCCCCAGACGAGGGACCCGACTGTCAGCCCATCGATGCAACCTGAGGAGAATGGTTTAGGTGCGCGATGGCTCCCACTCTTCTGTTCATCACCGGCGTGCTGGCCGGGTTGATTGCTGGCTTCATCCTCAGCCGGGTGTTTGGTCGCAATAGAAGCGGTGATGGCACCGGTGAGATCCGGCTACTGGAAGAACGGCTCCTGAAGGCCGACCAGGGCTTGGCGCAATTCAGCCAGCAACTGGAAGCGCAAGGCTCAGAACTTCGGGCGGCACAGCAGCAGGTCCAACAGGCCAGCGAACAGGCGGCAGTGAGCCGCACGCAACTGGAGGGCGTGAGCCAGGAGCGGGATGCACTCAAGGCCGGCCATGACACCGCACTGGCAGCGATGGATCAGCTGCGGCGTGAGAAAGAAAAGCTCACGGCAACCATGGCGGAGGTGGCCGAGAAGCTGCGCAGCCAGGAGAGCCAAACCCAGTTCCTCGAGCAGGCCCGCACGGATCTGCTCACCCAGTTCCGCTCATTGAGCGGTCAGATGCTGGATGGCTCCCGCGAAGCCTTGCTCAAGAGCACCAAGGAAACGGTGAGTGAGCCGTTCGCCAAGGAGGTGCTGCAGTTGCGCCAGCAGGTGGAGGCGTTGCAGAAGGATTCCAACGCCAAGCTCACGGTGCTGGCGGAAACCACCCGCGATCTGCGCCAGCGCAGCGAAGACGTGCAAGGTGCAGCCCAGCAGCTCACCTCCGCGCTGCGTTCCCCGAATGTGAAGGGCCAGTGGGGTGAGGTGAACCTGCGCCGGATTCTGGAGTTTGTGGGCTTGATCGCCTACTGCGACTTCGACGAGCAGGTGCATGTTGGTACCGATGAGGGTGCTTACCGGCCGGACTGTGTAATCACGATCCCCGGCTCACGCCGCTTGATCGTGGATTCCAAGGCACCGATCGAGAGCTATCTCGATGCACTGCAGGCCACTGATCAAGCTCAGCGGGACGCAGCCCTCAATGAGCACTTGAAGAAGGTGCGCAGCCACATCGATCTGCTGAGCAAGAAGGATTACGCCGGAAAGCTCAGCGCCCTGGGCCAAGTGGTGGATGGGGTGGTGCTGTTCATCCCGGTGGAAGGTGCCCTATCGATGGCCTTGGAGCGGGACCCGCAGCTGCTGGAGTACGCCTTCAGCAAGAACATCATCCTCACTTTCCCCACCAGCCTGTTGGCGATCCTCAAGGGATTGGCGATGACGATCCAGCAGGCGGAGATCGCCAAAAACATCGACGAGATTCAGGCGCAAGCGGTTGAGCTGCACAAGCGCTTTTTCACCTTCATCGACAAGTTCAACGACATAGGCAGAGACATCACTCGCTTGAACAAGAGCTTCAATGCCGCGGTGGGTTCAGCGCAGAGCCGTTTGTTGCCGCAGGGCCGGCGGTTCGCTGAGCTGGCCGGGCAAAGCAATGAGATTGATGTGAGCGATCAGATTGATGAGGTGGTGCGAGAGATTCAGGCCGGGGCGTGACTATTAACTTTTGATCAGGTCGAACTTGACCTCGTACCGATAGAAATCGATGCCTTGAGCAACCTGTAGTGCTCTTCTGATCCGCTTGTCATCGTCCAAAGCGATGATCACGCCTCGTACCCGCTGGTGGTCTTCAGCAACGTCTTCTTTGACATAACCCATATATCGCTGGATCTGTCCGACCACCGCATCGCTGGCACGTCCCTTCTTCAGTTCGACAACAAGCAACTCCTGCTTGTCCTTGCTGATGGCGAGTAGGTCGATCGGACCTGTATCCGTAGGGAACTGCTGCCCACTCGATTCTTCCGTTTCATAGAGATCATGAGTATTCCCAAGAGGAGTGCTGGACCAGTTGGCAACTAGAAAGTCCTCAAGGTGCTTCTCCAGAGCGAAGACGGTGGCATCCTCAACCGTCGGGTCCTGACTAACGAGTGCTTGGGTCTTCGCCTCATCCTTGATCAGTTGCTCTAGCTCCTCTCTGTATTTGGAGATGTTGCTGACGGTTCCGATCGACCCTGCCGAGTTCCGCAGCGATTCGCTCATGTCGGATCGATCAACGAGTTCCTCATGCCAGGCGACAGCCCGTTGATGCGGTTGGTCGCTACCAGCGACGAAGCGGTATTCACCCGTCACTTCACCGACGAAATAACGCCCCTGCCTGTTTGGGGACAACACGATGTCGCCTACCTGTATCCCCTTTGAGATCGTGTGGAGAGCACCACAACTGAGACCTGCTGCGATCTTGCTCTTACTCGGATTCACCTCCAGAAAGATCGGGATGAATTTCTGGTTGAACTCACGCCAATTTTCAGGGAGAGAGTTGCTCAGGTCTTGCTTGATGTCGAACCCAGCGCCGATAAACCCCCGCTGTCGACAGACATCGGCATACATGTTTCCTCTGCCCAGCATCACTCTGTAGTAGTTCCTCATGCCGCCTCCACTAGCTCTTCTCCCAAGGTCTCTGCCTGCTGGAGCACCAAATCAATGGCAGTGACCTGCTGATCAGGCGGGTATTTATATCGCTTGAGCAGCGTCTTGATCTTCAGGCGGAGTTTCGCCCTGACGTTTTCCTTGAACTGCCAGTCGATGGTGGCGTCACGTCTGAGCATCTCCGCCAATTCCCTTGCCATGGTCGCCAGCACGTCTTCCTTCATCAGTTCCTGTGCTGACGGGTTGTCTGCCAAAGCGTCGTAGAAGGACTGTTCGGCATCAGTCAGACCAAGGGCAACGCCACGTTCTAGTTCCTCACGGAACTTCTTCGCCATCTCGATCAGTTCAGCGATCACCTGTGCCGCCTCGACAGCACGGTTTGAGTATTTGTTCAGCGATGCCGTCAGCAGTTCGCTGAACCGCTTCTGCTTGACGACGTTGGTCTTGAACTTGGTCTTCAGTTCGTCCTTGATCAGGCGCTGGAGCAGTTCCACCGCCAGGTTCTTCTGGGGAATCTTGGCAACCTCTGCCAGGAACTGGTCCGACATGATGCTGATGTCGGGATTCTTCAGACCAGCAACCTTGAAGACATCCATGACGCCCTCTGCCACCAGCGACTCAGACAGCAGTTGCTGGAGTTTGTAGTTCACATCGATGGGGTCACCTGACCCGCTGCCATCACCCTTGATCAGGGGTGCTCTTACTGCCTGAAGGAACGCCACCTCTTCGGAGACCGCCATCGCCTCTTCAGTGGTGCCACAGAGGGCGAATGCCTTGGTGACCTTCAGAACGGTGTCACAGAAACGCTGCTTGCCATCAGCAATGCCAAGGATGTGGTCGAGGCAGTTGGAGATCAGTTCAAGTGCTTTGCCCTTCTCCCTGAACCCGCTCCAATCCACTGGGTGAAGGATGTCCTTGGCGATCTGGAGTTGCTCCCTCAGGATCCGAACTGCCTCGCTGGTGTCGAGTGTTGGTTTGCCCTTGCCCTTTGCTGCTGTGTAGGTCGCCAGTGCTTCCTTCAGTTGAGGAGCGATGCCGATGTAATCGACGATCAGACCGCCTGGTTTGTCCTTGAAAACCCTGTTCACACGGGCGATTGCCTGAGCAAGGTTCGCCCCTTTCATCGGTTTGTCGACATACATGGTCGCCATACACGGGGCATCGAATCCCGTTAACCACATGTCCCTGACGATCACGATCTTCAAGGGATCGGCAGGGTCCTTGAACCGCTTCTCCAGATCTTTCTTTTGCTGCTTACTGGTGTGGTGAGGTTGGAGGTGCTGCTCGTCTGATGCCGATGCCGTCATCACGACCTTGATGGCACCTTTGCTCGTATCGGTGTCGTGCCAATCAGGGCGTAGAGCAACGATGGCGTCATAGAGACGGGCACAGATGTCCCGACTCATCGCCACAACCATTGCCTTGCCTGGTTGGGTCTTGGATCTCTGCTCGTAATGAGAGACCAGATCTGCTGCCACCTGCTTCAGGCGAGGTTCAGCACCCACCAGCGCCTCCAACGCTGCCCAACGACTCTTTGCTCGCTCAGCAGCAGGGATGTCGTCCTCATCGCTAAAGAGTTCATCCACTTGGTCGTCGACGCCAGAGAGGACGCTCTCCTTCAATCCCAACTTCGCCAGTCGGGACTCGTAGTAGATCGGCACCGTGGCACCGTCTTCGACTGCCTGCTGGATGTCGTAGACGGAGACGTAATGCCCAAAGACTGCCTGGGTGTCACGGTCGTCTTGAGAGATGGGTGTTCCCGTGAAGGCAAGGAAGGTTGCCTCGGGCAGAGCATCCCGTAGTGCCTTTGCCAGTCCGTATTTGATCTCGCCTGTTTTGCTGTCGAGGCGCCCCTTGAATCCGTATTGGGTCCTGTGTGCCTCGTCACAGATGACCACGATGTTGTGGCGGTCACTCAAGGTTGGGAACTTGTCCTCACCCTCTTCGGTGCCGAACTTCTGGATCGTGGTGAAGATGATTCCGCCACTGGGTCGGTTGGCGAGTAGATCCCGTAGTTCTTGCCTGCTGTCTGCCTGCTGAGGGTTCTCGCCAAGGAGATCCCCTGCTCCAGCGAAGACCCCAAACAACTGCCCATCGAGGTCTTGACGGTCAGTGACCATCACCAGGGTTGGATTCTGAAGGCGTTGGTCGGTGAGCAACTTGCCCGCCAGACACGCCATCTCAATGCTTTTGCCAGCGCCCTGGGTGTGCCAGACCACTCCACCCTTTCGGTCGCCGCCTGGTTTGCTTGCTTCTGCCACCCGCTCCACTGCTGCCCGAACGGCATGGAACTGGTGGTAGGCAGCGATCTTCTTGATGATCTTGCCGTCGTCCTCAAACAGGCAGAAGTAGCGGATGAAGTCGAGCAGGCGCTTCTGATCGAAGAGACCACGGATCAAGGTCTCCAGTTCACGGAACTTGCCAAGTGGATCCAGGTCCTGCTCGGCGTCGATCACCCGCCACTGCTGGAAGCGTTCCTTTGAGGCGGATAGCGATCCCGCACGGGCATAGGTGCCATCACTGATCACCATCAGCACGTTGGAGGTGAACAGGTCTGGGATGTTGTCCTTGTAGGTCTGGAGTTGGTTGAACGCTGCCCAGATGTCTGCCTTCTCGTCGGCAGGGTTTTTAAGTTCCAGGACTGCTACGGGGAGACCGTTCAGGTAGACGACAACGTCAGGGCGTCGGTTGTGTTTCAGACCCTGGATCGCCAATTGGTTGACCACCAACCAGTCGTTGGATTTGGGGTCGTCAAACCCAATCACCTTGAGGCGGATGCCGATCTCTTGGTTTCCATCCATGTAGGTGATGGGCAGACCCGTCGTCATCCAGCGATGGAACTGACGATTGGATGGCAGCAGACCAGGAGTATTGGGGTTCGCCAGTTGGAGCACTGCCGACTCTATGGTTGCTGCTGGCACTCCTGGGTTGAGTTTCGTCAGTGCCGAACGAAGTCGACCAGTAAGCACCACCTGGCGGAAGTCATCCCGCTCTGGGGTCTCTCCGTCAGGAGCAAGCAGTGGTCCATGGATAAAGGTGTATCCGATCTCCTGGAACCACTCCAGGGACATCTGCTCCAGATCGTCTTCTGAGATGAATGCCATCAGATACCGACCTCCTCCAGCATCTTCTCGGCATCTGGAACTCTTAGTTCACCTGAGATGAGGCGGGGCAAGAGGGCATCCCTAAGCGAAGAAAGAGTCACTGATGTCGCTTCGTTTAACCATCTTTTCTCAAAGAGGCAAACAGTCGAGGAGTAGAAGGCATTTAAAAGGCCTTCTGGAGGCACAACTATTGCCATTTCGCCAAGAACCGCCCTGGACAATTCAGTTTGACCAGTAGAACCTTCTCCCAGCGCCTCTATTTCTAGTTGGCGGTTTAAAAGAGTATTGGTCAAGTAGAAGGTTGAATGCTCACTTCTCCCCCTCACAACCGTGACATGTGAATCAACAATGACATCACCGAATGTCAACTCTGGGACAATTGCTACTCGACCAAGGGTCCCAACTCCTGTTGAATTAACTAGGCAGTCAAACCTTGAAATTTCCCTTCCTGCTATTTTCTTTTTGGCAGGATCGTGCCTTCGTGACTTAGAGAAATCGATAGCACCACCTCTAATGCATTTCTGATTCAGGACCACTACACCCTCATCGCTCTCACAGTATTTGGGTGAGATTCCCCTGGAGAGATAAGAGGACTGATCTTTTATTGATGCAACGCTCCACCCATTCGGAATCTCTCCCAGTTCCGACTCCTCAAATGAATCGGGGAACAACTCATTGATCTCATCAGGCAATCCAGTCGGTCGCCCTTCTACCTTTGCCCTTACAGGGTCAAAGTCCATAAACCAGGACTTGAAAAGAACTTTCGCTACAGCGTCAAGCGCTTCATTTGCCTCTTTGAGAAGTTTAATTTTGTCATATATGAGGGAGAGAAAATCGGCTATTAATACTTGCTCCTTCATTGACGGAAGAAGCAAAGGCGCTTCGTTAATATCTTTAGCGCGAATCCCTGGGACCGCAGATGTAGCAACAGACCCAAGCAGAAAACTTGAAACATGCCTGTGCTGCAAGGCAAAGAACATATACGAAGGATCTATTTTCTCAGGATCGGGAGATATTCGGATGGTATTGGGTGAAATCTGATATCCCGCATGCGACTTTCTCACCCTGGAAAACTTGCCTACCGTGCCACGAACCGCCATTACGATGTCATGTTTCTCTAGAATCGTTTTTGGGAAATTATCCGAATCCTCTTTACTAACAAACCAGTATTCCTTTGGGTCAGAGCAAATTTCACCGTTTTCGATAAGATGCTCACCTCTGATGACAGGTATACCACTGGGCGGTCTATTGAATCCATAAAACGATGGATATCTATAAATCAATTTAGCTACATCGCTGACTTTGACCGCCCTCCATTGACTATCCATTATTTAGAATTGCCTCCAAATTTTTCATGATTTGTAGGTCTAACCTCGCCCCTTCTTCCTGCTGCTGCTTGAGCAGAGCAGTCAAACGCTTCATCTTCTGATCAAAGGGTTCATCGTCCTCTTCTAGATCTGCTGCTCCTACATAACGACCAGGAGTCAACACAAAACTGTTCTTCTCGATCTCGTCGAACTTGGCGGAGTAGCAGAACCCAGAAACATCTTCATAAGAGGTCTCGACATCTCCATCAGCACGCCAGGCATGAACCGTGTCAGCAACCTTGGCGATGTCCTCATCGGTGAGCACTCGCTCTACCCGACTGACCATCGAACCCATCTGACGGGCATCGATGAACAAGGTCTCTCCTCGCCTATCTCGACCACGTTGGGTCTTGTCGTTGGTGAGGAACCAAAGGCAGACAGGGATCTGAGTGTTGAGGAACAACTGCCCAGGCAACGCCACCATCACCTCCACGGCATCACCACGAACCATCGCCTCACGGATCTGCCCTTCACCGCTTTGGTTGGAACTCATCGATCCATTGGCGAGCACCACACCTGCTTCCCCGCCAGGGCGAAGTTTCCAAAGCATGTGCTGTAACCAGGCGTAGTTGGCATTCCCAGCAGGAGGACGCCCAAAGGTCCAGCGGGGATCACTGTCGTATTTCTCCCCGCCCCAGTCCGAAATGTTGAACGGAGGGTTGGCAAGGATGTAGTCGAACTTCTGGTCGGGGTGCTGATCACGGGCAAAGGTGTCAGCAGGTTCCTGACCGAGGTCAGCAGCAAACCCACGGATCGCCAGGTTCATCGCTGCCAACCGCCAGGTCGTGGGATTGCTCTCCTGCCCATAAATGGAGATGTCGTCACGTCGCCCGCCGTGACTTTCGACGAACCGCTCGCTTTGGACGAACATGCCGCCCGATCCACAGCAGGGGTCATAAACCCGACCCTTATGAGGCGCCAGCACGGCAACCAGGGTCTTCACCACATGGGCAGGCGTATAGAACTGACCGCCCTTCTTGCCTTCAGCACTGGCGAACTGACCAAGGAAATACTCGTAGACCTCACCCAGGACATCGCCTGACTTCTTCCCTTCGCCAAACCCAATGGTGGAGATGAGGTCCACCAGTTCACCCATCCGCCCTGGTTCCAGTTGGGCAGCACCGAACCGCTTGTCCAACTTCCCCCGAAGCGTGGGGTTCTCGTTTTCTATGGCAACCAGTGCCCTGTCTATTAATTGCCCGATGTCGGGTTGCTTTGCCTGGTTCCTCAGGGATTCCCAGCGAGCATCAGCAGGCACCCAGAACACGTTCTCCTGGGTGTAGTAGTCCCGATCTTCCAGTGCTTCCTGGTGATCTGCTGGGTCATCGCCCAGGTAGTAGTCGGACTCTGGGTTGCTCACCGTCGCCAGCACCTTCTGCTGCTGTTCCACGAAGGTGTCGGAGATGTATTTCAGGAAGATCAGACCCAGGACCAGATGCTTGTATTCAGCGGCATCCATCTGGGCACGGAGTTTGTCCGCTGATGCCCAGAGCACTGCCTTGAAGTCCTTGGCGGGTGCCTCTTTCTTCTTGCGTCCTTTTTTCTTTGTGGCGGGAGCTTCGTCGGCCCGTACTGATGCCAACAGGGCATCGAGTGCACCGCTGTCTTCGACGTTGTCGTTAAGGGTTCCTGAGTCGGTCACTGCTCCTTCGTCCGTCCTCTCAGTGTGCCTGCAGTGACTTGGGTTTGCCTCCCCCATTTGTGGGGACTTTGATGAGAGTTTCATCCCTCAACTGAGGGATGACCTTGTTGCCATCACCACCGAAGCTCAGGTCATCTCTTCTGGATTGGGCATGCCACTGCACTTGATCCCGAACGAGCAGTTGTTGCTGGAGAGCATTCCTGATCCCGAGGCAGAGCTTTGGGGTTGGGAGCGTTTCGCCCACACCATCAACGGCTATGAGGTGATGGGCGGGTTTGAGCCCTGTGCCGATTTAGCGAACCGCGGAACACCTTCCACGCTCACCGAGCTGCGCTGTTGTTTGTTCTTCGAAGCACGGCGCGAACGCCACAGCGGTGGAGTGTCGACCAACTTGGAGTGGATTCGTGAGCTGCTGCGCGCGATTCGGCAGAAGGTGCAGACCGGCGATCTGGATTGAGCAAGGGCAGGCGCCTGACCCATGTAAACCCTTATCCGAAGACTTCTCGAATGATTTCGTGCGAGCGGAACCGGTGATGGTCGGCATAGGTGCGCCTCAGCATCTCTTCTGATGTAGAGAGCAGTCCGGCGATTTGCAGTAGGTCCAACTGCTTTACCTCGAGGAGACGTCGTGCAGCGTTGTGTCGCAGTGTGCGCAGTCCAATAAGTTCTCGGTCTGCCTTGAGGCCCTTCTCATCAGATAATTCCCGCCAGAGCCATCCATGTAAGGCTCCAAGTTCTTGTTCAGTTTTTCGTTGCTGTTCAAGGGTGGGTTTGTCGTCCCAAGGACTAGCGGCTTTACGAAGCCTTACTGGTGGTCGTTGCAGTCGTTCAATTCCGACGCTCTCCAGCAAGCCCCTCCAGGACGGACAAAGGTTCGCTGGTCGGTTTCTGCCTCGCTTGCTGTCCCGACAGCGCACGTAGCTCCCAACAGCAACTTCAATTTGACCAGGTTCTTTCCACAACAACTCAGAGGCCATCACCATGGCTCCTCTGGCACCCGTAAGGGCGACCCAGCTCGTGATCCAAGCGCAAGCATGAGCGAGCTCTGAGTTTTCAGAACGCTTCCAAAGGCCCAGGATGACTCGCTCTATTTCGGCAGGGTCGACTGGCTTCCCCTGTCCTGCAGCGGGTTCTTGATAGCCGTTTTCTCGGCCGGGATTGAGTCGTTTCCCATCGGTAGCGATGTCGAACAAAAGACACGCTGCAGAGATCGCATCCCGCCGACTTCGAGCTTCGGCCGGCCAGCTCTGGATCCAACGCAGAAGGTCGTCTCTGCTTGTGGCCCTTCCGTTGTTCTCTGACAGCCACTGAACGCAGGACTTAAGCCATTTCACACGTCGCGAAGCGTGTTTCTCAGAGTTCCCTGAGCTTTCGATGCGTCCTAAGGCTTGTCGTTGGTAAACCCCCAGCGAGCTGCCCACGGGGCCACCCGCATTCTTTTTGAGGTTGTTGTCGAACTCTGCGAGTGCCGTGTCGACGGCAGTTGAGATCACGACATCCCCGTCTTGGTATGACGCGTTCAACTTCAGCCACTTCTGGTCACCACTTCCGTCAGGCCTGGAGTTGAAGGTCAGGTAGATCAACTCCTCTCCACTGGGCCTCGTCTTGCGTCGCAGTGACAGACCGAAGCGGTCAGAGTGCTTGGTGCGGAGATACTTGGCTAGGCCCTTCAGCCTTGCGCTGTTGCGGCGAAGCCCAGTGGCTGCTGTCATACAGGGACAGAGTGGCTTGCACGCCTAGCCTATCCCTGTTTTGTCCCTAAAGCCACTCGCACAAGGTTGTGCCCAGTTGCACAACTTGAGACCACGAGACAGTTAAATCCAGTCATGGCAGGAGATCTGAGTGCAACTGAGGGTATCTCGCGAGACGATCAGGTCTGGCCATGGTGGCCTCTGCTGCCGCTCTACCCCTATGGCCGTCGTCGCACGGTGTTCAGTGAGCTGATCCCCGGCCAGCTCTGGAGCCTGGAGCAGCTGCAAGGGGTGTATTACGTGGCCGTACCGGTGCGGCTCACCGTGGCCAAGGTGCCTGGTGGCTTGATGTTGGTGAACCCCCTACCGCCCACCGGCGAGGTTCTCCAAGCCATCGCCGGCCTCGAACAACAGCACGGTCCGGTGCGCACGATCGTGCTGCCCACCGCCTCCGGTTTGGAGCACAAGCTTCCCCTCGGCCCCTTGGCCCGCGCCTTCCCCGATGCGGAGGTGTGGGTGTGTCCAGGCCAGTGGAGCTTCCCGGTGCAGTTGCCTCTGGCCTGGCTGGGCGTTCCGGCAGGCCGCACCAAGGTCTTGTTCGACGATGGCCTCCCCCATGGCGATGTTTGTGAGTGGTTGTCCCTCGGACCCCTCGACCTTGGCGTGGGTCGCTTCCAGGAAGTCTCCTGTTTCCATCGCCCGTCAGGGGCTCTTTTGGTGACAGACGCCCTGGTGGGCATCAGTGCTGAACCACCGGCATTGTTCGATCTCGACCCAACGCCGTTGTTGTTCCATTCCCGTGAACGCGGAGATGAGCCGCTCACGGATTCGGCAGCAGCCCGCCGCCGTGGCTGGGCCAGGCTGGTGCTGTTTGCCTCTTATCTGAGACCAGAACCACTGGAGGTTCCGGCGCTGCCGGAGTTGCTGCGGGATGCCTTCAAGCCCGGGCTTCGCTCCCTTAAGGCCCACTTCGGCCTCTATCCCTTCCGCTGGATGCCGGGGTGGCAGGCGGCTGCCGATGGCTTGATGGGCAGCGAAGCGCCCAGGCTGCAGGTGGCCCCGGTGCTCGAGCGGCTGGTCTTGCCCAGAGCTCAGCACGCTCTGTTGAGTTGGTTGCATGAGCTGAGCAATCTGGCTGAGCTGCGCTGGCTGGTTCCGGCTCACTACAGCGCGCCAGTCACCTTCGCGCCCGAAACCCTGCAACATCTGCTCGACTCATTGCAACAGCAGGATTGGGCTCCCAATTCAGACAACTGGGAGTTTCTTGGATCCATTGATCAGCGTTTGCTCGATCTCGGCGTTGTGCCCGTTCAGCCCGTGATCAAAGCTTGAGTTCGTCGTCCGGCTCGATTGCCATCTGTTCGTCTGCGAACAGGGTTTCCTCGAGCTCCTTGCGCTGTTCCATCTGGCGCAGGAAATACCCGGTCATCATCGCTGAGGCCAGCATGTTGGCGAGGTTGTCGCGATTCGCTGTCACCTTCACTTCAAAGTGCTCGCCAGGGAGCATTCCCAACAATCCCTGAACATTGTGGCGAATAATGTCCTGAATATCGTTACTGGCTGATTTCGCGACCCGCTGCAGGGTGTCCGGCGACTGCTCCTGCAGGTATTGGATCAGGCTATTTCCCGCATGAGCATCACTGCTGTCAGCTGTCAAAAACTCAGGGTTAAACATCTGATTGTGATGTACATCACGCATTTGACTTTAACGCAAGCCCTTGGCATCAACCGCCATCCCCGTTGTCGGTGATCCGTAATGGTCCGAACCTCTGCAGCGGCCAATACCGCCACACCGCCGTGCCCAGAACATTGGTTTCAGGCAGTGATCCCCAGAGGTGGGAATCAAGGCTGGCATTGCGGTTGTCCCCCATCACCCACAGCTGATCGGCTGGCACGGTGATCGGGGCCATGGCGTAGTTGATCGGTTCCGCCAACCAGGGTTCTGCAGCCGGTTCGCCGTTACGGAACAATTTGCCGTCGTGCACGTCCAGCTGATCGCCAGGCAGCCCCACCACCCGTTTGATCAGCGCAGCGGATCCGTCATAGCCAGCGGCCACGAGTTGCTCGGGCGGAGCGAACACCACCACATCGCCCCGGTGCAGATGGCTGTGGCGGCTGCGGGCCAGGCGGGGCCTCACCTTCTCCACCAGGATGCGGTCCTGCAGCTGCAGGGTGGGCAACATCGAGCCGGAGGGAATCCAGCGCGGTTCCACCACCATCCAGCGCAACAGCAGCGCGAGCAGGGCCCAGAGAATCAGATTGCGCCAGAAGCCCTTGTTGTCTTCTCCTGGAGCGGGTGTCGTGGGTTGGGTCATCGTTGACCGAAGATCACACCAGCCTGGCCTGCTGCCCTGACCATCGCTCGCATCAATGTGCAGGCTGCCCTCACCCTGCTTGAGGCACTGTGCCTCCAGGGGCTGAAGCAGCTGGTGCTTTGCCCTGGCAGCCGGTCCGGTCCCCTGGCAACAGCGGCGGGAGTGCTGACCTCCCAGGCGAAGCTGCAGGTGGTCACGGCCATTGACGAGCGGTCCGCCGCGTTTCTGGCCCTCGGCATGGCCACTGCCCATGGTCGTGCTGTGGCGGTGGTCACCACCTCCGGCACAGCGGTGGCCAACTTGCTGCCCGCGGCGGTGGAGGCGGACCGCTCCTGTCAGCCCTTGCTGCTGCTCACGGCGGATCGCCCCGCCCGGCTCAAAAACTGCGGCGCCAACCAGACCGTCAATCAGGAATCCTTCCTGCTCGCGGCCTGCCGCTGGTTCTGCAGTGGAGCGGCAGACGGCGTCCACACCCAAGCCAACGACGCCCTCAACGCCCTGGCGGTTCAGGCCTGGCAGCAAGCCCAGGGTGCAGGCAGCGGGCCGCCGGGACCGGTGCAGCTCAACCTTCCCTTCGATGAGCCACTGCACCCCAGTCTCGAGCAGCAACACCAGCTCGTCTCGGGAGCATGCCCACCCACGGCTTGCGTTGAGCCTCCTCCCGAGATTGGGCCTGCCCCTCATCTCAATGCTGGGCGCCCGGGGGTGGTGATTGCCGGCCCCTGGCGCGGACTTTCGCCCGCTTTGGCGGCCTATCAACAAGCGTTGCACCGTTGGTTGAACCTCAGCGGTTGGCCTGTGCTGGCCGATCCCCTCGCCGCCGTTGCCGCCGATTGCCCCAATCGGATCGAGCACTGGGAGCTGCAACTGGATGGGCTGAACCTTTCTCAGGATGTTCAGGTGTTGCGGCTTGGCCCGATGCCCGCCAGCCGGCGGCTGGAGGCCTGGCTTCAGCGGCACCAGGGCCCCCAAGTGTTGATTACGGAGGGGGAGTCGAGGCCTCTGGATCCCCTGCAGCAGGCCAGCCAGTGGTCGGGGGGGATGGCTGCCTGGATCGCCCAACAGCCCCTTGGTGATCTGGCGAGCAAGCCATCGGTCGGCACCGACGACCTCTCGCCGTGGATCGAGGCCCAGCTGCCCTTGAGCGGCGCCGTCAACGAGCCCGCTCTGGCCTACTGGCTTCCCCAGCTCCTGCCGGAGCGGTTGCCGGTGATGCTCGCCGCCAGTTCTCCGGTGCGCGATTGGTTGACCTGGGGCGGTCCTGCAAGCGGCAGCCACCGCTGCTTCAGCTTCCGTGGCGCCTCGGGCATTGACGGTACCTTGTCGCTCGCCATGGGCCTGGCGGCAAATCTCGGTCCGTTGGCTCTGGTGACCGGTGATCTGGCCTTGCTGCATGACAGCAACGGTTGGCTGCACGCGTCGTCCGCTGCTGCAGCTCCACCACTGCTTGTGGTGCTGATCGACAACGGTGGCGGCGGGATTTTTCAGCAGTTGCCGATCGACACACCGGGCTTCGAACGCCTGTTCGCCATGCCCCAGCAGGTGGATCCCCTGGCCCTGGCGGCGGCCCATGGTGTTCCTGGTCGCCAGGTGGCCTGTCTGGATGATCTGCAGGAGACCTTGGCCTGGGGCTTATCGCAGCAACGGCCTGTGTTGTTGCGGTTGTGCAGCGACCGTGGTCATGATGCCGCCCTGCGTCTGCAGTTGCGCGCCGCTGCTCAGAATGAGCGCACTGAGCCCTGAACCCGATGAGTGACATGCGTCAGGTGCTCCCCGGTGCGCCAACCGCGCAATGGACACCGTGGGGCACCTATCAGGACATCCTGGTGGACCGTTGCGCAGACGGCCTGGCGCGTGTGGCCATCAACCGCCCCGCCAAGCGCAACGCCTTCCGCCCGCAAACGGTGATGGAGCTATGTGATGCCTTCACGCGCATCCGGGATGACCGTGACATCGGTGTGGTGCTGTTCACCGGCGTTGGCCCAGCCCCCGATGGTGGCTATGCCTTCTGTTCTGGTGGCGACCAGAGCGTTCGCGGCGATGGCGGCTATGTCGGCGAGGACGGCCTGCCGCGCCTGAATGTGCTGGATCTGCAGCGCATCATCCGCAGCTTGCCCAAGGTGGTGATTGCCCTGGTGGCCGGCTACGCCATGGGTGGCGGCCAGGTGCTGCATTTGCTTTGCGACCTCAGCCTTGCCGCCGACAACGCTGTGTTCGGCCAGACCGGTCCCAAGGTCGGAAGTTTTGACGGTGGCTTTGGGGCGGGCTACCTGGCGCGGGTGGTTGGCCAGCGCAAGGCCCGTGAAATCTGGTTTCTCTGCCGCCGCTACGGCGCCAAGGAGGCCCTGGAGATGGGGCTCGTTAATGCCGTGGTGCCGTTGGAGCAGCTGGAGGCGGAGGGGGTGCGTTGGGCCCGGGACGTGCTGCAGCACAGCCCCACGGCCATTCGTTGCCTCAAGGCTGCCTTCAATGCCGAAACCGATGGCCTCGCCGGGCTGCAGGAGTTGGCCGGCAATGCCACCCATCTCTTCTACCGAACCGAGGAAGCCTTGGAAGGCCGCAATGCCTTTCTTGAGAAGCGTTCCCCTGATTTTTCCGACACGGGCTGGTTACCCTGACGGGCATGTTGCCTCTTCCTCCGCCGGAACCGCTTGCCCTGCTTCAGGCGGCGGCAGCGGATTCCGTCCCGGCTGGTCTCGCCTCACTGCCAAAGGATCTGCGCGGACAGAACAGCCGCCATGTGGTGATGCTGCGCGGTCGTCGACGCGTGTTTCTGCTCGAGAAGGGAAATCTGAACAACGCCTTCCCGGTGGCCATCGGTATGCCGGGCTGGGAAACTCCCACTGGACGGTTTGAAGTGCTGCAGAAAATTCCCAATCCGGTGTGGGTGCATCCGGTGAGTGGCGAACGGGTGGAGGAGCAGGGGCCCGACAACCCTCTGGGCAGCCACTGGATCGCCTTCCAACGCGACTGCCTCGGACGCGATGCCCATGACGGCGATGCCTGGATCACGATCAAGGGATGCACCACCACGGGGTTCCATGGCACCCCCCACCGCTGGACGGTGGGACGGGCTGTCTCCCATGGCTGTGTGCGGCTCTACAACGAGGATGTGGGTGCTCTGTATCGCCAGGTGTCGCTTGGAACTCAGGTGACCGTTCTTCCCTGACCGAACAGATTCCTAAATTCCCCTTAAAGTCGCCGCGCCAACGCCGATCTGAGACATGCGCATCCTCTTCGCTGCAGCGGAATGCGCCCCGATGATCAAGGTTGGAGGAATGGGCGACGTTGTTGGCTCTTTGCCGCCGGCATTGGCCAAACTCGGCCACGATGTGCGCCTGATCATGCCGGGCTACGCCAAGCTCTGGAGCCGCCTCAACGTGCCGGCGGACCCAATCTGGCGGGCCCAGACGATGGGCACCGAGTTCGCGGTCTATGAAACGAAGCATCCCACCAATGGGATGACGATTTACCTGGTGGGTCATCCGGTGTTCGACCCGGAGCGCATATACGGCGGTGAAGATGAGGACTGGCGCTTCACCTTCTTCGCCAGTGCTGCTGCTGAATTCTCCTGGAACGTCTGGAAACCCCAGGTGCTGCACTGCCACGACTGGCATACAGGGATGATCCCTGTGTGGATGCACCAGGACCCTGACATCAGCACAGTGTTCACCATCCACAACCTCAAGTACCAGGGCCCCTGGCGCTGGAAACTCGACCGGATGACCTGGTGCCCTTGGTACATGCAGGGGGATCACACCATGGCCGCCGCACTGCTCTACGCCGACCGCGTCAATGCGGTGTCGCCCACCTACGCCCAGGAGATCCGCACGGCGGAATACGGCGAAAAGCTGGAGGGTCTGCTCAACTTCATCTCGGGCAAGCTTCGCGGCATCCTCAACGGCATCGATCTGGATGCCTGGGATCCAGCCACCGATCGGTCCCTGCCGGCGAACTTCAGCGCCGACGATCTCTCCGGCAAGGCGGTATGCAAGAAGGTGCTCCAGGAGCGGATGGGGTTGGAGGTGCGGGAGGACGCCTTCGTTCTCGGCATGGTCAGTCGTCTTGTCGACCAAAAGGGAGTCGATCTGCTGCTGCAGGTTGCTGATCGCCTGTTGGCCTACACCGACACCCAGATCGTTGTGCTGGGAACCGGGGACCGCGGGTTGGAATCCGGACTCTGGCAACTCGCATCCCGTCACCCTGGCAAGTGCGCGGTCTTCCTCACCTATGACGATGATCTGTCGCGATTGATTTACGGCGGCAGCGATGCCTTCCTGATGCCAAGTCGCTTTGAGCCCTGTGGCATCAGCCAGCTCTACGCCATGCGCTACGGCTCAGTGCCCGTGGTTCGCAAGGTTGGTGGTCTGGTCGACACGGTTCCGCCCCACATCCCCGCTGCCGAAAGCGGGACGGGATTCTGCTTCGATCGCTTTGAGCCGGTCGACTTCTACACAGCCCTGGTGCGGGCCTGGGAGGCCTTCCGTCACCGCGACAGCTGGGTCGAGCTGCAGAAACGTGGCATGAACCAGGACTACAGCTGGGATCGTTCCGCGGTCGATTACGACCTGATGTACAAGGACGTTTGCGGCATCAAGGAACCCACGCCGGATGCTGCCATGGTGGAACAGTTTTCCCAGGGTCAGGCTGCTGATCCCTCCCGTTCGGACGAGCAGACTGAAGAAGCCACGGTTGCTTCTGAGGTGACGTCCGCCGGAAGGAATCCCCTCAACCGTCTCTTTGGTCGCCGATCCAGTTGAGCTTGAGAGAGCCTGCCCGACCTGACTCCCCCACTGAGGTTCAATTTGAGTCTCAGATCGTGGAGATATCGGCCAATCTTCCGGCTCCCTATGTCAGCCCCTGGCAGGAATTCGGCCGCAACCTACGGTCCATGGCCGCCGATGTTCGGCTCAGGGGGCAAGAACTCTGGCGCCGTAATCGGGAGGGCGAGCTGTCGGTTCCAGGCTTCTGGCCGCGGGATCTGGCCTCCAGCTTCTGGCCGCTGCTGCTGGTGATGCTGCTCCTGCTGCCGCTGGCCGGGCTCCGCTTCTGGCAGGACCATGCCCGCCTTGATCCGCGTCCGGAGCCGATCGAGCTGCAGCGGACGTCCTCCCTTGAGCTTCCCGCCCCGGAGCTGATCCCAGCACCAAGGCCCATGGAGGAGGAGCCAGCACCCATGCCCGAAGCCGTGGATGTTGAGCCGGCCTTGGAGCCATCGGAGCCGGAGCAGCCTCTCCAACCCCAACTCAGTTTCGATCCTCTTTTCGAGTTGTTTCAGGACACGGCTGTTCCGGATGGACTGCTCCGTTCAGCCAAGCCCGTTCCAGAGCAGGACTGCTTGCTGTTGGAGTTGTCTGTTGACGTTTGGGCGCAGATGCCGATTGACCAGCGTCAGACCCTCGCCTCCAGCTGGCTGCAATCGGCCCTCGATCTGGATTACGCCAGTCTTCAGTTGGTGAATGAACAGGGTGCGTTGCTGGGGCGGTCGGCTCGGGTGGGAGGCGGCATGATCCTGTTTGATCTCGGGTTGATGGGATGACCCTGACGCTGCGCCAGCTGACCGATGCCTGGGGTGCACCCCGGGGCCACACGTTGGAACCCGATGCCGTGGTGGGACGGGTGTGCACCGACAGCCGTCAGCTCCAGGCGGGTGATTTGTTTGTCCCCCTGGTGGGTGAGCGGTTCGATGGCCATCACTTTCTCGATCAACTGCCGGTACGCCAGGTCCAGGCTGCTGTGGTGAGCCGCAGTTGGGCTGAACCGCTGCCTCCGGAGCTGCTGCATTGGCGGGTGGATGACACCCTGTTGGCCTATCAACAGCTGGGCTTGCTGCATCGCCGTGCCTTGGCTCAGCCCTTGGTGGCGGTGACGGGGTCAGCGGGCAAAACCACAACCCGGGAGTTGATGCGAGCGGCATTGGCACCCCTGGGCTCCATCGTCGCCAGTGAGGGCAACAACAACAACGATGTTGGGGTCCCGCTCACCGTTCTGGGCGCCACGGCGGCCGATGCGGCTTTGGTGATTGAGATGGGCATGCGCGGGCCTGGGGAGATCGAGCGTCTCTCCCGCTGCACCGAGCCGGACCTTGCGGTGATCACCAACATCGGAACGGCCCACATCGGGCGTTTGGGCAGCTGTGAAGCGATTGCGGCGGCCAAATGTGAAATCACATCTGGGTTGCATCCGCAGGGGACCGTGGTGATCCCCGCCGGTGACCCACTGCTGGAGTCGGCCCTGGCGGCGGTCTGGTCCGGCCGCGTGGTGCGGGTGCGCCTGAGTGACGATCCCGAGGCTGAATCCGATTTGAAGAGCGCTGATCTGATCGGAGCCATTGAAGGTGACCAGTTGCTGATCGATGCGGATCGTCTCCCGCTTCAACTGGAGGGGCGCCACAACGCTCGCAATCTGCTGTTGGCGGTGGCTGTGGCTGATCAATTGGGCGTGTCTCGCAAGGCGTTGCAAGGGATGCAGGTGATGGTTCCGGGTGGACGCAACCGCCGCCTGCAGCAGGGTGGCTTGACGCTCCTCGATGAGACCTACAACGCGTCGCCCGAGGCGGTGTTGGCGGCCCTGGAGCTGTTGGCTGCGCAACCGGGGCGTCGTTTTGCTGTGCTGGGCACCATGCTGGAACTGGGCGAACGCAGCCTTGAGCTGCATCGCTTGGTGGCCGACCGCGCCGTGCAGCTCGGGTTGGATGGCCTCGTGCTGGTGGATGCCGGTGCCGAGGGGAAGGTGATGGCTGATGTTGCGGCATCCCTGCCCAACCTGGAGCTGGTGGCGAAGCCGGAAGACGCCGCAGCGCCCCTTTCAGCTTGGCTCGACTCCGGAGATGTTGTGCTACTCAAGGCCAGTCGCGGCGTTGCCCTGGAGCGGTTGATTCCACTGTTGCCACGGTTCTGAACCGGCTGGATTAAGCCTTTCGTTCGGCCCAACCCTCCTTGGTCATCTGGCGGGCACGTCCAATCGCCAGGGCGCCATCCGCCACATCCTTGGTGATCGTTGATCCGGCGCCGATGGTGGCTTGTTCCCCGACATTGATGGGGGCCACCAGCACGGAGTTGGCACCCGTTTTGCTGTTGCTGCCGATCACGGTGCGGTGCTTGTTCACCCCGTCGTAGTTCGCTGTGATCGTGCCTGCCCCCACGTTGACCTTCTCCCCGAGCTGGGCGTCGCCGATGTAGCTGAGGTGGTTCACCTTGGTACCGGCACCCAGCTGGCTTTTCTTCACCTCCACAAAGTTGCCGATGCGGCAGCCATCGCCGACATCGGCGGCCGGCCGGAGGTGAGCAAAGGGGCCGATCGCAACATCGTTGCCGACGTTGGCCTCCCGCACCACCGAGTGCACCACGCTGACGTTGGCTCCCAAAGATGCATTTTCCACAAGGCTTCCGGGGCCGATCCGGCAGTTGTCGCCAATCACGCAGCGGCCACGGAAGTGGGTTTGCGGTTCGATCACCACATCGCTGCCGAAGCTGCAGCCTTCGCTGAGGGTGCAGCTTTCGGGATCAATGAAGGTGACCCCTTCATCCATCCAGTGGTGGCGCAACCGTTGCTGCAGCAGGGCTTCGCATTGGGCCAATTGCCGCCGGTTGTTGATGCCGTTCACCTCATCGACATCTGCCACCTCCAGGTGCATGGCCTTCGGCAGCATCGCCACCGTGTCGGTGAGATAGAGCTCCCCCTGATCGTTGTCAGTGCTGAGCTTCGGCAGAACGTTGGCCAGGGCATTCCAGTTGAAGCAGTAGATGCCGGCGTTGGTGAGGTTGTTGCTGCGTTGATCGTCCGTGCAATCGCGATGCTCAATGATGCTGCTGACCTGGCCGTCGGCATCGGCGAACACACGCCCGTAACCGGTGGGATCCGCGAGCCGTGCCGTCAGCAGGGTGACATCGGCAGCGCTGGCGCGATGCTGCTTCACAAGCGCTTCGACCGTTTCGCTCCTCAGCAACGGAACATCGCCGTTGAGTACGAGCAGTTCTCCTTCAAAGCCCTCCAGCGCTGGGATCAGCTGTTGAACCGCATGGCCTGTGCCGTTCTGGGGCTGCTGCAGAACGAATTCCAGACCTCCGAGAGGAGCAAGCTGTTGCTCCACCCGTTCGGCCTGATGCCCCACGATCAGCAGTCGCCGTTCCGGTTGCAGGTTGCCAGCACTGGCGAGCACCCGCTCCACCAGGGTGGCTCCCGCCAGCGGTTGGAGCACTTTCGGGAGCGCGCTCTTCATGCGGGTGCCTTTTCCAGCGGCCAGAACGGCTACGGCGAGCATGCGGAGCGGGGGGAAGACGGGCGGAATCTACCGGGCTCAGGACGGACTGTCCCTGCGCCAGCGCCTTTGCCAGGCATTCGTGGCTTCGTAGCCGCAATGCTCTTGTTCAAGGCGGCGGCACTCAAGGATGACCTCAGCCGTGGCGTTGCCCTGGGGATCGCGAAACGGCACGGCCGCCCTGGTCTGCAGGTGTTCCCACTCCATCGCCGAGAGGGGGCGCCAACCAGGGCCGTCCGGAGGACAGGCCGCGTCTGCAGGCGTGGCCATGGTGCCGCTGCTCCACCCCACCCGTTCGCCCGGGGCCGGAAGCAGGGAATACAGGCTCAAGCCCGCCCGCTTCAGGCTGGTCCGTACCGCAGCGGAACGGCTGTAGGTCAGCAGCCGCCCCTGCGGCGCCAAGCGATGCGCCAGGGCTCCCAGGAATTCCTCGCTCCACAGTTCCGGGCAGCGCTGGGGAGAGAAGGCATCCAGAAGGATCAGATCGAAGTGAACATGCTTAGGAATCTCCCGGAGCATCGGACGGGCGTCCCCCCAGAGCTGGATCCCTCGGCTGTTGGGCTCATCCCAGCCGCCGTGGTCGCGAATGGCTTCAAGTCTCGCCAGCACAGGGGGTGACCAGAGGGATTGGAAACTTGCCTGCTTCAAGGCTTGTTCCAGGGGGCGGCGGTCCAGCTCAAGCCCCCACCACTGCACGACCGGCCCAGCCGTCGGCAAGGCCTCAAGCACAGCGGCTGTGTTGTAGCCGAGCCCCAGGCACACATCCAGGATCCTCAAGCCAGAGCCGCTGCTGAAGCGCTGCAGCTCCGCGGGTTGGACGAACTTGGCCCGGGCCTCATTCAGGGCCCCCGCCGAGTTGTGAAAGGCCTCCCCGAAGTGATCGCTGTGCAGGCTGAAGCTGCCATCCGCCGTCGGGTAAACGCGGAGCCCACCGAGCTCAGCAGCGGAGCCTTTCAAGTTCGTCCCAGAACGAGGGATACGACACGGCCGCGGCTTCGCTTCTCGCCAGGCTGGAGTTGCCGTCAGCGAGCATGGCTGCCACGCCGAGACTCATTGCCACCCGGTGATCGGTTTCGCTGTCCAGCACGGCTCCCTTGAGCGGTAGACCGCCCCGGATGGTCATGCCGTCGTCGTGTTCATCAATATCGGCTCCCATGGCCTTGAGCTGCCGGGCCATCACCGCCAGCCGATCGGTTTCCTTCACCCGCAGTTCAGACGCTCCAGTGATTCTGCTTTCGCCCTCGCAGAAACAGGCGGCGACACTGAGGATCGGCACCTCATCCACGAGGCGGGGCATTATGTCCTCGCCAAAGTTGAAGGGTTTCAAGGGGCCGTGGGTCACCCGCAGATCGCCCACCGGTTCGCCCGCCACATCGCGGGGGTTGAGCACGTCGATCCGCGCACCCATCTGCTCCAACACCTCCAGTATCCCGGTGCGTGTTGGGTTCAGCCCCACGTTTTCGATGGTGAGATCGGCGTCTGGGATCAAGGCTCCTGCCACAAGCCAGAAGGCCGCTGAGCTGATGTCGCCAGGGACCACAACGTTTTGGCCATGCAGGGTGGCGCCGGGACGCACGCTGATGTGTCGTCCCATTTCGCCGCCCACCGTGAGATCGGCACCGAAGGCCTTCAGCATCCGCTCGCTGTGATCACGGGACTGGGCCGGTTCGATCACCGTGGTCGGGCTCTCGGCCGTGAGCGCAGCCAGGAGCAGGGCTGATTTCACCTGAGCACTGGCCACGGGCGTGCCGATCACCGTTCCTTTGAGCCGTCGCCCCTGCACGGCCAGCGGTGCCAGGTTGCCCCCATCACGGCCACGCACATCCGCACCCATCGAGGCCAACGGTTGCCCCACCCGACGCATCGGGCGGCGGCGCAGGGAGGCATCGCCATCCAGCACAAAATGGCGACCGTTGCGGCCCGCCAGCAGGCCCAGCATCAATCGCATCGTGGTGCCAGAGTTGCCGCAGTCGAGCACTTCTGCTGGCTCCTGCAATCCGTCCAGGCCAACCCCTTCAACGGTGACGATGCCGCCGTCGGTGATCGGGCTAATGCTGACGCCCATCGCCCGCAGGCAGGCGGCCGTGCTCAGGGGGTCTTCGGCCGGGAGCAAACCATCAATGGTTGTGGTGCCCTCTGCGATGGCGCCAAACAGCAGCGATCGGTGCGAGATCGATTTATCGCCTGGAACCTTCACCCGTCCCTGGAGGCTTCCTCCGGCCTTGAGCTCACGAGGGTCGTCGGGTTGGCCTGTGCCGCTCAAGGTTGCAACGTCGTTGGGCTGATCCTATTGGCCGGTCTTCAGGCCCTGAATCAGGCGATCGAGGGCATAGCCGAACAGGCTGGGGTCAGGGTCGTCGGTGCCGAGATCTTCCAGACCCAGCTCGGCCCAGCGGTCGTTGACCCGTTGTTCCAGATCCGCCGGCCGACTCAGGGGTTCACCCCAGTCATGATTTTTCTCAGGTCCCACCTTGGTGGTGGCATCAATGGCCAGTCGTCCCCCGAGGCCCAATTGCTCGCTGGCGAAGTCCAGGGTGTCGAAGGGGGTGTTTTCCAGGGTGAACAGGTCACGCTGGGGATCCACCTGGGCCGCGATGGCCCAGACCACCTGACGCGGGTCGCGCACGTTGATGTGACTGTCCACTACCACAACAAACTTGGTGTATGTGAATTGCGGTAGGGCACTCCAGAAGGCCATGGCAGCACGCTTGGCCTGCCCCGGATAGGCCTTGTCGATCGAGATCACCGCCAGCTTGTAGCTGAGCGCTTCCATCGGCAGGAAGAAGTCGTTGATCTCTGGAATCTGCTGCCGCAGGATCGGTGTGTAGATCCGGTTAAGCGCGATGGCCAGCATCGCTTCCTCCTTGGGGGGACGGCCGCTGAAAGTGGTGAGAAACACCGGGTCTCGCCGTTGGGTCATGCAGTGGAAGCGCACCAGAGGTGAGTCCTCCACACCGCCGTAGAACCCCATGTGATCCCCGAAGGGCCCATCCGGCAGCACGTCCCCTGGGGTGATCGTTCCCTCCAGCACCACTTCGCTGTGGCTGGGCACCTGCAGGTCGATGGTTTTGCAGGGGGCCAGACGAACCCCCTCTCCGGCATAGATGCCTGCGAACAGCCACTCGCTCAGCTGCACCGGGATCGGTGTGGCGGCGGCCATCACCAGCAGCGGGTGCACGCCGATGGCCACAGCGACCTCCAGCTTCTTGCCCATGGTGGCAGCCTTGCGCAGGTGGCGGGCGCCGCCGCGCACGCTCAACCAGTGAACTGTCATCGTGTTCACCGAGTGCTTCTGAAGCCGGTAGACGCCCACGTTGGGGACACCGGTTTCTGGGTCTTTGGTGATCACCAGCCCAAGGGTGATCACGCCCCCGGCATCACCAGGCCAAGGCCGGATCAGGGGGATGTTGTTGAGATCGACTTCATCGCCGCGGAACACCTGCTGCCGGCAGGGGGGGGTGAGGTCGCGGTCGGGCTTGGCCTTGACCAGGTCCCAGAAGACCCGGGCGAACTGTATGGTTTCCTGCAGCCCCTTGGGCGGTCGGGGTTGCTGCAACAGGGCCAGGCGTGACCCCAGCTCCTCCAGCTGCTCGGCCCGTTCGAGGCCCATGCTCCACACCACCCGTTCCACGGTGCCAAGGGTGTTGACGGCCACCGGCATCGAGGAGCCGATCACGTTCTCGAACAGCAGGGCGGGCCCCCCCTGACTCAGCACCCGGTCGGCAATGGCCGCCAGCTCGAGGTCAGGGTCCACCGGTGCAGTAATTCGACGCAGCTGGCCTCGGTCCTCGAGCAGCTTGAGAAAGCCCCGCAGATCTCGGGTGGCCGGACCGGATTGGAACAGGGCCATGGAAAGACGATCTCGGCGGAGGCGATCTCGGTACTGTGTCGCACGCCGGTGTTCAGCGTGGCCATGCAGATCTCTTACTTCCATGTGCCGGCAGAGATGCCGCAGGACCTTCACTCCGATGCGGCGGTGGTGATTGATGTGCTGCGGGCCACCACCACGATTGCCTGGGCGTTGCACAACGGAGCCGAGGCGGTGCAGGCCTTCGCCAGCCTCGACGATCTGCGGGCGGCGGCAACGGCGTGGCCCGCGGATGGGCGTTTGCTGCTCGGTGAGCGCGGTGGGCAGATGCTCGAGGGATTTGACCTGGGTAATTCACCCGTTGCCGTGACGCCGGAGCGGGTGGCTGGCAAGCGTCTGTTCATGAGCACCACCAATGGCACCCGCGCTCTCGATCGTGTCCGCGAGGTTCCCCTGCTGTTGACGGCGGCGTTACCGAACCGCGATGCCGTGGCCCAGCGTTTGCTGGCGAAACAACCCAACCACGTGGCGATTGTCGGCAGCGGTTGGGAGGGGGCCTATTCCCTGGAAGACTCCCTGGCCGCTGGCGCCTTGGGCCATCGCTTGCTGGAGCTGGATCCCACCGGGAGCAGTGCCGCCAATGACGAACTCACGGCAGCGGTCTCCCTCTGGCGTCTGTGGCAATCCGAACCAGAGGCGTGCCTCCGTACAGCGACCCATGGTCAGAGGTTGATTCGCCTGGGCGACCACGACAAGGACTTCCGCTGCTGTGCTGGTCTCGACCAGCTCAGTGTCGTTCCGACACAGGTCGAGCCCGGAGTGCTTCGGGCGACCTGACCCTCACTAAAGTTTGTCGATCTGATCGGTTGATATGAGCGACTTCCTGGCGGCTGCCGTCCAGCTGACGAGTGGTCAGGATCCGGAGGTCAACTTCAATGCTGCTGAAGAGCAGATCGATCTGGCCGCACGCCGTGGTGCCGAGCTGATCGGCCTGCCTGAGAATTTCGCCTTCATGGGTGAGGACAGCCAGCGCCTGGAGCTGGCCCCGACCCTGGCTGAGCAGAGCAGTCGCTTCCTGGTGACCATGGCGCGTCGATACCAGGTGGCGCTGCTTGGCGGTGGCTTTCCCGTGCCGGTGGGTGATGGATCACGCACCCTGAACCGCGCTGAGCTGGTGGACCGTGATGGCGTTCTTTTGGGCCGCTACGACAAAATCCACCTCTTCGATGTCGACCTGCCGGACGGCAACACCTATCGCGAGTCGGCAACGGTGAATCCTGGCAGAGCTCTACCTCCGGTGGTTGATATCCCTGGTCTGTGCAGGGTGGGGCTGTCCATTTGCTACGACGTGCGGTTTCCTGAGCTGTATCGCCATCTCGTCGGTGCCGGCGCAGACCTGTTGATGATTCCTGCGGCATTCACAGCCTTCACCGGAAAGGACCATTGGCAGGTTCTCCTTCAGGCCAGGGCCATTGAGAACACGGCCTATGTGCTGGCTCCGGCGCAGACGGGACTCCACCACGGTCGCCGTCAGAGTCACGGACACGCTCTGGTGATTGATCCCTGGGGAACGGTTCTCGCTGATGCGGGTGTTCAGGCGGGAGCAGCCATTGCTCCGGTCAACACCAATCACCTCGGTCATGTTCGGGGTCAGATGCCGAGCCTTCGGCACCGTCAGCCCGCCATGTTCTGAGCACCATGCCTCCAGCGTCATCCCGACGACTGGCCTGGCTTCTGGCCGCGGCCCTGCAGTGCACTGCCTTCACCCAGGCCTTGCCTGCCCGAGCTGCCAGTGCACTGGCGGCTTGGGCCTTCACCGAAGAAGGGGTCCTCAAGCTGCGCACGAGCCGCAACGCCCGGTTGGAAGCTTTTTTTCAGGCGGCCAGCGATGGCCGTGGCACCAGGGTTTGGATTGACTTCCCCGGCGAGCTGAGGTTCCCGCGCCGCTTGGCAGGACGGGGTGCCGTCCGTGAAATCCGGCTGGGCAAGCCCCGCGCCGGTGCCACCCGACTGGTGGTGGAGTTCCGCCCCGATGTGGATCTCAACCCCGATGATCTGCGCCTGCGTGGAACCGCCCCGGATCGCTGGGAACTGGTCTTCACCGGCCTTCCCACCCGAGGCTTGAACGATTTCGGCGAGGGCGATCTGACGGGTCGTGCCACGGCATGGCGTCCGCCGGGGGGCTTCCGTCCTAGTCGAACGCCAGTCGACCCGTCCGGGCTTCCAACGGTGACCCGCAATAAGTACCGTGTCGTGATCGATCCCGGTCACGGCGGGCCAGACCCTGGGGCCATCGGCATTGGTGGCCTGCGCGAGACCAACGTGGTGTTGGATGTTTCCCTGCAGGTTGCAGATCTGCTCCGTGCTCGCGGTGTTGATGTTCGGTTGACCCGCACGCGTGAGGTGGATGTGGACCTGCCGCCGCGGGTCTCCCTGGCCAATCGAACTGGGGCAAACGCTTTCGTGAGCATCCATGCCAATGCGTTGAGCATGAACCGTCCCGATGTGAACGGGATTGAGACCTTTTTCTTTTCGGACCCTCGCTCCGGACGCCTGGCCTCCTACCTGCAGCAGCAGATGATGGACGTGTCCCCAGGGACGCCCAATCGTGGCGTCAGACGTGGTCGCTTCTTCGTGATCCGCCGCACCACCATGCCCTCGGCCCTGGTGGAAATGGGATTTGTTACGGGAGCCATTGATGCGCCACGTCTGGCCAACGCTGCCCATCGCCGCCGGTTGGCCCTGGCCCTGGCCGCTGGAATTCTCAACTACCTGAAGCAGGAGGTGCGATGACGCAGCAACTGCTGGGATTCTTCGACAGCGGCCTGGGTGGTTTGACGGTTCTCCGACGGGTGCTCGAACGCCACGGTGCTGTTCCCTGTGTGTACCTCGGTGACACGGCCCGGGTCCCTTACGGCAACCGTCAACCGGATGAGATCCGTCGCATCGCCGCAGAGGTGGTGGGCTGGTTGCGGGATCAGCATGTCTCCACGGTGGTGATGGCCTGCAACACCACGAACGCGCTGGCGAGGGATGTGGCCGAGGGCCAGGCCGGGGCCGCGGTGATCGGCCTGATCGGCGCCGCCGCAGCGATGGTGGAAACGCGCCGTGTCGGTGTGCTGGCCACGCCGGCCACCGTTGCCTCCTCGGCCTACCGGGCCAGCATCGAAGCGCTTCACCCCGGTTCGGTGGTGATTGAGCAGGCCTGTCCCGCCTTTGTTCCGTTGATCGAAGCCGGCGACATGAACAGCGACGACCTGCGCCGTGCGGCCCAGGCCTATCTCGAACCCTTGTTGGCGGCTTCAGTCGATTCGATCGTGCTGGGTTGCACCCATTACCCGTTGCTGGTGCCCCTGTTGCGGCAGCTGCTGCCGGAGTCGGTCCTGATCATTGACCCGGCCATCGGCGTCGCTCGTCAATTGGACGCTGTTCTGGGGCCGCCGGAAACGATTGATTCGATCCCATGCTCGTTGTCCTTGGAGAGCTGCCGGTTCTGTGTCACCGCTGACCCTGATGGCTTTGCGATGCGTGCCACCCCCTGGTTGGGCCAGCGGCCTGCCGTCAGCCTCCAGCTGCTGCAGGACTGAGCGTGGGGCCACTAGGATCGCGGCGCCGAGGGGAGTCATGAGCACCGTTACCGAGCTACTCCAACCGGTAGAGACAGACCTTGAAACCCTGCTCGGAGATCTGCGCAGCCTGATCGGCGCAGGTCATCCCATCCTCCAGGCCGCCGCTGAACACCTGTTCAGTGCCGGCGGCAAGCGAATAAGACCGGGCATTGTGCTGCTGCTGTCGCGGGCCCTCTCCGCGCAGGGAGAGCTCTCGCCCCGCCATCGCCGCCTGGCCGAGATCACAGAGATGATCCACACGGCCTCGCTCGTTCACGACGATGTGGTGGATGAGGCTTCAACCCGGCGCGGTGTGGATACGGTCCATAGCCGCTTTGATGCTCGCGTCGCTGTGCTTGCTGGCGACTTCCTTTTCGCCCAGGCCAGCTGGCACCTCGCCAACCTTGATGACCTCGATGTGGTCAAGCTGCTCAGCCGCGTGATCATGGATCTCGCCGATGGTGAGGTCAAACAGGGTCTGTATCGTTTCGACACAGCCCAGACTTTTGAGACCTATCTCGAAAAAAGTTATTGCAAGACGGCTTCCCTGATCGCCAACAGCTGCCGCGCCGCTGGGGTGCTCAGTGGTTGCTCTCCATCCCAGCTCGACAGCCTTTATCAATTTGGCCGTCAGTTGGGCCTGGCCTTCCAGGTTGTTGACGACATCCTTGACTTCACCGGCAACGATCAGCAGCTCGGCAAGCCTGCTGCCAGCGATCTCGCCAGCGGTTACCTCACTGCCCCCACCTTCTATGCCCTTGAGGAGCATTCTTCGTTGCAGCCGTTGATCGATCGCCAGTTCTCCGAGTCCGGTGATCTGGACAAGGCGCTGGAGATGGTGCGGGGCTCCAAGGCGATTGAACGCACCCGCGAGTTGGCGGAAACCTTTGCCCGCGAATCCCGTGAATCGATCGCCTGGCTGCCGGAGTCTGCGGCGCAACGCGCCTTGATGGACTTGCCGGACTTTGTCCTCAGCCGTCTGTACTGAGCAGCAACCTCAATACAACGAGTTCAACACAACAGATCCAATACAACTCCCAGGCTATTGATTTCACAGGGGTTGGCAGCGAAGTCTGGATGTTCCGATCCCTGGGCGCTCACCAGCCAGACCTGACAACCGGCCCTACGGGCTGATTGGCACCCGGCCTGGGAATCCTCAAGTGCCCAGCAGTCTTTGGGCTGGAGCCCCAAGCGTTGGGCAGCAAGCCGAAAGGGGGCGGGGTCAGGTTTGCCTGCCTCAAGCTCAGGGTCGTCGCCGTAGACCCGTTCCTGGATCTGCTCAAGCCAGGGATGGGGGGCTGCTTTGAAGGCAACGGCGTCGCTGCTGCTGCTGGTGACCAGCGCCATGGGGATGCCCCGGTTGTGGCATTGCGCCACCAGTTCCTGCGCTGCGGGCATCGCGCTCGCATGGGGGAGCAGGGCACGAACGATCGGCTGCTGCACCTCCAACAGGGCATTGGGGCCCACCGGTTTCTCCAGCCATGCATCCACCTGGGTCGCACAGTCGAGCCGGCGGCGGCCCTTCAACTGCATCAACTGGTTCTCGCTCAGCTGGGTACCGAAGTGGGCCGCGGCTTCCCACCAACCCCGGCCATGCAGCGGCTCGGTGTCGAGCAGCAGCCCATCCAGATCGAACAGGCAGGCGGCAGGTGGCAGTTTCATCCTGGAACGGCGATGCCCAGCTCAATCCTTTCGTATCGACTGCATCATCGTCCGACGGATTGATACGGGACCTGGATCAAGCGGGGTCCTGATCCTTACCCTTCGAGGAGAAGCACTGCGCAGTCTGCTGTGACCGACGCCAACACCACCATCGAAAGCGTGCTGCAGGAGCAGCGGGTGTTCGAGCCGCCAGCAGACACCTCCGCCAAGGCCCGCATCGGCAGCCTCGAGGCCTACCGGGCCATGGCCGATGCCGCCAAAGCCGATCCTGATGCGTTCTGGGGTGAGGCCGCTTGCCGAGAACTGCACTGGTTCGAGCCCTTCCACACCGTGCTCGATTGGTCCAATCCACCGTTCGCGCGCTGGTTTGAGGGAGGGACCACGAACCTCTCCTACAACTGCCTGGATCGCCATCTCGACGGGCCGACGGCGCAGAAAACAGCATTGATCTGGGAAGGCGAACCGGGGGATGTGCGTCGGTTCACTTATCAGGACCTGCATGCCGAGGTGTGCAAAGCCGCCAATGGCCTCAAGGCCATGGGCATCGGCAAGGGTGACCTGGTGGCGCTCTACATGCCGATGGTGCCGGAGGCGGCGATCGCCATGCTCGCCTGTGCGCGCGTCGGTGCGCCCCATTCGGTGGTGTTCGGTGGCTTTTCCGCGGAAGCCCTTCGCGACCGTCTCAATGACGGCGACGTGAAAGCGGTGATCACCGCGGATGGCGGCTTCCGCAAGGACAAGCCGGTGTCGCTCAAGCCCGCGGTGGATGCGGCGCTGGCCAATGGCGCCTGCCCCTCGGTGACCGGCGTGCTTGTGGTGCAGCGCACCAAGCAGGAGGTGGAGATGGTTGCCGGCCGTGATCAGTGGTGGCATGACCTGGTGGAGGGTCAGAGTGCCGACTGCCCTGCTGAGCCGATGGCCAGCGAGGACCGCCTCTTTGTTCTCTACACCTCCGGCTCCACCGGCAAACCCAAGGGCGTGGTGCACACCACCGCCGGTTACAACCTCTGGGCCCACCTCACCTTCCAGTGGATCTTCGACATCCGGGATGAGGATGTCTTCTGGTGTACGGCAGACGTGGGTTGGATCACCGGCCACAGCTACATCGTCTACGGCCCGTTATCGAATGGCGCAACGACGGTGATGTACGAGGGGGCACCCCGACCGTCCAATCCCGGGGCCTTCTGGGAGTTGATCCAGAAACACGAGATCTCGATCTTCTACACGGCTCCCACCGCCATCCGGGCGTTCATGAAGAGCGGTCGCTCCGTGCCGGATCAGTTCGACATGAGCAGCCTCCGCCTGCTCGGCACCGTTGGCGAACCGATCAATCCGGAGGCTTGGATGTGGTATCGCGAGGTGATTGGAGGCAACCGCTGCCCCATTGTCGACACCTGGTGGCAGACCGAAACCGGTGGAGTGATGATCAGCCCCCTGCCGGGGGCAACGCCCACCAAGCCCGGCTCCGCCACCCTGCCCCTGCCAGGCATCCAGGCCGACATCATCGATGCAGAGGGCAACAGCTGTGGTGCCGATGAAGGCGGGTACCTGGCGGTGCGTGCCCCCTGGCCCGGAATGATGCGCACGGTGCACGGCAATCCCCAACGTTTCCGCGAGAGCTACTGGGAGCACATCCGGCCTGCCGATGGGTCCTACCTCTATTTCGCTGGAGATGGTGCCCGGCGAGATGCCGATGGCTACTTCTGGGTCATGGGTCGCGTCGATGACGTGATCAACGTCTCGGGCCACCGTCTCGGCACGATGGAGATCGAATCAGCTTTGGTGAGTCACCCCGCGGTGGCGGAGGCGGCTGTCGTGGGTCGGCCCGATGAACTCAAGGGTGAAGGCATCGTGGCCTTCGTCACCCTGGAGGCCGGCCGTGAGGGCGATGACGACTTGGTGAAGGAGTTGCGGGCCCACGTGGGAACGGAAATCGGTCCGATTGCCCGGCCGGATGAAATCCGTTGCAGTGATGCCCTGCCCAAGACCCGCAGCGGCAAGATCATGCGCCGAATTTTGCGGGCCCTGGCGGCGGGTCAGGAGGTCAGTGGCGACACCAGCACCCTGGAGGACCGCTCCGTTCTGGATCGCCTCAGGGCTTGATCGCCTGGCCGATGGTTCGGCTCAGCTGACGGATGACCGCCACCCGCTTGGGGTCATCCGCCCAGTCTCCGAGAAAGCTGCGCCGCAGGCCGGCACTGGCTGGGGTGAGGTGATCGCCGGGCAGGTCCAGGGTTGAGCTGGCATCAGATGGACGTGCTCTCAGGGCCTGGATCAGATCGCTGCTTTGATCCAGCTCATCGCGCCCGAAGCGCACCACCAGGTTCCGCTCCTGTTGGTAGTGGCGGCTGATCAAGCGAAGCGTTTCGGTGGGACTGGGGCTGAACTCGGTTTCCACCCCGAGCCGGGGTGCCAGTTCACCCAGCAGGGGAATCGAACGGTCGGCGTTGAAGTTGTTGAAGCTCAGGGCCACCAGGGCCCTGCTGCCGCGACCCCCATCGGGGGCCAGCAGGTGAAGCTTGCATCCCAGGCTGTGGCCAAGCCGCAGCGGAGCTGCAAGGGCTCCGCAGCGCTCCTCAAGTTGGCGACGCGCTGAGCGGAAGTCGCTCCAGGCATCCCGGGCCTGGCGTTGATGATCGAACCCAGGCACATAGGCCCAGGCATGCACGGCCAACCCGTCCGCCGCCAGATCGTCCAGCAGCCTGCGGTAGCTGATCTGGGGTGTTGCCGCCAGATAGCTGCCGCCGATGAATTCGATCAATCCCGTTGGTTCTGCCGGCCGCAGTTGCCAGATCGCACCCAGTTGACGCCAGTGGGCCATGCTCAACCGCGCAGCTGATTCAGCACCTGCTGTGCTTCCCGCACGTGGGCCGGGCCATCCAACAAGTTGCTGAAGCTGTGACGGATCACCCCCTCCCCGTCAACGATGTAGGTGACGCGGCCGGGTAGAAGACCAAGAGCTTTGGGCACACCCATCTCACGGCGCAGGGCGTTGTTGCGGTCGCACAGCAGCGGAAACGTGAGGTTGTGGCGGGTGGCGAAACGGCGGTGGCTGACGGCGTCATCACCGCTGATGCCCCAGACCTCTGCATCGAGGGCGGCAAAGCTCTCCGCGTTGTCGCGGAAGCTGCAGGCTTCAGCCGTGCACCCGGGCGTGTCGTCCTTGGGATAAAAAAACAGCACCAACCAGCGGCCCTTCACCGAGGCGGGAGTGCGAAGGTCACCGTTCTGATCTTCCAGGCTGAAGGAGGGGAGCCGATCGCCGATCCCAAGGGCCATTCGATTGAAAAGAAGAGGTTGAACCCTAGGCAGCAGCCACCTTGCCCGGGGCGGGAGAATCAGGGTCGGGGGGAGTTACTGCGCCATGCCTGAACAGCTCGATTTGCTTGCGGGGTTTTCAAAGCCTCAGGCGGAGTCCCAAACAGCGCCAACGCCGTTGCCTTCTCCGCCGGGCGTTGAACCCGAGGCCAAGACTGATCAGCCCGAGGATGCGCCAGAGGTCACCCCGTCCACCCTGCTGATCATCGACACCGAAACCTCCGGTCTGGATCCGCTGCAGGATCAGTGCCTTGAGCTGGGCTGCATTTTGTTTGATGTGCCGAGTCGTTCGGTGCTGGCCCAGCAATCGTTTCTTCTGCCGGTGGACTCCAACGCAGCAGAGGCGATCAACCGGATCCCCGCCGCCGTCACCCGCCGGCCCCAGCCCTGGCAGGAGGCGCTGGTGTGGTTTGAGCATCTGCTGGACGCTGCCGATCTGCTGGTGGCCCACAACGCGGCCTTCGATCGCCAGTGGTTCGGTCTGGGTGTGGTGCCGGCCACCGCAACACCATGGCTGTGCACCATGGACGACATCCGCTGGCCGGTGGATCGTCAGTTGCGTTCGCGGCCGTCGGTGCGGGACCTGGCCTTGGCTTATGGCGTCCCCGTCTGGGCGGCCCACCGCGCCCTCAGCGATTGCATCTACATCGCGGAGGTCTTCGCCCGCTGTGACGACCTTGAGCAGCTGTTGGAGCGGGGCCTGGAACCGCGTCGGTTGATGCGTGCCCGGGTGTCCTTCGATGAACGCCATCTGGCCAAGGCAGCGGGTTTCCGTTGGAACGATCCGATTAAGGGCGCCTGGACCCGTCGTTTGAGTGATCGCGAGGTCAAGGACCTGGAGTTTGCTGTCGCCCCCGTTGAGCTCGAGGCCGATCGCCTCAGCGCCTGAGATTGCGCATTTGCTTCAGCACTCCGAAGGGTCTGGGTGATTTTGCAGAGAGTGCCGCTGCAGGAAGCACGCTGAAGCCATGACGGCTTTTCTGCATCCCCATCAACGGCCCATACGCTCCCGTCTGCGCCAGTGGCAGCAAGTGCGTACCTGGGCGCGGTTGATCCGTGAAGCGGAAGCGCTTTGGCACGTGGATGTCCGCGCCCTGCGACGAATGGGGGCTGATGAACTCAGTCAGTTGATTCATGAGGTTCCCGCCCCCCATCGCAGACGGGTGAACCGCTGGCTTCGTTGTTATGCGGTGGCCACGCGGCTCACCGTTGCATCCAGCGTTGTGCCCACCACCTGAGGGTGGATCAACGGCTTGGGAGGATGGTCGAAATCACGCACACAGTTTTGGCCCATCGTTCCCTGGTTGTTTCTAGCCTCAGCGTCCTGGCTGTTGGCCTTGCCGCCTGTGCTGGCAGCTCCGATGTGTCCAGCCTCAATGCGGCAGGGGCCTCCTTCCCCGCGAAGGTGTACCAAAGCTGGTTTGCTGACTTGGCCGGCTCCGGCGGAATCAAAGTGAACTATCAGGCTGTGGGCTCCGGTTCCGGACGCAAGGCCTTCATTGATGGCACCGTGGATTTCGCAGCGTCAGACGACCCGATCAAAGAGGCCGACCGCCAGCAGGTGAGCCAGGGGGTGGTCCAGATCCCCATGGTGGGGGGGACGATCGCCTTCGGATACAACAAGCCGGGGTGCGAGCTTCAGCTCACCCAGGAGCAGGCGGTGGGCGTGGCCACTGGCACCATCAGCGATTGGAAGGAGCTCGGTTGTGAAGCGGGCACGATCACCTGGGTGCATCGTTCGGATGGATCCGGCACCACCAAGGCCTTCACCAATTCGATGCAGGCCTTCTCGCCAACGTGGACCCTTGGCAGCGGCAAATCGGTGAAGTGGCCGGTTGGCGTGGGGGCCAAGGGCAACTCCGGCGTGGCTGGGGTGATCGACAACCGGGTTGGTGCGATCGGATATGTGAATCAGTCGTACATCAAGGGGAATGTGCAGGCTGCTGCGGTCCAGAACAAATCCGGTGAATTCCTCAAGCCCTCCGTGGAGGCCGGTGCCAAAGCCCTCAACGGCATTGAGCTCGATGAGAATCTGGCTGGCAGCAACCCCAACCCCGAGGCCGCTGGTGCGTACCCCATCGCCACGCTGACCTGGGTGCTCGCCTACGCCAATGGCAATGGCGCGAAAGCCGATGCTGTGCGGGACGTCTTCACTTACATGCTGGATGATTCCACCCAGGAGGGTGCGGCGGCCTTGGGCTTTGTGCCTCTGCGGGGCACCATTCTTGAAAAATCCCGCAGTGCGGTGAAGGGCATTCAGCCTTGAACATGAACCCTTGGTTGGGTGAACGTCATGCCCCGGTTTGGCCTTTCAAACCGGGTTTTTTGATGGTTTAAAGAGGGTTTCATGCTTCCTTAACCATTGTTAACGGGCGCATAACGACAGCAGGTTTGAGCTCCGATTAGGTCTTGGTTGATACAGCCTCCTCCCTCTTTCGGTTGTCGTGATGCGCATTGCACAAAAGGCTTTTCTCGCCTCCTCCCTGCTTGTTCTCGGGGCAGGCATGTCGGCTTCGGCAGCTCCCAAATTGAACGGTGCTGGTGCTTCGTTCCCAGCCAAGATTTACCAGCGTTGGTTCTCCGACCTGGCCAAGGCGGGTGGCCCTCAGGTCAACTATCAGGCCGTGGGTTCCGGTTCCGGCCGTAAAGCCTTCATCGACCAGACCGTGAACTTCGGTGCATCGGATGACCCGATGAAGAAAGCAGACATGGCCAAGGTCAGCCGCGGTGTGGTTCAGATCCCGATGGTGGGTGGCACCATCGCCTTCGGCTACAACAAGCCCGGCTGCAATCTCAAGCTCACTCAGGAGCAGGCCGTGAAGGTCGCCATGGGCAAAATCAAGGATTGGAAGGAGCTCGGCTGCAAGCCCGGCACCCTCACCTGGGTTCACCGCTCGGATGGCTCTGGCACCACCAAGGCCTTCACCAACTCGATGCAGGCCTTCTCCAAGACCTGGACCCTCGGAACCGGCAAATCGGTGAAGTGGCCTGCAGGCGTGGGTGCCAAAGGCAACTCCGGTGTGGCAGGCCTCATCCAGAACCGCGAAGGTGCGATTGGTTATGTGAACCAGTCGTACATCAAGGGCAAGGTGGTTGCCGCCGCGCTTCAGAACAAGTCCGGTGAGTTCCTCAAGCCCTCTGTGGCTGCAGGTGCCAAGGCCCTCAACGGCATCAGCCTGGACAAGGACCTGGCTGGCAAGAACCCCAACCCCACCGCCAAGGGTGCTTATCCCATCGCAACCCTCACCTGGGTTTTGGCTTACAAAACCGGCAACGGTGACAAAGCCAAGGTGGTGCAGGACGCCTTCAACTACATGCTGAGCAATGCTGCTCAGAACAAAGCTCCTTCCCTGGGCTTCGTTCCCCTCAAGGGCGATATCCTGGCCAAGTCCAAGGCCGCTGTGAAAAAGATCGGCAAGTGATCCTCGCTTGAAGTGGTTTTAAAAACCAACCTTCAAAGGGCCCCTCGGGGCCCTTTTGTGTGCGCTGAATGATTCGAGTTTCGATCAGTGTTAGAGCCTTCTTAACCGAATCTCTCCCAGCTCTTTGTTGGGAATCGATGTTGTCCTCAATACAGTTTTCCTGGATTCATGGGATTCCAAATGCTTGCCACTCCGTCGGCTGATCTGAGTTCAACAGCTCTTGGTTTCAAGGCGTTTCTTGAAAACAGCTACGACAATCGCAATGTTGTTCATGTCACCTCGGGAAGTTTTGTTCCTCTGCTGAAGAACAGCGTTTGGTTTGTGGTTCGCGGCATGGTGAAGCTGGGGGCACTCTCGGTGCATGGTGATGAGCTGGTGCTGGGCCTGGTGGGCCCTAATGAACCCTTTGGTGCGGCATTCACCAATGTGGAGGCCTATGAGGCTGTAGCGCTCACCGATTGCGATCTGCTCTGCTGCAATCTGGCGGAGCTCGAGCACTCTCCTCAGTTGGCACTGGGCCTGGCCAAGGCCATGGCTGCCCGCTACCGCCAGGCCGAGTCGCTGCTGGCCCTGCTGGGATTGCGGCGCGTTGAGGAACGGGTTCGGGGTTTCCTGGAGCTGCTCGCCAAGGACTTCGGCGAACCCTGTGAGGCCGGTTTGCGGCTCAACCTCCGCCTCACCCATCAGGAGATCGCCAGCGCCCTCAGCACCACCCGGGTGACCGTGACCCGCGTCTTGGGTCAGTTGCGGGATGAAGGCTGGCTGCAGATCGATACCTCCAGGCATCTGGTGGTGACCGGCACCGGCCGCCACTGATTGCAAAAAAAAGAGCCGGCATGTCTGCCGGCTCAAGCCCTGAAGCGTTGATGTTCAGGTGGGGAAACAACACGGTTGAATCGGAGCGGCGGGATTTGAACCCACGACCCCCACTACCCCAAAGTGGTGCGCTACCAAGCTGCGCCACGCCCCGTCAGAATTAAGTTATCACAGTGCATCCCAGCGTCTGAGTCGCCTGAGCAACCGCGCGGTGAGCTGGTCGCGCGTCGCTGACCCGTACTGGTACAGCCGCAGCTCGGAGGCTGCCTGACGCAGCTCCGCCAAGCTCATCGCAGCCAAACGCAGCTCCGGAAGGGTGCGCCAGGCCCTCGAACGCATAGGGAGGGCCGCAGGCCCTTTCGCCTGGCCCAGATTCAGGGTCCCATCCGCCAACCATTCAGGGATCAGCACCACCAGAACGGCAATCAAGCCGTAGAGCTCAACAAGCCCCCTGGGCAAAGGATGCAGTTGACGCTGCTCGGATCGATCAGGCCGTTCACTCACTGCAGAACGGAGGGTTCCTTCTCCTTCCACGATCGCACCAAGAGGCAATCTCCTTCTGCGCAGGTGGTCAGATTGCCAATGGTGTCGCCTCAGGTTGCGGCGTGTCGCGCCAGAGCATCGGTGCTTGCTGCTCTCTGTTGCGCGTAACACTGCCGAGGATCAGACCGAGAACCAAAATCAAAGTGAGGGCGATGGCCAGGATCACCTGACGATCAGACCAGGGCTCGGGCATGTCGTGGCTTGATTCACCACCATCCTGGCCGAACCAAGCGGGTGGTGATCAGCCCGGGGTTGAAGAGGTTGTTGTGAACCTTCTGCAGCCGCGATGGGTGATACAAAACCTCTAGTGAAGACTCAGGATGCACCTTCCATGTCGCTTGATAGGACAGATCAGAAGCCCAATCGAAAGACTCTGTTGATTGCGGTCTGGGCTTCTCTCCTGCTGTTCACCCTGTTTTCTGGCTCCATCGCTGGTTGAACCCATGGCATCAAAAAAGAAACCCACCAAAGCAGCTCTTTTGGTCTTCGCCTTTGGCCTGTCTCTGGTGACGTTGTTGTTTGAATCCTTCTGATTCCCTCGTTCAGGCGCTGAACTGAATCGGGGCGTTGTCGGATCGGAGCGTGCACTGACTGATCCATCAGTCGCATCTGGCCCAGCCCTGCTTCGGACGCTTCAAGTGGGTGCCTTCAAAGTCGCTGAGGAACACGGGAGATCGCCGACTCTGTTGAGGTGTCGCTGAAACTGCCAGGGGTGGAGTCACCCCTTGGCTGGAAGGATGCTTCGCCACAACTTCATCTGACCCTGGCTGTCCATGCACAAATCAGGTGCCTGGATGATCTCCTCCATGGCTGATGTGAATTCAGTTTTGCTCAGCAATCGTGCATGCTTTAGAGGATGTCCCCAAGGTGCCACAGCCTCATCAAGGTTTCTTTTTATTACTTAATGTTGTTTGTCAATTGATTGGCTGTGGCTATGAAGCAAGAAGTGTTGTCTAAGACATGCTTCGCATTTTCGTGCTTGCGTCGGCTTTGACTTTGACAGGAGTCATGCCAATTCACGCTGGCCATCATCACGGTGGCGGTGGCCATCATCATGGTGGGGGCGGTCATCATCACGGTGGGGGCGGTCATCATCACGGTGGCGGTGGTCATTGGCACCACAATCATTGGGGCTGGTATCAAGACAGACGAGCTGCCTGGGGAATTGCAGGATTGGCGACCGGTGCAATGATTTCATCCGCAATTGCCAATTCTCGCGTGCAAAATTCTCCCACGATTGTTGTGCCTGAAACCAATCGAATGCTTGATTACGGAATTGATCAATCATCCCCTCAGCTTGAGGATGTTGAATTCACGTATACGGTTGATGGGGTTCGAGTCACTGCTCGGGCAGATTGTCAACGAGGCCTGATCAACGGTAATCAGCCTTCAAGTGCAGCAGATGTGCATACGCTGAATGCTGTCTGTCATGCTGCAAGCAATTAAATGGTTTTGATCTACAGTTTAAAGTGGAAATTTTTAAGTTCTTGTGGTTGTCTGTTAATTAGCTAATTAAGCAATACAAGTCCTGCCAATCTTGCGCTCTGTTGTGCGATGGCCATCCGCTGCCATTCACCAGCCCTTCAGCCGCCGTCTGCGGCGATTCCAGGCTGCACTGTTGCAGAGCTCTTGATCAAAGATTCCAACATCCAGAAGAGGATGGTTGCTTCGGACCGCGCTGCGTTCTATTGGACCTTCTTGCACCAACACCCGCATTGACGTGGTCCCGCTTGAACAACTTGTCTTAGCACTGCGCCCCAATGCCTCTGACGCGTGTGCAAGATTCCGGCAAACCAGGGGTAAGTGAACCTCGCTGAAGACGATCCGGGCAGGCCGCTGGGTGCTACCTGCTGGTATGCCTCTCGTCTCAGTTGTTGCAGAGGTTCTGGGCCCCTGTGATCAGCATTACTGGCACCTGCGACATCGATCATCGAGTGGATCTTCGAAGAACCCGATGGTGTGTTGAACGGGCCAGAACGCTCACACATCAAAGACAATAATGATTTCTCATTCCTCCAAGCAAGAGCTTTTCAAGATAGTGAGGCGTTATACGAATACCGGTAATCACAAAAAAGCACAAGCTCTATTTGATTATTTGCTGTCTACAAGATTTCATGAGCTGAATATTCTCTGTCATAAATGACGATCATTCTGCTATCAATGCAAGCTTGCTGAACCTGATGGAGGCCCAACACAAGGGCATTACCTCTCCACCGCATCGGACCCATCGCCGCCGACACCGTCTTTGCTGTCCCTGAAGGATCAACCTCTCTCAACACTTCGAGCCAATGTCCTGAACCTTCAATCGTTAGCACTCTGGAGGTGTGCAAGACCTTGGAGGGGATCGAGTGATGGAGTCTTGGCTGATCTGACTTGATGCTTTTTTCGCTGAAGCAGAGCACGACATGTGTTTCGCCTGGCTCCAAGGGTGCTTGAACCAAAGGGGGCAACACAAATCTGCCTCAATCACTCGAATGGGGGATGTGGAAACTGATCGCTGAGGGGATCCTTGTTTTAGTTGAATCGCTCTGATGAATCAAGCAGAGAGGACTGAAGCAATCATTGTATGGGTGCTCATTAGTTTTTTTGGAGGCTGGGTGCTGTCGATCTTTGGAATTGGGATTGGTCCTGGGATGATTGCTACAGCGATGTTCTTTTTCGTCGTCCTCAAACTCATCGATGCAACGGCAAAGAGCAACAGTGGTGAGCCGCCGGAATTCACCAATCAGCGCTGATGATCGTTCTGATCGGTTCATCTTGCCAGTCCCAAAAATGTCACCCTGCTCGACAGGTGACATCGTTGCAGCCATCATCGATTCATTGCTCGTGCATGTTGATCTATTTAATTTTCAAGGTTTCAGGGCTGGGTGGTCGACAGCGCCGACTTCTGGATCTGGTGAGTTCACCGCGATGAGACGGCATGGATCTGAGATTCAGAACTCTTCTCGAAAGGGGCCTGATCATCCCCGATGGCCCATCGTCGCTCAACGAAGGTCACGGCTTCCGCAAAGAAGCTTTTAACCGGTTGTGGCAGTCATCAACTTCAGAGCGATGCGGAAAACCCCAGCAGTCCCCAGTAAGGGGTGAAGCCGTCGAGGTCTGATTCCTTCTGCAAGGAGACTGTGTTCATCAAATTCTCATTGAACTCATCTGAAATGCGGGAGGAAGTCTTTCGATGAAATGGGGATTGTGTGTTGCAGTAGCGACGGCCTCACAGCGTTTGACGATGGGCACATCCAATGATCCAGCCAATCCGTCCATGGATCGCCCTAGATACTGGATAGTGAAAAATGCTGCTTATTGGGGATTGCAAACAAACTCAGATGGTCACGTTGGCCCCATTTCCGAGAACGATCTCCTATTCGTCTTTATGGAAAGACACTATATTCAATCGAAAACCTATGAACCGAACACAATGGAATCAGGCCGGAATTTAAACGGCTTCATTTTTAAGACTAAAACAACAGCTCAAGATCTCTGATTTTTGAATTCTAAGGACTCGCCTTTCTGTTGATCATGTTTCAGATGGAGAGCTGGATGGGGGAATTGTCGGAGCGGAGCACGCAGTGTTGGATTGACCAGTCGTACTTGTCCCAGACTTGCTTCGGAAGTTTGTAGTTGGAGCCTTCAAAGTCACCGAGCAGAGTCTGGGTTGGCATTGCTGAGCAGTACGGGCGACTGCCCGGTTTGGCCAGATATTGCTGGTGGTAGTCCTCGGCGAAGTAAAAGGTTTGATTCTCCAGTATTTCGGTGGTGATGGCGCCATAACCCTTCTCAGTGAGGGCGGCTTGATAAGCCTCCCGGCTGGCCAGTGCCAGTTGCAGATGTTCCGGATTGAAGGTGTAGATGGCTGATCGGTATTGGCTGCCGGTGTCGTTACCCTGCCGGTCTCCCTGGGTGGGGTCGTGGCATTCCCAAAACAGTTTCAGCAGGTCGCTGAAGTCCAGAGCCGGGCGACTCCAAACCACCCGCACAACTTCAGTATGTCCGGTTCTGCCCGAGCAGACCTGGTTGTAGGTCGGTTGCTCGGTTTGGCCGCCTGCGTAGCCCACAGCAGTGGTCACCACCCCCGGAAGTCGCCAAAACCCCTTTTCAGCTCCCCAAAAGCATCCACAGGCAAAGACTGCTTCCTCTTGGTCGGCCATCAGTGGAGCTTTGAGCGGCGTCCCCAAGACTGCGTGCTTATCCGGTGTGGAGGCTTCAGCTCCGCCACGGGGAGACAGCCAGGAAGGCAGCATGTTGATTTCGCCAATTAACGGAGCTTAGGCAGCTGATTCAGATCGTTGTTGCCGCATCAAGTTCGTGATCGAGCGAGAGTTGATGCCATGGTCGCCTGACTGACCGCCCGCACAAAAGAAGGCCGAACCAGGTTGTTCTGGAATAAAAATGCCTTGATCCTGCTGCAGGAATGGATGAAAATCGTTGACGGTTGGTGCTAACAGTTCATATGTGATGGGAATGAAGGCTGAATCCTTCGTGCTTTCACTGTTCATGGCTGTCCAGCCGATCAGCAGTGCTGCTCTGGAGTTTTAGCTGTTGAATTGGATCAATCAAGGTCGCGAATTATCCATACTTTCTGGAGGATTCGGTGTCAGTTTTGGCTGTCTGAAGCGAGTGGGGTTTGTGGTTCGAGTTGGATATGGTTCAACAGCGTTGTGACAAACGCAAACAGTAGAAAAGGCAGACTGAGGACGAGAATCAGCCCCACCCCAACAAGGGCAAACACCGGTCGCGACGATCCCATCAGGGCGAGACCTGAAGCCAGGCTCACAAAGATCACGGCCATCCAGGCCAGCACTTGCCCGTAGATGTCGCCAAACGTGAGCGTGCAGCGCACCGCAAATGGGGACCCGCTGGTCATGAAAACAATCGCCGTTCTTCCAGCTAAGCCACGAATATCACAATTGTCAGAAACAGCTCCGAGATTCTTCAGGAAGCCATGGTGTCCAGTTGTTGTGATGCCTGCTGACGCTCCCATAGTCGCTTGTAGACCCCGGGCTGCTGAATCAGTCGGCTGTGGTGCCCCTGTTGAACGATGCGCCCGCTCTCCATGACAAGGATTCGATCGCAGGCAGCGGCGGCAGACAGCTGATGGCTGATCATCACGATCGTGCGAGCATCCTGAGCTCGAATTGAATCGAGAATTGCTGCGGCCGTGTTGTTGTCGACGCTCGCCAAGGCGTCATCAAGAACCAGCACAGGCGACGACATCAGCAAGGCCCGTCCAAGTGCCGTGCGCTGCCTTTGCCCACCACTCAACGTGATGCCCCGTTCGCCAACGATGGTTTCGAAACCATCGGGAAATCCCTTGATGTCATCAGCCAGGCGAGCCTGATCGGCAGCCAGTTCGACCTGTTGATACGTTGCCTCAGGGTCGCCATAGCGGAGATTGTCAGCCAGGGAGCTGGTGAACAAAAAGCCCTCCTGGGGAACGATTGCCACATCACGGCGCAAATCCTCAAGAGCCATCTGAGTTACATCCACACCATCCAAAAACAGCTGGCCTGGCGAAAGGGGGACCATGCGTCCGAAGGCACGAGCCAGGGTGGTTTTGCCGCATCCCACTGCACCAACAACGGCCACGAGTTCTCCCGGTTCGATGCAGAAGCTCAGGCCGTTGAGCGTGTTGTTCTCAGCACTGTCGTAGTGCACCGTCAGACCACGGGCTTCAAAGCATCCCTTCCGTTGCTGGGTTGAGCGAGAGCGGACAGGCACAGGATCTGCATCTTTGATCTGAGGCTCGCGCTGCAGTAATTCCTCCACCCGCTCGAGGCTGACCTGTCCGGTCTGAAAGGTGTTGAGTGTGAAACCCAAGAGTGCCGTTGGGACCACAAGTTGCTCCACGTAGAGGATCAGTGCAACGAGACCACCAACACTGAGGCGGCCGGATTCGAGCTGACCGCTGCCGATGGCCAGCAGCAACAGCACCGACATCGATGAAATGCCCTGAAGCAGAGGGAACAGGGTGTTCTGAGTTCTCCCCAGACGAATGGCACTGTCTCGGTAGCTGCGGTTGCGTGCCGCAAAGGCCTCCTGTTCCGATGCCTCTTGGCCGTAGATCTTGATGGCTCCGATCCCCGAGAGGTCTTCCTGAATCAGATTGCTGAGAGCCGAAAGTTCTTCCTGCTGGGCGCGCTTCTGACGCATCATGCGCCCACCAAACAGCCGCACAGTGCTCAGCATCACGGGATAGAGCCCCACAGCGGCCAGGGTCAGCCATGGATCGATCGCCAACATGGCTGGAAGCGTGAGTGCGTAGGCCAGAAGCGTGTTGGTCAGACTGAGAATCGCGAATCCCAGCAGACGCCGGATGTTCTCCACATCGCTGGTGGCACGGCTGATGACTTCACCGCTGCCCTTGCTTTGAATCCACTCGGGTTCCTGACGGAGCATGTGCTCGAACAGGCGTTGGCGCAGATCAACTTCCACCTGCCGACCCACTCCGAAGATCAGCTGCCGCGAGGCCAGGCGAATCACTCCCATGGTGCTGGCAAGGAGCACAACCCACCCCGCCTGACGCAGGATCGCTGAATAGCTGAATCCCTCCTGCAGCTCATCGACGACGCTGCGCACTTCCATCGGGATCGTTACCCGCAGAATGTTGACCACCACCAAAGTGATGGCTCCCAACAGGACGGTGCGTCGATGGGGGCGCAGGTAGCGGCCGATCAGGTCGAGACGAAGCACAGCCATGCGAGCTCGTGGCTCCCGTTGGCTCGCCAACCTAGGCATCCGACTTCAACCGCTGGTCGTTCGTCGCTGATCTGAGAGATAGTGGGACGGTCCCCATCACCTGGCCCGGAGTGCCTCGCACCCGGGTTTTTTACTGCCAGCCAATCTTTCATGCCCTCAGACACGCGTCCCTGGTCCAGTTGTTTGGACCACCTGTTGCAGGGCAACAACCTGGCCTCTGAAGAGGCCACCGCTCTCATGCGTGCCTGGCTGGCTGAGGAACTCGAACCTGTTCAGACCGGAGCTTTCCTGGCAGGGCTGAGGGCCAAGGGAATGGTGGCCGATGAGCTGGCTGCCATGGCAGCTGTCCTGCGAGAGGCCTGCCCCCTCCCCTGTGCCCGTCCAGATCTGGCCATGGTCGATACCTGCGGCACCGGTGGCGATGGTGCTGACACCTTCAATATTTCTACAGCTGTCGCCTTCACCGCCGCCGCCTGTGGCGTCAGTGTGGCGAAGCACGGAAACCGCAGTGCCAGCGGCAAGGTGGGTTCAGCTGATGTCCTGGAAGGGTTAGGGCTCAACCTCAAGGCACCGTTGAACAAGGTGGTGGAGGCCTTGCCAGGAGCTGGGGTCACGTTTTTGTTCGCTCCGGCCTGGCATCCAGCCCTTGTGAATCTGGCGCCGCTGCGACGCAGTTTGGGGGTGCGCACGGTGTTCAATCTGCTGGGTCCCCTGGTCAATCCCCTGCAGCCTCAGGCGCAGGTTCTCGGAGTGGCGCGTTCGGAGCTTCTTGATCCCATGGCTGGAGCTCTTCAGCAATTGGGCTTGACCCGCGCTGTAGTGGTTCATGGTGCTGGAGGCCTCGATGAAGCGTCGTTGGCGGGTCCCAATGCCTTGCGTTTGATCGAATCCGGGGGCATCACGACAAAAGAGGTTTCCCCTCAAGACCTGGGCTTGACGCGGGTGGGCCTCGATCGGCTTCGGGGTGGGGATTGCGCGATGAACCAGCAGATCCTTCAGAACGTTCTGCAGGGGCAGGGATCGCTGGCGCAGACGGAGGTGGTGGCCTTCAACACAGCGTTGGTGCTCTGGGCTGCTGGGCTGCAAACCGATCTGTCGGCGGCTACCGTCCAGGCTCTGACTGTTCTGAACGAGGGCAAGGCCTGGGACAAGCTTGTCGCTCTACGCGAGGCCCTGTCCGACGGAGATGGAGAATGAATGACTGATGACCTGCGGCGGCCCTTCGATGCCCGATTCACCATCAGACAAGGCTTATCTCGTCCTTGCCGATGGCACGGTTCTCACCGGTGTCGGCTTTGGCCATCGCGGCACCACCATTGGTGAGGTGGTGTTCAACACTGGGATGACCGGATATCAGGAGGTGCTGACAGACCCCTCCTACGCCGGCCAATTGGTGAGCTTCACCTATCCCGAACTCGGCAACACAGGGGTGAACGCTGATGATCAAGAGGCTGATCGCCCTCACGCCCGTGGCGTGATTGCTCGCCAGCTGGCTCCGTTGCCCAGCAACTGGCGCTGTGAACAGCCCCTTGAAAGCTGGATGCAGACCTTTCAGCTGGTGGGTATCAGCGGTTTGGACACCCGTGCCCTGGTCCGTCACCTGCGTGAGGTGGGGGCCATGAATGGTGTGATCAGCAGTGACGGCCAGACCCCGGCGCAGTTGCTGGAGCTCCTGAAGCAGGCCCCGTCGATGCAGGGGCTCAATTTGGCCGACCGCGTCACCACCCGTGAGCCCTACCAATGGAATCAGGCCTGCAGTGTTGGCTTCGATCAGCGTTTGCAGCGTCGCAGCGACGCTCCTTTCCGCGTCGTCGCCATTGATTTCGGGATCAAGCGAGCCATCCTCGACCGCCTTGTCGCCCATGGCTGTGACGTCACTGTTCTGCCGGCAGACACGGATCTGGCCACGGTTCGTTCCCATCGCCCTAACGGTGTCTTTCTCTCCAATGGCCCTGGCGACCCGGCGGCGGTGAGCCATGGGATTGCCCTGGCCAAGCTGTTGCTGGAGGAATCCGATCTACCCCTGTTCGGCATCTGTCTGGGCCATCAGATCCTTGGCCTGGCCCTCGGCGGCGAGACCTTCAAGCTGTCCTATGGGCATCGCGGTCTCAATCACCCCTGTGGCACCACAGGCCAGGTTGAAATCACCAGTCAGAATCACGGTTTCGCCCTCTCCGCTGATTCGCTGGATCCCACCATCATCGATGTCACGCACTTCAACCTGAATGACCGCACCGTGGCGGCGATTGCCCACCGTCAGAAGCCTGTTTTCGGGGTGCAGTACCACCCGGAAGCCAGTCCTGGACCCCATGACGCGGATCATCATTTCGCCCGGTTTGTGACGCTGATGGCCGATCGTCGTTGATGAGGTGGTAGTCCACGCTCAGCATCACTACACTTCGTGCCGATGATGCCTGGGGGGCTTGATCCCATCAGCGAACTGCAGCGACTGACCGTCTCTCTAAGGGGCGGATTCGAACAGAAGGCCGGATGTCTGGTGTTTCACTTCACCGGCCAATTGGATGCGTACTCCGAGAAACAGTTCATGGACTACGTGGCCGATGTCCTGAAGGCCAGCAAACTTCCTGCTGTTCTTGACCTGAGCAAGATCGATTTTCTTGACTCATCCGGCCTCGGAGCTCTGGTGCAACTGGCCAAACAATGCACGGATGCCAAGAGATCGTTTCTACTCGTCGGCAACACGAGGGTGACCCAGACGGTCAAATTGGTGCGACTTGAAGAGTTTCTGCATCTGGTGGACGATCTGCCGACCGCCCTGAACCAGCTGGCTGCTTGAGCGACTGGATTCGCAACCACGCTCCTGTCGGCATCAACGAGCAGTTGGGCCCATTGCAACTGGCTTGGATCGGTGATGCCGTTTGGGAGTTGCATCAGCGTCTCCGCCATGGAGTCACGCCCGGTCGCTCCGCTGACTTGCACCGCGCTGTCGTGGCTGATGTGCGCGCCGATGCTCAATCCCGTTTTCTGGCCCTGCTGGAAAATCGCGAACTGCTGACCTCCGAGGAACGTGATCTCGTGCGTCGAGGGCGCAACAGCGCAGGCCGTGGTCCTCGGCGTGCCGATGCCGCTGTGTATGGAAGGGCCACAGGATTTGAGACAATGGTGGGCTGGCTGTTTCTGAACAATCCAGCCCGGCTTGCGGAGCTCTTCGATCACCTGGAGCAAGCCGGATCCAACCCATAACGTTGCCTTGACACCATGAGCCCTCGCTTTGAACGTCGCTCCAGCGGCCCATCCCGCGATGGACGTTCGGGGCCAGGAGGGAGTGGCAGTGGCCGACCGCCACGGGGCAGGACGCCCGCTGGCCGACCATCTTCAGGACGCTCCTCGATGGGGCGCCCCAGCGATGCTCGGCCTATGCCAAGCAACCGCCGCTCTAATGGCGGTCGTTCGCCTTACGCCAAAAGTGGTCGGGAAGGCAGCGGTTTCCGCGACAGACGCCCGCCACGCGATGGCGGCTGGGAGCGCTCGAGCGGTGGTGATCGTTCCGGTTATCGGTTCACTGAGCGGTCTGGGGATCGTTTCGATGATCGAGCGGGTGATCGCTCGAAAGAGCGGTTTGGCAATCGCTCGCGTTCCTACGACCGGGATCAGAACGCCTCCCGTTCGGACTCTCAAAACGACCGCTCGGGGCCAGGACGTTTTCGCGATCGCAACAACCGTTATGGAGACCGTCGGCGTTCCGGGGATGAACGGCGCCAACCGTCCCAACGCACCAGATCCCGTTACGACGAGGGCCGTCCTCAGCGCCCAGATGCAGCACCGGAGGCCGCAGCAGCCATACCCCCAGCAGACGATCTGATTTGGGGGCGTCATGCCACCCAGGCCGCATTGGAGGCCGGACGACCCATCCATCGCATCTGGTGCACTGCAGAGATGCGCAGTGCGTCCAAATTCCTCCAGCTTCTGCGTGAGGCCAAGGCCTCGGGCGTACTCGTGGAAGAGGTGACCTGGGCCCGGCTGGGACAGATCACAGGTGGGTCTGTTCACCAGGGCATCGCCCTTCAAACGGCGGCGGCGGAAACCCTCGACCTCGACAGCCTCATCGAGGGCTGCTCGGATCTGGGGGAACCTCCCTTGTTGGTGGCCTTGGATGGTGTCACCGACCCCCACAACCTCGGGGCAGTTGTTCGTTCTGCTGAGGCGATGGGCGCCCACGGTGTGGTGATTCCCCAGCGCCGCAGTGCTGGCTTGACCGGTTCGGCCGCCAAGGTGGCCGCCGGAGCCCTGGAACACCTGCCGGTGGCGCGTGTGGTCAACCTCAATCGGTCCCTGGAAAAGCTCAAGGACGCCGGCTACAGGGTGGTGGGCCTTGCCGCTGAAGGGGATGTGACCCTCACCGATGTCGACCTCAGCGGCCCGCTGGTGCTGGTCACCGGATCCGAGGATCAGGGCTTATCGCTGATGACCCGGCGCCATTGTGATCAGCTGGTTCGCATCCCACTGCGGGGCATCACTCCCAGCCTCAACGCCTCCGTTGCCACAGCTCTTTGCGTCTACGAAGTGGCACGTCGCAACTGGATGAAGGACATTCACGGCCAAGCGCCTTCTCCGCCGATTCGGCGGCCCAATCTTGCGGGTGCTGAATCGTCCGTTGAGACGGATTCTGCTGCTGCTGCTGCTCCGCCTGAACAGCCTGAAGCTCCTGTGGAGAAGGCCCCGGAACATCGGATTGATCTTGATCTGAACCCACCGCAGCCGGATGCTGCCTTGCCGTTCGATCAGAACATCCAGCTATCTCCCTGAAAACAGCGCGCTTACCAAGATCTCGGGGCACAATGCCCCGAGGTCCTTGTTCTCCCATGAGTCCCCTGATTCGGCCGCTGCGCAGCCTTGCCAATGGCTTTGGAGTCGCTTGGTGGGCGCGTGTTCAGACCTCAGGCCCTGATGTGACCTATTGGTTCGGTCCTTTCATCACCCGCAAGGGGCTGGAGAGCGAGCTCAGCTCCTTCCTGGACGACGTCAAGTCGGAGCAACCCCAGTCGATCAGCCATTCCCTGCTGCGGACCCGGCGCTCCGAGCCCCTCACCATCTCAGCGGAGGGCTGATCCTGCGGCTGATAGCGTCCTTGCTGCAATGGATCGCAGGGACATGACGATCAGCGCGTGGCGTCAGCAACTGCAGTGCGGCGAGGTTTCCTCCCGCGAGCTCGTTGATCAGCACCTCAAGCGGCTTGAACGTTCTGAGCCTTCGCTGAATGCTTTTGTTGAAGTCACGGCCGAAAAGGCCCGTGCTGAGGCGTCACGCATCGATGAAGCTCGCGCCGCCGGCGAGAACCTGGGCCCCTTGGCTGGACTTCCCCTGGCGATCAAGGACAACCTCTGCACCAAAGGTGTTCGCACCACCTGCTCCAGCAGGATGCTTGAGCAGTTCGTGCCGCCCTACGAATCCACGGTGACCGAGCGGCTTTGGCAAGCCGGTGGTGTGTTGGTGGGCAAGACAAACCTGGATGAGTTCGCCATGGGTGGCTCTACCGAAACGTCCGCGTTTGGTGCCACGCAGAACCCCTGGAACACCGCCCATGTGCCGGGCGGTAGCTCCGGTGGCAGTGCTGCGGCTGTCGCCGCCGGCAGTTGTGTCGCTTCGCTGGGGTCCGACACCGGTGGCTCCATCCGCCAACCGGCGTCGTTCTGTGGCGTGGTGGGCCTCAAGCCCACCTACGGCCGCGTCAGCCGTTGGGGCCTGGTGGCCTTTGCCAGTTCCCTGGACCAGGTGGGTCCCTTCGCCGGCAATGTCGAGGATGTGGCCGAACTGCTCCAGGTGATCGCAGGACCCGATCACCGCGATTCCACCTGCCTTGATGCAGCGGTTCCCGATTTCAGTGCCGGCCTCAACCAGTCGATCAAGGGGCTCAAGGTAGGGGTGATCAAAGAGTGCTTCGACGCCGAAGGCCTCGATCCCGAGGTAAAGGCATCGGTGCAGTCCTCTGCTGCCCAGCTTGAGGCTCTTGGCGCTGAACTGGTGGAGGTGAGCTGCCCCCGGTTCAACGACGGCATCGCTACCTACTACGTGATCGCACCATCGGAGGCCTCGGCCAATCTGGCGCGATACGACGGTGTCAAATACGGCTTCCGTGCCGAAGACGCCGACAGCCTGGCTGCAATGACGGCGAGAAGCCGTGCTGAAGGGTTTGGCGCCGAGGTGCAACGGCGAATCCTGATTGGCACCTATGCCCTCTCCGCCGGATACGTTGATGCTTACTACAAAAAGGCGCAGCAGGTGCGCACCCTGATCCGGCGAGACTTTGATGCGGCCTTCAAGAGTGTGGATGTGCTGCTCACGCCAACAGCGCCGTCCACGGCCTTCAAGGCTGGCGCCCACGCCGACGACCCTCTGGCGATGTATCTGGCCGACCTGCTGACGATTCCGGTCAACCTGGCTGGACTCCCCGCCATCAGTGTTCCCTGTGGATTCAGTGCGGCGGGTCTTCCGATCGGGATGCAACTGATCGGCAATGTGTTGGATGAACCGCGTCTGCTTCAGGTGGCTCACCAGTACGAGCAGGCCGCGCAGGTGTTTGCGTCACGCCCGGAAGCCGCGCTGGTTCCCTGAGTTGCGCCACATGTGGGGGGTTGTGTTCCCCCTGAACGCTGGATCTTGCGTCGGGTCCTAATCTGACCCCATGGCTTTCGTTCCTCTCCACAACCACAGCGACTACAGCCTTCTTGATGGCGCGTCGCAGTTGCCTGCCATGGTGGAGCGGGCGAAGCAGCTGGGCATGCCGGCCATCGCCCTGACCGATCACGGCGTGATGTACGGCGCGATTGAGCTGCTGAAGCTCTGTCGGGGTACGGATCTCAAGCCGATCATCGGCAATGAGATGTATGTGATCAATGGGTCCATTGACGACCCGCAACCTAAGAAAGAGAAGCGGTACCACCTGGTTGTGCTGGCGAAAAACGCCACCGGTTACCGCAATCTGGTAAAGCTCACCAGCATCAGTCACCTGCGGGGGATGCGGGGACGCGGGATCTTCTCCCGTGCCTGCATTGACAAGGAACTGCTGAAGCAACACAGCGAAGGTCTGATCATCGCCACGGCCTGCCTCGGCGGTGAGATCGCCCAGGCGATTTTGCGTGGTCGCCCCGATGTGGCTCGCAAGGTGGCAGCTTGGTATCAGGAAGTCTTCGGCGACGACTATTACCTCGAGATCCAGGACCACGGATCCCCGGAGGATCGGATCGTCAACGTGGAGATCGTCAAAATTGCCAAGGAACTCGGCATCCAGATCGTTGCGACCAACGATGCCCACTACCTGAGCAAGCAGGACGTTGAAGCCCACGACGCATTGCTCTGCGTGCTCACCGGCAAGCTGATCACCGATGAGAAGCGGCTGCGTTACACCGGTACCGAATACATCAAAACCGAGGAGGAGATGGGCCTTCTTTTCGGGGATCACCTTGAGCCTGAGGTGGTTCAGGACGCGATCGCCAACACAGTCAAGGTGGCTGAGAAGGTGGAGCCCTACGACATCCTTGGCCACTATCAAATGCCCCGCTTCCCCATCCCCGAGGGCCACACCCCCGTCAGCTACCTGAGGGAGGTGACGGAGCAGGGATTGCGGGATCGGCTCGAGCTCAGCCTTGAGGCTCCCTTGCCCGACGACTATGCCGAGCGCATGGCCCATGAGCTCAAGATCATGGAGCAGATGGGATTCCCCACCTACTTCCTGGTGGTCTGGGATTACATCCGCTTTGCCCGGGAACAGAACATCCCCGTCGGCCCGGGTCGTGGTTCCGCTGCAGGGTCGCTTGTCGCGTACTGCCTGGGGATCACCAACATTGATCCGATCACCAACTGCCTGCTGTTTGAGCGCTTCCTCAATCCGGAACGCAAGTCGATGCCTGATATCGACACTGACTTCTGCATCGAGCGTCGTGGTGAGGTGATCGACTACGTCACCGAGCGCTACGGCGAAGACAAGGTGGCGCAGATCATCACCTTCAACCGGATGACGTCCAAGGCGGTGTTGAAGGATGTGGCCCGAGTGCTCGATATTCCCTACGGCGATGCCGACCGTCTGGCGAAGCTGATCCCTGTGGTTCGCGGCAAGCCCGCCAAGCTCAAGGCGATGATCGGCGAGGAATCCCCCAACCCCGAGTTCCGCGAGAAGTACGAGGCTGATCCGACGGTGAAGCGTTGGGTGGACATGGCCATGCGGATTGAGGGCACCAACAAAACTTTCGGGGTTCACGCTGCTGGTGTGGTCATCGCCGCTGACCCCCTCGATGAACTGGTGCCATTGCAGCGCAACAACGATGGTCAGGTGATCACGCAGTACTTCATGGAAGACGTGGAATCCATGGGTCTGTTGAAGATGGATTTCCTGGGGTTGAAGAACCTCACGATGATCGAAAAGACCCTCGAACTGGTGGAGGTGAGCAGTGGCACCCGTGTCGATCCCGACAAATTGCCGCCCCAGGATGAAGAGACCTTTGCCCTTCTGGCGAGAGGTGATCTGGAGGGGATCTTCCAGTTGGAATCCAGTGGCATGCGGCAGATCGTGCGTGATCTCAAGCCGTCATCCCTGGAAGACATCTCCTCGATCCTTGCTCTCTACAGACCGGGTCCCCTCGATGCTGGCCTGATCCCCAAATTCATCAACCGCAAGCACGGCCGGGAGGCGATCGACTTCGCCCACGCGATTCTTGAGCCGATCCTGTCCGAGACCTACGGAATCATGGTCTACCAGGAACAGATCATGCGGATAGCGCAGGATCTGGCCGGTTACTCCCTGGGTCAGGCAGACCTGCTGCGGCGGGCGATGGGCAAGAAAAAAGTGTCCGAGATGCAGAAGCACCGCGGCATTTTCGTTCAAGGTGCCGGAGAGCGCGGCGTTGATCAAAAGGTCGCCGACGAACTGTTCGACCAGATGGTTCTCTTTGCTGAATACTGCTTCAACAAGAGCCATTCCACGGCCTATGGCGCCGTCACCTACCAAACGGCTTATCTGAAAGCGCACTACCCGGTTGCTTACATGGCGGCCCTGCTCACGGTGAATGCTGGAGCCGCCGACAAGGTGCAGCGCTACATCTCCAATTGCAATGCGATGGGTATTGAGGTGATGCCCCCGGATGTGAATGCTTCGCTCACCGATTTCACCCCCAACGGCGATCGGATCCTGTTCGGACTCTCCGCCGTACGCAACCTTGGGGACGGTGCGATTCGTCACTTGATCGCCGCCCGCGACAGTGACGGGCCCTTCCGCTCCTTGGCCGATCTGTGCGATCGGCTCCCGTCCTCGGTGCTCAACCGCCGGGGTCTGGAGTCGTTGATTCACTGCGGTGCCCTTGATGCCATGGATCCGCAGGCCAACCGTGCTCAGTTGATGGCTGATCTGGATCTGCTGCTCGATTGGGCCTCCTCACGGGCCAAAGACCGAGACAGCGGCCAGGGCAACCTCTTTGATCTGATGGCTCCTGCCGCCGATGCCGATGGGCCGGCGGATCTCAGCCATGCACCCAAGGCTGCACCGGTACCGGACTATCCCCCGACCGAAAAGCTGCGTCTCGAAAAAGATCTGGTGGGCTTCTACCTGTCCGATCACCCGCTCAAGCAGCTCACCCCCTCCTCGAAACTCCTGGCCCCCATCGGTCTGGGCTCCCTGGAAGAACAGCCAGACAAAGCCAAGGTGAGTGCCATTGCGATGGTGACTGAAATGCGCCAGGTCACCACGCGGAAGGGCGATCGCATGGCGATTCTGCAGCTCGAGGATCTCACCGGAAGTTGCGAAGCCGTGGTGTTCCCCAAGAGCTACGCCCGCCTCGCCGATCACCTGATGGCCGAAGCGCGATTGTTGGTGTGGGCTGGCGTGGATCGGCGTGACGAGCGCGTTCAGCTGATCATTGAAGACTGCCGCGCCGTTGATGAGCTCAATCTTCTGCTGATTCAGCTCCCCTCAGATCAGGCCAGCGACATCGCCATCCAACACAAGTTGCGGGAATGCCTGAACCAACATCGTCCGGAACGGGATGAGTTGGGCGTCAAGGTGCCCGTGGTTGCTGAGGTGCGTCACGGCGACACCGTTCGCTACGTGCGACTTGGGTCGCAGTTCTGCGTCAAAGATGTTGATGCAGCGATCGCCTCGCTTCGCACTCAGGCTTTTGAAGCCCGCAGCAGCGACCGTCTCGTGCTCTCCTGATCAGGCCATCAGGTGAATCCGATCAGGCTTTTGAGTCTTTTTGCTGCTGCTTCTGGGCCCGTATCGATTCCTTCATCCGCTGAACGTTCGGCTTGAAATTCTCGAAGCCGAGCAGAGAGCCGGGTTCGGGGTCCCAGCTGGCGGTCAACACACCAACGCTGAGGCCGACCAGTCCCAGTAGGAAGAACAGGCCGGAGCCCGTGAGCGTCAGTCCAGGAGGAATATCCGCGATGCCGCGGGTGACCACGACATAGCTGCCAACAAAAACTCCCATCCCAGCGAGGGACGGGAGGCCTGTGAAGACAGCCACACGACGAGCCATCCGATCGGCCACGTAACGCGGAATGGCTTCCTGTCGAGGAGCCCCTGAAGCAGGCTTGCTTCCCTTGCCAGACCCTTTGGGCTCAAAGGGGAGGGCATTGCGTTGCTCAGCCATGGGGCAGTTGGATCAGCCGCGGATGCCCAGTTTGGCGATCGTGTCGGCGTAGCGTTGCTCGCTCTTGCTGCGCATGTAGCTCAGCAGGCGCTTGCGGCGGCCAATCATCTTGAGCAGCCCCTGGCGTGAGGAGTAGTCATGGATGTTGTTCTGCAGGTGGCTGCTGAGACGGTTGATTCGCTCACTCAGCATCGCCACCTGAACCTCGGCCGAACCGGTGTCGGTGCCGTGGGTCTGGTGGGTGTTGATCAGCTGCTGCTTCTCGGTGGTATCAAGCGACATGCGCGGGGGGCGGCCCTGTCAGTGCAAACAACCAGCTTACCTTCGCGGGGGACGGCTTAGGCCGATTCGCGACTCAGCCACTGGAGGCAGCCCCGCAGCCAGGCGTCCTGATCTTCTCCTGCAGGGGGTTGACCATATGCTCCCTCGGCGATGGCACGGATGGCGCGACGGATTTCGAGATCGTCGTAACCCAGCATCGACAGGGTGGCTTCGACGTCGGCTCCGCTTTCCGGCATCTGCTCAGAGCTGATTCCCTCAGCGAGCGATGGGGCGGGATCGACGCCGGCGAAGGCCGCAATGGAGGCTCTGAGTTCCACGGCCAGGCGCTCGGCGGTGCGTTTGCCGATGCCCTGCGCCTTGCAGAGTCGACGCAGGTCACCGCTGCTGATGGCGTCCACCAGTTCCTGGGGCTTGCATTCCTGCATCAGGGCCAGACCCGCTTGGGGTCCGACACCGCTGACGCTGATCAGCAGTCGGAACAGATCCCGTTCTTGACGCACGGGAAAGCCATAGAGGCTGCTGCCGTCCTCCCTCTGCACCTGATGAATCCACAGGTTCAGATCCTGCTCAGCAGGAAGGTTCTGCTGGTGCCGTTCTGTGAGGTGCACCTCGTAACCCACCCCACCGCAAACCAGCAGAACGCCGCTACGGTTGCCTTGGGTCCAGCACTCCATCGGTCGTCCCTGCAGCCAGCCGATCATGGGGAGAGGTTTCAACCGCGTCATGTTGCCGCAGCTGTCATTGCCTGTCTCTTCTTTCAAGCGCGTTGTGCGCCGTTTGCTTCAGGTGCTGTGCGTTCTATCGATCTTGGTTTCACTGACGGCATGCAATGGATCTCAGCCGCCACGGGCTTTACTAAATGAAGCGCTGGCCCTTCAGATTCAGCTCACCCAGTCGGCAATCGCCAGCTCCCTCGATCTCACCCCGATGCCCATCGCCCCAAGCGTGAGCCGGGTGCGGGTGGAGGACCAGGAAAGTTTTGCCCTGGGTGACGAGCAGGGCCTGAGGATTTCAGGCCGCTTCGACTGGCAGCTGCCCGGCGATCGTGTGCAGGTGGACAGTCCGTTTGAACTGTTTATGCAGCGGGGCTCCCGTGGTCAGAGCTGGCGTCTGGCCAGACCCAAGGGCGGATCCGACGACCGCCAGGCCTGGCTGACGTACCCCCTGGGTTTGGAAAAAGCTTGAGCTCTAACGTCGCGCCGACAGGCTGATCAGGGTGGCGGCCAGCACCAGCATCCCGCCGCCCACCTGCCAGGCATTGATCGATTCTGCGAACCAAAGCCAGCCCCAGCCAGCGGCAAAGACCACCTGCACGTAATTGATCGATGTGGCCCGGGCGGCGGGCAGGCAGCGCAGGCCCTCGGTCACCCAGATCTGGCCCAGCTGGGTCATCACACCGACCCCCAGCAGCCAGAACCATTCGATGCCTTGGGGCCAGACCCCTTGGTGCAGAACCCAGGGCAGGGTCATGGGAACCGAGATCATCGGGAAATAGAGGATGATCACCAAGGGGTGCTCGGTTTGAGACAGCCGCCGCACACTCACGTAGGCCAGGGCGGTCATCAGAGCGCCAGCAATGCCGATCAGGGCAGGGATCAGTTGCGCAGGTTGGGCTGTTCCAGTGAGCCACTGCGGTTGCACCACCAGGGTGACGCCGATCCAGCCCAGAAGAACCGCTGCACTGATGCGTCGGCGCAGGGGCTCGCCCAGAAGCAACAGCGCTGCCACGGCGGTGAAGGTGGGATAGGTGTACTGGAGCACCGTCGCTGAAGCGAGCGGCAGCTGGTCGATCGCCTCGAAGAAGCAGAGCAGGGCCAGGCTGCCCAGTACACCCCGGGCCACCAGCAGCCCCCGTCGCTGGCCCCAGGGAGAGACCCCGGCCAGGCGCAGGCCCACAGTGGTCAGAACGATGCTGATCAGGGCCCGGCACAGCACGATTTCCGCCACCGGAAGCCGACTGTTCAGTTGCTTGACGCAGACCGTCATCAGGCTGAAGGCCAGGGAGCTGAGGATCAGGGCTCGGCTGCCCCGCACTGATTCCCGGTTCCACCAGGGCTGTGGGTTCTGCGGTTCGGCCATGGCTGTTCTGATGACGGGGTGCACGGAACCCTGCGACTTCGCAGAATGGATCGATGGTGAACGCCCGCCTGCACCCCAGAACGATCGAGGCCGTCAAGGAACGGGCCGACATCGTCGATGTGGTGGGCGAGCACGTGGTGCTCAAGAAGAAGGGACGGGAATTCGTCGGGATCTGTCCGTTCCATGACGACAGCAAACCGTCGATGACGGTGTCGCCTGCCAAGCAGTTCTACTACTGCTTCTCCTGTGGTGCTGGCGGCAACTCCATCAAGTTCCTGATGGAGTTCCAGCGCCAGAGTTTCAGCGATGTGGTGCTGGATCTGGCGCGGCGGTATCAGCTGCCGATCGAGATGGTGGATGGTCCGCAGCAGGAACGGCTGCGGCAGCAGTTGTCCCGCAGGGACAAGCTGCAACGGGCCCTTGCCCTGGCTGCCGGGTGGTTTCGCAGCCAGTTGATGGCACCAACGGGCGCAGAGGCCCTCAAGTACCTCAATGAAGCCAGAGGGTTGAGCCCCGCCACGCAGGAGACCTTTCAACTCGGCTATGCGCCGGATCAGTGGGATGGTCTGCTCAAGCATCTTCAACAGGTCGAGGGCCTGGCACCTGAGCTTCTGGAGGCTGCTGGGCTGGTGGTGCCCCGCAAGGGCGGCAACGGGTTTTATGACCGCTTCCGCCATCGGGTCATGGTGCCGATCCATGACCGTCAGGGCCGGGTGATCGGTTTCGGGGGACGCAGCCTTGATGGCAGCGAACCGAAATACCTCAACTCCCCCGAGACCGAAGTGTTCGAGAAGGGGAAGCATCTGTTCGGGCTCGACAAGGCCTCCAATGCCATCCGCAAGGACGACAGGGCGGTGGTGGTGGAGGGCTATTTCGATGTGATTGCCCTGCATGCCGCCGGCATCACCAACGCCGTGGCCTCCCTCGGCACGGCTCTGAGCAGTCAGCAGATCACCCAGCTGTGCCGCGTCAGCGACAGCAAGCGGATCGTTCTGAATTTCGACGCCGACGGCGCCGGCGTTCGTGCGGCCAATCGGGCCATCGGTGAGGTGGAGCAGCTGGCGATGCAGGGCCAGCTGGAGCTGCGGGTTCTGCACCTCCCGTCCGGGAAGGACCCCGATGAGTTTCTCAAACAGAACGGGGCCGGTGATTACCGCGCTCTGCTCGATCAGGCCCCCCTCTGGCTGGATTGGCAGATCGAGCAGGTGCTGGAGGAGCGCGATCTCAGCCGGGCCGACCAGTTCCAACAGGCGGTGACCGCCCTGGTGGGGCTGCTGGGCAAACTGCCCCAGTCCGCCGTGCGCACCCACTACCTCCAACGGGTGGCGGAGCGCCTCAGTGGTGGCCAGGGACGACTGGCGCTTCAGCTGGAGGACGACCTGCGCCAGCAGGTGAAGGGCCAGCGTTGGCATGGGCGCTCCAGCCGGCACGAGCAGCCTGGGGAATCCGGACATCGGGAGCGCTGTGAGGCCGATCTGCTGCGGCTGTATCTGCATTGCCCTCGGCATCGGGCCACGATTCGCCAGGAACTGCGCCAACGCGAACTGGAGGATTTCGCCATTCCCCATCACCGCCATCTCTGGGCGGCCATCACGGACCTCGAGGAGACCAACCTGGGTGAGGGGCGGTTGGAGGCGATCAGCCGCTGCGACGACGACGGCGAGGGGCTGGATCTCATCGATCTGCCCCGCTTGCTCACCGATCAGCTCCTGTTGGAGAGCAGTGCGCTCGTGTCCCGCCTGACGCCTCTGCTGGAGCCTGGTGAATTGCAGCGTGTTGCCCTGGCGGAGCCGCTGGAGCAGTTGCGGGGCATTGCTGCCCTGTTGGAGCGGCAAAAAAGCTTGAAGCGCTGCCGGCACTTGTTGGAGGCCTGGGGCGGCCAGCGTCTGCAAACCCTGGAATCCTGCATCGCTGTATTGATTGATCAGGAGGCTTCGTCAGATCAGGCCTCCGTGGATATGGAGGTGCGGATTCAGGCCCTGTTCGATGACCTCAACCGTGATGCGCTGCGCTACCAGGAGCTGTATTACACCGAGAGAAAACACATCGGCCATCTGGATCAGCAGCGTTGTGCCAGTTACACCGTGCCTCCTGCAGCCTGAGCCACAGGCCGGTGGTCTGGGCAAACTGCATCAGGATCTGTTCCTCGGGTTGAAGATGTCTGAATTCTTCGAAGCGATCTGGCACGGCGAGGGCGTCGGCGACGGTGGCGATCTGGAGGAAGCGCTGCAGGCCTACGTCGCGGTGAAGCCGGAGGAGGGGGATTGGGTCGAGGCTTGCGCCGCCGAGGGGGCCGACCCCGTGATCGAGCGCTTCCCCTCCTTTGAGGCCTACCTCGACAATGCTGATCCGCTCGAGCGCATTCCTGTGACCCCGCAGATGATCAGCGAAGCCCTTGCCTTGCTGCCGTCCTGATGTCTGATTCGCAGCTTGATTTCGCCGCGCTCGATCCGGTCAACCACCTCTGGCCGGCCTTCGTGGAGCGACTGGGCTCCGACAAAGCCCAGCGGGCTGTCCGCCAGGCGCTGGATCTGCAGGGCATGCGCGGGCACCAGGGCACCCTGCCTGTGCTGTTCACCGAAACCGGCGGATTGGCGTTGGCCAGCACCGATCTGGTGCGGGAGCAAACGGGGCTCAACGCCCACGGGGAGCGGATGGTGTTGCTGCTCAGCACCCGTGAACAGGTCATTCAGTTGCTGCAGGAGGTCTGAGTGATGACCCCTCCTTCCTCCCCGCCACCATTGGGGTCTCCGTCCCCTGCCGACAGTGGTCTCTATCTCGTTCCCTACTGGGTGCGTGGCGGTCGCCTCTGGGGCCTCATTGCCCTCGTTCTCGTGTTGGGTGGCATCCTCGTCCCGATGGTGCTGTCTGCGGTGCAGCGCCAGGCCAGTTCCCGCGGCTTCGGCCGTGGGGTGGCCACGTCCCTCTGCAGCCTTGCCCACACATCCTCAGACCTGAGTCGCGACGACGCTCTGGCCCAGCTGAAGGAGATCCAAACCAGTTTTGTACGCACGCGGGCTGTCGATGCTGAGGCTTTTCTCAGGGGTGTGGACCAGGTGGCGACCAGCCTTCCGGCCTGTCGTTTTCTGAGTGAGCCGTGATCGACGGCTTCAGGCCCTTACCACCGGCAGATCCTGCAGACGGGTCGTGGCGGCGCGGCTGAGTTGCTCTCGCCGCATCAACCAGCTGGGTTGCAGGCCGCAACCGGCCCATTGCAGGGTTCCACGGCCATAGCGCCGATTGATCCGGTCGATGGTCTGCATCAGGCATTCCCGTTTCTGCTGTTGTTCTTCACTCATCGGCACCATCAGATGGGTTTGGAGGATGTCGTGGCTCTGCAGGTGCTGCATCAGCACGCCAGCCTTGGCCAGTTGACGGTGGGGCCGGAAGATCCGTGCCACCAGGGGCTGTGCCGCCTGCAGCAGCACGGCCGTGTCATTGCTTGGGAGATCCAGCTGCGTGCTGGCCGCTCGGCTGTAAAACCCGGGAGCAAACGGGCTGGTGCGGGTGTAGATGGTGAGAGTTGCCGCCCGTTGCCGTTGCTTGCGCAATTTCTCGGCGGCGCGCACCACGTAGGTGGCGATGGCCTGGTGCAGCTCCTCCTGGCTGGTGATGGGCCGGCTGAAACTGCGGCTCACGCAGGTTTCCTGCTTCGGTGCCGGCGCCAGGTCCAGTGGCAGGCAGGCGTGGCCGCGCAGTTCCCGTTGCAGCCGTAGACCCACCACACCGCATTTGGCGCGGAGCTCCCCACTCGGCATGTCCCGCAGGCGCCGTGCGTTGCTGATGCCCCGCAGGCGGCACCAATGGGCCAATTGGCGACCGATTCCCCAGACATCCTCGATCGCAATCGTTTCCAGCCAGTGATCCGGGTTGTCGCATTGGCCGAGGTCGAACACCCCCGCATGGTCCGGCGTCTGCTTGGCCAGACGATTGGCCAGCTTGGCTTGCCCCTTGCTGGCTCCCAGGCCGATGGCAATCGGAATGCCGAGGTTCTGTCGGGCCCGTGCCCGCAGCTGGCGGGCCCAACCTTGCAGGTCGCCATTGCTGGGACGACGAATCCGCCCGAAGGCTTCGTCGATGGAATACACCTCCAGCTCTTCACAGTGGGCCTCCAGCAGGCTCATCATCCGCTGGCTCATGTCGGCATAGAGGGCGTAGTTCGAACTGCGCACCACAACGTTGTGCTGTTCAAGCTCCCGGCGCGCCTTGAAGTACGGCGTTCCCATCCGGAGGCCCAGGGCACGGGCTTCGGCGCTGCGCGCCACGATGCAGCCGTCGTTGTTGGACAGCACCACCACGGGGCGGCCGATCAGGGCCGGGTCCAGGCTCTGCTCGCAGGAGGCATAGAAATTGTTTCCATCGATCAGGGCCGTGGCCTGAGGCATGGCGATGTCGCTTCAGAGCGGATGGATCACGTGGATGGCGACGCCCCAGATCTGCACCTCGCTGCAGCGGTGAAGCTCCAGGGGGGGATAGTCCGGATGGGCAGCTTCCAGACGCAACCGGCCGCGATGGCGCACCAGACGCTTGAGGGTGAATGCACCGTCAAGGACAGCCACGACCACCTTCCCCGGTCGCGGGTCGAGGCTGCGATCAACCACCAGGAGATCGCCGTCATGGATGCCGGCATCGGTCATGGAGTTGCCGCTCACATGCAGAAAAAAGGTGCTGGTGGGATGCCGGATCAGTTGTTCATTGAGGTCGATCCCCACATCGACATAGTCATCGGCGGGGGACGGAAAGCCAGCGGCGATGCGTTCCCCAGCCAGAGGAAGCGCGAGCCGACTGCGTTTGGGCTGCAGGGGCAGCGGACTGTGTTGGAGCTCCACGGCAGCAGCAACAGCTGACTAAATAGTACGCATGTACTGCTTGTCATGGGGGAGGGCCCGGTGAAGATGGTGGCCTTCGACATCTGGTGTTGGCTGACTCCCCTTACCTCGTGGCCATGGCGTTGATTGATCAGCGAGGCCAGCGCGCCCTGCCTCTGGGGGGACGGTCTCAGAAAGAGGTGGCTCCGCAGGGGGAAGCTCCGGAGGCGTTGGGCCATGCTCTTGTGCTGGAGCTGCTGCTGCGGGTGTGGCAGCGCAGTGATCAGGGTGTTCTGCAGCGTGCGGCTGGAGCCGACAGCCTGCTGCTGGTGGAGCTGCCGATGGAGCGGCTGCCGGAGGACGTGCCCAGGCTCAAGGCGGACTGGTTGAACACGGGAGATACGGCCGCGTTCAAGGCGGGATTGCAGGCTTTCTCCCCGCGGGCCTGGACGGTTTCGATCGAAAAATTCAAGCCTGTGGCTCTGCAGCCGTTGTGGTGAGGGGCGCTTGCTCCCAGATGTTCACGGCCACGGAATAGCGCTCGCCTTCGAAGGGGTTGATCCGATGCAGGATCCCGGGCGAGAAGAGCACCAGGCGGTTCACCACCGGTGGGATCGAGATCACTGAGTGGAAGGTGGGTAAGGGCCCCTGGTATCCGTTCTCGATCGGAGGGTTGTCGGCCACCAGCAGTTCGCCGCCAGCGCAGCTCACGTGGGGGTAGAACACGGTGGACAGCAAGGGCAGCAGGAAACGGCCGCTGCGTTGGCCTTCCAGTTCGTCCTTGTCGATGTGCCAGTCGAGATCGTTGTTGGTGTTGCACCACCACTCGACTCCGGCCCGCTGGGGGGCGAACGGTGTTGCCAGGGGGAGAAGGGCTGCGTCGAGGTAGCGATCGACGATGGCTTGCTGAGCAGGTGCGTGGATCGAGCGGGGAGATCCGGTCTCGGGGCGCCAGCTGAACTGAGCATCGCCGTCGTGCTCCTCCTTGATCCGCCCATGGATGTCACAGAGGTCGCGTAGGTCCTGGAGGGCGCTGGCGGGCAGAAGGTTGTCGATGACGTGCAGCACGGTCAGAGCTCCTTTGCGGCTTGGGCCTGTAAGCGCAGCACGTGCTGAAATGCATCACTGTTTGGATCACGAGCAATTTTTTTGAGACCGAAATGATCACCTCTCTTAAGCAGTCGATCGATCATGTGGCGGGGTACTTTCTTGTCTTTAGGTACTTCAATTAGGGGAGGCGAGAAGATAGCGTCCTGACCTTCTAAAAGATGAAGAATGCTGGGAATCGCGATTTCAGTGACTGGCCAATGACGCTCGGGCTTTCTCTTGAAATAATCGTCTTTAAAGTAGTATCTGAACATGACCCCAAAAAGCTGGAAGACAGCCCAGGGCATGAATACTCCGCAAACTCTCCCGCTGCGGAGTTTTGAAAGGTCTCCATCCAGCATTTCTTGGATGAAGTGTTGAAGTCGAGGATCTGCTTTCGCTTTTCCTGTCCATTTCCAACGGACATTGCTGAATTTGAAAAAGTTGTTCCCGCAGCCAATGCGGTGGTTTTGGAGCTGGTCTTTGGCTTTTGCGGAAACCAGGAGGTCTGTATCGGTGTGAATGAGAACCTTGTCGTGGATGTGCTGATCGGAAAGCGCCGTTTTGATCAGTTCACACAGGGCGTAGGCCGTGCAAGGCCGCCAGGTGGGCTGCCTTCGTTTGGTGAAGACAATGTTGTGCCCCTCCCGTTCGGCGAAGGCGGTGAGCTCGGATTGGAGATCTGGGTGACTCTCCAGAGACACGTGGAAATAATGACGCAACTCAAACGGCGCAAGAAACACCCGATAGTTCTCGAGTTGTCGGGCGATGTGATCAATCGACTGGCCATGGATCGGGGACAGCAGTGCCAGACGCATGGGGGATGACGTGAGATCGGCGACCATCGCGGAACCCTAGGCGCGGTGGTAAGGGCTGCCCTGGACAATCGCCTGGGCCCGGAAGAGTTGTTCGACAAGCATCAGCCGCGCCAGTTCGTGGGGGAAGGTCATTGGGGAGAGGCTCAGGCGCCAGTGGGCCTGTGCCTTGAGTGCAGGGGTCAGACCATCGGCTCCACCAATCACAAAGGCCAGCCTCTCGTTGCCGAACTGTTCCAGACGTCGCGCGAAGGGAACCGAAGCCAGGGTGTCGCCCTGTTCCATCAGGGCGATCATGGTTTCGTCGGGTCGTAGAGCCGCCCGGATGGCATCGGCTTCCTTGTCTGGGTTGCTGTCCCGGAGTTCGTTGATGGTCAACCCAGGCAGGCGTTTGAGGTAGAGCTCAATACCGTCCTGAATCCAGCCGCGACGTACTTTGCCCACCGCAAGAATCCGGCAACGGGCCGGGTTCAAACGTCGTCTCCGTCGTCCTCTAGCAGCAACTGCCCGAAAGCCACATAGAGGCTTTCCTCCTCGCTGCCTGGGTCAACCTTCGGTCGTTTGGGCTGGGTGTTTTTTCCAGGTCCGGGCCGGCTGTGGGCCGGTGCGGCCAGCCCCGGGACGTCGGTGTCGCTGTTGAAGGGCACCACTTGACCCGATGGTTTGCGTTGGGCCTCCAGCTGTTTGAGGCGGGCCATGAGGTGTTCAGGAACGGTGCCGTCCTGGCTGGCCTTCATCAGTTCGCGGAAGAGCTCCTCCGGGTTCTTCTCGGTTTCAACGCGGTGGCGCACCTGGCTGGCTTTGGGCTCTGCGGAAGGCTTCTCCGGTTCCGGCAGGCGTGCGGGGAGTTGACGCCCCAACTCACGCAGGCGCTCGAGGCTGCGGGGATCAAAGCTCATGGTTCAAGCGCAGCCGAGGCTCTCGCGGGTGCTGCGGCCGGTGACGGAATTGGTCCCATCGGCAACGGCACAGAGGCTTTTGAGTTGGTCCCCGCGCATGGGGACATCCGTGAAGTCGGCTCCCGTGATCACCACATCCTTGAAGCGGGTGTTGAAGGCGAAGGCTCCCTCCAGCACGGTATCCGAGAGATTGGTACCCGTCATCACGGCGGAATCGAGCGTGGCTTCACGCAGATCGGAGCCGCTGAGGTCAGCGTCCTGCAGCTTCGCGCCGTAGAGGCTGGCTCCGCGGAGATCCGATCCGGACAGGTTGGCTTCGCGCAGGTTGCTGAGGTTGAAGGTGGCTCCACGCAGGTCCTTGTCGGCGTAGTCGGCACCGATTAGCACCTGTTTGGCCACATCGATGGCGGCATCAGCCGGTGCTACTGCCAGCCACTGGCATGTCAGCAGCAACAGGGAGATCAAAATGGCCGTGAAACGTCTGCGCATGATCGAAACAACCACAAATGAACCCTAGAACCGTTCATCGGGGGAATGGTTTGGATCGAGACGTGATGGTTGATGCCGGTGAAGTCGCAATACAGCGGTCGCTGGGCGGAGCAGCAGGCCCTGCAGCAGCTTGAAGCGCATGGATGGCGATTGCTGGATCGCAACTGGCACTGCCGCTGGGGCGAATTGGATCTGGTGCTGATGCGACACAACGCCTTGCTGGTGGTGGAGGTCAAGGGGCGCCGATCTGGGAGCCGTGATCGCCATGGCCTGGATGCTTTTCATCCCGCCAAAAGGCGTCGCATGGCCCGCACGATCAGCTGTTGGCGTGCTGCCCATCCGGCATCAGCCGATCAGCTGTTGCGGGTCAGGCTGGCTCTTGTGCCTTTGCTGCCATCCCGCGGCACGATTCGTTGGCTGGATGTGGAACGGCTGTGCTGATGCACAGTTGATCCATGGCTTTCTCCGGACACCACGCCCGAAAGCGCTTCGGCCAGCACTGGTTGCGGGACGATTCCGTGCTGCAGCGGATTGTCGAGGCGGCTGATCTTCAGCCCACCGATCGGGTGCTGGAGGTTGGGCCCGGACGCGGCGCCTTGACCGAGCGGCTCCTGGCCGCGGGGCTGAAGGCGGTGCATGCGATTGAGCTCGACCGCGATCTGGTGGCTGGTCTGCAGGAGCGTTTTGAGGCTCAGCCTGGATTCAGCCTCCATCAAGGGGATGTTCTTGAAGCTCCACTTGAATTGAGCGATGGCCGCATCGCCGACAAGGTGGTGGCCAACATCCCGTACAACATCACTGGCCCGTTGCTGGAGCGGTTGGTGGGTCGACTGGACCGGCCGGTGGATCCGCCCTACCAACGGCTTGTCTTGCTCGTGCAGAAGGAAGTCGCGCAGCGGATCCGTGCCCGGCCCGGCCACAGCAGTTTCAGCGCCCTGAGTGTGCGGATGCAGTTGTTGGCCCGCTGTCGTTCGGTGTGTCCGGTGCCGCCGCGCTGTTTTCAGCCCCCACCGAAGGTGCAGTCGGAGGTGATCTGCCTGGAGCCCTTGCCGGCCTCGGAGCGGGTGGAGCCGGCTCTGGCCGTACGGGTGGAATCGCTGTTGAAGCAGGCGTTTCTGGCGCGGCGCAAGATGTTGCGCAACTCCCTGGCGGGTGTGGCTGAACCCGATTGCTTGCAGGCTTTGGCGGTCACCGCCGGCTTCAGCTTGCAGCAGCGCCCCCAGGAACTCGCGCCCGCCACCTGGGTCGCCCTGGCCAGGGGTTTGAATCAAGGCGACTGAACGACCACCATGATCTCGGTGACGGCTCCCGCCAAAGTCAACCTGCATCTCGAGGTTCTGGGACTGCGGTCCGACGGTTTCCACGAGCTGGCCATGGTGATGCAGAGCATCGACTTGTCGGATCGGCTGAGCTTTGAAAACACCGCCGATGCTCAACTCAGCCTCAGTTGCGATGACCCCAACCTCAGTGTTGGCGATGACAACCTGATTCTCAGGGCAGCCCGTTTACTGCGGGACCGTTCCGGTTTCAGTGAATTGGGCGCGTCGATTCATCTGGAGAAGCACATCCCCATCGGTGCTGGCCTGGCTGGTGGCTCCAGCGACGGCGCCGCGGCACTGGTGGGTCTGAATGCCCTGTGGGGCTTGGGCCACAGTCCCGCGGAGCTGGAGTGCATGGCCGCTGAGCTCGGTTCAGACATGCCCTTCTGTGTGGCCGGAGGATGTCAGCTCTGTTTCGGCCGAGGCGAACATCTGGAAGCCTTGCCAGCAACGCTCCAATCCCTGGCGGTGCTCTTGGTCAAAGACCCCACGGTGAGCGTCTCAACGCCCTGGGCTTACAAGCGTTGCCGCGAGCTCAATCAATCCCACTACCTCGCTGGTGAGGCAGCTTTTGAACAACGCCGGCAAGCCTTGCGCAGCGCTGATTGGCTCCGCCCCTTGCGCAGTGATCTGCCACCTCCCTTGCGCAATGACCTGCAGGAGGTGGTCGCTCCTCAAACAGCTGCGGTGCGTTCGGCGCTCGATCTGTTGAAGAGCATTCCGCATAGCCTGGCGGTGGCCATGAGCGGCTCCGGTCCCAGTTGCTTTGCGCTGTTCTCCGATCTGGCGTCATGCCGCCAGGCGCAGGATCAGTTCGCCCCCCAGTTGGACCGCGCCGGCCTGAAGGCCTGGTCTTGCGCCCTCCGCGGGGATGGCGTGAGGATCGAGGCATGACTGATGTCCTTCCACCTGAGAGCCCCGAACCACGGGATCCGCGTAAAGGTCCGCTGAGTTTCCTTTCCGGAGCGCTGACGGCTGGGCTTTTGGCCTGGCTAGCCCTGGGCCTGAGCCGGCGGATGGTGGTCTATTTCGCTGTTCACCCCCCGCACTACAGCTCGCCGATTGCCCAAAACATCGCCGTCACCCTGAAGACCCTGCTGGTGGGCTTGTCCTTCCTGGCCACGTTCAGCACCGGTTTTGTCGCCCTTGGCCTGACCCTGGTGTTTCTTCGCAGTCTCTTTACGGCTCGCGATCAGAACCCTGCCTAATGTCCGCTCATTGCCTGGGTTTGGATGACGCCCCACGACCTCGGCCAGCTGGCGTTGCTGCTGTCTCCGGCCATGCTGCTTTCGGTTTTGCTGTTGTTCACCTTCGCGGCGGGGGGTTGACCCTGCGCTGACTGAGATAGCTTGGCCTCACCACCCGGATTGGCCGGGATCACTGTGACGCCGTGGCAGGAACACTTCTCTTCAACGCCCTCCGGGAAGCCATCGACGAGGAGATGGGGAGAGACCCCCACGTCTGTGTGATGGGAGAAGACGTGGGCCATTACGGGGGCAGTTACAAGGTCACCAAGGATCTGGCGGAGAAATACGGCGATCTCCGGGTTCTCGACACTCCAATTGCTGAGAACGGCTTCACCGGAATGGCGGTTGGTGCCGCGATGACCGGCTTGCGTCCGATCGTTGAGGGCATGAACATGGGCTTCCTGCTCCTGGCCTTCAACCAGATCTCCAACAACATGGGGATGCTCCGCTACACCAGCGGCGGCAACTTCACCATTCCCACTGTGGTGCGCGGTCCCGGTGGTGTGGGTCGTCAGCTCGGCGCTGAGCACAGCCAACGGCTTGAGGCCTACTTCCATGCCGTCCCCGGCATCAAGATCGTGGCCTGCAGCACGCCCACCAATGCCAAAGGCCTGATGAAGGCTGCAATTCGGGACAACAATCCCGTTCTTTTCTTCGAGCACGTTCTGCTCTACAACCTCAGTGAGGAGCTCCCCGAAGGCGACTACATCTGTGCCCTCGACCAGGCGGACTTGGTGAAGGAAGGCACCGATGTGACGATCCTCACCTACTCACGGATGCGTCATCACTGCCTCAAGGCCGTGGAGCAACTGCAGGCAGAGGGAGTGAGCGTTGAATTGATCGATCTGATCAGCCTCAAGCCCTTCGATATGGAGACAATCAGCCGCTCCATCCGCAAGACCAACAAGGTGATTGTGGTGGAGGAATGCATGAAGACCGGTGGCATCGGTGCTGAGCTGATCGCCCTGATCACCGAGCAGTGCTTTGACGACCTGGATGCTCGTCCTGTGCGTCTCTCCAGTCAGGACATCCCCACTCCCTACAACGGTTCCCTGGAGAACCTCACGATCATTCAGCCGCATCAGATCGTCGAGGCGGCTCAGGCGTTGGTCAACAAGGGAATCTGACGTTGATGGCGCGTTATCAGGGTTGGTTTGCCCTTGTTCTTGCCCTGGCGATCGCCGCCGGGATGTTTTTGGTTCGGACGCCGTTGGAGCTCGGCCTTGATCTGAGGGGCGGCAGTCAGCTCACCGTTGAGGTGATGCCGGCTGGGGAGATCACCCGTGTCGGCTCCGAAGAAATGGAAGCGGTGAAAGCTGTGCTCGATCGCCGGGTCAACGGCCTGGGCGTGGCGGAGTCCACTCTGCAGACGGTGGGTGAATCGCAGCTGGTGTTGCAGCTCCCCGGCGAACAGGATCCCACCGCTGCCGCTCGGGTTCTGGGCGATACGGCCCTGCTGGAGTTTCGTGCCCAGAAACCTGACACAGAAGCTGAGTTCCGTGGTCTGAGGCAGCTCCGTTCCCAGGTGGAAGCGATCCTCAGGCTCCGCGAGGATCAGATCCGCCGCGGAGAAACGCCGGAGCCTCTGGATCTGGATCAGCTCAAGTCAACCCAGGAGACCCTGGGTCTTGATGGGCAGGCCAACTCAGAGGAGGAGCAGCTGCGAGAGCTTCTGAACAAGGTTGATTCCGATCTGCTCACCATGCTCGAGCCGGCAGCGCTGACGGGAAAGCAGCTGGTGACGGCAGGCCGCCAACCGCTGCAGAACAATCCAAACAGCTGGGAGGTGACCCTCAATTTCGATGCTGAGGGTGCTGAGGCTTTCGCTGACCTCACCAAGTCGATTGCCGGAACAGATCGGTTGCTGGCCATCACCTTGGACGATCAGCTGATCAGTGCCGCCAGTGTTGGCCCCCAGTTCAAAAGCGCTGGCATCTCCGGTGGAGCGGCCACCATCAGTGGCAATTTCAGTGCCGAATCGGCCCGCGAGCTGGAGGTCAAGCTCCGTGGTGGCTCCTTGCCACTCCCTGTCGAGATCATTGAGGTTCGCACCATCGGGCCCACGCTGGGGGCAGAAAACATTCGCCGCAGCCTTGTGGCAGCCCTCTCTGGACTGGCTCTGGTGGCTGTCTTCATGGTGGTGGCGTATCGCCTGCCTGGAGCAGTGGCTGTGATGGCCCTCAGCCTCTATGCCCTGTTCAATCTGGCGGTGTATGCCTTGATTCCTGTCACGCTGACGCTGCCAGGGATCGCTGGATTCATCCTGTCTATTGGCATGGCCGTCGATGCCAACGTGTTGATCTTCGAGCGGATCAAAGATGAGCTGCGTCGAGGCAACACCTTGATCCGCTCGATTGATACCGGCTTCTCCGAGGCGTTTTCATCCATCGTTGATGGTCACCTGACCACGCTGATCAGCTGCGCGGCTCTTTTCTTCCTTGGCACCGGACTGGTCAAAGGCTTCGCGGCGACCCTGGGCATCGGTGTTCTGCTGAGTCTGTTCACCGCCCTCACCTGCACCCGCACTCTGCTCCGTTTCCTGATGGGGTACGCCGGTCTGCGTCGTGCCAACAATTTCCTGCCCGCTCGGCAGCTTCCTTCCCCTACCGCTTGAACCATGACTGAATCATCGTCATCGGCAACAGCGGCCCAAGTTCGCAATCTGCGCTGGTCCCTCAGCAGCATGCGGCGCCGGGTCTGGTTGATTTCAGGCCTTGTGGTGTCGGTCAGTTTGCTTGGACTTCTGCTCAGCTGGCTGGATCCTTCCATTCGAGCTCCCCTGCGCCCGGGCCTGGATTTCACGGGCGGCACGCAGATTCAATTGGAGCGCCGTTGTGATGATTCCTGCGGCGAGCTCAAGGCAATTGCAGTCTCCGACGTGATCCGCACCTTGGAGTTGCCTGTGGAGGAGGGGCAACCTCTCCCCAACCTGGGAGCACCCAGGGTTCAGCTCCTGGATGCTGGTCAGTCCTTGTTGTTGCGTCTACCAACGTTGTCGGCTGCCCAGGGCCAAGCGGTGATCCAAGCGGTCGACCCGGTTGCAGGACCGTTCCTCTCCGGTGGGCAATCGGTTGACACCATCGGGCCGAGCTTGGGCAAGCAACTGCTGCGCAGCAGCTTGATTTCTCTGCTTGTGGCCTTCACTGGCATCGCCGCCTACATCAGCTTTCGCTACGACCGTCGCTATGCCTTCCTCGCCCTGGTGGCGTTGGCCCATGACGTGGCGATTGTTTGTGGCGTGTTCGCCTGGCTTGGTGTTGTTCTGCACCTGGAGGTGGACAGCCTTTTCGCAGTGTCGTTGCTGACGATTGCCGGCTATTCGGTGAATGACACGGTCGTGGTCTTCGATCGCATCCGAGAGCGCAGCAAGGATGCCTCGGATCTCCCACTTTCATTGCAGGTGGATCAAGCGGTGTCGGCCACCTTGACCCGCACCCTGTACACCAGTGGAACCACCCTGCTTCCTTTGCTGGCTCTTGTCTTCTTTGGTGGGGCGACGCTGTACTGGTTTGCGATTGCCCTGGCTTTGGGAGTTGTCGTGGGCTCCTGGTCAAGCATCGCTCTGGCGCCGTCACTGCTCACACTCTGGGACCGATCCCTTGATTGATCGCACCCGTGACGCGCAACAACGACGCCACCCGGCACGCTGGTTTGCGATCCTGTTGATTCTGCTGGCGCTTGGCGATCTGCGGACTGAGGTTCAGCTGCTCAGTGATCAGTTCACCGTCACTGGTCTTGGTTATGCGATTCGGCATCACCAGTTGGCTGTGGTTGTGCTGATGGGTTCGCCCTCGCTCTGGCGTCGTTACGGCTGACTGGAGCCATTCCCGAATTCACGCCAGATCGAATCCCAGGTGCGCTGCTTCACATCGGTGTTCCAACGCCCCTGACTGTGGGTTGAGGACCACCAGGACTCGAACAGGTCGTGGGCTTCCTCGTGCAGCAACTCCGGATCGAGGTTCTCAAGAACAAGCTGCTTCACGGCTTGCCTCAGTTCCTCATAACGCGAGAAATTGAAGATGACGTCCAAGCCAGTTTGCCGCAAGACCTATCGGACACAGTATTGGACTGGTCGCCAGGGAGGGTGTGGTGTTGGTATCGACTTGAACATCATCGGTCGTTCAGCTTGAGCTACGACTCAACTGGTTGCTCAGGTTCCATGGAGTTAAATCCTGGTCTCAGCGAAGTGGTGTTTGGGCTGCGTGCCGAGGTTGAAGCCTTGAAAGCGCGGCTGAATCAAATTGAACGCGGCCAAGAGGTTGCCGTCTCTGCGGCCTATTGGCAGGCGGTTGAGCGGGAGCGTGATTCAAGCGAAAAAAAGAAACGCCAGTTGCTCTGAGCGCGCATGCGATTGGCATCCTCTCCCAGGAGCCCCATCACTCGACGCCTTGTTGCCACAACTCTTGCCGCCATGTGTTCGTTCGGTTACGGATCAAAGCCCTGTGGTCAGGTCCAGCGGTCCATGATTTGCTGCACCAGAACGCGCTGCATCAGCACCTGAAGCACGACCACCAGGGGAAGCGCCAGGAGAACACCTGGCAGCCCCAGCAGGGCGCCGAGGCTGAGCTGAGCCGTCAAGGCCACAGTGGGAAGAAGGTTCACGGTTTTGCGGAGCAGCAACGGCGTGAGCAGAAAGGCCTCCAGGTTCTGCAGAACCAGCCTGAACACCAGCACCGACACCATTAATTGAGGGGATTGGAGCAGTGCCAACCCCGTCGGAAGCAGGGTTGCCGCCGTTGGACCGATGGTGGGTACGAATGTCAGCAGCCCGCATATCAGGGCGCTCAGCAGGGCCAGGGGTGCCTTCAGCAGAAACAGCCCGCCCCAGGTGAGCAAGAAGACTGTGGTGGCGGAGAGGGTCATGCCGCTGAGCCACCCCCCTAAGGCTTGCCGGGATTCATCCAGCAAGTGCTCCATCTGCTGACGGGCGGGGCGGGGCGTCATGGCCACCACCATGCGGCGGTGGGAACTCGGATCCAGGGCCAGCAGGATGGCGAGCAGGACCATCAGGAACAGTTGAATCAGCGAATTCGCTGCACCGCCGGCGAACCCAAGCAACGGCTGAAGTCCTTTCAGGTTGAGCCCCTGACCCAACGCTTCATTAAGTTGCGCCAGGCGTGGTTCACTGCTCAGCAGGTCAGACACTTTGCTCGTCAGCTGCGGCAGATCCCTTCCCAATTGCTGGAACTGGCTGATCAGTTCCGGGACCAGCAGCTGTCCCAGCAGGCCACCGGCCAAAAGCAAAACCCCCAGCACGACAGCCAGGGCCTGGGGGCGCCCCAGGCGGGTTCGTTTCTGAACCTGCACGATCAGCACGTCCAGGGCAACGGACACCACAACGGCACCGAACACCACCAGGAGCACCCAGCGGAGGTGCCAGAGCAACAGCACCAGCACCACGAGGGTAAGCGCCACCAGAAACGTGCCAGCCGTCATTGCACTGGCTCCAGACGTTGCCAGCGATCCAGCACATCGTGAATCAGCACCTCACGGATGATCACCTGCAGTACCACTGCAAGGGGTAGGGCCATCAGCAGGCCAAGGGGGCCGAACAACAGTGTGAACAGGAACTGGGCCGCCAGGGTCAATCCGGGTAGCAGTTTCACCTGGTGGTGCATTACGGAAGGGGTGATCACATAACTCTCGATGTTCTGGATCACCACATAGGCCCCAAGCACCGCCGCCGCCTTCCATGGGGTATCCAGCAGAGCCACCGCCATCGGGAAGATGGTGCTCATGGTTGGTCCCACATTCGGAATCACGTTCAGCAGACCCGCCAGAAGAGCATTGGCCAGAACCAGTTTCACGCCCAACAGGGTCAGGGCGATGCTGCACAGCACAAACACCGCCAAGGAGCTGATCAGCACGCCAACCATCCAGCTGCTGAGTGCGGCACCGCACTGATCCAGGATGCGGCTCCCGCGACGTCTATAGAAGGATGGAATCAGCTGAAGTCCCACACTGCGGTAGGCCTGGGGCTGGACGCTGATCATCAGAGCAACCGCCAGGACAAACAAGAGGCGCACAACGCCGTTGCCGAGGTTGCCCGCCAGCCCGAGCAGACCCAACAAGCCGCTGCTGACACCTGCCGCCAGTGATGAGCCGTCGGGCACGAGCTGCCTTGGACCATTCAGTTCCAGGTCATCAATGTCGGGAAAGGCATCGGCCCCGTAAATGGCCTCACTGATGGTGTCAATCCAGTCGACTCCCATCCGTACAAGGGTTTGCCCAGCTTCAGGCAGCTTCTGCAGCAGCAGGGAAAATTCATCGAGGAACGGCGGCACGACAACACCGGCCGCTCCTGCCACAAGCATGAGCAGGCCACCGATGCAGAGAACTAGGGCCAGGGGCCGTTGCATCGGCCTCCGCTCTCGAAGAATGCCCACAAGGGTGCACAAGGCCATGGCGAGAACAATGGCTGCAAACAAGAGCAGCAAGAGTTCTTTTAGGGACCACAGCAAAATGATTGCTGAGATGAAGGCTGTCAACGACAGCCACTGAGGCAGTCTCAAACCTGCTGGCCGTCGCCAGCGTCAGTCTGATCGGAATCCTGATTTTGTGAATAACCCAGTCCGTTGGCATCGGCGTAGCGCTGTGCGAAGCGCATGAACCGCTCGAAATCCTGTTCTGACTTCCAGGAGTAAACGGCTTCAAGAGCACTTGCTTTGCCATTCACGAACTTGCCGTTCACTTCCCTGGTCACCATCTCCCCCTCTTCATCGACCATCCACATTCCAGTGATGTCACCCATCGTTTCGGGCGCAATCGCAGCCGGCTGTTCGAAACGGAAGGTCGCCTGCCCTGTGCGGCCGTCGCGGCTGCGGGTCAGACGGATATCGGGCACCACAGGCTCGTTGACTCCCCGAAAGAACTGAATCGCTGCTTCGCTCATGTCGTTCTGGACAATCAATGGGCGCGATCCTAATCGTGGATTTCAACAAACCCGCGCTCAATCAGGGTCTGTGCGGCCTCTATTGCAGTGAGGCCGGATATATCGATGCTGTCGCGCTTGGGTGATCGTGCCAGCTCGTGGTCGTAGCAGCGGTCGTAGTAGTCGAGTGTGGCGTTGCAAGCTCGGGCCCAGTCGTCCCTGGCAATGGCCTCGAGGGCTTCCTTGGTGCGCTGGGGCCCCAGGCGTCGACTGATCCTCTGGGTTGCTTCCGCCAGAGCCGCTCGGCCCTGGTGGCCATAGACCTGGACCAGCTGCTGCACCCGTTCGTTGCGCCCCCGCTGGATCTCAAGGATGGGGGCTTGTTGCAACTGATCAAAAAGGGGTTTGGGAATACGGCAGCAGCCCACCTGGATGCTTTCGGCTTCCAACCAGATCGCTGTTCTGCGTTGGCGTTGATGCAGATCAAGAATCTCGGCCAGTTTGTTTTCGTAGTGCTCGGTGCTGGGTTGCTCCGGCAGGCCCAGGCCACCGAAGCTGCTGCCGCGGTGGTTGGCCAGTCCTTCCAGATCAACGACGGCGACACCCCGGGTTGCCATGGCCAACAGCAGGTCGGTCTTTCCAGTGCCCGTACGACCGCCCATCACACGCAGGGGCCAGTCCTGTTCAAAGAGGCTCTGGGCCCAACGTCGGTAGCTTTTGTAGCCACCCCGCAGCAGTTTTGGCTTGAGGTCGATTTGCTGGGCGAGCCACGCCACGCTGGCTGAGCGCATCCCTCCACGCCAGCAGTAGATCCTCGGATCGCCTTGGTTCCGCAGGGTCTCCAGCTGCTGGGCCAGCCGGCTGAGTTTGGGACCGGTGAGTTCAAGACCCAGGTGAATGGCTGGTCGTCGCCCTTTTTGCTTGTAGGTGGTACCAACTGCAGCACGTTCTTCGTCGCTGAACAGAGGCAGGTTGATGGCTCCTGGCCAGTGCCCCTTGGCGAATTCGCCGGGGCTGCGCACGTCCACCAGTGCACCCTTCAGCTTGCGCAGCTCCTGGATCTCGATTGAACAGATCTCCCCCATGCCTGACATAGTGGGCCAACACCGAGCCAGTTGGGGCCGGTTGCGACTCATGCTTTCCGGTTCCACACCCGCCACCAAGCTCAGCATCGACCAGCTGCTGGATCGTTTCGCGAAGGGAACACCTCGCCAACGACGCCCTCTGATCAAGCAGATCGAATCCCGCGCCCAAGAGCTGGCCAGAGTTGGACCAGATCTCCTTTCCGGTTTTGATCCCGCTGGAGATGACTGGGCTGCTGGATGGATCCTTCAGGTGATCCAACGCCATCAGCCCGCGGCCATCTCGGGGCTGGGCAAATCCACCGCTCAAGGCTGGTTGACGGCTGAATCGGTCGTTGGCCTGGATTACGGGCCGCTGCAACAGAAGCTGCTGAATCAACAGTTCGAGGAAGCGGATCGCATCACCAGTCAGTGTTTGCGTGAGCTGGCTGGTGATGCAGCCGTGAAGAGGGGGTACGTCTATTTCACTGAGGTGCCTTCGATGTCAGGCATTGATTTGGTCAGCCTGGATCGGCTCTGGACGGTCTATTCCCAAGGCCGTTTTGGCTTCACAGCCCAAGCTCGGTTGTTGTCAGCTCTCGATGGTCGCTATGAACGGCTGTGGCCCCGAATTGGCTGGAAATGTGATGGCGTTTGGACACGCTATCCAGCTGCATTCACCTGGTCGATCGAGGCGCCCGAGGGTCACATGCCCTTGATCAACCAGCTGAGGGGGGTGCGCCTTATGGATTCTGTTCTGAATCACCCCGCCCTAGTCGAGCGCAGACCCTGACGGGGCTTTCCATCAACGGTAAGTTCTAAAGATCGACGTCAACGGGCCTGACTGTGCCGTCCAAGAGGTTTCGCTGGGCAGAGTTCACGCTCCCGTCCACGTTGCAACTGGCTCCCTTGCTGGAACTGCTCACCGAACCCGTGGGATGTGTACTGACTAGTCAACGCATCGAGTTGGGGTTGCACGAGGCCCTGGTGAATGCCGTTCGCCATGGCAACGCTGAAAATCCAGCCAAGAGGCTGCGTGTTCGACGCATCCTCACGCCCAATTGGTTGGTTTGGCAGGTTCAGGATGAAGGCTGCGGTTTGCCGCAGCACTCCCGCAAAGCATCGTTGCCTACGGCCCTTGATGCCCCCAGTGGCAGGGGGCTGTTTCTTATCCACCAATGTTTTGACGATGTGCGCTGGAGCCGACGTGGCAACCGTCTGCAATTGGCCTGCCGTCGTCCGGTCAGTGACGAGGACAGCCAGGATCCTTTAGCTCTCCTCTGACCCAGCCGAGTGCCTGTTGAGTTAAGTCTTCAACATCGCTGTTGTCTCCCTGGCGCAGGAGTTGCACCAACGCTGCCGCCAGCAACTCGGCTCCACGTCGCTTTTGATTGTTCTTGAGTTGATGCCAGTCGCGATCACCAATGAGAAGCAACTGATGCAACTCTTCCGCTTTCGCTGTTGCGGAATCGGGCCATGGTGCGGCTTGAGATGTCATCCCTTGTTCAGCAGATTGATCTAGTTTCTCCCTATGTGGATGCATTGGTGTGGAGCAGCGCAAAGGCAAACGGTGTGGCACTGAACTGCTGTGGCTGCACCATGCGTCTCGATTGTTGCTTCAAGGACGTTGCCAGTCGCGTTTAGGCTCAAGCGTTTCAGCCCGACGCTGGCGTCAGCGTCGCCGTCTTGCCGTTGATTTGATTAGTTCAGCTCCGGACGGCTGGGATCTGCCGACAGCTTCCGGGATACGCTTCTGGCGAGCGTTGCGTATGGGTGGAGCAGGTTTCACTCTGGCCTGGCTGCTGGCGCAGCTTTGATCAATCAGGCCGCCTTCTGGCGATGGGCTTGTCCCACCACTACCAGCGAATTGGAGGCAGGGGCTGCAGTTGACATGGACTTAACACCCGGTCGGTTGGATATGTCCTGCCCCTGAAGCCACGCGTTGTGCAGGGCTCGCCTCCGGCGATCCTCTGAAAGAACCAAACGATCAGCTGCTGTCTGAGGGGTTTCCCCTGGCAACACAGCCGTGCGCAGGCAGATGCCAAACCCATGGGCTTCAACTTGCACCTGGCCCTCCATAAGAACCACCTGGAAGGTCCATCCCTGAAGCCAACGCAGCCGGAAGGGATTGGTCATGGATGTCCCTTCGGATTCGAGCACACCCTATGGCGGACAGCCGTTCGTGCAAGAGATGTTGTCAGCAAATCCCCTCAGGGTTTGTTTCCGCAGGGCTTACGTGCAGACCAGACCCGGGTCATGAAATGGGATTCTGCGGTGATTCCCTCAAATCCCGAAGTAGCAAGACGTGCATCGATGTCGTCACCGATGTAGTCACGGTAAAAGGGCTCATGGAAGACGCGCCGGAAATTTTCCATCACCGTTGAGAATTTGGGGGAATCTGCCATCTGCACAGAGTCTGCAAGAACGAAGACACCACCAGGTTCGAGCACCCTCCAGGCTTCGTTCAGCACGTTTTGACGAGCTTCATCCGGCAGTTCATGCAGCAGAAACACACAAGTCACGGCTTGAACTGCTCCATCGGCAAGGGGGAGTGTTTCTCCATTGGCGCGGATGAGCTGAACGAGTGAGGCATCGCCAGTGTTTAGCCAGCGGTTGGCTTGGCGCAGGTAAGACTCGGAGAGGTCGACGCCGATGAGCTGAGCGTGGGGAATTGCAGCTCGGATCTGGTGCAGCGTTCGACCGGTCCCGGTCGCCACATCGAGGATCTTCATGGAGCCGGGGGGGCGATCAGCGAAATGTTTCAAGCCGCGTCTCAACGGAGCCAACACCCGCCGTCGCATGGCATCAGCTGTGCCGTTGAACAGGATCTCAACTTGCAGGTCGTAAAGACCAGCGGAGTGGTCACTGAGGTACCCATCGGTTTGATGGTGAAAATTCTGGAGGTAGTAATCGGGGTAAAGGGCAGCGTCGATGTCCTGGGGCAGATCGCGCACGTTGCGTTCGCGGCGACGATCCCAGGTGGAGGGAAGATCCATCCACACCTGCGGATAACGGCTGACCCACTCGAGCCAGGGCGAATCAAACAGCAGCTGCTCGGGATAGACCCCCTGTTCGGCCTCGCGCCAGTCCAGATCCTGAAGCTTGGACATGTCCAGCCGTAACTCTCCAAGCATGTCCGAGGGAACGGGCACTGTTTTGGGCACGGCATCAGGTGCCAGCCACCCCATCAGCTTGGTGCTCAGCTCCTTGTGGGCCAGACCTGCGAGGTTTTTGCCTTGCTGAAGTGTCTGGTATGCAAGCTTGTTCAGGGGCGTAGACGCCATCGATGCTTAAGACAACATGCCTATTCCAGCGGATCCGACGCACTACTGCGTGATCAGCAGTCCACAAAAGCACCCGTTTCAACAGACACCCTGCATGGTCCTTAGGAGACAGCGAAACTCCCAATGAACATTTGTTGGTCTAAAACTTGGTTAGGCCAAACTTGGTTGAGTTCACATTTGGCAGATGGGAGATGTGATTTGAGTCATTTCACAGCTAACTTTTGTCATGTATTAAGGACTTTCTAAGGTTCCTCCTTGATTTGAAAGTGTCTCCGGTTTGTTCGTCGTGATTTGGGGTTATGGGTGCAATGAGTTGGATCAATGAATGTTGCATGAGAATCGATGACTTCTGAGGTTGGCTTGGTTAGGCTTCATTCAGGTATTTGTTACGGGCTTGAACAATGTTTGAAAGGGTGCCTGATAGGCGAAATTCTCCTCGCTTGGGTACCGCAGGTCGACGAAATCATGAAAGGCATGTGTTGACATCGGAAGTTGTTGTCGATTTAGAAGTACCTGGCCGTCTGAACTCTACGGCCAATATTCTTGATATCAGCTTGTCTGGTGCTTACCTCTTGATGGGAGGCGGCGGCATTGCGCCAGTAGCAAACCAGGATATTGATGTTTTGTTTTGTGATCTTCAATTTAACTTGCCAAACCGTATCAGCGCTATCGTTAAATACGTCAATGAATCGTCATTTGTCGGCATGTCTATGTATGGTTTGGGAGTGGAATTTGTACGCGAAATTTCAGGAAATTTCATCCATAAAGATACCGATGACTTGCTTTCAATTGCCGGTACTCAGGTGGCAATAAGGCCCAACGCCAACCTCGCCTTGCCTGGCTGGTGACATCCTAAGTCACTGGCTTGTTTGGATGACCGGCTTATTCAGGCTTGCTGAACAACAAAATGCCATTAACGGGCTGTTTGTTGGTTTAAACTTTTGGCTAGCATCAGGTTGATATCGGCAGAAAGACCTATCGATTTCTGTTTTTATTTGTGAAAGACTCCATGCTTGCCGGCTTCCTAGCGGTTTGGTGTATTCCCAGTAGGTCTAGTAAATGGCTAAAGGGGGGTTGATTGTGGTTGGAGGGTTGGTAGTCTTTGTGTGGGGCAACACTTATGATGAGGTGGAACGCCATGTCGACGAGGTTGACCAACGAATTTTTGTTCGGGCTCCAGTTCGCTTGAATACCCCTAATGGCCCTCGACAGAAAATTACAAACAAACCGAAGAAATAAACGCTTCAATCTTGCGATAAGCCCAATTGCTGGATTGGAGTCATATTTTTATGCATCCAGCATTCCGGAACATCAATCCAAGTGCGTGATTTGGAACGTTTCCAAAGATGGATCATGCATTTTGCTCAATGGAGTTCACGAAGCTCTTGCGGTGGGAGATCAATGTAGGATCGAATGCTACGCACCTTTTGAAAAAAAGGGTTACGCGTGGAACGCTACTGTTCGCTGGATTCACAGGGAAGTATTTGTGACATTTATTGGAGTTGCATTTGATCAGACTGACCTTGTTCGGGATAGCTTTTTTGACTCTTTTAAGCAAATCCAATGATTTTTACTTGCATTGGTTGGCGATCAATGTATCTCCTCCTTGCGCGTCTTGATGTCGTATGAGTGATTCAATGTTTTGGGTGATGTCGCTTTTGGATTTTCGGCCCATAACATCTCTGATTTTGTTCTGGTGAAGTGAGTGGTAAAGATCACGGGGTTAGGGAAAAACCCTCTGTTGAAGGGGTTCCCTCGTTCTGATCGATGCTTCATTCAAGTCAAGAAACAAAAAAGAAGGGACCCGCGTTGGGTCCCTTCTGAAACCTGATTTTTACGTTAAAGGGATCACTTAGTGATCCCTCGTTGTCGATCAGGCGTCGTAATACATGGTGAATTCATGGGGGTGCGGCCGCTGGCGCAGCTGCTGCACCTCCTCATACTTCAGGTCAATCCAGTTGTCGATGAAGTCGTCGCTGAACACACCGCCCGCTGTGAGGAAGCCACGATCGGAATTGAGGGCTTCCAGGGCGCCGTTGAGCGATGCAGGAACCGTGGCGATTTTCGAGAGTTCCTCGGCTGGAAGTTCAAACAGGTCGCGATCTTCACCATCGCCAGGATCGATTTGGTTCTTGATGCCATCCAGGCCGGCCATCATCATGGCGCTGAAGGCGAGATAGGGGTTGGCGAGGGCATCACCCGAACGGAATTCGAGGCGCTTGGCTTTCGGGCTCGGGCCGGTGAGCGGAATGCGCACGGCAGCAGAACGGTTGCCCTCGGAGTAGACAAGATTCACCGGAGCCTCGAAGCCGGGCACCAGACGCTTGTAGCTGTTGGTGGTGGGGTTGGTGAAGGCCAGGAAGGCGGGGGCGTGCTTGAGGATGCCTCCGATGTACCAGCGGGCTGTCTGCGACAGGTTCGCGTAGGTGCCTTCGCCGAAGAACAGCGGCTGACCGCCCTTCCAGAGGCTCTGGTGCACGTGCATGCCGGAGCCGTTGTCATTGAACACTGGCTTGGGCATGAACGTGGCAGTCTTGCCGTACTTCTTGGCCACGTTGCGCACGACGTACTTGTACGTCATCACGTTGTCGGCGGCCTGGATCAGCTCGGCGAATTTCATGCCCAGCTCGTGCTGGCCGGCGCCTGCCACTTCGTGATGGTGTTTTTCAGTGGGAATGCCCAGCTGACCCATCAGCAGGAGCATCTCGGAGCGGATGTCCTGAGCTGTGTCGTTTGGAGCAACTGGAAAGTAGCCCTCCTTCTCCTGAATCTTGTAAGCGAGGTTTCCGCCTTCCTCGATACGACCGGTGTTCCAGCCCGCCTCGATCGTGTCAACGCTGTAGAAGGAACCTCCCTCGGCCGAGTTGTAACGAACGTCGTCAAAGAGAAAGAACTCGGGCTCAGGACCGAAGAAGGCCATGTCGGCCAGGCCGGTGCTGGCCAGGTGATTCAGAGCCCGCTGGGCCAGGGCACGGGGGCAGCGCTCATAGGGCTGGCCGGTGCGTGGCTCCTGAATCGAGCAGATCATGCTCAGGGTCTTGTGCCGGTAGAAGGGATCCACCCAGGCGGTGTTGGCGTCCGGCACCATGGCCATATCGGAGGCCTGGATGCCTTTCCAGCCGCGGATGGATGAGCCGTCAAAAGCCAAGCCCTCGGTGAAGGACTCTTCCTCCAGCAAATCGGTGCACACCGTCAGGTGCTGCCACTTGCCGTGCAGATCGGTGAATTTGAGGTCGATCAGTTCGATGCCTTCGTCCTTGATCTGGCGCAGGACGTCCTGAGGGGATTTCGACATAAGAAGGGACTGCTCGACTGAATTGTGCAGTGATGTGACCGTATAGAGCCACAAGACACCATTTTGTATCAAGGGGTACGTTTCTTTCTCCAGAGGGCGACTGCGTAACCGTTTCTGTCAAGTTGGCTGAAATGCCGGCCTGCCAAGGGATCTGCCCGCCTCAACGGTGTTAACTTCCGCTGTGGATCCTCTGGAGATTCAGGGACATGCGCGATGCAATCAGCGGCCTGATCGGTCGTTACGACCAATTGGGTCGTTATTTCGATCGTTCGGCGATCGACAGCATCAATGCGTATCTGGATGAATCCACGCTGCGGATTCAGGCCGTTGAGCTGATCAACGGCTCCGCTGCCGAGATTGTGCGTGAGGCCAGCCAGCGCCTGTTCCGAGACGAGCCCGACCTTCTGCTTCCCGGTGGCAATGCGTACACGACACGCCGGCTCGCTGCCTGCCTGAGGGATATGGATTATTTCCTTCGATACGCCAGCTACGCCCTGGTGGCGGGCGACAGCACGATCCTGAACGAACGCGTGTTGAACGGTCTGGATGACACTTATAAGAGTCTTGGCGTCCCCACCGGTCCAACAGTCCGCAGCATCGTTCTTTTGGGAGACGTTGTTGCCGAGATGCTTCTGGCCAACGGTGCTGCGTCCGATCAGCTCGCCACCGTTCTTCAACCCTTTGATCACCTGGCCAAGGGACTTGGTGAAACCAACGTGCGCCAGCGTTGAGGGCTGATGGTCAGCACAAGATTTGAACAGATTGCAATCAAGCGCAACGCACCCCTTTCCTCCGGCGTGACTGCGTAGGCTCATCAGGAGAACCACCGATCAGGGCTTTGGCGACGACGAACTCTCTTCTTCCTGTTGACGATCGTCACCGCAAAGCGTTTGCACCGATTGCCACACCGGACCGCCTCCTGCTTGGCCCCGGTCCCTCAAATGCCCATCCAACGGTTCTGAAGGCGCTGTCAAGGACCCCCATCGGTCACCTCGATCCGCTCTATGTGGAGTTGATGGGTGAGGTTCAGGAACTGTTGCGTTACGCCTGGCAGACCGACAACCGCCTCACGCTTCCGATGAGCGGCACCGGCAGTGCTGCCATGGAGGCAACTCTGGCCAACACCGTTGAGCCTGGCGATACCGTTCTGGTGGCGGTGAAGGGTTACTTCGGCCTGCGACTGGCGGACATGGCCGGCCGCTACCGCGCGGAGGTGAAAACCATCGAGAAGCCCTGGGGGGATTGGTTTTCCCTCGACGAGCTGGAAGCGGCTTTGATCGAGCACAAGCCTGCCATCCTGGCGATGGTTCATGCCGAAACCTCCACAGGTGTTTGTCAACCCATGGACGGCATTGGCGACCTCTGCCGGAAGCATGATTGCCTTCTGCTTCTCGATACCGTCACCTCTCTGGGTGGAGTTCCGCTGTACATCGATGAGTGGAAGGTTGATCTCGCTTACAGCTGCAGCCAGAAGGGTCTGAGCTGCCCTCCCGGTCTGGGACCCTTCACCATGGGACCCCGTGCCGAGGCCAAAATGACTGCTCGTCAGGGCAAGGTCCCCAACTGGTACCTGGATGTCTCCTTGCTGAACCAGTACTGGGGAAGCGACCGCGTCTATCACCACACTGCGCCGGTCAATATGAATTTCGGCATGCGAGAGGCCCTGCGTCTTCTTGCTGAAGAGGGTCTCGATCAGGCCTGGGCACGCCATCGCCGCAATGCGGAGATGCTCTGGAGTGGTCTGGAAAGTCTCGGCCTCTCGATGCATGTTCCGGCCGACCGGCGACTGCCCACCCTCACCACGGTGCGCATCCCTGAAGCTGTGGATGGCAAGGCCTTCAGCCAGCACCTGCTCAACAACCACGGCATCGAAGTTGGTGGCGGACTCGGCAGCCTGGCCGGCAAAATCTGGCGCATCGGTCTGATGGGGTACAACTCCACCCCTGAAAACGTGAACCGTCTTCTCAACCTGTTTGAGACTGAGCTGCCTCGCTTCAGCGGTTCCGTCGCCGCCGCTGCCTGAACCACCGTTCCAGCTGCCCCCTCGCTTCAGCTTCGCGGACGCCTTGAATCACGTTCATGTGGTGATGAGCACTGGCATGGGTGGAGAGGTCAAGGCTTCCCCCCAGGCCACCGCGCTTGGGGTCCGTTGCCGCAAAAACCACGGTTCCCATGCGGGCCTGCACCAAGGCTCCCGCACACATGGGGCAGGGTTCGAGGGTGACAATCAGGGTGCAATTGTTGAATCTCCAGTCGTCCTGAACGATCGCTGCCTGTTGAAGGGCCACCAGTTCGGCATGGCCGAGGGGATCCCTCTTGTTCTGGCGCCGGTTGCGTCCATGGCCGATAGCCCTGCCCTGGCCATCAAGGATCACTGCTGCGACGGGAACCTCTCCCTGTAAACCAACCTCCTCGGCCCGCTGAAGCAGAACGTCCATCCAGCGAGTGAACGTATCCCGCTGATCCACTGCTGTCCAACGCCGTCCTTTGAGCACCTTCCCACGAGACGCGAAGATCACTGCAGTCCACTTATCTGCGTTGCAAGCCAGTTCCGCGTCTCAGCATCCCCCGGATCGGCTTGCTCCGTTCGCCATCCCCTCGGCCGTAGACCCGGTGCTGATCGACTTTCTGCACCGCAGTTCAGATCTGCTCTGCAGTTGGATCGGATCCGCCAATCGTTCCAGCCCGGTGCCCGTCATGCGCCCCTTGCCGGACGTTGCCCCCGGCTTGGAGGGGGCCAGTTTGGAATCCCTTCTCAGTGACCTTCAGCAGGTGATGGACGGGGCTTACCAACCGTCCCATCCCGGTGCTCTGGCCCATCTCGATCCGCCCCCGCTTACAGCGTCCATTGCGGCGGAACTGGTTTGTGCGGGGTTGAACAACAACCTCCTGGCAGAGGAACTTTCGCCGGGTTTGACCGGCTTGGAACATGACCTCTGCCGCTGGTTCTGCCACAGAATTGGCTTGCCTGAGGGTTCCGGAGGGGTTCTGGCCAGCGGTGGAACCCTGAGCAATCTCATGGCCCTGGTGGCGGCACGGGCGGCCTTGGGGGATACGCATCGGGATCCTGTGCTGCTGTGCAGCCAAGACGCCCACGTCTCAATCAACAAGGCGGCACGGGTGATGGGGCTGGCGGATGATGCGCTTCAGACGCTTCCGGTGGCCTCAGACGGTGGCCTTTGCCTTGAGGCTTTGGCCGAGCGCTTGCGATCCCTTCAAGCCAAGGGGCGCCCTTGTCTGGCGGTGGTGGCCACGGCTGGTACGACGGTGCGCGGCGCCATTGATCCCCTCTCCGCCTTGGCAACCCTCTGCCGTGATACTGAGGTCTGGTTGCATGTGGATGCCGCCATCGGTGGTGTTTTCGCACTTAGTTCCAGCCATGCATCCCTGATGGACGGCATGGAACGGGCGGATTCGATCACGCTGAATCCCCAGAAATTGCTCGGCATCACCAAGGCGTCATCTCTGCTGTTGTTGCGGGATCGAACCCATCTCCGTCAGGCCTTCTCAACGGGACTGCCCTATATGGAGGAGCCCAAGGGAATGGATCACGGCGGGGAGATTGGCTTGCAGGGCACCCGACCTGCGGAGATCCTCAAGCTTTGGCTGGGCCTGCGTCAGTTGGGTGAGGCAGGCATCGAGGCGACGCTCAGCGGAGCCCTGCAACGTCGAGCTGCCTTTGCTGCCCAGTTGGACTTAGGGGAGTTCACGCAATTGTCGGGTGACCTTCACCTGCTGACGTTCCATCCCAAGCACGGGGGTACCAATGCTGCAGGTTGCTGGAGTGAGGAGACTCGACAGATGCTGCTGTCTCACGGTTACATGCTGTCGCGCCCCTTCTACGGCGACCGTTTCTGCCTCAAGGCGGTCTTTGGCAACCCCCACACCACGGCTCAGCATCTCAGCGAGTTGTCGTGTCTGCTGAATCGATCGCTGGCTCCAATCTGATCGTCCACAATCGCCATCGTTTGAGACGCTTCGATGCCGGAACAGCAGCAGGGTTCACGCTGGGTTGCCATCGTTACCGGGGCGATCTCCGTGGCGATTGGTGTGCTCTATCTGCTCTTGATCACCGTTCTTGACGCCCGGGGGCCGATGCTTCCCCCTCCTGCTGAGGCCCTGGGCGGGGGGGAAGGCGTCCCGCCGCGGACGTCTGAAGCGGTTCAACCACTTGCCGCATGGCGTTTGCCAGAAAGCGCTGCAGTGAGAGTTCCCGTTGGTTGAGCTCAAAGACCTGTTGAACCACGGTCTGCATGCCGCCGTCACCCCAGTCCTGGTCCTGTTCGAAATAGCGCATGAAACTGCTTCCGGCGATTCGGGTGAGCCATGCGGTCACCACCCCCTGGAGCACCTGACCCAGCACCAAAGTGGGCAAGCTCAGGCTCAGGCTGGTGCCCAGCAAGCTCATGGCCCCTTTGACAATGCCCAGCTTGCCCAGGGTCTGTCCAAGGGACAGGGCCAGATCCTTGGCGCGATCACGGGACATCTCGACCCCGTAGATCTTGGCCATCTCCAGGATCATCTGGGCATTCACCGCTGCGGTGCTCAACAAATCCACCCCTGGCAGCGGGTTGGCAGCGACAATTCCCGCTCCCATCCAGCTGTAGCGGTCAATGCAGCGTTTGGCTTCCCGGGATCGCTGGTCGTTCAACAGGTCGCGCCCACGGCTGTCCAGGGATCGGCACTGCAGAAGGATGTTGTCGGCAATCAATTCCTCCCCCTCGGCGTGCAGCACAACGGCGAGGCGCTGCAGCAGATCGTTTACGTCAGGCAGCGGCTGCAGGGGACGACGCCCGGGTTGAGGAATCGATTGAGGGGAGGCACTGCAGGCCACCACATCAGCAGGGTTGAGCTCTCCCTGGCAACGGGAGCGAAGCACCTGCAGGAGTCTTTTCTCTTCGTCAACACCGCGTAAATCCCGCTTGTTCAGCACCAGGAGCAGCCGCTTGCCGAGCCCGGCGAGGGACGTCACGACGGCGTATTCCGAGGCTCTGAGGTCTCCGTCCACCACCACAATCAACAGATCAGCGCGAACCGCCCGACGACGGGCTGTTTCCTCCCGGCTGAGGCCTTCGTCTCCTGCTTCCAGGATTCCCGGGGTGTCCACGAGCTGAAGTCCACGCTCCAGACCTTTCAAACGCAGGCGGTAGGCGCGGCTGGTTTTGGTCACGCCCATGGGCGCTCCCACCTCGCCGACCATTTCATTGAGCAGGGCGCGGATCAGCGATGTTTTGCCGCTGGATCCAGTGCCGAACACCACAACCACCAGATCGCCTCGCTTCAGCTCCTCGGCAACCCGGTCACGTTCGCTCTGAAGGCTTCGGCGACTGATGTCGTCCTGGATGCGTTCGATCAGACGATCCACGTGGCCGAGGCTGGTGGTCGCGGCATCCCGACGGTTCCGTGGAGCGGCGGAGGTTTGACGTTGGCGTTGGGCTGGGCGCGATTTGAGGCGTTTCCACATCGGCCAACCCACCTGCACCGCCACGGTGGCCACCAGCACGAGCCCCAGCAGCAGCACCGGCGTGAGCAACCAGGGTGGCAGGAAGTAACTCAGGTCCCACAGCAGACTGCGGATGGTCTGAACGGCAACGCCGATCAGCACAAGTGCCACAAAGGCAACGGCGAGACCGATGAGCAACCGGGTTTGGCGTTTCATGCCTGCGTCACACCAACCTCAGGTCAAGTCTGGGTCAGTTGCGCCTGGTGTCACCCCGGCGCGTCCAGAGATCAATGGCGAAGCAGAGCACAGCAAGATTGATGGCGACATCCGCCCCGTTGAAGATCGGGAAATCGATCGGTTCGAGCGCCAGAAAATCCACCACGTGGCCCAGGCGCCAACGGTCAATCCCATTGCCCAAGGTGCCGCCCAGGAGTGCAGCAGCTGCGAGGGCCTGCCAGAACGGCAACACCCGTTGTCGCCAGATCCATAGGATCAACGCGATGCTCACCCCAAGGCTGAGCAGTCCCAGCAGGGCTGTTGAGTTCTGCAGCACGCTGAAGGCTGCTCCGGTGTTGTGCACCAACTGCAGAGAGAGCAGTTGGGGCAGCAGCGCAAGCGTGTCGCCCCCCTGCAAAGCATTCGAGGCCCAGCCTTTGCTCACCTGGTCCACCACAACGATGACCAGAGCCATCAGCAGCGTCTGTTGACGCGGAAGTGTCCCTTTCATGGCTCGATGATCAACAGCCGTCGCAACACAATCGAAAGCACTCCCGCACCGATGCAGAGCAGCATCTGAGCCGGTAGCGGACCGATCGAAAACTGGATCAGCAGTTCCAGGAAGCCAAGCGTCCACCGTCCCAGAACCGCCCCAATGGCGAGATTCAGCACCCCGCAGATCTGGAGAACGAGCAGTCCTCCAAGGGCACAGAGCGACTGTCTGGGCAGGTCATCCATGCCATCCTGCTGCGCCAGTCGACCGGTGAGCCAGGCTGCGGGAACGAAGCCCGCCAGATAGCCGAAACCCGGTTCAAGCACATAGCTCAGCCCGCCACCGCCATGGAACACCGGCAGGCTGAACAGCCCAAGGGTCAAGTACCCCACCGCAGCCATCACACCGGCGCGCGGGCCGCTGACCATGGCGCACAGAAGGAGTGCCGGCACCTGCCATGTCACGGGCAGGGGGAGAACGATGGGGTCGGGCGCTGGCAGAAACAACGCTGCCGGCAACAAACCACCGATGATGATGGCCAAAACCCCCGCCAGGGCACCACACCAGGAGGCGAGAGCCCTCACATCAACTCCTCAACTCGACCCATCCTGCTCGAGAATGCACGTCTTGCCCAACTCAAATGACGGTATCGATTGGTGATCGGCTGCGCCTGAAGCAGCAGCTTCCGTACCTCAAGTCGGCCGATCCGATGCCGATGCTACGTCCGCCTGATCTTGTGGCTGCGGGAGAAACGGGCGAGGTTGTAGCACTTCATCCGATGGAGACGGTTGCCGTTCGTTTTCGCCGCGGCACGTTCCTGATCTCCATCGACCGGCTGGATCCGGTGGATGCCGCTGAGGCGGACTAAGCAGCGGCGCGGCGGCCCCAGCGCCGTTCGAGTTGATGCAGTGCTGTAGCGGTCCCGCACAGGCTGAGCCGCGGTTCGCCGAGCCAGCGTTTGGCTGCATCACGCACATTCGATGGTGTCAGTTCCCCCAGGGCATTCACGCAGCGCTGGTCGTGATCTTCAGGGAGCCCTTGTGCCTTCAGCTGAACCCGTCGCTCTGCCCGTTGGGAGCAGGTCTGCAGCCCCTGGGCGAGCTGACCGATGTACTTGGCCCGTGCGAGCTCAAGTGCGGACTCAGTGAGGGGTACCTCCCGCAGCTCGTCCCAGATGTCCAGCAGCAGGTCTAGCGCGAGGTCTGAGCGCTCCTCCACGCTGGAGGCCATCAGTACAAACGGCGCCGGCCCCGCCAGAGCAGGGAAGTGCGCTGCCACGTCATAGGCCACGCCATGCTCTTCCCGCATGCGCTGGAACAGCAGGCTCGACATGCCCACCCCCAGATGGCACTGCAGCAGACGCAACGCCAGTTCATCCGGGTGGCCATGCCCCAGCGTCGCCTGCCCCAGCATCAGAACCACCTGTTCGGTGTCCATCGGTTCGAGCTGGATCGTTTCGGGCCCCACCGCTTCGGCGTAAGACCGGCGGCCGGAGGGATCTGTGCTGCCCCCCTCTGGCCAGTCGCGAAAGTCCTCAAGCGACTGCAACGTATCGACGATGTGCTGCGGGACGCTTCCCGCCAGGGCGAGAACGCTCCGGGCCTTTGGCAGCCGTTCGGCGAGAGGCAACAGCGCCTTTCGATCCAGACCGTCGAGCTCTTCCGCGATGCCCATCGGGTCGTGGCCGTAGCCCCCGTTTCCATAGGTCAGCTGCCTCCATCCGGTGCTGGCGCAATGGAAGGGGTCTTCCCGCTGCCGCTGCAGGGCCTGAATCGTGAGCGAACGTTCGAGGGCCACCTGGTCAGGCTTGAGCTGGGGGTAACGAACCATTTGCGCCAACAGGGGCAGGAGCTGCTCAGCGTCTTCCACTGTGCAGCGCAGGCTCAGCACCAGAGCGTCCTCCTGGGCATCACAGCGCAGACCTGCGCCGCATCCCTCAACAAGGTCCGCCAGATCCACGTGGTCGTGTTGTCCGCAGCCCCGGCTCAGCAGGGATGCCAGCAGGTCATGGGCCCCTCGGCTCCCGCAGGGGTCGTCGGCGCTACCGAAAGGAAGCAGCAGTTTCGCCGCCAGAATCCCAGGGCTGGTGACTTGTTCGATCAGAAGTTCGGGGTTGCTCATCCGTTCTCCTGCCGGGCTTGGGCAACCAGCACAAAGGCCTGCTCGGGTTGAAGCCTGGGGAACAGGTCAGAGCGCAGCCGCTCCGCCGTCCATGGCGGAAGGAAATTAAGCGGGTGCAACAGATCCTGTTTGCGGTTCCAGAGGGTCTGGCTGGCGCTGAGTCCTGACACCTGACCTGTCGATTCCAAGGCATAGCGCAGTCCGTTGCTCACCAGCTGCTGGCCCCGTTTCAGCTCCTGATCGCTGACGAGCTCATGTGCCATGGCGCGCAGCTGCCGGTTCACCTCCTCTTCCACAGCCTCCAGATGCTCGTCCGGGCAGATCACCTCCAGCGTGATCAGGCTTCCCTGCTCCAGAACCGAGAGGTCCATCGACACACTCTCTACGATCTGCAGTTCCTCCCTCAAGCGGTTCACGAGACGGCTGCGTCGTCCTTCCCCCAGCAGCGTGGTGGCGAGATCAGCTGCCATCACGCCTGCCTGATCCTCGGCCTGGGGTGCTTCCCAGAGCATGAGCAGTCGGGCGGATTCGAGCCGGTCCACAACAACGCTCTCTCGTCCAGGACGCATGCTCAGGGGGGATGACGCTGATGACGGATAAGGGGCATCCAGGAGGCCCGCCAGAGCCGAGGACTCCAGAGCACTGCGCAGCGCAGTGGATGGCGGGCCGGCTATCGCCAGGCAGCAGTTGGAACCGCGGTACTGCCGCTGATGAAACGCCCGCATGGCCTCTGGTGTCATGGCCTTCAGGCTGCTCGGTGTCCCCAGGATGGGTCGGCCGTAGGGGTGCGGATCACAGCCCTTGCTCAACAGCAGTTGCAGCACCTGCTCATTCGGTTGATCGGCGTATTGAGCGATCTCTTCAAGCACCACCCCCCGTTCTGTGTGGAACCCGTCAGGCTCGAGGCTTGGCTGTAACACCAGTTCCAACAGCAAATCCAACGCTTCGCGGGCTCGATCCGGTGGTGTCAGCACGTGGAAGTGAACGTCATCAAAGCCAGTGGCGGCATTGCTGCTGCCCCCCAGAGCTTCGATGGCCTCGTCGAACGCCCCTGCGGCCAGCCGCTCACTTCCCTTGAACACCATGTGTTCCAGGAAATGGGCCATTCCCTCTTCCCCTGGCCGCTCACTGGCACTGCCGGCACGGCACCAGAGATCGAGACAGGTCAGGGGTGCATCCGGCATGTCGGCCGTCACGCAGCGCACTCCGTTGGGGAGGGTCCAATGGTCGAGTGGGGGACCGGAGAACGGAAGGTTCAGAACTGCGTGGCAAAGTTCCATTCTGTGCCTGCCCCTTCGATGCAGCCCAAGCCACTGGCGAAACCGCCAGGACAGCATCCCCTCGTGCAGGCCTTGGCGGCGTCGATCCGTAGTGCCTGGGCGGGGTTGCCCGGATTGGAGATCCTCCCTTGCGATGAGGATCTGCGCTTCATCCAGGGGCAACTCGATGGTGAAGGCCTGTCGATCGGCAACGAACTTTTTCGCTGCATCGGTCTTCGCAAGCTGCATTTGGAGGTTGCGCGACTCGGCAACGGCCTGCAAATCCTCCACAGCGTCTGGTTCCCCGATCCCCACTACAACCTGCCGATTTTCGGAGCCGACATCGTGGCCGGCCCTGCAGGCATCTCTGCGGCGATCGTCGATCTGTCCCCCACCTCCGATGCTCTGCCGGAGCAGTTGATGCAGCGGCTTGAGGCCAAGCCATGGCCAGCGTTCCGTCAGGTTCGGGATTTGCCGGCCTGGGGGTCAGCCATCTTTTCGACCAAGGTGTGCTTCATCCGCCCCGATGGTGCTGACGAGGAAGCGGCTTTCCAGGAGCTCGTGAGCCATTACTTGCAGGTGATGGCCACCAGCGTGATCGAGGCGACTCCCGAACCATCAACTGCTCTCACTACAGTCCGCCGATACGAGGGTCAGTTGAACTATTGCCTTCAGCAGAAACGCAACGACAAAACCCGCCGCGTGCTCGAGAAAGCCTTCGATTCGGCCTGGGCCGATCGTTACATCGACATGCTGCTCTTCGACAATCCACCGGCACTGTGATGAGCCGTAAACGCTGGTCTGTTCTGGCTGGAAGTTTGGTTATCGCGGTCATCGGCGGCTGGTTGCTCCGTCCGACGCCAGAACCCAAGCCCATCGAGCCGCCCCCAGAACGCACGGCTCGTCCGGAAGCGGTCGCTGCCCTGGGGCAGCTTGAGCCCGCCGGTGAAATCCGCAACCTGGCGGCCCCTAACGCTGGAATGGCAGGGACGCCGCGGGTGGCTTCGCTCCAAGTGAATGAGGGTGATCTGATCAAGCGGGGCCAGGTGCTTGCGGCCTTCGATCACCGGGAGGGCCTGCTAGCAGACCTGGAGCGTGTTGATGCTCAGTTGCGCAGCCTGGATCAGGAGATTCGACTGCAGACCATTGAGGTGGAGCGTTTCAGCAAGGCTGCGGACTGGGGTGCTGCCGAGTTGTCTCTGGTGGGTAACAAGCGAGAGGAGCTTGTGCGCCTTCAGGGTCAGCGGGATCAGGCCCTGGCTGAACGCAAGGGGCTCGAGGCCGATCTCGCGCTGAGTCAGCTGATCTCACCCCTTGATGGTGTCGTTCTCAAGCTGCACGCCCGTGAAGGCGAGCGTCCTGGTGCAGAGGGGGTGATGGACGTGGGGGCCAACCAGGCGATGCAGGCCAGCATTGAGGTTTACGAATCTGACATCTCCCGGATCCGCATCGGCCAGTCCGTCCGTTTGACCAGCGAGAACGGTGGTTTTCGGGATGAACTGACCGGTCGCGTGTTGCGCATCAGTCCGCAGGTGGAACAACGGGCTGTCCTTTCCACTGATCCCACCGGCGATGCGGATGCCCGCGTTGTGGTGGTTGATGTGGCTCTCACCCCAGCGGATGCCGCGAAGGTCAGTCGTCTGGCTGGCTTGAAGGTGATCGCCCGCTTTGAACCATGAACCGGTTCTGGCGGGGCCGTCGGATTCCACTGTCCTGGCTGCTGCTCACGCGTCAGCCCGTTCGCCTGCTGGTGGCACTGGCCGGTATCAGTTTTGCGGGAATTCTGATGTTCATGCAGCTCGGATTCCGTGATGGCCTCTTTGATGCCAGCGTCACGGCCCACCGGCTGTTCGATGCCGATGTCGTTCTGATCAGTCCCCGCTCCGCCAGCTCCGTGAGCATGGAAGCCTTCCCCAGGCGGCGCCTGGTTCAGGCCCTGGCTGATCCAGCCGTCGATGGGGTGACCCCGGTGCACTGGGGGTTGATGCTCTGGCGCAATCCTGAAACGCGGCGCAACCGGTCGATCCTGGCCTTGGGCTTCAATCCCGACGACCCCTTCTTCGTCGACCCCTCCCTGGCTGAAAAAACTAACGCTCTCAAGCAGAAAGGGCGGATCCTGTTCGATCAGCTTTCACGCCCTGAATTCGGACCCATTGCCGATTGGTATCGCGATGGCCGGGTGGTGGAGACCGAGATCGCCGGCAACCGTGTCCGCGTGGCGGGTCTGGTGAGCCTGGGCACCAGCTTCGGTGCCGACGGCAATCTGCTCACGAGCACCGAGACATTTCTCGATCTGATGCCTCAGAAGCCGCCAGGAGCGATCGAAGTGGGTTTGGTGCGGTTGAAGCCAGGAGCTGACCCTGAGCAGGTGGTGTCTCGGTTGCGTGAGCGCCTGCCCAAAGACGTCTCGATCATGACCAAGCAGGGCTTCATCGACTTCGAGCAGAACTATTGGAAGAGCGGCACATCCATCGGTTTCATCTTCACCCTTGGCGCCGCCATGGGTTTCATTGTTGGTTGCGTGATCGTCTATCAGGTGCTGTACACCGATGTGAGTGATCACCTGCCGGAGTACGCCACCTTGATGGCCATGGGCTATCGCCTCAGCCATCTCTTGGGAGTGGTGATTCGTGAGGGTTTTTATCTGGCGGCGATGGGGTATGTCCCCGCCTACCTGGCCGGCCAGGGCCTGTATTGGTTCGTTCGCGATGCCACGAAACTTCCCGTCGGTATGGATGTCTCCCGGGCGCTCACCGTGTTGGTGATGATCCTGGTGATGTGCATGGTGTCGTCACTTCTGGCCATGCGTCGTCTCATCGATGCTGACCCTGCAGAGATCTTCTGATGTCGGCAGTTGTTGTTGATCAGTTGTGCCACTGCTTTGGCCAAGGGAACATGCGTCGTGAGGTTCTTCACAACGTCAGTCTCAGCATTGAGCCCGGTGAAGTGGTGCTGTTAACGGGACCCTCCGGTTGTGGAAAAACAACGCTGCTGACGTTGATCGGTGCGCTACGGACGGTTCAGCAGGGCCAGGTTTCAGTGCTTGGTCAGCCCCTGCGTGGGGCCGGCCGCCGCCGCCGCCAACAGGTCCGCCGCCGCATCGGCATGATTTTCCAGGGCCACAATTTGCTGCGTTGCCTTACCGCAGAACAAAATGTGCAGATGGGAGCCGACCTTCTGCCGGATCTCAGCTACAGAGCCCGCCGGGATGAAGCCCGACAGTGGTTGCGCGCCGTCGGTTTGGAGGACCACATGGGCAAGGTCCCCCATGACTTATCCGGGGGACAGAAGCAGCGGGTCGCCATTGCCCGTGCTCTTGCGGCCAGTCCAAGACTGCTTCTGGCGGACGAGCCCACAGCCGCCCTGGACAGCCGTACGGGCCGTGAGGTGGTGGAGCTGCTGCAGCGGCTTGCCCGCGAACAGTCCTGTGCGGTGCTGATGGTGACCCATGATCCGCGCATCGTTGATGTGGCTGATCGCTTGCTCCAGATGGAGGATGGGCGTCTGCTGAATGTCGTTCAGTAGAGTGAAATTTGATTCCAGAGCCCGCAGTTCCGCATGGCCAAGCGCAGAAACCTGAAGAAAGAGAAGCAGGAGCGGAACCGCGCCTACGCGCGCAAGTTCAAAAAGCGCAAGATGCGGAATGATGGCCGCGGCGAAGGTGCAGGTAATGGCGTGACTGGAACCGCCAACAACGGTGGTGCAGCCGACTGATCCACTGATCGCAGATGTTCAGAGCAGGGGGCCTTCGAGCCCCTTTTTTGTTGTCCGTAGGGTGGGCTCCCTTCTGCATCGGCTGTCGCGATGTTCGTCAGCGTCGTTATTCCGACCTACAACCGACGCCCGATTCTCGAGAAATGCCTTTCGGCACTTGAAAATCAGCAGCTTGCCGGAGCTCTTCAGGACTACGAAGTTGTGGTGGTGGACGACGGTTCCACCGATGGAACGCCAGCCTGGCTTCGGGAGCAGGCCCATCGTTTTCCCCATGTACGCCTGATCGAGCAGGAGCACGGTGGTCCTGCGGAGGGGCGGAACCGTGGCGTCGACCACGCCCGTGGTGACGTGATCGTTTTCATCGACAGCGACCTGGTGGTCACAGAAACCTTCCTGGCGACCCATGCCAAGGCCTTGAAGCAGTGCTGGAAACGGCGGGGTGATCGGCTCTGTTTCACCTATGGCGCAGTGATCAACACCGCCAATTTCGAAGCCCCCTCTTCCGAACGTCACAAATTGAGGGACTTGTCCTGGGCTTATTTCGCCACCGGGAATGTGGCTATCGATCGCGAGGTGCTGGAGCGTTCAGGCCTGTTCGACACCGGTTTCCGCCTCTACGGCTGGGAAGATCTGGAACTGGGAGAGCGGCTGCGACGGATGGGGGTTGTGTTGGTGAAATGTCCGGACGCTGTCGGTTATCACTGGCACCCGGCCCTGAGCCTCGACCAGATCCCCCGCCTTGTGGAAGTGGAGGGAGAACGGGCGCGCATGGGGCTGGTGTTCTACCGCAAGCACCCAACCAGTCGGGTGCGCCTGATCATTCAGTTCACCTGGTTCCATCGCATCCTTTGGGAGGTGCTCACCCTCGGTGGCCTGATCAACCCAGCCAGCCTTCGCCCCCTGCTTCGCTGGCTGATCCGGCATGGCTACCCGGGCACGGCGATGGAGCTGCTTCGTTTGCCCCTCAATCGCATCGGTGTGCGTGCCCTGTTCCGTGAAGCAAGAGCGGCGGGACTCCGCTGATCAACGTTTTGATACCTTCTATAAGTCCTTTCACTCCGCACACCTGCCCGTTTCGGGTGCACCGTGAGACCAGCTTTTGTTGGTTGTTCTGGTCCCTGGCAGGTGGAGGCGAACCCGAAACCCTCAAGCCATGGCTGTCGTCACCCTCGCCGAGATGATGGAAGCTGGCGCCCACTTTGGGCACCAGACCCGTCGTTGGAATCCCAAGATGTCGCGCTACATCTATTGCGCGCGCAACGGCGTTCACATCATCGATCTCGTGCAGACCGCCGTCTGCATGAACAACGCCTACAAATGGACCCGTTCTGCTGCCCGCAGCGGCAAGCGTTTCCTCTTCGTTGGCACCAAGAAGCAAGCCTCTGAAGTGGTGGCGCTCGAAGCCGCCCGCTGCGGAGCCTCCTATGTGAACCAACGCTGGTTGGGCGGCATGCTCACCAACTGGACCACCATGAAGGCTCGGATCGACCGCCTGAAGGATCTGGAGCGGATGGAGTCCAGTGGTGCCATCGCCATGCGCCCCAAGAAAGAGGGTGCTGTGCTGCGTCGCGAACTCGAGCGTCTCCAGAAGTACCTGGGTGGTCTCAAGAACATGCGCCGCCTGCCCGACGTTGTGGTCCTGGTGGACCAGCGTCGTGAGTCGAATGCCGTGCTCGAAGCCCGCAAGCTCGACATCCCCTTGGTTTCCATGCTGGACACCAACTGCGATCCGGATCTCTGTGAGGTGCCGATTCCCTGCAACGACGACGCCGTTCGTTCTGTGCAACTGATCCTGGGCCGTTTGGCCGATGCGATCAATGAGGGCCGCCACGGCTCCAATGATCAGCGTGGTGGTGACAGCGAAGGCTGATCTCCTCTCACCGCTAAGTTCACGCCGCTGATTCCAATCAGGGAATCGGCGGCGACTCAATTTCCCTTCTCACTGCTCCGACCGATGGCTGCTGCCGTATCCGCCAAGCTTGTCAAAGAACTGCGCGACAAGACCGGCGCGGGGATGATGGATTGCAAAAAGGCCCTGGCCGCCACGGAAGGCGATGCCAACAAGGCCGTTGAGTGGCTTCGCCAGAAAGGCATCGCCAGCGCTGAAAAGAAATCCGGCCGCACCGCCGCCGAGGGTGCCATCGGCAGCTACATCCACACCGGCGCCCGCGTGGGTGTGCTGGTTGAGGTGAACTGCGAAACCGACTTCGTGGCCCGGGGTGACATGTTCCAGTCGCTGCTGCGTGATGTCTCCATGCAGGTGGCGGCATGCCCCAACGTTGAGTACGTCACCACCGACGAGATTCCCGACGAGATCCGTGAGCGGGAAAAGGCGATCGAGATGGGCCGTGACGATCTCGAGGGCAAGCCTGAGCAGATGAAGGAAAAGATCGTTGAAGGTCGCATCGGCAAGCGCCTCAAGGAACTCGCCCTGATGGAACAGCCTTTCATCAAAGACAGCTCCATCACCGTTGCGGACCTCGTGAAGCAAACCGCCGGCAAGATCGGCGAGAACGTGAAAGTTCGTCGCTTCACCCGTTACACCCTGGGCGAGGGCATCGAGGTGGAAGAGAACGATTTCGCTGCTGAAGTGGCGTCCATGCAGAACGCCGGCTGATTCCCTTGTCCGACCCGGACGTCAGGCCTGCTTACGACCCGTCAGAACAGCTGGCACGCCTTCAACGGTTGTGCCGGCTGCGTGCGACTGCCGTGTACAGGGAGCAGGCTCTCTATCTCCAGGTGCTGAGGGAGCTCCTTGCCGGAGCCACGCGTCAGGCCCTGTTCAATCTTCTTGGGGAGGTTGATCCTTCCCGGTTCAGTCGACTTCCGGAGTCGACCCGTCATCACTTTCATGCGTCGGTGAGCGATCTGATCGATCGCTGCAGCGTCCTGCTCACCGTTGAGCAGCTGATGCAGTTGGTTCGGCAGATGCAACAGGAGCAGCAGCGGCAGCAGGCCCATGCCGGCCGAACCATGCTCCAGAACCTCAGCCGTCAAACGCAGAACAAAGAGCCAGAGTCCGAGCCCTCATCATCGGCTTCGCCGCCGGAGGAGCCCAGTGGTTCCATTCAGTTGAGCCTGGCCTCACCTCTTGATCCCCCCCTGAGTCCCGCAGCTTCAGCTCCTGCCACTGATCCCGTTGATGAGCAACCCGAGGCCCAAACCTCCGGGGACCTTGAGGTGCTCCGCTCCCTTTTTGAGCTTGCCGGCGACGCGATGCACCAGGCCCAACACCCCATCGAAGCAGTTGGCGGCCTGGATTCGTCCTTTGGGAGTGAAGACAACTTCCTCCCCCGTGAACCGGACGCGCTTCTGCATTGGATCCAGTCCATGGATCAGGCGCTTGAGCGACGCCTCCGCAATCTGTCCCATGCTGTGAATGTGCAGATGCTGCGGTCAGGGCTGGCCCAGACCCTCCTGCCCATCAGCCTTCTGGATGCTGTCCTGAAGGGACAGGTCGAAACCCAGCCAACCGCCACGAACGTGCTTCGCCTGCGCCTCCCTCTGGCCGTAGGAGAGCTCGACCAGGGCATGGACGTGCTCTGTGTGCTCTTACGCAGCAACGATCTGGAGTTCGACAGCCCACGTCTGCGTCAGTGCCGCAAACGCTTGCGCACTCACCACCATGCTCTGCTCACAATGGTGCGGCAGCAGCGTCATTGGCAGCGTCGCTCCCTGGATCGTGAGGCCCGGACCCATTGGCAGAACCCATCGGATTCAACGCAGCAGCTGAGCGGGGACTGACCAGCAAGCAGCTGTCGCTGCTCCTCACCTGGATGCTTCCCATTCAGCGCTCGCTGGGGTTGGAGGCCGACCGTGGTTTTCAGAATCTTCAGGGTCGCCAGCAGCGCTTTCACGCCTTTCTGCAGCAGCAACTCGCAGCGCCTCCGGCCGTTCCCTTTCCTCAGGGGGTCAGTGAGCGCATGTCCAAGCTCAGCTCCGGCTTTGCCGACTATCCGGACCTCGCTGATCCTGCCCGCCGTCGTTTGGTCACCGATGCCCGTCAGTGGCTGCATGAGCTGCGCCATCGCCTGGAACCCTCGGCTCCGATGGCACCGCCACGCCTCAAGGTGCAGGCGTCTCCTCAGCAGCGCGCCAGATCACCACTGCAGCTCGACAGTCCCATCACCCAGATCCGTGGTGTGGGTCCGAAATTCGCGGCACGGCTGGCTTCGATCGGCCTGCTTCTGGTACGCGACCTGCTCCGCTATTACCCCCGTGATCATGTCGATTACTCCGCGATGCGCCGCATTGAGGCGCTGGTGTCGGGGGAAACGGCCACGATTGTCGCCACGATTCGCCGGTGCAACGGATTCGTCAGCCCACGGAACACCAACCTCGCCATCATTGAGCTCCAGCTGCAGGACCCGACAGGTCGCCTGAAAGTGAGCCGTTTCCTTGCGGGCAAACGCTTCAGTTCTCCGGCCTACCTCAAAGGTCAGCAGCGCCTCTACCCCGTTGGTGCCACCGTGGCCGTCAGTGGTCTGGTGAAAGACGGCCCCTACGGCATCACCTTTCAAGATCCATTGATCGAGGTGCTAGATAGCCCTTCATCTCCGGTCAAATCCCACAGCATCGGCCGGCTTCTCCCGGTGTATCCCCTCACCGAAGGGGTTGGCGCGGATCGGTTCCGCAGCCTGATCGATCAGGTCCTGCCCCTCGCGGCATCGTGGCCTGATCCTCTCCCTAGCGAGCTCCAGGGGAAATTCCAGCTGCCGGCACTGTCGGAGGCCCTGCAGGCCCTGCATGCGCCCAAGGACCGTGAAAGCCTCGATTGGGGACGCCGCCGGCTGGTGTTCGATGAGTTTCTGCTCCTGCAGCTCGGCCTGTTGCGCCGACGCCAGGCGCTGCGCTCCCGGACGGGACCGGACCTGGATCTCCAGTCCAGCTCCAGCGGGCTTGTGGGGGAGTTCATGGATCTGCTGCCCTTCCGCTTCACCGCAGCCCAGCAAAGGGTGTTTCAGGAGATCGAAGCCGATCTGGCGCGCAGCGAACCCATGGCCCGTCTGGTGCAGGGGGACGTCGGCTCGGGCAAAACGGTGGTTGCCATTGCAGCGTTGCTCAGCACCATTGCCTCGGGCTGGCAGGGGGCCCTGATGGCCCCTACGGAGGTGTTGGCCGAGCAGCATTACCGCAACCTCTGTCAGTGGCTGCCGCAGCTCCATGTGAGCGTCGCCTTGCTGACGGGATCCACGCCGCGGACCCGCCGTCGGGAGCTGCTGGATGACCTGGCCAACGGTTCGCTGAAGGTGCTGGTGGGCACCCATGCCTTGCTCGAGGATCCGGTTGTGTTCAACCGCCTGGGGCTGGTGGTGGTGGATGAACAGCACCGTTTCGGTGTGCATCAACGGGATCGCCTGCTCAACAAGGGCTTGCAGCCCCATCTGCTCACCATGACGGCAACACCGATCCCACGGACCCTGGCGCTCTCGATGCATGGGGATCTCGATGTCAGCCAGATCGATGAATTGCCGCCAGGGCGAACACCGATTCGTACCCGCATGCTCACGGCTGCAAAGCGGGAGCAGGCCTATGCGTTGATCCGTGAGGAGGTGCAGCTGGGCCAGCGGGCCTATGTCGTTCTGCCGCTGGTGGACGAGTCGGAAAAGCTCGAGCTTCGCTCGGCCGTTGAGGTCCACGCCGAATTGGCCTCGGAGGTTTTTCCTGATCTGGCTGTCGGTCTGCTGCATGGACGTCTCTCCAGTGCCGACAAGCAGGCGGTGCTCACCGATTTCGCTGCGGGCAAGAGCCAGGTGCTGGTGTCGACCACGGTGGTGGAGGTGGGGGTGGATGTGCCCGAAGCCAGCGTGATGGTGATCGACCATGCCGAACGTTTCGGTCTGGCGCAGCTGCATCAGTTGCGGGGGCGCGTTGGCCGTGGCGCCGCCGCCTCCCATTGCCTGTTGATCAATGGCAGCTCCAATCCCCTGGCCCGCCAGCGCCTGGATGTGCTGGTGCGCTCCACCGATGGCTTTGAGATCGCCGAGATGGATCTTCGCTTGCGGGGGCCTGGCCAGGTGCTGGGAACGCGTCAATCGGGCCTGCCTGATCTGGCCCTGGCCAGCCTTGCCGATGATGGTGCTGTGCTGGAGGACGCACGAACAGCCGCCCAGGAGCTGTTGAACAACGATCCTGAGCTGGAGCAGCACCCGTTGCTGCGCGAGACCCTGGAGGCACAGCAGCGTCGTCTCAGTGGCGGCACCCCCTTGAACTGATCCATCCCGTTGCCGCGATTCGATGCGCCCCTGGAGTCCGATTCCCATCGAAGAGTGCGGCGAGCCTTTGCAAGCGCTGCCTCCCGCTTTGTTGCGGATGGAACCCCATCCGTACATGGCGCTTGGGGCGCCCTATGGGGCGTCGGGGAATCCTTTCCAATTGCGTCTGGGGGTCGTTCAGCGCCTGTTGGATGCTCAGCAGCGGTTGATCGAGCACGACCCCAGCCTGCGCCTGAGCATTTTTGATGCGTGGCGGCCGATCGCCGTGCAGGCCTTCATGGTGGACCACAGCATTGCGGAACTCCTCCGTGCACGCGGTGTTGAAGTGTGCTCGGGGGACGCCTTCGATCAGGTGGTGGCCGATGTGGGGAGGTTCTGGGCAGCTCCCAGTCGGGATCCTGCAACACCACCCCCCCACAGCACCGGTGCCGCGGTTGACCTCACCCTGAGCGGCAGCGATGGCATGCCGCTGGCCATGGGTGGAGAGATCGATGCCATTGGAGCGGTGTCCGAGCCGCAGCACTACGCCGGTCGGGAAGAGGCCGATGCCCGTTGTTGGCATCAACGCCGGCAGTTGCTGGCCGATGTGATGGAAGCGGCAGGCTTTGCCCAGCATCCAAACGAGTGGTGGCATTACTCGTTCGGCGATCAGCTCTGGGCCTGGCGAAAGAGTGCTGCTGTCGCGATTTATGCCGAGGCGGTCAGCAGCTCGCTCACTTCCTGATCCCCCAGTTTTTCAATGTGGTCCCCGAAGCTGCGTCGGCCTCCGGCGGCTTTCCAGCTGAGGAGTAGTGGTTCGATGGTTTTTTCCAAATCGTCCAGGGGCAGCTTCTCCATGTAGGGGCGCGCCAGACGCTGGAGGTTGGGGGTGCCGCCGAGCCACAGCTGGTACTGGTTGACTCCATTGCCCACCAATCCCAGCTCCGCCATGTAAGGGCGGGCACAGCCGTTGGGGCAGCCGGTCATTCGCACCAGCAGGGATTTCTCAATCTCGAGCCGCCGCAGCTGAGCATCCAGACGATCCAGAACATCGGGGAGGATGCGCTCTGATTCGGTAATAGCGAGTCCGCAGGTGGGCAGAGCCGGACAAGCGATGGCATGCCTGGCCAGAGGTGCTGGGGCTTCAGGCACCTCAAACCCGAGAGCTTCCAGCTGGGTGCGGATGCTGGCCCGCTGAGAGGTGCCGATGTTGCAGAGCAGCAGGTCTTGATTGGCGGTAAGGCGAATCTCCAGCTGGTACGTCTCGACGAGCTGCCTGAGCCCCGCCTTCAGATCACCGTTCAGGCGTCCACAGAGCAGGGGCAGTCCCACGAACCACATCCCCGCCTTCTGCCGGTGCCAGCCGAGGTAGTCCAGAAGCTTGGCCTTCGGCTCATTGCGCAGCCCCTTGAGGGTTCCCTTGAAGTAGGTCGCGCACAGGGTGTCGCGGAACCATTGGATGCCCTTGTCGTGCAGTAGGTACTTCATGCGGGCGTGCTTGCGCACCTCCCGATCACCGTGGTCGCGTTGCAGCGCCAGAATCGCCTGGACGACATCCAGAACATTGGCGGCATCGACGTAGCCAAGGGGATCGGCGGTGCGGGCAAAGGTCTCCTCCTTGTTGTGGGTGCGGCCCATGCCACCACCCACGTAGACGTTGCAGCCCCGCAGATCGCCGGAGGGGTCGGTGAAGGCCACCAGGCCAATGTCCTGGGTCAGCAGGTCGACGGAGTTGTCGCCTGGCACGGTGACGGCCACCTTGAACTTCCGGGGCAGGTAGGTGTCCCCGTAGAGAGGTTCGTCAGTGCTGCCGGAAAATAATTCGTCTTCGCTCTGGCGCTTTCTGGCCTTCTGAACGGCTCGGCTGGGCTTGAAGCGATAACTCAGGTCTCCATCGACCCAAAGGTCGAGATAAGCCCCCTCAGCCGCCTCGGGGCTGAGCAAATCGGCAATCTCATCCGCCAGGCGCCGAGCCACGGGATAGCCGCCTTTCTCAAAAGGAGCTGGTGGTGCCATCACATTGCGGTTGATGTCCCCGCAGGCCGCCAGAGTCGAGCCCATGTTGCGAACGATGGTGCCAATCACCTCTTTCAGATCGGCCTTGGCGATGCCATGCATCTGGAAGGCCTGACGGGTGGTGGCCCGCAGGGTTCCATCTCCAAGGCGATTGGACAGGTCATCGAGGGCGAGGAACAACCGGGCAGGGATGCGTCCGCCCGGACTGCGCAGCCGCAGCATCATTTGCCAGCTGCGCACCTTGTCTGTTTTGCGCAGTTCGCGGTGATGCTGTTGGTAGCTGCCGTGAAACTTCAGCAGTTGAACGGCATCTTCCGTGAAACGAACATCGTCGTTGCTGAGCTCGCTCAACAACGGATCGCGCAGATGGTCGCTGTCCAGCTTGCGCTGCTCCGCCTTGGGCAGCGTTTGAGTTCCTGTTTCCACCACTGCCAAGGAGCCTTCCCCCACCCCGAAAAGGTTGTCTTGATTTGAACGTAGCGAAACGGCTTCCAATACAGTCGCCTCCGGCTTTGACCTTGGCGTGACGGCAACCTTTCTTCTGGAAATCGGCACCGAAGAGCTTCCTGCTGATTTCGTCAGGCAAGCGCTTGATCAGCTGCAGCAGCGGGTCAGTCGTGATCTGCGTGAGGCAAGGCTGGGCCATGGAGCGGTGTCGGTGTTCGGCACCCCCCGGCGATTGGTGGTCTCCGTCGCTGAGCTGGAGGACCGCCAACCCGATCTTCAGGAGGACCGCAAGGGCCCTCCCGTGGCTCAGGCCTTCAAGGACGGCATCCCAGGGCCTGCGGCGATCGGCTTCGCCAAGCGCTGCGGTGTTGACCCCTCACAGCTTGAGCAGCGTGAAACTCCGAAGGGACCTTGCGTCTTCGCAACCGTGCTCACCCCCGGTCAAGCCAGTGTTGAACTGCTCCAGGGGTTGATTCCCCAATGGATTGATGCTCTTCAGGGTCGGCGGTTCATGCGCTGGGGTACTGGAGCCCAGCGCTTCAGCCGCCCCATCCGCTGGCTGCTGGCGCTCAAGGGTTCTGAGCTGATCCCTGTGGTGCTCGATGGTGCTGACCCCGAGGTCCGCAGCGATCGTTTCAGCCGTGCCCACCGTCTCCATGGTGACGAGCCACTCTCCATTGCATCAGCAGAGCAGTTTGCAGACACCCTTGCCGCCGCGGGTGTTGTTGTTGATCGTGCGGAGCGGGCCAAACGGATCCGAACCAGCCTTGACCAGTCGGCTCAGGCCGCCAACGGATCACCCGACTGTCCGGAGTCGCTGTTCGAGGAACTGGTGGACCTGGTTGAAGACCCCCGGATTCTCGAGGGGACCATCGCTGAGCGGTTCCTGCAGCTTCCCCCGGAAGTGATCAGCACGGTGATGCAGGCTCACCAGCGTTATGTGCCGCTGCAGGTGCCTGGTCTGGAGGCAGACCCCCTGCGACTCAATGCTGAGGCTGTGCTTCGTCCCCAATTCCTTTTGGTAGGGAACGGTTTAGCCACTGCATCGTCCATGATCGTTCGCGGCAATGAACGCGTGCTCGGAGCGCGCCTGGCGGATGCCGAATTTTTCCTTGACGTTGACCGGCGGCAGTCCAGCGCTTCACGGCGTGAAGCCCTCGACCGTGTCACCTTTGCCGAAGGGCTGGGCAGTCTGCTGGATCGTTCCGAGCGGATCGAGCGGCTCACGGACCTGCTGTTGAAGCAACTGGGCCTTGATCAGAGCGTGGCGGATGCGGCCCAGCGTGCCGCGCATTTCTGCAAAAATGATCTCGTCAGCCAGATGGTGGGCGAGTTCCCTGAACTTCAGGGCCTGATGGGTGGCAAGTACCTCCTGGAGGAGGGAGAGCCTCGCGATGTCGCCCTCGCAGTGGTAGAGCACTATCTTCCCCGGGGCGCCGGTGATGACTTGCCCGCAACGGCAGCTGGGGCGGTGGTGGCCGTAGCGGAGCGGCTCGAGCTGCTGCTGAGCATCTTCGCCAAGGGAGAGCGACCGACCGGTTCGTCAGACCCCTACGCCCTGCGAAGGGCCGGCAACGGTGTTCTGCAGATTCTCTGGGGGATGGGCTGGCGCCTTGACCTTATGGCTTTCCTTAGCAATGCCGTGGCGGCGTGGGCTGCCCTGTTCCCAGCCTTTGCGGTGGACGCCAGCCAACTGCACAACGATCTCTGCCAGCTGATGCGTCAGCGGATCGTGTCTCAACTGGAAGACGACGGCTATGCGCCGGATCTGGTGCAGGCTGTCGCGGGAGAGGCCGTTTCGAATGCGCGCCTGCTCAGTGATCCTCTTGATGTGAAACAGCGGATTCAGCTGCTGCGCGATCTTCGCGACAGTGGACAGCTGGATGCCGTGCAAGCGGTTGTGCAACGCGCCGCCAAACTGGCAGAGAAGGGTGAACTGGAGCGGGCTCAGCTCGTTGCCAGCGATGTGGTTCAGCCTGAACGGTTTGAGTCGACCAGTGAGCAGGATCTGTTCGCTGCCCTGGAACAGCTGCAACCTCTGGCCCAGCAGCGGTCGTACCAGGCCCTCGCCGATGCGCTCGTGGCCGCCACTCCGGTTCTTCAGGCTTTCTTTGATGGTGACACCAGCGTGATGGTGATGGTGGAGGACGGCGCCTTGCGGCTGAATCGCCTCAACCTGTTGGCCGTTCTGCGCAATCAGGCTTCGGTGTTGGCTGAATTTGAATCGATTCAATCCAAATGAATGGCAGCACTGGCCCCAGCGGCTAAGCAGGGGCCAGTCCATTCAGACGGAATGCCTGATCAAGAGACCCATAGCAACCAACAGCCTGTCGTGATCCGTCAGGGGGGCAATGGCCTTGGCACTGTGATTGCCGCCGTGATCGTGGCTGCCGCTGCCGTTTATGCCGTCAATGTCTGGTCGACGACCAAGAAAGAAACATCCCCTGCCAAGAACCTTGAGCAGGGGATTGAACGGATCAAAGATGCGGCTGGCAAGGCGATGGAGTCGCGCAACTAGCCAGGGTTTCAGCGCTGGTGTTGGAGCGATGTTATGGGCCGGCCTCCCTCAGGAGACGCCGGCCTTCTCTTTCGACTCTGAACCCTTGGATTCGTCAGCCTGAGCCTTGATCTGCTGGGCTGCTTTCTCCGCCAGGAAATCACCGTCGGAACGGCCAACGGCCGAAGGAACAGGGTTGTAGTCGGACGGAGCCAGAGCCTCGCCCCGAATCAGGCTGCCCAGGGTGCGGAGGGTGAGCTTGATCTGTTGCCAGGGGTTCATCATCACCACTCGCTTGTACAGGTAGCTGTCGAAGGTCAGCTTCTGCACGTCCTTGTCGTCGCACATTTCAACGAAGGCTTCCCGGGCAGCATCGTTGCGGTAGAAAATTCGCTGCAGGATGTCGAGCACTGCATAGGTGGCGCCGTATTTGCGGTCCCAGCGCTTGAGGTAAGTCGACTTGATCTGCTTCTCAGTGGGGATGGAGGCGCCGTTGTTGGAGATTTCCACGATGGCTTCGGCACACATCCGGCCGCTCTTGGCAGCGAAATAAATTCCTTCCCCGGAGCTCTTGGTGACGTAGCCCGCGGCGTCTCCCACAAGCGCCATACGACCCACGACCCGACGCGGACGCGGGTGTTCAGGGATCGGATGGGCTTCCACCTTGATCACCTCGCCCTGGAACAGACGTTTGTTGGCCCGCTCACGGATGCCCCTCTGCAGACCCTTGATCAGGCTCTGGTTCTGCTGCATGGTTCCCGTTCCCACGGCAACGTGGTCGTATTTGGGGAACACCCACGCATAAAAGTCTGGCGAGACGTCCGTGCCGACGTACATCTCAGCTAGGTCTTCGTAATAGGTCATCTCTTCAGCAGGAAGCTTGATCCGTTCCTGGAAGGCGATGGCCACGTTGTAATCACCGGCGTCCATGGCTTTCGCGACCCGGGAGTTGGCGCCATCGGCACCGATGATCAGATCCACAGCCAGGGTCTTCTGCTCGCCTGTGGGGCCACCACCGCTGTAATCCGCGTAGTGGATCGTGTACGGGCCCTGACGGTCCGTCCCGGTGTCGATCTTCTGCACCAGGCCGTTGATCAGGGTTGTTCCCAGCTCAGCGGCCCTGTTACGCAGGAAGGCATCGAACACCTCGCGACGGCACATGCCGATGTAGGCATTTTCGTCGTAGCCGAGAGGATCCAGTTTGATATCCACCTCCCTGTTGGAAGGGGAAATCATCTTCATGTTGCGGACCTTGCGGTCGATGATGTCGTCAGGCAGGTCGAACTCTTCGACCATGCAGAGTGGAATGGCTCCACCACAGGGTTTGGCGTTGTCGAGTTTGCGCTCGAACAGCCAAGTCTTGATTCCAGCCTTGGCAAGAATTTCGGCAGCACAGGAGCCGCTGGGGCCACCGCCGATCACCGCTACTCGCAACATCTCAGCCCAACTCCGCTGGATTGTTTTGTGAAGCTATCACTGTCACACCAACCTTTGTGGGTCGACCTGGTTGCTGCCTTTACGATCGAAACAACATGCATCAGCGCCTTGGTTCGGGCCTCCTCTGCGCGACGCACCCAGCGGGAGGACATTCCGGTCGCCCGTCGAACCCGACAGCCTCGTCAACGCCAGGGGAATGGCGCAGCAGGCTTGCTGTTCGGGTTTGTTCTCGTTTGCGTTGCGACCCTGGTGGTGGTGATGGTGGCCCCCACCCTGTTGTCCCGTCGTCAGCCTTCGCAGAGCCTCGAGATTTCAGGTTTTCGTGAACGTCCTGATGCTGATGGTCGTCTGTTGGGTCACTTTCCTTATGGAGAGGCCGATGCCGATCAACTGGTGGTGTTTCAGCCTGGAATTGAGCTGAATGTTGAGGCCGCCGATGCCCTCGACTCGATGATGCGTTCCGCCTCTGCTGACGGGGTTGATCTTCGACTGCTCAGTGGATTCCGCTCTCTGGATCTTCAGGAATCCATCTTTTTTGATGTGGCTTCCGAACGGAACCAAACGGCAGAAGAACGCGCTCAAGTGTCGGCTCCACCGGGCTACTCCGAACACAGCACCGGATATGCCGTCGATCTCGGCGATGGCCGTTTCCCTGAGACCAACCTGTCTCAGAGTTTTCAGGATACCGACGCCTTTCGTTGGCTGCAGGACCACGCCGCTCGCTATCACTTTGTTCTGTCGTTCCCCGAGGGCAATAAACAGGGTGTGATGTATGAACCCTGGCATTGGCGTTTTCAGGGCAATGCGGATGCGTTGCGTTTGTTTGAGCCGGCCAGTCGGTTCTCCAGGCGGGATCTTTGAACGTCCCTGAACTGCTCTCCCCTGCTGGCGACTGGGCTGCGATGAGGGCGGCCGTCGCCTCAGGTGCCGATGCGGTCTATTTCGGTGTCAATGCCTTCAATGCCCGTCAGCGGGCCGAAAATTTTCGACTGCAAGATCTTCCTGAGGTGATGCAGTGGCTGCATCAGCGTGGGGTGAAAGGTTTCCTCACCTTCAACGTGTTGGTGTTCAGCGATGAATTGGAGGCAGCGTCTCAGTTGCTGATCGCTGCAGACCGGGCGGGGGTGGATGCGGTGATCGTCCAGGACGTGGGGCTCTGTCGCTTGGCCCAGCGGCTGGTGCCGAACCTCTGTGTGCACGGCTCAACCCAGATGTCGATCACCAGTGCAGCGGGGATTGCCCAGGCTGCTGCACTCGGTTGTCAGCGGGTGGTGCTGGCCCGGGAGCTGGCCCTTCGTGATCTTGAGCGCCTGCAGACACAACTGGCCAAGCGGAACCTTGCGATGCCGTTGGAGGTGTTCGTGCACGGCGCTCTTTGCGTCGCCTATTCCGGTCAGTGTCTGACCAGTGAATCCCTTGGGCAGCGCAGTGCCAATCGAGGTGAATGTGCCCAGGCCTGTCGCCTGCCTTACGAAATGGTGGTGGATGGTGAAGCCCACGCCCTTGAAGACCAGCGCTATCTCCTGTCGCCTCAGGACCTGGCGGCCTGGGAGCTGCTGCCGGAGTTGCAGCGGATCGGTGTGGCCAGCCTCAAAATTGAAGGGCGTTTGAAGGACGCGGCCTATGTGTCAGCTGTCACTGACGCCTATCGGCAGCGCCTGGATCAAACCTCCGCATCGGTTCCGCAGGTGAAACGTCAGCTCGAGCTGGCGTTTTCCCGGGGTCTGTCCACTGGTTGGCTGGAAGGGATAAATCATCGCCGCTTGGTGCATGGCCGCTGGAGCAAGAAGCGCGGCCCGCTTCTCGGGAAGTTGCTGCGGGTTGAACGGGGTGGTTGGTTGCATCTGCGCAGCCGGGAACAGCTGCAACCCGGCCAGGGCCTTGTGCTGGAACAGCTGTCGTCCGACCCCCTGCAGCCGCCTCGGGAGATCGGTGGCCGGATCATGGTGTGTGAGCGGATGGGCGACGAACGCTGGAAGCTGCGCTTAGGGCCCGAGCGTGTGAATGGCTCTGGCTTGAGACCTGGCGCCTCGGTCTGGCTCACCAGTGACCCCGGCTGGCAATCCCGTTGGCAGCGTGCTGCGCGCCGCACGGTGGAGGCTCGGTCCCGGGATCTGGCCCTGAGGGTGTCCGGACGGCTGGATGCACCGCTGGAGTTGCACGTGCTGGAGCCCCAGGGATTGGATTTGAAGCTCTGCAGCGCCATGCCGCTGCAGAGCGCTTCGCAGCGCCCGCTGGACCGGGAACGGCTCCAGCAGCAATTGGGGCGGCTCGGAGGAACCAGCTGGTCGCTTCAGCATCTGGAGGTGCAGCTGGAGGGCGATCTTTTTCTGCCGGTGGCGGAACTGAACCGCATGCGCAGGGCCCTGCTGGAGCGGTTGGAGGCCTCGCGAGCCGATCCATCGGACTCAGGCCCTGATCGTCCACTTACAGCACCGCCTGATGCCAAGCAGCTTCTGGCTCGAATGTGTCCCCCCTCTGCCGCATCGATCAGCGAGGCCAAGCCAGGCTTGGTGGTTCTGGTGCGCAGCTTGGAGCAGTTGCAGGCGCTGGTGGATCTTTCCGCAGAGGGTCTGCCGATCTCGTCTGTGGTGGCGGATCTTGAGCAGCCTCGGGAGCTGCGGGAAGCGGTGGCGATCGGGCGCGGCTGCTGGGCGGATGGTCTCTGGTTGGCCGGAGCACGGATCACCCGGCCTGACGAACGCTGGACCCTTGAGCCTCTGATTCGTGCCCGCCCCGACGGCTTCCTGGTGCGCAATGCCGATCAGCTGGAGGTGCTGACGCCGCTGGCCCCCTGCATCGGCGACTTTTCCCTCAACACCGCCAATCCCCTGAGTTTCAACTGGTATCGCGACCACTGGAATCTGCAGCGGCTCACGGTCAGTTATGACCTCAACCTTCAGCAACTGTTGGATCTGGCGGCTGCCGTTGATCCGGCTCTGCTGGAGGTCACCCTGCATCAGCACATGCCGTTGTTCCACATGGAGCATTGCCTGTTCTGTGCGTTCCTCTCGGACGGCAAGGACCACACCGATTGCGGTCGTCCCTGTGAGAAGCACCACGTCACCCTGCGGGACCGCAGCGGCGTTGAACATCCCTTGCGGGCTGATCTGGGTTGTCGCAACACCCTTTTCAATGGGACGGCGCAATCGGGCGTTGAGGCGCTTCCGTCACTGCTGCGAGCGGGCGTGCGCAGGATCCGGCTTGAACTTCTCGATGAGGATGCCGCCGCCACCCAACGCCGGGTTGTTCTCTACGCCGAGGCCTTGGCCGGTCGGATGGCCACCCAGGAGGTCTGGTCCCAGGAGAAGATCCACCACCAGCTCGGCGTCACCCGCGGCAGCTTGCGCAGCAAGGGTCCGGAGCGCACCAGTCGATTCTCACGTTGAGATAATCTGTCGCACTGCGCCTTTGGCGTTCTTCACAAATTCTTACGGTCAGCCCGCATGAGCGCCAACAACAAGGCGATCCGCAACATCGCGATCATCGCCCACGTTGACCACGGCAAGACGACTCTGGTCGACTCGCTGTTGGCGCAGTCAGGCATTTTCCGCGACAACGAGGCCGTCCCCACGTGCGTGATGGACTCCAACGACCTGGAGCGTGAGCGGGGCATCACGATCCTGTCGAAGAACACGGCGGTCACCTACAACGACACCCGGATCAACATCGTTGACACTCCTGGTCACGCCGACTTCGGCGGTGAAGTGGAGCGGGTGCTGGGAATGGTCGACGGCTGTCTGCTGATCGTGGACGCCAACGAGGGCCCGATGCCCCAGACCCGCTTTGTGCTGAAGAAGGCCCTCGAGCAGGGCTTGCGTCCGATCGTGTTCGTCAACAAGATCGACCGGGCTCGGGTGGATCCCGAGACCGCCGTTGACAAGGTGCTCGATCTGTTCATCGAACTCGGCGCTGACGATGATCAGTGCGATTTCCCCTACCTGTTCGGCAGCGGTCTTGGCGGCTTTGCCAAGCCCGACATGAAGACCGACAGCGACAACATGCGTCCGCTGTTCGACGCCATCCTGCGCCACGTTCCGCCCCCGGTTGGTGATCCTGAGAAGCCTCTCCAGCTGCAAATCACCACCCTTGATTATTCCGACTTCCTCGGCCGGATCATCATCGGCCGTGTTCACAACGGAAAAATCAAGCAGGGTCAGAGTGCTGCTCTGATCAAGGACGATGGCTCCGTTAAGAAGGGCCGCATCAGCAAGCTGCTGGGCTTCGAGGGTCTGCAGCGCGTTGAGATCGAAGAGGCTTCCGCTGGAGACCTGGTGGCCGTGGCCGGCTTTGACGACGTCAACATCGGCGAAACCATCGCCTGCCCGGATGAGCCCACCGCATTGCCATTGATCAAGGTGGATGAACCCACCCTGCAGATGACGTTCGTCGTCAACGATTCCCCGTTTGCAGGCAAGGAAGGCAAGTTCGTCACCAGCCGCCAGGTGCGTGACCGCCTGCAGCGTGAGTTGCTCACCAACGTGGCCCTGCGTGTGGAAGACACCGATTCACCCGACCGATTTGCGGTGAGTGGTCGCGGTGAGCTGCACCTCGGCATCCTGATCGAGACCATGCGCCGTGAGGGCTATGAGTTCCAGGTGTCCCAGCCGCAGGTGATCTACCGCACCATCGATGGCACCCCCTGTGAGCCGGTGGAGACCCTGGTGATGGATGTGCCTGAACCCGCTGTGGGCAGCTGCATCGAAAAACTGGGCACCCGCAAGGGCGAGATGCAGAACATGGAAACCAGTGCTGATGGCCGCACCCAGCTGGAATTCATCGTTCCCTCTCGTGGTCTGATCGGTTTCCGGGGTGAATTCATCCGGGCCACCCGTGGCGAAGGAATCATGAGCCACTCCTTCTATGAATACCGGCCTATGATGGGTGAGTTCGACACCCGCCGGAACGGGGTGTTGATTGCTTTTGAAGAGGGCACGGCCACCTTCTATGCCCTGAAGAACGCCGAGGATCGCGGCCAGTTCTTCATCAGCCCGGGCACCAAGGTTTACAAGGGAATGATCATCGGTGAGTACAACCGGCCCCAGGATCTGGAGATCAACGTCTGCAAGACTAAGCAGCTCACCAACATGCGTTCCGCCGGTGCTGAGGAACTGGACACGCTGCAAGCTCCGGTTCAGATGACGCTGGAGCGAGCACTCGAATACATCGGACCCGATGAGATGCTCGAAGTTACCCCCGAGTCGATTCGTCTTCGCAAACTTCCCGGTAAGAAGCCGGCGAAGGCCAAGCGCTGATGCCGCAGGCGGATCCCCGCTTTCAGCAGGGCCTCGAGCTCTTCAACGCCGGTGAGTGGTACGCCGCTCATGATCTGTTTGAAGAGCTCTGGCATGAAACGACTGATCCGGAGCGGCGCAGTCTGCAAGGGATCCTTCAGGTGGCTGTCGCCCAGTTGCATCTGCAACGGGGAAACCGACGGGGTGCAACGATCTTGTTCGGTGAAGCTCTTGGACGTCTGAAACGTCCTGGGACTCCTGATCTGGGCCTGGATCTTGAAGGGCTTTGCTGTGCGGCGCAGCAGCGCCTCGAAGCACTTCAGCACGAGGGTGATCCCGAGTCATGCACTGTCCCCGTTCTGCAGATCAAGCCCTGAACCGCCGGTAATCTCAACGCAATGTGGATTGAAAAGCGTGGCATGTAAGTCAATGCTCCATCCCAGGGGCCCTTGGGTCTTGCTGCCTCTTCTGGCTGCACTTTGTCCTCTGTTGCCTCTCCAAGCTCAACAAGCTGCCGAGGCCGGCGTCATCACGATTGAATCCGATCTGCAGTCAGCAGATAACAGCACAGGTGTGGTCACCGCCACTGGCAACGTTCGCTTGGTACACGCCGACCGCGGACTTGTGGCCACAAGCCGTCAAGCGCAGTACTTCACGGAAGAGGATCGGATTGTGCTGAGTGGAGATGTCGACGTGATCCAGGCCGACGGCAATTCTCTGCGTGCCGATCGTTTCACCTATCTCCTCGGGGATGGTCGGGCCATTGCAAGTCCTGTTCCGGGTCAGCAGGTGTTCAGTCAGTGGTCGCTTCAACCCAGCCAGCCTGTGTTGAATCCTGCACCCGTGACCAATCCAGTGGCCCCATGACCCTGGAACTGTCGAATGTCTCCATCACCCTTGGTGGCCGCCAGTTGGTGAAGGATCTGGATCTGAATCTCTCCCCCGGCGAGGTGGTTGGCCTGTTGGGTCCCAACGGCGCCGGAAAAACCACGACTTTCAATCTGGTGATCGGCCTGCTTTTCCCCGATCAGGGCGACGTGATTCTTGATGGCCAGCGGGTCAACGATCTGCCTATGCCGGAACGGGCGCGTCTTGGAATGGGGTATCTGCCCCAGGAGTCCAGCGTATTCCGTAACCTCACGGTGCGCGAAAACCTCGATATCGCCCTGGAACAGATTGATCTCAGCCAGGAGCAACGGCGGGATCGGCGCCAGCAGCTGATTGAAGACTTTCACCTCACTGGGTTCATCAACCGCCGCGGTTTTCAACTCTCCGGTGGAGAACGTCGCCGTTGCGAGGTGGCCCGAGCCCTTGCTTCCGGTGTCAATGGACCGTTGTATCTCCTTCTAGATGAACCCTTCGCGGGGGTTGATCCCCTTGCGGTGGCCGATCTTCAGCTTTTGATTGAGGGGCTGAGGTCGCGGGGTATGGGCATCCTGATCACTGATCACAATGTGCGCGAAACTCTGGCCACCACAGACCGTGCCTACATCCTCAACGATGGAGCCGTGTTGGCTGCAGGTCGCTCGGATCAGGTTGCGGCTGATCCTCAGGTCCGTCGTTACTACCTCGGCGAGGGATTCCAACTGTGATTGTGGATCGTCTCAAACGGGCCACATGGATGCGGTTGGCTTTGCTTGATCGCTGGCTACTGAAGGAGCTTCTGGGCCCTCTTCTGTTTTTCACCGCCCTGTTCACTCTGCTGCTGCTTACGGGCGGTGTGATGTTTGAACTCGTGCGGCAGATGGTCGACAAAAACCTGCCGATCACCATCGCTGTTCAAGTTCTGCTTTTCAGCATTCCGCGTTGGCTTGCCTTCTCAGTTCCGATCGGAACCCTGATGGCGTCGCTGTTCGTGTTCACCCGACTTTCCGCGAACAGTGAACTTACCGCTCTGAGAAGCCTCGGGATCACGACGGTACGGATGATCAGCGCCACCATCGCCCTGTCCATGGTGATGACGTTGTTCACCTTTGTGCTCAACGACGTGGTGGTGCCCCGTAGCCAACGCTACGCCGAGGTCACGTTGAAGCGGGCTCTAGGTCGGTCGCTGGCCAGTGAGACAGGGAGAGACATCATCTATCCCCGTTTTGGTGTTCGTACGGATTCTCAGGGTGAGGAGGACGGAAAGGGCCTGATACAACTTTTTTATTCCCGAAAGTTTCAGGACGGTGAAATGCAGGATGTCACGGTTCTGGATTTTTCTCGCTCCGGCTTCACCCAGATGCTTCGTGCTGACAAGGCCATCTGGAATGATGCTCAGGCCAGCTGGGATTTTCTTGATGGTCAGATTCTGACCCTGGCGGCCAATGGAAGTTCGACCAAGGCTGATTTCGATCGTTATGTCTATCCTCTTGGCTCTGGCCCCCTCCGCTTAGCAGGAATCGAGAACGATGCCGTCAACATGACGGTCAGTGAAGCTGTTCAGGCCCGGAGAATTTATGAGGAGGCCGGAAGCCTCAAGGAAGCCCGCAAGCTCAGCGTTCGAATTCAGGAGAAGTTCACGGTTCCGATGGCCTGTCTGGTGTTCGGTCTGTTTGGAGCCACTCTGGGAGCTCAGCCCAGTTACCGCAGCAGTCGCAGCTTTTCGTTTGTCCTCACGCTCGGAATCATTGCTGTGTACTACGTGATTGGATTCAGCTTCAGCTCCCTGGGGGTGAAAGGCACCCTTCCACCTGTCCTGGCGGCGTGGCTCCCTGTGGTTTTGTTTCTGGCTGGGGGTGGTCTGTTGTTGAAACAGGCCAGCCGCTGACCTGCCGAGTCAGAATGACTTGCCCTTGTGAAATGGTGTGCTGAACACGCCTTTTGAACTCGTCACCGGCCTCGGCTTTGCTGGCTTCCTCCTGCTCTTGCTCGCCATGCCCTTGGCCTTCTGGGCGGCGGCGAGCCAATCGGGAGCAACACTTGTTCGACTGCTGGTGGCCTTGGCCAACCTGCTGTTCACAACCCAGTTGATTCTCCGCTGGTGGCAATCCGGCCACTTCCCGATCAGTAACCTTTACGAATCGCTGTGTTTTCTTGCTTGGGCATGCACGTTGACCCAGCTGTTGGTTGAGCGGGCATGGCCCTCACCGATCGTGGCGGCAGCGGCCACACCGATGGGACTTGGCTGCATTGCTTTTGCCAGTTTCGCGTTGCCCGATCAGTTGCAGTCAGCGGCTCCTCTTGTTCCAGCTCTTCGTTCCAGCTGGCTGGTGATGCATGTGAGCGTGATCATGGTGAGTTACGCCGCTTTGTTGGTGGGATCGCTTCTCTCCTTAGCGGTGTTGGTCACGGATCGTGACCAGGCTTTGGAGCTGCGAAGCAGTTCCATCGGCAGTGGTGGTTTTCGGCAAGCATCGTCTGTTGGAGATGCTGGTGCTGTTCAGCTGCACGCTGTTGAGCTGAGCACCAATGAGCAACTCGACAGCCTCAGTTACCGCACAATCACTGTTGGTTTTCTGATGCTCACTGTGGGCATCGTCAGTGGGGCCGTGTGGGCTAATGAAGCCTGGGGCAGTTACTGGAGCTGGGATCCTAAAGAAACATGGGCCTTGATCTGCTGGCTGGTCTATGCGGCTTATCTGCACACCCGACTGAGCCGAGGCTGGCAGGGTCGACGTCCTGCTCTTGTGGCCGTGGTGGGGCTTGTTGTGATCGCTGTGTGTTACATCGGCGTCAATCTGCTGGGCATCGGTTTGCACAGCTATGGATGGTTCCTCTCAATCCCAATGAACACTCAAGCTGTTTTGTAACAGTCATCATGCCCCGTAATCTGAGATCGAACAGGCGTGAGCATCCTTGTTGCGGTCATGATTGACTTGGATCGTTCATAAGACCGTGATCCGAGTGAGATCACTCTCAACTTACTTTTGAACTGTGGGTCTGTAACTTTGAATTCTGTTCACTAAGGACACGTGGGTCTTGCGGCGATAGCGGTGGCCACAGGGGATCGAGGTCTAATGGACTCACTCCACCCACCCCCCTTGAAAATGGGTTTGAGTCCTTGCGCGTTTCGGTGGGGGCAACCCATCAGTTGTGATTTCAAACGTAGTCCAACCACCCTGAGACGAATCTCCGATCGAGGCTGGTGAACACGTGTGATCCGCCTGCTCGGCGCATCCTCACTCTCGATGACGAGCCGACATCGTCTCAACGGGAGGACGGATGCCTGAGGGTTGTTTGGGATGCTTTGTGCTCCTCTTCTTCCAAGCGGAGATAACGTTTACGTTGTGCTGATTCAAGGCCTGAGAACCTGACAGGACTTCTTGACGCTGCTGAACTCCGTTGAGGTCGGTCAAGTCCCCTGAGAAGCGGATGAATCCCCCGTCTGCTCATTGTGCTCTCCTGTATATGGGTGAATTTCGCGTCGTGACCTGTAGTCCATCGCGTTTTTTTATACTTCCACGATATCCAATCCTGTTGTGTGTTCAACGTCACTGATTGGTGTAATGCCCGGCCAGGGGTTGTGCGGTCGTTTGTGGCATGGCTCCGGCAACGGGGCAAAAAAGGCGAGCTTCCTAAAGGGATCCCACGATCTGTTCGCGTTCTTTGAAGCTGAATCCAGCGTTTTGTGTATGGGTTGAATTGTCGTTATGCATGGATGACTTCAAACTCGACAGTTCCAGTGCCGGTGAGAGGAGATGTTTCGATCTTCCGTGGTCCAGCTCAAGTTCAGCACTCAGCAGTCGGGGCCTGATGAAGTTCAGCCAGCAGATCTAATGTCCTGAATGCTGTAGGACCGCACCGATGTGCATCCCTCCTTTGACATAAATACCGATGATTAACGCAAACACTCCAGCATTGAGGGTTAGGAATGCTGCAACGAGCTTGATGTCATCTTTCATGCCCTAACTATCGGTAGGGTCTTCGCCTCAGTGTGGCCAAAAAATCTTTGAAGATCATGAAAGTTTTCAATCGCTCAGGCCTTGTTTAAGCTCGATCAGCTGAGATCGATTGATCTTTTCATGCTTGCATCCGCAACACGAGCCCGGCATTGCTACCGGGCTCTATGAGCTCAAATCATGCCCTGCTGATCAGGCAAGAACGGCTTCCTTGTTGCTGCTGTTGCGGATGCCCTTGATGGCTTCGGCGTAATCGGGTTGGTTGAACACACCGGAGCCGGACACAATCGCGTTGGCACCCGCCTCGATCACCTTCCAGGCATTACCGGCCTTGATGCCGCCATCCACTTCGATCCAGGGGTCCAGACCTCTCTCGTCGCACATACGGCGCAGGTCGCGGATTTTCTGCACCTGGTTCTCAATGAAGCTTTGGCCGCCGAAACCGGGGTTGACGCTCATGATCAGCACGAGATCACAGAGTTCGAGGCAGTACTCGAGGGTGTCGATCGGTGTTGAGGGGTTCAGAACTGCGCCTGCTTTCTTGCCCAGATCCTTGATCTGGGCAAGGTTGCGGTGCAGATGCGGGCAGGCCTCAACCTGCACGGAAATGATGTCTGCGCCGGCTTTGGCGAAGTCAGGAACGTATTTCTCCGGTTCAACAATCATCAGGTGCACATCCAGAGGCTTTTGAGTCACCGGACGCAGTGCTTCAACAATCAGAGGACCAATGGTGATATTTGGTACAAAGCGACCGTCCATCACATCCACATGGATCCAATCCGCACCCGCTTCGTCCACGGCTTTCACTTCTTCGCCGAGGCGTGCGAAGTCAGCCGACAGGATCGACGGCGAGATCACCAGGGACTTGGTGCTCATGGATGAGGAGCGCAAATGCCGAGTGATTTTAGGGACCCCTGCAACCACTGATACAGTGGGCCGCGCTCAGAGGTCGAGATCCCCTGCGGCGACCGGCAACTGCCCGTCCAGCAGATCTCGCCAACCCGTCCCACCCCATCCGGAGTCCCGTGGATCAGACCCTCATTCAGGAAATTCTCGAGGTTGTCGAACAGGCTGCCATCGCCTCCGCCAAGTTGTCTGGCAAAGGCCTGAAGAACGAGGCCGACGCCGCTGCTGTGGAGGCCATGCGCAAGCGTATGGGTCAGATCCAAATGCAGGGTCGCATCGTCATCGGTGAAGGTGAACGCGATGAAGCCCCGATGCTTTACATCGGTGAGGAGGTTGGCAGCGGTACGGGCCCCGGCGTTGACTTCGCCGTCGATCCCTGCGAAGGGACCAACCTCTGCGCCTTCAGCCAGCGTGGCTCCATGGCGGTTCTTGCGGCCTCCGACCGTGGTGGTCTGTTCAACGCCCCCGACTTCTACATGAAGAAGCTGGCTGCTCCTCCGGCCGCCAAGGGCAAAGTGGACATCCGCAAGTCGGCCACTGAAAACATCAAGATCCTCAGCGAGTGCCTGGGACTCGCCCCCGACGAGCTGACCATCGTGGTGATGGACCGTGCCCGTCACAAGGATCTCATTGCTGAGATCCGTGCCACCGGTGCCCGCATTCAGCCCATCTCCGACGGCGACGTCCAGGCTGCCATCGCCTGCGGTTTCGCTGGCACAGGCACCCACTGTCTGATGGGCATCGGTGCCGCACCGGAAGGCGTGATCTCCGCTGCTGCCATGCGTGCTCTCGGTGGCCATTTCCAGGGTCAGCTGGTGTATGACCCTGCTGTCGCTCAGACCTCCGAGTGGGCTGATATGACCAAGGAGGGCAACCTGGCTCGTCTGGCTGAGATGGGCATCACCGATCCCGACAAGGTCTACGAGGCCGAGGAGCTGGCCTGTGGTGAGCATGTTTGTTTCGCTGGAAGCGGCATCACCGATGGACTGCTCTTCGATGGAGTTAAGTTCGAATCGGATTGCACACGCACAAGCAGCCTGGTGATCAGCAACCTGGACAACACCTGTCGCTTCACCAACACCGTGCACATCAAAGACGGTGCCCAGAGCATTGCTCTGAGCTGATCGTCATTCACTGGTTGAGAGGAACGTTTCCATGCATATTGCCGTCGTCGGCCTCAGTCATCGCACGGCACCGGTGGAGATCCGGGAACGGCTCAGCATTCCTGAGCAGACCATGGAGACGTCTCTCCAATCCCTTCGCGGCAATGAGCAGGTGCTTGAGGCTTCGATCCTCAGCACCTGCAACCGCCTGGAGATTTACACCCTGGTTCGCAATCCGGACCTCGGCGTCTCTGCCGTCAGCGACTTCCTCAGCAGCCACTCCGGCCTTGAAACAGGTGAACTGACACCACATCTGTTCAGCTTTCATCACGAAGATGCTGTCGACCACCTGATGCGGGTGGCTTCTGGTCTTGACAGCCTCGTGTTGGGGGAAGGACAGATCCTGTCCCAGGTCAAGAAGATGATGCGGCTCGGCCAGGAGCACAAATCCCTGGGTCCGATTCTGAACCGCTTGCTCACTCAGGCTGTCACCACAGGCAAACGGGTTCGCAGCGAAACCAATCTTGGTACAGGGGCTGTTTCCATCAGTTCGGCGGCTGTTGAATTGGCTCAGCTCAAACTTGGCCAATCCCGTGGTGTCGATCAGTTGGTCACTCTGGAAAGTGAGCAGATCGCGGTTGTGGGTGCCGGTCGCATGAGCCGACTCCTGCTCCAGCATCTGCAGGCCAAGGGCGCATCTGGGGTCGTGTTGCTGAACCGCACCGTTGAACGGGCAGAACAGCTCTCTGCTGACTTTCCTGACCTTCCCGTTCAATGCAGACCCCTTTCGGATCTGGATCAATATCTGAGCACCTGCTCACTGGTGTTCACCAGCACAGCCGCGGATGACCCGATCATCCATGCCGCGCGTCTGGCCCCTCTGAACCGGCGCAGCAAGCTTCGCCTAATTGATATCGGTGTTCCCCGCAACATCGCTGCCGACGCTGCCGATGTGGATGGGGTTGAGTCCCACGACGTTGATGATCTCCAGGAAGTCGTCGCGCGCAACCAGGAAGCCCGCCAAGCCATGGCGCGGGAAGCGGAGCAACTGCTTCAGCAGGAAGCGCAGCAGTTCTTGGAATGGTGGGACAGCCTCGAGGCGGTGCCGACGATCAACCAGCTGCGTTCTTCCATGGAGTCCATCCGCTCTGAGGAACTGCAGAAGGCCCTGAGCCGAATGGGACCTGATTTCTCAGCTCGAGAGCGCAAGGTCGTTGAAGCCTTGAGTAAGGGGATCATCAACAAAATCCTTCACACCCCCGTCACCCAGTTGCGAGCGCCGCAGACCCGGCAGGATCGTCAGCAAGCCCTGCGGATTGTTGAACGACTGTTCAATTTGGAAGCATCTTGAGCTCCTGAGCTCTTCTGTCGCGATCTGATTCCCACTAATCTCGACTGATTCTTCTCGAAGACGGTTCTGAAGCCAAAAACTCCGGTAAGTTCTTGCGGCAACGCCGATTTGGGATAGCGGCATGAAGCGGGTTTTGGCCATCATTCTGGGCGGCGGCGCCGGTACTCGCCTGTATCCGCTCACGAAAATGCGCGCCAAGCCGGCAGTTCCCCTGGCTGGTAAGTATCGGTTGATTGATATTCCCATTAGTAACTGCATCAACTCCGACATCAACAAGATGTATGTGATGACGCAGTTCAATAGTGCGTCGCTCAACCGTCACTTGAGTCAGACCTACAACCTCAGCAACTCCTTCGGCGGTGGTTTTGTCGAAGTTCTTGCCGCTCAGCAGACTCCGGACAGTCCTTCCTGGTTTGGCGGTACGGCTGATGCTGTACGCAAATATCAATGGCTCTTTCAGGAGTGGGATGTTGACGAATATCTGATCCTTTCCGGAGACCAGCTGTACCGAATGGATTACAGCCTTTTCATTGAGCACCATCGCCGTACAGGGGCTGATCTCACCGTCGCAGCCCTTCCTGTCGATCCCCAACAGGCCGAGGCCTTTGGTTTGATGCGCACGGATGAAAACGGCACGATCCAAGAGTTCCGTGAAAAGCCCAAGGGCGATTCCCTGCTCGAAATGGCAGTGGATACCTCTCGTTTTGGCTTGAGCGCCGATTCAGCCAAAGAGAGGCCGTATCTGGCCTCGATGGGCATTTATGTCTTCAGCCGTCAGACCCTGTTTGATCTGCTCGACAAGCATCCTGGCCACAAGGATTTCGGTAAGGAGATCATCCCTGAAGCGCTCGCACGGGGCGACAAGCTTCAGAGCTATGTGTTCGATGACTACTGGGAGGACATCGGGACCATTGGGGCTTTCTATGAAGCCAACCTTGCCCTGACCCAACAGCCCACACCGCCCTTCAGCTTCTACGACGAGAAATTCCCCATCTACACCCGTCCCCGCTACTTGCCCCCCAGCAAGCTTGTTGATGCTCAGATCACCAATTCGATCATCGGGGAAGGGTCGATCCTGAAGTCCTGCAGCATTCTGCATTGCGTCCTCGGAGTCCGTAGCCGAATCGAGAGTGATGTTGTTCTTCAGGACACGCTTGTTATGGGAGCCGATTTCTTTGAATCAAGCGATGAACGTTCTGTACTTCGGGAACGAGGTGGTATCCCACTGGGCGTGGGTAAGGGAACGACGGTCAAGCGGGCCATCCTTGACAAGAACACTCGCATCGGTTCGGGTGTCACGATCATCAACAAGGATCACGTGGAGGAGGCTGATCGCTCGGATCAAGGCTTCTACATCCGCAACGGCATTGTGGTGGTTCAGAAAAACGCCACCATCCCCGATGGCACGGTGATCTGACCTCATTTCTGACATTAGTTGGTTGATTTGCGGCTGAGGCTGCTCGAGATCAACACACTGAGTTCAGTTGCCAGTGGTCCTGTAGACCATGTCCAAGTCTCATTTCGGCCTTATCGGTCTTGGCGTGATGGGGGAAAACCTTGTTCTCAATGCCGAGCGCAATGGGTTTTCCAGTGTTGTCTACAACCGCACCTACGCCAAAACCGAAGACTTTCTCCAGGGGCGCGGCAGGGACAAAAACATTCAGGGTGCCACTGACCTCGAAGATTTCGTTGGGAAGCTGGAACGACCTCGCCGGATTTTGATGATGGTGAAAGCGGGGCCTGCCGTTGATGCCGTTGTTGATCAGCTCTCTCCCTATCTCGAAGAAGGCGATCTGCTGATTGATGGAGGCAATTCCGACTATCACGACACCGAACGTCGGGTGAAGCAGCTCGAGAGCAAGAGTTTTGGCTTCATCGGTATGGGTGTCTCCGGTGGTGCGAAGGGTGCCCTCGAGGGGCCGAGCATGATGCCCGGTGGGACCAAGACGTCCTACGAGGCCATCGAGAGCCTCGTGAACAAGATGGCGGCCCAGGTCGAAGACGGACCTTGCGTGACCTACATCGGTCCCGGGGGGTCAGGACACCTGGTCAAAACGGTCCACAACGGGATCGAATACGGCATCGAGCAGATTCTTGCCGAGGGCTACGACCTGATGAAGCGGGTCAAGGGAATGAGCGGCGTGCAGATGGCCGACGTTCTCGGTCAATGGAACGCCACAGAAGAGTTGTCGTCTTATCTGGTGGAAATCACCGAGGTGTGTCTCCGCACCAAGGACCCCGTCGATGGCACCGATCTGGTGGAGAAGATCACCGACCGGGCCGGCCAGAAGGGCACGGGCCTCTGGACCGTGGTGACGGCACTGCAGATGGGCGCTTCCGTTCCCACCATCTATGCCTCCCTGAATGCACGGGTGATGAGCTCGATGAAGCCCCAGCGCATGGTGGCGGAATCGATCCTCAAGGGTCCTGCAATCAAGGACTTTGATCTGGGAACGCCTGACGATGCCATGGCTCCGTTGATGGATGCCACGGTGCTGAGCTGCATCGCCAGTTATGCCCAGGGCATGGAACTGCTGCGCATCGCCTCCCAGGACCTCGACTATGAGCTCCACATGCCATCGATCGCTCAGATCTGGAAGGGGGGGTGCATCATTCGGGCCCGTTTGCTGAAGCGCATTCAGGATGCATTCGATGCTGATCCACAACTGCCCAACCTGATGGTTGATCCCTGGTTCGCTGAGCAGATCAACCGACGGCTGCCCGGGCTGGCTCAAGTGGTGGCCGGCGCCGCAGAGGCCGGCATTCCCGTTCCCTGCTTCAGCAGCACCCTCGACTACATCAACAGCTACCGCTCCGGTCGCCTTCCCCAGAATCTGGTTCAGGCGATGCGCGACTGCTTCGGCTCCCACACCTATCAACGGCTCGACAAGGAGGGCACGTTCCACACCGAATGGCTCAGCTGAGTGGTTGAGCGATGACCAACTACCGCATCGAGCGGGCGAAGAATCCTCAGGACCTCGCCCGCCAGGCCTGTGAAACGATTGCCGCTCAGATTGATCTGGCGTTGGATCAACGGGATCGTTGCCAGATCGCTCTCTCCGGGGGGAGCACGCCCGCCAGCGCCTACTCCCTGCTCGGTCAGGAACGGCTGCCCTGGGATCGGGTGGATGTCGTCCTCGGTGACGAGCGCTGGGTGGCTGCCGACGATGCGTCCAGCAACGCCGGCATGCTGCGCCGCACCCTGCTCGCACCCGGGCCTGGAGCCTCGGCTGCCTTTCATCCAGTGCCCACTGTGGAACTGGACAATCCCGAAGCCAGTGCTGACGCCTTCGCAGACAAGGTTGCCCAGCTTTGTTCTGGGGTTCCACCGATGTTCGATGTGATGCTGTTAGGCCTCGGTGACGACGGCCACACCGCATCCCTTTTCCCCGGTACGGAGGCTCCAACGGTTTTGGACCGCTGGACGACCATCGGACGCGGCAAGGGATTGGATCGCATCACCTTGACGGCTCCAGTGCTCAGTGCCGCCCGTCAGGTGATCTTCCTCGTCAGTGGGGCTGGAAAACAGGAGGCCCTCAGGCGACTGGTGGATCCCTCCGAATCCTCCGATCGCACCCCCGCTCGGCTGGTTCAACCTGCTAATGATGTGCTGATCCTTGCTGATCAGGATGCAGCCGCCGGCCTCTGAACAGATCCTTTTCCAGGGCAGCGACTTTGCTGACTGGGCCAGCCTGAACGACACGATCATGGGCGGCCGATCCCGTGCCGGTTGTCGCGTGAGCCCCGACGGACTCGTGCTGGAGGGGGAGCTGGTGGAAACCGGCGGTGGGTTCGTGAGCTGCCGCTCCCCACGCCTGCAGCCTCCGCTCGATCTGTCGACCTATTCATCACTTCAGCTGGATGTTGAGGGTGAGGGACGCACCCTGAAGATTGCCCTTGGATGCCGGGATGGGGCGATGGGACTCACCGAACTGATTCCTGGTGGTCTCCGCTGGGTGGTGGATGTTCCGACCCAACCGTCCGGTGTGACCCCTGTTGTGGTGCCTTTCGCCCACCTCAGACCCACGGTGCGTGCCAAGCCCGTTGGCTTACCGCTGCGCTTCGATCCCAGTGGCATCACGCGCATTCAGGTGTTGCACTCGAAGTTCGGTGATGCGGGGGATCTCAATCCAGGCTTCCGCGCCGGCTCCTTTCGGATGCTCATCCGATCGATCCGCGCCTTGCCCTGATCCGATGGACCTTCTGGTGTTGATTGCCAAGGCGGCGGATGTTTGCCTCAAGCCCCGGAACCATGCCGTGGTCTTGATCGATCCCTCGGCTCCCGAGCAAATCGACGACCTGCATGTGCGGATTGAATGCCGCGATGGCGATGGCCAGCGCTGTTCTGATCAAGATCTTGAACTGGAAATCTATCGGAGTGGCGACGAGATCAATCTGATGCTCAGTTGGTGGGACCAACCCGATCGCCCGATGCTGTGGCATGGGCGCCATCCGGTCTGGATGGATGGCGCCTCGGGGCAGCGCTGCGCAGCACCACAGGATGCCGCCCCTCTGGAGGCGCTGGGTCGTCGCCTATGGGCACTGGTGCAACCAGCTGTTTGACTCCGTCAACTTCAATCGACGTGGTCTGTTGTCGCACCTCGGCTCGAGCTGGAGACGAGCCGCGCGTACTTGCCGAGAATTCCGTTGAGGTAACGCTGTTCGGGCTTGCTCCATGCCGCCCGGCGGCGATCCAGTTCCGCTTCATCCACGTTGAGTTGGAGCAGCAGCTGATCAGCATCGACCGTGATGCTGTCGCCTTCTTGAACCAGCCCGATCGTTCCGCCAACTGCAGCTTCAGGAGCCACGTGACCCACCACCAGGCCATAGGTGCCACCGCTGAAGCGGCCATCGGTGATCAGGGCGACCTTGTCGCCCAGGCCTTGACCCACGATCGCTGAGGTGGGAGCCAGCATCTCCCGCATGCCTGGTCCGCCAACGGGGCCCTCGTTGCGGACCACCACCACATCTCCGGCCTTGATCTTTTTGTCGAGGATGGCGGCAAGGCAGTCTTCTTCGCTCTCGAATACGCGAGCTGGGCCTGTCAGCACTGGGGTTTTCACACCGCTGATCTTGGCCACGCTGCCCTCGCTGGCGAGGTTGCCCTTGAGGATGGCGAGGTGCCCTTTGGCGTAAAGGGGATTGCTGAGGGGGCGGATTACGTCCTGCCCGGCGGGGGGCTCCGATGGCACATCGGCCAGCGACTCCTTCAGGCTTTTGCCCTCCACTGTTCGGCAGTCGCCGTTCAGCAAGCCTGCATCCAGCAGCAGCTTCATCACCTGGGGAATGCCGCCGGCGTTGTGCAGATCAACGGTCACGTAGCGGCCGCTGGGCTTGAGATCACAGATCACCGGCACCCGCTGACGAATCCGTTCGAAGTCATCGATGCTCAGGTCCACGCCGGCGGTGCGGGCAATGGCCAGCAGGTGGAGCACAGCATTGGTGGAGCCCCCCACCGCCATGATCACGCTGATGGCGTTCTCAAAGGCTTCCTTGGTGAGCAGATCCAGGGGGCGGATGTTGGTTTTCACGGCCTCCACCAGCACCTCAGCGGAGCGGGCGGCACTGTCGGCCTTTTCCTCATCCTCGGCAGCCATCGTGGAGCTGTAGGGGAGGCTGAGCCCCATCGTTTCGATGGCAGCACTCATGGTGTTGGCGGTGAACATGCCGCCGCAACTGCCAGCTCCAGGGCAGGCATTTTTTTCAACTGCAGTGAGCTGCTCTTCGTCGATCTTGCCGCTGGTGAGTTGGCCGACCGCTTCAAATGCGCTCACCACAGTGAGATCACAGCCGCCAAGTTTGCCCGGCTTGATCGTGCCGCCGTAAACGAACACCGAAGGAATGTTCATCCGCGCCATGGCCAGCATGGCGCCCGGCATGTTCTTGTCGCAGCCACCGACGGCCAGTACCCCATCCATGCTCTGGCCGTTGCAGGCCGTTTCGATGGCGTCAGCAATCACTTCACGGCTCACCAGGGAGTACTTCATCCCTTCAGTGCCCATGGAGATTCCATCACTCACGGTGATGGTTCCGAACATCTGTGGCATGCCTCCGGCCTGCCGGGCTGCTTCCTCCGCCCGTTTGGCCAGGTCGTTCAGCCCCACATTGCAGGGGGTGATGGTGCTGTAACCGTTGGCAATGCCCAGGATGGGCTTTCCGAAATCACCGTCTCCAAAGCCCACGGCCCGCAGCATGGCGCGGTTGGGAGATCGCTGAATCCCCTTGGTGACGGCGTCGGAGCGAAGCATGGAACGGAGCGGACCAGTGGCGATCAAGCCAACCTACCGAGCGCTCATCCTTCGCTTCCGAGACCCTCGAGCTGAGCGCGTACGCGGGCGATCTCCGCATTGAGTTTTTCCACCCGCTCTTCGAGATGTCCATTCGGTGAGCTGTCCAGCACTTCGGATCCGTCCTGCATCCGAGGGGCATGCATCATCGACTTTTGCGCGCCGTAGCGCCTGCGCCTGTCGGCCTCATTGAGCAGCCACCAGGCCAGCCCGGCGGCACCGAGGACTGCTCCGGTAACCAGGGTTGCCAGGGTGCCTGAGCCCGTGTCGTGCTGCTGGGCCATGGATGTGATCAACCTGTTTCAAAGGTTAGTCACGCTCTCAATGTCTGAGGTTCAGCCGTCGCACAGGGTCACCGATTCCCGGGCGAATCTCGCCCTGCTCCCCCAGGCCTTCGTCGATGCAGGCGGTATGCAGCGTTAGATCTGGAATCGATTCACCCAACAGCTTCAGTCCAGGACTGGCACACAGGGCAGTGATCAGCCGCAGCCGTCGTCCATCCACACCCTTGCTCTGGAGCTCCTGCAGAAGCTTGAGCGTGGCCTCACCATCGCTGATCTGATCAACGAACAGAATCACTCCAGCGTTGGCTTCAATCTCCTGGGGGCACGTCCCCAGGCAGAGGGAGGAATCGGGAAGGACGGATCGTCCTCCCTGCCAAAGTTCGAGGCCCGCGGGCAGCACTGGAATGGCGATCAGCGGTACCGATGCCTCAACGAGGCTGCCTTCGGTGTCGCCATGGATTCCGGGCACCATCTCCCGGCGATGGGGCAGCCAGTCCCGCAGGGCTTCGTAGGTGAGCCAACGGCCCAGCTCCTGCAGAGCGGTGGCGTAAAGAGCCGCAGGAGTTTCCCGGTGCCGGAGCATCGTCAGCCAATGACCGATCAGGGGATGGGGTGGAACTACCACCCGCAAGCTCATGGCCATATCGACTCGCTCCGCTGACAGTTGCCATAACGTGATTGCTCAAATTACCGGTCTCATGGGCGCCCTTCGACGTATGGCCTCGCTGCTGGCGGTGATCCTCCTGGGTCTCAGCACGGTCTTCTGGCCTGAGTCAGCGCTGGCCATCACCGCTCCCGAGCTGCGTGGGCAGCGGGCGGTTCAGGAGATCACGGCCGACATGCACGGCCTTGATCTCAAAGAAAAGGAGTTTCTCAAAGCTGATCTTCGGGAGGTGAATCTCAGTGGCACGGATCTGCGGGGAGCTGTGATCAACACCTCACAACTGCAGGGGGCGGATCTCCGTGATGCCGATCTCTCAGATGTGGTTGGTTTCGCTAGCCATTTCGAGGGTGCTGATCTGCGGGGAGCCAACTTCACCAACGCGATGATGATGCAGAGCCGCTTCACGGATGCACAGATCGATGGTGCTGATTTCACCAACGCTGTGCTCGATCTTCCCCAGCAACGGGCCCTCTGCGCCCGCGCGGACGGCACCAATCCGAACAGCGGGGTTTCAACCCGTGAGAGCCTGGGCTGTCGCCCGTAATTTCCATGGCTAAACGTCTGCCGGTGACCGTGATCACCGGGTTTCTTGGGGCCGGCAAGACCACGGTGTTGCGCCATCTGCTCACCCAAGGCGGACAGCGTCTGGCCGTGATGGTCAACGAGTTCGGCAGCGTGGGGCTGGACGGTGACCTGATCCGCAGCTGTGGCTTCTGCCCTGAGGAGGACGTGGAGGGCCGACTGGTGGAGCTGAATAACGGTTGCCTCTGCTGCACGGTGCAGGACGACTTCCTTCCGACAATGGAGAAACTGCTCGAACGGGCGGATCAACTGGATGGGATCGTTGTTGAGACCAGTGGTCTGGCCTTGCCGCGGCCCTTGCTTCAGGCCTTAGATTGGCCGGCCATCCGCAGCCGTGTCCACGTCAATGGTGTGGTGACGTTGGTGGATGGAGAGGCCCTCGCCGAGGGCAGTCCTGTGGCTGACGCCGAAGCTTTAGAGCGGCAACGGGCCGAGGATCCCAGCCTGGATCACCTCACAGCGATCGACGACTTGTTTGCGGATCAACTCCAGGCCGCTGACCTGGTCTTGATCAGCCGGGCTGATTGCCTGGATAGATCAGCGATGGCTGAGGTGCAGGGGCGGATCAAAGACAAAGTGCGCCAGGGCACTGCTTTGCTTCCTGTGTCTCAGGGACAGGTGGAGACATCCGTTGTGCTGGGACTGGATCACAAACCCGCGCATCAAACCCACGACCACACTCATCACGACCACGACCACGACCACGACCACGACCACAGCCATGTCGACATGGTCGGCAGCAATGTTCGCGTCGAAGGGGCGTTGAACCGTCAGGCTCTCGAGCAGCTGTTGCCCACCCTTGTGAGCAATCACCAGGTGGTTCGACTCAAGGGGCGTGTTTGGCTGCCCAGCAAAACGCTTCCACTCCAGATCCAGATGGTGGGGCCGCGGTTGAACAGCTGGTTTGAAGCAGCTCCCAGCCATGCCTGGCGTCCCGAACAGGGCTGTGGTGCTGATTTGGTGGTGCTGGCCTTGAACGAGGCTGCAGGTCCGGCTCTGGAATCAGGCCTTCAGAGGCTGGTGCAGGCCACACCGGCCAAGGCCAGCCCCGCGGCAGCCACGCCGGAGAGCTGAATCGGGTCTCCTTCCATTCGGCCCACAAAAAGAGCCATCACTGGCGCCGTGGCCATCAGCGTCACCCCTTCTCCAACGGGCATCGTTTGCAGCACCAGCTGTTGCAACAGGATTCCCCCGTTGGTTCCGACCACGGTGGCGATCACAAGCTTCCATTGCTCCCGTTGCATCAGCTTGGTCTGTCTCCAGGTCCCGTTGAGGAAGGGGAGCAGACCAAGCCATCCGCCCAGCAGCCGGATGGCTGCCGTCTGCAATGGGGTGAGGTCGCTGCTGATCAGCACATGACGGGCCAGAAAGGCTCCGCTCAGGCCACAGATCACACCGGTGAGTGCCAACAGCAGCCCGGTGCCGAAGTCAGCAGCGCTTCCCCCCTGCTTCCCTTGGCCCGTCTCTTTCGCCTGCATGGCAATGAGAACCACCGCGCTTGAAACCAAAAGCGCGCCGAGACCGTTCTTCACGGCCAAGCTGTCCCCCATCACCAGCACCCCAGCGATGCTGGCCAGCACCGGACCGCTGGCTTCCACGGTGAGGGTTCGTCGGGTGCCAAGCCGCCGCAATGCTCCGAGATAGAAGCTGTCGCCTGCAGCAATGCCGATCAAGCCGCTGATCAACAGCAGCACCACGGCCTGCACTCCACTTCCCCGTGGCAGCGTGAGCAGCACCGGCAGAAACAACAGGCTGGCCAGGCCGTTTTTCATGGCATTGAGCTGGATCGCCGTCATCCGCCCCGATAGCGACCGCCAAAGCGCACTGGCTCCCGTCCAGGCCATGGCAGCCCCGAGACCCGCCAGAACTCCCGTCATCGCGCGATGGTCACCGTTGGCAAGTCTGCTGCGCTGTTCCGAACTCTGTGCACAATTCAGGAATGTGAGGCCTGAAGACGTGCAACGTGCTGGCGCTATGGCTGGACATCCTCTCGGGTCATTGGGCGGTTCATCTTGAAAGTCGTATTTCGCGAACAGCGCTCTATAAGGCTCGGATCGCCTCATCCAAGCCGTCGCTTGGTTTTTTCATTCTTTCGATCAGTTCTGCGGTGATCGCCACCCTCGGGCTGATTTCCAGCAGCACGGCAGTCGTGATCGGGGCCATGATCGTCGCCCCTTTGATGAACCACATCCTCAGTCTCGCCTTTGGCTTGGCCGTGAGCGATGGGAAATTGATCCGACGTTTCGCCGTCATCATTGGCTTCGGCGTTCTGGCGGTTGTTGGAACCGCAGCGTTGATCAGTTTGGGGCTTGGCATCAGCGATGTGCAGTCGGAGATCACCAGCCGCACCTCTCAAACCCCATCGATCTGGGCATCGCCATTGCGGCGGCGCTTGCCGGGTCGTTCTCGATGACCCGCAAACAATTGTCGAATTCGATAGCCGGGGTGGCGATTGCTGTTGCCCTTGTGCCACCGCTCTGCGTCAGCGGCATCGGCCTCACGCTCGGCTCGGAAATGGTGGCTGTGTTTGGCCGTGGAACGGCGGCGGGTCTCACCAATCAGATCGCGGAGGGATCGTTTCTGCTTTTCCTCGCGAACCTGATCGGCATCACCGTCACCAGCCTTCTGTTGTTTTTGCTGCAGCGTTACGGCTCATTCCGCAGTTGTTGGCGAAATCTTCTGGTCTGGTTGGCATTGCTCGGGCTGCTCAGCCTGCCGTTGTCATCGGCATTGCATGACTTCAGTGTGCGGCAGGAGATGGATGCGGCATTTGGTCGCTTCAAAGCGGGACAATTCAAACGCGTAGCCATCGCGCAAGGCAACCAGAAGTTGTGGTCAAAAGTTCGTCTGATGTACAGCAGCGTCAGTGTTGTCGACAACAAGGCAAGGCTGGATGTCGTGCTGAATGCACCCGAAGACATCTTGGATCAATCCTTTATGAACAAGGTCAATCAGCAGATGTTGAAACGAGCCAAAGACTTTGGCTTGGATGACCTTGATGTCAACATCAGTGTGATCCCCAATCGTGTGTATAAGATCGATCATCAGATAATGAATTAACGCAATGGTTGCTGTCTTGTGAACGGTTTAGGTTTCAGCGAGATGGCGTCAAAAAAGAGTTGATCAGATTGTTCGACAACATCCAGAGCATCGTCGATTTGTCGCTGTTCTGCGCTTCCTCGGAGGGTTCAGTTGGTTTGAATTGACGCTGGCCAGGGCCCAACAGCGCATTGCTCCAGTAGCTGAATCCCGGCTGATGAAGCTGTTCATCGATGAGCTGTACCAGCAGTGCCCCAGCCCGCTCAACGCTTTCCGTCAATCGCAAGAGATCCCGAGCGAAAAAACCAAACAAGGCCTGCCCAAGTGGATTGGCTTGGCGACTGTTTCTGAAAAATCCCCCTGATGTCCGTGGAATCACCAGCCCTGGACTCCAGGTCACGACAGGTATGTCTGGACGCTGCCGGTGGATCTGCAGGGCCATCAACAGATTGCAGAGCTTGCTGTCTTTGTAGGCCTTATCTGCATTGAACGGACTTTCTCCGTCCACCATCGGCGCCCCGGGGCCTTGGCGCAGTCCCTGCAGCAAGCCCAGCCCTGCAGGCTGGCCAACCCGTCCTCCGCCGCTGGCTGGATTGTGCACCTCAGAGGCGGTGATCACGATGGCTTGTGTTTGCTCTTTCAATCCTTCAGCCAGAAGTTGATGGGCCAGGTGGTTCACCGCAAAGGTCAGTTCAATGCCTTGTGCACTCCAACGGGGGGAGGCGTGGCCGGCGTATTGCAACCCAGCATTGAGCACCACTGCATCGAATGGCATCCGGCGATGGCGGAGTTGTTCGATCGCCTTGGCCACAGACGTAAGGTTTCCCAGATCGGCAATGCAGGTCTCAACGGAACCAGCAAGAGCCGTGCGGGTTCTCTCGGCCCGTTCTGCATTGCGGCAAACAACGGTGAGTGCATCACCACGGGCCAGGAGGATGTTTGCCGCTTCAAGGCCAATGCCGCTGCTGGCACCGGTGATCAGGACCCGGCGCTGTTCAGCAGTCGTCATGGAGTTTGAACTCGTAGAGATCCGCGTCCCGATCGCTCACCACGTACATCCTTTTTCGTCCGGGATCGAAGGCAACACCCTCCGGTTTGCGGATCAGTTGTGGCTTGTCTCCCGTGCTGATGGTGAGATCGAGGCGCTGAAGAACAGTGTCGCCTGCCCAGTCGTACTGGAACAGGCACCGCCCCTTGTCGCTGACGATCCAGAGGGTGTCGCTGCTGCTGTCGTAGCTCAGGCCCGAGAAATCGAGCTTCTCGGCCTTCAGGTCGGGATGGATGAACCCTTGGCTGGCTTGCAGCACTCTTGTGGAGAGGATTGTCGTAAGTGTGGAATCCAGTTCGACCAGCAAACCGGGCTGGCGCTCTTTCACCACAACCACATGGTCGTTCCTGGTGTTCACGGTGATGCCCTCCAATCCGTTGTTGTCTGGAGGGTCTCGGAAGTAGTGCGCGATCGTGTCGTAGTTGGTCATGGCTGAGAGCGGGCGGCGGGAGTGTTCCCTCCGGCTGATCAGATCCACAACCACCACAGAATTGCTCTCCTCCTGCACCACGAGTAGCTCGCTGTCATTCCCACGGATTGCAATGCCTTCCAAGTCGTCAAGGCCGATGAAGAACGAGTCGCTCACCGACACCCTCCCCTTGAGATCCAGACGAAAAATCGCCTTGGTGTCATCACTTACGGTGTACAGCGCTGAGCCATCCCCGTTCAAGGTCAGTCCGGACGGTTCATTCAGGCCGAGGCCTGGGTCACGAATCCGGTGACGGCGCAGCAGCTCGAGGCGCATCGAGGTCATCCTCATCGGGGCCCGTTCCTGGTGATTCTCGCGGCTTGGCTCGTGTTTGCCAGCCATCGCAGGTGAGGATGAAGGGATCACAGCCACGAGCTATGAATCTGATCGCTGTGAATAGCCCTTAAAGGCTATTGGCACAAGGACTCAGTCGTTCTCTACCCTTCCTGGTACTAGCACTGTGTCCAAAACGCCTTACATCAAGCGTGTTCCTGGTAGGTCTGGCTTCTATGCCCAGCGTGCAGTTCCGCGACCGCTACAGGAGAAGCTCGGCAACAAGACCTGGATCAGAAAGGTCGGCAACACGATGCAGGAAGCAAGGCGCAACCTTGCTGAGTTCCTGAACTTCACAGATCTAGAGATTGTCAATGCTTCGGGTGAGGTGAATGAGGCGTTGCTGACCACGTCGACTCCATCCCTGCCTATGGCGTCCTACGAGACCTCAAAGAGCAGGGTCTGACACCCCAGGACATATTCAGGACATATGCCCTCGCCATTCGGCTGAAGTTGCCTACAAGCTCTTGGAGCGTCAAGCCAACCGTGAAGCAGGCAAGCCCTACGAAGACCGCACATGGGACCATCTGATTGATCTGGCTATCAAGCTCAAAGACCCAGCTGCACAGACTGGTCTGCAATGGCGTCAACGGGTTGCAGAGGTCTAGAAGATCATCGGGAAGAACGATCCGGCCAAGATCACCAATGACGATGCATGGAAGTACAGAGACCAGCTTCTTGACACTGTCTCTCCGGTCATCCTGAAGAAGCGGATCAGAACAATCCGAGGATCGCTTGAGTTGGCTGTAAGTGAAGAGTGGAGTTACACTAATCCTTTTGCTTGCATCAAACTTCGATTCATCAAAGGATCGTCAAAGAAAAAGAAGTTGTCAGGCTCAAAGGTGTAGACCAAAAGGCCAGATAGCTACTGCCTGAATATCAACAGTGGCTGTACTTCATCATGAGGTACACAGGCACCCATTTGTCTGAAGCTGCTGCTATTCAGTACCAAGACATTGATCTAAAGAATGATGTTCTGCATATCAGACCTAATGAACTACGGCCATGAAGACAGCATTCAGAGAGCGGTTACTTCCAATGATTCCTGAACTGAAGGAAGTGCCTCAGAGATCAACACCAAAGGATATGCGCCAACTGCTTATGTCTTTCTAGGGCTCTACAAAGAAAAGTACCAGCGCTGGGGTCATAGTCTCATCTGGGCAAGGCTGATCGGTGTATCACCTAAAGCTTGCAGAGATACTGTCGCTACAACGTTGAGAGATGCAGATGTCAATGAACGTGTGATTGGAGCAATCCTTGGTCACAGTCCATCGTCATCAACAAATCTATATGGCTCCGTTTCAATGGATGCAAAGTTAAGAGCACTGGAAAACCTTATGAACGATATGACTAAAGGATGTGAAACACAATCGAACAAAGAAGGATTCCAAGATCCTGGAGGGATGGAGGACTGATCCACGGATGGTCTTCCTGGCAACCCTAGGTAGAGATCTTACAAAGAAGGAACGAGACGAGTGGGAAAGGAATATCAGAAAGTATTAAATCTCGAACAAGTGATAGGAAGGGTTTTGGAGATTCGTTTTACGAAAGTGGAGTCTACATAGCCTATCTCTTTCCGTCTAGGACTATCCCTTCCCTATCCACCTACACACAGCCCCTTATTTGAATGACCAATGACAGACCAATGCCAAGGTGTCAGCTATGACCTGACAAACAGAATCAATCAACTGAACGAAAGGATCTCTACCCACCAAAACATGCTTGATCAGGTCATACAGGAACGTGATCGTCTTCAATGCATTCTAGACAATCTTGACCAATCAGATGATGGCGGTGGTGATGGTGGATCAACTCCTGCACCTACACCAGATCCAGTCTTCTATGGGGCAACTAGTTTGTCTTATGATGGTCCCTGGCAGTAGCATTGGCAAGAGATTGCATGATCAGTGATGCATCCATTCATCAAAAGTGTGTTATGCGCAGGCGCTGTACTTGGTACGGCTGCGTATTTGTCGCCGCTGATTTTCCAGGCCAATTACTTTAACTTTTGCGTGATGACTACATCTGGAATCAACGACAAGAAATCTTGGAGCCAACTTAACTCCAGCCAGCAAGCAAATCTCACTGCAACTGCAGTACAAATCTGCAACGGTGGCGGTGAGAAGTATCAGGCTGTTGATTCAACGCCCCTTGGGCAGCTATTTTCTGACAGTTGAAGACAATAAAAAAGCCCGCGCAAGGCTCGCAGGCTTCCCTCTATTCGATTCACCCCCACACAGCAAGGGGCTTATAAACATCAAAGCCATCGTCAGCGCTCTTATTCTGAAGGTTTGGTGAGAACAAGATTAGAGTATCCTTAGTGTCGGAAAGGTCTCTCGTGACATCGCTGCATCAGGGGATATCTCTGAGCACAATCACCACTTCCCGTGGTGAACGTGTGAGGCTGGCTTGCATTCAGGCTCCCGGGGTCCGAGGAGGTAGCAGGCCAGAGGATCTTGTGTCTCGTGATTACCTCAAAGACCTCATTCTTGAGAAGGAGGTTCAGATCGTACGCTATGACTTCGACCGATTCAATCGTCTGGAGCAGGGTGGACTCCTTAGGACATCTAGCTTGGACACCGCCTTACCTATCAAAGCGTCTACATGAAGCCTATGTGCAATCAACTAGGCGCTTTCTTATTCACCTATAACATTCTACAAAAGGAAAAATGATCGAAACATACAAGTGTGAATGCTGCGAAGAGAACAAGATGTTCGCGGAACGGGCGCCTGATAGATTGTCTTTCGCAATCTGTGGCCTCAATAAAAGATGCACCCAAAGATCCGATCTGATGCATCAAAAAGCCGGAGCGACGAGCTTATGATGAGATCGCTCCGGATTCAGATGCTGTTGTACTGATTGGATCAGGCTGTCTTGGGTTTGGAGACGCGATTCGCGAGATACATGGTTATTCCACCGAAAAGTGTTGGTGGCACGATGTAAACGGGAAGGGGATTCCAGTTGTTCGTCACAAAAATCGGGCCAAGATTGGTGATAGCTACGGCCGCGAAGACACCACCGACCGCTGCCATGATTCTGTAGGTGTGCTTCAAGACCCGCTCTTGCGGTGTCACCTTGCCCTTAAGGTAGGTTTTGATGTCATCGTATGTGAAATAAGCAAATAGCCCCCCAATGGCAAAGGTGATCATTGTCGCAGTCATTGGGTTCATGGGCAGTGCCTTGTCGGTGGATGTGTAGGGGAACAAAACAAGGTCTGCGATCGCGTTGTAGAACGAAAAAATTGAGATAAATGCCGCCATTCCCATAAGAACAACATCTGAGTCAAGCTTTGGCTTGTGGTTCACCGCCCAGCGATAACCTTGCAATGTTGCATAGGTTCCCGTCAGGAACAGCAGGGCTAGCAGGTCGACCGCATCCTGTTTGTAGGAAATGTTTCCCGGCATGGGCAGCACGTCAAGAAGAATCAACAGCACAAACGCTGTAGACACGACTACGAGAAGCAGGCCGACTCCTATCTTGCCCGCTAATCGATGTCGTCCCGCTCCCTTACGGGTGAAGGTGGCAATCAGCCCAAAAACAAGTGCAAGACATCCAGCAGTCAGATGGATTGCTGCGGAGGCTTTGCCAAGCCTCAATGAATCCGTTGCTAGTTGAGCCAGAAGATTCGGCATGGTCGAAATTCAGTTCAAAACATGGGCTTCCATGCTGAGAGCGAATCGGATTATTTGCCGTACCTCGTGACAAAACTTTTTAGGGTTTTCTGCTCTGATGTGTAAATTCCTGAACCATTGACTTTTGAACAGTTCAAGTATGTTGCTGTATCTGGATCTTAAAAGCAGATAGATGTTTTGATCTTCAATTCTGTTGTGTTGCCATTTCCTTGCCGCTGCTCATTTTTGATTCGAGCTGCTTGATCCTCGCATAAATAGGTGGCGCGACGCCGAGAGAGAGGGCGGTTCCCACCATTAGACCGCCGAAGATCACAGTTCCCAGTGACGACGTTACGGACAGTCAGGCTCCAATCTCTTGTCCGATCTACTGCGATTTGAACCTACCTGTCAGGAAGGAGATGCTCAACAACATTCTTAGCCTTGCTTCTGAGGCTGTAATTCGCGAGGTCGAGTCAGCAACTGGAATCAAAGTATCTGGATTAACCAACGCTGAAGCAGCAGTAGAAGGCTTCCTTGGTGTGACTGTAGACGTTCTCCGTAACGTCCTCTTCCAGAGAGGTGGTCTACCCACTGATGTCGTCTTGAAGATTCAAGAGATCACTGTGGTTACTGATGTGACGGACAAAGACCTAGTTGCAGCCACGAAAGCAAAGCTTGCAGTCATCAAGGAATGAATCAAGACCTACACCTATGAAGGTTGAGCATGAAGGCCAAACCTCTATAACCCTTTGAGAGGGTCAAGGAAATCCTGAACTACCTCCCTTTAATGGGTCTTTTTTTGTGGTCTGTTCCACCGGCCAGATCGAAAGGGGTGCGTTGATACGTCTTCTCACAAGCAAAGGGAGTTACGACACAGGAACCACCTCCGTCCATCTCGTGTCGCTCATCACAAAGTTCCACGATAACCAAGGTCTTTCCCGCAAGGTTGAGTTTCTCTATACAGAGTTCATGTCCACGCTCGAACTTCTGAAAAAGATTGCAGACCCTCAGATACGTTCAGTATTTGAAGAGGATCTACGAAAGGTCTACTCAGAGATGCAGGAGATATACACCCTTGGAGAGTTCAACCATAAGGCTCAGAACTATCTCCGCTTGGTCTTGTCTGGAAGCATTGAAGGGTGGCTTCAGATCAGCAAGATCAGTCCCAACCTGCGTGCGCGTGAGGTTTTATCAGGTTAACAGGAACCTTTACCCAGATGCCGAAGATACGTACACAGGTGCTGCTGAAGCCATTAGTCCTAGAAGAAGTGAATTCCCTAAGCCAAGGCTGAGGAGACCTCTTTGTAAGGGCTTTTGGGCGACCTCATTGGAGAGGCACTGGCAGCATGAAGGGTTGGTAGCCCTGATACGTCAGACGCCTACCAGTCCCGTCGTGAAGACTTCATGGCAATGAAGAAGGCAGTTCAACGTGACAACTCCGATGAGCTGTCTGCCGTCTTTGAGGACTACGCATCGTCAGCAACGGTGACCAACCCCAGATACGTCTGAACCCATGGTCATCAACTCTCAGGTCGTCGTTACCAAAAAATGACCAGCGATTGAAGAGGATGAAGAGCTGATCACTCTTGCGAAGAAGCTGAAAGCCCTCAAGGAAGTGGGTCTTCTCTGACTAGGTCCTGCACAGCCTGGACCCGAAGCCATGGTCGATACGCCTCTACCAGCATCGACATACCCAAGCCGAGCAAGCCACTGACTTCTTCCTTCTGCTGTTGGACTACCTAGCGATTGCGTCCAGCAAGCAGGGGCAAGGAACCCAAGCCACGGCCACGAAACACTGTCGTTAACGTTTGCAGAGCACTCGGGGACGGGTTGCTGCGAGGTGCGATGGGTCAGGGGATGGAAGACCTCATCCAACGCAATTCAAACGAGCTAGGCGGGAGTGGGCTCCCGTCTTTTCTTCCTATGGCTTGACCTCTCTCCCCCGTACAGGCTCGGTTGCTTTCCAGCCGCTGGAGCATCTTGCCAACCCACAACCGGACCCCGAAGCCATGGTTGACAGGCCTCGGCAAGATCCCTGCCAGTCGCACCGCTGTAACGGATCCACTCAGAAATGGCGTCACGAATGACACCCTGCTGAGAGCACTTAGAGCCGTTGAACTGATCAGGGCGATGGAGCCTGTAGATCTGCCCTGCCAAGTGTTCTCTTCGTTCCTTTACGTCGTCAGCCATGACGCTTGCCACATGCAAGCCATGAAGCATGAGCTTCGTCTTTCGGACTCATCAAGTTCCAGGCTTAGTGATTGGGTAAGCCAATACCACCGCTTGGAAAACCGGAAAGGCCTGGGACTGATCCACAAGATCCCTGATCCCAGTAACAGAGGGCGCAGGCTCTTGGTGCTGACAGAAAAGGGCCAGCAACTGTCGGATCAGATTGAAAGTGTTTTGACCGCGACTGATTGATCAGTCCTTTAGGTCGCTGACCAACCCAGCTAAAAGCTATGAAAGAGGTTGTTCTGCTCTGGCCTGTGAATGGGTCGTGGTACTAGCACCTTCACTGACAGTTGCTATAAAGTGTTGGTACGACTGGATTCTTCGATTCTCTCAAACCCATGAAGAGGGTCGCTGTTTACTGCGGATCCTCGAGCGCTGTACCAGCCGTTTTCAAGGCTGCTGCCACTGAGCTGGGTGCATGTCTCGCCTTCAAAGGCATCACCGTGGTTTATGGCGGAGCTCGGATTGGCTTGATGGGAGATGTTGCTGATGCCGCTTTGGCGTCTGGAGGGGACGTGATCGGGGTGATTCCACAGGCACTGATGCTCGATGAGGTGGTACATAAAGGTCTGACCCGTCTAGAGGTTGTGGGCTCGATGCATGAGCGCAAGGCTCGGATGCTTGAGCTGGCCGATGGGGTCGTCGCCATGCCCGGTGGTCTCGGGACCCTCGAAGAGTTGTTTGAGGCCCTGACATGGGCTCAATTGCGGGTACATGCGAAACCAATCGGACTGCTCAATGTGAATGGCTACTTCGAGACCTTGCTGAGCTTTTTGGATGACAGTGTTTCGACGGGTTTTCTCTTGGAGCAGAATCGCGCGCTCCTGCTGGATGCAACAACGACAGAATCTCTGCTCAATCGACTCCTCAACGCGTTCTGATGCAGCGCAAGGTTTTGCTCACCGGAGCCAGTCGTGGCATCGGCCGTTCCATCGCCAAGCGGCTGCTTGACGACGGCCATCGGCTCAGCCTTGGCTTACGAGAGCCAGAAGCGTTACGAGGAACGGAGCTGGACGTCGACGGTGTTACGCATCACGCCTATGACGCCATGGATCCAGCGACCGCTGCGGCTTGGGTTGACGACACCGTTCGTCAGTGGGGAGAGATCGACACTCTGATCCACTGCGCGGGGATTCTGCATCGCACACCCCTGCTCTTTGAAGATGGTGAGGAACACGATCTGGATGAACTTTGGGCGATCAATGTGAAGGGACCCTGGTGGCTGACCCGTGCTGCCTGGCCGTTTCTGGTGGCCAGCGGCCAAGGACGGATTCAGGTTCTGGTATCGATGAGTGGCAAACGCGTTAAAGGTCGAATGGCGGGCTACCCCGTGAGCAAGTTCGCCTTGATGGGGCTCTGCCAGAGCATGCGCAATGAAGGTTGGGGGCATGGGATCCGCGTGACCGCCATCTGCCCCAGCTGGGTCAACACCGCAATGGCCCGTTCAGTGACGGACGTCGAGCCTGCTGCGATGACTCAACCCGATGACCTTGCGTCCCTCGCCAGCACCCTCTTGTCGCTGCCGGAGGCCTCCGTTCCCTTTGAGGTTGCCATGAATTGTGCACTGGAAACTTGAATCTTCTGGTGACGACGCTGTCGCGCTCTTTTGACTTCGCTAGGGATGGCGCAGTGTTGATACCTTGCGATGTGTCTTCTGGCGGCAATCGGTCTGCTGGCCCCACGTCTTGTATTGGTGTTGATGTGGGTGATCAACAGCAGTTTCGTGCTGCTGCCTTTCAGTGACACCAGTGTTCCTAACCCCGTGCTGCCCGTCCTGGGTCTGCTGTTTCTCCCCACCACAACCCTGGGTTACTGCTGGGCTGTGGCGTCGTTCGGTGGTATGGCTTCATTCAGCGGTCTGTTGGTGGTCCTGATCGGGCTGGTCATTGATTTTGGTTTGATCGGAAACGGCCGCGGTGCCGTGCGCCGTTGATCACGACTCTTCTTCCCAACGTCCCGTGGATACCTGTGCCATCTGTCAGCTGCATGCCGACCCTGCAGCCAGAATGCGTTACGAAATTGAGCGATCTGAACTCTGGGTGTTGCGCCATCACCCCGACCCGGCTCCTCTTCCTGGCTGGCTTCTTCTTGATTCTCTACGCCACTGTTCAGGTCCTGTGGATTTCTCTGAGGCCGAAGCTATGGACTGGGGGCGGGCCGTACGCAATGCCAGTCTTCTTGTGAAGCAGATCACGGGCTGTCAGCGTGTCTATGCCATTGCTTTTGGCGAGGGGGCCCAGCACCTTCATCTGCATCTCATCCCCCGGCACCTGGATGAGCCTGGTTCCAAGGCCTGGGCAGTTGCCGACTTGTATCGGGCGATGGACAGCGGAGATCGAGCGGCAACGGATTCTGCCGTCGTGGTCACGATGGTTCAGCGCTGCCGCTCCTTGCTTAGCACTCGAGGTTGAAGCGTTTACGCGTCATGCTGCTTTGCTGCAGGCTGCCAAGTGGCCAGCCGAGATGTTTGAGATGGCTCAAGGTATCGGGTGATGCGCTGAAGCAGTTGTCGCTGTAACTCTTGGCGATGCCGATTTCCTTGAGGGTGAGAAGCAGCAAACGCTGCTCACGGCGTGTTCCGCGGCGACTGGCCATCAGTACAAAATCCCGATTGCGAAGCTGTTCACTGATGGCCTCAATGTCGTCGCAATACCCAAGAGTCAGGGTCCGATCAATGGCGCGATAAGCGGTGTAGATCCGCCCCTCCGGATTCTCCTGAAGGGTTTGAACTCGTTCGCTCAGGGCGATTACCGCTTCCATGACAGGGGCTTGGAGGGCTTGTTCCATCCATTCGATCTTCACGATCAAAGACTCCCCACAGCGAGGCGTTCATCACAGGCGCCCTCATAGGCACGGACGGCTGCACCGGGAATGGAGCCATTGCTCTTGAGTTGACGCACCGAAAGCTCCACGCACTGCAGCACAACGCTGGTGAGCTCTCTGCCTTCGCACAGGGCCCAGCTGCGGAGCAGCACATGAAGACTCGGAGGAACAGAGACCGTGAGCTTCACCTGAGTCTCGCGGGTGGAGGTTTTGATCATGACCCATGTAGCGCCTCAGCAACCCAAAAGTAACTGCAGAGGTGCTGTTGGGCAACTTGCGGGTAGCTAAGAAATCATTTGTTGGACACCTCTGACTTGCTTTCGGGTTGCTTGGACGACGCTCGGGCTTGAGTCGCACCTGGTCATCAACCTGGAGTCGGCAGGACGAGCTCAGCCCACTGGGACTGACACGACCAGGAGGGCCTTGTCTCAGTAGAGAGGAGGTTTACGGCTGCTGCCCTCTCTCTCAAAACTGGTTTGGCAGTCCTCCATCACATGGCGGTTTCGCTTTGATTAGGGTCCGGAAAGCACGATTCAGCGACCATGCAGGCGATCTTCAACGGCAGGGTGCTTGCGGAGAGCGACGACATCGTGAAGGTGGATGGCAATCCATACTTCCCCCGCGAAACGATGAACTCGGAATTCTTTCGCGAGTCGAGTCACACCACCGTCTGTGGCTGGAAGGGGACGGCCCGTTACTGGGATGTGGTGGTTGGCGATCAGGTGATTACCAATGCTGTGTGGGCATACGACACTCCCAAGCCAGACGCTGAAAACATTCGCGAGCGCTTTGCCTTCTACCGAAACAAGGGAGTGACGCTGGTCTGATCGCCCTCAGGGATTTGTTGGCAGGTTTCAGGAGTCATTGCAGACTCATCACTTGGGCATCTTGGGACTCACAAACCGCATTCATCGCCAGAGCATCCATTGAACCGTGCAAGGAATGGATGGATGTTGAGTCAGCCCGTCCGGACGCGGTTATTGCATGGCGCGAGCCGAGCGGTTCGCCTTCTTCGAGATCAATAAGCCCTGTTTTGCAGAGTTCTTCCCACTGCCCTCGTGCGATGGGGACATCGTTAACGATGTTCAACATCAGGGAAGGTGATCCGTCCATTCACTGGTCATCTTGATGAATTAAAAACGAAAACCTACAAGCTGCAGGTGTAAGCGGTCGTCGCCCACCTGCTCGTCTCGGACCAATGGTGGGAAAGATGAAGAAGTTCTTCGGACGATGGGTCGTTACACAGGGTGGTTTGGTACTTCTCTGCATTCTCTTTTGTTTATTTTGGTGCATTCGAGAGTGGCATCTTTTTTAGGTGCTTTTTGGGTATTGTTGATGTGTTGTTAAAAGTCTCTGTGTAGTGCGCAGTCTTCTCTTCTGCTGCCAAGGTGCATCGTTGACGTGTGGAGCCTCTGATGTGCATCCATGTTGATGTGCTTACTTGCTTAGGCGGCAGACTTCTTCACTGTTAATTGTTGTTCTTTGCTGACGAAGGCGCATACGCTGTGATTGTCGATACAAAACAACCTGATCAAACAAGAACATTGCTCTCCATCGGGAGCGTTGCTCTTCTATGTCCTTTGCTCGTAATCAAATGTTTGATGTCATTTGCAGTGGCATGGTATGGGACACCTTGCCGACCTATCAAGAAGCCATTGAAGTAGCCATCGCCCTTGGCTTAGGTGCCTATGTCCAAAAATTCCGTCCAATTTCTTGATTGCCTTGCCCTGCGATATGGCATTTTTGAGAAACGGACGTTTTTATATTTTTTCTATGCATATTCTTCACCTTTTTGAAACTGCCCAACAGCACTACGACTGTGTCAGTGGTGCTCCATCTGCAATCACTTGCACGTTTACGTCCAAGGAAGCAGGGGAGCAATGGTTCGCTGACGAATTCGGAGGTTCTGGATGGTATTTCGCTCATGCCGATGAGCTTGAAGAAGATCGGCAGGAGTTTTGGGATCAATTGATATGAAAGCTTTGTGCCCTCACGGGCGCTTTCTGCGTCAGAGATGGTCATCATGATTGGCGGGAGTTATTGCAGTTTCTCACCAGCTGAACATTCCTTAAGGCTGTGCTATTTCGGTTGCATTGCCTCTTGCATAACGGAATAACGGATCCACTTCGCCCAACATAACCTGCATGTGCCGCTGAACCATGCTAAAAGTTGAACGCTTTTTAATGAGAATTCCCCAATAGAAACTTGACGCTTGCCTATTCTCTGTTTCTTGATGTTATGAAGAGTCGATGTCATATTGAGCAAGGGACTGTGTTGGTATTCATGGCTATGTTTTGGCCGTATTTCTAAACTCATTCGGGACAGCTCTTGCGCTTCTGTTTTCGATTGATCAACTTCTCGACGTACAGCGTTCAAATTATTTGTGCTTTTAGCAGTAATTGTTGGATTGTTGATTCAACCATTCGTTTTTAGCAGATTTCTTGTCGCTTTGACATTGTCTTACTACTTTCTCAATCGCAGAACGTTTCGCCAGAGTGTTGCTGCTGGGGGCATACGTGTGATGGTTGCATCTGCAGCGATGATCTCAAGTATGCTTACTGATCTAACTTGTCTCAAGCTGATGACGACTAGGAACGGGAGTGGTCTTGCTTCAGCTTAATCTCTCAATCAACAGAATCTCTATCGCATCGCTGTTGATTCCTCTTCATCGAGTTTTGCATGAAACGTGTGGTCCATGAAAAAGCCCACACAATGAAGTGCGGGCTTGCTCCTCAGTCAAAGCCCACGCCGGTGGGCTTACAAGTATCAAAGCTGGAAACGACGTCGCTTTGATGATGGTTCGCTTAGAAGCCCATTAGATCCATCTGGAGGGAGATCACCAGGAGGCAAACCACTGAGGGTCTGCGCAGCTTGCCAAGCTTCAGAGAGAGGGAGGCGGCCGTAAGCCTCCCCTCTGCTGAGGCAAGAAGCACCCCTGGCGCAGCTCTCAACTCCAGGGGGTGAGCGTCTTCTCGCCGATTCCAAGTTGATGCACTTGTGTGACCAGGTTGTGATCAGCGCACGAAAGGTTGATGACCAGGTGCAACTCAAGCCTCAGTTCCACGCCTGATCGGCCACACCCGGCCACCCATCCATCGACCAGAGCACATCGCTCACTTCATCGGCATTGATCCAGCGGATGACGCCAGTATCCACATCGGCAATCTGGAACAGGGAATTCACCTTGGGATCTCTGGCGCCGCCCTCGCAGAACACCACCTGACCCATCCACCAGTCACCCTTCGCCTTATCGCCACTGCCAACGATCACGAAGTGCCCAGGACGGACATGCAGGAACTTGGCATCACCACCCTTGACGGCAGCGCTGTGGTCAACCGACATGCCCTTCCCTCCGACAGTACGGCTGTACTGTTAGCTAGCTTGCCGAGGTTTGGCAACTGTTCAATGTGCTGATCAAAGGCGGCTTGCTCCTCAGCTGGCGTGGGTGTCCAGGGTCAAGCGTTGCCTGCCGCGACTGACAGCACGACAGCAGCCTTACCGAGACGATGATCAAGATCCCGATCGGCGGCGATGCTCGCTCCCAGCAGCCTTGCATGTGCAGCTCTTCCTGAGCAGTTCGAGATTCAGTGGCTGTCTGGCTCGGCAATCAGAGGCGGGTTGAGGGGCAGTCAAGCGAGGAAACCCATACCAAAAAAAGCCTGAAGTCGCCGTGAATTTGTGGACATCTAAAAAGTGCTCGCCGTGGCACGACACCACAGCGATTTTCAGTGCATCATCGTCTCGTCGGGTTGCCAATCGGACCCGAAAGCCGGACAGGGCGATGTCCGACGAGAGCTGAGATTTGACCTCTGTTTCGGCAGAGGTCAGGTCCGCTCATCATCGAGAGCCATTCTTAAGAAATCAGGGTGGGTATCGATGCAAACCGATTCTGGTATCAAAATGTTGATGTGGTCGAATCGCTCCGGTGATCCATCACCGTCGGCCACACAAATTTCAAAACCCATTTGGCTGAGTCCCTGAAACCACACATACCCGAAGCGCAATCCGGGTGGTAGATCATCTGTTGTTCATCCATCTCTCAGTTGAGTGATGTGTTTACCCCCTGTGTTCGGCGAGCCTGAGGGACGTTGATTAGTCAGACCGAGAAACTCAACCCAGTACAAGGGCAAGTCACCTTCGAACACTCGGAGAAGGCATTGCAGTCTTGGATCCACATCTCCATTGGCAACTTCTCTTTCAAACAGGTGAAGCATCTCGGCAGCTCACTTGAAATGGTGAATGCCTTGCGTGAGGTGGTGACTCAACGGAACGTGACACGCAGAGCCACCAGGCACAGCGGAAGCTGCATGTGTTGAACCACGCCATGACCCTGGCAACAATCATTGAAGAGAGCTTTCCCGAAGGAGACTGAACTTTTCTTCTTTCCTCTGAACCCTAACGCTGGTTCAATTCCTCTTCTTCGATGTCATTAAGAATCGAAAGAAGAAGTGAATCGCTGTAAGTGTTGGGATTCATGTAATCCTTTTTTACCACGTCTCTGAACTCCTTTAGTACAGTCACTGGGCTTCTGCCTTCCAGTGCACCTACTCTTTGAGAGTAAAGCACTTCAAGACGATTCATGCCTTGAAGAACCCTTGCCATCTTTTTGATGCGAGCATTCTTTCGTTGCAGTAGTTCTTTTTTTGCCTGCACATTGTCAACTCGTCGCTTCTCTACTTGATCGGCAATCCAATAAAAAATACCGATTGAACCTAAGATGGCGATTGCGGTCTGGAAAATTTTCTCTACCAAAACAATAACCTTTCTAGATCTTCATTTTTGATTTTAACCGATGACCAAAAACCTTTTAATTTTAATTCTCGCAGTGCCACTGATGGGCTGCTACATCACACCTAAGGTAATGATTATCAAAGCTTACGATGGTGACACGCAACATCATCAGCCGGTGAAAAGATCCGACTCAACTGCATTGATGCCCCGAAGCTGAGGTCCACCCGCTACAAGCTGAAGGAACCAATCAAGGCTCGTGCCTCACGTGACTTCCTCCGTGATCTGATCCTTGGCAAGGAGGTGGTGATCAAGCGCAAGACCACCGATCGCTACGGCAGGACCGTGGCAGAGCTTGAGGTTGATGGCGTGAACGTCAACGAGCTGATGGTCCACGAGGGCTACGCCGATGTTGATGAGCGGTACGCCGACCAGTGCGAGTGGTTTGCAGAGCTGATGCAAGACTGATTCAGGGAGAAGGAGGCAGCCGTATGCCTCCCCTCCGCTGCGGCAAGGCGAACCCCTGGTGGTGTCAATTCCAGAGGCTGAGCGACTCCTCGCCAACACCAAGTTGACGCACTTGTGTGCCCAAGTTGTGACCGCCACCCAGGGGGTTGGTGACCAGTTGCGACTCCAGCGCCAGCTCCTCCGCTGACCCGTTGCCAAAGATTGCGGACTTAGGCTAGTGCTGACGTACTACTGCGGAAGAGCCATGGAGGGATGGGATTTCATTGACGACCGAGAGCTGGACGGATGGAAGGGTGGCGTGGTCTGCATGGCCTGCCAACACTTCACTTACGGCATCGACCAGCATTGCCACACGATGGTGGGCTGTAACCTCAGGCAGAAGCAGCTCCAGCAGGGTGAGCACCTAAAGAAGCGATGCAAGCTTTGGGTCCGACCTTGCTAAAAGAAATGGGGTGGGCACCAGAAGCTGGGTGAGCCACGTCAGACGTTCTCTGCCATGAACCACAGCACGACAGCAATCGCCATCGATGCGTAGGCCAAGACGGTTAAAGGCCAAGGTGCTCGCTCTCGCCAGCTGCGCATGAGCGGCACTTTCTCGGTGAGCCAGTAGAAGACGCAGACTCCAACGATCGAGCCAACAAACAACCCCCAACCGCTCAGGAAAAGCCGATTACACAGCTCCTCGTTGTCGGCAAAGCCGCAGGTGTCGATCTTGTTGTGAAAGTTGTACCCATCAGCCAGCAGGTGAAACGCGGTCAGTGCCTGGGGCATTGCCTTCGGCTTACAGCTCTTCTGTGTAGGTTGAGATCCAGCGGCTGTCTCGCTCGTCGATCCGAGGTGGGTTGAGGGGGAGTCAAGCGAGGGAAACCGCTACCAACAAAACCTGAAGTCGCAGTGAATTTGTGGATGTCTAAAAAGTGCTCGCGGTGGCACGACACCACAGCGACTTTACGTGCATCATCGTCTCGTTGGGTTGCTAATTGGGCCCGAAAGCCGGACAGAGCGAGTCCGACGAGAGCTGTGATTTGACCTCTGTTTTGGTGGGGGTCATGTCCACTCGCCCTTAAGAGAATTCTTAAGGAATTGAGGCTGGTGCGGAAAGGAAGCGATTCCTCTACCAAGCTCTACAAGTGGCCGAATCGCTCCGGTGGTGCACCACCATCGGCCGCACAATTTTCACCCCTCACTTGACTGGGTAATTAGGGAGACGCGGGCGAGGGAACCCGCGAACATTCCATCTCCCAAGCGTTTGCAGAGGTGCATGCGCCTCGTCCATCCTCACAGCCAACTTGAGAAAATCTGGATAGTCATTAATGCCTAATTAGGTGCATCTGATACCCGGCGAGAGCCCGTCCGTCAGCGAGAATGGAGGAGAGGGCAGAGATGCCTTCAATGCGTCGTTTGGGGGTGGGCTGAGGGGCCTACCTCTTTTTTTGCCTAAGCAGAGCGATGACAACGGCGTGATCCAGGCACCAGGCGAATCACAGCACCGGGGGAGATCCTGGTACAGGAGAACTTTTTTTGTGCTCACTGACCAGCTCAGCTGCTGGGTCCAACGCATCTCAGATTTTGTCTCAAATTCGTTGGAAATTTGAGATGCTCAACGGAGAGGGTGCGTGTTGAATTTAGATTGAGAACCCTTGCAATAACTAGGTTTGGGACAACGCATCTGGATATTTCCCTGATTAGAAGCAATACTTGCCCCAACATGTTATGTGTATCCTGTGATACCGTTTAATGGTCAATGGCCGCAATGAGACTTGCATATACAGTTGTGTTTAATCAACTTCCATCACACTCAAGATAGTCTTTTGCTTCTGTGGCTGCGGCGTAAGAAATGATTCTCCCCGCGGGCGCACCTGCATTTTCTTGTGATCCAACAATTTCTCCGATGCTGTCCCAAATTGCCCCGTCATAGAAGTAGGCAAGGTTGTTAGCTTGGACATAATAAACATCACTATTATTTGGTGACTAAGGAAGACTTGCAAAGTCAGTTACGACACCATCAAGCTGAGGACCTTCTCCAATTGGACCTTGGCCACCAGCAGCACCGGCAGGACTTTCCGGCGTCCTTCGCTGCTCCACTCTAGGACCCTTAAGTAGTTCTCTGCTCCAAGGGCATGGATGACCTGATTGCAGAGCTTGTTCTTGTAGTCCTTGAGAGTGCTCTCCTTGTGCCCTGAGAGCTCTATATAGGTGTCTATGGCGTCCTTAAGTGTCTTCTCGTTGGAGAGTCAATGCCCTGCATCTCTCGCCTGTAGAGGTCCCGTGGGTCCCTTCCAGTCTTTTTTGTCCACGCTCTGATGCGGTCCCATTCCTCCTTTGCCTCTTTCAGCGTCCACTGATCGACGCCCTTTCCATTATCAAATTGAAGAAGGAAATGATGTCTATCTAGTTAAACAAACTAACTGGGCACAGTCTTGAAATCCATGTTCGGCACTACGACAGGAGCAATATTAAAAAGCGTAGTGCTGAAGCAACTGCCAGAACCTATGCCAAGAAGAAGCAAGACGAGAAAAGTATTGACTTGCAGAACTGATCAATTAAATAGTATTCCAATTCATCATTCTCTCATGTGAAAGTCGCGACTATTGCCACGAAGTGTTCTGCTTCATCATAATCAAAGGTGAGAAGTGATGGAGGATCAACATGATACATCTAAGAATTTATTGCTCGCCCGCAATTGCAAGCTCTCCATGCTAAATTAAATACATATTATGGCTTCACCAATGAAAGAATTAAGTGTATTGAACTCAGTCATCGAGAAAAGTGTCCATCTAGAGCCGTTCCCGTACCTTGCCACTGAAGAATGCCTTCCCGAAAAAATATACGAAGAACTTTCTAGGACTTATCCCAAAGATTCAGACATAATATCCATGAGCCGACACTTTGACTCGTATCCCGGTGAAAATATTCGTGTCGATATACCTGGAGGAGCTTTTCTGAAGAATATCAGTGATTTTCCTCAGATTTGGCAGGATTTTGTTTCATACCATCTCTCCACGGATTTTAGAGATGATGTCTTGAGAGTGTTCGGTTCCTCTATCGAGCGTTATTACCCAGAACTATTTCCAGCATTGTCCGAGCATCCTTGCGCAACTCGCTTTACGGAAAATGATAAACATCCAATCTCGCTTGATTGCCAAATTGGTATTAATACTCCAAGTTCTACCAGTTCTAGTGTAATAGGCCCTCACACTGATTGCTCTGTTGAGCTATGGGCAGGTCTTCTTTACTTCAGAAACGAGTTGGATTATTCAAAAGGCGGCGACCTTACACTTTGGAGATGGAAAAAACGCGTATCTAGGTCATTCAATAAAAATAAAGTAGCCAATAGAAAGATTTTTCCGTTTCGCACGATAGAATACAGAGCAAATACACTTGTCTTTTTTCTCAATACTTTTGACTCAATTCATAGTGTTACATCCCGAACGCCATCCTCAGTATCCCGAAGACTCGTCAATGTCATTGGGGAGACTTACAACGTTCTACCTGAGGGTAACTTCGCAAAAACACAAGAATTTACGACTGCCGAAGACGCTAAGGCGTCTAAGTTTATGAAAAAGTTGAGAAACGCTTTTCGTGTTTAAGAGGACTCTGATTTTCGTCTAATCTTTATTATTTCATGAGCCTTTGGCGAGCGCTAATTGTCGCGAGTACGCTTGTCAATAAAGCATTTAGCTTCATCAAATAAAAGATGGCTGGTTGACACGTGTTCTTGCACTATTCTTTTGATAGATTTTGGCTTCGTCTTTTGTTTTTATTGTCTTTTTGGCGACATGCTCTTTTAGGAATATTGTGGATTTCGAGTGCTAAATCCAGAAGATTTTCGTGAAGCAACTATCAATTGGATGCTAGATAGGCTCGAGGGTTTGAGTCAAGACTGACTAAAAATATCCAGCAGTACGCTTTGTTGTCATTGAGTTGACTTGGTTCGTTATGCACAAGGACGCAGAGAGCGTCTCAGAGAGCGTTTAGATGCACGTATGGGAATCCTCTACGCTGCTCCTAACGCGCTTCACAGCGCTGAACAGGCGTCAATAATCGCAGCTTGAGGTTCCAATCGCACCTTAATCTGCTTTCCATCCTGTCCGGGTGGGACCCTTGCTCTGCCTAGGAATCCCTTCTTCCCCTCACTCTTCAGGGGCTTGATTGCAAGGAACAGAGAATTACCTAAGGAGACAATATGTTTGCTGTCTTTAGCGTGTAGTGCGGCTATCTGCTTGTCATTGAGCTTTGTCTGAGTACCTAGTGCGTAGCACACTTATACCCAATACCGATGGTTTTTAGACCCATCACCATACCCATCACATCTCTGGCATTCTGCTGCATTTCCTGGGACGACAGGGGACAACAGACACAAAAAAGACAGTCGTGGAATGGCTTCTGCGATATTCAGGATTTTCTGGGACTAACTGGGGACGGAGAGGGTGGGATTCGAACTCACGGTGCCCGTGAAGACACGCTGGTTTTCAAGACCAGCTGTTTGGGCTGCAAAAGCATTGCAATCACTGATTTTGTGCGTGCCCTAAATCGGGTGTGCCCTACAACGTGCCCTAAATGGTTAAGCCCATTCCGCTGGGTAGAGCTTTGTCTTAGTGGCTGTCAGCTCAGGCATGTCTTCTATCAGGTGCTGGGCGGCCCACATGCCTCTGACTACACGGCAGACGCCTTCTTGGTCGCAAACCCTGTAGTACTCGAAGCCCTGTGGAGCGGTCGTGAGCTTGGTCGCTTTCATGGCATGTATCCCTGCTGTCCTCAGGAATAGGCAGCAAATCGAGTCCCGTTTGACTCAACCGAGACAAAAGGTTCAGCTCGTTACAAAGTCTTAGATCGCTTAACTGTTGATGTCACGCGTCTTTAAGTGTCTGCCTCTGGACACCTGGTCGGCTCCTGTAATAATACGTATGTACTAGCAATAAGTGTATTTCGGTTGATCATGCCAGCGCCCCAGCCGGATCCGGTTTTCCTGCACGTCAAAGCAGGTATGACCGTGATCGTCACCGACACGGAAGGTGCCTGGCGCATGGCTGATGTGATTTGGGTCGATGGCGGCGCCAGAAACCCCAACGTTCCAACGCTGTTCCAAGTGGCAGACGTCGATACAGGCGTCATCAACTGGATCAACGCCGACCTCGTGACTCACATCTGCCCAAGGGGCTGAGCGGTCAGGACTTGCTGACCCTAAGTATTTATGCCTGCTGGTCAGATGCTCAGAGCTCCCTATCGTTTACCAGTCTTTTGATCCGTAGGCCCCCTTTCGACAGCACTAGGCCCTGCGTCTCCGCTTTTGGAAATGCCAACCGATGACTGACCGCACTCTCAGCATCTCCGCCGCATTGCGTGAAGCGCAGCTGCAGCGTCTAGAGGCTTCTCTGGCTTCAAAGCCAGCACCCAAGCCTCAGCCTCAATTCGAGGCACCCAAAGACAAGGACGAGCCAGTTCGCGACTGACCGTTAACGGTCACTCTCCAGTCCCTTGATCAGCACGACATATTGAGGGCATCCAGCTCCGGCTGATGTTCTCTGAATACTTGTTGTGGAGGCGATCGTCTCGATAGCTCTGGGCGTGTTTCTCGCCTGGTTCACCACCCGGCTGATCATTTGGTTTTTCGGCCCTGATCGGTATAGGCGTGATCTCAGTTCAGATGACTGAGGCAGCTGACATTGTTCACTTGATCACATGAGTGGGTCATCCCAAACAGGTGGGACGTCGAACTCTTCAAGAATGGAGTTCGCTTTGGGCTCTTTGCTGCGCCCTAGCAAGACCAGTATCCGGTTCCAGATAAAACGCTTCACACGCTCTGCTTCCCTCCCTTCGTGCGCAGTCACGAACTTCAGAGGCGGGATGTCGCCAAAGCTTTCGTCAAGGTAAGACACTTTGGACGCAGAATGAGGCTCGGTGATCTCTGTCGTAGCTCTACCGAGAGAAGAGATGCAAGCTCTGGGCACGAACGTGGAGTTCTAAGGCTGGCTGGGCTTCTGAAGCCGGGGTTACGCCGCTGATTGCCGCCTTCCCTTTGCGCGTGGAGTTGAAGGCATTGGAACCCAGATTTAAGTTGGAATCTCTGGGTCGAAACCATGGGACGCTCTCGAGATCCCTATCAGATTCCAAAGGCAGGAGTCGAGATCGCCCCCCTGGCAGGTCTTGCGTCCGTCAATATCAACAGGAGTGTTGGTCCTGTTTCCTCCACGGAGTTTGTGGGTGAGTCCACCTTGGGCGGGGTCTTGGTCTATGCCATTTATCAGGCTCTCTTGACTGGTCTTCGCACCGAAGCCATGCGAAAGCGTGGAGCTCTGGATCGTCAAACTCAAATTCGTTTGGTGGCTGAGTCTGTTTGGGCATCTGCCAAAGAGGGTGCTGCTGTAAGCGCTGTCCTGGGAGTTGTTCTCATGATGTTCCCTTGGATGGCCTTCCCCTTATCGGTCTTAGGTGTCTTTGGTGCAGGTAAAGCCACCATGGATCTCGTGGATGCGTTCTGGGATGGCCTCACAGAAGAGCAACAAAATGAAGTTCGAGTCTTGGCCTACGAAGCTGGTGTGAATCTCAGTCAGATCTTCCAGCCCAGATCTGCTTGATCTATGCGTGCTGAGGCTGGCTCGGCTGCTGAAGCGGGCTACCCCCTGTGGGGAAACCAGACTGGGAGAAGGCCTGCACGGGCCAGGCCAAGCACGACAGCAAGTGTCGCCAGCTTCACTCCCGTCAGGATTCCTGCGGTCTTCCAGCTGAACAGTGATTTCTTAAGGGTGATCACCACGAAGGCTGAGCCAATGACCATCATGTGCCATTGACGAGCTGGATTCTCGAAACGGACTGAGGACAAGCGACAAGCCGTCCACGTACAACTGGCACTGTGACAGTTGAGAAGAGATATTGATTGCGTGAGGAAAAACGACTCACGGGGTGGAAACAAGGTCACACTCCCGAGAGACGTTTTGGAGCCCCTGCCTTTGGCGGGGGTTTCTTTTTGCCTGTATGGCCCAGGCGCTTGAACAAACACCGCCTCATCCCTCAATCGAGGGATGACTTCATGACAGGACTGGCGGAAAATCGAGTTGAAGATGTCCTGACGAGTGTCCGACACCAACCTCTCTGCATTCATCTGGTCCGTCGCCGACCTGCTGCGTGGTGACTACAAGCAGAGCGACTACGGCAAGGTCATCCTGCCTTTCACCGTCTTGCGAAGGCTCGACTGCGTCCTAGAGCCCACCAAGGCAGCCGTCCTAGAGGAGAAGGCCCTCAGAGAGGGACAAGGGCTCGACCCAGAGCCGTTCATGCTGCGCAAAGCAGGCCAGCTCTTCTGCAACAGCCCTCAAGCAGAGTTTGTTGCGTCGCTGCCGGATCGATACGCCTGCTTTGTCGGCTCTCAAGCCTTGGTTAACAGCCTTGATGTGGTCCCCGAACTACAAGGTGTGCCCTAAAAGCTACCCCTTATATACGGTTATACAAGGTGCGAGACCAGCGCGTACTGTCTGCAAATGTGTGGCGGAATCTTCGAGATCCGCTCCAGCACATAAAAAACCACTCATCGACTGGGGTGAAATACGGAGAGGGTGGGATTCGAACCCACGGTGCCCGTGAAGACACGCTGGTTTTCAAGACCAGAGCCATAAACCACTCGACCACCTCTCCAGAGTTGTCAGGTGCCCCGCAGGACACCAGACAATTTTATAGGGATCAGATCAGATGTCAGCTCTCGGGATTGGCGAGAGGCAGAAGACATTTATCGGAATCGCACCCAGCAGGCCCTGCTTCGGTCAGCTCACCTTGGTCGTAGCGCTGCAGCGCTTCGAAGAAATCACTGCTGACGCGCCGCTTCACCACTCCGGATTGCAGTTCCTCATAGGTTGCTGCATCAATGGGTTCGAAGGGCAGGCGGGGGAATGTGGCGTTGGCATCGAACCGAGCCAGAAGTGCTGCTGAGATGTACCCCTCACCATTCTCCATGGCTTGATGCAGAGCATCAGCCAACGGTTCGATTTCGTGCTCGCGGAATTCGATCGTGGCGGAGGTGTTGTGGGCGGTGTAATGGCGCTGCACCTGCATGTAGAAGTCGAATTGCGCCATGGCACTGAAGCCATTGATGTCAACCGAATCGGCACCCGGCAGATTGGCCCAGCTCACCTCAGTGGGGATCTCCACCAACCATTCGGTGCAGCGGGGATCGAAGGGGTCATTCAGCAGACGACCTTCGTCATCCTTGTCGGACTGGGAGGGAACGATGGTGTAGCCGTAGTCCATGCAGGCCATGGCCACGGGGTCGTTCTTGCGGAAGGTGATCCGGCGGATGAAGCGCTGGGCTTTGGGGGGATGCCAGCCGGGGGCAGCACCGGTGAGCAGGCTCTTGGTGCCTGCGGGTTGGACAGTTGTGCAGCGGTTGGGACGACGCAGACCATGGCGGTCGCAGTACTCCCACACCGTTTGGTTGACGATCTCCTTCCAACGGCTCAGGTAAGCGGCTTCTTGCCCCTTGAAGCGCAGACCTTCCTCGGTTTCAGGCCGGCCGGCCTCCCACCAGCGCAGCCATTCCGTGCCGAAGGCATGCACGAAGAAGTCGAACAGACCGGTGAAGCTGACGCCAACGATCGGATCCCATTCACGACTCTGGCGGTAGCGCTCAACCTCGAAACGGTGGTTGAGCAGACAAGCAACCGAGAGGGCGCCTGCACGGAAGGCATCGGCCTGGCCTTCCTCGTCGCTGGGGTCGATCTGGTTGAGGTGCACCTCGGCCAGATTGCAGTGGAAATCAGCACCCAGGATCTCGCCGCAGGGATTCAAGCCGTAGCGGCTGAGACGGTGCTCCAGCTCCTCAGCGCCGATGGGGCCATGGTTCTCAGACAGCCAGCGCCCTGCTTCTTCACGACCCTGATCGCAGTAGATCTCGATGAACTCACTGCGCAGTTCAGGGGTGGTGAGCAGATCGGCATTGGAGCGAGCGATCGCTTCGGGAGCGAACTGGATCGCGCCCTCACCGGAGTGGAACTGTTTGGTCACCGCTGCATGCACCACGTCTTTGCTGGGACGGGTGTGATGCACGCGAGTGTGGTTGGCCATCCGCAGCGCATCACGCTCTGGATCGATCCTCCAGTTGCCCTCCTCGTCCTGCTGCCAGAGGTTGTCCTTGGAGGACGCAGCAGCCTGGTCGTCGGCCGCAAATTGACGCATGCCGGCGCTGCGACGAATGTTGCCGGCCACGATCGTGACGGCGGCTTCGTCGATCAGCAGGCAGCACTCCACCGAGGTGAGCCGACGGCCCTGGGCTTTGTTCAGCAGTCGGGCCACACGCCCGTAGAGATCCTTCAGCTTCACCGGGTTTGCCATGCCGCCGAAGCCCTTCAGTGTTTCCCCGACGGGACGCACATCGCTGAGGTCCACTTCAATCTGAATCGGACCGCCCTTGAACCGTTCGTCGCTGCTGAGTTCAAGCATGAGCTGGTAGCTGTCCACCCAGCCGCGGCGGGTGTCGCCCACCTTGATGGTCACCTTGTTTCCATCAATGCTGTGGGTGCAGTCGTCCTGACGCTCGGCTTCAGGGGTAATGCCGATCTCGCTGACGCTGAGAACCTCAAAGCTGTTGCGCACTACGGGTAGCCGCTCGATCAGATGCGGCTCGATGATGGCGCCGGTGCCGCAGCCCATCATCGCCAGGTCCATCATCAGACCAAAGGCCTGCCAATCCACCAGGTTCGTGGAAGTGCAGTTGTAAGAGCCGGAGAAGTTTTCGGGTTGTTCGATCCAGCGTGTGCCACCAATCCAGAGCCAGCGGCCTGAGGGGAGAGCCTTCTTTTCGGCTTGCATGCGAGCCAGCAGGCTCACTTCCTCGGCCTTGAGGTTGCCCAGCTGCCGCAGACCCTCCAGGTTCCTCGTACCCACCTGGCTCCAGCTCTCACGGCCGCTCGGGGTTTTCCGGCTGTACGTGCGATAGAAGACCGGATTGGCAGCAGGGGCCGTTGCGGGGAAGTCGCCAAACCCGGCGACAGTTCCCGCAGAGGTCTGCACACGATTTGGTGTGAGGGTCACGTGCGGTGCAGGAGCGAAGGACAAGTATCGAAACCCTAACGCCACAGATGGTGGGAGCAAGGCCTCTTTACCACCATCAACAGTGTCCAGTTCAAACTGAACGGCGCAAGGGATGCGGATGATGCAGCGCCGTTTGGAACCTGAGTTGATGAACGGCGATAAGCAGGTGCAGGCCTATGCCGCTGCTGACTTCAGTTCCGGCGATCAAGCCACCATCGAAGCGATTCAGCGTCTTCTCTCGCGCACTTCACCTTTGCCGCCTGATCCACTGGTGGTGGACCTGGGTTGTGGCCCGGGAAACATCACGCTTCGGTTGGCCGGCCTCCTCCCCAAGGCTCGGATCATCGGCATTGACGGTGCCGAATCGATGCTGGCTGTAGCCCGCGAGCGGGCGCAGCAGCAGCAGCTGGAGATCTCATTCCTTTGTCAGACCCTTCAGGAGGTTCTTGAAGGTCCTCTGCTTGGGCAGGCCGATCTGATCGTCAGCAACAGCCTTTTGCATCACCTGCACCAGCCCGATCTGCTCTGGATGGTCACCAGAGACTTGGCAGCACCGGGTTGTCGCAGCTTGCATCGGGATCTGCGGCGTCCTGCCTCCGACGCTGAGATTCAACAGCTGCTGCTCAAACACCTGCCATCGGCGCCAGAGGTGTTGCAGCACGACTTCGCTGCCTCGCTGGCGGCGGCCCTCGAACCTCAGGAGGTGTTCGCAGAACTCCACCGGCTTGATCTCCACCAGTTGACGGTGTCAGCGGAGGACGACCGTTATCTGGTGGTGTCAGGCTTGGTGAAGTCCTGAAATCCGATGAGCGGCAGTCAAGCGACCACTGATGGTGATCTGGCCCAGGTTTTGGCCTCGGCGGTGGATCGCCGTCGCAACTTTGCGATCATTTCTCACCCGGATGCGGGAAAAACAACTCTCACCGAGAAGTTGCTGCTCTACGGCGGTGCCATTCAGCAAGCAGGGGCGGTAAAAGCACGGGGTGAGCAGCGCAAGGTGACCTCCGACTGGATGGAGCTTGAAAAGCAGCGGGGCATTTCAATCACCTCAACGGTGCTGCAGTTCGATTACGACGCCACCACGATCAATCTCCTGGACACGCCAGGTCACCAGGATTTTTCCGAAGACACCTATCGAACCCTGGCAGCGGCGGACAACGCCGTAATGCTTGAGGATGCCGCCAAGGGCCTGGAGCCTCAGACCCGGAAGCTGTTCGAGGTCTGCCGCATGCGCCAGATCCCAATCTTCACCTTCATCAACAAGATGGATCGCCCGGGGCGGGAACCGCTCACCCTGCTCGATGAAATCGAGTCGGAGCTCGGCCTCACCCCCTGGGCCGTGAACTGGCCCATCGGCAGTGGCGAGCAATTCCGCGGCGTGATCGACCGCCGCAGCAAGGAGGTGGTTCTGTTCAGCCGTGCTGAACGGGGCAAGCAGGCCAGCGAGCAACGGCTATCCCTTGATGACCCCACCCTGCGGGAGCTGGTGGAGGAGGAGCTCCTTGATCTGGCCGTTGAGGAAATGGAGTTCCTGGAAGCGGCTGGAGCCGAGCTGGATATCGAGATGGTGCATGCCGGTGAGCTCACCCCGGTGTTCTTCGGCTCCGCCATGACCAACTTCGGGGTCCGACCTTTTCTCGATGCCTTCCTCGAGATGGCGCAGCGACCGATCGCCCGCTCCAGCAGCGACGGCCTGGTGGATCCGTTGCGGGAAGGGTTCAGCGGTTTCGTGTTCAAACTTCAAGCCAACATGGACCCAAGGCACCGCGACCGCGTTGCCTTCGTCCGTGTCTGCAGCGGCCGTTTTGAAAAAGACATGACGGTGAAGCATGCCCGTACTGGCAAAGCGATTCGCCTGTCACGTCCTCAAAAGCTGTTCGGTCAGGACCGAGCCGTCGTGGAAGACGCCTATCCGGGAGATGTGATCGGTCTCAACAATCCCGGCATGTTTTCCATTGGAGACACCCTTTATGTGGGGTCGAAAGTGGAATACGAAGGCATTCCCTGTTTCAGTCCGGAGATTTTCAGCTGGCTGCGTAACCCCAACCCATCAGCCTTTAAGAATTTCCGCAAAGGGGTGAATGAGCTGAGAGAAGAGGGGGCTGTGCAGATCCTCTACGACACTGATGAGAGCAAGCGTGATCCGATCTTGGCGGCCGTGGGACAACTCCAACTGGAGGTGGTTCAGCACCGGCTTGAAAATGAATACGGCGTTGAAACTCGACTTGAGGCCATGGGTTTCCAGGTCGCCCGCTGGATCAGTGGTGGGTGGGGCGAACTCGAGAAGGTTGGGCGGATCTTCAATTGCAAGACCGTTCGTGATGCCTGGAATCGACCTGTGCTGCTGTTCAAGAATGAGTGGAACCTCAATCAGCTTCGGGAGGACCATCCCGAACTTGAACTCAGCAGTGTTGCTCCAGTGGTGAGTGGAGTGGAACCGATCAGTCTTTGAACACGGCTGATCTCTTCATCCACACCTCCGCGCCGCTCTCGCCAGAATCATGTCGCGAAATAAACTCCCGTGAATACGTTCTGGCTGCTGAAGAACAATGCGGACGGCGGCACCGAATACGTGTGTTTTCGCGGCGACGATGAATCGGTGGAGATGCTCGAGGGTTATCACCTTCCTCCACAAATGCCGTTGATCAAGCGACGTTGCTGGATGAATCGTCTGGATGCCCTGAGCTGCCGCAGTCGGCTAGAGCGCAGCGAGGGTTTTCGTCATGGTGCGCCCCTCTTCTGAGCCGGCCCCGATACGCTCTTGAGAAGAACCCGATCGACGCCATGGCAGCCCTGGGTGAACCCAGTCCCGACGCAAACGCGGACGATCCATTCGCTCGTCTCGGCTTGAGCCGCGATGCGGGGTTTGAACAGGTTCAGGCGGCCAAGGCGCGCTGCCTCGCCGAAGTCTCTGGCGATGATCAAGCCAGAGCAAAGATTGAGGCGGCTTACGACGCTGTCCTGATGGCCCGTTTGCGTGACCGCCAACAGGGGCAGGTGAGCGCTGCTGCAGCGACCGCTTCGGAGCGCGAAGCGACGGCGGGAGCGATCCCTGCTTTGCCTGCACAGGCACCGATGACCAATGTTTTCGCGAATCTCCGCAACAAGCTTCCCGACCCCTCTCAGTCTCTCTCCGGTTTGAAGCCCGATTGGGCCCTTGTGGATGGGCGTGGGCGTTCCGTGCGAATCATTGCTGGAATCGTCGGCGTTGCTTTGCTGGTCTTCTCGGCCGGCAGCATTCAGTTGGTGCTGGCTCTGGCAACCATCGGTGTTTTTCTCAGTCAGATCCGCAGAGGTCGCCGCCCGCTTGCATCCCTTGGTTGGACGTTGCTGGTGCTCAGCGTGGGCTTGGCAGCGGGCTCGTTGCTCAATCTGGCCCTCTCTCCCACTGCTTTTGAGCAGCTGGCTCTCAGTCCTCTGCAGATCCAAGCCCTGCCTGCCGCTCTGCTGCTGTGGGCTGCCGCTCTGTTCCTGGCCTGACGTCAGGCCGCCGACGGCAGGCCGTCAATCAGCTCCTGCAGCTCAGCTGCGCTGACGTGATAGCGGTTGTTGCAGAAGTGGCAGGTCAGTTCTGCTCCGCCATCTTTGTCCCGCATGTCAGTGAGTTCGTCTCTGCCCATCAGGACCAGGGCTGCTTTGCTGCGCTCATGGCTACAAGGGCAGAAAAAACGCAGCTCCTGACTGGCCTCGGCATCGTCGAGGGGTTTGGGATCAAGGTCGGGGAAGACGTCTAGAAGCAGATCCTCCAGCTGGTCTCCACTTGCCGCCAGCCGCTGACTGAAGCCAGTGATCTCGCGGCAACGCTGTTCAATCAGCTCCACCAGGGCCGGCTCTTCCGCCGCTTTGGGAAGAATTTGAACCAGTAGGCCACCACTGGCGTGGATTCCGGCGCTGTTCACCTGCTCACCCACAAACACTGCGGAAGGGGTTTGTTCGGAGTGGAGCAGATAGGAGGCAACATCCTCACCAATGCCTCCGCTGACCAGTTCAACGGTGCTGTTGAAGGGCTCGCCCTTGCCGTCGTCACGCATCACGTGGAGGTAACCGGTTCCAGCGGCCTCCTTGAAGTTGAAGCTGAAATGGCCTGCTTCGTTCTGAATCGGGTCGAGTTCGAGGGCCGGCTCGCCGACGTAGCCGCGCACGGTTCCGTTGCGGCCGGCATCCACCATCAGGTTCTTGATCGGACCATCGGAGCCCAGACGCAGATTCACCCGGCCGTGGCGCACCTTCATCGAACTGGCGAGCATCAGTCCCGCCGTCATGGCCCGTCCGAGCATCACGCTGGTGAGGAACGACAGCCCATGGCGCTCCCTTGCCTCACGCACGATGTTGGTTGTCGATACCGCCACCAACCGGATGCCACCTGCAGCGGCTGTTGCTCGAACCAGCCGGTCGGCCATGTCCCTTTGGAAGCTCAGGGCAATGTAGTCATCGGTTCGAGCCGCCCGCTCTGCAAACGCAAGCGTTCGCAGTCCCAGTCTTGAAACAGCTCGGGTTCATGGGTGACCACGATCAACACCTGTTCACGGGCCAGGCCGGCGAGTAGATCCAGCACGTCGCGTCGCACCGACCAATCCAACCCAGCAGTGGGTTCATCCAGGAGGAGCACTTCAGCGCCGCGGAGCATCTGCACCGCGAGGGCAAGCCGCCGTTGCTGCCCGCCGCTCAGCCGTTCTGGTGCCGTTGTTGAGGCGATGCTGTCGAGGCCAACCCGTTCGAGCACGCTCTGTTCGCGCTCATGCCCCAGCCGCCGATGGCCCAGCCGCAGTTCCTGCGCCACGCTCAGACCGAGGAAATGGCGCTCGGGAAACTGGAAAACGATGCCGCACAGCCAGCGCAGCTGCCGTCGTTTCATCACGCTTCCGTTCCAGCGGATGCTGCCGGATGTGGCTGACGCCAAGCCGCTGATGATCTCCAGCAGCGATGTCTTTCCGGATCCACTGGCGCCAGCGATCAGCAGCGGCCGTCCTTTCTGTGCGTGAAAAGCGACGCCGTCGAGGATGGGGGCACCAGCCGTTGCAGGTGCATAGGTGATTCCAGAGAGCTCGAGCATGCGATCAGCTTGAACGATGATGACGGTGTCGCGATGGCCCCATGGACATTCGTTTTCGTGAAGTCGATCCCTTCAATTGCTGGTTGTGGATCCGTTTCTCGGAACCTCCCAGCCAGGGGGAGCGGAATTACGTGGATGGTGTGTTCGACAGCTGGTACGTGATCGGCCGGCTAGGGGGCTTCAACGCAGAGAACCTGCAGGTTCATGACGCAGGTTCCGATCTCAGTTGGATGGCCTACGACAACGATGGGGCGGAGTCGGCAATGCCCGCTCTGATGCACAACATGGGGCAACTCGAATATCACAACGACTGGGGACGGTGCTGGGTGGATCTCGGTACATCGGATGGGGTCGCCATTGATGTCTTGATCAATGCCTTGCGTCAACTGGATTCCGACGTGGTTCAGATCGAAGAGCTGGTCGTCGGTGGGGTCAATGAAAATTGGCCGGTCGACGATCACCCCGATAGCGTTTTCCCTTCAGGTGGCTGAACGCCGGCGTTTGCTCCTGTCGCCGGATCGCCTGGAGGAGGGTGGATCGGTTTTGCTCAACACCGACGAGCAGCACTACCTAAGAAGGGTCTTGCGTTTGCGCTGTGGCGAGCAGGTCGATGTGATCGATGGTTGCGGCCGCCTCACGCTCGCAACCCTGGTTGAACCGCAGTTGCTTGCGCTCGATAGGTCTGCGCAAAAAAATGAGCCCTTGGCCCAACCTCAGCTGGGCTTGGCTGTGGCCTTGATGCGGCGGGGGATGGATGAGGTGGTCCGAATGGCCTGTGAACTCGGGATTGATCGGATTCAGCCCCTGCGCTGCCATCGCTGTGTTCCCCAGGCCGACCATCGACCGGAGCGCTGGGCCACGATCATTCGTGAGTCGGTGGAGCAGTGCGAGCGGTTGTGGATGCCGCAGCTGCATGAGGTGATTGATATATCCGACTGGATTGGAGCGGCGGACGGCGTGCGTCTCGTAGGGGTCACCCGCGCGACAGACACTCCATCGTTGGATCAATGTTTGCGCCAACAGGCCAATCAAGTTCAGGCCACTTGGCTGGTGATCGGTCCTGAGGGGGGATGGACCTCAGCCGAGCAGAGCCTTTTTTCTGAGGCAGGGATTCGGCCGGTGCGGATGGGGGCAACCATCCTGCGCAGTTCAACGGCTGCAGTGGCAGGCGCTGTGGGACTGGTGCGTTGGCGCGATGGCCTGATCAACTCTTGAACAGGTCCTGAGCAATGCCCCGGAAGGATTTCAGCGCTGCACCGGGTCGACGGCTCCGCTGGCGCAGTCCGCCACCAGGCGTCAGGTTGCTGGGTGCAAAAGTGGAATAGGTCACGGCCGGGCGGGCGGCCTCTGCCTCAGCCAGTTCAGCAGCAATGGCTTCTGCAGTGGTGAGCGAGGCTGTGGGCCGAGAGCTTGATTCAGCTTTAGCTTCTGCAACGGCCGCACTGTCTGAAGGCTTGGCGACAGCTGAAGGCTCGGAGGGTGCGATGGGTGTTGCACCAGCATTGGCTGTCACAACAGCTTCTTCGACTGGTGCTTTTTCGGTTGCCGGAGCTTCTTGTTGAGTCAGCTCGAGGGTGGCCGGAGCGGCGGAGTCATCCAGGGTGAGGAAAAACCCCTTGTTGCTGTTGAACACCATCCGGTCGACCAGAGAACGAACGCCCCCGATTCTCCCTCTGCAATGGCCGCAGGCAGGAGATGCTTAGGGCACTGCAACACGGTGTGATGTCCGCACTCTGGATTCAGGCCCTGGTGGTGAACACTTTTTTGATTGCACTGGCGCAGCGGACATCTGTGCTGACCCGCAGTGGCTGGGTCCATGCGGCTGCGTTGGGCACAATCCTCTGGGGTTGTCTGGGTTGGTCGGGCTGGTTGGCCGTGGTCGCCTACCTCTGTCTGGGAAGTCTGGTCACCAAGATCGGCTTTAAAAACAAGCAGAGCCGCGGCCTCGCTGAGGCCCGCGGTGGCCAGCGCGGGCCGGAAAACGTCTGGGGTTCTGCTGCTGTTGGTGCCTTTCTGGCGCTTCTCGTCGGTGCCGGTGTCGAGTCACGCGAGCTGTTGATGGTCGGTTTTGCAGCGAGTTTCGCTGCCAAGTTGGCCGACACTTTCGGCAGTGAGATCGGCAAGCGTTTCGGACGCACCACGGTGTTGATCACCAGCCTTCGGGCGGTCCCACCAGGCACCGAAGGGGCCATCAGCCTGGAAGGGACCCTGGCCAGTGCCGCCGGCAGCATCGCCATGACCCTGGTGATGCTGACCCTGCAGCTGGTTCCCTCATGGCCTGTGGCCTTAGTGGTGATGCTTGTTGGTCTGGTGGCAACCCTCGGCGAAAGCCTGCTCGGCGCTCTGGTGCAGGATCGCGTGGCCTGGTTGAGCAACGAGCTGGTCAATGCTCTCCAGACCCTGTTGGCTGCAGTTTTGGCGATGCTGCTGATGACGCTCTGATCATCTGGTCTGGACGTGGATCAGGCCATCGCGGCGGGCCCATTCCCGCAGGGTGCTGAGTCCCTCATGGAGATGACGGCGAAGGGATGAGCGGCTGCAATTCATGGCCTGAGCCAGATCCTTGAGGCTCTGGCCTTCGATCAAGTGGGCTTGCAGCACCATCCCGGTCATCCCCTCCAACTGGTGCAGCACGCTCTTGAGCCAGTCCAGCTGTTCATCCTCCGCACAGGCGTGTGCTGGCTCCCCAAGGCTGGCCAACAGCTGGAGAACCTGGCTGGCGCCATGGCTTTGAACGGCGGAGGCCCATCACTCAGGGCGAACCGAGAGTTCGGCGGCAAGATCTTGATCGCTGAGGCTCGGTTGCTGATTCTGTTCGCGTTCACGCTGGATCTTCATCCCTGCTGCATGGAGATCCCGCAGCCGCCAGGGAATCCGGATCGTTCGTGATCGATCGCGGCGGTAGTGCAAGATTTGACCGGTGGCGCGAGACAGCAGATAACTGCTGGGCCGGAGGCCCCGGTTCTGATCAAAACGATCAAGCCCATGGATCAAGCCCACCCGCGATTCTTGAATCAGGTCGTCGAACTCCTCAGGCCCACGTTGACGCTGGCGTTGGGCTGCGCAGTGGGCCAGCCCGAGGTGCTTGAGAACCTCCTGATTGCGCCGTGCAATGCAGGGTGGAAGACCGCGACGGGACTCCTGCCGCAATTGACGTTGAGAAATCAATGGATCAGTGAAACTGATCCAACCGTTCAACCCTCAGGCCGGAAGCGGTTGGCCCTTACGTGCCCCAATTCGGCACTTTCGTGCCGGATCATGAGTGCAACGGTTTTGAATTGATGGACTGGCAACCAGAGGCCCAGGCAGCACTTAAAAAGGATGTTCCGTTCTTCGTTCGGCCTGCTGTGCGTCAACGGGTTGAGGCGATGGCGAGTTCAGAAGGGCGTTCCGACATCGATCTGGCCTTCTACCAGGACGCCAAGCAGGCGATGGCCCCGAGCTGAGCTTTAGAAGGGGTCGAGATCACAGCGCTGCAGTTCCGGCTGAGTCAGCCGGTCAACGATTCGTGCCATGTCAACAGCGGTCAGTTCACCGTTCTCGTCCCACTTGAGGGTTGTTTTGCGCTGGGCAGGGGGATGGCCGGCGGCGCGTTCTGCAGAGCGGTCAGGTCCCAAGTCTGATCACCAATGTCAGGAGAGCCACACATTAGTCGCCGTTGAGGCTGCTGTTCACATGCTGATAGGTGTCGATGTGTTGATTGGCGAGAGTCCAGCCCAGGTCTGCAAAGGCTCCCACTGATTCAGCCGCTGGTCGACCCACCGGTGCCCATCGGCATTGAGATGAATCCCATCAGGCTCCATCCAGGTCAACCAGTCGGGCTCCTCCAGCATCCCCTGATGCAGTGAGAGGAAGGGCACATCAGCCTCACGGCACTGTTCTGCCATCACCGTTTCCGTTGCAGCGATCTGGCGGTTGCCATACCAGAGGCAGCCGGCAAAGGGCATCACGTGCTCATCCACTGCCGTTAGGCCCAGCACAAACACCTGCGCCTCCTGGGTCATCTCACTGAGAAGTTGCCCCATGCCGAACGAAAAGGCCTCAACATCCAGTTGGGGCCTGCCGTCGATCCGGCCAACGCGGGCGGTGTCATTCAGCCCAACACTGAGCAGTAGTCCGCCCGGTGTCTGACGGCGCAGTTCGCCGCGGCAGCACCACTCGCTGCGCCAGCGGGCGGCCACCCTTTCCAGGCCGTCTCCTCGAACGCCAAGGGGGTACACCACCGGAGTGCTGGGCAGGTTCATCCAGCGCAAGCGGAGTCGTTGGCACCAACCACCCGCTTCACGGTCCCCCCAACCATGCACGCCGCTGTCCCCGAGCACGATCAGCTGCCGGGGGGAATTGTTCGCACCGCTCATAAGGCCATGGCCCGGCTGTTCCAGCTCCCCTGAAGTCGTTCCCCCAGGCTCTCACCCAGCAGCGTGAGCAGCGCGGAGATCAGCACGATCCAGAGAACCAACCACCAATGAAATGAGCTGAGGGCCTCCATCAGCTGCCAGCCCAGACCGGCTCCCCCCACCATGCCGATGATCGCGGTGTCGCGCAGGATCACATCCAATCGGTAGGTCGCATAGGTGAGGTAAGCGCGACTCACATCTGCTAAGGGCCCATAAAGCCAGCTCACCCTCCGGGTGGCGCCGCAGGCCTTCATGGTTTGGGCGGAGTGCAATCCCGTGCTGCGGATGTCGTCCATCAGCACCCGACCCATCACACCGCTGTGGTGTAGCCCTAGGGCCAGACCCGCCAGGGCCAGACTCGGTTTGGCCAGCATCAGCAGCAGCAGCGCGCTGAGAGGCGCCGGGATGAGTCGAAACGTCCCCCACACCACGTCCTGCAGACGCAGGCTGGCCTGGCTGGGCCAGATCAGCAACAGCAGCGGTGGAAGACCGGTGGCGACACAACCGGCGATCAGGGTGATCCACACCGTGGCACCAATCACCGCTGGCCAGGAGATCTCCAGTGCAGCCTTGACCCCAACGGAACCGTCGATGAGGTGGCCAACCACCATCGACCACTCAGCTACTGGCCAGTCCAGCTGCAGATCCAGTTGTGTTCCCCAGCCGATGGCGACCCATGGGCTGGCCATGGCCACGGGAAGAATCAGTACGCCTGACCAGCTGCGCAGCATTCGCAGCAGTCGGTCGAGCACCACCATGGCGATGGCCAGCAACCAAAGGCCACTCCACATCTCCTGAAATTGAAGCGAGCGCAGGCTGAGGCTGAGGTCTGTCCCCAGTCCTCCGAGGCCGAACACACCCAGAATCAAGGTTGAACGAAGCGCACAATCGAGGCGGTGGCCGACGTGGTTACTGATCGGCTCCGCCAGCGGAGGAACTAGCCCAGTGAGCATCACGGCCCATGGCGTGGCGCCGGCTCCTTTGAGGACGGGGATGGCCGGTGAAACGTGGCAATCCACCTGATCGGCAACCACCCGCGCCATCAGAACCGTGTAGGGAATGGCGATAGCGCAGACCGCAACCCAGCCATTCAGTCCGAACACCTGCAGCAGCAGAAGCCCCCAGATCAATTCATGAACAGCTCGCAGGGGGGCCAGGCAACGGCGCAAGACCAGGGCAGGCCAACGCCCGCCCGCCAGGATCTCCCAGAAGGTGCTTGAGCTCAGGAGTCCGAGACCGACGCCGAGAACGCTGCTGATGCCCCAGGCCATCACGGCGATCACGAGGGTGATCTGGAGTCCGTTGAGCAAGCTGCCCAGCACGATCGGATCGATCGATGGCCGCAGGGCTCCAGCGGCGAATTGGTGCAGAAGAGCAAGTCCTCCTCCGTGCCCATCGCGCAACAGCACCAGAAGAACGCCCAGCAGGCTCAGGCCCGGCAGCAACGGGATCAACGGCAGGGCTGGTTTCAGGTCGATGCGTAGAGCCATTCCAACTGATCCCGATGAATGGTGTCTGGAGCCGCATCGATCACCAGGGCACCATCACGGAGCCCCAGAACCCTGTCAAACCGGTGAATCAGATCCGGTCGGTGCAGGCTGATCAGACAGCCCGGTGATAGAAGCAGCGTGTTGAGAACGTCCTCGGCGAGGTTGGGATCAAGGGCGGAGAGGGGCTCGTCCGCCAGCACGAGCTCAGGCTGCTGATGCAACAAACGGCCCAGAGCCACCCGTTGGCGCTGCCCTCCGGACAGCTCCCGTACGGGCTGTTCAAGCAAATCGGCCTCCAGTTTCACCTGGTGCATCAGTGCAAGACAGGTGGTCGGTTCCAGGCTGCCAAGCAGGTTCCGCAGCGCCCAGAACAGACCATGGCGTCCCAGGGCACCGCTGTTGATGTTCTGGATGACGCTCAATTCCTCCACCAGACGCAGGTCCTGCCAGAGCGTGCCGATTTGGCGCCTTTGCCGCCGCGACAGCTGCTGATGGGAGCGACCACACCAGTGCACGGATCCTGCATCGGGTCTTAGGGCGCCGTTGCAGAGCTTCAGCAGGGTGGTTTTGCCGGCGCCACTGGCACCGAGCAACACCACACGCTGGTCCGCACGAAGGGTGAGGGTGATCGGTTGGAGCCGTTGGCTCAAGCAGGCCTGGTGCAGCTCCAGCAGTGCCGTCAACGGATCTTTCCGAGTTGGCGACCCACCGTTTCGATCATCACGTAGTCCTCGTCTTTGGCAGGGATGAAGCGTTCCGCACCGAACAGCTCAAGAATCGCGGCGCCGTTCTGTGTCTCGGCCGACAAGTCCAGCAAGGCGGTTTGGAGCTTGTCGGTGAAACCATCCCCAAAGCGCTCATCCAGACCGGGCCGTACAACCCAGTGGTAATCCACGTAGGGCGGTGTCCTCCAGATCACCGACACCTTGCCTGGATCAATGCGGCCGTCCGCCACATTGCTGCGCCAGACCTGCTCATTCAAGGCGCCCACCTCGTAGGCACCGCTTTGTACCACCGCAATGGTGGCGTCGTGGCTTCCGCTGAAGCCAGGTCCACCCCCCGCCAGATCCTCAGGTTTTACGCCGTTTTCGCCCATGAAGAACTGGGGCATGAGACGGCCGGAGGTGGAACTCTCCGATCCGAAGGCCAGTCGGCGTCCCTTCAGCTCAACGAGTTGGTCGGCACTGGTGAAGGGGCGCAACCCACTGGCGCCATTGGCGATGAACACACTTGTGAATTCGGCATCGATATCCCGTTGCGCCAGCACCCGGGCTCCAGGCGTCTGCAGCCTGGCCTGCACACCGGTGAGTCCACCGAACCAGACCAGATCAAGACTGCCGCTGCGGAAGGCACTCACCGCCGCCGCGTAGTTGTTCACCGGCACGTAACGCACTGGAACATCCAGCTTCCCGCTGAGTTCCTCAGACAGCGTGCCGTAGAGGCGATTCAGTTTCTCAGGGTTCTGGTCGGGGATGGCACCGATCTGCAGAACGGTCTGTTTGGCGTCGTTCTGGGGTGCGCCACAACTGGAAACACTGGCCGTGAGGGTGAGGCCGGCAATCAAACCGGTAGCCATCACGGCCCTGCGTTCTCGTACAGACATTCAGAAATCGGAAGTGATCAAATTGGATCAGAAGGAACCAAGCATCCGCTTGAGTCGCATCAGTCCATCGTTAATCGTCTCATCCGCTACGGCACAGGATAGTCGAATGCAGCGGTCATCGCCGAAGGCCAGGCCTGGAACCATGGCCAGACCTTCCAGTTCCAGAGCTTGCCGGCAGAACTCCATCGAATCGGGCACGCCATCCGGTAAGCGGGGGAAGGCGTAGAAGGCCCCTTGAGGGTGCGTCAAGGTGATGCCCTCAAGAGCCTGGAGCCCTTCAGTGAGCAGGGTTCGGCGGCGGTTGTAGCTGATTGCCATCTTGCGCACGCAATCTCGGGGACCTTCGATCGCCGCCAGGGCACCCCGTTGAGCAAAGCTGCAAACATTGCTGGTGCTCTGGCTCTGCAGGGCTGAAGCGGCCTTGATCACGGCAACATCTCCAGCCAGATAGCCGAGGCGCCAGCCGGTCATCGCCCAGCCTTTGGCAAAGCCGTTCACGGTGAAGCAGCGCCCGCGGATCTCTTCGGCGATGGCCGCAAAACTGCAGTGCTGCTGACCATCGGCCAGGAGATACTCGTAGATCTCATCGCTCATCACCATCAGCTGGGAGTGACGGGCCACCAGAGCGGCCAGTGCCTCCAGTTCGGCCTGTGTCATCACCTGGCCGCTGGGATTGCCAGGTGAATTGATCACCAGCAATCGGCTGCGTGGGGTGATCTGCTGGTCCAGCAGATCAAGGTCGAGGCGAAAGCCATCCTCCGCTTTGGTGGGAATGATCCTGGTGCTCGCCCCGGCCAGGGCCGCCATCTCGGGATAGCTCAGCCAGAAAGGCGCTGGCACCAACACTTCGTCGCCGGGATTGAGCAGCACCTGGAACAGGTTGTAGATGGCTTGCTTGCCACCGTTGGTCACCAGCACCTGCTCCGGCTGGGTTGGAATCCCGTTTTCGACGCTCAGTTTGTGGGCCAGAGCAGCACGTAGATCGGGATCGCCTGAGGCAGGGCCATAGCGGGTGAAGCCGGATTCCAGAGCGCGCTGGGCCGCTTCAACGATGAACGGAGGCGTCGCAAAGTCCGGTTCACCGGCACTGAGGCTGCAGATGTCCTTGCCGCTGTCGCGTAGTGCTTTCGCTTTGGCGCTGATTTCCAGCGTCAGAGACGGTTTCAGGGCGACAGCCCGGTCGGAAAGTTCTGGCGGGCGCGGCATGGGCAACGCACCTCCCCTCGGTGCGTTTAAAACGTCATCATCCTGCCGCAGATGGTGTCGCAGACAACCTTGATTTCACAGCACCCATGAACGCGATGCAGATCAGCTGGGTGTTGGCCGCAGAAGACCCTGCCAGGCTGGCGAGCTTCTACAGCGAGCTGCTTCACGCCACCGTGAAGCCTGGAGTGGCGAAGCATCACTGCATCGTTGAATTCAGCGATGGCACCCGGCTGGAGATCTACCGGCCCTCCCGCCAGCGCCCTTTTCCTATCCGGGGCCGAGCGCTGGCACCCTGCTTGAAGCTCCCCCCTTCTCAGGAGCCCCTTCCTGAACTTCAGCGGCTTCTCAACACATCGCTGCAGTGTGGCGGATTGCTTCTCGATGAGGCGCGGCTTGAGCCCTTTGGTGCCGAGGCCTGGGTCCACGACCCGGAGGGCAATCCCCTGTTGCTGCTTGTTCCCTTGGCCTCTGCTGGTTTGACGTCATGACCGGCTCCACTCTTCAGGCCTGCAGCGCCTGCACAGCCTGTGACCTTGCCACGACCCGACAAACCGTCGTGATCAGTCGCGGCAATCCAAAGGCGGATCTGATGCTGATCGGTGAAGCACCAGGGGCTCAGGAAGATGCTCAGGGAATCCCGTTTGTCGGTCGCTCCGGACGTGCCCTCGATCAATTGCTGCGCGACGTGGATCTGGATCCCGAGCATGACATCTATATCTGCAATGCGATCAAATGCCGGCCCCCCAACAACCGACGACCGAAAAAGGCTGAGTTGGCTGCCTGCCGGGCCTGGCTTGACCTGCAATTGGAGGCCGTTCATCCAAAGGTAATCGTGCTGACGGGAGCCACCGCTGTGGAGGCCATCCTTGGAATCAAGGGTGGGATGACCCAGCTTCGTGGTCAGTGGCAGAGCTGGAATGGCCGTTCTGTGATGCCGATTTTTCACCCCTCGTATCTGCTGCGCAATCCCTCCAAAGCAGTCGGCGCGCCTCTGGATCTGACAAGACAGGATCTCGACGCGGTTCGGCGCAGGCTGTGCGAACGTTGATCCGCTTCACCACCGGCCCCATGACTGCCCTGGATCGGCGCTACGACACCCAGATCCACCGCCGTGTGACCCGCACTGTGATGGTGGGTGATGTGCCCGTGGGAAGCGAGCACCCGATCGTGGTGCAGTCGATGATCAACGAGGACACCCTTGATATCGCGGCTGCTGTAGCCGGCATCATCCGCCTGGCCGAAGCCGGAAGTGAGATCGTGCGGGTGACGACGCCGTCGATGGCCCACGCCAAGGCGATGGGACAGATCCGTCAGGAGCTCCGTCAACGCGGCTGCACCGTTCCCCTTGTGGCGGATGTTCACCACAACGGCGTCAAGATCGCCCTGGAGGTTGCCCAGCACGTCGACAAAGTCCGGATCAATCCCGGCCTGTTCATTTTTGATAAGCCAGATCCGAACCGCCAGGAGTTCAGCTCCGAAGAATTTGCCGCCATCGGCCAGCGCATCCGTGAGACGTTCGAACCCTTGGTGACTCTGCTGCGGGATCAAAACAAAGCCCTTCGCATCGGTGTGAACCATGGCTCCCTGGCGGAGCGGATGCTGTTCACCTACGGCGACACGCCTGAGGGGATGGTCGAATCAGCGATGGAATTTGTGCGCATCTGCCATGAGCTTGATTTCCACAACATCCTGATCTCGATGAAGGCCTCGCGGGCTCCGGTGATGCTCGCGGCCTACCGCCTGATGGCGGACACGATGGACAAGGAAGGTTTCAACTACCCACTTCACCTTGGCGTGACCGAAGCCGGTGATGGTGATTACGGCCGGATCAAGAGCACCGCAGGCATCGCCACCCTGCTGGCCGATGGGTTGGGAGACACCTTGCGGGTTTCATTGACGGAGGCCCCTGAGAAGGAGATCCCGGTTTGTTACTCGATTCTTCAATCCCTGGGTCTGCGCAAGACCATGGTCGAGTACGTCGCCTGCCCCAGCTGCGGTCGCACCCTGTTCAATCTCGAGGAGGTGTTGCACAAGGTTCGAAACGCCACATCCCACCTCACGGGTCTGGACATCGCAGTGATGGGATGCATCGTCAATGGTCCCGGCGAAATGGCCGATGCCGATTACGGCTACGTCGGCAAAACCCCGGGCGTGATTTCGCTTTATCGCGGTCGTGATGAAATCCGCAAGGTGCCTGAAGCCGAGGGTGTTGAAGCCCTGATCCAGCTGATCAAAGAGGACGGTCGATGGGTGGACCCCTCCTGATCTCGTTAGGCTGATGAACCAGACCAGGGGGGCATGGCCCTGAATCAACGCCTTCGTTCCGTCGTTCAGTCGACTCCGTTGCTGGTGATGCTCGGCATCGGAGGTGTGGTTACAGCCATGGGTATTAGCTCCCCCGGGCTATCGCTGCCATCGGCTTCCGGCGGATCGATTCGAGACAGCCCGAAAGAAGTAATTGATCAGGTCTGGCAGATTGTCTATCGCGACTACCTGGATTCCACGGGCACGTACAACGAGTCAGCGTGGCGCCGATTGCGCGGCGATCTGCTCAGCAAGTCCTATGGGGGCACGTCCGAATCCTACGAGGTGATTCGTGGCATGTTGGCCAGTCTCGACGACCCCTACACGCGTTTCCTTGACCCGAAGCAATTCAAGGAAATGCAGATTGACACCTCTGGAGAGCTGATGGGCGTGGGGATCCAGCTCAGTCTCGACGAAGACACGAAGGAGCTGATCGTCGTCTCCCCGATTGAGGGCACCCCTGCATCCCGAGCGGGCGTTCAGCCCAAGGATGTGATCGTGTCCATTGATGGTGCATCCACCAAAGGCATGACGACAGAGGACGCCGTCAAATTGATCCGAGGTCCGGAGGGAACCGATGTGGTTCTGGGACTCAGGCGCAAGGGCCAGGTTCTCAATGTGCCGCTGAAACGGGCGCGTATTGAGATTCATGCCGTGAAGGCCATGCTCAACACGGCGCCCAACGGACGCAAGGTTGGCTACATCCGTCTCAAGCAATTTAATGCCAACGCCACCCGTGAGATGCGTTCGGCCATCAAGGATCTGGAGTCTCAGGGTGCTGAGGGTTACGTGCTCGATCTGCGCAGCAACCCTGGTGGTCTGCTTGAGGCCAGCGTCGACATCGCCCGGCAATGGTTGAACGAGGGCACCATCGTCAGCACCCGCACCCGGGAAGGAATTCGCGACGTGCGGCGTGCTACTGGCAGTGCGATCACTGAAAAACCTCTTGTTGTCCTGATCGATCAGGGATCCGCCAGTGCCAGTGAAATCCTTTCTGGTGCTCTGCAGGACAACTCCCGTGCACTGCTCGTTGGTCAGAAGACGTTTGGCAAAGGGCTTGTTCAGGCTGTGCGCGGATTGGCTGATGGATCAGGTCTGACAGTCACGATCGCCAAATATCTGACTCCGAAGGGAACAGATATTCACAAGAACGGGATTCAACCTGATATCGAAGCAGCGATGACCGAGAAAGAAATCAAGAATTTCTCAATCGAAGATCTCGGAACCCAGAAAGACAGTCAGTACAGGAGAGCTGAAGGAACCCTCGTGAAGCAACTCAAGAGGATGGAGGCTGGTTCAACATTCCAACCGGGTCAAGCCAATCTCAGCTACGCCCTCCCGTAGATCAGGAAATCGGCTGCATTAGACCACCACCGCCGCCTCCGTTGGAGTCGTCATCGTCCGATGCATCAGGTTGGAACAAGGCGTAGACACCAAGGGCTGTGGCACAGAAAACGCCGCTGATCAGTTCCAGAGAGACGCCACCAGTACCGATCTCGACGAATTCACCCATGTCCAACGGATTTCGCTCAGACCAATGTAACGAAGAATTGCGTGGTTGGTAACGTTTCTCTCAGAATTGGGTTCAGGTTTCAGACCTTAACCACCTCTGCGTTCTTGGCACGCAGCTCTTCCTGCCGCTGTGCCTCGGTTTTGCCATCGGCGTCGGGAATCTGGGCTGCCATCAGACGCAGCCATTCCATCAGCTGCTCCAGTTGCTTCTCCATGGGGAGAACACCGAGACCGCGGGCCATCACCTTGTGCTGGATGCCGCTGCCGGCCTGATACACCAAACGTCCATGCAGATGCTGGGGCAACCCCTGGCGCAGCAAACGGAACGCCGGTTCCTCCATGGGAGTTTCGAGCACGATGTTGGGCTTTTCCGGTTTGATCCTGGAGAAGCCGCACCGCTTCGCCAGAAGTTTGAGTTCCATCAGCTGCAAAAGCGACACGACGGCAGCGGGCAGCGCTCCGTAGCGATCGGCCCAACCGGCAGCCAGCTCCACCAGTGACTCGGCGGTGAGGCAGTCAGCGGCAGCACGGTAGGCCGCGATCTTCTCATCAGGATCAGTGATCCAGTCCGCAGGCACGAAGGCCGTGACGGGGAGGTCCACTTGGGTGTCTTCAACGCTGGGGATGTCCTGACCCTGAATTTCGGCCAGGGATTCCTGCAGCATTTCCATATAAAGGTCAAAGCCGATGGTTTCCATCTGGCCGCTCTGCTGCACTCCAAGGAGATTGCCGACTCCACGGATCTCCATATCCCGCATGGCGAGCTGATATCCACTGCCCAGTTGGGCAAATTCCTGAATGGCGCGCAGCCGCTGACGAGCGGTGTCGCTCAGCGATGCGTTGCCCGGATAGAACAACCAGGCATGGGCCTGAATCCCACTGCGACCGACGCGTCCCCGCAATTGGTACAGCTGGGCCAGGCCAAAACGGTGGGCGTCCTCAATCAGGATCGTGTTGACGCGTGGGATGTCTAGGCCGCTTTCCACAATTGTGGTGCAGAGCATCACGTCGGCTTCGCCGGCGTTGAACGCCACCATGGCGTTCTCCAGCTCGCCCTCGGCCATCTGACCGTGAGCCACCAACAGCTTCAGGCCCGGCAGCATCTCCCGCAGGCCTGCGGCCACCTCCTCGATTCCTTCCACCCGGGGAACCACATAAAACACCTGGCCCCCACGATCCAGTTCCTGGCGGATGGCGCTGCGCACCGCCTCCGGATCCAGGGAAGCCAGGTGCGTCTTGATCGGACGACGCAGCGGCGGTGGTGTGGTGATCAGGCTCATCTCCCGCACCCCCGAAAGGCTCATGTACAGCGTTCTGGGAATCGGTGTTGCCGACAGGGTCAGCACGTCCACGTCCTTTCGCAGCACTTTGATCTTTTCCTTCTGGTTCACACCGAAGCGCTGTTCTTCATCCACCACCAACAGACCGAGCTCTTGAAATGACGCTCCTTTGCTGAGCAACTGGTGGGTTCCCACCACGGCGTCGATGGTTCCCTGCTTCAGGCCATCGAGAATGGATTTGCGTTCCGAAGCCGTTCGGAACCGATTGAGCAGAGCCACCTTGATCGGATACGGCGCGAAGCGTTCCGAGAGCGTGCGCCAGTGCTGCTGAGCCAACACGGTTGTAGGAGCCAGCATCGCTACCTGCTTCCCAGCGGTGATGGCTTTGAAGATGGCGCGGATCGCCACTTCGGTCTTGCCGAAGCCAACATCACCGCACACCAGACGGTCCATCGGCTCCTGCCGTTCCATGTCCCGTTTCACGTCGGCAGTGGCCTTCAGTTGATCCGGCGTCGGGTCATAGGGGAATGACTCCTCCATTTCCACCTGCCAGGGGCCGTCGGTGGGGAAGGCATAGCCAGCAGCCTGTTGCCGCTCCGCATACAGCTTCACCAGATCAAGAGCAACTTTGCGAACCGCCTTCTTGGCCCTCTCCTTGGCCTTGCTCCAGGCCGTGCCACCCATGCGGTTGAGCTGCGGCGGTGTTTCACTCGTGGCGCGGTAACGCCCCAGGCTGCCGAGTTGATCGGCGGCAACACGAAGGATTCCATCGGCGTACTGCACCACGAGGTAGTCGCGGATGTCGCCTGACATCGCGAGTTTTTCCATGGCTTTGAAGCGGCCAATGCCATGGTTTCGATGCACCACAAAATCGCCCGGGCGCATCTTGTTGGGATCCACCGTACGGCTGGCGGCCTTGCGACGACGGCGCACATAGCCACTGGAACTGAGGCTCTGCTGGCCAAAGAATTCACGGTCGGTGACCAGGGCAATCCGCCAGGCCGGCAGCTGCAAACCCTCAAGTTCGGCCGTGCCCCTCACCTTCAAGGCGACGGGGGTGTTCTGCTCAATCAGACGGGAAATGGCATTGCTGTCTCCCGCGTTCGGCACAAACCGACTGATGCAATCGTGCTCCTCCAGCAGAGCAACCGCTCGGCTGGGTTGCGCAGACAGCAACCAAACCGCCGTGCGCTCGGTTTGAAATCCCTTGATCAGTTCTCCGAGCTTTCCGAATTGGTTGGGGTAGGCCGCAACAGGTCGGCTGGCGAGGTCGAAGCTGTTGGGGTGCTGGTCGACTTCCAGCAGTTCTGCCATGTCAAAGCCATGGAAGATCTCCGTCAAGGCATAGGCGGATTCAATCTCACGGTGCAGAACCGCTGGCCAGATCCGATCACGATCGCTCTCGTCCAGGCCCGCCTCAGCAGCCATGTCGTGGTGATGTTCCTCCACATGGCTGAGCCACTGTTGTCCGTGGGCCAAGCCCTGGCGTCGCTCATCGATCACCACTGTTGTGGTGTCCGGCAGGTAATCGAGCAGTGAGGCGGGTTGCTCCCAGGCGAGACCCATCAGCCGGCGCATGCCTTCCGGTGTCCCACCGTTCAAAAGCTGCTCAGTGCCCTCGCTACCTAGCAGTTGCTCAAGTCCCTCGGGCATCGTCTCCCTGAGCTGGTCCGCCATCAGAGGCCCAAACCCTGTTGGTGTGAGTCGAAGGGCCTCGACGGGGTCCAGGGAGCGTTGGCTGGCGGGATCGAATTCCCGCAGTTTGTCGAGCTCGTCTCCGAAAAATTCGAGTCGAACAGGCAACTCACTGCTCACCGGAAAGATGTCGACAATGTCCCCGCGACGGCTCCAGCTCCCCTCCTGCTCAATGGAGGTGACACGCTCGTAGCCAAGTTGAGCCAGCGTCTCGCCCAGTTTCTCCAGATCAACCTCATCCCCTTTGCGCAAGGTGCGCGTTTTCGTTTTCAGGACATCCGGCGGAGGGAGATGTGGCTGCAAGCAACGTTCGGTGGCCACAATCGCCCAGGACGACGAGTCGGGGTCCCCCAGCAGGTCACTCAGAACCTGAAGTTGCCCCCAGGTGATTTCGCTCGTGGGGTCAAAGGGCTCATAGGGAGAGCCTTCGCTTGTGGGATACAGGCTGGCCTGACTCCACCCCATCAATTCCAGCAGCGCCGTCCAGCGTCCTGCTTCCTCAAGCGTTGGCACCACAACCAGCAGAGGTGCGCCCCGCCGTTGAGACAACGCACTGGCCACCAAAGCGCGGCTACAACGACCGGCTCCGCGCATCAACAAGCGTTCGGCGCGGCTTGAGCGCTCATCAAGCTCACCGGTGAGTGCAGTGCCCTGCAGCTTGGTCACCAGGGAACGGAGCGGCATGGGGCAGGGCTCGGCAATCCATGATCTTCGCAACCTGGTGGTCAGAAGCGTTGCCCGAGTTGAAAGACAATCAGCCGTGACTATGGGGCTGAACCTGCCAACCCTCGATCAGAACGCTTTGAGTTCAGGGGGTACCAAGCAGTTGGTTTCCGATGGCCGTGGCAATCTCATGGTGAGGCTTGAAGATGCGTTTCTGGCCATTTGACCCGGCCACTTTGTGATCGGTGGAGGGGACCACGCGGATGAAGCTGACTGCTTGAGGGGACAAGTGCTTTTCTGCGAATGAGGTGTTCGCCATCCAAAGTGCCTTTTGTTTCAAGTCTCAGATGTCGATTCTGGAGTTGTCACCCAAAGGATCAACGCTGATGAGGTAAGCGATGTCATCTGGTCCATGGATGGACGGCTCTGCACCATCGCGAACCAACAGAAGTTTTGCCATTGTGGATCATCAAGTCTGCATCAACCCATGGGTACGGACCTCACCGCCATCTTGCTCTCATCGGTGTTCTTTGGGGTCGGCTTTGTGATTGCCAAGTTCTTCCCCGAAGCATCCTTGCTGGCTTCATTCTTCCTGGTTGGGCTGGCGATTCTTAATGTGACTCTGGCCTTCCTCGTGTAATTTATATCTACTAGTGAAATTCATGCCAGGCTAAATTGATGCTTCAAAAATCATTTACACGACTACTTGACTTATTGTATTGAGTCTTGATTGGCACATTCTGATGCGTCTACCATAAAAAATGTGCTAAACTATATGATCAAAATTCCATCAAACAGGTCGCTCATTATCGCCAGTCGTCGTCTTGTTTTGTCCAACTTCAAGGCGTCCAAGGACGGAAATCGGTTGGAGCCTGCAACAAAGAGATAGTGTGTTGGGGCGGAACAGCTCCAGACAATGGCCCGATACCGCTGCACGTCGTGCTGTTGTGGACCAGCGTTTGTAATCCACCCTCCCAAGGGTGTTACACCGGTCTGTTCAATTTGCGCTGCACCGTTGCAGCGTCAACCCGTCGTGCGCCCGATTCCATTGTTGGTGCTGCTCACCGTGGGGGGAGTGCTCGTGGCGTCTTCGATTCCGATCCTGTTCACCCCTGAACAACCATCAAAATCCAGGCCTGAACAGGTGGCTCGAGCCGAGGTTTTCGCTTCAATACAGGGGTAATGGTGCTTTCATGACGCTCGGTCGATTCCTGATGTTCTTCGTTGTTGGGCTTGTGCTCGCATTCTCAGTTCCACAGCTCAGTTGGCTCCTCTGGGTTCTTGGAGCATCAGCACTCCTGGTGGTGGTGCAGCTGCTCCGATCGTGATGTGCGGCCGGAGTTGGCCGTGATCAAGTCAACCAACAGGCGTCAACGGAGAAGGTCAACACGTCATGGGAATCCCGTTCTTCAGTTGAGGTGATGGCAACGCAGGCCAGCTGTCCGTCTTCGAAGCATTTTTTCGACTTCAGCACAAACCTGGCAGCATCACTGTGGGACCAGACCGCTAACCCTTGTTGTTGTGCTTCATCGTTGTAGATCTCCCAGAGTTCTGAAAACCGCTTACTATCAGGTCCATGCATGAATTCATCCAGAGCTTGATCGGCACCCACTTCACGAAACCGCTCAAGGAATAACCTCATCAATGGGTGATCGATAACGTTGCTTGTGGCAATCGCTCCTGTAATCCCTCGGATTGATGTGCGAACCACCCGTTTAGGAGTCGATCTCGCATCAATAACGACAACAGGACATTGCAGATCCCAGTTGTATCGATTTCGAAGTTCTTGACCTGCTTCGGACATGTCATCCCTGAGTTCGCTGATCAGTTGGCGAACAACATTGCCGGGATCATTCATCATCAGATTTAAAGCAAGTCCTACATTGAAAGTTGATGTGCCCAAAAAAACAAATTTGGGTTTTGTGAATGTTTACACTTTAGCTAAGCTTGAGGTGGTAGCATTAGTTACGGTTCGCGTGCTTAAAATTTATGTTTACCCGATTGATGGGTCTCCTCGACACATTTTCGTGATGCTTAAGCAGTCTTACCTCGTACTCATGGCACAGTTTTTGCTTGTGATTAGCGGCATGGGCTCTTCCAACGCCCAACTCTGTCAGAGCTATGAAGCGGCCTTCAACCTTGAAGCAAGGATGCAAGAAGGATATTCCTTGAAGCAAGCTCAAGAAAGTATTATTAGTGATGACTATTCGGACGGTACAGCTGCTTGCCTGTCTGCGATAAAACGTGAAATCAATCAAATGCCTTATGCATTCCCGCTTGCTCATCAAGCCCTTTACAGGAGATCTCGCCGTTAATGGGGCTTTCTCAAGAAGCGATGGTCCTTTTCCTGGAGTCTGTCGCAGGTTCCACTTTTAAGTTCAAGCCGCTTCAGTCATCGAGGCCCTTCTACGTAAGCCAGATTGATGAAGACTTTAGATCCTAGATCGTTTAAGCAATAACTATGATGTACAATGTACAGAGACGAAATAGATGCCATCACTTCTGCCCTAAAAGCCATTCCCCTTGATCGAAAGTCTCAGCATTTAAGCAGGGCCTCCGAATATTTCGTCCGCGCCAAGGAGTTGATTGAGATGGAACATGATTGGCAAGCTTCCGGATCCATGATTCTTAAGGCATTGGCTGAAGAAAGGAAGTCTGAAAATACCGGCTTGCAAGTCATGAATGTTATTAAATTTCAAAAGCCAAAGACAAAATTAGAGTTTAAATTTCGCAGTTAGTATGTTTTTCATATGTAAGTGGAAAGTCGTCACTCTTATCGCATCGGGGAAATCCTTGTGCGCGTGATGCAGTGCTGACTATATGTAAGTGATGCAAATAGCTTCACTTTTTGACATTCTATATGTTATGTCTTTGGCATACTGTTTTTGGCATTTGGTGAAATAGTTGCCACTCGCTTTGGTTAGGTGTGGTTTTGATTTATTCTCTAAGTCTGTCGACAGGATAGGCTTTGCTTGCATTATTGAAGACCTCTTTTGGGCTTTTAGGAATAAATATTTCAAGCGACTGTTTTTATGAATCCCTGAGGATGGGATTTTGGAGTGATAACTGATGACGCTAGCAAATGTATCCTGCGATTTCTTCTTAAGAGGATTGTTGATTCACTATTTCGTCGATTTTCTTGTTCATGATTTTTTGGAAAACGTAGGAGTGTAGGTCGATTGCTTTACATCAGCTGGAATATGTAAAGCGACAAACTTCCATGGGACCACTATTGCGCTGAAGGCACGAGTAAAATCCTTGCCAGGTGAATGGATGGAGAGTTTGGTCAATTATTCTTGAAGAAATCTTGACTGGATCCACAATAATGAATCATTATTATCAATCAATTTTCAAAGTCATTGTCTGCTCCTCTAGGAGCATATTGAATTTCAGCAGTTGTTCGTCCTTAAGCTGTTGACGACTTGTCGCGCCAAGATGTTGTTGGAGAAAGGCACGAGCTTGATCTGACGTCCAACCGAGTTGTTTCAACATATGATCTCCCTGGTTGAGCAATTCTCCACGACGGATTGGCGCCGGTGCCGTGGACACATCCTCGTTGTCTTGGATCAACTTGAGTTGCCGTAAATAAGCCAATAGGTCAGCGTAGCGTGTGAGTTTGTGCCGACTGCCAAGACCAAAGGCGCGTGTCAGGTAGGCCTGCTCCTGCTCTCTCGACCATCCGATGCGTCTTATTTCCATGTCGATAGCAGTCAGCTCGTCACTCCAGTCATCAGGATCTGTGGGAGTTTCGCTAGGGACATCCTCCGTATCAGGACGTCTTTGTGTTGTGGGAGAGGCGGCCGCGCCCGGTGCGGACTCCGCACGCGGGTTTGGATCCTTACCTGGGGCTGGCTGCTCCTGTTTCGTGCTTTCTCTGTTCTGCCGACGAAGGGTTCCCTGGTGCACATGGAGCTCTTGCTTGAGCTGAAGCCTTGAATTCAGCCGCATCAAGGCTCGTTCCTCTGCGTCCTCTGCTGTTGCTGCCTCCCCGAGGGCGCTTCCCTGCAGGGCGTCGTCGTGCCAGGCCTCAACCCGCACGATGCATCTCAAGGTGTCGACGTGACAAAGCTCAGCCCGGATCTGCATCGCAATGGAACAGCACTTGAACTTTCTAGGCTGCCGGCATGGACCTGACCTCACTGCCCTCACTATCCGATGTCTTTGAAGGTGCCGACCAGTGGGGAGAGATTTTTGCTCTGCTCCCTGTCTTGGTGGTACTCGAGCTGATCTTGTCGGCTGACAATGCTGTCGCCCTTGCCGCCATAGCCAGAAGCAGCAGACAGCCCGAGCAGGAACGACTGGCGTTGAACATCGGCATTTCGATTGCTCTGTTGTTGCGAATCGCCCTGATCATTGCTGCCCAATGGGTTCTACAACACGCTTGGGTCCAGCTCTTGGCCGCAACGTATCTGGTTTGGCTTGTGGTGGATCATTTCAGAAGTCGTTCCACCACCAATGATGAAGACCATCCGGATGAGGACGAAGCCAACCAAAGGCATCGACCTTTTCTCAATACCGTTCTTCTATTGGCCTTTACGGATCTCGCATTCTCGATTGACAGCGTTGCAGCAGCTGTTGCAATTAGTGATCAGATTTTATTGATCACTGCAGGAGCCTTCATTGGCATTGTGGCGTTGCGCTTTACCTCTGCCTTGTTCATTCGCTGGCTTGATCTGTATCCCCGACTTGAAACAGCTGGTTTTCTGGCTGTTGCCTTTGTTGCATTGCGTCTGATCGTCCATGTTGTTGATCCGAGCTTGAATCAACCTGATTGGTTAACACTCCTGGTTGTTTTGGCGTTCTTCGCTTGGGGAATGTCGATCCGCAACAGCGACCACGATCCCGATCAAGGCCATGCTTGTTGAGATTCGTCACGTCAAGAGTGAGCATTTGATCAACCGAGTGGATCTAGATGATCCACCCGAGCCTGGTCGTTGGCTGATTTTGAATGATGAATCATTCCTGGTGATGCAGCGTCGCCACCGCTATGCCTTGCGGAATGGTTGCTACGTCAGGTCGACTGTGACCTTGTTGGTGAAACCTCACGCTCGTCCTGTCGACGCATCGCCATGGCGCCACGGCTGGGTTATTGGAGATCCAACCTGTCGTTTCAATGCTCTCAGTCCGTTGCTGCGTTGTGCCGTGTGGCCTGAAGGCCCCTGCGATACCTGCCGCCATCGGGAAGTTCGTTGAATCATGATTCTGCTTGGCATACAGGACAACTCCAGCGGCTCCTGGGGCCGCCTTAGCTGCAACCGGTGCTCTCCTTGCTTCGTTTCAGATCCAATCTCCATGACTTGTGATAGATATTGGATCGTTCTGTGTGTGCAGCACAATGGTGAACTTACATTCTGATTACCCTGTTCTTTGAAGACTGAGTTTTGTTGTCATGGTTTTTATGTTGATTGGTGATGCAGTTTTTGATTGTGTTAACTCTAATCAGTGAAAAGCCATGATTTAAATGGACTTGATTCACCCCTTTCACCGCTCTGCTGATGCAGTAGTGACTACGAACAAGTCTGACTTCGTCGATTTTGATTGAGCGTTGATTCAGATCGAACCGGACACACATCAACGATGATCGATGGGCAGCTATTGCTGACTGATATTGGACATGGACAACCTCTCACTCTTGACTTTCCATACGTCTCGGTTCGTTGTGGGTGCATCTGACAGGTTTACAGATCAGCAAAGGTTGACTCATAGAGTCCTTGATGTGGTGGTCGAACGAAAGTGTCCATTGTTTTTGTTTGTCGTTTAATATCTCCAATGGCTTCATTCTTGGACCGGTTTAATGGTGTTCAAGTGGACTGCATTTCATATTTCCATCTGACGCCAATGCTAGACTCTAAATTATTAATTCATTTAGCCCCATGTATCCTTCCAATTATATCACAGTTATTTCCATTTATGAAATAATTGCCACCTTGCTCTAAGTGCTTCCTTGCTTACCTCAGTGACCAACCTCTTCTCTACGATCTGGAGTGACTTGTAACTCATACCTTCAGCTAATTCAATGTCCAGTGTCTCCGGATGAATCGCGAATAATAAACGGTCAAAAGCTTTACGGTGTGTTGAACAGAAGGGCAACCCATTGACAGGGGAATCTGCACCGTTCTCTTCGAGCGGCACGATGTGGGCTACTTCCATCAATTCAGGAACGTCAATATCGCAGCAGGCACACTTGCTTCCATGCCACGCCAGGACAGCAGAACGAAAGTTGGACCTCCATGCTTGTACCGAATCAATCCTCGGTTGCCTATCCGTTGAGAGTCCAATTCTCGATGGCTGCTCATCCCCAGGACTAGCAATCATCCTCAACTCCTCAACCATCTGTTCCAACGGCGCAACATCTACCTCAGAGGCTTGACTGAAGAACCGTCGGAACAAGTCAATTTCTTCGATTTCATATCCAGCACGTGTGCATATCGCGGACTCCGTAAATCCCTCATTTACACGATACAAGCAGTGTTCAACCAGGATGCTTCCGATCAGTTTTGGCAATACCCTTGGAGACGATTTAGATTTCTCTACTAATCTTTCCTCCTCATGAATTACCGCTTGTGTTCTCTGCTTTCGCCGATGATGTTCTAGATTCTCTTGACGTCTTTGTAGACGGTCCAACTCAAAGCATGATCTACGTTTAAATTTCTTCTCAATAGATTTAAGTTCGTTTTTATTTCCTAGTTGTTTAATGTTATCAAGCTCCTTGTTTGGATTATGAATGATATTTACTTTTGCAGGTGATGATAACAGTGCAGGGCACGTCATTTCTGACGCTTCGTCCAGTTTTTCACCTAAAAGTACGTAACTATCGGCTGGGTTCTGCTGATCTGCGAGACCATCTAATAAAGCTTGGTTCTGTGATTGTGTAGTCATGGTTCTTGTGTGTTAACGAGATCGCTGGTAATCTGACATCCATGGACAGAGGGTAAATACCGGCTTATGCCTTAGATGCATTTTTTACATGTGGCACTCGAATTTATCAATACCTATCTCAGGGTATTTTGCTTTTTGAAAATTCTTACTAACTGTTTCTCTTTCAGAGTTGTCTTTTCTCCAACTTGTTGTCCTAGTCAATCCATTGCTGCTGCATATTATCTTGAACATTGCCCATCGTTCTCTCTTTTTCAATGGCTCCTTGTTTCCTGATTGACCATGTTCTATTTCTGGATAATTTACGTGTTTGAAATTCCAGTCAGATTCTAGTACCGAATTTGATTCTCCATTACATGAGTTTTTCCAGGCTTCTATATTCATGTTTTTCATTTTTATATCTACTCAGATGGTTTTTGCTGACTGCTTATAGCTTTGCCTCTTCTTCTCCAAATTTCTCCTCTAAAATGGAGTGAAAAGGATGAGAGTCTGATGAATTGCATTAGTGCTGATTTAATTTTTGCCATTAAATAACGCTTTCCTGTTAATCTATTCGAATGAGCACAGCACCGCTCCCGATTATGTTTAACACGCTTTTGGGTATTGACTTTGCAAGCCATTGCAATGACTATGTGCTCGGCTACTGCTGTTTATTTAATCGCTCTGTCTCTTTATCTCTCGCCTTAATTTGTGTCTCTTTGATGCTTTTAAAAAGGATTATTTCTTTCATGTATTTTTAGCCGAACTCGAGCAAAATTTAGGGAATTTCTGCTCTTTCGTTCTTTATGTTTGAGCATAGTCTAGGTGGCGATGTTCTGAGCATCTACTGGCTATTTATATCTTCATTGACGTAGCTTAGGTTAATTGAATCAATCAAGCCTAGGACTTGGCTGGTGTTTCCATCGTGCGATTAACTTTTATGGTTGCCTGGCTTTCGTTATCACTTGCTGCGTTGATCCTGCTTTTTGTTTGGGGCTCATAATAGTGTAGGTATAACTCTAGCTGAAAAGTTGATTGTTGTGCAGTAATTATTTCTTTCGCTTGTGGTTCTAGTCTTGCTCTTCATGTGCGAATTTATTTTGTATATTATGGTCAAGTACTACGCGATACTCAGCATGGCTGTCTCTCCCAAGTATTCCATAGATGAGGTAATACCTATGCATCAACCTCCAGAGACCAATTTGGAATTATTATTTCTTTTCCTCCGATTATAGTGATAAGTACCCTCACTGCTGCGGGTTTCTAGCATAAACAAGCAAGCTTTTTTCATCTCTTTTTGGTTTGATTTTGTTCTGATCTGCAACGTCAACTTCATTCGATTCTCTCTGTCCATTTGTACCGTCTTCGCTTTTAGGCTTTCCCACGAGCTAAGGCGATTTACTCGAATGTTTCTTGTGACGTACGCTTGAAAGCTTCCATCCTATTCTTCATTAAATTTCACTTCATGTTCAGGCACATTTCAATGTTGTTGATCGCATTATTCAGCAGCACAGCATTGATCGTTCTGGGTTCTTCAGGCAATGCTTCGGATTGCGCAACGATCATGGCCTCTGATGACCCGAGCAGGGGAAGGACTGGCTTGAAATGCAAGCGTGTTGCACGCAGCAGTGCCAATGGCAATATTGGTTTCTGGCGCTGCTGTCCGGAAAATGAGTAACGAAGATATCTTGTGTAATTAACTTTTGACTTCATTCTGTGCTGCTTTCCTGATTCTCTCTGGTTTAGCATTAATCTAGGTCAAAGACCATGAAGAACCCCCACCCACCGACTATCATAAATAAGCCAAGTAGCTTACTCGATCGAGGTTGCGTCTAAGCAATAATTTAACTGTCTAATTATATATTCAGTCCCTATATCTTCTAGAAATGAACATATGGCTTTACTTCACTCACTTGCAAAATCATCGAGTTTATAAGTTGCAATTATTGCACATGCATGGATTGCAAGATATTTTGCCTGCTTTCGACTGTGTTGCAATGATTGCATGGCTTGGGTGTCTCCCATTTATTTTCCGCTTCGTGGTTCTGCGCTTTCAAAAGATCTGCATTCCGTTTTCTTTGCAGGCACACGAGTTGGACCTTCCCTTCTTTTCGTAAGCGTTTCATTGTCCTTTCCTCTGTTTCAGATAATCGTTCAACTGGGTCGATTCATCATGTCACTCATTTGGCACTATGTCTTTATTCTTTTATCAGGTCCCAGAGTGTTTTTGGGTGAGTGCGCTGAAGATTTCAGTTGGCATTGGTGATTGATCTGCAAACGTATCTATCTACTGAGAACTTTACATGCCCCGAACCGCCAGTCCTGCCTTTCCCGTTCTCTTTTAGAAACGAAGGCTTCCAGCCGCTATAGCCAGCATCAAGGTTTCACGACCATCTATGCTATCTCAACTCCACCTGACCAACGTCCGAACGGAATCCTATCCATACCGCTTTGTTGATCCTGCTCTGTTGAATCATTGGTCTGGCTGCTTATTCCCACTCGATTGCCACCGCATCCATCACATCTGCCACTAGCCAGATGCGATTGAATGGCGACCATCGTGATTTAGTGCTCTGAAAGTAAGCGTTCATTCCATACTCTTTCTTGTTCGCTGCGTTGCGCCATCACGTCATCTCAGCACGCATCCGCATGTCGTTTCCCGCTTGTTCTTTATGCACTATTCCCTTACTACTGTTCCGCTCTTGGCTCGAGTCCAACCGAGAAACAGGTACTGTCTCCATTGGCGTTTGAATTCTCTGCAATTCTCCATGGCATTGAGCTACGAGCAAAGGATCAGGGTGCGTCATCGTTTGCTCGAGTTTCTTAAATTCAGGGTGCTGGCATCTCAGCAAACCTTTTTTGAAGTCGATACCCTGTCCAATCGCCAACAATGGCTCTCGACGATGTTCCCTGAAGCTCTTCAGCTTTCCGAGAAGGAACTTGATCAGGTCTGGTCACAGGCGCGTTGGTTATACACCGAATTCTGAATCAACACTTGTTGAAGCGGTCTCCCGGAGTGGCCTTGAGATGCTGCAACAGAATGGGTGGAGTGCAGCGTACTTTCCCTTCCAGCTGCGCCTCCCGAATCAGAAGAGGACAGCCGGTACTGCTCACCACAAGTCCCATGTCCTCAATCACGGCCAGGATTGTCCCTGGTGGATGTCCCCCGGTGGGCCATTGGCCCAAGAGTTGCCGCACTTCAGGGCTGAGTTGATCCCGCAAGCGCTCGATCAGTGGCTCCGTCCGCAGCACCTTTAAACGTTTGCCCTGCCAATGGGTGAACGCTCCAGGATGAAGCCCCATAACTTTTCGATGAATGTTGAGCGCAGGGGCTGACCAATCCAATTCGTAATCCTGCTTTTTCAACATGCGGGCATAGGTTGTCTCCTCGGTCTGAGCGCGCACGTTGAGTCTTGCTAATCGCTCCTCTTCGCTGCCAGGACCCGCGTCTTCAATCAGTGGCATGGCCTGGACCATCAGCTCTGCAGTGAGGGTGCTGAGCCGTTCGGCCAAGGCGAAGGACGTATCCAGCAGTTGGATCGGTGTGCGTTGCTCGAGCAGCACAGGACCAGTATCCAGCCCTTCTTCCATGGCCATGATCCCCACACCCGTTTCCTGATCCCCTTCGAGCAGGGCCCACTGGATGGGACCAGCACCGCGCCAACGCGGTAGAAGTGATCCGTGGCCGTTCCAGCAGCCCAGAGGAGGTTGTTCCAACACATCCTTTGGCAGGATCTGTCCGAAGGCCACCACCACCGAAACATCAGCACCGAGGGCAGCGAGCTTGGCTTTGCAATCGTCATCCCGTCGGATCCGTTCAGGGGTGAATACTTGAAGACCGAGTTCTTCCGCCCTCGCCTTCACCGGTGATGGAACCAGCTGTTTGCCCCGACCCCGCCGTCGATCAGGCTGAGTCACCACCCCAACGATGTTGTGACCCGTCCCATGCAATGCATCAAGGGTCGGCACCGAATAGACCGGTGTTCCCCAGAACAGAATGTTCAACGTCAGGCTTCGCCGGTGATGGAGAGTTCATCCACCCAAACATGCGGAGAAACCCCGCGGTGGGTGACTTCAGACTCCGCTTCCAGATGAGCTATTCCGCTGAGAACAGACCGTATGTCGCCAGCCACTGTTGCCGCTTCAACGGACACCCGTTCGCCGTTGTTCACCAACCAGCCATCGAAGGGCAAGGAGAAGGAGCCCTGGGTGGCCTTCACACCGGCATGAAGAGCCGACAGATCCTCAATCAGAACGAACGGACCTGACTCTGTGCGGTGATTGAGGCTGTTGCCGCTGCTCACCTGTGGATTGGAACCGACAACAAACCAGTCAGGCCCAACCGAAACCTTGGCTCCAAGCCCAGCATGGCCGGTGGGTTCAACACTAAAGGCTCGGGCCGTGGCTTCCGAGTGGAGGAAGTTCTGCAGGGTTCCGCCCTCAATCAAGGAAAGCCGCCGGGTCGGAGTTCCCTCGCCATCAAAGGCCGCCGCACTGATGTGTCCGGGGTGGAGGCCGTCATCGTGGAGGTTGAGGAAGGGCACCGACACATCGGATCCAATCGAATCCCTCTGGCTCAAGCTCACCCCATCAAGCACCGAACGCGCATTGAACATGCTGCTGAAGGCACCGAGCAGAGAAAGAAAAGCCTCAGGGGTGAAGCAAACCCTGTAGCTCCCGGTTTCGATCGGTCGATAGTCCAGATGGCTGACGGTGCGATCAACCGCTTCGCTGATACAGCCTTGAACGTCCAGTTCGCTGCTGCCAAGACCCAGACGAACAGCACCTCCACTGCGGGGCTTTCGACCCGCTTCTTCCGCTCTTGCGTAGAGATACAGGCTGGCTTGGGTGCGCTCCATCTGGCGCAGTGCTCCATCGCTGTTGAGATAGAGGCTCTGGGAAAGGGATTCCGACAGTCCGTTGTAGGGGACGGTCTGGATTGCTGGGTGGCGACCCAGAAGATCGGCTTCCGCATCCCGCAGGGTGTCCAGCAGGGGGAGGATTCCCTGGCGTGGTTGAAGCGGTCGATCGAGCTCCGGAAGTGGTGCGGTGGCAAGTGGTGAGAACTGAGGGATCTCCTCGGGATTGCCAAAACGGCTGGCCGTATGTGCTCCTACCAGAGCTTGTTCCAAGCCGCCATCCGAGAGGTCGGTGGTGCTGGTGATGCCCACCAGGCCATCGTTGTTCCAGACCCGAACCGTGATGGAGCTGCGTTGCGAAGCCTTGAGTTGTTTGGCTTCACCGCGATCAACCTGAACGGAGCAGTCGTCACTGCAGGCGGCGCCAAGGTCCCAACGACGAATTCCTTCGCGGGAGGCGAGAGCCTGCAGGCGGTCCCTGAGATCTGAGGCGTTGAGGCTGTTGTTGTTGGACATCATCAACGGCCCCCCACCGTGATCGAATCAACCTTGATGTGGGGTTGGCCCACGGTGACGAACACACTTCCACTGACGGATCCGCAGAACCCGGCTGCCAGTTCCAGATCATTGGCGCACATCGAAATGCGAGGCATCACCTCCTTGGCATCACCGATCAACGTTGCGCCTTTCACCGGTTTGGTGAGTTTGCCGTTTTCAATCAGATACCCCTCTTCAACGGAGAAATTGAACTGACCTGTCGGGCCGACGCTTCCACCACCCATGGCCTTGCAATACAGGCCTTGGTCGACGGATTCAATCAACTGCTCAGGGGTATGCGATCCGGCGTCGATGAAGGTGTTGCGCATCCGGCTCGCAGCGGCGAAGGCATGGCTCTGACGCCGGCCACTTCCGGTGCGTTTGTGGCCTGTGCGCAGTTCACCTGCCCGGTCACTGATGAACCGTTGGAGCACCCCATCTTTGATTAGAACGGTTCGCTCCGGTTCCATTCCTTCGTCGTCCATCGAAAGGGAACCGAAGGACCCACCACTAAGCCCTTCATCGATAGCGGTGACAGCAGGGTGAGCGATCAGTTCACCAACGCGGTCAGCGAAGGGAGTGGTGCCCCGTTCAATCTGGGTTGTTTCGAGCAGGTGGCCACAGGCCTCGTGGAAAATCACGCCACCAAAGCGGTTGGCGAGAACAGCCGGCATCTGTCCAGCATCCACGTAGTCGGCACGCAACATCGTTCCAGCGCTGGTGCAGACCTCAGCTGCGCTGGCTTCGGAATCCCAGTCCCGAAGATCGTCCGGACGATCGGAACTGCCGTAGCGCCTGCCAATGCTGGAGCGGTGATCGCCATCGGCGGCAAGCACGGAGAGGCCAGTCGACTGATGCAGGCGGATGTCGCGGGCGAACGTGCCATCAGAGGCTGCCACCATTACCTCCTGCCAGTCGCGGGCGTAGCTGCCGCGTCGTACTTGCAAGTGCTGACCCAGTCGATCGAGATGGGCTGTGCCCTGGAGCAGGCACTGGCTGGCTTGATCCAGAGATGGACAGCGTCCCAGCCAGTCGGCTTTGGTCAGACCGTGGTCGGTCAGCTGCTTTAACCCCTCAAAGGCTGCCGCCGAAGTGAGCTGTTGCGCCTCAAGGCCGAGCATGGCAAGGGCCTGATCGAGGGCCCGCTGGAGTCCAGCTTCGCTGAGGTCGTTGGTGCTCACGAAGCCATCTCGGCCATCACGGAACACCCTGAGACCTGCGCCCCGGGCAAAGGATGGAGTGACGCTGGTAATCCGATCCTGTTCAGCAAGCAAACCGATGTGATCGGTGCCCTCAAGGAACACCTCCACCAGGTCGGCTCCTGCAGTACTGCCGCGGTGCAGCAAAGACTCCAAGAGTCCTCGCCACTGATTCGAAAAGGCGTTGGTCAAGAAATCTCCTCGATTGAGCTGGGGGAGTCCCCTCAGCGCACAGCTGGCTGGAAACGATCGCTATCGATCGCAGGCATGAGGAAAAGCTTGGCCATTTCGGCACCGTTCCCGATCCAGAAGGGCAGCTTCCGCAGCAACTTCACAGGAGCGATGGCATCGCTGGCATCAGCCTTTTCCAAGGCGGCGTTGTTGGACACGAGACGTTCAAGGCGCGTCCAGAACTTGGCGTTGTTCACGTCGAGGACAACGGGGAAAACGCGCGCAGAGGTTTCATTGGTCTTCTCGATCACCATCTTGTCGTAGGTGCGGGCGTCCAATCCAAGAGCCTCGTAAAACTCCTTGCGGGCCACATCACGCACATACATGGTGGCGAACACCGCGAGCAGGAAGAAGCGGCACCAGAGTTTGGCGATCGGGCCACGGACCGTGTCGGGTTGGGCTTTCATCAGGGCGTCGAAGAAATCGCCGTGGCGGTTTTCGTCCTGACACCAGTTCTCGAAGAAGTTGAAGATCGGGAAGATCTTGCTGTCGGGGTTCTTTTCGAGGTGGCGGTAAATGGCGATGTAACGCCAATAGCCGATCTTTTCAGAAAGGTAGGTGGCGTAGAAGATGAATTTCGGCTTGAAGAAGGTGTAGTCCTTGTTGGCCGTCAGAAATCCGAGATCCAGCTGCATGCCGAAATCGCTCATCGACTTGTTAAGGAAGCCTGCATGGCGAGCTTCGTCGCGAGCCATGTGAGCAAAGCACTCGGCTAGAAGCGGGTTTTTGGCCTTGATCCGGCGGCTCAGCTCCTTGTAAAGGAGGAATCCTGAAAATTCGGACGTGCAGCTCTGCTCAAGGAATTCGACGAACACCTTGCGGGTTTCGGGATCAAGCTTGTCCGCAGCCCCCTCAAACTCGTCGTTCCGAACGAAGTGGTGACGGTTGTAATCCTTCCTGAACTCTTCACAGATGGCTTCCAATTCAGCCTCATTGGGCTGAAGATCCATCGCCGCCATCGCTTCGAAGTCGGTCGTGTAGAAGCGAGGCGTCAGGATTGTGTCCTTTACAGGATCTTTGATGGCTACAGCGCTGCCTTCGGCCACGGCGGTGGGAGGGACCATCAGTTGCGGTTCACGATCCTGCCAATGTAGGCGCGCCAGTCCAACCCCCGAGGCCAACGCGACTGGTTAGTTACTTCCGAGCCATTTTTGGCCGTTGAGTCGTTGCAGCAGTCTTGACACCAGAAGCGGCAGGGACATGCGTTTCTCGTCGATCAGAAAGCTTTCCAACAGGGTGGGCTCACTGCCAGGGTCTGCCAGGGCAATCACCTTGGAGCTGTTGATATCAGCCTTGGAAAAGCAGACCCAGAAGCGACGTCCCCCAGGCAGCTCGCCGATCACCATCGGGCATTCTCCTCCGACAACCGGACGCTGCCCGTCCACTCGCTCCAACCGGTCAGCTGTGATGTCGTGCTCGGCTAGCTGTTTGGCGACAGCTGGCAAAAACAGCGTGTCAATAAATTCCGGGAAGGGCTTGTCTTCCGGCTTGGGTGGTTTCGCTTTTGCCGCCGGCTTGGCAGGAGGCTGTTGAGCCGAAGGCTGCTTCTCGACAGGGGTTTCGCTCACCGATCCAGGATTTCTTGGGCAACTGTAAGCAGCCTTGTGGTGGCCTTACCAGTTGGCTTCCGGATCATCTCCCCAGTCAGTGCTGTTTTGCGGACCAGATCCACTAGATGAAGCCTGTTGCTGCCGAGATGCGGAGGGAGGAGGCTGAATCACGCGGTAAGCGACGGAGACCGTCGGAGCCGGTTCCCTTACATCCCTTTCTGGGCCTTGCCTTGTCGTGGATCGGCTTGCTGCTTCGTTGACAGCGGATTCCGGTTCGTGGGCGTGGGATGGGGCAGGAGAATGGCGTGTGCGTCTGAGGGGACGTTCCGCTGGAATCAAGAGAAACGCTGTTAGGGCGGCTCCGGCAGCACCACCACTTGCGGTGAGAGCTGTCCACGCCCCCAGGGGCAGCGGAGGGCTCGTCCAAGCCAGCAAACGAAGTCGGGTCTTGGCTCCGATGTTGGTTGCACACAACGCCAGCACGGCCAGCAAAGGTGCCAGGCAGGGGATCAGCAGCAGCCGCTGAACGGTGCTCATTCCAGAGGTCCGCTCCAGCGGTTCAGTGGTGCAAGGTCATCTTCCAGCCCATCGAAGAGACGCACCACTAAAAAATCAACCATGTCCTGGAGTGTCTCTGGCCGGGTGTACCAAGCAGGAATCGGGGCGGCAATGGTGGCGCCTGCTTCCGCCAGACCGGTGAGATTACGAAGATGAATCAAGTTGAAGGGCATCTCCCGAGGAGCGACCACCAAAGGGCGCCGCTCCTTCAGGTGTACGTCAGCGCAGCGTTCAATCAGATCAGCAGCAATGCCGGCATGGATCCGCCCAACGGTTCCCATGCTGCAGGGAACGATGACCATCGCCCTGGTTTTGTAGCTCCCACTTGCGATGCAGGCGGCTTGATCATTCCAGCGATGACAGGTCAGATCGCCGCTCTCCACCGCAAGCCTGGCTCTCCAGAACTCCCGTTGCTTCAGAGGATCCACGGGGATGGACAAGCCCTGTTCCGCGCGAAAGACCTCATGGGCGCCGTGGCTCAGCACAAGATGCACTGAGCGTCCTCGCAGCAACAGCAACTGAAGGGCACGCTCGGCGAGGGGTTGGGCCGATGCACCGGTGACGGCCAAAACGTATGGATGCATCAATCAGCGCTCGCTGAGGGCAACGGGCAGTGGTTCAGACGATTCAGGCTCTGTGGATTCACCAGATCCCTGGCCAATCACATCAAGGTCGATCTGGTTGCGCAGCACATCAACATTGATGACGCGCACCTGAACGGCGTCGCCAAGTTGATAGGTCTGACGGTTCTTCCGTCCGACCAAACGATTCTGGCGGGATCTGTATTCGTACCAGTCATCGTTGAGGGAGCTCACGTGAACAAGTCCTTCAACACGACTTTCGCCAACTTCAACGAAGAAGCCGTAGCTCTGCACACCACTGATGCGGCCTTCAACCGGCTGGCCGATCAACGGCTGAGCTGATCGGGCCTGGATCATCGAAAGAAGATCCTTCTCAAGTTCTAAAACCTGACGTCGACGGCTGTTGAGTCGATGCACAATGCGGTCGCTCACCAGGCCATTCAGCTTTTCGTCCTGGGTTGCCGTGAAGAGGGGCCAGGTCAGATCAGCGCCCGCTCCCTTGAGACCCAGCTTCAAACGGTTCTTCTGACGCACTGTCGGGCGGTCTTTGCCATCTGTCAGCAGGGCAACGAGCAGCTGTTGATTCACCAGGTGTGAATAGTGCTGGGTGGCACAGGTCCAAGGCGTGAGTGACGTGTTGGCGCTGCTCGAAACAGCCTCCTCCGCATCGGAATCAGCTGCGGTAGAGGGCATCTGTGGGCATGCCACCAGTTGGATTGGAGGCAGGGCGTGGCTGAGCTGTTGTTCAAGCACGCGACGCTGATTGCTGGCTTGAAAAACCTGGCTGAGTTCGCAGGCGGACGGACAACCCTCGTCATCCAGTTCAAGGGGGAGATCCAGGGCGATGGCGGTCTTCGCCACATCGGTCAGAAGGTTGCTATCAGGTTCATCGGTTTGCGTGATGATCCCAGGCAGTTGAAGATCGATTCTGTGCGCCGTCCATGCACGGTCGGCAGCCCTCAGCAGAGGTTGAAGAAAAGCATGAGGGTCCACCGGGTTGAAGGCATCAACCCAGCGATGCCGCAGACCGGAGGGATCCGCGCTGCGGAGGTCCCCAAGTGCCTCCAGCTGGGGAGGACAGAGGTCGAGTTGCACAGCCCCGCTGCTGCGCTCGTGCTCCAGCAGCAGGGTGCTGCAAAACCGCAGGGTTTCCAGTTGGCCGAGCTGGTCTTTGATGGGTTTTAGTGCCGTTGGAATGCTGCGCGCCTTTGGTTTGCGTTCCGCAAGGGCGATCAACTGATCGGCGCTCACATCAGCGACGGGACGAACCGAGCTCAGCATGAACTCCCAGTCGATGAGCTCACCATTGGCTGCGATGTCCAAACGAACAGTGACGGCATCTGCCTCCGTGCCGGGTGAAAACGTTGTCGCTTTGTTGAGGGCAGGTGTCAGCAGGGGTTGCCAGACTTCACCGAGGCAGAGGGCTTCACCGCGGTCGCGCAGGCAGGCATCGAGGCTGCTGCCCAAACCGATCCGTTCGCCCACGCTGGGCACATGGACCCAGAGACGACAACCGCCATCCTTGGCTTCAACATGCACGGCAGGCAACCCAGGTGCATCCTCTTGCTTCCAACCCTTGAGCAGCAGGCTTGGTTGTGCCGTCAGATCGACCCGACCCCTGGTCGTGGGCGTTTTACCGGAACTACGGGGGGCCGCTGCACGGTCCTGGAGTCCCGCCTTGGTGAGCAGCAGATCCCGATCAGCAGCGGGACCTCCGTTGAGTGGCAGTGAACGCACGACATGTCCGGCGGCGGCGTGCTGGGCCACCGGATAGCGGTCAATGCGTACCTCAACAACGCTTGCTGCCGTTTCGCCCGGCAGATGTTGGGAGTCCTCGGGAGGCAGTTTGATCCCGGCCAGAATCCTGTCGTCAAGTGGGGCTGCCAGCAACTGCTCGCTTTGTTGCTCAACCTGTGCCAGGAGTGACCGGGTGGCCCGTTCAAGGATGCACTGAACGCCACCTTCGGGAGAACGGCGACGACCGCCTTCTCGGGTTACTCGCACGAGAACGCGATCACCATGCCAGGCATGGTTGAGCTGATGGTCGCGGATGTAAATGTCCTCACCGCCGTCCTCGGGTATGGCGAAGCAGAAGCCTTTGCTGCTGCATCTCAGTCGCGCGTCAATCAGAGCACTCTTAGTGGGTCGAGTGAGTCCACCCTCGTTGGACTGTTCGACCACACCGATTTTGACCAGTGATGAAACAGCGAGATCAAGCGAGGCTTTGTCCGACTTGTTGCTGAGCTTCAGGATCTTGGCCAGTTGATCCACCTGGGAGGGTTGCTCAGAGGAGAGCTGATCCAGCAGATCGGCAACCGAGAATTTCATCGTGGCGTGGGCAGAAACCGACCGTCAGGGCCGGGAGAGACGTAGTGAGGGTTGGCCGACGTTGTACATCCGGCCCTGCTGAGTCAACCCTCCTCAGGACACTTTAAAGCTCAGGAGTCTGATCTCCATCTGTCGCTTGTTCAGCCTTGCTGAAGATGGGGACCAGAAGACGACCACCGATCACGAGAAAACCAAAGGAGGCCACTAACTGAAGAAGGTCGCTGGGAATCACCGTGGCGACAGATCCTCCCGCGAAGGCTCCCAGCAAGCTGGCAAGAACCAACGCTGACGAGGATCCGAGAAAAACAGCCAGGGGTCGATTGGAAGTCCCACTGATGGCAACAGTCGCGAGTTGTGTCTTGTCACCGAGTTCAGCCAGGAACACAGTCAAGAACGTGGAAATTAGAAGAGGAAAATCCATCGTCAGCTTCCGGACGTGATCCATAGAGAACGTGCGGCCTGAAGGCCCAGCCAGACGCCAAGGGCCACCATCAGCACTCCCGCCATGAGTTCCAGCCGTTCAGGCGGAAGAGTTCTGGCCAACCATTGACCCACCAGAACCCCGACAAGGCTGGAGGAAATCAAAGCCAGCGCGGCACCGACAAACACCAGAACCGGTGAGCCGGACTGGGCGGAGAGCAACAACGTCGCCAACTGTGTTTTGTCGCCCAGCTCAGCCACAAACACCGTGGTGAATGTGCTGAAGAGAACGGCAGCAAAGCTGCGTGACTCGCTGCTGGTTGGCTCACTGCTCAACAGAACCTCCTGCGGTCTGAGCGCGCTTGAACCTACGCATCACACCACTTCGACCGCCATAGGTGCTGCGAATCTGCTGATGGCAACAGGCGATGGCGAAGGCATCGAACTCATCATCGGGAACATCAAACAGACGACCTAAGCCACTGACGCGACAGAAATCCGGACGCTCCTCATAAATCGTGCAGCGCTGACTGCCCGTGTCGTAGTGGATGCACCAGCCGTCTGGTCCAACCATGGCCAGGTACGTGCGTTGTTGGTCTTCGCTCAAGGCCGCCAGGGCATCAGCGCGTTCCTCCGGAGCGAGTCGGCAACAGGCTCCACAGTGTTTGATGCAGGTCCATTGCGGCGTCGCTCGACTCATGATTGAAGCTGTGACAAGCCATCACAGAGATCAGAACAAATCCGTCGCTCTTGGGACAGAGCCCCGTAGCCTGGGTGGCGTAACGATTTTGGACAGCGCTGCATCGCCATGGGCTTTGACATTCACCTGATCGCCAACTTTGCCGCCCTGGCGATGATCACCATTGCCGGTCCAGCTGTCATCTTCATTCTCTTCTACCGACGCGGCGCACTCTGATCGCCTCGCTTTCAAGGACGAAGCCCCAATCCCAGTGAGGCTTCCTCAATCAACTGAATCACCCGAAGATCCCTTGCCAGGTCGTTATCGCTGGTGAGGGATTTTTCTTGTTCAATGCTCGCCTGAAGCGTCTCACCTTCGCCATTGGTGAGCTTCAGGCCTGAGGTTTCCGTCAACTGGGCGGTGTACTGCCGTGAGCCGCGGTCGATCAACACCAACTCTGTGTGGGCACGGATGGCCTTGAGCTCCAGCTGCAGACGCTGTTCGCCCTGCCAACGGTTGATCGCAATGCTGTAAGCCACGTCACAACGCTCGGGAACAGGCACCGATGGATCCCATCGCCAGGCGATGGCGCGACGCTCACTGTCTCCTTGGCGCAGCGTCAGGGCCAGGTGCCCTCCCTTGAGGTCGCGCCGATCCTCAACGCTCACTCCCCTCGACCAGAAGAGAGGTTTCGGATGACCGATGCCGAAGGGGGCCAGGGATTGCAGGTGGCGCCACAGATCCCAGTTCACATCCTTCAACTGCAGCAGAGCGTCGGGTTGCACGGGACGCCCCTCGGCCTGGGTCATCAACCAGCCATCGGCCTCGGCGCAGAGGCGCTCATGCAGGTCATGCACAAACTCCGCTTTGACGGTGAATCCCCCCGCAGCGGGATGGCCTCCAAAACGGGTCAACAGATCACTGCAATTGGAGAGGGCACGATCCACCGCGAAACCGATGGGCCCTCGTACCGAAGCCCGCAGGGTTCCATTCCCATCTCCGGCCAGAAGAGCCGTGGGGCGGTGATATCGCTCCATCAGCCGCGCAGCAACAATGCCAATTACCCCGTGGTGCCAGTGACTTTGTGCCAGCAGCAAAAAGGATGGGATGGCATCACTGGTCTCCGCTTCGACGAGCGCCACGGCCTCCGCTTCAATTGCGTCGCAGAGATCCCGTCGCTGGCGGTTGTAATCATCGCAACGGCGTGCCAGGGCCATGGCTGAATCAGGATCCTCAGCCGTGAGCAGATCCACCACCAATTTCGGTTCGCCAAGGCGGCCGACGGCATTGATTCGTGGTGCAAGCTGAAACCCGATGTCTTCGGCTGTCAACGGACGTTCCCCGAGACCCGCCAGGCGCTGAAGCGCTTGCACGCCCTTGCACTCGGAGCGATGCAGGTGGTTCAGCCCCTCCAGCAACCAGCTGCGGTTGGCCCCCACCAGAGGAGCCATATCGGCCACCGTGCCGATGCAAAACAGATCCCGGGCCACGCGGATGGCTTCTGGTTTGTTCAGCGCCTCTGCTACGGCATGGGCCAGGACATAGGCCAGCCCCACACCGGCGAGTCCGCGGTAAGGCGAGCCCTCCGGCGTGGTGGCCGGATGAATGAGCGCGGTCATCGGTGGCCGTTCCGCCGGGATGGTGTGGTGATCGGTGACGATCACCTCCATGGTCAAACTCGCGGCCAGTTCAAGGGCTTCCCTTGCGGCAACACCGTTGTCGACGGTGACCAGCAGTCGCACTCCATCGTCGTAGAGCCTCTTCACCATGACGGTATTGAGGCCATATCCCTCCTCCATCCGCGATGGAATCGCTGGCTGTGGATCAGCGCCAAGCGGGGCCAACGCCCGCAACAGCAACGCTGTGCTGGTCATCCCATCGGCGTCGTAGTCACCACAAATGGCGATACGTTCACGGGATCGGCAGGCCTCCACCAATCGGGCACAGGCCTGCTGGAGATCGGGGAAATGATCGCGGGTGGGTGGTAAATCACCAGGGGAGAGAAACGTTTCGGCCTCGACTGTCGAGCTGAATCCCCGGCGCCGGAGAAGACAACGCAGCGACAGCGGCAAATCAAGCCCTCGCAATGGCGATGGTTCCACCACGGCTGGAAGGGACCAGGACCAGTGGAGCGGAACGGCCGGCAAGGGAACGCAACAGTCGGTGATGTTCCAGCATTGTGCCGTTGCTGCTCCTCAAGGTGAACAGGCTTTCAGCGGTCTTTTGGGATGTGGATGGCACCTTGGCCGATACGGAAATGGACGGTCATCGACCGGCCTTCAACATGGCCTTCAAGGAGCTGGATCTCCCCTTTGTTTGGGATGAAGAGCTGTACAACAGACTTCTGGCGATCCCCGGCGGACTCCGCAGGGTGAAACTTCATGCTGAAACCTGTGGGGTGCCCCTCAGCCAGGACCAACTGGACCAGGTGCGTGATCGGAAACGGGTCCATTACCTGGAACGGGTCCGTCAAGGGCATGTGCATCTCCGTCCCGGTGTGAAGAGGCTTTTGCAGGAGTTGAGCAGCGCCGGCGTGCAGCAGTGGATCGTCACCTCCAGCGGATCGGCGTCGGTGATGGCTCTGCTGGAACAGATCCAAACGCAAATCCCCAGCTTCGATGGGGTGGTGACATCGGATGACGTTGCTTCGGGAAAGCCAGCACCGGACGGCTACCTTCTCGCTCTCGAACGCAGTGGGGCCAACAGTGCTGCCAGCCTCGCAGTCGAAGATTCCGCTGCAGGTCTGTCGGCGGCAAGAGCCGCAGGTCTGCGGTGTCTGCTGACCCCTTCCCCTTGGGATGCCGATGCTTTGCGTGATTCCTATGACAAGGCCACTGCGATGTTGGATCACCTGGGTGACCCTGGGGAACAGGCGACCGTGCTTTCCGGCGCCTCTTGCCATGACGGAACAGTGACGCTGAAGTATCTGGAGAATCTGCTTTCGGTGCCGGATCGATGAGCTCAATCCAGCGCACTCGACTGGCGGGCCTTCAGAGCCATTGGGGTGCAGACCTGCGCCAGTCCTGGTCTGGCCCATGGTGGCGACGGAGTACTTCCTTGCTCCTGCTTCTTGTCGGTTTTTTCATCGGTGGCAATCTCACAGTGCACCTTGCGAATGCCGTTGGGGTCAGAACATTCACAGCGTTGTACGCCCTCGTGGCCTGTGAGCTCATGGTGCTTGGGCGTCGCCGAGTCCCCTGGCTCGACAACCTGCGCCTCGGATTTGTTTATGCCGTAGTTCTGGAGGCGTTCAAAGTTGGATCCTGAGGGCCCACGTCTGATTCCGAGCTGCGATCAGGAACGTTTGCTCCAGCACCTTGATTTGGGTGATCTCAAGTCCTGGTTCGCTGAGCAGCGCAGGACGAAGCGCCACCAGGTGGCCCTCGATCAATGGCACCCCAGAGCTGCGCCTGATTGGTTGTGGTCGATTGGTCTGCCAGTGCTGAGCCTGGCGGAGCAATGGCAGGGAGAACGCCGACTGCTCGGGTTCAGTGCTCTGCCGGGATGCGGAAAGACCACCCTGGGGCTATGGATCGAAGCTGCCGCAGAGGTCCTTGGGCTCTCGATCCAGGTGGTGTCACTTGACGATTTCTATTACGAGGCTCAACGGCTTGATGCAGCGATGTGCGGCAACCCCTGGGACGTTCCGCGCGCCCTTCCAGGCAGCCATGATCTGGATCTGCTGATCAGTTGCATCAGGCAGTGGCGCCAGGGCCAGGAGGTGTTGATGCCCTGTTTCGATAAAGCCAAACGACAGGGGCGGGGTGATCGTGACGGATGGCGCCGCTGCCAGGCCGATCTGCTGATACTTGAAGGCTGGTTTGTCGGATGTACACCAGTGGAGCCTGCAGCAGACGAGCCCCATCTCGAGAGTCCACTCACGCCCGAGGAGCTGGAATGGCGCCACAGACTTCAACCACTCCTGGCCAGCTACGAAGTTGTCTGGAGATGCTTCGATCAGCTCTGGCAATTGAGGCCGAAGGACTTCAATGCCCCGTTGTTGTGGAAACGGCAACAGGAACAAACGCTGTTGGCAGAGAGGGGAGCATCCCTATCTGATTCCGAATTGGAACGTTTCATCCGCATGATTCTTTGCTCGCTGCCATCGAGCAGTTTTCAACAGATGCGTGCAGATGTTGTTGTGGAGGTGGATCCAGATCGAAGCTTGCGGCGAATCCACCTCCCACGTGCGATTCAGGATTCGCTCTCTTCAGCCTCGCTGACCGGGTAGACGAATCCCTGAGCGCGACCACTCAACACGGACTTGCCGATCGACATTGCACGTTGGGCGGCAACGGCCGCCTTGGCCTTCCATGTGGCGCTGCGCTGGTTGCGCTTGGCCTTGGATGTTTTCTTCTTCGGGACGGCCATTGCGCCTGGTGTATTTCCAAACCGAGATTGTCTCGTTTGGAACCCCCTTGCGTCAAATCGCTAGGCTTCATGAAGCGCAGCGTTGACGTGGCAGCAGGTTCGGACAGCTCCAAAGGTTCAGCGACCCCTCCGAAGATTGAACCCTCCCCGAAGCAGGGGTTCTGGACAAAGCGGGAGACGGTGAGTTACTCCACCCTGCTGCGCGACATTGACGCGAAAAAGGTCAAGCAGCTGGATCTTGTTCCTGGGCGAAGGGAGGTCCGGGTCCAATACAACGATGGCAAAAGGGTCACAGTCCCTGTTTTCGCCAACGACAACCAGATCCTTCGCGCAGCCGAAAGCTCGGGGACACCGTTGACGGTGGTCGACATCCGTCGTGAAGAGGCAGGGCGTGAACTTGCCGGAACCCTTGTTCTGGTCCTCCTCGTGGTTGTTGGTCTGTCGCTGCTGCTGAAGCGTTCAGCCCAGATGGCCAATCGTGCTCTGGGTTTTGGCCGTAGTCAGCCCCGGTTGAAACCCCAGGAAGACCTGCAGCTTCGTTTTGAAGATGTGGCTGGCATCAATGATGCACGGCTGGAACTCGAGGAGGTGGTTACCTTCCTCAAACAGCCTGAGGCGTTCATTCGGCTCGGCGCCAAGATTCCGCGCGGCGTGCTTCTTGTCGGTCCTCCCGGAACCGGAAAAACCCTTCTTGCCAAGGCCATTGCAGGGGAAGCGGGAGTTCCCTTCTTCTCGATGGCGGCCTCTGAGTTTGTGGAGCTTTTTGTTGGTGTTGGTGCCAGCCGAGTCCGCGATCTCTTCCGCCAAGCCAAGGACAAATCTCCCTGCATCGTCTTCATCGATGAGATTGACGCGGTGGGCCGCCAGCGTGGAGCGGGTATCGGCGGTGGCAACGATGAACGTGAACAGACCCTCAACCAGCTTCTGACGGAGATGGATGGATTCGAGGAGAACTCCGGCGTCATCCTTCTTGCCGCAACGAACCGTGCCGACGTACTCGATGCGGCTTTATTGCGTCCTGGACGCTTCGACCGCCGCATTGATGTGGGCCTGCCCGATCGCCGTGGTCGTGAGGCCATCCTCGCCGTGCACGCCAGAACAAGGCCCCTCGATGATTCCGTCTCATTGTCGGATTGGGCGAGCCGGACGCCTGGTTTTTCAGGAGCGGACCTGGCGAATCTGCTGAATGAAGCGGCTATTTTGACCGCTCGCCAGAACATGCTCCGCATCGGTCAGTTCCAGCTGGAGGGGGCCTTGGAACGGATCACCATGGGCCTGAGCAACCGCCCGCTGCAGGACAGCGCCAAAAAACGTCTCATTGCCTACCACGAGGTGGGCCATGCCCTGGTGGCCAGCCTTCTGCCGGCTGCGAATGAGGTGGACAAAGTAACGATCCTTCCCCGGGGAGGAGCCGGTGGATACACCCGCTTCATGCCCGACGAGGAGGTTCTGGATTCCGGGCTGATCACACGTTCCTCCTGCCTCGCTGATCTGGTGGTGGCCCTGGGCGGACGAGCTGCGGAGCAGGTGGTCTTCGGATCGCTTGAGATCACCCAGGGGGCCAGTGGAGATCTGCAGATGGTTGCGCAACTGGCAAGGGAGATGGTGACCCGCTTCGGATTCTCCAACCTCGGACCAATGGCGCTTGAGGGCCCGGGAGCAGAGGTTTTTCTGGGTCGCGATTGGTTCAACCAACGGCCTGGCTATGCCGAATCCACAGGCCAGGCCATTGATGTTCAGATCCGTCAGCTGGCCAAGAATGCTCTGGCGCAAGCCATTGCACTGCTTGAACCGCGTCGTGAGTTGATGGATCAACTGGTAGACGTTTTGATCACCGAGGAAACGATCAGCGGTGATCGGTTCCGAGACATCGCCGGCCTCCCATGAGACGCCTTCTCCTTCTGCTTCCGCTGGTTGTTTTTGCAGCCCGGATGCAGATCGAGTGGCTCTGGTTTGAGCAGTTCGAATGGACCCACGTTCTCTTGAAGCGCTGGCTTCTTCAGCTTCTGTTCGCGGGCTTGGCGATGTTGCCGTTGTTGGCAGCTCGTCTCTGGTGCAGACAATTCAGAGAACAGAAGCCGAGTTCATCCCAGGGGATGAGCCTGAGCGGCTGGTCCTACGGAGCAGCTCTGACCCTCTGTTCTGCAGCGGTGCTGATCAGTGGATTGCTGACGCTTGATCTCCTGGCGTTGGCCATCCGTGATCCCTTTGAGTTGGGCGATTGGGATCAGCATCTTTGGCCTCATCAGCGGATCAGCACAGTTGCGATGCTCATCCAGGCAGGGGGGATTGCCCTGGCGATGGGCTGGCCGCGCCTGAGGCCTTGGTTGGCAAGGATCGTTGCAGGGTCGCTGGTGGTTGTCGTCAGCCGCGCCTGGGGAATCTGGTCGTTAGCCCTCTGGATCCCCGACCAAGGCCTGGACGACCCATTGCTTGGAACTGATCTGAGCTTCGGATTAGGGCGCTTCGCTGGATTGCATCTGGCCCTGGAGCTTTGGGTTTTAGGCGCCACCTTCACGCTCTGCTTTGAACTCTGGTGTTGCCTGGCCCGGTCGAAAGCCGTCTCTGACTGGACCAGTCCTGCCTTTGCTCCGCGACAGGTTCAGCTGATCAGATCCCTGTCGGCGCTTCTGGTGCTGGGATTGGCCGGCCTGGTCTGGCTGTCAAGACATCAGCTGCTTTGGACCCAACACGGCCTTGTGGCTGGGGCTGGATGGCTCCAGGAACACCTCACCCTTCCGTTCCGAGCTGGCACAACACTGCTGCTTGTTCTGATTGCTCTGGCGCTTCTGTTTCCCTGTCGGCGAAGGCTGCGTCGAGGACTGGTGGTGACTTTGGCATCGCTTCTGGCACTCGAGATGGTCGCCACACCATTGACCCGATGGCTTGTGGTCCGGCCGCAGGAGATCAATCTTCAATCTCGTTATCTCACCTACGCCATTGATGCCACGCGAAGGGGCTTTCAGCTGGATCTGATCAAACGTCAAGTCATCGAACCGCAGACAAGGCTCAGCGAAACTGATCTGGACCAAGGCGCCAGCACGCTTGAGAATGTGCGCCTGTGGGACAGCGCCCCCTTACTGGAAGCCAACCGACAACTGCAGCAACTGCGGGTCTACTACCGCTTTTCCAATGCGGCCGTTGATCGTTATCCGCTCAATCAACAGAGCGATTCGGCACAACAGGTGATTCTCTCGGCCCGTGAATTGGATCAGTCCGCCTTGCCGCGCCGATCCAGAACCTGGCAGAACCGTCATTTCATCTTCACCCACGGATATGGCTTCACCGTCAGTCCCGTGAATGAGCGTAGTTATGACGGCTTGCCTTCCTATTTCATCAGTGATCTCGGGACGGATACTCGAATCACGGGAAATGAAGGGCTGGGAATTGATCGATCAGAGGTCGAACAGGCGATTCCTGTTGGCGATGCCGCGCTGTACTACGGCATGCTGCCTTCCCCCTACGCCGTTGTTCCAACACAGATCCCGGAATTCGATTATCCCGAGGGAGATCTCAATGTGATGACTCACTATCGAGGATCGGGTGGGGTATCAATTGGGTCTTGGCTTCAACGATGTGCAGCTGCTGTTTATCTTCGAGAGCTACGTCTGCTCACAACTAGTGCAATCAATACTGACTCCAAAATCTTGATTCGGCGTGAAGTGCGAAGTCGAGTGGCTGCCATCGCCCCGTTCATTGATTTCCGTGGTGACCCTTACCTGATTTCGATACCGAATCCTCCTCCCGGATTCATGACGACGAAGCAAGGAGATTCTGATCAACGGAACCAACACCAGTATTGGGTTGTCGAGGGTTACACCCACAGTTCCACCTTGGCCTATAGCGCAGCAGTATCACCAGAAGATCCTGATCGGTATCTAAGAAACTCGGTGAAAGCGATTGTCGATGCTTACAACGGCAGTGTTCGCTTTTTTATCTCGGAACCTCAGGATCCGATAGTGATTGCCTGGAATCGCGCTTTCCCGGGCTTGTTTGAACCGATGCAGTCGATGCCCTCATTGGTTCGTGATCACCGGAGAGTTCCTGAGGACTTTTTTAACGTTCAGGTCAGTCAGCTGAAGCGATACCACGTCGAAGATCCCAGGGTCTTCTACAGCGGTGATGATGTTTGGCAGGTTCCAAGTGAGATCTACGGTGGTCAAAAAGTTGATGTTGAGCCATACCACGTTACGGCCCAACTGCAGGACAATACCAACTCAGAATTTTTATTGCTGCAGCCATTGACTCCCTTGGAAAGGCCAAACCTCACCGCATGGTTGGCTGCCCGAAATGATGGCGATCATTACGGGCAATTGGAACTGATCGATTTCCCTAAAGACAAAAATATTCTCGGTCCAGAACAAGTCCAAGCTCTGATTCATCAAGATCCAGAGGTCAGCAAAGTGTTCGGCCTATGGGATCAGGGCGATCTTGAACTCGTTCAAGGCAATCTGCTGGTTCTTCCCGTTGGCTCAGCTCTTCTATATGTTGAGCCCGTCTACCTTCGCACCAGCAAAGTGGGCCTGCCCTCGCTTGCGCGAATTGTCGTCAGTGATGGTCGTTCCATTGCCATGGACCAGAGCTTGTCTCTTGCCTTGGATCAGCTCATGAAAAAAGCCCCACCCGTTTAACGGGCAGGGCTGCAGGCGTATGGGTGCTAAGTGGGCTGATCAGCCGATGGCGGAGAAGTATTCCTTGGAGCCCTTTGGATCTGGCTTCATGGTCTTTTCGCCGGGAGTCCAGTTGGCAGGGCAAACTTCATCAGGGTTGGACTGAACGTACTGGAAGGCCTGCAGAACCCGCAGGGTTTCATCAACGTTGCGACCGACCGGAAGGTTGTTGATTGTGGCGTGCATGATCACGCCATCGGGATCGATGATGAACAAACCGCGAAGGGCGACACCCTCAGCGTCATCGAGCACGTTGTACGCCGTGGAGATCTCTTTCTTCAGGTCGGCGACGAGGGGATAGTTGATATCGCCAAGACCACCCTGGTTGCGAGGAGTCTGAATCCAGGCCAGGTGGCTGAACTGACTATCGACAGAAACGCCGAGGACTTCGGTGTTCTTACTTGAGAAATCGGCGTAGCGGTCGCTGAACGCTGTGATTTCTGTCGGACAGACGAAGGTGAAGTCCAGTGGATAGAAGAACAGCACCACGTACTTGCCGCGGTACTGGGACAGGGTGACTTCCTTGAACTCCTGGTCCACCACTGCGGTGGCTGTGAAATCAGGGGCCTGCTGGCCCACACGCAAGCAACCGGTGTCGGTCATGATCGGGAGGTGAATGAGTGAGCTGAAGGACGTAAACGACTTATCACGTAGTCGAATCGACTTCCAGTTTCATCTTCAATTTATCACGGCTCAGGCCGTCCTTCCCCATAAAATTCTGTCATGACTGATCAAATCACCAGCTGGGACCCAGCGCTGCTGCGCAAGTTCAGTACCACCGGTCATTTCCGACTCCTCAACCAATTGAAGGGGGATTTACGCAAAAAGCCTTTGGAACGGGATCAACGTTCCGGTCAATTGAAAAGCTTGGCTGCCAACCGTGGATCAAGCCATCGTTCGACCCCCTCGAGGCTGCCCGATCCCGCAATCAAGATGGCAGCACCTCCCGTCAAGGAAGAGCAGCCAAGAACATTCCGGGACAGGCTTGGTGCGATCGAAATGCGCTGAGCCCCAACCACCGAGATGTATGATGGCGACTGGCCCGAGAGGCCTGTGTCAGAGTAGCTCAGCTGGTTAGAGCACAGGATTCATAACCCTGAGGTCGGGAGTTCAAGTCTCCCCTCTGACATTGAAATGTCCAGCTTCTGAGCAACCAATTCCCTCGTTTGGGGAACACGACTCGAAGGCGTCGGTTGACGTATGACTCCAGATTCAAGCCTGACGGGCGGGCAATTTGATCAACGGGTTCAAGGCAGCTCCACCGGAGCGACGGATTTCAAAGTGGAGGTGGGGGCCTGTGCTTCGTCCAGTGCTTCCCATTAATGAAATACGGGCACCGCGAGGAACAATTTGGCCTTTCTTGACAAGGAGGCGACTGTTGTGGGCATATCGAGTGGATTCACCATCGCTGTGCTTGATTTCGACCAGATAGCCGTAAGCACCTCTCCAGCCTGAGAACGAAACAACGCCATCTCTTGCCGCCACAATTGGAGTACCAGTGTTGTTGGCGATGTCGATGCCTTTGTGCATCCTTCCCCAACGCCAGCCATAGCCGGATGTGAACACACCCTTGGTCGGCCATTGATAACCGACGATGGGTGGTTTGAGGAGGTCGGGCTGGTCGGCCGTTGGCAAAGGCTTGCGCTCAGGCCACGCTGCCCCACCACTGCCAAGGGGGCGAACCGCAAGAACAGACTGACCTGACGACGCTTTTGCGATCTGAAGTTCTCGGCCAACTGTCAATGCATTGAGTTCAAGGCCGGGATTGAAGTCCTTGAGCTGCTCCTGAGTCACACCGTGACGCTTGAGAAAAGCAGCGAGGGAGTCTCCCCGCTGAATCCTGGCAACGTTGCTTAGCGGCGGCGGCACTGAAAGGGGGGGTGTCTGACGCTCACTGTCCCGATCGAGTGACGACAGTGTCACGGCGACAACCCGGGCTGAATCAGGAAGAGCAATCCAACTCCCAGCCGCAAAGACATGGGAGGCGGGAACCTTGTTCAAGTTCGTCAGGGCAGTCGTGTCCAGGCGGAGCAATTCAGCAAATCGTTTCAGTGGTGTCGACGCAGAAACGGTGAACCAAAGTCGACTTGTTAACTCTGTGTCTGAATTGTTCGAAGGGGGATCAGAATCCAGGGATTCAACTGCTGGAAGCGGTGGCAGCTCAGCAAGCTCGAAGGTGCTGTTGTCTGCGATGCCTGGCAGCGAGCTCCATGCGCCAACCGCGACAACGGGGGTAACTGCCGTTGCGAGAGCAAGCAATGCGCGCATGAAATCCCTAAGACGCGTTGAAGGTAACGACCCGAACATCCCGATGCAAGTGGGGTTGGAGCACTAAGGGGATCACCACAAGAGCAACTGCTGTCCAGCCGCATAGGTCACCAGGGCGCAGGCCACAGAGAGATTGAGGCTTCGTACGCCACCCTGCCCTGCGTCGTCAGCGGCACCGGGCATGGGGATGGTGAGGATCGTGTCGCAAGCCTCACGCACTGTGTCCGGCAGACCAGTGTCTTCACGGCCGAACAGCAGGACATCACCCCGCTGGAATCCAAAGGATGAAAGCGACGAACCACCGCGACGGCTGCAACCGATCAATCGTTGTCCAGGCTCGAGTTCGTTCTGGAAGGCCGGGAAATTTGGAGCGATCGAAAGCTGAACGTGGGGCCAGTAGTCGAGACCTGCACGGCGAACGCTGCGGTCATCCACCTTGAAACCGAGAGGTTCGATCAAGGTCAGCGGGACCCTGAATGCCGCAGATGTGCGCGCAATATTCCCGGTGTTCGGTGGAATCTGAGGTTCAAACAGGGCGATGCGCAGTGGTTCGATCCCAGTCATGGCACCACGTGACTCAAGGAATGAAGGTCAAGAGCGCGGCCCTGCACCACAAGCCAGGCAGCGTCAGCAATGCGGTCAAGTTGTTGGGCCAAAGCTCCCAGGCGATCGCGAAACAATCCGCCAATCCGTGTTGGAGGAACAACACCCCAGCCTGTCTCTTCCACCACCAGCACACAGGTGCAGTTCGATTTCGCGATGGATGCAACGAGACGCTCACACAGCAGCGTCCATTCCGTGGCTTCGAGCTCAAGGTGATGGGCGACGAATCCACCAAGGGCATCGATCAGCACGGATTGACCAGGTGCAAGGGTCTCGAGAAGCTGCACCAGCTCACCACCGGATTCAGCCACACTCCAGTGGGTAGGGCGACGGTCTCGATGTGCTTGAAGACGTTTCTGCCACTCAAGGTCGTCCGGACGCGATGCCCCGGTGGCGATGTAGGTCACAACAGGGTGGCTCCGGAGCAGATGCTCTGCCCAACGACTCTTGCCACTCCGGGCAGGCCCACTGACCAGAATCAAGCTGCGATCGAAGCCAGAAGCGGGTGGATTCACCGGTGTTTCTGGATTATCCACCGCCATTCATCCCCTTGAGCGTTGCAACGGACGATGGAGAAACCCGGTTGAGGTATCTGAAGATCCAGTACTTGAAGATGGTCGCCAGAATGACGGGGAATGTTGCGATGAAGAGATCGACAAAACTCTCGCTGGAAGGGAGCCCGAAATGTTCCGCAACGCCATCCAGTAAAACTCTCCAGCCTTCTGGGCTGTGGTACCCCACGAAGATGTCCGTAAATAGGATGATGGCGAAGGCCTTGGCCGAATCACTCAGGCCATAAACGGCCTCATCGATAAATCCCCGCAGAACGCGCAATTCTTCGCGGCTCACCAGGCAGACCACAGCAAAGGCGATCAGACCTGCGAAATCAGCAAAGACATTTTTGATCGCCTTGAGACTCTCTTCATCGGCGTCGTGCTTCAGCTCCGTTGCCTTCTCCGTGAGTTTGTCGCGCAATTGGAGATCATCCAGGGGCTGACCACCGTTCAGGAATGCATCGAATTCGAGTTCTTGTTTGTAGAGACGAAGCTTTTCAGTCGCCCTCTCCTCCAGCTTCGGTTTGGGATAACTGAGGAAGGGAAGTTCAGGTGAAAAGTGATTCACCGCAGGTGAAATCAGATAAGTTCCAGCAATCTGCTGAACCAGCAAGGGCACGAGGATGAGCAGAAGCAGAACTCGCAATGAGATCAGCGTGCTGTCACGACGGCGTCGATAACCGGCGACAACGTTATCTTCAGTCGAGGGGTCCAACTGCAGACGAATGCGGTCAAACACGCCCAGGAGTGAGCGAGGTAGCGCATCCGGTGAACGACTGATCGTGGGCGAGACGCTGGACCGCCGTGATCCATAGCGGCTGACCACGGATTCGATCAGTTGGAGTTGTCGCAGCTCCTGGGAATCCAGTTGTCCCCGTTGATCAGAAAGATTGGCAGCTGAATTGCGGCAGATGGCCAGTGCCGTCTTGAACCGGCGCAGAATCGTGGCCTGAACAGCACGAGGTACGGAGAGCTTGAGGTCCGGGCGAATCAGGCGATCGCCGTAATACTCAAGCTCAAGACTTTGAATCAGCAGCGCGGCTTCATAGCCACGCTCCAGATCACTGGACAATTCAATGGATTGATTGGTGCTGAACAAGTTGATCCAGTTACGGCGGCTCATCGCAATCGTTCAATCAGCGTGAGAACACCCACCACGTCGCCATCGGAATGATGGTTCCCAGCACCAAAAGGATGATGACCCATTTGGTGGCGTCGCTTTCCTCTGTTTCCGCCTTGGTTGGAATGTTGGTGGGCAGGGTGACCCGTTCAATCTCCTGTGGGGGGCCGGGGTCTTCTCCACCTGAGAGAACAGTGGCCAGACGGGTCAGGCCATCCACAGACGCCTGACGGTAGCGATCCCCGTCCCGCAGAGGCACCGTCATCGTCGTACGGGCGGTGCTGGAGAGCAGAGAAGACGGCAGTTGGGGTTCCAGGTCAGAATCCGCGACCACGGCGGAACGCTTGTTCTGGGTTTCGATCAGCATCAGGAGCAAGGGATTACCAGTCGGGGAACTCCAGATGTCGAGAAGTTCCTCGCCGAAGCTGTTGAGAGTGATGCCGTAATCCAGACGGCGAATGGTGATCAGACGGGCATCCACCCGTTGATCATCGAAACTGCGCAGCTTGCTTTCCAATTCCCCACGGCTTGCACGGCTGAGCACATCCGCATCGTCGATCACCAGTGATTCCGGCAGGGTTCCTCCCAAGGCGGCAGGTGAGGTGGCGATGCTGGGAGGAGCCCACAGAAGAAGACAGATCCCGAAACTGAGCAAACTGGCCAACAGGCGTCGGGCGAAAAGGGACATCCCATTAAGCGTTATGACCTCCTCAGTCTGCCGTTAGCTGTCCAGCATGTCGCGGTTCAGGGCTTCAATTGCTCGAACGACCATGCATGCCTCGTTGTTCGGCAACGACATCTGACGGGTGAGTTGATTCAGGAGTTCGGTCTCCTCTTGCGTGACCCTGCGGTCGGCATGGACGAGATGTGCAGCAACGGCAAGAGCCGACTGCTGCTGGGTCTGATTGAGCTGCGGAAGGGCGGATGCAATCAGGCCCTGAATCCCTTGATCTCGCAGAAGCAGTAGAAGCCGATCGAACAGTTCACCCATCGATGCCTCAGAACAGTCGTTGTAGAGCGATCGATACTCCAGTTGAAGACGCAGGGCATGGGCTTCGTCCCTCCCGAGCTTTCCATCACAGGCAACAGCGGCAAGGGCAATGGCGGCAAAGGCCTCGGCGGTGGTCATGGCTTGGACGCACGTTTCCGTATTTGAGCAGGATGATTGCGTTCTGACAGCACCCATCGTCGATGCCAGTTCCCGCCCGGGCCGTTCTGATCTGTGCACTTCTGCTGCTGGGTCTGACCGTGACGAATGCGAGTGTCGCTGAGGCCGTGACGCCAGACCTGCAAAGGGCAGAGGTTCTGGCGGGGATGGCATCAGTGGGGTTGATGCTGGTGGCCGTTCTCTGGACACGGGCGAATCCAAGGTCAGCGGAGAAGGTTGCGCTAACAGGCGAGCAGGGACTGGCGATCTCAGATCAGCTCAACGCTGATCAACAACAGGAACTGGCCTGGGGCAGTCACATGTTTCTGACGGCGACGCCAGCGGCTTCGGTTCTCGTGCTGTGGCGGCAGCAGGTCGTGCTGCGTCGGGGCCTGATCAGTCAGGAGCCTTTTCGACCAGGAGCCATCAGCAAACGGGCCATGGAACGTGGTCAAACCATCTCCCTGGTGAATTCATCTCTTTTTCCTGGACGAGAGGAATTTGACGCCATGCTTCCGTCGCTGCCCGCAATCCTTGTGTGCCCTATGGGTGAAGAGGGGGTTGTGATTGTGGGGGGCTGGTCCCCCCGTTGTTTCAGCCGCTCGGATGAGCGATGGCTGGAGGGATGGAGCCAGAGGCTCAGAACGACACTTGAGGCTGGCGTCGTTTCTCCTGTGTATCCGGATTCAGCTTGATCGTCGATTCAACGCGCGCTCCGGGCTGGCCGAAACGGACCTCCCCGTCGTCGGTGATCTTCGCCTCCATCCGTGCAGCCCTTGTGATTTGCTGTGGATTGGTCCGCCGCAGAATCACATCTCCATCGGCCACAACCCTTTCACGGCGCCAGTTCCAACTGCATCGCCGGGCTGTCAGCGTCTCAGTTGGCTGTTGCAGACGGCAGTTACCGGGAATGACCACGGTGCCGCTGCGCTGATCAAGCCTGAATCCCTGGCCGCTCACTGTGCCGTTTTTCAAATCAGCCTGAACGGGTTGCTCGGATCGGAGCTGCTTCTCTGAAAACAGCCAACGTGTCCGGCCTGCGGTGATGTGTCCACGGTCGTTCTCGAGCTTCAACCTGACCGGCTGTTGCAGATCGATGTATCCCTCTCGGGTGTTGCCATCGAGCCCTGAAGCGTTGAGGGTCCGATCATCGCTGCGCACGGCCTCCACCGGACCAGGCACCTGCAGAAAACCGCTGCTCAGATTCCAGCTTCCGCTGCCACCCCGTACAACCGTTGACTCATCACTGGCTTCGTCGACGCGGGTCAACTGTGTTGGGCCTACGAAAGCCAGCAGCTCGGTGTCTTGCTCGAATGCCAGTTCGCGGGAACGAATCTGAGTCTCCCCATCATCGGCTGTGGGGCGCTGATTGATGACCATTCGGGACTGAGCCGGCGTCCAAATCAAGTTGTCTCCAGCGATGGTGACCCCCCGTTGGTTGAGCTGGCGAAGCTGGACTGATCCTTCAAGTACAACGAGCTCGCCATCCCGCAGGACCGTGGCGAGGTCGGCGGTGATCCGATAGTGCGGTTGATTGTTGCGGTAGAGAATGCCCTCGGGACCTCGAGCACGGATGGTCCGACTGGTGAGGTCGTAACGCGCTTCAGGGCTTTTCAGATCCCAGTCTCGATCACCATCGTCGCTGCGCTGACTCAAATCCAGAGCTCGGAAAATGAAGGACGGCGTGGGTTCAACCGCGACGGGCCGCCTCGTTGTGCAAGCGGTGAGCAATGCACTCGCCACAAGAACTGCCGTCAGACCACATCGTGACAAGCGACCCAGCATGCTTTGTTCAGAGCGGTTCATCCAGTTCCAACCGCTGCATCACCGGTGTTGGCTTCGGCAGCGCAGAACCGCTGCTCAGCCTGCCCCAATTCAGCTGTTTCGACCAGTTGTCTGGATCCAAGCTTTCTCCAAGTTGGGACAGGATCCGATCGCTGAGGTCGGGCAGCAACGGGGCAAGCAGGAGTCCAACCATGCGGGTGGTTTCCAGTACGGCAAACAAATCTTCGGCCACGGCTGCTTCCTGCCCGGGTTCCTTCATGCGACTCCAGGGAGCGGTGTCGTTCAAATGGCCATTCGCGGCAATCGCCAACTGAAGGATCGACTCGGCCGCGGTCTTGAACGCGAGCTGCGGCATCGCCTCCATCACCGTGCTGACGGTTTCCGCGGCTTTGCGTGCCAGGGGATGGTCAGCACTTGAGGCATCTCCTGCTGGCGGAACGCCCTGATCAAACCACTTGCGGGCCATCGACGAGGTGCGATTCAGCAGGTTGCCAATGGTGTTGGCCAGGTCGTTGTTCACCAGATCCACGAAGCGTTGTTGTTGAAAATCACCGTCGTCTCCGAATTGGATGTCGCGCAGGAGATACCAACGAACGGCATCGGTGCCGCATCGCTCCAGCAACAGTTCCGGGTCCAGCACATTGCCGAGGGATTTGCCCATCTTCTGGCCCTCACGGGTGAGAAAGCCGTGGCCGAAAACCTTTTGCGGCACCGGCAGTCCGGCAGACATGCACATGGCAGGCCAGAACACTGCATGGAAGCGAAGGATGTCCTTGCCGATCACGTGCACGGAGGCGGGCCAACCGCAGGAGGCAAGTCGATCAAGTGATACCGCTTCGCCGTCATCAAGAAGCGCTGTGAGATAGCCCAGCAGGGCATCAAACCAGACGTAGAAGGTGTGACCGGGATGGTCTGGGACTGGAAGCCCCCAGGACACATTCACCCGTGAAATGGAGAAGTCGCGCAGACCTTGGGCGACGAAATTGCGCACTTCCTGTCGTCTGCTGGCAGGGGCGATGAAGTCATCCCGAGCCACCAACTCCTCTATGGCGGATTGATAGCGGGACAGACGAAAGAACAGGTTCTCCTCATCGCGCCATTCGAGAGGCTTGCGGTGGATTGAACAGGAGGGTGACTCAGCTTCGGCCGGGTCGTCCTTGTATTCCTCGCAATCAACGCAATACCAGCCGGTCTGTTTGCCGACAACGATGTCGCCTGATGCCTTCACCCGTTCATAGAACTGCTCGACAAGCTTCAGGTGCCTCGGATTGGTCGTCCGCACGAAGCGATCGTCTGAAATTCCCCACTGCTTCCAGAGGTCGCGGTAGCGGCTGCTGACACGATCACAGTGGTCCTGAGGACTGAGTTGCTGCCGTTCAGCCGTACGTTGAATCTTCTGACCGTGCTCATCAACACCGGTGACGAAGGTCACCTCCTTACGGCAGAGGCGTTCGAACCGCGCCAGGGCATCACAGGCCAGCGTCGTGTAAGTGCTTCCAAGGTGAGGCCGGGCGTTGACGTAGTAGAGCGGAGTCGTGAGGGTGTAATGCATCGGAAAAATTGGAACTCCGCTGCACCGCAGCGACGCCAGACTCTAACGATCAAGGCCGTCGAGAACCTCACCTGATTCCCTACATTCATGACCAAGCGCGACGTGGTGGTTTGGGGCGGAGGTTGTGGCGGTGTCGCCGCTGCCCTGCAGAGCGCCAGGTCAGGGGCGGACACCACGCTGTTAACCCCGGGCCCCTGGCTGGGGGGCATGGTGAGTTCGGCGGGTGTCTGTGCGCCGGATGGCCATGAATTGACCTGTTGGCAGACCGGGCTCTGGGGTGCCTTTCTGCGGGAGCTGGAGATGGAGGAGCCCAGCGGGCTCGACCACAACTGGGTGAGCTGCTTCGGATACAGGCCGCAAACGGCTGAACGGATCCTGCAACGCTGGGTGGCGGAGGAAGCAAAGCTGGAGTGGCGTTCCCACTGCAGGCTGGAACAGGTCCGCAGTCAGCAGGGACGCATTACTTCTGTTGAAATCCAGAGCGCTGAAGGCGTTGAGACCTTTGTGGCTGACGTTTTTGTTGACGGAAGCGACCTGGGTGATCTGCTTGCCTTCTCGTTAGCTGCCTTCCGCTGGGGTTGGGAAGCCAAGGAGATGTGGGATGAACCCAGCGCCCCTGATCAGTCACGGCTCGAAAGCGAAGCGTTCTTTCAGCAGCAACCCACTCAGTCACCCACCTGGGTGGTGATGGGGCAACTGCATGGAGAACTCGCTCCGAACCGAGCCAGTGCGATCCCGCGCTTTCCCTTTGACCGGAGCACCGCCAGCTTCGGCCTCGAGAAAACCATCACCTATGGCCGTCTCCCCAGGGGCCTGGTCATGCTGAACTGGCCCCTCGAGGGCAACGACTGGCACAACGGCCTCGATCGATGTCTCAGCGCTGATGTCGAGGTTCGTGCGGAGCTGGCCCAGGAGATGCAGCGACACAGCAAAGATTTCCTGGCGGCGCTGGAGGAATGCAGCGATGGTTGGATCACGGCCGGAGAGGCCTTCCCGGGAGCAGATCCCAGCCTGGCGTTGATGCCGTACTGGCGCGAAAGTCGGCGGCTGATGGGTCGCACAACGGTCACGGAAAACGACCTCTTGCCGATCTCCACGGGAGCTCTGCGGGGACCGCTCCCGACTGATGCCTCCGGACGCTGCACCAGCATCGCGGTGGGCACCTACGCCAATGACCATCACTACCCCGGTGAGGACTGGCCCCTCGCGCCGAAAAGTGTGCGCTGGGGAGGGCGTTGGACCGGTACACCCTTCTGCATCCCCTTCGATGCCCTGATCTCAGAGTCCATCTCCAACCTTGTGATGGCGGAGAAAGGCTTCAGCGTCAGCCACATGGCCAACGGGGCCACGCGGTTGCAGCCTTTGATCCTCAATCTTGGCCAGGTGGCGGGTCTGGCGGCGGCCATGGCCGTTCGCCAGGGCTGTGACCTTGGCGATCTTTCAATTGAGGCGATCCAGTCAGCCCTGATCCACGAGCCCCAGGCCCCTGCAGCAGTCCTCCCGATTTGGGACTGGCCGCACTGGCATCCGCACTGGGTCAAGGCACAGGAGCAGGGCTTGGCTCATCCTGAACACCTAGACGCCATGGGCTGCCTTTCAGGCTCTGGGACCACCATGCTGATGCCCCCTGGCATGAACCAGGCGCCACACCAGTTCCATGAGGTCGGTCTCAGTGGCGTGCTCACAGGCAACCTCCAGGAGGGGTACCAGTTGCAGACCCCTGAAGGGATCTGGCCTCTGATCACCCTGGAAGCCGCCATTCACCGCTGGCTCTCCGCTTCGGATCACGCCGGCCAAAGAGTGAGCCTGCGCGGCGTGCGCAACCCATGGGGTCCCTGGGTGCGGATCACCGGGGTTCTGGATCAAGCCAACTGAAGCTGAAGCTCACCGCGTACCGGGTCAGCACGACCCACCTTGAGTTCAAGAACGTCGCCAGGGGCAGGGTCGTCTGCAGAAACACAACCCACCAGATCCATGGCCAGGTCGCTCACATGAACCAAGGCCAAGCGATCTTGCGGGCGCAACCAGCGCAGGAACACGGCCGTCCAGACGGTGCTCTGATGCTCGGCGAACCACACCTGCTGCCAGTGACGCTGATCCTCTCGGCTGATTTGAATGGATTGGCGCAATGGATCATCGAGATCGTCAATAACCTCCCCAAGACGCTCTTCATCCATCGGTGCAAGAGCAGACAGCTGGGCAATGATCTGCCGGTGGGCGATGAGATCGGCATAGCGTCGAATCGGTGACGTTGCCTGCACATAAGCCTCAAGGCCAAGACTGAAATGGGGCAGGGCCCGCGTGCCTTGCACGCCACGGCTCAGGCAGCGCTTGATCGCCGCATCACGGGCTGGTCCCTCGGGGATTCGATCGAGTTCATCGCTGGAGGGAAGCTCCGCCGCAGGCTGACTGCGGAAGGGCAACGGCAGGCTGTGCTTTTGCCCAAAGCTGGCCACAACAGCCCCCATCAGCAACATCGCTTCACTCACCATCAGGCGGGAGGGTGACGGGTCAATCACCTGCAGTGTCAAGGCCCCATCGCTGCGGCGGAAGCGTCCTTCAGGCCGGTCAAACATCACGGCTCCTTTGGAGCGGCGCCAGCGCATGCGCAACATCAAGAGTCCCGAGAGATCCGACAAGGCCTCATCCCCTGGGGGAGCCAGTTCGATCAGCTCGTCGCCATCGCCGTACGTGAGGCCATAGCGAGGTCGGATCCAGCTGCGAGCAATCCGTTGTTCCGCCACAGCACCATCGTCATCGAGGCGAACGGCCACACTCAGGGCTGCACAGCGATGCCCTGCCCGCAGGCTCAGGGGGCCAGCCGCCAGCTCCAGAGGGAGCATGGGCATCACACCTTCCGCCAGATACAAACTGGTAGCCCGACGTCTAGCTTCCTGATCAAGGGGGGAGTCAATGTCGATCAGACGGTTTGGATCAGCGATGTGGATCCAGATCCAATCCATGCCATCACGACGCTCCAGCGAGAGCGCGTCATCAATTTCTCGGGTGCCCGCATCGTCCAGGCTGTAGGTGGTCAGGTGAGTGAGGTCGATGCGCTGCTCATCCCCAGGCAGCTCTTCATTCGAAAGAGCAACAAGACGATTCGCTTCCTCCACCAGATCAGAGGCAAAACGACGAGACCAGACGCTGCCCCTCAAGCAAATGGGCTCATTGGGATCGAGCAACCCACGCACGATCAACCACTGCCTTAGATCGGCGGCATCCGATCCCATCGACAACGCTGTCGACCACTGCTGGAGATCAAGGTCGGAACCCACCGCAGCTGGATTGTCTTTCAGCAACTGAATCCAGTGGCTGAAGCGCTCGTCCCAAACAGGGTCCAGCTCCAGGCGTTCATCGTCGTTGAGGGCTCGCTCAGCCCGCAGTAAGGCGAGCTGTCGTCGTTCATGCTGTTGCTCCTGCCGCTCAGCTCGGCGTTGGCGCCGCAGGCTGGCCCTCTCCTCGCGGGGGAGTGGCTGGATCAAACGGTCACGACGCCAGCGGAACAACTGTTGGTTGCTATGCAGCCAGGCCCACAGCGCTGCCAACCCAGCGAGGTTGAACGGGGTCAACACCAACTCGCCCAGCTCGCAGAGGCTCAGTCGAGTCAATCCCCCCGGTTGATCCGTTTCCAGCAGCTGCCAAGCCTCCACGACGGCCCGTGCTGATGGAGCGCTGTCCTGCACCTGCTCAGGTGCAGGAAGGTCACTGTTAACGAAGCGATGCTCGGGATCAATGGCAATCAGGTCGCGCAGGGGAAGGCCCTGGTCACGACGTTGACCACCAAAAGAAAGAACCGCCTTGCTGCCCTTGATGGACAGAAGACGGCCGAGAAGAGGAGAACCCTTGAGAACAACCGCGACGGTATCTCCGGGTTGGACGGAATTGTTCAACGCCGGAGGATCAACCTTCGGGGTTCACGAACGGCAGAAGAGCAACGATGCGGGCACGCTTGACGGCGTTGGTGAGATCGCGCTGCTGCTTGGCGGTGAGGCCTGTGAGACGACGGGGAAGGATCTTGCCGCGTTCGGTGATGAACTTCTTGAGAAGATCCACATCCTTGTAATCGATGGGATCACCGGGCTTGATCGGCGAGAGACGCTTCTTGAAGAAGGAGCTGGACATGACTCAGGAACGGATGGAGGAAAAACGGACCTGCAAGGTCACTTGATCTCCTTGTGGAGCGTGGACTTGTTGCAGTGGGGACAGAACTTTTTGATCTCCAGCCGTTCGGTGGTGTTCCGGCGGTTCTTTTCCGTCGTGTAGCGAGACACGCCGGGTGAACGCTTGGCGGGATTGGACCGGCATTCGGTGCACTCAAGAGTGATCACGATCCGGACGCCCTTGTTCTTGGCCATAAAGGACGTTGCGCCGCAGGTGCGAAGCGAATTGACAAACATCGAGCTTACCCCCTGACCCGACAGGTTCAGAGCAGCTCTCCCAGAGGGGACTTCCTAAGATCGCGCGCTGTCTGGCTTAGATCCGATGCGGGTATCCATCTCCTGGCTGAAGCAGCTGGTCCAGGTGAATGAGTCCGTGGACGATCTCTCCGAGCGTCTTTCGATGGCGGGCTTTGAGGTGGACGACGTTGATGACCTCAGCGCCCGGGCCCAGGGCGTGGTGGTCGGCCATGTGCTGGAACGGGAGAAACACCCCAACGCCGACAAGCTCAGCGTCTGCAGCGTGGATGTTGGAGCTCAGGACCCCATCCAGATCGTCTGCGGTGCCAGCAACGTGCGTGCCGGCATCCATGTGCCGGTGGCCATGGTCGGAGCCACCCTCCCCGCCGTTGGTTTGACAATCAAAGCCGGTGAATTGCGGGGTGTTGCCAGCAACGGAATGATCTGCTCCCTGACCGAGCTGGGCCTGACGGAGCAATCCGACGGCATCGCCATCTTGGATGAGCTTGATGAAGCCTTGTCGCCCAACGGGTCGCCTGTGGCCCCGCTGTTGGGACTCGACGACACCGTTCTGGAGCTGGCCATCACCGCCAATCGCCCCGACGGCCTCTCGATGGTGGGTATCGCTCGCGAGGTGGCGGCCCTGACCGGTGGCAGCTTGAGCCTGCCCGAGCTGGATATGCATCCCAGCACCACTCCGCTGAACACAGAACTGGACGGCTGCTTCTATTCGATCACCAAGATCGAGGGTGTGGACGGCTCCAAGCCCTCACCAACCTGGTTGCAGCAGCGCCTTGAGCGTGGTGGCGTGAACAGCGTCAATGCTGTGGTTGACGTCACCAATCTGGTGATGCTGGAACAGGGGCAGCCCCTCCACGCCTTTGATGCCGATGCGCTGGAACAACTGACCGGGCAACCGGTGGACGCCAAGAGTTTTGCGGTCCGTTCCGCTCGCGATGGGGAAACCTTTGTGGGTCTGGATGATCAGAATCGAACCCTCGACAGCCGTGTGCAGGTCGTCACTTGCCATGACCGGCCTGTCGCCGTCGCTGGCGTGATGGGGAGTCTCGAGAGTGGGGTGACCGCCAGCACCAGGAACATCTGGCTTGAATCCGCTCTGTTTGCTCCTCCGAGGGTTCGTCAGTCGGCCCGGGCCCTGGGATTGCGCACGGATGCCAGCAGCCGTTTCGAAAAAGGGCTACCCGTGGAAATGACCCTGCCCTGTTCGGCCCGTGCTTCGGCCTTGTTGAGTCAGGAGTTTTCCTGCTCTGAAAGTGGGCGTTGGGTGGGCGGTGACGGTCCCGCAGAAGCGGAACCGGTGCTGTTGAGGCGGAGTGCCCTCCATCAGCTGCTTGGTCCCCTCGATGCTGCCGATGGCCCGGAGAATCTGGATGACACCAGCATCGAAAACTGCCTGACAGCCCTCGGTTGCCAGCTCTCACCCCATGAGCAGGGATGGCAGGTGATTGCACCGCCATCGAGACGGCAAGACCTCCAGCGTGAAGTTGATCTGATCGAGGAGGTGGCTCGTCTTGTGGGCTTCGATCGGTTTGAGGCCCACCTGCCGGATCCGCTAGAGCCCGGTGCCCTCACACCGCGCCAGCAGGCCGAACGGCGACTGCGGCAGCTGTTCTGTTCCACAGGGCTACAGGAGATCACCACCCTGTCGCTCGTACCGGCTTCCGAGCAGGAACAGCGCATCGCCATCAGCAATCCGTTGTTGGCCGACACAAGCCATCTGCGCACGAACCTCTGGGAAGAGCATCTGCAGGTCTGTGTTCGCAATCTGAAGGCCTCGCAGCGGGGTTGCTCCGTCTTCGAGATCGGCAACACCTATAGCGGCTCCCCGGAGGACGTCAGCCAGACCGCCATTCTGGCTGGCGTGATCTGCGGAGATCGACGTCTCTCCACCTGGGCCACCAGCGGCAAGCCGCAGGCTCCCGACTATTTCCAGGCCCGTGGCGTTCTCACAAGGGTGATGGAGGCCCTGCAGCTGGAGCTGTCTGACCGTCGCCTGACAGACGACGCACGACTACATCCGGGTCGGGCCGCCACCCTGGTGTTGGAGGGACGCCCCTTGGGCTGTTTCGGTCAGCTTCACCCCGCCATGGCTGAGGAGCTCGATCTTCCTGAAGCCACCTATCTGTTCGAACTCGACCTTGCGCGACTGCTGGATGCCGCCACCCGAAGCAACCGCTGGACGCCATTCTTCAAGCCTTACCCAACCGTGCCTTTCAGCGAGCGGGATCTTGCCGTCATCGTGGACCGGTCCAGTGCAGCTGCCGATCTGATCCAAGCCATCCGCAAGGCGGGCAAACCTCTTCTGGAGCAGGTGGAACTGGTGGATCGCTTTGAGGGCGAGCAGCTGGGCGACAACAAAGTGAGCCAGGCCTTCCGTCTGCGCTACCGCGGCAAGAACGAAACCCTCACCGACGACAAAATTCAGCCTGTTCACGACAAGGTGCGTGCCGCTTTGAGCAAGCAGTTTCAGGCTGAGCTCAGGAGCTGACCCGTTTCAGCAGCGCCAACGATTCAAGGTGCGTTGTCTGGGGGAAGAAGTCCACGGGCTGGAGCATCTCCAGCTCGTAGGGACCTGATGGGGCGAGCAGTGCTTTGAGATCGCGTGCTTGTGTGGCGGGGTCACAGCTGAGGTAGGCCAGAACGGCCGGAGGCTGCTCAAGGATGCTGTCCACCACGCGTCGATCAAGGCCTCGGCGAGGTGGATCCAACACCAGCGCCTGACAGTCGTCCAGATGCGCAGCGAGGAGGTCTGCCACATCCCCGGCATGAAATGCACAACGTGAAGAGAGGCCGTTGTGCATGGCATTCAGCCGGGCCTGCTCCACCGAGTCGGGATTGAGTTCCAGACCCTGAACATCAAAACCGGCCTTGGCCAGGGGAAGGGCAATGGTTCCGACGCCGCAATAGCCGTCAACGACACGTGCGCCGGTGCACTGAGCCGATAGCCAGTCCGTGAGCCGCTGAACGATCCGTTCCGCCTGCGGCGTGTTCACCTGAACAAAGGTGGTGCTGCTCAGCGAGAGCTTGATGCCGCAGAACTGTTCCTCAATGGTTGGAACACCGGCGAGGCAATGGGTGGTTCGACCGAGAACAAGGTTGTTGGCCTTGGGCTGCAGGTTGAGACAGACCCCTTTCACCGCGGGCCAACGCTGCACCCAGTTATGAGCGAGGTCCTCAAGGCCTCGAAGTTGAGCATGGCTGCTGATCAGCGTGATCAACACGTCTCCGGTGGCGCTGGCCAGCCGTAGCCCGAGGTGGCGCAGGCCCTGGGCTTCGAGCAGGTCATGATCGGCCGGCCACCCACCTGCATCCAGGTCTTGCTTGAGAGGTTCCACCAACGCGTCCAGGCGTGGATCGAGCACCGGGCAGTGGTTCAGGTTGACGATCTTGTGGGTCTTTGGTCGGAAGTAGCCGGCCTTCATTCGTCCGTCTTGGCCCCGCTTCAGCGGAATCAAGGCTCTGTTGCGATAACCCAAGCAGCGTTCAGCATCAACAAGCGTGGGCGCAGGGGCAACGTCAATCCCCCCAATGCGCTGCATGGTCTGTTGAATCTGCTGGGCTTTCCAACGGGTTTGGGCGGGGTCATCCAGGCGTTGCAGGGTGCAGCCACCGCAGTCATCAGCAAGGATGCAGGGAGGACGGCGACGATCTGCAGAGAACGTGATCTGATCAACCCGACGGCTCAACCAGCGCGATCTCTGGCGTTGCTGCAGCTGAACCTTGGCGCGCTCCCCCGGCAAGAGATCAGGCACGACGATCACCCAGTTGTTCCAACGGGCCAGACCCTTACCGTCGCGATCCAGGTCAACAGCCTCGAGCTCGATCGTGAGCCCCGGCCGCGGTTCACTGCTGTTCGGGCTGTCGACTTTGGTCATGCTCTCGATTCCCTGCCATTGCAATGGCGTAACACCCGGGCGGTGATGGGTCAGTTGAACGGGTCGAGACCACTAAACTCCACAAAGCCTGCCCAGTTCCATGAGCGTTGTCCGGGATCTCATCCTCCAGGCCGATGACGATCTGCGGTATCCCACCAGCGGAGAACTCCGCACGATGGTGGATTTCCTTGACCAAGGCGCGATGCGCGTTTCTGTGGTCAAGGTTCTGACCGAGAACGAAAAGAAGATCGTCGACGAATCCGCCAAGCAACTTTTTGGTCGCAAGCCCGACTACGTCGCCCCTGGCGGCAATGCTTACGGTCAGCGGCAGCGTGCCCAGTGCCTGCGCGATTACAGCTGGTATCTGCGTCTGATCACCTACGGAGTGCTGGCCGGCAGCACCGAAATGATCCAGGAGATTGGCCTGGTGGGTGCTCGCGAGATGTACAACAGCCTCGGTGTTCCAATGCCTGGCATGGTTGAGGCGATGAAGTGCATGAAGGAAGCGTCCCTTTCGTTGTTGTCGGAACAGCAGGTGAAGCTCGCGTCTCCTTATTTCGACTTCTTGATTCAGGGCATGCAGACGTCGACCTAATTCAAAGAACGACATCAGCAACGATCCGGGCCTTCGAGCCCGGTTTTTTATTGCCAAGCATCGCAAGTGAGACCAATAGCGAGGCTTGATGCGCGTCTCAACCAAGACCAGCGATTTATCTTTTTGTGTTGGTGAGCCAAGATGGGACCAGGCATGGGTCCCAATGCAATTCCCATGCGATTAGCCCGTGACTGAGCCCAGACTTGGCCAGTAAGGGCTGAAAAACTGCGCATCTAGTTGCGTACCTGTGTCTACAGCAGGTACGCAGCTTCAAGAAAGCCTGATACGACTGACTTCCGGTAGATTCTTCTGGGCTTGGACTGGCCGTGGACGTTGGGCGCGACCCGTGGAATCCATCATTTTGGCGAGATGCTCATGAGCATGTATTTGCTAGCTCCATCAACTGAAAAGATGCATTTTTTGCAGAATGATCATTAGCTCCGGAACCAGCTGAGACGCGTTTTTAGTCCAGGCGTGAGTTGTGTATGAGATTAATGATTCAACTCTGCGGCCTGTGCTAGCGATGGGTTCTGCTGAACATTGCTCATGGCCGCGCGTTGGATTGAAAGGCGGTTTGAGCGACTCATCTGGAAATTCCGGTTGATCAGCATTGTTCCGGTGGTGCTTAGCTTGCTTGGAAGTGTTGGCTGCTTCGTTATTGGGTCGGTTGAAGTGTTGAGCGCTTTTCTCGTGATTCTGCGCATGCCTTTCAGCGCTAAAAGCATTGCGGCCAAGACAATTGCTCAGATGGTGGGAGGTGTTGATTATTTCGTCATCGGCATTGCTTTGCTGATCTTTGGCTACGGCATCTACGAGCTGGTGATTTCAGACCTTGATCCACGCCTTGAAGGAGGTGCTGAGCAGCACACCAACATTCTTTCGGTGAACAGCCTTCAGAGCCTGAAGAACAATTTATCCAACGTGATCGTTGTTGGATTGATTGTCGCTGCATTCAAGAAAACGATTGGATTCGAGGTGAGCAGCGCCACTGATCTGTTGGCGCTGTGCGGTTCGGTGGCGCTCCTGGCCCTTAGTGCATGGCTGATCGTTCGCAGCCACGGAAGGGACCACAAGACGTGATTCTGATGTCTCGGGCTGGACTCGTTTCGAGTCTAGTTCCGAGTCTTGAGTCGGGCTTTTGAGTCAGCGGTTCCGATACAGCTCGCGCAGCAGTCGATAGGCCTCATTGAGTCGGCGCATCGCATCGGTGGAACCACCAGCATCGGGATGCTCTTCAAGGGCCCGTTGCTTGTAAGCCTCACGAATTGAGCTCAGGGTGACTGAGGTACCCGCTTGCGTGGACAAGCCCAGCAATTTGAGAGCTCCATGAACCGTCATCGTGGATTCGAGGGTTTCGAAGGATGTCACCTGGCGGCTGCGACGGAACCGATTTACAAAACGACGGATCAATGTCGGCATCCGTTCCGCCAGGGAGGATGTGGCAAAGGGGTCCTCGAGAGTTCCAGCGACCACCATCACCTGACCCAGTGACGGATCCCGGGATTCCCAGCTGGCACAGAGCGTCTCAACTGCCGCATTCGCAGCAGACCATGTGAATGGACGCCCATCACTGGCATCCGTGCTGGACCAAACATCACGCGCCAGCCAGGTCATGGCAGCTTCGATCACTGTTGGGCCCGGTGGTTGGCCATAGAGCGATCTCCAGTGTTCTTCGGCTGCGGAACTGGCCTTGTTCAAATCAGAGGGGTCCACAGTTGAGAGCAAGGGATCGCTCTGAGCGGCATCCAGTGCTTGGGGGGACCGTAGGGTTGCTTTGAGTTGACTGGTGCGCTTGCTGACGAACCCTGGAAGGTCAATGCCCTGTGGACCGCTGGCTGCAGCCTTACCTGCTTCATACGTTGAACTCTCTGGCGTCGTGCTTTGCTGGCTGAGCGAACCAATCAGAACCAGGCTTGTGACTTCCTCGCTTCTGGTGGCTGATTCCGTCGGTGCAGCATCGTGCTCAACGGGGCTTGCCTCAGCATCTGTGGATGCATCGAGCTGTGGCAGCAGATCCTGCAACAGCCTCTCGATCACTCGACCCCGAGATCGAAGACCGTATTCACTCTTGAGCTGATCGATCAACTCGACCATGGGCTCTGACATCTCGACAGAGATGCGTTGACGTTTTGAGTCCTCGCCGCTCAAAAGTTCAGTTCACCTCAGGGCAGATTATCGACCCTGCAGCTGCATCAACCACTGCTGTTGCGATCGGATCACCTCTCCGTAGCGCGGGGTGGTGGCAGGCACGACAACAGGTTTTGCAGATGCGGGAGCTGGTGTTGGTCTCAGCTGGACTGGGGCTGGCCTCACAACAACGGGCATGGCTTGTGGAGGTGGTGGGACTGCTTTGGGTCCCACTTTGCGGGACTTGGTCTCCGCAAGTTTCAACTGGGCATCCCGCTGCTGTTGTTGGCGACGGTGCAGCATGGCGAGCTGCTGCACGGGAACAACACTGAGCAGGTGTCCTGGGGTGGCATCGGCTGGATACACCAGACTCACCTTGATTGGTTTGCTGGTGCCTGGAGCCAGGTTGAGATCCGTCAGGGCCAGGCTCTCCCCTGAGCGCATGCCGACATGAACTTCCTGGAGGGTGCGGTCCTGAACAATCTGAAGTGATCCACGAAAAGCAGTGAATGTTTTCTTCCCTGAAACGACTGGATGACTCAGCACCAATTGATGGGGGCCCGAACCGGTCAGATTGAGGGTGACGTCGTAACGCACCCCGTAAGTGCCGATGTTGTTGAGAGCTGAATCCACCATTCGAGTGGTCAACGGATTGACCTGAATGTCACGGGTGCCGAAGTGATGTCTTTTTGTGCTCGTGAGGGGTACGTGCAGTGGACCTTGGCGGAGATCGTGGTTGATTTCGGCCTTGTAGGCGTCGCCAAGCGCGACGCCGGCCACCCGGGAAAAGACGCGACCCAGCTGAATCTCACGAATGCGGTTGAGGTAAATCCGTCCCGGTGCCAGGCGGCCGGACTGAAGCACCGCAAAGAGATCGGGATCCTGCCCAGCTTGTTCTGCAGCAACGACAGCCATGGTGAATGGTCCATTACTGCGTCCCCTCAAAAGTCCGTTAGCGATGCCACGGGCGGGGAGCTCAGTCCGCACGACAACGCGTCGACTGCGAGGAGGGATAACGAGTCGCTCAGGCAATTTGCGGTCCAATTCACCGCGCAACAGTTGTACAGCTGTGGCATCCCCAGGCCCTGTGTTCCATGGACGCTTGCCCAGGGGTTTCACGCCCATCAAACGGTTGGAGTGGTAAGGCGCCTCAAAGCTGTTCTTGACTGACCCACGGTCGAATTCAAGTGTGATCGGCTGTGATCCAGGATTCGTAGCAATCAGCGCCAGGGTCATCAACCCCCTGGATCGACGTCCCCCCAGCTTGGCCTGATCCTGGGGGTAATACTTGTGGTGCATGTGAACGCCGAACTCGCCGTTGAAGGTGTAAGCGGCATTGCGAAGTGGCCTGTTGGACTCGGCAGCGATGGCTGAACCTGGGGCTGTGTTCACCAGAATTCCTGGCCCGGTGACAATCTCCGGCTGGTTGGAATGCAAGACCGGAACGTTGTTGAAGGTTCCGTTGAGAGGACGAGCGCGTTGCCCCGCCATCAAGGCGACGTACGCCTCTGCAGACCCTTGAAGAAGAAGCTCGCCCCCCGCCAGCGAGACGCATGTCAAGACCAATGCTGAGACTCGCCTGATACTCATGCGACTGGGCGTTGTGGTGTGCGTTTGGACGTCAACACCACTGTGGAACTGTCGTGGGCCCACACCGTAGTTCCACCTTCACCCACAGCCAAGCGTTTGCCGGGTCGCATCACGCTTGAAAATCCGTCAGGATCATAGAGATTTCTTTTGCTGACATGCTTCCTCCCTTCTGCTGCAGCACCACCGGCGATCAAGCAACACGTCATCGCCAACATCAGGAACGAAAGCTCTCGATGCTTCGTTTTTGGCGGGACAGTGCTGAACGTCAATTGGCCGCCTTGAACGCCGCCATCAAAACACTTCAGGATCAGATGGAGCGTGACACACAGAGTCAGTCCTGAGCTTCCTTCAAACTGCGGGCAAGGCTGCTGAGCCCACGTTTGACCCGCCGTTGAACGGTCATTGCCGAGACACCAAGCTGTTGTGCTGTCTGCCTCAGACTCACCCCTCGATCACAACCATCTGAAGAGCATGTCGTTCCTCTGATTCGATGTTCTGAATCATCGCCCTGACCTGCATCCAAGTTTCAGATCGTTCGACAAGACCGATTCCTTCCTGCTGGTCATCGACGATGTCATCCTTCAATTCGACCCATTGGCGCTTGTTTCTGTAATGGTGCACAGCCAATGCATCTGCTGCACTCAGGCCATCTTCACTGCCATTCTTGATTCGCATGGCTTGCTCCTCTACGGCCCGCGGTAGGCGAATCAAACCAACTCCGTCCCGAAGGAAGTGAAGAATGGCGCCTCGGATGTGCGGTTCGGCGAAGCTGCTAAATGTGGTCCCTCGCTGAGGCTGGAAGCGATTTGAGGCCTTGATCAGTCCAAGGCACCCCACTTGGAGAAGGTCATCGCGGTCGTGGCCCGTCTGTTGGGCGTAATGCAGAGCAATGGGTTTCACCAAATAAAGGTTGTCCTGGACCTGTCGGTTCCGTCGCGTCTGACAGGCCTTGTTCACGGGATGCTTGCGGAGGCATTCCCAGCTCTGGCAGCCCAAGCCTGTCTTTGACATCCGTGATGCCACTGCACTGTTCGTGCCCTTTCAGAAGCGGTACCGATCACTACAACGAGAGGTATTGGAATGGGTTGAAGTGGCGTTTGAGTCATGCATGTTTTGAATAAGCAAGCTTTCTGTGAATCCTTGGTGATCCGCTTGGCTCGAGAGTCGTTCGAAACCGACGTAGACATCACCAGAATTCGTGGATTCAATGGTGAATCTCCGTCTCAAAGCAACAACTACTGTTGTGTCGACGCCACTGCACAGCTCTCTGAATTCAGGGGCTTGGTTGAAGTTAATGGAAGTCAGTATTGCTTCATTGCACAGATCAATTCCGATGATCAGCACCGAGCACGTTTTATCCCAGCCCAAGACGTACTTGAGGAACCTTCAGGCAAGCCAAGACGAATGCAACCGATCATTCAGGACATGATTTTGGGTCGAAAACGTGGAATCATGCTGATTCCGGAATGTGAAAACGACGCGATCGATGTGATTGCCGGCTTAATCGAACAGGGATTTCATGATCTCGCTTCCGAGTACCGGAACTTCATCATCGGCCAACTTGAGAAAGCCAGGGCTTGAGCCTGGTTTCGCGATTAACCAACAGCGTCAGCAACTGCGTGGAGCAGAGCCTCTGGTCCCTTGCGCTCGATCCATGCACGATCTGATGCATCCGTACTCAGTAAGGAACCCGCGAAGCCCAGTGCATTGACGTTGAAGCCGTGTATGCCTTCCCTTCTTCGTCGAATGAGGGCCATCCAATCCCTCGACATCAAGAGGTTGTAAGCCCCCTGTGGACGATCGTTCTGCTCCGGTGTACCCAGCTCAAGCTCTTCAGCAAGAGTCAAATAGACTTGATGGAGTTTTTCACCGGTCAGGCTCGACGCCAACTTGACAACGCGACTGCTCCGTAAGAGAGGTTCATCCTCAACCGAGGTGATGCCCTCCGCGCAGCGTTGAAACCAAGTCTGCCGGGCACAGATCGGTTCTCCTGGCGCTCGAGGTAACAACTGCAGATGACGGTGTGGCTGACTGGCACCTGCATCTGGCCCACTGTTGAAGAACCACAGACCTGTTGTCATGGCATCGACTAGAGCTAGGGCATTCCAATCCTCCATGGACAACCAACCGGATTGAGGTTGCCAGGTTTTGGTGATCAGCAGCATGTGAGCGGACTGAACCGGGTATTTGTTGAGAATCACTGCATGGGAATTCCCGATACGTTTCACCTCGAGATGTTGATCCCAGGGAAGGAATGGATTCGGTTTGGGTCCCTCCGCTTGCAGATGTTTTGGGGTTGCACTCTGCAGATGTCTCAGTTCAAAGCGGGCACCTTGCTGACCTATCAGGTGTGTGAGCGAGGTTTCGAGCGGTACCAGGGATCCATTGGCCTGCGCTGCAGTGGCGACGTCCTTCGCTTTTTGGAGCAGATCATTGGTCATGCCATTTCAACCGTGCCAGCGAGGCTCCTGAGTAGTATCTACTGAGAATTGCATTGAAAGGTTGCCCCTGACGGGCGAGCTGCTGTGCACCGGTTTGACTCATGCTGGCGCCGAGATGACCATGGGCTTCAGCACTGATTTGTGCGTTCGACGCGTAGAGACTCTCCACAATGCCGCCGTTGTAACTGAGGATGAGTCCGCGGGTCTCCCAGGTTGCGGATCGACTGGCCTCGGTGGCACTTGACTCTCCTGAGAACACTTGCCAGCGGGTTGTATCGCCCAGGTGATACCTCGTCGTGGCTGGTCTCGCGAGATGCGCTAAGGCATAGGACCGGGCTGCCACGGCTTGTGCCTTCAAGGCTTCCTGATGCCATTGGCTGGGCATTTCGGCACCAACCACAGAAGCCACATAGGTCTCCAGATCAAGTGAAACCACAGCAAGCCAGTCTGGCTGACCTCTGAACAGCGATACATCTCCCAAATAGCGCCGCTGGTTGATCTGAACAGGACCACCTGAGCAATGAATCTCCTTATGTTTCGATTCGGCAATCGTGTTCCCCAGCTGCTGCGCGGGGATCTCCATGTTCTCCTGGTTTCGGCAGAGGACGTTACGGCCAGGCGAGAAGGTTCTTACCGGGCTCTGGCTGATCAGACCCACACGGATCGCCAAGGGGATAGTTGCATCGTCGGCCGGTGGCAGCTTCGGCACGACATGGGGCGGCTGTTGCGACGTCGATGAACGGGGTGATGCTTGAGTCTTGCCGGACGCTTCGTTGTCGAGGAGTTTCAAGAGGCTGATGGGCTCCTCATCCACCCGTTGCGGTAGAGGGCGAGCAGACCAGATCACCCAGCCGACCATGAGCAGGGCACCAAGAGCTGCTGGGGGCCAGAAACGACGGTGACTCGGCACCAGCTGTAGTACGGGGGCTCACTGCCGATGATGCCCGATTTCCGCTAGACGGTCCTCACTCCATTGCAAGATCACATGGTCGAAGCAGCCTCGACCACTTGGGTTGGCTTGGCCCTGGTGGTTGGCCCCGGCGGGATCGGATCGGCTGTGGCAACAGAACTGAAGCGCACCTGCCCTGATCTGAAGGTGCTGACGGCCGGACGTCATGGACCGCCTGAATCCACACTGCAGCTGGATATCGAGAAGGACAGTGATCTGGATCAACTGAGCTCAAGCCTGCATGCGGAGGGTCTCCCCCTGCGTTTGGTGTTCAACTGCAGCGGACGCCTGCACGGGCCAGGGCTTCAACCGGAAAAACGTCTTCAACAGGTCGAGCGATCCCAATTGGAGCAGCAATTCGGCATCAATGCCATGGCTCCGATCCTGCTGGCCAAGGCGATCGAGCCTTTACTGCAGCGGGATCAACCGTTCCATTTCGCCAGCCTCAGCGCTCGCGTGGGCAGCATCGGCGACAACCGCAGCGGGGGCTGGTACGGCTACAGAGCAGCAAAGGCGGCACAGAACCAGCTGCTGCGCTGCCTGAGCATTGAATGGGCCCGCCGCTGGCCCTTAGCCACCGTGAGCCTGTTGCATCCCGGCACGACGGACACAGACCTGTCCCGTCCGTTCCAGAGCTTCGTGGCACCGGACAAACTTTTCTCTCCAGAACGGGCCGCTCAGCAGTTGGTGGAGGTGTTGCTTCAGCAGACCCCTGAACAATCAGGGGCTTTTCTGGCCTGGGACGGTCAGTCGATCGATTGGTGAGCGTGCTGCTTCAGCTGCTCAAGGCCCACCACGGTCAGGGCCGTGTCTTCCGTGGCCTCCAAGCGCACCAGTGGTGCGACGCCATCCTCGTAAGCCTGCTTCCAGCGTGGTGCACAGACGCACCAGTGGTCCCCTGGTTTCAAGCCCGGGAACTGAAAGGCGGGCATCGGGGTGATCAGGTCATTGCCCTGGGCCTTGCTGTAACTGAGAAATTGCTCAGTCATCACGCAACAGATGCTGTGTTGGCCGAGATCCGATGGATCGGTTTGACAGAGACCATTGCGATACCAACCTGTCATCGGCTCACAACTGCAACTCTGCAGTGGGTCGCCAAGAACGTTCCTGGCCGGCGGAAATTCGGGGCTGCTGCTGGACATCTGAGGGCTCAATTAAGGGGGAGTCTGCCCAAGGACTGGCACATTTTGACTTCAGACGGTTGACGAACCCCTGGGGGAGCGGGTTAAAGGTCATTCAGTCATGTCCACTCGATGGATTGGGAGTTCACTGAAGACGCTGCGTTTCTTGCGCTCTGTGATGCGTTTCGCGAGAGCGGCGAAAGCTCGGCGATCGAGTTCCTTGCCAATGGAGAGGGAGCCTTTCATTTCCAGGACCTGGCTCAGAACGCCGCTGGCGAGGGCCTTGATCTGAGCGAGTCCAGTGCCCTGGAATCGTTCCAGCAAGAGGTGATCGACACGATGGAGAAGCTCTGCCAGGACTGAGCCAGGCAGAAACTGCTTCTCTGTCAGCGGAGGATCATCCGTAGAAGAAGGCGATCTCCTTGGCCTTGAGACCGTCCCATCCCGCCTCCTGGAGCTTCTGATTGAGCGTTTCCTGGTCGAAATGCTTGGCTCCGGTCTTGACCACCCGGTTGCGCATCGATTTCAGAACACCACTGCGAGCGCGCTGACTCTCCAGATCCATCACCTGGTTGTAGAGCACGAGCATCGCTTCAGGGATTGGACTTCCATCGAGATCGACACCCGCTTTGATGGCGGCATCGACACCATCGGGTCCGGCAATGGCCATGGTGAGCAAAGACAGGGCGTCTCAGGCTATGGGACGCCCCTGAGGGTTCAGGCGCTGAAGTAACGCGCCTGGGAGTGGAGAGCCACCAATGCTGTGGTGCTCTGCTCCGGTTCGAGCTGGTCGCTCGCGTCCATGCTGAGGCCGATCCGATCGGCGCCGAGCCATTCCAGCTGTTGCCTGGAATCAGCCACATTGGGGCAGGCGGGGTAGCCGAAGGAGTAGCGACTACCGCGATAACGCTGCGCCAGCACGTCCCGCAGGGCCATGCCGTCGGGATCAGCGAAGCCAAGTTCGCCGCGAATGCGTGCGTGCACCCATTCCGCCATCGCTTCGGCCATCTGTACCGCCAGGCCATGGAAGTACAGATAGTCGCTGTAGCGATCTCCCTTGAACAACTCCTGAGCCACTACAGAGGCCTTTTGGCCCATGGTCACGGCCTGCATCGGCAGCACGTCCCTGGGGCGTCCATCAGGGTCCAGATCGTTGAAGAAGTCGGCAATGCAGTAGCGCTTGCCAGACCGCTGACGGGGCAGTTCAAAACGCCCGAGTTCCCGCGTGCCATCAGCATCGAACACCCGAAGGCTGTTGCCATCGCGTCCCGCATGGAAGTAGCCGTACACCGCCCGGGGGGTCAACAGCGACTCATCGATGCAACGCTGCATCCACTCCTGCAATACGGGCTCTGCTTTCTCCGCCAGCATCGCTTCGTAGTCGTCCCGGCTCTGCTCCTTGGTTTTGCGGAGCATCCACTGGCCGGCAAAAAGAGCATTGCGGTCGAGGTAGTGAAAGACCTCAGCGATGTCGATGTCAGCCTCAGTGATCACAGCGGAGCCCAGGAAGGGGGGCACCGGTGCGGCTTCTGCGGGGACGGCGTCGGAACGATCCGAGCTCACCGGCGGCAGATCCGGTGCTGGACCATCCGTCGCGGAGGCGGATGTCTCTTCAGCGTTCTCGGAGGTTGTCGACTCTTCATCAAGGCTCACCCCATCGGGAGCATCTGCCAGAAATCCCTTGGTGTTGGTCCAGTTATCGCTCCGCTTCGCCTCCATCAACGCGTCCATGAAGCGCAGATCAGCGAAGGCATCCCGGCCGTAGATCACCTTGCCGTCGTAGACCTCGCGGCAGTCCTTCTGCACGAAGCGTGGCGTCAGCGCTGCACCGCCGAGGATCACAGGAACATCGATCCCGGCAGCGTTGAAGGCCTGGAGGTTGTCCTTCATGAAGGCCGTGGATTTCACCAGCAGACCGCTCATGGCGATGCAATCGGCCTGATGTTCACGCTGGGCTTCAACGATGGCTTCACAGCTCTGCTTGATACCCAGGTTGATCACCTCGTAGCCGTTGTTGGTGAGGATGATGTCCACCAGGTTCTTTCCGATGTCGTGGACATCGCCCTTCACCGTGGCGATCAGGAACTTGCCCTTGCTCGTGCTCTCACCCTCGATTGTTTCCATGTGCGGCTCAAGGTGAGCCACGGCGGATTTCATCGTCTCGGCGCTTTGCAGCACGAAGGGGAGCTGCATCTGGCCGCTGCCGAACAATTCACCCACCACCTTCATGCCATCCAGGAGGAAGGTGTTGATGATCTGCAGAGGGGGATAGGTCTGTAGCGCCTCGTCCAGGGATGGCTCCAGGCCGATGCGCTCCCCATCAATGATGTGCTGCTTGAGACGTTCCTCAATCGGCAGATCCGCCAGCGAGGGACCAGAAGCACGCGCTTCCTTGGTGCTGACTCCCTCGAACAGCTGGGTGAGTTCGGTGAGCGGGTCGTAGACGCAGATGCCGTCCTCGAAACGGCGGTTGTCGTTGATCAGATCACGACACACCGTCTGGTGGTCATCGCTGATCTTGATCAACGGAAGAATCTTGGCGGGACTGACGATGGCCGAATCCATGCCGGCTTCACAGCAGTCATGGAGGAACACCGAATTGAGGGTGATCCGGGCCGCCGGTGACAGGCCGAAACTCACATTGCTGACCCCGAGCACCACGTGCACGCCGGGGAGGTTCTTCCGGATCATCCGGATGGCATCCACGGTGGCGCGCCCATTCAGCCGGTCTTCCTCGATACCAGTGGAGATGGGAAGGGCCAAGGGGTCGTAGAAGATCTCGTGGGCCGGGATGCCGAACTCCAGGGCATCGCGATAGGCCCGCTGGGCGATGGCGAACTTCTTCTCCGCCGTTCTGGCCATGCCGTCTTCATCGATCGTGCCGACCACCACAGCGGCGCCGTAGCGACGGGCCAGCTCCAAAACCTTGAAGAAGCGCTCGTCACCGTCTTCGTAGTTCGTGGAGTTGAGGATGCATTTGCCTCCGGCCACCTTGAGGCCCGCCTCCATCTTCTGCCACTCGGTGGAGTCGAGCATCAGGGGCAGGTTGACGTTGGTGACCAGACGGCTCACCAGCTCGTGCATATCCCGCTCGCCATCACGACCGACGTAGTCGACGTTGACGTCGAGCACGTGGGCATTTTCCTTCACCTGGCCGCGGGCCACGGACACCAGCCCGTCCCAGTCTTCCTCCGCCAGCAGTTCACGCACCTTGCGGCTGCCGCTGGCATTGAGCCGCTCACCAATGATCAGAAAGGAATTGTCCTGGTGGTAAGGCGTGACACCGTAAATCGATGATGCGGCGGGCTCGTAGTTGAGGCTGGGCCGCACATCCTCCGCGCTGGCCTGATCCCAGCGGGAGGGCCGTTGTGCTGGCTTCAGCTCCTGCGCCAGTTCCGCCAGGCTGCCGATGTGGGCGGGGGTGGTGCCGCAGCAGCCACCGATTACTTGCACGCCGAGGTCCTCAACGAAGTGCATGAGCTGCATCTTCAGCTCCACCGGCGTGAGGCGGTAATGGGCCACACCACCAACGTTTTCCGGCAGCCCGGCATTGGGAATGCAGCTGACGGTGAAGGGGGAATGCTCGGAGAGATAGCGAATGTGCTCCTTCATCTGCTCGGGCCCGGTGGCGCAGTTGAGGCCGAGGATGTCGATCGGGAACGGCTCAAGGATCGACACCACGGCAGCGATGTCCGTGCCGACGAGCATGGTGCCGGTTGTTTCCATCGTCACCGACACCATCAGAGCCCGCCGCTCACCGGTGGCGGCAAAGGCCTCTTCGATGCCCTGAAGCGCTGCCTTGATCTGCAACACGTCCTGACAGGTTTCGACGATGAACAGGTCGACATTGCCGGCGATCAGCCCCTCAGCCTGCTCGCGGAACGAATCCCGCATCGTGTCGAAATCGATGTGGCCCAGCGTGGGCAGCTTGGTGGTGGGCCCCATGGAGCCCGCCACGAAACGGGGCTTCTCAGGAGTGCTGAATTCATCAGCCATTTCCCGAGCCAGCTCGGCTGCCCGCTTGTTCAGCTCGAAGGCCTTGTCTTCCAGGCCATATTCCGCCAGCACGATCGATGCGGCGCCGAAGGTGTCGGTCTCGATGACATCGCAGCCCACCTCGAGGAACTGGCGATGCACCGCCTTGACCGCATCCGGTTTGGTGACCGCCAGGTTTTCGTTGCAACCCTCCAGATCAGGACCACCGAAATCATCTGCAGTCAGCCCCAGACCCTGGAGGCTGGTGCCTGTGGCGCCGTCGAATACGAGCACAGGCCGCTCGGGGCCATGCAGGTACTCGAGGAATGCGGAGGTGGTGGCTTGCTGATCTGCCTGCGTCACCACCATCCATGCACCCTCGGGGAAGCACCGATCTTAAGAAAAGCTCAGGATGAACTTCAGGCTGTTCCTTCAGGAAAGCGGAATGCGGGTGACCCAGTGCTCATAGGCGGGGTCTCGCCCTTCGGTGATCGCCACAAGCTTGGCCTTCAGGGCATCCATCACAGGACGCTTGGCATTCAGCACCGTCGATTCGATCTGACGGATCGGCGTCACCTTGGCGGCCGTACCGGAGAGGAACACTTCATCGGCGATGAACAACTCGGTTTTGTCGACCGGACGTTCAATCACAGGGATGTCCATCGCTTTGGCCAGATCAATCACACTGGCGCGGGTGATGCCCTCGAGGATGTCCTGATCAACACCAGGCGTGATCAGCTGGCCATCACGCACCAGGAACAGGTTCATGCCGCTGGCTTCACTGATCTTGCCGCGACTGTTCAACAGCAGGGCTTCATCAAAACCGCTCTGTACGGCTTCCGTCTTGGCCAGGGAACTGGTGATATAGGCGCCAGAAATCTTGCCGCGCAGCGGCAGGGAGCGGTCTTCCTGGCGGGTCCAGCTGCTTATCCGGCAGCTCACCCCCTCTGGGGAGAGGTAATCCCCCAGGGGGAGTCCGTAGATCAGAAAGTCGGTCTCGATGTTGTGCAGGCGCGGGGCGATGCCCAGATCGCTGGTGTAAACGAAGGGCCGCAGATAAATCGGCTGGTCAGGCTTGTTGGCCTGCAGCATCGCGGTGAGGGCTGAGAGAATCGTGTCTTCACTCAGATCCGTGAGCAGCAATCGCGCGCTCTGGCTCAGCCGGCGGGCGTGCCGATCAGCACGGAACAACAGCATGGTGTTGCTGTTCTGAGGATCGGGAATGGCGCGCATGCCGCCGAAGGCACCGGTGCCGTAGTGCAGCGCATGGGTGGCGATGGAGATCCTGGCCTCCTCGAAGGGAACGCACTGGCCCTGGAACCAGGCATAGGGCAGGAACTGATGCATCACCGTGATGGATCCGATCGCTGAATCTTCTCACCACCGGTCACCGCAACACGGAGAATGGTTCCATGCATCGCCTTGCCACCTGTCCGGGTCTGGACCCACCGGAAGATGTGGTGCTCGTCGAGCAGCCGAGCGCTGATGTGCTGTTCCTCACCAGTGCAGGCACTGACATCAGCTGCCTCGACGCCTGCCTGGCGGACTGCCCAGCCTGGAACGAGCGGATCCGGGCATTGCCCCTCAGCTGTCTGGACCACCCAGCCCAGCTGGACCACTACCTCAACACCACGGCTCAGGCCGCACGCTTGATCATGGTACGGCTGCTCGGCAGCCGTGGGCACTGGAGTTACGGCCTGGAGCAACTGCAGCGCTGGTGCGGCGAAGGGACGCAGCGGCAACTGATCGTTCTTGCCGGAACCGCCGATCAGTGCAATGAACTGCACGGGCTGGGCTCCTGCAGTGCTGAACTGGCCGATCAGCTGTCGGCACTGCTGCGGGAAGGTGGCATCGACAACATGGGGCAGCTGCTGAAGGCCCTCGAGGCCCTGCTGGAGGGCACCCACCCATCGCCCGACAGCGTTGCGGTGGTGCCTTGCCCGGATCCGATGCCCTGGGATTGGCGCGATGAAGCGGGGGCTGCAGTGGGTGTGGTGCTGTATCGGGCCCAGTTTCAGGCCGGAGATCTGGCCCTGGCGGATGCCCTCACGGCCGCCCTGCGGCGAGAGGAACTGCGGCCCTGTCTGCTCTGGGTCAGTAGCTTGAGAGACCCAGCGGTGCAGGCCGGCGTTCACGACCTGTTGCAGCACCAAAACGCTGAGCTGGTGATTGCGGGTACGTCTTTTGCCTCGGTTCAGGCCGAACAGGCCGGCCTGGGCAGCCCCCTCTGGGATCGGCTCGATCGACCGGTGTTGCAACTGCTCAGCAGCAGCCGCAGCCGAGCTCAGTGGTTGGAGAGCAGCCAGGGGCTGAATCCGATGGATCTGTCGCTGCAGGTGGTGATGCCTGAGCTGGATGCCCGAATCACGACGCGGCCCTGTGGTTTTCGCGACCATCGGCAAACCAGTGGATCTCTGGCGACGGCCATTCCTTGCCTGGAGCCGGATCAACGGGGGATCGCCTGGCTGGCCGAGCACAGCCGCCGCTGGGTGGAGCTCCGCAAGACCCCATGCGCTGAGCGGCGCGTCGCGATGGTGCTGGCCAACTATCCCGTGCGCGATGGCCGCGTGGCCAATGGCGTTGGCCTGGATACGCCGGACAGCACGGCGCGGATGCTCCGCTGGCTGGCGGACGCCGGCCATGACCTGGGCACGGAGACCTTGCCGGGTTCAGGCGATGGCTTGATGCAACAGCTGTTGGCTGGTCGCACCAATGCCCCGGAGGGACAGCACCGCCCAGCCCTGGATCATCTGCCCCTCACCGCGTATCAGACGTGGTGGAGAACTGTCCCGGAGCCGGCTCGACGCTTAATCGAATCCCGGTGGGGACCTCCAGAAGCTGCCTGCGATCTGGATCCAAACAAGGGGTTTGCCATCCACGGCCTGCGCTTCGGTCATGTGGTGGTGCTGATCCAGCCGGATCGCGGCTACGACGCCGATCAGATCGCCGATCTCCACTCACCGGATCTGCCGCCACCGCACCGGTATCTGGCCCAATACCTCTGGCTGCGCAGCGTGCATCAGACCCAGGTGATGCTGCATGTGGGCAAGCACGGCAGTGCCGAATGGCTGCCGGGCAAGTCGGTGGGGTTGAGCGATGCCTGCGGCCCCGAGCTGGCCTTGGGCCCGATCCCCCACCTGTACCCCTTCATCGTCAACGACCCGGGCGAAGGATCTCAGGCCAAGCGACGTGGTCATGCCGTGGTGCTGGACCACCTCACACCGCCTTTGGGGCGGGCAGGGTTGCATGGACCGCTGCAACGCTTGGAGGGCCTGCTGGATGAGCTGGTGGAGGTGCGGCAGCTGGGAGGGAAGCGGGCCCAGGTGTTGGAACAGTCGGTCCATGCCAGCTTGTTGGCCCTCGACTGGCCCGGAATCCCGAGCGAAGAGGAGATTCGCCGACAACCGGGGCTGCTGGAGACCTGTCTGGATCAGGCGGAGACCTATCTCTGCGAACTCAAGGAATCCCAGATCCGCACAGGCCTTCACCGCTTCGGCGTCGCGCCGTCGACAGAAGCCGCCGATGAACTGCTGATCGCCCTGGCCCGGCCCCCCCGGCAGGGGCAGCCCGGTTTACTGCAGGCCATGGCCCTGCAGGCAGGTCTGGACTTTGATCCCTGGCAGCAGGACGAAGGCGACAAGCTCTCGGAGGCGGATCAGGCCTGTCTGAGGTTGCTGAGTGGCGAAGACTGCCGACGGGTGGGGGATGGTTGCGCCTGGCTGGAGCAGCAGGCCCTGCTCTTGATCAGGCGGATCATCCATGGGGAACAAGCCGACGGACTGGCGGAACCGTTCCGGACCTGGAGCCGGGAGGATCCCTGCCTGCAGAACCTGCACGACGATCTCTGGCCCCGCTTGAACGGTTGTGCCGCCGCCGAAGAAGAGGCATTCCTGCGGGGCATTCAGGGGCAGCGCATCGCTGCTGGGCCCTCAGGGGCACCGAGTCGCGGACGCCCCGATGTACTGCCCACCGGCCGAAATTTCTATTCCGTCGATCTGCGGGGCTTGCCCACGGAAGCCGCCTGGGACCTGGGGCGACGCTCGGCGGAGCAGTTGTTGGATCTGCATCTGCTGGAGCAGGGAGAACCCCTGCGCCATCTGGCTTTGTCGGTCTGGGGAACAGCCACGATGCGCAATGGCGGAGAAGACATCGCTCAGCTGCTAGCCCTGATCGGTGTTCGACCGGTCTGGGATGGCCCCACCCGAAGGTTGGTGGACTTGGAGGTGATTCCAGCCCGCTTGCTGGGGCGACCGCGGGTGGATGTGGTGCTGCGCATCTCCGGGCTGTTTCGCGATGCCTTTCCCCAACTGGTGGGCTGGGTGCATCAGGCCCAGTCGATGGTTGCGGCCCTCGATGAACCGGACGAACTGAATCCCCTGGCCGAGCTCACCCGTCAAGGTGGGCCCCAGGGCCGGATTTATGGATCCGCCCCCGGTGCCTACGGAGCCGGACTGCAAGCCCTGATCGACAGTGGCGCCTGGGACTCCCGAGCAGACCTGGGCCAGGCCTTTCTCAGTTGGAGCCAATGGTCCTATGACGGCAGCGCTGCCCCCAGCCTCGATCGTTCCGGCCTCGAGCAGGCCCTGGGCAGGGTGCAGGTGGTGCTCCACAACCAGGACAACCGCGAGCACGACCTGCTCGATTCCGACGACTACTACCAGTTCCAGGGGGGCCTCAGTGCCGCGGTGGAAGAGGTGTCAGGAGCACGGCCGCAACTGTGGTTTGGAGATCATTCCCGACCAGAACGGCCTCGCCTGCACCGGCTGGAGAAGGAACTGGACAAGGTGATGCGCAGCAGGATGCTGAACCCCCGCTGGATCGAGGGAATGATGCAGCATGGCTACAAGGGTGCCTTCGAGATGGGGGCCAGCCTTGATTACCTTTTTGCCTACGACGCTTCGACCGATCGCGTCCCCGACTGGTGTTACGGCGCGGTCTGCGACCAGTGGCTGAGCGATTCGCGGATTCTGGAGTTCCTGAAAGCGAGCAACCCCTGGGTGCTCCGGGACATGGCCGAAAGGCTGCTAGAGGCCTCAAATCGAGGCCTCTGGATATCAGCGACGGATCGCCAGCTGAAGCACCTCCAAGCTCTGGTGAACAGCAGCGAAGCCCAGATTGAACGGGGCAGCCTTATTTGTTGAGATCTCGGACCATCTGACGGAATGGATCGATGGATCCAGGCTTGGAAGATGGCTCAGCGGAACCCGCCTTGGCAACCGGTTCCTCCTTGGGCTTCAACTGTTCCTTGCGGCCGACGGGAGCAGCATCTGCGGGAGCAGGCGTGTTCACACCGGTGATGGCGGTGCCCTTGAGGCGCTTGCTCATCTCTTCGGTGCTCACCTGCGTAGCGAAGGTTTTCTTCACCGGTGTGGGGATGCCCGCGTTGAGGGTGATTGATTCTTCCTTCTTGACCACACCACCAAGGCCATCGCTCCTCTTTTCAAGCTTCTCGGTTTCGGCAGCCACCTCCATGATCTGTTCCTTCGTTCCGGGGCTTGCGGCCGTGCCGGGGAAGGTGCGGCGAATCGTCTTCGACTCGCGCATGTAATTCACATCCCCCAGGGAAGAGGAAGCATCAGCATCAAGGAAGAACTCGGCTGGCTTCTCCTTCGCTGGCTTGCGCGGCTGAATCGTGGAGTCGGAATCTGCGGAATCCTTTTTCAGCAGACGATCCAAGAAGCCCATGTCGACCGGAACTGAGATGGAATGAACTTAGCGGCCGCAAAGGTCAATTCCATGGGTATCGGTGCCACACGTACGCAAAAGGCCAAGGTTGCTCAGCTGACGATCGATGGCCTCGCAGATCAACGGGCTGGCGGACCAGGTTGGTTGCATGTCGTAGTCGTACCAGGCTTCACCGCCATCGAAACCAAGCCGGGCCGCCTCATCGATCAGCACGTCATGGCCAAGGCGGTAACGGGCGGGATGGGCCAACACTGCCAATCCACCGGCGTCATGGATGGCTTTAACCACCGCCTCAGCCCTTAGCGATTCACCGACGACGGCATCACCACGGTTGTAGGGCTGGAGCGCAGGGTGGTTGAGCTCGAAGCCAAGGGCGAGCACATGAACGAGGCACCCCTTCAGCAGTGCACTGATTTCCATGCCGCTCCAGACCGTGGGCACCTCAACACCACTGGCACGCCGCTGATCCAGCCAGCCCTGGATCTCACGGTGGGCATGGCTGCTGTGGTGATCCGTCACCGCCAGGTGCTTGAGCCCCCGCTCGGTGGCCTGCTGGATGAGCTCGATCGGTTCGAGGCTGCCGTCACTGCAAACGGTGTGGCAGTGAAAGTTATACGTCGTGGGACAGCTCGACGGCCCCACTTGTTCGAGAACAGCTTGGAGGGGGTGGGGCATCTCAGCCGTCATCTCAGGCTTTGGCGGAGGCTTCGGCCCGCAGGCGGCGCCAGCGGGCATAGAACTGAATTGATGCGGCCATGAACACCACCAGGGCGACAATGAACCAGGTCGCTGCGCTGGTAGGGAACTGCGTTTTGAACACCACCAGCATCACCACGATCACCAGCAGCAGCGTGGGCAGCTCATTCAGAGCGCGCAGCTGCTTGCCCGACCAGGCACAGGTGCCGGCTTGGAGTTGGCCCATCAGCCGGTAACAGAAGACGTGATAAGCCAGCAGGGCCGCCACGAAACCCAGCTTGGCGTGCATCCAGCCCTGCTGAAGCCAGGAGGGCTGAGCCAACAGCAACCCGATGGCCATCGACACCGCCACAGCCATTCCCGGCGTGGTGATGATGTTGGCGAGGCGTTTCTCCATCAAGGTGTACTGATCGCGGAACGGCTGCTGCAGTTCCGGCGCCAGTTCCTCGGTTTCAACGTGATAAATGAACAGGCGCACCAGATAGAACAGGCCCGCAAACCACACCACAACCCCAACGATGTGCAGGGTCTTGAACCAGAGGTAGGCCTCGGGCGAAAACGTCATCAACACGACTGATCTGGAGCGACCTTACGCAGGGCTCAGGTGAGCGCGTCAAGAAAATCGCTGGCCCGGCGCTGATGGGCCAACAGAACGTCGGGAGCCATGCGATCCAGGTTGCGGGCCATCATCGCGAGGCGGTATTGGCGCCGGAAGAAGTCCTGATGGCGATGGATGAACGTCCAGAACAGGCCATCCCAGGTGTCACACCACTCACCTTTGCGGTAATCCGACATCTTGCGCACGTAGTTCGAGCCGGAGAGATAGGGCTTGGTGGTGAAGATGCCACCATCAGCGAACTGACTCATGCCGTAGACGTTGGGCACCATCACCCAGTCGTAGGCATCCACGAACAGCTCCATGAACCAGGTGTAGATCCGGGTTGGATGGAATCCGCAGAGGAGCATCACATTGCCCAGCAACATCAGGCGTTCGATGTGATGGCAATACCCGGTCTCAAGGGCATGACGGATGGCGTCATCAATCGGGGCCAGACCAGTGGATGCGGTGTAGAAGGCGGAAGGGATCGGCCGATCGTCGAAGCCCCAGAAATTGCCCTTGCGCATCTCCACCCCATGGCGTCGGTACATCGCCGCCATGAACTCCCGCCAGCCGACGATCTGACGCAGAAAGCCCTCCAGTGAATTGAAGGGGATGTCACCGGCTTCAGCCCGCTCCAGCGTTCGATCCAGCACCTGCTGCGGCGTGAGCAGACCGATGTTGAGCATCGGCGTGAGCACGCTGTGCCACATCACCTGGTGCTGGGCGCTGATCGCATCTTCGTAAGCCCCGAACTGGCGCAGGCGTTGTTCGAGGAATTGATCCAACCAACGGGCTGCATCGCCATGGGTGACGGGGTAATGGAACCCGTCCCAGCTGCCGATGCCGGCCACACCCTCCCCGATCAGCTGCTGCCGTGCAGCCTCAACGAGGGCAACCGAGCCGCTCGAGCGTTCGGCAGGGGGCTCTGGAACCAGGATTCCCTTGGGGAGCTTCTTGCGGTTGTCGGCATCGAAACTCCAGCGGCCACCGACAGGACCACCATCAAGATCGATCAGCAGGTCCAGTCGCTTGCGCTGCATCTCGTAGAAGCGACCCATTAGGGGCTTCTTGCCGGAACCGAAATGGTCCTCGATGACGGCATCTGGGGTAAGCAGCATCGGGGTGGCGACGATCTCCAGACCACAGCCATGGCGTGACGCGAAGGCGGAGATCCGCCGGGTCAGAACATCGTCCACCGGATCCGCCAGATGAAAGGCCCGGTAGCCCTGCTCGAGCAGATCACCGAGGATCTCAGCCGTGCTGGCCGCCTGCCCCTGCAGCACCCGCAACACGGTAAAGCCCCTGGCCTGAAGCATCTCGGCGTAGGCATTCATCGAGGCCCGATGCAAAAGCAGTCGCTGCCGATGCACCTGGATCGGCCAGCGGGGATCGCAACCGAACAGCAGCGGATCCTCGATCAGGGCCACGACCCGCCCCGGCCGAAGCGCAGGATGCTGCTCAAACAACTGATGGGGAAAAACAAGACTGAGATCCACCGTCAGCTGCCCTCCCCAGCAAGACGGCAGGCACGACGGCCAAGCGCTGTGGCATAGGCGCGATCGACGGGTCCTGCCATGGGGCTTAGCTGGCCAGCACGGCAATTCATCACCACTTTTTCGCGATGGCCCTGCTGGTCATTGAGCCGCAACACCAACTGCCAGTGGTTCTTGGCGCTGCGGGTGATGCCATCGGCACACACGGGCCCCGTGCACAGGCCGGGAGACGCCCAGACCGGAGTGGCGAAAAGAAGCACTCCTGCCAGAGCCATGCAGAGATGACGAATCATGCGGAGAGTCCCTGAGGCTGCTCTTCTAAAGCAGTCCTGGCATCAGCGTCGCTGCCATCGTCGGAAGGATGAAAGAAATCGTGGATGTCGCGTGCCAGCGCCGGGCCCACCCCAGGGGCCTTCGACAAGGTCTCAACCGATGCCAGTTGGATGGCATCAATCGAATGGAAGTGAGCCAAGAGATCCTTGACCCGCTTGGGCCCAACCCCGGGGATGTCCGAGAGGCGTGAACGCTTCATCCGTTCACCCCGTTGCTGGCGGTGGAAGCTGACGGCGAAACGGTGGGCTTCGTCCCGCAGGCGGCGAAGAAGCACAACCCCGAGCTGATCCGGTTCACTCTCCAGCGGCTGGCTTTCGCCGGGGAGAAACACCTCTTCACGCTGCTTGGCAAGGGAGCACACGTTGAGATCCTCGTGAAGATCCAACTCCCGCAGGGCCTCCATCACTGCCGAAAGCTGGCCTTTACCGCCGTCAATCATCACCACATCAGGCCAGTCATTGAGGCCGTCGGTCTGCAAGGCACTGCCGCCTTTGTGACGCAGGGCACCCACATCCACCCCCTCCGCCTTGGCTCGGGCCCAGCGCCGAAAACGGCGGCGCATGATCTCCGCCATCGCCATGAAGTCGTCGCTGTGGCCGGCGCGGATGCTGCTGCTGCGGATCTTGTACTTGCGGTAGTGCTGCTTGGCGGGCAGTCCGTCGATGAACACCACCTGGGAGGCCACCGCATCACTGCCCTGGATGTGGCTGATGTCGTACCCCTCGATCCGCCGCGGCGGGGTCGGCAACTCCAGCAGTTGGGCCAGATCCTCCGTGGCCAACGACTGCTTCTCCTGACCCTGCTTGGCGCGGAGCAACTCAAACTCCGCATTGCGCTGCACCAGTTCAATCAGGTCAGCCTTCTGCTGGCGCTGCGGGCAGTGGATCTGAACCCGGCGCTCCCGCTGTTCCGAGAGCCATTCCTCCATCAATGTCTGCTGGGGCAGAGCGTGCTGCACCAACAGCTGGGGGGGCACCTCAACGGAGTCCACCTGGCTGTAGTGCTCTTCGATCACCCGTTGCAGAATCAGTCCCGGTTCCAGGCCTGAAGCGTCGGCGGTGTAGCCGAGACGTCCCACCAACTTCCCAGCGCGCATCTGAAACAGCTGCACGGCCGCCAAGCGTTCATCGAAGGCAAGGGCCAGCACATCCCGACTCACGGAGGAGTCCGGCAAACTCATCTTCTGGTCGGCGGTGAGCTGATCCAGCCCCTGAAGTTGATCACGAACCCGGGCCGCGGATTCGTAGTCCATCCGCTCGGCATACCGCTCCATTTGCTCCTGAAGCAGCTGCTGCAGTTCATCACTGCGTCCCTGGAACACCATCGCCACCTTGCGCAGTGTGCGGTGATAGTCCTCTGAGCTGATTTTTTCCTGGCAGACCCCCGGACAGCGCCCAATGCTGTAGTTGAGGCACGTGCGATCGGGGTACATCGGTCGTGGCCGTTGCCGAAGCGGGAACACCCTCTTCACCAGGAACAGGGTGCGGCGCAGCAGGCCGACATCGACATAAGGACCGTAAAAGCGATCGAGAGGGCTGCGGAAGCGACGGCGACGGGTGATGAAAATCCGTGGGTAGGCCTCACTCCAGGTAATGCAGAGGTAGGGATATTTCTTGTCGTCTTTCAGCAACACGTTGAAGTGCGGCTGATGGTTTTTGATCAGGTTGGATTCGAGAACGAGGGCCTCCGCCTCGCTGTCGGTGACGATGAATTCGATCTCACAGACCTGGCGGGTCATCAGCCGGATCCTTGGCGACAGATCGTGGCGGCTGCGGAAATAGCTGCGCACGCGGCTGCGCAAAGCCTTCGATTTGCCGACGTAGAGGATCCGGTCGTCGCCGTCCCGCATCAGATAGCAACCCGGCTCAGCAGGGATCTCCTTCAGGCGGCATTCAAGACGCTCGGGCTGCGTCAGCAGCGGTGCACTGGAGGCGGCATCCACCAGGACAGCTCAGCCGCCGTAGTTCCAGCCAGTGCTGGCCAGGTTAAGAGCCTCGCCATCGGCGATCAGACGCGCCGTTTTCACTTCTCCCACAAAGACGGTGTGGTCACCGTGCTTGATCGAACCCACGAGCTCGCACTCCACACCACCGACGGCATCGGTGAGCAGGGGAAGACCAAGTTCACCTTCCTCGAAGGGTGCTGCTTCAAAGCGACCACCGAGCGCCTTCTGGGGCTTGAAAAACACGGCTGCCAGATCTTTCTGATCGGCCCGCAGCACGTTGAGGGAGAAACTGCCGGTGGCCTCGATGATGGCGTGACTGCTGCTGTCAGCCCGAACGCCCATCACCACCAACGGCGGTTCGAACGATCCCTGGGTCACCCAGCTGGCCGTGAAACCGTTCACCTCATCGCCGTTGCGCACGCCGCAGATGAAGAGTCCGTGGGGGATCTTGCGAAGCAGGACCTTCTTGGCGTCGACGTCGAGGCTCATGGCACGGATGCGTTGGCTGAAATCTAAACAGCGATCCGCTGCATAGGATCCGCCCATCGCTGATTCCCGATGCGGGCTCTCTACCCCGGCAGTTTCGACCCTCTCACCAATGGTCATATGGACCTGATCGAGCGGGCCGTGAGCCTGTTTGGTGAGGTGGTCGTTGCGGTGCTCAGCAATCCGAGCAAGCGGCCTGCGTTCAGCGTCGAAGCACGGATCGAACAGATCCGCACCGCGACGCGCCATCTCTCCGGCGTTGAGGTGATCAGTTTCGATGGCCTCACCGTCAACTGTGCCGTCACCCATCGCGCCGACCTGATCCTGAGGGGCCTGCGAGCGATGAGTGACTTCGAATACGAACTGCAGATCGCCCACACCAACCGCTCCTTAGCGGAGGATCTGGAGACGGTGTTTATGGCCACCACGGCGCGCCACAGCTTTCTCAGCAGCTCTGTTGTGAAGGAAGTGGCCCGTTTCGGTGGATCGATCGACCATATGGTGCCGCCAGAGGTGGCGAAGGACCTCAACAGGCTCTTTAATTCAGCTTTCTCCGCCAGCTGAGATGAACGACGTCCGGTTCACCGTTCTCGATCAACTCGATCAGCTGGAGGAGGTTGTGCTCGAGGGCAGTCGACTGCCGTTCACCGGTGGACGGCTGGTGAACGAAACCGATGCCGTCGAGCTTCTTGATGCCGTTCGGGATGCTTTGCCCCAGGAACTGGAGCGGGCCGTGAAATTGATTGATCGGCGTGATGAGTTCATCAACACCGCCCGCAAAAGTGCCGATGACATTGTTCAGCAGGCGCAGCGCCAGCGCGAACAGCTGGTGAACAACGCTGCCATTCGTCAGGAGGCGGAGCGGCAGGTGAATGAGTTGCGTGATCAGACCCGCCAGCAGTGTGAGCAACTCCTGCAGACCACGCGACAGCAGGGTGCCAAGTTGGAGCAGGAGATGCAGAGCAAGCTTGCGCAGTTGGAGCAACAGTTCGCTGCCCGTCGCCAGGAGCTGGAGCAGGAAGCCCTCGAGCGTCGCCAGCAACTGGATCAGGAAGCGATTGAGCTGAAGCGTCAGCACGCCGAGCGACTCGAAGCCACCCGCCAACAGGCTCAACAGCAGATCCAGCAGATTGAGAAAACGGCTGTTGAGCTGAAACGTCAACATGCTGATCAGCATGAAGCCAACCGTCAGCAGGCCTTGCAGGATCTTGAGACCATTCGCCTGGAGGCCCTTCGGCTACAGAAGGAGGGCCGCGACGAGGCCGAGCGGATCCACAACGATGCACTGCAGTTCCGTCAGCAGACTCAGCAGCAATGCGAGTCGCTCATTCAACGCAGTCGTCAAGAAGCTGCTGGCGTTCAGGACGGCGCCAACCGTTATGCAGAACAGACGCTGGGTGAGCTGGAAGTGCGTTTGAAGGAAATGGCTCAGGTGGTAATGGCCGGCCGGCAGGAACTGTCCAAAATTCAGACGATCCGATCAGCGTCCCCTGCATCCAGTGGAGGGGACGATTCCAAGACGGTGCCCATCAGCCGGGCCCACCGTGCGGCGTCCCGCCTGCGTTCCATGAGGGGCAACGGCTGACACCCTGGCTTGCCAGCAGAATCTGACCCATCACCCGTTTGGGCGCGTAGGCGCCATTGGAGATCATGCTCACGTAGCGGGGACCATGGGGTGTGGCGAGAATTCCAGAGATCGAACGCACCCCGGTCAGGGTTCCTGTCTTGCCCCAGAAGCGACCCTGAACAGAGGTGCCGCGGAGAAAGTTGCGCAGTGTTCCCCTCTGACCGGCAATCGCCATCGAGGCCTGGTAGTAGGCCGCCAGAGGATGTTGTGCCATACGCCACAGCAGAACAGAAAGGGAACGACTGGTGAGACGGTTACCCCTCGAGAGTCCGCTGCCGTCACGCACCCTCAGCCCCTTCATGGGTATTCCCTGGGCCTGCATCCAACGGGTGGTGGACAGCGCCGCACGGTTCACATCCCAGGCATCCGCTGCCTCTCGCATCAGCACCTCAGCGGTGAAGTTGTGACTCTCGGTGTTGGCCAGGCTGAGCAGAGCGTGCATCGGCGCGGACTCTTCGCGGTGCAGCACCACCATCGGCGCACCACTCCGCTCCAGTGCCGCTTCTCGAGTCTGCTGATCCACCATCTGCAGTCGGATCTGGCCGCCCTGCTGGCGAATCGTGGAATCCAAAATCCGTTGCAGCCGTGCCGCTGGATTCATGACCGCCATATGCAAAGCATTGCTGGTGAGAGCCAGGCGGGTGATCGGTGCGCCGTAGGCGTAAGACCGGTCCGCTGGGTCCCAGTCAGCGGGCCACCAGCGCTGACGCGGTTCCTCCCGCACCATCAGCTGAACAGGTGTTGATGAAGGGCTGGCCGGGTTGCGGGAGCCCCCCTGGCCGAGAGCAACCATGGCGAACTTCTGTATCTCAGCAATGCTGAGGTCGGGATCCCCTTCACCCACAATTTCCAACGTCCCATCGGCGTGACGCAGGAGCTGTGTCTTCAGCTTGAAGTCAGGGCCTAGGCGATCCAGGGCAAACGCCGTGCTGACCAGTTTCTGATTCGAAGCCGGAACCCTGGGAATCCCCCCGTTCAGATCCGCCAGCAACCGACCACGTTGATCAAGCACGCTGACGCTCCAGACGTGCTTTTCTGGGCCCACGGCTGATTCCAGAGCTGATTGCAACGCCGGGCATAGAGCTCCGCCGCCGAGCAACGCCTGTCCCTGACGCTGAACCACAGGAGGCGGAGACAACAGCGGAGGATCTGCCCTGGCGGGCATTTGTGGAGCCAGCACCAACAGGCTGAGCAGGGCGGAACGAATCACAGGGGGGTCACTCCACTCACGACCCCATTGAGGCGATAGAGACGACCTTCCAACTCCACGGGTACGCCCACCTTTAGCTTGGTGCCGCCGATCACAACACCAGAGGATTTGATTTCCGCATTCGCCTCCATCACAAATCGGGCATGGCGGGGAAGGTGGGTGCTTGGGACATCGGCTGTCACCACCGAACCATCGGGCTGTACGGCCATCAGAGGATTGGTGAGGTCATCGACAGAAATGAGAGTCAACCGGCCGGCCGGTTGGTTGCGAATCACGATATTGAGCGCCGCTTCCTCTCTGGCCGCATTGAACAGTTCCTCGGGATCAGCGCTGTAAAGATGTCGAACATCAACGCTGACCTGCACGGGCTTGACGGCTCCCGTGGCTTTCGCGACCGCATTCGAGAGCTTGGGTGACCAGATCACCCCACCCAGGGCAGCGAGGGCGACAACACCAGCCACTGCATCGATGACAGAAAGGGATCGCAGCCTGTTGAGCAGCATCGGTGAGGAGCCTGAGCACGAACCTTAAAGAGTGTCTGAACGTGGATCAAGCCATCTGCGACTCAGTTGCGCAGACCATCAAGGAAGCGGTCCACACCGGACAGCTGTTGTTTGATGCTGTCGGGATCTTCACCAGCCAGCAAAGCTGCCGTGGTGTCCGGGTCTGGCCGCTCGGCAAGCACCTCAAGTTGCCGGTAACCATCGGGATCCTGGCGATAGAGACGCCAGTCATCGGGGAAGCAGCGCATCAACGCACCTCCCTCCAGGGGCTGAAGCCAGTAGGCCTGCTGCCAGCTGGCCACGAAACCCTTTCGACGCTCCCGGGCCACACTGCCGATGCCGACGGCAGCGTCTTCTAGACGCCCATTCAGCATCAAAACCACTCCGGCGTGGTTTTCACACAACGCCTGGAACTCCTCGTAATCAGCAGGGGAGGGGTTCACCGCAAGCAGCAGACGGGTGTCGGGGGCGTCGTTCACCGCACGTTTGAGCTGATTGAAATCAAGGATCACCTCTTTGAGGTCTTCCGCATCGCGCCGGGCCAGGGCAGCAGCACCGGCATCGGGCCAAACCATCAACAGATCCTGACCGGCAGCGATCAGTGCACGCGCCAGACGCACCGCCACCGGAAGCAGGCGAAGGCCCTCAAAACGGAGGCTTGCAGCCCAGCGTTGACCGTCGCCGGATCCAACGGCCGCCAGGGCGGCTTGCAGCAAGGCTTGCTCGGCCGCGAGCAGATCCGCGGGGAGGGCGAGACAGGGAGCGTCGGATTGAGTCATGGCCAAAGCATGTCAGGGAAATGTCTCGAGTACGGATTCAAAGCGGCCGGAGACGGCATCGAGATCCTGATCCGACAGCCAGGGGCCAAGGGTCAGCCGCAGGCCCGACTGCCGTTCAGGCCCAGGAACGCCCATGGCCATGAGCACAGCACTGTCGGCACTGTTGCCACTGCTGCAGGCACTGCCACTGCTGATGGCCACCCCCGACGCCGCCAGCCGTCGCACCAGATCGCGTCCCGGCAGGGGCTGGCCATCAGCGCTGGTAGCCAGCAGCGCGATGTGATGGGGCAGACGCTGATCCGGGGGAGGACCGCAGAGCTGAAGCTGGGATAGCTCCAGCAGACGTTCGAGCAGTTGATCCCGTTGGCGACGGATCTGGATCGAGCTGCCCGGTGGAACGGGCTGGCTGACGGGGTCAAAGCTGGGAAGGGCCATCAGGGCTTCGGCCATGCCACTGACCAACGCAACGGGTTCGGTGCCGGAACGCAGGCCGTGTTCCTGGCCGCCACCGCCCTGGAGTGGTGAAAGTTCCACACCCGGGGCCCGAATCAGCAGGCCCACCCCCCTGGGGCCGCGGAACTTGTGGGCTGAGAGGGTCAGCAGATCAACCCCGAGTCGCTCGAAGGCGAAGCAACCCTGGGGCACAAGCTGAGTGGCATCGCTGTGGATGACGATGCCGCGCTCCCGGCAGGCCTCAGCGATCTTGCTTACGGGTTGCAGTGCACCCACCTCGCCCTGGGCGGCAATCAGGGAGACCAGCCGGGTGGGAGCAGACAACAGCCGATCGAGTTGGTCCAGCCTCACAACGCCCTGGCCATCAACGGGCCATTCAGCAATGCTCCAGCCCAAGGCCTCCAGTCGGTCCGCCGCAGCGACCACCGCTGGATGCTCCACCGCAGAGATCACCAACCGGCCCGGGACAAGACCGGCGGCACTGCCGAGCAGGGCAAGGTGAACGGATTCCGTCGCTCCTGATGTGACGATCAACTGGTCAGGGCTGACAAAGAAACGCTCGGCGATGCGCCAGCGCGCCCGCTCGAGGGCCTCCGCTGCTGCCAACCCTGCTCCATGGAGGCTGCTGGGGTTGGCCCAGGCCGTTTGCTGCACCTGCTGCATCACCGCGATCACCTGCGGCAGGGGCGGTGTCGTGGCAGCAGCATCCAGGTAGAGCTCAGGGCGTTCCACGCTCAAACCGCGCTTTGGTGCGCTGCTCCAGGGACTCACTGGCGAGATTGAGCATCGAGTCGAGGGATGTGTTGCTGAGGAAGGCCTGCACCTTCTGCTGCGCTTCATCGCGGAGGCAGTGGTCAGGGCGCTGACACTGGTCAGCGCAATCCTTGGAGCAATCGAATTCGGCCGCGGCCGTCGCCGCAGGTGGAGAGGCAGGGGCAGCGCTGATCGACGCCGTCGTCGAATCTGCCGGCACCAAATCGGGTGTCAGAACCCCGTCAAACACCGCTTCAGCGGGCCCCGTCATCAGCACGGAACCGTTGCGATCGCGCCACTCAATCATCAGCGGGCCGCCGGGCAGAACCACCTCGGCGCAGTCATCGGCGAGGCCCAGCAACACCGCTGCCACCAGGGTGGCGCAGGCACCGGTGCCGCAGGCCAGGGTCGGGCCTGCACCCCGTTCCCAGACCCGGATCTCCAGCCGCTCACGGCTGTGCACTTGGAGGAAATGAACGTTGGTCTTGGCCGGGAAAGCCGGATGCACCTCCAGGGCAGCACCCCAGGCATCAAAGGGAATGCTGGCGAGGTCGTCCACGGGCACCACCACATGGGGATTACCCATGCCAACGGCCGCCACCTTCAGTTGCTCTCCCTCCAGGAGCAACACCCCCTGCGGCACTCCGTCTTCGGGCATCAGACTTGTGGGGATGCCCTCGGAGGTGAGGAAGGGCGGGCCCATATCCACCCGCAACTGGCCATCGGCCATCAGTTCCGGGCGGATTATTCCCGCCAGAGTTTCGATGTCCCAGCTGCTGCCGGGGGCATCACCATCGGTATCGGCGAGGTAGCGGGCCAGGCAGCGAATGCCGTTGCCACACATCTCGGCTTCACTGCCGTCGGCATTGAGAATCCGCATCCGCAGGTCCCCATCCGCCTGAGGAGGCAGCGCCAGGATCAGGCCATCGCCGCCAACGCCGAAGCGCCGATCACAGATGCGCTGCACCCAGGCTGGATCGGGATCACTGATGGCATGAGGCAGTTGTCCCTGCCGGCCTTCAACGATCAGGAAATCGTTGCCAAGTCCCTGATATTTGCTGAACGAGAGCATCGACTGAGAGCCTAGTGTTTGCGATGGGTTTGGCTGATCCTCTAAGCCCACGTTGTAAGCCCAGTTTGCCTTGGGAACAGTTCCCGACTCATCAGTTTAAGAGGGTGATTTGCGACGTACCGATGAACACAAAAACATGCACCGAGAGGCCCTGCGCCGCAATGGATCTCAGCGACTGGTCCCAGGATTCTGGAAAGCTCCGGCAACAAACCACCTGAATCTGGGCATACAACTCCTGTTCTCTAAGGACTCGACAGCGGGCCGTCCAGGCCCGCCTGAGAGACCGCTAGATCAGAGACGCAAGCTGCGTCAAGAGAGTCGCAGGGCTGCTCGCAGATGCACACATGCATGGCTCAGAGCGCGTTGAGCGTTGAGTGTTATCTCTTCAGGCCACAACAAATGCCACACATGCATTGTGCCACTTGCGAAGAGATTGGCTACACATGGAAAAATCCTTCGCCCCTTGCGCTCATATGCACCCAGAGCTCAAACGGCGCTACAGAAACCTTTTTAGTTTTTACGATAAAAATAGTGATGGTCAACTTGTATTCGAGGACGACCTGGCTCCCGTAGCTGATGCAATTGATGCTCGCTGGGGAAACAACAAACGACCATTCCCCAATCTGCTCAAACTGCTTTACGCCACTTATCAAAAGGAGAACAGCAACAGGGATCTAAATAATGACGGCCAGGTAGAACCAGACGAGTTTGTAGAAGCCCATGAACGTGTAGTGAACAACTTTCAAGCGGTTCCTGACAAAGCGCGAGCATTCATTAGACAGGCCGCTGGAGGCTTTTTCTCATGTCTTGATTTGGATCAGGATGGATGGTTGGTTCCCGATGATCTTGCAGCCTACGCAGAGGCTTATGGGCACCCTAGTGACTGGGTTGAGACCAATCTGAACACCATGTTGGAGATGTTGGGCAAACCACTTGGACGGATTGATTTAGAAACTTTTCTACTTCTAATTGAGCAGTATTGGTTCGATCCTTCACCGAATATTCCTGGTGCAAGATTGTTCGGAAGGCTGCCTGAATAGATATATAAAACACCTACTTAGCGCGTGTGTTGAATATTGACTAGGGCGACAAACGCCACAGATGGGTAGAAAAGTAAGCGTGGAGAGCCCACGAACCCAGTCACCCCCTCCCTGGTCTGCTGCGGCTGACTGGAGCCGGGAACAGGCTCTTTGATGGTGCCGACACCTCGAAGGTCATTCCACCCACGATTGATTGATGCCGTCAGGTTGATGGTTCTCCGTTTTTACCATGCACTCATCCGTTTGGACGCCATCCGCAGGATTTCACCAAAGCGTTGTTGTATTTCAAAATGAGACGAGCTGGACACCATGAGCACCGAAAAGAAGACAAAAGGAAACGAGGTATTAATTGCAATCATTGGCTTAACTGGCGTCTTGACTCCAGCAGGTCTTTCTAGTTGGGACAAAATATACCCTAAAAGCAATGTTATTAAGGCTGAATATTTGGGATATAGACCTACAGGCAATTTTGAGACGGAATTAAGGCACTATTTCAATGTGTCTGGCGCTAGACAGGCTCATGACAATACGCAAAAACATCTGGTGCAAAACTTTAAAATGCGGCCAATATCACAATATCCTAATTAATCTGAGCTGATAAATAAAGTGTTAGACATTGCCAAAGAAGTAGCGATTACCATTGATGAGATCATCCCAAAGTTGCTACCTGTTCATGAATATCATTTTACGCTACAAGAAATGCAAGAACAAAATAAGTTTTATTCATAGAAATAATGAAAGACATTGTCAAGAAAAGCCCCTTGTTGGCACGAAAGCTCGCACCAATACAGGCGGAGATATAACTAATGCTCAACAACGTGTTTTTAAGAGAATCAAGAGAGAGATAGACTGAAATATAACAATTAAATGCACTCGGACAGGAAGAAGCGCCACTCGTTCCTCGTATTGCCTCTTGCTGCCGAAGATGTGAAGCGATAGGCGGATGCCTGGACGGGTGTCAGATCTAAAGCCATCAGTTCAGCAGCACCTTTCCCTGGCGGATCTTTGTTTTGCGGGAGGACTGGACCAGTTCACTAATGGTTGTTCTCTTGTGTTAGGCCAGCTCCGCTAGAGGAAAAGAGGGATTTGTCTAAGACCGTGTAATCCATGTCGCAGGATTAGGATCAAACACAAACTTGAATGAGACCCTAAATCTTTTACTCATCTGATTATCGCCTCTTCTTGATATCAAAGATAATCCATAAAAGAATACTGGAGATAAATAGAACTATGGTGTTTTGTTTGCTCAGGAATTCAGGCGCATAGATCCTAAAGGCACCAATAACTAGGAGGTCTGCGACCAAATACCATCCCAATGATTGGAAATTTATGGTCATGGCTGGCTGCAAGTATTTTCGAAGTCGTCAAACTCTTGGATCAGGCATTCAGCCTCAAGGTCATTGGAAGCGCCAAGAAGGTGATGGCACCTGACTTGCAGCCACTTGGATACCTGAAGCTGCTGGGCGGATGGGATGTCATCCACGGTTATGAGCTTGAGATTCTTTCTGAAGTTCTGCTCCCAGTAGCTCATGACAAGACAGGCGGTGACGGAATTTACCCGTGCAGTTACCGAGGGTCTGTGATGTAGATCACCATCCACCCCTCAATAGAGACACAGAATTTATTACTTCTCTCAGGATCAGCTACAACGCCCCTGAAATATCACGTTGAAGATATACCTAAGACGCCCCTTTCGCTTGCCTGAGGGGCACACAGAAGGCTTAGAAAGCACACAAGAGTAATCCTCAGATGAGGATGATGAGTGATATGTATTTAATACTGGTCCCAAAGAAGTTATAACAGCCTGTGTGGTCTGTGCAATAACGCCTTCGGCGTCGGGCACAGCAGACACAACATCAAGAGGGTTGCGGTGATGGTGATCAAGATCTCCTCAGAGGAAAGTTGTGTTGTCCTGTGGCATCACGCGAAGCGTGGCCTCACAGGGAACACAGCAGAGATTGGAACAGTCTCTTCTCCTCTTTTTTTGATTTACCCGCCTTTAAGTTATAACTAGATTTATATTGTCTAAACATAGTCATAGCAGTAGTTTATACCCTATGTCGGTATGCGAGGTATGTGACTAGGTGATGCTAAGTGACCGGTATGCGTCTTATGCATTATAAGCAATGTGCAAATTTTATTTCGCTGAGATCTCCTCTCCTGCAGTGGGTTTACGAGAACATTACGGTTTGTGGGATCCATTGGTATGACAGGGAAATTTGTGGGTCAGTGCGCACGCACGATCTTTACATGCATAGAAACTCACTGTGTCAGTTGCAAAGAAAAGATGTATCCTAATGAACATCAAGGGGGTCTAACCCCCAGTAGTTCTACGCCAACGCGCAAGGTACTTTTTCGCAGAGATTCAGATCATCTACTGATCCAGGTATTCCATCGCAGCAGTCCTGATGGTTTGGATCAGTTCATTCCTTCCTTCGTTGCCAACCACCGGCAGGTATGTCTCAAGCAGTTGCTGCAGGTCAAACACCACGGCGCTGCCTACCAAGTCGGAGAGGGTGCGGTCCATCGGGTTGATCAGTGACTGCTTCTGCATGATCGCGGCGGATTTCCGCCACGCTGTGTTTTCCACATTCTCGGTGCCGATTCGCACCGGAGCGTTTTCCACAGCAGTGCGCATTGATGCCCACCTCCCTTGAGAACTATTGGTGTGACTGCTCACCTGTGACCAGGATCTGGTCCCAACTATGTCCAGACACCGGACTCTCTTCACTCTCAGCACTGTGCCCACCCTTGCGTGAACGCTCTTGCCACTTTGGTGTCCATCAGGAATGGGGTCTGTTCCACGTACAGCTCAACCTTTGAGCCTCTCTTGATCAGCTCCAACTGGGCTTGGTTCAGTTCCCTACCCTCTGCATCTACGAACACAGGGATCCACGAAGGGAGTGCAGCGCTGTAGATGTATCTGATGCACAAGTCGTCATCCCACGGAAGTGGTATTTCATAGGGCTTCTTAGCATTGGTCTGTTCCTTGGCAAATCTGATTAGCTCCCACCTATCCCCGTGGATCTGATCATGGGTGTCTTCATCGATCTTGTAGCTGAAGCACCTGTTGTCATATTTATTGGCATCTCGAAGCACGTTCACGAAGCCATCAAGGTGTGTTGTGAAGGTGTAAGCGTTGGCCATAGGATTCTGGGAACAGTTAGACATTCTCTGCAAGGCGCCTGTGTGCTTCTCTAAGGCCTCTGTTTAGCGCTTTGGTTGTACCCAGTCAAAGCAAATTTAGAGGCCTGTTAGAGACGATTCTGAGAGGAGAGCTAGGTCAACTGTTCCAATGCCTTCCTCATCGTTGGTAGATCAACAGCGCCATAAACACTTGTCTGAGTCTTGGGAGTGTGGCCGAACAATCTGCCGATCACAGACTCATTGATGTCCTTGGATCGGAGACAAGTAGCGGCCCAGTCATGGGTTGCTTTGGGGCTGACTCCGATGATCTTGTGCCAGTGCATTGCTTCACACCACCGGTCACGCTTTGCGCTGTAGGCCCAGGGGAAGATCAACCCCTCGCAACGTTCGTCTAGTTGCTCTTGCTTGAGGATTGGCAGGAGCCGTGAATGGATGGGAACAGTCCTCACTCGGTATGAGTTCTTCAGTGGCCTGGTCTCGTGGCTCTTGAAGTGGATCACTTCCTCCTGCAGGTCGATGTCCTCCCACCGCAGTCCACCCACCTCTGATGCGTGAGCGCCAGACCACCTAAGAATGTGCCAGAGCAGTTGATGGTGTTGAGGCAGCTTCTGCCAGCTCTGATCGGCTTGGTCCAGTACAACCACCTCTTTCTTCTTCGGCTTTGCCTTCACACGCTTGGTGAGGTCTTTGAAGGGGTTCGACTGAACCCAGCCCTCTTCCTCTGCCACACCAAACAGTCCATTGAGGAATCTCAGGCGTGTCTTCACTGTTGATGCCTGACACCTGCCCAACTCCTCTGCACGCCAAGCCAAGGCGTCATCCCTGGTGATCTCTTGGATGTATTCCTTGCCGCTGTGTTCCATCAGCTTGAGCAGGTAGCGCCGCCACTCGAAGGCTGTGGACTGTGAGGGGTCCTTCAGCAGGGCTGCACGGGTCAGTAGCTGCTCAGGGGTGTGCATAGGCCTTGCAGAGCCATCCAGGACGTTCTTGGCCGTCTCGTAGAGCTTCAGGTACTCGGGATTAACTGTTCCCTTGCTGTCCAGGTACGTGGGCTCTCTGGTGACGGATTGGATCAGGTCGTGAGCATCGATGTCGTCAGGGATCTCTTCACGCTTAGGGATGAGTGATAAGAGCTTCTGCTCGTCGGTCTGTTGCTGACCTTGTGCCTGCTGGATCAGTTGTTCTGTCTCTTGGAGGAACACAGCAGCATTCCTCTTCGCTTCAGCAAGGGTTGTTCCGGCTTTCCTACGCCACATGGCACAGCCGATCTCTTTCGTTAAAGCTGGGGGCACTCGGCGCTGGAAGTACCAGCCATCGCGGCCCTGTCTTCTCGTCAGGTAGTTGGGCATTGCTTTGACAGCACCAGGCTCAGCACCTGGACTTTGTGCTGTGTATGCCCAGATTGTATGCCCTGGACCTGCTGAGAGCAACTGGTATCAGTGGTGTTCTGGGTTCTCTTGACGTCGGCTCCACTCTTTGCTGAACTGCAGCATGCGTGGCCGGTATTGCACTCGAATCCTATGGAGACAACGCACCTCGACCCAAGTCTGCCGGGGGTTCGACTGCTGCAGAACTGGATTCGGGAACAGCTTCCCCTCAGCATCGCGGTTCTGGGGCAGGAGCCCATCGAAGGGCGTCTCATCTGGCAGGACCCTGAATTTCTGGCCATCGAGCGCCCAGGATCCAGTCGGCCTGTCCTGATCAACCGACGCCAGATCAGCGTGATCCGCTCGCTCGGTTGAGCACCAGGCGTGTGGCACGATCGCAACCTTGCCGAGCGCTGGTTCCGTGAACGCTGCCAACCCTGCCGTCAACACCAGTGCCCAGACCGGTCGTTATGACCCAGCTGCCTTGGAGCAGCGTTGGCAGGAGAGCTGGAAGGCCGAGGGGGTGGACTCGACCGAAGAAAACAGTGAAAAGCCTGGTTTCTTTGCCCTGTCGATGTTCCCGTACCCGTCGGGAAGTCTGCACATGGGCCATGTGCGCAATTACGTGATCACCGATGTGATCGCCCGCGTCCAACGCATGCGTGGCCATGCCGTGCTGCACCCGATGGGATGGGATGCCTTCGGACTCCCCGCCGAAAACGCAGCGATTGAACGCAATGTTGACCCCGGCGAGTGGACCGACCGCAACATTGATCAGATGCGGGCGCAGCTGGACCGTCTTGGCTTGTCGATCGACTGGAAGCGCGAACAGGCGACATGCCATAGCGACTATTACCGCTGGACCCAGTGGCTGTTCCTTGAGTTGCTTGAAGGCGGGCTGGCTTATCGCAAGAACGCCACCGTCAACTGGGATCCCGTTGATCAGACCGTGCTGGCCAATGAGCAAGTGGATGGCGACGGCCGCTCCTGGCGCTCAGGGGCCCTGGTGGAACAACGCCAGCTGAACCAATGGTTCCTGCGCATCACCGACTACGCCGAACCGCTGCTCAACGACCTGGATGCCCTCGAGGGCTGGCCGGAACGGGTGCGCACCATGCAAGCCAACTGGATTGGTCGTTCCGAAGGCGCGGAGATTAGCTTCTCCGTTGAGGGGTCACAGGATCAGACAATCACCGTGTTCACCACGCGCCCCGACACCCTCGCTGGAGCGAGTTATGTGGTGCTGGCACCGGAAAACGAGCTGGTGGACAGTCTCACCAGCGCTGAACAGAAGGGCACGGTGGAGTCCTTCCGCAAGGAGGTGGCTCGTCTCAGCACGATCGAACGCACCAGTGATGACAGGCCCAAGCGGGGTGTGCCCATCGGCAGTCACGTGATCAATCCGCTGACGGGGTCAGTGCTGCCGGTGTGGATCGCCGACTACGTGTTGGCCGAGTACGGCACCGGCGCTGTGATGGGTGTACCGGCCCACGACCAACGCGATATCGCGTTTGCCCAATCGAATGATCTGCCGATCCAGCAGGTGATCGATGCCGAGGGAGCTGCTGACGCCATCGCTGCCGGTCAGGCCTGGACGGATGCCGGAAACCTGATCAACTCCGGCGTCTTCGATGGCACTGCCTCCAGCGAGGCCAAGGGCGCCATCACCGGCCACGGCGCCGAGCAGGGTTGGGCCCGCAGCAAGGTCACTTATCGCCTGCGCGACTGGCTGATCTCGCGTCAGCGCTACTGGGGCTGCCCGATTCCCGTCATCCACTGCGATGACTGCGGGGCTGTTCCTGTGCCGCGCGAGGATCTTCCGGTGGAACTGCCCCGGGGCATTGATTTGTCAGGCAAAGGCGGTTCGCCCCTGAGTCAGCAGAGTGACTGGGTCAACGTGTCCTGCCCAATCTGCGGCCAGCCGGCCAAGCGGGAAACCGACACCATGGACACCTTCATGTGTTCCTCCTGGTATTTCCTGCGCTTCGCGGATCCCCACAACAGCGAGAAACCCTTCAGCAAGGAGGCGGTGAACCGCTGGTTGCCGGTGAAGCAATACGTGGGTGGCATCGAACACGCGATCCTGCATCTGCTCTATGCGCGTTTCTTCACCAAGGCGTTGAAGGATCGCGGCCTGATCGACATCAACGAACCCTTTGAACGGCTCCTCACCCAAGGCATGGTGCAGGGCGTCACCTACCGCAATGCGACAACCGGCAAGTACATCGCTCCAGCGGACGTGGCAGATCCCGAAGATCCCCAGGACCCCAACACCGGAGACAAACTCGAGGTGTTGTTCGAGAAGATGTCGAAATCGAAGTACAACGGTGTCGACCCTGCGGCGGTGATTGATCGCTACGGCGCAGACACGGCCCGCATGTTCATCCTGTTCAAGGCACCCCCGGAGAAGGATCTGGAGTGGGATGACGCCGATGTTGAAGGCCAGTTCCGTTTCCTGCAACGGCTGTGGCGCCTGGTTGAGGCGGGTGCTTTCCGCATCGACTCTCTGGAGCCGCTGCAACGTCCGAGCGAATTGAATGATGCCGACAGCGGCGTGCGTCGGGCGTTGCACCTGGCCATCGAAGCCGTCAGCGAAGACCTCAGTGACGAGATTCAGCTGAACACGGCGATCTCCGAGTTGATGAAGCTCTCCAATGCCATCAGTTCCACAGGCGTCGACGCTCTCAGTACGCCGGTCTTGCAAGAGGCGCTTTCAGGTCTGGTTCGCCTGCTGGCTCCGTTCGCGCCGCATCTGGCGGAGGACTTCTGGAGCCGTCTGGGGGGAAGCGGCAGCGTGCACCGTGAAAGCTGGCCGCTTCTGGATCCGACGGCCCTGGTGCAGGACAGCGTTGAAGTGGTGATCCAAGTGAAAGGAAAGGTGCGAGGCAAATTGCAAGTACCCGCCTCAGCCGACAAGCAGGAGCTGGAACGGTTGGCCCTGGCCAGTGATGTGGCGCAGAAATGGATGGAAGGAGCCGCCCCTCGGCGGGTGATTGTTGTTCCCGGGAAACTGGTCAACCTGGTGCCCTGATCCCCATCGCAATCAGCTTTTGCTGAAACGTATGGAGGCGGGTTTGCTCCAGTCTCCCTGGGCATTGAAGCCACGCTGATTGCCGGTGAGGTGACGCAGAATCCAAAAGATGGATTCGTCGGTTCCATCCCCAAGAGCCATGCGGATCTCATCAGCGGAACGGGCGACACCATCGGCCAGGATCGCTTCCACACGACCCTGCAGGTCAAGAATCGCTGCAGCTGCTTTTTTGCCGGCTTCAACGCCGGGCTGGTGGTAGGCGTTGATGTTGACGAGTTCGCCGTAGAGGCCGACGGCACGCTCGAAAAGGGCGATCAGCGCGCCAAGACGACGGGCATCAAAGCAACGCATGCTGATCGTCATGCTCTGGCGCCCACCCTCGGTAAGGGCTGAGCGGGTGCCTTGCAGGAATCCGTCAAGGAAATCGCCGGGGCACTCTCCGTCAATCATGGGGATATCACTGACGTCCTCAAGCACCTCGACGAAGGTGGCGAAGAAGTTGTCGACGCCATCGCGCAGCTGCTGCACGTAGGCATGCTGGTCGGTGGAGCCTTTATTGCCGTAGACGGCAATGCCCTGGTGCACCACATCACCGTTGCGATTAAGGCGCTTGCCCAGGGATTCCATCACCAGCTGCTGGAGGTAGCGGCTAAACACCTCAAGGCGGTCCCGGTAAGGCAGAACTACCATGTCGCGCTGCCCCCGACCGCCACCGGCCACGTGCCATGAAGCAGCCATCAGGGCCGCTGGATTGCGGCGCAGATCCGGGGTGCGGGTGGCGGCATCCATCTGTGCCGCGCCGGCGAGAAAATCACGGATGTCGCAACCGATCAGGGCCCCGGGCAACAAACCAACGGCACTGGTGATGCTGGTGCGGCCACCGACCCAGTCGAACATGTCGAAGCGTTTGAGCCACCCCTCGGCCTGGGCCTGTTGATCCAGCTTGCTGTCAAGCATCGTCACGGCAACGGCCTGACCGGCCCACTTGCCGCCGGCAGACTCGAGACGATAGCGGGCCTGCTCCATGCCGAGGTGCGGTTCTGGGGTGCCCCCCGACTTGCTCACCGTCACCACCAAAGTGCGATCCAGGCGTCCCTCCAACCCAGAAAGGACGTTGCTCATCCCGTTGGGATCAACGTTGTCGAAGAAGTGAAACGGGAGCCCTTCACAGGGCTTCTGAAGAGCCTTGATCATCAAGGCAGGTCCCAGACCACTGCCGCCGATACCGATCCAGAGCACATCGGTGAAGACTTCACCGTTGGGTGCCTTGATTGTCCCGTTGATCACATCGCGCCCGAAGGCAGCGATCAGATCGATTTCCCTGGAGATGTGTTGCTGCAGCTCTGAAGAGGGGGCGAGCTCGGGAGTGCGCAACCAGTAGTGCCCCACCTGACGCTGTTCATCCGGATTGGCAATGGCTCCTGCTTCCAACTGCTGCATGGCAGTGAAGGCTGTCTCCATCGGCGGCGTCAGCTGCTCAAGGTCCGCGGCGTTGACATGCATCCGGCTGATGTCAAGCCAGACACCAAGATCATCGTGGTACCAGCCGAGATCACAGAACCGCTGCCATTGAATCTGAGCGTCGGAGGCGCTGAAATCCGGGAAGCTCATGCCGGGAGGGCGTTGCAGACACGCTGAACGTATCCAGGATCTGACCGAATGCCCACGCAAAAGGACACCCAAGCTAGTTTCATGTCACCTTTCGCCGATCACGATTCCAGCCCCCATGCCTGATCCACTGCGTTGGACAACGGCACTGCTGGCAATAGCAGCCAGCTTCTGCCTCGTTGGTCAGTGGTCGCATCCCATTGCCGATCGTGATGATCAGGGACCTGTGGTGATGGAGGACAGGCTCGAACCAACAGACTTCTCACCGGAAGAACTCAAACTTCTGCAACGACGCTTCGGCGTGCATGGGCCCCAAACTCAGCTGGCGCAACTGTTCACCAGCGGCGTTGATCAGCTCCAACCCCTGCGCTCACAAACGTTGGTTCGCCTGCGCGAACTGAAGCCCGTCATTCTTCGCGAATCGGCAACGCATCAGGTCAATCCAATGTTGATCACGGCCGTTCTCTTCGATGAGATTCAGCATTCAAAGCCTGGTGAGAGCCTGCCGTTCATCGCCCATTCCGGTCTGGTCAAAACACACGGTCCAGCCCAGATCGGCATCTCAGAATTGATCCACCAAAATCGACTGCCGGCGAACCCCACGCAGGAAGAGATCACTTGGGCCCGCAATCAGTTGCTGGATCCCGAGATGAACATCACCCTGCTGGCGGCAAAGTTCCAGCGGCTGAAGGTGGCCCTTGGTCTGCCAGAAACCCTGATGCTGCAGGCGAGTCGTTCGTATCTGGATGCCAAGGCGATCGCCACCCTCACATATCTGCATAACGGCAAACTGGATTACCCCGCTCGGGTGCTCGGTTACATGCAAGACCCTGAATTGCACGGGCTGATCTACGGCGGCCGCCAACCGAATCCCGACATCACGGTTTGAATACGTTCAGGGGATTTCATTGCCTGCGGTCAAGCCCCTAGTTGTTGCTGCAATACATCTTCTGGCCCCACGTCATCCGAAGCATCAAAAGAACTCTGCGCATGACCTGCAACGACTCTCGTCGCAGCACTCAATTATTTGTGGCAACTGGCCCGAAACCGATTGGAGCGGCAGGTGGCGGCGTGTTTGGTTTGACGCCCGCTCACACGCTTGCGCCAGAGCTTGAATGACGACGTTTTCATCTGTTGACGCATCAGAGCGATCACCTGGGGCTCGGAGAGTCCAAATTGAAACTCAATCGCCTCGAAGGGAGTGCGGTCTTCCCAAGCCATTTCGATGATCCGATCGAGATCTTCACTGGTGAACGTTGTCAACGGCGGCTTGAGCTGAGATGTAACGGTAACGACATTCAAGTCACGCAGAGGTCGCCAAGGGCAGCCAGCCGAGCCTGAAGTTCCGACCAGTCAAAACTGCGTGGATCACCCCGTTCACCGCCGAGATCCACATGGCGATGGGTGGTGATCGCTGCTGGTGGAAGATTGAAGGAGCGAATCCAACCCGACAAGACCAACGCCAACGCGTCGTATTGCTGAGTGGTGTAGCCGACATGGGAGCCATTGGCGTTGGCTCCAGAAGGCGGTGTTTCCAGGCTCAGATGTAAAGCGAAATTATTCACAGAGCCCTTGAGCTTCTTGTTGGTGATCGCCCACTCCCCGAGAAAAGCGGAGAATCCGGCGCCATAGGCGCGCTTCAACGGATCCACGATGTCAAGGACACGACCATCCTGGCCAACCAGCGTGTGGTAACTCACCTGATCTTCATCCCTTGGGTGGGGGGTCATGAAGGTGTTCAAGGCAGAGGTCAGCGAATAAACAGTCTCGTGCAGAACCACAACCCGAGGCGTGGCATCGATTCGACGACCGAAGGCATCCTTGTCGTGTCGCTCACCGAAGTTGGTGGGATCGATCTTCACGAAAGCCCTCCATGAGCTCGAGCGGGCATCGAGTTTGTTCAAACGGGACCTGAGTCCGTTGTCGATATCAGAGCACTGGCGAGCCAGTGGTGAGCGCCATGATCGTGACTTCGGCGGTAACGGCGATAAGGAGGAGGAGTTCTCGTCCCGCGGGCGATCTTGTTCCTCACCCATCTGCTCGAGAAGTTCCATCAGAGACGGCCGAACCCCGGCATGGGAGAGACCCACGTGATCGACCAACACCCAGCCGAGCAGACCCAACGCCAACGAGCCCGCGGCTGCAGCAGTGAGCGAGAGCGCCCGGTGCTCATGGACGCGGTGCCGCAGTCCGATCCAACAACGACTTAAACGATCTCGAACCATCGATCCCGCAGTTGACGTTGTTCCGTTGTGCACCCAGGATCCCAATCCAACGTCCAATGGTCCACACCTCGGTCAGGAAACATCTGGGTCTCCTTAAGGAGGCTGCGTCGTGCATAGGTGACGCTCACACAGACCTGCTGCTCGAGCAGAACCGGGAGATCATTGACACAGCGGACCCGGTAGCCATTGATCGCCAACAATTCATCGCCAACCACGAGCCCAGCCCGTTGCCCGGGACTGTTGCGCCGCACCCGTTGAATCAAGGCGGCGCCCTCTCCATTCTTGATTGTGAGTCCATGATCGAGGTGCTTGAGCGGAACCGGATCCATGCGCAGCCCCAGGGCCTCCACACAAGCGATCAAGGGCAGCGCCTCAGGCTTGTCGAGCCATTGATCCAGATCTGTCGCCAGTTCGGCATCCCTTCGCAGCAAGGCGGCCTTGATGTCACCGCGGGTGTAGCCGCGGGCCTGGCAACCATGGCTCAACCAAAGATCCCGAAGAATGGCGGCCATGGAGTGGCCGCGCTGCCTCAGGCGCACATCCAGGCAGAAGGCCACCGCAGCACCAAGGCGGTAGTAGCTGATCTGGCTGTCCCGGGACGCTGGCGTTGCCTTGTAAAGCTTGATCCAAGCCTCACGGGCACTGGCCGCCAGCGACTGGATTGAACAACCGGGTGACATCAGCACGCTGGACAGCTCCTCCCCCAGATCCTTAAGCAGGGTCGGCCGATCCGAACAACCCGCCAGCAGGGGCAGGCTGAGGTCGAAATAGCTGGTGATTCCCTCGGCAAACCAGAGCCCTTCGGTGATCACCGCCTGGCCGTAGTCGTAGGGACGTAGCTCAACGGGCCGCAGCCGCCTCACATTCCATTGGTGCAGATATTCATGGCCGATCAGCTGCAACAGCTGCCGGTACCCCTTGGGCTTGGCCAGCGCCGACCAACTGAACTGCAGCACAGCACTGTGATCGTGTTCCAGGCCGCCATAGCCCTGATCGAGCAGTTGCAGCACCAGCTGGTAGCGGTCCCCCGCCGGCGGAAGGGTTCCCAGCAAACGACAAGTGGCACTGCACACCTTCTCGATGTCGCTGATGAAGCTCGGTGGCCACCCCATCGGCGGCGTGCCGATCAGCAGCAGCTCATGGCGTTTGCCCTCCACCGTGAAAGATTCCGCCTGAAAGGGCCCCGCATGCAGCGGGCTGTCCACGAGGGCATCGAAATCGGCAGCGACCCAGCCTTCAGCGATGGCCTCAAGCGGCAGATGCACATTCCAGTGCTCCGGGGCCGTCACGGCAACGTGGTGTGGTGACCAGCGGCAGCCGTCGATGTCCATGGCCACAGCGGCCAGGCAGAGCGAGGCGAAATCGGGATCCAGCAACCCGGTGCGTACGGTCAGATCCCGGGCCTCAAGCTGATAGTTGAGCGTGAGCGGGCTCAGGTCCGGCAGATCACAAAGCCACTGGTGCGGCGCCATCCGATGCACCGGCAGTTCCTCACCGTTGGCCAACAGCTGCAGGCTGTGCAGGTGCTGGGCGTGATCACGCACCGTGTACGACCCCGGAGTCCACACCGGCAGATGGAAGGTCTGGCGTTGGGTCTGAGGTGTCCACTGGATGGACACACCGACCGTCTGCGTTTCGGGATGGCTCAGATCGAGCCGGATCTGAACCGGTTCGAACACGTCAGCGGGTCTGCAGGGTCAGCTCGGCGGAACCCACGCCACCGAGGCGCACCTGGTCCATGGCATGGAGCAGGGCATAGCGACGGGTCACCCGCTGCAAGCGCTGTTCAAGCCCCGGCTGGCGGCTGATCCGTTGGATGTCGCCATGCATCACGATCGTGCCGTCCTCCTGCTGCGTCCAGCCCAAGGGCATGGCTGAGCCCTGAAACGCGAGCAGATCCACAGCATGGGAGTCGTCCGCGAATCCCTGCAATTCGGTCGATCGCTCCACCGTGAAGCCCTCATCAGAAAGGGCCTGAACCAGACGCTCGAGGTCGGTGAAGACAGTCGGCAGGATGGAGAGATGGGACATGGACCGGACCCCGCTTTGACTGACCCTAGCCACAACATTCGAGCTGACCAGGCCCCGCTGCAGCTGGGGGTGATGGCATCCGGAAGCGGCAGCAACTTCGAGGCCTTGGCCCAGGCGATACAAGCCGGGCATCTCAACGCGCGGATCCGGCGGCTGGTGGTGAACAATCCGAGCTGTGGTGCCCAGCAACGGGCGGAGCGTCTCGGCATTCCCGTCTCGGTGCTCGACCATCGCCTGATCCAGGACCGACGCGAGCTGGACGGCGAACTGGTGCGCCTGTTTCAGGCCGACCAGGTGGAGCTAGTGGTGATGGCGGGGTGGATGCGGATCGTCACTGATGTGTTGGTCAGTGGCTACTCGAACCGCCTGATCAACATCCACCCTTCCTTGCTGCCCAGCTTCCGTGGTCTGGACGCCATCGGGCAGGCCCTGCAGGCCGGGGTGAAAGTCACCGGCTGCACGGTACACATCGTCACCGAAGAGCTGGATGCCGGCCCGATCCTGGCCCAGGCCGCCGTTCCCGTTCTTGATGGGGATGACCACGCCAAGCTCTCCAAACGGATTCAGGAGCAGGAACACCTGCTACTTCCCAGAGCACTGGCTGAGCTAAGGCCAACCTGGCGTCAGGGATAGAACGACTGCAACGGCAGTCCCGTCTCGGGGGCAAGGCCCGCCATCAGGTTGAGGCACTGCACGCCTTGCCCCGCCTGACCCTTGATCAGGTTGTCGATGGCACTCATCAACACCAGCTGGCCGGTGCGGGTGTCCACCTGAACCGACAGCAGGGCACGGTTCGTGTGGCGCGCCCACTTGGTGGCGGGATAGGTGCCCACCGGCAGAACTGCAACGCAGGGGTGGTGACGGTAGATCGCATCAAGAACCGTGGTGCAATCCTCGGCGGTGAGACCGGGATCACGCAGGCGGGCATACACCGTGGACAGCAGACCACGCACCATCGGCACGAGGTGCGGCGTGAACTGAAGCTGCACGTCCTGGCCAGCCACCTCCATCGCCATCTGTTCGATCTCAGAGGTGTGGCGATGACCGATCACGCCATAGGGCGCGATGGATTCCGAGGCCTCCGCCAGCAGCATCGCCTCCTTCGGCACCCGCCCACCGCCAGAGGTGCCCGTCTTGGCATCGATGATGATGCCGCTGGTCTCGATCAGCCCCTGTTTGAGGAACGGCAGCAGGGGCAGCAGGCTGGCGGTGGGGAAGCAACCTGGAGCTGCAACGAGGGTCGCGTCAGCGATGGCGGGGCCGTTCCATTCCGGCAGGCCGTAGACGGCACTTCTGCAGAGCTCAGCGTCCTGACGGTTGAGGGAGCCGGCTTCCTTGGCATAGACCTGCAACCACTGGTCCAGGGAGCGGTAACGGAAGTCGGCGGAGAGATCCACCACCCGCACACCCCGCTCCAACAGCTGCGGTGCCAACTGACAGGCCAGGCCGTTGGGGAGGCTCAGAACAGCGAAATCGGAACAGGCCGCAATCCGATCCGGATCCGCCGATTCCACCGTTGGGTCATCCGGAAGAGGCAGAAAGGAGCAGACGGAGCTCCAGCGTTGACCAGCACTGCGTTCACCGCCGAGAAAACTCACAGACAGACCGGGGTGACCCTGAAGCAAACGGATGGTCTGCAAGCCGCCGTAACCGGAGGCCCCGATGACTGCAACCCGTCCGCCCTTCACCGTTGCCATCGCTTCAACCGCCGACGTTGTCCTGCCTGCCATTGAACCAACCAGCCAACGGTTGATCGTACAGAGATCAATAATGAAGTCATCTCCCGGCGACCAGGCTCCTGAAACCCAGTTCCCTTGACCCCGCGAACGCACCCATCGCGTTTGATGCCATCAGCGACGCCCTTGCGGCGATCCGCAATGGGGAGTGCGTTGTCGTGGTGGACGACGAACAACGGGAGAACGAAGGCGATCTGATCTGCGCGGCCCAGTTCGCCACACCGGAAGCGATCAATTTCATGGCGACCGAGGCACGGGGCCTGATCTGTCTCGCCATGGAGGGGCAGCGGCTGGACGAACTGGATCTGCCGCTGATGGTGGACCGCAACACCGATGCCAATGAAACGGCCTTCACCGTGAGCATTGATGCCGGCATTGAGCATGGGGTGACCACCGGCATCTCAGCCGAGGACCGCGCCGCCACGATTCAGGTGGCCCTCAATCCAGCCACTCGGCCGGCTGAACTGCGCCGCCCCGGGCACATCTTTCCCCTGCGCGCCCGCGCCGGCGGCGTGCTCAAACGGGCTGGTCATACCGAAGCCGCCGTGGATCTCGCTCAGCTGGCGGGCCTCAGCCCTTCTGGGGTGATCTGTGAAATCCAGAACAGCGATGGCTCCATGGCCCGGTTACCGGAACTGCGCAGCTACGCCGATCGCTGGGGTCTGAAGCTGATCAGCATTGCCGACCTGATCCGCTACCGGCTGGAGAACGAGCGCTTCGTTCGCCGCATGGCCCAGGCCCAGATGCCCAGCCGCTTCGGCAGCTTTCAAGCGGTGGGCTACCGCAATGAGCTGGATGGCTCCGAACACGTTGCCCTGATCAAGGGTGAGCCCAATTCCCTGAGCGAACCCGTCTTGGTGCGCATGCATTCCGAATGCCTCACGGGCGATGCCTTCGGCTCACTGCGCTGCGACTGCCGGCCCCAACTCGAGGCTGCCCTACGCCAGATCGAGGCGGAAGGCGAGGGTGTGGTCGTCTACCTGCGCCAGGAAGGTCGGGGCATCGGCCTGATCAACAAATTGAAGGCCTACAGCCTCCAGGAAGCGGGGCTCGACACCGTTGAAGCCAATGAGCGGCTCGGCTTCCCGGCTGATCTGCGCAACTACGGCGTCGGCGCTCAGATCCTCTCCGACCTGGGCATCCACCGGCTGCGGCTGCTGACGAACAACCCCCGCAAAATCGCCGGCCTCGGTGGCTACGGCCTGCAGGTGGAGGAGCGGGTGCCACTGGTGATGGACCCCGGCGCCCATAACGCCGGTTATCTGGAGACCAAGCGACAAAAGCTCGGCCATCTGTTCGAATCAGAAAATCCATGCATGGTTCTTGCTTTGGCCGTGAACGTCGGGCCGGAACACTGGTCAACCGTGAGGTTGCAGGTGGAAGCCATCGCGCACTCAAGTGGATTCAGTCTTGAGCCGCTGCACGAACCACGCTTGTTGGCACTCTGGGACCGGCCGCAGTTCGTTTGGAAGCTATCCCCTGATACGACTGACGCCTCAGCCGTGATCCGCCGTATTGCTTCCATGGCGGCCACAGAACGCGTGGGTTTGATGCGGGTGCCTACCGAACGGATGGCCTTGCATCCTCCCCAGACCCTGGAGCGGGTGGAACGTCAGCTCAAGGATCTGTTGAACAGCAGCAATGACGGACTTCTGGAAAACGGCCCGTCACTGCTGCACTGGACCCGGAGCTGATCAGCCGTCCTGAATCGACACCTTGTTGATCTTGGAGCCGTTGGCCAGCTTCAGCACCACGTCCATGTTGCCGGTGTGACCGAAAACGGTGTGCACGCCATCCAGGTGGGGCTGAGCCTCATGGCAGATGTAGAACTGCGAGCCGCCGGTGTTGCGACCGGCATGGGCCATGGCCAGGGTGCCGGCCTGGTGTTTCTGCTGGTTGATCTCGCAATCGATCTGGTAGCCGGGACCGCCGGTTCCAGCCATGCCGCGGGCGCCTTCACGGCTGTTGGGGCATCCCCCCTGGGCCATGAAGCCGGGGATGACGCGATGAAAGGCAAGTCCGTCATAGAAGCCGTCCTTGGCCAGCTTCACGAAGTTGGCAACAGTGTTCGGCGCATCGGCTTCGAACAGCTCGAGCTCGATCAGGCCTGCTTCAGTTTCCATCAAGGCCTTGGTCATGGTGGCGCGAGCAAAATTGGAGTGTAAAGAGACGCCGACCATGCTCAACCTCTCTCAAGCCCGCGTCGGTGTGATCGGCGGCAGCGGCCTCTATACGATCCCCGGCTTACGCCAGGTTGAGGAACGTACGGTCGACACACCCTTCGGGGCACCATCCGATCATCTGCGACTGGGAGAGCTCGAAGGGGTTGAGACCGTCTTCCTGGCTCGCCACGGCCGCCATCACCATCTGCTTCCCAGTGAAATTCCTTACCGGGCCAACATCTGGGCCATGCGGTCGCTGGGGGTGCGCTGGTTGATCTCGCTTTCAGCAGTGGGGTCGTTGCAGGGCCATCTGCACCCGCGCGACATGGTCGTGCCCGATCAGTTCATCGACCGCACCCGTGATCGGCCGGCCAGTTTCTTTGGAAACGGCTGTGTGGCCCATGTCAGCCTTGCGGACCCCTTCTGCCCCAGGTTGAGTGCCCTTCTGGCCGATGCCGCGGAGCAGAATTTGCCTGAGGGTCAACGACTTCACCGCGGTGGCACTTATCTCTGCATGGAGGGTCCAGCCTTCTCCACCCGGGCCGAAAGCAGGCTTTACCGCTCCTGGGACTGTTCGGTGATCGGGATGACGAACCACACCGAGGCTCGCCTGGCCCGGGAAGCCGAAGTGGCCTATGCCTCCCTGAGCATGGTGACGGACTTCGACTGCTGGCACGAGGATCACGAGGCCGTCTCCGTGGACATGCTGATCGGAAACCTTCAGGCCAATGCCTCAGCCACAGAACCGATCCTGAGTGGATTGATGCAGCGGCTCAGCCAGGACCCTCCCTCCTCGCCGGCCCATACAGCCCTAGCCGATGCCTTGATTACCCCCAAAGATCAAGTCCCGGCGCAGACCCGGTCCAACCTGGATTTGTTCACCGCTCCCTATTGGGGCCCCTTCGATCACGCCTCGTCCAGCTGAGCGCCGCAGGCGACCAAGGCAGGCCGGAGCTGTTGGTTGTGCTGCTGAAGAAGGGCTTCGGCCTGATCCACCGACAACGCGGCAGCTGCCATCAACAGGGCGAGTTTCACCGATCCACCAGCCTCCTTCAGCAGCGTCAATCCCTGCTCTCGCTTCACACCAGCCAGATCACGAAGAATCCGCAATGAACGGTCCACCAGCTTGCTGTTGCTGGCGGCCACATCCACCATCCGATTGCCATAGACCTTGCCCAGCTTCACCATCACAGCGGTGGAGAGGGTGTTCAACGCCAGTTTTGTGGCGGTTCCGGCCTTCATCCGGGTGGATCCCGTCAGCAGCTCAGGGCCCGTGAGCAGGCGGATGTCGATGTCGCAGGGAAGAGGTGCCTGGTCCCTCGGAACACAGGCCATGGCAATGGCCAGAGCACCCATGCCTTTCGCAAAAGCCAAGCCACCGCGCACGTAGGGGGTGGTGCCGCCGGCAGCGATGCCCACCAGGCAGTCCTTGGCGCAGAAGCCCCGATCCTCGAGATCCGAGCGACCGGCGGCCTCAATGTCCTCAAGCCCTTCGGAGCTGCGCAGCAGCGCGGCGGAACCACCGGCAAGAACCCCCTGCACCTGCTGGGGATCACTGCAGAAGGTGGGCGGACATTCCGCGGCGTCCAGCACCCCCAGCCGACCGGAGGTGCCAGCACCTAGATAGAAGAGGCGACCACCGGCACGAAGACGCTCGGCCACGGCATCAACCGCCTGGGCCAGGGCCGGGGCCGCCGCGGCGACCGCTTCCTGGGGGCGGCGATCCTCGTCCGCGAACAACTCGACCAGGGCGAGTGTGTCGAGTTGATCCAGGTGTGAACTGCGCTGGTTGCTCTGCTCGGTGAGCAGGTGGCCGCGGTCGCTGGAGGGCTGCAGATCAGGGTCAAACACGGCCATGGCTCAGAGCAGACCCTCCAAGCGGCGCCGCAGTTCGTCCAGTTCAGGATTGGATTCCGGTTCGGTCTCCAGTCCCTGGCGCGCCGGCTCAGAGGCCAGTACATCCGCGTTTGCATCCTCAGGCATGGCGTCCTCCTTCCAGTTGCTCACATCGCGGTTGCTCTGAGGCGGCGCCATGAACAGTCGCTCCTCGTCATTGCTGGGCACAAAGCCCGACTCAATCAGCCGGGCCTCATAGCCGGCCTCACGGCAGAACAGATCAACGTCTTCCCGATCAAGGGCCTCCACCGTTGGAACCGGAAAGTCCTGGGCCTCCAGAAGGCCGGCATAACGCTCGGCATCGTCGGGATTCTCAAACAACAGAACCACGGTTCGTCCGGCGATTTCAAGCGAGTGGATGCCTTCGCTATCCGTACCGGCATCAAAGAGCAGGACGTGGACGCGCATCGGGAAAACCGTCAGATCAACCGGACCGGAGTCTCACCCATCGTCAACCACCCTGCTCGGATTCGCTCGCCAGTTCCTGAAGACGCCTGTAGAGGGCCCGTTCCGCATCACCCAGATCCGAGGGAATCACCACAACGATCTCCACCAACTGGTCGCCCCGCTCGTCATCCAGCTGCAGCCCGCGCCCCCGCAGCCGCAGCAAACGTCCACTGGATGAACCTGGAGGAACCTGCAGTGTCACAGGGCCGTCCAGTGTCGGCACATCCACAGCGCAGCCTAGGGCTGCATCCGGTGGGAACAGCATCAGCTTGTAGAGAACCCGCAGGCCGTCGATCCGGAGCCCGTCGTCGGTCACGACCCGGAGCTGCAGGAAATGATCCCGGCCACCGGGGGCAACGCCCTCAAGCCGCAGACGCCATCCATCTCCTGCTAACGGAGGCGTGTTCAGCTCGATCACCGTGCCGTCATCGAGCGTCAGTTCCACCACGGTTCCCTGGAGAGCCTGATCCGGGCTGAGATGAACCACCGACTCGAGATCTTCTACAGCACGCACAGGCGGCGGCGGCGGCGGTGCCGAAACCGGAGGTTCATGACCTCTGTTTTCACGGCTGGCGTCATCACCCCGGAAGGGTTGATCAGGCTCGTCCTCAACCTCAGCTGAGGAAGGAGCTGTTCCGCCGCCGAAAATGACATCGAGGTAGTCATCAAAATCAGGGAAGCCATGGGCAAAGGGATCGACAACATCCGTACGGGATCCACCTCCCCGCTGCCACGCCTCACGCCGGCGGGGATCACTGAGCACCGCATAAGCCTCATTGACCAACTTGAAGCGCTCTTCAGCAACAGGATCATTGCTGTTGAGATCGGGGTGCCAACGGCGTGCCTCCCGGCGAAACGCCCGTTTCAGTTGCTGATCCGTGCAGTCGGAATCGACCCCCAGCAGAGACCAGTAATCAGGCTTAGCGGTAGAAGTCATCGTCCCAAGCTGCAGGGTCACGCCGGCTCAGACCACGGCCACGTTCACCCGGTCGGCTGGGGGGCCCCCAGGGATCGTCGTCCCAGTCATCGGCAAACAGCTCATCCTTGAGGGAGCCGAGTGTGTTGCGGATCCCCTGAAGCGGGCTGCCATCAGCCTGACGTTCTGCCGACAGACGACGGTTCAGCCCGAACAACGCCTCCTCGAGACCGCTCACACAAAGATCAAGCTCCTGAAGGTCGTCGTTGGCGAGGCAGTCCTGAACGTCACGCATGGCCATTTCAACGGCCCGTTGCTGCCGTTCTGCCCCATAGGGCCCCAGCTCGAGAGAGGCATCGCGCAGCCGCCGCTCCGCCTGGGCAAGCAAGGTCTGAGCCCGGTTGCGGCGCTCGATCTGATTGCGTTTGCGCCTGTCCTCATCAGCCCTCGCTTCTGCTTCCGCCAGCAGAGCGGTCACATCCTCTTCATTGAGATTCGAGCCACCCTGAATCGACACCGACTGCTTGCGGCCGGTGGTGCGGTCGGTGGCACTGACCTGGAGCAGGCCATTGGCATCGATGTCGAAGGCCACCTGCACCTGGGGAACCCCCCGCGGGGCAGGCGGAATCCCGGATAGCCGAAAACGACCGAGGGATTTGTTGTCCGTCGCCATCTGGCGCTCCCCTTGCCAGACGTGGATTTCCACGGACGACTGATTGGCTTCCGAAGTGCTGAATACATCGGACTGACGCACGGGGATCGGCGTGTTGCGGGGAATCAACACCTTCATCAGTCCACCGATCGTCTCAAGGCCAAGCGACAGGGGGGTGACGTCGTTGAGCAGCAGATCCCTGAGTTCACCGGTGAGAATTCCGGCCTGCACCGCAGCACCGATCGCCACCACCTCATCAGGGTTCACCGACTGGCAGGGATCGATCGGCACCAGGGTGCGCACCAGTTGTTGAACCATCGGCATCCGCGTGGCACCACCCACCAGCACGACGTCATCGATGTCGTCGGCCGACCAGCCGGAGTCGCGCAGGGCGGCCTGGACGGGACTCAGCAAACGATCCAGCAGATCAGGGCAGAGCCCTTCGAAGGTGGCACGGTCCAGGCGGGTTTCGATGTGCAGCGGACCATCGCTGCCGGTGGCGATGAAGGGAAGTGAAATCGGGGTGCTGAGCACACCGGAGAGTTCCTGCTTGGCCTTTTCAGCCGCTTCCGTCAACCGCTGCAGGGCCTGCCGATCGCGCCGCAGATCAACCTTGTGCTCCTCTTCAAAGGCATCAGCCAGCCAGTTGACGATGCGTTGATCGAAATCGTTGCCGCCGAGTTGCGTGTCGCCATTCGTCGCCTTGACGTCAAAAACTCCATTGGCAATGCGCAGCAGCGACACGTCAAAGGTGCCTCCACCGAGGTCGAAGACCAAAACCCGTTTGACGGCGCTGCGGTCAAAGCCATAGGCCAGAGCAGCCGCGGTGGGTTCATTGAGAATGCGCTCCACCGAGATGCCCGCCAGGCGTCCAGCGTCGCGGGTGGCCTGACGCTGGGCATCGTTGAAGTAGGCGGGCACGGTCACCACCGCCGCTTCCACAGGTTCACCTAGGTAGGTGGACGCATCGTCGACAAGCTTGCGGATGATGCTGGCAACCAGTTCTTCGGGCGCATACTCCCGCTCAGTCACCGGGCAGGGCACCCGAACCTGCCCCTGATCGTTGGCACGCACCGTATAAGGAACCGAGAGGCTGCTGTCCTCCAGTTCGTCCCAGTCACGGCCGACGAACCGCTTCAGGTTGGAGAAGGTGTTGCGGGGGCTGAGCACGAGCTGACGGCGGGCCAGCTGCCCCACCAGCAGTTCCTGATCCTTGGTGTAACCCACCACAGATGGGGTGGTTCGTCCGCCCTCGGCATTGGCGATCACATGGGGGCGTCCCGCCTCCAGCACAGCGACAACCGAATTGGTGGTCCCCAGATCGATTCCGACGATCCGCCCCATATCCCTCGAAACTTGATCTCCACGCTAACGGCAGGTTTCAACCCGCTCCAGCCCCCCGCTTAAGCCGTTCTTAATGACCCCAAGCAGGTCGGGACATACGTTGTACTGGCGCGCCGCTGGATGCATGTCCGCCCCGGACAGTCGATACCTGCTCCGAAGCCGTCCACTGGCAGAAAAGTTGGTGGACATCAGTTTCAGAAATCTTTCCATCGCCATGGCCTCCGTGGTGGCGATTGTTCTCCTCGCAATCCTGATTGTTGTCTTCCAGGGGAGCCTGGAGTCCATGGCCCGCTACGGCTGGAAGTTTCTGATCACCTCGGACTGGAATCCGGTGGATGATCAGTACGGGGCCGGGGCCGCGATCTACGGCACCCTGATCACATCACTGCTCGCGTTGATGGTCGCGGTGCCGCTAGGGATCGGGACAGCCATCTTCATCACTGAAAACATCATCCCCAAGCGAATCCGGGACGTGATCGGCCTGATGGTGGAGCTGCTGGCAGCGATCCCATCAGTGGTGCTTGGCCTCTGGGCCATTTTTGTGATGGAACCGTTCATCCGTCCGGGACTGGAGCTTCTTTATCAACTGTTCAATTGGTTCCCGCTGTTCAGCACACCTCCGATGGGTCCTGGCACCATCCCTGCGGTGTTGATTTTGGTGGTGATGATCCTGCCGATCATCACAGCGATCTCCCGCGATTGCCTGAATCAGGTTCCACCACAACTTCGTCAGGCGGCCTATGGGGTGGGCACAACGCGCTGGGGCGCCATCGTCAATGTGATCCTTCCTGCAGCGATTTCCGGGATCATTGGTGGTGTGATGCTGGCCTTGGGCCGGGCCATGGGCGAGACCATGGCGGTCACGATGATCATCGGCAATTCCAATAATTTCAGTGTTTCGCTGCTGGCACCCGGCAACACCATCGCGGCGATGTTGGCCAATCAGTTTGGCGAGGCGGACGGCTCCCAGGTGTCATCACTGATGTACGCAGCATTCGTCCTGATTGTTCTCACCTTGTGCGTGAATATTTTTGCCCAGTGGATCGTGAAGCGATTAAGCCTGAAGTACTGACATGACACACACGCTCACCCACAACCACGTTGAGGCAACACCTGACCTCAGCTACAAACCCTTTCAACGCAGAAACATCAGCAGCAGGGCACTCTCGTTCCTGGCGGCCCTGTTTGCTGTCATCGCTGTTCTCCCCCTGATCCTGGTGCTGGGTTATGTGCTCGTGCAGGGTGGAAGCAAAATCAGCCTGGCCCTGCTGACCCAACTTCCACCTCCGCCAGGCCTTGAGGATGGCGGCATTGCCAATGCCATCGTCGGAACGCTGGTGGTCACGGCCATCGCCGCACTGATTGCCGTTCCGGTGGGCGTTGGCGGAGGCGTGTTTCTGGCTGAATACTCCCAGTCGGGATGGTTCGCTCAGTTCATCCGCTTCGGCACCAATGTGCTGGCGGGGGTACCTTCGATTATTGCTGGCGTTTTCATTTACGGCACGATCGTCACCAGTCGAATTCTGTTCGGAAACGCCTACAGCGCCGTGGCCGGGGGCATGTCACTGGCGGTGCTGATGCTTCCGACAGTGATCAAAACCACTGATGAAGGCCTGAAGCTGGTGCCCGACGATCTCCGGCGTGGTGCCCTCGGCGTGGGGGCTTCCCGGTTCGTCACCGTTGTTCGAATCACCCTCCCTGCCGCATTAACCCCGATTGCCACAGGGGTTGTTCTTGGTATTGCCCGAGCAGCAGGGGAAACAGCTCCCTTGATCTTCACTGCTCTGTTCTCACCGTTCTGGTCGGATCTGCTCACGCCGGAGGGGATCTTCGCTCCAATTGCGACCCTTTCAGTGATGATCTACAACTTCGCGATCATGCCCTACGAATTTCACAACGAGCTGGCGTGGGCCGCATCGTTTGTGCTTGTGGTAATGATCCTGGCCCTGAACCTCTTCTCTCGCTGGCTGGCGAGATTTGCTGCCAAATAAACCATTTTCTACGTAAAACAATGACGACTCTTCAACAGCCCCAAGCAACCGAGTCCCACAACAGGGACGTCGCTCTTTCCCTGCAGAACGTCACGATCAGCTACGGCAATTTCGAAGCCGTCAAAAACGTCTACTGCGAGATTCCTCGTGGCAAAGTGACAGCCTTCATTGGCCCATCCGGCTGTGGAAAGTCCACGGTGCTTCGTTCCTTGAACCGAATGAACGATCTGATCGAAGGTTGCTCACTCAAGGGAAGCATCCTTTTTGGAGGTGTTGACCTCTACGGGCCCAAGATTGATCCCGTGGAAGTGCGCCGCAGGATCGGGATGGTGTTCCAACAACCCAATCCGTTCCCGAAAAGCATCTACGAAAACATCGCCTTTGGTGCTCGCATCAACGGCTACTCGGGAGACATGGATGAGCTTGTAGAGCGTTCCCTCCGCCAGGCGGCGGTTTGGGATGAATGCAAAGACAAGCTGAATGAGAGCGGGTATTCGCTGTCCGGCGGACAGCAGCAGCGCCTCTGCATCGCGCGCACGATCGCGATTCAGCCGGAAGTGATCCTGATGGATGAACCCTGTTCAGCCCTCGATCCCATCTCAACGTTGAAGATCGAGGAGACGATGCATGAGCTTAAGAAGAGCTTCACCATCGTGATCGTCACCCACAACATGCAGCAGGCCGTTCGCGTCAGCGACATGACCGCCTTCTACAACGCAGAGGCCGTTGAAGGCGGAACCGGGAAAGTGGGTTATCTGGTGGAATTCAACGAGACCGACAAGATCTTCAACGCTCCCCAACAGCAAGCCACCCAGGACTACGTTTCCGGTCGTTTCGGCTGATCGTCTAGCCGGTCCCGAGCAGGGCCTTGATGGGCTTTCAGACCTCAAAAAGGACAAAAAAAATCCGGCCCTTGCGGACCGGAGAAGCGGAGAGGGAGGGATTCGAACCCTCGATAGAGTTGCCCCTATACAGCATTTCCAGTGCTGCGCCTTCGACCACTCGGCCACCTCTCCAGCGGCTGACGTGGGGCAGATGCCAATGTAGCAGGGCGTTTCCAGCGGGACGGCATGCGCCCCAGCCACAGGATCACGATTCATTGGCGTCAGGAGGGTCGCACCATCACCCACGACGTCCCAGAAGGGGAGTACATCCTGCACAGTTTCGAAGAACAGGGCGACCCACTTCCGTTCTCCTGCAGGAACGGATGCTGCACCGAGTGCGCGGTTCGCGTGCAGAACGGCAGCCTCGACCAAAGGGAAGCCATGGGTCTGTCGCGGGAGCTGAGGGCCAAGGGCTACGGCCTGCTCTGTGTGGCCCGCGCCGTTGGCCCTCTGGAAGCTGAAACCCAGGATGAAGATGAGGTGTACGAGCTTCAGTTCGGACGCCACTTCGGCAAAGGACGCGTCACCGCTCGCATTCCCCTCGAGGAGGAGTGAGCATGCCGGAATCGATCTGCAACCGTGCCGCCCACGAGGCCGATCTCAGCCCAAGCGATCTGGAGCGCCTTGTCGCTGTGGCCCGCTCAGCAGCGGATGCCGGCGGCCGGGAACTGATGCGCCATTACGGGCGCCTGTCATCCATCGAAAGCAAGGGCCGCATCGGCGACCTGGTCACCAATGCCGACGTTGCAGCCGAGGGAATCGTCTTGAAGCTGCTGGCGGAGCAGACCCCTGAGATTGCCGTACTGGCGGAGGAAAGCGGGGCAGCCGGTCAGCAGGACGGCCTGAGGTGGTGTGTTGACCCCCTCGATGGGACCACGAACTTCGCCCACGGCTATCCCTTCTTTGCCACCTCGATCGGCCTCACCCTGGGCCAGCAGCCCATTCTCGGGGCCATCGCTGTGCCCTTTCTCAAGGAGATGTACTGGGGGGCACCGGGGATCGGAGCGTTCTGCAACGACAGCCCCCTGCAGGTGAGCCATTGCGATCGGCTCGAAGACTCCCTGTTGGTGACAGGATTCGCCTACGACCGGCACACCCGACTGGACAACAACTACGCCGAGTTCTGCTGGTTCACCCATCGCAGCCACGGCGTGCGCCGGGGCGGTGCTGCAGCGGTGGACCTGGCCTTTGTGGCCGCTGGGCGCCAGGATGGCTATTGGGAACGGGGCCTGTCTCCCTGGGATCTGGCCGCTGGAGTGGCGTTGGTGGATCTGGCCGGTGGAACCGTCAGCGGTTATGGCAATCAACCCTTCGACCTCTCCAGTGGACGGGTCATTGCCGCTGGCGCCAGCCTGCATGCGGCGATCACCGAGGGTTTGTCCCAGGTGAAACCATTGCCAGGAGCCGCCTTCGGGGCCCCCGAGGTCACGGCCATGGGATCCTGAGGCGTGGCCGAGAGGACGTGAGATGGCGCTGCAACCTGCAGCTGGCGCAAAGGATCTGAATCCACGTCAGGTGGAAACCAACCGACAGCTGACGGAACGTCTGGCGTCGGTTTACCGCCTCTGGGGTTACGACGAGGTCTCTCCACCCCGGGTGGAACGCCTGGCCACCCTGATGGCCGGCGGTGCCATCGACAGCGCAGACATTGTTCGACTGGTGGCCGATGACCCCCTCGGGCTGCGACCGGAGATGACGGCCTCCATCGCCAGAGCCGCCTGCACCCGATTTGCAAATCGTCAGAGGCCGCTGAGGCTTTGGGCGTCCGGAACCGTGTTCCGCACCCGTTCCGCCGATGAGGGGGGGCAGTGCATTGAGGAAAACCTTCAGAGCGGCGTTGAACTGTTCGGCGTCCGCGGCAATGAAGCGGAGATGGAACTGCTCAGCCTATTGATGGCTTCCGTTCAGACCCTGTGTTTGCAATCCAGCCAGAAACCAAGGCTGTTGCTAGGGCACACCGCTCTGATGGATCTGGTGCTCCGTCCGTTCAGCGGAGCGATGCGTGATCAGATCCGCACGGCCCTGATCGATTTCGACCGCTTGGCCATCGAGAGCTTCGATCTGGCCGACGCTGAGAAGACCAGGCTGCTCTCCCTCCTGGACTGCAGGGGCATCCCAGACCAGGTGCTAACGCAGCTTGCCCGCCTCTGCGGGGAACAACCGGTCTTCGATGAGCTGCATCGCCTCTGCACCCATCTCGCCCAGGCAGCTGAGGATCAAGCGGTGACGATCCAGCTGGACCCAACCTTCCAGCCCCATTTCGAGCTCTACACCGGCCTGGTCTTCCAACTGGTCTGTGATGGCCGCAGCTCACCGGTGGTGATTGCCCGCGGCGGCCGCTACGACGATCTGGTGCGCCGTTGCGGCGCGACCGATCACCAGGCCTATGGCGCTGGCTTCAGCTTGGCAATCGATCCGATCCGCGAACTGATTGCGGACCTGAATGCTTCCGAAGAACAGCATTCCGATGTTCTCGTTGCTTTTTCAACGGCCTCGAATCTGGAATCCGCCATGGAACGTCAACGCAGCTGGCATGAGCAGGGACGCACAGCCGTGATGGCCCTTGAACCCCTGGCGTCCAAGCAGGAGGCTGAGCAGCAGGCGAAGGCCCAGGGTGGTCTCCAGCTGGATTGGGTCGATTCTTAGGATCCCGCAGATCCGTATGTCCTCCATGGCTCATTCCATCGTCACTGACGTCTGCGAAGGCATCGCCGACTGCGTTGATGCTTGCCCCGTGGCCTGCATTGACCAAGGGAAAGGAAAGAACAAAAAGGGAACGGACTTCTACTGGATCAATTTCGACACCTGCATCGACTGCGGGATCTGCCTGCAGGTGTGTCCCGTTGAGGGGGCCATCGTTGCCGAAGAGCGTCCAGACCTGCAGAAGACGCCCTGAACCGGAAACAGGTACGGAGACCCCCCTGAAACGGCCGTTGAGCTGGGGTGAAACCTGTCTCTAGTGTCAGTTTTTCGCAGCAAAGGAATGGCGGTGCTGGAAGAACAGGGTCAGATTCAGATCCACACCGAAAACATTTTCCCGATCATCAAGAAGGCCGTCTATTCCGGCCACGAGGTGTTTCTACGGGAGCTGGTCAGCAATGGCGTTGACGCCATCAGCAAGCGCCGCATGGCAGCGATGGCAGGCGATTGCAGCGAAGGTGATGACGGGGCCATCCGGATCACGGTGGATCGGGAGGCCAAGACGGTCACCATCAGCGACAACGGCATCGGCATGACCGCCGATGAGGTGAAGCGCTACATCAACCAGGTGGCCTTCTCCAGTGCCGAGGACTTCCTGGAGAAGTACAAACAGGAAGACGACGCCATCATTGGCCACTTCGGCCTCGGCTTCTATTCCAGCTTCATGGTGGCCGAGCGGGTGGAGCTGATGACCCGTTCAGCCCGGCCCGATGCTGAAGCCGTGCGCTGGAGCTGCGATGGTTCACCGAACTTCAGCCTCACCGCCGCGGAGAAAGAGCAGCCGGGCACGGATGTGATCCTTCATCTGATGGAGGACGAGCTCGAATATCTCGAACCGGCTCGGATCCGCACCCTGATCAACACCTACTGCGACTTCATGGCAGTACCGGTGCAGCTGGAAGGGGAAACCATCAACAAGATGGATGCGCCCTGGCGCAAAAGCGCCAGAGATCTGACGGATCAGGACTACATCGATCTGTATCACTACCTGTATCCCTTCCAGGGCGACCCCCTGCTCTGGGTTCATCTCAACACCGACTACCCCTACAACCTTCAGGGCATTCTTTTCTTTCCCAAGCAAACCGGTCGTGCCGATTGGGAGAAAGGGGAAATCAAGCTGTACTGCAACCAGGTGTTCGTCAGCGATTCGATCAAGGAAGTGGTTCCCCGCTACCTCTTGCCTTTGCGAGGTGTGATCGATTCACCCGACATTCCTCTGAATGTGAGCCGCAGTGCTCTCCAGACCGACCGTCGCGTTCGCTCCATCGGCAATTTCGTTGCCAAGAAAGTGTCCGACCGGCTGCGGAACCTGAAAAAAGAGGATCCAAAGGCCTATGCCGAGGCCTGGGATGCCCTGGCACCCTTCGTGAAGATCGGCGCCATGGAGGACGAGAAGTTCGCCGAACAGGTGTCTGAATTGATCCTGTTCGCCACCACCGCAGCAGCCGGGGAAGGGGATGACGCGGACCCGATCGCCTGCGATGGCCGTGCCTTCACCACCCTGAAGGGATACCGCAGCCGACTGGCTGAGGATCAGAACAAGCGCGTGCTGTACATCACAGATGACGTTGCCCAGGCCGGAGCGCTGAACCTCTGGACTTCCCAGGGCGCGGAAGTGCTGAAGCTGGAGACGGTGATCGACACCCAGTTCATCCCCTGGCTGGAGCATCGCCATGAGGAGCTCACCTTCCAGCGTGTCGACTCGGAACTGGACGAGAGCCTCAAGGACAACGACGCCGAACTCACCGATCAGGACGGCTCCACCGAGTCCGACCGACTGCGGGATCTGATCAAGGCGGCTCTGGCCAACGACAAGGTGACCGTTCAGGTGCAGGCCCTGAAAGCCGAAGGGGCACCGCCGGCCATGATCCTTCTGCCAGAACAGATGCGCCGACTGAACGACATGGGCGCCTTGATGGAACAACGCCTGCCAGGCCTTCCCGAGCATCACGTGTTGCTGGTGAACCGGCGCCATCCCCTCGTGGAAGGGATGCTGAAGTTGCGTGCCGGTGGCGTTTTGGTGGGAGCGGCGGAAACGTCACCCACCGCAAGCCTGGCCGAGGATGTGGCCCGCCATTTGTATGACATGGCGCGTCTGGGCGTCGGGGGGCTGGAGCCCAATGAGCTGGCCGGTTTCCAAACCCGCAGTGCTGAATTGATGGGTGCCTTGATGCAGAGAGGTCTATGAGCTGAAGACCTTTTGCTAAATTGGTCGTTTGGAACTGATTTTCAGCTCCAAACAACCTCTCAGTAGAAGGACATCGTCATGTCACGGGTGTGTCAGCTCACCGGTACTCGCGCCAACAACGGCATGGCCGTGAGCCATTCCCACATCCGCACCAAGAAGCTGCAGCAGGCCAACCTGCAGCAGCGTCGTCTCTGGTGGGCGGAAGGCAACCGCTGGGTGAAGCTTCGCGTCACCACCCGCGCTCTGAAAACCATCCAGAAGAAAGGCCTCGGCGCCTACGCCAAGTCTTTGGGCATTAACCTGGCCAAGATCTGAGATCTTCAACAGGTGAATCGGCGGGAATTACTGATCAAGTCCGGCCTTTTCCTTGCAGCTCTGACGCTCACACCCTCGCGGGCTTCGGCCCTCGGGGGTCTTGTTTTGGAAACGGGCGCAACCGTTCCCGATTTTGATCTGCCCGGTTCAAGTCAATCCGAACCTGATCGCGACCACTGGAACAGCCGTGATCTGCGCGGCCGCTGGCTGGCGGTTTATTTCTATCCAAGGGATTTCACCGGTGGATGCACGATTGAAGCCAGGGGCTTCGAAACCCTCCACAACGACTTTCTTCAGGCCGGGGCCGAGGTCGTTGGCGTCAGCGCTGACAGCGTTGACGACCATGAATCCTTCTGCGAAAGCGAAGGGTTGAGCTTCCCCCTGCTGTCCGACCCCGATGGCAGCGTGAGCAAGGCCTACGGGTCCTGGATGGCGCCGTACTCGCTACGCCACACTTTTCTGATCGATCCCGATGGGGTTTTGCGAGAGCGTTGGGTGGCGGTGCGACCCAACGGTCACGCCCGCGAGGTGCTGGATTCGTTGACGTCTTTTCAGACCAAAGCCACCGTTTGACAAAAAAGCCCTTTTGCTGAAAGGTGGGACGAACAAAGCGTTGTTCGAATAAATGGGTGCGGGTCAGAGTTCGTTCGTAATCCTCTACCACCGCACGCCGTTCGACGAATCAAAAGACAAGAACGGAAAAAGAATATGGGTCGATCAGAAAAGCCCTAACGGAATCATCCCAACGCTTCGCAATCTTTTTCGCAGTTGCGAAAAAGGCACCTGGATTGCCTGGAGACGCGTCGACGATCAGTCGAATGAAGGTACCGAACGGTTTGAAATGGACAACCCTTCGCCGTTCACGATGTGCCGAATCCCCCTGGAAGATGAACAAATCTCCAGCTTTTATCACATCACATCCAAAGAATGCTTCTGGCCAATTCTTCATACATTTCCAACCTATTTTAATGTCAACAATGCGAACTGGAAGATCTTTGAAGAGGTCAACAAGCGTTTTGCCATGGCGGCATGCGCTGAAGCCGCTGAAGGTGCAACGGTGTGGGTGCACGATTACAACCTATGGCTGGCTCCTGGATACATCCGAGCCGAACGTCCTGACCTGAAGATTGCCTTTTTCCATCACACTCCTTTCCCGGGGAATGATGTTTTCGCGATCCTCCCGTGGCGTGAGCAGATTCTGGAAAGTTTGCTCTGTTGTGATGTCGTTGGCTTCCACATCCCCCGCTACACGGAAAACTTTGCCCGTGCCGCCACAACTTTGGTGGGCGCCAAACGTGGCCCCAAAGTCCCTGTGGATCAGAAGTTCATTGAGGTCGGCACCGCCCTGTCGGAAGGCACGGTGACCAGTCACCTTGAGCACAACGGTCGCACCATTCAGCTCCTCAGCTCTCCGGTAGGCACCTCACCGGATCTGATTCAGGAGTTGTGCTGGAGCCCGTCGGTTGAAAGCCATGGGGAGTTGATCGTTCAAGACACCAAAAAAGGCCGAAAACTGATCCTCTCCGCCAGTCGGGTGGATTACACCAAGGGGAACGAAGAGCTTCTGCTGGCCTTTGAACGTCTGTTGGAACGACGCAAAGACCTGCATGGCCAGGTGGTGCTGATGCTGGCCTGTGTGGCCGCTGCCAGTGGAATGAAGATCTACGAAGACACCCAACGCTCGATTGAGGAAATGGCGGGGCGGATTAATGGTCGCTTCAGCCAGATCGATTGGGTCCCCATCCGCTTTTCCACCCGCCGGATCCCCTACGACGAAATGATCGCCTGGTTCTGCCATGCCGATGTCTGCTGGATCACACCGCTGCGGGATGGCCTGAATCTGGTGGCCAAGGAGTACGCCGCAGCTCGACGCAATCGTGGTGGGGTTCTTGTGCTCTCGGAATTCACCGGAGCCTCAGTTGTGCTGAATGGTGCCGTGCTCACCAACCCCTATTCGAATCGCCGCATGGATGAGGCCATCGAATCAGCTCTGGAAATGAATGAAGACGAACAACGCGAGCGGATGAGCCGCATGACCGATGCCGTGGAGAGCTACACGGTTAGCGACTGGGCGGAGGAACAGATGTCGGGTCTGTCGCCCTCGACCCCGCAATGAAAATGCGCCGCTGGCTCGCAGGCGGCGCCTTGGCGCTGCTGATCGGCCTGGGTGTTCTGGTTGGATCAGCCTCGATGCGAGCGGAGGAGGTGAGCATCCTCATGCCCTCATCCTTCACCGATGCCAGTGCGGATCTGGTGAAGACTTTCAACCGCGAGCATCGCGGCCGGATTCATCTCACGTTGATTCGAGGTCCGTTGAACACGGAATCGATTTCAGACCTGGCTATTAGCAGTCTGCTGCTCGGGGATGCGCCCTTCGACGCGTTGCTAATGGATATCACCTGGCTGCCGAAATATGCCGCCGCCGGCTGGCTGGAACCTCTGGATCCCTGGTTTAAACAGAGCGACCAGGAGCAGCTGGTGCAAGGAGCGCGGCTGGGCAATGACTACGACGGCCATCTCTACCGCTGGCCTCTTGTAGCGGATGTGGGACTTCTCTACTGGCGCACGGATCTGATGGATCAACCACCTTCCACGCCCGACGAGCTGGTGGCTGTTGTCGGACAACTCGTGCAGACCGGAGCTGTAAACAGTGGTTTCGTCTGGCAGGGGCGACAGTATGAAGGCCTGAGCTGCGACTTCCTCGAAGTGCTCCAGGGCTTTGGCGGTCACTGGATGGACACCACCACCAACACCATGGAGCTCGATACGCCAGCAGCGACGGCAGCGGCGGGATGGTTAGACGATCTGATTGTTGATGGGGTCAGTCCCTATGCCGTCACCAACTACGCCGAAGCGGAGTCGCTTCAGGCCTTCAAGGCCGGTGATGCTGCCCTGATGCGCAACTGGCCCTACGCCTGGGCTGAACTACAGAAGGAGGACAGCACTGTGAAGGGCAACGTCGGCATCAGCCTGATGGTGGCGCAACCGGGCGAACGTCCAGGCGCGACCCTGGGCAGCTGGGGACTGAGTCTTATGCGGCAGTCCCTCCACAAGGAGGCGGCAGTCGAAGCGATTCGCTACCTCACAAGCGAAGCCTCGCAGCGTTCTCGCTTTCTCATCAACGGCTACACCCCCACCCAGGCCGATCTGTTCAGCGACCCGGAGATGCTGGCCAGCTCCCCTGTGCTGCCGGATCTCCTGCTGGCGTTGAACCATGCGGTGGTGCGTCCACCAACCCCGCTATACGCCCAGCTCAGCGATGTATTGCAACGGCAACTGAACGGGTTGTTCACAGATAACGGCTCGGCTGAAGAAACCATGCAGATCGCTCAGCAACGCAGCGAGACCCTGCTGCGTGCTGCGGGAGCCGCGCCATGACCATGCTCCTGGCAGCTCCTGCCCTGCTGTTGATCATGGTGGTCTTCGGCTGGCCGATGCTTCGCTATGCCTGGCTGAGCTTCCACGCTGATTCCGTTCTTACCGGCCTTGAACCGATGGCCAATGGCGGGGCCAACTGGTTGCGACTGGCGGCTGATCAGCGCTTCTGGCTGGATGCCGGACAAACCGCGCGATTCGCTCTGATCTCCGTGGGGTTGGAGTTGCTGTTGGCCCTGGCCATTGCGCTGCTGCTGAATCAACGCTGGCGTGGGAGGGGTGCTGTTCGCGCTTTGACCCTGCTGCCCTGGGCCCTGCCCACAACGATGATGGCCCTGGGCTGGCGCTGGATTTTTAACACCCCCTACGGTCCGATCGAGGTGCTGGCACGCAGCATTGGCCTCAACTCCTTGGATCTGTTGTCCACCCCATCAATCACCTGGCTGGTGACCGTGTTCGCAGATGTCTGGAAAACAACGCCCTTCATCACCTTGATTCTTCTGGCGGGGCTTCAGAGCATTCCCGATGATCTCTACAGCGCCTTTCGCCTGGAAGGGGGAACGCCCCTTCAGGCGCTTCGCAGAGTCACCCTGCCGCTGCTGCTCCCCTACATCCTGCTGAGCCTTCTGTTCCGACTTGCTCAGGCTTTCGGGGTGTTCGATCTGGTGCAGGTGCTCACCGGTGGCGGTCCCGCCGGCAGCACCGAAAGCATCGCGCTCTATGCCTACCTCAACGGCATGCGCTTCCTTGATTTCGGCTACAGCGCCACGGTGATGCTCGCAGGATTTCTGTTGCTTACCGCACTGATCCTGGCAGGCACGTTGTTGCTGAAGAGCGGCGGTGTTTTGAAGGCCCTGGACCGATGAGCGTGAATCGATGACGCGACGTTCCCTCTGGATTGCACTGCTGCTGGTCTGGTCCATTGGGCCGATGCTCTGGCAGCTGGTGAGTTCCTTCACCACCGCTGATGCCCTCGTCAATGACCAACTGAGTTTCTGGAGCCGTTGGACCCTCGACAACTACCGGGATCTGCTCAGCACGGATCCGCCGTTCTGGAGATATCTGTTCAACAGCAGCTTTGTGGCCTCCCTCACCACACTGTTCACCTTGATGCTCGCCATCCCCGCTGCCTACGGCATGGCCAAACTCCCGAATCGGTGGAAGGGAAGCCTTCGAGCAGCAGTGATGGGAGCTGCCCTGTTTCCCTATGTGCTGCTGTTCCTGGCGCTGCTCGAATTGGCCCGCAGCTTTGCGCTAGGCAACAACCTGATCGCCATCGCCATTCCCTACAGCGCCCTGTCGATGCCTCTGGCCCTGCTGCTGCTCACGGCAGCCTTTGAAGCTCTGCCCAACGATCTTGAGGACGCCGCGAAGCTTGAAGGTTTATCGCTTTGGCAGCGGCTGCGCTGGGTGCTGCTCCCCTTGATTGCACCGGCCTCCGCCAGCACGGCAATCCTTGTGTTCCTGTTCGCCTGGAACGAATATCCCGTGGCCCTCACTTGGCTGAGCCGCAGCAATCTGCTCACCCTGCCTGTGGCGATGGCCCGGATTGCTGGATCATCCACCTATTCGATCCCCTACGGCACCTACGCGGCAGCCACCGTGCTCGGTGCCATTCCTCTTCTTATGCTGGTGCTGGTGTTTCAGCGCCAGATCGTCAGTGGACTCACCAACGGAGCCATCAAGGGTTAAAGCAGGCGTCGAGACTGCTGTATTCGCAATAACCTTAGTCGTCGCAGTGACTTTCAGCGGTTAGACGTGTTGCTGAACAGTGGCTACGCCCTCTTAATGCCGCGCAAGCCGAAGTTGTTGCCTTAGCTGTAGAGGTTGGGGCAATTAGAGCTGACCACGGTACTGATGCCGGATAACTCCCTTGAACTCATCGATAAGTGGTTGATCAAGCAGTGGACCGAGTCCAGTGCCCATGTTGAAGCTGAGATTGCAGCAGCAAAAGCGAAACATCAGTCGAAATCGTCGACAACGGAGCCCGTATCTGCCCTGTCTCCCAAGGATGTGACGTGAATAACTGCATAACTTTGCTGACAACTGCGAAATAGAGCGGTTGATGGGCGAAAGCCACTGGGAGTTGGGGAGAGGGTCGTGGAATGGCGCTCATCACACTGACGGTCCTGCTTGAACGAGAGAAACAGGGCGATGCAGAGGCCAAGCAGCAGCACGCGCAGAGATTGCAGACATATTGCTGAAACCAATCCTGAATGAGATGGCGATTGAGCCTTCCGAAGCTCTGATGCAGCAGACCGGGAAGTAACACCAAGGGGATTAGGAAATGGTGGAGGCAGATTCCGCTCGATCGAAGGACGGTGACTTTCAAACCAGAGACATGGAGAGCAAGGCACCTCCGCTGCCTGCGAGGAGGTCTTATTCGAACAACTGATCGACGAATGAGTGCGAGGCGAGATGCAGGAGGAATTTGCGAAATCGACCGTGTTGGCGTGAGTCAAAAGCAAGTCGAGCAGTATCTAGACCATGTTGCTGAGCCCATCGAGGTCACCCAGCTTCATTAACCTGATGAACTGAAGATCGACACGTCCGCCAACACCTGCACCACACCTGGAATCGCTACCGTAACCGATAGATTTGTAAATACAAATTTTACGGAATCGCTCTATATCGGCAATTGATTTGATGTCGACAAACACCAAAAGACCAACCAGAAAAATAATTTAATCAGATGGCATCTTCAGGGTAATTCAAGAAAACAAAGACATCGCCAAGGCCTCGAAGGAACTGATGAAACCAACTTCAACATCAGCAGTGTTCAGCACGTTGCTGCATGACAAGGCAAGTGAGTTGAGTATTTGAAGATGGCAGTCAACAACCAAGCCCACTACAAAGGAGTCTTGAACGTCCACCGCTTAGGTGCCAACATTCAGGATGAGGATGGGTAGCATATCGATGCAGCGCTGAAGAACTCAAGCTGGCTGAAGCGATGAACGAGACCGCTGGTTAAGCAAAGGCCGAGGGGATGCATGACTTTGATGCCTGGCCAGGGCACACCGCAAGGAGAAGAAAGGGCAGCAAAACAAGTAAAGAAGGGACCGGCGTTAGCCGTAAGAGGAGAAAAAGGAAAGCCCCCAGCGACAGGTGAGGCCGAAGGTCTGAGGCAGTGGCTGATTCTTGTGCATTAGCTGCGCTGGTTTTTAAGACGCACCCGCATGGTCTTGCTGATGTCAACGACTCTTAGCAGCTACCTGGCACAGGTGTGGTTCGGTCAGTAGACGGCTATCCACCTCACACTTAACGGAAGTTCTTGCGAAATTTAATGAGTCAATTTCATTTCCAAGACGACTACTGAAATTCACAATTGGGCTGTTGTTGCAGCAGCAATGGAGGCACAAGGAACAATCAACAGTCAGATGTACGTCGTGCCAAGGCCCTTGCAGAAGGCAAGCCTGACCCAATGCCCATAAGCGATCCAGCTGCACCGTTGAGTATTTCTGCAGCCTGAGCGGTCTTCAACGAACCAGCAGCATTCTCTTAAACGAAAGGTTGCACCTGCTGTTGCATGTTTCCAATGACCAATCACCATCTTTCAATTGAACAACGTTGTCATCTAGAAGCAGCCTTCAGAGAGATCGACGGCTGTAAGGACATCGAAAAGCTTCGAGCTCTCACGAAGCAGATCATTACGTTACAGGAAAATGAGAAGTCATTTGCCCGAGAAGCAATGCAGCAGGTCCGAAAGGAGATTGAAGCCGCTGCCCAGAAGCGATTCGGATTCAACTGGGGCCAGAAATAAACGGCTGGATTGGCTCGATCAAGTGAGTGTTTGGCGTCAGCTTCCTTGGTGGACGCTTTGAATGCCAAAAGCCCCCCACCGTTAGGCGAGAGGCAAGGGCCTAGGCAGTGGCAGATTCTTTTGTCTGAGCTGCGCTGGCTTTTCAACGTGCCCGTTTGGGCTGAGCTATTTCGTCAAGCAATTGATCGAGCACCGCAGCTGGAACCTCGAAGGCTCGTCCTCTGCTTGGACTTGAGCCACCACCAGGGTGAACCTTCGGTGTCCTGACTGGTGCCATTGACGTAGCTGATGCTGTCCAGCTTGTCGTCGTAGCCGAGCTTGTCTGCGTTGAATGCAGACTCAGGCAGCTGAACCCGATGGAAAGAAAGCACCATCTTCCCAGTAGGAGACGACAACAAAAGTCGCTTGTCCCTTACCCTGAAAGGTGATGGTCACATGATCTGCAAGCTGGTTGTGAGTCATGTATTTGAACTCTTTGAAGGGGCTCGTCGCTGTCCAGCTGTCGAAGCCACAACGATAAACGTAGGTCATGCCATCAGCAGCAGTCACGCGGATCAGGAGCTTTTCGAGCGGGTCGTAGCTCGCGTACTGCTGGGTCTTGATCGATAAATCCACCAGCCAGCAGCGCAGGGAATTCGGCACCCACATGCGCGATCCGTCATCCAAAAGCAGGTAAGAACAGCGGCCATGACTGGCGTCACTGGCACCTGCGATGAACAACGTTGTCATCATCGATTGCTGAGCTCTTGGGTTTCATCGAGGAAACCCAAGAGCTCAGCAATGTTGTCAATGCCAAGACCATCAACAGGAACGATGGATAGGGTCATTGGACGATCTGACAAAGGACGTTCTCAAGGCTGAGAACACCCAGGAAAAGAACCGCTGTTGAGCGGTAATGGCTGAATTATTTGGCGAGAACTGTTGACATGTATCCACAACAACAGTTATTTATTAGTCATCCGATGGGGATCAATCCAATGCTTACAGGCACCGACCTTCTCACGAAGGTGAAAGATCTTGGTGACGTTTCTAAGTCCGACCTGGTAAGATCTTGCGGCTACGTATCTGACAAGAAGGATGGCGGCGAACGCCTTAACTTCACAGCGTTCTACGAGGCTCTGCTGGAAGCCAAGGGCATCAACTTCTCAACAGGTGGCCCTGCGATCGGCAAGGGCGGACGCAAGCTGAGCTACACCGCAAAAGTGCAAGGCAACGGCAATCTGCTGATCGGCAAGGCCTATACGGCGATGCTGAACCTGGAGGCCGGTGACGAATTCGAGATCAAGCTGGGCAAGAAAGCCATTCGACTGATCCCAACTGGAGCAGCGGCAGAACACAGTGAAGGTGCGGAAGCCGTTGATGAATGAGGACCACGGTTAGTCCGTAGCGCTCAATTGCAGCCCTGCCACACAAGTGGTGGGGCTTTTGAGTCAGCGTCTATTGCGCTCATAGAAGTCGCTCGCCCACTGACGCATGTCGTTGTGGTTTTGGAATTCTGGAGAGCTGAAGTCACGACCCATGTAATGGATGGTGCACTGCCAGGTGAAGGTCCCATCGGTGAACACGTTGGCGGTGTAGTTGGACGGGATGGGAAAGGGTTCATAGCCCCACCTCCCCACCAGGCTCAGGTGCAATCAAGTCAGCAGCAATCCGAGCTTCAGAGACAACCTTCATCAGCTCTTTGGCACCACCTTCTTTAAGAGCTTTCACCCAGCTGCTCATGTGGGCAGCGTGTTGCGGAAGGTCGTAGCCGATCCACAGCCTGTAGCAGGCAAGAACAGAAGCCATCTCAGCAATCAACTCTTCTACTGCGTAGGCAGCAGAACCGAACTGATTACCGAGCTTGCGATCAAGGCGAGAGCTATGTCCTGTGGAGTGGGCTTGCTCATGCAGCCAGGTGAAACAAAAGGATTCACGGGATTCAAAGCTCACGTCTTGCGGCATTGAAATCCGATCGAGGGATGAGCTGTAGCAAACCCTTGTGCCAACGAAGTTGGTGGGTACTGGCCATGTCCAGAGATTCTTTTCAGCATCAAGGACGCGTTCTTCATCACCAGTTGGGAGTTGAGAAGCACCAAGCTGAGTAGCAGTGCGCTTGTTCAGCTCAGCGATGGCGTCATCATTTCCACCCGTCAGGTCGTTGGCATTGAAGACAACGACCGACTTGTAGGACACCCACGCTGATACGAGAGGTTGCCCCTCGCTATCCAGCTGCAGTTTTCCATCAGCATCAACAGTTCACGGCTGTTCAATTCAAGGCGAAGGATGCGAACACCCTTGCTGCCTTTCTGCGGGAACCAATCGAATGCTTTGGCTTAACCAGCACCACACCCAAGAGGCCAGTCGAATTCACAGAGCAACAGACCCATCTCAAGCAGCAAAGGATTGACGCCTTGGTAGGGCTTGCCTGTGATGAGGTTAAGGTGTTCGCCTGGTGTCCAGCCCAAGCGTACGCAACGGCGAATGATCAGTGCATTCGAGCAAAGTAACAAGGTCTTTAAGGAGCTTGTCCTCGGAAGGGGTGTAGGACATTGCCATTGGAAGATATGAATGACACGAGAGAAAAGAGCCGGTATGAACCGGCAAAGCCTTTAGCCGCAAAGGGACAGCAAGCCATATACGTATGGCGGGATACTGAAATGCTGTAGCAGACTGAACCTGGTTGAACAAATATTGAGATCGCTCACAGGCCAAGAAAAAAGGCCGTTAGCTTCCACAAGCAATGTGATTCAGATGAATCCACTCAAATACTGTCCACCTAAAGGAATGATCATGGTGATCAATACAATTCAGAAAAGGAGATGGCCAACAGCAATCAAGGCAAGGGAGCAACAGTTGACGCGCTTAGCGGAAGAGGCCTTGCTGCCAAAGTCGAAACGAACAGTTGTCCATTTGCTAGGTGACAAAGATATAGAGGTAAGACCTTGATCGAAAGGTCACCACTTAAGCTAGAGAACTGAAACAAAGGGAGAAAGGTTATTGCTTTAAATAAGCAAGGAAGTACTTCCTCCCCCACATTAATTAGAAGTAAGGACTTGTACCGCAGCGGCCTCATAGTGCTGGTACGTCGCTTACGAGTAGCACGAGGCTTACCGACTGCGGTGCTTTTGATTGGAGTGACTGCTACCGAATCAGGAGCAGGCTCATCCGTTGGTACGAACCATGCCTCGATTGCTCGATACAAAAGGTTCAAAACAGGAATGACGAGGCGGATTGAAAGAACAGCCAGCAATACAGCAACAACTGCAGCTGAATCGATCAGGATCTTCATTGGTCAGGCTCCTGCATGCCCAGAAGTGATGCCAGGTACATCAACACCCAAGACTTGGGCCTTGTCTCTGATCTCTTCACGCTGAACCTGGGGCAAAGCATCGATCGCACTGCAAATCAGACGCGTGGTCATGACAGCACCCACAAAGAATCCAGAAACAGTCACCGGCAGTGCAAGCCAAGGACAGAGGACCAGGAGGGAGCCAATGTTCACGACGGCTGGCAAAGCGCCTTTCGTAACTGACCACGTTTGATTGAGGATGAGTTGCCTCTGTACTTTTCTGGTCATCATTCCACTTCAAACTGCAGGGGTGGTGTCCATGGCTGTTAGGACTGCGGTGTAAAAGGCATAGGTAATCAGGCCACCGCTGGTCACTTCAACTCCACCATCAAATCCGGCAAAGGATGCGTCACTGTTTAAGGCAGGAGAAAAACCTGCACCAAAGACAGCAGCCTCAAGCACTGGAGTACTGAGCATAATTCTGTAGCTGCCATCAGAGTTTGTGAAAATAGTAATTGATTGGTACTAAATAAAGTTTGAAATGATTTGTTGACGATTGTTGTGCCCGTGCACCTGACAACCAGATCAACCTTGACTTTTTCAATCCTTACTGAAGCCAAAAACCAGCGTTAGACGTTTTGATCTGTGCTATCCAGCAAGCAAGAGCGGTACACGCAAAGGCACTAAGTCTTTCAAAAATGAGGAGCATCTAGCACCACAAACCCATAACACTGAACAAAAACTATGGTTATAGCGCACGAGCAAAACACCCTTGAACAGAAACAGAAGTTAGTTCAACTATGCCTTATTTTGTTCAATGAGAGGAGAAGAGGGGATGGAAGAGTATTAGAGTTCCAGCAAATTTTTTCAACTCTATACGCCGGAAGTTAGAATTTTATATATCCCAAAAGAGCCGAGCAGATGCAGGTAAATGCAACTACAGAACCAGGAGCCAAGAAAACTCTGAGTAGACCACCAAAAAAAGGTCACTGAAAGCAGGGTGCCAGAAAAAGTCACTTCTAGCTGAATTCACTCAGGCACCCTCAGCAACTCGCACACGCGACAACAGGCTCAATTCAACCTAAGCGAACAAAAGAAAATTACCATGCATTTTACCGCATCATCTCTTGACATAAATCACAACAAAATAAGGTCGAAGGAAATTATAGAATCACCAAAACACTTTGATCTACGGAATGCTGGGATGGTGAATTACGTGACATGCATCAGAGTTAACAAGAGAAATTGCTAGCAAGCGAAGCCACACCCTCGAAAGGTAGCTTCGCCGCTCCGGAGAGGTGCAAATCAACTGGAGCACTCCTGTCATAACTCCAATGAAGGACAACAGGGTGCATCACCGGTCACAGAATGGCATCAAAGCAAAGACCACAAGATTGAAACAACGCCGTTCAGAACGGATCCAACCAATAGACTTCGATTTCTGGCATAGGTCAATTGAATTCTGGAACCATACGGCGGCTTATTCTGACGCTTGCTACTGGATATCTAACGGTATTTGGGGTAAGGCAGATTCCTTATGAGTTTACTAACGAGTGGCTTGTTCTAGTTCCTGCACTGATTCTGGTCTATGCATTAACAGTCTGGATAGAAGGCAAGGTCTTCAAAGACGAACCGGCAGAAACACGAATCAGCGTGCCTGCGAAAAAGAAAAAGGCTGAACCTTCCACCAAGGGTTTCAAGTCACAAAGCTAATCCACAAGTCAACGCTTGGACCCGACTGCGTAGTCAATTCGGATGACGCCTCCAGAGCTTTCTCAGCCGAAATGGCGACAGTCAATTGCGCTGGGTAGCACCATTAAGCAAAGCCTGGAATCATGCGCGCAGTGACGCCAGCCCAATGTTCCGCCACCTGTCGCTTGGATTACTGGCTTATGTTGTTGCCATCGCCCCGCTGCCTTTGAAGGCACAGGACGGCAGTGCTGATGATCTCGGTGTGATGAGCATCAGCCTCAAGGATGTGGTCAAGCCCACCTTTGGTTTTCAAGGTGCGCTGCAAGGAGCGGGTACTCCGAATCAGGCAGGCATTGGTGGTTTCTTACCTCTCTCTGTTGGCGACAACAGTGTCTGGTTTCTTGATGTCCTCGCCAATATCAACTTCGCTGATTACGAGAACAACAGCAGCGTCATCAACACCAAGGTAGCTGGCACCACAATCAGCACCTCATCGCGGCTTGGTTACCGCTGGCTCAATGGTGACCGCTCTTGGATGTATGGGCTGAATGCTGGTTAAGACAGTCGCCCAATGAATACAGGTGGAACCGATACCGGCATTCCGTTGTTTGGAACGGAAAAGAGTGCTTTCTTCCAGCAGGTCGCAGTCAATGCTGAGGCTGTTTCCAATGACTGAAATTTCAACGCTTATGCCTTGATTCCTGTTGGTGATACCGAGCAACCACTGAACTGGTATTACCAAGGCGGTGCACTGGATACCTACGGGCTTGATGTGGGGTATTTCATCACTCCAGAGCTGAATGCTTCACTTGGTTATTACTACCAAAATGGTGATCTAGGTACGGCTGATGCTTCTGGTGTGCTTGGACGAGTTGCCTATGAAATCAGCAATGGCTTACCAGCAGGAGTGAATATCTCCTATGACGAGGCATTCGAGACCAGAGTTTCAGCAGATCTTAAAGTTCGTTTTGGTGGTGCCAGCACAACAGCACAGCGCAAGGAAGTTCAGCAACAACCTGTGATCAATGCCTTAACAGCACCGCCAAGCAACCGGGATGTGAGGGTGCATGACGGACAATGTGAACCTGACCAAACAGGCCACATACCCTACTACTGTCTAGGGGAAGGTTCGCCGTATGGTTTGAGGGATAGGTATGAGATGAATAAGTAAGACGAGAGATATAGAGGATGCCGTAGGCCTGCTGCAGGGGGCTTTTATTGCTTCAGTCACACCAATAATTCAAAAATCATCATCCAATTCTTGGCACTATTGAGCTCAGGAATTGTTAGTTAAAGACAATACACCGTCGCTGAAGGGTTGATGAATGCGCTCCTCCAGGCGAGGGTGACAGACCTCAACCGCTACATCCCAGGCACAAGTCTGCGACCGTTTCCAGCCTTGACTCTGGAGTGATTGCCACAGCAGGTCGGCAGGTTGCTTGCGCAGGTATCGGCGTTCTTTGAGCAGTGGCGGGGCATCGTGCGTAGTCCCATCCCGATCAACCAAGGCCTTTGGGGCCTGGATCCATGCCTTCTCGTCCCGGTGAAACCGCCAGATCCAGAAGTCGTCGCGGTCGATCAGCCAGCCCTCGCGCATCATCTATCTAGCAAGTACACATGTACGAGCCATGGATGCGTGAACGCTGCAACGCTGTCGCCTGAAAAAAAACTGTGGCAGAGCGCCACCACTCACCATCTGCTGGACATGGTGATGGTGTGGGTCTGGCAGGGAAACCGGCCGCCACGCGGGGATCGAAGGCCACCTGGACTCTCCTCCACAGTATTCACAACCAGATCAGCGGGGAAAACATAAGCCTCCCCTCCGCTACGGCAGGAAGAACCCCTGGTGCAACTCTCAACGCCAGAGGCTGGGCGACTTCCCGCAAACTCCAACCTGCAGCAGACGTGTGAACAGGCTGTGATCACCGCACACAGGGTTGATGACCAGGTGTGTCTCCAGCGTCAGCTGCACCACCTGATCTGCCACACCTGACGACCCATCTCGACCAGTTCCCGCTTGTTGACCTGGTGACCTAACTCATTCCAAGGTTCCAAACCTAAGACTAATTCGTATAAAGTTTCATTCACAGTTCCCAGGCCATGCTGAAAGCTTTGTTCTCCGTAGTTTTTGCAGCAGTGATGTGGGTCCAAGTTCCCCAATGGCATCCGGATTGGTCCAGGTGCTCAGTTGATACTCCCGACGTGAATTGTCACTGGTACATCACTGCGCCAGACAACACGTTTGGCGAGGGGTTCAGTTGGGAGAATGCTCCGTGGTTTAGTGCAGAAGGACTTCGGGATGTTGGCGATCTAAAAAATACGATGACGACTATTCACAGCCAGTCCCTTCAGGGGAGCTAGACGTCGATCAGGCTGATCGATTCAAGTACCGCTGTCGTCATTCGAACATGAGAAAGCTGTTATTTCTCCTGCTGCTTTTCCCAATTTTCTCTGTGAGAGCAGCGGAACCAGAGATTCTGTGCCCTGGACAGAACACCGTTGAAATGCGGTGGTGCGCATCCAAAGGGTTGGAAGAATCACGACGAGCGCTCAAGGAGCAGTTACCTCAAGAGATCCTCGAGAAATGGGAACAAGTAACAAAAGACGTCTGTTCCGTTGCCCATGCCCCCTACCGAGAGGGAACCATCTATCCCCAGATGGTCGTTGGTTGCGATGACCGACTGAATCGGGTGCTCCTTGAAGAATTCAGAAGGTTGGGTTCATGAGGCGGGGTAAAGCTCATGACTCGACATCAGATACTTCTTTTACACCAGGCCAGCCAGCCTCTTCAGATGGTTAAGGGATCACCCCCAGGTGCGAGGCCTGGAGCCTGTCCTGATCTTCCACCAGCAGAAACGGTTCATACGATTCCAGTAATAGCTACTCCACCAACGATTCCCCAAGGTCTTGCACACCACCAAGGTGCGAAAGCCTGAGGGTTTCCGGCTTGTTAGTCCTTAACGGCGCAACCAGCTCCGACGTCAGGAACAGGGCAATGGTTGCTTCGGTGGTCTGACTCCTGTGTGACTGCCATGGGTGTTCCTTCGTGGGAGAGGACAACAAAAAAACCCGCCATTTCTGACTGGGGCAGGTAGGAATTCTTGTTCACCACCAACGGTCAACGCGCCCAACGGACGGACGGCCCGGCTTACTGGGCACCGTCACCACCGACAGCCGCTGCAGATCTCGGCGGTAATCAAAGATGCAGAAGCCAACACCCGTGCCGGAACAGGCCGAAAGGCTTTCGAGCGCAACAGAGGCCAGACGCCGGTCCTCCGGCGTTGGTGTTTTTTCCGGCGCGGGATGCCAGCCATTCGCGATCAGGTGGCGGTTCGCCTCAAGGATGGTTTGCCTTGCACTGAGCTTCGGCTGATGCTTGTTGGTTTTGGCAACGGTGTGCGCAGGCGCCGCGTCGGCTTGTGTGGGCAAGACCGCTTCTATGGCGAAAAACGACGCCGCACCCAGGCCTGCACCAGCGAGAGTACCGAGACAAACACAGCCGGATCCTCTGAGGAAATCATTCATTGCTTGAAACCTCTCGATGCACACACGATCTCCGCAATCAACAACCCAAGTGATGACCCCAGTCATCAGAACTTGTGATCTTGGTCACACATCCAAATGTGCAGAAAAATCACGTCATGACTGACGGATTGAAAGTTTTATCGGGAACAAGTCCACTCTCCGAGGCCCTGGAACAGGCTATGACTTTGGACAAACTGCACCAGTTTCGATGACGACGAGTGTTCTTTAATATTTAATTACGCAATCATTAAGATTGGCTCATTAACACCAGAACGCACTCCCTAAATACGTCAAAGACTGAAATACTTTCAGCACAGACGGTTCATGTTGGCATCGCACAAACCATTGTAGCGGTGGTGATAACAAGAAAGAGTTGATTTTATCAAGATCGTGGTTGATGGAGAAATAAACTTAATCCCTGATCTAACTTTTCTTTTCCGTAGCTGCCGCTAATGCTGCGTGGTACCCCACATATGCAAGGGTTAGACAACCTGTGAGCGGTGCAGCGATAAGACCCAGTCCAATGGCCAATCCCAGAACCTTTGGTCACCTGACTACCTCTGCCGATTCTTTTAAAAGCATGATTATTATGCGATGTGTGAGGTTCTTGCACCGCGAACACAGCATCGCTGTTTCAACTGAGAATCACTACCACCAATGAGGTACTCAACACCACCCATCCAACGGTTCTTTTGTTCGGTGGTCTTGCACAGCCCCAATCAGCCATCACTTGGAGGCATCAGGGCTGACGCTCCTGCTCCAGTTGCTCTTCAACCTGCTGCTGGGTGTCGTTGCTCATCCACTCGATATTCCATGGTGAAAGGGACACGATGCACAAGACGACAAAACCCGCTACGAACAGAAAAATGCGTAGTCGAAACCAGTCGGCAAGGTCCATTGATCAATCACTCAAGTGACTAACGCGCCAAGGATGGCAGCGGAGAACGCTTTTGGGTTTGGTTCAAATGCAACACATTTGAAGCTGGCGAAGACAGGTGGATAGCGGGTTGGCACGGGTCCGTTGCTCACCTTGGAGGTATCAGATGCGATTACTTCGATATGCCTTGTCGTCTGCCGTAAGTGGTGCGTGTCGTGAGATGAACCCAAGGACTTGAAAGCGTCACCGGAAGTACCCGATGGCACAGAGTGAAAGCAGTGGCCAGTGGATTAGACGCCAAAGAAAGAGAGGACTGCTTTTATGGCTCCAAGCCCTAAGAGGAAGGTGCCCGCGAGCAAGGCAAGGTCTTTACGGGAGTTGGCCACACTTGCAACGGTTGCCCCTACGGATGCCAATAGGAAAAACCTAGAGAGAATCAAAAGCCCGCAACATTGCAGTCTTTGTACTCCGCCACTGCAATACGTAAACCCACTGCGACGCAGTTGATCATCCGTTTGATACCAACTTTGAGCTGCTTAATTCCTCTCGACAGAGGTAATACCGTTGACACGATTCATCGCTCTGTATGTGATGCATACAGGTGTAGTAAATTCAGCTGAGAGTAACGGGTTCGGTTGGATCTTCGAACGCCTTGAAGTGCTTACGCATCCAGACCTTCTTGGTACCAAATCCGGTGATTAAGAAAACAGCAGGCAGGGCAGCAGCTCGGGTGGCAATGCTCCCTTTGTTTGGGTTCGTGCTTGCCTGTCCGATGATTGCAGCGAACCCAAGATCAAGAGCACAGAAGGTTCCAAAGGCTGCCGAGAAGAGACGCCAACGACGTTGGGTTGAACCGCCCTTGGGCTGATTGGTGACTTTCTGGAACCCCCAGTAAGGAATCGTGAGAGCACCAGCAACGAGAAAATTTCCAATCATTGTTTTGATGGTGCTTGGGGTTCGGCGGCTGGGGATTCAGTTGCAGGACTGCGATGACTGACATGCAGATGTATCGGTCGAACAGCAACTGAGCATCCCTATGGTGTCCATGTCTTGTAAGGGTGGCTGTAGCAGCCATCGGCTGTCGTGCGGATAAAGGGAGCTGGTGTTTCTCGTTCGTCATGGGTTCAAAGCATGATAATGATGATGAACCAAGTGCCTAGTCCTGCGCCGACGGTGGCGAGGTATTCGCGTAGTTCGGCGTCCATGGTTCAGAGAAGAATGAGGAGGACGAGGCCGAGGGCGGTCAGCGTTGTGCCGACAGTGGCGAGCGCTTCGTGGCGCTCGGCGTGGGTGGCGGTGGTGGTTGTCATGACCTGTAGATGCTGCGTGTAGGTCGGAGGTTGATAACGGGAGACCCGTCTGCCTCTCAATACCCATGCTCTAAACGCTTTGTGCACACGGTGTCTATGTGACAATTGAAATTTCTGGCATACAGCGCCCAGTCTTTGTCCATCTATTTCCAGTCAACCAGCCTCGAGCTACTGTTTTCGTATATACAAATAATGGACAAGGCGCATGGCCGTGATGAAGACCATCAACCTCCGCATCTCCAGTGACCTGCTGGAGCAGATCGACAAGGCGGCCGCAGCGTCAGGTCAAGACAGGAGCAATTGGTTGCGTCACGCAGCAACCGACAAGCTCAATGGCAACATCAACACAAGAGATCCAGCCTCTGCCGACCAAATACAAGTTGTGGACGAGAGAGCCAGGGAAATCGTCAAGGACATCTTGGCTCGCATCAACCGACTGGAGAAAACTGTGTTCCCCGGAGAAGACAACGACCCGTTCGCCTGAAGATCTGTCTGCAACTGGTCCAGCAGCTCCTCGTCTTCTTGCCACACCGCTTGACTGGCTGGCATCCACGCACCAATAGACGGCAGGACCACGTTCATGAAGCAACGGCCTTGCACCACAACACTGATGCCGCGATCTGTCACGCGCATGACTTTTGGATCGAGCGGATCGTCTGTCATTGCACTTCAATTCATTTCTTATGAGATTGGTTGTTGTTTGAGAAGCCCTTTCTTGCGCAGAAGATCACGTCCAGCAGGTGTCATCTTCTCTGGTGCAATGGCTTGGTCGGGGGCTTTAGGTTTCCTGAAGTGATAACCGTGGCCATTCACCTGAACTGGCTTACCGATCTCATCCGACTTGTTGTAACGGGGGGGCAATCGCGGTACGGAGAGCATCGTCATGCAGAAAGAGGCCAGCTGCTGCCTGGGCAGCAGCACCCAGCACCTGACATTGAACAAGGATCACTTACACAAAGTTTTGACAAGCGGAACAGCTCTACGTCCCGCGGAAGGGAATCAGTACTCTCCCATCAATGAAAGGCCGCTCTTCCATAAGGTTGATTCGAAGAAATACACCCGCACCCTCTCCACTCAGACGTAGGTGACAACTGTTTGGAGAGGGCGAAGCATGTTCAAGAGAATTCACCCTTAATCTCATGCGATCAATTGCCCCGAACCTGTGGCTTCACCGTGGCTACCTAACGTTCTCGGGCAAGGGCTCCAGTGCATTCCCATCAGTCTCAGGCACGTCGCAATAAAAAACATCTTCGACATCAAGGGATGACTCTCGAGCTACGGGCTATCAACAAAAGTTTCGGCGAACGTCAGGTTCTCAACCGTCTGGACCTCGATGTGGCGAAGGGCGAATGCGTCGCTCTGCTGGGTGCCAGCGGTTGCGGGAAAAGCACGGCCTTGCGTCTAATTGCTGGTCTGGAGCAACCTGATGAAGGTTCGATTCGCATCAACGGCACCGAAGTGGTTGACGTTCCCGCCGAACGGAGGCGGGTGGGGATGGTGTTCCAAAGCTATGCCCTCTTCCCACACCTGAGTGTGTGGGAGAACCTCGAACTCGGCCTACGCATGCGTGGCAGCAACGTCCGAACCCGCGAGGAGCGAATCCACAGCATGCTGGAGGTGTTGCAGCTCAGCGGGCAGGCCCGGCAACGCCCATCACAACTCTCCGGGGGACAGCGCCAACGGGTCGCACTGGCCCGTGCGCTGCTGCGGGATCCCCTGGTGTACCTGCTGGATGAGCCGATGAGCAATCTTGATGCTCAGTTGAGAGAAGACCTTCGTCCTCAGTTGCGCCGGCTGATGATCGGCGGTGAACAGCCGGTGGTCTACGTCACCCATGACCAGCAGGAGGCGATGGCGCTCGCGGATCGCATTGCTGTGATGCGAGAGGGAAGCATTGAACAGATCGGAACGCCTCGCGAGCTGTACCTGCAACCGGCCAGCACCTATGTCGCCCAGTTCATCGGCCGCCCGCAGATGAACCTGTTGCCTGCCAAGGACGGGGTGATCATCGGCATCCGACCGGACGATCTGCTGCTCGATCCGGAGGGCTCGCCCTGCACGGTCCTCAGCCGTGAATGGTTCGGAGCCAACCAGATGTTGCTGGTGCGCTGCGATCGCGGCGACCTGCGGCTGGTCTGCTCCGGAGAAACAGAGATTGAAGCTGAACCACACATCAGTTGGCCCAGCACTTGCGAGCACCGCTTCGATGCCGTCAGCGGACGTCGACTGCCATCCGATTGAGAAGCTCGCTGTGCGCTGACGCCTGGCGTCGCAGGGCTTCGGTCTGATCAGGATCTGCTGGGCGATCGACTTGGTCACGCCAAAGGGCAAGCAAGTCATCCAGCGAAGGAACCGACGTCAGAGCGACGCAGGGGACCTTGGCCATGGCCGCGGCGGCCTCCACCTTCGGGTCGTAGCTGAGAGCAGCCATCGGGCTGTTGGCCAGTCGGGCCAGGATCAGGGCATGCAAGCGCATGGGCAGCACCAGGCGCGCTCGCTGCACCAGGTCGAACACGGCCTCCAGGGACTGGGGCACCAGGGTTGAGCTGCGCTTCTTCAGGCGCATGGGCAGGAGGCCTTCGTCGCTCAGCCGCTGAAGCAAGGGTGCATCTTGATGTTCATGGAACGCCAACCAGATCACCGGAACGTCCAACTCAGCACTGAGCCGATCCAGAGCTTCCGTCAAGCGACGCCAGCCCAAGTGATCCAGCAAAGGTGTCGGACGCCAGCTGAGCACGATGGCGTCGCCTCCGATCCAAGGGCGCGCTGGCATCTGCCAGACCGGATCGACGGCCAGCACCGACGGGAGCCTGGGGGCCCAGCGCTGGGCCCAGTCAAAGGAGCGCTGATCCCTCCAACTCGCTGCCGTGCAGAAGGGCAAAACCGTGCGAACCAAAAGCCGACTGATCCGATGCTGCAGGGGTCCAAGGCCCTGCCCCCAGAGAACCAGCTCGGCGCCACCGAGGCGGGCAACCGCCATCAGCAGCAGGTAATAGACAAGGCTGCTGAAGCTGGTGCTGTCCTGCAGCAGGCTGCCGCCACCCAGAACCAGAACATCCGCACGCAGGGCCGCACGCACACAGAGCAGCAAAGAACGGCGGTTCACCGTCTGCGCTGAGGGAGCCAAAGCAAGAACGGGTGCCGGATCGCGGGCGGTGATCAGCAGCTGCTGCGGCTGGGGAAGTGACGACACGAGCACCTGAAGCAAGGCATCGTCGCCGAGGTTGTGCTCCCCGTAGTAGCCACAAAGCAGCAGTACAGGCGCAGTGGGGCGGACCACGGGCAGCAACCTGTTCACTCCGGGCATTATCAACCGATTCCTAGGATTCAGGGCATGCACGCGTTGTCGCTCGGAACCTGGTGGATCCACGTCGCCTCCGTGGTGGAGTGGTGTGTCGCGATCGTGTTGATGAATCGGCGCGGGCTGTCGGGCATGGCCTGGGCCATGCTTCCGGCCCTTGTCAGTGCAATGGCAGCCTGCACCTGGCATCTGTATGACAACAGCGAGGCGCTGCGGGGGCTCGTCACCCTTCAGGCCCTGTTCACCGTGATCGGCAATGGCGCCCTGGCCTTGGCAGCCTGGCAGCTCCATCGTCGCCGGAGAGTGAACGGAGTTGGCCATGGCCTTTGATCCCGCACCTCTGTTCGCGGCCTCGCTGATCCCCTATCTGCTGTTTCTCTACTGGCTCCGCAAAAGTGAGGCGCTTCCACTGATGGCGGAACGGGGCTTCCAGCTCACCCTGCTGTTTGTGGCCGTCACGATTGGTGCCGCCATTGCCGCCCTGCGCTGCTGCTCAGCGGAACTGGTGGAGATTGACTGGTTGCACGGAGGGGCAGAAGCCTTTCTCACCCTCAGCAACACGGTTTTGGTGATCGGTCTGGTGTTACCAACCCCCAAAAAAGGGTGAACAACTCTTAAGAGAGGAAGGCAAGGCGTCGCTATCGCCGGAAGATGAGGTGTCGCTCATTGGCTCGAATGCTGACCCACCTTTTCGCGATCGCTCCCGCCACCGTGTCCTGGTCTCCCAAGGTCGCCCTGGTGATGATCCTCTGCAATGTGGTTGCCATCATGGTCGGCAAGGCCACGATCAAGCACCCCAACGTCGGTGCTGCACTACCCAATGCTTCCTTCTTCGGCGGGATGGGTCACGCAGCCCTGCTCGGCACCACCAGCCTCGGCCACATCATCGGCATCGGCGCCATCCAGGGTCTGGCCGCCCGCGGCGTGCTCTGAAGCACAAGTCTTGAGGGAGGAGCCAGTCTCCTCCCTGAAACAACCCTTGGCTCAGAGCAGATACGGCAGCAGCCTGAGGCCGTAACGCTCGAAGTTGTATTCGAACAACAGCTCTGAAAGGGAAGCGGCTTCAGCTGTCTCAGAAAGCCCATGGATCAGTCGTTCGAGACGACGGTCCGCCCTTGGATTGTCGAGGCCCCACCAGGTGCGCCTCGCCAAACGGCCCGACACCAACCAGCGCCAACTCTGCTGGGCCTTGAGCTGCTCTTGATAGCGAAAGGCAATGGCCGTGGAGTCCCCAGGCATCCCTTCAGTGATCAACAGATCGGCAAGTTGATCCGCGCTGTCCATCGCATGGCGGATCCCTTCTCCGCCCAGCAGATTGGCGGAACTGGCCGCATCCCCCACCGCCAGCAGCGCACCGGCCGCCAATGGTTCGGAGCGGGAGATGCTGCTGGACAAGGGCCCGCCATGGCGGTCCAGCACCGGGCAAGCACTCAAGCCACAGCGCTGAATCAAGCGCTGAAGGGGCCCAGCCAGGCTGCCGGGAGTCGGACGATCCGCCGGTGGGAGGTGACAGACGCCCACCTTCAACCGTTGCCCCTGCATGGGGAAGATCCAGCCGTATCCATGGGGGATCCAGGCGGTGCCCAGGAAGAAACTGATCCGATCCCGCCAGGCAGCGGACTGACGGTGATCGGCCTGCAGCAACCACTCAACGCCGATGCCCTGCAGCAGCGGATCCTCGGGGCTAGGGCTGAGGCCGGCCTGCTGCAGCAGATCTCGGCGTGCACCGGTGGCATCAATCAGCCAGCGCGCTGAACGCAATGACGACCGGCCATCGCGTGTTTGAAGCCGCACACTGGCGTGATCGACCGTGAGCGTGCTCAGAGCAGCACGGCAGCCCTGGATCAACTCCACCCCATAGCTGCGCGCTTCCTCCCAGAGCCAGGACCGCAGCCGGCCGAAGTCGAGCACCACCCCCAGATCGCCGGCAGACCACCACTGATGAACCAGACCCGAGGGATCATGCAACTGCCAGCCCTGCCAGGTGGCGGCAATAGCCTCATCCGGCAGAGCCAACCGACGAACAGCCTCCAGAGGCAGAGCACCACTGGAGTAGGCATGGCGGTGGGGATCGGCCAAACGATCCACCAAGGTCACCTCAACACCAGCTCGCGCTAGTTGAATCGCCAGACGGGCACCGGACGGCCCGGCGCCAACGATCAGAACCGACACCGATGCCTCAGCTTCAGGCCTGCAGAGCCTTGATCGAAGCGCTGGCTGGCAGATCACCAGAGGCGTTGCTGAAGCGCTCAAGGATGCGTTCAGCCATCTGCGTCGGAGTCAGGCCAAGAGCTTCCTTGCTCTGCTGCGGCGTGGCGTGATCGACCAGCTGGTCCGGAATGCCGATCCGCAGCATTGATACGTTGATGTCCTGATCGGTCAACGACTCCAGAACCGCTGCGCCAAAACCACCCGGAAGAGCCCCCTCTTCCATGGTGACCACACGAGGGATGCGTCGCGCCAGGGGATGGATCAGCGCTTGATCCAGAGGCCTCAGGAAGCGGGCGTTGATCACGGTGGTGGAGAGCCCGGCTTCCTCCAGCAGCGTTGCTGTGGCAAGGGCCGGAGCCACCATCGAGCCATAGGCCACAATCATCAGATCATCACCTTCCCGCAGCAGTTCACCGCGGCCGATCGGCAGCGATTCCCAACCCTCTTCCATCAAGGGCACGCCTTCCCCGGAGCCCCGGGGAATCCGAAGCGCCGTGGGCCCGTCGTGATGCAGGCAGGTCACCAGCATCCTCTGCAGCTCAGCCTCATCCTTGGGTGCCATCACCGTGAAGTTGGGAATGGCCCGCATGTAGCTGATGTCGTACTGACCCTGGTGGGTCGGGCCGTCGGCACCAACGATGCCGGCACGATCCAGTACGAAGGTGACCGGCAGCTTCTGGATGCCCACGTCATGGATCAGCTGGTCGTAAGCCCGCTGCAGGAATGTGCTGTAGATAGCGACGACAGGTCGCAACCCCTCGCAGGCCATGCCCGCAGCCAGGGTGACGGCATGTTGCTCAGCGATGCCGACGTCCACGTACTGCTCAGGAATGGCCTTCTGCAACAGGTCGAGTCCGGTTCCGGTGGCCATCGCAGCAGTAATGCCGACCACACGGCTGTTCTGCTCACAGAGCGTGACCAGGGTCTGCCCGAACACCTTGCTGTAGCTGGGGGGCTTGGGTTTCGACGACGGAATCGCCTTGCCAGTGCTGAGATCAAAGGACGATTGGGCGTGGTAACCGACCTGATCGGCCTCGGCGTAGGGGTAACCCTTGCCTTTTTTGGTGACAACATGCACCAGCACAGGACCACCCTCGCGGTGGGCCGCCTGGAACGTACGCATCATCTCACCGATGTCATGCCCATCGATCGGCCCCATGTACGTGAAGCCGAGCTCTTCGAAGACGGCGCCCACCTTGGGCACCGCGAGGCGACGCATGCTTCCCTTCAGACGATTGAGTTCCGCAGGAAGTTCGCCACCCATGAAAGGAAGGTGACGAACGCTCTCTTCAACACTGCCAGAGAGAAACTGCATCGGTGGGCTGAGCCGCGCACGGTTCAGCACGTTCGACAGCGCCCCCACCGGAGGGGAGATCGACATGTCGTTGTCGTTCAGCACCACAAGGAGCGGTGTATCGGGGAGATGTCCTGCGTGGTTGATGGCCTCAAGGGCCATGCCGCCTGTCAGGGCTCCATCACCGATGACGGCAACGCACTTGAAGGACTCCCCCCGGTTGTCCCGTGCCATGGCCATGCCCAGCGCCGCTGAAATGGACGTGCTGGCGTGGCCGGCTCCAAAGTGGTCAAAATCGCTCTCTGAGCGCTTGAGGTAACCAGCAACCCCGTGCTGCTGGCGCAGGGAATCGAAATCGTTGAACCGGCCGGTGAGCAATTTGTGCGGGTAGGCCTGATGGCCCACATCCCAGATCACGCGGTCATGATCAAGATCCAGGGTCTGGTACAGCGCCAGGGTCAGCTCCACAACCCCCAGTCCAGGCCCAAGGTGACCACCGCTGGTTGACACCACCTGCAGATGCCGCTCACGGATCTGCCGAGCCACATCCTCAAGCTGAGACGGGCTAAGGCCGTGCAGTTCATTCGGATGCTTGAGATCTCCGAGATGCATGCACTGCCAAGTCCAATGTCAGCAATCTACGGGAACCAACCTGGATGCCGTCTGGATCGGAGCCTTGGGAGAATGGTGAAATGACCGACTACCTGCAGCGGATCCTGCGCGCCCGTGTTTATGACGTGGCGCGTGAAACCCCCCTGGATCACGCCCCCAATCTGAGCCGCCGGCTCAACAATGCGATTTGGCTGAAGCGTGAGGATCTCCAGCCTGTGTTCTCCTTCAAGCTGCGGGGCGCCTACAACCGCATGTCGCAGCTCAGCGAAGACGAGCTGAAGCGCGGTGTTATTGCCTCCAGTGCCGGCAACCATGCCCAGGGCGTTGCCCTGAGTGCCCAGCGGCTTGGCTGTCGGGCCGTGATCGTGATGCCGAGCACCACACCAGAAGTGAAAGTGCGCGCCGTGCGCGCCCTGGGTGGTGAAGTGGTCCTCCACGGAGAGACCTACGACGAGTGTTCCGCGGAAGCCCGGCGGCGATGCGAGGCCGAGGGCCTCACCCTGATTCATCCCTTTGACGATCCGGAGGTGATCGCAGGTCAGGGGACGATCGGCATGGAGATCATGCGCCAGGCCGAGCAGCCACCGAATGCGATCTATGTCGCCGTGGGCGGGGGTGGTCTGATTGCAGGAATCGCCGCTTATGTCAAACGGCTCTGGCCGGAAACGGAGGTGATCGGCGTGGAGCCGATCGATGCCGATACCCTGAGCCGTTCCCTGGAGCAGGGGCGGCGGGTGGAACTGGAGCAGGTGGGTCTCTTTGCAGACGGCGTTGCCGTGCGAAAGGTGGGCGAACACACCTTTGAGCTGGCCCAAAACTTCGTCGATCGCATGGTGCGGGTCGACACCGATGCCATCTGTGCCGCGATCAAGGACGTCTTTGAAGACACCCGTTCCATCCTTGAACCGGCCGGTGCTCTTGCGGTGGCGGGGCTCAAGCAGGACGTGAACGATCGCCACCTGGCGGGACGCGATCTTGTGGCGGTGGCCTGCGGGGCCAACATGAATTTCGACCGACTGCGCTTCATCGCCGAACGGGCTGAGCTCGGTGAAGAGCGAGAGGCGATGTTGGCCGTGGAAATTCCCGAAACACCCGGGAGCCTGAGGCGGCTTTGCGAACTGCTGCGGGAGCGCAGCCTCACGGAATTCAGTTACCGCATGACCGACAGCGCCACAGCGCAGATCTTCATCGGCGTGCAGGTGAACGATGACAACGACCGAGCTTCACTCCTGAGCCAACTGGAACGTGGAGGCCTCCCCTGCCTCGATCTCAGCGACAACGAATTTGCCAAGGTCCACCTGCGTCACATGGTGGGAGGCCGGTTGCCGTCTTCAGCGCAGACAGCCTGCGCCGGGGACTGCAAGGAGCTGCTCTATCGCTTTGAGTTTCCCGAACGCCCGGGTGCCTTGATGAACTTCGTTAACGCCCTGCACCCCGGCTGGAGCATCAGCATCTTTCACTACAGAAACCACGGTGCCGACACCGGCCGAATCGTTGTGGGCGTGCTGGTGCCTGAACAGGAGATGGAAGGTTGGACCCAATTCCTCAATGCCCTGGGGTATCGCTACTGGGATGAAACGACCAACCCTGCCTATGGCCTGTTCCTCTGAGTTTCAGGGCGGTAATTTGAGAACTCTCGAGGGGTTGTGATGACGTCTCCATCCCTGCCAACCCGGCTCGAAGCGATTCTTTACCTCAAGGGCCGACCAGTCAGCATCGGCGAACTGGCCGAGCTGGCCGACTCCGATCGTCGGGCTGTGGAAGAGGCTCTCGTGGCCCTGACGGCCTCCTACGCCCAGCGGGACAGCGCCCTGGAGATCGTTGAGCAGAGCGGTCGCTACGGCCTTCAGCTGCGTCCAGGCATGGGCGATCTGGTCAAAGACCTGCTGCCGGTGAACCTTTCCACAGCAACCTTGCGAACCCTCGCGACCATTGCGCTGAAGAAACGGATCCTCCAGTCGGATCTCGTGGATCTACGCGGCTCTGGGGCCTACGACCACATCAAAGAGCTGATGGCGCAGGACTTCATCGAACGGCGCCGACAAAGCGAAGGCCGCTCGTACTGGCTCACCCTCACCGAAAAATTCCATCGCACCTTCTCCGTGCTTCCAGATTTGGGTGCGACCGATCTGACGGAAGCTGCATAAAGTCGGAGGAGATCAGCTCCCGTCATGGAATCTCTTCCCGTCACCCTGCTGCAGGTGCTGTCCCAAACCCTGCAGATTTATTCCCTGGTGTTGATCGTTCGGGTTCTCCTGAGCTGGTTCCCCAACCTCGACTGGGGCAATCCTGTGCTGAGCAGCGTGAGTGCGATCACCGACCCCTATCTCAATGCCTTCCGGGGGTTGATCCCACCACTGGGAGGCATCGACCTTTCGGCCATCCTGGCCTTCTTGGCCCTGAATCTGCTGCAGGGCCTCGTGGGGCAGTCGATCAATGCCTTTTATATGTCTGGTGCCACTTGGTGATCACTCCAGATTGATGCTTCTCTCCAGAGGCAATAGATCGTCGTCATCGGCCTCGGCGCGACTTCGCACCGGAGCATTGAAACCACGGGCCCGTGCATTTTTGACAACGAATGGTCCAGGCGTTCCGGCGGGAACAGAAATGTGCAGGGCAAAGGGGGATTGACCAGGGTTGACATCTCCGATGGAACCCACACGGGTTCTGTTCTGGAGCACCGGCTCACCACTGGCATCGAGGATCCGAGCGTAGACGTCCGTGTCGATGACACTGTTTTTACCTCGGTTCTCCACGTCCCCTGTCAGTACATAACAGCTGGCACCCATTGGGCGACTCAAGTCAGGTTGATTGCCTGGATCCTGCTCACCGCAGGGATCCAGACGTATTCCACTGAGTTGCAGTTCAGCGGCATCACAGGGCAATGCCAGGGCCAGCAGCAGAGGCAGGCAGCACAGAAGCGTTAACAAACGACGAAGCATCAGCACGATCAACGTTGGTCTCCGCTGCCGCCGATGCGCCCACGGGCAGCCCGGCTCGACAGCTTTTGAAGGTTGGCTTCAGCCACCTCCTCCAGGTCATAACCGAGTTCGCTAGACAGCTGAGCCACATACCAGAGCACATCGCCCAGTTCCAACTTGATCGCTTCGCGCGTGCCTGCATCAAAAACGCCCTCACGGTCTCGAATCACCTTCTTGACCTTGTCGGCCACTTCGCCGGCTTCCCCCGTCAAACCAAGGGTTGGATAAACGGGATTGCAGCCCACATCCGGGTAGGCAGCGGTCTTTCGGGCCGCGTGCTGATAGGAATTCATCTCCATGAGGCCGGTTCGGAAACGCCCGGATGGTAGTTTCCGCAGGGATTTTCAGCCGCGATATGGGCCAGTTCGACCTGAACCGACGGACCAAGATCGTGGCCACCATCGGCCCTGCCACGGAGAGTCCGGAGCGGATCAAGGAGCTCGTGAAGGCTGGTGCCACCACGTTCAGGCTGAACTTCTCCCACGGCGACCACAGCGAACACGCCGCACGCATCGCCACGATCCGTCAGGTGTCTGAGGAACTGGGTCAGACCATCGGCATCCTTCAGGACCTTCAGGGCCCGAAGATCCGACTCGGACGCTTCGCGGAGGGACCGATCACCCTGGCCAATGGTGATCCGTTCACACTCACGTCACGACCCGTGAGCTGCGACAAGACGATCGCCACGGTGACCTACGACAAACTCGCCGACGAAGTAACCGCTGGAAGTCGGATCCTGCTTGACGACGGCCGCGTTGAGATGAAGGTCGATACCGTCGACAAAGCCCAGCAGACCCTGCATTGCACCGTCACCGTGGGCGGTGTTCTCTCGAACAACAAGGGGGTCAACTTCCCGGACGTCCAGCTCTCCGTTCGCGCCCTGACAGACAAGGACAAGACCGATCTGACTTTTGGTCTCAGTCAAGGGGTGGACTGGGTGGCTCTCAGCTTCGTTCGAAATCCTTCCGACATGGAAGAGATCCGTGGGCTGATCCGTGACCAGGGGCATGAGACCCCTGTGGTGGCCAAGATCGAGAAGTTTGAAGCGATCGATCAGATCGATTCGATCCTTCCCCTCTGCGATGGCGTGATGGTGGCCCGCGGTGATCTCGGGGTGGAAATGCCGGCCGAGGAAGTTCCGCTGCTGCAGAAGGAACTAATCCGCAAGGCCAACAGCCTGGGCATCCCCATCATCACGGCCACCCAGATGCTGGATTCGATGGCCTCGAGCCCACGCCCGACCCGCGCCGAAGTCAGCGACGTGGCCAACGCCATCCTCGATGGAACCGATGCTGTGATGCTCTCCAACGAGACCGCAGTGGGAGATTTCCCTGTTGAAGCGGTGCAGACCATGGCCACCATTGCCCGACGGATCGAGAAGGACTATCCCCAACGCTCCATCGACAGTCACCTTCCCAGCACCATTCCCAATGCCTTGAGTGGTGCGGTGAGCACCATCGCCAGCCAGCTCAACGCTTCCGCGATTGTTCCCCTGACCAAAAGTGGAGCCACAGCTCGCAATGTCAGTAAGTTCCGTCCAGCAGCTCCCATCCTGGCCGTCACACCGGATCGCACAGTCGCCTGTCGTCTTCAACTGGTCTGGGGCGTGACTCCGTTGGTGATTCCACAGGGGGAGCGGACCACGCAGACCTTCCACGCCGCCATGGTCAGAGCCCAGGAACTGGCCTTACTCGAGGAGGGAGACCTCGTGGTCCAGTCAGCAGGAACCCATGCGGGCGTCTCTGGATCCACGGATCTGGTCAAGGTGAGCATCGTCAACAACGAAGCTGAGGCGACACTGATCTGAACAACAGCACAGCATGAACCGCCGCATGCCCGCAACGGAAACGGTGCGGATGGCCCTGTCAACCCTGCAGAGCAACCGACTTCGCAGCTTGCTCACCATGGTGGGCATCGTGATTGGCAACGCCTCGGTGATCACCCTTGTGGGGGTGGGAAAAGGAGCGCAAGGACTGGCCGAAGGGCAGTTGAACAACCTTGGAGCCAATGTGCTGTTTGTGGTTCCGGGCAACACAAACACCAGACGTCAAGGTGTCACCCGACCCAAAACACTTGTTCTGGAAGATGCCGAAGCCATTGCCGCTCAAGTTCCAAGCGTCACGAGGGTCGCGCCTCTGATCAACACCAATCAGGTGGTGCAGGCGGGAGCCCGCAGTGCCACTGGTGCGGTTTTCGGGGTCACTCCGGATTTCCTCGCAGTACGGAAGTTTGAAATCGCGAAGGGTCGCTTCATCACCGATCAAGAGGAATCATCGGCGAGAGCCGTAGCCGTCCTTGGTTCTGATCTGCGCACCAAACTGTTTCCAACCGGCGCGGCGATCGGGCAGCAGGTGCGCATCAGCAATCAGTCCTTCAGGGTTGTCGGAGTGATGGCACCCAAAGGAGCTGTTTTTGGCAGCAACCAGGATGAAAACATCTACATCCCAATCACAACAATGGTGAACCGGATCACCGGTCGGGATCCGATTTATGGCGTAAGCCTCAACTCCATCAGCGTTGAAGCCAGAGACGAAAAGAGCACCGGAGCAGCAAGATTTCAGATCACCAACCTGTTGCGTCAACGCCACAGCATTCTTCGTGACGACGATTTCGCAGTGCGTTCTCAGAAGGATGCCCTCACCATCGTCGGCACCATCACCGGAGGACTCACCCTGATGCTTGCGGCCATCGGAGGGATCTCCCTGCTGGTGGGAGGCATCGGAATCATGAACATCATGCTGGTGTCTGTCAGCGAGCGAACCGAAGAGATCGGTTTGCGCAAGGCCCTGGGAGCCCGAAGCAGTGATGTGCTTCAGCAGTTTCTGGTGGAGTCTCTGGTGCTCGCAAGCCTGGGCGGAGCGGTGGGCACGCTGGTGGGGTTAGGAGCAGTCAGTCTTGTGGCTGCCCTCACACCATTACCGGCGGCGATCGGGGCCACAACAGTTGTCATCACGGTTGGACTCTCAGGATCCATCGGACTGTTCTTCGGCGTCGTGCCCGCCCGCCGAGCCGCAAAGCTCGACCCGATTGTTGCTCTGAGAAGCCTTTGATCAGGGTCTCAGAAATCAGGCCAACTCCTTTACACTCGTTAACGAATTTCTTTGGCTCATGAACCAGCGCTGGCGACTTCTTGCCCTCTGGCTTCTGCCAATCGGCGTCGTGTTGCTGATTGGCTGGCAGGTGGTGAGCAACGGAGGCATCAACAACCTCAGCCAGGACAGCAATGGCACCACCGTCGCCCCGCGCAATGCTGCGGTGGCGCGCATGAGCTATGGCCGCTTCCTTGATTACGTCGAAGCCGGTCGTGTCACAGCCGTTGATATCTACGACGGTGGTCGCAACGCAGTGATCGAAGCGGTCGATCCTGACCTGGACAACCGCGTTCAGCGTTTGCGCGTTGACCTGCCCGGTCTGGCCCCTGAGCTGATTAACACGCTGAAGACCGAAGGCATCAGCTTCGACATTCATCCCCCCCGCACGGCACCTCCAGCCCTTGGTGTGCTGGGCAATCTGGCGTTCCCGCTGCTGCTGATCGGTGCTCTGATCTTCCTGGCCCGCCGCAACAGCAACATGCCTGGCGGCCCCGGCCAGGCCATGCAGTTCGGCAAAAGCAAAGCCCGTTTCATGATGGAAGCGGAGACCGGCGTCATGTTCGATGACGTGGCCGGCGTCACCGAAGCCAAGCAGGAACTTCAGGAAGTGGTGACATTCCTGAAGCAGCCAGAACGGTTCACATCCGTGGGTGCTCAGATTCCCCGAGGCCTTCTGCTGGTCGGCCCTCCCGGCACCGGTAAAACCCTTCTCGCCAAGGCCATTGCCGGTGAAGCAGGTGTTCCCTTCTTCTCTCTCTCTGGTTCTGAGTTCGTTGAGATGTTCGTTGGCGTTGGCGCCAGCCGCGTCCGCGATCTCTTCAAGAAAGCCAAAGAGAACAGCCCCTGTTTGATCTTCATTGACGAAATTGACGCCGTTGGGCGCCAGCGCGGAGCCGGCATTGGTGGAGGCAACGACGAACGCGAACAGACGCTGAACCAGCTCCTGACGGAGATGGATGGCTTCGAAGGCAACAGCGGCATCATCATCATTGCCGCCACCAACCGTCCTGACGTTCTGGACTCAGCTCTGATGCGTCCCGGCCGTTTTGACCGTCAGGTCACCGTGGATGCTCCGGACATCAAGGGCCGCCTCGCCATCCTGGATGTGCACTGCCGCAACAAAAAACTCGAAGAAGAGCTGTCCCTCGAAAGCATCGCCCGCCGCACCCCTGGCTTTACTGGTGCTGACCTGGCCAACCTGATGAACGAGGCAGCGATCCTCACCGCCCGCCGCCGCAAAGACGCCATCGGTTTGAGCGAGATCGATGACGCTGTCGATCGCATCATCGCCGGAATGGAGGGTCGTCCCCTCACCGATGGTCGCAGCAAACGTCTGATTGCATACCACGAGGTGGGCCATGCCCTGATCGGGACCCTGGTCAAGGACCACGATCCGGTACAGAAAGTCACTCTCGTTCCCCGTGGTCAGGCCCAGGGCCTGACCTGGTTCTCGCCGGACGAAGAACAAACTCTTGTCACTCGCGCTCAGCTCAAGGCCCGCATCATGGGTGCCCTTGGTGGCCGCGCCGCAGAAGATGTGGTGTTTGGGCATCAGGAAGTGACCACAGGAGCCGGTGGCGACATCCAACAGGTGGCTTCGATGGCTCGAAACATGGTGACCCGGCTCGGCATGAGTGATCTCGGCCCTGTTGCCCTTGAAGGCGGCAGCCAGGAAGTGTTCCTGGGCCGCGATTTGATGTCCCGCAGTGACGTGTCCGAATCGATCTCCCAACAGATCGATGTTCAAGTCCGCAACATGGTGAAGCGTTGTTATGACGAAACCGTGGAAATCGTGGCTGCCAACCGCGAAGCCATGGACCGCCTGGTGGAACTGCTGATCGAGAAAGAAACCATGAATGGCGATGAGTTCAAGGCCATTGTTGCGGAATTCACCGCTGTTCCTGAGAAAGACCGCACCGTGGTCACCCTGGACTGATTCTCCAACACATCAATAAAAAACCCCCGTCTTGATCAGGCGGGGTCTTTTTTATGGATTGAATTTGTTCTTGCGTCGACGGCAACGCTCAGAGCAGTACACAACATCGTCCCAGCAATTTCTCCAGGCTTTGCGCCACTCAAAGGGACGAGCGCAGACCGGACAGATCTTGCTGGGACGATTGACTTTCGAACTTCCCTTCTTCAAGCGACAGCCTGAACGGGACGCTTGTCGATCACCGAATCAATCAACCCATAGTTCACCGCTTCAGAGGGTGACATGAAGAAGTCGCGATCGGTGTCCTGTTGGATCCGATCAAGAGGCTGCCCGGTGCGATCAGAAAGTTCCCTGTTGAGGCGGTCCTTGAGGAAGAGGATTTCGTCCGCCTGGATGCGGATGTCACTGGCTTGACCCTGGGCACCACCCAATGGCTGGTGAATCATGATCCGGGAATGCTGCAGGCTGCTGCGCTTGCCCTTGGTCCCGGCGCAAAGCAGGAAAGCCCCCATGCTGGCGGCCAGGCCAACGCACACCGTGTGCACATCCGGTTTGATGTGCTGCATCGTGTCGAAGATGCCCAGGCCGTCGTAGACCGAACCGCCAGGCGAGTTGATGTAGAGGTAGATATCTTTCTCGGGATCCTCGGCTTCGAGGAACAACATCTGAGCCACGATCCGGTTGGCGGAGTCACTGGTGACAGCTTCACCAAGAAAGATGATGCGCTCGCGCAGCAGCCGGGAATAAATGTCAAAGGCCCTTTCTCCCCGGCCGGACTCCTCAATCACAATGGGGATCATCTGAGTATCAGCAGGGTCGCGCAATCCTAACGGCGATGTCCGCGGCGCTAGGGTTCCGGCCATTCATTCCAGGACTGCACGTTGGCCGCAAGTCAGACCATCGCCGACAGCAAACGAGCGTTTCATCAGGCCTTTCCCCACGTGATTGCCCCGCTGTACCGCCGCCTTGCTGATGAGCTGCTGGTGGAACTGCATTTGCTGAGCCATCAAAGTCGATTTGAAGCCAACGAGCTTTTCAGCGTCGGGCTGTGCACCGTGTTCGATACATTCACCAAGGGCTATCGGCCAGAAGCGCAGACCGACGCCTTGTTCAGTGCCCTCTGCAGCAGCAATGGCTTCGATGCGGCGAAGCTACGCAAGATCAACACGTCGCTGGTTGACCAGGCCAAAGGGAAGGATCCCGAGAAGCTCAAGAGTTTGCTGTCGTCTCATCGCCTCAAAGACGGCAGCCACTACTCACGTTTGATGGCCGTTGGACTGATGAGCCTTCTCAAGGCGGCCGCAGCGGATGCCAGCGGCACGGACAGTGAGTCATTGGTCAAACAGAGCCAGGAATGGGCCGCAAGCCTTGGCATGCCTGCCGATCGTGTCGAGAAGGATCTGACGCTGTTTGGCTCCAACAGCGAGCGGATGGATCAGGCCGTTGAACTGGTTGAGGAAACCATCGCGGCCGAGAAGCGCAAGAAGGAGCGCCGTTTGGCAGAACAGGCTCAGCGCAGTTCCAACTGAAGCCGAAGCCATCCGGGCTGTTGCTGGTTGGGTAGAGCTGTCATCTCCAGCTCAAGCTGAGGTGCAGCTCGAATGACACTGGGCCAGCCCGGTCCTAACCAACCCAGCTGAACCAATTCGTCAGGTCGAGCTCGAAGGCGCAGGCGTTGGTCCCCAAGGCGTTGAAGGGTGGGCGCCCCCCCGAGTGTGGGAGCCTGCCCCAGGGCGAGCAGCAGCTCCACCTGCCCACTCATCTCAGGCCCAAGCGACCAGCCACCACTTGGATCACCCTGAGGATTGAGCCACACCACAGCGGAACGTTGGGTCGGTGATGCATCCGCGCGTTGCAAGCGAAGTTGTTGCCGACGAAAGCCATTCCGCCTCAATGCTTCGGAAACCGATGCAAGGCTGGACCTGAGTGTGCCGATCTGATCAGCGGGCAGCATCAACCTGGCTTGAACAGCGGCACGAAAGCGTCCTGCCTCGAGGGATTCCACCCGGAGGGCGACAGGGGCATCGAGCAGAACAGCACGCAGGTTCTGAGGCAGGTTGTATCGGCTGGTGAGTTGCTCCGCGATCAAAGGGTTGTTGAGGAACGAACCCAGAACCGGTTGCAAGGAAACACTGTTGAACTCCAGATACGTCGACGGTGCGTTGAGGCGAACAAGATTTGTTCTGCCCGGTTTTGCTCGATCCTTCAGGGACGCCAAGGGTCTCGAGGCCACTAACCCCTCGGCGATCAGGCGATCATCCTGGAGCGACACACTCAGACAACCGTGGGAAAAGCTTGCCAAAGCAGGGAAGAGATGGCCACTGATTTTGGCCAAGCCGGAGGGCTGCCACTGAACAGCTGTTCCGTTGGTGAGACGCCGCAGACAGGTTTCCTCCAAAAGAGACGGAGTCTTGGCCTCCAGCAGAGGAGCCTGATCAAAGCTGCTCCGATGCAGTTCATCAGCGAAGTGCAGTTCCAATGAGGACGACTCCGATGACGACGGAAGTGCCAGCACAGGTTCACCATCGTCCAGCCAGATCAGCCACCACAACTCTCGTCCGTGGCTCATCCAGCGATGACGGGCAGGCAACGCGGAAAAACGTTCCTCCCAGATCTGGGGAACTGATGCAGAGGGATCGGCCTGAAAGCTCTGAATCAGCCGAGCCTGACGCATGAAGGCAACCAGCTCAGTCGTTTCTGGACGGCTGAGACCGTGATTGAACTTGGACGCACCCAGGAGAACTCCTGGAACGATCAGGCAAAGCCCCAGAAGAAACGCCGAACAAGGGTGATGACTGATCTGACGTCGAACCGACGCGATCAGGAAGACGATTTGGTTGAACCCTGGCGACGCCGACGGTCTCGCCATTCGATCGTTGAGAGATAAATCACGGCAACGCTGACGAAAACAAGAAGCACCGCCGCTGTGACCGCCAGGGCCTGGTTCAAAAGTGGTGCGTCTTGCGGCACAGAATCAATCAGAAGTTCAGGGTGCCGTCACCATTGCGTCCCCAGACAACCATGGCGATGGAGAAACTGAACATGGCAGCCAAGGACGCCCATCCCAAAGTGAACAACATTGTCTTGACCGCTCGATTGTTGGGATTCTACCTAGGGTCCAGCATCTTTTCCCCTTGCCGGAGGCAACTGTCATGACAAGCTCCAGCCCCGGGTCCTCGATCGTGCTCGAGCGACAGGAGACAACCCAGCGCTATCCCCAGGCACGGGTGATCGTTTTGGACGACGATGTGAACACCTTTCAGCATGTGGTGGATTGCCTGCGGAGGATCATCCCAGGTATGAGCGAAGACAAGGCCTGGACCCTCGCGAACCGGATTGATGGACAGGGCTCCGCTGAGGTGTGGTGTGGCCCACTGGAGCAAGCCGAGCTATACCACCAGCAACTTCAAGCCGAGGGGTTGACGATGGCTCCCCTGGAACGCTGTTGATTCAGGCCGCCGGCTTCCGGCTGGCTTTGGTGAGGCGCAGGAGATCAACAACCTGTAGGCCCTCAAGCCGATCATCCATCACGAAACGCACCACACGGCCTGGACACAGTGCCAAGCCACGCACCTCAGACCCATGCACTTCGGCGGTGAGCATGCGGGCCTGGGGTCCACATGCATCCTCCAAAGGCCCGCGAATTGAGCGGCGGAGGGCGTCAACTGATTTCAGCATCACGACTCCGGTGCTCTCTCTCTGGCATAGCCAAAGTGGCTAGCTTTCACCAGTTCTTGAGATTTCGTTCAGCTTTGGGCCGGGTTGTTATTACCCACAGCACGTATGTGGACGGCTTGATCCCGTGGCTAAAGGCTTTGGCCCTCGAGACAGACATTCAAACCATCACACCAGCTGTAATCAGTCGTGTGCGAGGTCGCAGCCCTGTGCTCAAACTTCGTGTCTCGACCCCGATCCACGGGGGATACAAGCTTGTCGCTCGTAAGGGGAGCTTGGCTCAGGAAGTGTTTGTGGTGACGTCGATGAGTCAGCCTGCCCTCGAACAGGCTGTTCTTGAGCGCCGCCCCTGAGGTGGTATCCAGGCTTTGAATCGAGCGACATGAGATGAAGCTGGATGAACAGAAAAGGTGGCTGAACGGTCACTGAGTCACCATCAACTTCAAAATGGAGAGCCGCTGTACGCATTGAAATTGAAAGATCCTGGCAACATCAATTCACAACATGCGGCTCAATGATGCACCCACTGGAGCAGCTTATTCAATCAGACACTGGAAGCTTGAATTCCAAAAACAAGGCTTCTGCATCCGCATAATCCTTTTTTTCTCTTAAGTAAAAAACCTGAGCTTTCCACCAATCCCAGGTTTCCATTTGAATGAGCTCGTCAAGATGTGGGTCGCGCATCTGAGGACCGAAACCATCCGAACACTAAAGACGGATCAAGCACTGACCAGACTTGTTCACACAGCAGTAAGCATCAACGACTACACAACAGTGGAGGGGTAAGGTCTGATAGCTTACGGATCAACGACATGCCCCTTGAAATTGCTGTGATGCAAGGGAAGCAAACAAAAGAAATCGCAGGCTGCTTTGACGACTTGGAAGAGGCTCTGAGCGAATTCAACGAATTGATCAACCGTCGAAACTGGAACCAAAGCGTAACCGCGATCTCCTTAACCGATACCGACAAAAACAAATGCCTTGCCCAGTACGCACTCCAAGACTTCAACCATTCACAAAGTTGAGTATTCAGTAGCAGAAGGAGATGAGTTAAGCCGACATCCGCACGATATCAAGATTGCCTTAGACCCAGCTCCACTCAATTGACGTCAAGGCAATCCGTTCGATCAATGAGAAATCTCACCCCAATCGCGGGATTGAGGCAATGCCTGACATACCTTCAAGAACGATATGAAGCAGAACACGTAGTGCTGTGCTGCCTCACCACCATGAAGGAAGTGGTTGGGCAAGATCTCCATTGTCGCTGCAGCGCGCTTAAGGGCAAACCACTGAAGGAGGTCGCCGGCGTGTGTAGGACACAACTGCTGCTGCTCGGCCAACGGATCGAAGAACGGATCAGGTGTGAGGCCAATCGTGAGCGTCGCAGGACTGGATGTTGAATGGAAGCAATCGCCACTTGAGGCAACAGCTGTTCGTTTTTGACCTGGCGCTGTTCGTGCTGCGAATCAAGAGCGATGAAATGGAGGTCTTGCACCGTCAAAGGTCGAACAGCAGAAACACGAGCATCGTCGCTCCATCGTCGGGTCTATCGAGAACTCCGCAATTCAGCGGACAAGACGGACCAATCGCACGCGCCATGACTCCACCCATACGCAATCCTTCATCACCACTCAGGCCAGTCCCGCTGGTTCCGTTCTGCACCACGGCCGCGACAGCGGATGCTGTGGGTCGTTGACTTGCATCGTCGGCAACTGTCAACATCGCTTTCTTGGATCGTTGAGCGAGGAGACGACGGCGAGTTCCAGCTGATCTGCACCGATTGAGAAGACCCCATGGTTGCTTGTCACGGTCAATCAGCCGTGTCTCAGCCAAAACCCCGCCAGCAGGTTCCCCGGTCGCCATGATCGAAACTGAGAGGTTGACTCGGCCATCTGAAGAAAAACTGTCGAACCTGGCGACCACCCATCAGCGACTGGCAATGATGAAGCTGTGGTGCTGACAGGAAGAGTCAGCCACCACTGGGGATTGAGGCTTGACGAACTCTCCCCACTCCATTGGAAGAGGAAGCTCTGAACGGGAACGGCCTTCTCATTCAAGGGTTACGCAGCAGACTGTCCTAAAGCACAAATTTCAACACCCAATACGCAGAAAAGATTGACTTAATTCATAAGCCGTCCGAGCACAAAAGCCCGAAAACGATAAAGAGGCTTAGAAAGCTCGCGCTCAAAACTCCAGAAAGCCAACATTTAAAAGCCAACGACCAATTAAATTCGATAGCAAAACTGATAGCAACTCTTGAGGAAAGTTCCAACTGCCGATAAATCAAACAAGGGCATTTAAGTGCGTGAGTGAAATCACTTGCACTTGTGATCTGGATCCAAACACGCGTAAGGCAAGCAAACGATGATGGAGGAGATGAGCAAATTGTTCATCAAGTCCCATTAATCTTGTTAGCCATGATCACGAAAGTCTTCAACAGAACACTTCTTGTTGCCACGTCAAGCCTGATTGCTGCGACTGCAGTGTTGATCGATCAGCCCAATGCCTCTGCCAAAAGACCAGCCCACGACAGTTGTCAGGCGAAGTACGGTCAATATGGGGCAGGGCCGTGCGATCCAAACGAAAACTTTCAAATGACAAGTCCTCACGTAAGTTGGTGCGAAATATTTCAAAAATTTGCTCCAAGCGCAGACATTGATTGCTTCTAGCCGTACAGCTTGATATCGGCACTTAAGTGAAGCTGGCGACGTGCGTGAAAACCATATTCACATCATATTTGGACTATCAAGCCTAAATCCATTGGCAGCATGGCGTTTCAACAGGTGTTCTACCTACCGCAATCAAGCTTGTTGATTGCTTTGAAAGCAGCTATACCGGCTATGTAGACCTACGGTTACGTCAAAGTGTTGTACTGTATCTGTTATAACGATTCTCTTGGTCGTGACGGGATTATCGCTCAGCTGGAAACATTGGAGGAAGCTCAGGCTGCATTCAAATCGTTCACCAGCCTCACCAACGGCTGGATGCGTGAATACGACAATATCATTTCCATCGAATTGATTGTCAAGTCAGAAGGTGATTTAAGGACGCTTGAAGTTTTTGAGTTTTAATTGAACGAACGCGAGATATATTTTATTTACCTTGCAAGACTTTCACCCCTCATCAACGTGAATTCAGCTTACCAAGCCAGAGGAGTATTGCTTCAGGGATCGGGCAAAAATCACAGGTAGAAGCGCTCCGAGCAAGTGCTTTGAGGGGTGTGCGAATGAAGCACGACTCTAGTGCCTGGTTCATTCGGAACCAGTGAAGTTACGGAAAGGAAGCACGGCGAGCAGCTCGAGTTTCGCCGTTGAATCCTTGGACGGCCGCTTGTAGGCCAACACTTTCGTTCTCTCAAATTGGGTCAATCACGATCTGCAGGATTGAGACAGCACGGTTATGCGGCGGGACAACAGCTTGTGACTTGGGTTAACCCATCAAACTTCGGCAAACCATCTTTGGGTTGGCCACAGGCTAAGACTCTTGTCCTGGCTTTGAATATCAAGAGGGTGAACCGCCATGCCGTGCGAGCCCCAGTGGTCGACCTGGAAGAACCAGAAGGGGAGGCAAAGTGGGGTTTCGTTTCCGGCTGCATGGCCGGTCTACGTCACCGTCACGACAGTCTCCCCAAGTCGAAAGAGAGTCAGATCAGAGCACTAGAAAAAGGCCGTCACCAACACAGCAGTTCACTTACAACACTAGTCGGGTCTCTTGCCATCGAGTGGCCAGATCCGACGAATGGCATCAAGTAGCTTCTGAGCTTCGTCCTGGCGTTTCAAAACCGTTTCTCCCTCAAGAAGAACAGTGACGTGTCCCAACTTGCGACCTGGCGTCTCCGGCGACTTGCCGTACCAGTGCAGGTGAACCCCAGGCATGGCCTCCAGCGCCTGCAGCCGCTGATCAAGAGGAGTGTGGTGGTCTGAATCAAGGCCCAGAAGGTTGACCATCAAGGCACCGCGGCTTTTGAGCTCTGGTGTGGGAACAGGAAGACCGGCCGCGATGCAGAGCTGCTGATCAAATTGGCTGCTGGTGCAGGCCTCGATCGAGAAATGGCCGGAATTGTGGGTGCGTGGGGCAATTTCATTCACCTGCAGTCCTGCAGGCCCATAAAAGAACTCCAGAGCCAGCACACCCACGTAGCTGAGCTTCGTCATCAGCGATGCAGCAACGTTGTAGGCCAAGGCCGCCACTGAGGGATCCACCGGTGCCGGTGCCAGAACCCAGTCGCAGACTTGGTGGTGCTGGTGGGTCTGCACCAGGGGGAAATGACGGATCCGTCCGCGTTGATCACGGCTGACCACAAGAGCCAGTTCCAGTTCGTAATCCACCCACGACTCCAGAAGCCAGTCTTCGGCTGAAACCGCCCGCAGCAATTGCGCGAGTTCATCGATATCGCGCAGCACCAGCGTGCCCTTGCCGTCGTATCCCCCGCGGGAGGCCTTGGCCATCACGGGAAAGGTCCACCCCTGCGGCAAGGCGGGTTGGGCTGGAGAAATCAGACTGAGCGGGCACCAGGGGGGACTGGGAATTGCCAGGTCGTCGAGCAGCTGACGCTGGGAGAGTTTGTCGACCAGCGGCGAGAGCGCAGCCAATGAGGGGCAGAAGCGAACTCCCTGCTGTTCAAGAGGCAAGAGGGCATCGATGTTGACCCACTCGTTCTCAAAAGTGATGCCATCACAGCCCAACACCAGTTCCCGGGTACCAGCCACATCCCGCGGGTCCGCTGTGATGAGGCGGGTCGCTAACCGGGCGGCAGGATCCTCTGCGTTGGAGGTTTGCACCGTGATCGGAACCTGTCGTTGCGTGGCGGCCTGCACGAGCATCCGTGCCAGCTGACCACCTCCCACAACACCGATCATCCTGTCCGAGCCGTCTCCCGCAGCTTGCCACTTTGCAGGGCCGATGACAGCGTCAGATCAAGGGACGATCGCCGCCAAAGGCCAACCGGATCATGGTGAACAGCAACACCAACAGGAACAGCGCCAGGCCCAGGGTGCAGGCATAGCTGATCTCCAATTCGGCAAAGGCCTGGTCGTACACGTAATAAACGATGGTTCGCGTGGAATCGGCGGGGCCTCCCTGGGTCATCAGGAACACTTCTTCGAACACCTTCGTGGCCGCGATCGACGACACCACGGCGACCAGGGTCACGTAGGGACTCATCAAGGGCAATGTGATGTCGAGATGCTTTCTCCAGCCCTCGCTGCCATCCAGCTCCGCCGCCTCATAGAGCTCCTTCGGTATGCCCTGCAGGCCCGCCAGAAAGATCACCATGTAGTAACCGAGTCCCTTCCAAAGCGTCACCAACATCACGGCCGGCAGCGCCAGCTGCGGCGTCGTGAGAAAACCGATGGGGCTGAAAGCATCGCCGAGCAGCGCGCTCAACCATCCATTGATCAATCCGTTCTCGGCGTACAGCCAGCGAAAGGCAATGGCAGCCACAACGATCGACACCAGCACGGGTGTGTAGAAAGCTCCCCGCAGCAAGGAGCGCCCAGGCAACCCCTGGTTGACCAACACCGCCAGGGCCAGGGCACCAAGAACGATGGGCGGCACCACGCCGATCAGATAGAGAAAGGTAGTGACCAGCACCTGCCGTGCCATCGGATCCGAAAGCAAGCGCTGCAGGTTGGCCAAACCGACAAAACGCAAGGGTTCACTGACATCCAGCCCCGTGGCGGTGAAACTCATCACCAGAGCCATCAGGGCCGGCAGCAGTACCGACAGGCTGATCAGAACCACCGCCGGCAGCAGAAACGCCCAGGCGGACAGGGAGTTGCGCACTGATCTCTCGCGCACAGGACCAGCGACACTGTTGCGAGAGTAGGTGGGTTCCAACGGTTTCATGACCACAATCACCCCGTTGCATCACATCCGCGTTGCGCTGGAGCGCAATCCCTACGAGGTGGTGATTGGAGACGGCGGCCTGGCCAGGCTTGGTCAGCAGATGCTGGACGCTGGAGTGCAGGCCGGTCGGCGTGTCCTGGTGGTGAGCAATCCGGATGTCGCCAGCCCCTACGGCGAGGCCTGCCTGAACAGCCTCAGAAAGGCAGGTTTCAGCGTGGAGCTATTGGTGATTGACGCCGGCGAAAACCAGAAGACACCAGCCACGGTGGCGGAGATCCACAATGCTGCTTACAACGCCAAGCTCGAACGCAGCTCCTTGATGGTGGCCCTCGGCGGCGGCGTTGTGGGGGACATGACCGGCTTTGCGGCAGCCACCTGGCTGCGGGGCATCCAGGTGGTGCAGGTTCCCACAACCCTGCTGGCCATGGTGGATGCGTCGATCGGTGGCAAAACCGGGGTCAACCATCCCCGCGGCAAAAACCTGATCGGCGCCTTTCACCAGCCGCGGCTGGTACTGATCGATCCCTCCACCCTGAACACCCTGCCCGAACGCGAGTTCCGGGCCGGCATGGCCGAGGTGATCAAGTATGGAATTCTCGGCGACACGGAGCTGTTCGAGGAACTGGAGGCCTGCGCCGACCCGACCACGCCAGCTGGACTGGGGACTGAACGCCTGAGCTCAATCCTGCAGCGATCCGCCGCAGCCAAGGCGCGGGTGGTGGCCGCCGATGAAAAGGAGGGGGGTTTGCGCGCGATCCTCAACTACGGCCATACCTTCGGCCATGTGGTGGAGACCCTCTGCGGCTATGGCACCTGGCTGCATGGCGAGGCGGTCGCCATTGGCATGGTGGCCGTGGGCGAACTCGCCGTTCTGCGGGGCAGCTGGAGTCGCGATGACGCCGAGCGCCAACGCCGGCTGATCGACAGCGCCGGACTCCCCACCGCCTGGCCCGATCTCTCCGCCGATGCCGTCCTGGACAGCTTGCAGGGGGACAAAAAGGTGCACGACGGTCGCCTGCGCTTCGTGATGCCCACCGGCATCGGAACCGTTGAGATTCGCGATGACGTCAGTCGCGACGCGATTCTGAGCAGCCTTGAGCGCCTGAAAGGCTGAAGCCGTCTTCCGGCAATCCGCGCCGGTAGGTGAGCCAGCGGAACCCACCGAGCCCCGCGGGATCCACCAGGCGAAGCAGGGCTTCACGCCGTTGCAGGGCTTCCGCCAACTGTTGGCCCGGTAGCTGCTGCAGGCCATGGAGGCGCTGCGCAAGGCCCAGGGCCAGCAGTGCCTCGCCCTGCTTGGCCTGATCACCCACCACCCAGCCATGGCGCTTAGCCGCCTCATCAACGACATCAATGCAGAGGTGTGCCGTCAGGTCCTGCGCGCCGGGCTGATCCAGGGGCGACAGACCCGCCTGTTGGCTGGAGACAGCCATCAGGGTGCCCTCAGAGCGCTGGGCCGTGTAATAACGATGCGCCTCCATGGCGTAATCAATCACGAGCAGCACGCCTGCCTCCACAGCGGCAGCCATCGCCGCGAACCAGTCGGGAAGGGAACTGTTCCATTCCGTCGTCCACCCCTCCTCGGCATGAGGGGGCGGCAGCTGAATGCCGGCATGGCCGCACACACGGTTGATCTCGTCCCGTAAACCAACCGAAAGAGGCCGATGGCTCATGCGCAGAGCAGCGTTTGGGTCAAGCTCCACCAACGCCTGTTGAAGCGACCCATCCCGCCACACCAACCGTTCCACCGGGAGGGCATCCAGTAATTCATGGGCGATCACCACCCCACGCACCGGCGTGATCCGAAGCTGCTCAAGCGTGCACCAACGCACCGGCAGTCCATCCACCTGCTCCAGTAGAAGCTGCTGCCGCTGCCGCATGCCGGGATTGGCTTCCACCAGCACCATCTCGAGGCGAGTCAGGAGCGCTGGATCAGCCTCCCCCAGCTGAGTCATCAGATCCCGGGCCAGATGGCCTTCACCAGGCCCGATTTCCACGATTGACAGGCGTTGAACCGGATCTGTCGTGGAGAGGGAAGCCAGCCAGGCCATGAGTTGGGGCACCAGCAGGGCAGCGAAGTCGCTGCCCAGGGATGGAGAGGTGACGAAATCGCCCTCAGGTCCGATGCGCGCACGGCCGGCGCCGTAATAGCCATGCTCGGGCTCATTCAGAGCCAGATCCATGAACCGGGAAAAGGGAACGCCCCCCCCCGCCTGTTGCAGATGCGTTGCCAACCACTCGGGACAGGACGCAGCCATCGGTTCCATTGGAGAGAATGCCGTTCGCTACAGCAGTTCCATGGGACCACATCACATCCGAAAACTGTGGGGCGTCGTCGTGGTGGCTCTGGTGAGCCTGGGGGTTCTGGTGGCTCCAGTTGGGGCCTACGACAACCCCGATCTGCTGCCGGATCACCCGACTCCAGTGATTGACCTCGCTCGGATCTTCAGTGAGACCCAACGGGCCCAACTGGAAACATCCCTCGACGATGTGGAAGAACGCACGGGCTGGAAACTGCGGGTGCTAACGCAGTACGAACGCACGCCGGGGTTGGCCGTACGGGAGTTCTGGGGCCTGGATGAACGCAGCTTGTTGTTGGTGGCCGACCCCCGGGGGGGAAATCTTCTGAACTTCAATGTCGGCGATGCCTATTTCGCGATGATGCCCCGTACCTACTGGGTCGAGCTGCAGACGCGTTACGGCAACCAGTACTACGTGAAGGATCACGGTGAGGATGGGGCCATTGCGGATGCGCTCAATGCCGTGGAGATCTGTCTGGAGCGGGGCGGATGCCAGGTGGTGCCGGGACTGCCCCATGAACAGTGGCTTTGGACCCTGACCACCTCCATTCTCGGTGGCTTGATTGCAGGCTTCGCGGCTTATCCCAGGAAAGAGGGTGAAACCATCGCCTGGGCCTGGTTGCTTCTGCTATCTCCGCTTTGGGTGATGCTGTTCGGCGTCTTCGGCGTTGCACCGGTGGTGACACGCACTTCAGAAGTGATGCCCCTTGTGCGCAATGGGGTGGGTTTCCTAGCGGGAGGTGTTGCCGCGTATCTCATCGCTCAGGCCACGGTCGGGCGAAAGCTTCAAAGCGACGCTGACGGATGAAGGATGGCGTAGCTCTCCTCAGAGCTGGGTTGCGCATGCGATTCGCGACCCAGTGCAGACCTCGGGTGGAGCTGGAGTGACCAGGGCTTGACGCTTCAGATCGCGAAGGCGACGCAGCTCGGTGAGATTCACGTCATAGAAGGAGCGCAACCTTGCGTATTTCTTGACGGGCTGGCCGTAGTAACTACGCCCAGCGAGGGTTGGGAAGGAAGCCCACTCCGGAGCCAACTTGGCAGCAAGGAGGGGACTGAGAACACCGGTATCGGTGAGGGCGAGAGCTTTACGTCTCTGGATCAGGAACAGAGCACCTTGGTCTTGGGCCTCAGGCCCGAAACCACGCACTCCGATGCTGCGTTTCACCATGGTCCAGGTGAAGGGCATGAACTGGTAAGCCCCTGCAGCAGCACTGGCGTAGCGAGAGCTGTAGATCACGCGATTGGGGTGACGGTCGAGCGAAGGCATCAACCCACCACCGAACATGACCCGGTAGCCGACATCAAGCCCCCCTTTCCAGGTGCCTTCTGCGAAGCGAATCGTGTTGAGCATGGCCCGGCGTTCGGGAGTGATCACATAGGGAATCGCCAGGCTGGGCTGAACGTCTGAGGTGTGGACCAACTGCGCCCTGGAGGAAGGCGGCAACAAACTTGCCCGAGCAGTTAACGGGGCACAGAGAGCAGGCAGAACTCCGACAATCACGGCCGCTTGAAGCGTCTGACGACCGTTGAAAGCAGAGATAGCCATAAAAAGCGTTCAAAGAGCATGCCCTCAACTGAGGACGAGGAGCAGATCAGAAGCGAATGAAATGCTCAAGCGGACAAGAAAACTCATCCGCAATGACTTTGTCGAACCGAAGCCTCGAGGCAATAGGTATATATGCCAGTCAAACAATTGGACAAGCCATTAGCGTGAGCGCGTATTGGAGCAAAAAAAAATTTTTAATCCTGCAAATTAAAAATGGTCTCCAACCCATTCCACCAGTCTCCGAGCGGCGTCTTGGGCCCCTGATGGAGACAGTGGTGCATCACTTGGCAGCAACAAAGGCTGATCCAGCTGCCATGCCCCTGTGTCGAGATCAGATCGCGTCAGGCATCGGTACTGACCATGCCGTTGCAGCCCTGTCATCAGTGCCGATGCTTCAGCAAATCCGCTGCGCTCGACAACGTGAAGCCCAACGCCGATGGCCATCGCCTCGCAGAAGCTGCTGAAACCCGGCTTACCCAGAAAACGGGAACAGCGACCGAGCACATCAACAGGGCGCATGCCATCCGGCAGCACCGTGAGATTAGGCAACCCAGCCAGTTCAGACGATGACGAGGCTTCAGCAGAGGCCGGCAACAGGAAATGGTGCCCTGGCCAGAGCTGAAACAGCTCACTGCTGAGCGACAGACCAAGACCCCCGAAGCCCACCAACACCAGGGGCGCTTGCAGATCATCCAGACCAGCCTCAAAAGCAGGTGGGATGGCCCGGGGGCGGCCGCACACCAGGCCAAGCCTGTGTTCAGCCATCCCCCAGTTCATCGCTAGATCAAAAGGGCAGCGCAACAGCAGATCACCGCTCCGATAGGCCTCAGCTGCAGCATCGGCCCAGCGATGAAAGGCATCCCCCAAGGGGCCGTAGATGTCGTCCCATCCGAAATTGCTCATCCAGACCAGGGGGGCATCCAGACGTTGGGCCAAGGCGGCAGCGGCCGGAGGAATGTCCCCGAGAATCAGCACCGGCTGCCCCTGCGATTCCAGCCAGCTGGCTTCCGCCTGAATCGTCGCCGGCAGCCTTTGTTCAAGCTGATCGAGGGCGCTGAGGGTGGCGGCGCGGTTCACACCGAGAGCATCGGCCTGCACCATGCCCACATCCCACTGGCAGGGGCGTTGCTGAATCGATTCATCCCCCAGCAGCATCGTCAGCATTGCGGCTGGCAGAGCCGAGCTCATCACCAATGTCCACTCGGGACGCAGGTGGCGAAGCTCCTGCAGCACTGCGGCGTCACGGGCCGCATGGCCAAAGCCATGGCTGCTGCTGCAGAAGTAGATCAGCACGAAAGCGAAGCATCCATCGGCAACTGCTCCTGATGGATCAACTCGGCCTCGGGGGTGTACCAGCGATGAGCGAGCTGAATCAGATGGGAACCCTTGAATTCCGCCCAGGAGAGATGCAGCAGAGGTCGTCCTTCCCCATCAACCCCTGAGCGCGGCACGCAGGCGGCGTTGATCAGCGCCGTACCTTGGCGGTGGCGCAGCAGAGTCTGGCGAAAGCCGGAGCCGCGTTTGAGGGCATGGTGCATGTGGCCAAAGATCACCAGATCGGCGGGTCGGGTCCGGGCCATGAGATCCAAAGCCAAGGCCAGATCCTGATCCCCCCAGTCCACCGCCGGGGTCTTCCAATCCCGTCCACAGGGACTGGCGGCCTCTGATCCCAATCCGGAGGGTCCGCAGTGGGCCATCACGATCAAGGGCTGATCAGCGGGAACATCGGCGGCGGCCTTCACGATCCGCTCGGCTGAAGCCTCAAGCGTGACCGGGCCGTACACCGCTTCCACCGCTTTCGACAGGTGAAAACCACCACCGGGACTGCATGGACGCGCCCCCACAACCGTCAAGGGGAGCTCGGGCCAGTGAACCGACCTCCAGGCGCAATGGAGATCGCCGAGCACAGTGAGTTGTTGCTCGAGGATGCCGCCACTGCGATCTCGCCCGCGGTCGTGGTTGCCCAGGATCACGGCCACGGGGAAGGGAAGCCGCGTGATCCTTCGCGTCAGACGCAGGTCTCCATCAGCAAGATCACCAACGAAAAGAACAGCGTCGGGCTTGAGCTGCTGCAGCAGCTGCTCATCTGCATCGCCCCAGGCGCCGTGCAGATCACCGGCAATGGCAAGTCGCAGATGCTTCAGAGCGAATGCCTAGGCTGTGGCCATCCTGCCCCGAACCGGTCCTGATGAGCGCTGACACCGCCCTTGTTGCGGCGATCAACCGGCTTCGCCAGGACCGCAATGCCGTGATCCTGGCGCACTACTACCAGGAGCCGGAAATCCAGGACATCGCCGATTTCGTCGGTGACTCCCTGGAGCTGTCGCGCCAGGCCGCCAACACCGATGCAGACGTGATCGTGTTCTGCGGTGTTCACTTCATGGCCGAGACCGCCAAAATTCTCAGCCCGGAAAAGACGGTGGTGCTGCCGGATCTGGAGGCCGGTTGCTCCCTGGCGGACGACTGTCCCTCCGATGAATTCGCCGAATTTCGATCGGAGCACCCCGATCACATTGTGGTGAGCTACATCAACTGCACAGCCGCAGTGAAGGCGCAAAGCGATCTGATCTGCACCAGCAGCAATGCCGTTGATCTGGTGAACCAACTGCCTGCCGATCGGCCCGTTCTGTTCGCCCCCGATCAGAACCTGGGGCGCTGGGTGCAGCAACAGAGCGGTCGCGAGCTGACCCTCTGGCCGGGACGCTGCATCGTGCATGAGACCTTCAGCGAAGAAGCCGTGCTTGCCTTGAAGCACGAACATCCCGGGGCTGAAGTGATCGCCCACCCCGAGTGCCAGCAGAATCTGCTGGACCTGGCGGATTTCATTGGATCCACCAGCAAGTTGTTGAGTTACGCCGAACAAAGCTCCTCAAACAGCTTCATCGTTCTGACGGAACCGGGGATCCTGCATCAGATGCAGCAACGGGTTCCTGAAAAAACCCTGCTCGACGTGCCGGGGATCGATGGATGCAGCTGCAATGCCTGCCCTTACATGCGGCTCAACACCCTGGAAAAACTGAAGGCATGCCTGGAGACCCTCACGCCTGCGATCGAAATGGATGAATCGATGCGTGTAAAAGCCATGAAGCCCATGCAGCGCATGCTGGAAATGAGCCGTTAAGTCAGCAACGGCCTCCAGGACAACATGCTGGTTCGAATAGATTTTCGATCACCAAGACAGCGTGGGGCATGAAAGATCTGAACCAACCAAACGCCATGAGGGGCCTGGTTTTGATGGCAGCGCTCACGGGCTTGTCGTGCCTCAGAGCAGATGCACAGCCCTGGAATCAACCGATTGCTGAACCCGCCACGGAATCGACGGAACAAACAATCAAATTGGCAGACCAGCTCGACAAGGTTGGCGCTAAATTTTTTGGTGCCCATTGGTGCCCAGCCTGCAAGCAGCAGATGAAGCTCTTCGGCAAACAGGCCGGACGCCAACTGAATTATGTGGAGTGTGGTCTTCCCGATGCATTCCCCGAACAGGTTGAGCAATGCAGGGATGCCAAGATTGAATCCATTCCCACGTGGATACGCCCAGGAGCAACGCGTCTGGAGGGTGTTCAATCGATCAACACCCTCGAACGCTGGAGTGGCCTGAAGCCTCGTCAACAGAAGTGATTACTTCTTGCGGCAATAGCCAGCGCCAACGTTCATCCAGCCAGAGGGGCAGGCCTCACCGTTGGTGGGCATCATCTCGTAATAGATCGGCGACACACAGGTGGTGCCCAGGGTGTTGACGTATCCCAGGGGGCATTGGTTGTGACCTTGAGCCTTGGGAATCTTTTTCTGAGCCAGAGCGGAACCGGGCACAGCCAGGGCTGAAACAAACAGAGCGGCGGCGAGCAGCTTCATTAAGGCCTGAACAAACGCACTCAAGCTACGGGGCTTTCAGACTGGCCGCAGCGATCAGCAGCGGGGCTTGATCGAACGCACGCCGGAAGGGTTGTATTGCCGAGCGGCGAAGGCTTGGGTTGACCCGTGGCGCCCGGTGCCACGGGCCTTGATCACCCATGCCCATGCCGACCACGCCCGCCCCGGATGCGGGGAGTACTGGGCTGTGGCTTCCAGTGAAGGGGTTCTGCGCCAAAGACTCGGCCAAGACATCACGCTGCACCCCGTGGCCTATGGCGAGGAGCACTGGCTGGGGCAGTGCAAGGTGTCGTTTCACAGTGCAGGACACGTGCTGGGTTCGGCGCAGGTCCGCCTGGAGTCGGAGGGTGAGGTGTGGGTGGTGAGCGGTGATTACAAACGGGATGACGACCCCAGCTGTGAACCCTTTGAACCGGTGCGCTGCGACGTGTTGATCACCGAAGCCACCTTCGGGATGCCGATCTATCGATGGATGAGCGGTGCTCAGGTGGCCCAGGACATTCATGCCTGGTGGAGCGGTGATCGCAGCAGGCCGTCACTGCTGTTCTGCTACGCCTTCGGCAAAGCCCAACGCTTGCTGGCTGAGCTGAAGGCCATTGGCGTCGAGGAGGAGGTGCTGCTGCACGGCGCTGTGGAGACCGTGACGCGTCACTACCGCGATGCGGGGATTCCCATGACCCCCAGCCGGCCCGTCAGTGAACTGCCGCGCAAGGATCCGCTCCATGGGCGATTGATCCTGGCGCCACCCTCGGCCCATCGCTCCAGCTGGATGCGTCGCTTCAAGGCGCCCCAAACTGCCTTTGCCTCAGGCTGGATGGCCGTTCGCGGCGCCCGGAGACGGCGGGGCTACGAGCGGGGCTTCGTGCTCAGTGACCATGCCGACTGGCCTGGACTGATCCAGACCGTGCGGGACAGCGGCGCCCGCAAGGTGTACGTCACCCATGGCCAGAGCGACGTTCTAGCCCGTTACCTGCGTGACGTGGAGGGTGTGGATGCGGAACCGCTGGAGACCCTGTTTGAAGGCGAATCGGACTAGAACTTGGCGATGCCGTCGGGAAGTTCAGGAAGGTTCAAATTCGCCTGGCGGCCTTCGATCGCAGCATTGAGCGACTCGATCATCATGGCGTTGCCACTGTCTTTGATGGCTTCAAGTGCCTTCTGCAGTCGACGTTGACGGTCGGAAGGATCCTCAGCTGTTTCCGGAACAGCCACAGGAGTCACCACGGCAGTTACTGACTCAGTGGCGCGGACAGTGTCAAGTTGTTGCGCCAGGTTGTCCCAGAGGAGTGCCATCCGGCTGATTCAGGAAGCTGTCGCTCAGATCAACACAGGTTTCCACCGGATTTCCAGCACTGCTCACAAAATGTCTTGTCAGGATGGCGGGGCATTTGTTCCATCCCGTTCAAGCGCGCATGCGGGCCTTTCAGGACCTGTTCAATCATCTGGATCAGATCACGGGCACCAAAGCCAAGGTGCAGGCGCTGGTGGATCACTTTCAGGAGGTCGATCAAGAGCAAGCCGCCTGGGCGTTGACGCTGCTGTTGGGCAAACGCCGCCGCCGCCTGATCACCGGTCGCCGACTCCGCGACATCCTGCGGGACCGGGGTGGTCTGCCGGATTGGCTGATCGACGACTGCTACGGCCAGGTGGGCGACTCAGCCGAAACCATCAGCCTGCTCTGGCCCGCCGTGCAGGAGCGGGTTGCAGCAAGCGATCCCGGTCTGCCCAGCGGTGAGGGAGACATGCCCCTGAGCTGGTGGATGGACACGCTGCTCCCTGCCATCAGCACCCGAAGCGACGACGACCAGGCCAATGCCGTGATCTGGCTCTGGCACCGAACCCCGCTCGACCAGCACTTGATCGTCAACAAGTTGCTCACGGGGGGATTCCGTGTGGGTGTGTCGACGGGCCTGATCAGCCGCGCCATTGCCGAAGCGTTTGGACTGGAAGAAAGCCTGGTGGTGCAACGGCTGATGGGCGGGTTTGAGCCGTCTGCTGAGCGCTTCGCTCAACTCACCGCCAGCGCAACCGCGGATGAGCATCGTTCCAGGGGCACGCCTTACCCCTTTTATCTCGCTAGTCCCCTGGAGCCGGAACGGTTGCAGGAGACATCGGCGAACGATTGGCAACTGGAGTGGAAATGGGATGGGATCCGCGGGCAACTGATTCATCGCGGTTCCGGGGTCTACCTCTGGAGCCGTGGAGAGGAGCTGGTGAACGAGAGCTTTCCTGAGCTTGTGGAGGTGGCCAAGGCCTTGCCATCCGGCAGCGTTCTCGACGGCGAGCTGATCTGCTGGCGACAGGACGCAGCAACACCGCTTGGCTTTGACCAGCTGCAACGACGGCTGGGGCGCAAAACCGTTGGAACAACGTTGAAACGGGACTGCCCGATGCGGTTCATCGCCTACGACCTGCTGGAACATCAGGGCGTCGACATCCGCCAGCAGGGATTAAGGCAGCGCCAGCAGCAGCTGGCTGAGCTGCTCGACAACATCAAGCATCCCGAGGCATGGCGCCTGCAGCAGAGCCCGTCCTGGTCGATCGACTCCTGGGAGGACCTTGAGGCGCAACGCAACCAGGCCCGTCAGCACAATGCTGAGGGCCTGATGCTCAAACGGGCGGAATCGCCTTATTTGAGCGGCCGCAAACGCGGCAACTGGTGGAAACACAAGCTGGAGCCGATGACCCTCGATGCGGTGCTCCTCTATGCCCAAGCCGGCAGTGGACGTCGCGCCAACCTGTTCACCGATTACACCTTCGGCCTCTGGACCAACACTGAAAGGCCGCAGTTGGTGACCTTCGCCAAGGCTTATTCCGGCCTCAACGATGCCGAAATCCTTGAGCTCGACCGCTGGATCCGCCGCAACACCCTGCAGCGCTTCGGGCCGGCACGATCCCTGAAATCCGAGCTGGTGTTTGAAATCGGATTTGAGGGCATCCACCCCTCAAAACGCCACAAATCCGGCATCGCCGTGCGTTTCCCAAGGATTCTGCGCTGGCGTCGCGACAAACCTGCCGACGAAGCGGATTCACTCCAGACAGCGATGGCATTGATCGAGAACCGCTGATGGCAGCTTCAAAAACGAAGGCCAAGGCCAAACCAGCAACCAGCGACCCTCGCTTGAACCCGATTCATGCCTGGTTCGCGCAGAGAAACTGGACTCCGCTGCCGTTTCAGGAAGAGACCTGGAGCGCTTATCTGACGGGGCGAAATGGGTTGATCCAAGTGCCCACAGGGTCTGGCAAAACCTTCGCCGCCGTGATGGGACCGATCGCGCGGATGTTGGCGGAGGAGCACCCGCTGAAGGGAATACGTTTGCTCTACATCACACCCTTGCGGGCCCTCAGCCGCGACTTGTCGCTGGCGATCCGCGAACCGATCGAGGCGATGGGTTGGCCGATTCGGGTGGGCATCCGCAATGGCGACAGCAGCAGCAGCGAACGCACCAAACAGCTCAAGGCACCGCCACAGATTCTGGTGACAACCCCGGAGTCCCTCGCTCTGCTACTCAGCAACACCAAGGCTGAAGCGTTGTTTGGCCAGCTGCAGACGGTGATCCTCGATGAATGGCACGAGTTGATGGGCAGCAAACGGGGCAGCCAGACGGAGCTGTGCCTGAGCTGGTTGCGGCAGCTGCTCCCCGGGCTCCAGACCTGGGCCATCAGTGCGACCATCGGCAACATCGAGCAGGCAGCGCGCCATGCTCTAGGGACGTCAGGCGAACCGCAGCTGATCGGGGGCGCCCCTGCACGCAGCACGGAGATTCAGAGCATCCTTCCAGAGACGATCGATGGCTTCCCCTGGGCCGGACACCTCGGGTTGCGGATGTACGAGGAGCTGGTGGCCCGCCTGAATCCTGGGATCAGTACCTTGTTGTTCACCAATACCCGCAATCAGTCGGAGCGTTGGCACCAGTGTCTGCGCTTCGCCTGCCCGGAAATGGAGGAGGGATTGGCCCTGCACCACAGCGCCATTGATCGCAGCGAGCGGGAAGCGATCGAAGCCTCCGTGAAAGCTGGCGGCATTCGTTGGGTGGTCTGCACCAGCTCCCTGGACCTCGGGGTGGACTTCCAACCAGTGGAACAGGTGGTGCAGATCGGCAGCCCTAAAAATCTGGCGCGCCTGCTGCAACGGGCGGGGCGATCAGCGCATTTGCCCGGTGGAACATCCCAGGTGCTGTTCATGCCAACCAATGCGCTCGAACTGCTTGAGCTCAGTGCTGTGCGTCGGGGGCTGGGGGAGGGTCTGGTGGAACAACGCAAGCCGCCGAAGGCTCCTCTGGATGTGCTGCTGCAGCACCTCACGGGGTTGGCCTGTGGCCCTGGCTTCAATCCCGACAAGACCGTGCAGGCCGTTCGGAGCTGTGCGGCCTACGCCGATCTGAGCCAAGACGACTGGGACTGGTGCATGCTGTTTCTGGAGCAGGGCGGGGAGTGCCTCGGGGCCTATCCCCGCTACCGCAAGCTCGAGTGGGAGCAGGCAAGCCAGTGCTACCGGGTTCGCGACAAGGCCATCGCCCGGCTGCACCGTCTCAACGTCGGAACGATCACGGCTGCACCGGCGATCACCGTGCGTTTTGTGCGTGGTGCCGTTCTCGGCCATGTGGAGGAGACCTTCATCAGCCAGCTCAAGCCGAAGGATGTGTTCTTCTTCTCGGGCCGTCAGCTGGAATTCCTGCGGCTGCGCGACATGACCGCCTACGTGAAGGTCAGCACCAAGAAAACGCGCACGGTGCCTGCCTGGGCTGGGGGACAGATGGCCCTCTCCGATCTGCTGACCCATCACCTGCGTCTCGAGGTGGACCGTGCCAGCCGGGGTGATCTCGACAACGCTGAACTGCAGGCTCTGAAGCCCCTGTTTGATCGACAACAGGACATCTCGGTGTTACCGACGGTTGGGCAGCTGTTGATTGAGACCTGTCGCACCCGGGAAGGCACACACCTCTTTGCCTACCCCTTCGAAGGGCGGTTCGTGCATGAAGGCATCGGCTTCCTCTGGGCGTCGCGGCTCACCCGTCTAGAGCGGGGCACGATCACGGTGTCGGTGAACGACTACGGCTTTGAGCTGTTGGCACCGAAGAGCTACCCCATGGCGGAGCTACTGGAGGACCATATCGATCTGCTGCTCGATCGCCAAAAGCTGGAGCGGGATCTGAAAAACGCACTGAATCTGTCCGAGCTGCAACGGCGACGCTTCCGCGCCATCGCCCAGATCGCTGGCCTGATGAACCGGGGATTCCCTGGATCCAGCAAAAGCGCCGGTCAGCTTCAGATCAGTGCATCGCTGCTCTTTGATGTGTTCAGCCGCCATGAGCCGAATAACCGCTTGCTGCTGCAGGCGCAGCAGGAGGTGCTCGACGACCAGCTGGAGATCGCGCGCCTGGAGGCGGCCTTGCAACGCGCCTCAAGCCAGGAATGGCTGCACGTTGAAATCCCGCGGCCCAGCCCGCTGGCCTTTCCACTGTTGGTGGAGCGGCTAAATTCTCGACTCAGCAACGAGTCAGTTCTCGAACGGGTTCAGCGGATGAAGGAACAGGCACTCCGACAAGAGCGGTAGCGGACAAACCGGATCCTCCCGGTGACCAACCCGTTACCCCATGACAGCCACCAACTTTCAGAGCGTTGACATGGAACTACCTGAGAGATTTCGGCAGCAGTCTTGAAGCTCTTCTCACATAGAATGCTAATTAAAGAAGAATTAGCATCACAGCTCCGCATTACTTATCTGAGACATGCTGGCTGACGAACCCTCCAAAGAGGCAAAGCTCCAGCCATTTCCAGTAGCTATCAACGTCGCGAAAACCAATTTCACGGAGCCAATTAAGTTGAGTTTCGACATCCAGGAGGATATTGCCTTTATCCTCATCCTCTGGATTTATCGCCATGGCATCCAGAAATCTCTTATGGAGCGACATTGTGGGTGACGCGACGTGGTCAAGGTTGCAGAAGACGCCCTGGGGGCTCAGGCGATCAAGGACCTCGGCATAGAGAGATCGCTTGCGACTATTCGTGCAGTGGTGAATCGCAAAGCTAGAAACAATGGCATCAAAAGTGCCTAAGTCGGGAAGTGTCTGTGCAAAGTCATGAGAAATAATTTTAACGCGCGACTCATTCACAAAACGTTGATTAGCCGCATCGATCATGGGGGTGGAATTATCGATGCCGACGAAATGTGCGTCCTTGCAATGAAGTAATAACATTGCTATGAGACGACCGTCGCCGGTACCGAGATCAAGGATGCGCTTCGAAGACGGAGGGATAAAGGACAACAACACTACCTCGCCCTCCCTTCGGTGCAGGATTCTGTCAGCTTTGGCGAGATACGCCAACGCATGATCGGGAGATCTGTAATCGTTTAGATCCATGGCAATACGTTCAATCGACTACGTGGGTTAACAAGACGTTCAACCAGCATCATCAGTGCTCGGCTACTACCGAGGACGAAGCATGACTCCGACCCTTGAACTATTAAGACGTCTGAGCCACCTGTCTGAGGCTGAACAATGGGGTTGGCTGCAGCAATGGTGCAAAGCCATCAGTGAATGTGGTGCACCACCACGGATGCCATGACCGCTGAACAGGCGCTGGCAGAAGCCAAGGCTCTTTATATCGACCAGAAGCCCGTGGGCGGCGCCCCAATAGCATGGGCGGAATCAAAGTGGCAAACCGCGTTCCCTGGTACAAGCAATAGATCCGCAGGGCTTATCCGTTTGAGACGTTTGAGGACGCCGAAAGAATGTTCTTTGGAGACCTGCAAAGCGTGCTGGCGTATGTAAACCAGGGGTTAGACCCAAACCTGATTGGCGATCTCCAGCAGACCTTCAGGAGCCTCTGCCGGCAGGCCAAAGGTGTTGCTAATCGCATCCATCAGAGCGATCCATAGGATCTGCAGCGCCGGTTGGCGATCTTCGGACTTAACCGCGTATACCTGGACTAATTGCTCGACAAGTCCATGTATACGTGGATGTGCTGTGGACATCGGAGACGAGGCCACCATGCAATTCACCGGAGAATCCAGGTACGCCGCAGCTGATGTGCTCATGACCCTCCAAGTCAAAGGCGGTTTTGATGACAAAGAAGCTTGGGGCCTTCGCCTGACCGCTCTGGCAGTCCTGCTTGGCCTTAACGACGAAGGTCTCAATGCTTTGAACCGCACCTCTGATCAGCTAAGCAACGTCGCCGAACTGTTTGGCATGGCCATCACTGAACTGGTGACCACTTGGTGGAATGAGGACCAAATGGTCAAAATTTCCCTTATCTCGCTGAGATCCGCGATGCACTCAATGGCGATAGCAATGCTGTCGAAAATGCCATCGATTGGGAACTAATCCACCGAGCCTACTTGGGCGCTGCAACCAAGTTCATGGAGAAAGGTTGATGGATAAATGCGATCTATATCTCGTCCTTGATCACTACAGCGGTGCCTTCAAAATCGACATCAGCAAGCATCCTCAGACACGGCTAAAACAGATCTCCGCTCATTACGACGTCGGCAGGGCCAGCATCATCCAGACCACTTCGTTCACCACCCGCGATGCCGCACGCAGCTGGGAGTCAAACATTCACAAGCGCTACGCCATCTACACGTCACCAGAGCAAGGTGGGCGTGAATGGGTCGACCTCACAGATCAGCAGAGCAAGGACTTTGTTGAGTGGATGGAAGCATCCACCAGCAAACGAGCCATTAAGGTTTTGAGCGTAAAGGCTTCTGTTACTAAGAACCCCGATCAACTTATGCGTGATCGCTTTGCACGCGGTGCTTTCGCCATGTTTATCTCCATCGGCCTTGTCCCTGGTGTGGCCAGGGCTATGACCGAAAATGGTTATGCCACCGTGGCGATCTGGACTGGCTTCGGCGCAGCAGTTGGTATGGGAGCCAAGAAGCAAGAAGAGCAGTCGTCCAGTTACACCCTTGATGGCAAACCGCTCAACTACATCCTTAAGAGTGAATACCAAATGATGGGTCTGTGGGACGAGCGAATCTCCACCCTGGAAGGCGTCAAACCCGTGGGTTGGGAGCTGCCTCAATCCACCACTCCTGATACGGCGGCAAAGCTGTACGAGCAAGGCAAATGACTCCAAGAGAAGACACCCAGTACAAGCAGCAACATGACGAACCAGTGACAGAAAAGCCGATATGTGTTCGCTTCCCTCAGTCCGTTGACACCTACCTGCGGGGCTTGGACGATCAAAGCCAGTTCATCCGTGATGCAGTGGCTAAGGCGATTGAGGAGCAGGCTGATGTCGCCTGCGCTGCACGAAATCCACGGTTCTAGTGCTAGAAGGAGGCTTAACTTTTCAGAACAGATGCAGCTTTACAACGTCACTTGGCAATTCCCCGAGATCGAAGGGCAAAAGGCTGCTTACGCCAAGTTGATTGAGTACATGGCTAGCGGAGCCGAAGGCGATCACATTGACGGCTTCGAATTGATCAGCCGCACTCACTGCCCTCAAACTGGCAGTGGCGTAGTGATCTGCAAAGCAGAAAGCAGCATGGTTCTGTTCAAGCATTTCGCCCCCTGGCGCGCGATGTTCGGAGTGGAATTCGATATGCAGCCCGCTTTCACCGATGAGGAGGTCTGTGCATGCCACAAGGACTTGTTCGAAATGATGAGTGCCTGATTGAGGCTCACGCTCTGACAAATGTTTTTGGAGCCCCTGCCTTTGCGGGGGCTTCTTTTTGTTTCAGAAGAGCGGGGAACACTCATGGCAGTCACGCATGAGCCATGACCACCGATACCCGCATTGCCCTGTTCCTGATGGGGGAATTGGTTACAGCACTACGAGCCAATGACCCTGACACCTTCTAGCGTTGGCTGCTTGGGGGTGTCCAAGACCTTGGAGAACAAGCGGTAACTGAACTTCTCCTGGACTGACTGGCTCCCTTCCTCTACGAAGCAGAACAAGACAGGCTCCTGGCCTGGCTCCTGGGGGTGAGCCTCTAGTCAAATGAAGAGGCTGCAGGTCGGGTGATTAAGCGCAGTCGTTTGTTGTCGGCTGGCAACGATCTGATGGAGTCCGACCAACCAACAAATGCGTTCAGGCTCCGTGCTGCCCACGATCCGGGAGCTGCGTTGGCCCTGCCTCAACCGGGCTCGTTCCTTCCGGTAGGCCTGGAGTTCAGATGAGATGTCGAGCTTCAAAACAGGCGGTGAAGGGTTTCATCGGGCAGCTGCTCAACCCGCGTCAGACGCTGGAGTTCATCGATCAACATCGAGCGCAGGTGGACTGGCAACGCATCCAGCTCCTGCTGGCTGATCGACCGCGACGAATTCTGGATCTGGCGGTTTCATCGGGACGAGAAGGCATGGATCCAGGATCCCAAGGTCTTCGTTGATCGGGGCCGGAGCATGCCCGATGACCCGCCACTGCTCAAAGAACGCCGTTACCTGCGCAAGGACGCGCTGCCGACCAGCTGTGGCAATCACTCCAAAGCCAAGGCTGGAAACGGTTGCAGACTCCTGCCTGGGGTGCAGCGGTTGAGGTCTGACTCCCTCACCTAGGGGAGCGTATTCATCAAGTCCTCACTGAATTCCCCCCAAATAGGGGAGGAAGTTTTTCGTCGAATCGTTGATTGTGTGTTGAAGGGGCGAGAGCCTTGCACTTCACCTCAGATCAATGACTGAACACAGGAAGGGTTGGGAGCACGAAAGCTATCCCCCTGCAGTTGCAAATAATTCATCACCAAACTCAAGCTCTCCTCCAATCTTTGAACAGAGGGCTAAGCAAAAAGCTCGATGGCAGCACAAGGTTGTAACCATTCAGCAAACGATAGGCGGATGGATTAGTCATGGAGTCTTCAAAGTAATTGTTGATGGTGTTGAAAATACTGATATTGTGAGCGGAAAAAGTCCTGGTCCTGCCAATCAAGAAGCATCTATCGATCAGGTCTTGAATTATTTTGCAAGAGACGGCTGGCGAGTAGAAACAGCTCTTATGTCGCAGAAAGGGGATACATCTTTCCAGTACGTAATGACAAGAAGAGTTGATTGAAAATCCTGCCAATCATCCCGTCAGGAAGCCTGATGCCCTTGGGCTGAAAGCTATGCAAGACCCTCAAGGGAAAAGCAGGGGACGTGTGTGTCGCTATCCAGCTCCCGACAAAACATTCTTCTTCTACAACCAACCAGCTATGAACACGATCAATACCATCCCGCTAGCTGCACTCGTAGTTGCAGCAGCAACCCTGCCCGTTGCAGCGCAGCAGCTCACACCAACACCTGAAGAGGTTATTCAAGACTTACTCAATAAGGGGGTTCCGATGGAGCAAATCGAAGAAATGATGGAGCAAGCTGAAACTAGGCGTGGTCGCAGTGCAAAAACGCGAATGGAATCTCGACTGAAAGACGGGGCGGTGTCGTTGGATGGTGCAGGGTTTGTTTGCGAAGGCCTGACCTGCAAAGTACCCGCTAACAAAAACTTTTCGCTGGCTACCCCGATGCCCACTCCAGTGACAAACAGGAAGCCACGCATCTGCGGAACCATCAACGGCAAACTTCAGTACTGCTGACCAATATCTTGTCGGGAAGCCTGATGCATTTGAGCTGAAAGCTATACAAGACCCGCAAGGGGAAAGCAGGGGGCGCTTTGTGTCGCTATCCATCTCCCGACACGATTTTCTTTAAATCAATCCATAGAGCTTCTGGCTTTCAAGCCAACACAGAAAATTCTTCAATCTAGCAGCACCATGTCTTCTATTCATGCCCCACCTTCTTACCCGCCTCGGGCTAAGCCTCCGGCTCAAAGTCCTTCGCCAAGTCCACCTATTCATGCAATTGGCTGGGTTGTTGGCGGAATTATGATTTTCAATGGTCTCTCAAGTATGGCGAATGAGAAAAGTGCAATTCATCAGATCTATACAACACTGAATAATGGCTTTAGTGCACAACTTGTACTCATGGGATTTGCAATAAAGGAGTCAAGCAAATGAAAGTCAACAATGATTTCAAAAGCAACATCAGCAAGATCATCCTACTTGCTGGATCTATTACTGCATTGCTTGCCGGATGCTCTCCGTCGCCAAAGAAAATTTTAGAAGTTTATTTGAAATTTGACCCTTATTCTAAAGATAGGTATGAGACGATCTGCGAAAAAGATTATGTGTCACTTGGCGACCTTCAAAGCTATTACTTATCTCCACTGCGAAGAGAGCATAAAAACTGGAAGACAAGTGAAATTCGCGAAGTAGATCGTGTTGGTAATAGTATTTATTTTGAAGCAGATCACACTCATGAAGGCAAGAGCTTTACATCCACGTATTTAGTTGTAAACAGAAAGGAAGGCGGACCTTGTGTCTCATGGTCAAATGGAGGAAGATTCTCTGCTAAGGCGACAAGGCTTGTCAGATACCCCTCGGAAAAGATTACTATATGGGCAAAAGTAGAGCTTGATGACTACTATAATTACGACTTCGAGGATAGGCAGCGAAGCCATATGTCATTGAAAATATTGACTGGTAGCGACACGTGGGACTGGAAAACTGTATATATTCCCTACGATGGAAATGAAGAGCTTTACGATCATCTTTCTAGCAAAGAGCAGGAGTTGGTTAAGATGACTGTAAGTCGGAGCTATGCTTTAAATTTAGATCCTGAACTCGTTGATAAGCTCAAAAAATCTCTTTATGGCACTCACGAATCTTCCGGAGACACGAGTCCTTTCATCGGAAGTTCTGTTAATTATGATGCAGATCTTGGCTATGTTAGGCCACATATAACCGATGCTGAAGATATCTTATTTGCCCCTACGGCCGTCCCCGTGATCCTGAAGTAGTTCGTTCGCGAAACTTGGCTCTGGTGAATTGAATTGAGGCATGTCGTATCTCTCTCGGCAAGCGTTAGGTAGGCCGTTCGAACGAACCTGCAATTACCTTTCAACTCCGGGCTTGTGGAGTGGTGCCTTCAATGCTTCTATCGCTAGGGGGCGGTCTTGCCATCTGCCTCTTGTTGCTTTTCTGAATAACAGCCTCGAAGTCTGATTTACCTCTCCCACAGGGGAACACTCATTTCAGTCACGCATGAGCCATGACCACCGACACCCGACTGCCCTGTTCCTGATGGGGGAATTGGTTACAGCGCTACAGGCCAATGAACCTGACACCTTCAAGCGTTGGCGGCTGGGGGGCATTCAAGATCTTGGAGAACCAGCGGTTACTGAACATCTGCTGCACTGCCTGGATCCCTTCCTCTCCGAAGCAGAGCAAGACAGGCTCTTGGCCTGGCAACTGGGGGTGAGCCTCTAATCAATTGAAGAGGCTGCAGGTCGGCTGATTCAGCGCAGTCGTTTGTTGTCAGCTGGCATCGATCTGATGGAGTCCGCCCAGCCAACAAAGGCGTTCAGCCTCAGTAATTGCCCTTTGCAGCTGGTGCTTCAGCTGACTGGCTGCGAGGGCAGTCACCAGCGTTGGCACCGCCAACGAAAACAGCCAGGAACATGACCGCGACGATGATGCCGCCGCCTACGTAGACAGGATTAGGAAGTTTCATAACCATTACGCTAACGACGTTTTCAGGCCCTGGGCACGTCATTTGATACGAGGATAGCGTTTAAATCAGACCCTCGGACAGATATGGGTCACGAGGTCAGCGTTGACCCAGTTGATGACGCCGCTATCGACATCAGCCACCTGGAACAACGTTGGGATTTTGGGGTTCCTGGCACCGTCATCGACCCAGATCACATCAGCCATACGCCAAGCGCCATCCGTGTCAGTGACGACCAAAGTCATGCCTGCTTTGACGTGAAGGAACACTGCTTCCGAATAGGAGCCGTGACGCCGCAGTGACCAACGTCACAGACCTGCATGAGGCAGGTCAACAAATTCAAGGTAGAAATCAGAGATGGTGTAAGCATCGGAGGGAAATACCCCTCGAAATACCATTCAATTCGGAGATTGAATCATGCTTGATACAGAAGCTATCGACCATCGTTCTTTTCTTGAAGGGGAGCATTCATAAATAGACATTGGAAATGTCTCAACACTTCAGTTTGTCTATGGATTCCAGTCAAATTGTAGTTGGAGTTCATCCTCTGCTGTCGCAACCTCTACTCTAGATAATCCGTTTGGCACCTTATATGACCCTAAAAATAATGCTTCTATGAACAATCTGATTGAAGCTAGCTTTGATCAATATCGTGATCTTGAAGGAATGTCTAAGTTTCTCAATAAGGTTGGCAATTTTTCTGCTGATCTCCATACGCATGCCAAGCAAAATATAGCAGGATTCTCCGGCGCGACCTCGGATGGACCCGCTGATCCCAGCGATTCATTCGAAGAAAGTTAACAAGATTTCTTTGATGTCCTGAATAGATCGCCTTCTGGTCAAATCCAAGACTCGGGAACAAAAGGGGTATCTGATTTTTCCGGCGTGAGTCTTTCCGGGATTGATTTAGTGACAGGAATCGACAATAATCAAGGATCTTCCGAATCAGATCTTTGAAGAAAAATTGGAGGTTCAATTGCCGATCAACACAACACAAGCCCAACCGGATCAGACGATGGCTTCACACCATCTGATGGAGTTGATGTTATTCAAGGCATGATGACATCGTGCACTCTTTGGCCATTCACTCCCCCGCTGTTGCGGGCAGCTTGTGGAACTTTTGGAGTGATGATGGAATTGACGGAAGAATACATTGAGGATCGACAATCAACTGGGACTTCAGAGCATCTAGATCCACAGGAAAATCAAACTAATGATTCTTCTAGCGAGTCCTGCCAAGAGAGAGTCTGCCCAACCGATCCAGATGGTGAAAGCGGCATCTACACAGGACCTCGAACCAATCCAATCGACTTGAGTCAAGCTGACGTGGGCCAACCAAGCCCTGAAGATGGATCATTCGGCCCTGAGCTGACGATTCCCTGGCATTCATATGCTGATGATCGACCCACACTCCTAGACATAACAGGGCAACCATCAAAGTTGACTCGAAGTGTTCGTTTTGACGAAAAACGTGCATTTACTCTTGACCCAGTTGTTAATCCTGTACCAGACGAGGTTTGACTCATATTTCTGCCTTGCTAAACCTCTCTAAGTTGTGAATATTTTGAGCTGCTCCAATTGTTAGACGTATCAGCAAGGTGGGATCGTTGAAGTGTATTTTTTCTTTTTGTTGGGCATTCAGGATTTTTGCCCACATTTTGGGCACCTCGAAATGCTTCATCGACAGGCTGCATTACGTGCCTGTCGATCAACACAGCATTCACAACCAATGACCACCGCCGACAGATAGAGGCTCTATGGGATGTGCATCAGCAACTCGATGCTCTGTTCACCCCTGAGAAGATCAACACCTACCCATGCCTGGAACACCTGAGCGACCTGATCAATGACCTCGAACTAGTGGACAGCGATTGACTTCACTGAACTGTGCAGGGACGTCTCAGAGTTTGTTGAGATTGTAGACACGAATATGCAGTCTCATGTATGCCATCACATCCCTCTTCGGTTGTGCCTGGAGGAAGTATTCCACACTTCAGCAGCATGAGATTTCAACGGAGCCGCCCACGTTCCTCATGAACGGTTCATCTACCATTTTGGTTGCTGGTGAAACTCGTTCATTCACAACCCCATTAAAATAGTCTGATCCAAACACAACTGAGTGACCCGTGTCATTGCGTGAATGGTCAAACATAAACCAGGGGAGAGTTGAGATTTATCCCTATATCGAATTGTGACCTCGTCGAGACCGAAATGCTCGGTCGTTACTAGCCTACTAAATATCAGTGAACCAAAACATGTTACTGACTCTCCTGATTGCTGGATTAACGCCTGTCGCTCCCTTCTCAACAACAGCGTCTCAACAGCAACCTGCAGCAACAGAACGATTAAATTTTCAAGCATCTAAGCCCATATTGACGAGTGGACTCGGACAAGGTTTCTGTTGGGCCAAGGTTCCCTACCCCAGCGGTCCTGTGACGAAATTAACCAACTATTGCGGTGGAGGTGGAGAAGGCAAAAAAGACATCAGCTGTAGCCCATTCACCTATCGTCCCTTTCAATTCAATCTCGACCACAACACACCCAACCCATGTGGTGGTGGACCCTACGAAGACATCATTGCAGGTGCTCAATGGCAGATGGGTGCAAGAACATGGGCAAGCTTTCCTGCGGGTAGTCGGACTGATTATTGGGTGTTTCACAACTGCGATGGAGCCGGAATTCAACCTGACTGCTTAGGTGACATCAAATACATCGAGCGATTTGATGGAAGTCCGTCACAACCAGGTTGCGGAAAAGGCCCCCACGGCAGAAATCACTGCACCTTCACCCATCCAAACTCAGGAACAACATTCGGCCGTATGAAGTATTGGGCTGGATGGTACAACGTTGGAGATGACATTGAAACCGGGAAAATTTGCGGAGCAGGAGCCAGCATGGCTCGCCCCTGGAATCCTGATGTTTGCAACAGTATTCGCTCAATCAACAACGGAAAAAACCCTTACAAAAATGTTGATGGTGTCAAACACGCCTTCACGTTTGCCCTCTTCCCCTGGGTATGTGAGGCAGACTCTTCGATGCCAAATACCAACTTCACATCACCCAGCATGGATTCTTACGGAGTAACAAACGGGTGGAAGTGCTATGCCGATAACGAACCAGGCGGCACAGGTGGCTGGCCGCCCTTTATTGAAATATATTTCGCTGGACTCTTCCTTGAGAGTGGCGATAAATACGTGCTAAGGCTGGACAAGTGGATGATTAATAACAGTGCTACACCCGAACTGGTTGGGAAGGGATACGCCATTTATCCATGCAATAGCGGCGACAACTGTGAGCGTTAAGCAACTCAACAATGAACTCTATGAGATGCATACATAATGCCATCGCTAAAAAATAAAGCCTGTCAAGGAGAAATTCAGTTAGCGCTGCTTCTCAAAATTCATGCACGACCCAACGCAGCAGGCGCTTGAAGATGTCAGTATCAATGGTTCGCAGTGACGCAATGCTTTCGCAGGGCAGTGCATGTGTGTGCAGCCATGCGTTAGGAAAAACGGCCAGGAGTGCTTTCAGCTTTCGGGAGCCAGCCCTACTGCAACCACCCGAAGGAAGCGCCTGGGGGCTGTCATGTGCTTGATGACGGAAAGCCCCTACTGACCTGCTTCACTGGATATTGTTTCCAGTGAAGTGGTGAAATTGATGAGTGTTTCTAGTTCAAGCCAGATTCAATCTTTGTAATGACGGGCTGACCAGGTGTCACCACAAAGGAATCAATGAGTACGACTGGCTCGTCTCCAAGATTTGCGGCAGACATCGGAGTATTTGGTGGCATGTAATAACACTCACCCGGACCATACTTAACATCTTCTTTCCCCTCAACAAAGTCTGTTATCTCGCCCGAGATAATGCAGGTAAACCCCCCAAATTCATGGATGTGAATAGCAACTCTGGTTCCAGGAAGCCTTGTACCTCTGCCAACAAGCAATTGCAGTCCATCTGGCCTGACGACGTCAATTAGCTTCGTAATATTGACAAGTCCAGCGACTTTCCCTGGTGGTGTTTCACCATTAATGAGGTTTGTGGGGGAGATCTCTGCAGGTTTGGCGCTGACTGCAGACAGGCCACTGATGGCAATAGCGGCTGCGGTAAGTGTGGTACGGATCATCTTGTCCGAGGCAATTGCTAGTCGTACTCCAGGATTATCTCGTAATGGCTATGGGCCACATCCGGTTCAGATGATCCCTGCCCGCTGCAGCAGGAACTTGTTTGGCGCTTTGCCACCTGAAACTGGTGTCATGATCCAGGCCAGCCGCAACGATTCTCCCCTTGTCGTTCGACAGGTATCGCCGTCGTCACAGGAGGTGAACACATCGGAAGCAACAGCAGAGAGCAGCATCAGTGATGTCGATAGGCTTGAACGATGACGGGGTCAACTCGACCTGATCCTCAGAAACCTCGTCAGGAGCTGACCCTTCGGAGCATCCGCTGTCTGTTTGGTCTCTGTTCGTCCGACACGTCGTGGTCTTCAGTGCATAGGGACGTGAAGCTGCCCTCCCTGATCACACACACACGAGGTGATGGAACCTGGCGGGTGTGTGGATGATATGACAACGGATCATGACCCCAATCCGGCTCGATTTGATCTGCCCTCAGAATTTATTAGCCCGAAGCCAACCAATCATGCCGCTGTGTGCATTGACTGAGGCCCCACCTCGTGCCCGGTTTTGGACGATGCGTACCTCGTACCAAATCCCTCTCTGCCCAGACAGATGACGTTGAACAGTATTGAGTATGTGCACCGAAGAACCAGTTCCCAATAAACCTTGTTCAATATTGGGACATTCCCTGCTCACCGACTGAACGGAGGCTGGTGTCTGAAAGCCACAGTCGCGCAGGAAAGCAGCTGACTTTGTTTGCTGGAGATGCGGGTGCGGTCCTGGATAAGGGTGGGCAATCGCTACGCCATGAACTAATGCTGTAGCGGTTATTCCTCCAAGAAGCCCTTTGTGCAAGGACTCAAACAGGTAAGACATTGTTTGGGTGGGAACGAACAAACAAATGATTGCCCGATTGCCGTGTGCGAAGTGTGAGACAGATCTTGGTTGAATGTGATTTGAATCACAGACCTAGTGTCCGGGTCTCGCCTCTGCCAGAGGAGCATGCTCAAGGCCGACAGCACAGCAGAAGGCTCCATGGATGAGCCATAACAACCAGACCAGAACTCACTCCTGAGATCAATCACCAGGAATGACTGTCAGAAGCTGGTCTTGCCCGCGTTAGTACTTTGCTGGGACTGGCGGTCATGGACCGAGCTCCGGCTGTTGCCTTGCGCCTACGTGGTGACCCGAATCGTTCTGCCGAAAGAAAGACGATGTGCATCAATCCACAATCTCAACAGGGTGAGCATTGAGTTCGTTCTAGAGCGGTTCAACGCCTGAGAAACGAAGCCATCTGAAAAGAGTGTTGATCTGGTAGCGCGATCCAATCGCCAAACAGATGATCTCGAGGTTGAAAGCAAGTGTGATCTCAAGCACTCAGACCCCGTAAAATCTCAGTCGCGAACATGAACGAAGGTGGCCAAGCTCGCAGAGATCAGACTCAAGCAAGTTCCACAACTCAACACGGCCAACAGCTCACCCCTGATTCGGAAACACAAAGAAGTTCTGAATTGGATGATGAGAACACTCTCGCTGGACACCTACGGCCTCACCTGGTTGCAGTTCATCAAAGGCTTTGCTTGTGGCGGTTTGGCCGTTTGGCTGCTGACGCGCTGAGATCACCCGTGAACATCGGCCACGACCTGGCTCAGGCCGTGGCCATGCATCCTTCCCTCGAACGCACAACCGTTGCTATCGGTTGGACATTGCAACCAACTGATGAGCCGTTATCCCGTCTTTTATTGCACACCAGAAGGCGTTGGTGCTGGGTTCAGGCCCGTTGAAGCGGCAGATGCCTATGAAGCGGAGCAGATCGTTCAGCGAGAGCACCCTGGTGCCGTGACGGCCTCTCTGAGCGAGCGCGTCACCAACGAAGCGGAGATCCGGCGGTTGTTTGTGGCCTGGCTGAACAACGTCTGAGCAGATGAAGCAGCGGAGGGTTGCATGGGAAGCACTGCGATGACTGTCGCGCCACCCAGCTGGCTGGAGATGGATGTTGACACGTACAAGCGACTGCTGAACCGTTCAGCAGTGACGATCACCAAGCGGGCCAAGAAGCGAGGAGCCACCTTTCAAGTCAAAGAGGCGATGGAGGCCATCCACGGGGCTTTCCACCGGTGTGACGGAACCGATCCGTATGACGGGCTGCCCTTGAACGGTCGACATCTGGATGACTGCCGAGATCCGACGGTCTGCCACGTCGACAACGACGGCATCGCCAACGTTGAGATCCTGAGTCTCCAGACCATGGAATCCAAGGGATCCATGAATGTCGAAGAGTTCATCGCTCACTGCCGCGCCGTCGTCGCCCATGCCGACAACACGTCAACGGCACAGCGATGAGCAGCGCCCTAAAGCTGTTCCTGGTGGTGCTGGGGGGGCGTTGCTCGGGCTGCCATGTCGAGCAACACGATGTGCGTTGGGTTGTGGGAGAGAGCATCGAGGCCACACTGCCGGCACTGCGCCAGGAATGGATCGGCCTTCGCCGTGGCCTGCATATCGACAGCTACCGCTGCATCGACCGCAGCGATGGGTACCGCATTGAGGTTGTTGAACAACCGGAGCAACCAGCCAATGCTGCTGATGGGCCACGTCTCTGGTTTGTCAACCTTGGGGCCTATGACCCGACAACGATGGCGGAACAGCACGCGTTCGGAGTGATCGTGGCCCGTTCGTCAGCATCGGCCAAAGCCCGTGCACGCCAGCGTTGGCTTCAGGGACAGGAACAGGTGCATAAGGATGATCTTCACAGGGTCGAGATGGACCGTGCGCTGGATGATCTGCTGCCGATTCATGGCAATGGCCAATGGCATCTGAAACTGATTGCCGACGCCCAACATGACGAGGCTCCAGAACACCCTGACTGGTACGGCTACTGGACCATCTGATGGCCCAGCTGAAGCCAAACGTCGGTTAGAACGATTGGCCTGGATGGGAATGTGTCGTGTTGATTCTGATCCTCCTCGTTCTCACTGGCTCCTATGCCGGCCTGTGGGCGCTTCGCTTTGTGCTCGAACAAAACACAGAAACGAAATAAGGCAGACGGGTGCCAGGCAGCATCCGGTCATATTTGAACGGGAAGCAGACATGGTTCACCGGTCCAACCGGAATACGTTGATCCCAGTCCATTGATCATCCATGTCCCTCGCTCAACGTCTCGGCACTGCTGCACTGTTTGTCGCTGTGGCCGGAATCGGCCTGGCTCCCGAAAGTCAGGCCCATGACGATCACCACCAGCATCACCATTCCCGCAAGAAGAAGAAGGCCTATGACAAGGGATACAGACAGGGCTACAGGAGAGCCATTGAAAACAGTTACCGACGCTATGAATCGGTGTATACGCCGGTTCCCAGAAGGGTGGTGCTCGCACCATCACCCTGGATCGGTCCACGGGTCTACGCCTACCCCCATGGCATGGGGAACCGGAGAGTCATCGAAAACAGATACCGAAGCCATGCCCCGGTTGTCGCACCATCACCTTGGGTAGGCCCACCGGTCTATTCCCACCCCCACGGCCTTCACGTCAACGGCAGGTTCGGGTTCAATCTGTAGGCAGAACTCCCAGCCGCCATGACCGAGCCCGTCGGCAACGAAGCCAGTGAGGCCTGGCGCGACCACGTGCTGCAACAGATCGTGGCGTACCTGCAGACCAATCGCGATGTCATCATTGATCGCTTCGAGGCCGACAACGTCCACAACCTGAAGCGTGAAGACATCGAACAATCGGATCTGCTCGATTTCGATATCGCGGTCACGCTTCATCGCGATAAAAAATCATCATTTGGCCTTGGAATGGGTTTTTTCAAGGCCAACGTGATTCGTTGAATCAGCCCACTGGCTTCCAGAGCACTTCGGGATCCTGGCGTTGCAGTGTTTCCTCAGCAAGCTTCAGGTAGTAAAAGTAACTCTGTCGGTCTTCAGATTCAGCGGCCTTGTTCATCAAGTGCAGATAGCTGAGACGCTGGTCGCTGTTCATGAACGTTGTGAAAAGGCTCTAAACCTTCACCGGAAGTTGCTCTTCACTTCGGTATCAGACCAGACAATTGAAACAATCTTGAACATCGAAAGAGGGCTTTTTTATATCTCCTTAAGATTGTGGCGCAAAAGCTCTCGTCTCAATCAAAAGTCGCCATCAACAGGGCTGGAAATCCTGCGTGACAGGCGGACCTCCTCCGGGAGGAACGGCACAGTCGGCCTCCGCAGGGCCTGGGGTCTGTTCAGGAGGTGGAGGCCCCATGGGCTCAGGCCGCCTGTTCTGATCCGGAAGCGCAGGATCCAGATCAATCTTGGCCGGTCGAATCATTTGTGAGGTGAAGGTGTAGGCCAGACCGGCCAGCAAACCCAACCCCATCGAGGCCAGAAAAACAAAAAGAAGTTGTCGCTGACGGTTGTTCATCCCATGTCTCGATCCCGGCTGAAAATGACAGGAGTTGGTCTATTGCCTGAATGTCAGTGGATAAAAGAGATTTGACAGATCAAAACAGACAGCCGGATGATCCGCATGCTGCGGCTTGAACGATCGAAACACAGTCCCTGCTGACACTGCTGACGCCATTCCTGGTGTTCGGTGCGTTGTTCGTGGTCCTCCTGCTGGTCTGGGACCGATGACAGCCCCTGTTGTGGGACTGTTTTGGACGCCATACGCTGATTGGATTTACACCGTTGTCAGCCTGAGTGGTCTCGTGCTGATCTCCTGGTTGGTTCTCGGCCGTAGCCGTAGCAGCTGAGCGGCTTGACGGCCATCACGCAGCAATCAGGTCCATCTCGGGCTGAAGCAACACATCGCGTGCCGTATTGAACCGAGTCATCAGTGCGGGATCTCCCCCCTTGTCCGGGTGATGTTGAACGGCAAGCCGTTTGTGCGCCCGCTTCACCTGGGAAACGCTCAAACGCCCGGTCAAAGGCAATCCAAGGCACTGCCTGGCCTGAATCGCTTCAAGACCCGGATCGCGGCCCAGGGGACATTGCTCACGTCGATGGTTCGAGGTCCCTGGCTTGCGCTTCTTGCTTGGCTTCCTCTTGGACGTGCTGGCCTGCCCCCCAAAACCTTTCGAATGCTGCACAGTCTGATCGCCGAAGCAAGCCACAATGCCCGATCGCCTGGTTCAGTCACCCAACTGCGACCACCAAAACTCAATTCGATCGGTGGAGCCGTACCAGCTTTGGCCGAACAAGCCTCCGTGGGCCGTATCGGAAAGCTCGATCCAACGAGCATCCCGCAGCAAGGCTGATGGCATCGGCACCAGGCCATCCCCCTCCAGATCCGGGTCGCCCATGATCTGGCGATAACTGCGGGCAGCGCTGCGCTTCGAAAAGTCGGATGCATTGACTCCAAGAGGATCGAGCCGACCAGCAACCGCGACGTAGTCCACCCGGTCGGCTTCAGGACACCCCGGAAACTCGCGATCCACGCGAGCCCTTAGCGGTGTAGCCCGCACCGCTTGATGGGGACTGCCCAGGGTGATCAGCCGATTGCACCGGGTCGCACCGTTGAAACGCCGGTTCAGAAAGGTCTGGTCGACCAGGTAAGGCCTCAACATCACGCCACCGGAACTATGGCCAATCAAGGTGACGCGACCAGTTGGCGACAGCTGCTGCAGTTCGCGCACACAGGCATCGACACGGTCCAGCAAACGGCACCAGCCAAAGGCCCAGCTCGTGGCCAGCCAATCCAATTTGGACGAGGGCACGATGCGTACAGGAGCACCTGTGGCCTGGTCAATCCAATCGGCGAGGGGCCGATACGCCTCCTCGGTGATCAAAAAACCGCCGAGAATGACGACAGGTTGGGACAGGCGGGATGGGCCGGGCAAGTGACGTGGTGCTGATCACCTGATCAACGCACATGGCGGGGAACATGCGGCCAACACCCTGCTGCGTGACGTTCAGACCCAGAGCGGCATCCCGTCACCCGATACAGGAGGTGGGCATCAGTGCAGAGGTTTCTGAGCCACCACAGCAAAAAATGGATCTCCTTTGCCTCCGAACAAACCCATCACGCCTTCGGCGCGGGTGTCTTCGGCGATGATCTCCGGGTTGGGCCAACCCTGCGCCACTAACACCTCTGCGATGTAGCGGAGGTGATCGCCGTCGTCACCATCGGTCCAGACCTGCGGGGCCTTGGTGAAGAACATCCGATTGGAAAAAGCGACGATCACCTGCCCCCGAGGCCGCGTGATTCTCAACAGTTCAGCGGCGATCGGCTCTGGCTGCTGCAGGTACTGCCACCCGGCAACGATGAGGGTGGCATCGATCGAACCGTCCTCAACGGGGAGGGTTTGATCCCTGTTGAGGTTCTGGACCCAGTGCTGATCAAGGCGCGGATTGGAACGCAGCTCCTCGTCGTTGAGACCATGGCCAATGACCTTGTCGTAACTCACGTCCTCCGGCAGGTGGCTGACCCAACTGCTCATCAGATCCAGAACCTGGGCACAAGGGGGTATCCGGTCCCTGTAAAGGGTCGTCAGTCGAGACCGAAAACCTGCGTCCAGATGGTGAACGAAGCGAGGCTCGCTGTAGAAGATGGCATCATCCGAGGTGTCCAACTTGAACCGTTGGGAGTCCTCAAGAACAGGAACAACTGCCATCAATCAACCCAATTGGAGGTACCAGCGCAACGCCGCACGGAGCTGAGCTGCGATTCCCAATCCGGTCAGGCGTTCAAGCACCACGGCGGCAGTGAAGCCAAGCATGGCCACTCGGCCGTTGAGACGCTCCACATCGCTCAGCGCGGAACGGTTCCAGGGACGTGCAGTGGTCAGCGACTCCCCGAAGCGTTCGGGTTCTTCGTAACGAAAAGCAGGCCGACTCATCGCAATGCGCAGATCCAGCGGACCTTAACCACGGTTCCATCGCGACCGGGGTAGACGGTCCATGCTCCATCGGCCTGGCGTTGCTCCAGCTGACCGCTGGCACAGTTGGCACGCATCGGCAGAACGCGGTAAGTCCAACGTTCCTTACCTGCGCGCTGGATCAACAAACCAGCCTCCACTTCAACAGAGCCGTTCACCACTTGGGGAGCCCGGATGTATTCCGCTGCTTTGAGCGCAGGGGTCTCCAGAGCCTCCATGAAAATCCAGCCGTCCCCGGGCAACAGGTTGCCCCGACGTGACTGCCAAGCCTCCGGCTCCTGCACTGGACGCCAGTCGGCCCGGGCCGGCAAGACACTCAGGGACAGCACTGACGCCAAAGCGAGTTTGAACACCAGGGAGCAAGAGGCCATGGGCAGAACCATCAGGGCAGAGGGCAAGGCGAACGGTCGGACGCTTCACACAGCTTCACGAAGCGTTGAAACGCAAACATGAATGAATGGTTATGGAATTCGAGCCGGCAGGAGTGCCAGCTTGAACCCACTGCTTCATCAGTCCATGGCCAGCATTGCTAAGGGACGGGCCGCCTACACAGTCCGGCACAAAACATCCAACGGAGAAAAGCTGGAGTCGTGCTTCTACGCCACCGATGCTTTTGAAGCAAGGCTTCTAGCCATGGAGTTCAACGCCTACATCCGTCAACACCCGAACTGCATCGATTCAATTCTCAGGACGGGGGTTTGAGCGGCGCCCGCCGCCGCTCCACCTGAACGAACAGCAGCCAGGCCAGGCTGGCGAGCCCGCCTCCGATCCAGTCGCTGCGCAGCAATTCAACAAGTGCAATGGTGCTGGCACCGATGCGCAGTCCCTGCAACAGCAGGTCCGTTAGGGGAGGTGTCCGGCGCTTGTCGCGCTCCATGGGCCGACTCCTAAAAGATGGGGAGGTTGCAGAACCCCATGATCTCAGCTGTGCCCGGTCTGTCTGCTGCAGACCTTCTCTCACGGGAGCGCCAGGCGCGCCGTGGGGGCACCGGCATCCTGATCGAGCAGCTACCGGGCTGCTGGATGTTGCAACAAACCTGGAGTCGAAATGGGGATGCCCCGGCTCCTGGCACGGGAACACTGCTCCGCTGGTTGCAGGCCAGCCTGATCCTGAACCGCAATGAACAGGGCCTGAGCATCGTCAACCAGGTCTCCCTGGGAGGTTTCCAGTTGCGGTTCAGCGGCCATGCCCAGCTGAAGGGCTCCAGACCGCTGCTGATCTTCAGCTTCGCCTCATTGGAGCTGTCCTGCTGGGGACAGGTCCTGCACCGGCGAGAGATGCCGGCACCGATCCCCCAACGTCTGCCCTTCTTCGCCCTGATTGAACTCAACGAGCAGCAGGGAACACTGATGGCGCGCGGCCGTGGGGGAGGGCTGGCCCAGTGGTCACGCCTCAGGCAGGAGGCCCCATGAAGCCTGCCGTCGCCCTGGCCATGCTCCAGCGGGAGGGCCGATGGCTACTCCAGCTGCGAGACGACATCGACTCAATCATTTATCCGGGCCATTGGGGGCTGTTTGGCGGGCATCTCGAGCCGGGTGAAACCGCCAGCGAAGCCGTGCACCGTGAACTGCAGGAGGAGATCGATTGGTCACCCACCGAACCTCTCGAGCCTTGGTTCAGCGACGACAGCGGCAACCGGGTGGCCCATCTGTTCCGCGGCCCCCTGGGCGTGCCGTTGAACCAGCTGCAGTTGAAGGAGGGCCAGGAGATGAAGCTGGTGTCCCTGAGCGATCTGTTGCGTGAATCGATCTGGAGTGAGCGGCAGCAAGAGCTCCGGCCCGTCGCGCCAGGCCTGTCGATCGTGATTGAACGGCTGCTGAAGGAGGCCCATGACCACTGAAACCTGGCTCGATCTCCGCAATGTGGAGGCATGGCTGGGCGATCGCCCGGTGCTGCACAACCTCAACCTGCAACTGACGCTGCGGCAATCAACAACGGTGTTGGGCCCCAATGGAGCGGGCAAAAGCAGCCTGGTGAAACTGATCGACCGCAGCCTGTATCCCGTCGTACGGCCCGACGCCCATCTACGGCTGTTCGGCAGCGAAACGGTGAACCTCTGGGCGTTGCGTTCCCGTCTGGGAGTGGTGTCCAGCGAACTGGAACAACGCCTTCATCCCCGCACAGCTGTTGAAGAAGTGGTGGTCAGCAGTTTCTTTGGTGCCACCCGGCTGGGCCTTGATCAGCACCCCAGCCAGGAGCAATGGGAGCAGGCGCGGGATCTGCTCCATCAACTGCACCTCCACGGCATCCGTGAGCGCTCGTACGGAGCACTGTCGGACGGCCAGCGGCGCCGCCTTCTGATCGCCCGCGCCTTGGTCCACCAGCCCGAGGTGCTGGTGCTGGATGAACCGAGCCGCGCCCTCGATCTACGGGCCTGCCATCAATTGCTGACCATCCTCCGGGGCTTGATCCAGGCGGGAACCACCGTGGTGCAAGTCACCCACCGGGTGGACACGATCGTGCCGGAGATGCAACGGGTGCTGTTCCTGAGGCAAGGAACGATTGTTGGAGATGGAAGTCCGCGGGACATGCTCCGGCCAGCCGAACTGAGTGGGTTGTTCATGACCCCGCTCAATGTGGTCGAGGCCCATGGCTTTCGCCAGGTCCTCCCCGGGTGACACCAGAAACAGCACGCTGGTCTGCTAGGGATGAGTTCCAGTCCCCGCAATCGCCATGGCAACGGCAGAACAGAAGAAGACCATCACCAAAAAGCGTCTGCAGGAACTGCGCAACCAGTGCCGTGACCACTACAACGTGGTGGCCGATGGTGTTCTTCCCGACGGTGCCGATGTGCGCATCACCATGGGCAAGCTACAGGAGCTGATCGAACTGCTGGATGGCAAAGCCAAGTGGGATGACAGCGAAGCCTCCTGAGCCGGTCCAGGACATGCGGGACGACCTTGATTACAGCGAGCCGTGGGACCAGGACGGTTCCCAGCAACCGAAATCCGACCAGGGGCGTTCCGCCAAGGAGTTTCACTTCCGGGAAGCCGGTGTTCAGCGCTTCAACGACATCGTTGACTGGGACGACGACGAGGACTGATCCAGCGATCACAGACGTCGCAGCACCCCCTGCTTCGGGGCCAGAAGGAAGGCCAGGATGAATTGCGCGGTCTGGGCCAGAACGATGCAACCGGCGGTGGAGCTGTCGGTCCAGTAGCTGATGAACACCCCGAGGACGCTGGAGAAAACACTGCTGGTGACGGCCAACAACGTCATCCGGTCAAACCGATCGGTGAGGAGATAAGCCGTGGCACCAGGGGTCACGAGCATGGCCACCACCAGGATGATGCCAACGGTCTGCAGACCGGCGACGGCGGCTAAGGACAGAAGCCCCAACAGCATGTAGTGAAGAAGTCCTGTGTTGATGCCGATCGAACGGGCGTGGGTGGGGTCAAAACAGAAGAGCATCAGATCCCTGCGGAACAGCAGCAGCAACACCAGCACCAGCGCCGAAATCACCAGGGTCTGTTGCACGTCTCCCGCCGAGATCCCCAGAACGTTGCCGAACAGGATGTGGGTGAGATCGATGTTGCTGCGCGTCTTGGAGACGAGAACGAGACCCAGGGCGAAGAAACCGGTGAAGACCAACCCGATGACGGTGTCTTCCTTCACCCGGGACTTCTGCTTCACAAAGCCGATGGCAGCAACGGAACCGACACCGAAGACAAAGGCCCCGAGAGAGAACGGGAGACCCAGGGCGTAGGCCACCACAACGCCGGGGAGAACGGCATGGGAGACGGCATCTCCCATCAAGGCCCATCCCTTCAGGGTCATGAAACAGGACAGCAGCCCGCAAACACCCCCGACGAGGGCGCTGATCAACAAGGCCTTGACCATGAAGGCGTGACTGAGGGGTTCCAGCAAGAGGTCCATCGGATCAGTATGGGCGCGCTGTTGCCGGTTCGATGCCCCGCGCCTTCACCCAGAACGCCCGTCCCGCACTGCGGCGGCTGCCCACCCGCCCCAGCCGGATGGTGCAGGCCATGGTCAGCCGGCTGCTGCCTCTGCTCTTCCGCAGTCAGGGGCTCGAACTCAGCCATCGCGATGCGGCGGATGGCCTGGCCAAAGCTTTTGCGGCCCAGCAGTCGGGACGCTGCAATCTGCTGATTGCCTTTCGCCACCCCAGCACCCGCGATCCGGTGGTGCTGGCGGATTTGTTCTGGAACCGTGTTCCACGGGCCGCCCGTCGGCTCAATCTGCCGCTGGCACGACCCATCCAGCTGCGGTTTCTCTACGACCGCGGCATTCCGATCTGGGCTGGCCCCGTGATCGGTTGGCTGCTCCAGCGCAGTGGCGGTATCGCGATCCATCGCGGTCGCCTGGACCGCCCAGCGCTCTCCCAGGCCCGCGCGGCTCTCGCCCAGGGGCGATACCCCTTGGTGGTGGCGCCGGAAGGGGCAACGAACAACTTGTCAGGAGAGATGGCGCCTTTGGAACCGGGGGTCGCTCAACTGGCGTTCTGGGCCGCGGAGGACCTGGAGAAAGCAGGCGATGAGAGGCAACTGGAGGTCTTGCCTGTGGGCATTCACTACAGCTGGAGGAAACACAACTGGGGGGTCCTTGATGTGAGGTTGAAAGCCCTGGAACGCCATCTCGGCATTGCCAGCGCCACTGGCAGCTCCGGGACTCCCGAAACAGACCGGCGCGACCGGCTGATCCAGATCGGGATGAATCTGCTCAGCGCCCTTGAACAACTTGAGCGGCTGAAACCCAATCAAGAGCAAACGTTCAGCGAACGCATCGAGGCCTACCGCCTGCAAGGCCTGGCCAAAGCCGAGGCCCATTTCGGCCTGCGTGCCGTCGGCAATCTTCAGGAACGTTGCCGACGGATCGAACAGGCGGCCTGGGATCGGATCTACAGGGAAGGTGTTGATCAAATCCCGCCCCTGGAGCGGAGCCTGGCCGACTGGGAGGCGCGCGAAGCCGACCTCCAGCTCACGCGCATGCGACTGGTGGAGCATTTCACCAGCGTGAGTGGCCACTACATCAGCGATCGACCCGACTTCGACCGTTTTGCCGAGATGTTGCTGCTGGTTGAGGAGGCGATCGGCTGGATCGAAGACAAACCCTGGAGGGGACAGCCGAGCCTCGGAGCGCAACGGGTGGAACTGCGTCTTGGGCAGGCGTTGCCCGTCAGACCCAGACTGAGTCAATACCGCAGCAATCGACGTGAGGCGATGCAGCTGTTCATGCAGGACCTGGAGCAGGTTCTCGTCGCGGTGATGCCCGAAGCCCCCCTCTGAACGCGCGCACCATGCTCAACTCCTATCTGTTCTGTCTTGTCGCCGGGCTGCTGCTGATCGGCCTCTCTTTGAGTGATGACGGCGTCAGCGATGGCGAAGGTGGGCCGCTGAGCCTGATGTTCAGCACTCCGTTCTGGTCGTTTGGGCTCACAGGCTTTGGCTTGTCTGGACTCCTGATGCAACTGCTGATGCGCAACGGCGCCGGCTGGCCCTCCAGCCTGGTGGCCCTGGGCCTGGGTTGTGGCATGGGTCTGGCGGCGACCCGTCTGCTGCGGCTGATTGGTCGGCGTGAGGCCGACAGCCTGGTGCGCAGCGACGACTTGACCGGCCTCGAGGGGGTGGTGACTCTGGCGATGGATGCTGAACGTCGCGGTTTTGTGGAAGTGACGGTGAAAGGGAGTTTGCTGCGCCGACCCGCCATCAGTCCCAAAGGAGTTCTGCCCGCCAACACCCGCGTGGTGGTGGTGGCCAGCGACGAGCACACCCTGCAAGTCGAAGCCCTACAGCCATCACGTTGATGGTCGACTCAGGGCTCCGCCGCTAAGCAGGAGATGGATTTTTTCGGCGCTGATGCCAAGACAGTTGCTCCAAGCCCAGAGCGGAGCTCCACCTCTTTCCTTCAGCACCCGCAACCAAGGTGAATTGATCATGGGGGGAGCCGCCTTTGTGGTGGTCACCCTGGTGGCGTTGAACCTGATCAGCCGCTGGATGATCCGGATCTGCAGGCCCAACGAAATGCTTGTGGTCACCGGCTCGCGCTCGAACCAGGGCCAGGGAACAAAGGGTTATCGCGTGGTGGCCAATGGTGGCTGGACCTTCGTCAAACCAATCCTGGAAACAGCACGGCGCATGGATGTGACCCTGTTGCCGGTTGTGGTGGAAGTCAACAACGCCTACTCCCACGGGGGAACGCCCCTCAACATTCAGGCGATCGCCAACGTGAAGGTGAGCACGGATCCTGAGATCCGCAACAACGCCATTGAACGTTTCCTCGGCCATCACCAGAACGAGATCGTGCAGGTGGCGAAAGAGAACCTGGAAGGCAACCTGCGCAGCGTGCTTGCTCAGCTCACGCCGGAACAGGTGAATGAAGACCGGCTGCGGTTTGCTGAACAGATCGCGGAGGATGTCGGTGCAGACATGCGGCGACTGGGCCTTCAGCTCGACACCCTCAAGATTCAGAGCGTGTCGGACGACGTTGACTATCTGAATTCGATCAGCCGTCGACGCGTTGCCCAGATCGTGCGGGATGCGGAAATCGCCGAAGCGGAAGCGATCGGTCAGGCCGAGAGGGTGGAGGCAGAAATGGAAGAAGTGGCTGAAGTCGTCCGCACCGAAGCCGAGACCACGGTGCTGCAGAAAGACAACGCCGTCCGCACCCAGATCGCGGAAATGGAAAAGAAGGCACGATCCGAAGAGGAACGCACCGCTGCCGCAGAGCTCGAGGCGCGGGCCCGTGCTGAGCAGAAACTGCAACAGGTGCGTGCACAACTGGAGCGATTACGACTCCAGGCGGAGGAGGTTCTCCCAGCCCAGGCCAATCAACAGGCCAAGGAGTTGCGGGCCCGGGGCCGAGCGGCAGCAACAGCAGAAGACGTGAAAGCCAGCGCGCTGGTGAATGATCTGCTCACCACCGTCTGGAACGAAGCCGGCAGCACCGCCGAACTCGTGTTTCTGCTTCAACAGATTGAGATGGTGCTGAACCAGGCAACGCAACTGCCCAGCCGCATCCAGCTGAAGCGCATCACAACGCTGGATGGGAATGACGCCTCCAGCCTGGCCAGCCTTGTGGAGCTCAACCACCGGGTGGTGCGTCAGTTCTTCGACCAGGTGCATCAGATCCTCGGTATTGATCTGTTGGCCACCTTGAGCAGCACAACGACCCTTCGTGATTCAGGAGACCTCTGATGTTTGTTGCTGTCGGCCTTACCGGTGCTGCCGGTCTCTGGGCCTTCATCCTTTTGTTACGCCAGCTCTACTACATCTGTCAGCCCAGTGAGGTGCTGATCTTCGCCGGACTGCGGCGACGCACCGGGAGTGGCCAAAACGTGGGATACCGCACGGTTCGTGGTGGCAGCGCCTTGCGGATTCCGGTTCTCGAGGAAGTGATGCGGCTGGATCTCAGCAACATGATCATCGATTTACGGGTCGAGAACGCCTACTCCAAAGGAGGCATACCGTTGAACGTCTCCGGTGTCGCGAACATCAAGATCTCCGGAGATGAGCCGGGGATTCACAACGCCATCGAGCGGCTGATCGGGAAAAGCCAAGACGAGATCCGACACATCGCCAAGGAAACCCTGGAGGGAAATCTCAGAGGCGTGATGTCGAGCCTGACCCCCGAACAGCTGAATGAGGACAAAGTGACCTTCGCCCGCACCCTCCTTGAGGAAGCCGAGGACGATCTTCAGCGCCTCGGGCTGGTGCTGGACACCCTGCAGATTCAGAACATTTCCGATGATGTGCGCTACCTCGATTCCATCGGGCGGAAGCAATTGGTGGAGTTGAAGCGGGATTCGCGCATTGCCGAGGCAGAAGCCAAGTCACAATCCGCCGTGCAGCAGGCGGAAAACCAGCGCATCACAGATCTGCGGCGCCTGGATAAAGACCTGGCCATCGCCACCGCCAACGCAGAGAAACGCACCACCGATGCCCTCACACGGCGTGCGGCTCTCGTCGCCGAAGTGGAGGCCAGCGTGGGAGCCGAACTGGCGCGAGCCGAAGCTGAACTGCCCGTGCAAACCGAGCGGATCAAGAAGGTGACGGAACAACTGCAGGCCGACATCGTGGCGCCGGCGGAATCGGAATGTCAGACGATGATGGCTGAGGCCAAGGGGGAGGCCGCCACGATCATTGAGCAGGGCCGCTCTCAGGCCGAGGGTCTGCGGGATCTGGTGGAGTCACTGAAACGCTCCGGGGATGACGCCAAGCGCCTGTTTCTGCTGCAGAAACTGGAGCCGTTGCTGACGATGCTCAGCGATACGGTGCAGCCTGTGGAGGTGGAGGAGGTCAGCCTGGTGGGTGAGCAACCAGGAGGAACAACCCTGACGATCGCCACCCTGCTCAAGCAATTTCAGAAATCCACGGGCTTGAAGCTGCCGGTGGAATTCTCAGAAGCGGTCGACGTCAGCGACTGAACCAAGAAGTCTCTTGTTAGATGGCGTCTTCCGGGGAGCTGTTGCCCGTCAGCAGATCGGGTGGCACGCCGCCGAAGGTCATGGCGAGATTCTCGGGGGTGAACACTTCCGAGGTTTCCCCATAGGCGAGCACGGTCTTGTTGATCAGAACCACCAGATCGCAAAAATCACGGACGTGGCCTAGGTCGTGGGTGGAGATCAGAATCGTGCGGCCCTCGTCCCGGAACTGAAGGAACAGCTGGGCCATCAGCTGCTCGGTTCGCACATCCACCCCATTGAAGGGTTCGTCCAGCAGCAGCACATCGGCACGCTGGGCGATGGCTCGCGCCAGGAACGTGCGCTTGCGTTGCCCCCCGGACAAGGTGCCAAGGGGACGATCGGCCAGCTCGAGCAGGTCAACACGCGTCAGCGCATCCCGCACGGCCACGCGATCCGAACTGCGGGGAATCCTCAGCAGATTCATCGAGCCATAACGGCCCATCATCACCACGTCCCATACCGAAACGGGGAACTGGGCGTCCACCCCTTCAGTCTGAGGCACGTAGGCCACCGCCTGATGACGCTGCGCCTCGGCCACGCTGCTGCCGTTGATCCGGATCCTGCCCCGCGAAGGGCGGACAAAACCAGTGAGTGCTTTGAAAAAGGTTGATTTCCCGGCACCATTCATGCCCACCAGACCGCAGATGCAACCCGCAGGGAGATGCAGGCTGGCGTCGTACAGGGCAACGGTGCCGTTGTAGTCCACACACAGCTGGTCAGCCTCAATACGCATCAGCGGTTGCTCTCCGACAGGTTCAGGCCCTTACGGATCAGATCCACATTGTGCCGCTGCAGGTCCAACAGGGTGGGGGCGGGCCCGTCCGGGGAGGACAAGGAATCCACGTAGAACGTCCCCCCGAATCGAGCGCCTGAGGCCGCCGCCACCTCCCGTTGGGCTTTATCGCTCACGGTGCTCTCACAAAAAATTGTCGGCACCTGTCGCTCGCGAACGGTGTTGATCAACCGTGCCATGCGTTTGGGAGTGATCTCACTTTCGGCATTCACCGGCCAGAGATAGGCCTCCTCAAGCCCATAGTCAGTGGCCAGATAGGTGAAAGCCCCTTCGCAACTCACCAGCAACCGTTGTTGTGCAGGCAGCGCGGCGATCGCCGTGCGCAGCTCGTCATCAAGGGCCTTGAGCTGGGCTTTGTAGGCGGAGGCATTGGCCGCATACACCTCTGCACCGGCTGGATCAAGTTGGCTGAAGGCCCGCTCCAGATGGTCCACATAAGCCATGGTGCGTCTGGGGGACATCCAGGCATGGGGATTGGGTTTGCCGGAATAAGCGTCCTCGGTGATCAGCAGAGGCTCCATCCCCTCCGAGAGGGTGATTGTGGGAACATCTCCAGCTGCGGCCGTGAAGCGCTGGGCCCACAACTCCAGGCCCAGGCCGTTCTCAACAATCAGATCGGCCTGGCTGGCGCGTTGGATATCACTCGGCGTGGGTTGGTAACCATGGATCTCAGCGCCGGGCTTGACGATCGAAGCCACCCGCAATCGATCACCAGCCACATTCCGGGCCAGGTCGGCCAGAACTGTGAAGGTTGTAAGCACCTGGGGCCGGGAATCGGTGGCTCTCTCCTGGTCGCGGCTGCGGCACGACGACAGCAAAACACTCACCAGAACCAGCATGGCTGCCGCGGGGCGTCTCCAACCGAAGTGCTGCAACGTCGACTGACCTCTCTAACCCAAGGATCCAACCCTCTGTTCCTAAAACAACGGCGGTGGCGGCTGAAAAGCGTTGCAACGAAGCGATGCAATCCCCCAGGCGCCAAGATCACACAACCCACCATGAACCCTTGCGCAGATCAGAGCGGGTGGAGGTGATCCTGCGGCGCCTCCACGAGCAATACCCGGAAACGCCGGTTCCCCTAGATCACAGCGACCCATTCACCCTCCTGATCGCTGTGCTGCTGAGTGCTCAGTGCACCGACAAGAAAGTGAACGAGGTCACTCCGGCGTTGTTTAGGGCTGGGCCAACTCCTGCAGCCATGGCGGCACTGGACGAGGAGGAGATCCTTGGTTACATCAGGCAACTCGGTCTGGCCAAAACCAAGGCCAAAAATGTCCGCCGCCTCGCCCAGATTCTGGTAGCGGCTCACAACGGCGACGTGCCCCAGAGCTTTGAAGAGCTTGAGGCCCTACCCGGAGTGGGGCACAAGACAGCCAGTGTGGTGATGGCCCAGGCCTTCGGTGTTCCGGCCTTCCCTGTTGACACGCACATTCACCGGCTGGCCCAACGCTGGGGCTTGAGCGACGGCAGCAACGTGGCCCGTACGGAACAGGATCTCAAGCGCCTGTTTCCGAAGGAACACTGGAACCGGCTGCACCTTCAGATCATCTTCTGGGGTCGCGAGTTCTGCACGGCTCGGGGCTGTGACGGAACCGTCTGTTCCATGTGCCGAGAGCTCTACCCGAACCGACGCCGTCCGGTGATCACCCGCAAGCCCTGATCAGGACAGATGCTCTTCAGCATTGGCCTGGATGACGCAATCAGCGGTGGGATAGCTCACGCAAAGCAGGGCAAAACCCTGACCCATCTGTTCATCGTCAAGAAAGCTTTGATCGGTCTGATCCACCGACCCACTCACCAAGCGTCCAGCACAGGTTGAGCACGCTCCTGCCCGGCAGGAATAGGGCAGATCCACGCCGGCCTCATCGGCCGCATCGAGGATATAGACGTCATCAGGGCACGAAAAGCTGGCACCACCCTCGATGCTGATGTTGAAAGAGGCCATGACTCTGAAGGTCCTGAAGGGTTGGTAGCTGGATCAGACCATTCGCGCCAAAGCCAGCCGCCCCTTGCAAGCGGAGCTAGCGTCAGTAGTACATAAGAACCAACAAACAGATGCTGCCTGCGGATTGCTCAGTCGCCACCGTGAGCCAAGAGCCCATCGCCCAGGAGCCCGTCTTTCTTTCCGTGAAGACTGGAATGACCGTGATCTGTGGCAGCACCGACTCCGACGACTGGTGGATGGCCGATGTGATTCACGTGGACGGTGGAGCCAGAGACCCCAAGGTTCCAACCCTATTTCAAGTGGCCGATGTGGATTCGGGGGTGATCCGCTGGGTCTGTGCCGACCTCGTGACCCACATCGTTCCAAACAGCTAGCCGAGGGCATCAAGAGACAGCCGAAGCTCAGAGCCAAGTCATGAATCAACAGGCTGCTCGAGACGACGACCCAGCCAACCCGGAGGGTGTCCATCACCTGTACCGCGGCAGGCTTCGAGTCGGCATATTTATTTTGTGAGGAAAAACGCTTCACGGGGTGGAAACAAGGCAACACTCCCGAGAAATGTTCGAAACCCCTGCCTTCGGCGGGGGTTTCTTTTTGCTTGGACAAGACAAGGAAACAGGGACTCACACCACTCGCTCAAGAACCGTCGCCAACCCTGGATCAACATCACGAACGATCACGTCGGCCTTGCACTTCAACGGAGCAACGAAACGACGTTCCCCAGGCAGCATTTCCCGCAGCATCTGGCGAATCACATATCCCGCCGGACGGTGACGGTCACGTACATCACGCCAAAGACGCCTGATCAGACGCTGCACAAGCGGTGCATCGATGTAAACGACAAGCGATAACGGCACAGCGTCAAGCAGGAGTTGCGGCCCGTAGGAACCCTCAACCAGAATCAGGTCATAAGGCTGGCTCAAGCACGTCGATCCAACCTTGCGGGTGCGCATGTCGTAGCTGCGCAGAGCATCCAGCTGCCTGTAGCGAAGGGCGCTGAGCTGCAACCGAAGCTGATCAGCATCAATGGCATCAACCGTGTCAAACCCATAGCGGGAGACAGGGGTCCAACCACTGCGGTAATAGTCGTCGCAGGCGATCAAGAGCGGAAGCCTTCCGCTGAGCCGCAACCGTCCAGCTAGGTCGGCAGCAAAGGTTGTTTTTCCAGCAGCGGAAGGACCGCAGATGCAAACGATCGGCACAGTTTTGCTTGCATCCCCCGCCCTCTTGGTGGGTCCCTGTGGGAACCAACCGGAAGCTCGCTCCCCAGCAGCCACGACCAACACGACGGACGTCTTTTCACCGGTCTACAAGCGAATCAAGAAGCTGGCATGCAGCAGTCCATGAATTCTGTAGCCGTCGACAAAAGCACACGCGGCGAAGGAATGAACATCAATCTCAGGCCGAACACTCTTTGGTGCCAAATATTGAGGAATGCAAGCATTAATTTGTTTAATACAGGCAGCGCTTTCAACAGCATCAGCGCGCGATCACTCTGAAGTGCGTACAAATCTATAAAATTCCTGGAGCCACGAATCGCCAGGTACGTCAAAGAAAGCCAGCAGCAACATCGCAACCAACATGCGTAAGCGTGCCAAAGAAAAGTAAAAAACCACCATACCGTCACAGCCTATCAATCACCAACCATCAATGAATTCAAGAACACTTGGGCCACTAATCAATTCACAGTGCAAGAATATGGAGAACATTGATGTTGAGCGAAATATCAAGACAAGAAATACATAATAAAAATTATGCGGAGCAGCGATGGTCGGGGACATATCCGAATCGAAAATTCTCAGCTCCATTTGAGCATCAGAAATAATCCGAAGACGGAAATGATGCCGTCAATCAATAGACAAAATGAGGGGCCATTCACCGGATCAGTAGATCTTCACCAGCTGAACAAATTATCTGTAAAAGAAGTCTGGACGCACCATACAGCGAATCAACATCAAAGAATGAGCAACTACGATTCAAATGGCAACCTGCTTTAGCTCACCGAACCACAAATAACAACTTCCCAGGGGCTTCATCCAAACTGGTCTTAGCTGCAAATGTTCCAAACAAAACCTTACCGAAGTGGATTGATGCACTGCCTTGAAATCAAGTTAAATCACATCAACAGCAAACTATTCCACATGAACTTGAAGACAAAGGCCAGACCCAAAATCTGCAATCAAGACAAACCAAGGCAAACCAAAACAAATAGTGTTTAATGGGACAACTGCAAAAATCAAATGCTCGACAGACAGACTTGCCTAGCCTTTGCCGCGGGGCTCAAGGATTTAATCGACTGTGGGGACCGAGGCACAATTGAACAAAGAAGCGTTCTTCAGGCCATAGCTTTAAGCATATTAAAACTAACGCCCGACTCATTTGAAAATCTAACACCCATTGATCAAGACAAACTTTCTCAATGTGTTGGCGATGAATCCCTTCGAAGAAGATACATTCAATTGGGTGTGATGCTCGAACTATGCAGACATCCAAGATCATCCCAACAGCTTGGCAAATTGGATAAAGCTGCACTGCAATTGGAACTGGAAGGCGATGTGCTTGCTGTATGCCGGAAAATGATAGATCATTCAGCTGTAGATACCACAACTGATTACATCAGGCGATACGAAAGCTACTTCTTATCTCTGCAAGAAAAGCATGGACCAGAATCATTTAATCATGGCGCACGACAATATGATGAGCAATTTTTCAAGATCTTGGAATCTTGTTCATCCATGCACAAGGAAACCCTAGGTCGGAAATTTGCAGAGTTTTACAAACGCAATGGCATGAAAATACCAACCAAAGATTCAATAAATCCTGGGTATTATGTCTGTCATGACATGAATCACATCATCGCTGGCTACGAACCAACGGGGATTGGAGAAATATGCTTAGGTGCATTTAAGCTAGGGATGAATGATTCTGATGCCAACTGGATGGCGTCTTTGACCAATTTTTTGATTCACGAAGCTGGCATTTTCAAACCAGGTCATAATGTTCAGTATGAACCACTTGGTGCTGATGGTGATCCATTTGATGGCTTAGAAGGCAAACGAGGTGTTATGACTCTCGATGGAGCTCCAGAAATGCTGGCCGACGCCTTTAATCGAGGCATGAATTGCAGCAAGGACTTCAGCACAATCGATCATCTTGAATTAGCGACGATGCCTTTGGCCCAAATTCGGGAAGAATATAATGTCAGCCCACCACTCAAAGGAGTTGCAGACTCAAGCCTTTGCTGGTGACTGAAGTTCAAAAATCCAATAATTCAGATCCCTTAGATATAGGGAATGTGCATTCAATTTACGCACTAATTACAGACTATCAGCATATTTACGCCTACTGATTTCATGCATGATGAAGCGAAATCTCGAATGCTTGATCACATGTGCATGTGTTGGTGGGTGTCAGGCTTGGCATGCACTCAAGCCCCAAGGCTGATGAGCAGGATCTGCCTGAACAAGCGGCGTTCGATGCGCACTGGGGACATCGAGCCTGGTCCCAGCTGGATAATCAAAATGGTCGTTCATCCAAGTGAGCAGACTTCTTGAACAAGGCTGGACACTTGAGAACTCCAAAGGGGCTGCCAATTAAGTCGAATGGTTCGAGATGAACTCAACAGGTGAACCTATCAATCGAAACGTCTTTCGTCTGATCGACAAGAGGATTCGATGCAGCAGGAACACGATCCGTCTGCAATAGAGTGCGAAATACACTCCTTCAGTTGTTGATTGAGTTGATCCTTGGGCTCAGAACTCAAGGACAGCCATGCTGATCGCGGAGCCAATGCACTTGAGGCCTGCCAGGCACATGCAAGGAAGATTGATGTGATCCGATGAAAGCCAAAAAGGTCTTGCCAAAGACTTAGGCAACCCAGACAGCTTCAGGCCGCATCGCCCAAGTGGACTGGGCTTGGGAGAACCCCACTCGCCTCGGCTCTTCTCTGAGCTCTGGCAGGGGGGACTACCCAGCTGCGAGGGTTGCCGCTCTTCCCCTACAAAGGTGGAACGGCTTCAGACAAAGGCATCCCTAAACCGGCCCCACGCTGGCAACGGCAGCGACAACCATCAGCAAAACAGTAGCCGTTGCTACCAATTTTGGTTATAGTGAAAGGACGTTGAGCCTCTTCGGCAGGCAGCAGTCAGACCCACGCCAGGCAACGGGGGTGTGGGCACCGCGCAAGAGAGAGATGAACACACTTCAACTGATCAAGGCTCGGGCTGTGCGTACCCAGGCCATCGAAACGGCCAGGATTGAGATGGCCAAGGCCTTCCGCCATCCCGTCCATACCGACCGGGTGCACACGCCCATCGGAGTGAAAGCAAAGGTCTTGCGGTACCGGGGCGTTGCCTACCAACAGGTCGACCAGCAGCAGCATCCGACCGGCGGACAGGAACTGCGCTACCGCGGCGTCAGCTACGACGTGTACTGAGCCAGCCTGAACCCTCCATGATTGAAGCGGGGATCTCCCCGCTTTTTTCATGACCGTTCAGAGTGACAACGATCCCTTGGCGTTATCTGCTGATCACTGCATCGGCGGTGGCCTTCAGCACTACGGCCGGTCTGGACCCAACGCTGCGGAACCTGATCCACTTCGCCAAGGCTGGAACAAGTTTCAGCGCCAAGCAACTGTGCACTGGCGTCCTGATCGCTGGAATGGATCCGGATCAAATGCTCAACGAAGACCTGGCGATCGGAGAGGGGCTGATTCAGACCACGATCGACAGAGCAGGTGGCCGGGTTGAAGCCAGTGCCTTGTTCGGACTCATCCAGGCGGAGGCCGTTCAGAATGGCGGGCAGGAATGCACCCAACGGATCAGTGGTCGACCCAAGCCACGTCGCCCCCACCCAGACCATCCGTTCACCACAGATCAAACCCCATCCACTGAACCCTGGCCCCTTGTCGCCACGGCAAGTCCTGACCCGCCGGAGATCGACAGACAAGCGCTGAACAAGGTGCTCGATCGCGCTTTTCGCGAGGAGGATCCTTCCACTCCGAAGCGAAGCCGAGCCGTTGTGGTGGTTCAGGATGGCTGGGTGGTCGCTGAGCGCTACGCCAACGGAATCGCTCCGGAGATGCCTCTGATCGGCTGGTCGATGAGCAAGAGCATCACCCATGCCGTGATCGGATTGGCCATCAAACAAGGACTGCTGGAGCTGGAACGCCCAGCAACCGTGCCCGAGTGGAGCGACCCAGATGACCCACGCCGTGCCATCACCCTGGATCAACTCCTGAGGATGAACAGCGGACTGGCCTTTGAGGAAGCCACGACAGCACTGAACTCAGATCTCGTGCTGATGCTCACCCAGGAAGCAGACATGGGAAAGTTCGCCGCCAGCCAACCACTGATGAAGAAACCGGGCAAAAAGTGGAGGTATTCATCCGGGACAACCAACATCCTCAGCCGGATCCTGAGACACGCCATCGACGACGATCAGCGCTACAGGACGTTTCCCTACCAGGAACTGTTTGGCCCCCTGGGCATGACGACAGCTTTTTTCGAGCGCGACAACAGTGGAACCTTTGTCGGCTCATCGTTGGTGTGGGCCAGCGCTCGCGATTGGGCCCGATTTGGTCAGCTTTACCTGGATGACGGCCGCTGGAACGGCAGTCAGTTGTTGCCCAAGAACTGGGTCAGCCATGCCCGCAAACCATCGCGCGGTGCAAGGGGGGGATATGGGGCGCACTGGTGGCTGAGCAAACGCAAATCTCGGCCAGACTTCCCCAAAGACAGTTTTTCTGCAGAGGGTTATCAGGGACAACTGCTGTTGGTGGCTCCTAGTCAACGCGCCGTGATCGTGCGCCTGGGACAGACGCCGAAGAAGCCTGGATTTGATCGAAATGCCTTTGGGGCTGACGTTCTGTCAGCCCTTCGCTGAGCCAGGCAACTCAGTTCTGGTCGTCGCCCTTGGGAACAAAAGCCTGGGATGCCGCAACGAGCAGGCCAGTGATCAACAGTGCCGGGAGAATGACAGAAGGCCCACCCTGAGCTGTTTGAGAGGCGAACAACAGCATGATCTGGCAAAAAACACCGCCTGCCAGCCTGGCAGAAGAAGGGGCAATCAGCGGCATCTGCAAATGTTTGTCATGCAACACGCCCTGATACGACTGGGTTTTTGGAGCGGGAACTGCTCTGGGACCGATGACAGCGCACGGCTCATCCCCCTTCTCAAGCAAGGACGTGGACAATCCTGTCACTTGAAGATCAAGACTCTCGCCTGACCCGAAATAATCTCCATTTCAACTGAGGTAATCAGTTTTCCGGTGACGGGGTAAAGCTGTAATCTTGAGTAAGTAGCGATGAAGACATTTCAAATGGTTCTGTAGTGCTCGAAACTTCAGAGCAAGGATGTGTATGGATATCCAGAACTTTATGGACAAATGTCTCTAGATGGCCAGGATATTCACAACGGATTTATTCCGATGCTTAGCACCAAAACAAGGCTGAAACTTCAAGACATTCTCACACGTCTGTCCAGAAACGAGTTTGTCAGCCTTGATGAAAGAATTCTTGTTCAGAAGCACGCAGACAGGAACTCAACGGTCTGGCACTGGCTCCGCAAAGCCCGTTCTATACAAGCAAAAGGTCACTTGGACCAGCAATCCGTTGGTGGATTCATGCAGCAGATGAATCTTCCAGGGCAAACCAGCGAAGACCATTTCAACGGATCACAAGACGACCTGGGCGAGTGGTTTCAAGGCTCCCCCCAATGGGTGCGGAGAAGTTGATGGCGTGGCATGCCCACTGCCAATCAGAACCTGAGTTTTGACAAATCAGACTTGCTCTGAGCGCAGTTAAGGCCCAACGAAGCAGCTGCGTGCCAAACCATCATCGAACAGAATGGAGATGAGCTGCAGCAATAATTCAAGGCGTACCCGGGCAAACCATCCCAAGATGCCGGTGTGGAATGATTGGACCTTCCATCACTTACGACGATGAAGGGTGTTGCCATCGTCAGCAGTTTGGTTGCACTCAGCTCCCTGGCTGCTGTATTGACAGGAAAGGATGTTCACGCCAGTGCGCTCAAGACTGTTCGATTCAATTGCTCGCCCTTGGGACGGATTAAGATCACGGAGGCGACACCCAATGAAGACAGTCTTCGTTCTCCATGGTCTGACTTCCTTGTTCTCACATTGCCCTCTGGCAGCGAAGTCAAGCTGATTCGCTCTGCTGGTGCAAGTGTCCGCAACTGGACGTCGCCAAGCACGGGAATCACCTTTTCTCAGGCACCCACGTGGACTGAAGAAAAGATCACTTTTGAAAGGGACTCATATGGATACAAAAAAGGGTGGTACACGTGTTTATCACAATGATGAATCAGCGCTCAAGAGTATCTTCGCATCAACGGAACTGAAGGCTGGCTTGATGTACCCAAAGAGATCCAACGGTCTTCTTCTCGTCAAACGATGCTCAAAGAGAAGTTATATGAGACTTTGATATCGCTCAGGCCAGAGCGGATTTTCAAAGCAAGTCCGTCGGCCACAACGCAGAGGGGATGGGCAACCAAATCAATACGGCAGGGCCACCACCATCGGGTGAGATCGTCGTCAGGATTGAGAATCAGCTCAACAGATCACAACCGGAAAAAGGAACAATTCGCCCTGAACGGCATCGCAACCGCGAGCTGCAGCAGCGGGCCCGACACGAGCTTTCGAGCTCCCGCCAGCAGATGACAAAGCCTTTCGTGGACGAATCAAGGAGTGACGCATCCACTCATCAGCACGGAAAGTGGCGTAAGGGGAACTTGCAGACATAAGCAACAAAGCAGTACATCTGTTTTAGTGCGCTTGTACTACTGCGTCAACCCGGATGGGGTCCGCAACAATCACGGAAGCTTCCGTCGCTCCAGAGATGACGCAACCAGACGACTCCATCGCCATACGCCTTAGCCGCATTGAAATGCGGCTGGAAACCATCGAGGCGCTGCTGCTCAACGCGAGGGAACAACAGGCACGGGACGCGATCCCCACTCAGGACCAGTGTTACGAAGCCTGGATTCACTATCTGAACAACAACCCTGAGGCCATCGATGAGCACCTCAGCGTCCATGAGATGGCAGCCCTGAAAGCCTCCATTCACGCTCCAATCCCAAAGACGTCGTAGAGTTATGCACAGCTTTTCCACAGGACTCCAGCCAACGATCCAAGCCGGAGTGATGAATGTGGCGTTCAGCGTGCACAACCGATCGCATAAGCCTGCCTGGGATGACAGCCCGCAGGGAGCAGCGTCCAGAACTGTAGTGATTGCAACAGATGTAACCGCTGAGCGAGCGGCGTGATTCTGGACAAGCATCGAACCAGAAGCACGTGATCATTACCGGATTTTGGGTTCAGAATGCTCAGCTGGACCTCCAAAGTGAAGCAAGTCTCGGCAATAGCGCCTGAAATTGTGGAAAACGATCAGTGGTGTTGTGAACAGTGCAGAGAGCCCGGAGATGTGCACTTCCGGGTCACCACGACCCGAAGGACGAACTGGATCCTGGTGTGTGAAGCTTGCTGGTCAGCCATTCGAAGCGAACCTGGTTATCGCAATGGAGGAACGCGAAAAGCGAACCGACGCAAGCGCCGACGGAGTTAACGGGATTCAGGCTTCGATCAATGCACATTGATGGCGAATCAGCGTGCCGCGGCGTTCAAAGAATTCCGGCGCAGAAACATCCTCAGGGCGCCACCACCAACGGCCATCGGTGTAGCTGGGCGAACCAGCGTTATTGGTGCGTGGCAGCTGCAGAACAACATCACCCCAACGGATGAGAACACCATCTCCAGGCAGGGTTCCCTCCATGGCGTTGGGGATTGCCGCCTTCAAACCAGTGACATCGACGGGTCCACGGGTGATCTCGACACTGAGCCGATCACCGTCACAGATCCAATCGGCGCGACACGGCTGAGGACAAATCACGAACCAGCAAGCCAGGAGCAACGCCAGGCCAAGGCCTTTGGCGACAGAATTCAGCAATGCTGTTAACCCTCATCTACGACGGCGGATGCCCATTCTGCCGGGAGTTCGCCCTGCGCAGTGAACTCAAGGCGGGCCTCGCCCACCTGCGCATTGTCGACGGACGCACAGATCACAAGATCCGTCAGGACCTCAACGCCCTTGGCCTGCCTCTCCGCAACGGCGCCGTTCTGATCGAAGGGGACCATCGATGGCATGGAAGCGAAGCGATTGCAGAACTCTGCCGTCGCATGACGCCCAGCGATCCCTTGCTGAAGTTGATGGCGAAACTGTTCTGCGACGACAAACGATCAGCACTGGCTTACCCGGCTCTCTTGGCGGCCCGGCGCCTGGCCCTGGCATCACGTGGCATGAGCGTTGATCCGGACGAACAGCCGATGGGCTGAATCAATGGGTTGAATCACGGATGGGCAGCGTCGAACCATTCGTCTACCGTCGAAGCACCGCCTAAAGGTTTCCTTAAGCATCGACCCTGATCCCTTCGTTCCCGACGCGTTAAGCCATCAGCAGCTCAACGCCTTGCTGAAAGCGGCGATGGAACCGGCTGCCACTCCAGAGGGCCAACTCAACGAGGACGAACTGCTTCGAGCAGCACTGAGTGCGTGGGCTGATCAAACCCAGGAGTTGCTTCGTTGGATTGAAACCCAGGGGGATGCTGTGAGCGACACACGAACGCCAAAACAGGTGATGGCGCTGGGAAGTTTCAGGACCCACCTGGTGATGGGGCTGAAAGCACTTCGCTACGCGGAAGGATGAGCAAAAGAGAACACCTGTTGGGGTGCAGAGGGCTGATCAGGTTCGAACGGAATTGAAGTGATGAAGAATGTCCACACCTCGGAACTGATCCAAAGACGCCGTTTGTGCTTCAGCAAGATCGCTCGAATTCAACAGCGGTATTCACCGGAAAGACGTCACCGTCTTGTTCCGCCAGTTCAAGCAACTCGGCATTGAGCTCAAGAAGCATGACAGCCAGAGACGTGGCGAATTCGATACAGAAAGACTCGTCTTTCACACCGTAACGGCTTGGAATGCAGAGTGTCTAATCAACAAAGCCTGCCGATCGTGGATCCTGCAATCCCGCTTTACATGAACACGAACAATCGGGCAAATAAGATGGGCATGTATCGAAAAATCAAATCAGTCACATCAGACAAACCGAAGCGCTATCCGAATGAGATTCAGGCAACCACTGGCTCAAGCATGGAGGAAATGCTGGGCTGGAAACCAATTTCACGCAAGCTCGCATTGCTGACACGGGCATTGAAGATGCGGGCACCGGGGCGATCGTGGTTATCCCAGATCACCGGAGGAAGACCATCCTGGTCACAGAGCGCATTGGACAACTGACGACGGGTGAGCTGGAGATCATCCACCAGGTTGTAGATCCCCTGGAGACGTTTGGCGAATGCGAAATCAACGCCGCGGATGATGTCCTTCAGATGAACCCAGGCGTTGATGTGGTTGCCGTTTTTGCGGACCGACTGGCCAGCAGCACTGCGGATGTAGGAGGGAATGTCCTTGCCGGGACCATAAATGCCCCCGAGCCGCAGCACACAGGCCTGAGTTGAGGCGTCGTTCAATGAAAGAACGGCAGACTCACCGCTGGCCAGAAGAGCGTTGGTGCTGCTGGAGCAGTCGGGGGGCGTCTGTTCATTGCAGATTGCGCCGGACTGATCTCCATACACCCCTGCACTGCTCAGGTAGCTCACATGCAGCGGTCTGCGGCCTTGACGTTGACGCAGGGCATTCACCAGGGCGGGCACAGCCTGGCCGTAAACCTTTTTGTACTGATCCTCCTCAAAGCTGTCAGTTGTCGGCGCCATCGCGATCAGAACACCATCGAGATGATCCAGGAAGCTGGCATCTGCCATGGGGTCTTCAGCCCTGTAGATCCTCGGGTGATCGACCACATCACAGAGTTCAGCCAACCGGGCGGGGCTGGTGGTGGTGCCTACCACCTCATGACCCTGACGCCTGAAATGGAGGGACACAGCGGAGCCGACATATCCGCATCCAATAATCCCGAGACGTCCAGCCATGCCTGGTCAAACATATTTCACAGAAGTTAACGAAGGATCACTGGCCATGGCGTCACAATGGAGACATGTTGTCCATTGCCCTCAACCTCCTCTGGGTTGTTCTCGGGGGACTGCCCATGGCGCTGGGCTGGTGGTTCGCGGCATTGATCTGTGCGATCACCATCGTTGGCCTGCCCTGGGCGCGGTCGTGCTGGGTGATCGGATGCTTCTCGCTTTGGCCTTTCGGCTCCGAGGCTGTGAACCGTCGTCAACTCAGGGGGAGAGGCGACCTGGGAACCGGCCCCCTCGGCGTGGTGGGCAACGTTCTCTGGTTTCTTGTGGCCGGCTGGTGGCTGGCCCTGGGTCACCTGAGCAGCGCCTTGGCATGTTTTGTCACGATCATCGGAATCCCTTTTGGCATCCAGCACATCAAATTGGCGTTGATCGCCCTGGCTCCTGTCGGCATGACCGTGGTGACGTCCAAAGCCCTGGAGTGATCAGAACAGGAGCTGAATCAGCCAGACCATGGCAACCCCCAGCACCACCGCCAGCATCAGACCGCCGACCAGACAAGCCACAGCTGCAGCCAGACCGACCCTGGCCATGGTGTCTGGATACAGAAGGAACAACGTCAAGCCGAGCGCCAAGGGCCATAGCGGAGGGATGACCAGGCAAACCGCCGTGAGAATCACCAGCTTTCGATCACGCCGACGCTTGGCCTCAACCTGAGTGGCGACTTCAGCAGCCTCAAGGTCGAGGTCAGCCTGCTCATCGTCGCTGAGCCAGCGCCCACGCATCTTGGCGCGATCGAGCTCATGCTCCAGCCGCTCCGTGGGATTCCGGTTGCTCATCCCATCAGCCTAAAGAGCCCGGGAAATCGATCAACAGTGATTTGTCCAGCTATAGGTAATTTTATCTAGGTATTTACCCGCCGCAATCATATTGTTGCTCAAAAAGAATAATCAGCATAGTGTCGCCTGGCGAGCCAGTAACAAACAAGATGAATAGCCACCTTGAATGTCCAGATGCAGGTCATGCTTGCGTCACTGAATCACAAGTCAATGCTTACTTTGAGTGTCTAACGCTTTGCAATCTTGACGATGGTCATTGCTATGAGCAATGCATTCTGGTGCATCTGAAAAATGAGGTCGAAGCATGAGAACCCTGAATAATCAAGCACAAATGGGCCTGGCTTCAATCGCATCAACTGTTGCCATCGCTCTTCTCGTGATGGGTTTCATGGGAATGGTGCAGCACATCCATACCCATCCAATCTGAAAGCCTCTGCTCACATCTGACGCTTGAAGGTGTAACAACCTCCGTGGTATCCAGTGAAGGGTTGGGCGTAGGTCACCAGCTCCCAGCCCTGATCACCCAATTCATTCATCAGCCCCACGAGGGTGACATCACGCTGCGGATGGCTGCGGGAGATCAACTGACGATCATCCAGCCAAAGCTCCTCAATCTCGCCGGTCCACGACTTTCCACGGGGCACAAAGCGAAGTTGGGTGTATTCCCATCGCATCACGGAGAGTCGGCCGAAGGACGCACCATTGTCACGCAGAAGGCGCCGTCCGGAGGGCACAATTCAAGAACATGCAGTTCTGTGATGCGGCGTTTGCTTGCCCAGTGCCTTCTGGTCGTCAGCTTGCTCACGGCCACACCAGGCTGGTGCGGAGCGCTGGACGTGACGCTGAACCGTGTTGACGTCGACGGCATCGGAGAATCGATCGGCAGCATCACAGCACAGGACACCGATCAAGGCCTTGTGATCTATCCCGCTTTATCGGGGCTGATGCCAGGAGAACATGGCTTCCACCTCCACAGCATCGGCAGCTGTGATCCAGGGCAAACCGCAGAGGGCACCAACGTTGCCGCCCTGGCAGCTGGTGGGCACTGGGACCCTGACGGCACAGGCAAACACCTCGGCCCCTTCGGCAACGGCCACCGCGGCGACCTGAGCCGACTGGTTGTCGATGGCGACGGGAACACCAACACCAGCGTTGTTGCTCCACGGCTGAGCACAGCCGACCTGCGGGGCAAGACGCTGATTGTTCATGCAGGGGGCGACACCTACAGAGACGAGCCTCCCCTCGGAGGAGGTGGAGCACGGATCGCTTGTGGCGTGGTCGCTGACTGACCGCTGATTCAGCGGTTCACCAACCGCGCATGCAGGCGACACACCCTGAGCGCCTGAACGGGAGGCTCCTGACAAAGCGCTCCAAGCTCACGGTTCAGCTGACGAAACAGGGAAAGGTCAGCTCCGCGAAAGGATGGAAGCACGAGGAACACACCCGACGCGATCAGACCGACCACAACTCCGCTCCCAATCGTGTCTCAACCTTAGACCCGCATGACACAAATTCGCGCGAGCGATCGCGCGATTTCGCTGTTTACCGACTCAAGTAAAGATGAGACTCTCAGACCCTGTTTGACGTTTGCTGATGTCACCCCTGTTACGACGCGTCGGGATCTACATCGTGCTGAGTACGGCTGCGGTCAAGGTGGTGAATCAGCTGGAGCTTGACCAAGCGAACGTATATCCGATCTACATCCCAATGTTCATTGGAATTTATGTGATCTCACGTTGGATCGACAGCCGTTTCAACCAGACCTCACAACAGCAACAGCCGAAATCCAAGCACCGCAAAGAACCGTCGGCAACAAGCGAACGAGGCTTTGGAGATTAAAGGCAAGATTGGCCAACAGAACCAGGGGTGGATGCAAGCCGGGGCTGCCGGTGAGCACTCACCGGCGTTTCAGCCCGGGATTGACCCCAAAGGTCAGCGGCGGGGTTCGGCCTTGCGAACCGAGATGGCACGCCCCATCCACTCAACGTTCTGAAGATCATCAATCGCCGACTGCTCATCGGCTTCGCTGCTGAGATCCACAAAAGCGAAACCACGCTTGCGGCCTGTCTCCCGGTCGAGGGGCAGGGAGCATTTGCTCACTTCTCCGTACTGTCCGAACAGATGGATCAGATCTTCCCGCTCAGCGTCCCAGGAGAGGTTTCCAATAAAGATCGTCAAAAAAAAATGGATCAAGATCTTTTACCTTCGCACATGAGCCGACAGGGGTTGATCGGCCGTCCCTGCTTTGATCGGCTCGGCAGAAACCCACACGGTCATCCAGACCCATGGAAGGGTGCAACGCCATGGCGCCACAAGGCCCTTAAGTCAGGCTCCGTTCCGGGCCGAATTCCATAGAAGGCCTTTTGTTCGAGCCAAATCAAGCCTGACCGCGACCAGGATTCAGGTGGTTGAAATGCTTGACATGAATGGACTCAGCGGTACCAAATCAGACGACTTCATCAATGCAGCCAAGGCACGCGGGGAAGCTGCCTTGCAGGACAAACAGCCCAGATTGACCAAGCTGGAAAAAGCATTCCGCCATGCTGCACTGCGGAGACGGGCGGAAGATGCTCGAAAACAGGGACGCCACCCCTAATTCAGAGGTCGGCCCTTCCAGGTCCAGCCCCGACCGGTGCGCGTACGCCAGATCGATACAGGTCCGATCGCACCCACCAGCAATCCACCGGCACCCATCAGCCACCAATGGCTGAGTGGCATATCGAAGCTGCTGCGGATCCACAGCCGCAGCAACAGCTGTTGGACGATGGCCAGACCCGACAACGCCATCAGCCACCACCAGACCACGGACAGCAGGGGTTGAAGCCAGAGCAGCACCAGCGATGCAGGCAACAACAGCCAGGGCACGGTGAACATCAACACCACCACCAAGGCAGCACCGAGGGCTTTGATGGGGTCGCGGTCCAAGCCCAGAAACCAGTTCTTGGTCCAGCCCTCCCAAAGCGCCGCGAGGTCGCTGTACATCCGCAGATCGACCGCATCAAGCCCGAGGAGATAACGAAGCCGATGACCGCCGGCCTTGATGGCACGGGCTAAAGCGAGATCTTCCACCACCTCACCAGCCAGGGCCCGGTGGCCACCGATCCACCTGTAGGTGGAGGCCTTGAAGAGCATGAAGGGACCCGCAGCAAACGCCACCGGCGATACCGGGTCATTGGTTTCGAGGATGGGAAAGCCGAGGCCCAGCAGGCTGGCCATGATCGGCTGCACCATCCATTCCGCCAGGCATCCGCAACTGAGCCTCGGTGCCAGGCTCAGCAAATCGGCGTTCTCATCGATGGCCTGAGCCAGGGACCGTTGAAGCGCGTCCGGCTGGAGACGAACATCGGCATCGATAAACAGCAGCCAATCGCTCTTGACCAGCTCAGCGGCCTTGCTGCAGGCCCAGTTCTTACCGACCCAGCGCTGATCAACCGGCCGAGGACCGGCCTGAATCAGCCGAAAGCGCGCGTCTGCTGAACCGGCACCCATGGCGTTCTGGACGGTGGCATCGGTTGATTCGTCATCCACCACCAGGACCGACCAATCCCGGCAGGGGGGCGCACTGGCCAGCACACAGCCCACACAGGAGGCGATGTTGTGGGCTTCATTGAAGGCGGGGATCACCACAGTCAAAGAGGTGTCCGGGGCAGAAGCCCCCCGGGCCGACCTCAAGCGAGGGGCAACAGCAAACACCCGTTGCAATCCCAGCTGAAGAATCAACAACCCCGCTGAAGCCGCCAGAGCCGCAGAGAGAAACAACAGAGGCTCAAGCAAGGCAAGCGACATGATCAGACTCCGCTGTGTCGTTCAGGCGTCATCGTCGGCTGAAGCATTGAAGTGCGACTGAATTCAGCAGTCATTCAGCAGGAGGCCTGGGACGGTCTGGCAGCGGGCTACAGCAGAAAGAGGACGCAACACAGCTATGGCTCTTCACGTCGCCAACGCAATGGATGAAGTTGAAGTCGCCGTCTGGTGGGACCTGTCGAGAATTGTCCGGCATTTTGAACGTCAAGGGCTTGAGCGACGGGACGTCAAAGTCGCCGTGATGAATGCTGCGCTTCGGTTAATGGCCGACGAAGCCGACTAAGCGACGCAACAGCAGGACCCTCTCAGGGATGACATCCCGTGCATCGCGCTCGGGACGTTGGATGGAGAGATTGAATGGAGAGATTGAATGGCACCCAAGCCAAGCAGTCACCACCATGACGGATCAAGCACATTCCGTTGCATCCAAGCTTGAACAGTTGCTGAAAGCGGTTGCCAACAATCCCTCGCTTGAGCGGCAGTTAAAAATGGCAACCACAGCAAGTGCCATCTGCGAGGTTGCTTCTTCAGCAGGCATCGAATTAAGACCCGCTGATGTTGTTAAACACTATGCCAATCGACTTCTCTCGGCTTCAGACGAGGTTTCCGTTCAGAACTTTGACCTGTGCAGCTGGGACGCGGGGGAATTGCTCTGGGCCATGAAGCAATGGACGTGACCCCCAAGCGTTGTTCTGACGAACCTGTCAACGTGAGGGTGCCTTCGGCTGCAATTCCTTGGCTGCACATGAGCTGTTGCCGTTGATCGATGCCGTCGGTCGGGTGCTGCTGGGCAAGGAGCATCAGGTGCGCCTGGCATTCAGCTGTTTGCTGGCCGATGGTCATCTGCTGATCGAGGACCGCCCGGGCATGGGCAAGTCCACCCTGGCGGAAGCCTTGGCGCGGATGTTTGCACTCGCCTTCAAGCGGGTCAGCTTCACCAGTGATCTGTTGCCGGCAGACCTCACGGGCCTGAATGTGTTCAACCCGGCGGAAGCCAGCTTCCGTTTTCAGCCCGGACCGTTGTTCACTCAGGTGTTGCTGGCTGATGAGATCAATCGCGCCAGCCCCCGCACCCAAAGTGCTCTGCTGGAAGCGATGGCAGCTGGTCGCGTCAGCGTCGATGGTGTGAGCCGAGCCTTGCCGCAGCCATTTTTTGTGATCGCGACGCAGAACAGCCTTGATCAGGTGGGCACCAGTCCATTGCCCGAGGCCCAGCTCGATCGCTTTCTGATGCGTCTCAGTCTTGGATTCCCCGATCGTCGCTCGGAACGGGCGATGTTGCACGCCGGATTTGATTCAGCATCCGAGAACCTGCCGCAGTTGGGCCACGATGTGCTGCAGCAGTTGCAGCACCGCTCATGCCACCAGCATTGCTCTGAGCTGCTGATCGATTACGTCCTTGATCTGGTCGAGGTCAGTCGTCAACGACATCCCGGTCTCTCGCCGCGGGCCAGTCAGGGACTCCTGGCGGCTGCCCGGGCCTGGTCCCTGCTCGAGGGTCGTGATCACGTGGTGATTGACGACGTCCAGGCCGTTTTGCCAGCAGTGGTGGAGCATCGAATGGATGCCGGTTGTCCCGCACGTCATGGAGCGCCGCACAGCGAATCCCTTCTCCAGGCCGTCCCGGCCCTGCGCTGATCTGAAACTCGGGCAGCGAACCCTGTACATCGTTCCCAGTCGCTTCGGGGCGCTCTGGATCACTGGTGCTGGCCTGTTGCTGCTGGTGGCCATCCAGACGGGGAGCAACAGCACCCTGCTGCTGGCCTTTGTGATGCTCGGGCTGATGTTGCTGGCGATGTTTCTGACCCACGACACCCTCCAGGGCCTCACCCTGCGTTGTGATCAGCCCTCACCGATGTTCGCCTGCGAGCCGGCAACGTATCCATTGACGTTGGAGAGCCCAACCGCCCGGCCCCGTTGCAGCTTGCGTGTTCAAGGGCATGCCGTTGTGGTGCGTGATCATCTGGCCGCAGGCAGCACCAACCTCCTGCTTCCCTGGGTGGCCGAAAACAGGGGTTGGCAGCTGCCGCCTCCCGTAACGATCGAGACCATTGCCCCCCTCGGATTGTTCATCTGTTGGGGCCGCTGGCAGCCCAAACAGCCGCAGTTGATCTGGCCTCGCCGCCGACCTGGCCCTGTCTCCGAACGGCAACCCTCACGGGCCAGGGATGGACTGGAGGAATGGCATGACCTCAGGCCTTTGCGCGAGGGTGAACGTCCAGCCCTGGTGGATTGGTCCAGCGTCGCCCGCGGCAAACCGTTGCAGGCCAAGGTGTTCAACGACCCTGAGGAGCCTGAACTGATTCTCGCCCCTGCACCGGGCCTTGCCCTGGACACGGCCCGCGAGCACCTGGCGGATCGCATCTGGCGCTTGCACCACAGCGGCGCCTGCTACGGCCTGCAGATTCAGTCCTTCAACCTGGCGCCATCAAAGGGGGTTCGCCATCGCGATGCCTGCCTGGAGGCGTTGGCGACGGTATGAGCCGGGATCGAACCGCGACGACTCTTGCCTGGTGGGCCCTGCTGCCCCTGGTGCTGCAGTGCCTCGTGCTGAATTGGTCTGCGCCACTCACGTTGCCGTCATGGGCATTGGTGATGGCCACCATGGTCAAGCTGCGGGAATGCCGGCGGCCCTTCGAGCAACGGCTCGTCGCTCTCTTGCAATTGGTGTCCACCGGCCTGCTGGCAGCCCAACTGCAGGGTCTGTTGGCGACTGTGCTCCAGCTGCTGACGGTGATGCTGAGCCTTGCCGGTCTGCTCGGTCATGAACTGGTTGGCGCCCTGACGTTCCGTGGTGTTCTGCAGCGCAGCGTTCAGCTGCTGGCGGCGGCGTTGCCCCTGGCTCTGCTGCTGTTTGTGTTTGTGCCCAGGGTTCCGCCGTTGTGGACCACACAACTGGGCGCCACGCGCGGAGCCGTCTCGGGATTGTCTCCAGAGCTGGATCCACTGAGCATCGCCGAGCTGACCTTGGTGGATGACTCGGCAGCGCGGCTGTTGTTGCCGAAGGGGCAGACCCTTCAGAGGGATGGCTACTGGCGGGTCCTGGTGCATGACCAATTCGACGGCCGCCGGTGGCAACGCCGGCCCCCCCCGTTGTTCAGCGCACTGGCGATGATCGAGGGGTCGGGCAAGGGCCCAGTCAGTGGTGGGTGGTGGACCCCTCGGCCATCAGGGCTGTCCCCTGGGATGGCTTCGCCCTGCCGACAGCACCGGATCAACGGGTGACGTCGGACGGGGAACTGCTGGTGGGTCCCAGCGCACGCCAGCGCCGATCCTTTCGGCTTGAGTCCAGTGCCGACGAAGCGGCATGGCAGCAGCGTCCTCCGGTGCTGCGTGAACGGGAAGCGCTACCGGCGTCATCGCCCAGGCTGAACGCCATGGCGCAACAGCTGCGCCTGCTGCCCACCGGACGGGAACGTCTGGAGGCGGTTGAAGCCTGGTTTCGAAGCCAGCCCTTCCGGTACAGCCTTCAACCCGGTGCGGTGGCTGATCTGGATGCTTTTCTGTTTGATCAACAGGTGGGGTTCTGCGGTCACTACGCCAGTGCCGTGGCGGCCCTGATGCGGGCTGCTGATGTGCCATCCCGTGTGATCAGCGGCTATCAGGGAGGCCGTGTGGTGAAGCCACTCAGCGGCAGTCCCTTTCTCGAGCTGCGCCAGAGCGATGCCCACGCCTGGGTGGAAGTCTGGTTGGAGGGGGATGGTTGGCAGCGGGTGGATGCCAGCCTCTGGGCCGCGAGCACTGGGTCGCAGGCCGGTGCGGTGCCTGGGCCGCCAACGCAGCGCCAGGAAGGCCAGGTGCTCTGGTGGCGATGGCTCCAGTGGCAGTGGTGGGGCCTGGATCTGATCTGGACTCGCTGGTGGTTGAGTTTTGACCAAGCCAATCAACTGGTCTGGTTGCAGATGCTGTTTGGGGCTCAGCTGCGTTGGTTGGGCGTGGCCATCGTTGGCGGTGGCATGGTGGCTGTCGCAGCTGGATGGTTGTTGCTGCGCGTGGGCCTCCGGCCTCGCTCACCCCTGGCTCAGTCCTTGCGGCTTCTGGCGCTCTGGGGCGTCAGGCCGCTGCCGGGGGAAAGCTTCCCGGGTCTCTGCCGGCGTGCCGCAAGGAAGCATCCCGATCAGGCCATGGTGTTTGAGGCCATGGCGGATCAGCAGCAACGGCTTGCCCATGCCTGTCTCAGTACATCCCAGCGCCGCCAGCATCTGCGACGGTGGCGGCAACTCCGCGCCGAGCTTGGGCGCCAGCGGTGGCGATCAGGATGAACAGCTGTAGTGGGATACCCCTCCAGCACTGAAGAACTCCCGCGGCTTCAAGCGGTCGTAGCGGGCCGCCAGTTCGGGGGACAGGGGCTCGTAGGGCGCGCTGAACAGCTGCTGCAGTTCTGCGATCAGTGTGGTGTCGCCCTGGGCTGCCTGCTGGTAAGCCGGAGCGATCAACCACTCGCGCCAGGTGAGTGCCGGATTGACCCGCCGCATGCCAGCGGAGATCAGAGCCGGATCAACGCCACTGGGCCACTGGTCACGCCAGCGCAGCAACCAGTCGTTCCACTGGGATTCGAGGGGTGCCGAAAGGGGCAGGTAGAAACAGTCCCGCAGCGGATCGATCTGCTCAGGCAGCTCCGACAAGCAACGGAAGAGCATCGAATAATCAGCGCTGGAGTCGACCAGGAGCTGCAACAGCTCTTGCACCAGGGCGTCGTCGGCATGGGGCAGGCCGAGTTTGCTACTCCACATCCGTTGCATCGCCTCCTGCATGGCGGCGGGGAAACCCTCCAGCAACTGGTCCAGCTGGGCCTGGGCCTGCGTCTGGCCCTCCATCAGCGTGCGCAGGGATGTCCAGAACATGCGGTAGTTGGCCTCTGCAGCCACCGGCTGGTTGAAGAAGCTGAAGTGGGCGCCCCCACCCGTCCAGGGCTGAAAGCGCGGATCGAACAGCTCGCAGAACCCAAACGGCCCGTAATCGAGGGTGAAGCCAGCGGCGGCACAGTTGTCGCTGTTGAAATTGCCCTGGCAGTAGCCCACACGGATCCAGTTGGCCACCAGAGCCGTGAGGCGATCACGGAACAAGCGCGCCAGCAGCACAACCTGGTCGCTGAACGGCAGGCGGGGATCGATCTCCTGGCGGTAGTTGCGTTCGATCAAATGCGCCACGATCTGGTGCAACTCCTGGTGCGCCCGGGGATGGGCATCCTTGCGGGCACGGCGGGCGAACAACTCCAGCTGACCCACCCGCAGAAACGATGGCGCCACCCTGGTGCTGATGGCCGCCGGGTTGTCGACCATCACGTCCGGGTCCAGGGAGCGGGAGTGCTCGGAATACCAGGGGCGACGCACCGACTCGGCGTGGGAGACGTAGAGCGTCAACGAGCGTGACGTGGGCACGCCGAGGGCATGCATGAACTCCTGGGCCAGAAATTCACGGACGCTGGAGCGCAGCACGGCGCGACCATCGGCACCACGGCAGTAGGGGGTCGGACCACTCCCCTTGAGCTGCATCTCCCAGCGGCGCCCCTCAAACACCCCTTCAAACACCGACAGGGCACGGCCATCGCCGTAGCCATTGCCATTGCCGAAGGGGCACTGCTGGGTGTATTCCGTGCCGTAGATCGAGAGGGCATAGCCCGTGGCCCAGCCCCAGGGCCGCATCGGACCGGTGGCAACACCGAGATCTCCGGAGAACATCCGACGGAACTGAGCGTCCCGGGCCAGGTCATCCGTGAGGCCGAGCTCACTGAACAACGCGTGGCTGTGCGCCACGTATTCTGGCTCGGGGAGCGGCGTGGGTGTCACCGGCACGTAATGCCCGGAGACCACCTGGCGCGGTTGATGGTCCTCCCCATCCGCGGTGGCCTGCGGATCCATCGTGAGGGCTTCCAGCAGGGAGTAGTCGACCCGCTCGGCGAACTCAGCAAACGTGGCGGTGCTCATCGGGCCTTGCAGCTGACCCCATCATCGCCAGGGCTGCAGCCGGGTGTTTTGACCGATGGCCAGGCGCCAGTCGAGGCCTTACACCGAGGGAAGCATCCAAGCGGCCCATGGGCAAAACCAGGAAACTTCGAGGCGATATTCGGCAGGAGGAGCTGATCACCAGCCTGATCGGCCTCACCGCCATCTTTGTGGCCACGGCCATCTGGTGGAGCCTGGCTCCCCAGTGGCTCACCAGCAGCTGGCAGACCTTTCAGTAGTCCGGTCAGTAGTCGGGTCAGTAGTCCGGCATGGACGCCTCAGCCCTGAGCGTGCACCAGGGCTCAAGCAGGGTCGGGCGACCGCAATGGGGGCAATCCTGTCCCCGCTTCTCCACCTGCACGAAGGGGATCCAACGGGAGTTGGCCTGGCCTTCGTAGCCGCAGTGCTTGCAATGAATCCGGTACTCCGCCATGGCTCAGAGTGCGGACTTTTCCTGACGTTGCACGGCCTCATGGGCCTGGCGCAGGCCATGCACCATGAAGCAATCGGTCGCATTGCAGACCAGATACCTGCCTGCACCGATGGCGTCGATGGTGGACCCTCGCGAGGTGGCAAAAATGCGACTTCTGAACTCCATCCCATCTCCAAGCGCTGACCTCACTGTTGTGGGGACGACGAAGGACCGCAACCCGTGAAATCGCGCATTGTGCTGACTCAGTCGGCCCGTTCGCAGTGGTCGCCATCGCACTGCAGCCCGCACTGGGGTTGCTTGGCGCCGTAGTGCCAGGGCCGTCGCATCGCCCAGTACTCGTCCACCAGACCGAGCAGATAGGTGCCGATACGTCGGAGCAGGAAGGGCGCTTTCATCCCTTCAACCTGGCAACAGCGCCCGGAACCTGCAAGAGATCACACCGGCAGCCATGGGGCAACGGTGTGGCACAACCCCCCCGGGATGGGTTAGCCCCGAAGCATTGCACTTGACCCATGACCACCACACAACACTCGAATCAGCTGCTGGAGGAGCTGGTGGCGGAGGAGATCGTTTATCAGATCGGTCAGATTGCTGAAGAGCTGCAGCGGGAAGGCTGGCCGATCGCCATGGTGAAGCGGTTCATGCATGTGGCGGTGGAACGGCTGCCGGAGTGAGGGCCATGCCCCACTAGGGGAATCGACTCATCTGTCTGACTCTGTTGCGCTTTTAACAACAGGGATCCGGCCGGTTCGTCGAAATTTGTGAAACGATTGCGCCATTCCCAATGGATGTCGTCACTGCCTTCGCAGCCGTTGGTCTCACTGCGGTGTCGTGGGACGACAGCCTCAGCCGCGCTGGGGCAAGGGCGTTCCGGCATGCCCTCGACTACCGGGAGCCGTACTGCCGGATGAATGACAAGGAGGTGGTGCTGCTGATGGATACCGTGCTCGCCATGCGTCTGGAGCGGGGAAACAAGGCTCTGATGCTGGAGGCGGCCAAGGCGCTGACGGCCGAGCAGGCCCTCACCGCCTACGCCATGGCCTCGGAACTGATGCGCTCCGATGGGCCTTACTCAGCAGAAGAGCGGCGCCGGCTCGATCTGCTGGCTCTAATGCTCTCGATCTCCCAGATGGAAGCCGAGCGCATTGATTCCGTTTTCGAGCTGTTGCATGCACCCCTCGAGCCGGTTCGCTCCTCAGCGGTCATTCCCTCAGCCGTCGGCTGAGGGCTGAAGCTCAATCCAGAGCAACCAGAGGAAGCCGATCAACGGGATCAGAGCGATGAAAATCCAGGCCCATGAACGTCCGGTGTCGCGGATGCGGCGAATGTTCATCGCCAGGCCCGGGCAGATGGAGGCCACGACAAAGACGATGTGTAGGGCGTTGGGAGCCAGCCACGACAGCAGGACGCCAAGGATCAGGTTGACGGCAAAAATCTTCCAGTAATCGATCCGGGATGTGCGGCCTTCAAAGTCGAAGGCACGGGTCCAGAACTGGGGATAAAAACTCAGCATCGAATCAAAAAATCAGGCAGAACGTTTGTCATCTCCGAACCAGATGCCGCGTCGGCTGTCGGGAAGACGGACCACTGCGCGTTCATAGCGTTGACGGCAGCTGCGGGACCGGAGATGGTCTTCAGCTTCCTGTAGCAGCCGTTGCAGCCTGACGTCATCCATGGAATTGCCTTGATGCCAACCCATTCAGGCCAGGATCCAGGCAGCGTCAAGGTCCAAGCTGACGTCAGCCTGGATAGGCCATGTTCAATTCCTCCGATCCGTAGCGGAGCAGGAAGTCGGCTTCGGCTTGCTCGGAGAGAAGCAGGCAGGTGGGGGGGTTGGTGCCCGATCGGTAGCAGTAGACATCGAGCTCGTCAGGGTTGCGGTCGGAATGGATGATGTCTCCCGTGCGGAGCACATAACGCGTCGTCATCGTCTTGAGCCGCTGCTGACGTCGCGATAGCGCTGAACGGGCGGAGCCGATCAGCTCTGTGCTGAGCTGCTCACCGGCACGTCCTCATTCGGAATCAACGCGGATGAAAAAGCGGCTCTCCACATCCATCTCTCCCTGCTCATTGTGCTCAGGGTCGCCCTCCACCAATTCAACAGCGAAATCCCTGTTGTCCAATTCATGCACGACACTCTGACCATGCACGAGGTTGTGGACGAGAAGGAGTCGTTTCATCGATGAAGGACGAGCCGTTCACCGGTTGGTAGCACGAGGTGGTTGGCCCAACGCATCGGACTTCAGCGGAAGCCGAAACCATCCCGGCTGGGCTGCTTCGCCGAATACTCCCGCGACAGGGCATCGAGCATCAGGGCGATGTAGCGGTCATCCATGCCGATGTCCCGCTTGAGCTGACGCATCAGGTTGTTGATGGTCTTGAAGGTGGCTGGAATCTGCTGGTCCAGATGCTCCTTGGTGGGGTGATAGGGCATCGGATCAAAAAAATTCCCCACGGAACCTAAAGGAGCCGTGGGGTGAATGTTGTTTCCGCTGATCCGGATATCAATCCTCTTCTTCAGAACCGCCCACAGGAATCAGGCGAATCTGCTTGCGTCCCAGCTTGATCTCATATTCGTCGCCAGGTTGCAGCTCAAGAATGGCGGTGTAGGCCTTGCCGATCAGAAGATTGCCATTGCCCTGAACCACAGCTTTGTAGGACAGCTTGCGGCCACCTTTCCCCACACCAGATCCGCCGGTGGAGAAGGACAGGCCCTTGGCTTCCAGCAAAGCCTCGTAAAACGCCGTGAACTTCACTTGCTCAGAGCCGTCTTTCTTCGTTACGACGTAACCACAGCCCTTGGCTAGATCAGTTTTAGCGCAGTCGCCAAGTTCCTTGACGCGGTTGAGCAAATCAGCTCCAGTAAGCATGGGTCGGTGAAGACGTGACAACTGTATTAGAGCCCATATCTTCAAAAGAACAAGAGCAAAAAGAGCTCAATTCAGTTGAATCGTTCGAGCGTCTTTCAAACCAGCGGACGTGATCAAAAATGTGATCAGCTGAACAACATCATTGAACAGACCCATCAACGCCAACCTTTGAAATCACGATCAAGGTGATCAGCCCAACCTACTGACGTCTGACCGCCATCCTGCTCGTTTGGTTGCTGTTGCTACGGGATTGGCAGCCATTGGCATCAATTCAGCGGAAATGCCTTGATCGATCCTGTCGACGCCTGATCACGATCGATAGTTTGCTGTTCAGGAACAGGTCCAGTTGTGAACGTCAGTTCGGTTCAACCCGCCCAAGCCATCACGTCCCCCACGGTGCATGGCGCCTGGCAGCTGTTGAGCTACGTGGTCGAACAGCAGTCCAACGGCGACACCTTCACGCCCATGGGGACATCCCCCAGCGGCTATGTGATCTTCACCCGGAAGGACGGCTTTCATTCATGCTGTCGGCGGAGGGGAGACAACCGGGATCCAACGCCGAGGAACGTTCGGCCTTGCTGAGCAGCATGATTGCTTACACAGGTGTTTACCGCCTGGACGGTGACCGCTGGATCACCCAGGTGGATGTGGCCTGGAATCCTGAGTGGGTTGGCACGGAACAGACCCGCTTTTTCGCGATCGACGGCGACCTGCTCACGGTGCACACCCCCTGGCGGGTGATGCCCAACTGGCCGGAGAGAGGCCTGACACGCAGCATTGTTCAGTTTCAGCGCTGCAGCTGAGCGCTGCCCCGCCGCGTCCTCAGGCCTCGGTATCGGGCTTCTGCCCTCCACAGACATGGCGTGGTTGGTAGCCCTGTTGTTCAGCCAGATAGCGGAGATAGACGATCTGATGGCGGTCCGGCAGTCCCACCGCCGCGATCAGTCCCAGCGGACCGAACAGCAGGCCGGCCAACAGCCAGCGGTTGCTGTTGCGCGCCTTCTGTGCGGCGACGGTCTTGGATAACCCGGCACTGATCCCATGGGAGACCAGCACCATCAGCAGGAACTTGAGATCCACGGGGAAGTCGCAACACACCCTGAACTAGCCAGCAGCTCCAGCGCTGTCAGCCCTAGAACAACGGTTCACCCGGAGCTGAAATGACCACCTCCACCCTCCCCAGCACGGGCGCCGTGACCGGATTGGGGGAAACCCTGGCCTTCTTCACCCGAGCTGACTTCGCCCAGCAGCGGTTCAAGACCTACGGCGATGTGTTCGAAACCAAACTGCTGGGCCAGCGGATGGTGTTCATCCAGGGCGAGCAGGCCATCAGCGATTTGTTCCGGCAGAGCGATGTGCTGGAGGGATGGTGGCCTGAAAGTGTGAAACAGCTGCTGGGGAGCAAGTCGCTGGCCAACCGCACGGGCCCCGGCCACAAGGCCCGCCGCCGGGTGGTGGGGCAACTGTTCTCCAGCGCTGCGCTGGCGCGCTACAGGCCGTCGATTGAGGGATTGGTGGACGAGCTGATCCTGGAGCTGGTCACCAGCGACGCGGCTCTGCCGTTGGCACCCCGGATGAGGCGCTTCGCCTTTTCGGTGATTGCCACCACGGTGCTGGGGCTGGATGGCGCCAGCCGTGACGCTCTCTTCAACGACTTCGAGGTGTGGACAAAGGCTCTGTTCTCGGTGCCGCTGGCCATTCCGGGCACCCCCTTCGCCAGGGCCATGGCTGCACGCCAACGGCTGTTGGAGCGAATCAAGACGGAACTGCAGCGGGCTGACAAGGCGGGGGGACTGGATCTGTTGAGTGGCGGGCTGGATGAAGCCGGTATCCCCCTGGACGACGACGATCTGGCCGAACAACTGCTGCTGCTGCTGTTCGCCGGTTACGAAACAACCGCCTCGTCGCTGAGCTGCCTGTTCCGGGCACTGCTGCTTCACCCGGAGGTGGAGACCTGGGTACGGGAGGGCCTGGCCGAATCCACAACATCGGAGCGATTGGATGCCACGGTGCTGGAGGTGATGCGACTGACACCTCCTGTTGGGGGGTTCTATCGACGCTGCCTGGAGCCGATCTCCCTGGCCGATGTGGCCCTCCCGCAGGGAAGTGTGGTTCAGGTGGTGTTGAGATCAGCGGCGCCTGAGGATGACGCTGATCTCGCGGCATTCCGGCCGCAACGCCACCTGGATGGAACCTTCGGGCAGACACTGCTGCCCTTCGGTGGTGGTGAGCGGGTCTGCCTCGGCAAGGCCCTGGCGGAACTGGAAATCCGCCTGATGGCAACGGGATTGCTGCAGTCAGTTGAGCTGCAGCTGGAGCCGGAGCAGGATCTGGGGCTGCAGCGGTTGCCCAGCCCTACGCCGAAGGATGGTCTGCTGGTTCAGGCCACAGCACGGTGACGGCGTCGGCCGAGGGGTTCGATCCAATCCACCAGCACCTCCTTGTGACGCAGCAACGGCTCCGGCAGGCGACAGCCGAGGTTGACCTGCCCCTGATCCATCAGGCGCCCCAGCCGAATGGCGGCAGCCTCCTCCGGACGATCAAAGCTGGTCTGATGCGAGGCCAGCCAATCCACCTCCTGCTCTGTGATCACCCCGGTGGACAGGCTTTCCAGAAAGATTTCTCCAACTGTCATGAGAGGCATGTAACGAATTCGTTACATCCTGGCGCGTCCTGCCGGCAGTCGCGACGTCGTGCGCCCCAAGGGCATCACAAAGGGTTCAGCCAAGAGGAAGGCCGCCCCTCCCGGATGGAAGAGACGGCCTAGTTCGCTCGTTTGTGCATGGCAATCGACCTGATCAGTGGAGCTGGTTCTGTGAAGCGTGATGCTCGATCGAACGACAGTGAACTGAAAGGAGTAGGTCGAAGCGTCTGGCTTGTGGCAACCCTGGGGCCATTGGGTCCAGGTGTGAAGCGGGACTCCTGCGGGGCACCTCGACGAACGGTGCAGAGGAGTGTCGACTGATCAGACGCACATCAGTGTCGTCACAGACGAGGCGCTCACGGTTGGGTTGAAAAGTTGGAGCAGGGGCCAGAAAAGTCAGGCTGCTTCTGCGATTTGCTCAGGTGGAGTATCGGCCGTCATGGGCTCCTCCGATCTCGATGCACACACTCTCGTCAGCGACGGAGCGCCCGGCAATCAGCTGTCGTACTCATTGCCATCTGACGCTGATCGAACGATTGTGGGGATGGCGTGCCCAGCCCCTGGCCAACAGCGATCGACGAGAAAAGTCCGGAAACCGAGACCTCTCTGAAAAACGCTGCACATTCAGCGGTCATCCACCATATTTGGTGTCCTGGCTGACCCTGCAGACCATCTGTAGTAGCCAGGCAGCATCGAGAGAGCGACTCGGTGGCTGGCGGTCCAAGCGCCCTCAACCAGGAGCGATGGTTGAGGGCGCTTTCTGCGCGCTTCAGATCTCCGAAAAGAATGCGGGCATTTGCCAAGAGTGTTCTCCAGGCAAGGAAGGTGGTGATGCGGAGTCCGCATCGCTCGGGGAGAACACTGTTCTCCTCGCGGTTCCGTGCCGCACTGAGACGAAGCCTCCCACTGCCGATGGGTGGAATTCAGTAAACGAAGGGAGGCAGATGGCTGTCTCCGTGCAGCAACGACGGACGCCTCAGTTCATCACCCAGCGCCTGGACCTCGGCGATGGAGCTCACGCCGGTGAGCCGCATGGCCCGCTCCAGGCCCTCTTTCAAAATCGTGAAGGTGCGGATCAGTCCCTCTTCGCCACCCGCTCCGAGGCCTGCCGCCATGGCGCGACCGATCCCCACCGCCTGGACGCCGTAGCTGAGAGCGATCAGGATGTCAGTACCGCTGCGGATGCCGCCGTCCATCAGGAAGGTGAGTTTGGACTCCTTCAACTTCGGCATTTCTGTCTGCACGATGTGCAGCGACGGAGGAACGCGATCCATCTGTCGTCCTCCGTGGTTGGACCAGATCACCCCTTGCGCACCCGCGTCCTCCGCCCGGCTTGCGTCATCCGCGCAATGGACGCCCTTGACGATGATCGGTCGCTCAGGTCCCCAGGCCTCACGAATCCATTGCAGGTCGGCCCAGGTGATGGCGGATTGGGCCAACTGACGGCCGATGTCGGTGAAAGGCATGGGATGGCCGTTGGCATCGATCACATTCACAAACTCCATCACGCCCTGGTCCCGCCAGAACTCCACGAGCCAGGGCAAGCGCGTTGCCATCTGAGGTGTCAGCTGAAGCCGCTTGGCGAACCAGCCGATGGTGTCGCGGGTGCTCAATCCCTGACGGGAGCGCATCGCCTCCAGGGGTTTCATCCGTTCGTGCAGGCGGCGCTGACCGGAGACCCCCGTGTCGATGGTGAGCAGCAAGGCGCTGAAACCAGCCTCTCGAGCCCGATGGATACCGCGTATAGCGGTGTCGCGGCCTCCACAGAGATAGAGCTGAAACCAACATGGGCTCGACGACGCGGCGGCAACCTCTTCCATGGGGGTGCCCGAGAGTGTGGACAGCCCCATCACCGTGCCGAAATGTCCGGCGACGCGGGCGGCAACCGCCTCAGCGCGGGGGTGAAGGGTGCGCAGACTGCCCACCGGGGTGATGTACCAGGGCACCGCCAGTTGATGACCCAGCACCTGAGAGGTCGTGTTCAGGTTGTCGACACGAGTCGCACCACAGGCATTGAGCACCGTCTGCTGGAACGCCTTCACATTGCCCTTCAAGGTGATTTCGTCATCGGCACCACCGCGGAAATATTCCGAGACGATCGGGGGCACACGGCGCCGCATCAAGGACCAGAGGTCTTCCGTGGTCAGTGCATCGTCAACGCTTGAGACGTGCATCATGGCGTGAATCCCGGCGCAACCTGGTTGCTCTCTTCCGTTTTAGGTCTCGATTGAGCCTCCCCCCATGGATCGACTCACGCCAGCCACTGATCGGCATCCATCACCTTCTTGATCAGCAGGCCGAGGCGCTTGAACTCGGCGAAGTTCACATCCTTCACAGCCTGATCCAGGCCGCAATCGACCCAGGCGCCGTCGCGCTTCTCCTCAATCGTGAAGTCCTGCTCGAGGCTGTCGCGGCGGATCCGGTAGATGATGCCGTCCTCATGGAGGTAGTCGGCGGAAACCAGCTGCAGACCCATCGATCGCTCGTGTCAATCCAGCGATGGTGGCGTGAAGGTGTCGGCCACCGCAACAATCCAACGGGCTGCCGCCGCTGTCACCTGTTCCTTGGTGACGTTGAACTCAAGATCATGGCCCTGCTCAAGCAGGTCGGGAATGATCGTCTGCCAGGCCATGCCGGCCGCGCTGGCATTGAGGTCGCCGATTAGCACGAAGGCCTTGGCCGCCCCGGTGACGGCGTCGGTGTACTCGGGATTGGCACTCACTTTGCTGCGGTACCAGTCGCCCACCAGATCCCGCTGGGCCTTGCTGAGAAAAGGCGGGGCACCGACGAGGTAGGCATCGAGCACGAGCATTGGGCTGGGCACGCTCTTGCCGGGGTGCTTGAGCTCGAACCAGGCCTGACCGATGGAGGCGGCGTCGGGCCAGTGGCAGAGGATCGCGGCGTCCTGACTGTCGAGGGAGCGCTGGCTCGCCAGCTGATCGATGCGCTCGATCAGGGAGGGCCCGGTGAGGGGCGGTTCACTGCGGGCGTGCTCGGCGCGGGCTTCATTGATCGCCTCGGCCACGGCGGCCTCGTTCTCATTGAGTTGCTCGAGAGCCCGCTTGAGGTTGGCGTCGGCGTCGGCGGGGCTGGCCACGATGAGTCAGTGGATATTACCCCACCTTGGCACCAAATCCAGCAGCCTCAGCCAAAATCATTGACGGGTTATTGATAGTTTTCCACCTGAAGGTTGTAAGCCGACACCAGCAGATTTTTATCCAGACAGATCTCGGCCGGAAATTGTGGCGACGCCGATTTGATCAGCCGCAAGTGAACATCAATCGGCTTGTACCCCGCTCTCAGACAGCATTCAAAGAATTTAGAGACAGCAACTTCAAGGACTTCAGTACCAAAGAGAGGCGTTACCTGGCCGCTTTCGTGAACCAATAACCCGAAGTAATGCATCGCCCGATTCAAAGCGACGAGACTTTACAAAACCGAGAATCATTCGCAATGAGCATAAATACTCACGCAAATACTGTGCCAATCATTGGAGCTCTCATAAAGAAGCAGGAGGGTTGCCCCTCCTGCCTTTCTGCTCATCTCATCGCTGCAGGCAGCAATGAATCAGAAGCGGCCGTAGTTGAACTTGCCTCCGTACATGCGGCGGTAAGCAGCGTTGCGGGGGTTGCTGACGGCGTTCGTATAGGAGAAGCCACCACGGTCGCTGTCGTCTGAGTAAACAGCAGCTGCTGCGAAGGAATTGAGATCCATGCTGAAACGCTTCACCAGGGAAGGGCCGGTGTACATGGCGTTTTCAGAGCTGGCATTGGCCGGAGTGATTTCGGCCATGCCAACAAAGGTGGAGCAGGAAGCCCGTGCTTCCGACTTGAAACCACGAAGATAGGGAACCGTGTCGGTTCCGAAGGTTTCGAGGTACTCCTCTGAGCGGACGAGGCTGTCAACGAAAGCGTCGAAACCCTCTTCAGCGATCAGCTGAATGCCAGCACTCACTTCCTTCTGATTGATCGGAGGGCGACCGAGCAGGTGCTTGGTGGTGAGCTCGATGCCGCGCATGGGTGACACGGCGTGGAAAAACTTCTGCTTGTACAGCTCAGATTTCACCAGGCCCGCCATGAATCCCTGCACATTGATGCGGCCGTCACAAAGGAAGGCTTCCAGCGAGACAAGACGCTGGTTGTCGGAGATGCCGATGTTGCCAAACACCTGCTTGTAGCCAGCGGAGATGGCAGATTCCAGAGCCTGGCTGCCTGTTGAGGCATAGGAGTGGTTGATCGCCGAGAAGGGGCACTCCTCATGGATCCGAGGGCCCATACCAATGCCCATGGCGGCGCACTGGTTTTGTTTGTACTCAGCAGGTGTAGATGCCGCCTTGCCCTTGTTGGAGCTGGCACTTTTGGCTGCATCCACGGAGTTCGCAAAGGCGAACGACACCCGCTGTTCGTGGGTGAAATCCCGCTTGTACTTCAGGGCTGGCATCCGAGGAAACAGTGAAATCAGATCAAAGATATGGCGATCGCTTCATCTATGGAGATGAACTTAGTAATAGTTAAAAGCTGCGTTGCAGCAGCAAGAGACATTCATTGGTTCAGACCAAAACGAAAGCCTGATCTCGGCCAAAACGCAGGCTCAACCAGGGGTGTTGGCAACAACCCTTTGGAAGGGTTGGTCTTGAATCTCAGCCGCCATTGCAGTAGCGAACGGCTACAGCTTGGGAGCGGCCATCAGCCGCAACGGTTTCCACGCAGCCGTTGAACAGGCGGCTCTCCTGCTTCACGGCGCACAGACCAACGGCAATGGCCGCCAACGACACGGCGGACACCACGGTAGCGGAGATCTGAACCAGGCCATAGGCGAGCATCGACCGCTTCTTGCCGCCGCAGGACTGCTGGGTGGTGGTTCCCTCGGACATCACACAAAAGCAACGTGGGGACCCTATGCATCAAGCGTTAGGGATCGAAGCGAGATCACGACCGTGATCACCGAACTGGCGATCACCCAAAAGCCCCCCACCAGAAATCAGCCGAGGGGATCGATCAGGCCGTAAAGGAGGGCCATCACAGCCAGCTGGGTGCGATCAGCCGCAGCCAACTTGTCTTTGGCGTTCATCACGTGGGTCTTCACCGTTTCCACCGAGATGCCGAGCCTGCTGCCGATGGCCTGGTTGGTGAGGCCACGGGCCACCCCCGCCACCACCTCGAGTTCCCGCTCGGTGAGGTGTTCAATCAAGGGAGGCAGGTTCGGGTGGGGCAGCTCAGCGGCGGCAAGCCGGCGAATCTCTTCGGGGAAATACACACCGCCTTCGGCGAGGGTGTGAAGGGCCTGGGTGAAATCGCCCTTTCCCGTGCCAAGGCTTGATTTGAAGATGACGGCATCGGCATGGGCCTGCATCGCCTCCTGCACCACGGCCTGGGTTTCACGCTCCAGCACGATCAGCAACTGACAGGTGGGCAGCTCCGCCTTCACCCGCCGCAGCAGATTCATGCCGTAGCCCGTCTCCAGATCCGACGTGCAGATCAACAGGCTCGGCCGGGTGCGCAGCACCAGCTGCACCCCCTCCGCCTCGGTGGTAGCGGCACCCACCAGGGCACGGCGGATCGGCTCGGCCAGGCAGAGGCAGGCGAGTGCAAAGCGATCGCCGCAGCAGGCCACCACCCGCTGCTTGCGGAAGAACTGCGCCGTCGTTTCGATGGCCGCGCTCAACGCGGGCGACTCGAGCCGCAGCTCCATCTGATGCCGATCAGGTGCCCTCCTTTTAGCGCTGCTGATCGGGTTCAGCTGCAGCAGCATCAAGGCAGACGACATCTCTCATGCCATGGGGATAGCGCTGTCTCCCCAATTGCCAGGCCTGGGAGGCGTCAGCGACCTGCACTGTTTTGGTCATCAGCTGGCCCTGATGCTTGAAGATCAATTCATAGATCGGTGACATACGGCTGAGAACGAGTCCCCGTATTCACTTACAAGACAGGGGATTCCACATCCCTCCATCGGGGGAGACATCGCGCAAACCTTTGCCTCGGGTGGCTGGTTTTGCAGCGCATGATGGCTATGACGAAGCCCTCAGCGGTTGGGCACGATGATCAAGATCACCGGCGGCCGCACTGCTCTGCTTGCTGCCGTGCTGCTCGGGGCCTGCAGTGAGCCCCAAGCCAACACGTCGGCACCGGCCCCGGACGCTGAACAACCCGCCGCGAACCCTGAAAAACCCAGGGGTTGGGACAGCGACAATTTTTTTCTTGGCCGCTGGCAGGGCAACAGCACGGCCGGGCGCGCTGTGATTGATGTGCTAAGCGTCGAACCGAACCGGGTGCGGTGGGGTAACGCCGCCAATGGGATCTGCGACAGCGATTACAGCGTTGAGCAACTCCCCTGGGGACGCAATGGCCGCTTCCCCGATCAGCTGATTCCTCCATCTGAACCAACAGACCTGGTGTACGGCGTCGTCAGGCTCACCCTGCAACCACGGCCATGCGACAGCGGCGTTGCCATGGTCCAGCTGGCCAAGCCGCTGGATGGATCCGGTTCCCTCCAGGTGGTGACCTACGACGCCCAGGGCTCCACCCGCGGCAACTTTCCCGACCTCACGGAACTGCCCCCGATTCAGGACAAAGCGACATGGCCGCTCGCCTGCACACTCAATGGCATCGCCTCCACCTGCAGAACCGAGCCTGCAGCGAAGGACGGCTTCAGGCTCTATTTCTCCCACGGCGAAGGTCCGATGTTCAGCTTCACGCCCGTCGGCGCACCGACCACCGATAGCCGGGAGATGGTGGATGGCTCAGGCCAGCGCTGGTCGATGAGCGGCCATCACTCTTTCGAACTCGAGGAGATCGGCGGCAACGGCAACCGGATCACGGTGAGCAGCCCCTGAGGCGATCGCCGAGCCATCTCCGATGCAACGACGGCTACGCCACAGGCGTAGGGCGGCCACCGCGGCGCTCAGCCTGCTAGTGCCAGGCCGTAGGCGTGATCAACACAGATCAAAAGAATTTCATCTTGATCGAGGGCTTGGATGGGGCCGCCGATGGCTTGGGAGAGGCCTCGGATTGGCTGGGCGTCGTTGATGTCGACTTGGAGGGGTCCTGGTAGCAAGCGGTTGTGACGGCTTGATCACCCGCCAGAACATCCCTGAAGCTGGTGTTGAGGTTCACCGTGGATTGGCCGAGCATCACTGCCTGGGTGGCGAGCACTCCATAGTTGCCCGGCGCCACACCATCAACGCTGGTTCCTTTGGGAGGGGCCCAGGTTGCTGAGAACCCGCCGCGACTCACCACCGTGCGAATCGGTTCTTCGCAGTAACCAGCCGCTGTGAGATCAGCGCGAATCCTGGCGAGGAGATCGTTGAGGGACGTTTTGCTGTATTGGCCATTCAAGGCCACCTGGCCGATGGTGTTGGCACTGAACATCGACTGGGAATTCTCCCTGATCGAGGCCGGTAGCTTGTTCAGCAGAGACTGGGCGGTGTCCGCATGGGCAGCCGAACCAAGCAGCAGAAGGGTCACCAGGGCAGCTGACGTTTTCAGGCGGGAGAACATCAATTGTGTGGACACGTTGGCCAATTTTGATGAATCTCTGCGGCATCGCAAGCCGAGGTGTTCAAAACTTCATTGCGTCCATTGATGCTTCGGTATTCCAAGCCGTTGGATGCCGGAGACCATCGAATCGATCATCAAATTGTGGAGCGATCTTCAACAAAGTGATGCCTTGGATATCAATCAAGGGCACCAGATACGACTTTGGTTTTGATCTCCCGAAGCAGCCGGCGGATCAACTCTGGCCGAAACTGGTGGTTGGAGAGCTCAGATATCCGCACACATCGATGGAGCAGCCGAGAGGAGCACAGCAGATGCTCCAAACTTTGCAGTTCCTAACCGCATTGGGCGTGCAACTCGGCTGAATTCAGCCAAGGTTGAACGGGATCGACCTGCCCATGCCCACCAGCCTGATCAGGCCAAGCCAGCTATCGCTGTTCAGCATCAGCCCAGTGATCGGGGCCTGGTGTGAGGAGCTGCAGACGCAGAATCAGAGAGGGACTGGAGTGCTGGAACGACATCACCCTTGCCTGTGCCAAGGCTTGATTTAAAGATCTCCGCATCGGCGAAGGCCTGCATGACCTCCTGCACCACGGCCTGGATTTCAAGCACCAGCACAATCAGAAGCTGGCAAGTGGACAGCTCCTCCTTCACCCGGCGCAGCTCCAGTTACGCCGCATCGAGTTCTTCACGTTCAAGGGTGCCGCGCTCGGCAAGGAAATCCCCAGTCGACGGGAAGGCAGTAGTCATCAACCCCCTTCATCTCATCCTTGAGCATGGAGCACTCAGGAGCACGATCTCGCGCTCTTCAAAGGATGTTCACCAAGTGCTCAGGGCTTCACAAGTCCCCAGCAAGCCCAGCACACCCCCCCCCACGATGCGAGCAACCCGCACACACAACCCTCTGTTCAACCTTGATTCACCTGGAGGAAGCAGTGATCCGGCAAACCTGATCCACGAATGCGGAAACTGAGATCATCAACTTTGCGCAGGCGTTCGAGAAGTTTTTCGGCCTCGGATCGGTTGCGGATCAAAGTTTTGGTGGAATGGGCAGCACTGTTTCGCAACAAATTTACAGAATTCAGCTTCTCGAACTGCGATTTTGAGGGGTAACCCAGATCGGTATAAAGCCGGCGTTCTCCGCAGAGATTCAACAAATCCTTGAAATAGAGATAGTGGCAAGGTGAATAGTTCAATCCCTGATCTTTATCCTTTTGAAGCTGTTCCCTCCCTGGCTGGGAGATCTGTTGTTCCACAACGTCGTTGCCGAGCTTGTGCTCCACAAAGCGAGACAACAGCATTTCCAGCATCACCACCTGAGAGAACACATAAACGCGAAAGGCGTTGCCATTGAAGTCTGACAAGCCCAGCAACCCCGTCACGCGCAGCCGATCGCGGATGAACACAAAAGGCTTGTCGGAGCGAAGAATCACATCCAAAGCCACCTCGATCGGCGTTTGGCCCGGAAGCATGTCTTCAGCCAGCACGGGGAAGCATTGCGGCAGGCCAGAACGCTCTCGGCGATACCAGTAAGAGGCAATCAATCCGCCGGGACGATCGGTTGCCACCGGCAGAACATCAAAATCATGGGAATCCATGATCATTTGTGCCGCAACTGCATCGCCACTGGCACTGGCCATCGTGATCACATCACGCGGCACCGCCAGCATTTGGGCATACAGAGGCAGATACATCAGCGTTGAGGGCCAGTCATCACCGACAGCGGCCTGTCAATCGCCATTCTGAATCTCCCGCACCACCTCATCAATCTGATCACTCAGATCGATCTCGCCGTTCTGCCCCGCCAGATCGGCAAAACGGCGCCCCTGCGGCATAAATGCAGCAATGCGTGCCGACCTTGAGAGATGGGACAGCCCGGGCATGGATCCAACAGACCCGCAGACAGACCCCGCCCATGCCCATCGCTAGCGTTGCTAGCAATGACAGCACTGCTGGCAACGTCAGCACCATGGCCACCCTAACGATCCGCAGGCTCGACGACACCGTGCGCGATCGGCTCCGGCAGCGCCGAGTTGGAGTTGCCATCCAGGAGCGACAAGCCATCAGCACCTAGCCTTGAGTCGTGATCGCGGCGACGGCTCTCGCCCATGACGGGCAACTGGCCACCCGCAACACCGCAGACTTCGATCCCATTGGCCTGAAGTTGGTCAATCTCTGGTAGTTCGATGGCACGCCGATCTGATCCGGGCAACGGACCCTGCGTCCTCGGCATCGACGCCGCCTGGACGGCCCATCAGCCCAGCGGCATCGCCCTGGTGCAGAACACGGCGACAGGATGGAGCTGTCTGGCCATCGCCCCCAGCTACGAAGCTTTCATCGCACAGGCATCAGGTCAAGCCTGGGATCCAGAGCAAAAGGCCACCGGTAGCAGACCCGACCCAGCAGCACTGCTCGAAGCCTCCAAACAGATCAGTGGTGCAGAGCTGAGCTGCGTGTCAGTCGACATGCCCCTGGCCACCACACCGATCACCAGCCGACGGGCGGCGGACACCGCCATCTCCAGCCGCTTCGGGCCAAGCGGCTGCGCGGTTCATAGCCCATCCGCCGAACGCCCTGGCGGCATGGCCGATCAGCTGCGCGCCGACTTCGCCGCCCTTGGGGTCATCCTTCACACCAACGCCAGCAAACAGACAACCCAGGCTCTGATCGAGTGTTATCCCCATGTCGCCCTGCTGGCCTTACTCAAGCGGGACTACCGCGTGCCCTACAAGGTGAGCCGCTCAGGCCAGTACTGGAAAGACGAGAAGCTGACACGCAGTGAACGCATACAACGGCTGCTCAAACAATTCCACGCAATCAAAGACGGCCTGGATGAACACATCCGCGGCATCCCGGAGTTCATCCCCGATCCCTGCGAAGTGACAACCCTGGCGTCGCTCAAGCCAGTGGAAGACATGCTCGATGGCCTGATCTGCGCCTGGATCGGTCTCGAATACCTCGAAGGCCGAACCGTTGGCCTGGGGGATGACACCGCTGCAATCTGGGTGCCGGCATCAGTCGCTGAATGATCCCCCCATCTGCCGGAGCCAGACTGAGGGCATCAACCAGCAGATCATGATCCTTCCCCCTGCTGCTGGCTGCCATTCCGGTTGTACCGATTCAGTTCGCACCGGGCTCGAGCTGCGGGGTTTTCGTGGGGCGCGGGCCGGTGGACCTCACCCTGCAACTGGCCGGAGCGCAGACCGTCGACATCGATCCACACCTGCACCGAACAGCCCGTCCCTTGAGGTGATGCTGCTGGTGCCGGGGGAGGAGGAGTTCGCCGTGATCGAACCGGCGGCCTGCAAACGCCTGCATACGCCCCGCGGGGGCCGGTACATCTACAGAGTGATGACAGCGGCACCGGTGGATGTGCGCTTCTGCGCCTTCTGAAGGGCCTTCAGGACCGCCCAGGTAGACCCCCGTCGACCACAAGCACCTTTTGAATGTGCAAGCAGCACGTAAGTCCTGGCCGAAGGAGATGGCCTGCCAGGGGGCTGAGCCCGATCCAGAAACAAGGATCACGCCCATGCCCATCGCTGGCGTTAGCAGCAAGACAAGAACTGCTGGCAACCTCAGCCCAAAGGGTCACCCTCTCAATGCACTTGGCCCATGACCTGCAAACACTCCTCCCTGGCCGAGGCTGAAGAGAGGAAGGAAGCCGAAAGCCATGGGCGATGTCTTCAGCTCCCGGTGCAACGGGTCTCTCTGTCGTCTCGAACGAGCCGAACATCGAATCAGCCTCGGAACGAAATCACCCTCTCCATCACCCCTTGATCTCGATTGCCGTGGGGAAGGGGATCACGATCTCCGCCACCGCCAGCTCCCGCAACAGCTCGCGGTTGATCCAGTCGATCGAATCCTTGAACTGAATGAAGCTGAGCCCTTCCGAGAAGAGATGGCATTTGAAGTCGTAACTGAACTCTCCGATGACGAGCAGCCGGCAGGCCTTCAGCTCGAAACCCGCCGTGCGATCAATGATCCCCTGCACCAGCGCTGGGATCGCCGCCAACTGCTGATCGGTGGTGTCGTACGACACCGAGAGCACGAAGTGGGAGAGATCCACCCGATAGATCAGCTGATTCAACGCGAGCGTCAGGGACTCCTGCAGATCGATGTAATCGCGCCAGTTCACGACGTGAATCAGGCCGATGCAGAGCAGCCGCTGCGGTGAACCCGGCTCCAGCTCCACGGTGAGGCATGGATTGATCAGGTCGGTCCGCTCGTCGGCGTAGCGGCGGGCAAGCGCCAGCAGATCGGCGATCTGATCCGGGCTGAACGGGGAATCGGCGTCCAGCTCCAGGCTCAGCTCCAGGCCCTGCAGCTGCGAAGCGCCGGCGACAGGTCCATGGCGAGAGAGGTTGTTGACGATGCAGTCTTCCGCCACCGCATTCGGGATCGTGATCCGGCCGGTGACCGTTTCGATTTCCACCGAGCGCAGGCCGATCTTGGTGAGGAAGCCCCGCTTGTCGCCGATCTCGCAGAACTCCCCCACCCGCAGCGGCCGGTCGGTCTGCAGCGACAGGCCGGCGAACAGATTGCTTAGCAGCTTCGAGGCGCCGAGGCCGATCGCCAGGCCGGGCACCGTGGAGAGGGCGAGCACCAGGGTGGGCGAGAGCCCCAGCTGCAGCAGCAGCTTGTAGATCAGGGCCACAGCCACCACCCCCGACACGATCCGGCAGGTGGGCATCACCCGGTTGCTGGTGCGCGAGAGGCGCCAGACGTCCTCACGACCGGAAAGGCGCACCAGGCCCTCCGACACCGAACGCCCCAGGGCTTCAAAAAACAGAAACACCAGCAGCACGAACAGGCTGAAGTAAGCGACTTCGAACAGCACCGTGAGCACCACCAGGGGCATGCCCGTGTAGTTGAGGTAGTCATCCACAAACAACTCAGCGGCCTTGGTGGCGATCACCATCGGCAGCACGATCAGGAACCGCGTCCAGGCCAGCGAATCTCGCAACCAGATCCCCACCGCCTCACCGGAATCCGATCGAAACGAATGAATCAGCTTCCGGAACAACACCGCCAGCAGCACGAGCAGACAACCGATCGCCAGCACCGACAGCACGAGTCGGAACAGGGTCTGGCCGAACAGGACCTCCGTTTCAAGGCCGGCGCGAAGGCCAGCCGGAAGATTCAGATACCACTTGGGCGGAAACAACCGGCCGGGAGTGTGGATGAAATCGGCGTAGAAATTGCGGGTGAAAAAGGGTTGATCACCGAGATCCTCCACCTGACGGCTCACCTGGGCGTACATGGCCGAGGCGTTGGCCACCGTGGCCGCTGAGAAGTAGAAATTGCTGTTGGCCGGATCCTCCAGCACCTGGCTGGTGAGCACGATCGAGGATCCGGGCAGCGTCCACGACTGGGTGTCTTTGGAGCGTTCGTCATTCATCGCCTTCATCGCGGCGGCATCGGGGATGGTGACCACCTGCCGGCTGCTGTTGAAGATGAAGTCGAGAACGTGCTTGAGCTGAATCGCGGCTTCGTCCTTGAGGTACGGACGAACACCGAGCGGGAAGAGCGAGCCATCCAACGACGCCACCGCCGCATCGAAGAGCACCTCCACCTCCGCCATCTCAGCGCGGGCCTGGCGATTCCAGAACAGGCCGCGATCGTTGAGATGCGACGCCTCAACGTCTTCAATCAGCTGGCCCACATCAGCCATCACGGCGTAGAAGTTGAGCAGCGTGTCCTGCGGTGAGTCGCCCACCACCCGGCCGAGGGGGGTGTGGCGCCAGAGATCAGCCCGCCGCTCCAGTTCGGCATGGAAGGGCTGCTGCTCCAGCGGAATCACCGGTTGGGAGCTGGCATAACGCTGATCCAGGAGTTGATGCTCCTGGTGTTGAAAACCAGCCCAGAGCGGCAGCCCGGAGAGCAAACACACGCTCAGCAGGCCAGCCAGAAACGCAACGATCCGCTTGCCTCTGCGCACGCCCGCCAACATCAAAAGAGTCATCTGACGCTAGCCAGTGAGGGCTGAATCAACCTCAACGCTGAGGGCGTTGATCAAAGCAACAGGCAACCGATGACATCAAGCTTGTTTGTGCTTCATGCAGCTGTTGTTGCAGGGGTGCCCTCGCTCAGATTGGGCTGACTGAGCACAATCGCTCAACTGAATCAAACTGATTCATTGGCGACCAAATGCGAGACAAACATCAACCATTGATACAGATTTGACTCCTGGCTTCCTTGATTGTGCTGATTCACCTTCAGCACACCATGGAATTTCTGATTGTCGGCTGCTTCATCTTTCCGCTCTCGGCCCTGTGGATCCAATCGAGAGAAGACGACGACAATACGGATGAAATCGACTTTCTTTGATTCAGTCCCTGGATGAGGGCAAGGCCGTAACGAGCATTTCATGGGCCAGAAGATCGTTGATCAGAAGCGTGAGGGCAATGCCCATCAGAGCCAGAGCAATGCCCTGATTTTTGTCTGAAGCAACAGCTACATTCCGGGACAATTCCAGATGTTTTTCCCAGGAAAAATGCATTAATCCCTGTCCTGTCAGCACTTTCTAGGACCATTAGCCCTGGCGATCGAAGCGATCAGTCGCATTCAGAAATGTTCTGTAATGACAGCAATGTATTGAGCTGATCATTCTTCCTTCGAAACGGTTGCAATCACTACGAATTGAAATTGCCGTTCAAAAAAATTTGGGATACGTTTCGGTGACACAGCCAAAGAACAATGGAACCAATTGCTTTGACTCTGGGTCAGAAATTTGAGATTGAAAAATTCTCTCGAGAAATCGACAACTCGGATGATCTACCAGCTCTCCGCCACATTGCCAAAGAGCTTCTGGTGGCGTGGAAACAACAGCAAGCCGCATCAGCCTGGATCATCCGCCAGTCCCAGGGCCTCTGAAATCAGTTCATTCCATACCCAGAAGCCATGGAAGACAATCCAATGATCACCACCATGTCGGTGGAAATTGAAGCCCTGCGTCTCTTGCACCGGGTTGTTGCTGAGGCTCATGACAGCTGGCCGGGTGGTGATGCCAGCGAGCAAGCCTGCCTGTTGAACATGAAGACCCAGCTCTATGCAGCCTTGATGGACCACCTGTTCGAGTCTGGTTCCATCTAGGGCTGAAACAACGGCATCAACAGAGATCGATGCCATATGGATGATGCACGCCAGGTCAATGCGTGGGGTAAAGCCGCTCCGACTGGCAAGGGGAATTGGCATTCCTGCAGCCACAGAGGAGACCGATAAGCACCCTTGAACAAGGCATCAATCCACCATCGAGAACAAGATTTCCACAACTTTTCCACAGACCCGGGAGCTCCTAAGCCAGGCTCCTTCATCACTTAAGGCCATCCCGGGGAAAAACGGTCCTCCACTTGACAGACAGATCCAGGGCGGCTCGATGCTGTATCGACGGGCACATCCAAAGGGATAAAACCCAGTGACAGCAATGATTCTCAGCTTGGCGCCCGAGCAAAGCGAAGCGAATCCATGTTTTTGACATCGACCTCCCCCACATGGCCTTATGGATGGGTTGACAGCAATGGGGCGAGTTGAACGAGACACCTGATGCGATGCCAGTTCACGTGAGTGTGGAAAACCAGCTACCGGAGGATCTGCACCGTGCGATGGGCGTTTTCATTGACCAGCATCCGCACTGGGACCAGTACCGCCTCGTTCAGGCAGCCATTGCTGGCTTCCTCTTTCAGCAGGGCTGCCAGGAGCGCGCCGTTGTACAGCACTACCTCGGAGGCCTGTTCCGCAAGCAGGCTTGCGAAGTTCAGCCCAAGTTGTGATCCTGTAGTGCTTGATCTGGCCCAGAAGGCCCAGCGGAGTCAGAACCAAACCCTGGATAAGTAAAAGCTGAACCCCGCTCAGCAGCGGGATGTAGGAGTGTCATCCGGCTTGAGGGTGCTGAATCTCGCTTGAGGCGCGGACTGATCAAGCGCATCCCGCCGTCCTGGATGTTCACGCTCAATAAAGCTCGCCAGATCTTCCCGGACTCCTCACTATGGTCTCAACCAATTGAAGCTGGGGAAGATCAAGGCAATGTCGATGTTCTGATCAACATTCCGAGAACATCAATTTTCATCTCGTCCTCGTCAGCTGTCCTCAGGCTCGGCACAGGTACAACGACGGATGAACTCCCAGGCCTCTTCTGCAGTATCCGAAAAATGAATCAGGTCGAGGTCATCGTCTGCGATCAATCCCATCTCAGCGAGGACCTCAAAGTCGACAAGCTTGGTCCAGAAATCTGTTCCAAAGAGGACAATGGGCATGCTTCCCTTGGTGCCCACTTGCCTCAAGGTCAGCAGCTCAAACAATTCATCAAGGGTGCCGAAACCACCTGGGAACAAAATGGCTCCAACGGAGCGCATCACAAAATGGAATTTGCGAAGAGAGAAGTAATTGAACTTGAAACAAAGATCGGGGGTGATGTAGGGATTGGGATGTTGCTCAAATGGAAGCGTAATATTCAGCCCGATCGAGCGACAGCCGGCCTCAAAGGCACCACGGTTGGCAGCTTCCATGATTCCCGGCCCACCACCAGTCACGATCACATGGGATGAGCAGCCATGGCTTTGTCCCTTAGTGCACCGCCCGTGCTGGGAAGCCAGATAAGCGAAGTGTCGGGCTGCCTCATAAAAACGAGACAGGTGCAACAAATGTTTGGCATGGGTTAATGCTCTTTTCAGAGTTGGAGAATCAGGATCTTCGCTCAGGCACTTCTTGGCTTTTACCAGCTTCGCTGCAGCTGTGGCTTTGTCGACGATCCTGGCACCACCAAAAACAATGATCGTCGATTCAATCCCGGCCATGTCGAGATGCAGATCCGGCTTGGTGATTTCAAGCAGCATGCGTACACCACGCATTTCGTTGCTGTTCAACAAGTCTTGATCTTCATGAGCAATTGTGTAAGTGGGGGAATTCAGAATGGCATCCAGATTGACGTGCTCAGGTGTTGAAGTTGCTGTAAATCGAGTCATGTGTCCAATTTTCATTGTTTTCGGCTGTGTCGTCTTGCCTCAGAGGATGTTGGCCGCCAATTCAGCCAGTTCACTGCGCTCGCCTTTCGTAAGGGTCATGTGTCCCACCAGGGGCTGACCTTTGAGTTTGTCCACGAGCCAGGTGAGCCCATTGCTGTCGGCATCCACATAGGGGTTGTCGATTTGATATGGATCACCGGTGAAAACAACCTTGGTTCCTTCGCCCACCCGCGTGACGATCGTCTTCACTTCAAGGGGTGTCAGGTTCTGCGCCTCATCCACCACCAGGAACTGATTGGGAATGGATCGGCCGCGGATGGTGTTGATCGCTTCAACCTCCAACAAGCCCATGCCTTGCAGGTCGGCCCAGGCGTTGCGTGGTTCGCGGTGCCGCTGCTTCTTCGTCTGCTCAAAGTCCTCGCGAGTGGATGAACCGGTGATGAAGTCAATGTTGTCAATGATCGGCTTCATCCAGGGGCCGAGTTTTTCCTCAAGAGTGCCGGGGAGATAGCCGATGTCGTTGCCGAGGGAGATTGGCGGACGCGTCACCAGAAGACGAGCGTAGTGATGGGTATCGGCCACCTGGTGCAAACCAGCAGCGATGGCCAGAAGCGTTTTGCCTGTGCCTGCCTTGCCCACCAGGGTCACCAGCGCGACGAATGGATCGAGCAGCAGATCCAGCGCGAAGCTCTGTTCACGGTTTCTCGCTTTGATGCGGCCCAAATGGGCTCGATTCAGCCATTGCAGCGGTTTGATCGTGTTGCTGTTGGGGTGGTGCCGGGCTAGCAGGGTATGGCTGTTGTTGTGCTGATCCACCAGTACAACGCCTTCATTGGCCTGGAGATGCTGCCGGTCGGGATCGGTGACAGCCTCCACAGGCAGCTCATCCTGGTCATGCAGGATCTTGATCGTCTCCGCATCGGTGCTGATTTCACGGAAACCTGAATAGAGATCTTCAATCGAAACCTTGTCGTTGACGTAGTCCTCAGCTTTCAGTCCCACCGCATCGGCCTTGATTCTCAGGTTGATGTCTTTGCTGATCAGCACAACTTCTGGGGGCTGTTTCAGCCCACTGCACCGCATCTGCTCCAGAGCCACGGCAAGGATGTTGTTGTCGCCGCCGCCGCCCTGAAGCTCTGCTGGTAAGGCGTTGAGGGCTTGGGCCTGACAGAAAACCACCTGAAGCAGGCCGTTGTTCGTACCCTCAATAGGAACACCGTCAGCAAGACTTCCACGAGCTCGATAGGAATCGAGAAGCCTTGAAATCCGCCGAGCGTTCCGGCCTTTTTCAGAATGATCTTTTTTGAAGCGGTCAATTTCTTCGACCACCTGCATGGGGATCACAACCCGCAGATCTCCAAAGCGATGTGGAGCTTCAGGATCGTGAAGTAGCACATTCGTGTCGAGAACGACAATTTTATCTTTCATGAGATTTCGCACCGGAATGTTGATCAGCGTTTTAACGCCAATCCAAGGGCTTCGAGGCACGACAAAAAGCAACAACATGGTGCTTTCCTGATCAAAGATCAGCTTTTAGCGCCCCTTGTAGTTGTATCGGTGGCAGACGATGAGACCTCCAAGAGAGCAAACAACAACCCGAAGTAAGACAACCGAGGGGTGTTATTTGCTCAGAAGGCAATTCCTTGAATTACCTCGTTTGGCTCAACGCAACTGCGCTGAACTCAGTCGCCGTAGATCTTGCATCCCGGCGCAGTGGGGGACTTGCCACAACGCTCATCCCAGTACATATCGTGCTGAGATTTCATCGCATGCATGGGTTCATCAGCCTGCTTTGGCTGAGTCTTGTCAGATGCGTTGAGCGGGAACCATAGATCGAAAAAACTTGAACAGATCGTGACCATCTCTCTCCTTGTCGCTGACTTATCTCTACTCCCCTCACCCGCAGAATCAATAGGTACTTAACTCATTCCTTTACACAAAGAAAAACCGCTCTTCACACAGGAAGAACGGTTAGAGGGTCGTGAAGATGGAAATAGACCTAGCCTCGCTCTGATCGCCAGTGTTATGGATGATCAAGCAGCCTGCTGGTTGCCTGAGCTTTCATCCTCGGACCGGATGAAGCGCTTGCGCTGAGCGGATTCATTGCCAGATAAGTCACTTTGCTTCGGCGGCTCAACCGGTTGGCGCCCGGGCTTGTCCAACCCCATCAAAAGGGGATGAAGTCCTCGTCTGCTCATTGGAATGCTCCTGTTATTCAGATCTCGCGTCGTGGTCTTACGGCCCATTCGCGTCAAGCCAATATCGCGCAAGTGACTGGAAGCTGCGGCCCTCAATCCTTAAGAGAACCTGACAAGCAACGCCAGTCAAGCCACTGTGTTGAGAACAGCTCCGTTGAAATCGAATGCCAGAGATCCTGAAGCGACTTATCACACCAAAGAGGAAGGCCGCCCTTCCCGATGGAAAGACGGCCTAGCTCGCTCGTTTGTGCATGGTTCAACCCATCGCTTTAGAGAAGAGAGAGGGTCGAAGCGTCTGGCTCGAGGCGCCCTGGGGCCATGGGCTCGAGGTATCGGGTCGTTGTCTCCGAGGGCACCTGAGACGGTGCAAGTGGAGCGTCGATTGGCGTGGCGGACCATTGCGTGCCCGCCAAAGGACCAACCCAGGTCATGGTTGAGACTGTTGGAGCAGGGGCCAGAAAGTCAGTCTGCTTCTTGGATCTGCTGGGGTGGAGTGTCGTCCGTCATGGGCTCCTCCGATCTCGATGCACCTAGTTTTGTTCCTCCAGCTCACAACGTCATCGGCATTAAGGCGCATTGCCTTGACGGCATAAACGATCGAATGTTGGGACGGCGTGCCTGCCTAGATGTCTGATCTGTAAACCAGGCGAGGACGCGCAACAGAACAATCCAAAAACGCCCTCACAAGACAGTTCTGACCACAGAGCCTGACCGAAACCAAGCGTCAGGCGCACGACGTCCCTGTCGATCGATCACCAGGAGCATGGCTCAGTTGATTCACTCCCTGCACAAAGCAATCGTTAGGGGCCTCACGGCGACAACACGTCTTCATGGCGTTGCAGTCGCTCACCCATCGTCAGACCACAGCCAGCATCAACTGAAAACAAAGTCGGCGGCGTTCCTCCACAACTGCGGCGCACAAACACCAGGAGCACAAACACCAGCTTCCGTGCAATCAGTCAGCAAGGAATGTCCAAACCGTGCCAAGGGTTTTGTGGCCACTGGCTCAACAGTCGAACTGCTGCAGACCGTGATACGCAATCGTTCAGGACAACGGGGACTTTGGTATCAAGTCCGCATTGTGCAAAACCAAAGCAGCCAAACGGCTTCCAGCCATGCACAAGCTGGAACGATTGGCTGGATACGGGCCAATAAATTCTGAGGCAGACCAGAAGCCTCACCTCCGGGCACGATGGAGAACTCCAGTTGATCGCAAAGCAACTCAGTGCGCTGCATCAGCCGGATGATGATCCACGTCGTGCCTGGACCTCAAATGAGACTTTGATGAGCAAATAATAAAAAGAAAATAATTACCTATTGTCGATATATAAAGCTTGTGAATTCCAGAAGCAGACAAGTGCTTAATTCGTCCGGTCATTTATGGAGGACAGTATGCACGGCCAGACGAACTCCCCTTCATGCTTTTTGCGATGGTCTGTAAGCAAGGTTGCCGACAAACTTTACGCGGTAGCAGCAACCGCAGATGGGAAGGAATATGATTTTGTAGGCAACTTCAACAGCGTTCGAGAAGCCCAACAGGCAGGTCGCCGCTATGCCGAAGATCTGGTTCATAACTCGATGCCTGGCGGCCGCTTATCGCTGAAGCAACAGCCATTAACGGCCTGAATCAACCCCGATGAAATCGTCTAAATCAAGGCACGTCATGGCCATGGAGGGTGAAACTCCATATTGCTTCGCTCTCGCAGCACAACCACCACGCTGCCGCCAATCCATGTCAAAGCCGGTTGTATTGATGACCGGCTTCTGCTGCCTTCCACAACATCTCCCTGCCTCATCCCTCAAGGATCAGACGGAAGGGAGGATCGACCTCCGAATGGCTGACCTGCACCCGCTGGAGGTTCCAACCCGGCAAAGCGATGTAGGCAGAGCCGCCATCATTCCAGCTTCGGGATCCGGCAACATATGAAACAGTAGGGCCCAAAGGATCCGCTTCAAGCATGACTTTTAAGTGGCGATCCCGTCTTTAATCCCTGCAGCCCTTTTCAAGCGTGAAGAGATCAGGATGAAATGGATAAACAACATCTTTCAGGATCTCTAATTGTTCAGAATTGCCATGAATTTCAAGTCGGAACATATCAGCAAACTGCAAGGCCTGATTCAACAATCCATCGACATTGTTCAGTTGAAGCCAGGCTGCCTCAGCATTGACATACGACTCTCGGCAAAAACTATTTGCCCAAAAAAAGAAATTCCATAGTTAATGCATCCCTTCTCTGCACCTGTCTGTGAAACCATCTGACCACACCTATCTCTGAACGAAGATTCACAGCCAGGCTTCATCTTGAAATAGGGATGCAGGGATACAGCCTGATCGGTAATCGCCTAAAACCATACAAACAATGACCCTAACGGCGCGAAGGTCCGCCAAGCCTAATTGAGGTAAATATTTCCAACCTTGCTGCTGAGCACAACACGCTGATCCGCGCTGCCTAACCAATAAATTGCTTGCTAAAGATGAAATCATCAAAAGCCAGTGGTTGATGAACCGTCGTCCTGAGTCAGCACGATCACATTGCCTCGATCAGGGCTTGATGTCGCCCCTCGAGATCAGAATCATTCGAGCCATTAAGAGCACCTGACAGGGTTGGGGAGGTGGCGAGCCTCTTCAAAAGTGACGAAAACTTCACGGGGATCAATTCACACTGATCCTTCTGCTGTGGTGCCGTGGCGTTGATTGAACGCAGGGAGCCGGTGACGCTCCACGCCATCGATGCTCCACCTGATCTGCAGCAGCTGTGCATCAGCATCAAGCTCACAAGACCCAATCACCCTTGTGATCCGGCGATCTGAGCGCTTCTCCCTCGATCCGGCCCACCCCCTCAGCTGAGATTCGCCATCCTTGACCGGGGCATCGCTCCGGCAGCAGGTGCTTTGCAGAGCTGTCTTCTGTTGTCGTCGCCCCACCCACTTTGCCCCGTTACAGCGCCACCCACGAACCGCCGTCAAAGCCAGGTGGCGAAGGCTGGCTGGTCAGCCCTGAACAGCAGAAAGTGGTGCAGTTCAAGCCAGACGCTGCCAGCGCCCACGCCCAGTGGATCGCGGTGCGCACCTACAGCTGGATACCGCCCAGGCCACCTGTGCCCCAGACCCGTCGGCGGATGCTCAGGCACAACGCCATCGAGGCCTGGAACACGATGCTGAAAACAGGTTGGCGTCGCTGCTCGCCGCCCTTGCGCTGATGAATCTCAGTAACGAGTGCTGGCCCTCTGCACCTATTAGCGCCAGCGTGATCCAAGTTGCGATCAAGTGATGACCAGCGGATCCGGCACCTGGGTGAACAACCAGCCCCCAGCGGCCTTTGAGAAGCTCTGGCGGGGCTTGGCTCTGGTCGGAGCCTTCCACATCGGAGGCATGCTGATCAACGTCATCTTCCAGATGCTGGGAAACAACAGCCTCGATGGCATCCCCGCAAAATTCCTCGGCCTCTGATCCAATCAGCCCCAAACAAGCCATCTTTTAACGCCCTGCCAAAAGCAGGGCTTTTTTGTGAGCGGCCAGTGAAGCCCAATGAGGCCCAACGTCCTGCACATCAACGCGAGACCGACCCCTCTCAAACTTTGCGCAACCACCCCTTGTTAAGGGAGATTGCACAGCATGAAGTTCTTCCCGCATGCACGCTTGGTTCCCGAAGAATGGGCTCTTGGCGAACCTTTTCTCTGTAAGTTCTTAGACAGGATGGCGATGTATCCCGTAGGTGGGCCTGCGGATACATCTCGTCCTAAAAAGTCCTTAAGTCAAGACATTCAGCTTCAGAACAAGCTTGATCGGCACAGGCCCCAATTCCATGCCTGAGAGTTACCTGAGAAGCGTTCGAGAAGCTACCTCTCTGCGAGCAGCTGAGCCACTGTTGAGTTGAAGGCTTGGAGGCCTTCAATGCGTCTAGCAGGAGCGGGCTGAGGGGCCGGCTCTTTTTTTTGCAATGGTTCCTGCACACATCACAAGACAAAAGAATGCTGTCAGCCGAATTGCCGCCGTGCTGCCGCTGCTCGCTGCCAGCCTGGTCGCCGTTGATGCTCCAGCAGCCGCATCACCACTGAACTTGACCTGTCCGAAGGGTGTACGCCATCAGCTTGATGGCCTCTACCGCTGGCAGTTGCAGCGCATGGCCCAACCGAACAGCCCAGCTGCTGGGCTGGCCAGCCAGAGCGACCGCTTCACGCCCGAGCTCTTCAACCTGCTGCTGAAGGCCCGGCAACTCACCCCGGCACAGGATGGTCGATACCTCGACTTCGACGTCTTCAGCAACACCCAGGTCCGGACCTTCGGGGCGGCCGTTACCGGCTGCAGCGAAGCTCAGGGGAACAGCATCCAAGCGGCGGTGGACGTGCAGGCGGGTCTGCGGAACCCAGCCAGCGGAACACCGCGCCGCTTGGTGTACCAACTGAAACACGACGGGGCAGGCCAATGGCATATCGCCGACATCACCTACCGCAATGAACGGGTGTTTCAGCTCAAGCCTTATCTCGAGACGTTGCTGAAGCCAACGCCCTGAACCGCTGCAGCCAAGCTGGTGGCGGACACCAACGTCTCTGCGTGCGGCGCCAATTCCCTCTGCTCAGATCGCTGCTGCTGGCGTTGAGCCTCTGCAGCTGCAGCCCAGTCATGGCGGCACCGATCAGCCGCGATGATCCGGAATCGACCGACCCTCGCCGCACGGGCATCTCCACGGCCAGGGGATCAGCGGTTGTGGTGACCGCCAATCCCCTGGCCAGCAGGGCGGCCCTGACGGTTCTGAAGGACGGTGGCAACGCCATCGATGCCCTGATCACGGCGCAGGCGGTGCTGGCGGTGGTCGAACCGCAGAGTTCCGGACTCGCTGGCGGGGGTTTTCTCCTTTACTGGGATGAAGAACAGCGCCACCTTGAGGTGCTGGATGGCCGTGAAATGGCGCCCGAACGCAGCCGGCCTGACGACCTGATCGACACCTCCGGTGATCCCCTGCCCTGGCAGCAGGCCACCACCCAGGCCACCGCCATCGGAATTCCGGGCACTGTGGCCCTGCTCTGGGACGCCCATCAAACCCACGGCAATCTGCCCTGGGCCCGAACCCTGCAACCGGCGATCCGGCTGGCCAATTCCGGCTTCCGGCCCAGCCCGCGGTTGCTGCGCTCCATTCGTCTCGCCCAGCGTTTCGGCGTCAGCCACAGCCCTGAATTTCAGGCGCTCTACCTGCCCGGCGGCAATCCACCTCCTGCGGATCAACCCTTCCGCAACCCCGCCCTGGGCCGGACCCTCCAGCTGCTGGCCAACGGCGGTGGCAGGGCCTTCTATCAAGGCCCGTTAGCGCAGCAAATCCTTCGCCGGATCAACGCCCTGCAAACCAACGAGCCCAACTTCCGAGGCTGGAGCCCCGACGATCTCGCCAGCTATGCCGTGGTCCGGCGCGCCCCCCTCTGCAGCCAACAGTTGCAACATCGGATCTGCACCATGCCACCCCCCAGCAGTGGCGGGCTGGCCCTTCTGCAAACGCTGGCCCTGCTCAATCAGAGCACCAACCTGCTCGGCACCAGCGCTGGCGAGCCGCAGATCTGGACGCTGCTGGCCCGCACCCAGGCCTGGGCCGATACCGACCGCCTCTACTGGGTGCACGACCCTCGCGATGGAGCGGTCCCTACCGCAGCCCTGCTGGATCCCGCTTACATCACGACCCGAGCCAGAGCGCTGCAGCATACCGATGGCGCAGGGCCAGCACCCGGGCTACCCCCAGGAATCGAGAGGTATCCGTTTGGCAAACCGGATCAGAGCATCGAGCAGGGCACCAGCCAGATCACGATCGTGGACGGCGACGGCAACATCGTCTCCTATACCTCCTCGGTGGAGACGATCTTCGGGAGTCGCCACCTGGTGGCCGGCATGGTGATGAACAATCAGCTCACCGACTTCTCCTTCAGGCCCAGCCTTGGCGGCAAACCGGTGGCGAACCGCCGCTTGCCTGGACGGAGACCGATGTCATCCATGGCACCGACGCTGGTGTTTCACAACGGCCAACCGGTGCTGGCCCTCGGCAGCCCCGGCGGCCGCAGCATCCCCCATCTGCTCAGCCGTGTGCTGCTGGCGTCACTGGCCTGGAACGAAACACCAGCTCGGGCGGTGGCCCTGCCCCATCTGTCCCGGCGGGGCAGCATGTTGGTTCTGGAAAACGACCCTCCGTTGCCGTGGCCGATCCCTATGGGGCGGATCACAACAGAGGCGACACTGCGGCGTCAAAGCATCGGCAGCGGCACCGCTTTGGTGCAAAGGTTCAATGGTGTCTGGGAGGGGGCGGCTGATCCACGCCGCGAGGGAACAGCTCTGGCCCTGCCCTGATCCCTCGCGCTGGCTGACGCCTGGCCATCACAGCGAAAACCCCTTGCGGACAAGGCTTTCAGACCGGGAGTTGCACCCATCCTGGGAAATTGATGTACAGCACGACCGGCGAGCAGCTTTTCGACCCAATCCAGTAAAAAATCTTCCCTTATCTGGCAGAAGGAGGTGTTACCGACAGCGAGACATCTAAGGGCAGCTGATTATTCTGAAGTGGTACTTGTGCTGGCGCGATCTGGTCGGCCTTGAAAACAAATTGGAGAAAAATTTTTATTGAAGAGGAGCCTGATGTCTTGCTATGAAACAAGCCTCCCCCGAAAGTGCACTCCATCGCTGCTTTGACTGGAATCAGAACAACACGCAAGCGGCATGAACCGCTGACAAGCATCACTTTTTCCAGGCCCATAAAGCATAAGTGCAGGAAGTGCAGCTATGGGTGTCAATCCAACCAGGAATGAAGATCGTAAAAGTCCTTGAAACGCCTCTTCGTAGTTTCGCAGAAGGTTTCCAATGGGGATTGATGAAACCAATACCAACCAGACGAAAACACCTAAAACAATCATCAGGAAGCAAGTCGAATCACTCGTGACTCGACATGGTCCAATTCGCCCCAAAAAGCAAAGAGCGACGATTGAGAGAAGAAATCCCAATCCAAAAACAACAAATGCTGGAATAAGAAATATTAATCCAAGCATTTATGAGGCGAACAAAGATGTGAATGGTCTGCCACGAATCAAGGCTTCACACTGAGCAGAACTCCATGCAAGCAACCCTGTCGTTATGAAGCAATGACTGTCCAGGGGAGTGAAAGGCCTCAGTGAGCACTTGGTGGTGAAGCTCCTGCTCGACTGGCCAGACACGTTCCTGATCACGGAAGAAGAGGACAGGCTTGTGGGTTAGCACCTGGGCGTGAGCTTCTAAGCAAATACTTCTCAAAGACGACATCACTCAACTGAGCTGCCTACAGAGCAGGCCAGTTGAATACAACTGCTGGGGTGTGATCCAGCTCACATGCAGCTTTGTCTGGGGTCATCAACTGACCGACTGAACGCATCGATCGTGTTGATATCGGGAAGGCACAGCCCAACGATCCGCCCGACAACGCAGTCCAAACACCCAACGCAAACCATGGCACCAAGACATCTTCTGGTTGTGCTTCCCTTTCAGGCTTTGCTGCTGCTCGCTCCAGCGGATCAGGCCCACGCCACTGGCACCACCCGGTTCTTACCAGAGGGTTATCGCGGACCTGCCTGCCGCGCCTTGAAGCCCGGGTGCATGACCAAACAACAGTGGGCCAACCACTGCCGATCGACCTACCCGATGCACCACCCATGGCCCAAGAGTTGCCAAGATGCAATCAGCTCCCGTAGCCATGTCTACGCTGATCCTGGAACACACTTCCTGCCGGATGACCACGAGGGTCCTACATGCATGGCTTTGTTGCCAGCCTGCATGAAGCGAAGCGACTGGGCCGAGCTCTGCGCAGCAAGAAAGGAAAAAGGCCTCTACAACGTGTTGCCCAAAAGCTGCCGCGACGCTCTTGGGGTGAGACCGATCATGCCTCGCCCTTATGTGCAACCTAGCCATGTCATGCCTGCGCTTCCAATCCGCCTCCCGAACTTGATGACTGGGGTGACTTGCATGGCTTTCTCTGAAACCTGCATGAACATGGAGGACTAAGCGAAAATCTGCGCCAACTCCTTGACCCCGTCAGCAATGGCGGGGTTGCGCTGTCAAATCGGTTATGTCTTCGTCAACACACATTGCCCCAGCCACGTTCAACCAATTCACGGCAATGATTTGACGCCGCTTTAAACACTCGCCGGGAGCCGCACGATCGGTACAACCTCCAGCTCCTAAAACACATACCTGAGGAATGCTGACAAACATCCTCAAAAGCAAAAGCTTGAAAGGCAGCCCAAGGAATAGATCAATCAACAGCAGACTATACAGACATCAACCCTAGCGATCCAAACCATAAGGCTTGCAACGCTCCAATCAAAAGCATCAACCGCCGCAAAAAACTGAAAGTCAGAAACAATGCTAGAGGAGCAAGCCCTTTAAGCCACTGATTCACTAATACAACAAATGAGCCTTTGCGCATACACAGCAAAAACCACCCTTAAAACGATAGAAGAGCTAGCTTTGGTGGCATCAAAACGCACCCCATCACGAAGCCAACAAAAGAACATTTGCTGAAACGCGGAATTAAAAATGAACTACCAACAAACAGATGACCAGTTGAATCAAGCGATGGCGGGCCTGCTTCAAAGAGCAGAAGAAACCACCAGCAGAAGAGAAGCCAAGCACCTGATCAATGCCGCTTCAAAGCTACGGGAACTGCTGGGAAAGGAAGGGTAAAATCAAACATCAAGCTGTTACTCATGCTTGAGCCTGCCCAACTCAAATCGCCAGCAAATTTTCGACATGGGGCTTTATAAAGTTTTGGGTACCAACCTATCTGGTGATGCTGGGCCTGCTAGCGGCGCATCGCAAGCCGTACTTAAAAGAAGCATTTTCTACTGAACTTCCAATCATAACGCTTCTCATTTCGCCAGGTATTGCCAAGATACTCCTCGACTTGGCGCAATAGAACCCCCAGCAGTTGAGAGGGCTGAACGGCGGACAACTTGCTTGAACCATGAGACGGTTCACCTAGAAACCTTCCTTCAAGAGCAAGGAAAAACAACGGCGAAGCGGAACCAGTGGATTGACCTTGCGCGGGCCCAATACTTAGTCCTGGTAATGCGAAACATCTCATCCTTAAGCATGCGAACTTGCAAATCTGAACTATGGGTCGAGAGAGAATGACCGACGACGGTCAGAACCTAGAAGTCATAAAAAACCCCTGAGGGGTGGGCCTCAGGGATTGGTCCCCACATGAACATCCGTCCCGCTTCAGCTTCGCCTCGGGACGGCAGGACCGGGAAGAGGAGGACCGCCCGCAACCGTTCGGATCTCCCCTGGGTGGCAACGGTCAGACCCTGAGGGGGATGGAGATCAACGTCCGAAGGCGTTAAGACGGAGTTGAGCGCAAACGGGATGGGTTGGGCTGCCGATGCTGGAGATCAAACCCTTCACCCCATCCGACCTCGACGTCGTCACGGACCTGGCCCGTGAGCAGGATTTCGCGCCGGGAGTCGGCGATATTGAGATCTACGCCAACACCGATCGCCAGGGGATCTGGTTGGCATGGCAGGACAACGCGCCGGTGGGCTGCATCGCAGCGGTGACTTACACCCCCGCCTACGCCTTCATCGGCCTGTTCGTGGTGAAGCCGGAGCATCGGGGCCAGGGAATCGGCCGGCACCTCTGGCAACACGCCTTGAAGACCCTCAGCAGCGTGCAGTGCATCGGGCTTGAAGCAGCTGTGCAGATGATGGACTTCTACGAAAAAGCCGGATTTCAGAAGGACTGCATCACCAAACGCCAGCAGATGTTGTGCCGGAGCGATCATCCATCGCAGGTCTCAAGCCCGAGCCAACGCAGCGACATTGCCGTCGTTCCCCTGAGCGAGGTGTCCCTCGAGGCGATTCAGCGTTACGACGAACGTCATGAGATCAGCCCACGGCCCCATTTCCTTGACCTATGGCTTCGCCATAGGTCAGGACATGTGTTTGTGGCCAGGGATGCCGAGGGGGAATGCCATGGCTACGTGCGCATTCGGCCCTGCCTGCTGCCGATCGGCGAGGGATGGCGGGTGGGCCCATGGCTCGCCGAAGATCCCGGCATGGCCTCACTGTTGCTGAACAACGCCTTGGACCACCACAGTGGTGTCGTGCTGATCGACACCCCCGGCCACAACCCGAGCGCGAAATCCATCCTCAGCGCCAGGGGCTTCAAACCCATGGCCTCAACGGTGCGGATGTATAGGGGCGTGATGCCCCAGGGCCACGACCGCAACGTTTATGGCCTGGCCTGCCTCGAGCTGGGTTGATCGCTGAACGATCACTCCAGTAGAAATTCGCTGCGCAAGGCACGTGCATCCTGAATCCGCTGACCCGAGGCGAGCTGGCGGAGACGTGTATTCAACCAGGAGCGCAGTCGTGTGGACGACACCGACTTGTTCAGCAGACCGTCAGAAGGCTCTGGCGTGCCGAAGGGAATGGTCATCAGCCACGCGCGGTGGTTCAGGTTAATCAGTTCGCAGCCACACAAGCCCTGCTTTCAGCGGGTTGTCCCCTGCGAAGGCACTCCATCTGCACCGCCCCAGGTGCCCTGAGCCCCGCCGCACCCTCCATCACAGGGAACGGCAGGCGGCTGATGCTCAGGACTTGCGATGTTGATCGGCCTGCCGCAATTGTTCCCTCAGGATGATCGGATCATCACAGTGGGACCTGCGGTAAAGGGCTTTGATCTTCCGAGACTCCTCATCGAGCAATTCCAGTTCAACGGCGTCCGCCATTCCCACCGTGAAATCGTCGATCTGGCGGTCTTCAAACTGATTCTCCAGAGCCATCAACTCCTTCAACGAATCACTCATATAGAGACAACTGGACGCCATCAGTTTGAGGTTTTCACGGATCTTGAAGTCCGCCTGCTCGCGCACATCCCGCGCCTTTTCCAGCGTGGCGATCAGATCTCCGCTGGCTGACTCCTCAATCGTTGCGGCAAACGCCGTTGAGGTTGTTGCACAACCCAGCACCACCACAAACAGCAACGCCAGAACGGATTGCAGAACCTTCATCGGAACCTCACGGTCACATCACGTTAAAGGGACTGCGTTGGCCGCATCGGATGGCGACCCAAAGCTGTTCACGACCCTAAGAAAGAATGAGAGACACAAAGAAAGGCAAATCTGTATCAGAGGTCGCATTCGGGTCCAACGGCGGATCCCTAGGACAGCTCCAACGTCAAGGACGATCCCATGGCCGAGATCCTGAATCTGCCGTATCCCGTTCAAGGCAACGGAACGGTTGAATCCATCGGGAATCACGTCTATCGGGTCTGCGGACCAACAGGGTGCAGCATGGTCCTGGGTCTCAGCAATGCGCTGAGCTTGAGCCGAAGCATTCCCGCAGCAAAGCAACAACTGCACTGGCAACGGTGAGCGACACATTCGTCTCTCCAGCACCACGACTGTTTAGCCACAACCAACCGAGCGTCCGCCTGTTGTTGTCTGATCACGGAGCAAAGCGATCACAGGCCACGCACAAAAAAGGGAGGGTCCCCTATTCCCTCCCCAGGTTCGACGCAGAGTCCCCTGTTCTGAGCGGGGGTACCCCTTTAGTGTGTATCGCCAGGAACCAAACGGCATCGGTGATTCCACTTAACAATGGGTCAAACAGTCCGCAACCCGATCGGGCTCCTTAATGATCAAGCAGTCCGGCATCAATCGTGATGTCTGGATTGAGTTTGATCAGCATCCACAGCAACATGGCCGAACAGTCGCGATCGCTGACGCCGTAGTCATATTTCCAGTCGGCAACCACGGCATTGAGCTCATGTTGAGCTTGAGTGATGAATTCGTCATTCCATTCCTGCACCACTCAATCACCCTCCAAAACACCATCAAGAGGTTGCGTTCAATCCTCTTCAAGATCCTCTTCAGTCACATAAAACGGTTCATCCGCTCCAGGTTGATCATTCTCAAGCACCAGCAGCTTGAGGGAATCATCGCTTTCAAACACAAACAGACCATCTTCCTCGGGATGAACTCCCTTCATCTCGGGATGTTGATTGACAAGTCGACCCAGGCGGCGCTTCTCCCTCCAGACGTTGAACCCTTTCTCAAACAGATAAACAACAAGAGCCAAGTTCACCAGCACGAGAGCGAGGAACTCAAGGGCCTGCATAGGTCAAAACCGGGATTGGTTGACCCTAGCGAGAGACGGAGACGACGCCCATAGCAAGCGATACCAAGCCAGGCGTCCAGTGGCTCGATCGGGGAGGGACAGGAGAGTGCCGACGAACCATAATGAGAACGATTCTCGAGCCTCAAGGGGGTGTGATGGGCCAGGTGTGCCTGATTTCAGGCCCCCCAGGGTGCGGGAAAACAACCTGGGCGCTCCAAAGGCTTCAGGAGCATCCAGGCCCCTGCGCCTATCTGCGACTGGAGGGGGACAACGAAGCGGGGCTGGAGCAGGGGGCAGACCATGGGATCGACCTGACCTGGCTCAAGGACCAGGTCCCCAGACTTCACGAGCCGACGCCATCCAATGCTGCGGAACTGAAGCAGGACAACGATGCACTGACCCTGATCGAAGTGCAGCAGTTCCACCACCCCAGAGAGGAGGGCATTGAGGGCCTCGGAGGCAAGGTTCGCTCCAAACTGGAGGCCTTGCAGCTGCTGCCCGACCAAGTTCTGCACTTCGGGCGAGACCCTGAATTGCCTGCACAGGACACCTTGGAGTTCAGCAAGCTCGAGGCCTGGCACACCTCTCTCTTGGGCTGTGTCTGGGATCCCAACAGCCTGAGCAGCTTCTGGTTTGAACTCGTCAACGGTGCCTACGGCGATGTGTACCGCGCCAAAGGCCTGATGAATTGTCCTGACGGGCGAGCGTTCTTCTGCAATTGGATGGTGAGCCAGCAGTCATCCCAGTTCCTGCCCCTGGACACCACATCACCGCCGCATGGTCGCCCGAGTCGCACCTCAGAGCTCGTTGTTCAGGGAAAGGCACTCAACCCGGACGGTATTCAAGCCACCATCAATGACTGCCTGCTCGCGGATGACGTACTCGCCATGCAGCAACAACAGCTCCAGCAACACCAACCCCCATCGCAAGGCTGATTGACATGAACCACGCCGTCATCTCCTGTTTGCACGCCAACCTGGCCGCCGTGGAGGCCGTGCTGAACGACATTGACTCCCAGGGCATCGAAACCATCACCTGCCTTGGCGACCTTGTGGGCTACGGACCCCAGCCCAATGAAGTGGTGGACCTGGTGCGTCAGCGCGGGATTCCCAGCTGCCAGGGGTGCTGGGACGAGGACATCATTGACGGTCTGAATGCCTGTGAATGCAGCTATCCCTCCCAGCTGGCGGAACGACGGGGTCATCGCGCCCATCACTGGACGGCCGAGCTGCTGAGCGAGGAGAACAAAGCCTTTCTGGCTGAACTTCCAATGACACTGCGGCGCGACAAGTTGCTGTTTGTGCATGGCAGTCCGAACAGTCAGCACGAATATCTGTTGCCTGACATGAATGCTTTTGCGGCCCTTGAACGGGTGGAAACAGCAGGAGCGGAAACCTTGTTCTGCGGCCACACCCACCAGCCCTATGTGCGCGAACTACAGCAGGGATCAATTCGGGTGAAGGTGCAACAACGCGATCAAGGCGCACCAACAGAACAGGAGCTGGAACTGCCGATGCGGCGGATCGTTAACGCTGGTTCTGTGGGGGAACCGCGCCATGGGAGCACCAAAGCCACTTACGTCATCCATAACGACAGCACCGGGGAAGTGACGATCCGAGAGGTCGACTACGACGTGGCCAAAACCTGTCAGGCCATCGTTGATGCGGGCTTACCGGAAGTGTTTGCCTGGAGGCTCAGCCACGGCTTCGAATACGCAGAGCGGGCTGAAGACGCCAGCCACGTGTGTGAGCGCTGATGGAACGCTGGGCCCTGGTGAGTGGTCTCCAAGGAGACCTGGACCTCTACGAGCAGATCCAGAAGGAGTTGAAGCAACAGCGGGGTGTTGCCAGCCTCTTTGTGCTTGGTGATCTGATCGGATCACAACGCAGCTGCAATGCGCTGCTCGAGCGGCTCAGACAACCGCAGCGCGCTGATCTTCAGCCCGAGTGCATCTACGGCTGGTGGGAAGAGCAGCTCCTGGCGGAGTGCGGATACCGCGGAGAGCGGAAGGCGGAGAGCCTCAGGGAAGAACAGGGCGAGGCTGCCGTCGGCGATCTTCTTGCTGCGGTGGACGCCGACCATCTCAACTGGTTGGCATCGCTGCAGTTCGGCTTCATCGAACTCGACTGCGCCTTGATTCATGGCAGCTCCGCTGACGTCGGCGACCGGCTGACGGAAGACACCTCAGCCCTGGTGCTGCTGGATCGGCTGACGCGGCTGGATGTGAACCGTCTGTTCACGGCACGCTGCCGACGACAGTTCCAGCTGGAGCTCTGCGGTGGATCCATCCAATCCCACGTCAAAGACCATGCCGGTGAGCAACAAAGCGAACAGGCTGTGCCCAAGCGAAGCGTGATCGGCGTTGGCGGGGGGAGGCACTACACCCTCTACGACCCCGCGACGGATCACATCGAGTTTCGAAGTGCGGGAGAACCCGCCCATGCAGCGGGGCGGGGTTTTGGCTGACAGGCCTATTGCTCAAGACCACTCACGGCACAAGGCTGTCCATACGCTGGAGCAGAACACAAGCGACGCATGGTCGATCACAGCCAACAACAGCTCACGGCTCGCGAGATGGTGCGAGCCCACGCCTACCCCGTACTGGCGGCGGTCAGCAGCCTCAGCCTCCTCAGCATCGCTGTTCTATCGATTCCGCAAGCGGTCAAAAACCATCGCTACAACCGCTGCATCGATGCACAGATCGCCATGAGGGCCAGCATCAACCCCAAGGGAGACACTGCTCCCGGCAAAATGAACTATTTAAAAGCGGTCGAACACTGCGAAGGCTTCTGACCCCATGCGCGCGATCCGACCGTTAACGGCTCTTGTTGTCTGTGTCTTGAGTATCTTGATGAACCAAACGCCGGGATTAGCCCACGGCAAGGGGCTCTACGCCACCGAAGCCGAGGCCCAGCAACGCGCCGCTGAGATCGGTTGCACCACCGTTCACGAGAACAACGGACGCTGGATGCCTTGCGCTGATGAACGGGAGCTTCACCGGCAACTCCGCAAGCAATGAAGCCCTCAGGCACAAACAGTCGACGGGCGCGGCGCATCCATCGCTGGCTGGTGCCAATCACCGCAGCGCCGCTGCTAATCACCGCTGGAACCGGCTCCCTCTACAGCCTGCTGCTGGAGCAGAACATTGACGCGTTCTGGCTGATCAAGCTGCACACGGGACAGTTCGGATGGATCAACCTTCAACCCGTGTACCCAATCCTGCTAGGAGCTCTAACCCTTGTAGTGACCGTTTCTGGGCTGTCGATGCTGCTCAGGCAAGCCCGAACAAAAGAGGGGTGAATCAACCCCATAGGCTCACTCAGCGCAGGTACAACCACAGGAGCCAGAACCATGACAGGGCTCGTGGTTGGGGTGGCCCTTAGCACAGGCCTCAGAACAAAAACTCTGTCCATCGCGCAAAACGGCTCTAGAAGCTTGCACCTCACAGGTACAACGAGGGCAGGCACAAGGAGTAGTAAGAGCCATGACAAAAAATCAACTAACTTACTTATAGACACAATCAACAAAAGATTCCAAAAAAACGGATCAGCTCACAAAAATCGCTGAAATCAATGAGAACGATTCTCATGCCAGCAGGTTAACCTGGCATCAAAAGATCAACACAAACAGCAAAAATGAACAAAGGAAATCGAAAAAAGAAAGGCAAATAATCACAACACAAGAAACGATATGAAACAAGCAAAAGCAAATAAATTCATCACAAATCAATCAGAGAACGGAGAATAAACAGAGCAGCATCTCAAAAAGATGAGCAACAGCGATCAGCTTAGAAACAAGATGCTTCGCGAAATCAATGCATGGTGCCTCCAACGCGCATCCCACCTTTCACTGACTGGTCAAGAGCACGAAGCACAAGCACTAACGGAAGAGCACATGGAAACACTCCGCAACATCAGGCTCGAAAAAACGCTATGGATTTAGTACGTACGAATGCAGCATCATTATCGCACCGACGCAGTGTGTCATATCTCACCTCGAAGAGAGCAAATATCACAAGGACAGACAACACCAAGAAGCCACATCGTGCTATAAAAGACATTAAACACGAATAATCCAGCACCATCAGTTCATACATAGCGAGAAAATGCCAATAAGAAAATCACTTACAAAGTGGTGTAACAAAAAGAACAAGCCGACACGTCAATGAATACTAAGCACTACGATCGATCCATGAGAGGAAAGCCGATATCCCTTAACTCCTCCGAAATAGTTCCACTAGAAAGGCCTCAAGCCGAGGAAGAAATAGAAATAACAGTAAAAAATGGTGTCATAAGGATTGCAGGCAAGAAATACAATTATGCAGAAGATTTAACACTAGCTTTCGCATGCAGAGCAGATATTTTCAAATTCCGCTATCCAGCAGATCTGGAAATCAAAATAGAAGCCATAACAGACACAACCTATTTCGTTGAATCGAAAAACAAAACAGAATTCAATTCCAGCGACGCCATCATGGACTGGATAATTCAATTGCATATCCTAAGACATGAAGCAAAGTTGGAAAGTCGGCTGATGAAATTTTTTAAATTAATGCTGACCAAACTAGGCAAGCGAACAGCGGAAGGACTTCTACTGGAGCACACCCTGTCTCATGCACGAATTGCTGAAATCATTGGATCCACGAGATCAACAGTGTCAAGAACAATAAGCACCCTCAAAAAGACCAAAAAAATTTACATTGATGAATTAAAAAATCAGATCCTTTTACCTATGGACTAATTAACGCCCACAACGGCATGTTCCGCCCTTCCACTTAGAGCATTTGGATTTCTTACAACCCTTTTTCTTATTTACTGAAAGACGCTTTTCGGAAGGCTCAGCCAAGGTCTCAGAAAATCTATCCCAAGACAATACAGGCCCTTGCAAGACAGAGGCCACCTTGAAAGCGTAACAAAAGACACAAGGTCGCAAGTCATCGAATGCGAGTCAACGCAGACCAACGGCCGGCATAGAGTGCTGGCCTGCATCGAGAGAATCAGCAAAGAGTTGGATCAAAAGAACTCCTAGATGTATAGAAAGATACTTTTAAATGAAGGGAAATAGTAACGGACAACACAACGAAAGAGCAGAATAGGGTCGCCCGTTTCGGGCTTTCCTGTGTGAGGAATCCAATGAAGCTTTTCCAGCAACTGCTGGTGGCTCCTGCCGCCCTTGGCTTGATGGCCAGTGGCGCCAATGCCGCCGATCTCAACATCAACGGTGTTTCTGAGTACTCATCGGCTGACCAAGTCACCAGCGTCACCCAGTTCTCCGACGTCTACCCCACCGACTGGGCCTATCAGGCTCTGGCCAACCTAGTGGAGCAGTACGGCTGCGTGGCTGGCTACCCCAACGGCACCTTCCGAGGCAACCGGGCGATGACCCGCTACGAAGCGGCTGCCCTGCTGAACGCCTGCCTCGACCGGATCACAGAAGTGACCGACGAGCTGCGTCGCCTGCTCAAGGAATTCGAAACCGAGCTGGCCATCCTCAAGGGTCGTGTTGACGGTCTCGAGGCCCGCGTCGGCGAACTGGAAGCCACCCAGTTCTCCACCACCACCAAACTCCGTGGCCAGGCTGACTTCTTCACCGGTGCTGTTGCTTATTCGGATAGTGACTTGTGCAACAAAAAGGGTGGAAACTGCACGGATGACGGATTCAGCTTTTCCTATCGATACACGCTGAATCTCGACACCTCCTTCACCGGTAAAGATCGTTTATACACCCGTCTTCGCACGGGCAACATGAATAACGTCTTTACACAATCAGACTCGTTCTTAAACGATGCAAAGAAAGGCGATAACACCATAAAAGTTGACAAACTTTGGTACAGCTTCCCTCTTGGCAACGAGTTCAAGGTCACCGTGGGTGCGTTGATCGAGAACTACTACATGGTTGAAACACCCACCCGGTATAAGCCGATTCTGAAGGCATTCAAGCTGGGTGGTTATGGTGCTGTATTGGGTGCCAGCACAGGTCAAGGTTTTGGTGTTCAATGGCGTCAGGATGTCGATCCTGGTGACCCAGCATTCAACATCGCGCTGAACTATGTTGCTGACGGTGGTGACGGCGCGAAGAGCACGAACAAAAAGGGATTGTTCGGCAAGAAAACCGATGGATACGTGCTCAGCCAAATTGGGTACGGCAATCGGAAGTGGTATCTGTCAGGGTTGTATTCCTGGAAGAATGCAGGGCAGAAAGGTGGAAATGCCGCCAATGCTGCAATGGGCTTTTCCACGCCAACGGCCAAGGATTTGGCCAATCCTCTGAATGCCGTGGGCCTACGCGGTTACTGGTCTCCTGAAGAGAGCGGTTTCATCCCCACCATCAGTGCTGGTGTGGACTTCGGCTGGGCTGATGCTGACAAGCGTGGGAACGCCGAAGAGGTGTTTGGCTGGATGGTTGGCCTGAATTGGAGTGACGCCTTTATCGAAGGCAACAAGCTGGGACTTGGCGTAGGGTCTTACTCCAGTTATGCCACAAACATCAAGGGCAATGACGACCCAGGCGATCAAAACTTTGCCATCGAGGGTTACTACGACTTCCGCGTAACCGACAACATCACCATCACACCCGCGGTGTTTTGGGTTGATGATGCCAGGGGTAGAGATCAAATCAAAGGAGCCAACAAATTCGGTGGTCTGGTCAAGACGACCTTCAAATTCTGATCATCGTCTCATCAAACAAAAAGCGCCCCTCGGGGCGCTTTTTTTACTCAAAAGAAGCTTCGATCCCTGTCAACCTGGACCAAGGGATAAGAATCACCAGCAGTTCTCACCTTCACCGATCGGAACACAAATCTTTTCTTGTTTTGATTTTTGGTCCAAAACCTTCGCCTCATCATTCATCACACTGTCCTCATCGACGTCCTGATCAGTCGACCACTCCTTTAAGCCTCCGCCATCCTGGGCTTGGACGAGCGGTAGATCTGCTGTCGCCAACAGCAAAGAAGACGCAGCCAGAAACACAGAGATCGCAGAGGGCTTGGGCATGTCTCACAATCCAAAAATCAATCCTATGCAACACTCGCACCCGTGGCGGCTCGGATGAGTCACAATCAATGATCATTTGCAACACCATCAATTGGATAGACGGCGCACAGCATTGGAATAGGCCTGGAACATAAGATCAAGTTCATCGGATCGTCCGTGCTTGGCCAAGAGTCCACGTGCTCCCGCATCAAGACTGAACAACAACGCACGGTCTTCAGCGGATTTGACATAGCTTTCAATCCAACCCACACAGGCGTACCGCGTCCCTTCGGTTACCGGGGAAACGCAATGCAAGCAGGTGCTTGGATAAACAACCACTTCACCGGCTGAACAACGAAATTCCTCACCATTCTGACCAGTCTGCAATTGCAAAATACCCCCTTGATAAGACGACTTATCACTTAGAAAAACAGTAAAAGATAGGTCTCGCCGGCCGTAGCGAGAAAACGGATTATCCACATGCCACCCATATCCATCACCCAAGGCACTACAGGAGATCAAGACACTGTGGACCTTACGAATCAAGGCAAAGCTCCTGATCAAAGCATCCGCTTTTAACGCCTCAGATACCGTATGGGCTACCTGATTCGCTAGAGGGGATTCAGGATCGAGTTGATGATTCTTTTTGACCGAGGCTGCTTGTTCCCCTGCCGTCAGTTTCCCGTCCAGCCAAGGCAGGTCGGTGGCACTCAGTTGTTGACAAATGGAGTCAGTCTTGGCCTGTGAAAGCAATGGACGCACAAGATGATCCATCCGTAACAAGGGCACAACGTTGTCCATACCCTAGACAGTCGCCCAAATGATACAAAAGCGACAAACAAAATGGCTCAGGGAGATCACTTCCAAGACCTATGATGGTCAAATGAAGAGAGAAGCAATGTTGAAGGTCTTCACTGGCCTGTGCCTTGTCGTTCCCATCATGGGATGCGCTGCTGTTCGTGCCCAGGAAGTGCGTGTTTACTCAGGCCGCCATTACAACACTGACCGACAGGTTTTTAAACGTTTTAGCGAAAAAACCGGTATCAAGGTTCGGCTCATTGAGGCCACCGGGATTTCGCTGGTGGAACGTTTAAAACGTGAGGGAAGCAATTCAAAGGCGGATCTGATTCTGTTGGTGGATGCCGCACGCATCAATGATGCGGCCAAGGCAGGATTGCTGCAGTCTGTTCAGAGCAGCAGCCTTCAAGCGAACATCCCAGCGCGATATCGGGATCCTTCCAACCGCTGGTTTGGGTTAACACGACGTGTGCGCTCGATCATCGTCAACCCCAACATCGTCGATCCCTCCAAGATCCGCACCTACGACGACCTTGGCCAACCGCAATTGAAAGGAAAACTTTGCCTGCGTAAAAGAAAGAATGTCTACAACCAATCTCTTGTTGCCGACCAGATTGTTTTAAAAGGGCAAGCTGGAGCATCCAGCTGGGTCAAAAAGATGGTGAGTAACGTCAAGCAGCCCTTCTTCTCAGGAGACACGTCTCTCATCCGTGCTGTTGGCCAAGGCAAATGTGGGGTTGGCGTGGTCAATCATTATTACCTGGCGAGAATGAAGGCAGGTGACAATGGCAGTGGTGATCAAAAACTGGCTCAAAACGTCAAGCTCATCATGCCCAATCCAGCCCATGTCAACATCAGTGCTGCTGGAATTGCCAAGTCAGCCAAAAACAAAAGCGAAGCGCTGAAGCTGATTGAATTTCTTTCATCTCCCCAAGGAAGCAAAGCCCTCGCAGGCCCCACCTATGAATACCCGTTGAAGAGTCAGGGTTCATCAACGGTTTTGAAAGAGTTCGGGGGATTCACTCCGGACAACGTTGCGATAAGCGCCATCGGAGCCAACCAGAAGAAAGCGGTGGCCATCATGGCGCAGGCCGGCTGGCATTAAGGATCAATTTTAAGCCAGCTTCAGAAGCAAACCCTGAGAGTGATTAACTATTGATAATGACTCTCATTTAACTTGGTGCATATGGCACGTCAAGCATGCATTTCAATTTGCTTGTGTGTATCATCCAATTTTTAACGGGTAAGAAATGCTTCCAACATCTAATTCAAGCCCTGTATCTTCGATTGTTTGCGGTCCAGCAGGCCGGGCGATTGCCGAAGCAATTGATACTGATCTGCTGAACGCTATCCAGGCTCATCTCAATATGGAGAGGCAAGCCCACGCGTCCTATTTCGCGGCAGCAATCTGGTTTGCTGAACGTGAATTACGGGGATTCTCAAGATTCTTCCGCGACGAGTCCCATAGTGAACATGAGCACGCTGCAAAGTTTGCCGAATACATCATCGCGAGAGGACAAAGCGTTGAATTGAAAGTAGTGGATGCCCCCTTGCAAAGCTGGTCATCTCCAGCTGATGTAATGGCGTCGGCATTCCAAATGGAAGTTGACGTCACAGCCTCTTTACAACAGCTGTATTCCATGGCGGAGCGTACAAACGACACAAGAACAACAGTGTTTCTTGACTCAATGGTGGAGATGCAGACACAATCAGAGCATGAATTTGCACACCTACTGGGACGAGTAAAGTTTGCAGACAATCAATCAGCAGCCCTGCTGCTGATTGACAACGAGCTTGATCAAGGCAACAATAAACCTGCATCTCTTTAAGGATAGTAGAAACCAATAAAACAAGCCCGATTGAATCCCAACAAATCCAAGTGTTTCTCTAACTTTATTCAGTGCATCTAACAAGCAACTTGAGTTGCAATCAGACATCGCCGAAGCAACTCTTCAAGCAAAAACGTTTGAATCGAATGAGATTTGAAATAGTAATTTATTTCAGGCAAAAGACCTTTTATGGTTAAACACCTATTACGGTGAATAGATATCTCTGCAACGAGACGTTGTTCTAATCGCTGATCCTGGCATCGTTGGATGGAACGGCTGGCGCACTGTATACGCCGCCAAATCCATTCAACTTCTCTGCAAAGGTCACCAAGCAAACCGCAAGAGTTCACGACATTCAGAATTGGAGTGGTGAAGAATTGATGAGCTCAGGTGAAATCCGCATGGTGACATCTCCAGACGCCATGGCCACAAGATCTGCTTGTCGCCATTTCGAGAGAAGACGCGTTGTGGTTACCCGTGTAGCACCAATCAGCTCACCAAAGCGATCATGAGTGAGACGGAAAGGAAGCTGATAACAATCGCTGCAGCGCACACCTAATCGGTTCACCAAAAGGGCCAAAAGAGCGTGAAGACGCTGCTCTGCCTGACCGAGATGGCGGACTCGCAGGAGCTGCAATGTCCATTCATTCACTGCGTCAAGACCCAGCTCGTCGGCTGAGACAGCATCACGCCGAAATTTCAAGGCGGTAAGCGCCTCAATGCAAACGCCATCACTGCAGAGACGATCGGTCCGCAGGCGATCTCCCGACTGCAGAAACGCCAGGGTCATTCCCTCCGTTTCTTCACAGGGGCAATACACTCGGCACGCCCCTTCAATCACCTCAAGAACAGTGGCCTGATCACGGCCTGCGGGATCAATCAGCACGGTCTGCGACCGAGGCATGCTCAGAGGAGCAGTCGGGTTGTCCGACAGAAAACGGTAAGCAGATGCCGTCACGACCTATCGCGATTGAGAATTACTCGCAACAGTACAGAGTCCCTGTCGATATTGCAAGTCATTCTCAATAAGAGTCCTGGGATGGGGGCTTTTCTCAACTGCAGCCAACGCTTGAGCGTTGGCATGCAGCAGCAGCGTGCGGAGCAAATGGACGTCTCCCTGAATCCGAAGCATTGGCGTAATCGCTGGGCAATGCCAGGTTCAACGGAGTCGTCCCATCAGGGTTGACCTGTTGCAACGCAAAGACGTCATCATTGATCCATCGCTCAGAACACAAATGTGGTCTTGATCAAACCACCCAGTTGCTGGAACGTTGAGCCCTTGGGTGTGAGCTCACCCATGGGTCGCGACAGATAAAACAGCGCCGGGGTGATGCTGATGTTGTCGGTCAACTGGAACTGATACCACCACTCCCAGATGAACTGACCATCGTCCGGGGTGTCACCACCACGCAGATCCGTCGCGAAAACGGGTTGACCCACAGCCATACCGGCATTGTTTCCCGCCAGGAACACGTCGTTCCAATCAAGCCCCACCGTCCACGACTGACTCGTGCTCACCTGGCCCTTGCGCTGGGTGTCGGATTGATTGATGCCCCATCCCAGAGACACCGAGGGAAGCCAACCGCTGTCATCCGGAGACCAGGAACCACCAAGACCAAAAGCATGGGTGACACCACGGGAACCCAGCGTGTCCTGCGTGAACGGTGTGGCGTATGCGATCAGATCCTGACCGTTCTGAATATGGGAATAGATCGCCGCCACATTCCAAGTCTCTGCCTCCCATCCCAACTGGACCGTGCCAGTGCCCGCCGCTTCATCAGTGGCGAAACCACCGCTGCGGGTATCGCTCAGTGCTCCATTGGCCGAGACGTAGTTGGCTGAGGCACGCAATCCACTGGAGACAGCCCAGGAGATGCCTGCACCGGCACCCAGGTTCTTGTTGTAGGCGGCAGGTGCTCCGTTGAGGGTCAGCACATCCAGAATCGGGTCACTGGGATAGGCGCTGGGCCACACCGGGAGCATGTCTTCCTGCCCCACCAACGGACCCGCTGTGATGGTGATGGACTCCCCAACGGGAAAGGAATAAAACAGCTTGTCGATCGCCAGCTGATTCGGTTGATCACCCTCCTGATAGGCCGTTTCCAGCGTGGCAAGCCCTGACGGCCCACCGCTGCCGAACACATTCCGATCACCATCAAAGTTGCCCGCACGAAGCACGGTGGTGAGCTGGTCCTTGCCACTGAAGGAGGTCTCCAGAGCCAGCTGCAGGTCGTAATTGAAGACGGTGCCGCCGAACTCGGCATTGCTGTCTGAACGAAGTCTCGACGCTGAGCCAGAGAAGCGATTGGCTCCCACAACAAAAGTCGCCAGACCAGAGAGCTTGGTGGTGGTGGAGAACTGGGTGGCTTCCAGTTCGCCGACACGGGCCTCGAGGCCGTCAACGCGACCCTTGAGGATGGCCAGCTCGGTTTCAAATTCCTTGAGCAGGCGACGCAGCTCGTCGGTCACTTCAGTGATCCGGTCGAGGCAGGCGTTCAGCAAGGCAGCCGCTTCGTAGCGGGTCATCGCCCGGTTGCCACGGAAGGTGCCGTTGGAGCCGGCAACGCAGCCGTACTGCTCCACCAGGTTGGCCAGAGCTTGATAGGCCCAGTCAGTGGGGTAGACGTCGGAGAACTGGGTGACGCTGGTGACTTGGTCAGCCGATGCGTACTCAGAAACACCGTTGATGTTCAGCTCGGCGGCATTGGCGCCACTAGCCAGAAGGCCAAGAGCGGCAGGAGCCACTAGCAGGTGCTGGAGATGCTTCATGGATAGGAAGAGACAAAAAAACCCCAGATGTGATCTCTGGGGTGATCGGTAGTAAGCGGACGTGCCTGCGATCAGTCGATCAGGGCCACCCAGGCAAATGCCATGCCGATGCCGATCCAGATTCCGGCACCAAGTCGTTGCCCCTGGGAGCCGAGGCGCTCCAGCAGGGACTTGGACCAGCTGGTCACCAACAGAAGCAGCGCGCCCTGGCCAATCAGCAGGCCCAGGAAATAGGTGAGCAGCGGGGTGGGTTCCGCGCCAACGATGGTGCTGCCCAGCAGAAAACCGTGCAGAGCCACCAGCGGCAGCAACCAACGGGTGGAGGCCACGGTGAGAGCGATCAAACCCTCCACCACCAGGCTGAGGGACACCAATGCTTCCGCCCAGGGAGCGACAGCCTCAGGCAGGGGGATGAACTGAGACAAAACGCTGCCGCCCAAACCAGCTGCCAGCAGAGGAATCACCCAGGCCCGGGGACGTTGCAAGCCGATGAAGGCGATGGCCAGCAGAAACAAGAAATGGTCTGGTCCAAGCAGAGGGTGACCGATTCCACTCAGCAAGCCCTGCCATGGAGTCAGAGCGGTGCTCTCTCCCATCCCGAAAGGGTGATGGGCATAAGCCGGGTTGAACAGGGAAAGCCCGAGCAATCCCGCAGTGGAGATCACACCAGCCCTCAGCACGGGGCTGGCTTTAGAAAGTGCGTTCATACGATCCGCGTCGTTTGGAGGTCTGGCGGGCGTTCTGACTGACCTCGGCGTTAGGCCGATGGTTCACAGCTGCGGGACAGTGGCGGATTCTCACCGCGCTTTCCCCGTTTCCTTCAGCGGCTGATCCCCGCTGAAACCAGAGAACCACACTACAGATCGCTGCAAAAGACGCCAATTAATAACTAAAAAAACCCCCTGATCGATGATCCAATCAGGGGGTTTCAAAACTGATGATCTCTCAGAGATTTAGCTCTGAAGAGCTGAAGGTCAGGCCCAGCCGTTCACCGACTTGGACTCGACGTAGGCAGCCACATCAGCAATGTCGGCCTCACTCAGGTTTGGACCAAATGCAGGCATGCCGTTCTTTCCGTTGGTGACCTGATAGGCAATGGCTTCTTCATGACCCTCGTTGTAATTGGCGAGGTAGGCCTTGAGGTCATCCTGCTGAAGCGTGCGCTGACCGTTGACAACGTTGCCGCCGCCGATGTGGCATGCCGCGCAATTGGACGAAAACACCTGCTCACCATGCGCCACATCTGCCGCTGAAACCATGGACGGCGAGAACAACGCGATCAAAGCGGCCAAAGCAAGGGAAAGAAAGTGACGCATCGGTAGGTCATTTGACTCATGCAGCTTCGTTCGAAAGGATCAGCAAGGGCATCAGTCGAACACGATTCTTCAACTCTCTTTGGTGAGGCGCCCTGGGAATCTCTGCACAATGGGTTCAACGCGTCACGGGGCAAAACACCAGTGAGATTTCTCCTGATTGCCCTGATGGCGGTGATCGTCGTGGTCCTTCAGGGGAGCCCTGCCTCAGCCTGCGTGGAAGGTTTGGCCTGGGGTATGCCGCTGGAGCAGGTGCATGCTCATCTAGGCCAGGCCAAACCGATCGGAGCGCAACCGCAAGTCAGATTCGAAGCGCATGATGTGCTGCTGGATCGACTGCCGGTCTCCCGGGTCACCTTCGAATTGAGCCAGCACAAGGGCTTGCAGTGGCTCGCCTATGAGTTCTCCATGGATGACATGACGGAAGTGCTGGCCGGATTGCGGGCCCGCCATGGTGCGCCGCTGAGCACAAGCATTGAAGAGACTGACCACAACGATCAGATCTGGGTCTGGAACACCGGCGAAGACCTGATCACCGCTGTGAAACGAAAAGGCAATGACGAGCAGAAATTCCTGCTCTCCTATCGCCCCAGTCGCCTCGATCCGCAGACGCTTTGATCAGCCTGCTCAATCAACCAGGTCGACTGCGTGAAAGTTCCAGGAGTCGCCGTCTTCCAGCCATAGCTCCCAGGCCAGGCACCGCCCCCGTTTCAGCCGCAGCTGGCCGCCAAAGCCGGCCGGGGATGGCTGGTAGAGCTCGCTGAGGTCGTCGACAGGGGATCCATCCCGGGTGAACACCTGCTCGACCTGCTCACCAAGCCGGGCCGTCAGGTCGCTGCGCAACTCATCAACTGTCACGCCTGCTGGCTCGAAAAATCGATCATCAGATCGCCGACGTCATCACGGCTGATCTGGAACCCGAAGCCATCAACAGTTCCCGTCCACAGGCCTGCATCGAGATCCGCCTCCCCGCCCTCGAGCTGCTGCACCTTGTGATCAAAGAGCAGCCCGAAACAGTGGGCGGCCACCTGTGCAGCCTGGGACGCATCCATGTCATCGAGTTCATGGGCCTCCACATGACACCCCTCGAGCAGTTCGGCATCAATCACGTTGCCGGACCCAACGTCCTCCACAAGAGCTTGCAATCCAGCCAGATCGTTCATTGCCGTCGCCGTTGAAGCACCACATGCACTCCCATCATCCCTGGGCCAGAACGGTGGTGAGGGCCGTATCCACACTCAATGTGCGTGATCCGAGGTGCACGGGCTGCGCGATCACCGCCTGGGCCAAGTCCAGTTCAAAAGGAACAAAACCACCCTCCGGCCCCACCATCACCACGGCATCCCCCGGAGGGGCATGGCGCAACGCAAGGGTGGCCCCCATCTGTGCGATCCAGCAGGGCCGCCCAGCACAGATGAGCTTCAGCCCGTCTTCGACGAAAGGTCGAAAGCGCCGGTGCTGATGCACCCGGGGAGCGACCGTGTCACGGGCCCGCTCCATCCCCGAAAGCAGCGCATCGTGGACCTTCTCGGGCGCCAGTAAAGGCGACTGCCAATAGCTCTTGTCCACGCGGGCGCAGTGGATCAGATGCAGATTGGCCACCCCGTATTCCGCCACGGTGCGCAAGAGCCGGCGCAAAACCTTGGGCCTCGGCAGCGCCAGCACGATGTCAAAGCGATGGCGGGGCGGCGGTGGCTGACTCAGTTCAACGGCCAGCATCACGGCACGCTCATCGATCGCGCAGATGCGACCCAGCCCCAGATCGCCATTGAGCTCACCAACCCGGATGCTGTCGCCCACCGCAGCCCGAAGCACCGACCGAATGTGATCAGCCCGACGATCAACGAGACGAACAAGGTGTCCATCCCGCCAATCCGAACGGTTCAAAACAACGATGTTCATGGCAGAGGCACGTTTGACTGATCACATCCAGCTCTTCTTTAGGACGCCAGCCCTTGCAGCGGGTCAACCGAACTCATCCTGACGGTGTTTACTCCAAAGCGAGAGTTGGAATCAATGACGTGCTGCATAACACTGTTGGTATGCAACAACAAACCTCAACCTTCAATAACAACAACCTCACCGAACTCCTGAGCCAGAGACTGGATCTTTGGGATCAACAAGATGCTGCACAACAGGAGGGAGCCTTTCATCGGGCGTTATCCATGGAGCAGCACATCCGTCAGCTCACTGATGAGATCCGGCGAGCCCTGGCATTCGATGCCGCGGCAGCGGAGGCTGGCCGATGAAACTCAGTGATGTGGTGGCGGGGCATGGCTTCCGCCCCTCCGAACTGGGATCGATCGCGAACGCCAAGTTGTACGAACGTCACAACAACGACGGCATGGTGGAACTGCTCTGCGTGCAGAAAATTGGCAAGGTCATGCGAGTGGACCGGCAACCTCTGCTCGCGCTTAGCAACGAAGATCCTGAAACAACGCCGATGTTGCTGCCCATCGGCACAGGGATCACCAACCAGATCGTGCCCCAAGAACGTCTTGAGGACTACCTCAACACCACGCTCGCGGCCTGAATCAGAGGCTCCGCACCGTCAGCAGTGTTCAAACACGCCGGGGATCGACTCCTGCTGACGACGCGCCTGAAACTCAGCATCCGCAGCGCGTAGTGCCGCTGAATCCTCCTGGAACCAACAGCTGTAAAGGAGGTTGATGATCCGATCCACATCAAGATCACGATCCGCCACGTTCTGCCAGAGGCGTTGGCTTAATTGAGCATCAGCGAGCTGAAATTGGGCTTGAGCCAGGCGTCGGGCCGCATCAAAATGAGCCTGCTGCACCTGGCGCGACGGGGAGTCGTACTGAAGCAAACGTCCCTGGAGTGTCTGGAGCAGACCCATGCCGACAGCTTGACTGCATTCAGGATGAATCCACCCTTGCCCATCGACAATGGGTCGTCATGCTGATTTTCAGTGATCAGCTCTAGGGTCGATCGAGACGCCTTGCTGACCATGTCCTCCGAACGCCAGCGGCAACTTGCAGCAGCACTGTTGATTCTGGGGGCGGTGGCAGCAATCCTGCTCCCCTTCATCTCTGCAACGTTGCTGACCCTTGCCCTCGGTGGGATCGCCTTCTCAGTAGGGGTGAGTCAGCTGCTCCGACTCGGCCAAGACCAGGCCGGCGGACAACTGTTCCGGCTGCTTACGGCCCTGCTCTACATCGGTGGAGCGCTGTTCATTTTGATTGATCCGATCGAAGGAGAAATCAGCCTGACCCTGTTCACCGGCGTGGTGGTGCTGGTGGAGGGAATCATGGAACTGGCCGCAGGAGCAAGCTCGAAAGCCCCGATGGCTGGTCTGGTGCTGCTCGATGGCTTGCTCTCCGCAGGTATCGGCCTGCTGCTGGTGCTGGAATGGCCCAGCGACAGCGTCTGGGCGCTGGGAACACTGTTTGGGATCACCCTGTTCTCCTCAGCCCTGAAGCTTCTGCAAAAGCCCAGCGGAGACGTCGTCTGAATCCAACATTCCTGTTTCGCAACCGCTGAAAAACGGCTTCAGCAGCCGTCAAATCCCAACAGAATTGCTTCTGCAAGACGGCGTGATTCAGGCCCGGACGCTGTTGTTGCAAGACCGACGGATCTGATCCATCACCAGCTGCAACTGGTACACCTGCTGATCCAGGATCTTGGCTTGAACAGGGCCCGTGAGGCTGCAGCCCATCTGCAAGGCCACCAACCAACCCAGTGCTCACATCGGCATCCCCAGGCAGGAAAGATCCCCGCTCAACCTCCCATGCCGCCACCCCCGGGGGTAAGCATCCGAATGGCCTCACCCGCCTGAAGCTCCAGCTGCACGGAACCCGGCAGGGTATGGACCCCTCCATCACGGTCCAGCCGCAGGTTCACGCCACAGGCACCGCTGCCCCCACCGTTGAGACCGAACGGTGGGACCCGCCGTGACCCACTGATCAACGACACACGCATCGGCTCGAGAAAACGGATCGTGCGCTCCAACCCATCGCCCCCGGGCCAACGGCCTCGGCCGCCACTGCCAGAGCGCACCGCGAAGGATTCCAACCGCACCGGAAAACGGCTCTCCAGCACCTCGGGATCCGTCAGCCTCGAGTTGGTCATGTGCGACTGCAGGCCCACCGATCCGGCAAAGCCCTCAACGGCACCACCACCACCGGCCACCGTTTCGTAGTACTGGCAGCTGCCATTCCCGAAGCTGACGTTGTTCATCGTTCCCTGGCTGGCCGCCTGAGCACCGAAGGCAGCCAGCAACAGATTGCAGAGGGCCTGAGACACCTCCACGTTGCCGGCCACCACCGCAGCGGGGGAGTGCGGATTCAACAGGCAGCCCGCGGGCACCACCAGATCGAGCGGCGCAAAACAGCCCTCGTTCAAGGGGATGTCGCTGTCAAGGAGACAACGGATCACGTACAACACGGCGGCCCGCGTCACCGCCAGGGGGGCATTGAAGTTGCCGGGTCGTTGAGGGGATGTACCGCTGAAATCCAGGCGCAAGCGTTGGCGTTGCGGGTTAAGGCTCACCTGCACCACCAGGCAGGAGCCGTCATCAAGGGCCACCTGATGCCGGGCGTCTGTTAAGCGCAACAGCAGCCGTTCAACACTGCGGGCTGCGTCCTGCTGCAGCAGGGTCATCTGCCGTTGCACCAGCGTCTGCCCCTCCCGCTCCACGAGGGATTGCAGCGCCACAATCCCCGCCTGGTTGGCGGCCACCTGCGCCTGCAGGTCGGCCAAGAGTTCCGGAGGGTTGCGAGGGGGCGTCGCCATGCCGCTCCATACCGCGTCCAGATCAGCGGCAAGAACCCGACCCTGGCGCACGAACAGCTGGTTGCGCAGCAGCAGGCCCTCATCGGCAATGGTGCGGCTGAAGGACGGCATCGACCCAGGAGCAATGCCACCCACATCGGCATGGTGGCCACGGCTGGCCACAAAGAAGCTGGGCTGATCCCCGTTGCAGAACACCGGCGAGATGGCGGTGATGTCGGGCAGGTGAGTACCGCCATGGAAAGGGTCGTTGCTGAGCAGCGTGTCGCCGGGCTGCAGCGGTGCGACATCACCGGTCGCCACCTGGGCCAGCAGGTCGCGCACGCTGTCGCCCATCGATCCCAGGTGCACCGGGATGTGGGGGGCGTTGGCCACCAGGGCACCCGTGGCATCGAACAACGCACAAGAGAAATCCAGACGCTCACGGATGTTCACGGAGCGACTGCTCTGCCGCAGCTGTTCCCCCATCTGTTCAGCAATCGCCATGAAGCGGTGGCGAAACAGTTCCGCCTGCAACGGGTCATGGGCATCACCCTGTGCCAGCGCGGGTGATCCGAGCACGGGTTGCCGGCGCTCCAGCAACAACGTTCCCCCTTCCGTCACCTGGGCCTGCCAGCCTGGCTCCAGCACCGTGCAACCGGTGGCTTCAGCAATCAGGGCCGGGCCTGCAATCCGCTGGTTCAACAGCAGGGAATTGCGGTTCAGCAACGGAACCTGCGTCCATCCGCTCGACTCCAGGTGCATCGACACCGGCGGGGATGTCTCCACCTCTGGCGTTGGTTCGGCCATCTCAGCTGCAACTGTTGCCGTTGCTGTGGCATCGAACTGTTGGGGTGCGGTGACCTCAACATTGAGCTGTTCGACGATCAAGGCCTGATCGGCATCAATGCAGTAGCCGTAGCGATGCTGATGGCTCGCCTGGAAGGCCGAGATCACAGCATCAACGCCTTGCTCGGCGGACCAGGCGAGCACCAGGGTCTGCTCGGCAGAGGGATAACGCAGGGCCAGGCTGACCCAGACCTCCGACTCCCCCGCATCGCCATCAGCGCGATCCCCCTGGCGACGCAAGATCTCCTGTGCTTCAGCCATCAGCCGCTCAACCTGATCCGGCAAAGACGCCAGCAGATCTAGTGAGAGGGCAGCGCCGAGATGCCGCTGCCGCCGGCAGCGCTGGCGGGCCTGGCCCATGCCAAAGGCGGAGAGAACGCCGGCCATGGGATGCAACAGCACCGTGGTCAGTCCCAGTTCATCCGCCAGGCGACAGGCGTGTTGACCACCAGCCCCACCGTAGGCCACCAACACCCCGCCGCGAATGTCCTCACCGCGATGCAGGGAAACCCGGCGAATCGCAGCGGCCATGGTTTCCACCGCCAACTGCAACGCCCCGGATGCCACCCGCTCCGGGGTCTGCCCCAGCGCAGCAGCCAGCTTGGCGAAGCCCTGCCGCACCACCTCCACATCCGGTGGCAGATCCCCGGATGGGCCGAACACCGCCGGGAAGCGATCCACCTGAAGCCGGCCCAGCAGCAGGTTGGCGTCGGTGATGGTGAGCGGTCCGCCGGCGCGATAACAGGCCGGGCCCGGTTGCGCTCCGGCGGAGCGGGGCCCCACCCGCAGCCGCTTCCCCTCCAGCTCCAGCACCGATCCGCCTCCAGCCGCCACGGTTTCAATCGGCAGGCGGGGGGCCAGCAACTGCAAACCGGCGATCTCGGTCTGCTCCTTCACGTGCCGCAAAGCCTGCGCATCGGCGGAAGCCACGCAGAACACATCCGTCGACGTGCCCCCCATGTCGAAGCCGAGCACCGGCACCCCCTCAAAGCCGGCCATCCGCGCCGCAGCGATCGCCCCGACCATCCCCGCCGCGGGCCCCGAAAGGATGGTGTCTTTGGCCTGCAGCCTGTCTGGAGCCTGCAACGCTCCGCTGGAAGTCATCACCCGCAGGGGAGTGGCGGCGCCCAGCGCTCCTTGCACCTGCTGCAGGTAGCCATCCAGCACCGGATGGACGGCACCCTCCACCAACACCGTCTGCCCCCGCGGCACCAGTCGGGGCATCACGCTCACCTGATGGGAGCAGACCACGGTGCGAAAGCCAAATTCCCGCAGCAGTGCGGCGCAGCGCAGCTCATGGGCTGGGTTGCGTTGGGCATGCAGTAACGCCACCACGGCGACGTCCAGGCCGGAACGGCGCAGCTCCTCGAGTCGATGCCGCAGCGGCTGATCCAGCACCAGGGGCTCCACCTCCTCACCCCGGGCATCGAGCCGACCGGCCAGCTCCAGCACCGTTTGCGCCAGAAAGGGCCGCTGGGGCTGACCAAGCGCGAACAGATCGTCGCGATGTTGATCGCCGATCCACAGCTGATCCCTCAGGCCCGCATTGGTGAGCAACAGCAGCGGCGCCCCCTGGCCCTCCAGCAGCGCATTGGTGGCCACGGTGGTGCCGAGGCGCACCTCCTCGACGTCCACCAGATCCACGGGCGGTGAAGCCGACGCCAACATCGCAGTCATGGCCCACACCGCAGGATCTCCTTCCCCGGCCTGCTCCGAGAGCACCTTGCGCACGTGCAGCCGTCCCTCTGGATCGCGCCCGATCAGATCGGTGAAGGTGCCCCCACGATCCACCCAGAAGCACCAACCCATCGCAAGGCCCTGGCCAACGTTGTTCCAGCCTGCCGTGGAGGCCGATCAACAAACCGCATCGGTGCCCCCCGATCGGCGGCCTGAGCTGGGAACGTTGAAAGGCATCTGCCACCCGAACGCTTGGACAAGCTCGCCACGGCCTGGGCGATCTTCCAGGGGTTGCTGCTGGAAGCCATTCCCTTCCTGCTGCTCGGCGTCGCCATCGCGGGACTGGCCCGTTGGTCTGTTCCTCCGGGCGCATGGATGGACCGGCTCCCCAGGAACCCCGTGCTGGCGACGATCATTGGCGCCTTGATGGGGTTCGCCCTGCCGGCCTGCGAATGCGGCAATGTCCCGGTAGCCCGCCGTCTGCTGGCCAGCGGGGGACCGATGGGCACCGCCTTTGGCTTTCTGTTTGCGGCCCCTGTGCTGAATCCCATTGTCCTGGCCAGCACCTGGGCTGCCTTTCCAGATCAGCCCTGGCTTCTGGTGGCCCGGCCGTTGGGAGCCTTTGTGCTGGCGATCCTCCTGAGTCTGTTGCTGGTGCAACTGCCGGAAACGCAGCTGCTGGCAACAGCGCTTCTGGAGGAACGCCGCATGAACCAGCCCCTCAACAATCTGGGGTTGCTGCAGCGCAGCAGTGGTGTGATCGGCGCATCACCGACTCCAACACGACCCGGCACCGGCAGGCGGCTGAAGGGGTGGCAGGTGCTGGATCAAAGCTGCCGCGAATTTCTCGATCTGCTGGCCCTGCTGGTGCTGGGGTGTGTGATCGCAGCCCTGGTGCAGACCTGGCTGCCGCGCAGTTGGTTGTTGGCCGTGGGAGGGGCACCGACGGCGTCGATCCTGGCCTTGATGCTGCTGGCCGTCGTGGTGTCGGTCTGCTCCAGTGTGGATGCTTTTCTTGCCCTGGGGTTTGCAGCTCAGATCACGCCTGGAGCCCTGCTGGCTTTTCTATTGCTGGGCCCTGTTGTGGACCTGAAACTGGCGGGACTGTTCACCGTCCTGATGCGCCCACGGGCCATCCTGGTTACGGCAATCAGTGCCAGTCTTGGCGTGCTGTTGATCGGTCAGTGGATCAACCTGTGGCAGCTGTGAGGGTCCTGTGGTGCTGATGCGCGGGACCCTGCTGCTGCTCTGGGGCCTGACGCTGCTGTGGAGTTTCCACAGCGGTCGCCTTGATCTGCTGCTGCGGGGGGTGTTTCACGGGCTGGTGGGGTTCACGGGCCTGATGTTGGTGATGTTTGGTGTGGCCCTTCTGCTGAAGCGGAGTCAGCCACAGGAGCGATGGCGCTGGCCCTGGCTGCTCAGCGGGTTGATGGCTGCACTGGTGTTGATCGTTCCGCCGAATCCCTCCTTCAGTGACCTGGCCAGCAACCGCCCCCAGGGCCTGCCGGACCCACCGGAGTTGGCCTTTGTGCTGCCGCCGGATCAACGCAGCCTGACGGAATGGGTTCGTTACCTGCGCAGCCAGCCCGACCCGGATCTTGTGGACGGCAACCCCGTAAGCATCAGCGGATTTGTGTGGAGGCAGCCGCAGGGCTCACCCCTGATCGCCAGGCTCACCGTTCGCTGTTGCCTGGCCGATGCCACGCCGGCTGGTCTGGCGGTGGCGTGGCCGGATGGGTTCACGCCGAAGACCAACCAATGGTTGGCCCTGAAGGGAACGATGTCCGTGCAACGTCAAGATGGACGGCGCATCCCCGTCGTCGTTCCCTCGAGCATCACACCGATTGCGAGGCCGGAGCGGCCCCTGGAGCCATGACGCGCCGGTTGTTGATGCTGATGGGCATGGCCTGCACTGCGGTTCTGGCGCAGCAACAGCTGCTGCTGCGCCAACGACCCCGGCTGATCAACCTGGTGCCGCAACAGGTGCAAAGCGGTAGCGCGGCTCTGGATCTGCAGTTCAGTCGACCGATGGATCGGCTCAGTGTGAGCGAAGCCACCCGGCTGAAGCCGGCCATCCCCCATCAGTGGCTTGGAGAGGCCACACCCCTGAGGATGGTGCTCGATGCGGATGCTGTGCTGGAAGGCCCGATCGAGCTGTTCCTTGCTGGCGAAGACCAACGCGAACTCCCACTGGCTCGGCAGCAATGGTGGTGGGATCCGCGACCGTGGCTGATGGCGACGAAGCCGGTGGAGGGAGGCGAGCAGCTTCAACTGCAGACCCGCTCAGAAGGCTGGATTCCGATCAGTCGGGTCTGGCCCGCCATTCTCAGCGTCGTTCCCCTGGGCAACGGTGAGGGCATCGCCATGGTGGTGCAGAACCAGAACGGCACCGAACAGGTGTGGTGGGAGCAACTCAGGCCCCGCAGCATCGCCTCCAGCCAAGCGACGTTAGGGGCGCCTACACGGCGGAACACCGAGCCCCTGCTGAAGAGGGAGGTGCTCTTCGCCCATCTCAGCAGCAATCTCAACGGCGACCTGCTGGTGCAAAGCGGTGGGTTCCGCCCTGGAAGCCATCAGGTCCTGCTGGTGCAAGCCGATGGCCAACGACGCACCTTGGACCTGAAACCATCTGGGCCGATGCAGCTGCTGCCGGCTGGGGGTGGCGTTGTGATGCCCACCAGCAATGGCCTAACCCTCCGCGCCTTGGAGACGAGCGAACAACAGCCGCAGATCCTTCCAGGGAGCAGAGAGCTTGGAGCCTTCTGCGGCGCCTCCGGACGAGCCGTGCTGATCCGGCACTGGCCGGATTACCGACGATCCATCGAGCTGGTGGTTCCGGGGCAAGCGCCGAAACAACTGCACCTTGGCGATCAAGCCGTCCTGGGGGTGGCTTGCGACAACCGCGGTGAGCGAATCTGGGCCGTGCTGGGCCGCTGGGAGCAGCACAGCGGACAGCACGAACTGGTGCTGATCAGCGCAGAGGGGGAGCTGACACAACGCAAAGCCCTCGCGCCATGGACACTCAAAGCGGGCGGCCCCGTTCAATGGAACCCGGTGACGAACCAGCTGCTGATGACATTGACGCAACCCGAGCAAGCCGATGCGCGGGCTGGTCTGTTCGATGCCGACAGCCTGCAGATCATCAAGGTTCTCAGTGCCCCCATCGGCGAGGCCCAATGGCTGCCTGCTGGCTGAGTCACACATTCACCACTCAACACAACAAGCAAGCCGTGATGGCTCAAGAAAAAGGAGGGCATCTCTGCCCTCCAGACCATTCACCAGTGAATCGATCAAGGAAACCTAGAAGGCAAAGGTGACACCCGTGCCGACATGGTGCTGCCAACCTTCACCCCAGCCCGGAGCATTTTCCCAGCTGTAGGTGGGCTTCCAGTGCACGAACAACGTGGCATCGCCGACGGGAACAGACAGCTCAAGTTCGCCAGCAAAATCTGTGCGCTGATCTAATCCTGCGTAACTCCCTGGAACGTAAAAACGTGGACCAGCCTCAATCATCAGAGAGATTTCATCACGGCCAAATTTGAATCCCAGGCCGACACGAGGATCGGTGTAGTTGCCTACATACATCCCATCCGACTCCCAACCCTGACGGTGGTCCAGTGACAAATAGACACCATCCACAAGATCTTCAATGCCGTCCCCAAGGCCGAAATTCACATCTCCATCTCCAAGGGCCCAGGTCACATTGCCGCCCAGCTCATTCTTGAGACCCTGAATGTCTTCCCCTTGATCTTTGGTGACGTAATAAGGGTTCCAGGAGAGTTCGAAACTCAAACGGTCATTCGGTGCATAACGGGCCTGAAGAAAGCCCTTGATATCCGTACGTTTGAAGTCGGTGTCATGACCATGATCATGACCGTGGCCGCCATGACCGCCGTGGTCATCGTGGTCGTCATGCCCGCCATGATCATCATGCTCGTCGTGATCATCGTGGTCGTCATGGCCGCCGTGATCATCGTGGTCGTCGTGATCGTCATGATCTTCATGGTCTTTTTTATGACCTTTTTTATGACCCTTTTTGTGGTCATCGTCGTGATCATCGACGTGAACCTTGCCATAGAAGTGTTCAGCCTCACCCCACACAAGGGCTGGACCCACAGCGGCCTCAATCGTGAACGACCCGCCATTGCCGAGGCCCCACTCAAAAACACCACCAAACATGCCATCAATGGCGTAATGCTTGGGATCCCCTTCAAGGTTGGGTTCAAATCCACCGTGCCCTTCGATGGTGATGATGGGCGTGAAGTCGAATTCACCTGCTTCAACAGCTTCTCCTCCACCACCGTGGGAGCCATGGGCCAGGGCAGGCGAGATGGAGGCGAAAGGGCTCAGCAGAAGAGCCAGAAGCAGAAGACGAGAACGGAACATGAGACGAGGGAAAAGAGAATCGGAAGAAGATGTATGAGTGATGTCAGCGGATCGATGACCACTGGGAGTTCAAGGCGCTGGCTCCGGCCTTATCGCAGGATCCACCCTGACCGTTGACAATCGTGCAGACATTGAGCGTCGCCGTGGAAACGGCATTGCGACCAGCAGCGATTCCTTCCCCGTAGAGGGGAGTTGTGGCAATCGGCAAGCCTGTGTTTTTGCTGATGCGCTTCAGGGTTTTGTTCGGGGTTGCTGAAGGAGAAAAAATGGTTTTGGCGCCAGAAGATTTCACCTCCTGAGTGATTGTTTGAAGACTGGATGGCCGCAGAACACCCCCGGTGGTGTGGCTGTCCAACATCGAAATCTCAACCAATCCGAAGCGATCGGCGAGATGGCTGTAGGTCTTGTGATCGGTGACCAAGACCCGTTGCTGAGCCGGCAAAGCCTTGAATTGCTTGGCTTCCCACCTCTGAAGTGCATCAAAAACAGCGACTGCACGAGCCGTGCGCTGCTGCAAGCCTGCGCGATCACTGGATGGCAGAACAGGTGAAAGAGCACGGGAAATCACCCGCACCATCGCAGCAGAATTGGCTGGGTCGTGCCAAACGTGCGGGTCGCTGCCGCGATAGGACGGCAGAGCAACTTCCCCAACGGCGACAACCGTTCCCGGAGTCTTCAGTTTTTGAGCGGAGGGCGTCAATCCGAAACCGATGTGCAAAACCAGGTCACTCTTGGCCAACTGGCTGCGATCACTGGGCTTCAACCGATAGGAATGGGGATCACCGCCCGGAGGGATCAGGCACGTCACCGAAGCGGCACCGGCTGCCAGGGTCTTGGTGAGATCACACAGCGTGCCGTCGACGGCCACCACGACAGGTTGAGCCGCATGGGCCGGAACAAGGGCGGCACCAAGAGCCAGAGCAACACTGACCCCAGCCGATCGAGCCAGAACAGGAGGCATGAACAAAAAGTGAGAATGATTATCGTTTAGCCAATTACGTGATTCGCGGCCAGCATGGGTTGTGCAAAACAAAAAGGTGGCCCAACTTCGGGCGTTGAAGGGTCATGAGCGGATCGTCGTGCGTCCTGAGCACCACAGGGCTTTGCTTCAGTTATGGGGGTCGCAGGATCGTTGAGGATGTCAACTTGGAGCTCCATGGGGGAACGCTCACAGCGCTGGTGGGGCCGAATGGAGCCGGCAAGTCGACGCTGTTGCACCTGCTTGAAGGGCGACTGAAGCCCAGCGATGGATCGATCAACTCCAACAAGCCGATCGGCCTGATGCCCCAGCGAGCAGCGATTGACTGGTCGTTTCCGATCACCGCCCAGGACATGGTGCGGCTGGGAATGCCGGGCAAGGGCAACACAACATCTGAAAACGACTGCAATCAGCTGCTGGAACGCGTCGGCATGGGCGCCATGGGATCCCGGCGCCTGAGTCAGTTGTCCGGCGGCCAGCAGCAAAGAATCCTGTTGGCGAGAGCACTGATGCAGCAGACCGACATCCTGCTGCTGGATGAACCCTGCAGCGCCATCGATCCACCAACGCGGGAGCACCTGCTCAAGGTCATGCGGGATCAGGCTGACGCAGGCCAGACGCTCCTGGTGAGCAGCCACGACTGGGGCAGCGCCCTGGACAGCTACGACCATGTTGTGGTGATGGATGGCCAGATCCTTGCCAACGGTTCACCCAAAACCGTTCGCGAAAAACTCAGCGACCTGACCTGCATGATGGGGAGCACCTGCTGTGGCTGAGCTCGACATCTGGTGGCTTCTGCCGCTGACGATCTCCTTGTTGATCGGAGCGATTTGTCCTGCCACCGGAGCACTGCTGATCACCCAGCGCCGGGTGTTGCTGGCCAATCTCATGGCCCATTCCGTTCTTCCCGGCTTGGTGATCGCCCTCGCCATCGGCATCGACCCGAGCATCGGTGGACTGATCAGCGGACTGCTGGGTGCCCTGGTGGCCGAGCGCTTGAACCGTCGCTTCAAAGGCAGAGAAGAAGGTGCCATGAACACCGTTCTGGCCGGCTTCACTGCACTGGGGGTGCTGCTGGTGCCCCTGCTGGAAGCACGCGTTGATCTGGAGACGGTTCTGTTCGGTGATCTGCTGGCGGCCAATTCAGCAGACCTGATCCGTACATCGATCGCGGCCGGCGCCCTTGTCGCCATGGTGGCCTGGGGCTACCGCGACCTGGTGTTCATCGGCATCGATCCCGAGGGCGCCGCTGTCGCCCAACGCCCCGTGATGTTGATTCGGCTGATCAGCAGCCTGATTACGGCCTTGGTTGTGATCAGCGCCATCACCGCCGTGGGCGTGATTCTGGTGATTGGACTGCTCTGTGCACCGGTGCTGATGAACGTGGAACGCAGTCGGAGCCTGAAGGAACTCATGCTGCGCAGCGCGAGCACGGGACTGCTTCTGTGTGGCGGCGGAATGATGCTGGCGGTTGCTGTTGATCTGCCACCGGGCCCACTGATCGGAACACTGTGCTTGGCGCTTCTTTTCACCTACAAGGCCAACACCGCAGAGCGAGAGTGATGGGGGAGGCCATTTTTATGGCTTTTGCTTCAAAAACATCCAATCAAGACGTCGCCTCACACTCCGCATCAAAGTGCGTTCTTGCTCCTGGCGGAAAGTGCGCCGAAAGGCCAGGAACAAAACAGTCAGCGTTGAGGCCATCCCAACACTGAAGAGGGCAATCAAACCTGCATCGCTCATTGGTCCATTCAACCCACTACTGAACAACGGCCAACCAACCACCAGCAAGGGCTGCGATCAGCCCACAGGCGAGCGCTTGAAGTAGAAATTGACCTGAATCTTTTTTGTCCCAACGATCAATAGCCTTCGATGCCGTCGCAAACGGTTCTTTGTTCCGGATCAACTTCTCGAGATACCGCTCGATGAACTGATCATCGAGATCGAGCCGACGCAGCTTGGAACGGATCTGGTTGAGTTCAAACTGATTCATCATTCAAAAACCTCACAACTTTGCAGTCATGATTATTGAATTCCCACTGCGCGTTAATCAATGCTGAAAACTCCAACCATCTTTTAACAGAGCCGACCGAGAAACTTAATTTCACTATCTTAGCGATACCGAAGTCTCGTCGTGGCCCTTCCGTGGCCGCAAGCTAACCGCTGTCGCCTCAAGCGACCCAAACGATTGATCACCAGCAGGTTCATCAAAATCCCTAAAAGCCTTTGGCACTGCTTCGTCGCTTCGGTTGCATCACCTCAATCGTTTTTGGCCGTGTCTTACTGGAATACCAAACGCGTTGAGCTTCGTCATAGCTCTCGACATCCTTAAACGACCCATCACGCAACCAGACACGGTAGTGGTGACGGTCATAGGGTTCGGAACTGGTTTCGGTGAACTGTTTCATGCAGCCCTAAAAGTAGTGTCAATCAAGGTCTGCTGGTCAATCAGATCCAAGTCTGGTGAATGCTGCGCGACGAGAATCTCGATACCGCTCCGCCACATGCCGGCCCCATAGCCCTTCCCAGTAGAAGAAAATCACGCCATGACCACGCTGGCGGGCCAGGCGGACTTTTTGTTCGAGAACGGCCATGGATGTTGTGCGTTTGCCGAATCCCGCCAACACTCCGATCTGAGAAGGAATGCCCCAGCTGCGGGCCTTGCGCAGGGCAGGTTGATCCAGGTCCTTGGCGAACCCTTGAACGGAGTAGGCGTAGTTCTGCACCACCAACTCTTCAATCAGACCCCCTAAAGCCCAGAGCTCCCAGTCCTGAAGCCAGAGGTTGTACGCCTGACGGAAGGGGCCAGGGGACAGGCTGATCCGTGTGGAGAGTCGTTCCTGCTTGAGCCGTTGACGCAACTCACGCAGCAGAGAGGTGAGTTGATTTCGGCGCCATTTCATCCACTGTCGATCGCTGTGATCCCGCGGTGGCGCCATTCCCGTGTCCTGGGTGTACAGCGCAACGGTGGTGGGGTCATAGCCGAACTGGACCGGCCAGGCGAAGTGATCGTCCAATTGCAGACCATCCATCGGGCAACGCTTCAAGGTCTCCACCACCAACCCGATGAAGCGGGCACGAACCTCCGGATGGGCTGGGTTGAGCCAGGCCATCCGATGGTTTCCGTGCATGGTCATCCAACGCTGGCCATTCGCTTTGGCCAACACCCAGCTGGGGTTGTCGCGCACAACGGATGCATCGGCCGGCTCCATCAAGCCGTACTCAAACCAGGGCATCACCTTGATGCCCCGGCGCCGCCCCTCAGCGGCGAGAGTGCAGATGGGATCAAGACCGACCCCAGCCTTCTGCAGCGGCGGCTCCACTGGAGCGAACCCACTGCGATGAAACGTGGTGCCGCGGCTCCAGACGTTGGGCACCACGCGATTGAATCCTGCATCTTGTAGCTGTTGCATCGCCGCGTTGATGCGCTTCCGGTCGTAATAGAGCTTGCTGGGGCTGTTGGTCAGCCAAACCCCCATCGTGCTGCGGTTTCGCAGCAACCGGTCCAGCCGAGACTCGGCCATCAGAGGGGTCGGAACCCCCGCTATCAGGCTGGCCAGAGCAACACCAATCAGTGGCCTCCACCGCTGAGCCAACGCCGTTGAAACACCGCATCCCTAGGGTCGCTCGAACCAACCGCAAACCAGCCGCAGCAAGCCCGCTCGTTCAACAGTCCATCCCACACAGCAGACGACGTTCTGGGGATCGACGTTCAGCGGAACATGGAGCTGACGGAACTCTCTTCATGGATGCGCCAGATCGCTTCCCCCAGCATGTTGGCCACGGAGAGCACCTTCAGCTGAGGGAAGACCCGGTCCTGTGGGATCGGAATGCTGTTGGTCACCACCACCTGCTCAAACAGGCCCTCAACGGACAGGCGTTCGCTGGCGGGGGGAGAGAACACGGCGTGGGTGGCGCAGGCCAACACCCGCTTGGCCCCTTCTTCCCGCAGCAACCGTGCCCCCGCGCAGATCGTGCCGCCGGTGTCGATCATGTCGTCGATCAGGATCGCCGTTCGCCCGGCCACATCACCAATCACCGTGAGGCTTTCGGCCATGTTGTGACCGGTGCGGCGCTTGTCGATGATCGCCAGCGGAGCATCGTTCATCTGCTTGGCAAACGCCCGGGCCCGCGCCACGCCCCCCACATCCGGAGACACCACCACCACATCTCCGAGATCCTGCGTGGAGAGGTAGTCCACCAAGACCGGGGATCCGTAGATGTGATCGCAGGGGATATCGAAGTAGCCCTGGATCTGGGCGGAGTGCAGGTCCATCGCCAGGACGCGGTCAACACCCGAGGTCACCAGCAGGTTGGCCGTGAGCTTGGCCGTGATCGATTCACGACCGGCAGTCTTGCGATCCGCTCGGGCGTAGCCGTAGTAGGGCACAACAGCCGTGATCTGCCGTGCGGAGGCCCGTCTGCAGGCATCCACCATGATCAGCAGTTCCATCAGGTGGTCGTTCACCGGCGCGCAGGTGGGCTGGATCAGGAACACATCACAGCCCCGGATCGACTCCTGGATCTGCACGTAGAGCTCACCGTCAGCAAAACGCTTGCAGACGCGAGGACCGTCAGGCACCCCCAGATAGCTGGAGATCTCCTTGGCCAGAGCAGGGTTGGAGGTGCCGCTGAACAGACGCAAGCGCCTGCTGTCAGGGGTCATCTGCTCCTGTTCGGCACGGGCAGCTGTCAGGAAACTGGTCACGGCGCCCGCGGAACGAATTCTGCTGTAATCCGATGGTAAAGGTGAGCAGTGCCCTCATGTCCACAGGTTTCCCACTGTTGGTGGGTGCTGGCCCCCTGCCTGAACTCAAAATGCGCGAGGCCTGCGAAGCCCTGGCCAAGGCCTGTCAGTGCCATTTGACCACTGTGGCCATCGGGGACTCGCCCGCAGCTGTGCTGCAGAACAAACCCGCAAGAACGGGCCTTGTGCGGCTGAGCGGTGATGCGGCCCGACCAACACCTGATGGTGATGCCAGCTGGCTGCAGGCCCTGGCCGACTGGCGTCAGCCGGTACTGTTGCTGACGATGGCCGACAGCGATGGCACGATCCCCGGCACAGCCCCGGCCTACGCCGCCCTCTGCCGGGAACTCAGCGTGCCCTTGCTCGGCCTTGTGCAGCTTCAGGGCCCCTGGAACGGCCCAGCGCGACGCCGGGATGGCCTCAGTTGGTTGGGATGGATTCCCGACCTACACCATCCGGATCAGGCTGAATGCCTCAACGCCCTAGCCCGGAGACTGCAATACCGCAACCCACGTCAAGGCTGAGGCCAGAGCGGGAGGCTCGAGCCAGGTCTGATCTGACGCAAGACCTGCTCACCGGCCCGTTCGGCCAGGGGCAACCGGCTGACTGCCACGGGTTCAGGGCTGGCAATGATCGCCGCGGCCAGGCTCAGCTGTTCCGAACGGCTGAGGTTGGTCTCCACCTCACCATCCAGTTGGTCGACAAGATCGGCGATGGTCCCGATGCCACTGGGGGCCTTGACCTGTTGAATCACAGCCTCAACAAAAATGGTCTGGCGTTGACGGCGTTGGGACAAGTGTTTGGGGTCGGGCAGGTGTCGCACCAGTTGTTCTGCCTGGACTCCGTTCAGCCTCTGTCGACCGGCTTGAAGGTTGACATTGAAGCCCTGCGTTTTGTCCTCGCGCTGATACGACTGCCCAAGCACCACATCGACGTCGCCCAGTCCATCCACGAGGCGGCGCAGCGCTGCACGGGGCATCACCACGTAGCGCTTGGGGTCACCTGCGTCGAGTCCGACGATGTCGCGGATCGCATCGCTGACAAGACTGACGCCGCCCCGTCGCCAAAGCTGAGCCAGGCTGCCTGGATCCTTCTCACCAGGAAGCCGGACGCCGAGCTCCGTGGGGATCTGGAGCACCTGAAGCGGCTCCTTTGAGGCGATGCGCAGCATCAGAAGAGCATCAGCATTGGCGGGCCCCTCGGGCGCGGCTTGATTGGAAGCGGCACCCAGACGATCGGCATCGAGACCGATCACCAGCACCGTGACTGGGGCCTCAGGAAGGGGAGCCAGGGTTTCGGGTTGATCCGCACTCAGCGGAGCTCCCTGGGCAACGCGATCGGGTTCCGGCCAGAGCGTCGCCAGCAACAACCCGGTGACACCAAGCCCAAGCAACGCAGAGGCGATCCGCAACGCGCTGCGAACTCGGGGGGGCGACAACCAGTTCATTGCGCTGGACCAACCGCAGTGACGCTTAGTTTCGCCCAGATCTCCAGTTCCTAGCCTGGGTCCCGTGAAGCCGTCTTCGATGTCCCTCCGCCACGACTACCGCAACAGACCAGCCGAAAAGGTGCGCGTGGTGGTCTTCGGAGCCACGGGATATATCGGCCGCTTTGTGGTGAAGGAACTCGTCGAACGGGGGTACCAGGTTGTTGCCTTTGCACGGGAACGCAGTGGCATCGGCGGCCGTCAGAGCAGGGACGAGGTCATCGCCGATTTCCCTGGAGCGGAGGTGCGCTTCGGGGATGTCACCAATCCAGCCTCGATCGCGGCCGAGGCTTTCGATCAACCGACGGACGTGGTGGTCAGCTGCCTGGCCTCCCGCACCGGCGGCCGCAGGGATTCCTGGGCCATTGACCATGCAGCGACCCTCAACACCTACCAGCAGGGAAAGGCAGCCGGGGTCGCCCACTACGTTCTGCTCTCGGCCATCTGCGTGCAGAAGCCACTGCTGGAATTTCAGAAGGCGAAGCTGGCCTTCGAAGCCGTGCTGCAGGCGGATGAGGAGATGACCCACTCCATCGTTCGCCCCACCGCCTTTTTCAAAAGCCTCGGGGGCCAAGTGGAAAGCTGCCGCAAGGGTGGCCCCTACGTGATGTTCGGCGGCGGCACCCTGGCCAGCTGCAAGCCGATCAGCGAAGCCGATCTGGCCCGGTTCATGGCGGACTGCATCCATGACGAATCCAAACGCAACCAGGTGCTGCCCATCGGGGGACCGGGTCCTGCGCTGAGCGCTCGGGAGCAGGGGGAAATGCTCTTCCGCGCCCTGAACAAACCCCAGCGGATGCTCTCCGTCCCCCTTGCCCTGATGGATGCTCCCATCGCCGTTCTGGATGGTCTGGCGCGGCTGTTCCCAGGCATCAACGACACGGCGGAATTTGGGCGCATCGGCCGCTACTACGCCAGCGAGTCGATGCTCGTCTGGGATGAGGAGAACCAGCGCTACGACGCCGATGCCACACCGTCCTATGGAACCGACACGCTGGAGCAGTTCTTTGAGCGCGTGGCCCTGGAGGGCATGGCCGGGCAGGACCTGGGGGATGCGGCGCTGTTCTGAAGCCGCCATCCTTGGGTGACCAAGGCCCCCCCATGGATCAGTCCACCGTTGACCCGGCCAAGGCCGGGATGGGGCGCAGCACAGGGGTGCTGCTGCATCCCACCGCCCTGCCGGGCAGCCCCATCTGCGGCAGCTTCGGCGAACCCTGTCGGCGTTGGCTCAACCGGCTGGCCGCCCATGACATCGGGGTCTGGCAGATGTTGCCCCTGGCCCCGCCGGATCCCACTGGCTCTCCTTACAGCTCTCCATCCTGCAATGCCCTGAACCCCTGGTTCCTCGACGGCCAGGACCTGGCCAATGAGGGGTTCATCCGCGATGGAGCCCTCAGGGCCGCGCCGGGTGCGGAAGCGCCGCTGGAGGGAGACGAGCGGGTGGATTTCAAACGCGCTCAACAGCGGGCCGATGCCCTCGGGGATGCGCTGCTTGAGGCTTGGCGTGATCAGGATCAGGCGCGACATGCCGACTTCATCACCTGGACCCAGCAGCAACGCCCCTGGCTCGACGACCATGCCTTATTCCGTGTTCTGCATGACCAGCACGGCACGGCCTGGTGGGACTGGCCCCTCCCCCTGGCCCGGCATGACCGCAACGCGCTGCGGGCCTGGGCAGATCAAAACGCTGAGGCCCTGCTGCGGGAGCGGCTGATCCAGTGGCATCTCCACCGGCAGTGGCAGGCCATTCGCCGACAGGCCGATGAGCTGGGCATCCAGCTGTTTGGCGATCTGCCCTTCTATGTGAGCAGTGACAGCGCCGATGTCTGGAGCAACCGTTCGTTGTTCACCGTCAAAGAAAACGGAGAACTCACCACCCAGAGCGGTGTGCCGCCCGATTACTTCTCGGAGACCGGTCAACTGTGGGGCTCACCGGTGTACCGCTGGGGACAGCATCGGATCACGCGGTTCCACTGGTGGCGCCGACGCATCGCGCGCCAGCGGGAGTTGATGAATCTGATCCGTCTTGATCACTTCCGGGCTCTTGCCGCTTTCTGGGCCGTGCCCGGTGCCGACAACACCGCTGAAAACGGGCAATGGCAGCCCTCTCCAGGTCACGCCCTGTTGCGCCAACTGCGCCGTGATGCCGGTGGTTCTCTCCCCTTGATTGCCGAGGATCTCGGTGTGATCACACCGGATGTGGAAGAACTCCGCGATGCCTTCCGGCTGCCGGGCATGAAGGTGCTGCAATTTGCGTTCGATGGCCAACGCGACAACCCCTATCTCCCGGAAAACACGGATGGACATCGCTGGGTCGTTTACACCGGCACCCACGACAACCCCACAACCCTGGGCTGGTGGAACACACTGGATGCCGACGGCCGGGCCCGCATCGCCACGCGGGTGAATGGTGAGATCACGGCTCCAGCCTGGCATCTGCTCGATATGGCCTTTGCCACGACCGCAGGACTGGTGATCGCCCCACTGCAGGACCTCATGCACCTGGACGACCGGGCCAGATTCAACACACCCGGGACCTGTGAAGGCAACTGGTGCTGGCGGCTTCGCCGCTTTGATGCAGATCTGGAGAATGCTCTTTGCGGCTATGGGTCTAGGGGAGCCGTCTGGGGACGATCGCTCTCCGGAGCAGGCGACTTGTTGACCCGGTAGATCCCCGGCCGTTGCTGATCCACAGGCAACGGTTCTCCATTCCAGAGCACTTGATCACCAGCACCAGCGGGAGGATCCAGGCGGACCTCGATCGGGGCCTGCAACCGAAGCGTCAATGTACCGGCACTCGCTTTGAATTGAACCCTGTCTCCCCCACTGCTGGAGAGCTGCAGGGCTCTGGGCTCAGCCACAACAACCTCAAGAACCCCCTGGGACTCGGTCAGGGCACCACGCACCAGCTCAAGCCACTGCTGAGGTGTGCGTTGCTGAACCTGTTCCAGCGGGCGAAGAGCGGCAATGCGGTCATCGGAGCCAGCCGGGTTCGGACGACGGTTAATCGCCTCCACATCAGCCCGCACAGGCTCGAGGCTGAGGCTGTTGCGCAAGGCCAGGTCATGCTGTTGGCGGTTGATGCCCAACAGGCTGAGCGCAATCACCACCCCGTAAGCCACCGTGCCCTGCCAGGTGGTGAACACATCGATATGACCGAGAGTGAAGCGACGCGGACCCGCCTTGGCAGGTCCACGGTGGGGCAACACCTGCTGCTGGGGAAGCAAGGGATCGAGGCATCCAATGGGAAGCGCCAGACGACGCTCGATCTGGGGAAGCATGGAGGCGAGATAGGCCCGCTCGGGCAGGCGATCACGCCAGCCCCGCTCCAAGGCTTCAATCACGGGGGTTGTGATCCGGGTCTCATTGGCCAGATCCCGAAGCGAGAGGCCAAGTTCCTCCCTTCGCTGACGCAGCATCCGTTCCAGGTCCTGACGGAGCTGCTCCTGGGTGCCAGCCACCACAACATCGGAGCTGGAGCGACGGCGGGGGCGTCGCCACCAGAGTCCTGGACGCTTCAGTCGCATGGGCTGTGGGGCAGATCCAAAGGAGAAGCCCGGTTGAGCATGGCCTTCCATTCTCCCTCGCTCACCCAGATCCAGCACCCCTCAGCCAGATCACCAAGCGGCAGCCCGGCAATCGCCGTGCGCTGAAGGTCGATCACCGGATGGCCAAGGGCGTCCGCCATCCGGCGGATCTGTCGGTTGCGACCTTCCCGCAGCTCAATCTCAAGAAGCGAACGGTCGCCCCGGGCCCGCAACCGGCGCACGCTGGCGGGGCGGGTCAGGCGCCCATCCAATGGCAGACCCCGACGCCAGCGGTCCAGAACCGGCTCAGATGGCACACCCTCCACCCACACCCGGTAGGTCTTGATATGGCTGTAGCGCGGGTGGGTGAGTTTCAAGGTGAGCTCACCGAGATCGGTGAGCAGCAGGGCACCACGACTGTCCGCATCCAGACGGCCAATGGGGTGGAGTCCGGCCCGATGCTCCGGGGGCAGCAGATCAAGCACCGTGCGCCGCCCCTGCGGGTCATCGCAGCTGCAGATCACGCCTTTCGGCTTGTTCAGCAGCAGCACCCGCGCCGCACCCCGGGATGGCAGCAGCTGGCCATCCACCCGAATCGTCTGCTGCTGCGGATCGGCCTGATCGCCAACCCGGGCGACCTCACCATCCACCGTCACGCGGCCGGCGTGCAGCCATTCCTCAGCCCGGCGCCTGGAGCAGAGACCGGCAGCAGCGATCAGTTTCTGCAGACGCTGGCGCGTCATCCCAGGGGCTCCCGGGGGAGGAGCAGATCCATGCAGGCTCCACCGGCGGGATGGTTGCGGGCTTCAATGCGGCCGCCATGGTTGACGGCGATCTGCTGCACGATGGCCAGTCCAAGGCCACTGCCGCTGCGGTTGGAGCGGGTGCGGGAGGGATCCCCCCGATAGAAGCGTTGAAACATGCGCATGAGATCGGTCTCACTCAAGCCAGGGCCATGGTCACGAATGCTGAGCAACCACCAGCCACCGCTTTGGCGCACGGAGACGTTGATGCTGCTCCCATCAGGGGAGTAGCGCAGTGCATTGTCGAGCAGGTTGAGCAGCGCACGGTGTAACCGGCGCTGATCAGCACGCAGGGGCCCGGATTCACTGCGATCCAGCTGCAGCGTCACCCGCCGTTCCTCCGCGATAGGGCCAATGGAACCCCAGGCGCTCTCCACCAGATCCTCCAGGGTGAGGGGCACATGCTCACTGTCGTCCTGAGGCAGGCTGTTCTCCAACCGCGAAAGCTCCAGCAGATCCTCCACCAGCAGCTGAAGACGCCGGAGTTCCTTCTGCAGCCGTTCCACCAGAGCCGTGTCTTCCTCCTTGACGGCCAGTTCCAGCCGATCGCTCACCAGCATCAGGGCAGTGAGGGGAGTCTTGAGCTCATGGGCCACATCACTCACCCAGCGTTCCTGCTGCTGTTGCTGGGCTTCGAGGGACTGACGGCTCTGGATCAACACCAACCAGCATTCGTCACTGCCCGGTAGGACAACCGCCTCCAGTGGGGTCCCCTGTTGGTCCCATTCACAACGCTGGGAACGCAGCTGATAGCGGCTGGTGAAGAGCAACTCCTCCAAGGCAGGAATGTCGAGGACATCCCGGAGCTTCATGCCACGAACCAGGCGATTGGAGGGGATGTGCAGCAGCCGTTCGGCCCGGTCGTTGATGTAGGCGATGGAGTGATCCGGGGCCAGGATCATCCAACCCTGGGTGGCCGCATCAATCCATGCCAGCAGCTGGGGAGCGTTCAAGACGATGGAGCTCTCCTTCGGCGTTCGCTTGGACAGCACCGCACGGCGTCGACGCTGCAACAGAAGCGTGATCCCGATGCCAGCGGCAAAGCCGAGTGCGGCAGAAATCACCACAGCCACCTCAGCCGAAGCGATACCCGAAGCCGCGAACCGTACGGATCAACTTGGGGGATGAGGGCTCGTTCTCAACCTTTTCTCGCAGCCAGCGGATGTGAACATCCACGGTTTTGGTGTCACCGATGAAGTCGACACCCCAGATGTTCTCCAGCAGCTGATCGCGACTCCAGACGCGCTTGGGGTTCTGAATGAACAGCTCAAGGATCTTGTATTCCTTGGGAGAGAGGGTCAGATCCGTGTCATCCCGGGTGACCCTGCATTCACTGGGAAACAGACAAAGGTTGGCGTAAGCGAAGGAATGCGGTTGAGAAGTCGACGTCTCCGATTGACTGGACCGCCGCAGCAAGGCCCTGCAGCGTGCCACCAGCTCGCGCAGCCCAAAGGGTTTGACCAGGTAATCGTCGGCGCCGACTTCGAGACCAAGAACCCGATCAGTCTCACTGTCACGGGCGCTGATCACCAAGATCGGGGTGGTGTTGTTGATGCGACGGAGCTCGCGGCACAGATCAAGCCCCCCCAAACCCGGAAGCATCAGATCGAGCACGATCAGATCCACCGGATCTGAAGTTTCAGCGGTGATCAGATTGAGGGCTGAGGCGCCATCGGCGCAAGTTTGCACCTCGAAACCTTCTGCGCGCAGGGCCTCTCCGACTGTTTCCCGGATGCTGTCGTCGTCTTCCACCACGAGGAGTCGACGGGTGGAGACAGCCGCAGACAGGGTCGTCACGTCCAAAAGAATGGATAAGCTCCATCTTGCCTGGCCGCCAATGCCTTGTGAGCAGAACAGCGGCTTCGCTTAAGGGCTCAGATCACAAATGAAAAGGCCCAGCGAAACAAGGCTCAGAAAAATTCGTCGAAGTTGTCGAAATCAACCGCTTTGAAGTTGCCAGCTTCCACCTGCTGCATCAGGCGCTCGAGCTGAGAGAACAAGGCACCGCCGGTCAGCAGCGAGAGCAGCAGAGCCACCAGCAGGGCAGCGCCGGAGGCAAACCCGAAGATCTGAAGGCAGCAGCCGATGAAAAGGGTCACACCAATCAGGGTGCCGGCGTAGCTGAGGTTGATCTCGGCTGTGCCCAGAGGCAGCAGGGGGAGCCGGTCCTGTTTCCAGCCGTCCAGTTTGTTCTGCACCTGACGGCCGAAGGTCAGGCCGCAGAGCACACCCATCAACAAACCAATGCCAGCCAGCAGGTAAGGGGGCTGGGGCAAGGTCATCATCTGGAGCAGCTGTTCAAGCTCCTGGGCGCTGATCTCCTCAGGCATCGACGCCGTTCATGAAGGACTGCGACCTTAGCGATCCCCAGCTCAAGGTTCCCAGCTTTGTGAGCCGAGAAAGGTAAGTTCGACAAATTCGCTCGCATTGTGATCATTGGGCCCCATCTGCAGTTGGAAGCCCCCCAGATCGAGGTCACGGATCGACTCGAGAGCCTCGACGAGGGACTGACGCGTCGGGTTCTTTCCGGTGCGCTCCAGCGCTTCAGTGATCATCCGCGCCGCGAGATACCCCTCAAAACTGGTGAAGCCAAACCCCGTTGCCGGATCACGCAGCCGCAGACACCGCTGGTAGTCAGCCACGACGGGGATCCATCGATTCCAGGGGAATGGCACCACCTGAGCCACACCGATGCCATTGGTTTCACCCACCGGCATCGCCTTGTGCAGGGCCTGGGTCCCGACGAAGGACACATTCATGATCTGAGCGCTGCTTCCCTCAGCCCGTAGCGCGGTGGACAGGGCCGCCGAACTCACATAGGCAGAAACGAGAACGATTCCATTGGGATTGACCGCCATCAGATCACCAAGCGCTTTCCCCACCTGAGCTGAGTTGCGCTTCACAGTGGTGACCACCACGGGTTGAAGCCCATGGCTGCTGAGAGCGGCAAGGGCACCATCGAGACCATCCTGACCAAAGGCATCGTCCTGGTAGACGATTGCAATGCGGTGGTGGGCATCGCGCACAAGCTCGTCGACGATCGCTGCAATCTCCCGGCGGTAACTGCTGCGCATGTTGAACACCATGCGCAGGTCAGGTCGTCGCAGCAGACTGGCCCCCGTCAGCGGAGCCACCAACGGCACCTCGGCAGCTTCGAGCAACGGCAAAGCCACTTTTGTGGTGGGCGTTCCCACGTAACCGAACAAGGCCAACAGATCACGGCGTCTCAACAGCTGGCGCGTGTTGATCAGCGTCTGAGACGGCTCGTATTTGTCATCGAGACTGATCAACTTGATCTTGCGTCCGTGAATCCCTCCCGCACGGTTCACGGCTTCAAACCAGGCCAAGGCCCCGCGTCGATACTCCTGACCGAGTTGCGCCGACGGTCCGGAAAGCGGTAACGACTGCCCAAGCACCAAAACCTTGGATGATTGCCCGCTGTCAGGTGGCCGAGCGTCGACAGGGCGTGGTGACAAGAGCATCACCAGGCCACTGCTGAGTAGCGCCCAGCACGTCAGAGTGACACCAGAACGGCGCCGCAGATGGCCTCCAAGAAACAGAAGCACTGGAACATCCTTGCCGTTGTTTCAATTCTGCTCGCCGGTCTTCTGGCCTTCTCCGGCATTAACCAGCTTGATGTGGGTCGTGTCCCCAGCCGTGATGCACTGCGGTTGTCCTCAGCATCGCGGGCGCTCACGACGGACAGTCGACGAATGGCCAGTAGCGGTTGGAGTCCCCTGCGGGGTGAAAAGCTGTCCGACCAGGAGGCGGTCCTGGATCAACAGGGCCTGAACGAAGCCGCGCATCACGTGCAGGTGGGGATCTACGCCACCAGCACCTATGACCTGGATCTGAGCATCCCCAGTTACTCCTCCAACGGGTATGTCTGGATGCGATGGGGGGAGGACCTTCAGCGTTACCTGAGCGAAAGGGATCAAACGATTGAACAGGGGGTCACCCTGGTGAATGGCTTGCTCTCCGATGCCGATCCGGTCCTGACGCCGATGTCCTCGGCCCCTGTGCACAACGAGGACGGTTCGTATTACCAGCTGTTCAGCTACATCGGTCGCTTTTACATCGACAAGGCCAGCTTCAGGCACTTCCCCTTCGTGACGGTGAGCCTGCCCCTTGTCCTCGAAATGGAAGACGTGAATGGCGCACTGGACTATCCCAATTTCCGCTTCGAACCCGACATCCAGAACAGTGGGATGGGGTTGTTCGCAGGAATCATCGGCTGGCTGAACCGAGGCTGGTCCATTGCTGAATACCGCCACAACTACGCCACGAACTTCGGGCTGGGGGGAAGCGCCGATGACTACAGCCTGGTCATTTTCGACATCTCCTTCGGCACCTCCTCATGGTCGGCGTTCTGGCGATTGATCCTGCCTCTGCTGGTGGTGATGGCGATGGTTCTGCTGGTGTTCAAAGTCCGAGCAGATGAACAGGACGCACGCGCAGGAATCCCGGTCACCGTTCTGTTGACCCTGGTGTTCCTGCAGCAGACCTACCGGGACGAACTTCCTGATCTGCCTTACCTCACGTTTCTTGATCAGGTGTATGTGATCGCCTACGTGGTCACATTGCTGGCGTTCATCCTTGTGATCTTCATCGGACGACGCTATGGGGAACTGGAGGCCATGCCGGAAGGCGAGGCCAGGGATCGGAAACAGCAGCGCTTGGAGCAGCTGGATGAGCTCTGGCCCATCACTGTTGTGATCTTCAGTTCCATCAGCGTTTTTGGCTGCTGGATCACGCTGCCGCCAGGGGGTTGAGACGCTGAAGCAACCCACCGGCCAACCTGCCGGGGCCAAAGGTGCGGCCGAGCAGACCAACCAGGGCTCGCACGTCATCCGTGTGCAACCGATCATCACGGATCAGCGTCATCAACAAGCGCCGACGCAGGTCAGCACCATCGCGGCTGAGCAGCAGACGCAGACCCGCGCCGGCCACAGGGATCAGTTCCTTGCCTGGAGCGGGAGCGTCCTGACCCACCACATCCAGGAGACTTTCAAGTCGATCCAGGCGCAGGCGGCCTGATTCATCAAAGATCACCTCCAGCAGCTTCTCGCGCATTTCGCTGGTGTCTCCCGCCAGCAGTCGACGGGCCACGTAGGGATAGGCCACGGCGATGATCCGGAAGTTGGGGTCAAGACGCAGGGCCAGTCCTTCCTGACTGACGACCGCGCGGATGATCAAGGCGAAGCGCGCCGGAACCCGGAAGGGGTAATCAAACATCAGCTCCGAGAAACGATCCGTGATCGCCTTGAAGTTGAACGATCCAACCGAGTCGCCAAGGCTTCCGCCCAGAACCTCCTCAAGGGCTGGGATGATCGGCGTGAGATCAGCGGTGGGGCTGAGAAAGCCAAGGGATTGGAAGTCCCGAGCCAGCCCGGAGAAATCACGGTTGATCAGATGCACCACAGCGCCGGTCAGGGTGAGGCGGTCGCTGTCACTGATGGAATCCATCATGCCGAAGTCGACATAGCCCACATGACCGAGGTCCCCTGTTCGCCCCGGCAGGGCAAACAGGTTGCCGGGGTGCGGATCGGCGTGGAAATACCCGAATTCCAGCAGTTGCTGAAGTCCGCAGATCACACCAGTGCGGATCAGGGCTGTCGGATCGAGCCGCTTAGAGCGCAGCTCGTCACTGTCACGCATCTTGGCGCCGTCGATCCAGGTGGTGGTGAGCACCCGGGTGGAGCTGAGCATCCGCTCCACCCTCGGGATGTAAACCGCATCGTTGTCAGCGAAAAGAGCGGCAAACCTCTCGGCGTTGGCCGCCTCCATCCCATAGTCGATCTCCTCAAACAAGCTGCGGCCAAACTCGTCGATGATTCCGCCCAGCCCGAAGCCAAGGTTGAGCGGCAGCAGCGGTGCCGTCAGCACGCCCAGGGTCCGGATCAGCACCAGATCCCGCCGCAGGATGAACGTGAGGTTAGGGCGCTGCACCTTCACCGCGACCCAGTGGTTGCCCTGCAAACGGGCCTTGTAGACCTGCCCGAGACTGGCAGCGGCGATCGGCGTGTCGGGGAACTCCTCAAACAACTCCTCGGCGGGAGCACCGAGCTCTTCGCGGATGCAGGCCAGGGCGGTGGCATGGGGAAAGGCCGGCAGATCATCCTGAAGGCGGGTCAGCTCCTCCAGCCAATCCCGACGCACCAGATCGGGTCGGGTGGAGAGGGCCTGCCCCAATTTGATGAAACAAGGCCCAAGACCCGTGAGGGTGTTGAGAATCCGGCGCGCCAAACCCCGCTGAACATCAGCGTCGCTGCTGCCTCCACGCAGGAGCAGCACCAGCACCAGCCCCGCCAGGGACCACAGCACCTGAACCAGGCGCGGGATGGCGACCCAGGGACGTAGCAACAACCAGCCCAGATCCCGCCCCGGGTCGTATCGCATCGCATCGCCTGAGTACAGAGGGAGACTTTAAGGAGATCAGGCGAATTCGATGGCGCTGCTGCCCCAGCTCACCCGTCGCCTCGGTCAGCCTCTGTTTCTGCCAGCCCATGGACGGGGGGCTGCGCTTCCGGATGGACTCCGTCAGCTGTTACGCCGACGGGCTGGTCTTTGGGACCTGCCCGAACTGCCCTCCCTCGGTGGTCCGCTGGAACCGGACGGTGCCGTCGCCGCCAGCCAACGGTCCTCCGCCGCACGGATGGGTGTGGCGCGCTGCTGGTACGGGGTGAACGGGGCCACGGGGTTGCTGCAGGCCGCCCTGCTGGCCATGGTCCGCCCCGGGGAACGGGTGCTGCTCCCCCGGAATGTGCATCGCAGCCTGATCCAGGCCTGCGTTCTTGGGGATCTGCGGCCGGTGCTATTCGATCTCCCCTTTCAGAGCGACCGAGGCCAGCCTGCTCCGGTGGACGCTACCTGGATCGAACGGGTGCTGGAGGCCTTGCCCTGCGATCAAGCCCCCATCCGTGCAGCGGTTCTTGTGCACCCCACGTACCAGGGCTACGCCAATGACCCAACAGCCGTGATCCAGCGGCTGCAGCAAAGGGGCTGTTGCGTGCTTGTGGATGAAGCCCACGGCTGTCATTTCGCCGCAGGCGTGGATCATCCACTGCCCCCCAGCGCCCTGCACTGCGGCGCCGATCTCGTGGTGCATTCCCTGCAGAAATCAGCGGCAGCCCTCGCCCAAACCGCAGTGCTCTGGCTGCAGGGGGAGCGTCTGGATCCCTTGCGCGTGCAACGCAGTCTGGGCTTGCTGCAGACCACCAGTCCCAGTGCGCTGCTGCTGGCCTCCTGCGAAGAAGCGCTTCAACACTGGCGGCGCCGCAAGGGACGACGACAACTGCTGCAGCGTCTCGAGGAGGCTGAAGAGCTCGCCGATGGCCTGCGCAACAGCGGAGTTCCCCTGCTGAACAACCAGGATCCGCTTCGGCTGGTCCTGCACACGGGCAAGGCCGGGATCACCGGTCTGGCTGCCGACGATTGGTTTCTACCCAGAGGGCTGGTGGGCGAATTGCCCGAACCAGCGACCCTCACCTTCTGCCTCGGGCTGGCACGGCACCGGGGACTGGATCGCAAGATCAGACGCCACTGGCATGGACTGCTGCGCGCCTGCCCCGATCGCAAGCCCCTGCCGCCCCTTGAAGCGCCTCCGCTTCCGCTGGTGACCACCACAGACGAGTCACCCAGCCAAGCCTGGCATGCCGAGCGTCACCGGGTGGCGTTGAAGGAGGCGGAGGGATGCGTGGCGGCTGAATTGCTCTGTCCTTACCCCCCTGGCATCCCGCTGCTGATTCCCGGTGAACGTCTTGATCGAGCCAGGCAGGGGTGGCTTAAACGCCAGCAGCTGTTGTGGGGAGACCAGATTCCAGACACCTTGTCTGTGATCAACAAGGGGTGAAATCCAGCACCAGAGCCGCTTCAATCCAGGCATTCGGCTGTCGTGGATGAAAGCTCAGGCCTGGCTGGTGTTGGCGCTGCTGCTTGTCCCCTCCGTAGGGGCCAGCCCCAATGCCGAAGAATTCGTGATCGAGCCCATTCAGGACAGCGAAGAGATCACAGGGCTCCAGAAAGCTGCCTCGATCAAGCCCTTGCCAGCCTCTCCCCCCAGAACGACTGCCGAACACAACCCCGTACCCAGCAAGCTGATCCAGGTGGTTCAGGGCGCCGCAAGCTGGTACGGGCCGGGGTTTTACGGTCGCAAAACTGCCAATGGCGAGCGCTTCCGCAAGGGGACTCTGACGGCAGCTCATCGCACGCTCCCCTTCGGAACCAAGGTGCGTGTCACCAACCTGAGCAATGGTCGAAGTGTGGTGGTGCGGATCAACGACCGTGGACCGTTTCGCTACCACCGGGTGATCGATCTCGCCCATGGCGCCGCATCCCAACTCAGAATGATGCAGGCGGGGGAAGTGCCGGTGAAGCTCGAAATCCTCGCTAAGGACGATTGATAGCCTGATTTGAGGAAGCCTCCCATCAGCGTGATCCGTGAGGTTGCCTTCGATCAGAGCCAGGCGCCAGCGGCCGGTGCAGCCCTGCGCAAACGGCTGATCAGTGGCCTGGGTGTGGGCGGTTTTGGACTGCTGGTGGTGAGCCTGGGGGGGTGGTGGTTCACCGCCGCGCTGGGGGGAATGGTGCATCTCGGCCTGCTCGAGTTCTTCCGGATGGCGCAATTCAAGGGAATTCGCCCCGCCACCAAAACCACCCTGGTGGCCTGTCAACTGCTGCTGTTCACCACCCAATGGGCCATTCAGGGCGGGCTACCGCCTGACGTGTCCCATGCCGTCCTGCCCCTGTCTGGAGCAGCCATTTGTGGTTGGCTGCTGTTGCAACCGGTGACAGGGTCGATCGCTGACATCGCAGCATCGATTTTCGGCTTGTTCTACCTCGGCTTTCTGCCCAGTCATTGGCTGAGCCTTCGGGGTCTGAACGACGGGTGGGCGATCACCCTCTCGGCCTGCCTGATGATCGTGGCCACCGACATCGGCTCATGGGCCGTGGGGCGCCGATACGGCCGTAGGCCCCTGTCGCCAATCTCCCCCGGCAAAACCATCGAAGGGGCCATCGGTGGATTCCTCTCGGCGATGCTGATGGGCCTGATCTGCGGCCAGCTGATGGGCTGGGTGTTGTATGGCCTGCCGGGCCTACTGCTGGGAGCACTGATCGCTCTGTTCGCCTTGGTGGGAGACCTGACGGAATCGATGATGAAACGTGATGCAGGCGTGAAGGATTCCGGTGATGTGCTTCCCGGCCATGGCGGAATCCTGGACCGGATCGACAGCTATCTGTTCACCCCGGCCGTGGTCTACTACGCGATCGCCCTGTGCCGACCGCTGCTGTCTCCATGACCCGGCTAAGGCGTGACACTGGCCTTGCCTTTCAGGGCCAACTGCCCCCCCCCCAGCTGCGCAGACTCGATTTGGATGGCGGGATCCATGGGCAGCAAGGAGAAGGGTTCATCGGCGGTCTCCGGCCGGAAACACAAGGTGCCCTGCTCAGCCTGGAGGCGGAAGCGACGGCAAACAGGGTCCTGAAGGGCCGTGACAGGCACCTGCAACTCGAGCAGATCCGCGTTGATGCGCAGTGCCCCCAACGGACTGAGACCCATCAGTTGCTCGGCCATCCAATCGCCCAACCAACGCCAGGGTTCCTTCAGCAAAGCTGTGTTGAGCTGACGACCGTTGAAGCTCACCTCGCCCTCCACCTGGAACGGCTGCTGCAAGGCCAGCATCTGACCCGGACTCAGCAACTTCATGTCCACCGCGATCGGACCACTGCACAACTCCACGCTCTGCAAGGGCAACCCCTGGAAACAGACATCCCTCGCCTTCAGGGTCACGCCATCCAGACGCCCCCGTAGCAGGGACCAGGTGGAGCCGTTCAGGGCCAGTTCGAGGCTGCCGAGGCTGTCGCATTGGCTGCGAATCCAACGGCGCAGGGCCCCTGCCAGCACATTGAGAACCGGATCAGCCATGGGGCAACAGCGCATGACAACGCTCAGCCACCTTGCTGGGCTGATCGATATGGGGGAGGTGGCCGCAGGAGGGGAAGGTCTCCACAGGATGATCCAGCAAGGCCTGAAGCGCCTGTTTCTGCGGAGCACGCAGAATCCGATCATTCTCCCCCCAGATCACATGCAGTGATTGGGAGGGCAGGGGGTCGCCACATCCAGCGAAACCACCACTGCGGGCAAAGGCCGCCAACGCCTCAGCCCAGCCAGGGCATTGAAGGTGCAGTGACGCAATTTGCTCTTCCGGAGCGCCCACATCGGCATCGGGATCGGCAAAAGCCTGGCGACACAGCCCCCGCCGCACACCAGGGCGACCCAGAAACCAGGCCCCAAAACGATCCAGCAAGGGGGGCACAGGCATCGGACGCCCCGTGAGACCGGCTGGAGCCAGAAGGAGAAGAGAACCCACCTGCTCGGGGTGACGCCGGGCCGATTCCACGGCCACGGAGCCACCCATCGAAGCACCAATCAATCCCACAGGAGCCTCGGTGGGAAGCCGCTTCAGCAGGGCATCGAGGTGCCGCAACACAGGCTCTGGCCCGTAGGTCAGGCCCAGGGGACGCGGCGAGAAACCAAAACCGAACAGATCGGGGATGAACAGCTGAAAGCGATCGGCCAGGAGGGGAGCCAGGCGCCGGTATTCGAGAAAACTGCTGTCGAAACCATGCAGCAGCAACAACGGAGAGCCTTGGCCAAGCACCGCCACTGGGAAGGGATCATCCACACCCAGACCAGGCAGATTCCACCACTGCACCTGATCAGCAAGACATTCGGCCTGCGGGTCAAGCAGAGCCGGCCGCAATTGATCCAGAAGCGTCTTCAAAGGTTGATGGGGCTGAGTTCCGCAGCACCCACAAGGGCCTCCAGCAAAGCACCAGGCGTCACAGCGAAGGGCAAATGATGCAGATCGGAACCCTCGCGGCAGGCGAAGCGACACACCTCCTGCAACTCACTGAGACTGGCCTGGACCAGACCCAGATCATCCAGGCTGACAGGCAAGCCCAGCTGCCGCAGCAGAGGCAAGAGCTGACGGTGCGCCTGGCCTGCAAGCCGGTTGCCACCCAAACGTTCCTCCAGGCGGAGCTGCACAAGAATGCCGAAACCCACCTTCTCGCCATGCAGAACGTGGTGACAGGCCTCCAGCTGGGTGAGGCCGTTGTGAACGGCGTGGGCCGCGACCGTGCGGCAACGGGCGCCGCCGAGCCCCCCCATCACCCCGGCGGTGAGGGCACAGGCTTCGGCGGTGCGCACCCAGGCTTCACTGCCTGGATCCTGCAGCGCCGCGAGGCTGTCGATCAGCAGTTGATCCCTAAGCACCCGAGCCATCTGCACGGCCTGCTGCACCAGACCATCAACGCTGTCGCCACTGCTCACCGAGGCTTCGTACCACTTGGCCAGGGCATCAGCGACACCACTGGCCAAGGTGCGCGGTGGCGCCTGGCGCACCAGGCCGTGATCGAAGACCAGAAGATCGGGGCAGCGATCGAGCGCCACATCCCTTTCGAAAGCACCTTGAGCGGAATAGATGTTGGCCAAGGCCGTCCAGCCTGCACAGGTGGAGGCGCTCAGCGGCACGGTGATGCAGGGAAGGGAAAGGCGGTGGGCCAGCAACTTGCCGGCGTCCAGCACTTTTCCGCCCCCAGCGGCCAGAACGGCGTCACAGCCCTGGGCGTCCGCAGCCACCCTCTGGAGATCCTGCTCACAGCAGTCGAATTGGAGCTGAGCCTGAAGGGGGTTGAGCCCCTGGGCCTTGAGATCCGACACCAAGCACCGACGCTGATCCGCAGTGGAAGAACTGCGGCCCAGCACCAGCGGAGATGAACAGAGAGATTTGATCTGAGGCAAGGCCTCATCCCAGGCCCCATCCCCCCGCACAACAGTGGCGGGGGCAATGGCATGGGACGAGATGGATGGAACCATCAGACGCTGGCACCGGCGAGTTGCGGTGCTGTGTCCACCTGACCTTTGTGGCGGACCACCACCTTCTTGTTCTCATCGACATCAACTTCGGCATGGTCACCGTCCTTGATGCGACCCGACAGCACCTCTTCAGCGAGTGAATCCTCGAGAAGACGCATAACGGCACGACGCAGCGGACGTGCTCCGTAGGCGGGGTTGTAACCCTCTTCCACCAGGCGCTCCTTGAACGCATCGGACACCGTAAGGGTGATCCCCTTATCGCCCATGCGACCAAAGACCTCCTTGAGCATGATCTCGGCAATCTGCTTGACCTCCTCGCGGTTGAGTTGACGGAAGACGATGATTTCGTCGAGACGGTTGAGGAATTCAGGTCGGAAATACTGCTTGAGCTCCTCATTCACCAGGGAACGGATCCGGGTGTACTGCGACTCTTCTGCGCTTTCACCGGAGAACTCGAAGCCAAGGCCGCCGCCTCCCTTCTCGATCACCTTCGAACCGATGTTCGAGGTCATGATGATCAAAGTGTTCTTGAAGTCGACCGTTCGTCCCTTTGAATCGGTCAGACGACCGTCCTCAAGAAGCTGCAGGAGCAGGTTGAACACATCAGGGTGCGCTTTTTCGATCTCATCGAAAAGCACGACGGTGTAAGGCCGACGACGCACCGCCTCGGTGAGCTGACCGCCTTCGTTGAAGCCCACATAACCCGGAGGCGACCCGATCAGCTTGCTGACCGTGTGGCGCTCCATAAATTCCGACATGTCGAGGCGGATCATCGCCTCCTCGCTGCCGAAGAAGTAGGTGGCCAGAGCTTTGGTGAGCTCGGTTTTACCGACACCGGTGGGGCCGGAGAAGATGAAGCTGGCGATCGGGCGGTTCGGGTTCTTCAAGCCAACTCGGGCACGGCGGATGGCCTTGGACACCGCCTTGACGGCTTCATCCTGGCCGATCAGACGCTTATGGAGGGTTTCCTCCATGTTCAACAGCTTGACCGACTCGCTCTCGGTGAGCTTCTGCACCGGAACACCGGTCCAGGAGGCAACGATCTGGGCAATGTCTTCCTCATTCACCATCGGTGAGCTGTCTGAGGCCGCCGTCTCGGTGGACGCCGTTTCACCGGATTCAGGAATGGCGTCGGCTTTGGCCTCGTCTTTATTCGCCTGAAGCAGAGAACGGATCTGCTCACGCAGTTCCACTTCCTTCTCGCGCAGTTCACCGGCCTTGGTGAAGTCCTGATCGCGGACGGCATCCTCCTTTTCCTTCTGAACAGAACGAAGCTCCTTGTCGACTTCCTTCGCTGCGGGGGGCAGCTTCGAATTGAGCAGACGCACCCTGGAACCGGCTTCATCGATCAAGTCGATGGCCTTGTCGGGCAGGAAGCGGTCCGAGATGTAGCGATCACCCAGGGTTGCTGCAGCAACAAGGGCATCGTCGGTGATCTTGAGGCGGTGGTGCTGCTCGTAACGCTCGCGAAGGCCGCGAAGAATTTCGATGGTGTCGTCAATGGATGGCTCACCCACATTCACCGGCTGGAAGCGGCGCTCCAGTGCGGCATCCCGTTCGATGTGCTTGCGGTACTCGTCGAGGGTGGTGGCGCCGATGCACTGGAGCTCGCCACGAGCAAGAGCCGGCTTGAGGATGTTGGCGGCGTCGATCGCCCCCTCAGCCGCGCCGGCACCAATCAAGGTATGCACCTCGTCGATCACGAGGATCACGTTCCCGGCCGCCTTGATCTCCTCCATGATTTTCTTAAGACGCTCTTCGAACTCACCGCGGTACTTGGTGCCGGCCACCAACAGGCCGATATCAAGCGTGAGGACGCGCTTGTCTTCGAGAATGTCCGGAATGTCGCCCTGCTGAATGCGTTGTGCCAGACCCTCAGCGATAGCGGTCTTGCCAACGCCCGGTTCGCCGATCAACACGGGATTGTTCTTGGTGCGGCGACCCAGGATCTGGATGACGCGATCGATCTCGTTGTGACGACCGACAACGGGATCAAGCTTCGCCTCGGTGGCCAGCTGCGTGAGGTTATTGCCGAACTCGTCGAGAGTTGGAGTCTTGGTGGAACCCTTGGCACCACCACCACCGCCACCGGCAGACACCTCAGCGGTTTCACCCAGCATGCGGATCACCTGAGTGCGCACCTTGGCCAGATCGACGCCGAGGTTCTCCAGAACCCGGGCTGCTACTCCTTCACCTTCTCGAATCAGGCCGAGCAAAAGATGTTCAGTGCCGATGTAGTTGTGACCGAGCTGCCTGGCTTCTTCCAGAGACAGCTCGAGAACCCTTTTGGCTCGGGGAGTGAAGGGAATCTCGACGGCGACAAAACCTGACCCGCGTCCGATGATTTTTTCAACCTCCACACGGGCATCCTTGAGATTGACGCCCATGGATTTGAGAACCTTGGCAGCCACACCTGTCCCTTCGCCGATCAGGCCAAGGAGTATTTGTTCGGTACCGACGAAGTTGTGACCAAGTCTGCGAGCCTCTTCTTGGGCAAGCATGATCACCTTGATGGCCTTCTCGGTGAAGCGTTCGAACATCGCTGGGCCAATGCAGTGATGGGACCAAGCTATCAGGGTTAAGGCATCACTGCGATGGTTCGGTTTGTACGGTCACTTGCCAGTCTGAGACTGGTTTGAAGCGCATGAAAAATAACAATGAACCCCGCAAGATTCACTGATTTTTGTGTCTTCCACGGACGGAAAACCGAACAACATCAGCCCACTGACGTTGACGAGGGCGGAGACGGGATGCGACACCACTGAATAAAGGCATCGCGACCATCGGAGTAGTACCCGGGCCGGGTGCCTGCAGTGCGGAAACCGGTCCTGGCGTAGAGGGCCAAAGCGGCAACGTTGTCGCTTGCCACCTCGAGAGTCGCGTGCACAGCGCCCTGCTGTCGTGCCCGTTGCAACAGTGCTTGCAAAAGCAGACCTCCATGGCCGCAGCGACGTCTGTCGGGATCCACGGCCACAGCAGTGATGTGCAGTTCATCGGCCACCATCCACCCGCAGGCCACCGCCAACAGGGTGGTGTTGGGGTGCACAAGACCCATGCAGAGGCGCCGCGGATCGTCCAGCTCACGGTGCCATTGCTCAGCCGTCCACAGTCCATTGAGCGCGCGCTGATCCAGAGCCAGACAGGCCTGCTGCCACGAAGGGTCCAGACGCAGGATGCGCGGCGTCGAGGCACCCTCAGCAGGGTCGATTCCTAGATTGCCCTCCGACGCCGCCACTCCGTGACCCCAACCATCACCAGTCAACGGCCCTTTGAGGTCAACCGGGACACGGCGAGCCCCAACCGCAACCTGACACCGATCACCACCGAACTCGACGGTTCCGACCGCCTGGTGGTAGGGGGGTGCCATCTCAGCGATCTGGCGAAGCGTTACGGCACACCGTTGTACGTCTTGGACGAGGCGACCGTACGGGCGACCTGCAGGGCCTACCGCCAGGCCCTTGACAAGCACTACTCAGGTCCGTCGCTGCCGATCTATGCCTCCAAGGCCAACAGCTCCCTGGTGATGAGCAGCCTGGTGGCCTCCGAGGGCTTGGGCCTGGATGCTGTTTCCGCCGGTGAACTGCTGACGGCGCTGCGGGGAGGGATGCCCGGGGAGCGAATGGTGCTGCACGGCAACAACAAATCCGACGATGAACTGCTGCTCGCCTACGCCAACAACGTCACGATCGTGGTGGATAACCAACACGATCTCGATCGCCTGGCCCAGCTGGTGCCCACAGAGAAGCCACCGGCACGCCTGATGCTGCGCTTTACCCCCGGCATCGAGTGCCATACGCACGAATACATCCGCACGGGACACCTGGACAGCAAGTTCGGCTTTGATCCCGAACAGGTGGAGCCGGTGCTGCGCAGCCTGGTCGGACAACCCTGGGCTCGACTCACCGGCCTGCACGCCCACATCGGATCCCAGATCTTTGAACTCGAACCCCACCGGGATCTGGCCGCAGTCATGGCCGATAAAATGAAGCTGGCCCGCGATCTCGGCCATCCCGTGACCGACCTCAACATCGGGGGCGGTCTTGGCATTCGCTACGTGGAATCCGATGATCCGCCGAGCATTGAGCAGTGGATCCAGGTGGTGTCCGAAGCCGTCACTGAGGCCTGCCGTGAGCGTGGGCTCGAATTGCCACGGTTGATGTGTGAACCGGGGCGCTCCCTGGTGGCGACCGCTGGGGTGACCCTCTACACGGTTGGTTCGCGCAAAACGATCCCCAACGTGCGTACTTACGTGGCCATCGACGGTGGCATGAGCGACAACCCCCGCCCCATCACCTACCAATCGCTCTACACCTGCTGCCTGGCCGATCGACCCCTGGCCAACACAGACGAAAGCGTGAACCTGGTGGGCAAACACTGTGAGTCGGGCGATGTACTGCTCAAGGACCTTCCCCTGCCCACCACTGAGAGCGGAGACGTTGTCGCTGTGTTTGCCACCGGTGCCTACAACGCCTCGATGAGTTCGAACTACAACCGGATCCCAAGGCCCGCTGCAGTTCTGGTGCACGAAGGGTCAGCGGAGCTGGTGCAGAAACGGGAGCAGCCGGATGACCTGCTGCGCTACGACGTTTTGCCGGAACGATTCAACGCGGTACGTTGAGATCAGCGGTGCAAAGGGCTGAGTGAACGTGATGGCGGTGGTGGATCCGCGCCTGGTGCTCGACATCCTCTTTGCCTCCTCCATCGGCTTTCTTCTGTTCTCGCGTGTCAACGAACAGCGCACCCTCTGGCTGCTTCGTGGCTGGTTGTTTCTGGTGGCGATGGCCTGGTTTGTCCAGCGCTTCGCAAACCTGCCTCTCACCACAAAGCTGGTCGACGCGCTCGTCATGGCCTGTTCGCTGTCTCTGGCCATCCTTTGGCAAGGGGAGCTGCGTCGGTTGATGGAGCTCCTGGGGACCGGTCGTCTGGCCGTGTTATTGGGCAATCCCCAGAAAGAGTTCCGCGCTTCGGCGGGCACCGTCAACCAGATCACCGAGGCCGCAGGCCGCCTGTCGCAGCTGCGACGTGGGGCCTTGATCGTGGTGGACCTGGGAAGCGACCTGAGGCCTGAGGACTTTCTCAATCCCGGCATTCCCATTGGTGCTGTGCTGAGTCGCGAGCTGATGCTCAACCTGTTTGCCGCCGACACGCCCCTCCACGACGGTGCGGTGCTGGTGCGGGGCAATCGAATCGAGTCGGCAGGGGTGATTCTTCCTCTGTCGAGGCACAGCGTGAGCCGTTTCGGCACCCGTCATCTAGCGGCCCTCGGCATCACCGAACGTTTCGATCGCTGCATCTGCATCGTGGTGTCGGAAGAAACCGGGACGCTGTCGCTAGCGAACCAGGGCAAGCTGGAACGACCGATCACCAGTTCACGCCTCAAGGAATTGCTGCAGGAGCTTTTCAGTACTGCTGAATCGATGCCGCCGGCACGACGTACGGTGGGTAATGCTTCGTCCGAATCGCTGTCTTGAGCCGCCCTCCGGCCACCGGCACTGACAGGACCGATCGTTCGCTACCTCCAGCGAACCTCGATCCTGACCGGCTGCCGCAGCACGTTGCCTTGATCATGGATGGCAACGGTCGCTGGGCCGAATCACGTGGTTTGCCCCGGATGATGGGGCACCGTGCTGGCGTCGAAGCTCTGAAATCCACCCTGCGGCTCTGCAGCGACTGGGGCATCCAGGCCTTGACGGCCTACGCCTTCTCCACGGAGAACTGGTCACGCCCGGGGGAGGAAGTGAATTTCCTGATGACCCTGTTCGAACGGGTCCTGCAGGCCGAACTCAAGGCCCTGGAAGCGGAGCAGGTGCGTATCCGGTTTCTTGGTGATCTGGAAGCCCTGCCCCAGAAATTGCAGCAGTTGATCGCCGAGGCCACGACCAGCACTGCATCCAACACAGGCATTCACTTCAACGTGTGCACCAACTACGGCGGACGACGGGAACTGGTGCTGGCCGCTCAGCGCCTGGCCCGACGCGCTGCGGCAGGGGAACTCGATCCCGACGACATCGACGAGAACAGCATCGGAGCCGAATTGTTCACCGCTGGGGAGCAGGATCCCGATCTGTTGATCCGCACCAGTGGTGAACACCGCATCAGCAATTTTCTGCTCTGGCAGCTGGCTTACGCGGAGATCCACGTCACCGATGTGCTGTGGCCCGACTTCAATGCCATGGCGTTGAAAGAGGCCCTGCTCGATTTCCAACGCCGCAACCGCCGCTTCGGTGGCCTCGATCCGATCAGCCCATGACGCTCTGCATTCGCCACGACTGGACCACGGAGGAGATCCAGACGCTGCTGGAGCTCCCTTTGATGGAGCTGCTCTGGCGTGCACAGACCGTGCATCGGGAAGCCAATCCGGGCTATCACGTTCAGCTGGCCTCACTGCTGAGCGTGAAAACCGGTGGCTGCGAAGAGGATTGCGCCTATTGCTCCCAATCGATCCACAACAGCAGTGACATCACGGCATTCGAAGCACAGATGCAGGTGGAACCGGTGCTGCAGCGCGCCCATGCCGCCAAGGAGGCCGGCGCTGACCGCTTCTGCATGGGCTGGGCCTGGCGGGAGATCCGCGACGGCGCCCCCTTTGAAGCGATGCTCGAAATGGTGCGGGGCGTTCGCGGCATGGGAATGGAAGCCTGCGTGACCGCCGGGATGCTCACTGATCAACAGGCGAAACGGTTGGCCGATGCCGGGCTGACGGCCTACAACCACAACCTGGACACCAGCCCCGAGCACTACGACCGGATCATCTCCACTCGCACGTATCAGGAACGCCTGGAGACCCTGCAACGGGTTCGAAATGCAGGTGTCACGCTCTGCTGCGGCGGCATCATCGGCATGGGCGAAACCCTGCGGGATCGGGCCTCGATGCTGCAGGTGCTGGCCAGCATGACCCCCCACCCCGAAAGCGTGCCGGTGAACGGACTGGTGGCAGTGGAGGGCACCAAATTGGAGGACCAAGCTCCATTCGAACCACTTGAGCTGGTGCGGATGGTGGCGACCGCCAGAATCCTGATGCCCCGTGCGCGGGTGCGTTTGAGCGCTGGACGTGCATCGATGAGCCGGGAAGCCCAGATCCTCTGCCTCCAAGCCGGTGCCGATTCGATTTTCTATGGCGATGTTCTGCTCACGACGGGCAATCCGGATGTGGAAGCCGACCGCCAACTTCTCGCCGATGCCGGAGTCACGGCCAACTGGCAGAACGAGGAAGCCTCTGCCGCCAGTTGCTCTCCCCCCTAACCAGCTGTGCTGGTTGGGGCGAAGGGTGAACAGCCAGCCCCAGCCCTCTACGAGGTGCTGGGTCCGGATGGCATCGACCACTAGGCCACTCAGGATGAATGCTTAGACAGCAACCAACCAGGCCTTGATCGGATCTCAGAACGTTCGAATCGGATCGACGTCAAACCATCTCCATCACGTGGGTGAACGCTGAATCGAGATGGCTTGAACGACGAGAGGCAAAGGCTGACCAGCAGACCCTTGTAACAATCCTTCCACTGTCACATGAGGAGGCCCGGCGCAGGGCTAGACCGGAAACAGACCTCCGATGAGAAGCCGTGATTGATCCCATCATCCTTCCATCACTGTTTGGCCTGTTTGTTCTGTCGGTGATCCTTGAGGTCATCAAAGACGACCGGGAGCGTCATCACCATCGCCGTCTGTGAGAACTGACCGGGCTCAAGGGCCACCAAGCTCGAGCAGGTTCTTGAATCCACTCAACTCCAAGGCCGACCAGACCACTGCAAGAAGACTCATTGTGGGTGCCGTCTCTGTTGAGCTACACCGGATGGGTCAGAGGCTCAGCCATGAAAATCGACAGCTCCAACGCTCAACCCATGGGAAGCCTCATCTTTGAGGGGGGGCACAAGCCCTTCCATGCCCTGGCGTGTCCACTGCGACCTGCTTCGGTGCTCATCAAACGAAAAGCCTGAAGAGACGAGCCCTTTACCGTCCTGATGCAGGCTGGAGGGGTCTTGAAGCTGGTGCATCGTGAACCCGAGCAGCCCGGAGCCTGTGCTGGCGAAGAACAGCCGACTCTTGGTGGCCGCGTTTTATGCCTTCACGCCCCTGGATAACGAGCGTCGGGAGGCGTTGCTGACCCGCTTGCCGACCCTGGCTCACGAAGGCAGCGTGCTCGGATCAGTGTTGGTGGCCCATGAAGGGGTGAACGGCACGATCAGCGGACCAGAGAAGGGCGTTGATGCGGTGCTTGATCACCTGCGCGCCTCGTTGGATCTGGGCGACAACCACTATGCCCGGCTCGAGGTGAAGCGCAGCTGGGCCGAAAAACCGGTGTTCCGCCGCTTCAAGGCTCGCCGCAAAAAGGAGATCGTGACCATCGGCATGGCCAGCGTGGACCCCCGGGGCAGTGTGGGTACCTACGTGGAACCCCAACACTGGAATGCCCTGGTGGATGATCCCGACACCCTGGTGATTGACACCCGCAACAGCTACGAAACGGCGATCGGCACGTTCGAGGGGGCCATCGACCCCAGCACCGAGAGCTTCCGCGACTTTCCACAATGGGCAGAGACAACGCTGCGTCCCCTGATCGAACAGCAGGGCAGCAAGCGCATCGCCATGTTCTGCACGGGCGGGATCCGCTGCGAAAAAGCCAGCAGCTACCTGCAGCAACAGGGTTTCGGGGAGGTGCACCACCTGCGCGGCGGCATCCTCAAGTACCTCGAGCAGGTTCCGGAAGCCGAGAGCCGCTGGCAAGGGGAGTGCTTTGTTTTTGATCAACGGGTGGCGTTGAACCACCGGCTGGAACCTGGAGAGCACAGCCTTTGCCACGCCTGCGGCCTGCCGGTTTCAGCCGAACAACGCGAGCTGCCGAGCTACATCAAGGGGGTGCAGTGCGTGCACTGCGTGGATCGCTTCAGCGATGCCGACCGGGAACGCTTCGCCATGCGGCAACGCCAGATCGATCAACACAACATCGAGCGGCAGCAGGCCTGAGGCGTGCAGGCAGCATCGGACAATCCCTGCCAGGGACCACCCCGATGCCGTGCTGCCGATCCTCTACAGCTTTCGCCGCTGCCCCTACGCCATGCGCGCCCGCTGGGCCCTGCTGGAGGCAGGACTGTTGGTTCAGTGGCGAGAGATCGCACTGAAGGCCAAACCGGCTGAGATGTTGACGGTCTCCCCCAAGGGCACCGTGCCCGTGTTGGTGCTGCCGGACGGCAATGTGATCGAGGAAAGCCTGGCGGTGATGCACTGGGCCCTTGATCAGGCGGACCCTCGCGAGCTGAGCAACGCCGGCGATGCCTCAGCACTGATCGAGCAGAACGACGGCACTTTCAAACATCATCTGGACCGGTTCAAATACAACGATCGCTACCCCGGCACCAAGAAAGAAGAGCAACGCGCCGCCGGGCTGGCGATCCTGCACTGCTGGAACCAGAGGATCGCTGATCAGGGCTGGCTGCTGGGCGAGCACTGCTCGCTGGCGGATGCCGCCCTCTGGCCGTTCGTGCGGCAGTGGCGCATCGCCGATCCCGAGGGATTCGACAACGACAACACCCTGGAGGCCCTGCGCCACTGGCTCCAGCATTTCCTTGAGGATCCCCGCTTCGAGCGGCTGATGCAGCGGGCCGACCCCTGGAGTGCCGGGGGACAACAACACCACTTCCCCGCCGATGCCGTGGCGGTGCCCCTGGATCAACCCCTGTTTCACCTGGCCCTCAAGGCCGACTGGCAGGCCGCCCAGGCCAGCGGCAGCTACCGCATCTCCACCCGGGGAATGAGCTTGGAGCAGGTGGGCTTCATCCACTGCTCCTGGAAGGAGCAGGTGAAGGCCACCTTTGAGCGGTTCTACACCGACGCTGGCGAGGTGCTGCTGCTGGAGATTGATCCCGCCACTGTGAACGCCCCCCTGCGGGCCGATGCCATCCCCAGCGGCGAACTGTTCCCCCATCTCTACGGGCAGCTACCGCTGAAGGCGGTGCGCTCGGTAAGCACCATGAACAACGGCCAGATCCCGATCAATGCTTGAGCAACTGGAAGCCGAAGCCCGCAAACGGGAACTGCTGCTGAGGTTGAAGGTGAGCCGCCCCCTGGGATTGTGGAGTCTGCGCCTGGTGGTGGCCCGGCAAGCCGCCAGCGGCAGCCTGCTGCTGCTGGGGGAAATGAAAGGATGGGCCTATCCCGCCGCCACCGGCCTGCAGCTCGACACCATGCGGGTGATGCCGACAGCGCCTGCGGGTGTGGGTGATCTGATCTGGGCCGCCACCATGGCCTGGGCCCAGGAGGCTACCCCCTGCTCACGGGCCCGATTGCTGGCCATCCGCGACGACGAACAACAGCACCGCCGGCTGGTGCGCTACTTCCGCCAACGCGGCTTCAGCAAATCCCGCGATGTGGAAGCAGCGCTCTGGGATCTGCCCCTGCGCATGGTCTGGGGCGGCGCCGGGGCCCTGATGAGTGGTGATCTTTCCACCGTGCTGGAGCGCAGTCTGCGGAGCTGGCGTCAGTCGGCGGCGTGATAGCTGCTGCGCACCAGCGGGCCACTGCGCACCTGGGCAAAGCCCAGCTCTCGGGCCACATCCGCCAGCTCATCGAACTCCTGCGGCGTCCAGTAGCGGGCCACCGTAATGTGCTCCAGCGAGGGGCGCAGATACTGCCCCAGGGTGATCCGTTGGCAATCCACACTGCGGAGATCTTGAAGGGTGGCGATCACTTCATCGCGGGTCTCCCCCAGGCCAAGCATCAGGCCACTTTTGGTGGGGATCTCCGGCGCCAGCTCACGGGCAGCCGCCAGTAAACCCAGGGATCGTTCATAGGTTGCACCGCGGCGCACCTCCCCCTGCAGCCGCTGCACTGTTTCCAGATTGTGGTTGAAGCACACCGGCTGAGCCTGCAGCACCGTAGTCAGCCGCTCCCGTTGAGCCGTCACCGCTCGCGCCTGATCCGCCACGCCCCCCCAGAAATCGGGGGTGAGCACCTCAAGGGCGATCAGCGGATTGCGAGCGCGGATCGCCGCCATGGTGCTGGTGAACAGACTGGCGCCGTGATCGGCGAGATCGTCGCGGGCCACCGCCGTGAGCACCACATAACGGAGCTGCATCGCTTCCACCGCATCGGCCACCCGCTCGGCTTCCGCGGCATCCACCGGCATCGGGGCCTGGCCCTTGTCCACCTGACAGAAGGCACAACTGCGGGTGCAGATCGAGCCGCCCAACAGAAACGTCGCCGTACCAGCGGCGTAGCACTCGCCGCGGTTGGGGCAGCGCCCCTCCTCACAGATGGTGTGGAGGCGGTTCTGCTTCACCAGCCCCTGCACCCGCTCCAACTCAGAGGCATTGCCGATAGGCCGCCGCAGCCAGTCCGGCAGTCGCTCGGCGGGAGGGATGGCGCTGTACTTGCTCATACCGGCCGGCGCCCTTCAAGGGCCCTGCTCAGGGTGACCTCATCGGCGTATTCCAGTTCACTGCCCATCGGCAGGCCGTAGGCGATCCGGCTCACCGAACAGAAGGGCTTCAGCAACCGCCCCAGATACAAGCTGGTGGTGTCCCCTTCCACGCTGGGGGTGAGGGCCAGGATCACCTCACTGATCTCCTCATTGGTGATGCGCTGCACCAATGGGGTCACATGCAGCAGCTCCGGACCAATTCCATCCATGGGTGAGATCAGACCACCGAGCACGTGGTAGCGCCCCTGAAATTCACGGGTGCGCTCCAGGGCCAGAAGATCACGGGAATCCGCCACCACGCAGATCACGCCATTGCGCCGCTCATGGTTGCGGCAGATCTCACATTCGGGATCAGCGGAAAGGTGGAAGCAGGTCTGGCACTGGCCCACCTGGGTGCGGGCCGCCAACAGAGCATCAGCGAACTGATGAATCTGCTCCTCCGGCTGATTCAACAGATGCAGGGCGAGCCTCTGAGCCGTGCGCGGGCCGATGCCGGGCAGACGCTCGAACTGATCAATCAGTCGGGCTAACGGTCGGGTGAAGCCGCTCAGTGGTCTGCCGCCAATTCGGGGAATTTAGGAGTTGCGGAGATCCTTTGCCGCCGGGGGGGTCACGCCCATCAGGCCGCAACGGCAGAATGGCCCGTGGAATGATCGCTCGGTTCATGCAGCTCCTCCAGTCTCTGGCTCGCGTGATCGTTTGCGGCGTCTTGGTGCTGGTGCTTGGAGCCTGTGCAGCGGGTCCGACAGCTGGACTGCAGTCGTACCAGAGCCCGGATGGTCGCTTCGCCTTCCTTTATCCCACCGGTTGGACCCAAGTGCAGGTGAGCAACGGGCCGCGGGTGGTGTTTCACGACCTCATCCATAGCGATGAGACCGTCAGCCTGATGGTCAACAAGGTGAACGAAGACAACGAGCTGAGTGAACTGGGCAGCGCCGTCGCCGTTGGAGAGCGCCTTCGCCGTGAAGTGATCGCCACCGCCGGTAGCGGCCGCACTGCAGAGCTGGTGGAAGCTCAGGAGCGCGAGGTGAACGGCCACACCTTCTATGACCTCGAATACGTCGTGCATCTGGAAGACCGCGACCGCCACGAGCTGGCGACAGTGGTGGTTGACCGCGGCAGGCTCTATACCCTGGCCACCAGTGTCAACGAAGACCGCTGGACAAAAGTGAGTGATCTCTGCGGCCGGGTGGTTCGCTCACTCAACCTTCTGATCTGATCAGAACACGAAGCGGAAGCGTTGGCTGCTGGCCTCAGTGGCCTCAGCTCCACTACTCGATTTGGCGGGCCACTCCGTGTCGAGATAACTAATGCCATCCGCATAGAACGGCACCGCACTCAGGCTGGAGGCGTCAAGGTCTGTGGTGCCCATTGCGGTGATCAGACCGCCGAGTTCCATCGGTCCAAGATCCGTCTCCAACGCCTGCCCTGCAGCACTGATCAAGGCGGGTAGGCGAATGAGATTCTGCGGTTGTTTCATGCGCTCGAACAGGCCTTTCAGCGCCAACTGTTGCCGTTCCAGGCGCCCGAAATCGCCACGGCCATCGTTGCGCCAGCGCAGAAAGCCCTCCAGGTCCTTGCCCTTCAACAGCTGAGGCCCCGGTTGCAGATCGATCAGCAGGTTTTGACTGCGGTCGTGGTAGTAAAGCCGCTTGGGTACATCCACCTCGATGCCCCCCACCAGATTGGCCAGGGTTTCGATCGCATCCAGGCGCACCACAATGTGATGGTGGATCGGGCGGTTCATCAGACGCGACAACTCCCGCTCCACCGCCTCCACACCGCCATAGGCCATCAGGGCGTTGAGTTTCATGCCTCCGAAACCCTCGGCATCGATGTAGCTATCGCGGGGGATCTGGGTGATCGTTGTGGTGGTGCCGTTCACCCGCACCGTAAAGATCACATCGGTGTTATCACCTGTGCGATCCCGCCCCAGCACCACCACTTCCCTGGCACCGAAGCCAGTCCAGCCGGCGAATGGATTGGTCAGTGGCGTGGGCTGCGGCAAAACCAGCGGTTGATCTGCCGTGCTGGGCAGTTCCGTGTTGATCCACCGACTCAGGGGCACAGACAGCATCAAACCACCGCTGAGACCCACCACCACAGCAGAAGCGATCGGCCATTTGTTGGCCTCTGAGGACGATTTGGCGGAGGGATCTTCTGCCATGGGGTCAACGCTGAGTTGCATCTTCGCGTGCCGATCCCGTCTGCGGAAGGGGAGATTGAGAACGCCCGCCTAGACCAAGGGATCACTGATCACCATCGCCGCACAGGGCAGCTGGCGGATCAACTTGCTGGTGCGATCACTGCCGGGGATCGGCAGACCGGCCACCCTCCTGCGCTGGGTACGCAGGATCACCAGATCATGTTCACGGCTGAGCCGATGGATCGCCCCGTCGATGCCAGGCCCCCGCACGATCACAATGTGAAACCGTTCCTCCGGAATACCTGAGGGTCGCCAGCGGATCAGCTGTTGCTCCATCCAGTGACGGTCCTGACCACTGAAGCGGGGGTCATGCACATGCAGCAGGGTGATCCGCACGCGCTGATCCTCCGGGGCTGAGTTGATCACCCGCAGCGCCAGTTCAAACTGCTCGCGGGCGCTGGCGGAGAGGTCTTTGATCGGAACGAGAATCCGGCCCAGTGCGCTATCGGTCTCACGGCCCAGGTTCACCACCACCACCGGACAGTGGGCCGTGCGGCAGACCCCATCAACGATGTCGCCCATCAGCCAGGCCCGGAGTTGGTCGCTGCGGGCTGCACCGATCAGCAACAGATCCGCGGCCTGTTCCAAGGCTGTGCGGCTCATGCCGCCGGCGATGTCTTCATCCAGCCGCAGCAGGCTGCGGGTGGGCACAGCCAACTGGGCACCGATACTTTCCGCCGTGCTGAGGCGTCGGCGTGCTGCAGCAACAGCACGGTTCAAACCACCGCGCATCTCCTCAAGACTGGGGTTCACCATCGCCAGGGGAAGCAACAGCCCTTCCGCTCCGGAGGAGCCCTGCACCAGGCGGGCCGCCATACGCAACAACCCCTTCTCGGTGCTGGGGTTGGCCACCGGCACCACGATGCGCAGGGGGCGCTGCACCACCTCATTGACGCCATCCAGCACCGCCGCCTCCTCACCGAAGCTCACCGGCACCGCATCGGGGCTGGGATCCTTGAGCCGGGTCACCGACTGCTCAGTGAGGATCGGTCCCAGGGTGGCCGTCACCACCATCACCGCCAGCACGCTGTTCAGCACAGTCTGATTGAGCAGACCCGCCTGGAAGCCGATGAAGGCCGTGGCCAGGGTCGCCGCCACCTTGGGCATCGTCAGCGACCACATCATCAGGATCTGAGCGCGGCGATAACCGAACAGCCGTCCGCTCAACCACGACGCCAATCCCTTGCCGCCGATGGCGCCCACCAGCATCAGCGCGGTGAAGTGAAAGTTGCCCAGGCTTTGGCCAAGGCTGCCCAGATCCAGCAGCAATCCAAGGTCGATGAAGAAGATCGGGATGAACAGCACGCCACCCACAAAAATCACCTGCTCCTTCACCCGGCCCTCGGGCAGTACGGAATTCACCGCCAAACCAGCCAGGAAGGCGCCGACGATCTTCTCGACGCCGGCCAGCTCAGCCCCCAGGGAGGCCAGGAACAGGGCCACCAAAACAGCGAGCACCATCCGGTTTTCATCGCTGATGCCCCGCAGCACCAGGCGCCGGCCCAGCCAACGGATGCCGAGCACCACCACCAGAGCGAAGCCACCGATCTTGAGCAGCAGCAGGCCCAAGCCCAGGCCACTGAGGCTGCCCTGGCCCAGGCCCAGACCCACCGCCAGCAGCAGCAAGGCCACGATGTCGGTGAAGATGGTGCTGCCCACGCTCACCACCACCGACTCGTCCTTCTGGGCGCCGTAACTGCGCACAATCGGGTAACCCAGGGGGGTGTGGGTGGCCATCAGGGCACCGAGCAACAGGCACGACACCGAGGCGAAGCCAGCCATCAGGCCGATCGACACGCCCGTTCCCACACCGATCAACAGGATCAGCAGGCCATAGATGAAGGAGCGACGCTTGACCCGGTTGAACTCCTCCAGGTCAATCTCCAGCCCCATCGTGAACAGCAGATACACCGCCCCGAGATCGGAGAGCAGCCGCACCGTTTCACTGCTGCTGTCGACCCAGTTCAAGGCATGGGGGCCCACCACCACGCCAGCCGCCAGCAACCCCACCAGATCGGGCAGCCCCAGCCGCCGGATGAACGGCGGCACTGCCGCACTGATCGCCACCAACAGCGAAAACACCCCGAGAGGGTGATGCATGACGTGGCTGATCGAGGCCTGCATGGCCATGGCTGCACCGCCCGCTTGCGGACCCAGCATGGTCAGCGAATCTGCAGCCAACAACAGCTGCTTTAGGAAGAGATAACCCCTTCCCCGGCCTGCACCTGCCAGAGGTTGGTGTAGATCCCGCCCTGAGCCACCAGGCTGTCATGGCAGCCCTGCTCCACAATCCGGCCCTGGTCCATCACCACAATCCAGTCGGCATGGCGGACCGTGCTCAACCGGTGGGCGATCACCAGGGTGGTGCGGTGCTGGGTGATCTGCGCCAACGAGCGCTGGATGGCGGCTTCGGTGTCGTTGTCGACGGCAGCGGTGGCTTCGTCGAGCACCAGCACCGGGGCATCCTTGAGGATGGCGCGGGCCAAGGCGATGCGCTGGCGCTGCCCGCCCGAGAGGCGCTGCCCCCGTTCACCCACCAAAGTGTCGTAGCCGTTGGGCAAGGCGTCAATGAATCCAGCGGCTTCCGCCAAACGCGCAGCCTGTTCAATCGCCCCCGGATCGGGATCAGCCACGCCATAGCCGATGTTCTCGGCCACAGTGCCGTGGAAGAGGTAGACGTCCTGACTGACCAGGGCAATGCAACGGCGCAGGTCCTGCAGCTGAAGGGTGTCGATGGGGACCCCATCCAGGCGGATACATCCGCCATCACGCTCATAAAGCCTCAAAAGCAGTTTCACAACCGTGCTCTTACCGGAGCCGGTTGCACCGACGATGCCCAGGGTCGAGCCGGCTGGCACCGTCAGATCGAAGCTCTGCAGCAAAGCAGAACGGCCGGCATAGGCGAAATCGACCGATTCAAAGCGGATCTCACCGCGCAAACGCTGCGGTTCCAAAGGCAACATTCCACCCTGAATTGTCACCGGCGTGTCGATGAGATCAAGCACCCGCTGCGTGGAGGCCATCGAGCGCTGATACTCGTCAAGGGTTCGGCCAATCGCGGTCAGGGGCCAGAGCAGACGCTGGGTGATGAAGACCAGCACGGTGTAAGTCGCCACAGGGAGTTCACCGGCCAAAGCCTTGAAGCCACCGACCAACAGAATCGTCAGGAAAGCGAACAGAATCGCGAAGCGAATCAAGGGAATGAAGGCAGCCGAAAGGCGGATCGCCCCGGCGTTGCTCTTGCGGTAGGCGAGGCTTTCAGCGCGCAGACGCTCCAGCTCCAGAGCCTCGGCTGTGAAGCTCTTGATTGTGAGCATCCCCCCCAGATTGTTGGCGAGCCGTGAGGCAAGGTCACCCGCCCTGGCCCGCACATCCCGGTATCGCGGCGCCAGCTGTCGTTGGTAATGCAGAGATCCCCAGAGGATCACCGGCATCGGCAGGTAGGCAAACAGGGCCACCTCCGGTGCCACCATGGCCATGCCGGTGCCCACCACGAGAACAGTGGTGATCAACTGCAGAATCTGATTGGCACCCCGATCAAGAAAGCGTTCCAGCTGGTTGATGTCGTCGCTGAGCACCGCCAGCAGACGTCCTGTGCTGTCGTGCTCGAAAAAGGCCAGCTCGAGCTTCTGCAGGTGTTCGTAGGCCTCAAGTCGAAGGCTGTGTTGTGTGGTCTGGGCCAGATTGCGCCAGAGCAGGTCGTAGAGGAACTGGAACAGCGATTCCGCCGCCCAAACCACGAAGGTGAGCAGAGCCAGACCCCACAGCTGCTGGGCCGGCGTCTTCAGACCAAATCCGGAAAGGACGGACTGCTCACCGCTCAACACCACATCAAGAGCAAGACCGATCAAGGCCGGCGGCGTCAGATCGAACAGCTTGTTGAGCAGGGAGCAGCACACCGCTGCAACCACAAGACGGCGCTGGGGAGCGAGATGGCGCAACAGCCGCATCAAGGGGGAGCGGTTTGCTGAAACTTTTCTGAGGGTTCGTTCCAACACGGTTTTCACCCCTGAAGACGCACTACAACGGAATCACAACCGAAGGAGGTGCCATGAGCCGATCAAGGTCGTTCAACCGCTTTCACCGTTATCTGGCGCGCCAGAAGCGCCGCGGCCTGCGGGCTGTGTTGCCACAGTTCCAGGACTCCCATCAACATCAGGACAATTCAGCCGACAGCTGCGCCTCAACGCTGCGTCGGCTGAGCCGGCGTGAAGTGGAGTTGGACCTGTTGGAGGCCGAGGCCTGAGCCTCAGCCGCGGTAACCGCCGCCACCACCACGGGGGCCGCCGGAACGCTCCCGGGGGGTGGCCTTGCTGACACGAATCATGCGGCCCATCCACTCCACGTCCTGAAGATCGTCGATGGCTTTTTGTTCATCGGCGTCGTTGACCATCTCGACGAAAGCGAAACCGCGTTTGCGGCCGGTCTCACGATCCAGGGGCAGGCTGCAGTTCTTCACCTCGCCGTACTCACTGAAGAGATCGAAGAGGTGCTCCTGCTCCGCCTGGAACGAAAGATTGCCGATGTAGATGGTCATGGACCGTGGAACCGTTGAACGTGCTCGACATCCTGAGCTGGCTCCGAATTCTCGGAAAGGGCCAGAGCTCAAGCGTGAACCCGATGACGTTACAGGGCTGTCGCACGAAACAACACAAAAACAGGAAGCAATCGCGGAGACTGGCCCGCGACCAAGCCATCTACTCCAGTGTCAGGCAACCCTGACACTGGAAAAAATGACGTTCAATGACCTTTGCTTCCAAGCCCTGTGCTGGACCGCCGACGGCGAACTGGACCCGGTTGACAAGTTTGCACTGCTTAGCGACTTGATTCGGCAGGCCACACCGAACGAGCACTTCGAGTGGATTCAGACGATGGAGCAGCTGTCCCTGCCGCAGTCTGAGGGCACAGTTCAGGTGAGCGGTCCCTAACCCAAGCAGTCCTGTGGATCAGAGTCCGTAGGTCTTTGCCGCTTCGGCCTTGCAGGTGGCCTGTGCTGCCTGGATGCCGGCACCGTCCTGAACCTCTGCCAGAAAACAGCGGCAGGTGTCCTCAACCATTCCCTCTGGGGGAACTTTCCCCGCGCTCTGAAGCTCGGCGTTAACGGCCGTTCTGCAGAACTGGGTGATCAGGCTGTTGTCTGAGCCGGCGGCTGCAACAGGAACCGAAGCCAGAGCAACAGCCACAAGAAAGCGCATCAGGAGGCCTGCCTGATTTGAAGTTCGCGGTTCATCACGCGCAGTCGTCGAAGGCTGTTGAACACATCCTCGGGCATGCCCTTGGGCAAATCCACAAGGCTGTGATTGTCGAAGATCTGGATGCGGCCGATCATCCGGCCCTGCAGACCGGTCTCGCCGGCGATGGCGCCCACCAGGTTGCCCGGCTTGACGCGATCGCGGTGACCCACCTCAACGCGGTAGCGCTGCATGTTCTCCTCAGGGGCCCGTGCAGGACGCTCGCGCCGCTCACGGCGGTCTCCTGAATGGCGATCGCGGTCGCGATCGTTGCGACGGGTGTTCTGAATCCAGTCATCGTCGCCCTTTCGCAGCAGAGCATCGGGTCCGATGGCCAGGTTGAGTGCAGCCATGGCGAGCTGCTCGGGGCTGAGCTCGAGCTCCGTGGCCACCCGCTGCATCAACTCCTGCAGCAGGGCTGCTTCATCGGCATCAGGTCGTTGCGCCTGGGCCGCATCACTCAAGCGCTTGCGCAGCCTGTCCAGACGTCCCTGGTTGATGGCTGTGTTGCCGGGCACCTCCATCGCTTCGATCGGCTGACCGGTGGCCCGCTCGAGGTTGCGAATGAAGCGTCGTTCCCGTGGAGTCACGAACAGAACCGCTTCGCCGGTGCGTCCAGCCCGACCCGTCCGGCCGATGCGGTGCACGTAGGCCTCGCTGTCGAACGGCATGTCGTAGTTGATCACCAGGCCGATGCGCTCCACATCGAGACCCCGCGCTGCAACGTCGGTGGCCACGAGGATGTCGACCGATCCACTGCGCAGACGCTCCACGGTGCGTTCCCGTTGGTTCTGGGGAACGTCGCCATTGAGCACCGCCACCTGATGGCCAGCGGCCTCAAGGGTTTCGGCCACGGTCAGGGTGATTGCCTTGGTGCGGGCAAAGATGATCACGCCCTCACCACCACAGGCGTCAAGGACCCGTTGCAGGGCCTCGAGCTTGTGCGGCATCGGCACCGTGATCGAACGCTGGCGGATCCGTTTGCCTTCCTGATCCTTGGTGCGGATCGTGACCTCAGCCGGGTCCTTGAGATAACGCTTGGACAGGCGACGGATCTCAGGAGGCATCGTCGCGGAGAACAGAACCACCTGGCGCTGCTCAGGAAGCTGATCGAGGATCCACTCCACATCGTCGATGAAGCCCATGCGGAGCATTTCGTCCGCTTCATCGAGCACCAGGCTGCGCAGACCGCTGGTGTCGAGCGTGCCCTGACGCATGTGGTCCATCACCCGTCCGGGGGTGCCCACCACCACATCAACCCCGCGCCTGAGGGCACTGATCTGAGAGCGGAAATCTGTGCCTCCGTAGACAGCCAACACCTTCAGGTGGGGATGGCCGGCGGAATAGGCCTTGAACGACTCGGCCACCTGCATCGCCAGCTCCCGTGTGGGGGCGAGAACCAGGGCCTGGGGTGTCTTCTGGCCGCTCTCGAGACGCTCGAGCAACGGCAACGCAAACGCTGCTGTTTTGCCGGTGCCGGTCTGGGCCTGACCCACCAGATCGCGGCCGAGCATCAGCTCGGGGAAGGCCGCCTTCTGAATGGGAGATGGTTCGCTGTACCCCTTGTCGGCCAGGGTGCGGAGCAGGGCCTCACTGAAACCGAAGCCGGCGAAACCGGATTCCGGCTCGGCCGATGTGATGGTGGTGGTGAACACCTCAGCATTCGGGTTGGATTCCGGAAGCGCGGATGCAGAAAGATCCACTGCGCAGGAGGAATCGTCGCGCTGCTGTTGCTGTTCAGTCATGAAAGGTGGCTTCGCCTGATTGATCTCTGAAATCAGGCTCACAACCTCCCTGCAACGTAAGAGTTGCGCTCTGGTTGTGTTGCCTACGCTTCAAAGGTTGGCCCTCAAGTTATCACCCGGCCGTAATCATCCTGGAGACGTTCGATGTCGTCTTCCCGCAGATCATCGCCATGCTGAACTTCCAGAATCAGCAGATCTGAACCGTTGGCCCGGGCGCGGTGCACCGTGCCGCAGGGGATGGAGAGCATGGCGCCCGCGCTGGCGGCATGCCAGGTCTCTCCGCAGAGCAGAGCCCCCGAGCCGGACACCACGGTCCAACTTTCGCTGCGATGACGATGCCGCTGCAGCGACAACTGCTGCCCGGCACGAACCAGCAGCCGCTTGACCAGATAGTTGTCCCCCTGGGTCAGCGTTTCGTACCAGCCCCAGGGACGCTCAACCCGCATCAGTCCACCCGCTTCAGATCAGCGTCACCAGGTCAAGGCTGGCACGGGCACGCGTGATTGCTGTGTAGAGCAAACGGCGTTGATGCTCAGCAGCTGGGCCATCCTCGAGGGGATCTGGCCAGAGCACGATCACCCGATCCGCCTCACTGCCCTGGGCCCGATGGATGGTGAGGGCGACCGCGGGTTCGAGACGCCGCAAACGGGCTGGGTGCAAACGGCGCACCTGCAGCTGGCCGTCCGGATCCACCACCTGGAACAACAGGCGTCGTTCAGAGCCTGACCCGATCACAACCCCGAGGTCGCCATTGGCCAAGCCGAGTTCCGGTTGATTGCTGCCGCAGATCACCGGCAAGCCGATCGGCCAACGCTCGACCTTGCTGGCGGCATTGGCCCCGAGCAGCGTGCGGTGCACATCATCAAGACTCCAAGGCCCCCGGCGCCGTGGACAGAGCAACAGGTCCTGCTCGAGCAGCGCAAACAAGGGCCGGGACGCCGCCATCAGCTCCTGCTCGGTGCAGCGGTCGAGATCAACCGTCAGCACCTGCAGTTTCTGGAGGCGCTGAATCCATTGCTGGCGCACCAAGGCTGGAAAACGACGCAGGGGGCTGGGATGCACCTGAAGATTGGCCAGCTCTGGCAAGGCGGCCAGATCCGCAGCGAACGCTGCCAGATCCCCCTGGCGCAGCTGTTGCGCCACCTGGGCCAGAGCACCGCGGTTGCGGTAGGTGCGCTCGAGATGCACCGCCCCTTCACCGAAGCGACTGCGAACGTCCGGCTGCTGAAGCCGGTGCCAGACCGCTCCACTGCCCACAGGCGGCAGCTGGGCTGGATCCCCCACCAACAGCAGCCGGCAACCGCTGGGCAACGCCTCCAGCAGGGCCTGGGTCAAGGCCAGATCCAGCATCGACATCTCGTCGATCACCAGCAGATCCAGCTCCAAGGGGCGCTGGCGGTGCCTGCCGAAGCCATGGCTGCCGGCCTCCAACCACCGGTGGAGGGTGCTGCAGGGCAACGGAGCCCGTTGCGCCAGCACCGCATCCCCAAGGCGACGGGCCGCCTTGCCGGTGGGGGCCGCCAAACCGATGCGCAGGCCGGGATAGCGGGCTTCCGCCCGGGCCAGAATCTCCACCACCGTGCTGGTTTTGCCCGTACCCGGACCACCACTGAGCAGCACAACCGAGGCCTGATCCAGGGCACGCACGGCGGCGCACTGTTCAGCGTTGAGACGATCCGACAGGTCGGGATCGACAGCCTTGACGGGCTTGGGAACCGGAGCATGGGCCCGCTCCACCAGCTCTGCCACCACCTGCTCCATGGCCTGCAACCAGCGGCGCCAGCCCAGCCGATCAGCCTGAAGCAGCAGGGGGGAGGCATCACCCTCCAGCCAGCCGCTGGCTTGGGCAACGGCCAGCCGTTCCGGAGTCAGCGCCACCGTCAACTCCCCCTGCTCCAAGGCCAGCACCAGGTCGCGACTGAGCTCCTCCAGGGCGGGACCATCCACTTGGGGTGGGATCCGACGGCGCAGAGCGGCATGAAGGCCCGCCATGAAGCTGGAGGGCCAGGTGCTGGTTCCCGGGGGCAGCAACTCCGTCACGCCGGCACCTCCCCCAGAGCTCGATCCAGGGCTGCGATGCGATGGAGGGGCACGGGTTCAACGATGCGCCCCGGTCCGACAGCACCTTCTGGAGAAGCAGCCAACGCTCCAGGCATCCCCCGCAGGAAGCAGTAGACGTAGCCCCCCAGATGCTGCTGCGGGTTGTAATCCGGCAGCCGCCAACGCAGATGGCGGTGCAGGGCCACCAGGTAGAGGTGGGCCTGCAGGGGGTAGTGGTGGTGCAACATCTGCTCCTCCATCGCCTCCTGGGAGTAGTGATGCGGTCCGCAGAGTCCCAGCTCAGTACTGGTGCGCCGTTCACCGATCCAGTTGCTCTTCCAGTCGAGAACCCACCAGCGTTGGTGCTGGGGGTCCTGGAACACCAGATCGATGGAACCGGTGAGAAACCCGCGACTGTTGATCGCGAGCGACGCCAGCGCCGGGCTGTAGGTGCGGCCGAAACGGGCCTCGGCATCACAACCGAAGGCGGCCACCAGATCGGCCGTGCGCACATGCTGCACTGGTAAGTCAAAACTGAGTTCAGGCAGGCGCTGGTGCGGCCCCAGCCGATCCAGCGACAATGCACCCAGCGGTCCCCCCAGGGGCGTCTGCAACACCTGCTCCAACCCGGTCAACACATCGTTCTGAAGATCGGGATCAAGTCCGGCCCGGCGCAACTCGGCGGCGATCAGCTCGAGCCGTTGGCGGGGCTCAGCGGCCTCCGCCTCAGAAAAGGGGAACTGTTCGAGGATCCGGTGCAGACAGTCCCCGGCCCCGGCCCCGCGCGGGAAAGCCGCCAGCGGCCCTGTCTCGGACCATGCCGGTTCTGCCCCGACCAGGATCGATTCCTCAGCGCCGGGATCGCGATCGCGACCCTGTTCATGCAGCTGAACGTCGTCGGATGAGGCAATCCAGGCCGAGTAACTGGCCCGGCCCCAACTCCGGTCGATCCGCTTGGGGATGGAACCAAGGGCCAAGGGCTCAGCCAGCAGCGGGGGCCGCCAACGCCTGCCGCTGGGCAGGCTCTCGACCAGGCCATCGATGCTGATCGGAACCTGTCGCTCCGCCAGGGCTTGGCTCAGCCGCTCATCGGTGAGGCTATCGATCGCATCCCCAGCGGCCTCAGCACCGAACAACCAGGCAGGCAACGGGGAATCCTCCTGGCCGTTGGCCCTGGCCCAGATCAGGATCAACTGGGTTTGGGCTCGGGTCACCGCGACATAAGCCAGCCGCTCGGCCTCGGCCGCAGCGTCCTGCTGCGCCTGTTGCGCCGCCTGCCAGCCCTCCCCCCAGTGGACATCCACCCGCGCCAGACACTCTCCTGAGCGGGGGTCACGCCAGAGCGGGCCGGCCACGGCTGGGGGCGACTGCCAGAGGTAGGGGCAGATCACCACCGGATATTCCAGACCCTTGCTGCGGTGCACGGTGACCACGGCGATGGCGCTGTCGGCCTGATCGCTGTGGGGCTGACGAGCCTCCGGCACCGGCTGGCTGGGGTGCAACCGCTCCCGCCGCAACCAATCCGCCGCAGTGGCCACATCAAGCCCCTGACGGTGCATCGCCTCCTGCACCAGCCGCGCCGCCTGCTGCAGATCCCCCAGCATTCGGCCCCGTTCCGACAGCCCCGCCATCTGTTCGCCCTTGAGCAGATCGGCCAGCGCCCCGAGCAGGCCCAGCCGCGGAATCTCATCAGCCCAACCGCGCAACTGCAGCGCCAGCTGATCCAACCGCCCCGGCTCCAGGGCATCGGGCGCAATGTTCATCAGTCCCGAGCAGGCCAGCAGGCGCAGGCGAGCGTCATCACCCGGTTCCGCCAGGGCATCGAGGAACCACTGCAACAGCAAGGCGGCTTCACTGTCGAGCACATCCCCCTGGGTCACCAGGCGGGTGGGGAGTCCGCAGACCCCAAGGGCGCGGCGAAGGTCTTCCGCCTGTTGATGACGACTCACCAGCACGCAGAGATCTGCGGGGGTGAGGTCCTCCCGTTGTTGCAGTTGCTCCAGCACCATCGCGGCGAGCCGCTGGGGCAGCTCTGCCTCCAGGGCACTGCGGCTGGAGGGCGCCTCTGTGGACAGCAGCAGCAGTTGCAACGCCGGGGCATCCTGCGGTGGGGTGGCGGAGCTGCGAGGCTGCACCGCGGGCACCGGCAGTTCAGATCGGGGGAGACCCGGAGCCATCAAGCGGTTCAACCCCTCCATCAGCGGTGCCGTTGTGCGGAAGTTGTCGAGCAGGTGATCGATCCGCTCCACCTGATCCCGCGCTGCCATGTAGGTAGCCAGATCACCACCACGGAAGCGGTAGATCGCCTGCTTGGGGTCCCCGACCATCAGCAGCAGGTGGCGTTCACCAGCACCGAAGGCGCGCTGCAACAGGCGCCACTGCACGGGGTCTGTGTCCTGAAACTCATCCACCATCACAGCCCGGTAGCGCTGTTGCAGAGGGGCAAGCCAGGCAACATCGCCATCGCCGGGATCCATAGAGGCCAGCAAGCCGCCGAAGGTGATCACCCCGCGGCGGCGACGGCGGCGGTCCAGCTCCTGCAAGCCCCGTTCCAGGAGGTATTGCCAGGTGCGCTCAATCGGTGCATCCCAGAGCGCCGCAACGGCGGCCTGAAGAGCCGGCGTCACCAGGCTGGGGTCGGTCTCACCGCACTTGCGCGCGACCTTGCACCAACTGCCGGGGTGGAAGTACTCCTTCAGCGGCTTCTCACGGGCGGCAATCTCCAGCAGCGATGGCACTGAGGTCTGCCCATCCAGCCACTGGTTGATCTGGGCGCAGCGATCGCTCTTGGGCTTGGCGGAATAAGGGGTGGTGGCTCCACAGCCCTGGGCTTTCCACTGCTCGGCCGCCTGACGGAACCCGGCATCCAGAGCGGCATGATCCCGCTGCCAGAGCGGCACGAAGTCGTGCCAGAGCTGCGCCAGCCAGTGCTCCAGCTGCGGGGCGAGGGGCTGGTCCAGATCGATCGCCCCATCAGCGCCCCTGAACCACGGCTGCTGTTCGCCATCGAGTTGCGCCAACCCCCTGCGCAGGGTCTGGGGCGAGAGGCCGCGTTGACGCAACGCCTTGAACTGATCCGGCGGCAGGCTGAGCAGCTCCTGTTGCCAGAGGTCCTGCACCACCTCGGCTTGGAGCGCGGTGGCGTCGGTGTCCAGCTGGGGCTCCATCGCCGCAGCGTTGCTGAGGGCCAGACGGCGCAAGCTGCGGCGACAGAAGCCATGGATGGTGGTGATGTCGGCCCGGTCCAACTGCTCGAGGGCCACCAGCAGGTGCCGAATCCACCGCTGACGCGCCTCCCCTGGCTCGGAACCCCCCAGCCAGTCCGCCAGGACGGGGTCCGGAGCAGAAGTCTCCATCCCCTGGTCAAGCTGCTCGAGGCCCTGCAACGCCTGTTGCAGCCGCTGGCCGATGCGTGAGCGCAGCTCTTCAGCCGCCGCATCGGTGAAGGTCACCACCAACAACGCCTCGAGGGCGTGGTCGGCCTCCGTAATCAGCCGCAGACAGAGATGCGCCAGGGCAAAGGTTTTTCCGGTGCCAGCGCTGGCCTCAAGCAGGCGGACCCCAGGGTCGAGGGGATAGGTGTTGGCATCGAAGCGCTGAGCCATGGATGGAGTCTGCTCAACTCCGACCTCAAAACCAGTGTTAAGTTCCATGAAGCAGCCGGCGAAAGCTGCGAACTGGACTGGGTGATGTCACACCCCAGAACAGAAGACGACCTGAGCGGGGGCCTGAAGAACCCTCGCTTTTTTTTATCGGCTTGTGAACGGATGCAACCCAACCCTTGAGAGAACAGGGGCTTGTGCGTGTGCGATGCCATCAGGTCAACACGTTGGTGGAAGCCTCCGGCCTGTTGTGTCCCCCGAACGTCGTCAGAAGTTGGCCCAGCTGCTGGTGCGCAAGGCCGCCGCTGTTGAAAGCATCAGCCAGGAACATCGGGCCTACTTCTTCCGCCGGCAGGCCGGCGAGCCGATGGTGGTTTCCAACGAACGCATGCGCGAAATGCTCGACGAGCTGTTCGATTAACGCAGGTTCGCCACAAGGGGGCCGTACAGCAGCTGACACGCCTGCTGAAATCCGGCCTGATCCATCAATTGCTCCGCAGCGATCTCCGTGCCGAAGCAGAGCTGCATCACCGGGGTGGACCCTTCGTCCTGCCAGGCCTTGCGGAAGTCCTGCTGCCCCTCCCCCGGTTTGCGCCGCTCTTTGGCCACCATCTGCCAGCCGCTCTTGGGGGGGACCGGCCAGCACCGCTCCAGCCCCTGTCGTGCCAGCCGCGCCAGCTGCTGCAGCTGGTCCTCGGCCTCAACCGTCGGCAAAACCGACCAGCGCACGTGCACCTCGGCGCCGGCAACCCGGGTGCTGCGCGCCACCACCGCTGAACCGGCAGCAGGAGCCGATCCCTCAGCGCACAGCAACAGGTGCTGCAACCAGCCGCGCATCACCGCCGCGGCCGTGAGCATCCCGGGCTGGACCACCACCTGCGTGTCGCCGGCGTAGAGCAGGGGCATCGGCAGGCCGGCGAGCACCGGCACCTCCCGGCGGCAGTCACCAAGCGATGCAAGCTGCCGTTGCAGGGCCTGCCACCGCTGCTGCAGCTCCTCCTGCTCAAGGGCCGCACCAGCCCCCGCCGGCAGCACACCCTGGCCCGCCAGCGACGCCGTCCAATCCGGAGCCGATCCGAGAATGAAGTGCTCTTCAAGATCTTGGTTGAGCAGCAGATAGCGCTGCAGGCCATCCAACTCGAGCGCCTCGAGATCCTCCACCGCCTCAATGCCTTCCCCAGGTCGCAACCCCCGCGCCTGCAACCAGGCCTTCTGGGGCTGCTGCATCCAGGCCAGCAACACTTCAGCGTCCAGGGCCAGATCGTCTCCGTCCCGTCCATCGGCCTCGTCATCGTTGATCTTCGGCTGCCAGAGCGATGCCCAGGCCAACCCCTGGGGATTCGGGACTGAAGCCGGAGCAGCATCCAGGCAGCGCCGGGCCTCCAGCTGACGCCGATCACAACTGAGCGGCGCCTCCGGCCGGAAGTTTTCACGGGAGAGGGGGTTGGCCGCCGGAGTGACCAACAACCCCTCCGTGGAGGCACCGGCCCGTTGCAACTGCTCCTGCAGCACTGAAAGCCACTGTTCCACCGGCGCAGCAGGCGGCTGGGGCTCACCGGTGCGCTCCAGCCGCCCGCACCAGCTGATGAGCAGATGACGGCGTGCCGACATCAAGGCCTCCAGCAGCACGTAGCGGTCCTGGTCACTGCTGCGGGGATCCCCCAGGCGCCGTTGCTGCTCGAGCAGATGGAAGCCAGGACGGCGGCTCGGGCGAGGGAAGTCGGCGCTGTCGAGGCCCATCAAGACCACCACCTTGTGCGGAATCGCCCGCATCGGCTCCAGGGCACTGATGGTGAGGGCGCCACTGCGATGACCGAAGCGACCGCTGTCCACCGACAAGGCCTCCTGCAGCACCTCCAAGGCCACGGCTGCATCGAGGTCCAGGGGGCAGTCATGGGCCCGCAATCGCCACTCCTCAAGGGCCGCCGCCCAGCTCTGCGCCTCATCGGCCCAGGCCCCACCCTCAGCGAACAGCTCCTGCAACAGGGACTGCAGGAGCTGCACCCAGTCATGGCACGGCCGGGGCTGTCGCAGGCGATCGAACATCCGCGCCAAACGGTCCAGCAGCGTCCACCAGCGCACCAGGCGATCGGGATCTAGCTCCTGCTGGAACGGTGCCGCACCTGCTGGAGCCAAGCCCGGCTCCACCGGCAGCACCAGCCCCAGCAGCCAACGGTCGAGACACCAACGCAGGCTGTGCACCTCCTCTCCGCCACGCTCGCGGGCATCCAACCCCCAGCGAAAACCACTGCGTTGCAGCGTCTGGGTCATCAGCACCGCCTCCTCCGGCGTGAGTCCCTGCTGGCCCTGCAGGGCCGGATTGCCCAGCAGACGTTCCAGCCCCGTGGCGGTGAGGCGTGTGGCCGCCAGCTCCAGCAGCGTGAACATTGCCATCGACAACCCCGGACTGCTCTGCTGACTGCGGTCGGTGAGGCGCCAGGGCAAATCGACACCGATGGCCGCCGTGTCGTTGAACACGGAGCTGAGCAGCGGTGCATAGCGCTCAATCTGCGGCGTCATCACCAGCACATCGCGGGGCGCGAGATCGGGATCGGCCTCCAGCCACTGCAGGATGCGATCACGCACCAGTTGCACCTCCCGCCAAGGCCCCGGTGCCGCTTGAAACAGCAGCGACTGATCGTCTGTGGAACGCTCCAGTGCGGGAACGCTGTCGGCATCCACCAGCTGTTGCTGAAGCTGATCGAGCAGGGTGGGTTGGCGCTCTTCCGCATCGGCGATCTGCAGGGAACCTGCAAACAGATCCCCCTCGCGTCGCTCCCCCAGCTGCGCTTCACCGGAACCCTCCAGCAACTGCTGAAATTCGGCACCCATCCGTCCAAGAACGGCCTCCAGGCGCGGCGCCTCGGCCAACCAGCCCCCATCGGGCGGAACCAGCCAGTCATCCCCGAGCGAGGCACGCCGACTGCCGCAGCGCTGCCACAGATCCGGACAGGGGGTGAGCAGGTAGATCTCCACCTCCAGCAGACCGGACAAGGCCTGAATCAGATCCACCTGCACCGGTGCCAGGGCACTGATGCCAAACAGCCGCAGCCGCTCCGGCAGCAGGGCTGGATCAACGTCTCCTCGCCGGAGACGATCGACTGCCTCACGCACCTGCAGGCCAAAGGGAGCCCGGGGCAGCCGTTGGGCCAGCAGTCGCCAGAGCAGGGGCTGCCAGTCGTCATCGGGCCGCGGCCGTTTCCACTGCTCCAGTTGATCGGGGCGGTAGAGGGCGTAATCGTCCATGGCATCGGCGATGGTGCGTGCCAACTGCCAACGGTCCCGCGTCAACCCCGAGGCGGTTCCTTCACGCTGGTTGAGCCAGACCTGCAACGGCTGGGCGACGGGCTGCTCCAATAGCTCCGGCAACAGCTCGAGCACAGCCCACACCAGCTGGCCCGCCCGCCAGGGATCGTCCTCCTGCGCGGGAAGATGCAACACCTGGCGCACCAGCTGCCGCAGACGACTGCCCGGGAAGGGGAACCGCACCAGGGAACTGATGCCATTGGCCGTGGCCAGCTGTTCCCCCAACCATCGACTGGTCGGCCAGGTGTTGACCATCACCTCCACCGTCTCAAGAGGGCCGGGCTGCTGCTCGATCAACTGACGGGAAAGCAAGCGAGCCAGAAATTCAGCCCTGTTGCTTCGGTAAACCGTCAGCAAGGGCCAACTCCAGCCAGCACGGCCTCGGTTGCAGCTCCTTCAACCTGAACGACCGCATCCGTTTGCGGGCAGTAGGCCGATAAACAACCGCCGTAGACCGCACCGGTGTCGATCAGAACGATCGCGCCAAGACGTTCCACCTGGGGACGTGGCGTATGGCCCACAACAACCTGGCCGAAACGACCGTCATAGGCCTCCCAGAAAGGATCACGAATGGAGAGATCCGGTTGGCCCGCTGCATCGAACCCGGCATGGGTGGCGCACCAACCGTCACCGCGATAGACGAGCGGAAGCTGTTGCAGACGCGGCAACCATCGGCGAGCGTTGCTGTCGCCCAACTGGGCATAGGTGGCGTGTTGACTCAAGCCATCCTGGGAGTCGAGGGCATCAATGAGGTCTTGCTCATGGTTCCCTCGCAGCCATGAGGCACGGCCGGCCTGGACCAGATCCCAGACCAGATCCATCGTTGCGGGAATGGCCTCACCACGGTTGATCACATCCCCGCAGAAGACCAGATGGTCGTTCGGCGGCAGGGTGGCGAGCAGATGGCAAAGGGGCTGATAGCAGCCATGCACATCTCCAATCACCCAGTGCCGGCGGCTTCGCAGGTTCAAAGCAACAACCTGGAGATGTGTCAATTCTGATGCTCAGCCCGGCAGCGCCAAGAATCCGGCATTCAGATCAGAACAAACCGAGAAAGCGCTTGCGTTCCTTGGGTTGGCTCGGGTCTGGCTTGGGTTTTTCGGGGGTTTCGCGGCGGTAGCGGGGCTTGGCATCCCCAACGGTGACCAGGGGATCGTTGTTTTTGAACCAGATCCAGTCGCGAATCGGCGGCGTCTCCGTGAGATCCCGGCGGGTCAGCCCCAACCCCAGCTTGGCCGAAGCCCCAAGCAGGATGTCCACCATCGCGTCCCCATCGGCACAGGTGGCCAACGCCTTGTTGGTTTTCTCCGCACCATCGAGGGCCTGCACCAGAAGTGCAATGCGCTGCTGAACGGGAAGGGAACTGGGTTTCATCAGACGGCACTGGCAAGAGCATCGGGAATCCCCGCGGACGGTGCCTCAAAGGCCCCCACAGCCACGTGCTCCAAACGCAGTTTGAGGAAGGTGATGAAGGTGGGATCGGTGGACACCACAGCGGCAGCGGGCTGGGGGATGGTTGCCTTGAGCTCAGCCAGCTCAGGAGAAGACAGGAAAGCCGGCTGCTTCACCAGCCAGAAATCGATGGTCTTGCCGGTTTCGGCGTAGTTGCGTTGGCGCTCCCGCAACACTTCCTCCAACGGCTCCTCAATGGTGAGGAAGCGCTCGCTGGCTGCAACGAAGTGATAAGTGGTCATCCGGGCGCCTGTCCGAAAAGGGGGTCAAGGCGGGGATTCTGAACCAAGACCTTCATATCCCGCACAGCCTGTTGCAGTCCGACGGCGACAGAGCGGGCCACGATCGTGTGGCCGATGTTGAGTTCCTCCATCCCAGGGATGGCCGCAACGGGCTCAACGTTCTGATAAGTGAGGCCATGGCCGGCATTGACCCGCAGACCGAGCTGCCGGGCGATGGCCGTGCCTTCCTGCAAGCGGGCCAGCTCCTGGGGCTGGGTGCTCCAATCGGCGTCGGCGTAGCGCCCCGTGTGCAATTCCACCCAGCTAGCCCCGGTGTTTTTGCAGGCCTGGAGCTGGGTGGCCTCCGGATCCACAAACAGGCTCACCGGAATCCTGGCGGCTTCAAGGGTTTGCACCATGCCCCCCAGGGAGGCCTCTTGTCCGGCCACATCCAGGCCCCCCTCCGTGGTGACCTCCTCCCGCCGTTCCGGCACCAGGGTGACCATGTCGGGCTGGATCCGCAGCGCAATCGCCACCATCTCCTCGGTAGCGGCCATTTCCAGATTGAGGCGGGAGCGCACGGTTTGGCGCAGCAATTCCACATCCCGATCCTGAATGTGACGCCGGTCTTCCCTCAGATGCACGGTGATCCCATCAGCCCCACCGAGTTCAGCCAGCAGTGCCATCGATACCGGGTCCGGCTCAACGGTCCGCCTGGCCTCACGGATGTTGGCGATGTGGTCGATATTGACGCCGAGGCTGGCCATGACGGGGCAGTCGTTGGCCGGATCCTATGCAGCTTTGCCGGAGGGATTTAGGTTCTCAGGCATCGAATTCGATCAGCCCGTTGCAAGCGGCCCTGGCGACCCGAGAAAACAGCCTGCGTGTCGGTATCGACAGCTTCTGGGCCCCCCTGGCGATGTTCACCACCCAGGATCTGGCGCTGCGCTTTCAATTCCGTGAGCGTCTGGTGCTCAACCCAGAGCATCTCCCCCATCAGGGACCTGTGCTGCTGGCACCGACGCACCGCGCCCGCTGGGATGCCCTGATGCTGCCGATGGCCGCCGGCCGTCGGGTCAGTGGCCGCGACTGCCGCTTCATGGTGACCACCACCGAAATGCGGGGACTGCAGGGCTGGTTTCTGCAACGGCTTGGCTGCTTCCCGGTGGACCAGGGACGGCCCTCGATGACCACCCTGCGTCTGGCCATCGACCTGTTGGCCGACGGACAGCAAGTGGTGATGTTCCCCGAAGGCAGGATTCATCGGCAGGACGCGGCGATTGAGCTGCGACCCGGCCTGGTGCGTCTGGCCCAATTGGCGCAGAGCCGCGGCGTTTGCGTTCCGGTGGTTCCCGTTGGCTTGGGCTACAGCCAGGCCCCAGCACGGCCCTTCAGCCGGGCAGCACTCTGTTTCGGAGCACCGCTCAGCGTTCCAGCCAAGGGAGATCGCGAGGCGACACGACAGTTCAACATCCATCTTGCTGCTGCGATGCATGCGGCTGAACAAGCGGCCCGTGCTGCCGTTGGCCGACCGCTGCAGAGCTTCTAAAGTCCGCCAACGTTTTCCTACTGGTCTCATGGGTTGTCGCGCATTGCTGACGGCTGCTGCACTTGTGGCAACCCTGGGCGTGACCGCCGCTCCTGGCTTCGCCCAAACATCAGCAGGAAACCGCGTTCTGGCTCAGGCGCAGGGTGGGTTCAACCCAGCGTCCGTCCGTTCGATGCTTGCCGCAGGCGATGCAGCTGCCAGCCGCGGAGACCTTGCGGAGGCGCGGGCTGACTATGACAAGGCCCGCAAAGCATCCAAGCAGCTGCTTGCCTTTTACCGCGACCTGAGTGGTGCCTTCCGCGGACTGGATGCCCGCATCCCCCGCGAGATGGACACCAAAGGCCGTGAAGCCCTGGAACTGCTGGCGGAAACCAACCTCCGCCTGGCTGCCCTGTTCCGCCGTCAGAACCAACCCGAAGTGGCTGTTCCAGTGCTGGTCGAAGTGGTCAAACTGATGACACCGGCCAAACCTCAGGGTCAAAAGGCCTATCAGAGCCTTCTGGAACTAGGTTTTGTTGAAACGGAATTCCGGGGTGCATCTGCAGCCGGCCAATGAGCCGGTCTGTCAGCATCTGAGCCAGTCCCTTTTTGCACAACCGTCACCATGGTGCAGCCGGATGCCGTTGAAGCCGCGATTCAGCACGTTATTCCTGACGCCAACGTCACCGTTGAAGACCTCACCGGTGGCGGTGATCACCTCCAGGTGACCGTGGTGTCGTCCGCTTTTGCTGGCCTTTCACGCATCCGGCAGCATCAGATGGTGTACGGCGCGCTGCAGCAGGAATTGGCCAGCGAAGCGATTCACGCCCTCGCCCTCAACACCTCAACCCCCTCGGACGCTGCGTCCGCATAACGCCTAACTCACACTCAACGATGGACCCCTCCACCAAAGCTCGCATCGAAACCCTGGTCGCTTCCAGCCCGATCTTCGTGTTCATGAAGGGCTCCAAGTTGATGCCCCAGTGCGGATTCTCAAACAATGTGGTGCAGATCCTGCACTCCCTCGGTGTGGCATTCGAGACATTCGACGTTCTCTCTGATCCAGAGATTCGTCAGGGAATCAAAGACTTTTCCAGCTGGCCCACCATCCCTCAGGTGTACGTGAAAGGGGAATTCATCGGCGGTTCTGACATCCTGATTGAGATGTACAACTCCGGAGAACTGCGCGAAAAGCTGGAAATTGCCCTCGCCAGCTAACTCAATAGCCCTGCGGGTGGCGCATGTACAACGTGCTTACATCCCCGTCAGGGCCTACAAAACTGGAAGGATCCATGATCCAGCGATCGATCAGTTGCTCGAGGCGATGCTGAGAACGAGGATCCAGCGATCCAGCCTTCCTCAGGGCATGGAGGTAACCATCGGAATACAATCGCAGCTCTGACGGGGTGTGATAACGGCTTGTCAACTCCTGACAGGCATCGCAGAGCGACTGGAAATGACGAATGGCTTCAGGGTCGTCGAGTGATGTCATGAGATGCAAAAGCAGCCCCTGTTACCAGCCTGCCAAGATTTTCGGCTTAGCGTAGACGCGCCCGGGCCGATCCAGTGACCTCCACCCCCCACGACCTCACGGCGGAAGCATCTGCAGCCAGCTCCGATCCGGTGACGATGCCCAGCTCAAGCACTGGACAGGAACCTTCACGGGTCTTGGTGGTCGAGCCGCATCCAACCCTGCGCACGGTGTTGGTACAGAGGCTGCGTCAAGACGGACATCTCACCGCCGCTGTGGCGAATGCCACTGAGGCATTGGAGGTTTGTCAGGATCAAGCGCCTGATCTTCTGGTAAGCGCAGAACTGCTGGAGCGCAGCTCCGCCTTGCGGTTGGCCGAGCAGCTGCGATCTCCTGTCATGGTGTTGACAGCACGCACCGGGGCAGAACCGGTGGTGGGTCTTCTCGACGACGGCGCCGACGATGTTCTCCGCAAACCGTTCGGATTAGAAGAATTGGCCGCCCGTTGCCGCACCCTGCTTAAGCGGGGGCACAGTGGCCTGCAGGAACGGGTGACCGTTGGGCCTCTTGAAGTTCATCTGCTCCTGCGACAGGTGACGCTTCGGGAGCAACCCGTGGAGCTGAGCCCCCGAGAATTTGCCCTGCTTTGTGCACTGTTGATGCCGCCTGGGTTGGTTCGCAGCCGGCAGGAACTGCTGCGAATGGCCTGGCCGCCCTTCAGCGGTGGACCTCGATCAGTTGACACCCAGGTGCTTACCCTGCGCCGCAAGTTGGAACAGGCCGGTCTTGGAGAAGGCGGTGGAATCACCACCGTGCGTCAACGGGGCTACCGCTTCAGCCTCGACAATCTCCCGAACAACTAGATCAATGGATTGACTCCAACTAGACACTTGATTCACATAGGTCAAGGCCCCGTTATTCAAAGTGGTGCCTGCAGGGTGCTCTTTGAAGACCTCTACCCGTTTCAACAAGTAAGTCGCACAGACTGTGATTCGAACTGCTCCGCTGTAGTGATTGACGCATTCGCTGAAGCCGGTCAACACAAGCGAGTCGAGGCCAAAACCTGATTTCGTCACGAACGACAGACTTCTGGAAAAAACCACGAGTTCTTCGTCAATCCGTGACCCCTTTTCGTTGCTTGATCGGTACAGGGAGGTCAAGATGGTGAAGTCGACACCCGGGAGCCCCCGTCGTGATCGGATTAACCCGGTTCTATTGCAACCAAGGAGAAGTATTTCTCCTCGTTGATGTGGCCTCTGAAGATGCCAAAAAGATGTCTGAAGAGCTGGCCAAAGAAGGCTGGGAGATTGAAGCGGAAATCCCGGTCTGATACTTAAGACCTGTGCACTGATGGGCCATCATCCAAGAAGAACGACACAAACTACTGGATTGGCAGAACAATAAAAAACAATCCATTCGCGCCACACAAACCAATCTTTTTTAAATCTCATAATAACGACAATTCTTCAACCTAATTCCAGTTGACTCACTGTAGACAATACCCCTGACCTCCAGATTCATACCTTTTTTCAAAGACCTGATAACTGGATCAGACCTCTTGTGCGAGCACGATACGGATGCAAAACTCATATCCGGCATACGAGTACAACCAAATTCTCCAAAGCATTGATACCCATCGGGGACTCCAATACTCACGGTGACAGCATTTTGATCGAACATGGAGTCATCAACCGAATCAACCACTCCAGTAACTGCAACCATCTGATCGGCATACTTTTCTTCCGCGACAATTGAATTAGATTCAAACTCTTCAGATATCTCTTTAACAGACACAAAAGCGATTGGATTTTTATATCGCTCTTCCCATCTCTCCTGTGCAAAACGCCTCTCGTCATCCAATCTCTTCTGCTCAGCCTCCCGCCTCTGCTGCTCAGCAACTCGTTTTTGCTGTTCGGCCTCGGCCTTCTTCTTTCTCCGCTCATCCTCAGCTTTATGAAGGGCTCGTTCCTCGTTTTCAGCCCTCATTGCAGCAAGGTCAACATGGGTTGGGGACCAAGCATGACCAACCAGGGCAGGTGCAACCGAGATGACACTGCCGGTACGAAAATTCTTAAATTTATAAAAGCTCTCATTATCGATCAATGCACCATTATCCCTTTCGTTCAAAACAACCATCTCAGAGCCAGGACGAGAGGACGGCCGAATCGTTGATTTTTCTCCATCCGGCCAAGTGATGATGAGTAGCTTCCCTTTGGCATCTGTCACCCAAGATATCGAGCAGCTCTCTCTCGGTTCGCCGTTGATTTCACATCCCTTCGGCACCTGCGAGCACGCGGAAAGAAGACTGGCAACAGCTAGCGGAATAAAGAAAACAAGAGACAATCGGTTTTCCATACTCCCTGAAAAAATGCAGTTACTTTTAGCACGGCAAGCGTTCGCATTTAGACCAATAAACAATGAAAGCGTCTCTCATACCAACAACACTCACCTTGGCCCTGCTCACAAAAGATACGTCTTTTTGGATATTCAATCAATATCCTGCAGATGAGCAGCCGAAATCTATGTTGCAACTGTGCAACTGACGTTGTCTCAACGTTGGGGCAAACAAGTCCATAATACTGAAAAATATTCGCCAAACCTGAACATCAACTTTCTTCAGCCCGGAACACCCGCCGGCAAACTGATCCAGCCCTGAGCCAGCGCCAGAGACGTGACCAGTTCGCCGGCAATCATCAGCACGGCCAATCCAGCCAAGAGCTGATACGTCCAGGGCGGCGTGAGTCGGCCGATTCCCTTGATCGACACAGGGGTGTTGGCGGCCAGAAGCTCCAGAAATCGATCGAAGCGCTCGATGCGTTGCGGCAACAGCTGGTGGCGTAGATCGGCTGCCTTCACGTAATACACCGTTCCCCCCTGACTGGTGCCAACGGGCACCAGGGCCCGAATGTCCTGCCAACGCATGGACCAGCCCCGGCGCAACAACCAGCGGATCCATAACGGATAACGCACCTGGATTCCCTCGGCATCGGTCTCAACCCGTTCACTCAACAGACCGATCACCAACACCAAGCCCAGCAACAGTCCTGCCACCATCAGCCAGCGCGACTCCGCAGGGGCGAGCAACGGCAAGGGCAGCACCAAGGCCCCATACAGGCTGAGCAGGGTGAAGCGGATCAACGGCGATAAGCCGAAACAGTCCTTGCCGGTCATCGGTCGTCCGGAGAACCCGGCAGGGGTTCGATCAGTTGTGGGGGTTGATAAGTGCCACCAAACACTTCCTGCTCACGGCCTTTCCAGAACTGGCCAAGACGCATCAGATCGGCATGGGCTTCTTGCACCTTCTCGAGGTACAGCTGAGGATCCATGGAGTCCTTGGCTTCCTTCAGCTTCTTGAGCCGCAGCATCTGCAGATTCCAAGGCTTGGTCAGCTCGCCCCTCTGCTCGAGGTAGCGGGCCAGATCTTTTGACGACGGCTGAAACTCAGGCGGCATCCCAACTCCTACGGATAACCACGCTAGGCAGAAGATCAGGCCGGCAGCGCCCAGGGGTTCAGGCCTAGGTCAGCCCCAACACGATGGGCACAGGCAAACCCACTGAAGGCCACAGCGTTGAGGCCCTGGCCGGGGAAACAGGAATCCCCTACGCAATAGAGATTTTTCAACCCGGTGCGGTTGAACGGCATCGGCAGCAGTCCCGGCAGCTGCATGGCCGGAATCGGGCCGTAACTGCCCTGAAAGCGACCCAGAAAACGCCTGTGGCTGCGGGGCGTGCCGATCTCCTTGTGGGTGATGGCATTGGCGAGGCCGGGAAGGATCGCCTCCAGACGCTGGATCAACCGTGCCGCATCCGCCTCCTTTTTCTCGCGGTACTGGCTGGGGGTCAGTCCTTGCCAAGCCTCCATCGATGAAGGCGTGAAGGTATGAACGATGTGATGCCCGGCCGGAGCCAGATCCGGATCTAGCAGCGAGGGCATCGACACGAAGATCACCCCCTGCTCGTCCTCCATCCGGTTCCAGTCTTCGAGCAGGAGGTGATGGCAGTGGGTACCGGGCGGAATCAGGTCAGCCCGAACCCCCAGATGCAGCGACAGGAACGAGGGGGAAGGCACATAACGCTTGCGCCAGAACTGCTCCTTGCCCGGCGTGTGGGCGGCATCCACCAGGGATTGGCCAGAGCGGCGCTGCTCATCACCCGCTCCGGAGAAGGTGTCCCAGCGGGTGGCATTGGAGATCACACGCTTGGCGCGGATGACCTCACCATCGGCCAGCTTCACACCAACCGCCTGATCGTTCTCGATCAGCACCTCGGTGACTCGGGCCTTGTAACGGATGGCGCCGCCATGGCGTTCCAATCCCTTCACCAGCTTTTCGGCGATCACGCCGACGCCTCCCTTGGGGTAGTTGATCCCCCCCGCATGGCGATCGGAAAACACCATGCCGGCATTGATCATCGGTGTGCGATCCGCCGGCATCACCGACCAGCAAAAGCACTCAATGTCGATGAACTTGAGCAGTTGCTCGTCCTTGATGTGCTCACGGGCGACAGCACCGACATTGAACGGCAGCCAGCGGGCCAGCCCCAGACAGGCCAGTGGCGCCTTGAAGAACACCTTGGTGAGGTAGGCCGGATCCTCCAGCGAGAGAAGCGGCATGGCGTCGAGGCAATTGAACACCTGCCAGCAGGTGTCGTAGAAGCGGCGGATCCCTTCAGCCTCATGGGGAAACCGCGCCGTGAGATCGGCGATGAACTGCTCGTAGTCGCGATCCACCGCGATGCGCAGCCCACCGGGCATGTGGTATTCGAGCTGGGCAGGGTCGGGGATGGTGTCGCAGTGCTCCCCCACATCAGCAAGGGCCCGGGTGAGCAGGTTGGTGAAACCCTTCTTGCCGAAGCCGAAAATCATCGAGGCCCCCACATCGAAGGTGTAGCCCTCACGCTTGAAGGCACCACCACTGCCGCCGGGGATCAGATACCGCTCCAAGACGAGGGTCTTGGCTCCCTTGGCCGCCAACTGACTGGCGGTGACCAAACCACCGATGCCGGAACCGATCACAACGGCATCCCACTGCTGGTTCTCACTCATGACATCGCTTCTTTGGGGTGACGCTAAGGGGCCGTCTGCGGCCTTGGATCCTGGCGGTGGATCGGCGGCATCACCGTGAGGATCACCTCAGAACGCACCGGACGTCCGAGTTCAGCACTGCAACGGGCATCAATGTGATGGCGCAGGCCATCAATCACCCGACTTTCCATGGGCTGCAGCGGATTGATGTAGACCACGACAAAGGCCGTACGGCCCAGCTGCTGCACCGTGAAATCCATCATCTGCAGCTGAAGCCCCACCAGCTCCTGCATCAACACGATGCGCGTGCGCTGAAGCACATCCGGATCGGCGGCACAGCCCGCTGCCTGAGCCATGGCATCCCGCAACGCCGCCAGGGGTTCGCGCAGCAAGGCCAGGCTCACCGCCAGCACCAAAAGCGCATCTGTAATTGGGGCCAGGGGAGAGAAGGGCGTTGCCAAGAGCAGGGGCGACGCCAGCAGGGCCAAACCGGTGGCCAGGGTGATCACCGCATCGATCCGGGCATTGCGGGCCTCGGTGAGCAGCAGCAGCGACACCCTCCCCGTGCGGCGCCAGTCGCGGCGGTGCCGCCAGGCCAGCAGACCACAGAGCGCTGTCATCAGCGCGGTGTAGAGCGCCACCGGCTCCAGATGCAACGGCGCAATGCTGTTCCCCCGCCACCAGTCGATCAAGGTGGAGCAGGAGCTGCCGACGCCAAAGCCGATCACCCCGAGCAGCACCAGGGAGCGAAACAGCACATACAGGGCTTCCTGACCTTCGTAGCCGTAGGGCCAGGCTCGATCCGGCGGCCGCACCACGTTGCGGCTGATGCGACTGGCAATCAAGGACGACCCCACCAACACGGCGGAATACAGGCCGTCCAACAGCAGGGCCGAGGATCCGGTGAGCACATGGGCGGAGAACCCAGCCAAGGCCATCACTGCGTTGGCACCGATCCCGAAGCGCAGGGAGCGCTGTTCGATCCGGCGAGCCTCCGCAGCGGTGTTCATGCCGTCACGGTCTCCGGTTGGAGAGCCCGCATCGGCTCAAGATCCTGCAAGGCACGATCCCGGTAGGCGCCGTAGCGGGCCCGTTTGTCGCGAATGCGTTCCGGTAGATCCGGCAAGAGGCCGAAATTGGGGGGCATCGGCTGGAACTTGGCCGTGGGCGCCTCGCTGACGAAATGGGTGAGGGCTCCACTCATGCAGGTGGCCGGCAAATCAATGGGCACCAGGCCCCGGGCCAGCCGAGCCGCATTGGTGCCGGCCAACCAGCCACCGGCCACGGCGGCGGCATAGCCCTCGGTGCCTGTGATCTGGCCTGCTGCCAGGAGGTTGGGGCGCTGGCGGAACTGCATGGTGGGCTGCAGTAGCTGCGGCGACTCCAGGAAGGTGTTGCGGTGCATGACCCCAAAACGCACAAATTCCGCCTGGCCCAGCCCGGGAATCATCTGCAGAACACGCTTCTGCTCACCCCATTTGAGATTCGTCTGGAAACCCACCAGATTCCAGAGGCGCCCGTCCTTGTCTTCCTGCCGTAGCTGCACCACGGCGTAGGCGCGCTTGGCCCGGCGCACATCGCGATCGTTGACATCGCCCCAACGGGGATCCCAGAGCCCGATCGGCTTCAGGGGGCCATAACGCATGGTGTCTTCACCACGACGCGCCAACTCCTCAATCGGCAGGCAACCCTCAAAGAAGGTGGCGTCGTTTTTGTCGAAGTCTTTGAGTTCCGCCTGTTCCGCCTCGAGCAAAGCCTGGCGGAACGCCAGGTACTGCTCTTTGTCCATCGGACAGTTGATGTAGTCCGCATCGCCCTTGTCGTAGCGGCTGGCGCGGAAGGCCACCGACAGATCGATGCTCTCCCCATGCACGATCGGACTGGCCGCATCAAAGAAATGGCAGTCGGAGCGGCCGGTGAACTGGCGCAGATCCTCCGCCAACGGTTCACTCGTGAGCGGCCCCGTCGCCAGCACGGTGATCGCATCGGCCGGCGGCAGGGATTGCTGCTCGCGCCGTTTAATCGTGACCAGGGGATGCTGGTCAAGAGCCTCAGTGAGAGCGGCGCTGTAGCGACCGCGATCAACGGCTAAAGCTCCGCCGGCCGGCACAGCGTGGGTGTCGGCCGTGCCGATCACCAAAGAACCAAGACGACGTAACTCCTCCTGCAGCAGGCCCGCAGCACGGTCGCTGCTCAGGGCTCCAAAGCTGTTGCTGCACACCAACTCAGCGAAATCACTGCTGTGGTGAGCCGGGGAGCGTCGAATCGGACGCATCTCCACCAGGGTGACCGCAACTCCTGCACGGGCGACCTGCCAGGCCGCCTCGGTGCCAGCCAGACCGGCACCTAGAACGGTGACATGGGGAGATTGAGACAAACGGGTGCATCAAGCAGCCTTCAGCCTACGAAGCTCGCTTGCCTGGATCAGGCGCGGCTGCGCTTGAGCATCAGCTGCAGCTGACCCACTGCCGCACGGCCGATGTTGAAGGCGGCCCAGCTAACAGCGGCAAGAACCGGAGCAACCACAAGGAACAGGCGGGCATCAATCCCCAGCACTTGGCCCGTGGTGATCACGCTGAAGGCCGAGTAACCGACGATCACCAGGATGAGGACCAGACCGATGGCAACTCGGACCATTCTTGAAAACGGAAATCTGTGTCGCCGATCTTACGGACTTCTCCGTTAATCCCACGACCTTCATTCAAAGCTGATCGAATTCGCAGCAATCAGGCTGTTGCATTCAAGGTGTGACTCGGGCATGGGCTGCCGCCAATTGCGCATAGCGCTGGGCATGGCAACGCTGTTCATCGATGGCTTCCGGCGACAACTTCCGCTTCACTGCCGCTGGCGCGCCCATCACCAGGGTGCCGGGGGGCACATCCTTGGTGACCACAGATCCGGCGGCAACCAGGGCACCGGCACCAACGGTGACGCCATTGAGAACGATGGCGCCGATCCCCACCAGACATCCATCTTCAAGCGTGGCGCCATGGATCACGGCCCGATGCCCCACGGTGACGTCGGCGCCGATGAGCACCGGCTGTCCCGGATCACCATGGAGCACGGCGCCATCTTGAACATTGCTCCCAGCGCCGATGCTGATCTGTTCCAGATCACCACGCGCCACAGCCGTGGGCCAGAGGCTGCTGCCTCCTGCCATTCGCACTTGTCCAATCACCACAGCGGATTCAGCTACCCAGGCCTCTGCATCGATCTGGGGATCGGGCCAGGCGTTCGAGCCAGTCATGGCCATGGTTCGTCAGCCCCCAGTCTCCCCGGCGACCCGAGTGATAACCTCAATTGGTGCCAAAATGGCATGCCCAAGCGGGCACGGGTCGCTAGCTCAGCGGTAGAGCATCCGGCTTTTAACCGGCTGGTCCTGAGTTCGAATCTCAGGCGACCCATATCAACGCTTTGATGTCGTCTCGTGACTCAGTCGAGCCGATCACCTGGCGGCTGTTAGAAAGCCCTGAACTCCTGATCAGGCCAACGGTTCAGATGGCGTATTTCGCATTTTTTGGCGTCACGATTCTTCTGGCTCTCCTGGGCGGTTTGTTCTCTCGTGTCGCTGCTGAGCGTTACTGGATGTGATCAACGGCGGAGGCTTCAGCGAACGTGGCTGAGGTTGATCTCGCCGTCATCGGCGCAGGACTGGCTGGCTGCAGCCTGATTGGACGGCTCCAGCAGCTGGGATCAGACCTCAACATCGCTTTGATTGAGGCCGGCAGGGGACCTGGAGGCAGGACGGCCACCCGCAGGAGGCGGGAGCAGAGCGGCTGGTTGCTCAACCATGGAGCACCGGGCTTTGGCCTGAGTGAATCCATGCCGCAGGAGACGGAAGCTTTGCTTGCGCCGTTGAGATCAGCGGGTGTTCTCCAGCGTGACGAGCGAGCTGTGCTTTCCCTCGATGCCGAGTCAGGTTTGTGCCCCGCCACGAGCCATGAAGCCTGCCCTGACGGGGGCTGGTGGCATGGGTTTCCCTGCATGGCCAGCATCTGTTCAGCGCTGCTCGATGGTGCTGGCTCCGTGCAACTGAGCCGACAGTTCAAAACCCGCGTGCGCTGGCTGGAGCGACGCCAGGATCATTGGCTGCTGGAGAGCGAGAATCGGAGCTGGAGCCTAAGGGCCAAGCACCTTGTGCTCAGTGGGACCCTGCTGGCCCACCCCCGCTCCCTGAAGATGCTGGCCTGGGACGACGTGCCTCTGCGTTCAGCCGTTGAAAAGGGAGTGGACGTTCGTCTCGATGCAGTGCTGAGCCTGCTGCACCAAAGCCAAGCCGAGGTGCGCTGGAACCTGATGGTGGATCTGGGCCTGCTCGCGCTCAACGGTGAACAGCTCCCGGCACAGATCTGGTTGAACGACGCCGCCAAAGCGCGCTGGAAAGTGGAACGCCTCGTGCTCCAGCCACAAAGCGATGGTCGCTGGGGGCTGGTGGTGCATGGCTTGGATTCCGGAGAAGCGATCACGCCCGAAAGCCAGGGCCGCCTGCTGGCTCAGGAGCAACAGCGTCTGGTGGACCTGTTGCCCCAGCTGCTGCAGAGCCTGCCGGTTGTTTCAGCTGCGTTGAACCAGGCGACGCCAGTGGGGGTGATGCGCTGGGGCGCGTCAAGGCCCCTCAACCACCCTCTGCCACAGGAGCTGCAATGGTGCCCCACAAGCGAAGTGGGGTTCTGCGGCGACTGGATCGAAGGCCCTGGCTTCGGCACCGCTGAAGGCGCCATCCGCAGCGGGGTCAACCTCGCTGAACAGTTGCACGCTGCCAGCTAACCTTTGAGGGCGCCGGGGAGTGGCGCAGTTTGGTAGCGCGCTTGCTTTGGGAGCAAGATGCCGCAGGTTCGAATCCTGTCTCCCCGACTGCAATCTGAGCGATTCCCCAAACCGCTCGTGCCAACCCGGTGCCAAACGGCATCGGGTTTTTCATGCCTTTGGCACGAATTTCCTGGACAGCAGGGAACGCGTATTGACAGCATTCCGCCTGCGTAACAGCTTGAATTCATCAAAATCGGAACCTCCTAGATACCGACCATCCCAGCTACCGCCTGAATGGCTCTGGGTTTACAAACGAGCGACGGTTCGAGACCTCACTGCGGTCCCGTCGCGCATTCAGGGGCCAGATCAGTGAGGGGGATGGAATCAGGCCTGGCAAGCCCCACCCAGATAGCCAAAGGATGGAAAGGCATTCACCAGCAGGGAGAGGACAGGTCCTCGCTGGGTTTGCGGATCCCACTGACTAATGAATACGCCCGAATGAGTGCATGAGCCCGAGGCTGCAAAGCATCTGGCGCTCAAGCAGAACACCCTTAGAACCATGCGGCGTGAGCGCAGGCTGGAACCTGGTGAGCACCATCTTCAGGTTCAACCCTCGGGATCGTGCAGCTGTTCCCACCGGCCGAGCATGGGTTCTAACAAAGGTTCTGGATAGCCCTGGTCATTAAGTCGCCATAACTCGTCGTTGAACCTGTAGCCGAAGATCGCCGCCATGACGGGTTCTTGCAGAGGGTCACCCCCCATTGGCCGACGAAGGCCCTCATCCCATGCGTGCAGATCATTGGTGTTGCTCATGACGACACTCTGCCCCCCTTTTTTTCTGCTGGTGACAAAATGCCTTGGTCGGTATCAATTCACGCTGAATCGACTGGTGTTACTGGCGTATTTGGTGTGCGTCCCTTTCTGGAGGGCTCCGGGCGGGACGCGGACCCAAGTCAGCGGCAAACTGCTAGGTCTGTCTGTCTTAGCGAAAAAAGATTGCTCTTCACGAACTGATGCCCTGCAACGCAGCCCAGCTGTTTTTGGCATCTTGTCACAGGCCGCAACGGCGTTGTGCCTGAGCATTCGCCGGCGGGTCTGAGGGACTGGCGGGCGGGGCGATAATCACTAAACGCTCGCAGATACATTCCCCACGTCGACCAATTTTTTCTTTTTAGCTTTTTACTCTATTTATAAGGAGTGAGATGCGAGCAGCCAAAACTCCAATTGAAAGGCTGGAGTTCGGTCTTCGGTGGGAGGCTTATCGGCTTGCCTATTTCTCCTCCATTGGTCACAGCGCGAAAGTGGCAGCCTTGACCGCAAAACTACAAACGCTTGAAGAAGACCTACGCAGAGAGAGCTGCCAGTTCAGCGATGTAGGGCAGACGGCCTTCGTCAAAAAAGGATGCTTTAGACACAAGGCGAGACTCAGTGACTTCTGTCGCAACTCTCCCGGGTTTGGTGTTGGAGCATCAACGCACCCTTAACGCCCTCTTTGCGCTGAATGTTGAACGCACTAGGCGTTAGCTGTCCTCAACCAGCTCAATCATGTTGCGCAGCGTCCTCAACTGCAGCTCAGTCCATAGCCCCTGCATACAGCACAAGGCGTTACTTAACTACATGAATTGGTGTAGCTGGGTATCGCTTTCACACATCAATTTACAGTGGCTTTTAACTTCAACGCATCGAATTCCATACCCCCATGTCTTTTGTATCTTCACGACATCAAAAGCGCACAAATGCTCAACTTGGACATTTGGCACGTGAGGCTGAAATTGAAACCAACAGAAGACGGCTGGAAATCATGGAATTAAGGCGACTTGAGCGTTGAGCGCTGGCAGTACAAGGCTGACTCTCAGTCTTGACTTGACGTACTAATCCGGTCACGGCTTTGCGAAGGGAAAGGCTGTCAAGCCAACAATTGGAGATGCAACGCAGCCTCTCCAGCAAAGAATCAATGTCGACAAATTCTATCCGGCGTGAAATTAAGCCAATCGCTAAGCAGCCGAATGATCATCAAGATCAGATAGCTCTTTAATATTCTCGGCTATTTTGATCAAGATAGGGCCTGAATGCTTGCAAGCCTTTGGATCTTGGCCTAAAAACTCATCTCTATAAAGCATCAATTGAAGAATCTCAATCTCTTCACTTAGGCAGTCGCGGTAGGAATATTCCATAACAACCCCTAGTCGTAAAGGACATGGTCCCGCGATGGCCTGCGAAGATCACGTTGTTCCTTTTCTTGCTGAATCCTCTGCAATCGGTAATACGCAGAGACGCAACGGGGACACTCGCAAGGAACACCACAATCCTCAAGCTGACGCATTGCGATGTCCGCTTGATAATTTTCTGACCAGGTATATGGAGTCACCATATTACGGCTAAAGTCCAGACAACCATGCACGAATTTCTAAATTGCCGTGGTCCAATGGGATCAATGTGCTGAACTCAACAACACAAACTGTGTACTGAGCTACACGTCCATCTGAGAACCGGTTCCAAATGGTTAACAGCTGCTGTTCGGAGTGGAGCCACCCTTCACAACCTGCCTTTTCTGGCGCCTCGTGAAAGCTGCGACCCTTGTTCGCCATGGCGTGGAGTCTCTATTGATCCCAACAAATGGGTTCGAAGACCCACCCATTCGCTGTGAGCAGCCAGTTGCACTGAAAACGCATGTTTTGCAGTGGCGGATTAACGGTGTGGTCCTTATTCGGCATGGCGCGCAGTCTGGCTAATCAGTCAAACGTTGACCGCTGCCACGAGGTCTGCCGTCGCATTTGGCTTGAACCGTGCGTAGCTCTTCAGATGCACCTCGATGGTGTGGCCCATGGCCTCGCAGATGTTGGCGATGGGGATGTTCGCGGCGTGCATCCCCTTGGCGTACCGATGGCGGAATGAATAGGGGGTGAGCTGCTCACCCTGGTGCTCGGCTTCAGTCTTCAGCGCCATCCACACCTTGCGCCGGCGCAGGTATTGATTCAGCGCCTGGCCACCATCACCCTCACGGTTCAAAGGCGGTAGTTGTTCGCCCACCTGCAAGCGTGCCTGGAGCCTCCAATCAATGGCGACACCATCGGCATCACGCAGCAGTAGGGGGTGCAGCCGCCGCTGTTCTGTCTTGGCTCCCTTCGTGTCCCCCATCGACTTCTGATAAATCGTGCAGAGTTCTGCCCCACCGGCCCCGTCCTTGATGCGGAGGTGGCGCAACTCCTCAGGGCGGAGGCCGAAGACGGCATACAACTGAATGGCAAATCGCCTGCGGTCGTGCACGTCACCTTCAGGCAGGTTGTCCAGCAGCTGCAGGATTTGTGCATCGCTGAGGGGGTAGCCAATGCGCTTGGGCTCCAGCACCTCAGGAAGCGCTGCAGGGGGGGGTGTAAATGGGCTTTAGATGCCCACGCTGCACTGCCGAGTTGAGGAAGCCATAGAGCTTCTGACGGCTCGTCTGATGCATCCGTGAGCCCTGTTCCCATTGCGCAAGGCATTGCATCGCCAACGCTTGAACAGGTCAGGGGGATTGGCGCGTAGTGCTTCAACAAGTTCACCCATCAGGAACAGGGCGATGCGGGTATCGCGGGTCATGGGTCAGACGTGACTGCCTTGAGTGTTCCCGCTCAGCTCAAGCAATAAAAAACCCCACCTAGCAAGCGGGGCCATGCAGCCAAGCTCCTACCTCAGTTTTCAGCTAGCGGGGGGAACCGTTGTAAACAACATCTGCAACAGAATTCCCATCTGGTGAGACCAGGATCTCAGTTTCAACTGTGGGCGGACTTCCCGCCTCTTGCCAGCCTGGAGACCCACCATCAAACACGAACAGGAAGCCATCGCTTGCATCCTTCAAGCAGTCACCACCTCCCTTCCCTGTGGCGTACATGCATTTCGCGGCTCTGTAATTGTTGAGTCCGCCATTGATTGACTCAGCACGCATCCTGGCGGTGTTAATCGCACGGACGTTTTCTTTTGAAACTTTTTGGGCAAAGGCGGGAGACAGCAGCAGTGAACTCACCAGAAATCCTGCCGACAGGCTGACGACTCTTTTCAAGACGAATCAATTCAGTGTGCTACCACTGAATAGCAACGTGTCACAAGTGGCGCATAGCGAAGACGCAGCCTCATTCTTTTGGGACCAACAACGGAAGGCTTTTCAGTCCACCTTGACTTCTTCTCTTCAGTCGTCGCGGCTTTCGGTCGTCAGCCAGCCCTGTTTCCAGCCTTAGGCGCCCAGCCCACCTACTTCTGCCAGGTCGGCACTGAATTAGTAGGCATAAAGAAACCCCCGCAGAAGCAGGGGCCTTGCGAAGAATCAAGCCGTGATCACTTGGCGTAGGAAACGCCGCGGTAGGTCATTACAGGCTTGTTGGAGGCGCCAGCCACTTTTTGCTGGTCGTACTTCTGGCCGCGATAGGTCAGGGTCATTTGTGGTTCCTCAGAAGTCCAGGTCCCCGTTCCGTGGCCTGGTGATCTGCGCCTCGCAGAAGCGAGGTGAACGTTGTTAGTAGCGGTTGCTACGCATCCTTTATAGGGGGAGCGTCAACCCCTGTGTCGTTCGTGCGGATACACAGCAAGTTGTTGGTTGAAACTCTGCTTCGTGCAACTACCCCATTCCTTCTGCAATGTAGGAGCCCAGTGGATGCAGCGCTTTTTCAGGAATACAACCTGCCTGCGCGGTCATAAGTGCTGACTACTCAGCGGTAAAATTAGACATTATTTTGCTAAAACGTTCTCTCCATTCCTTCCAAGCTTCACATTCAGGGAACTTTTCAACAAGCGATTCGGTGTCTGCTACTAACTTCTCGAATGGTTGTGTCATATCAATAGGGATGGTGGCAATCGGTGGCGCGTATGTATGCGTGTATGCGAAAAATTCAATCGGATTATTTTCTGGGTCGCTGAAATAAACCGACCAACTTCCGCCATGGTTCATCGCCATGACCTCACCATGTGCGATGGCTTGAATGGTTGCAAAATTCTCGTGGAGAACTTTCAAGCTGTCGACCTCAAAAGAAATTTGATTGAACTGGCTCGCTTCATTGGCCTTCCGTCCTGTTGCCAAGACAAGTTGGTGATGCTCCTTCGGGTCTTTGCTCAAAAACAGCATCCGAGATGCTTGGAATTCCCAAGAGTCGGTGATAATAAATCCTAATTTGTTGACGTAAAAACTCTTCATGAGATCTAGATCATGCACGTAAAATCCGAAATGGGATGGTCGCGCTGAAGCGAGAAAATGAATCATGACCTGCAATGAGAACAGTACTTGGTTTTTGCTGGTTGGTCCGAAGCTGGAGCAGAAACAAGACCAGAGTCATGCCCTTGCTCCGTACAAGGCAAACTGCTTGCAATTTTTTTTAGTGTCGGGCCTGGGGTTGAATTTGAGGGTGGGCAGTAGGGGTGACCACCATTTCGATGCTACTATTCACCCGAACGAAAAGTTGCAGGTATAAGCGATCAAATCAACTCTGTTGCATCCAAGCTTGAACAACTTCTTGCAGCAGTTGCGAAAAGTCCGACGCTTGAGCGTCCGCTGAGATTGGCGATCACTGCGCAACAGGTTTGTTATCTCTTCGGCTGAAATCGAAATTACGCCAGGTGCCTTGGTAATGCACTACGCAGCCTTACTAATGAGTGCTGCCGATGATATAGCTGGAGCCACCTTTGATCTGTGCAGTTGGGATTCAGGAGAATTTCACTGGGCGATGAAGCAATGGAAGTGATTCTCTCGGATGTCACCATTTCCAGGGAAAGGAGGCAGCCGTGAGCCTCCCCTCCGCTGTGGCCAGAAAGGCCCCTGATTGTGTCAAGTCCAGGGGCTGAGCACTTTTCGGATGCTTAAAATTCAGTATTGCTTGATCAGGACTGTCTACTTGCGCCTACGCAAACATGCTTGAGCCCTGGTCTGGCGTAATCAACTGAGCGGTCAAGCGCAAATATTTTATATATCAATTTTCCAACTCATCTTTGTTGGACTCTTTCGCAATCTCAGGTGCCTTTGGCATAATCATCGCCACAAAAATAGCAATAGCCGAAAGCCCGACGAAAGGGATAAACACAAAGTTTCTGATCAGTTTTCCCACGCGTAGCTTTTCTCTTGCTTCCCTGAGGCTCAGATTTTGTCCTATATCTGCGAGGGCTTTGATTAGACGACTTTCTTCTTTAGTTGCTGAGCTGGCAGGGGTATCAATATTTTGTCCAGTATTAGGCCATTTTTGTTTCTTTTGATGTTTGAGGCATTCGTCCCATGAACACACACCATCTCCGCTCCAGCTGGGAACCACCTCCCCCATTCGAGGGATTTATTCAGGCAACCTCTTCCCCCAACTGGGTGACCTAAGACAAACCTCTTCCATACAAGCTTCTTCAGGTGCCACCAACTTGGTTTGATGCCGGGTTATTGCTCACAGGCAGAGGACAGTCCTCTGCTCAATATCCGCCAATTCGCAGAACCATCTCAAGAGCACTCAAGCCAAAGATGAACGTGCCACCTAGTAGCGCGAGTTCCTTCTTGGATGAAGCCATTGGAAGCAGGGCGGAGCCCATAATGAGCGACGCGAAAAAGATTAAGGGATTCTGCAATTCCAAACAAGTACCTCTTGTCACAGAAGCCAGTGTCTCATTGGATGTAACGGAAACTTCATGTACTTGAGTTCAAGTACCTACAGATATCGATACACTATTCACATAACTTTATTTTTCTGGTGAGAGTAAATCCAGGGGTTTATCGCCCGTTACGCCAGAAGTAGATTCTTAACTCATTGGCGTTCCTGTTGGTTTCGAAAGCCTGGATAGGTACGGGGTAATGCGAGTGTCATGGGTCAAACGTGACTGCCATGGGTCTTCCCCGGTGGGAGAGGAGAGGCCAACAAAAATCACGCCATTACTGGCGGGCTGAATGCTCTGTTGGGAGATGGGTGGCGACTGAATTTCGGAAAGGCTTGTTATTCGGCAGCAGCCGCAGCTTCTACACCAGGCCACATCGCAGCGAATTGAGCATCGGAAACAACAGCTGTCACATCGAATTCAATTCCATATCCTTTGATCCAAGGACCGAGGTGAGCCCAGACTTTCCCAATGTCACTGGCCTCTGCAATAGCAACACCACTTCCACTGATCGGTTCACAGACTCGGCACTTCAGTTCAAACCCTTCGAACTTGTCTCCAGGGGCACCAGAATTAATGTAGTCAGCGAAACCAGGACAAGACTCCCAAGCACCTTCAACGGTAGGGAAGCTCCAAACAATCAAATAGTGCTGCAAAAGAGACAAAGCAGGATTTACTTCTTGTAGCCAGGCTCAGCATTAAAGTCCGCAAATAACCTGATCTCCGCACAATACCTAACTCCTGTGCAAGCATGACTAACAGATTTTCATGACGATATAGCTGAAAAACTAAAGTTGGGCTCACATGCTGGCAAACCACAGACCCCGACAAAACCTTGCCTTGATGAAGGGGTGAATATTTTATCGGGAGATGGATGGCGGCAACAACAACACATTTAACAATGCTCTTTTTATAGGGCAACGCAGCTGAGAACTTACGGGGCTTTAAGCACCAAATGAATCGATGAACGAAAAGGCGAGAGCTTTATCTTGTCGTGGAGGTGCAAATACTCGGTCTGGTTGAATTGCTTTCTTTACACGCATGAAGTTATAGTAGTGAAATATTATTCCATTTTGAGCGAAATCCTGGTTGAATGGAGTCGCTTGCACCTAGACCGATGGGGTCGTTACAGTCAATATCATAGTTATCAATTTCTCCTCCATTTACTGAAATAAAGACGTGGTTAATATGCGGGCTTTTTTGCTACCTGGGACATGATAGAGGCAGACGTATTCATCGTTCACTGTTTTGGCAACCACAGCTAGATAAAGACCGCGCGTTCGTGTGACCCACATTGGGTTAGCCCAAAAGAACCCATTCAAGGGTCCACTACTGAAGACCTCTCTCAAGGCTTATGCAATCCAACCAATCTAAAAATAGTTCAGCTTTGACCCCAGTTAAAACCGAATTTTTTTGATGCGGAAAACTCGATTTCTTTGCGTAGCTGAGACATCGCCTCGCGAGCAAAGGCCTTCTCATTTTCCTGTGCGGTGATGATCTGTTTAGTTACCTCGCGAAGCTTCTCTAAGTCTTGGCAGGCTTCGATCTCGCGCAATGCAGCTTCGAGATGGAATCTCTGCTCAAGCGAAAGATGGTGATTTGTCACGAGAAGTATGGGAGGGAAATGCCTGATGGTTAGTCAGGCCACGAGTTGCTTTAGTTTCAAACAGCCGAAATGCTGAAAGGAGCCGCTGGGAGTAGTAGGCACAGGGTCGGACTTACCCTCTGCCAGTGATTTGGCAAGGATATACATCTGACTATTAGTTGGTCCTTGAGCTTGCATCGAGGCAGCAACAACAACCCAGTTACGAATTTCGGTGGTGATTGGATTGATTGAAATGAAACAACTACGTTCGCCAGTCTTAAAAGCACTACTTGAGTGAGATAACCGAACCGCAACAGAACAACTGTCAAAAATCCAAAGCGGTAAGCAAAAAGCCAATTAAGCGTCAGAGAAGCGCAGACCAGTTACAGCGAGAGAAGGGAACTCAAAAATAGTTAAAGCTTAGGCTTCACACATTCATTACTGTTGGCTTTACATGGTCCGAAGCCAAGCACACACTGCACGGCCGAAAGAACTTGCAATGGCTTGAGAAGCACCATCAGCACTGAGGTGGAGACAGGAATCATGGCTCGTCTCTCCGAAGCTTTGAAGCGGCAAAACGCCAAGCGACTATGGAACTTGCAGAAGCACCGAACGCAAGAAATGCGATCAGCATCTGAGAAGTATTCATGGGTAATTGACTAATGTGACTTTCTAGCTAGTTATTAACGATTGGCGCCGTTGTTACCAATAGAAAAAGTGAGGGGGCGATGTGTTGGGGGTGTAGGAATAGTCTAATTCTGTGTAGGCACAAGGAGGGAGGCCGCCCCTCCCAGGTGGAAGAGGCGGCCTAGCTCGCTCGCTTGTGCATCATTAAACCCGTGATGTGATCAGGGGTTGAGAGGCCAGCCCATCTACGACAGGAATGGGGTGACCTCTTCTATTGTTCGCTCCCGACATCCCTGTGATGACGGAACAGGGGCGATGCCGTATGCCATTGCTGGCGGCGGGCGAAGTGTCGGGCTTTCAGGTTCTTGGGGCCATTGCGTCCAGGTGATGGGCTGGATTCCTACGGGGCACCTACGAACGGTGCAGAGGAGAGTTGACTGTTCTGACGACCATCAGTGTCGTCACAGACGAGTAGCCCACGGTTGGGTGGAAACTGTTGGAGCAGGGACCTAAAAGTCGGGCGACTTTTACGGATTGCTCAGGTGGAGTGTCTGCCGTCATTGGCTCCTCCGATCTCGATGGATTCACTCTTGTCAGCGAGCACGCACAAGGTGATCAGCCTTAACGCTCATTGCCCTTCAAGACCGAACCATCCGATGTTGGTCTCGATTTGCTTGGCCAGCTCCTCGTCAGAAGGATCCATCAACCCAGCCGGAGAGATGAACTCTCACCACGCTCAGCAAGAGAGTGATTAGCCGTGGTTCCCGTGGAGCTGTGGCCGCGCGTCACCTCTAGGGCCTTTTCTTGAACTCAAGCCTTACCAGTCGATTCAGTGAAATTTGCTACCAAACGCTTGAATTGAATTGCACAAAAACCTCAGGTTTATGGGCCAACAGCTGGCATACCTCTGAGACAGCTCGCTGCATCCAGGGGCAACGACGTGCGCACCCATATGAAGCACTACTGGCAATGGACTGATGAGGCTGGCCTCGATGCTGCTTTCAGTGCAGCCAACGCCAAGCTCACCGCATCACTGACCAGCCGCCAGATGCAGCAACAGCAGTAGCTGCCGTTTGTGGAGGGGCGGCGTCTCATGTCCGCCCCCAAGGCATCGAAGCCCTAAATCGTGGGCCGTGCCTGAAAAGGTTCTATGCCAGATGTTGGCCCATAAACCTGAGTGATTTGACTCAATCCATTGGGCAGGTCAAAACCGCTACCTCTTCACCAAACGCTCCTGAGCCATCACAGGAATACGACCTCCCGATTTTCGTGGAATTTCTGTTTGCGGCTTTGTTCCTGTCCACCTTCGCCTCGGTTATCGCAACTGTTTTTCGCAGCAGCTATTGATCAGCGCACAGGCGGGGGCAGCGCCTCCAGCCGTTTTTTCTCTTGGCAACAAAAAAGAGGCAGGCCCCTCAGCCCACCCCCAAACGACGCATTGAAGGCACCTCTGCCCTCTCATCCATCCTCGCTGACGGACGGGCTCTCGCCGGGTATCAGATGCACCTAATTAGGCATTGATGACTATCCAGATTTTCTCAGGTTGGCTGTGAGGATGGACTAGGCGCATGCACCACTGCCACGTCTTAGGAGATGAAACTCGCGGGTTCCCTCGCCCGCGTCTCCCTAGTTACCCAGCCTCAGGAGCCCAGCCCACTTCCTGCTGCCACGTCGGTGCCCAAAGCTTGCAGTGCCACCTCAGGTGCTCGCACTGTTGCAGCTGGTTCTGCCTGAGGTTGCAGCCCACCATCGTGTAGCAATGCGAGTGTCACGGGTCATGGCTCATGCGTGACTGCCTTGAGTGTTCTCGTTTCTGCTGGTTTCTCTTCAACTAGTTAAGGATTGAGGTCTTCAAACCTTTCCCGGCCCCCCCAGCATTCACAACGGACCACGAGGCAGAACCAGAAGCAATGCCGAAATGGCAGCAGATGACACTTGACCCGCAATGAGGTCTTGTTACACCAAGGAAGTTGGTAGGAGATCTGATGGAGATTCATCTTCACCACGCTCAATCACTTGGCGAACTCATCCTTGATGGACGACACAAGCCATTTCGCGCATTGGCTTGCCCATTGAAACCTGCGGTGGTGAGAGGCGGAAGAGAGGCAAAGCGTCGCCAATAGTTCGAATGGAGGCCTCACCTCATTCACCTCGGTATGCCGATCCTGCATATCGGATCGAATTAGCCCATCAACTCCGTCTGAGCTCATCAAGATGAGTTCGATCTCAGAGGGTGTGCATTGCAGAGCGGTCACCCCTTTGTTTCCTTTTCCCTTTGACCAGTTCAGGTCCATCCACGTAGCAGACCACCTGGTTCGGCCAAAGCGCATGGACAATCCGATAGGTACCCAAGGTTGAAATTGCCTTGCTTCGAGCACCGATCAAAGCCTTGAACTCAGTCTTGAAGTTTAATTCCCTGATCCATTTACGGTCAGACCCTCGACGTTCGATGAAGTACATGCCAAGAATGGTTCTCAAGGTCAATTCAGAAGGTAGATACGTTCAGCTGCTGTGCATCTCTGTTTCATCGATTCAGGACATCCCTCTCTCATTAGGTGTCAAGTGATGCGTCATGCCCTGTCGAAGCAGGGTTACGACAAAGGAGCTCCAGTTGATTTGCACTGATCCGGAGCGGCGAAGTCACCTACGTGCAGGCGGTGGCTTCGCTTGTCTAAAAAAGCATTCGAATGACGAAACCCAGATGAGGGCTTCCCCCAACTAAGCCATCATCCTGACAAATGACAAAGGGGAGTTGAGGGATTCATGCAAGCCAACGAGTGATTACGGTGCCTTCATAGACATGACCAGAAGCTTCAACAACCGGCTTGGTCTCTGGGTTCGTGAAGATGTTGTAGAGGATATCTTCGGGTCCTTGAAACATCACTGTCGCTCTTTTGGAGTCATCCTTGCAGACACCTATAAAGAAGGTCTTGACTCCCATCTCGGCAAACATCGCTTGTTGCTCAGGCGCATTCATATGTGCCTGATATTCCTCAAACGTGTTGCTGAGCTTGAAATCCAGAACAGTTGTCTCAGTCATGACCTAGTTGGCGTTCATTCGCGACAGACCTCTTTTAGCCAGCCTCAGGAGCCCAGCCCACTTCCTTCTGCCACGTCGGTGCCCAGAGCTTGCAGGGCTTCTTCAGGTGTTCACCCTTCTGGAGCTGCTTCTGGCGAAGGTTGCAGCCCACCATCGTGTGACAGTGCTGATCCACTCCATAGGTGAAGTGTTGGCAGGTCATGCAGACCACGCCGCCTTTCCAGCTCTGCAGGCCTCGCTCATGAATGAAGCCCCACTTCTCCACAACGCTCCGCATCAGTACGCCTGCACTACTTCAGGTGAAGGAGGTTCGGCAATGGCTCAGCCCCCTCAGCCCCAATGGGCGGTGATTACGACAGGCCCGAGCAAGCTCCAATCAACCATCTGAGCCAACGCTGAGGCCATCGTTGTTGGTTCATTGAGGTGAAGGGCCATCTGGCTTTTGCCTTGTTCTTGCTGGCTGCTGTTTGGCTCGCCCCATTTCGTGAGGATGCGACCAAGCGCTATCTGCCTTCCACTTCTCAGTCCTCTCTCCTGGGTCCTGAAGAAAACAGGGGGCTTCGGTAGACCACTTACACAGCAAGCGCATCTTGAGCCTGCAGATCCAGGGGGTTCTGCACCTGGGAGTCGAGGACCACTTGACCTCCTCCCTAACAACAGGGGAATCGAGGACCGCAAGGACTCTTCCCCACACCATTTCGAAGCCGTCAGATCAGAAATTGGTGGGAAATCACCGCACGTATCGGGCGTAGCTCGGCAGTCGCTTTAAACGAATCTGAGTCGAGTAACCCGTCGGCGTGATGATGTTCACCACTTCAGGAGCAGGGCTATTCAGCGTGTAACCACGTTGGGTCAACTTGGCCCAGGATTGTTTGAGTAATTCTGTGTCCATAAGATTTTGATAACACATCTCATCACGTTTCCGCCAGTCGTGGGCAATATGTGCCACTTGATGCATTTAAAAGCGAGGAATTAGCGGACAATCAGGCAAAGCAGAAGAGAGATGATCCAAGAATTCAGCATGATTTCTCGGCCTCCACCGATAGTTCATCAGCTTGGGGACAAGCGCTTTGTTGTCTGCGTGTCGAGTGGGCTGTGCCTGGAATTTGCTGACCGATGGGATGCCGAGTGCTGCTTGAAGAGCCTTCAGGTTTCCAGTGTTTTGCCTGAGTAGCTATTTATACATTTAGTGGGCAGGGATTAAGCATTTTTGGCTACTGCGCAACCTCAGGATTACAAGATTATTCGCTGAATCGGGTCTGGCAGATGTCTCCAGAAGAGAAGTACGACCTCTTGATGGAAGCTGCGTATACCGCCACAGACAAAGACACCTACTACAAGTTGATGCAAAAGGCTGATCAGGTCTTAAAAGACGCTCAGTCAACCGTAGACAGCACTAAAGCAGAGGCTGCTTAAAGAACTCAGCTCAAAAGCAAGAGTTGGCTGAATAAATTCATGAGGGATAGAGGATCGGGGCCTGAAGCCGTGCAAGACCAAAACGACTAATTGAAAACCTTGGCTTGTACGACTTCGATTACCAGTCAAACTGCTCTGGTCAATGGATACCGAGTGGCAAGAGGCGGACAGAAGTGTTGGGTCTGGTTCAAGGGCAACCCACTGGAAGCTGACGACGGCAGGTGGATGGCGGGCTGGCACGGGTCTATTGGGCCCCTTGGCGGCATCAGATGCGAACACTTCGACTATGTGCACTTCCGTCTGCCGCAGTGGCGCGTGTCGTGGCATGAACCCAAGGACTTGAAAACGTCACCCGAGATACCTGATGGCGCTGAGTGGAAGCACTGGCCTGTGGATTAAATGCAAAAGAAAGCAAGGACTGCTTCCAAGGCTCCAAGCCCTAAGGGGAAGGTGCCCGCGAGCAAGGCCAGGTCTTTCGCCATCACTGTTCTGCCTTCAAATCGAATTACCCGTTCGTGGGGTCTTGCTCCCTGATGACTACCCCTTAGTGACTAGAGCCTCACCCCCAGGTGCCAACCCAGCAGCCTGTCCTGCTCTTCCACGGATAGGAAGGGGTCAAGTCAGTCCAGCAATAGCTCTTCCATCGCTGCCCCCCAAGGTCTTGCATCCCACCAGACAACCAGCGCTTGAGGTGATTAAGGTTGCTGGCCATTAGAGCTGCCACCAGCTCTCCCATCAGGAACAGAGCAATGCGGGTGTCGGTGGTCATGGCTCATCCGTGACTGCCATGGGTGTTCCCCGCTTCGTTTAATCAGCCCTATCAACGACTGGGGCCATGTCCGATGGTGAATCGGCGGTGGTCTTGACCATCAGCCAATGTGGTTTTGATCAGTTCTGTCGCAACCGAGACAGGCGAGGGGGCCGTCAAAAGTGAATGATTCCTTCAGTCACTTCAGACCGATGGGATTCCTCGCCGTTGCTGGTTGCATGCTCTTGGCCACTGCCATGTCCGCAGCTTTGACCAGCAAGCCTTCGAAAGCCTGAGGTTGGGAGGGGGCGAGCTTGGCGGCGGCCCCCAACAGATCAGGCCAACTTCAAAACGAAGCGCTGAACGGACCTAGGTCAAACCTAGGTTTTTTTGTGCTTATAAGTACTAAGCATTAACGCCTAATAGGGCGTCTGCGAAACAAGCGCCTCTAGGCATGGGAAACGATGCAGAAGTCAGTCTGGTGGAGCGATGCCCGCCCAGATGGTGATCAGGCTTTTAGGTGTGAACAAAATCACAACTGCTGTTGAGCAAGGGCACCGAGTCAACTCCTGAATTCCGAGATGGTGAGTTCACAGGGGGCAACCAAAGCCTCCAAATCTCACCTCTAATCTCATGGCTTATTTCTCCCTCAAAAAAATTGGAACACTTGCCATCTTGCCAATGATTACTTTGGCAAGCGTTACCGCCGAAGCCCATGCTGCTCCGAAAGTAAGAGCATTGAGTCAATCTCAACGCGGACAAGTTTTCCCCGCAAGCAGGTTTAAGAGGCAACAATTAACAACTATTCCAAAACTAAGAGCATTGAGTCAATCTCAACGCGGACAAGTTTTCCCCGCAAGCAGGCTTAAGAGACAACAATTAACAACTATTCCAAAACTAAGAGCATTGAGTCAATCTCAACGCGGACAAGTTTTCCCCGTAAGCAGGCTTAAGAGACAGCAATTAACAACTATTCCGAAATTAAGAGAATTGAGCCAATCTCACCGCGGGCAAGATTTCCGCAGAAGCAGGGTTTTTAACCAAAAATTAACAACCCCTACTAATTTAAAATGTGATGATTCCCTAGTTGTAGCGGTAACTGAATACAATCACAGCTCTGGCGGAGAAGCTCGACAAGCTGGAGTAAAGGAATGGGAAACTAAAGCTCACTTTGCTTATCCGGGAAACAACATTTCATGGAATTCGGCAGCTTCAAAATCTATTCAAACTAGATCAAAGGAAATTTACGTTCCTAATCATGGCTGGAACGGCAATGGTGTTGGTAGCGTGCAAAAGGTGTGGCAAGCAACCGTGAAAGGAATTCCATGCGACAAGATTAGACTCGACCCACCTGCTATTCCGTGACATAGTCCGATATTGATTTATGCATACCCTGCTCTTATGAGCAGGGTTTTTCATAGCCAAAAATGAACCAGCAGAGGCAAGAGAAACGATGCAGAAGTCAGGTTGGCGACAATGCTCACCACCCGTCACATAACGCTGATCTGACTCCTCGGATCGCTCATGACAGAGGAGTCAGTGGTGTTATCAGCGCCCAGTGGTCATTGGAGAAACCACTGGATGGACGTTCCATTGCGGCAGAACCTCCTCTGACACCATCACACTGGCTGAGCTTCAGTGACGTTCAGATGACGCGATGGCAGTGGTCAGATGATCACTTCACCAGGCATAAAAAAGCCGGGACACCACCCCCGTGAGGGTGGCCAGGGATATGTGCGGTGGGATCAGAACCCGCCGGGTTCGTTGGGCTTGGCGCCGGATTCAAAGACGGTCAGCGTGTACTGGCCCTCACGGGTGAAGCGCTTGAAGTCCTCGGTGTTCTGCCGTGTGTAGGTGGTGCCATTCTCAGCGTCGGGGAAGGCGAAGGCCCAGCGCACGCTGTCGACGTAGACGTTGCCGCGCAGCTGGGTGAAGTCACAGCGGAACTCCTCCAGAGGTAGGGCATCGTCATGGCGGGAGAGCACGCAGAGCGCGTCCTTCACGGTGTCGGCCATGGCCACGGGTGGATCCATGGGCTCGCTGACGGCCAGCAGGGCAGCAGCAGATGCGATGGCGGTGATGGTGGTGCGGAACATGGGAGGAAGGCGTTGATGGGCAGTCAACTTGATGCGTTGCTGTTCGGCAGCTCCAGGGTTGGCTTTAGCCCATGCCTTCATGCCCGGGTTGGCTTCCAAGTAGGCATTCCAGTCGCACTCAAACGGTGCCAGCCGCTTCGAGCACTTAGGTCGTTTGGCTTCAACCTCAATGGCGCGCCAGTTGTCCTCTGCGTGCTCGAAGCTGCTGTTCCATCCAATCTCTGGCTCGTTGGTATTCACGCTTTAGTGCGTAGTTACTGAGCGGTTGGCCATCAAGGGTGTAACTGGACGACTGCTCTTCTTGCTTCTTGGCTCCCATACCAACTGCTGCGCCGAAGCCAGTCCAGAGCGCCACGGTGGCATAACAGTTCTTGGTCATGGCCCAGGCCACACCAGGAACTAGGCCGATGGAGTAAAACATGGCGAGAGCACCGCGTACAAAGCGATCACGCAAAAGTTGATCGGGGTTCTTATTAATAGAAGCCTTTACGGTCAAAACTTTGATGGCTCGTTTGCTGGTGGATGCCTCCATCCACTCCACAAAGCCTTTGATCTTCTGATCTGTAAGGTCGAACCATTCACGCCCAGCTTGCTCTGGTGATCGGTGGATGGCGTAGCGCTTATGAAAGTTTGACTCCCAGCTGCGTGCGGCATCGCGGGTGGTGAACCTAGTGGTCTGGATGATGCTGAACCTGCCGACGGCCTAATGAGCGGCGATCTGCTTTAGCCGTATCTGAGGGTGCTTGCTACTGCCGATTTTGACGGCACCGCTGTAGTGATCGAGGACGAGTTATAGAGCGCATTTATCCATCAGCCTTTCTTCTCGGCTTCCTTGGCAAGACACATGGCTTCGTAGGCCTCTGTGAATTTGCCGTGCAGCCAGTCGAAAACTGCGGTGTAGTCAATGCGGGCGAAAAACTTTTCTCGGGTGGTGGCTGCAACCTCGGTGGCATTTCGCTCAGCAGAAAAGCCTTGAACACCTAGCTGTCGTTTTTGTAAATCTCGCACGCCTCGCTGTCGGCCAAGGCTGGATCGGTAGCGCAGAGATGTCTCATTAAGCCGTCTTGATCGTGGGGAGACAGGGTTCCGTCTGCGCCCCACTTCATGCAGGTATTCAGGGTGCAATCGACAGGATTTTTGAAACCTTCGTACATGTGACCCTCCTTATTGGGTCAACTCACCTTGGGATCCTTTTTCTGTCGCGGGATCAAAAACACACAAATCTTGTCAGGGACTCAACACATGACTTGGATCAGGCATGGCCGTCCGAACACAACTTGCGCATCGCATTGGTCCCAGCACAAGGCACGTCGGACCCACAATCGGCCGATTCGCCCCAGAAGGCAATGAGCACGACAGCTGATTGCCTTATGCGCGTCCGCTGACGAAAGTAAGTCCATCGAGATCGGAGGAGCCCATGACGGCCGATACTCCACCTGAGCAAATCGCAGAAGCAGCCTGACTTTTCTGGCCCCTGCTCCAACTTTTCAACCCAACCGTGAGCGCCTCGTCTGTGACGACACTGATGTGCGTCTGATCAGTCGACACTCCTCTGCACCGTTCGTCGAGGTGCCCCGCAGGAGTCCCGCTTCACACCTGGACCCAATGGCCCCAGGGTTGCCACAAGCCAGACGCTTCGACCTCCCTCTTTCAGTTCCATTGCCACGGTGATCCCCAACGGCAATACACGTACTGATTAGGTCGACTGCAATGCATAAACGAGCGAGTTAGGCCGTCTCTTCCACCTGGGAGGGGCGGCCTCCTCCTTTGTTGAAGCGCAGGTGAGCAGTTCCCTAGGACGACTTGCTTTTTTCCAGGGGCGCTCACCTCGCTTCAACTTGAGCCAAATCACTGGCTCAAGCGCCGTCAGTTTTTGAGACGTCTCATGCTGCAGCTTCGGCACATCGCCTGGCGCCAATGATGAAGCGGTCTGTCTTGTCGACGCCGTCAAATCCCATGTCCCTGAAAAGGAGAGGGAATGGTTCGATGCCACACGATTCCTGGTGGCTTGGTTGGCAAGGGGAAGCGTCACCTTGAGCGCCCTTCTAAGCCTTGTAGTGAATCTGACGACGCCCAAGGATTTGGTGACAGCCATGGATGAGCCATTGCTACCTGAAGAGGAGTCAACTCCTGAGATCAATGACCAAGGACGACTGACTGAAGCTGGCTATGCCTGCCTCGATCACCCTGCTGGAGATGGCAGTGATAACAACACCAATGCTGGTGAAAGCTCAATTGATGAAATCGCTCAGGATTCACCAAGGAGGCGAATGGGTGTTCAGAGTGGAGAACGTGGAGATCAAGCCGTTTTAGAAGCCAAGCGCAAGCGAGCCCCACTTACTCCGTCAGTGACGGACGCCGGACTGGCGGTGGTGTTGCTAGATCTCAGGTCAGTTGCTCATGGCATACGTGAACCCCTTGCTCCTACTCCTCTACACAGTGCTTTTTTGCTTTGTTTACGGGGCAGCTTATGGCGCAGCACTCACCGGCAAAATCGCTTGCGTCAACCGAAATTCAGCAATAACCGCTTCAATATTTGCGGTTGTTTTATGGCTCCTCAACAAACCCTTTGCTTGATCTCTCAGCCGTACTCCAGGGACCAAACGTCAGAGCGTCGGAGCTGATCGAAGGCGGCTGTGGACATGTTCAGTCGACTTAGAACCCGCCTGGCTCGTTCGGTTTCTCGCCGCTCTGAAACATGGTCAGTGCGTATTGCCCTTCGCGGGTCCAGCGGATGAAGTCCTCGGTGTTCTGCCGGGTGAAGGTTTTGTCCTGTTCGGAGTGGGGAAAGACAAAAGCCCAACGCTTGCTGTCGACGTAAGCGGCACCCATGGTCTGAGTGAAGTCACAGCGGAACTCCTCCCGAGCGATCGAATCGTCATGCCTGGAGAGAATGCAGAGGCAGTCCTTCACGGTGTCAGCCATAGCCACTGGTGGATCGATGGGATCACTGACAGCGAAGAGTGCTGCAGCCGATGCAATGGCGGTGAAAGTGGTGCGAATCATGTCTTCAGAGTCACTCCGGCAACCTGTTTCAATGTTGTGGGTCTACTCCTGAGCCGCAACAGGGTCAGCGGGTTTAGACATACGCGGGAATAGCCAAAATCGAGCCGTAGAGGCGCTTAAAAACGCTCGAAGTCACTGGGTGTTCTGCATCGACCGAACAGTGCCGTAGACGAGAACCATCACGCCAACCATTGCAGCGCACGCTGCTGCTACTAGGAACAGGGTGTAAAGCATCTGAGTCTCCGTTCGTCTGAACCTGGTTTAGATCTGCCAAACAGAAATACAAATGAGGACAACCGGCCTGTTTCGCTCGCCTTCCCGACTTGATGAACAGGTCAATGGCTGTTGTTTTCATGACTCACACCATTCACTCCTCCACGCCCTCGCCTCAACCACATCCGCACTGATCGCGAGGGGCTGGTTTCGGCAACGGGTTAGCGCTCCCAGCGACGTCGTAGCGGAGGAATCACCAGAAAATCCATCACCGAGAAGCTAATAAGACAAGGCAGAAACCCCTTCTCCACGAAGCCGCACACCAGCCGCCGCGGATCCATCACACAGACGACCAACTGAGCCATCCAAAAGATCGCCACCTTGATGGCAAACGAAGTCAGAGCAAAACGTCGTTCCGCTGCACTGAGATGAAACACAGCCCTCAGTGAGCACGTCGGACCCACAATCGACCGATTCGCCCCAGAAGGCAATGAGCACGACAGCTGATTGCCTTATGCGCGTCCGCTGACGAAAGTAAGTCCATCGAAATAGGAGGCGCCCATGACGGCCGACACTCCACCTGAGCAAATCGCAGAAGCAGCCTGACTGTTCTGGCCCCTGCTCCAACTTTTCAACCCAACCGTGGGCTACTCGTCTGTGACGACACTGATGGTCGTCTGATCAGTCGACACTCCTCTGCACCGTTCGTCGAGGTGCCCCGCAGGAGTCACGCTTCACACTCGACCCAATGGCCCCAGGGTTGCCACAAGCCAGACGCTTCGACCTCCCTCTTTCAGTTCCATTGCCACGGTGATCCCCAACGGCAATACACGTACTGATTAGGTCGACTGCAATGCATAAACGAGCGAGTTAGGCCGTCTCTTCCACCTGGGAGGGGCGGCCTCCTCCTTTGTTGAAGCGCAGGTGAGCAGTTCCCTAGGACGCCTTGCTTTTTTCCAGGGGCGCTCACCTCGCTTCAACTTGAGCCAAATCACTGGCTCAAGCGCCGTCAGTTTTTGAGACGTCTCATGCTGCAGCTTCCGCACATCGCCTGGCGCCAATGATGAAGCGGTCTGTCTTGTCGACGCCGTCAAATCCCCAACCCCATGTCCCCCAAAGGACGACAGTTTGTGTTGAGCAGTGGAAGCCTTTCCCTGAGGAACGCCCTTGTGGCGCTGGATTGAGCCTGACTGCATCAATCAGACATTGACCGTTGCCACGAGCTCAGCCGTTGCGTTGGATTTGAGATGTCAACGCTGCACTGCCCAATTCAGGATGCCATGGAGCGTCTGAGGGAAGGTCTAAGGCATCCCATGAACCCTTTAACCGTTGATTGAATCACTCCATCTCCAACGCTCCACCATCACACGGGAGCTTGCCTTCAAAGCAAGCCCGCAGGTTCATCAGGACAGGCAAGGAGTTGTATCTCCAAGTCGTGTCGCCGGTGTTGATGACGGCTGGAGATATCGGCGCTCTGTGCTGGTGCAGCAAGGGTGTGCAGACCGCCGACTCACCGCTTGCAGATCTGCTGGATGCGAGGGAGGGCAGCAGCGCAATCGAAGCTGCAGCGAACGCCTGTCAGGACAGACGCAGCGCCTCGGCTTGCTGAGCAGCTGTTTTCAGCAAGTCGCGGAGTTGATCCTCATCGGTATGACTCAGGCTGGTCTTCACCAAACGCGCTTTGGGGGCGTGGCGGCGCAAACGTTCGACCACACGATCAGGCGTGCCATCTCGCACCAGCAAAGCCAGGGCAGCGCTTCCCTTCGGCAGGGTTTCCGCCAGCTCCCGCAGGAACTGATCATTGATGCCGATATCGGAGAGGGCTCCTGAAGCAGCGCCTGCACCTGCTCCGACAGCTGCACCCAACAGTGGGTTGAGGAAGAGCAGTCCCACGAGCACGCCCCAGAAGCTGCCACTCACGGCACCGGCGGCCGCCAAGTTGATGGCTTGGCGAAGATGAACGTGACCGTCATCGCCATGCTCCAGCACCACCGCATCCTCAAGCGAGATCAGATGCTCTTGCTGGATGCTGGCCAACTCCAGACGCACCTGCTCGGCCTCCTCGATCTTGGGGAAACCGACGACGATCAAGTCACTCATGGGACAAGGTGATCAATTGATCAGCTATAGCTACGGACGGGGTAAAAGGGGAGAGAGAAAAGGGCAACAATTCAAAGACGAATAACAACATTTCATCTTTATTTGGTGGGAATTCACTCCCAGGGGCAAAGCCATCAGCCCGTCCATTTCGTCTTCAAGCCAAAGAGTCCTCATCCATGCATCCATTCCGATTCAACCTCAGCAGCACCATCCCTCCAAAGCGGCTCAAGACCGAGTGCAAGCGAAGACTTGTAACCATCAACATCCGGCAGTGTTTCAAACGAGCGCTGCCTCAAGTGTGGTTTGGGAAACAGCCTGGCACCTGAGAAGCTGGAGATGCTGAGCAGCTCGATTCAATTGGTGAAGTCGGTATTCGTCTTGTTACTGAGCCTGCTGATCCAGGCAGGTCACGCACGGGCCCAGCGCGCCGAGCCACCACTCCCTGATCGCGCAGGCAACTTCAACAGCAGTCAAACCACCGGCAACCGTGGGCTCTATGAAGTGCGCCACTGGCTCGTGGTGGAGGCCGATCCAAACGGCACCAACTGCCGGGATCCACGCAAAGGGATGCGACCTCTGACCAAGCTGTTTTACGGCGACCTTCTGGAGACAGACACACCGGTTCGGGGAGGGCTCAAACAAGCTGTGGAACGCCACAATGACAAAACCTGGTTGCGGATCCGTCTGCCGAACTGGCGAATTGCCTCAAGGAAATCCCCAGGCTTCAGCACCTGCGTGGTCCGTGCCAATGCGCAATTCATTGCTCCAGTGAATGGCTCAGATCTTGATGAGTTGAGCAACAACTCCGGTCGTTGAAAACGCGATCCAACTCCGAACTGCACTGGACCCTCCAAAACCAATCGGGCTCTGAGCCATTTCGGAATTCCTGATGTTTTGTTGATCTCATTCAGCGCGTCTTACAAGCCTGATGTAGATCACATCGCCACATCCCCTTGTCACAGCGGCTGTCGTCAATCATGAGACCCATAGGCCTTCACTTCATGCCTGCTGATGTCAAAGTCGAAAGGAGCTCCAAGGGTTGGAAGGTGCAACCTCGCAGAAAAAAGCCTTTAAGAACACACTGAGATCCACACCACCCCTGAGGCCATGTCGCTGAAGGTTGCACAGTGCTGGACCCTGCACAACGATGTACAAGAGCAACCTTACCGTGAGCTATGGGAATGGTTGTTGTCTTCAGGCACGGCCCGTCAAACAGACCAAAAGAAGACCCGACCGACTGAATCAAACAACTGGTCGATAACAATGCAACACCGAGCGATTCGACCACGATTAAATGTTGGTGCAGTCGCTGGATGATTCCTTAATAGAACAAACATTTGATGAAAGAACGGATTTGCTTCCTGCCTCAACAGAGGCCAAATCACAGGTCTCATCAGACATCGCTCTGCCCGGCTTCCAAGCCCCTTTGGCAACTTGGCTCAACCAAGATGAGCCCAAAAGACAGGAACAACGGCGAAATTGGTGGCCGTTTCACAACATGCACAAAGTCAGTTTGAGTCCAGGGATGGGATCTAACTGGAGGTGATCATCGATGACCTGATTCCCGCCAGCAACCAAAGGGGGACCGGATCAGGGCCGGTTTGATCGCACCAGCTCGTGCTTCCAACACTGGCGCTCACTCACTGCCGGAGGGAAGGATCGGTCCATCACATCCACTTCACGATTCTGGCGCAAGTTGCTGTCCTCAAGGTTCGAGATGGCCCCATGGAAAGCCCTGGTGACGAACGCATCAACCATCCCATCGGATGAAAGGGGAGAGAGGGTCTCAATCGAGGGAAGCGCCGAACACCAGAAGCCTCCCAGCCACTGGCCGCGGTGGGCCGTCAAGCCCTCGATCGGCAGGGACGGCTGGCCGCCAAAGCGCTTCGGGGTTGTCAAGGAGGCACAAACCTCAGAAGCCGAACCTGGCGTTGCACACCAGCGACCTGTCGGGCCTCGTGACGCACCCATGCCTGATGTCGATTGAAGGGAGCAGAAGCGAGCAAAGAGCCGCTGAGGCACTGAAGCTGACAGGTGATGCAGACACACCTCTTCTATGAAAAAAACAATTTTTTCAAGGAAGAAAAAATCACTCCTCTGCCAACTGTTCCTGATCGACAAGCATTTTTTAGTTCAGCTCTCAGAGACAACTCACACTTCCGAAAACAAGCAAGGCCATTCTGATTACAGAGCAGTTACACCCAAACCGACCAATAGACCACACAAGCGACAGGCTCACTTTTTAACCCATTGAGGCATGACCATGACATCCACTTCAACCAAGCTGAAAGAGATCAACTCAAATGAATACCTGATTGACGGGGATGTTTTCTGCGTCAAGGGTTTGCCAGCTGAACTCATGCTCCATGTGCTTGACAAGACAGAGGCCGACTGGCAGCCTTTACCACTATGGCTGATGCAAGAGGACCAAGAAAGTTATTCGTATTACTCAAATATAAGAGGAGCAATAATTAATCAGATGCAATTTTAAGCTCCTCGCAAACACCAATCAACCAAGAGCGAAACACCTCTAAGAATGGAGTCAAAGCCATAGCTTGAGACATAAGAACTGGCCCGCTCCATCCCACACAAATCGACCACTAACGCACGCCAGCGGCATGGCACAACGCTGCAACAGAAAAATCAGACCCTGCTCGCCTTACTTCAGGGGAGACAAGTGCAACCATAGGACTGAGGGATTTACTCTACCGGGCGCATAAAGCATTAAAGCGGAAGCCTTGAAAGATTACAGACCGAACATAGTTCCCTACAAAATACATAACAAAGCCTCCATTCCTCTCAGGACTAACATGATTTATAGCTTAAATATACTCGCAGCACCAATTAAGATTCAAGCCAGAATCAAAGCTGAAAGCAAAGCTATTAGCATTAAAAGGCGAAGCGAACAGATACAGATAATGGAATAGACCAACGATAAGCGGAAAAAACCAAGGCACTAAAGCTTCACCAAATCGCCATTAAAACGAGAGCACAGCATCAACAACACAGAGAAAATCCTGAATGCATAGGACTGAACCTATGACACCAAGCAACTTTCATCACCACAAAACGAATCAACACTTGATCCAAGACATCAATTTTTTAGTTACCTGTGGGCGTTAACGGTCAGGATGCACAGGCAACCGCAACTGTTGCCTCCATTCCAACAAAGCGCGTTCCCAGTCATCTTCATGTTTGCTGGCGATGACGAGGTCGGCGTTTACACCCATCTGGAAACCACGCGCCAAATCCTGCAGCAATGGCTCGAGAGCTTCACCCTTCTGGAGGCTGTTCAGGATGCCACCGAAGATCAGCATCGCGGCAAGTGGTGAACGATTTTGCGCCAAGTTGAAACCCTGCAACCCGAGCTCACCTACACCGTCAATACCGAAGCCCGTAAGCACGTGGATGATGTCGTGGGTTTCCCTGAAGCGGTGCACTGCAAAGTCCTGGGCATTCGTCACTGGCGACGGATCAATCAGGGTGTCTGGCGTGTGCCTTGACGTATGAGTTGATCTGCATAAGCACGACCAAGACTGGCCGGTGGCAAGGTCTGCAATTCATGAAGATCAATCGGTTGCGGCCGCCAGCCATCGTTGACCAGTGCCTTGAACTGAGGATCGGCCAGGAGGTGCCGCACCATCTGATCACTCAGGGGGCTGTCGTTCAAGCTTGCGGCTACAGCGAAGACACTGTCGAGAGAGTCAGGATTGTTGAGGGAGCTGGCCAGACCAGCAACCAGCTTCAGGCCCTGGAGACGCTCCTTGAGATTGAGTTTCATGGAATCGGTCTATTGGAGAGACCCTTAGCAGGTTCGGCTGAAGCATGCTTCAACGGCGTCGACGGCACAGACCAAAGACATGTCGAGGCGATGCTGGAGAGGCCAGCACCGCTCGAGACCCGCCGTTTTCTGCGGCACGAAGCTGCTCATCAGCCGTGGACATGATGTCGTTGCTGCCTGAGTCAAGCGACTCAACACGGACAACACTCAAAGCAAGAACCAGGGAGCAGAACTGATGATTGAACCTGGCCACACATTGATGACGCGGGGCTAGTTGTGGGAGGCTGATTCAAGATTTGAATTCAAGCAATTAATACCGATGAAGTGCAAACCTAGATCAGCTTTACCGTCACAGTCCAAACCATTATTACCGCCTTTCGGCGGATCAATATTCACTAAAACATGACCAGGGTCCGACTTATCTTCTCGGAACCGAACCGCAGCAGATCCATTTTTGCACTTGACACTTTTCGCATGCTTCATCACATGCATTTTCGCGATGAGCAACTTAGTTGTTGCACCTGAGTCCATGCAAATCGCCCGCTGAAGTTCAGCCTTGTTATTGACCGACATCAGATTCAAACTGTGATGATGAGGCTTGGCACTGGCTTCAGTCGCCATGAACGTTCCTCCGAAAATGGTCCAAGAAAGAGCCGTACCAGCAATGACGGCGAAAGATTTCCCTGTTTTGTTCAAGTTGAAAATCAAGCTCTAGCAATGTCTAGCCAGCGGCACAAACCCTGAATAAGATCTTTAGCATCCGCAAAGATTTTGCGCCCCCCCCCCCCCCCCAACCAAGCATCCCACTATTAAAATAGTAAAAGGATGTTTTTGGGGTGTGATATCAAGCGTCCCACGACTCGGCGTCATCCACCTCCTCCAAAAGCCGGCGAGGGCAATCAGCCCCGGGCTAGAGGGAAAGAAGCAAGGCGCAACAGAACAGGAGACACTCCTGTTCGAAACAGCGATTCATCAGGAATTGCTGAAGCAGTCAAGTCTTCAATTCAACCCAGTTCAGCTGCAGGAGTTCCTGCCGATGCGATTGGAGATAGCCCTTGACGATGGCTGAACAAGAGCTGTTCTGAAATGATGAGGAAGGGGCTGAGTTGGTGGATAATCGCATGGATGCTGTTGAAAAGTTTTACCAGTCCTTCATGCCTTGTAATCAGATTTGCGATAGCTACTGTTTGAGTCTTCAACCATCAGCAAACCAAACCATGAACTCAGAACATGTTTTGACCGATGTACACATCTACCGCATGTCTCTACCCGAGCACGAATGTCCCTGGGGCTTGAAGGCAATTGCGCTTCTTGAGGATCGTCAGATCAAGTTTGAAGACCACCGTCTCACAACCCAGGACGACGTTGATGACTTCAAGATCAAACATGACGTGGCCACAACACCACAAATCTTCTTTGGCACGAAGCGAATTGGCGGTTATACCGATCTAGCCAAGCATCTGGGTGTGAAGCCAGACCCCACCGACACGTCCTATGTCCCTGTGATAGCAGTATTTGGCACCACGCTGCTGATGGCTCTGGTCCTGAACATCGATGTGGTGCGTCTTTTCATGGGCTTTTCGATCTGCACACTGGCGATGCTGAAGCTGATGGATGTGAACGCCTTTGCCGCAAGCTTTATCAAATACGATCTGATCAGCCAACGTTGGCAATTGTGGGCACGGATCTATCCAGGTGTTGAGCTGCTGATCGGCTTGGGATTTTTGCTGACACCTCCATCACCACTTGCTGGTTGGGTTGCGCTGCTTGTGGGACTCCCTGGAATGGCTTCTGTGCTTAAAGCGGTCTACGTGGACAAGCTGGCTCTCAACTGCGCCTGCATTGGCGGCAACAGCAAAACACCACTGGGGATTGTGAGTTTTTCGGAATACGCAATTCAAACAGCCATGGGATTCTTGGTGGCGTTGCACCTGTTGGGCTGAGGCAACGTGAACACGGGTCGATCGCATGACAGGTAAAAGCTCATGGCATCAAGTGAAACGCTGAACATCAACATCAGCCTCCAGCTGATGGGAGCAACGATTCACAGGAGGCGAAATTGAAAGCCACCTGACATTGTGACTTCACAACCCGACGAGCCAGGTCCAACAAACAACAGAGAAGTCGTTCCATCTCAGGAGGGAATACATTCGTAAATCGTTGATGGAGTGGAGTCTTCCAAGCGAATGTTTGATCAGCAAAACAAGGACAAGAACTACTGGATCGATGAGATCGCATTTCTTGAGGCCAGATTGAACGGCAGTCAAGGCGAAATCGATCACGACGACAGAGCTGCCTGTGAAGAAGCCTTGAAAGCAGCGAAAGCGAACTTGGCTTCCTCACGTTGAAGGGGTTGTCGAGGCCCTCCTGAAATCGAGAGAACAGCTCCATAGCTCCATCAGCCTTGGTCTGGAGTAGGGACATGGGAGTGTTCGCATCGGAAGTGGTGATCATCACTGGGGTTCTGCCACGTCGCCAATCGGTCTGAGTATTGGTTCTGAGACTCCAGTCCCGTCATACCTGGGCTTCACCAGATGGATGCGGAACGCTCAATGAACACCTATGGTTTCGACGTGAGAGGGAGACCCTTTCGGGCGTGGTTGCTCGATTTGGTGGGTGGTGTCACGACCTACTGCCTCTCTCACACCCCATCTGATCTGAAGCAATAGCAGCAGCTGCGCGGGGATGGACGACATCAACCGGGTGTCTGATAGAACCATCGGCTCTTGATGGTTTCACACCTCAAGCGGCCACCCAAATGAATGCATCAACAAGCAGAATGAGTTCCTTAGTCGAACAGCCCATTTGGTCACGAGTTTCAGCAAAGGATGAAGCAAAACAGCTCTCATATCTGATGTCCAGGCAGAGTTTTTCACATGTTATTTATTGTTGATTGAAACTGGCACCAAGCTGATAAAACGCCCTTGATCAATCATTATCTTCTCGTACGCCTCGTGTAATCATGGACGTTCTCATCGGTTTGTCTTGACCGAATCATCAATCATCTTTGCTGTTCCGATCCCTGACGTCATGCCAAAACAACATTTGATGGTTCACAACTGAAGGATGAAACGGCTGCTGAAACTGATTCTGCGATTGGCTGGCAAGCGGGAGAGGCCCCCGTTGCACACCCCTGAAGAGCTGGAGTGCTTTAAAACAGATGCGATCCAAAACCGCGGCAAACACTACTGATGCAGGGAGCAACTGAACTGGCGTTCCTCTCCATTGCGTTTGTCGGGCTTCAGGTCTGGTGGATCAGCACGGTTGTTCTGAACCGATCTCGACAGCCCAGACCACTTGGTCGACCCATGAGGGCCAATACACTCCAAAAAGAGAGAACTGCACTGCAAAAGATCTTTGACAGATCCTGATCACTCCACCGTTTAAGAGGGACTAGGAACAAATACCGATGCTTGGCGCATCCTGAACGATCAGCGTGGTGCATCAGCAACAACAGCCATGGCACTGATTTGTTGTGCGCACTGCGGTCACATGCACTCGAGCCTGAGAGGAGACTGCCCCCAGTGCAACAGGCAGGAAAGAAACCAGAGCAGCCTTCAAACCTCAGCACAGCACAGAGCATGGGACCCACAGACAAAGGCGGATCCGATCAAGGCGACAAAGAGCATCGCTCAGCACCTCTGATCACCGCGACGACGAATGAGGCCGCCGGTTACAACGGTTGGAGACAAGCCAACAAGCCGCGTTAATCTTGTGATGTATTGAACGAGTGGGATACGTCCATGGCGTTTGAAGCTCCTCCAGCAGAGGGACGGCAATGCTCCAGCTGTGGCAACGTCAAACCCTTGAATTTCTTTGGCTTAGACATGCAGGAGTGCCGGAGCTGTGAATTCTCACGTCGTCAACAGGCTTTACAACAGAACGCCAATAGCCGGGTGGACGATTAAGAGGTCAATTCATCAGTCGGTTAAACTTAAACTTTTAAATCAACAAATCAAAGAATAAGTATTTTTTCTAGTGCTCGATCAATCGACGTGAGCTATCACATAGACAGAGAATGAAAGCGGCGTCATGGGAAAAGTTCTTTCTGCGGCAAAATGGTCATTCGAACTTCTCGGACAACGCATCACCGCTCTTCGTTTGAAAAGACACTCGTCACCATCGAGGATTTATAGCGAAATGGCCTACGACGAAGCGCAGATGATGGAATCCGATGGCGCGACACGGGAGCAGAAATCTAATCTCGACTATGACTGCTGAGGGCTTGATCCAGCACAAAGCCGTTGCAGTGCTGTGGCCAGACAATACCGATTCGGAATCAGCGAAAAGACTCTGTCTGCTCAGGACAGCCTAAGGAAGGAAACCGGACCCCTAAAGAGACGGATTGGCAATCTGAGGCCAAGTCACCTAGAACTCATTGCGAGGTTCCTGTTGTTATGGCCCTGATCCCCCGCTGGCAGTACATGACTGACAGCAGCAAAGCCATGGTGAGACGTTCCGCAATCACGCTCGTGGTTGTTGTGATCGGTTTAACTCTGCTGCGTGCCATCTTTCCATGGATTCTGCTGGGATTGGCAATCTATGGTGCTTGGTGTCTTCTGAACCGGAAATAACGCGTGAACGACGAAACAAAACAATCCAGACGAACGCTGTTGATCTGGGCTCTTGTGCTTAATCTCATTGCCTGGGGTGCTTATTTTTATTTGACGAAGGTCATGGGATTCGACATCGAATCGATTCGGCAAGCAAGGATGACTGGCTGAGACTCAGCTTCCCTCAACATCGGCTCTGATCTCTTGAGATCAGAAGATGGAATGGCCTGTCGATCCGGAAAGCGGTTCAACAGCGAAGGGCTGCTCCTTTCAACCGGATAAGGAACCCTATGGCATTGCCCAACCAAAGGGTCAACGTCATAACCTCGCCTTAAACAGCAGGTCACTGCCCCGTGAAACGCCCCCCTAGCCCAGATTCTGAGGTTGATCATTCCGATGCAGACCGACCATCTGAGGGCTTGATCAGACAAAAGACTTTACAGAACATCTGCGGGCGAACTTTCGTATGTTTTGGATTCATTGTTCTTGGAGTATCACTCTACAAATTTGTTAGCGCTTTCTGGCTTGATGTTTCCCCCTGGCCCGAGTTGCAGCTTGGAGCAGCTGGTTTGATCTTGGTTGCGTTAGGACGGGTGTTCCAAACGTCAGCTCTTTTGACGTCCTTACTTTCAGAAATCAGCCCTAAGGCTCAAGCAAGACGGTCCTTTCTCATGCTTGTGCTTGCATTGAGCATTATGGGCTGTGTTGTTTTGCTCAAGGTTTCTGTTCAAGATGTTTATCGCTATAAACGCCTTCTCGGAGAGGGGGGCATCCTGGAGTATTTACAAGCTTTGATTCTTTTTACATCTGCATGGGTCTCTTGGCTAATTTCAAAAGACCTAAGAAAGCGTTTTGCAATGCATTTACATGCTGTGGTTTATGGAATAACTTCTTGCCTCATGCTTTTTGTTGGCCTCGAAGAAATTGCTTGGGGACAAATTTTATTTGGATGGAAAACGCCAAACAGCATCGCTGCTGTTAACGCTCAAAATCAAACAACACTTCATAATCTCGAGCTCTTCCAAAACCACCTTGACCTCAATCTTTTCTTGGTTTCGGTCGTAGCCCTTGCCTTGGTGCTCTGGCGACCCCCGATTCCCTTACATAAACACAAGATGAATAGCAAAAAGACAATGCCACTTAACGCATTCGTGATCCCCAAATACTTCTGGCCCCTACTCTTCTGCGCCGCAGGATTATCATATTTTGTTGCAACAGAATCAGGCACTAACCTTGTGATTAACATCGACCAAGAATGGGCCGAATTTCTTTTATACCTAACCGCCGGATTAAGTTTATTGAGAACCTACATTCTGCTTGACGAAGCGCCACGGCACAAAAGTGCCATGCGAACTTCACCTATCCAGCAAAGCAATGAACGCAATCAAGGAGCACCGAATGATCAAAAGCTGGGAGAATAAGTTGCTCGTTGCCCCTTTCTCTTGAAGATCTGAACAACAGGCTGCTGCTCGCCTGGGCCGATGCCGATGAAGCGGTAAAAGCGCTAACTGAATCCGAGATTTTGAGACATGTGTTCTCGACAAGAAGCATTTCTCTTAATATAAACACAACGGATTCAATCAAATTGTTGCTTTGTTGGGATGCAACATGAACAATTTGAAAACAGGTGCCTCATCTGAGATTCAGAGAATCCTCTTTCCACACTCATTAGTGCAGCAACCATCGCCAAGAGAATTTGATGGGTGTGGAGTCAGCCCATGACCTGTGCCCACTACATGGCTCAATCGTGCGGGATACGTTGCTGCTTGGCTCGAGCTGAGCAGTTCGTGCTCTTTGAGATCAACGAGCCCTTATTTACAGAGTTCTGTCCCCTGGTTCAGCGTTATGGAGAGTTTGTAAACAGCCTTCAAGCCTAGGCAACGCAGGGGCACGGCAGGCATTGGTTTTGCCGTCACTGGGACTAATCGCTTTACAGCCTTCATCTGTGTCGCTTCACCTTTGCTTATTGAGGTCGAGAGAGTGCATTGGGTCAGTCATCGACCACGGAAGATGATTCCAGCAACACGTTGACGGACCTGGGCGATCACCCTGTCCCACCAGGTGACTGAATCCCGAATGGCAGGCCGCTGCAATGCCGAGGAATGGAGCATCGGCCCATCAGGGGCATACCCCTCAAATGCAATGAAGGCATCCTGGGCACCCTGGAGCTCCTGATCCATCCGACGGCCTGAAAGGCGTGGCTTGGCTCGATTCCGTGAGATTGACATGGCTGAGGGGGATTGGACCTTTCTCCGGTTTGCACCCACAGCAGGGGCTTTGGCCTCAGTCGTTGACGCTTCTTAGCGAGCTGTGCTGGCAGGGCTGCTTTACAAAACGTCACTGACAACTTAATGTTTTTTAATAAACCAAGGGTTCCATGGCTTCCTCTACGAACAACAACGACTGGTTTCAAGATGCGGCTGCCGCACAAATCCGCAGTGAGCGGTTGGAACGTGCGGAATTGCTCAACGGCCGTACTGCAATGCTCGGCTTTGTGGTGGGCGTTCTCACAGAAGCCCTGACCGGCCACGGAATCATCAGCCAGATCAGCTTCGGCGTCTTCGGCTGCAACTGATCTGGATTCATTTGAAGACCACCACTGAGGGGTTCAAACCTCAACAAAATTCCATCGCAGCACTCAGTGTTTCGTCTTGGTGGGGACAATCACTGATGGTGGACTTGGCCTGATGCAAACAAAAGAGGAGGCAGCGTTGCTCAGAATTCTTGCCTTGATGGCAGGAGCTGATGGGGTTGTCGCTTTTCGAGAGCAGCAGATGGCTCGACAGCTTTGGGATGAACATTTCGGTGTGAGCGGTCCTGCTGCTTGGCAAGAAGCGTTGACAAGTGCAATGGATCTCAAGACAGCTGCTTCAGCCATTCCCAAAAACATGCGACCGCTCACCCTGAAGCTGTCCTACATGGTTATTGCAGCCTGTGGAGAGGAACGGGGTTTCCCAGTCAACCCACCAGAGCTCTACGCCTTCAACGCCTTGGTCAATCACCTTGAGCTGACTGAAGACCAACGTGAGCTTGCTGTGAAAGCTGCCAAACGGGACCTGAAAGCCACATCCAACATTTGGTCCAGGCTGAGATTTCGCTTAACCAAGGCCTTCGAGGGCGATGACTCTTGAACTTCAGAGCGTTTTCCGGTAAAAGGTTATGGATTGGTTATGAAGAGATGAAGACAAGCACTGCCCACGCCAAGCTCGAGTCCCTCCAACTTGCAGCTGAAGAGTGCCTCACCCGAGATGAAGCGCAGAAGATCCTGAAAAAAGCCGACAAAGCCCACGCCAAGCTCGAGTCGTCTGCAGCCCCTTTCCACCGACCCAAACCTTAACGACAACACCCCACGCGTCTCACAAAGCAGCATGAGATGGCCCCTGCCTTGGAGGTCACTCATGATGAGAAGAACACTGGAGCACAACCCGCCGTGGATCTTCGTTCCTCAGGTGCACTGCTACGCACCCTTGTACTGATGGCCATGGCAGACGGGGTCCTTGCAACTGAGGAACGTTCAATCTTGGACAGACTGAGCAAGCAGTACCTCAAACTTTCAGAGATCAAGAGCTGGGATGATGCATTTCATAACCCATCGGATCTCCAGGAGATCGCTCAAGAGATCGCAGTTTCCGATCGCCCCTTGGCCGCCAAACTTGCGTACATGGTGATTTCCTCAAGCCGGGAAGATTACGGATTTCCTGTCAACTCAGCAGAGCGAAAGGCATTCGAGCAATTGATCAATGTTCTCGAACTAACGGAGCTCCAAAAAGACCAAGCCATCCAGGATGCGACGCGTGAACTGGCTCATCAACCGGGCTTTTGGGACATTTTGATGAACACCTTCAGCAACCAATTCATGTTGGATGCAGATCAAAATCCCATGGTCCAAGCCGACTGACAAGTCCTGTTCATATCAACTCCGGATAGTTGGGATCCCCCTTGAAGGGACCGCGAATCCAGGGGGTGATCCATCCTCCGTAGAACTCACCCGGCTGGGCAAGAACCATCTGTCCATCCAACGCACAGGCATCAACACGGCTTGGATAAACGCTGATCCAACCGGCCAATAAAGCAAAAGGTTGCGTTGGATTGGAATAGCTCCAGCCCGCACGAACACGACGGTTGGTTCCGTCATCAGCGCTGACATCCCAATACGACGCAACGCCTTTCCATTCACAGAAGGAAGGTCGCCCCGTTGAGGGGTGGAGCGTGCCGGATTGAAATGCCGAAGGGTCGAGATAGATCGTTGGGGGGTGATATGTCTCACACACCCGCACATAGCGCTGATCCCGGGCGATCATCTGCTCCGCAATCCAGATCTCCACAGAGCCGGACACCAGCTCGATCAGGGGAGGGCGGGGATAGGTCGAAACCTCTTCAACAGGTCGCATCATTAGCCCATATCGAGCAGGTAGTGCATCACAGCGACCCGATGGGACATGGCAATCCCCTCAGGAGACTCGGGACCAATCAAGGCTTCGGGAACACGGTGAATACGGCTGATGGGCTTGATCTCATAGGCCGTGCCCTCAGGAGCACCACCTCCTTGACTGCGGTCCCAGATACAGCTGGCCTCGCCCTTGTAATGCCCCACCACCTGAGACAGGTGTGCGAAGACATTCGGCCCCATGCGGCAAACAACGATGGCCAGGCAGGCGTCAAAGTCGTCGGACGACAACACGTTGTTCCCATCACGAACGGCGCGTTCATCAATCCCGAGAACCATGTCTTCAAGGGCAGTTTCACCCTTGTATTGCCAGCAACGGATGGTGACGGAGTCGTGTTGGCTCACTTTCTGCGGGTGAGATCTCCGAAATCATCATCGTTTGGCTGCAGAAATTGCCAAACCACAGGAATAGTGAGAATGACCGCCAATCCGATGGTGACCCAGATCGCTGTTCCGTAGTCGCCCATATTGAGTCATTAACAAGATCGACCATAACGACGACCAGCTCGTTTGGAGCCTGACGTTGACGGCTGAATCGACGCTTTTTAACTTTCCCGGAATGACTCCAGCGGAATGCGCGGATTTCTGACAGCTGGATGGCTGCTTTGCACGCTGGTCCAGGCAGGGGAGGCAGCTGTGTTTTCTGTCAAACCAGGAACATCCTTCTACTCGAAACCACAAGCCAAACCAGAGCTTCTGCTGCAGTTACCGGAGGTTCGTGTTCACGTTCCACCGATGAAGGATGCTGCTGGCTTTTGCCAGTTCAAGTTGATCTACAAAATTGCTGACCGTGAGAACCCTGAACTGCCGAAAACCGGCTGGGCCCGGTGTGTCTCCACCGACCAGCTAGTCCCGAACTGAAGCCAGGCCATGCAGCTGGATCTGAGGGGTAGTCACACCTTGACATGCCCTCGCCACATCCTGGTCATTGTCCAGCCCCGAGCCGAGACCAAACTCCATTCGGGGGATGAGACACCCCTCACACGCGGACCCAAGGCCTCCGGAACCTCCGGGGGCCTTTTTCATGGCCACAAACCTCGAGGCCAACACGTCTCACCGTGAGACAATTAAGGGATTCTTAAGGGCTGCTGGATGGGACGCTTCGCTAGGCAGCTCAGCGCGCAGGAAATCAAGCAGGGGTATGCGCTGCTCCACCTGATGGACCATCTGGATCGCGAAATGGACCTGCTCAACCAGCAGCGCATCCATGTCGGACCCTCAACCCAAGAGGGCCAACGGCTCACCCAGATCAAGCAGAGCCACCTCCGCAAAATTCAGACCTGCATCAGTGAGCTCAACACCAGTGGGTTCAACGACTGGTTGCTTCAACAGCAGCCGGCCTGAGCCTTTTGAATGGGGCTGAAACCTCCTGGGTGAGACCAGCTCCTTGACGCTACCGGTCGTCTACCACCCGCATTACTCCGCGCCGCTTCCAAGCACCCATCGTTTTCCGATGGCGAAATTCAGGCTGCTGCATCAACTCCTGCTGGAGCAGAACGTGATCCAGCCCGATCAGGTGCATCGCCCCCTGAGCATCGCCCGCAAAGATCTGGAGTGCGTGCATCCACGCAGTTATCACGAAGCCTTCAGCCGCGACCGCTTGACCCGCCCGGAGCAACGTCGCATCGGGCTTCCAGCGACACGACCGCTGGTGCAACGCACCTGGCTCGCGGTGGGCGGCACCCTGCTGACGGCACGCCTGGCTCTTCAGCGTGGACTGGCCTGTCACCTGGCGGGGGGCACCCACCATGCCCATCCCGACTACGGGAGCGGCTTCTGCATCTTCAACGACTGTGCAGTCGCTGCAAGGGTTGTGCTGAGGATGGGGGAGGTGAAGCGAATTCTGATCGTCGATCTCGACGTGCACCAGGGGGATGGTTCAGCAGCCTGTTTCCAAGACGATCCCAGGGTGACCACCCTTTCGGTGCACGCCGCCAGCAATTTTCCCTTGCGCAAAGTGCAGGGGGATATCGACATTCCGCTTGCCGATGGCACCGGTGATGACGATTATCTCGCTGCCATTGCTGACCGGTTGCCTGATGCCTTGGACACCATCGCGCCGGATTTGGTGCTGTTCAACGCAGGGGTCGATCCCCATCGCGATGATCGGCTCGGCCGACTGGTCCTCAGCGATGCGGGATTGAAGATGCGGGACCGACTCGTGCTCGATGCCTGCCTCCGCCGCAGGATTCCAACCGCGACGGTGATCGGCGGCGGCTATGACGCCCTCACCCCCCTGGTGCAGCGCCACGCCATCGTGGTGCGTGCTGCTGCCGAGCAGGCTCGCTTGTTCGATCTGCCATCCCTGAGGCCATGACTGAGGCCATCCCCCCCTGGAGACCGCTGCTGCGGGCAGCCATGCAGCGGGAGGGACGCTCCGTTGCCGCCCGCTGGGTGCAACTGGCGACAACCGGACGGGACGGAGCGCCCCGGGTGAGGACCCTGGTGTTCCGCGGCTGGGCCGGGGCAGACCTGCTTGAACTGTTCAGCGATCAGCGCAGCGAAAAAGTGAAGGAACTCGCTGACGTTGCAGCCTCTGAACTGTGCTGGTTGTTCCCCAAAGCCCGCCAGCAATACCGGCTACGGGGCCTGGTGGAGCTGATACCAGCCTCCGAGCAACCTGAGCTCTGTCAGCAGCGCTGGCAACAGCTGTCCGAGACGGGGCGCGCTGTCTGGGGCTGGCCGACACCAGCGGATCCTCTGGATCCATCCGCGGATTTCCCAGAACGGCTCCGTGAAACCGCAAAACTGCCGGAGCATTTCGTGGTGCTACAAATGCGGGTGAACACCGTTGAGCGCCTCAACCTGGGGCCCCATCCCCATCAACGAACGCGTTGGAACGCAGACACGCTCTGGCGGGAGCAGCCTCTGAACCCCTGATCACCACCAACGTTCAACGCGACCGACGGACGGGCGCCCGGGTTCACTGGGCACCGTCACCACCGACAGCCGCTGAAGATCACGGCGGTAGTCAAAACGGCAGAAGCCAACCCCAGTACCAGAACAGGCCGACAGGCTTTTGAGCGCAACAGACGACCAGCGCCGCTCCTCTGGCGTTGGTTTTTTTTCGGGGGCGGGTCGCCAACCATCGGCGATCAGATGCCGGTTCGCCTCGAGGATGGTCTGTCTGGCACTGAGCTGCGGCTCAGGGCGCGCCAACGCCGACCCACCCATGAACCAGGGCAACAGGAGCGACAAGAGAACAAAACGTCCCATGGTGGGCCTCATCCCTCTCAGCCCTAGCCATGGATCGATCCGCTGACCACAGGATCAATCAACTGGGGCCGCATCCTCTGGCTCCAGCAGATCTTCGGCATATCGGATGGTCAATCCCAGCTCACCGTCCCAGGCAACGGAATAACTCCAGTGCCCTTCCCTGGGCATTCCGGTGGGCCATGGACCGGGCTCGATCCACAGCAGGGGCTCATCATCAATCACACCGCAACGACCGCTGGCCTTGTTCCCCACACGATCGCCCGCTTGGAAACGAGGCGCCGGCTTCGACGCCTCACTCTGCTCATTTTGGGGATGGGGAAGCCGGTTGTCTCCCTCAACAACCGGCTCAGCGTCCTTGAGCAAATCGATCACCGGGGGTAACCAATTGGGATCAGGCAGAGCACCTTGGAGCAGATGACCGATGGCCTTACCACGCCCAATCCCATAAAACGCGCAGTAGGTGTCAAGCCGCTCCAGAACATCGGGCTTCAACCAAACCTGCACCGGCTTGGCCTTGGGTTCCTTGCTGGCCCGAAAGCGACCACTGGAATCTCTGGACATGGAGCCGAACGATGCCATGGGATTAAGCGGTCAACCTGCAGTGATCTGAGCGAGGGGATGGATGCTGAGGGCGATCCCCACGCTCACCACAACGCCGACGGCAGCTTTCCAAAGATCCGTGCCAATGACTCTGGCCAGGCTGCCCGACTCCCGGCTGGTGAACAGAACGTCTGATGTTTGTTGCTTGATCCGCAAGGCCAACTCACGGCCGCCGATCAGGCCTAAAAACACCCAAGTGGTGCTGAGGGGGAAGCTGGAGAGGAAGGCCTTGTAGAGCAGGCAGAGACCGAACAACAAGTCGATCAGCGTGGCCGAACGCAGGTCAGACGTGTTGGTCTTGGTGCGGAGCACAGCCTGGATCGGCCCACCCCCGGTGGCCACCAGAACACAGAGACCAACGCAGAGCACCAACGTGCAGATGAGCATCGGAACGAGGTTCAACTGGCGCGGCAGGAATACAAAGATATTGGCCAGATCCTGTACCAGCCACATGCACCAGAGAAACCCGGTGGAGAACCACTGCAGGCCGTACCAGACTGTGCTGGGGTCGTCGCCGTCCCGGGTACGGCAGAACACCCATCGCTCGAGCAACCACAACCCGAGGATGTAGGCCGCCAGGCCCACCCCGAAAGCAAGACCGTACCCCGTCAGAGAGCTGCTGAGCAGCCTCCCGATGTTGGCCGGCATGAACGATGACAACACCAGAAACGAGGTGCTCACCGGTGCCCCCCACTGAGTCAGGGCCACGACAGCGAGCGGTGGAAGCAAGTAGACCCAGGTGAAGGGCTCAGGCCACGGAAATTCTTTGCCTGGGACAGTGAGCCGCCCCCAGGCGGGATCACCGTTGTTGAGCACCCAGCCCAACAGCAGAACTCCACACGTCACCGTGCAGATGAACAGCATCTGCGTCAGCTTCGGCGTGCGATTCCGGTTGGAGGAAAGGTAGGTGCCGAGGGTCTGGAGCGAGTCGTTCGCCACAACGGAATAGGCCGCCAACAGAAAGCCGACGATCATCCAGACGCTGACGACCATGAATCCGATCCATCTGGTGGATGACCTCAGTTGTACTGAGCCCCAGGCGGAACGAAGGTGCTCCAGGCCACCCAGACGAAGGTGATTCAGGAATGTTGTGTGGTCGACGGTGATGCACCACCGGAGCGATTCGACCACATGACCACCTTGACGGATGAACCAGTGTTGATCGACACGTGTCCAATTCTCTTAAGGACGAACGGTCATCCACGACGCCTCCACACCGACCTGGGACTGCTGCACCTCAAGGCCCAGCGATCAGTTCAACACCTGCAACGTCCGAATCCCAGACGCCTTGACCCAACTGGCGAGTGCGTCGATATCAGCTCTCTCGGGCATGCAGATGCAACCCGTGCCGGGATAACAGCGGTGGATGCCCAGAGCACTTCGGGTGGTGTCGAAGCGAGGGGTCAGGTCAAACCACAGATCATTTCCCCACGGTTCCGGACGCCCCAGGCTGTACACACCAGCGGGCAAAGGGGCTGCATTGCCGGGGCTCCAGCGGCGATCAGCACTCTGGCGCCGGGCCACACCACTGGCCGCTGGCCAGCTGGCCAGCAAACGCGGGCCGCGATGCAGTTCAACCTTCCAGATGCGGTTGCCGTCCGGGAACAGCTCGGCCGTACGACGGGTGCTGAGCTGCAGTGGACCGCCCTGCAGCAGCGCCGTCGTTGGCCCCTGTTGCCCAGGGAGATCAGCAGCCGTTGCAGCAACGCCGCTGCCCAGCAGCACAGGCACCAGGAGGACGTGGCGCAGCATCAGGATCATCATGAACGGTGCACCCACTTTGGGGCTGCCACGATGGCCTGCAGCAGACCAAGCTTTGGTGGACGTTCTCGATCTGTTTCCCCGCTCCATCCTTCGGGACACCCTTCCAGATCCTCTGCTCCAACAGCTGATTGGGCTGAGCGAAAGCGTTCTCGCCCATCCTGAGTCCAGCCCCGATGCTTCAGCGAAGCTGGCGGGTCAACTGCGTCAGCAGCGCGAACTGAGGCCTGATCAACCCGGCGTGCAGGAGCTCAGCAACAATCACCTGCTGCCGGCCTGTGATCGCTGGATCCGCCATGTGATGGATCGTCAGCCTCCCCAGGGGCGCGGCCCTTGGGTTCCCGGTCGCTACCGCCTGCAGATGATTGACCTCTGGCTCAATTGCCAGACGGCCGGTGACTACAACCCCACCCACACCCACGGCGGCAGCTTCTCTGGAGTGATCTTTCTGAAGGTGCCACCGCAGATCAACGCCAACAGTTTTGACGGCCAACTTTGCTTCCACGGCCCGGAAGACTGGCACATTCAGTCATTCCGTACCGGCATGGCGCACTACGTGCTGCCTGTGCCCGGTGATTTCTATGTGTTCCCGGCCTGGCAACCCCATTCGGTGATGCCTTTCCGCGGAGATGGGGAACGCTGGTCGCTGGCGTTCAATGTGGTGGCGGCCCCCGGTGTTCCGCCCACAGCGATGCAGCAGCCCGCCCCCCAGCAACAACCCCTGGGCAACGTCTCGCTCTCGAGTCAGCGGCCCACGGCCAAGGGCTTCTGACGAGAACTGTCAGAGTCTTCCGATTGCATCTGTTCAGGATTCATGGGTGACTCCGAGCCGCTTCAGCAGGCCAAAGCGATCGCAGCGGCGCTGGAGCAGCTGGCCGACCAGCTGCGCCCTGAGGTAATTCGTGCAGCACGACTGGATGACGACGGACGCCGCGATCTCGACCGGATCGAGTATGCCCTCGGGACCATCGGCAAGGCCTTAATCCTGACGGACTATTCCATCGACGAAGAGAAGGACATCGACAAACTCAAGGCCTTCCGCGAGTCGCAGAAGGGAATGGGCTGAATTCAGACGCTGCTCCAGCGCAGCACCCGGTGCTGAACGGCTCCATCAGGCGTCAGATCGAGCAACCTGCCCCCCGGATCATCGGCACGACCAAGGGGGCAGGGCTGCACCGCTTTGAAACTGCATAGCGTGGAAGGGCATCCGAGCAGCAACACGTCAGGCCGCATGGCCCAGGAGCCCTGCCAATGCTGGTGGATGTGTCCAAACAGCACCGCCCGCAGGACCCGATGAGGACGCAACAGCTTCTCAAGAGATGCCTGATCGAGGAGCCTGATCGCATCCATACCGGCATCGCCGATGGGGATCGGTGGATGGTGAAGAGCGACCACCAGGGGCAGATCACGGCGCTCCGGGCACTGCAGGCGCTGCGCCAGCCACTGGAGCTGAAGCGAGCCGAGCGCACCGGCAGCTGAACCCACCCGATGGCTGCTCAGCAGCAACACTCTCACGCCTTGCACCAACAGATCTGCGGGAGCCGTCGTCCAGGTTCTCCCCAACACCGCATCAAGCAGCAGCGGGTGATCGTGGTTGCCGGGCAGCAGAGCCACCGAGCAGCGCACGTGTTGGATCAGGGCCCGCCGCAGCCGGGCATAACCACCCCAGCTTTCGTCCTGGCAAAGGTCCCCCGTCACCAGCACCAGATCGGGGTTCAAGGCGCCACCCACCTGGAGAGCTCGCTCGAAGTGAGCCAGGGCCGGCCGTCTCCGCACCAGCCCCTGATCAGCGGCCACCAGGTGTGGATCACTGAGTTGAAGAATCCTCATCACTCTCCGAAATGGACTGCCAGCCGCTGCTCCAACGGGTTGGATCCCTGAGCTCACTCCAGAGCACACGCTCGCGATGCGACGGAGCCAGCACAGCCGCCAACTCAACCCACCGCAGCGGACCACGGCCGCCTTGCGTGATCAGCTCGAAATGGCGGTACCCGGCCACCGGGAGCTGGCTGGTCCAGGCCCGGGCAGGACGCCAGGCCATCAGCTGGCGAGGAACACCTGACTCACGGTGCTCTCAATCACGTGCCCCGAAGCCGCAATCATGTCGGTGTTGTCGGCGATGAATTGCTCCATCACACCTGGAGCAGCTTGCATCACCGCACACACCTTGGTGGGGTCGTCCTTGCTGACTCCCCGGTAGAGCGAGGTGATGCCAGCGATGTTCTGAAGCGGCAGGGATGCGTCATAGGTGATGACCCATTCAGCAAATGACTTGGTGATGGTGAAGGTGAGCACGTGGGTTTCCATCGACCAGAACAACAGCGCCGGCGGACGCTATCACCAACATTCATCGCCCTGATCGGCAACCGATGGGATCCGACCAGGGCTCTGTCCCGAGGGCGAGACAGCACTCTCATTAAGGCCTACTCTTGAGAATGAGCGAGGAGAAGCTGTGACATCGTCCTCCGCGCCTGCTGCAACGGACATCACCCTGCAGCAGGGGCTGCACCAGGGCGGACGCCGCCTGACCCCGCAGCGCAAACGGGTTCTTGAGCTGTTCAAACGCTGTGGCTCCGGCTGCCACCTCAGCGCTGAAGAGGTGCACCAGCAGCTGGCGGCACTGGAGATGAAGGTGTCCCTGGCAACCGTGTATCGCACCCTACGCCTGCTGGCCGACATGGGGCTGCTCCAGGAGCTGGAACTCAGTGAAGGGGGTCGACGTTTCGAGCTTGCCGTAGAAGATCACCGCCAACATCACCATGTGGTGTGCATCCGCTGCGGCCGCACCGAGGAATTCGAAAGTGAACCCGTGTTGGCAGCAGGGGCAGCTGCCGCCGCCCATGTTGGATTTCAGCTCATTGAATCCAGCCTGAACGTGCGTGCGATCTGCCCCAAGTGTCAGGGGTAGAGCTGAAGCACGGAATCACTCGGAGCGAAATTCCTTGTCGTAGAGATCAGCCATCAGAAGCTCAATCAGCTGCACAGACACCAGTTCTTTTTCGCGTCTCAAGCTGTTCAGCAAGATCTGAACCTGGCGGTGATGCATCAATGACACTTCACCCATCTCCAACCATCGGGCACTGAGCAGGGTTTGAACACGCTGGCGTGGCGACGATGGTGACATCAGATGCGCCCTGTTTTGCACACTGTCGCCAGCAGCACAGCCTCTGAAAAGGCGTTAGCAACACAAGTCTTCCGAAGCTTTTGTGAAGCAAACGCACGGGCTGCTTACTGGGGATGCTCGTTGCAGGGCATCCAGTAGTGATCGCCCATGCGGTGCACGCCCTCACAACCAAGTTGTCGAGCCTGTTCCTCCGCCTCCTCGCGACTGGGATAGGCGAGGTAGCGGGGATTGGTGGTGGAGCGAAGCTGAATCAAGCCCATGCTCATCGGGCCGGCGGTGATCACCCCCATGGTGTTGACACCAACAGCCACCAACCCCATCCCAACGATGGCGGCGTTAAACACCCCCATGGCTACCACCCCGATCGAAACCACGCCCATCGGCACCACACCGATGCAGATCACCCCCATCGGCACGATACCGATGGAGATGGTGCCGAGGGGAGCCACTCCGATCGCGATTCGCTTCGGCTTGCTGCCGCAATGCCCGCCTTCAGTCATAGATCAGTGGGCTCCCTGGTGATCCGCATCACCGTGCTTGTCGCAGACCATCCACATCTCGCCCATCTGGTGAGCACCGGTGCAGCCAAAACCTGGGGCCGCCGCCTCAGCTTCAGCCTGCGTTTTGAACATCGCCTGCTTGGGCTTGCCGTGGGATCCGGCCATGGCCGTTGTTGCCGTGAACATCAACGCGGCGACAGCAAAACAGATGCGTTGCAACGGGATGGCCTCTTCACAGATCCACCCACTATGCCCATAACGCGCTGATCAGCCCTGAAGCGCCCCGCCACAACTTGAGCCGGCGCCAGCGGTGCAGCCAAAACAATGCGGGGCCGTGTGGATGGGCTGATCCAGTGGAACGGCCTCAAGCTGAATCAGATCACGAAGGTGACGCACCTCACCGGGGCAGGGCAGGCCGAGCTGCTGATTGAAATCACAGTCGTAGAGATGGCCCTGCCAATCCACACTGATCAGCTGACGGCACATCACAGCCCTCAGATTGTCCGGGTTGTGTGCATCCTCAAGAAGGGTCTGATAACGCTGCAGATCGCCACTGCGTTCCAGTTGCTTGGCGAAACGTTGGATGGGCATGTTCGCCAACGTGAGCAGACGATCGAAGCGAATCCCCAACCCCCCCAAGACCTTCTTGTAATCCGCCTCCAAGGCTTGCTGGGGGGGAGGCAAAACCGGCCCAAGAGGGTTGTAGACGAGATCCAGCTGCCGGTTTGGATCGCCCGTTCCATAGCCCAGGGCATTGAGCTGACGCAACCCGCTGATGCTGCGATCAAACACGCCATCACCCCTCTGTTGGTCAACGTTCTCAGCGCTGTAACAGGGCAAGGAGGCCGTGATGCAAACCCCCTGCTCCGCCAAGAATTCAGCCAGATCGTCCTGGCCGGGTTCACTGAGGATCGTGAGATTGCAACGGTCAATCACGGCGGTGCCGAGCGACCGTGCCTGGCGCACCAACGCGCGAAAGCCAGGGTGCAACTCCGGCGCCCCCCCAGTGAGATCGAGGCAGGAGATGGAATGCCGTTCAAGGATCTGCGGAATCAACGCCAGCAGATCCGCAGCCATCATCTCGGTGCGGGTGGGCCCTGCATTGACATGGCAATGGGCACAGCTTTGGTTGCAGCGGTAGCCGAGATTCACCTGCAATGTTGTGAGCTGTCCGCGCTTCAGGGGCGGGAAAACGGTCTCAACAACAGCCACCGGATCTACGCGGATGAGGCTGATTCTTCCAGACAGAACAGCTCCAGGCGAGAGAAACAGATGCTCCGCTGCTAAGCAGCTAATCAACCCACCCGGCGACGCTTGGAGAGCTGACGGAACCAGGCGATGTACTGCTCCGGGCCATCGGGCATGAGCGCGTCAAGCCGCAGGGGATCTTCCGGATCGGTGATGCCTTGCAAGCTCCCATCGGCATGGCTGGGCCGGTCCACTTCTCCATGGCTGCTGTCAACGAGAACAACGCGATTGGGTTGACCGCACCAGCGGCCAAGGTCCTGCAGAAGGTTGAGGAAACCGCGATCGCTCCCTCCACGAAGCCAACCGGTGCCATCAGCCGATGCCGTGGATGTGACCGTGTCTCCCACCCCCACCAGCAGTGGCATCCGTTCCGCGGGGATGCGCTGCTGCGCCAACGCCAACAGCGCTTGGGGATCGTGGGGAGCCGTTCGCACATTGAAGCTCTCACCCAGGGGAGATTCACCCCAACGGCGCTGGATGTGCTGATTGAGCAGCACCAGAAGGCCGGCCTCCTTGATCGATCCGGTGAGCATGAATTGAATGTCGGTGGTTCCCACATCTCCAGCAGCAGCAGACTTGATCCGTTCCTGACCTTGTGCATCACGGCCCAGGTTGGGAGCCACATGCAGGAAGAACGATTCCTCCAGGCCCCGGTCGGCAGCCTCGGCAAGCAACTGATGCATCAGCTCCGAGAGCATCGTCTGCAGGGCCTGCTGCGTGGTGACATCAGCGGGGACGAGTTCAAAAATCCCGTTGAGATTGATGGTTGGTGAAACCTGGGTGTCCAACACCGCGGCTTTGGCCACCTCAGCCAGAGCATCCACACCCACCTGCGGCAGCAGGGCGGGGAGCCGCTCCATCAGCAGAGCTTCCATACGGGTAGGAGCTGCAGCCAAGAAGGCCATTTCCGCCGGCGAGACCCCGGGATGGCTCAGGTCGCCAAAGCGATCCTGCAGCTGCACCCCTCCAGCCGCCAGGCCTGGCAGATAACGCCCTTCACGTCTGGGGAGATCGGAATCCCCCAGGGCCTGCTCCACGAGGCGGTTCACCCCGCGCCGGCCTTCGTGCTCACCATTGGTCAACACTGCGAATTGACCATCCAGAGCGGCGACGGCATCCACGTAGGCAGCATCCATACGTCGCGTCAGTGGATCCTTCACCAGTGGCATGCAGACGCCGTCCAGGTCCTGCACGATCAGCAGGTCTTCAGCACCGGTGAGCTCCTGCAGCAACTGGTCGGGCGTCAAACGGGGCATTGAGGTTCAGGGAGGTCGCTGCAGCCGGCGAAACAGCGGTGCACTTTCTTCGCGCAACTCATTAGTGCCAAACCCGTAAGAAGTCCAGTGGTGAGAGGCAGTCAGAAGCACGGATGACAAGCGGAACACCGCAGCCAAGCCTTCCGGCCAGCGAACATGACGGCCTTGATGCTCCTGCCATGCACCCCACCTGGACCGAACAGTGGTGGCCGATCAGCTATGTGCAGGACCTCGACCCCAAACAACCGAGCCGGTTCACACTGCTGGAGCGGGATCTGGTGATCTGGTGGGATCGCGCCGCATCGAGCTGGCGGGTCTTCCCTGACGTCTGCCCCCACCGCCTGGTTCCCCTCAGCGAAGGGCGGATCAACGAGGAAGGGCTACTGGAATGCCCTTACCACGGCTGGAGTTTCGACGGCAGCGGCCAGTGTCAGCGCGTGCCGCAGGCCCTCGACAACACCCAGCCCAACAACCGCCGGTCCCGCTGCGCCAGCCTGCCGACAGCCACAGGGCAGGGACTCCTGTTCGTCTGGATGGGGGCGCCTGATGCCGCGGACCCCAGTCGGCTCCCTCTGGTGCCAGCCCTGGAGGAGACCCCAGACAGCTGGACGGTGCAAGACACCTTCCGCGATCTACCCATGGATGCGGTGACCCTGCTGGAGAACGTGCTGGATGTGAGCCACGTTCCCTTCACCCACCACAAAACCGTGGGCAAACGGGAGAACGCTGCGCCAGTGGAAGCATCAATCACGGGGGAAGACGCCAGCGGCTTCACGGCCTACTGGGAGGAGGGGCCGCGTCGGGGCAAGCTCGGCGCCCAATCCACCCGCTTTCATGCCCCGCAGTTGATGTGGCATGACCTCACCGCCAAGGGCTTCGGGCGGATCCTCACGGTGGTGTACGCCGTTCCGATCAGGCGCGGCGAGTGCCGCCTGTTTGCCCGCTTCCCCTTCCAGTTCCAATCCGCCGTCCCCCGGCTGCTGATCGGATTAAGGCCCCGCTGGCTGCAGCACATCGGCAATCACAAGGTGCTGGAAGACGATCAGGTGTTCCTGCATTGGCAGGAACGGGTGCTGGAGCGGGCCGGTGGCAGCCCTGCCGTGGAACGCAGTTTTTTCATGCCCACAACTTCAGACGTTTACGCGGCGGCCCTGCATCGCTGGTTGAACGCCAACGGCGGCGAGCCCTTTGCAGGACACGCCCTACCTCCGCGGCAATCCACCACGGCGCTGATGGATCGGTACATGAGCCACACCATCCACTGCCGCAGCTGCTCTGCAGCACTGAGACGGATTCGGGCTGCCCGTCCGTGGGCCTGGGCCCTGCTCTGGGGATCCGCTGTTCTTGTGGGCATCGAACAAGGCAGTGCCTGGAGCAGCACCGGCTGGGTGACCGCAGCACTGTCGGCCTTGGCACTGCGGCAACTCAACCGATGGGAGCAGGGGCTGACGGTCGGTAGCGGCCAAGCCCCCCGCAACCGCTGATCAGAGCCCCGGAACGGGAAGCAAGGTCGGCTTCACCTTGCCCTGAATGTCGACCTTGCCGCCAATGGTGATTCGGTCTTCGACCGTCACATCAGCGCGAACAGGGAGAGGTTGATCTGCCATGACCGTCACCTGCCCGTCAAGTTCTCTGACCCGTGCCTCGGCATTCACCGAGACGGACCCCGCGATTGAACGCACCGACACGGGCCCTTCGATCGCGAGAGGCGCATCTCCGCTGATGGTCACCGGCTCCTGCACCACAACCGGCAAAGCGGCATCGGACCGAATGGTGACGCTTGGCGGCAACACCAGTTTGTCCACCTGCAAGCCACCCTCAATCGCAATGGGAATGGGCCTGCTGAGCAACTTGGCTGCGCTGACCGCCAGAATAAGGCTGGACAAGACGACGGCTGCAGGCCATCGGTACGCCATCAGCAGGTCACGGCTGGACACGGGCATGCGAACAGTGAGTTGAATGCATTACAGCGCGCTTGGCTCAGGCCTGCCCGCAGCGGCACATTCACGGCGACTCGATCCTTTCGCCAGGGGCATCAGCGCAGAGAAGACTCTCAAACGCAACATCAAAGAACGATATCGTCAAATGTTGCGGCTCGTCAGAGCCAAGCAAAACACTGCATTCTTGGGATCCCAACGTCACCCAAGACAGCGGCCTAGAGCCTGAACAAAAAGGGCCAGTTCAGAGCACGCGACGTCCAGAACTGTTCATAAAGCTAGAATAACCATCATCAAAAATAGTTATGACGCTTTATCTCTACGGTGGCACCAAGACCCGTGTTTCGATGCCGAAGTGGTACATGGCAGAGAAAGGAATTGACCATGAGTACGTCAACATTGACCTATCAGCCGGCGACAACCTGGCACCCGATTATCTGAACATCAATCCGTTTGGAAAACTTCCCGCCCTGAAGGACGACACCAATGGTTTAACCCTGTTTGAATCCGGCGCCATTCTTCAATACCTGTCAGAGAATTATACCAACGAGGTAAAAAATGCTGCAACACGCGCCTCCATTAGCCAGTGGATTCTTTTTGCTAACTCCACCTTGGCCATTGCCTTATTTGTTCCATCCAACAAGGAACGTGAGTTTCCTCGACTGATGACAACACTCAACGATCTCTACAGCAAGAAACAGTTTCTTGTGGGTGAATCCTGGACAGCGGCCGACTGCGCCGTGAATGCCTACCTCGGCTATCTCCCCATTTTTTATCCGAATGAAAGCCTGTCGGCTTACCCAGCAATCCAAGCATTGAATGAACGAACCCGATCCAATCACAATTACAGACACATCATGGGTCTTTGATCCAAGCTTTTTGCAGTGCGCTCACAACCAAGTACTCGGAGGTCAAGACCCAACGCGCGACAACATGATCCATCAAAATTGCAATCAATCAGCAGGCCAAAAGAATCAAGACACCATCCCCCTCTTTTGACCAAGGACTCATTCAAAAAAACGCCCAGGGGAGAGGGCTTCGACAACTGACTGCCATCAACAGTTCCACCGAGAGCGCTGCTTAGTCTTGCCGCATGCGCAATTCCTTCTTCGATCAGAGCCTGGATGCCGAAGCCATCCGGCGGCGCGTTCTGGACCTGTCGGCCGGGAAGGTGGGGTTCTACAGCGTCGGGCTGTATCCCGCCTCCCTGGCCTACAACTGCGCCATGCAGAACGCGGAAGGTCGTCTGCTACTGGCTCCACGCCCTGGTCGGAAGCTTCTGGGGGCGTTCCCGAGCGACACGATTGCAACGATGGACGACGAGCACGTGGAGACCGTGCTCGAGATGGGTTCCCATCGCAGCGGCGGCCAACTGGTAGCCAACACCCTGAGTGATCTGATCGAGCGCTGCGACCTCGTGGTGCTCAGCGCCAACAGCAATCACATCGAGGAAGACCTCCACGAAGCCTGCCGCCTGCGGCAAGAGCTCCAACGGGAGCAGGTGGTGCTGGCCTGCCTGGCGGGATCCTTCAGCCATGACCCGATCAGCAACAGTGCCTATGTGCTGTGCGAACAGCAACCTGAGCTCGCCTTCTTTTCCGGCTTTCATCGCCATGGAGCTCTGCGCAATCCCTTCGACAGCTTCACGGCCAACTTCTGCCATCCCAATGCCCTGACGGCCATGCTCGGGGCCCAGCTGATGGACCAACTCTCCCCCAACATCCAGGTCTCCGCCGGTGTTCACAACGTGGAGGGGCAGTTCATCAAGGCCGCCAAAAACATGGCCTCAGTGTTCGCAGGATTTGGCTACGGCTTCCATCAGGACAATCCCGGAGTGTTGCCAACGCTCTTGACCCTGCTGCTGAACCAATGCCTGGACCAGGCGGCCACTGTGTCCATGGCACGTCCCGACCGCCAACGGCTCTACCACCGTCAGCCCTTTCCCCTTACGGAACTGGGCTACGCCGTCCCCAGGATCGAATCCACGCTGGTGCGCGACGGCGACTTCGAGCGGGTGCGCGACCACACCTTCAGCCAGCTCACGGCCATGGTTGCCGATGTGCGCGGCAGCATGATGATTCCAGTTTCCGGCAGTCCGACCCGGAACTTCCAAGCCGGGCAAGTGATGGCCAAGGCCATGCGCGAGCAGGGCCGCTGCCCCCATTCCATGGAGGAGTTGGAACAGTGGTGTGAAGCCGAAGGCCTGCGCAAAGGGGGGCTGGAAGGGCTGAAATCACTGCGCTACTGGCCTCAGATCGCCCGGAAATACGCCATCCCGGCCAACGACGCCTCCATGGTGAATCTGCTGTACATGGCGATTTACGGGCGGGCAGGCGTGAAGGACACCGCCTACCGGGTGATGACTGAGAGCCGTGAACTCTCCAGCTACTGCCAGGAATCCGTACGCCCTAGCCACAGCCGTCGCTACGCGGAAGCCCTTCAGAACCTCGATCTGCCGAAAGCTCTCGACCTGGTGGTGAACGCTGTGATTGCTGACAATGCCAATCAGGCCATGGGCAGAAAGATGGCACTCAACGAGAACGATGAGACCGGGATGCCGGCTTACCTGGAATTGATGGACATGATCGAAAGCCAGCTCGAGGCCTGAGTCGGCTGCTGTTCTGCACACCTGAACAGGCCAGAACGCCGACAGGGCGGCATGGTGCGGCTTGAGACCCATGCGACCGCTCATGACCGAGGCCCTGGAAGCCATCGCCGATCGCTTCCATCCTCGTGAGGGGATCAAAGCCATCCGCTCCCTGGGCTCGGGCAACATCAATGAGACCTTCCTTGTGACCCATGAGGGACAGGACGGTGCCTTTGTCATGCAACGCCTGAACACAAGCGTGTTCGATCGTCCTGACCTGGTGATGCAGAACCTGCAGGCCCTGGGTGACCACGTGGAACGCCGTCTCGCCTCTCCACCCCCGCAACTGCAGGGTCGACGCTGGGAAGTGCCGAAGGTGGTGCCTTGTCGCCAGCAGGCATCCCCGTGGATTGAGCAAAACGGAGAGTTCTGGCGCTCCATCACCTACATCGGAGCTGCTACCACCAGTGATGTCATCCGGGACTGTGCCCACGCCCGGGAAGTGGGCTACGGGCTGGGGATGTTCCACCACCTGATCAGCGACCTCCCCACCGATCAGCTGGCAGACACCCTGGAAAATTTCCACGTTACCCCGGCTTACCTCGACCGTTTCGATGCCGTCGCCGCGGCCACCAACCGCATGGGCACGGCTGAACGAGACGCCTGGGCCTTCATTGAGGAGCGTCGCCACGGGGTGGATGTTCTGGAAGCAGCGCTCGCCCGCGGCGAACTCCAACACCGCCCCATTCATGGAGACCCGAAGATCAACAACGTGATGATCGATGAGGCCAGTGGTCAGGCGATCGGCCTCATCGATCTGGACACCGTCAAGCCGGGACTCGTTCATTACGACATCGGCGACTGCTTGCGCTCCTGCTGCAATCCAGCCGGCGAAGACCCGCTCAGCCTCAACGATGTGCGCTTCGACATGGAACTCTGCGAGGCGATTCTCACGGGTTATCTGTCCGTGGCTGGTGGATTTTTAAGTGACTGGGACCTGCACTATCTGCCCCACTGCATCCGTCTGATCCCCCTGGAACTGGGGCTGCGGTTCCTGACGGATCATCTGGAAGGCGATGTCTATTTCCGCTGCGATCAGCCAGGTCACAATCTCCAGCGGGCCCTGGTGCAGTTTCGTCTCACCGAAGCCGTGGAAGAGCAGTTCCACGGCTTGGAGCAGCTGGTCGCGCGGCTGAAGCATCAGCAGAAACCGGGCCACTGACATGGCGCGTACTGCCGTGATGCTGTGTCAGGCCTGCCGCCTGATCCCGTTTGAACGGTCCATTCCTGCAGGGGTGGACATCAACGCCGAGCTGGTCTGGAGGCGGGAGGGTTGGCTGGATCTCAGCTACGGGGTTCTGACCCGAGCTGCCAAGGGCATTGGCGCCCTGAAGCTGCCAACGGGGCTGAAGGATGGTCCTCAACAGGGAGAGCGGAAAGATGATCTCTGGACCACCACATGTTTCGAGGCCTTTCTCGCCGCCCCTGGTGAGCAACGCTATTGGGAAGTGAATCTGGCGGCCAATGGCGATTGGGCGATCTATCGCTTCGATGACTACCGCAGCGGTCAGACTCGGCAGGAGCTGAGCATGCCCCCCAGGCTGCGGCTGCAACGCGGAGCCCATTCGATGCGGCTCGACGCCAGGATCTCTCTGGCCCCCTGGTGGACGCAAGGTGTGTGCCCGGACATGGGACTGACGGCCGTGATCGACCGCGGGCAGGACGGTCTGAGCCATTGGGCCCTCAGTCACGGCCGTCAAGCGGACTTTCATGACCGCAGCACCTTCCTTGCTGCCTGAACTGCACCGGTAGGGTCTGCACAGTGCCCCCGCCTCACCATGCACAGCCGCAACGTGCTGGTTGTCTCGGCTCTCACCGCAACCCTGCTGGCGGCGCTGTGGCTCAAACCGAAACAGCCGCGGGCCGAAGCCGAGGGGGCGGTGACCGAGTCGGTTGCGATCGAGGCGGTTATGCTCCCAGCCCAAGCGAGCCAGCCCAAAACGCGAGACGGCAGGCAGTACCCCGTGGCGCCCGCCGACCCTGTCGAGCTGGCAACGCTGCTGGCTGAGGTTGAGCGGGCGCTGAGGGACCCAGCCACACCGACGGAGGCACTGCCCGATCTCGGCCATCAACAGCAGGTGATCTACCGGGTCCTGTCGACGGACCAACCCAGATCCCAGCAGGTCGTTAAGGCCTTACCCCCGCGCTGGCGCAACGTGGCCAAACGTCATCTGGCGGCACGACGCGAATTCGTGCGCATGAGCCGTGGCCGTGGACCGACCATGCTCCCCGCCTGGCGGATCATTCAGCCGGAACCGGCGGACAAGCTTCTCAGCCACTACCGCAAGGCCGAGGCAGCGACGGGGATCGAATGGGAGGTTCTGGCGGCCGTGAACCTTGTTGAAACCGGCATGGGACGCATCGACGGCGTCTCCGTGGCCAATGCCCAGGGCCCCATGCAGTTCCTGCCCACCACCTGGGCCGAAGCGGGGATTGGCGCTGGGAACATCCGCGATCCCCATGACGCCATCCAGGCGGCAGCGCGCTATCTGGTGCGGCGGGGGGGGCTGCAGGACATTCGCCGCGGCCTCTGGGGCTACAACAACAGCGATTACTACGGGCGAGCGGTGCTGCTCTACGCCTCGCTGATGCGGGAGGACCCTGCCGCCTACACCGGTTTGTATCACTGGGAGATCCACTTCAATGCAGCGGACGGTGATCTTTGGTTGCCGGTGGGCTACAACCAGCCGCAGCGCATCAGTGTCCAGGAGCATCTGCAGGCCAACCCCGCCAGCAGATCACCAAACCGGTGAGCATCGACACCTACGCTGAGACCTGGCGTGATCCAGGAAGCGGGTGTCCAAGGAAACCTCCCATCGCGGTGATGAACTGAAGGGCCTCGGCTGGTCCGAGGCTGATGTGGCTCGCTACATCGAGCTCTGGGAATACCGGCAGCGCTGGGGGGCCATGAATTTGGAGCGCGAGGATCGCCTGTTCCTGCGCAAAGCCGAAAAAGCTCTGCCGGCGATTGTGACTGGACGGGCCGCCGCCAAGAAATCAATCAAAGACAAGACTTACTACCGCTGGCTGCGCTTCCATCTCGATGCGATGACCGAAGCCGAGGCGGGGATGGGCCTTGGCGACGGTGAACGCGGAGCATGGCCGGTGCTGCTGGAGGCTGAACTCCGCCTGCTCGACCATTACGAGCCCGTGCTCGGCTTGCCCGACACGTTGAAGGCCAAAGCCCTCAGCCCTGTGCGTGAAAAGCTCACGGCCCAAGTGGCTGCTCTCGGCAACACCAAGGCCTACGACTTCCAGGCGCCCCTCATTTCGCTGAAAGAGGAAGACAGCAGCAACCGCTGGAAGCACCTGCGCGAGGTGGACGCCAGTGATCGCACTTACCCCCTGCTCAGCGCCGACGGCGTGGCTGGATTCCGCAGCGAAGCTCACCGTGATCTTCAGGAGGTGATTCGCAGCACGTTCCCTTCTCTGGCGGAAACCGACAAACCAGAACTCGCTGACGATTAGAACGGAGGCAGTGGCCCCCGCCGAGGACGATGTCTCACCGTTTCGAGACCCTGCAGTTACACGCCGGACAATCGCCTGACAGCTCAACCAACGCGCGGGCGGTTCCCATCTATCAGACCAGTTCGTACGTCTTCAATGACGCCGAACACGGAGCCAACCTCTTCGGTCTGAAGGAGTTCGGGAACATCTACACACGGTTGATGAATCCCACCACCGACGTGTTCGAAAAACGCGTCGCTGCCCTGGAGGGCGGAGTGGCAGCGTTGGCCACCGCCTCAGGACAATCGGCTCAGTTTCTGGCGATCACCAACTGCATGCAGGCGGGAGACAACTTCGTCTCAACCTCATACCTCTACGGCGGCACCTACAACCAGTTCAAGGTTCAGTTTCCGCGGTTGGGAATCGACGTGCGCTTTGCCGAAGGTGACGATATCGCAAGCTTCGCGGCGCAGATTGACGACAAAACAAAGGCGCTCTACGTCGAAGCGATGGGAAATCCCCGCTTCAATATTCCCGACTTCGAAGGGCTTTCAGCCCTCGCCAAAGAGAACGGTATCCCCTTGATCGTCGACAACACCCTGGGGGCCTGTGGTGCTCTGATGCGACCGATTGACCACGGCGCTGATGTGGTGGTGGAAAGTGCAACCAAATGGATCGGCGGCCACGGCACCAGCCTGGGCGGCGTCATTGTGGATGCCGGCACGTTCAATTGGGGCAACGGCAAGTTCCCCCTGATCAGCGAACCCAGTGCGGCTTACCACGGCTTGGTGCATTGGGATGCCTTTGGCTTCGGCAGCGATGTGTGCAACATGCTGGGCCTACCCGAGAACCGCAACATCGCCTTCGCGCTGCGGGCCCGGGTTGAGGGGTTGCGGGATTGGGGGCCGGCCGTGAGTCCGTTCAACAGTTTCCTGCTGTTGCAAGGTCTGGAAACCCTGAGCCTGCGTGTGGAACGCCACACCGAAAACGCCATGGCTCTGGCCACCTGGCTGCAGGCGCACCCCGCCATCGCCCATGTGAGCTATCCCGGTCTGGCGAGCGATCCCTATAACGCTGCAGCGAAGAAATACCTGACAGGCCGGGGCATGGGATGCATGCTGATGTTCTCTCTGAACGGCGGCTATGACGATGCCGTGCGTTTCATCAACAGCCTCAAACTGGCCAGCCACCTTGCCAATGTGGGCGACGCGAAAACGCTGGTGATTCACCCAGCATCCACGACCCACCAGCAACTCAGTGAGGCAGAACAGGCCTCCGCTGGCGTGACACCCACGATGGTGCGGGTGTCTGTGGGCCTTGAACACATCGAGGACATCAAGGCCGACTTCGAGCAGGCATTCGCCGTTCTCAGCTGAATGGCAACCCAGCATCCATGGCGCTGATTCTTCCTGGCAGTTACCACAAGATCGCGGAGGTTGAACGCAACCGGATCTCCTGGATTGAGCCTGAACAGGCCGAACGCCAGGACATCAGGCCCCTGCGTATCGGCATCCTCAACATCATGCCGCTGGGCAAGCAGTATGAATTCAACCTGCTGCATCCACTGGGCCTTTCAGTGCTGCAGATCGAACCGATTTGGATTCGACTCAATTCCCATATCTACAAGAGCTGGGATCAGAACCATCTCGACCAGCTCTATGTGAGCTGGGATGAGGCCTTGTCCCAAGGTCCACTCGATGGCTTGATCATCACCGGCGCCCCCGTGGAACACCTGCCCTTTGAACAGGTCAGCTACTGGACCGAACTGGTCAGGCTGATCGAGGAGGCGCGACACACCTGTGCCAGCACCCTCGGCCTGTGCTGGGCCGGTTTCGCCCTCGCCTACCTGGCTGGCGTCGACAAAATCGCCTTCTCGAAGAAGCTGTTCGGGATTTACCCGATGCGGAGCCTCGTTCCGGGGCATTCGTTGATGGGAACCCAAGACGACCATTTCGTCTGCCCCCAAAGCCGTCATGCCGGACTGCCGGATGCCGCCATGGAAGCTGCTGAACGTGATGGACGACTTCGTCTGCTCGCCCACGGGCAGCAGGTGGGGTACACCATTTTCGAAACCCCGGATCAGCGGCAACTGATGCATCTGGGTCATCCCGAATACAACGTTGGGCGGATCCTTGGAGAAATGGAACGCGACCGGGCCAGGGGTGATGTGCCACCTCCCGAGAATTTTGATCCCGAGCAACCCAAAACCCTCTGGCGGTCCCACCGAAACCTGCTGTTTCAACAGTGGCTCTGGTTCTGTTATCAGCGGGTCAGCCTGGGGGCCTGATCCGTCCCATGCACCTGAGACACCTCATCAGAAGGGGTGTTAGCTGTTCCGTTTCGGGCTGGCTTCCAGATGTGCGGATGGATCAACTGAGATGGAATCCGGACGCTCTGCGGCCTTGCGATTGAGTTCCCGCTCCAAGGAGGCAATGCGCCTCTCGCGAAGGCAGTGACGGCATCCACCCAGGGTTTGGAGGTGCTTTTCCGGCGTGATTGTGATCAACTGAACCGGATGGGCCTTGCAACGGATTTGAACAGGACTTTTATAGCTGCGCCAACGAATCTCGCTGTAATCAAATTGATCGCCGAAACGCTGAGCAGCGCGTTTGAGGAATTCGTCTTGGCTGATTCGGGCTCCCATGCCTCCGAATGTATGGGACAGTCTCGTTAAGGAACCGACCTCGTCATCCGACGTCACGAATGAACGTCAATCCAGCCGCTCTTGACACGGACTGGTCGCTGCATCAGGGATGGCTTCAGACCAATGAAGCAAGGGTCTGGCACCACCAACTTGAACAACAACTCCAGTGGCAACAGCCGGTCGTGAGGGTCTTTGGCAAGCGCCACCCCGTTCCCCGAATGACGGCATTTCTAGCCAGCGAAGGAATCCAATATCGGTACAGCGGCACCCTGCACAGCGGCTGTGGCTGGCCTGCATGGTTCCAGCCATTGCTGAACCGGGTGAATGACACCTGTACGTGCGAATTCAACGGATGCTTGCTTAATCAGTATCGCCATGGGGAAGACCGCATGGGCTGGCACGCAGACGACGAGCCTGAAATTGATCAGCGGGCTCCGATTGCGTCCCTTTCATTCGGAGCAACGCGGGATTTTCAGCTCCGCCATCGCAACATTCCCCAACATCGGATGTCGGTGCCGCTGGCTGATGGTGACCTGCTGGTGATGCACCCGGGGTGTCAGAGCCGATGGATGCACTGCGTGCCCCAACGACGAAAAGTGCAGACCATGCGAATCAATCTCACCTTCCGCCGTTTTCAGAACTGAGATGCCAGCAGCACGCCCCATGCGGGCGCGGTGAACAACGCCAGCAGCGTGCTCCAGAACACAAGACCGGCAGCCCGCTCCTGATCAGCTCCCACAGACTCTGCAATCAACAGCAGTGAAATTGCTGTCGGCGCCGCCCCCTGCAAGGCAACCGCCTGCACCATCAGCGGATCGAACCGCAGCAGAAACGCAAGCGACAGCAGGAGCAACGGATACAGCAGAAGTTTGGCCATCAGTGGCCTCAGCAGCTGCAACGGACGAGCTGCCGGAGTGATTCCCTGGCGATGAATGCAGCCGAGGCGCATGCCCACCACGATCAGAGCCAGCATGATCACCAGGCGGGAAGGCCACCACAAGGCGTCGGCCACCCGTGCAGACCAGGGGGTTGCCTGAACCAGAAGAGCCCCGATGAGACCTCGGGTTGCCGGGCTGGCCACAACGTTGCGCAGCACATCGTGCAGCCGTTGCGATCCGTCGGCCTGCGACGCGATCAACATCGGCCCAAGGCTCCAGATCAACAGTGTTGCCCCAAGGTCGTAACCAATGCTGATGGGAAGGGCCTCGTCGGGCAGAAAGGCCAAGGCGAGAGGCACCCCGAAATAGGCCGTGTTGCCCGTGCAACAGCCCAAACGCAGTGTGGGAGAGGCCAGCTGATCCCATCCCGGCACACGCGAAGCCCCCACCAGAACCAGGCCCATGGCCAGAACCGCAAGCCCTGCGGCCTGCAACATGTCACCGCTCAGCCCTCCCTTCAACAGCAGGCCCATCACACTGATCGGGACCCCGAACCTCACCAACGGTGATGCAAAGCGGGTGGAGAGGGTTTGATGGTGTCGTCCAGCCCAAAACCCAATCAGCAGAGAGGGCACAAGCTCCAGCAAAAACCGAAGCATCGGCATCTCCACCTCAGATCAGGACCCTAGAAACCCGAGGCAGCTCACGCATCAGCGCTATCAAAACCACCGTCTCCATTCACTCAGTCAATGCTCCCAGCTTCAGGCCATCGCATCGTGCGCAGCGACGGAACGGAAGACCATCTGACGCGGCTGCGTTTCGCCAGCTACGACGCTGCATACGATGAACTTGAGCGGTATTACGCCGATTTCTGCTGTTCTGACGATGATCGTGTCGACTACACGATCATTGGCGAGCCCTGAAACAGTCCGAAAGGCATAGGGATACAACAGCCCCTGGAATGATCCAGCCGCTGAAAACACGGCACAGGACGCAAGATTTCCCCCTCAAGGTTCATGACAGGAGAGCAGTCTCAAGAGTCAGACCACAGAGACCCACTCCAGATGACCAACAAAGAGGCCACTTAGCCACAAAAATATTGAGCCATCTGATTGACACCCAGCACGCCAATCAGTTATGAATTACTCATCCAATGAGTTGCAATCGCAATGCTGACTGGTTCAGAGCTTCTCGCCAAGGTCAAAGATCTTGGAGATGTCTCCAAATCCGATCTGGTGAGAGCTTGTGGCTACGTCTCTGACAAGAAAGACGGCGGCGATCGCCTGAATTTCACAGCCTTCTATGAGGCGCTGCTCGAAGCCAAAGGTGTCAATTTGAGCAGCGGCGGTGCCGCAATCGGCAAAGGTGGTCGCAAGCTGAGCTACATCGCCAAGGTGCAAGGCAACGGCAATCTTCTGATCGGCAAGGCCTACACCGCCATGCTGAACCTGGAGCCCGGGGATGAATTTGAAATCAAGCTCGGCAAAAAGGCCATTCGTTTGATTCCCACCGGTGCAGCTGCAGAGCACAGCGAAGCCGCCGATCAGGTGGACGAGTGAGCTGCGGATTCATCGGCTGAGGCATCGAACCTCTAGCCATCCCCTCCCCTGCAGGGAGGGGTTTTTTAATTGTCGAGAGGTCAACCAAGCCAAGTGAAGGTGGTCCACAGGACATCGCAGGGGATGGCAAAGACAATCAGGCTCGGTAACGTCAGGCGGAACGAGGCGGCAGCGTTGAAGTCATTCAAAGCAGCCATCGTTTCACTCTTGAGCAACACGCTCCTGTTGTTGGGCTCCGCTGCCCTGTCCATCCACATCGTGCTGACCTTTTATCAGATGCACGGCCTGGCGCTCACCCTCGCTTTTGTGGCGTTTTGGTTGGTCAGTGTCACCGCTTATTTGCACTGGAAGGGACAAGGACACAGACGGATGTTGAGGCGATCAACAACCAAGCAACCTCTCCCCCAAGGGAACAGCGAAAAGCCTGAGAACGCCCGCAAACAACGCCTCTCGGCCTGACGGCAGTCGTCAAAGCGCTTCGTCAAAGAGCAACGTTGTTCTAGTGCTGCATTTGGTTCAGGAATCTCCGGCTGCGTTCTTCTCTGGCATTTGTGAAAAACGTCTCGGGGTCGGAGGTCTCCACCACCTGCCCCCGATCCATGAACATCACCCGATCCGCCACCTCACGAGCAAAACCCAGTTCGTGGGTCACCACCACCATCGTCATACCGCCCTTGGCCAACTGGCGCATCGCATCCAGCACTTCCTTCACCCGCTCCGGATCCAAGGCGCTGGTGGGCTCATCAAACAGCATCACCTCAGGATCCAAAGCCAGAGCTCGGGCGATCGCCACCCGCTGCTGCTGACCACCACTGAGTTGCGCCGGGTACTTGTGGGCCTGCTCGCGAATGCCCATCTGGTCAAGGAGCTCCATGGCCCGCTGCTCCGCATCAGCCTTGGCGCGCTGTTGCACCTTGATCGGAGCCAGGGTGATGTTGTCGAGGATGGAAAGGTGGGGAAACAGGTTGAACTGCTGAAACACCATCCCCACACGCTTGCGAATCGCCCGCACCTGACGTTCCCCATGGGTGGAATCCAAGGGAACGCCGAGCACATCCAGAGCTCCGCCATCCAGCGACTCCAGACCATTGAACGTACGAATCAGCGTGCTCTTGCCGGACCCGGAAGGCCCCATCACCACAAGCACTTCACCGCTGTTCACCTCAAGGGTGACGCCATCGAGAGCTCTCACCCCCTGGGAATAGCTCTTGACCAGATCAGTGGCTCGAATGGCGACAGTCATGAAGCGGAGCGGGCAGGGTCAAGCTGAACTTCCAGGTGGCGGGCCAGCAGCGCCATGGCCGTACACGCCAGCCAGTAAACCGCAGCAAGCCAGAGATACACCTCCAAATAGCGGCCGATGAACGCAGGATTCGCCAACAGGCTGCGGCTGATGCCCAGCAATTCCACCAAACCGAGAATGGCCATCAGGCTTGTGTTTTGCAGCAGACCCACCGCCTGGTTGGTGAGCGATGGAAGTGCAACCCGCAGCGCCTGAGGCAGCACCACCAGTTGCAGCACTTGGCGTGGCGACAGGCCCAGCACGGCTGCGGCTTCCCGCTGGGTGGGAGGAATCGCTTGCAAACCGCCGCGCACATCCTCTGCGATGTAGGCCGCTGCAAACAAGGCGAAGGCCACGACCGCCCGCAGAACTCGATTGATCTCAAGCCCTGGCGGCAGGAACAACGGGATCAGCAGTTGTCCAAAGAACAGAACCGCAATCAACGGCACAGCCCGCATCAACTCGATGTAGGCGGCGCTGCTCCAACGCAGCACCGGCAGCTCACTGCGCCGGCCGAGGGCCAGGAGGATCCCCAACGGAAGCGCCAAAGCTCCACTGCCTCCCGTGAGCAGCAGCGTGAGCGTCAGACCACCCCAACTGCGCGTCCCCACCGGCAGCAAGCCCAAACCTCCGGCCAAGAGCCAGACCCCCAACGGTGCCATCACGATCCAGAGCAACGGCAACCAACGGCGAACCCAGCCACGCTTCGGGCCGGCGATGGTCAGCAGCGTGAGCGTGATCAGTGCAGCCATCCACAGCAGCGGACGCCAACGTTGATCCGCGGGGAAACTGCCCACCGCATACAGCGGCAGATTTGTGGTCACCACAGACCAGTCGGCCCCAACCAGCAGCCAATGCAGCATTGACCAGCCAGTCCATCCGAGCAGAGCCAGCAGCAGCAGGGTGATGCCACGATCCAACCAACGGTTCATCAGCGGCTCCTGTTAAGACGACCCAGCACGGCACGGTTCAAGGCAGCCATACCGCCGCTGATCAACAGATTCAGCAGCAGAAAGCTGAGCAACAACAGCAGGAAGCCTTCAATGGCGCGGCCGGTTTGGGTGATGGTGGTGTCACTGACGGCGTAGAGATCGGCGTAGCCCACGGCAATCGCCAGGGTGCTGTTCTTGGCGAGATTGAGGTACTGGCTTGTGAGTGCTGGAAGAATCGCCGGCAGCGCCTGGGGCAACACAATGCGACGCAACCCAAGCCCTTCCCCAAGCCCAAGGCTGCGGAAGGCCTCCCACTGGCCCCGCGGTACCGCGTTGATGCCACCTCGCACGATCTCGGCAATCGATGCACCCGTGAACACCGTGAGCCCCACAAGAACCGCACAAAATTCAACGCTGAGGTTCAGGCCCAACAACTGAATGCCCTGATTCGAAAGCCGGATCAACCCACCGATCGGCACCGACGGAAGGCCAAGGAAGGCAACGAAGTACCAGAACAGCAACTGCAGGAGCAGAGGAACCTGACGAATCAACGCCACATAGCCCCCGGCCAGGCTGCGCAGCAGACGGTTGCTGCTGCTGCGGGCTGCACCAGCAGCCACACCCAGGACGGTGGCCAAGACCAGACCAGCCGCGATCACCTTGAGGCTGTTGAGCCAACCGATGGTCAGGGCCCAGAGGTAGCTGTCGGATGGGGCATAGGGGAGAGCTGTTTCCGCCAGAGCAAAACCTGCCGGTCGACCCAGCCAGCCAAAACCCAGTCCCAAGCCCGTCCGAATCAGATTGACGGCAAGGTTGTTGACCAACAGAGCCAGCAGGCCCATCAGAACAGCCGCGAAACCAACCTGAACCAGAAGACGACGCTGCCGCATCAGGTGAACGGTGGGGAAATCATCAAACCACCTTCACCGGCCAGGCGGTTCGCCCCCCGTGGAATCGCCACGGCACTATCGGGGCCGAGATGGCGGTTGTAGATCTCTCCGTAATTACCGGTGGAGCGGATCACCTGAACGACAAAGTCATCGGCGAGTCCGAGTTTGCGACCCAGACCCGGATCCACACCCAGGAAGCGCCTCAGAGCGGTCTGGGAGGGGTCTGCGGCGGCTTGCTTCACCACCGCATCCACATTCGCTTGGGTGATGCCCCGCTCCTCGGCTTCGATCAGGGCGTTGACCACCCAGGTCATGGCATCACCCATGGGCTGGTCCCCCCCCACCACGGCTGGAGCCAGGGGCTCCTTGCTGATCCGGTCGTCAAGGATCAGATGCTTCTGGGGATCACTGAAACCAGAGCGCGCTGCCGCCAGTTGTGACCGATCAGACGTCATGGCTTCGCAGCGCCCTTGGAGGTAGCCGCCAACCACCTGATTGAGATCCTGATATTTGATCGGTGTGTAGGGCAGCCCCTGGGAGGCGAAGGCGTCGTTGAGATTCTGTTCGGTCGTGGTGCCCGAGCCCACACAGATGGACTTGCCGCGCAGATCAGCAAGAGAGCGCACTCCGCTGTCGGCGTTGACCATCAAGCCCTGGCCATCGTGAAAGACCACAGGTCCAAAGCGCAGCCCGTTGCCCCCCACCGCATCGCGGCTCAGGGTTTGGGTGGTGTTGCGGGACAACAGATCGATCTCGCCCGATCGCAAGGCCGTGAACCGCTCGGGCGCTGTCAAAGGCCGGTACTGAACCTTCTCAGCATCGCCAACAAAAGCAGCCGCCATGGCACGGCAGATGTCCACATCCAGGCCGGTGTAACGCCCATCAGGACTGAGAAAACTGAAGCCTGGGATCTTCCCGCTCACCCCGCAGAGCAACTCCCCACGGCTTTTGACAAGATCCAGTCGCGATCCGCCTGCACTGTCCAAGGAGGCGCATGACGCCAGGAGAGAAGACAACCCGGCCAACACACCGATCAGAACACGCGCACGGGATCGGAACATCAGCGTTGGTACGAATCGGGTGGGATTGTCCCAGATCCCGCGCACATCCACCCCTTTCGATCTAAGTTCTCGCTCAAAAGGCCTGCATCGATGAGGGTCTTAACTGGCCTCTTGGCCGGATTGATCGTTGGAACCATCTCCCCTGCGTCCTTCGCCTGGGAAAGCGACGATCGCGCCGAGTACAACAACAAGATGGCCCTCCTGGGTGTTCTTTTGGAGGGCGCTTATCAGCGGGCAGGAGGTGACCTTCAAACGCTTTGCCTGCTGATCGGCATCAGCAGGGATGTGACCGAGCAATACTTGAACGCTGCCCCCGAAGATGCCCAGATTCAGATTCGCCTGCGAGACATGCGCCAGGACCTCGACGTCTGCTTGAAAAAGCTAGAGCAGGCGAGCGACGCCGATTCAAGACGGTGATTTCGCAGCTGCGCCTTAGCCATGGGCTGATTCCTGCCCGCCGATCCGCTCAAACAGATCGAGGCTTTCCTCATTGAGGCCCACGACGCTCACTACAGAACCAGCGTTGCGATATTTACGAATGACCTGATCCAGCGCAGCCACGCCGCTCTGGTCCCAGATATGAGCCTGGGAGAGATCAAGGGTGATGCGCTCGGGATGATCGTGAAGATCAAATCCTTGAAGGAAATACACCTTGCTGACAAAGAACAACTGCCCCACAACCCGATACAGACGCTCCTGGTCGCTGATCTGGATGGCCTCCACCTGAATCACCTTGGCCACCTTGCGGCTGAACAGAATTCCCGCCAGCGCCACACCAGCCAAAACACCCAGGGCCAGGTTGTGCGGCGTGGTGAGCATGGTGACGGCGAAGGTCATCAGCATCACCGAGGTGTCGCTCTTGGGGATGCGGCGCAGGTTGCGCAGACCATTCATGTCAGCCGTGCTTACGGCGATGCTGATCATCACGGCCACCAGAGCCGCCATTGGAATCTGCTTGAGCCAGGGCCCAGCCAGCAGAATCATCGCCAGCAGACTCACCCCCGAGAACAGGGTTGAAAGTCGCGTACGACCGCCGTTGTCCACATTCATCACGGACTGGCCGACCAGCGCACAACCAGCCATGCCGCCGAACAAGGACGACACAATGTTGGCGATGCCTTGGCCACGGGCCTCAACGTTTTTGTTGCTGGTGGTGTCGGTCTTGTCGTCGAGGATGTCCTGGGTCAGGAAGGTTTCCATCAGCCCCACCAGGGAGATGGCCAAGGCTGTGGGGAGCACCAGACCCAGGGTGTCGAGACTGAAGGGGACGCCGCCCTCTCCGAAGGGAAGCTGGAATGTGGGCAGACCGGCAGGAAGGTTGCCGAGGCTGCTGACTGTGGGGATGTCGAAGCTGAAGCCCACGCTGATCACTGTGATCACGATGATGGCCACCAGCTGTGATGGCACCACCCTGGTGAGCCGGGGAAGGCCATAGATGATCACCAGGCCCAGCAGGACCAAGGCCCAGACGATGGGAATCTGCCCGCCATGGGGGAGCAACGAGGAGGCCCCATGATCAACCTCTCCAGCATGGAAATTCACACCAAGCTGGGGCAACTGGGCCTGAAAGATCAACAAGGCCAGCGCATTCACAAACCCGCTCAGCACCCCTTGGGGGACAAAGCGCATCTGATAGGCCAACCGTAAATATCCCCAGAGAATCTGCAGCAGACCCGTCACCAGCCCCGCCACCATCAGGTACTGGACACCCAGGCCTGGCCCCCGGGCTTCGCCGGTGGCCACAAGACCGGTCATCAACAGGGCGGTTGATCCGGTGGCTGAGGTGATCATGGCCATGCGACCACCCACGACGGCGATCGTCAGCGCCAAGCAGAACGCTCCAAACAAACCAACCTTGGGGTCCACCCCAGCGATCCCCGAAAAGGCAATGGCCTCAGGAATCATCGCGAAAGCCACCACCAGACCAGAAAGCAGGTCTTTGCTGGGGTTGTCCAACCACTGATTCACCAGGGTTGGATGGGATCGCTTGGCCATCAACGGCTGCCGTTTAGCGGCGACCGTAAATCAGAGGGTCGGCAGGGTGCCTGCTGGATCCAGGCGCTCTTTGAGCTGACGCAACCCCGGCAACCAGGGTCCGAACGCTGCCTCCAGCTCCTTTTGATGAAAGGGCAGATGGTCATGAAACTGTGCCAGATGCACGCCAGGGCAGACCGGCTGGAGGAGCTGCCAGACCTGCTCCAGCCAAGCAAGGCTGCGCATCTGACCCGAGGCATCCCCCGGCGTCCACGCGGCTGTGATCCAGGGTTTCCATGCGGCATTGCGGTGCACAAACGACGTGGCCTCCACCGGGACCCGTTGCGTCGCCCCGCCAAGCTGCTGACAGGCCAGGCTGCAGCCCGGATGTGGACGCTGCTGCAGCAAACGGCCCAGCTCCGGCATCAACGGGCCCCATGCCCCAGCGCAGGCGGGCCCCAATAAACCCACAATCTCCGCATGACATCGGGGAGGCATCGGGGTCGAGCCTCTCAAGGATGGGAGATGATGAAGCCCCTCGATCCTTTGGGCTCCTGCGGATTCAACAGCAGAGATGCGGAGCAAGAGCACCGCGTCACCGCTCTGCCAATGCCACTGCAGGCTGGCGCGCGAGTCGGCCGCTTCCGCCTGGAGCATGAGTTCAGGCAGTTGATCGGGCGACACCACGGGTTGCTCCACCCACAGCGCCTCGAGCGGGTGAGTGGTGAGGCGCAGCTCGCTCACCACCCCCAGAAACGGGGCTGCTCCACAGAGCCCCCTCCACTCCAGCGAACCGAAATCGTCAGCCCGAGACAGCGCAAAGGGGCTGCCGTCGCCCCAGACCCCATGGACCTCGAGCACTTGATCGACAGCGAGCCCCATCTGCCGGCTCAGCGGCCCCATTCCGCCGGTGAGCACGTAGCCAAGTCCGGGCAGGCCCGACAAACCAGCAGCCACGGTTCGGCCGTGGGGCAGCAAGGCCTCGAGCACATCTCCCATGCGGCAGCCCGCGCCGATCCACACCGACTGGTCCTCGGGCTGCCAATCAAGACGTTTGAAATGGGTTTGAAGATCGACGGTCCAGTGGTCGGCCACGGCGGCCCGAGATGTGGTGCCCCCGCCACAGAGACGCAGAGGCCGGGGGCCGCTCCAGTTCTGAATCAAGGCCGGTAACTCCGCTGGTCGGGGGGAGACCAGACCGGATCGCCGCGCATCAGCTGCCTGCGCACTGAAGAAAACGGGACGGTCTGAATCCATTACGATGCGACCGATATCGTCAAACCATTGGAACAGCAGAGCGACCTTTTGGCCGAACAGCACACGGAAACCGGCAAGGAGCGTCTTGGCGTTCTGATCTGCGGCCACGGCAGCCGCAACCGATTGGCCGTCGAGGAGTTCGCCCAGATGGTGAACGCCCTGCGGCCTCGGCTTGCTCCGATGCAGGTGGAGCATGGCTACCTGGAATTTGCCCGACCGATCCTTCGCGACGGCCTTGAAGCGCTGCGCCAACAGGGCGTCACCAAGGTGCTGGCCATTCCCGCCATGCTTTTCGCCGCAGGGCATGCCAAGAACGACATCCCCTCTGTTCTGAACACCTACACGGCTGAAACGGGCTTACCAATTGATTACGGCCGGGAGCTGGGGGTGGACCGGTTGATGGTGTCGGCCGCCGGGGCCCGCGTTCAGGAGTGCCTGGATGCGGCGAAGCACGACGTTCCCCTGGCCGAAACCCTGCTCGTGGTGGTAGGTCGAGGCTCCTCCGATCCAGACGCCAACTCCAACGTGGCCAAGGTGACGCGCCTGTTGGTGGAGGGGTTTGGCTTCGGGTGGGGAGAAACGGTGTATTCGGGTGTGACCTTCCCCCTGGTGGAACCGGGGCTGCGTCACGCCGTGAAGCTGGGCTTCCGCCGGGTGGTGGTGGTGCCCTATTTCCTCTTTTCAGGGGTGCTGGTAAGCCGAATCCGCCAACACACCGAGCTGGTGGCGGCCGATCACCCCGAGGTGGAGTTTCTCTCGGCGGGCTATCTGGGCGACCACACTCTGGTGGTGGACACCTTCAAAGAACGGGTCGACGAGGTGCTGCGGGGGGACACCGCCATGAACTGCTCACTCTGCAAGTACCGCGCCCAGGTGCTGGGCTTCGAGCAGGACGTTGGACGAGCGCAGGAAAGCCACCACCACCACGTGGAGGGACTCGCGGAAAGCTGCACGCTCTGCGAACTGGAGTGCACCGGGGCCTGCCAACCCGACGGCATCCCGATTTCCCATGACCACAACCACCCTTCAGACCACAGCCATGGGTCAGATCACAACCATGGGTTGGACCACAGCCATGGGTTGGACCACAGCCATGGATCAGATCACAGCCATGACCATCACCACCCCCCTTACCCCCACGCTGAACATCCCCTGGGGCCTACCACGCTGAAACGCAACAGCAACACAGCTAAAGATTGATTCCATGGATCCAAAGGGAACCTGAGGCCGGCTTGCCTTCAATTTCTCGGTTCTCGCAAGCGACAGGAGCGACGGGATGAAGATCAGTTTTTCTGATTGAAATTCCTTCACCCGCGTTCTCCACAGAAAACACGGCCTGTTTCCACAGCCAAGCGCTGGCTCACAGGCTGAAACGGTCACCCTGTGAATTTCCATGGAAAGGGCGCCATGGGGTTGACAGTCCAGGTCCGTGCCCTTCACCAACACTGCCTCGCCACCATTGGTGCATTCAAACCAAGTCCCAGACTGCGGTCTCGCCTCGTCTCATCCGAAATGCGACAACGATCGGCGGCTTTGACGCCAGCGACGGTTGTGTGGCTTTCTGGGTGGGCGTGAGGCAGGAACTGGTTGGCCGGTATGGATCGGAATCATCTTGAGCGATGCCATGGGACGGGAACGGTGGAGCAGGACGCTGCTGGAGGATCCAGCTACGTGAGCCTGGAAACGGAAATCCCTGAAGTGCTCTACCGAGGCATGAAGGATTTCATCGGGGAGAACCCCACCTGGGACCAATACCGGGTCATGAGTTCCGCCCTTGCTCATTTTCTGTTTCAGAACGGCTGTGAGGACCGCGCCGTGACCGAGCGCTACCTCAACGATCTGTTCATCCGCCCCGACCACTGAGGGCCAACAAGCAGGCCCGACGGCTCAAGGCCATCATCGTCAGCGTTGGGCTCTGCCAGGCCGAGGTCGGCCAACAAGCGCCATCCACCACAAGAACGTTGGGAGCACGCCAAAGACGGTTGGAGGAATCAACGACGCTGCAGATCTCGCTTTCCCCCATCGCAGCCCCTCCCACCTCATGGATGTAATAACCCGGTGGGGCTGCGCCTTCAGACAGCGCAACAGCACCGTCCAAGAAAGGCTCAACCAACGGGAGGTGGAAGAGGTCTTTGATCGGCTGGGCCTCGCCTCCGGCCGCATCGATGCAGGCCTTGATTGAGCCGCGCATGTGCGCCACCATCGCCAATTCATTGTTGCTCCAACGGCAGGCGATCGAGGGGACACGCATGCCCCAGCGATCCGTGCGCTCACTCAGGGTCACCCTGTTGTCAGCCCGGGGAAGGACTTCGCCGTGACCAATCAGGAACCCGGTGATGCTTGAGGGGCGACGCCGTAACCATCGCGGCGGATCAAACCGTCCAATGCCGCCCCAGAGGCCATAGCCTCCCTGAAAATCAGCCGATTGCAGGTGTCGGCCAAACGGAACGAAAAAACTTCCAGCGCCCGTAAGCGGGGGCTGATCCGCAGGAAGGCTTTCAGGCTCAGGAAAGGCAAAAAACTGCGATGTGGACACATGGTCCATCAGGCGAGTGCCGAGACGTCCCGAAGGGTCGTCAAAACCGTTGCTCTGCTCACAACGACGGGAGCGCAACAGGATGGACAGGGTCTGAATCGTGGAGGCCGCCAAGACCACGAGATCCGCCCTCAACTCCTTGCGGCTGCCATTGGCTTGGTCAATGGCAACTACACCCGTGGCTTTGTCTCCACCCGTATCCATCAACAGACGCTCCACCACGTGCTCCGAGAGCAGCTGCACACGTCCTGTGGCCAGGGCACGAGGCAGGCTGCTGCCTCGACTGCTGGAGCGCGGCCAGGCGGGATCCTGCCCCTGCTGCGGCGCCGGACCAAAGCCGCGAGAGCGGATCACGGGGTACCCCAACCGTTTCCGCACAGCCTCGGCAAAGCGCTGTTCCGCCGAGGTCGCGGCCAGAGCCGGTTGCGTGTCTCCATCGGGCAGATGGTCCAAACCGTCGTGCCCGCCATGAACACCGAGCCAGCGCTCCAGTTCGCCGTAATGCGGCGTCAGATCCCTACTGCGCAAAGGCCAACCCACCTGTTCACCATCCAGCTCCACCCCAGCCAGATCCTGATCGGAAAGCCGCAGGGTGATGCCCCCCCAGGTGAGGCTGCGGCCGCCAACCTGCAACCCTCGCGTCCACAGAAACGGCTGATCCTTCGGGTGCTCATACGGATGGGTCCGTTCATCGGCATACAGGCGTGGGTTGGCTTTCCAGTAGCCGGGATGCTGGGACTGACGGCGATGGCTGCCGCTGGTCAGGCCCGCAATTCGTCGCAGCAGATTTCCGGGTTCGGACCCGAAGGCCTGCGCACGGGTGAGGTCAGGGCCGGCCTCCACCACAAGCACCCGGGCTCCCCCTTCAGCCAGCGTCATGGCCGCGATGCCTCCACTCGCTCCAGAGCCAACGACGATGGCGTCCCAAGGGCCATCGCAGTTCAGGGAGCAACGGCTCATGGAGCGATCAAAGACAAAAAAAAGATCCCCCCAGAGGGGGATCGATCATTCAATCAGAAGTGGTGGCGGGGGGGAGATTTGAACTCCCGACCTTCGGGTTATGAGCCCGACGAGCTACCAGACTGCTCTACCCCGCGGTGACCCAAAAATCATACATGTCGGCGTCGCCAACGACAGCAGAGGTCAGGTGTGCAGCGCACCGGTCACCGTGAGCTTGACGCTCGGGTTCACAACCAGCACCTGCTCCTCCAGCTCATCGAGCCCCATGGGTGTGAGCCACTCAAGTTGACGCAAAACATGCAGTGCCACAGCCTGCTTGGCGCGACGGGAGCCGTCTTCCACCTTGATGGCGACCCCAAGCCCCTCACCAATGCGGCTGAGGCACTGGATGCCCTCCGCTCCCCCTTTGCTCAACACCAGACCATGGCTGCGTCGCATCAGCTCCGTGTCAAAACGCCCCTCGCCAGCCACCAGATCGGGGTGGCTCAACATCGCCCGGCTGATCTGCTCAAATTCAGGCTGCTGTGAAGCACCGAGGTGGGCATAGAGCAGGGCCATCTGAGCCAACTGCAACGCCAGGGTGGGAGCGCCACAGTCATCCAGTTCGGCAACCAATTCCTCCGCGGGAAGCCCGATCAGTTCAGCGACCCGACGGTTCACTTCAACCTGCAGCGGGTGATCGTTCTGCAGATAAGTCTCGATCGGCCAGCCCATCTTGCGACTGGTGGCCAGAAACGCAGCATGCTTGCCGGAACAATTGTGCTGAAGCGGGCTGTCAGCACCCTCCGGCACCGGACATTGAAGTGACGCCGTATCCAACTCCGCTTTCCAGAGCAACCTGAACGCTTCGCGTGCGTGGGCGTTGGTGCCCGCATGGGAGGCGCAGCTGATGGCGATGCCCCGGTCATCGACCTCCAGCTGATCAGCCGTTCCACTGCTGAGGAACGGCAGGGCCTGAAACGGCTTCAGCGCCGAGCGAATGAAACTTTGCAAGCCGACGTTGCCGGCCGACATCAGCACCCGACCACGGCCATCGCAGACCACGGCATGGACGCGATGCACCGATTCCATGATCGATCCACGTCGGAGGCTGACCTCAAGAGGCGCTGATCCAGACCGGGCTGCGGGGCTGAAGCCCGAGGGCAAAGTCATCGGTCACCCCGATTGGTTCAAAGAGCCTGACAGAGACTGGCCCCAGCCAGCATCAAACCCGCCGACGTGGCCATCGCACGGCCCAGACGCCCCAGAATCGGACGAACTTCATGACGGGCCACCAGCAGATCCCGCTCGCGCCAGGACAGGGGTTTTTCCCAGGTCTGCCCGTCGTACCAGCCGGATTCCTCGTAGTCGACGGATTCCCGCAGAAGACGCTTCATGACATAGGTCCATCCCAACCATTGCCGCACCAGCAGTAGCAGAGGAAGCACCAGGGCGGCCACAGCTGCAGCAGCCACCAGCCGAGGTGGATCCTGTTTGAGCGTCCAACTACCGCTGGCGATCAGGCTGCATACCGGCAGCATCAAAAACCAAAAGCCGGCAAGGCGTTGGCTCAGGCGAGGTTCCTGGCCCGCTGGCCAGGAGAAGAACCATGACTCGCAGAGCTGCTGAAACTCCTCAAGAGGCCGCTGCTCCGGAGGAACAGGGCAGGACGCCGCTTCTGTCATGGGTCAAGCGGCTACTTCACCGACGGTAAGAAGGTTCGGCTTTCACCGTGACTCCAGAACGCCTCAAGGTCGTAGTAACCGCGCTCATCGGGCATCAGCACATGAACGATCACATCGCCGTAGTCCAAAAGAGCCCAGCGACCCTCATTCAGCCCTTCCTTGCGCAAGGGAAGCAGGTCTGCCTCCGTCTCCAGGCGGTCTTCAACCGACCGGGCAATGGCACGCACCTGAACGTCGGACTGACCACCGGCGATCACCATCCAATCGGCCAGGCTGGACACCTCATCGACGCGGATCAAGCGAATGTCGGTGGCCTTGCGGTCATCGCAGGCATCGGCCACCAATTCGGCGAGCTTCTCGCTATCCATAAACGTTCTCGCTGGTAACGGAGCTGCGTGAGCCCTCCTGTTGAGCCATTTCAGCTCTGGCCTTGCTGGCACTCTTGCGCAGCGCCTCGAGACGATCTTCGTAATAACTGCGGCGCCGCTTCTTACGGGTCTTTTCGACCAACTCCTTCAGCGCCCCCCCCAGACTCCGATAGGCGTTGGGCACGCTGTAACCAAACCGGCACGCCAAATCGATGGCGCGTTCATCAGCACTGATGGCGTCCTGAAGACGCTTTTCGGAATTGTTCTTCAGATACAGCCTGTATCCCGCAAAGCCGGAGAGGCCGAGGGCCATCATCAGCAGCAGGCCGTCTTGCACCCACAATTCGCCGATGGCACCACCGAGGCCGATGGCCAGAGCGGCCATCTCCCAGCCATCCCGGGGAATGGTGTCGTTCTGAATCCGGCCCACCTCATGCCAGAAGAGCAGATTGCGGTGGTCCAGGGCGAGGGCGTCCCATTCGTCGAGGTCCACCTGGATCTCCACTTCATCCCGACCGATCTCCTCAAGGGTGATCAACGGGGGATCGACTGCAGCAGCTGATTCAACGAACACCCAGCTCTGCATCTCCGGTGGCAGCAGCCCCTTCAGGCGCTGGAGCTCACTCATCGCAACTCGGGTGCTGATCTGTCTTCACGGTAGCGAGGCCGAGTCCACCAGCCGGGGCGAGGCCACGTGAGAGGCTTGAGCTGTTTGGCAAAGGACGATTTCCCATGCCGAGGCGGTCTGACCTGCGTCGCATTCTCCTGCTGGGATCTGGTCCGATTGTGATCGGCCAGGCCTGCGAGTTCGATTACTCCGGAACCCAGGCCTGCAAAGCCCTCAGAGCTGAGGGATATGACGTCATCCTGATCAACTCCAATCCGGCGTCGATCATGACCGATCCGGAAATGGCGGATCGCACCTACATCGAACCGCTGACGCCGGACGTCGTCTCCCGAGTGATCGAACAGGAACGGCCGGATGCGCTGCTTCCCACGATGGGGGGGCAGACCGCTCTCAACCTGGCGGTCACCTTGGCGGAAAACGGAACGCTGGAGCGCTTCGGCGTTGAATTGATCGGTGCCGACCTCAAGGCGATCCAGAAGGCGGAAGACCGTCTGCTGTTCAAGCAGGCCATGGAGCGCATCGGCGTGAAGGTCTGTCCTTCAGGAATCGCCTCATCGCAGGAGGAAGCTGAAGCCGTTGGAGCGGCGATCGGCAGCTTCCCCCGGATCATCCGACCAGCCTTCACCTTGGGTGGCAGTGGCGGGGGCATTGCTTACAACCCCGAGGAATACGCCGCGATCTGCAAGAGCGGGCTCGAGGCCAGCCCGGTGTCTCAGATTCTGATCGAGCAATCGCTCCTGGGCTGGAAAGAATTCGAGCTAGAGGTGATGCGCGATCTGGCAGACAACGTCGTGATCGTCTGCAGCATCGAAAACCTGGACCCGATGGGGGTGCACACAGGGGATTCGATCACAGTGGCCCCGGCCCAGACCCTCACCGACAGGGAATACCAGCGGCTGCGCGACCAGTCCATCGCCATCATTCGCGAGATCGGTGTTGCAACGGGCGGCAGCAACATCCAGTTCGCCATCAACCCAGACAACGGCGACGTGGTAGTGATCGAGATGAACCCCAGGGTGAGCCGATCATCGGCGTTGGCCAGCAAGGCCACCGGCTTTCCCATTGCCAAGATCGCCGCGCGCCTCGCCGTCGGCTACACCCTCGACGAAATCCTCAACGACATCACCGGCAAAACGCCGGCCTGCTTCGAGCCGACGATCGATTACGTCGTCACCAAAATCCCCCGCTTCGCCTTCGAAAAATTCCGCGGCAGTCCAGCCGTGCTCACCACATCGATGAAATCGGTGGGCGAAGCCATGGCCATCGGCCGCTGCTTCGAAGAATCCTTCCAGAAAGCCATGCGATCCCTGGAAACAGGGTTGTCGGGCTGGGGAGGCGACCGGGAGGAACCGGAGCTCAGCCACGGTGAGCTGGATCGTCAGCTGAGGACCCCCTCACCGGAGCGCATCCTCAGCGTGCGAACGGCCATGGTTCGCGGACGCAGCGACGACGAGATTCATCGAATCAGCCGGATTGATCCCTGGTTTCTGGCCAAACTGCGACGCATCATCGATGCCGAAACACGGCTGCTCCAAGGCAAAAGCCTCGAGCAGCTCGATGCCGACAACCTGTTTGAAGCCAAGCAGCTGGGTTTTTCAGACCGACAGATCGCCTGGCACACCAACAGCGACGAATTATCAGTGCGTCAGCGGCGTCATCAGCTCCGTGTGCGGGCCGTGTTCAAAACCGTCGACACCTGCGCTGCTGAGTTCGCTTCGTCCACTCCGTACCACTACTCGACCTACGAGCGCCCCTTGCAGACCTTGCAGGCGGACGGATCCCTCCAACCCCTTCCCGCTTCGACTGAGGTGAGTCGCCGCGAGGGCGGCCGCAAGATGATGATTCTCGGCGGCGGGCCCAACAGAATCGGGCAGGGCATCGAATTCGACTACTGCTGCTGTCATGCCTCGTTTGCCGGGCAGGACCAGGGGATCACCACCGTGATGATGAACAGCAATCCCGAAACGGTGTCCACCGATTACGACACCAGCGACAGCCTGTATTTCGAACCACTCACGTTGGAGGACGTTATCAACGTGATCGAAGCGGAACGTCCCGATGGCGTGGTGGTGCAGTTCGGGGGACAAACGCCTCTGAAACTCGCCATCCCGCTGCTGCGCTGGCTGGACAGTGAGGAGGGGCGCGCCACGGGCACCAGCATCTGGGGAACATCGCCGGAATCGATCGACCGGGCCGAGGACCGCGAACAGTTCGAAGCCATCCTCCGCGACCTGGACATCCGCCAACCCCGCAATGGCCTGGCACGCAGCGAGGAGGAAGCACGGGCCGTCGCCACACGAGTGGGCTATCCGGTTGTCGTGCGGCCGTCCTACGTGCTAGGCGGACGGGCCATGGAGGTGGTGTTCGACGAAGAGGAACTGAACCGCTACATGCGCGAAGCCGTGCAGGTGGAGCCCGACCATCCGGTGCTGATTGACCAGTACCTGGAGAACGCCGTTGAAGTGGATGTGGATGCCCTCTGCGATCACACCGGTGCCGTGATCGTCGGTGGACTGATGGAACACATCGAACCGGCGGGAATCCATTCCGGAGACTCCGCCTGCTGTCTGCCCGCGGTCTCCCTCGGGGAGGCGGCGCTGAACACCATCCGCGACTGGAGTCGATCCCTCGCCCAAACCCTCGAGGTGCGTGGACTGATCAACCTCCAGTTCGCCGTGCAGCGCAACACCGATGGTTCGGAAGTCGTCTACATCATTGAAGCCAACCCCCGCGCCTCCAGGACCGTGCCCTTCGTCGCCAAGGCCACAGGTCAACCTCTGGCGCGACTGGCGACCCGTCTGATGGCGGGGGAAACCCTCAACGACATCGGCTTGACCCATGAGCCGAAGCCGCCGCTGCAATCGATCAAGGAAGCGGTGCTGCCATTCCGGCGCTTCCCGGGAGCCGACACTGTGCTGGGGCCGGAAATGCGCTCCACCGGTGAGGTGATGGGATCGGCCAACAGTTTCGGCATGGCTTATGCCAAAGCCGAACTCGGTGCTGGCGAAGCGCTTCCCACCCAAGGGACGGTCTTCCTGTCCACCCATGATCGCGACAAGCAGGCACTGGTGCCGATCGCGGCGCGACTGATCGAACTTGGGTTCGCGGTCACGGCCACCTCAGGAACCGCCCAAGCGCTCGCCAACGCGGGATTGAAGGTTCAACCCGTCCTCAAGGTGCATGAGGGGCGACCCAACATCGAGGACCAGATCCGCTCCAATCAGGTGCAGCTGGTGATCAACACACCAATCGGCCGTCAAGCCGCCCATGACGACAAGTACCTGCGCCGGGCGGCGCTCGATTACGCGGTGCCAACGGTGACGACCCTGGCGGGCGCGCGGGCGGCGGTGGAGGCGATCTCCGCGCTCCAGCAACAGCCCAGCCTCAGCATCCATGCCCTGCAGGACGTTCACGCCATGCAGCGTTAAGCCATCGGTAGGGTTGCAGCAGCAACAACACCGCTGTGACAGCCTCCGTTCCCGTGAAACCAGGAAGCGATCTGCGTGATGACTTCCGTCGCGCCTACGAAAACCGCTACACCTGGGCTCCTGGATTCACCGGCTACCGCGGCCGCTGCATCTGGCAGCAGGGCGATCAACGGGTCGAGGGCCAGTTTGAAATCGGAGCCGACCTCAAGGCCAAGGTAGACGGCATTGAGGACGAAGCGATTCTCAAGGCGGTGAATTCCCAGCTCTGGGAAGTGGCGATCCATCGGGTGCGCCGCAGCTTCGAGCAGACCCATGGTGAGAACACCTTCACCGCCGGTGACACCAACGATGTGGGCACGGAAGTTGTCGTCGGTGGCAAGGGAGAGGGCGACAGGTACCGCATCAAAGATGACGTGGTGACCATGGTGCACCGGCACATCCACGGCACCGTCGTGACGATCTACACCACCGATGTCACCGACACGGGTGCGGGCTACCTCAGCCACACCTACACCAGTCAGTACGCCGACCCCGCAACGGGAGAAGCACGGGGCGGCTGCAGCAGCTTCCGGGACACCTTTGCTGCCCTGCCCGGGGATGGCCCCTGGGTGCTGACCGAACGGGTCATTGCCACCGCAGCCCATGGCGACACCCCCGCGGGACACCAGACCTTCCGCTTTGAAGGTCTCGAATCGCTTTAAGTGGATTGCCGGTTCCAACCGGCTATGAGACCATCCGCCCATTCTTCCTGTGGAGTATGGGCGGAGTCGAGTCGACCATTCAGGCGATCAATGGTCCGATCAACAGCGTCGTCTGGGGGTGGCCCACCGTCATTCTGATTGCTGCAACAGGCATTCTTCTGATGCTGGGGTTGCGTTTCATGCCGCTGCATCGGCTGGGTTACGGCTTCGCGATGATGCTCCGTCCCGCGGAATCCCAAGCCGAGGGTGAAATCACTCCCTTCCAGGCGTTGATGACCTCCCTGTCGGCCACGATCGGCACGGGGAACATTGCCGGAGTTGCCGGTGCGATCGCCGTTGGCGGCCCTGGAGCGGTCTTCTGGATGTGGGTGATCGCCATCTTCGGGATTGCGACCAAATATTCCGAGGCCGTCCTCGCTGTTCAGTTCCGTGAAACCGATGGGGAAGGGAACCATGTCGGTGGCCCGATGTACTACATACGCAATGGCCTTGGCAGCGGCTGGAGCTGGATGGCAGGGCTGTTTGCCCTCTTCGGCATGTTGGCGGGATTCGGGATCGGCAATGGGGTGCAAGCTTTTGAGGTGTCGTCTGCGTTGAACATGATCGGCATCCCCAAGCTGGTCACCGGAATCGTTCTGGCGGCGCTGGTTTTCGCTGTGGTGATCGGCGGCATCAAGCGCATTGCCCATGCGGCGTCCGCCATTGTTCCGTTGATGTCAATCCTCTACGTGGCGGCATGCCTGCAGGTGCTGCTGCTCAATCTGGGAGGCGTGCCTGAAGCCTTTGCCACGATTTTTTCCAACGCTTTTTCCGGCAAAGCAGCCGCAGGCGGTGCTCTTGGTCAGGTCGTGCTGATGGGATTTAAACGGGGCATCTTCTCCAACGAAGCAGGCCTTGGCAGCGCCCCCATTGCTCACGCTGCTGCCAAAACCGACGACCCCGTTCGCCAGGGCACGGTGGCCATGCTGGGCACCTTCATCGACACCCTGATCATCTGCACGATGACCGCTCTGGTGATCATCACCACCAAAGCCAATCAGGTCCTTGATGCAGCAGGTGAACGGTTGAGTGGCGCTGAACTCTCCATTGCAGCCTTCAACTCCGGCATCTCCGGCAGTGGTGTGGTGGTCACTCTGGGACTGGTGGTGTTCGCCTTCACCACCATTCTGGGCTGGAGCTTCTACGGCGAACGCTGCACCACCTATCTGTTCGGCGATTCCGCCGTGATCCCCTTCCGTCTGGTCTGGGTGGCGGTCATCGTGATCGGCGCTGTCGCCGGAGATCGCGGCGTGGTCTGGTCGATTGCCGACACGCTCAATGGCCTGATGGCTCTGCCCAACCTGATCGCCTTGATCCTGCTGTCCGGAACCGTGATCAAACTCACCAGGGCCTACGCCTTCAGCGACTGAGCCAGGAACATCTCCCTATGAAAAAAGGGGGCTTTGGCCCCCTTTTTTCATGACCTGTCTGTGAAATCAGCCCTGAGCATCCGGCAAGGGAGTGACTGATTGCAGCTTTTCATTGAGCTGCATCGCCAAGCTCTGGCGCCCCACAGCCAGAACCTTGAGGGTGTCCTCATGCATCCGCAGCTGTGCATCGGCGACCTGCATGCCTCGCACAAGCTCCTTGAGCTCATCGGGAAGCGTATTGAGGTCGTAACGCTTGCCCTCAAACGTCAGGACAGGGTTGTTGGCTGCAGAGTCAGTCATCGGTGTTGCCGGGATGGCGTTGAACCCATGGAAGATCGTAGAAGAATTCAGGACTTTTGCCGATCGCGAATGAACTGCCGTTCGCACAACTCGCGGTAACGCCCTCCGCGCTGCATCAACGCATCGTGGGTTCCCCGATCCACCACAGCACCCTGCTCAAGCACCACGATGCGATCGGCCTCCTGCACGGTTGCCAGACGGTGGGCGATCACCAACACCGTTCGGCCTTTCATCGCCTGCTTCAAACCGAGCTGCACCGCCGCCTCGGCTTCAGCATCGAGGGCACTGGTGGCTTCATCGAGGAGCAGAAGGGCTGGATTGCCCAGCACCGCCCGGGCAATGGCGATCCGCTGCAGTTGTCCACCGGAAACATTGGTGCCCCGCTCCTCCAGCAGGGTGTCATAGCCATGGGGTAAGGCACGGATGAAATCGTCTGCATTGGCCAACCGTGCCGCCTCCTGCACCTCGTCATCCGTCGCACGCCGCCCGAACCGAATCGCTTCAGCGATGGTTCCGGAGAACACAGTTGTGCGCTGAGGAACCAGGGCCACCTGCCGACGCAGCTCACGGGCACGCATCAGGCTGATATCCGTTCCATCAAGACGAATCTGACCCTGTTGCACGGTGTTGAACCGCAGCAACAGCGACAGGAGCGTGCTTTTCCCGGCACCGGAGGGGCCAACAATGGCCAGCACCTGCCCAGCGTCCACCCTCAGATCCAGTTGATGCAGAACGGGCTCGGCAGGGTCATAACCAAAACTCACGTGATCGAACACCAGATCTCCCCGCAAGGCACCGATGGGCTGTGCATCGACGGGATCGGCAGCCTCCTGGGGCTCGCGCTCGATCTGACGCAGACGCCTCAGCGACGCCTGACCCTGCTGAAATTCATTGAAGTTGTTGGTGACGTGGGCGATCGGATCGATCAGCACGATCAGTCCCGTCAGATAACTGCTCAGGCCGGCAATGCTCAGATCACCGGTCTGGATCCGCCAGGCGCCGAGGCCCAACACAGCGAACAGGCCCACCACCTCGATGATGCCAACCACCGGATGCTGGAGCGCCACGAGGCTGTAGGTGCGGTGGCGGGCCTGGCGGTGCTGGTCGATTTCGGTCTCAAAGCGATCCTGCAACCAGGGCTCAGCCGCAAAAGCACGCACCAGGGGCAGACCCTCGATGGCCTCTCCGAGCAGGCCGGCCAGTTCACTCACCTTGTTCTGGCTGCGTTCGGTGGCCGCCATCACGCGAGCACCAAACAAGCTGATCAGCCAGACAATCACCGGCGCCAGCAACAGGATGGCCAGCGTGAGTTTCCAGTCGAGCCACAGCATCATCCCGAGCACCGCGAGAAGCTGCAGAACGCTGGGGACCGTGTCGTGGATGGTTTTGTACAACACCTCACTGACCCGATCAGCGTCTTCCGTGAAGCGGTAAGTGAGGTCACCGGCCGAGAGCTTCTCCAATGCACCGAGCTCCACGGTCTGCAGGCGGCGGAACAGGTCGCGCCGTAGGTCCTGGCTCACCAGCAATGCAGGTCCGGCAAGCAGGGAGTCCTGACCGAACTGGGCGATTTTCTGAACAGCAAAGATCAGCAGGGCCAGCCCAATCAGCTGAAGCACACGCGCAAGATCACCCGATCCCAGGGCGGGGAACAGGTCCCCGGCCAACTGCACGAGCAGCGGAAAACTGCCGACGTAAACCAACATGCAGACGCCCCCCCAGATCAATTCCCGCAGGTGGGGGCGGAGCAGCGGCAGCAGCCGGCGGAAACCGGCCTGGGATGGGGTCAGCATCGCGGCACAGTATCAATGGTGAGCTCAGAACTCTCTCCGATGAAGCTGGATCAGTTCCTGAAATGGAAGGGTTGGGTCTCCACCGGCGGAGAAGCGAAGCAACGGATTCAGATGGGTGAGGTGGAGGTGAATGGAAGGGTTGAAACCCGGCGAGGACGTCAGCTGTCCCCGGGAGATCGGGTTGTGCTTTCTGGGGAGGAGTCCGTTGTGGAGAGTGAAAACGCGATCGGGCCGTAAGTTGGCTGCCACATTCCATGGGGACGTAAGGCGTGCGCAGACCGGTGATCGCTGGCAACTGGAAGATGCACATGACCTGTGCCCAGTCGCGGGAGTTCATGGAGGCCTTCCTGCCTTTGGTTGCTGACACGCCTGACGACCGCGACCTGGTGCTGGCACCACCCTTCACAGCGCTGTCCACCATGGCGGAACTCAGTCAGAACACCCGTCTTTGCCTCTCAAGCCAGAACGTTCACTGGGAAGGACAAGGCGCCTTCACCGGCGAGATTTCTCCTACGATGCTCAAAGAGCATGGGGTGACCCACACCATCGTCGGGCACAGCGAACCGCGGAAATATTTCAGTGAAAGCGACGAGCAGATCAACCATCGAGCCCGCTCCTCCCAGTCCAACGGTCTGATTCCGATCGTCTGCGTTGGGGAAAGCGATGAGCAGCGAGAACGCGGCGAAGCCGAACGGGTGATTCGTCGTCAGATTGAACAGGGCCTTGAGGGTCTCGATGCCGAGAAATTGGTGGTGGCCTACGAACCGATCTGGGCGATCGGCACAGGCAAAACCTGTGAGGCCGAGGAAGCCAACCGCATCTGTGGCCTGATCCGCAGCTGGGTGGGCTCCCCTGATCTGGTGATCCAGTACGGCGGGTCGGTCAAACCCTCCAACATTGATGAGTTGATGAGCATGAGTGATATCGACGGAGTGCTGGTGGGGGGTGCTTCCTTAGAACCAGAAAGCTTTGGACGGATTGCCAACTACCAAGTGGCTTGATGCAGGCGGCTGGCCTCAGGGTTGGGGCCAACGCACAGCAGTGATGGGGGTGATCAACGTCACCCCCGATTCCTTCAGTGATGGAGGGAGATTTTTAGCGAGCGAACGGGCCCTTACAGAAGCGCAGCGGCAACTGAGCAAGGGGGCCGACGTGTTGGACCTGGGGGCCCAAAGCACCCGTCCGGGCGCGGAGGAGGTTGGTGCAGAAGAAGAGTTGCGCCGCCTCCTGCCGGCACTGAAGGCCATCCGTGAGCACTGTCCGGAGGCCCTGATCTCCATCGACACGTTTCTGGCACCGGTGGCTGCCAAAGCACTGGAAGCCGGGGCCAACTGGATCAATGATGTGAGCGGTGGCAGCCGAGACCCCGATCTGCTGCGGGTGGTCGCCGATGCAGGTTGTCCAGTGGTGCTGATGCACAGCCGCGGTAACAGCCAAACCATGGACCAGCTCACGGCTTACAGCGATGTGGTGGCTGACGTGAAAGAGGCGTTGCTGGAGCGGAGCGAGGCCGCCAGCCAGGCAGGGGTGGAGGAGAACCAGATCATCTGGGACCCGGGGCTCGGTTTTGCCAAGACCCACGAGCACAACCTGCAACTGCTGAGGGATCTGGAAAAGCTCACCGAAGGACCACGGCCTGTGTTGATCGGCCCTTCACGCAAACGCTTCATTGGCGCCGTGCTCGATGAACCGAGACCGAAAGCCAGGCTCTGGGGGACAGCCGCCGTGGCGTGCCGATGCGCTCAAGCGGGTGTTGCCGTGCTGCGGGTACACGATGTGGGCCCCATCAGTCAGACGCTCCGCATGGCCTCGGCACTCTGGCCAGGGTGACGCAAGGGAACGGGCCCATGGGTCGGAAAAAGGTTAAGATTCGGCTAATGAAAACTTAAGTCGCCACTTTCCAAGCCAAGAAAACATCTATCCCGGAAATAAAATCAATCCCAAGCCAAAACAATGCTTTTCATAAATAACCCATTCAAAAAGCATTGCTCTAGAAAACATCCAAAAAAAGAGAAGCTAGACACCTTATTTATTGTTGCCGGATGCCCCGGCTCTGGAAAATCAACCATCATCAAATCAGCATATCGCCACAACATTCATCTGTTTGGAGAAAACTTTCACAAGAAATTTTTAACAACTTGCACGAGCCCAGATTTCGAGGAATACGATGAATACGGTGATGCCATCACGCATGGATCAATCTTTCAGGCTGCTCACCTGAGACAACTGAAACGCGATCCGTCCCCACCAGACTCATGCCTCCTGCACATTGATCTCAAAGGGGTGGTAAGGGAGCTGGGTCATACGGCGGCGACCAAGCCCTACAGGCAAAGCATCAGACAAAAAACAAATACACCTCTCTCCCAATCGCAGATGGCTGATCCAGAGATATGCGACCTAATGATTTCAGGCTATCTCAGCAATCCACTGTTCAGACGATTCAAGAGAATCCTGATCAACACTGTGTACACAGATTTCAGACGCAACTCCAATCAACTCTTGGAACGCGTTCGCTCCAAGGGAAGCCAACGCAGAATCTCGAACAATTAGCAGAACCTCGGCTTCAAGACAGTCGAACTGGCTCAGAAATTTCACAAAGAAGCGTACAACTCTTGGGAACGAAATATTCACCTACTAAAACCCGAAAAAATGTTGTTTACGAGCGTCAACTCATCCGGGCACTTACTCATCAACAACAAAATCGCTTGCAGCAACTGGGAACGGAAAGCTCTTCTCTCTTCTCAAAAAGAGGCCATAATCTAAAGCAAGAATTAAAGATAAAAAATTCTGCGGCATCAAAAGATAGTCAAAACCCAAGAGGTCAACGCATCAAACAACAAGAATTGGAACAGGGCGTGTGATCAGTCAGCACGATTCCGAAAGTCCAGCGAACATCCCTAGAATCGGCCCCTCAATCGAAGAAGCATCAATCCACAGCGCGGAAGCTTGCCCATGGTCCGGCCATGGAGCAAAGAACTTAACCGAAAAATAAAACTAAGCTGAAAATCACTAGCACCCCAAAAAGCGCGAACTAAACTTATCAAAATTCTTTCGCAATGACCCAAAAAGAAAAATTTCTGCGCGAATACTTAAAAAATTATCGCCCTCTCCTGCAACAAGAAAAATCCCGAGGTAATGTAAAAAGATACACAGTAGAGCAACACTACCCTAGGGCCGCATAGATGCTATACAACAAGAATTTTAAAATACAACCGATTGTCGATATCAAGACCAACCGTGTATGCGGAGGAGAACTTCTCTACCGTCCAGATGGCAAAAATTTAACAGAAGAAATCTTAGAAGAGCTAGACAATGATCCAACCTTGAATTTAGAAGTAACAAAACAAGCATTTCTACTGAGCTTAAATTTACTCAGCAGAATTCAATCGAGCGTCTGGCTTTCAATCAATATATCTCCCAAATTTATGGGTGATGGAAAGAACTTCATGAAAACCCTGTCCAAAGAAGTTGAAGACCTGGACAGAATCAGAAGACAAATTGGCAAAAGATTAAAAATAGAACTGACAGAAAAGTGCGTGATGAAATCTAACGAGCTTGAATTCCTTCAATACCTGAGCGATAGACATGAAATTGCAATAGATGATTTTGGTTCAGGAATTTCCCCCCTGAAAAACATGCTTGATCTTAATTTTTCCAAGATCAAGGTCGACAAGGAAATCATCAAAGGAATTGATTTCAGCGACACAAAGCAGAAGTTTTTAGAATGGCTGGTGGCGGGAAGCCACAGCATCAATGTCACCGTGTGTGCTGAAGGCATTGAAACAGCATCCCAACTCACACTATGCCGACGATTTGGAGTAGACGAAGGTCAAGGATGGCTCTGGTCGAAAGCCATCAAAGTCAAAGAATTTGAAGTCTTGGCCAGCCCCAGGCAAACGGCAGCGGTATCGCTAGGTCAAGTTTTGGAAACGAAATTGTAGAAAATACTCGGAGGAAACTCAACCGGCTCGAGGAGACTACAAGAAGAAACTCTTAAACGACAAAAAAGATTCAAAAAACAAGTATTAAATCTTGCTCGATCAACCTTTAGACGTAATGACACCAGCTTGATCAACATGGACATCTGAGAAGAATTTGGCTGCCTGTGGGGAGAGAGCGCCAGCCTCATACAGAATTTCACCCAGACGCTGGCCGCTGGTTTTTTGCTGCTCAAGAGCTTGATCCAAGATGGATGCGTTAATCAAGCCAAGCTCAACAAGCCTTTCGCCGAGGCGCTTCTCGTTAAAACCGTCTTCAAAGGACGCTGCGGGATTGAGCAGGAAATCAATCACCTCTGCCGAAACAGCAAGGTTAAGACGGAGAAATTCACCAAATCGCTGTTGCTGAGCGAAGGGTTGATAATCGATCAGAAGCTGATCCAGCTCCTTTTGGCTCAGAAGACCTGCCTCGACAAGCTTGATCCCGAGTGGCTGGTCTTGAAAACGATTTTTTTTGTGTTGATCAGCATTGATATTTAAATCGCCACGGAGCAGTGCCACAGGGCCGAACATGTCGTTGACCCAGGCATCCGTCTTCAAGAATTCAAACAATTGATTGGGCGAAACCTTGAGCGAACCGAATTCTTGACAGATAAGCTCCTCAACAAAGGCAACTTCGGTATTTGGACCCAAAACCTGAAATGAGACGTTGGCCGCCATATCATTGGCGACTAGATCCACATGGTGACTTTCAGTCGGCAGGCGAAGCTGAATCACAGGAGCTGATCCCGAGTATGATTATCTTAGTCAGGGATGGCTGAGAAATCTAAGCAAGTGCTTAAAAATGTCTGACGCCTCTCTAAAGGGTCAGCACAGGCTCAAATGAGTTGCAATCCTTAATTTGGAAGCGACAACTATCGTTCAAGCTAATGTAATTTTTAGCGACAACTGATGAATCAATGGTGGCCAGCCTAAGTGGCTCGGACCTTAGGAGTCGGACACTTCGTGGTATGAGACGTTTCACCGAAGCCGTGAAACGCTTGCCCGGTCTCTGCCTTGAGCTTGTTCGTGAAGCCCGAGACAACCGTTATTTTCAGTCGCTCAAGGATGTCGACTGGAACGAATATCAGCTTCAACCGATCTTGATCGCTTCGGTGCTGATCAATCTCCTCGAGCTGTCGTCTCCGCTCTACATCAACATCGTCTACACATCGATTCTTCCGTCCGGATCGATGTCCAGCCTGATCGTGCTCTCGGCGGTCGTCGTGGTGCTGATGTTGCTGGGTGGCTGGTTGAAATCAGTCCGGCTGGAGCTAACAGGAGCAGATGGAGCCCGCATCGAGCATCACAAACGCTTGGAAGCGGTGTCCCATTTCCTTCAACTCGGGCTACCGGATTTTCTGCGCATTGCCCCGGGTCAGCATCTACAGCGCCTCACCAGCATCAACCTGCTGCGGGATGAAAGCGCACTGCAATCGCTGACCACCGCGATTGACCTTGCCTTTTCAGTGTTGTTCATCCTGGTGCTGTTTCTGATCGGCGGCACCATTGGTCTTGTGGCCGTGCTGGCCATCGTGGTGTATCTCCTGCGTGCCATCGTTTTCTCCAGGGATTTCGAACAGTTGTCCCGCCAGCGGGATCGAATCGAGCTGGAGACGCGCACCTACCAAGACCGGCTCATTGATGCTTCTGATCTGATCAAAGCCAATGGGCTGAGAGATCAATTGCTGGTGGCCAACGAGCGCTACCAGGAGGAACAGGCGCATCAACGGCTGATTCATAACAGCTTCTCCGGCAGCTATCAGGCCTTCGGCTCCTTGATGAGTCAGATCACCTTCGCCACCGGTGTCACCTGGGGAGCGGTGCTGGTGGTGAATGGATGGCTCTCGGTGGGTGCCCTGGCAGCCTCGATACTGCTGCTGGGCAAAATTCTCTCCCCATGGCAGCAAGCCATCGGGCTGTGGAACAGTTATCGCCGTCTTGCCCACTCAAGAGATGAGTACGACACATTGATGGCACTGCCCGTTGAACCCAGCGGCGGGGAGAAACTGATCGAGATGAAGGCCCAGCCTGAACTCAACATCAAGCGGGCAGGTCAAACCATTGTTTCCGTCAAGCGCGGGGCTTCGGTTCTGCTGCGGGACAGTCAATTTGGTCTGGATGCACGGCAGCTGTTCCTTGAACTGATTCAGATCAAACCGACGCAGCAACTGGAGCTGAACGGACTTGCAGTGGAGGAGTTCCAGCGAGATCAGCTCCGTCAGGATGTGGCCTACGTCGATCCAGCGCGATCTTTTTTTGACGGCACACTTCTGGACAACCTCACCGGCTTTCAACCCAGCCGCCACCGACGCGGTGCCTTGTTCTGGTCTTACCTTTCTGGCCTGGATCAGCAGGTGAAAAATCTCCCCCAGGGGTACACAACGGCGATGGGAGGCAGCGTGTCCAGTGGCCTCTCCCGCGATGCCCAGGCCTTGGCCCAGGTGGTGACGGCCTTGAGCAGACATCCTCAGGTGTTGCTGTTGGATCTGACCGACTGCTCCTACGGCAAAGCCTTCGTGGATGCACTGGAACGGATTCTGCGGCGCTGCCATGGCGACATCACGGTGCTGATCGGAGGCGGTGGCCTGGTGATGGAGCGCCTTGTCGACCAACAAGTTGATCTGCAAGCAGCATTGAAGGAGGCCATCTGATGACGATCAACCCTCAGCAACAGGCGAAACCGCTCGCGCGCACCCAACTGGTGCGGGATCTCACCCTCACAGCTGAGGCCCCGATGGCCTTCTGTGTTCGGTTGCTGCTGCAACAACTGGCCTGGACGGGCCGACAAGAGCGGCTGTTTGAGCTCTTCGGAAACGATCCTCGCGGCATGGATGCGGTCGATGCCCGCAATCTGATGCTGCGGCTGGGATACACAAGCACCCAGGAGACTCTTCAAAGCTGGCGACAGCTGGAAACCCACAACCTGCCGGCGCTCTACGTCGATCCTGAGCAGCAGGCCTACGTGCTGATCCGCGGCGATGAGGAAGACGTCATCGCAGCGAACACCGATGGCCGTCTTGAGCTGAACACACTCAGGGCAGGCGGCAATCTGATCCTGTTCCAGGAAGCATCCACCGCCGATCGCAGCTCGATGCTGCAGAAGGTGCTTTATCGGTTCCGCAACCGGCTCACGCTCCTCTACGCCATCAGTTTCGTGATGGCGCTGCTGGCCCTGGTGGTGCCCTTTTACATCCGGGCCGTCTACAACCTGGTGATTCCAAGTGAAAGTGGATTTACGGGCACCGGGCTGTACATCGGTGTGGTGTTGCTGTTCTTCGCCGACTGGTTGCTGAGGCAATGGCGGAGCCGAGAACTCGCAAGCCTGGCAGCACGCATCGACGCCCTCATCGGGCTGCGGTTGGTCGAGAAAACCCTGGAACTGGACTCCAACCAGGTGTCCGTCCTGGGTCCCCGAAATTTCCAGAACCAACAACGCAATCTTGATGCCCTGCTGGTGTATCTGCAGGGACCCTTGGCGCTGGCACTGCTGGATTTCCCCTTTGTTGTGATCTACCTCGCGGCGATCTATCTGATTGCAGGGCCGCTGGTGCTGATTCCGATGGTGTTGATGGCCATCACCGCAGTGCTCGTGCTGGTGCTGGGACGTTTTTACAACATCGCCACCGAGATGAATCTCTCCAGTGAACTCGGGGTGGCCCAGGCTCAGCAAGAGCTGGTGAGGCGATTCCTCGAAGTCAAGCAGTCGAACCTGGAATGGGTCTGGCTTCAGCGACTGCGCGGTCTGTCGGCCCAGAGCACCACCAGCTCCCTGCTTGTCAATCGTCAACTGGGTCGTCTTCAGGTGATTGTGAGTACGGCAGCCCAGCTGGCTGGGGTGCTCACCCTGGCAGCTGGGGTGTGGATCGCCTACTCGGACCCATCGAACACTGCGGTGCTCGGAACGCTGATCGCCGCGATGTTTTTCGTGTGGAGGGTGTTCACGCCCTTCCAACAGTTGATGAATGCCATGGTGCGGTTCGACACGATGCGCAAACAGTTCACGAGGCTGAATCAGTTCCTCAAGCTGCGGCAGACATCCCGGCCCAAATCCGCCGATGAATCGCAACGTCTCTTCGGAGCGGTGCTGCTCGATTCAGCTGCGAGCCGTCTTGGCCGTGACAATGCCCTGGTGCTGACCCGCACATCACTCGCCATTGACCCAGGCCAGATCCTGGCGATCACCGGCAAGGCGGGCTGCGGCAAAAGCGCTTCGCTTCGGGTGATCGATCAGATCTATCCACTCACCAGCGGCACACTCCTCTTCGACGGCCGTGATCACCGGCAATTCAGCACCGACCTCATCCAGAACAACATCGCCTTTGTGATGGAGACCACGGAACTTCTGCCGGGCACCATCCTCTCCAATCTTCAGGCCATGAACCCGGATGCAACCCTCAAGAAGGTGCGCGAGATCCTGGCTGAGTTGAAGATTCTGGATTATCTGGAGTCGTTGCCCGAAGGGTTGTCCACGTCCCTCGATGAAGCCGTGGTTTATCAGCTTCCGCAGGGTGTTCTGCGTCTTTTATCCCTGGCCCAGGCGCTGATCAAAGACACCCCAATTCTGCTGATCGATGATCTGAGCCAGGGGCTGTCGCCGGATCAGTTCCAAACCTTCATTGATGTTCTGCCCACATTCCGTAAGTCTCATTTTTCGGGCAAGTTGCGCAGCGTTCTGATCGCCACTGACAACAAGTTGTTGCTCGAAAAAGTGGATCAGATCTGCATTCTTGATAAAGGAGTCACCAGTTTCCAAGGCACGGCTGAGGATCTTCGTCAACGCCTGCAGCAAAGAACCCCGTAGCGCAACCAACAAACCAACCCGCATCCGCCCTCAACTTCGACATCGCACCCCTTTTCCACCATGACCAGCTCCTCTGATTCAGCATCAACCGATCAAACCCCAAACCAGGACTCAGCGCTCGCCACAACAGGGTCCAATGGAACTCCGGGCTCGTGGCTGACGAAACTCCCAGGCTTTGAGCAATCCGATCTCAATGCTCTGGTGGGGCGGCAAAGGCTGTCGCAGGCCCTTGATCTTGAACAAAAACCAGACAATCGCTACCTGCGCCTCAGCCTTTACTTGCTGGGGGGCGCTGCAATTCTGTTCGTGCCCCTGGCAGCGTTGACACCGATCACCCAGGTGGTGGAGGCCTCCGGGGAGGTGGTGCCCCAGGGGTCGGTGAATGTGGTTCAGCACCTTGAGGGTGGAATCGTGGCGAAAGTGAATGTGCTCGATGGCGAGGAGGTCAAAAAAGGCCAGGTGTTGCTGGAACTCAATCCCCAGCTGGTGGGCAGTGCCTACGACGCCTCCGAACAGGAGCTGGAAAATCTGATCATCCAGCAGAAGCAGCTGCAAGCTGCGATCGAGGGCAAAAAGGAGCTTGAGATTGCCGATGCATCAGGAACGAATGAGCGTGTGGAGAACTCCCAGCAGGAGTTGCTGACGAGCCGCATGGACAACACGGCCGATCAGATCGCTGCGTCAGAAGCGTCGGTGCAGGAGAAGAAGGCTGAAGTGAATGGGCTGAATGAGCAGATCAAGCTGCAGCGCGAAGAAGTGGCGATGTGGACTGAACTGTTGTTTTCTGGTGCCTCCTCAAGGCTGCAGTTAGTCACAGCGGAAGGAAAACTGGCCGAGATGGTGGGGGCGCGCAATGAAGCCCGAAAGGCACTGCTTCAAGCCCAGGCCAACCTCAGGGGGCTGAAGTCAGGCCTGACCTTCGAAAACAACTCGAAAATTGCTGAGTTGGTGGGAGAAGAGGCTGTGATCAGCGAAAACATCAAGCAAATTCGCGATCGGCTGGAACGTACCAAAATCGTGTCTCCGGTGGATGGTGTGATCAGTGATCTGCGCTACAAGGCCCCAGGAGCTGTGGTCGCCCCAGGGGCTGTGGTGCTTCAGGTGGTTCCGAATCAAGGCAAGAAAATTGTTGAGCTACGTGTTCCCTCCAAAGACATCGGCTTTGTGAGCACAGGGCAGGACGTGGATGTGAATCTGTTGCCTTTTGATTCGAGCACCTATGGAACAGTGCCGGGCAAGGTGAGTGCCATCGCCGGCACCACGGTGCAGGATCCCACGACAGGCGGTTACTACTACGCAACGCGGGTGAAACTCGAAGAACAGAATATAAAAGTTGGAAATAAAAAATTACCCATTCAAGCGGGAATGCCACTAGTGGGGGATATCAAAGGTGAAAAGCGCAGCCTGCTGCAGTACATCATTCAGCCCTTCACCCGCACCATCGGTTCCGCGTTCCGCGAGAGAAACTGATAACTGCCTGAGAGAAGACTGAAAGTCAAATTAAGAGGGGACTAAAGTACAATTAACGAGGCAAAAAAGCAAGCCTGATTCGAAAGTCTAAGAATTCTCTCAGGTTCGAAAACAACTGCACCACAAGGGCTTTGCTTTGCACGCAAGGGTGTGAAGCCATCAAACTTGAAAAGCGAGGTTGATGCGATTGAGGAAACTCGCGAACCATTCGTAATCTTTGATCAGGATCACTGAGATAGCGAATGGAATTCGAATTCGACGCCCAAGCCCAAAGTCTGGAAACGTCAAACCAGCTGTCTGTCGGTTCGGGTTCGGAAGAGAATTATCAAAGTGCTGGCCAAAGCCCAACTCCCGCTGGTTTCAAAGGGGTTCCCCTGAACGACTACCTGGGATTTTCAGAAAGTTTTACACAACTACCCCCACCAGCTTTTGATGTGCTCATCAGCGGGGCTGATCCAGTTCTGGTACCCGCCACATTGGGAGGAGCGGATCTGCCGGCGGCAGACCTGGCACTGGCCCCAGAGGGTGCGCTGGTTTTCGTGCCGGAAGCGCTGGCAGCGGCCATCGATAACGGTGTTGCGTTCGAAGACGAAGACCCAGCCGTTCAAGCGGCTCTTGAAGACCTGGACGTGGATGTCGATCCTGCAGTGGCTCCTGCAGCCGACGCCGATCCAACACCAACTCCCGAACCAACTCCTGATCCAGATCCCGTCCCCCTCAGGATTGAAGCTGAAGATTTCGGAACGCTCTTAACGTTTGACGGTGGAATCAACGGGAATTTTGTTGGCACGCAATCACGGGAAGATTCGGATGGCAGCCCACTCATTTCCAAAGTCGACTTCTCAAACAACTTCAGTATCGGTGGTGCCGCTCCTGGTGCAATACAAGACGTTAACTACAGCATTGATTTTGCGCAGGGTTTCAACAACGGCGATCAACTAACGCTCACAAGTGGCGGCTCACCGGTCTTCCTGATTTTCGACGCAACAAATAACAGCTATTTCGGTTCGCTTGATCCAAACGATACAAGCAGTAATTCTCAAAATGTTGTCTTCGAAGTCAGCGTTGGAGCAAGAGACGGCATCGTCATTGTTGAACAGTTCAAGCCCATTGATCACACCAATGGCATCGATAACACCCTGAGCAATGCAGCAACGAATTTAGATTTAATGCTGCTTGAGAATGGAGCCCTCATCCTCAGCGCGACGGTTACAGAAACATCAATAAGCGGTGATGTCCAAACAGCGACTGCATTCTTTGATCTCGGCGGGAACATTCAATTCGCCGACGATGGTCCGCTCGAAACCACAGCCGTCACCGCAGACCTCACCGGACTCGATCTGCTCACCGGTGATGGTGGGCTGCCCGGCGGCAACGACACCGCTCTACCCGCTTCCGATAACGCCGATGGCATTGATGTCGCTCAGCTGTTCATCAACGCCGTCACTCCCGACTACGGCGCTGATAATCCTGGTTCGCAATCTGCCTCCAGCTTCCAGTTCGCCTCCTCCACAACCGGTCTCACCACAGGCAACACCACTGGCGTCGATACAGGGTTGACCCTCTCCGATGGCACCACCATCGTCTATGCCTACCTGTCTGCCGACGGGCAGACCCTTACCGGCAGCACAGATGCCAACGGTTCGATCACACCGGCAAACACTGCCTTCACCATCCAGATTGATGGAGCCACAGGCGAGGTCTCACAAACTCAGCTCCAGGCACTTGCGCAGTCGAACATTCTTAAAGACGGCTCAGGTCTGGCCAACGTCGACGGTGAATATTCCAATGATCGCGTGGACCTCGCTGATGGTGGTCTGAATCTCTCCATCACCGCCGACGTCACCACCACCGATGCTGACGGTGACGTCGTCACCAATGACTCCGTCACCTCCGCTGATGTCGCCAGCGCCTTCGTGTTCGGGGATGACGGTCCAATCTCCAGCACCGTCTCCAATCCCACTGCTGTTCTGAGAGCCCTCGCTGACAGCCTCATCCTCGACGAAACCAGGCCCGTCGGAGACGATCGAGCAGACACCGCCAACGGCGAAAACGCAGAAAATCCCCCGGGCACTGATACCGCCTCGGCAGATCTCGCCGGCGTCTTCACCGATGCGAACTCCGCAACCGCTGGGCTTCAGGTCGACTACGGCGCCGATGGTCCAGGCTCTGTCGCCTACGCACTGACGCTCACACAGACATCCTCACAATCCGGGGACATCCTCTCCGGCATCTATGCACTCGATCCCACAGATACGGAAACCACTGTCGATGGCTACGGACAAGGCGAGCAGCTGATCCTCGTTGAAGGCTCCACCCTCACGGGCGGAGACGTCGGAACCATCTATGGCGTCCTCCCTGCCGCAACGGACGCAGCCGACAGCTACTTCACCATCGCCAATACAGGCACCAGCGTCACCTTCAGCCAGCAGAAAAACGTCTGGCACAACGACACCAACAATTTTGATGAGGGCGGTCCCACCGCCAACAGCGGACGTCTCATCGTCACCAATGGCTCCCTCGGACTGCAACAGACCGTCACGGATGCCGATGGTGATTTCGCCTCGAGCACAGCTGATCTCAGTGGCTCCACCAGCACAGACGGCTTCTCAGTCTTCTCCATCCAGGACGATGGGCCAATTCTCTCTATCGACGCTGACGAGAACTCGCTTGGCGTCGCCATCACCTACGACGGAAACACCACCAAAAACGGCAACTATCAATTTGATAGTGGGAACGGAATTGATATACCTGCGACCCCGGGCAACTCTGACACCGCAACACTGGCCGCCGCAAACGTCCAGGCTGTCTTCTCCACCACCTCAGATCCTGGGACCGATGGCGGCTCACTAGGTACACCCACTTACCAGCTGGTCTTCGATGTCAACAACATCGGAAAACAGGTCAACGATCTCTCCGGCACCGCCGGAACCGGTTGGACCAGCGATGGCACCAACGTCGTTTGGAGCGAAATCGATTCAGGCACAAAATACGCAGGAGTCCTCGAGGGATCGAGCACCAAGGTCTTCCAAATCAAAATCAATACAAACAACGGCAAAGTTACTGTCAGACAATTTAGAAATCTCGATCACACCACTGCTGCTGGTGCTTCTGATGGGCCTGAGTCCGCTCAGCCCTACAGCGATGACAATCTGACCCTCGCCGACAGCCAACTCAGCGTTCAGCAGTCCATCACTCTCACCGATGGCGACGGTGATACAACCACCGCCACTGCTGACTTTGATCTCGGCGGCAACATCCAATTCGGTGATGACGGCCCCGGCAATCCCACCTTGGTGGTCTCCGGCACCGAACCCATCGCCTTGACCTTCGACGGTGGCCTCTCCCCCGCCGGCAATTTCGTCGGCGCGGAGCTCGCGGGTGACACCAACGCATCTCCTGTCATTGCGGAAGTTGATTTCTCCTCCGCCTTCACCCCAGGCAACCTCTCTGATTACGGCGCCGATGGCCCTGGCTCCGCAAGCACCGTCTCCTATGCACTCGCTCTCACAGGTCCGACCGACTCTGGTCTCACCAGTGGCGGCACCGCCATCACCCTCTCCGAATCCGGCGGTGTAATCACAGGTTCCGCGGGCGGCAATACCGCGTTCACCCTCGCCGTTAATTCCACGACGGGCGTGGTCACCTTGACCCAATCCCTCGCGATTGATCACCCACTCCCACAGACCTACAACGGCGCCTACATCTCATCCCCAGAAGACCTCGCTTCGCTCGCCGACGGCCTGATCCAACTCAACGCCTCCGCCACAGCCACCACCGATTCCGACGGCGATTCCTCCTCCACAGCCACAGCCTCTCTCGATCTCGGCGGCAACATCCAATTCGGTGATGACGGCCCCGGCAATCCCACCTTGGTGGTCTCCGGCACCGAACCCATCGCCTTGACCTTCGACGGTGGCCTCTCCCCCGCCGGCAATTTCGTCGGCGCGGAGCTCGCGGGTGACACCAACGCATCTCCTGTCATTGCGGAAGTTGATTTCTCCTCCGCCTTCACCCCAGGCAACCTCTCTGATTACGGCGCCGATGGCCCTGGCTCCGCAAGCACCGTCTCCTATGCACTCGCTCTCACAGGTCCGACCGACTCTGGTCTCACCAGTGGCGGCACCGCCATCACCCTCTCCGAATCCGGCGGTGTAATCACAGGTTCCGCGGGCGGCAATACCGCGTTCACCCTCGCCGTTAATTCCACGACGGGCGTGGTCACCTTGACCCAATCCCTCGCGATTGATCACCCACTCCCACAGACCTACAACGGCGCCTACATCTCATCCCCAGAAGACCTCGCTTCGCTCGCCGACGGCCTGATCCAACTCAACGCCTCCGCCACAGCCACCACCGATTCCGACGGCGATTCCTCCTCCACAGCCACAGCCTCTCTCGATCTCGGCGGCAACATCCAATTCGGTGATGACGGCCCAGAGATCGATGCAGGGATATTTACAGCAAGCCAGCAACTGCAATTCAATGTAGTTGTTGGAGACGATAGAGGAGACAATCAAATCGACGGAACACCCAATTTCAACTACAGTGATTTCAGCAGAATTGCACTAAACTTTGATTCCATATACGCCAACCAGACAATAACTATTGACCTAGATGTAGAGATCAGCGGATCCTGGAATTATGACGGCGTTGGGGATAGCAGTGGCAATGTGTTTGCAAACTTCTTCGATGACAATTGGTCCATTTTCATACCAGACAACCCAATACAGGAAGCGGCTTGGCGCTTAAATGGCGGGCCTGGATCAAGCGCAACAGCCGATGAGATCTTCTTTTATAACGCTAACGCAGGAGCAACAGGATACCCTCAAGACGAGCCGTTTTACGATAATTTAGCGACCCAAGGAATTACCTATGCCCCGCCAAGCAATGTCAATACAAATTTCACCTTTAGCCATACAGCACAGGTAACAGGAACCCTGGACTCCAACGGAGACTTTGAATTCTGGGTTGGCGGCGAAACAACTCAAAAAAGTGAAATTGCAACAATCGAAGGCATTAGCAATGTGCAACTTACGGGCCCACAACTGCCTGGGGCGGTGCTAATCCAAGTTGAAAACATAAACGCAACATATGCTAATCAAAACCTAGCTTCATGGAACTTCGGCGCTGATGGCATAAACGCCCTGGCCGGCTATGACATTGAGTTTATAACCCAAGGATATACAGGTGTAATATCCCAGGGGGCGACTGCACAAAACGTTGAACTGACAATTTCTAAAGCAGGAAGCGCAGTTGCCGTCCTGAATCTCAATTCAGACGTTACCGCGAATGATTCTCTGCAGATCATAGCGACGGGTCAACAAGAAGATATTGAGTTCAATCTAAAAGTAAAAGATGGCGACGATGACATTGACTCAATTGAATTCGATATCGAGCTGGGCACTGCAAACGCAAACACTATCCCCGCTAATACGCAACTATATCGAGATGAGTTTGAGAACAGCAATAGCAGCTGGTCATCACAGGGCGGTATTATCAACAATAACGGTGAACTCGAAATAAGAAGTGGGAACTCCCGCGAAGCAACCAAAACCTTTGAATTTGGCCAAGACAATGCAGGCAAACAAGTCGAAGTAAGTTTTGACGCAGAAACTCAAACTAACTGGGAAACATTCGGCGGCCAAAATGACAGATTCAGAGTCCGTGCCAACGGATCGACCGTTCTCCAGCCTGCCGGAAACAACAACCAACAATTTAATTTTCAAGCTACGCTTAACACAAATGGTGAACTTCAAGTAGAAATTCACGTTCTCACAAGCTCCAATAGCGAAACATTGAGGATTGATAACTTCACGATTGTTTCACTCGAAGAATTCGTAGAAACGAGTTTCTTAGCTATCCTTCCCAATGTGAATCCAATCAGCATAGATTTGAACAGCGACGGCAAGATTAACTACCTATCTCGTGGAGAAGGTCAAAGTTTTGAAGATGTTGAAACGAATGTAGTGAGCAATATCGCCTGGGTTGCTCCTGATGATGGATTACTGGTGATTGATGCAGATCAATCTGGAACGATCAATCAGACCAAAGAATTTGCTTTCACCGAATGGAGTGATCAGGCCAAAACTGATCTTGAAGCGGTCGCTGAGGTATTCGACACCAATCAAGATGGTGTATTGAGTGAGCAAGACGAACAATTCGCCAACTTTGCAGTCTGGCAAGACTTGAATTCTGACGCAAAGACTGATGAGGGGGAACTCCTCACACTTTCAGAGCTAGGCATTGAAAGCATCGATTTAACATACAGGGAATCCAGTCAAGAACGTAGCGATGCCGATGGCGATGTCACGGTGTTAGGCCAGGCGAACATCAACTATGAGGACGGCTCGGTGGGTTTGGCAGAGGATACAACCTTTGCCAGAACAGTACTGGAAGAGGATCAATCATCAAACAACAATCAAAGTGATCAATTGGGGACAGAGTCAACTGCGAGGGGTGAAGCATCAGGCATTGCATTAACAGCCGAGCTAGTTGACCAATACCTGGAAACAAGCCCTGTGGAGGATGAGACAGCTGCCGAGGCTGACGCATCCAGCACTGCCTCAACTTCAGAGTTAGTTGACCAGTACTTGGAAACTAATCCTGTGGGGAATGAGATAGCTGCCGAGGTTGAACAGGATCTGATGTCCATGGAATCCGAATCGGATTCATTGGGAGATGAGATGGAAGGGGAAGAATCCACATTGAATGAACGCGGAACTGAAGAAGTCAGCGAAGACGATCTCGACCTTGAGGTTGAAATGATTGAAATTTCAATGGACGATAGCTTTGAGACAATTTCACCTGATGTTGGGGAAGACTATTCCTCCGCCGCTGTTTGAGCCATGGCCAATCTTAATCCTTCAATAGAAGACATCACACACTCAATCTCGGATTTGGTTGATCAATTTCTTGAGGTTGCGCGAAACGGTGGGAACGAGCCCCCCGGATCTGAAACCAGGCAAGCAGATCTGATGTATGAACTCGATTCACTCGTCAGTGATTTTTTAGATGAGAATCAGCTCGATGCCAATGAATTCTCAAGCATCGAGCAACAGGTTCTCAACTCCATTGCCGAAGACCTGATCAACGAGGAAACAGAAACCAATGCCCTGGAGATGGATCAGGATGAATTGGGCAATTTTGATGCCGGATCGGTGTTCTCTGCACTGGACATGACACTGATGGAGGCCTCAGTGGAAGCACCAAGCAGTTCATTTGGTGTTGACGCCATGGATGGCTGATCTGCTGCAGGGGCCCTTGGATAGAAATCAAAGAACACATTGAAGTGCCGGCCACCTGTCGAGCCCTGCATGGACGGTGAAGCGTGATAGAGCTTCATGGCCAGCCTTGGTCAACAACCCCAGAGCTGATCGGCGACAACTGGATCATGCTGATGGATGATCTGATCCAGGGGCTGACGCCGATTCAGATCCAAACCGTAAGAGACGTCTTGCGTTCGTTGCGAAAGCACCTTGTGTCCCCAATGCTGGTGGGCGATCTGATCACGACAACAACACGTGGTTCCTCGCAAAAACGATCAGATCTGCAGTCGTAACAAAGGAATCACCAGGGTCCAAGGCATGGATGAGGGCCGTCGTCAGCGACGGCAGCAAAGGGCCTCGCGCAGCCAACAGCTCAAACCACATCCAGCCATGGCGAAGACAGTCCACCGGATTGGGGCATCCGCAGCGCCCCTGCATCGGTACTGAGAGTGCACCGCACCAGTGAATGCCAAGAGGCTGACTGAGAAAAAAGTGAGAAAAAACTAAGAGCCAACTCAAGAAGTAACTCAACTCTCCTGAACTCAAAAGCCCTTAATTCCCATGAAAGTCTCAGAATCTTCTCAGCCGCGAAACTGACTGCGCAGCAAGGGCTCTGCGAACCGCAAAAGAGTAGTGGCACAAACACGCTTGCGCACAAGCAGTAATTCGGTAAGGGGAGCAGACAGGGCGCGTCTAGCTGTTGATCAAGATCCCTCTGTCAGCAGATGTTTGAAGAGCTCCTCGGTAATGCCCAAGACCAGGAAACAAGCAACCAGCTCGCGGGAGCACTGAAATCTGCACAGGATTATCAAGCTGCAGGCCAAACCCCAAATCCTGAGGGTTACACGCCGGTGCCACTCACGGACTATCTGGGGTATTCAGAAACTGTTGAACAGCTACCGCCACCAGACGCTCGGGTTCTGATTGCCGGTGATCCGCTTCTCTCTCCTTCCGGCTTGGGTGGGGGTGATCTACCGACGGAAGACCAGGCATTTGCACCGGGTGATGTGGTTGTTTTGGTGCCATCAGTGCTGGCACAGGCAATTCTTGATGGCGTCCCATTCGATGACGACCCAGCCAGGCAGGAAGCGCTTGATCCAGAACCGACGCCCGAACCAGCTCCAGAGCCCACACCGGAGCCAACACCAACACCTGGTCCGACACCTGGTCCGACGCCTGGGCCGACACCTGGGCCGACACCTGGGCCGTCGCCAGAGCCGACAGACCCAAGCATCACCGCAAAGGATTTCGGTGATGTATTGGTCTTCGATGGTGGCCTGAACAACGGAAATTTTGTTGGGGCTCAATCCAGCGATGATCAAGCTAAAAATGTTCCTTCAATCGTCGGCCCAACAGGATTGGGAGCAATCGCTGTCGTCAGCTTTGCTGCCAACTTCACCGTCAAACCAAACAATGCGCCGGGATTAATCTCCCGAGACATCTCCTACAGCCTCGAATTAAAGGTTCCCGAAGGAACACAACTCAATGGAGACAACGAGAAATCTCAAACTGCGGCCCTAAAAAGCGGAACCAACGACATTTTTATCATCGAAGATAATGGGGTCATCATTGGGACAACTTCACTTTCAAACATCAATAACAGCACAAAGGTCTTCACCGTATCGATTGATTCTTCAAACGGAATACTGACATTCCAACAGTTCTTACCCATTGAACACGTCAACGGGATTGACACAACCACAAGCAATGCAGCAACACTGCTCGACAAAATGTTTCTGGCTAACAACCAGATTCAGCTGACCGCAACGGTCACCGACACCTATGCATCCGGGCAAAGTCTGAGTGCCGATGCCTCGATCGATCTTGGTGGAAACATCCAGTTCGCCGATGACGGCCCAACCGAAACCTCCGCCGTCTCACCCATTCTCAGTGGGCTCGAACTGCTCACAGGCGATGGCGGTCTCTCAGACGGCAACGACAAACAACTTGCTGATACAGACACCTCAAACGTTCTCGCTAACGCATTCATTAACGCCGTCACTCCCGACTACGGCGCCGATAACTCAGATCCTCCCGCAAACGTTGTCATTGATCCCGCTGGTAGTGGCTTCACCTTCCAGCTCTCTGGCACTTCCATCGGCTCTGATGGGGCTTTCACAACAGGGCTCACACTCTCCGATAACGCTGCAACTCCGGTCTACGCCTATCTCTCACCTGACTCACGCACCATCGAGGGCCGTACCGATTCAACTGGCATCACCAGCGGCAATCCGGTCTTCTCTCTCTCCATCAACAAGTCCACCGGCCAAATCACACAGACCCAGTTCCAGGCCTTCCAACACTCCGTCATCACCAACGGCACGCCATCCCTGAATCCCGATGGCTCCGTTATACCCGGCACTTACAGCACCACTCCGAATGACAAGGTCACCCTCGGTGACGGCTCCCTCGACATCAAAATCTCCGCTGATGTCAAAACCACCGATTCCGACGGCGATTTCCTCACTCAAGACGTCTCCTCAGGCAACGTCGCTGGAAACTTCCAGTTCTTTGATGACGGCCCAGCAGAAGCTGCTGATGTCCCCGCCAAAATTCTCGCCAGCTTCACACTCCAAACCGGTGATGGCGGTCTCTCAACAACGGCCGTCCCTCCCAACGCTGTCGACGGCAATGACAAGGCACTTCCTGCCTCTGTTACCTCTGCCGCTCTCGCCAACGCCTTCATTAACGCCGTCACTCCCGACTACGGCGCCGATAACTCAGATCCTCCCGCAAACGTTGTCATTGATCCCGCTGGTAGTGGCTTCACCTTCCAGCTCTCTGGCACTTCCATCGGCTCTGATGGGGCTTTCACAACAGGGCTCACACTCTCCGATAACGCTGCAACTCCGGTCTACGCCTATCTCTCACCTGACTCACGCACCATCGAGGGCCGTACCGATTCAACTGGCATCACCAGCGGCAATCCGGTCTTCTCTCTGACCATCAACCAGACCTCTGGAGAAATCACTCAGACCCAGTTCGAGGCCTTCGAACACTCCGTCATCACCGATGGCACAGGCACAACTGGGGTCCCTCCTCTCAACGGTGGCACCGTCACAGAAGGCACCTACAGCACCACTCCGAATGACAAGGTCACCCTCGGTGACGGCTCCCTCGACATCAAAATCTCCGCTGATGTCAAAACCACCGATTCCGACGGCGATTTCCTCACTCAAGACGTCTCCTCAGGCAACGTCGCTGGAAACTTCCAGTTCTTTGATGACGGCCCAGCTGACTTCACGCCTGAAGATGTAACACTCAACAATGACGGATCAAGTGCTGAAACAGGAGATTTGAACACTCCTACAGCAACAGCGCTTGATCCTGGGGCCGACGAGTTAGGGTCAGTGACATTCACTGGAATCACTGATGGTGATGACGCTGGAATAACAAGTGGAGGAAATGTCGTTCGCTATTACCTAATCAACAATGGAACAGAACTGATTGCATCGACAAAGACAGCCCTCGATTGGAGTTTACTAACGCCTGCCCAACAAGCGGACCCGTTAGCCGCAGGCTATGTTTTCACAATCACCCTCGACCCAAGCCAGCCGGATTACACCGTCCAAGAATACGCAACAATAGACGGGGCAACTGATACAACGTTAAACTTTAACGTCAAATTAACAGACGGAGATCTTGACTTTGTTGACGCCGACTTTGACGTCACCTGGACGGCAGCAACACCGGCAGCGGTTCTAAAGGTCGGTCAAAATGTCAATGACATTCCTAGCTCAAGCACACCATACGAAGTTGACTACGATTTAATCACTCAAACCGACATCAATCCCCCAGGATCTGGCACCATCAACGGTACAACAGGGGAAGATATTTTAATTGGAGACGTCGGTGGCTCATCAAGAGTCAATCAAAAAGTCAATCTCTCATTGGTGCTTGATATATCAACAAGCATGGTCCGTGAAAATATAAGCTTTGGCGGCCAAACCATTTCAAGACTGGAGGCTCTACAAAGGAGTGTCATCGACCTTCTTAAAGATATTGACGAGAGTGGAGCTGCCGCAAGAGTTCAAATTGTAAGATTTGGCACTGGAGCGCAGAGTCTCGGGGTTTTTGAATTCCAAGCAGGAGCAGGGAATGATATGCCAGTAGTTCAGGCAGCCACAACTGTTATAAACAATATTCGCTCCGGCCTACAAAATACTCAATTCACCAATTACGAAGGCGGTTTACAAAGGGCTTCAGGGTGGATCAACGAGAATGGTTCAGGGGTGGTCAACAATTACCAGCCAGATCCATTCGACACCAACGACACAGATCAAAACACCGTAATCTTCATATCAGACGGAGAACCCAATGCAAACTACATAGGAAATATCGTTAGCACAAGCAACACTAGCAACGTTAATACTGGAACAACTCAATTCCAGATTAATCGCGCGATTGGCAACTTTCAGGGAAACTGGAATCAAGGCGGAACCACTAACGACGATACCATTGACGAACGTGCATTAATAACAAACTCCAACGTCAATCCAGGATTTGACATCAAAGCGGTAGGAATTGACGTTAGTTCATCACAGCTCGCCAACCTCAGCCTTGTCCAAGGAGGTGGTCAAGCCATTAACGTCACATCTGGCGATCAACTTGAGCAGGTCCTGGGAGATATCAGCGGATTTACATCACTAATAGCCGCAGGCGATGATGACATTAATGGCGAAGCAAGTGACGATTTAATCTTCGGAGATGTAACATTTACAGACGACTTGATTGGAACAACGCAAGGAGGGATTTTCATCCCTCCATACAATGCCACAACAAATCAAGGGTTTGAAGTGGGATCAGGATGGGAAATCTTTAATTATCTCGAGACGGCACCAGGAACCAACTGGACAAGAACAGACACGATCAACTACATACGATCTAATTCAGACCAAGTTGCACAAGAAACAGAAGTCAATGGGAGAACACGCGCCAATGGAAACGACGATATCAACGGCGGCCTAGGCAACGACAAGATCTATGGACAAGAAGGTGATGACACCATTGCTGGAGGAGATGGCAACGACGAAATCACAGGGGGCACAGGCAGCGATTCGATGACCGGCGGTAGCGGAGATGATCAATTCAGATTCTTCAAAGGCCAAGGCGTACCCACCAAGGTGTTCTTTGATGATTTCGACACCGAAACACAACTATCCGCTAATGGCAGAAACTGGGGGCAGTGGGATGAAAGTGGAGATAGTGATGGCAATGCCAACAACGGCACAGGCAGAGCCGACACTGGAGTTATTCGAGCAGTCAATGACACCAATGTTTCCAGCACCGCAATTCGATTCGACAACGCTGATAACAACAAATCCCTGACCAGTGACCTGATCACCATCAATCAATCAGACATCAATCAAAACAGCGTAATCAATCTCTCATTTGACTGGGTTGATAGCGCAAACCAAGCCAATGAATACGTCGAAGTGTATCTTGTGAGCCCAGGAAACAATGAAACAACCACCAACTTTAGGGTCACGGGAACATCTGGTGGCAGCGGAAGCCAAACACTTGACCTCACACAATATTTCACAAACAACATAAGCGGAAATGCCAGCCTCTCGTTCTCAGTTCGATTCAAATCAAGTGGAAACTGGGAAAGTACTGATGAAATATACTTTGACAATGTCAAAGTCAACATCGTCAATCCAACTCCTAATGAAATCGATATTATCGACGATTTCCGGGCCAATGGAGACAACGACACGATCTCAATCGTCGGCGACAACATCAGCCAAGTAGCCGTAACACAGACGGGTATAGCCTCTCAGATTGGTGGCACTGTCTATAAAATCGCCGTCCAATATTCAGACCAACAAGCCGACGAGGATTTCTACGTTGATGTGCCCACAGGAAGCCTGCAAGCCAGCGGGCAAACGGCATCGAGCGGAAGCAACACACCCAACATCACCATCGCAGCTGATTCCGCAACCTTGGATGGGCCCATCGCAGGTGCACAACTCTTCCTTGATCAAGACTTCGATGGATCCATCGACGCCGATGAATTGATCGGGGTCACCGATGCGAACGGTGAAGTGGCATGGCAGATCCCCCTGGCAGATCTCGATGTCAATCAAGACGGCATCTTCACCCTCGGTGAGGCCCGCGCCGTACAGACCGGCGGTACGGACACCGAAACAGGCCTCAGTTACGCCATCAACCTGTTTGGACCAGCCGCAGGCGGTGTGATCACACCACTAACCAGTCTCCTGCAGGCACGGATCGAAAACGGTGACGAACGAGCGTCGGCCCAGGCCGACCTGCAGCAAGCCCTGGATCTACCAACGGAGACACCAATCACGGCCCTCAACCCCATGACCAGCACAGCCGAGGTGTTCGCCACCACCGCAGGCGTGATGACACTCGCCGTGCAACTGGCGGAACTCAGTGCTGCACAGCAGCAGAGCTCTCCTGCAGAGGTGTCCTTTGAGGTGTTCACCGCCCTGGCCGATCAGATCGTGGCCAACGCTGCAGATAGTCCCATCCAGCTGGCAGACAAGCAGTTCATCAACGATGTGACTGAACAGCTCAGCCTCGATGGCATCGATGCCAACGTTGTCGACTTCCTCTCCTCCAGCCAACTGGCCATTGAGAGTGCGATTCTTCCCCTCACGCCCGATGACGATGCGGTGGATGCCGTCAGCGCCGTGCAGGTTCTCACCCAGGGCGACTACACCGACGTGCTGACGCAGGTCGCCAATGCTGAATTGAGCAGTGATGCACTGCTGGATCTCACGGGCAACCTCAACCAGATCGCTGAAGGCAACGGCCTCAACAGCGATGCAGTGGAGCAACCACCACAGCCAGAGCAAGAGACGGCTGCCGGCGCTGAGTCACAAGCAACCGCCCCTGAGGCCGATGCGATCAATCCAGATCCGATCGACGATTTGTCGACCGCTGAGATGGTGGATCAATTCATGGATGAAAATCCAGTCGATGAAAGCGTGATCGCCGAGGTGCAGCACGAGCTCATGACCCAAGACGATGGAGCCAACCTTGAGGACGCTGACGCCACGGGCGTGGAGTCAGTTGCCGGTGCAGAAGAAGCGTCTGTTGAGATAGAAGACGACAGTTTTGATCGCGACCTGGAACTTGCTGAGAGCACAATCAGCGAGACAATGGACATTCATGTTGTGGATGCCAGTGATGACGATTACTCCTCAGGGAGCTAACCATGGCTGAATTCACAACCGCGCTGGAACCGCTCACAGCATCGATCGGAGAGCTGGTCACTGAATTTCTCGACCGGGCTCGCTCTCCAGTGGGTGAACTCGAGGCTCCATCAACGCGACAAGCGGGGCTGATGTACGAGCTCGACAGCATGGTGAGCGATTTTCTCGATCAACATCAGTTGTCCAGCGATGAGTTCATGCTGTTGGAGCAACAGGTGCTGAAATCGATCGCTGAAGAATTAACGCTCGAGGAAGCCGATGGCGGTAGCCTTCAACTGAGTCCTGATGACGAGGGGAACTTCGCAGCTGATTCAGTGCTCGCCGCACTGGATCTGTCCATCACAGACCATGCACTGCACGACAGCGTCACATCAGTAGATCCAGTTGGCCTTGATGGCTGAAGCGTGAATTCCTAAAATGATGAGGTTTCTGCATCAGCCGCGTGGGGTCTGAACGGAGGGTTCTCCTGTTTGCACGTCCGTCAGATTCAACCACCCTTATCGGCAAACATTTGGGAAGCAAGGGCTGCCATCTGATCATCCAAAACAAGATCGGCGCCAATCTCAGGGAACAACTGGAGGACCGGCCAGATCTTGGTGTGATCATCAGCGAAGGCGAGGGCTTCGAGCATGGAGTGGAACTGCTGGCTTCCATCCGTTCTCAGAAATCGTCACTGCCGTTGATTCATCTGATTAATAACGATCACTTTCGCCAACGGGTGATTTCATTACAGGCCGGATCAGACGATGTGTTGTCGTTCCCCTTCGCCTTGGAGGAACTGGATGCCCGCATCGAAGCACTGATCCGCCGAGTCGGCATGGAGACGGATCATCTCGAGGGTGCGCTTCGTAAGCATGCCGACCTGGAGTTGAACACGGAAACACGGGAAGTGAATCGGGCTGGAATCATTAAAAAGCTTACTGTTAAAGAATATGATCTGATGATGTATTTTTTACAACACCCCGGGCAAACTCTCGCCAGGAAAGCAATCCTTCATGCGGTCTGGGGACAGAGCTGGACTGGGGATGACAACCTCCTGGAGGTGTACATCCGCTATCTACGCAAAAAGATCGAACGACCAGGGCACGACAAGCTAATTCAAACCGTACGCGGGATGGGCTATCTGCTCAAATAGCAACAACCATGGGCAGAACAATTGTTCTTATCGCCGAAAGAAAGAAAACAATGATTAATTTCAAAGATAAACTCAAGAATTGGAAAGCGACAGGAGCAACAAATGGCGATTCAAGGAAGAACTATTCAAGCAGCAACCTAACAGCGTTAATTGACTCAATCAATGCTTTTAATTTTTGCCGTTGGGGCTTTTGACGATGAATATTGAAGTTTTTGTAGGCATACTCAAAGACGGAGGCATAAAACACATGCTCCACCGATAAAGAACGTCCATGCTGGCGAAGACGACTTACATACTGTTCACAAGCAGCAAGATGCTTGGATTTAAGCTGCTTCTCATTTAAGTTATATCGAATCAAAAATCGTAGATCCTGCCCCCAGATCCCAGTCAATGCTTCGTCAAGATCAATAATGACGAGTTTGTCATGCAGCAGATCAGAGCCATTGCCAAAGCGGTGCACATTGGAAGAAGCCATATCATTATGACAAATACATATCAAATCTGGATTCACGTGGGTAACAGCAAAATGCACAACCTTGGCAAATAAATAGTGGATACTGTTGAAGATGTTAGAGATATCAATAGCCTGATCGTCATCAGCAAACAGCTGCTGGAGTAATTCGCGTGATAGCGAAATCTGCCTATTGTGATAGCTTGTTTTTGCTCCAGTGAAAGTTAAACCTTGAGAGAAAAAATGTTCAAAGTCAGCAATCGCCTCAACGAGCAAACGTGAATGATCATAGTGATGTAGCCTTGCTTCACGGCGTTGCTTCAGCTCCAACCAGTCTGATTCAACATAAGTTGTCTTTCCATGCTGCTCTAAAGCATGAATGGATGGGATCAAAAATTGGTATTGACTCTCAAAAGATACTGGATGATGCCGTAAATATTGATACATTTGAAACGGCAACTGCTTGAATGGAGTGATCTTGATGGCAACAGTAGTGCTCGAACGAACATGCGTGGAGGTAGGCCGGAATTGAGCAACAAGGGATTTGTGATTAAAAGACAGCTTTACAATGCGAAGATCATTCAGAGTAAAAGGTCGATTGCGAAACAGAGACTGATCAAATGCCTGTAAATACTTTCTGATTAGATTATAGTAACCAGCGAGACCGGAGATGTAGTGCTCATTATCATCAATACGCGTTCGAAATCCATGATGGCGTATAAAAAAACTATCAACGATACTATCAGGATTTTTGAAGTTCATGGCGAGCTCCGGCGCAAAAAAGCCATTAAGCAGATACTCTGCTCGGCTGATCATTGCACTGATAAATCCTTCACTGTTGAAAGACTTGGGCAGACAGCCACTCCGACGAACCTCATCAAAAGCTTGAAAGCTTGAAACGCACAACTCAAGCAGGGTGGGATACGTCGTGATTCTGTCCTTCACAAACCCCGTATAACCTGATATATTTTTAACCAAGAAATTCAAATAGTCTGCATGGCCAGTGATTAGATAAAGATCTCTGAATGCATAAGCCTGCCAATGATCGCGATATTGAAAGTAATCGCGATCAATAAATGATTGGGCAAGATTTTTGGCGCATACAAGCAAACAATCAGCCCTTAAGACTTTAAAGGCCATAAGAAGAGCGTATAAAGCCTCACCGTCGTAATAAATCGTCCGAAACTTATCCTTAACCTCAAGAGATGAGCAGTGCAAAACGTGATTGGGTATACCACCTTCAGCTTGAAAATAGAGCAAACCCCTCAACATGGAGGGTAAAAATTTGACATATTGTCTGTCCTGAGAAGCCAGCATATATTTGGAAATGGCGATGATTGCTTGCGCACTTCCACCAAGCTTCAGCTCATCATTGCCTTCTTTCAAAAAACAAGTCTTTCTGCCATTCACCTTCTGTTGATAAAAGCCATGAGCAATCCCCCAATCAATAGCCCTGGCTGCATTGTTGAGGTGAACGTCCTTGCCGCTGAGCTCCCATCCCTCAATCAGCGCATATGTAGAGCTGAAATGGCGCAACATGTTGTAGGAGGGTATGTGTTTGTCAAAACAAGGCCACCGTCCATAGGTGTACTTACCAGAAGCATCAATCTGACGCGCAAGGTATTCGGTTGCTCTGTGAACCACCTGCTGTATTGTTGAAAGGTTAGGACTTACAAAATCTTCTCTAAGGCAATTGTATGAATTCGCCCGAACAATTTTGCTGACACCTTCAGGATCAGAGAAGCCAGCTATAGTATTGAAAAGATAAATACACGAAGGATCATCAGAGTCCCTAAAAACATTTGTTTTACCAGTTTTATTAAAGTAGTTTTTGAAATTATCTTTTCTAAAAAAGCAAGATTTCGTATCACTGGAATAGAGCAGGCACCATCCATTGATTTCGTCTCTAGACACAACGGTTTCCATGTTTTGATCAAAACCAATTCCATGAGGAAAATAGTTTCGCCTTGTATTGGCAAGCAACTGCGCAAAATGATCTAAGGACACGCTGGTATAATCAACAACTCGCTCAAGCTTGATCAGGTTGAAACTCTTTTGCCCCTTACGAGAGCACAAATCAGAAACATAATTTAGAATTTGAGTGCGAAGGTGCTCACAAGTTCTGGCCTTAAATGAAACAACAGTTGCTCGCTCTTCAAGGCTGGAGTATGAAAATAAAAACAGTTCATGGCCGGAGGAATCCAAGCATCGAACTGAATATTGGTCAGCGACGCTCACGAGCTTGAGCAATGCGTTGACCCGGCATTCAATCTCGATGGAACTTGATGGTGACGTCATCACCTCAGGTCCAAAATAGGGACGACCAAAGTTGCAGATACTGAAACACAAGTCATCGCAAACGTTTAATCCATACCAACGCCATTAGCTCAGTCATCTTAGGCAGCAATTTTGTCTGCCTGAATTTATCATTGACGACTTTAAGATAGTCATAAATCAGAATAAGCTGTTCGCGAGCAGGCAAACCGTCGATATTGATATCACTCTGAACATGAGCCATGCTGGAAGTTAAGAACCGGGCCAACTCGAACCGAAGGTTAAAAACATCAATGGAGGGTGCAGAATCTTGCTTCAGCATAAATCTGCATAATTCATCATACTTGTTTTGGAGCAAATGCACATCTGATAAGCATTCATCAAGCGACTTGATGCCAGATTTTAAGCAATCCAGCAGTTGGCACTCGTAATTTTTACAATCAATTGGGCGACGATCGTAGATCAAACAACCATGAGTGCCCAGTTCCGGGCAAGGTTGAGGAGAGTAAAATTTATTTTTTTTAGCGAAGGGCTTTAGCCTTGTCGTTTGATTTAAGGGGTTAATTTCATTTTCTGAGATTTTAATATTAACAAAAAAAGCCCCTCTGCAGCACATTCCACAGGATCGACAAAGAATCGCCTCTTGTTCATCTTGAATGGCAGTCATGATCAACGAAATGATTGGTTTGGATCAAACAGACAGATTTACCTCACCCCCTAGACAAGCCGACTGCCAAGAATTTAGCATTTATGATCATCGTATAATGTGTATCGCATCGACAAGGTCGATACCACTCGATCATGTGAGTGAGACACATTCCCGGCTAGAACATCTGTAGACAAAACAAGTGGTCAATGATTTCACAACAGATCAGCGTACTTTGCTAATTCATAAAGGGAAACGAGAAGCCTCTCCATCAGCCAGACCATCCAGCAACGCCTGATGTGCGCTGGTCGTTGGGATGATCACCTTTAGATCTGGCTGAGCACCCGAGGAATGGTTCATCACGTCCAGGATTCGCCGGTCGCATGGTGGAAGCGATCACTACTCGCAACAACTCACAGCAATCGATCTCAGGCCGTAGGAGAGCAGAAAGCAAGTCACTCAAATGAAGGCCAATGGAAGTGTTAATTCGAAGCATCAAGAAGTCAAGAGAATTCTCTGGACTTCGCCAACGTGATTTCAGGTTAGCAAATCTGTCCCCGCACCAATTGCAAGCTATTCCAGAGTACTTTGAAAAAGCATTCGCCAAGACCGCAAGGGATGGTGCAGCAGCCCGTTGCAATGAGAGGATCTCGTTCAAAACATCATTGGAAAGCCGATGGCCATCTCATCAATCCACCATTTAAACGGCTCAAATGTTCCAATCAACACAAGATCAAACAACCATAAAAAGTACAAAACCCTGTCCAGCTCACCCTTCATCAGAACACATCAAGCAGGTTGAGCTTTGAAAAGCTGAGAACCGTGATTTTGCAATAACCAAATCAGACAAAATCTACAAACCAAATCCCAAAATCAGGCGCAATATTCAAAACCTTACTCAGAACATTATAAACCTAAAGAATGAAAGTTTTGCTTACTGAACTATTAAGGAGGCTAGACGTTGAAATATTATCAATAGATTGAAGTCACACATCATACGACCGCTACGGTGTAAACACCAAACGCAGAAACGATCTCAACATAGGCCCATCCGACGCTGGACATTAAGAAGTAATTAAGGTAGTATATTATACAAATTGATGTGCCCACGCAAAGTGGCAAAAGAAAAACACGAGGTCCAAAAGAAAATAAGCCGCGCTCAGAAAGATTTAGAAACATGTTTGATCATTGCCGGATCTTCTGGAGCAGGAAAATCAACCATTGTCAAATATAGCCATGCCCTTGATATCAAACTTTACGGCAAAGAGTTTCATGACGTTTTCAAAAAGACATGGACTGAGTCTCCCTATCAAGAATTTAATCGTTACTCTGAAGCCACTTTGAATGGCTCAACATTCGAAGGGCGATTATTAGGTGAATTACACAGTGACAAAGCAGTTCCAAAAAATATTTTACTGCATATCGATTTAAAACTCTTAACAACGATTCTTGGATACCGTGCTGCATCTGCAAACAATAAACGAAAAATTAAATCATTGACCAAAGTTCCTGTACCACGAAAGAACAGGGTGGATCCAAAAATCTGCGATTTAATGGTATCAAGCTTCCTTGAACATAAGTTCTTCTCGAGATTTAAGCGTATCGTTATCAATACAGTGGTTACTGATTATAAAACAAGCTATTTGCAAAAAAAACAAAGGCGATATCAAGGCAAAAAAATAAAATCATCAACGAGATTAAAAACTTATGCATCGGAACATCGTGCGATGTATAAAGCGTGGAATGAAAATATTTACCGCTTGAAGCCGTCAAAAATAATCTTCACATCAGTGGGCAAAGATGGTGGTCTTTACTCCAACAATCAGTGCATCTGCACTGATTGGACGACTAAAATTGGACACAAAAAGTCTCGATCCAGTAAACTTTCAAAGGTCTTCAACACCAATCGAGGCAAGAAAGCATTGAAAAAATTATACACAGCAACTCTTCTTGATCTATTCAAAGGTATAAAGCGAAAACTTTAATGATGACAAAATAAGTCAAGATCATTCAACTTAAATTCTAACATGATAAGCAATAGCAACACACCCTCAAAATCAAAAAGGAACCTTAATACAGTTTACGTTTAAATTCAAATTCAGAGAAAAGTAGGTCTCTAATTGTCTTTAAAGATTCATTTACGGTCCATGTGCCTTTCAAGTAAACCATATCGTTGTTTTGGATGATTCCCAGAAGATCTGATTTGAGATCAAGCAAAGTGTCGTAGTGGATCACTGGGATTGACAGTCTGGAAACGTCATGAACCAATGAAAAATCCCATAACGTAATCAACAAATCGATACCCGATTGGTTAAGCGAGTCAATCAAATTCTGATCATTAAATTGATAAGATTTATTGTAATGAAAATCTCTCATTTTTGAGAAAATTGCAACTCTTCTACCGTCATGCAAGTCTTTTGTCGACTTCAAAGTTTCGATGAGCGCAGAAAAGGAGGGAAAGCTGCCTCGATCACAGCAAGAATACAAATGAATTTGCTTGATCCCAGATTTATTCTGCAGTAGGTGCATATTACCACTACTTTCATAATTCGTCAGCCTGCTGGTTTTGTTCTTTAATTGATTTAAATCAAGACCAAAAAGCTTGCAAAGCAACATGGCTGCTGTAACTTGAAGCGCAGCATGCTTCTCCATGAAAGGGATTTGAAATTGCAAATCAACGCCCAACACATTTGCAGATACAGTTTGACCTTCTGGAGACAGGCTTATTGCATTAATACAAGCATCACATCGATCAGACCAACCATATGTAAAAACTCGATCAATGCACGCAGCTTGAACAGCTTTTTGGATGCATGAATCCAAGTGCTCTTGATATTGATGGATCAATATCTTATCTCCTTGCAATGAATTCAAAGATTTGAGCTTCGTGGCGACTAAGGTATTCATATTGGGATGGTATTTCATATGCTCTTCTAGAAACTCTGAGGCAAGTATGATTGTAGGCTGAATGATCTCGCTTCTTTTGATCACTGAAGATGGATCTGCTGTGGCGGCTTCAACCAGGCACACATCCGTGCCTTTTGGAATACTGGTGAGAGTTCTACAGATGGAACGTGTACGATTTTTACTATCAACTGCTGCATGACACGGTTTGGCATCAGACATAAGTTGACTTAAATATATTTTTAATGCTGTTTTGCCAGCAGAACCAATAATCATCACCATCTCTCCTTCAAATCTGGATCGTGCCAGCTTTGCCAAACGTCGATAAAGGTCGTAGGCATCATCCACACACAACTTGGGGGTTGTAAGGGCATCAACGACAGGATGCTCTCGATCGGCTATCAGAGCTTTAACGTTCAGCCGATGTTTGCCTTTGAGGAAATCATATATTTTGTGATTTTCGGGTTTATTGAATGGCAAAAAAACAACGTCATCAAATCCAGCTCTCTTGAGATTATGATTCAAGTTAACAACCAAGTCTCCAGGAAGGGGGGGATAAAAATTTTTCCCGGCAAACTGCTGAATATCGTTAATGGTTATACTCATCACTAAAAGCCCTGGACTTGCACACTACTCAGTAAAACTACGGACTATATATAAGGGGAAGGAGCAACGCGACCCCAAACAAAGGTTCAATGTATACCTGAAATCAATCAGACGATCAAACAAACTGTTGAGTGACGGTGAGTTCAGACCGTTACACCTTCGATTCGATCTTCCACCTCCTGATACAGCTCCTGCAGTTGTTCAATGTTCTCATCGGAGGTCTCCCAGTAACCGCGTCCATGCACCTCAAGAAGCGTGCCCACGATCTGGCGGAAACTGTTGGGGTTCAATTCCAATAGACGCTTCCGCATTTCCGGGTCATTGATGAAGGTCTCGTTGGCTTCCTCATAAACGAAGTTGTCTACGGCGCCACTTGTGGCACTCCAACCCAGAGTGAAGTTGAGGCGCTTAGCCACTTCACGCACACCCTCGTAACCTGAATCGAGCATGCCTTCATACCATTTCGGATTCAACAACTTGGTTCGTGAATCCAGGCGGATCGTCTCACTGAGCGACCGCACCTGAGCGTTAGCCGTGGTGGTGTCAGCGATGTAGCTGGTGGGAGACTTGCCATCCTCCCGCAGGCCAGCAATCAGCTTGGTGGGGTCGGAATCGAAGTAGTGGCTCACGTCGGTGAGGGAGATTTCCGCGGAGTCCAGGTTCTGGAAGGTGACATCCGCCGTCTTCATCACGTTCTCGAACACCTTGCGCTTCTGGTTCATCTCACCGGGGTTGTCGGCGTTGAAGGCAAAGGTCTTGCGGGAGAGATACATCTCCTGCAGCTCACCTTCTTCTTCCCAGGTGCTGTTCTCCACCGCGAGGTTCACATTGGAGCTGTAGCTTCCACTGGCATTGGAGAACACCCGACAGGCTGCATCCCGCAACGAGGTTCCCTCTTTTTCGGCCTGCTCGAGCGCGTGCTTGCGCACAAAATTCTGATCCAAGGGCTCATCAGCTTCCGCAGCCATCTTGACGGCCTGATCAATCAAGGCCATCTGGTTGATGAACAGATCGCGGAACACACCGGAGCAGTTCACAACCACATCAACACGGGGACGGCCAAGCTCCTCAAGCGGAATCAGCTCGAGCTTGTTCACCCGACCCACGGAATCCGGCATGGGCTTGACGCCGACAAACCAGAGAATCTGAGCCAAAGATTCGCCGTAGGTTTTGATGTTGTCGGTTCCCCAAAGCACACAGGCAATGGTCTCGGGCCAGGTGCCCTGCTCCTCGCGCTGACGCTCAATCAACTTGTCGACAACACTCTTGGCTGCAGCCACCGCGGCACGGGTCGGGATCGCCTGCGGATCGAGGGCGTGGATGTTCTTGCCGCTGGGCAGCACACCAGGATTACGAATCGGGTCACCACCGGGGCCCGGCAGGATGTACTCACCATCAAGGGCCTTCAGCAGACTTTCCATCTCCATGTCGGCACACACCTGCTCAAGGCAGAAGCGCAGATAAGCGAAGACTTTGTCGAGCTCGGTGGAGTCGATCTGCACAAAACCAGCGCTGCAGCAAGCCCGAAGCCAAGGGGAAGGAAGCTTGAAACCGAACTTGGCCAGCAGGTCGTAGAACCAGCCGAAGCTGTTGCGCAGGCTCACCCGACCGTCACGACCAGTGAGCGTGCGCACCATGGCGCCGATCGCAGCACGGGATGTCTCCGTGATCGTGCGGTTGAGCTCTACATCGGCGAGGACACCTTCGTCATTGCCTTTGTAAACGTCTTCAATGGAGCGGCCCATTGCCTCGGCCAGCAGGCCGGGGAGTGAGCGCAAGCCATCCTCCTCACGCTCAAGCGCAGCGATGTTCACCAGGGTGGCAATGGCTTCCTCTGCCGTCGGTGGCTTGCCAATGGTGTGCAGACCACAGGGCAGAAGACGGCTTTCGATCTCCATCAACTGGCGGTAAACCGCGCCCACCAGGGCATCGCGTCCCTCCAGCTCAAGGGTGGAGGCGTCGTCTTCCGGCAGATCAACGTCCTTGTCCAGGTTGCACTGACGCGCCGTCTCGATGATGGTGTTGACGATCTGAACGCCGCGGCCTCCCTCCCGCAACTGCTGATAGGACCCCACCAGCTCACCCAGTTCTTTCAACCCTTTGTAGAGGCCTGCATTTTCAGCAGGAGGGGTGAGGTAGCTGATCGTCGAGGCATAACCCCGTCGCTTGGCGATGGTGGCCTCGGAAGGGTTGTTGGCGGCGTAGTAATAGAGGTTGGGAAGTGCGCCGATCAGGGAGTCGGGGTAGCAGGTTTCGCTCATGCCCATCTGCTTGCCGGGCATGAACTCGAGGGAGCCGTGGGTGCCGAAGTGGAGCACCGCGTCAGCCTTCCAGATCTTCTGCAAGTAGGTGTAATAGGCAGCAAAACCGTGATGGGGGCTTGCACTGCGGGAGTAGAGCAGTCGCATCGGATCACCTTCGTAGCCGAAGGTGGGCTGAACGCCGACGAAAACATTGCCGAAGTGACGACCGAAAACCAGCAAGTTCTGACCATCACTGTTGAGGTTGCCGGGGGGCTTGCCCCAGTTCTCTTCCAGCCTTTCGGAGTAAGGCGTCAAGCGCTCGTACTCCTCAACGCTCATCCGATGGGCGATGGACAACTCCGGTGAGCCCTGCATGGCATCGGCATCATTGATCACCGCCTCCAGCAGCTCGCGCGGGGTCGACGGCAGATCCTGCACGTCGTACCCCTTCGCCTTCATCTCCTGCATCACCCGATGGATGGAGCCGAAGACGTCGAGATAAGCGGCCGTGCCGACGTTGCCTTTGTCAGGAGGAAAGCTGAACACGGTAATCGCCAGCTTCTTGTCGATGCGGGGTTTGATCCGCAGCGACGACCAACGGATGGCACGTTCAGCGATGGCATCAACCCGATCCTGGAGCGTATGGGCCTTGCCGGTGGCGTCATCCCGGCCCGAGAGAACGATCGGCTCGATGGCGCCATCCAGTTCAGGGATGGCGATTTGCAGGGCCACCTGCACCGGGTGAAGGCCGAGGTCGCTCTGTTCCCACTCCTGGGTGGTCTGGAAGACGAGGGGAAGCGCCACCATGTAAGGACGGTTGAGCTTCTTCAGCGATTCAATCGCTTTCGGATGGTCCTGGCGGGCCGGGCCACCCACCAGCGCAAAGCCGGTCAGGGAAACGATGCCGTCCACCAGGGGCTGCTCGGGATTCAGCGGGTCGTAGAAGAAGGCGTTGACCGGCTTGGAGAAGTCGAGTCCGCCGCAGAAGATCGGAATCACGCGGGCACCACGGAACTCCAGTTCCTGGATGGTGGCCACATAGTGGGCGTCATCACCGGTGACGATGTGGCTGCGCTGCAGTACAAGGCCGATCACCGGTCCTTTGCGCGCGTCCTCAGACAGGTCGGTGCGGCTGGAGGTCCAGTTCAGGTATTCCTTCAGGTCCTCAAACATTGAGGGAGCCAGGGGGTGCCAGATGCCGAGGTCAGGAAACACCTCAGGTTCAGCCACCTCCATCGCTGGACGTTCCTCGCCCTCAGCGGCTGGAAAGACATACTTGTCGGCCAGCATCAGAAGGAAGTTCCGCAGGTTGTCGGGAGTTCCCCCCAGCCAGTACTGAAAGCTGAGCATGAAGCTGCGGGCGTCCTGCGCTTTCTCAACGGGCAGGTACTTGAGAACGGTGGGCAGCGTGTTCAGCAGCTTGAGCATCGCGTCCTGGAAACCGGCACCTCCTGCTTCCTTCCGCTTCTTCATGAAGCCGGCAATGGCGCTTTTGCTCTGGCCGAGCTGAGCCATGGAAAAGCTGCCCAGCTTGTTGAGCCGCATCACCTCGGGCATCGAGGGGAAGACCACGGCGGCCTTAAGCCGGTCGCGATGGGGGGCGACGGCATCCACCACCTTCTGGGCCAGGTCTTCGATGAAGATCAAAGAGGCCACAAAGACATCGGCCTCGGCCACATCTGCACAGAAGCCGGCGTAATTGTCGTCGTCGCGCAGTTCTTCGATCAGGTATCCGCTCAGCTCAATGCCCAGGTCACCGCCAGCGGCATTAAGAGCTGTCGCCGCCTGGGTCAGAGCGTTCTGGTACTGCGGCTCAAGCACCACGTACACCGCCTTCATCACGGATTTGTGGTTCTGACCCTCCACAGGAGCAACGCGACGATCGGCGGAGCGGACCTGTGTGAACATCTGCGCAGTTTGAGCAATGTGAAGAACCTTACGGCGACTGGCCGCACCAGCGCGAAGATCTAAGGCTCACGTAACAAGATTGCTGCAGCCTGCGGTTCGACGAGACGCTGCAGCGAACGGGGACGCTCCCCTTAGTAGAAGTGCTTGCTTTAAAAAACCAGACGTCTCGGTTCGAGATTTAGGTTGTCTTTAGCCTGAGTACTTCGCCGAAGCGCTTCGGATGCTGGCCGGAAGAAACGTTCCACTGCGCTGGATTCTTCTCGCCGTTTTCGTGCCCGTTGTGGCCGGCACGGGCTTGATCATTTCCTCGCTGATGGCGCAGCGGATGCGCGCCTTCGCACTGGCCTCCTCGCAGGACAAACTGAAGAGCGACGTGGCGGTGATCCGCAAACGCTGGGGGCGGATTGTGGATCCGGAGCGCACCCTCACCCACTTGGAGGTCATCGATGGGCTTGTCGCAGCCATCCCAAATCCCGGCGTGGATGTGCGCCGGAAGGTGCTGATCGAAGGCGCCCAGCTGTTTGACGAGGCCTCCCATCTCGCCAGCGTCGATGTGCTGAAAACCAACGACCAGTTCATTCGTTTCCATAACGCTCGGCTGCTCAAAGGACTTGCCCTGCCGTACGGCACGCGCATTGTGGTTGAGCGGTACGGACCGAATCAGCGCGAACCAAGGTTCACCCTCTTCGATGACAAGCTCGAGCGAATGGCGGCTTGGTCACCGAAACCTGGCCAGTGGAACGATGATGATCCACGCGAACGCGCCTCGATCGCTACGGCACGTGCGGGCGAACAAAAACCCGTGTTGTCAAAAACCGATCTGCACCCCGTTCTGGGTCCACTGCTGACGCTCGGCCAACAGACCCCGACCGGGGCCGTGATCGAAATGTCCGTTCCGCTGGCCGAGCTCCAGGATCTGCTGGGTACGCTCAAGCTCAGCGAGAAGTCCCGCCTTCTGCTGCTGGATCTCAAGGGAGGCATCTGGGTCACCGACAAAACATCTGATCCCGGGCAGATCGGAATCACCCTTGAGCGCACCCAGGACCTATTTCTCCAGAGCCTTCAACCCCTGATTCGCAACTATCTGAAGCGACGCGACCAGGACAACCTCAAAGACAACGTACAAATTGAGGAATCAGTCGTCAGCGGGGGTGACTGGCTGCTGAGCATTGCGGAGTTGCCGGGCATCGGCCTGAAGGAGGAAGCTTCCTTGCTGGTCCTGGCGATTCCGGCGGCTGATATCTACGCCGCGCCGATGGCCTCCGTCCGCCAGGCGCAAGCGATCACCATCGCCATAGTTCTGACAACGCTGCCGCTGGTCTGGCTGCTGACCCGATCGGTGACCCAGCCGTTACAAGCCCTCAGCCGGCAGACAAGGGCGATCCGTCGTTTCGATTTCAGCGCGGAGGCACCGGCCCGATCGGTGATTGCCGAGGTCAGCGAGCTCGACACCACCCTGGCGCTGATGCGCCAGACCATTCAGCGCTTCCTGACCAGCTCCAAAGCGCTGGCGGAAGAACAGGACATCCAAGCTCTACTGGAACTTCTGGTGGAGAGTGCGGTGACCAGCAGCGCTGCCGAGGGGGCCGTGCTCACCTGGGCCGGGATGTCCGGACAGCAGCAAGGTGACCCGGAACTGGTCACCTTCCCTGAAAGCTTCAAACCAGATCGAGAGCCGGTCACCATCCCGCTGCGCAGCCGGGATGGTGACCTCAAAGGTGAGCTCTCGCTTTATTTCGCCCAGCCGCCGGAGCCGGAACGAATCGCCTTCTGCGAGGCCCTGGCAGGAAACGCCACCGTCGCCCTGGAGAACGCCAGCCTGATTCAGGCCCAGAAGGATCTCTTCGCGTCCCTGATCACCCTGGTGGCCGGCGCGATCGACGCCAAAAGTCCCTACACCGGCGCCCACTGTTCCCGGGTGCCCGAGCTCACCCAATGGCTGGCGGAAGCCGCCTGCAGCGCCGATCAGGGCAGCTTCGCCTCCTTCCAGATGTCAGAAAACGACTGGGAAGCCCTGCGGCTTGCGGCCTGGCTGCACGACTGCGGCAAAATCACCACCCCAGAGCATGTGGTCGACAAAGCCACCAAGCTGGAGACCATTTACAACCGCATCCACGAGGTGCGGATGCGCTTCGAGCTGCTCAAGGCCCAGGCGGAAACGGAGTTCTGGAGGCAGCGCTGCAGCGGAGCCCCTGAAGAGCCACTGCGGACAGAGCTGCAGCGATCCCTGCAGGAGCTGGACGAAGACTTTGCCTTCGTCGCCGCCTGCAACCAGGGCGGAGAATCGATGGACGATGCCGATTTTGAGAGGCTCCAGCAGATTGCGGCGCGCACCTGGAGCCGCAGCCTCGATGACAGGCTCGGCCTCTCGATTGATGAGCAGAAACGGGCGGACGCCGAACCGCCGCGTCCGTTGCCCTGCTCTGAACCGCTGCTGGCCGACCGCACCATCCACCGGATTGGACGCCCCGAGGGACGTCCCAAGACGAGCGCCTCAGATCCGCGCTTCAACCTGCCGGTTCCCGAGCTGCTGCAGAACAACGGTGAGCTTCACAATCTCACCATCCGCCGCGGCACCCTCAACGATGAAGAACGTGCCGTGATCAACCTCCACATCGTGGAGACCATCCGAATTCTCGAATCACTGCACCTGCCGAGGCATCTGGCATCGGTTCCTGCGATCGCCGGGGGGCACCATGAACGGATGGACGGCGCCGGGTACCCCATGGGGCTCAGCCGCGATCAGATGACCCCGCAGGCCAGGATGATGGCGATCGCCGACGTGTTCGAAGCGCTTACAGCCGCCGATCGCCCCTACAAACCTGCCAAGCCCCTGTCGGTGGTGATGCGGATCATGGTGGGGATGGTCAATCAGCATCATCTCGATCCCGACCTGTTTCGCCTGTTCGTGCAGCAGGGTCTGCACCGCCGCTACGCCGAACAGTTCCTCCAGGCCGAGCAGCGCGATGCGGTCGATGACGCCGTCCTGCTGGCGGCGATCAACGTGCCGGATCAGCCCACGTCGATAGGCTCCTAACGACTGCCGACTGAACCGATGAACGCTCCTGCGGGCACCCCGATTTCCGTTGTTGTGGCGGGTGCCCTTGGACGCATGGGCGCGGAGGTGATCAAGGCGGTGGTGGGCAGCCACGACTGCAAGCTGGCTGGAGCGATCGACAACACCCCCGGCAAGGAAGGTGCCGACATCGGCCTGGAGTTGGGTCTCGGTGAACTGGAGGTCGCTGTCACCGCAGATTTCGAGGGCTGTCTGTGCGCGGTGAGCCAATCGGTGCGCGACAGCGACGGCGGAGCCGTGCTGGTGGACTTCACCCACCCCTCCGTTGTGTACGAGCACACCCGGGCAGCCATCGCCTATGGCGTTCACCCCGTGATCGGAACCACGGGATTGACCCCTGAGCAACTCAACGACCTCACGGAGTTTTCGGTGAAAGCTTCAGTGGGTGGGGCTGTGATCCCGAACTTCTCGGTGGGCATGGTGCTGTTGCAGCAGGCGGCAGCAGCAGCGGCCCGGTTCTACGACCACGCGGAACTCACGGAGTTGCACCACAACCGCAAGGCGGATGCCCCCAGCGGCACCTGCATCAAAACCGCAGAGCTCATGGAGGAGCTGGGCAAAAGCTTCAATCCCGAGGACGTGGAGGAGCACGAATCCCTGGCGGGGTGCCGCGGCGGACAGCGGCAGAGCGGGCTGCGGCTGCACTCCGTGCGGCTGCCGGGCCTGGTGGCTCACCAGGAGGTGATGTTCGGCGCGCCGGGGGAGACCTACACCCTCCGCCACGACACTATCGATCGTTCCGCCTACATGCCTGGCGTGCTGCTCACGGTGCGCAAGGTGGGCAGCCTCGGCAGCCTGGTCTATGGCCTTGAGCGCCTGATCTGAAGGCGACACCATGCTCATTCCCCTCCGCCCCGGTGAACTGCAGCGGCTGATCCCCGCCGTTGCCACCGGAAACCAGTTCCGCGTCTCCCTTGGCAACCCCCGGGAGGTGCTGCAACGCCTGATGATCGCCGCCATCGGCGGGGTGATCACCCTGCTGATCAGTCAGAGCCAGATGTCCAGCCGCTGGGGGCCCTTCTGGCTGGTGGCTGGCGTGGTGTTTCTGCTCTATGTGCTCTGGGGACCGATCCTGCAGGCCGGTCAACGCAACGCCACCCTGCGGCGCTACCCAGCAGCAGCCCTGTTCGAAGGGGAAGTGGCGGATGTGATCACCCGGGAGCGGGTCGAGAACCGCCATGAGCAAGCCGATAGCCGCGGACGGCTTGAGCTCGTGGAGAACCGCCGCACCTGGATGCTGCTCGAACTGGAAGACGAGGAGGGCTATCTGGGCCGGGTGGCCTTTCCGATGGAGAAAAAGCACCAGTCGATCCGCCGCGGCAGCCTGATCCGCTGCCTGGTGCTCAGCGAGCGCAAGGATTTCTCAAAGATCGGCGCCCTCAGCGATGCCTGGTTGCCGGGCCTGCGGATGTGGGTTGGCGAGTACCCCTTCCTGCTGCGGCCCGCCTTTGAGGAGCTGTGCCAACGCCGCCTGACCAGCCGGCGCTGAACAGTTCTTAAAGTTGGTTTACACTTCTTAGCAATTCGCTGAAGCGTCCATGTCTCAGTCGTCGTCCTCCAATCCCGTCGTCCGCGGTGCAACAGTCACCATGGAAGACGGTGGTCGTCTGAACGCTTTCGCCACGGAACCCCGCATGGAAGTGGTTGAAGCCGAACAGGGCTGGGGTTTCCACGATCGCGCCGAAAAGCTCAACGGCCGCATGGCCATGCTTGGTTTCATTTCCCTGCTCGCCACCGAGTTGGCCCTGGGCGGTGAATCCTTCGTCCACGGACTGCTCGGCCTGGGTTGATCCCCTCGCACTGGCTTGGGATGGCTGGCCAGACTCACTGAATGGTTCCATCCCTTCCTGAAATTCATGTTCTGGGTGCCGGCCCCACCGGTGCCCTCACAGCCTTTGCCCTTGCTCACCATGGTCAGCGCGTGGTCCTGCATGACCCGCTGACGGCATCGGAACTTCAAGCCAGAAGCCGGGCCTACGCCATCACCCACTCCAGCCGTCGGCTGTTGTCGAATTTGGGGCTCTGGGATGACCTCCGCGAGGCCTTGGTTCCCTTCCGTGATCTGGATCTACGGGATGCCGCCACCAACGCCCAGGTGATGTTCGGCCTGGACGATCTCGCGACCGCCAACCGGAACCAGGACGGCATTGGCTGGATCCTCGATCACCGACCCTTGATGCAGCTGTTGCTGGCCCGCTTGGAGGCATCCAGCTCGGTAAACCTTCATCTGGCTGCCCCTTGCCCAGAGCCCGGCGACGGGGCTCTGATCGTTGCCGCTGATGGACCCCGCTCCCCCACACGGGAGGCCTGGGGGATCCGTTACTGGGGGATTCGTTATCGACAGGGATGCCTCACCGCCAAGGTAGTCCTGCGGGGTCTCCCGCACGACAGGGCCTGTGAGTTGTTTCGTCCGGAAGGTCCCTTCGCCGTGCTGCCCTTGGGTCAGGGAACCTTCCAGGTGGTGTGGAGCGCACCCTGGCGGCGTTGCCAAGAGCGCAGCACGCTGCCGCGCAGTGCGTTTCTCGATCAGCTGGCCGCCGTTCTTCCCCCAGGGATGGAGCCCGACCGTCTGCTCGACCACCCCAGAGCCTTTCCTCAACAGTGGCTTCTGGCCCATAGCTTTCACCGTGGACGGGGCGTGCTGATCGGTGAAGCCGCCCACCGCTGCCATCCCGTCGGAGGCCAGGGGCTCAATCTTTGCTGGCGGGATGTGGAAGGTCTGATCCGCGCCGTTCAGCGGGGCGGCAGCGCCACATCGATCGCACAGAACTATGCCAAGGGCCGCTGGCTGGATGTGCTCCAGGTGGGCTTGGCGACGGATCTGCTGGTGCGACTGTTTTCGAACCGGCAACCCTTGCTGCTGCCGCTCCGGCGGATGGCGCTCCATCTGCTGAAACGCTTCTCTGGGCTGCGCAGACTCAGCCTGCGGGCCATGAGTGACGGCCCCATGCAGCTGTGGCGGGCCTTGCCAAACTGACCACAGCTGCGGTCGCAACCATGGTGATGTCCAGCCAGCGGCAACCCCCGCCAGCCGAGGCCCTGTTGCACTTTCTCCAGCGCCGTCTCGGCGTGAGCCCCAGCGCCCTGGAGCTGGGGCTACGCCAGGCGGAACTGGAGCAGGCCCCGCTCCCGATTGTGCTGTGGAGCTTCGGGTTGTTGAGCCTGAACCAGCTCGAAGAGGTCTTCGACTGGCAGAACAATCAGCCGTAACGCACCAACGATTCCACGGGGTGGCCTGCGGGCAAAGCGCTGCGTCCCCCCAGCCCCTCCAACTCAATCACGAAAGCAAAGCCCACCAAGCAGGCACCGGCCTGCTTCACCAGGGCTGCCGTGGCCGAAGCGGTGCCGCCCGTGGCGAGCAGATCGTCCACCACCAGAACCCGCTGGGACGGCTCAAAGGCGTCGGCCTGCATCTCAACCCGAGCGGTCCCGTACTCCAGGACATAGTCCCGACCGATCACCTCACCAGGGAGCTTTCCCTGCTTCCGTGCGGGCACAAAACCAAGCCCTCGTTCACAGGCCAAAGGGACACCAAACAGGAAGCCCCGGGACTCGATCCCCACGATCACATCGGGCTTCAACTGGTCGCACACCCCACCAAGCTGCCCAAGCACCTCGGCCATGGCCTCTGGTGATCGGAGGAGCGGGTTGATGTCTCGGAACAGGATTCCAGGCTTGGGAAAGTCGGGAATTGAACGAATGTGCGACTGAAAGTCCAAATTCGGGTGACGCAATGGCTGGGCCCCTGCCATCATCGCAGCCATGACTGAAGCTCCATCACCCACCGTCCACAACGGGGGGGCACGTCTCAGCCGACGGGGGGTCGAGCGGCTCGATCTGCTGCTGTTGACCGTCGAGGCTCTTGACCTCAATGGCGGCGAGGCGATGGTGTGGACCAGCCAGCAGATGGGTTTACAGGCGCAATTCCCCAATCGCGTTGAGCTCTGGAAGCGACGCTGTCACAACCCCCTCAGACGCACCACGTGTCGGGACCAGCTCAACCCCGTGGATGCCGAATCCCTGATTTGCCTGGTCTGTGCCATGGCCGAACGGCTGTATCCAATGCTCCACCAACTCCTGTCGAGCCGCGAGCCGGAACAGCTCACTCAACAGCGCTGGCAGTTGTTGCATGAGCGTTTGCGCGATCTCATTGAGGAGCGCATGAATCTGAGGCGTGAAGCGGTTGTTCGCCTGCTCAGGATGGATCCTGCGGGACCTCAGCAGCGCCAGCTGATCAGCACCCTGGCCTTCTGTGCAGGCCCGGGTGGAATCAATCGTCTCCGCGCCACTCTGCTCGACCCCACCCCTTAGGCAGACCATGTTGAAAACGACGTACCAATACGAACAAACGGCGGCGCGGCTGGTGGTGGAGGGCTTTCCCGACCTCTCGGCCGGCCACAGCAGTGATGCGATCGGAATCCTGTCGGCCTGGCGGTTGCAACTGGTGGGGGCCCCGGAGCTGGAAGGAACCCGGGACCACCTCGAGGCCCTGATGGCTGCGGTGATGCCCTACGCCAGACATCGCTTGTCGGGCGTGCAGCGCCGTTTTGGCCAGGAAAGCGGTTTTGTGTGCATTGGGCCGGATCAGGCCCACCATCAATTGGAACTGCGCAGCAGTCGGGACGGCGTTGAGCCGCTGCAGCTCAAGCTCGATGATGCCGAATTTGCCGACCTGGTGCGCTGCCTCGATCGTTTGCGGCTCGACAGCCGGGTCAAACTGACCTGGGCCTTCCCCGAGGAGCAACCCCTCCAGCGGCAGGAGATCATCGATCGCATTCCTTTGCAGAAACGGCTCGGACCTCCACTTCTCGCCGGGGTTGCCCTCGCCTGTTCCTTGGCCACGGCATGGCTTGTTCCCTTGCCTCAGGAGATCAAGGAATCCTCACCAGCAGCAGCACCCTTGGACAGGCCGGACATTGAGCCAGAACCAGAGGCAGAAACACAGACGGATCGTTGACGTGCAGGAAACACGCTTCAGAATCCTCGAAGTGCTGGCACCCTGATTCGCTCCATGCCATGAACAAGGTGCGCCGGACTCGCACACTCAATCAACGACGGGTCTTTCGCCGTCGCCGTCGCTTCCCCTACGGCCCTGTCCTGCGTCAGGCCCTGGTGGTCCTGCTGATGCTGTCTGCTGCTGCAGGCATCGCTGTGCTTCTGCATCAGTTGCCGCAGCAGGTTGACGTCATGGTGCTGCTCAGCGAGGCGATCGCCGATCTGATCCGCGGCGTGCAGCAGTTGCTGGAAGCCCTACTCGGGCTCGCCGCCATCCTGCTGATCGCCGCCATGGTGGTGTTGGCCGGCGTCCTGTTGCTTGGTGCGCTCTGGAGGTTGATTCGCGTCATCAGGCTGGTGATGGCTCCCCCCAATCAGGGCCGGCGCTGAGGTGGAGCCAGGGAGCGCTGGTGAGTCCACAACTCCTGCAATGTCACGGTTCCATCCCGATCACGATCCAAAGCCTTGAAGTTGCGGCTGATCCAGGGGATGCGTTTGGCTTCCTGAGGATCAAGGCGCCGGTTCCGGTTGCGGTCCGCCAGGCTGAAATGGTGTTTGAGACGTGGCCCACTGGGCGATGCATCCGGGAGACGCAAATCCTCCAGCAACAAATAAGACCGATTGTTCTGGCGTTGGAGCACCCGATTCAAGACCCGTCGCCCCTGCACTTCAGAGGCATCCAGCCGACCGTCTCGGTTGACATCCAGGCGGATGAACAGGGTCTCCATCCTGGCGCTGTAAACCCGCAAGGGCTGATCCCCCGGGGCAGCTTGCAGCGCCAGGGGAGTCGCCGCCAATGCCAACGGCCCGAGCACACGGATGGCGGATGGCGCAGTCATGACTCCAGCCTATGGAGCCAGATCAACTCTGACGATGACTGATGGGTGACCGACGTCTGTTCAGCTGTGACTGGGTCATACCGGGGAGAGACAGAGACCAGGCCACTGCATACCATCAGCCCAACCGCTGATGGCCATGGCCAAGAACACCATGATCTGGGTGGTGGATGACGACCCAGAGCTGAGAAAGATGGTCGGCACCTACCTGATCGACCAGGGCTACGAGGTGCGCAGTCTCTGCGATGTGAAGCAATTCGAGGCACGTCTGGAGTGCCAACGCCCAGACCTGGTGGTTCTTGATCTGATGCTGCCGGGCGATGATGGTTTGACGGCGTTGCGGAGGCTGCGGGATGCCGGGGATGATCTGCCCGTTGTCATGCTCACGGCACGCGCCGATGGCGTTGATCGGATCATCGGGCTCGAACAGGGAGCTGATGACTACCTCGCCAAACCGTTCCTGCCCCGGGAACTCACGGCCCGGATCGAAGCCGTGCTCAGGCGGCGCAACGCCATGCCTGCGGGAACCCCTGTGGAAGGAGGGGAATGCGTCCGTTTTGGCGACAACCAGCTCGACCTTTCCGCCCGCACTCTGCTGCAGAACAACCAGCCGGTGGTGATCACCAGTGGTGAGTTCAGTCTTCTGGCCGCCTTTGTTTGCCATCCGCATCGCCCACTGTCGCGGGAGCGACTGATCGAACTGGCCCGAGGGCCCGGCAGCGACACCGACAGCCGCAGCATGGACGTTCAGGTGTCGCGGGTGCGCAAGCTTGTGGAGCCGGATCCAACCCGCCCTCGCTACCTGCAGACGGTTTGGGGCTATGGCTATGTATTCGTGCCTGACGGCACGCCAAGATCCCGCTGAGATGCCAGGACAACGGGGGCTGACACGGGGGCTGGCTCGTTTCGGTGCCTGGGGTACGGCCCTGCTGGCCAGCTGGATGCTGGCCCTGCTGCTGCTTCAGGTGCTGTTCGGCCGACAACTGGAACGGATTCAAACGCAGCAGTTGGGACGCGATCTGGCGTTGAACGTGCGACTCACCGAATTGACCCTGGAGCGCTATCCCCCCGCCCTGATCAGCGAGCTCACCGGTCTGGAGCTCCGGGTCGGTGATCAACCAGCGGGGCCAAGTCGAGAAACGCAGGCATCAGCCCAGCGTCGCCAGGACCTCCAGCAGGTGCTCTGCTCTCGCTTGATGCAATGCCCTGAGCTCCGGCCGGCACCCAGCAGAACCGGCACGCCGGAGGTTTGGATTGAGCTCTTTTCTCCACTGGAACCGGTCTGGCTGCGCACTCCTCTGCCGATGGCACGCGCCTGGCCACCGCAACCGATGCTCCTGCTGCTCGCTCTGGTGAGCGCGGTGGTGATGACCGGAGTGCTGTATCTGCTGCTCGATGTCGCCCGTCCACTTCGCAAGCTTGAAGACGCGGTCTCCCGTGTGGGCGAAGACATCAACCGCGATCCTGTCGCTGAACAAGGAGCTCCTGAGGTCCGACGCATCTCGCGACGCTTCAACGCCATGGTGCGACGGCTCGCTGACGGCGAACGGGAACGCGCCACGATGCTGGCTGGAATCGCCCACGATCTACGGGCACCCCTGACGCGGCTGCAGTTCCGCTTGTCCATGCCGGAGCTGAAGTCCGAGGAACGTGCGCACTGCCAAAGCGATCTTGATGCACTCGAGCGCATCACGGGCCAGTTTCTGATGTACGCCGGAGGCGGTGACCGGGAAGCGTGCGTGGACTGTCCACTGGATCAGTGGCTGGCCGAAACCGTGGCAGGGCAGCCCAAGGAGCAGCTGCAACTGCAACTCACGTCGGTACATTTGCGGATTCGACCGGTGGCCTTGGGCCGCGCCGTCAGCAACCTGGTCGACAATGCCTTCAGCCATGGCACAGCACCGGTTGTTGTTCGGCTGCGCCGCACAGGAGCGGAGGTGACGATTGAGGTCTGGGATCAGGGTCAAGGGATCCCCGCCAGCGCATGGGAACGTGCCCTACAACCGTTTCAACGCCTCGATTCAGCACGAGGCCGCCAAGGCCATTGCGGTCTGGGGCTGGCCATCGTGAACCATGTGGTCCGCACCCACGCCGGGAGGATCGGTTTCCGGCAGGGGAACGGTGATCCAGGACGCTTTGCCGTGATCATCACCCTCCCGTCTCAAGAGACAAAACAGCCCGAAATTCCGTAAAAAACAGGTCCAGACCATGCCCAGAGATTGCATCTCTGGCAAAACAGAAGAACAGATTCATCGGCAGCATGAGCCAATCAAGCGACCACGACGTCACGGCTGTTCTTGAGGCCATCGATCACTACAGCGATGGAGATCTCGATCGTCCGCAGGAGCTCATGCTGGAACTGCAGGAGGGTTTTTCCAACAAACACAAACGACTGAACAAACAGGTCTACGAAAAGGAGTTGGCCAAACTCCAGACGGAACTGGTCAAGATGCAGTACTGGGTGAAAGCGACGGGCTTTCGCATGATCGTCCTGTTTGAAGGCCGGGATGCCGCAGGCAAAGGAGGATCGATCAAACGGCTGACGGAACCGTTGAACCCAAGGGGCTGTCGGGTGGTTGCCCTCGGCACGCCATCAGAGCATCAGAAAAGCCAGTGGTATTTCCAACGCTATGTGGAGCATTTCCCCAGTGCTGGAGAAATCGTTGTCTTCGATCGGAGCTGGTACAACAGGGCCGGGGTGGAAAAGGTGATGGGCTTCGCCACTCCCGAACAGGTGGAGCAGTTCTATGTGTCCTGCCCGCAGTTTGAACAAATGCTGGTGCAGGACGGAATTCTGCTGCTGAAATACTGGTTCTCAATCAATGATGACGAACAGGAAAAGCGTTTTCAGGAACGGATTGATAACGAAGAGCGACGCTGGAAGATGAGTCCGATGGACATCGAGTCACGCAATCGCTGGGTGGAGTACTCAAAGGCGAAAGACACCATGTTTTCTAAAACGCACATCCCAGAAGCTCCATGGTTCACGGTGGAAGCCAACGACAAACGTCGTGCTCGTCTGAATTGCCTGCGCCATATCCTCAGCAAAGTGCCCTATGAAGACATGACACCACCACCGATCAAAATGCCAAAACGCCCCAAGCAGGGCAGCTACAAGCGCCCTCCCTTTAACGAACAGTTCTTTGTTCCCAACAACTATCCCTACAAGGATTAAGCGATTAGATCACAACAGCACCACAACCCTGGAGCTTGTTCCCTTTCATGTCATCCCAGAGGGGCCGTCCCGATCGATCGCCCCTCGATGATCCCGTGGTTCACCAGATCCTGAAATTCGCCTCGCCCACGGGCCAGCGATGAAGCTTCTGGCTCAGGGCCAATCCAGCCATGCAAGGAGCAATCAAACCGCAGACAAGTCCCATCAAGACAAGACGCGACGCGCGGCGGGCAGCGGGGGCACCAAATCCATGGATTCCGCTGTTCACGCAAATGGGCCTTAATCAATGCCAAGTCAACGATGTACCAGCCGAACAACTCTGGGAAATGAATGAGAGCTTCCCCCAGCTTTCCTGAGACAACCAACAGAGAGTTCAAGATATTAGAATCAAAGCAGCGCAAACATATCAAATGAGATCAAGACATTTCATCGATACACAATCCAACAGTACAAATAAATCACCAGCGACATACCGAACACCCGCATGCCAACCGATGTTTTAATGCGCATCCATTTTTGCCCCATTTATAGGGAGCCATCACCACTATCGTAAAAAACTTCAAAGCCGCATACATCACCAGGGTATGTTTGGGATCCTCTTTGGTGAGCCACATGTCGATGCCTACCAAAAAAATGTGAGCATCGATGCATAGGACGAAATCGCACCGAGGTTATAAAGCAACTCTTTGCGCTTCCTGAGTTGCCTGCCAATCCAGCTTTCCAGCTTTGAAGTTGCATCAGAGAACTGAACGGAACAAGACCTGCAACTTAGCGATCAGAAGTTTTGACTCAACCATCAAGACATTCCCTGAAAGCATTGACTCACACATGCTGCGGACTTGAGTCAAGACGTCAACACGCCCTAGGGTGTCGAACCATCCCGTCCTGCAGGTTTGCTCGGTTCCTGGCAAGTGCTAATGCGATGCATCGCCAGTGCGCTGTTCCTGCTGGCCCATGGTCTGCTGGTGCTCGAGCACATCGCGGTTGGCACAGCACTCCACGGAGTCGCAGAACTGTTTCTGGCGCCCTGGGCCCTGCGTCACAAAGCCTGGGACATCATTGTGATCGGCCTGATTTTTTGCGTTTTTGACCTGTGGGGAACTCTGCGTCTGACCAGCACGCTGTTTTAAGACACCCCCGTCAATCAACCTTGCAGCGGCTCAACCGCTGAGCCTCTGAGACCAGAAGCCAAAGAGCTGCCACGACGACCACAGAAACATTCCTAGAAACACCCAGTTCAACCAGGCGGGACGTCGGTCGTTTTCAAACATCACTCAGAACAGCGAACAGGCGACATCCGACCCTATCGGTGCGAGCCGCATCACTTCGCCGAGGAACTCCAATCGGCCGAACGAAACGACACATTGGCACCACCACTGCGTTTCAGATCATGCATGCCCTCCAGCTGGTTGTACACCGACAGCAGCTGCCGCCGCATGTGATCGGTATGGGGCAGATCTGCGATCAAACGCAGCACATCCTCCAGGGATTGCTTGGCGTCGATCACCAAACGACAATCGGGACTGCCAGGCTCATCACGCATCAGATCAGGAGCGAATAAAACCATTCAGCAGACAATCCCGGTTTTCGGGTGTCTGAATGCCTACCAACACGACGATATTCAGCAGAAATTCAGGGTTCACCATCGCCTTCGCGTTCCATCACATCCCAGGGACGCTCGAACGGCGGTTGCGCTGACCAGACCCCGCGCCCCCCGGATGCGGCCTCCCGCTCCAGGGTGGAATAGTCGAGATCGTCGCAACGTCCAAGGAAGCCATCCCAGGCAACAACCGCGCCCTGCCGAATCAAGGCAGCCCCGAGATCCTCTCCGTCGATCAGGAGGCGTCCCACCAGGCGTCCATACACATCGCGGGAGCGAAGCTCAAACAACGCCGGGTCTCCCACCTTCACCAACGCATGGACCGCCCCTGATGCCTGCGTTGACCATGGCGTCTGACTGCGTCGCGGTGCCTGGAGGCAAGCCAGCCGAACCGCTCTGCCCTGACCTTCCAGCTCCACCAGCAGCTGCTGCGCGTTGCTGATGCTCAGCACCCGAACCGACTGCAGTTCGGCACGACTGGAGAACGGCAGGGCCAGGGCCATCAACAGCGCCGCAGCAATTCTCTTCATCCAGGGACATGTCGCACAGCCGGCAGTCTGAGGCTGCTGAGCCAAGACAACAACACCAGCAGGGATGAAGCCCAGAGACAGGCCTGCATGCCCGCGGCTTCGGTTCTGCCGAGCATGAATACCGCCCCCGAGAGCAACGTGCCCACCAACCGTCCGGCGGCATTGGCCATGTAATAGAACCCCACTTTCAGGCTGACGTTCTCCGCATCGGTGTACGCCAGCACCATGTAGGAGTGAATCGACGAATTCATCGCGAACACCACGCCGAAAGCAGCAAGGCCTGCGGTGATGGCGACTGCCACATCCACCTGGTGCCACAGCGCCACCGCAATCAGGGCAGGTATGGCAGTGAGCAGGGCACTCCAGAACTGCACAGCAGACACACCCGGGGATGTGGTTTGCCCCCAGAGCCGTCTCAGACCCGGCGCTGATCCCTGGACGATGCCGTAGCCAATCACCCAGAGACCGAGGAAGCCACCGATGTCCCCAAAGCTCCAGCCCAGGGAGGCCTCAAGGAACACGGGCAAGGCCACCACGAACCAAACATCCCGGGCACCAAAAAGAAAGAAGCGCGCCAGGGACAACACATTGATGCCCTGAGATTTGGAAAACAGCGCCGAAAAGGCCGGCTTGGACTTCATCTTTCCGATCTCCCCAGGCAGCACCAGCGTGAGCAGGAAGGCCAGGGCGAGGCCTGCCGCCATCCAGCCCACGGCAGCATTGAAGCCAAAGGCGGTGAGCAGTACCCCACCGAGAAAGAAACCCACACCCTTGAGGGCGTTCTTGGATCCCGTGAGGATCGCCACCCACTTGAACAGCTGCTGCTGCCCCTGCTGCTGATCCTCCGGAGTTTCCGAAACCACCGTCTTGATGGCGCTCTTGGCGCTCATCTTGTTGAGATCTTTGGCGATGCCACTGATGGCCTGAGCAGTCATCACATAGATCACGCTCAACAGTTTCGGCCAACTGGCGGCGACGGGCATCAGCATCAACAACGCAAGAATCTGCAGCAACGTCCCCACCCAGAGGGTGAGCCGAAGCCCGTAGCGAGCACCGATCCAACCGCCGTACAGGTTGGTGAGCACCCCAAACAACTCATAAAAGAGAAACAGGAACGCGATCTCGAGGGTGGTGTAGCCGAGCTGATGGAAATGGAACACCACCAGCATCCGCAGGGCTCCATCGGTGAGCGTGAAGGCCCAGTAATTGACGGTGACGATGCCGTACTGCTGCAGGGGGGAGAGCTTCATGCCTCCAACGCAACCACGTGGCAAGTGAGGTCAGCCATGCGGCAGCTGTAGCCCCATTCGTTGTCGTACCAGGCAAACACCTTCAGCTGGTTGCCATCAACCACCATCGTCGAGAGGGCATCGACAATCGAGCTGCGGTTGTCGTTGGTGTAGTCGCAGGACACCAACGGACGTTCTTCGTACCCCAGGATTCCCTGCAACGGTCCCTCCGCCGCGGCCTTGAAGGCAGCATTCACCTGCTCCACCGTGACGCTCTGCTTGAGCTCGAACACCGCATCGGTGAGCGATCCATTCAGCAGAGGAACACGGACGGCATGGCCATTGAGCTTGCCCTTCAACTCAGGGAAGATCATCGCGATCGCCTTGGCCGAGCCGGTGGTGGTGGGGATCAATGAGGTGAGACCGGAGCGCGCCCGCCGCAGGTCGCTCTTGAAGGAATCAATCGGCACCTGGGTGTTGGTGATGTCGTGAATGGTGGTGATCAGGCCGTGTTCGATGCCGAAGCCCTCGTGCACCACCTTCACCACCGGCGCCAGGCAGTTGGTGGTGCATGAGGCGGCCGTCACCAACTTGTGCCGCACCGGTTCATAGAGGTGATGGTTGATGCCGTAAACGATGTTGAGCGCGTCCTCGCCAGCAACCACACCCTTCACAGGACAGGCCACCACCACGCGCTTCAAACCCACCTGCTCGAAATAGGGGTTGAGGGTCTCCGGCGTTTTGATCGTGCCGCTGGCTTCGAGCACCATCTCCACCCCCCGATCACTCCAGGGCACAGCAGTGGGGTCTTTTTCGCTGGACCAGGTGAGTGCAGCTCCCTCCACGCTGAATTCATCAGCACGACTGGTAATCCCCCGGTCCCAGCGACCATGCACAGAATCAAACTCCAGCAGGTGAGCCGCCGTTGCAGCGTCGCCAGCGGGATCATTGACATGCACCAGGTTGATCCCGGGCCGGCCCCAGAGAGCCCGGAACACCAGGCGGCCAATGCGCCCAAAACCATTGATGCCGATGCGCATGCCGACCCCAACCATCCATCAAATTATGTTGATCCAAGCAGATCGGGCGGCGCGGCTCTTGTGATCCAGAACACCCTCAATGTGGAGCAGTCGAGGCAACTGCTCAAAGCACTGGCCGACCCGATCCGCCTCGACGTGATCCATGCACTGGCGCAGGGCGAACGATGCGTCTGTGACCTCACCAGTGATCTCAACCTCTCCCAGTCGAAGCTCTCGTTTCATCTCAGGGTGCTTCGAGAGGCGGGGCTGCTGACGGACCGCCAGAGCGGCCGCTGGATCTATTACCGCCTGCAGCCGGATGCCCTGGCAGCACTGGAAGCCTGGCTGGCCGAGCTGCGCCGCCACTGCAGCCAGAGCGCTGCCCCCTGCCCGAGCTGACGATGGACCAACGGCTTTTTTTCCCGGCCACAGAACGCAACCGCGGCCCCATCGGAGACCTGCTGAACCAGATGTTGCCTGCCTCAGGGGCCGTACTCGAACTGGCAAGCGGCAGTGGTGAGCACGCCGTCTTCTTTCAGCAGCGCTTTCCCTATCTGCGCTGGCAGGCCAGCGATCCAAACCCGGAGCATCGCTCCAGCATCAACGCCTGGATCCAGCACCAGGGGCTGAGCCATGTCATGCCAGCAGCCCTCTACCTCGATGTTCAGAGGCGACCCTGGCCCCTGCCCCAGAGCATGCGCACGTCACTGAATGCTGTGGTTTGCATCAACCTGCTGCACATCAGTCCAGCCCCCTGCACCGAGGCCGTGCTTGAGGAATCAGCTCTGCTCTTGCCCAGCGGAGCCCCGCTGATCATCTACGGCCCCTTCACGCGTCATGGCATCCACACGAGCGTGAGCAACGCCGCCTTCGACCGATCCCTCAGAGACCGGAACCCCCAGTGGGGGCTACGCGACGTCAACACGATCACGTCCATGGCCGCAAGCACTGGCTTCCAGCTGAACGACGTGGTCTCCATGCCCGCCAACAACCTGACCCTGGTGCTTCGGCGCGCGTGAGCGGAAGGGTTCTTGCCAGACTCCTCCATCCACTACACAATTCAGCCTCAAAACGGCAGACGACATGAATCTGGGTGTGTTCTTGGTCAAGGTTCTGATCGGCATCAGCGTCACCCTGTTTTTGTCGTTGTTATGCCGGAAAGTTTTGCCTCGCTTCACCAAGAAAAGCAAAACCAGCTTTGACGACTTTGTTCTGAATGCCCTGGCGGATTCGCTGATACCACTCGGGGTTGTCATGGTGCTGATCCTCAACATGGAGGAACTTGGTTTACCCATCAACGTGGAGTGGGTCTATGACACGGCCCTGAGGGTTATTGGAACTATCGTTCTGATTCGTCTTGTGAATCGGGTTGGTTCACGGTTCCTCACAGGTGTTGCCAGACGAACTGGCGCTTCAGATCTCGAACAGTTGCTTCAGAATTTATTGCCACTGCTCAGAGCGGTGGTCTGGGGCATCGGTGCCCTGGTGCTTTTTCAGAGTCTGGGCGTGAAGATGACGGTGATCTGGGGCTTGCTCAGTGCAGGCGGCATCGGCCTCGGCCTGGCCCTGAAGGAGCCGGCGCAGGAGTTGTTTGCCTATTTGATGATTCTTCTGGACAAACCGTTTTCGGTGGGTCAGTTCATTTCAGTGGGGTCAACTTCAGCAACCGTTGAACGAATCGGTGTGCGCTCCACCCATCTTCGCAGCCTGCGTGGTGAACAAGTCGTCATGAGCAACTCATCGCTGACGAGCTCCACCATCCTCAATTTCGCCAAAATGGCACAACGACGCATGATCTATTCGATTGGCGTCACTTACGACACATCACTGGATCAGATGAAGGCTGTGCCCAGTTTGATTCAATCCATCATTGATGCTCAGGAGCACAGCCGCTTCGACCGCTGCCACTTCACGGAATTCGCCGATTCGAGTCTCAATTTTGAGTTGGTTTATTACATCGATACACGCGATTTCACCGTTGCACTGAACGAACAGCAAGCCATCAATCTCGGGATCATGGACGCCTTTGCCCAAGCGGGCATCCAATTTGCATTCCCGAGCCAGACGCTTTATCTGGAGGGCGATTCGCTCACCGGCAAAGCATCCTGAGGGGGCAGGGCTGCCGAACGCCAGAGAACACCACCGATCAACAGGGCCAGTCCCGCAACCGCAGCGGCGAAGGGCAGCAGGTGACGCTGAGCAGGGCTCACCCCGAGGCTTCCCTGATGGGACGTGTTGTCGCGCCTTGATTCCAAAAAAGAGCCCTGGCGGCAGCTGGTGCACACCGTGTTGGTGATGCCGGCGTTTTTCAACTTGAAGCCGTATCGCCCTGGAATCTCAATGGCTGTTCCGCAGGTGGAACAGGAGAGAGAAAAAACAGCCATTGGCAACATGATTCCGCAACAGATTTATCACTTCGCCCTCACTCCAACGGGATGGCACCGGTCGCGCAGACAGAACCCCAACAGAGACTTCGATCCGCCGTCCAGAAGGGTTGCACCTGCTGCCAGGCTTGATTCCGACCAACCCGCACCATCATCTGACCGCTGCCGTCATGGACGAAGTCGACGCGCTGCTGATCCCAGGTCAACGCCCAGCGCTGACCTGAACGCGCGACGACCATGCGGCAGGGACTCCAGGGCTGCTGACCAATGCGGCAACGCATCGTGGCCGCGGCGGCGGAGACGCCGCCTGCAGCACTGCCGAACAGCAGCAGCACAAGGGTCCAAAACTGGATGCGAAGCACAGACACGCCCAGGGCAGCACGGTGGCCAGAGGCCTCCTCTTCACCATGCGACCAGGCGATGGTCACGCCCGCGAGGAGCACCGGAACTCTTCAGGGTTGGGTGAGGGTTTGGTCTCTGTCAGGATTCGATCAGACCAGTTGCTGATCGTGCCGCGTTTTCAAGCCCGCGTCCTTGTGCGTCTGCGCCCCTCCGTGCTCGATCCTGCCGGAGAAGCCGCGCGCGGTGCCGCTGAACGTCTTGGGGTGGAGGGCCTCAGCAAATTGCGGATCGGCAAAGCCGTGGAAATGGAGCTGGAGGCTCCCGATGAAACGGAGGCACGCCGCAGGTTGGAACTGCTCAGTGATCGTCTGCTGGCCAACCCCGTGATCGAAGACTGGACGCTGGAGCTGCAGCACTCATGAGCATCGGGGTGATCGTTTTTCCCGGCTCGAACTGCGATCGGGATGTGCAGTGGGCCACCGAGGGGTGCCTGGGCATGAGCACCCGCCGGGTCTGGCATGAAGAGACCGACCTGAGTGGCTTGGATGCCATTGTTCTGCCGGGCGGTTTCAGCTATGGCGACTACCTGCGTTGCGGTGCCATTGCCCGCTTCGCACCAGCCCTGCAGTCGCTGATTGATTTTGCAGCCAAGGGCGGCCGCGTGCTCGGGATCTGCAACGGATTCCAGGTGCTGACAGAACTGGGCTTGCTGCCCGGTGCCCTCACCCGAAACCGGGACCTGCACTTCATCTGTGAAGACGCCCCTCTCAAGGTGGTGAGTCAGCGCACGGCCTGGACCCAGAAGTACGCCGAGTGTGGCGGGAGGCTCACCCTGCCCATCGCCCATGGAGAAGGCCGTTACCAGTGCAGTGACGACACGCTGAAACAGCTTCAGGACGACGACGCCATTGCCCTCAGCTACGGGAACAACCCCAATGGATCCGTGGCCGACATCGCTGGCATCACCAACACCAGCGGCACGGTTCTGGGGCTGATGCCCCACCCGGAACGGGCTTGTGATCCAGCCACCGGAGGCACCGACGGTCGAGGCATGCTCGAAGCCCTGGTGGGTTGATGCCAACCCGCCGCTCGCTGCTGATTTCAGGGGCATCCACCGTCACCACGGCCCTCCTCTCCCCCATGGCCAGGGGAGCAGAGCAGGGGTTGGCCCCCCTGAAACCGGGATCACGCATCCGGGCTGTGAACCCCGGCACATGGATGGATCCAGAGACCGATCTGCAACCGCTGCTCGACCGCTGCCATGAGCAGGAGTGGCGGCTGGAGATCCCCGCAGGAGTCACCCGTCAATGGCGCTACTTCTCCGGAACCGACCGGCAGCGCGTCAGCGATCTGACAGCGGCCTGGAATGATCCAACGGTTGACGCCGTGCTGACCCTGGGGGGTGGCTGGGGGGCTGCCCGTGTGCTCGAAGCCGGTTTCCGCTTTCCGCGACGGCCCAAATGGAGCCTCGGCTTCTCCGACACCAGCTCCCTGCTGCTGGCTCAGTGGGCCGCTGGCCTGCCGGGGGCCATTCATGGTTCAAGCGGCGGCACGGATGCGCAGTGGCAACGAACCGTGGATCTGCTGTGTGGGCGTCCGGTGGCGCCACTGCAAGGCGAACCAAGACGGCGGGGGATCGCTCGTGGCCCCCTGGTGGTCACCAACCTGACCGTGGCGACCCATCTGATCGGCACACCCTGGCTTCCCACCCTCAAGGGCGCCATCCTGGTGCTGGAAGACGTTGGAGAAGCGCCTTATCGGGTCGACCGCATGCTGACCCAGTGGAGAAGCGCTGGGCTGTTGCAAGACCTGGCGGGGGTAGCCTGCGGACGCTTCAGCTGGGCCAAGGACGACATCCTGCCCGGTGATTTCACAATGGAGGAGATCCTGGAGGAACGCCTGGGCGATCTGGGCATTCCGCTTGTGCTCAATGTGCCAGTGGGCCACGGACGCCCCAACCAGGCCTTGCCTCTGGGGGCCGAGGCGCAACTGGATGGAGGGCGTGGTCTGCTCAGCCTGATGGCTTGATCCCGGGGTAAAGCCGTGGTGCTTCGTGTGCTTTACCGCTAGCGGTGGACCAGCGCAGCTCAACGTCGTGGCCGACCTCACCATCGCGAACACGGTGTCCGATCTGATTCAGGGCGATGTCCGCGAACATCTGCCGTTGGAACGGATTCCTCTGCAAGGCGACGTGCTGGGGCTTGGGACCACGACCAGCGTTGACAACGGTGAACTGAGCTTTCTTCTGGAGAACGCATCCACATCGGCCATCTGGCGTTGCGTCGCCCATGACGGCAGCATCGTCAAACTCTCCTCCGGCGATGGGAGTGGCCACTTCCCCTATGTGTGCTTCACAAGGGATGCCACCAGCCTGCGACGTCCCGTCGCCATTGAATCGCTCGGCCCCTCCGAAAACACAGCGCTCCAAACCCTGGTGGCAGAAGCGATTGCCCAGGGGCAACGGTCCGGAACCCTCGAGGCCGCACCCATCTACGGGGTGCGGATGCTGACCAACTGGCATGAACTGGTGATCACCGTGGCCTCAAAGCTGTGCATGGGCCAGCAGCGGCGCAACATGACGGTCGCCACCAGTGAAGCCGGAGCATCAAGAGATGGTCAAAGCATCTACGACATGCTCCAGCACTACCGACTGTCGTCGCAGCCCCCAGAGAGCACCAACGATGCAATCCGATATCTGGGAAGCAAGATGCATTGGGATTGCTGTGGTTTTTTTGACACAGAACCGGAGCTCGGGCGTGTCACCGTTCCACAGCCGGGTGCCCACTTGCATCTCCACGGATGCAGCACCGACCTGAGCTTTGGGGGGCACCTTCACCATGAACATGCTTCAACCCGACTCAAACAACTCGAACGCCTCTGGCTCTATCCGCTCCAGTCGCTCAGGGCCCTGGGAAGCGATATGGCCATCGAAAAGATCAGCTACGACGATGAAATCCTTCGTTTTCGTGTTGTGAATGCGGGCGAAATGGACGTCAGTGATGTCGGCGTTGTCGTTGTGATCAATGACCGCTTCAGCAGTCGTCGTTACATCAGAATCCCTTGGTTAAATGCGGGCGAAAGCGAAGAGTTCAGCCTGTCATTGCCACTCCCCAGCGGCAGACAGTTGATCACCGTGATCGCAGATCCTGAAGAGATTGTGATCGAAGCGGAAAACCGTAAGAACAACAATCGAATCGACCTGCAGATCCAGAATCCATAAGCCGTCATCATCGGCATCAGCCATCCACAAAAAAAGGGGGCCCAAAGGGCCCCCAAACAACGAAATGAATCCGTGAATCAGGCGGCTACAGCTGCCTTGGGATCAAGCGCGCCCTTGGCGTAGAGGCCGGCATAGTGGGTGATGCTGGCCTGTTTGATCTTGCTGGCGTTGCCGGCAGCCCAGAACTGCTGGTAGCGGTCCAGGCAGACCTGCTTCATGTACTTCCGAGCCGGCTTGTTGAAGTGGCGGGGATCGAAGTTGGAGGGGTCAGCCATGGCAGCCTCACGCACAGCAGCGGTGAAGGCCAGACGGTTGTCGGTGTCGATGTTTACCTTGCGAACACCGTTGCGGATGCCTTCCTGAATCTCTTCGACGGGAACGCCGTAGGTCTCGGGGATGGCACCACCGTGCTTGTTGATCATCTCCAGCCATTCCTGGGGAACGGAGGAGGAGCCATGCATCACCAGGTGGGTGTTGGGGATGGCCTTGTGGATCTCAGCGATGCGGCTGATGGCCAGCACTTCACCCGTGGGCTTGCGGGTGAACTTGTAAGCACCGTGGCTGGTGCCGATGGCGATGGCCAGGGCGTCGCACTTGGTCTTGGCGACGAAGTCAGCAGCCTCAGCGGGATCGGTGAGCAGCATGTCCTTGGACAGCTCGCCCTCGAAACCGTGGCCGTCTTCCGCTTCACCCTTGCCGGTTTCCAGAGAACCCAGGCAACCGAGCTCACCCTCAACGCTCACACCCACGGAATGGGCGAAGTCCACAACCTGCTTGGTGACGTTGACGTTGTAGTCGTAGCTCGCGGGGGTCTTGGCGTCAGCCTCGAGGGAGCCGTCCATCATCACGGAGGTGAAACCGTTGATGGCAGCGGAGTAGCAGGTATCAGGGGCGTTGCCGTGGTCCTGGTGCATCACCACGGGGATGTGGGGATAGGTCTCGGTGGCGGCCAGGATCAGGTGACGCAGGAAGATCTCGCCGGCGTAGCTACGGGCTCCACGGGAGGCCTGGAGGATCACAGGGCTGTCGGTCTCATCAGCCGCTTCCATGATCGCCTGGACCTGCTCCAGATTGTTCACATTGAACGCAGGAATGCCGTAGCCATTTTCAGCGGCATGGTCGAGCAAAAGCCGAAGCGGAACGAGCGCCATAGGAAAAGTCTGATACGGAACCTTGACGGAAAAGATTCCGCCGGGCGACGAGTTTACCTAGTTGTGTTCAAATTGTCACCAAACTCAGTCGAACGCACCGAACCGCTTGGTGAAACGAATTCAGTAGGTGTATCCGGCGACAAACAACTGCTCGTCCGACGACGGCTGAGAGCCAGCCACATACTGGCCGCGTGAGGCTTCAGAGTTGGCCTGAGCCCTTGCAATCAGTGCTTTCTGGCCGGCTTCGACGTTGGAACCACCCCAACCCTGAAGGCAGGAGTGCTGCAGAGCACGGCCATAGGAGAAGCCGAGGTTCCACTTGGCTTTGCGCTCAATGCTGTTCATCTGATTGAGGTAGATCGAAGCTGCTTCCTCACTCAAGCCTCCAGAGAGAAACACAATGCCGGGGACACTGGCAGGAACACTGCGCTCCAGGGTTCGCACCGTCATGGCTGCGATTGTTTCCGGGGCTGCCTTCTCTGGGCAATCCGCACCTTGAACGGTCATTGAGGGCTTCAGCAGCGTGCCCTCAAGCAAGACTCCATTGGCGAAGCAGGCGTGATATACCTCCTGAATGACGCGCTCCTGAATTCGAGCGGTGGTTTCGATGCTGTGGTTGCCATCCATCAGGATTTCAGGCTCCACGATGGGTACCAAGCCGGATTCCTGCACGGAACGGGCATAACGGGCCAGGCCCCAAGCGTTTTCGCGGACAGAGAGTGCTGAGGGGCAGCCATCTGCCGTGATCTGCAGCACAGCACGCCATTTGGCGAACCGAGCACCCTGGGCGTAATAGTCGGCTGCACGCTCCACCAACCCATCAAGGCCGGTGCAAAGCGTTTCGACGGCGTTGCCACCCGCCAGGGGCTTTAGACCCTGATCGACTTTGATTCCCGGGATGATTCCAAGCTTGCCCAGCTTGTCGATCATGGAGTCACCATCGGGGTGGCTCTGGAACAAGGTCTCTTCGTACAGGATGGCCCCGCTGATGAATTCACCCAAGCCTGCTGTTGTGAACAGCATTCCGCGGTAGGCCTGACGGTTCGATTCCGTGTTCTCGACCCCGATGGAGCCAAGACGTTTGCCGATCGTATTGGTCGATTCATCAGCAGCCAGGATCCCCCTGCCAGGGGTAGCAAGGGCTTGTGCTGTGGCCATCAGTTCCGAGCTGTAATCCGCAAGAGTCATCGCGTCGGTCCGAACAAAGCCAATTCTTCAAAACAAACCTAAAAACAAAGGCACTTTGGTTACAGAAAGGTCCTTGAATTGAAACCAGAAGATTGCATCATTTTGCGCAATCAAAGGTGAGCAACTGACGCTTCAACCCGATCGCATGCGTCCCGGCTCATCACACCTTCGCTCAAGCCAGGAACCATCGGCTGGCCCGTGCGGATGCTCTCGGCCCACCAGCCCAGCACCCTAGCCACAGGGGCGATGCGGCCATCCGACCAGGTTTCCGGGAAGGTGAGGTCGGCATCCGGCTCCAGCGAGCGGAAGGGCTCACCGAGCGGGGCATGCTGCAGCTCAAAGCCATGGACGTAGTCCTTCTGATTGGTGCTGCTGAGCAGCAGCGATCCCGAGGCCCCCACCACATCTAGACAGAACCCGCGACCGTTGCGCGACACGGAACTGAGGCTGACCTGAGCCGGCACCGGCTGCTCCGGCCTTCCCTGCCAATGGCACACGGCCTGCAGCAGCGACACATCGGGGGCATCCACAGCCGCCAGGCCGCCCCCAGGCTGTGGGCGTTGCTTGATCGAGACGCTGTTCACGGCCTGGAGGGATTCCATGGGGCCGATCAACCAATTCAGCATGTCGCAGGCATGGGTGCCTAAAGCTCCGATCACACCTCCGCCCTGATCGGCCTGGGCATACCAATTCCAGCCGCGCTGAGGATCGGCACGGCTGCCCATCAGCCAGTCGAGCTTCACCAGCCAAGGCGTGCCGACAGCACCGGCCTGCAGAAGGCGTGCGGCCTGCATGAACAAGGGAACAGCCCGGTATTCATAATCCACAGCCACCGACAGTCCCCGTGCCATGGCCAGCCGCTGCAACTCCCTGGCTTGATCGGCATGCAGGGCGATGGGCTTCTCCAGCATGAGGTGCTTGCCCGCCTCAAGGGCGCGACGGGCCAGGCCAAAGCGTGGTGCCGGGGGAGTCGCAATGACCACCGCCTCCACGGCGGGATCAGCCAACAGCGCGTCCCAGTCGGTGTACCCCTTCAGCCCATGAACGGCCGTGGCGGCATCCAGCCGCTCCTGCCGAGGGTGCCAGAGCGCAACCGCCTGAAGATCAGATGCTGCGGCAAGGGCCGGAAGATGCACCTTCTCTCCAAAGCCAAGTCCGGCAACGGCAACACCAATGGGTTGTGGAGACATGTCAGCTGGAGAGGGGTTCGGTGCACACAGCCTCAATCACCGACGTGATCAGCCCGTCGTCCCCGGCAGGCTGCCATTGGGCACGAAAGCGCGGCAACCCATTCACCTGTTTGTCGCGATACAGACCCTGCGCGCAGTCCAGTTGCATCACATAGAGCTCCCCAGGAGGCTGATTTCCGTCGTCTGTCGCCGCCGGTGTGAACCGGCTCAGCACCGTTCGAAAACCATCCCGATCCATGCGCACACTGCCGCGATCCCACCATTGCTGACCCGCGTCAGTGACGGGAACCTCAATCCATTCGACGGGAGCTGCCAACACAGGGGCTGCCCAGCAGATCCACCCCAGCATCAGAGCAAGACCCAACCTGATCATGCGCTGGTGAGCTCCATCGGTTTACAGCCATGCAAACGCAGCAGATTGGCCAGGGTGGATCGCAACTGGGTGCGGGGAACGATCGTGTCCACGAACCCATGCTCCTGCAGATATTCAGCCGTCTGGAAATTGTCGGGAAGCTTCTCCCGCAGGGTTTGCTCGATCACGCGGCGTCCAGCGAAGCCAATCAACGCTTTAGGCTCCGCCAGGATCAGGTCGCCCAACATGGCAAAACTTGCTGTGACGCCACCGGTGGTGGGGTGGGTGAGCAAGGGCATGTAGAGCAGCTCGGCATCGCGGTGGCGTTCCAGCGCGCCCGAGATCTTGGCCATCTGCATCAGACTGAGCATCCCCTCCTGCATCCGGGCACCGCCGGAGGCACAGACAATCAGCAGCGGCAGCTTTCGAGCGGTGGACTCCTCGATCAAACGGGTGATCTTTTCGCCGACCACCGATCCCATTGACCCCCCCATGAAGCGGAAATCCATCGCCGCCAATCCCATGGGAATGCCTTCCACCCGGCACAGACCTGTCACCACACCATCTCGCAACCCCGTTGAAGCCTGACTTTCACGCAGGCGGTCGGCATAGGCCCGCCGGTCTTTGAAGCCGAGGGGGTCCACCGGCGACAGATCGGCATTCAGCACCTGAAAACTGTCTGGATCAGCGATCAGTGCAATGCGCTCGGCACTGTCAATCCGATGGTGGTAGCCGCAGTTGGCGCAGACACTGGCATTGAGCTTCAGATCCTTGAGATAAACGACCTGGCCACACTCCGGACATTTGCTCCACAGGCCATCACCTTCATCCGGTTCCTGTTTGACGTTGGCGACGTACTGACCCTTGCGGCGATCAGCGAACCAGTCGAACAGAGACACACAAGGCTGTCAGCTCCCACCATTAAAAGCCGGACCTGGTTCCGGCGGCCGGCTCAGACGCCCGATAGCAGCAACCAGGCCTGCCACCACCAGAGTGCACCGGTCAGCCAGACCAACCAGATCCCCAGGGCGATGAAGGGGCCAAAGGGGAAGGGCTCCCTGGGGCCCAGACGGCCCATCAGACGAGCCGTGCCTCCGACCAGGGCGCCCGACACAATCGCAATGGCCATGGCGGCAGCGATGCCTGCTGGGCCGAGCCATGCCCCACCCAGCGCCGCCAACTTGGCATCGCCGAGACCCAGCGCAGGCTGCCCCAACAGCCTTTCGGCCAAAGCACTGAGCGCTTCCAACAGCAGCAAGGCCAGCACAGCAGCGATCAAATGGCTGGCAAGCACAGGGATCCCAGCAGCAGTGCTGACGAGCAGACCAAGCACCACCCCCCAGCGGCACAAGGGCTCCGGCAACCAAAGGTGATCCAGATCGATCAACACCAGCGGCAGCAGCAACGCGATCAGAGGCAGACCAGCCCACGGCAGCCAGAGATCAGGCAGGCCCCCGCCAGCACCTGGCCAGACCAACGTCGCCGACATCCATAGGCCAGCACTCAGGATCTCCACAGCGGGGTAGCGCCAGCTGATCGAGGCCCCACAATCGCGACAGCACCCCCTCAGCAACAGCCAACCGAACAGCGGCAGATTGTCGTGCCAGCGGATGGCATGGCCACATTTCGGGCAGTGGCTACCGGGGAAGACCACCGATTCCTCGCGGGGCAAGCGCCACGCCACCACGTTGGTGAAACTGCCAACGAAGGCGCCCACCAGCGCCATCCAGGTCAAGTTCAACCCTTCCATCGGTTCCGACCACGGTTCGTACGCCCCCGGATCAGATCGATCGCGATGAATTCCTCGTCCGGCAGCAGCACTGGCGTTTCGAAAACCACACGCCCATCGGGGTCCTGCGGATCCACAACGACACCAAGGGGCTCAGGCCCTGCGGGAGTGCTGGAGAGATAGGCGAAATAGATCTGACGGGCCTGGGCGATCAGCGAGCGGCTGTCAATCCGATCCCAGCGTGGAACGGGCGGCCCCCCCGAGGCTCCACGGATTTCAAAGGAGGGCGTTGACCAAGAAATAAAGCCCACCTGATCACTCAGATGGGCCCATTGTAGAGATGATTGTTGTGTCGAGAAGCGTTCAGCTGAGCTTCTTCTTCTCTTCGATCATGCGGTGAATGATCGGGGTGAGGATCAGTTCCATGGCGAAGCCCATCTTGCCGCCGTTCACGACGATGCTGGTAGGGCTGGACATGAAGGAATCGTGGATCATGCTCAGCAGGTAGCCGAAGTCGATCCCCCACTTCTCACGAGCACCCTTGCGGAAGTGGATGATCACGAAGCTTTCATCCGGCGTCGGGATGTTCCGGCAGATGAAGGGGTTGGAGGTGTCCACCGTGGGAACCCTCTGGAAGTTGATATCGGTCTGGCTGAACTGCGGGCAGATGTGATTGATGTAATCGGGCATCCGGCGCAGGATCGTGTCAACGATCGCCTCAGCGGAATAACCACGCTCAGCGTTGTCGCGATGGATCTTCTGAATCCACTCGAGGTTGGTGATCGGCACCACGCCCACCAACAGATCGGCCAGGGCGGCGACGTCGTACCCCGCACCCTTCACACCACCGTGAAGGCCCTCATAGAACAACACATCAGTGCCCGAGGGGATGTCTTCCCAAGGGGTGAACTGTCCCGGCTCGAGGTTGACGCCGAGACGGGCGTTGTGTTCGGCCGCTTCTTCAGGGCTGTGGAGGTAGTAGCGCTTCTGGCCGGCACCGGTCTCGCCGTAGGTGCGGAACAGTTCCTCGAGCTTGTCGAAGAGGTTGGCCTCAGGGCCGAAGTGGGAGAAGTTCTCACCCTTGGCCAGGGCATCCGCCATGGCCTGTTTCATGGGCATCCGCTCGTAGCGGTGGTAGCTGTCTCCTTCCACCACTGCAGGGGTGATTCCCTCCCGCGCAAAGATGTGCTCGAAGGCGCGCTTGACGGTGCTGGTTCCAGCTCCGGAAGAACCGGTAACAGCGACAACCGGATGACGCTTCGACATCGACGCAGGGACTACTGGCTCGGCGATCTTGCCAGATCAGGGCCCGATTGCACCAATCCCCGGCCTACAGAGCCTTGAGCAATTCCGCACCCATGGCGCGACAACCCAGCTGGGTGAAGCCTTCTGCCATCAGATCACCGGTGCGGAAGCCGCCGGCCAGAACGGCATCGACAGCAGCCTCAAGATCATCAGCAGCCGCGGTCTGTTTCAGGCCGATGCGCAGCATCATCGCGGCCGACAACACCATGGCCATGGGATTGGCCTTGTCCTGACCGGCGATGTCGGGGGCCGACCCGTGCACAGGCTCAAACAGACCAGGGCCCTCACTGCCGAGGGACGCCGACGGCAGCATGCCGATGGAGCCGGTGAGCATCGCCGCCTCGTCGCTGAGGATGTCGCCGAAGAGGTTGCCGGTGAGCAGCACATCGAACTGGCGGGGAGCACGCACCAGCTGCATGGCCGCGTTGTCCACATACATGTGGCTCACCTCCACACCGCCATAGGTGGGCGCCATGGCATCCACGCGGTCCCGCCAGAGCTGGCTCACATCGAGCACATTCGCCTTGTCCACCGAACAGAGGCGACCCCGCCGCTCCTGGGCGATCTCAAAGGCCACCTTCGCGATCCGATCCACCTCCGAGGCGGAGTAGGTCATGGTGTTGAAACCGCGCTCCTCCCCCTCGGCCTCGATGCGTCCCTTGGGCTGACCGAAGTAGATGCCTCCAGTGAGCTCCCGCACCACCATCAGGTCCACGCCCTCGATCACCTCGCGCTTGAGGCTGCTGGCGTCAATTAGGGGCGGAACAATCTTGACCGGCCGCAGATTGGCAAACAGCTCCATGCCGGCGCGCAGGCCGAGCAAACCGGTTTCCGGCCGTTTCTCGCGGGGCAGGCTGTCGAAACGCGGGCTGCCGATGGCCGCCAGCAACACCGCATCCGCTGCCTTGCAGGCCTCCAGAGTGCTGGAGGGCAGTGGCTCTCCGGTGGCATCGATGGCGCTGCCGCCGATGGGCTGTTCCTCGAAGCTCAACGAAAACCCATGGCGCTGGCTCACCACCTCCAGCAGCTGGCGGGCGACAGCGGTGATCTCGGGGCCGATGCCATCACCGGGCAGGAGAACAACGCGGTGCTGAGCCATGACGGTGCGTGCGGCAGGTCGACCGCTGAGGTTACTGAGGGGAGTCGCGTTTGAGCTCCCGCAGGGTCTTGGCCATCTCCGGCAACTTGCTGAAGGCGGCAGAGCAACGCAACCAGAGGCGGTTGGGGATCGCGGGATAACCGCTCACCACCTCACCAGAGGCCACCTCACCGTGAATCCCGCTCTTGGAACTAGCGATGGCACGGTCACCCACCACCGCGCGATTGGCCACCCCCACCTGGCCTGCCAGGATCACCCCATGCCCGATCCGGGCCCCCCCGGCGATCCCCACCTGGGACGCGAAGGCACAGCCACGCCCGGTGGTGACGCCATGGCCGATCTGGACGAGATTGTCGATCTTGGTGCCGGCACCGATGCGGGTCTCCCCCACAGAGGGGCGGTCGATGGTGGTGCCGCAACCGACCTCAACGCCCTCTTCAAGAACCACCTGGCCGGTCTGCGGCATCTTTCGCCATCCCTTCGCCGTCGGCACGAAGCCGAAGCCCTCGGACCCGACAACGGCATTGGAGTTCACCACGCAGCCGGGCCCGAGGCGGCTTCCGGGGTGCAGAACTGCATTGGCGTGCAGCTCGCAACCATCCCCCACCACCACGTCGTCGTAGATCACAACCCCGGGGTGAACGATGCAGTCAGCACCGACACAGCTTCCCTCTCCGATGCAGACCCGTGGACCGACAGCACTGCCCGGGCCCACCACGGCGCGATCAGCAATCACCGCCGAGGGATGGATCTCCGCCAACGGTCGACGGCGTGGATGCAATTGATCCAGGGCTTCGGCAAAGGCCAGACGCGGATCAGCGAAGACCGCAAAGGCGATGCCACGCTCAGAAGCCAGATCAATCAGATCCTGCTGGTCAGGCAGCAACAGAGCGCCGACGCCGCTGGCGCCCAAAGCGGCTGTCAGGGCATTGCCCTTCTCCAGGAAGCTGAGTTGTGCTGCTGAGGCCTGGTCGAGAGAAGCGGCACCCTCAAGCCATGGATCCAAGCCGGCCTGGCTCCAGCGCAAGCCTGCATCCCCGGTCTGCAGAACCTTGATCAGGGTGCTGAAACGCATGGCAGCCAGGGCATTCGGGCGGATCGTAGACGTGGTTACCGGCCGCGCAGCACTAGCACATCGCGATGCACCACCACCGGTGAGGGCCCACCCGACGATGGAGCGTTGATGGCGGCCTGCAGCTGATCGCTGGCCATCGAACAAAGGCCACGGCCCACATCCAGACCATCGGGGTCCAGCAACTGAACGGCCTGATTGGCGGCGAAGTCGCCCCGCACATCCGTGACACCCACCAGGAGCAATGACGCCCCTCGGTGCTTCAGCGCGGCGCAGGCCCCGGCATCCAGCTGCAATTCACCCTCAGGTCGCAGTACATGGGCCAGCCAACTGCGTCGATTCCCCAGGGGTTCGGGGTGGGGATGGAACACCGTTCCCCCCCGTCCACCCTGCAGCAAGGCCTCAAGGCGGTTGGGGTCGCGACCATCAGCAAGCTGCACGGTGATGCCACTGGCGGTGGCGATCCGGGCTGCCGCCAGCTTCGTGGTCATGCCCCCGGTGCCCCAGCGACCACCGTCGCCAGCCCCCTCTTCCAGTTGATCCAGGTCGCGGGGATGGTGGACATCCGAAATGGGCTCGGCGTTGGCATCGACCCGCGGATCCGCAGAGTAGAGGCGATCAACATCGGTGAGCAGGATCAGTTGCTGTGCCTCAACGGCGGCGGCCACCAACGCCGACAAGGTGTCGTTGTCGCCGAAGCGCAACTCCGCCGGCGACAGGGCGTCGTTCTCGTTGATCACCGGCAGCACCCCCCAGCTCAACAACTGCCGCAAGGTGCCGGAGGCATTCTGATAACGACGGCGATCGGCCAGATCGGAGCGGGTCAACAGCACCTGAGCCACGGAACGACCGTGGCGGGCCATCGCCCGCTCATACAGAGCCATCAACGCGCCCTGGCCGATGGCCGCTGCCGCTTGCAGGGCCACCACCGTGTCGGGTCGGCTGGACAGGGCCAACCTCTGGCAGCCCAGCCCCACGGCACCACTGGTGACCAGCACCACCTGGTCGCCACGGGCCATGGCGCCGGCAAAGCAGCGGGCGTAGCCCTCAATGGAGGCGGCGGTCTCCCCCCTGAGCAGGCTGGTGCCGATTTTAACGACCCACAGGGTCATATTGAAGGGGCCCCCATGGCGCGGGCCATGGCGCGTTCGAGCCGCTGCACACGGTCATGGCGGCAGGGCTTGCCGTCCGCCCGAACCGGTCGAACCAACACCGTGTAGAGCCCCATCCGATTCCCGCAGAGCACATCCGTGAACAGGCGGTCGCCGATCATCGCGATCGCTTCAGGTGGCAGCGCCAGATCGCGAACCACGCTGCGCAAAGCTCCACGGCGAGGCTTGCCAGCACCGGAGGTGAAGCTGACCCCCAGTTGTTCGGCCACGGCGGAGATCCGTTCGCGGGAGGGGTTGTTGCTGAACAGATGCAGTTGCATGCGGCGGCCGGCATCCACCAGCCAGTCGCTCACAGGCCCAGGCAGAGTCACATCACGTCCGGGCAGGAGGGTGCGGTCGACGTCGATGACGGCCGCCCGTAGACCATGGGCCGTGAGGTGAGGCAGCGAGAGCTGAGCAATGGTCAGACCGGGCTCCCAATCAGGCTTCAACCAGTGCTGCTCCCTCAATCCGGCCATTCACGTTCCTCCAGTTCCGCCTCGATCAGGGGTTGAACCCGGTCCAGTTCATCGTCGCTCAGCAGCACCGCCTGACCATCCACCATCCGCACCAGCACAAGGAACGGGTCGAGCGGAATGTAGAGCCCGTATTCCTCCGAGTCGACCATGAAGCTCACCAGCAACTCAAAGGTCTCGGCATCCTCGTCAACGTCGTCGTCCTCTTCCAGCTCATCGAGGTCATCCTGATCCGGCTCATCCAATTCACCACTCACCGTGAGGGTGATCGCCGATCGCACCAACACCAGATCGTGCTCCTGAAGCACTACATCAGCCACCGACAAAATGGGCTCACTGCTGGCGACTTCCGTGATCGGCACCGGCTCCGCATCATCCTTGAGCCGAAACAACGACACCGGTGTGTCAACGGGCGACAGCAGGGCGTAGTCCTGGCCGTCGAGCGGGATCAGGTGTTCAAGGAAACACAGCAGGTCATGGCCCTCGCGATCGCGGACCAGCAGGGTGGGGTGATCGCTGCTCTTTCCAGGTCCCGACTCAGACATCGACGTGGCTCTGACTGGGCTCAGGATCCACCATCGGCCGCCCCGGCGCCCGACCTTGACGCACGGCGTTGGGCCGGTTTGAGCTCCGGACCCTCCGCCAGCCACTGCTCCAGCAGCAGTACAGCGGCTGCACTGTCGAGACGTCCGCTGCGGTCCCCCGTCAAGCCGAATTGCTCACCAGCAGCCCAGGTGCTGCTGTGCTCATTCACCCAGGCCAGTGGCAAATCAAGGGCGGCAGCCAGCCGCAGGCCATAGCGCTGGCAGTGCTCCACCTGGGCCGTGGGCTGGCCAGCGGCATCCAGAGGCAACCCAACCACGAGACCCTGCACCGAGCGTTCAGAGCAGTGGGCCCGCAGAACGATCAGATCAGCATCAAAACGACCGCGACGCAACGCGGTGAGTGGCGTCACGCTGATGCCAAGGGGGTCGCAGCCAGCCAGACCAATGCGCCTCCGGCCCACATCCAGGCTGAGAATCGAACAGGGTCGCGGCCGCATCAACGCCGATCGCCCAGGCTTGGGGTCGGCAGGGGTGTGCCCTGGGGCCGCAGGCGCCCCAGCACCTGATCCAGCGATCGGGTCAGCTGCAGGTTGCGCTGGGGTGACTGACGCCGCCACATGCTGCGTCCCAGCAGCAGCTGCTCGTCGCCGCGGGTCCAGCCCTCCGCCTCCAGGATCAGGCTCAGGGGTGCATCGTCAAAGGCCGTGAGCAATCCTCTGGGACGCCCTCGCCGAATGATTCCATTCAGCACCGTTGGCAGCGCCTGATCCAGACGGGGATCCCAGGCCACATCCCGCATGAGCTCCACAAGTCCGGGCTCTCCGGCATCTGGAAGGCGGATGCAGCCGGCCAGGACAACCTCTCCTGCCATCAACACCCCACAACCCGGGCCATGGCGGTCCAAGAGATCCAGCCAATGACGATCGGTGATCTGGCGGAGGTGGCTGTGGCTGCCGCCCTGCTCAATCGGCCAGAGCAACTGCGCGGTGCGGCGGTTCAAGGCCGCCCAGCGCAGCCCCGCAGGCAGCTGATCGCTGCCAGTTGGCTCAGCCTCGGCATCTGGTGGACACCAGCACTGATAAGGGCGAAGCGGTTGGAAGCCAAGCTCCCGCAGCAGTGCGATGGCCTCAGCATCCGTGGACGGGCAGCGGATCACCCAACTGCAGATCTGGGCGGTCCAGGAGTGCAGCGCCTGTTGAAGCAAGGCCTGCTGAACGGCGCGATTGCTGTGATCGTCCGCCGACCCCAGCAGCTCCGGCAGGTGGAGGATCCAGCAGCTGCCGCGGCGGTTGAACGGCCGGGCCACAACGCTGGCCACCGGGCGGTCCCCATCGAGGGCCACCAGGCAACGCGGCGAGCGACTGGGAAGAAGGTCAGGGAAGCGCTGCTCGACGTTGGAGAGCCATTCACCGATCAGAAAGCCCTGAAAACGAGAGAGCTGACTGAAGGGCGCACCCTGGGTCCAACGCGCCAGATGGGCGGGGTTGAGGGGCTCAATGCGAAGCGAGGTTGTTTTGGATTCTTCCACCGGACAACCTCCAACCCCATCTGCTCACAATGTATCGCTCATTCCAGGCCTGGCCGCACCAACACCAGGGGGGTGCGCTCATTGGCATTGCCGGCGGGATTGGGGCGCAGGGCCCGGCCCAGCAATCCCTCATCACAACCTGGGCTGGAGGCCAGAACTTTCACACGGCCGAGGTCATTGACGTCAACGATGGCGACATCAACGCCGAGCGCGGACGAGGCCTCACGACAGAACTGCTCAGCCCAGGATGGTCCCAGAACAATGGTCTGGTCGTAGGGCGGTGTGGTGCCGGTGATGTCGTCGATCAAGCGGGCCTGGTCACCGGCGAGGCGATAGAACCCTCCAGGGATGCCCACCAGCTTCATCATCAGCCCCCCCAGCCAGGCGGCGAGAACCCGGGTCGGGCCCACCAGATCGATCAGGGTCTGCATCCCACAAGCCGTCGCCAGGCTGCTGGTGGGGTGGAACACCCGGCAGGCCAGACGCGCCACCATGCCGGGTTCAACTTCACTGGGATGGCGGTAGCGCCCCTGGATCACAGCCACGGGGGTCTCGCCGATGGTGAGAATGTCACCGGGCTGGATCAAGTCGGCTGCATAGGTCCGCAAGACGTCAATGGCGTCATCCAGGGGGCCAAGCAAGTGGGTGCGCAGTGGCAACACGCGGCACCCCTCCCCTGGGGTGAAGCGGGCTTGTTCGGGCTGCAGAGGTTGAGGGCGTCGCAGCGGAACCAACACGCCCTGGCGACGCTGCAAGCGACCGAAAGGCCCGTAATTCACCCAGTGCGCATCCACCCAAAGGCTGTCGACCCGGGCCGATGGCGTCGGACCGGTGATCTCGATCGAAACCCGGGCCCGCGTGGTCTTGCGTCCCTTGACGATGTAAGCCGCCCAATAGCCGTCGGCTCGCGTCTCCTCATCGGGATGGTCCGCAATGACCCGCGTGGTCACCTCCAAACCCGCAGGATCGGAGGAGCCCAGCAGCACAGGTTCGATCCGCAACTCCGGTACAAACACCTCCATCCGGGGATGGGGGTTGCTGATCTCCAGCACGCCTTCGATGCGGAGACATTCCCCCAGATCATCCACGCGCCAGTCGAGGGGGGTCATCCGCAACGGCGAGGCTGGCCGCATGCGATGACGGAGCTCCAGCCAGGCCACAGCGAGTCCAAGGCCTAGCGGAGCAAGCAGCAGCGACACAGCGGATCCGGCTCAACGACCGGTACAACTGGCCGGCAGCGTAGGCGCCATGGCGGTGGGCGTCTCAGTTGGCGGTGACTTCGATGTTCACTTCGTTGAAACTGCCTTCCTGATCGATCCGACCCAGATCAGGAGCCGTAAGACCGGTGGCAGCGCTGATGGCGTCGTTGATGGCTGCCAGGGGAACCTGACCGTTCTGATCAAGAACAACCCGGCCATCGGTGCCGATCACCACCACCTGAGGAATGGTTCCGGACCAATAGGTGGCTGGGTCACCAGCCCCCAGCGCTTCGCGTCCCTGGAGCGGATCGGTGGAGAGCGGCAGCAGATCGATGCTGCGCCCCCAAAGCCGTTGCAGTTCCGACACCACGGGAGCGAAGCGTTTGCTCACGGCGCTGTCATCCAGGTAGTAAACGATCACAGCGGTGCGTCCCTCGGCAAGGGACTCTTCCAGGGTGCTGGCGGGAGGAACCAACGAACCGTTGCCGGCGTAGAGGGCATAGATGTTGCCGTCGTAGCTGTCGCTGTTCAACACAGCGGCGGCTGGGGAGACATGGAGCAGCAGCGCGATCGATAGGGTGATCAGACAGCGCACCAAAGCGAGCATCAAGCCGAAGCAACGGATCGCCATTGTGGACCCAGGGGCCTAGCTGCGGCCAAGGCTGCGACCCATGCCCTGGGCGATACCCCGCCCCACCAGACCAATCGCGCGACCCAGCACCTGGGTCAACAGGATCACAGCCAGATCTCCAATTCGGCGCACCAGGGCCTGGACCTGCGGGGCGAGAGCATCCCGGGCTTCCAGGAGCAAGGCCACCTGCCGCTGCCACCAACCCAGCTGATTGAGCTCCTTGTCACGGGGCTCCGTCAGCAGCAGCGGTTCGATGCGACCCGAGCGCAACTGAAACAAGGTGCGCTGGCTCTCGTAGAGCTGAATGGGACGCTCGACCCAATCAGCCCAACGCAGCTGGGTGTTCAAACGGTTCCTGAGCCGGTCGAGCTCCCGGGTCGCCAGAAGGGGGTCCCGCAGCAGGTAACGACGCAGCTCCGGCCAGTCACCGCAGGCATCGAGCAGTTCGGCACCAATCAGTTCCGCCGTCCTCACCAGCCAATTGCTGACCAGGGTTTCCAGTTGCAGGAAGGCCCTGGGATCGTCCGCCGGCAGCAGCAGGCCGTTCACCAGCATCGGTTGATCGGACACCAGCGGCGCCAGCATCCCCGTTGGATCCGGCAGTTCGCCATCTTCGCCGCTGAGATCAGCACGGCTCAGCAATGAGGCCACCACCGGCTGCAGCTCCCCGTTGCAGGGAATCTGGACATAACTGCCCGCCAGAGCGGTGAGCGCCTGCTGGCGCAACTCGGGCTGCAACGCATCCCAGGCCTGGGCCATCGCCATGCCGTCCTGGCGGCTGCGCAGGCGCTGCAAAACCTGATCGAGCTGTTGCAGCAGGGCCAGGAGCAACTCCCGGCGGCGATCCGGATGCAGGCCCTCAATCGCCAGCAGACGACCGGTGGAATTGGTTAATCCAGCCTGAACCGAGCCATCAATGCGGTCGCGGATGGCATCCCATACGGCGACGGCATTGCGTTCCCGGAGGCTAATCGCCGTGGTCGAGGGCGATCCCTGGCTGGGAGATGGAGATGAGGGCACCAGGGGTTCTGCATGCTCGAGCCCCATCTGCAGCGGACCCCAGATCCAGAGCAGCAACCCCTTGGCAACGCGAAGTTCGCGGCGCCGTCCCCGCAGCAGAGCAAACAGCAGTGGATGCTCCGGGGGCGGATTGAGCATGGCCTCCACCAGCTCCAGGTCGCGACTCACCTGCTGCAAGCCACTGACCAGCAACCACTGCCCCAGGCCCATGGTCTGCTCTTGCCCCTCGGCCTCCGATGGGGCCTCCAGGCGAATGTCCCGCCCCCCCTTCAGCAGGGTGTCGATGGCGTTCTGCAGGTCCTGAACATCAATGTTTTGAAGCAAGCCTGCCGCCGGCAAGCCCAGCAGCTGCTCGCGCGACAAGCGAATGTCGCTGGGCAACAGCAGCAGCACCGGGGCGGGCTGCCAGCGCTCCTGCAAGGCGAACAGCTCCTGTTGAACCGACGCCAGTGAGGCCATGCGGTCGATTGACCAGATCACCAAAGCCGGAGCACCCGTCAGTCTCTCGGGGCGAAGCACCACCTCCCAATCGTCCCGGGCAGAGGTGAGTTTCAGCGCCAGCGACTCCCCGAGCAGATCCGGAGCGAGCAGCAACATCCGCACCGTTGAAGGGGAAGCCAAGCGATGAAACCAAGCAATTGGGCTCAAGGTAACGAGCTTCTGCTCAGTTCTCCAGGGTGCGCCGGCCGTTCAATTGCAGGGTGTACGACTCGATCCGAAAGCCGGTGCGCCGTTCGATCTGACGCAACAGGTCGTCGGGGAGAACAACATCGATGTCTTCGATCGAACCGCTGTCCAGGCAGGCCAGATGGCTGTGGGGATCGCTCCTATAGCCGTACAAGCGACCACTGGCACGGTCGAGGCACTCGATCACACCTGCCGACTGCAGGGCTTCGAGGTTCTGATACACCGAGGTATGGCCGATGCTGCGGCCCCTCAGATTCAACTGTTCGAAGATGTCACGTGCACTGAGGTGGCTTTTTTCGGTCCAGAGCAGGTCGAGCACCATGCGCCGCTGACGGCTGAGGCGCATCCCCAGCCGTCGGCATTGCTCAAACACCTCCTGCAAGCTGCCCGCAGGGGACGGCGTGCTGCTCTTGCTTGCGGCTGGTCTTACCACAAAAGGGGCCTGCTCCCTCAACAATAAGACCCAAGACCAGCTCAGGCGATGTCTGCCGCCACGGCGGTGACGTCTTGAAGTCTTGCCTCTCCGATCGCGGCCATGGCCTCAGCCAGGGCCACCCGGCCGTCATACAGAGCTCGACCAACGATCACCCCTGAAACACCAAGCGGCTCCAGCGGCAGGAGCGAGAGGAGGTCAGCCATGCAACCGATGCCACCGGAGGCAATCACCGGAACAGCACTGCATTGCGCCATGGTTCGCAAGGCCTCGAGATTGGGGCCGGCAAGGGTTCCATCGGTGGCGATGTCGGTGGTGATGATCGCCGCGATGCCAGCGGCGCTGAACTGCTTGGCCAGATCGGTGGCCAGAACATCGCTCTGCTCGATCCAGCCCCGGGTCGCCACCCGGCCGTCGTTGGCATCAATGCCGACAACGATGCGGCCGGGATGGCGTTGGGCCAACTCCTGCACCAACGCCGGCTGTTCAATCGCCACCGTGCCGAGGATGACGCGATCCAGGCCACAGTCGATCAACTCTTCGGCGCGCTCGAGCGAGCGCACACCACCACCGAGCTGCACAGGAATGTCGAGGGCCTTGGTGATGGCCCGCACGGCGGCGTCATTGATCGGCTCACCCCGCTTGGCGCCATCGAGATCCACCAGGTGCAGACGGGTTGCCCCCTGGCTCTGCCAACTAAGGGCCTGAGCGACAGGATCCTCGCTGAATCGTGTGACCTGGTCGTAATCCCCCTGGTGGAGCCGAACGCAGGCTCCATCGAGCAAATCAATGGCGGGAATGATCTCCATCGGGGTCGGACCAGAGACCCTCCATCCTGCAGCGCCACGCTTCAATGGCTGCGCTTTTCGGGCCCAAGTGCATGAAGATCCTGGTGATGGGGGGAACCCGCTTCGTGGGCCGGCCCCTGGTGGCCCGCCTGCAGGCCCAGGGCCATGCACTGACCCTGTTCACCCGCGGCAAGAACCCCGTCCCCGCCGGCGTGGAACACCTCTGTGGTGATCGCAGCAGCGATGAAGGCCTGAGGGCGCTGCAGGGCCGCAGCTTCGATGTGATCGTCGACAGTTCGGGACGCAAGCAGGAGGACAGCAGCCGCGTGGTGGCCATCACCGGGGCCCCCAGCCATCGCTTTGTGTATGTGAGTTCAGCCGGGGTGTACGCCGATTCGGTGCAATGGCCCCTGGATGAATCCAGCCCCACCGATCCGCAGAGCCGTCACGCCGGCAAGGCCGACACGGAGGCCTGGCTGCGCAAGGAGGGCATCCCCTTCACCAGCTTCCGGCCCACTTACATCTACGGCCCGGGCAACTACAACCCGGTGGAACGCTGGTTCTTCGATCGCATCGTTCACAACCGCCCGATTCCGCTCCCCGGCGACGGCAGCACGATCACCCAACTGGGCCATGTGGAGGATCTGGCAGAAGCGATGGCCCGTTGCATCGACGTGGATGCTGCGGCCAACCGCATCTACAACTGCTCCGGCAAACAGGGCATCAGCTTCCGGGGCCTGATCCGCGCCGCAGCCGTGGCCTGCGGCCGCGATCCCGATGGCCTCGAGCTGCGCAGCTTCAACCCCAGCGATCTGGACCCCAAGGCCCGCAAGGCCTTCCCGCTGCGGCTCAATCACTTCCTCACCGACATCACCCGGGTGGAACGCGAACTGGCCTGGCAACCCAGCTTCGACCTGGCCAAGGGCCTGGCTGACAGCTACAGCAACGACTACGCCCTCAACCTAACCGCAGCCCCAGACTTCAGTTCTGACGATGCGCTGATCGGGGCGTGATGTAGCCCAGGGCTGAGCGCAGAGCCAGGGCGAGGGAAGGCCAGAACAGCCACCAGCCCAGGTTCTGAAGGCCGGCAGCACCAATCCAAGAGGAAGGCCAGAGCATCAGCAACAGGCTGAGGAACTGAAGGATCGTCTTGGCTTTGCCCAACCGCGAGGCCGGCCCTCCATCGCTGGCCTGGGAGCGCCAGCCTGAAATCAACAACTCGCGGGCCAGCAGCAACCAGACCGCCCAGAGCGGCAGCGCAGCGGACGACGCCAGCCAGAGCAACGGTGCTGCGATCAGCACCTTGTCGGTGAGGGGGTCCACGCGGGCACCCCAGCTGCTGCCACCACCGGCACGGCGAGCCAGCCAGCCATCGGCCGCATCACTGAGGCCGGCCAGCAGCAGCAGCCACCAGGCCCAGCCCTGCCAGCCGAACTGCAGGGCAAGGATCAGCGGTAAACCGGCAATGGCTCGCGCCACGGTGAGTCCGTTGGCGATCGAACGCAAAGGCAGAGACAACGCTCAGAATGCGGACAGCTGAACCTTGATCATGGTCCTGCAGCTCACGGTGGCTGATGTGATGACCCAACCCGTGCTGACGGTCACGCCCGACACGCCATTGCAGCAGGCTGTTCAGATGATCAGCGAGCACCACGTCAGTGGCTTGCCAGTGGTGGATGCAGACGGGCGTCTGATCGGCGAACTGACCGAACAGGATCTGATGGTGCGGGAAAGCGGTGTTGATGCTGGCCCTTACGTGATGCTGCTGGACAGCGTGATCTACCTACGCAATCCCTTGAACTGGGACAAGCAGGTGCACCAGGTGCTTGGCACCAACGTGAGCGATCTGATGCGCAAGGACTCCCACAGCTGCGGGACTGACCTACCCCTCCCCAAGGCAGCATCCCAGCTGCATGAGCGAGGAACGCAACGCTTGTTCGTGCTGGACGAGAACGACCATCCCGTCGGGGTGATCACCCGCGGTGATGTGGTGCGTGCCCTCGCCTCCCATCAAGGCGGCTGATTCAGAGAGCCGGTCGAATTCCGATCGCGACGGGTTGGATCGATCGGAAGCTGACGACATCGCCCACCTTGAGCTGAGCGAGCGGATTGCCGTTGAGCCCATCACGAACATCGAGGTTGTGAACGCCTCCGAACGGCCCCCTCAGGCTGAGTTCATGGTCCTGTTCCGAGACCTTCACCACTTCCGCGGTTCCGGTTGCCATCGCCACCCGAGCCCCCTTGCGCACCTCACCGAAGTCTTCCGACAGGATCACGTCCTCGCGGGCAAAGCTGAGGCTGTTTGCAGGGCTTTTGCGCAGATCCACCACCAGGCCATCGAGGATATCGATGATTACCTCATCACCATTGCTGACACCGGTGGTTTGGAGCCCGCCGCCCATGGTGATCAACAGGGTGTGTCCATAGGGGCTCTGCACCTCCATCACCTGCTGGTCGGGCTTGAACTGCAGCAAGGTGCCCCTCACCTGCGAGAGCTCGAACGCCTCCAGCAACTCAGCCTTCAAGCTTGTGCGGCGATCGGCGACAGCACTGTGCAGGGGTTGTTGCTGCGTTGCCCCCGCCTCGGCAGCAGGCGTGGAGACGCGTTCAATCCCCACCGCCACCGGCTGAATCAAACGGAAATCCACCAGATCGCCGGCCTGCAGCGCAGGGAAGAGATCATCATCACCGGGCATCACAACATCAAGGTTGTGGATGCCTCCGAGCGGTCCCATCAGGCTGAGGCTGCGGTCGGTTGCCGACACCTTCAGAACCCGTGCTGTTCCTGAGGCCAGGGCCACCCGCATACCTTTTTTCAGTGGCCCCATATCCATCGGCATGATGATGTCTTCGCGATCAAAACTCAGCGTCGTTTCCTTGCTGCGCTCCAGGTCCACCACCAGACCATCCAACAGCGAGACATCCACGCGATCGCCCTTGCGGAGTCGCAGGGGAGCCATGTCGATGCCGACCGTGACGATTTCCTGGTGACCTTCCGGATCGATGACCTCTATCACCTTCTGCTCCGGCTGAACGGCATTGACAACGCCGCGCAGATGCGTGAGTTCAAAACCAGCCAGCTGCTCGGGCGTGAATCCAGCCCTGGCAGGCATGTTGAACCCCAGGATTGAGACCACGGCAGCCGCCCCAGCGGCCAGGACGGGGCTGATTCCAGAGCAGCGGGACATGGTTCAGGCTCCGGCCAAGCAACGGGTTGACGCTAGCCCCTTTCGAATGGGTCAAAATGCCTGCGGTCGCCTGTTGCACACGCCCATGCAGCCTCGTTCAATCCTCTTGACGGCAGCGTTGGGCCTAGGGGCCATGTCCGCGGTTCCAGCGCAAGCCGAAACTTCGATCGAGATCAGCCTCAAGACGAGATATCTCACCCTCCTGGACGACGGCAAGGTGATCGGTAAGTACCCCGTGGCCATCGGTGCACCGGAATCTCCGACGCCGCCGGGCACATATGCGGTGACCAAAATGGATCCTCAGCCGACGTATCACAAGAAAGGCAAAGTTATTGCACCAGGGCCGAAAAACCCTGTGGGAGTGCGTTACGTGGCTTATGTGCAAATCGGCACCGGCGAATACGCCATCCATGGCACGGCCTGGCCGAACTGGGTGAAATTGCGGGCCGCCGTCAGCCTGGGCTGCATTCGGATGCTGAACAGCGATGTGATTCAGGTGTACAACCGCATCAAGGTCGGCACACCGGTGCTCGTCACCAGCAACTGATCCATTGTTTTCGCTCTGAGCTCCAATGCTTCGTTTTGTCCTGATCGCCTGTGTGATGGCACTTGTACCTGTCCAAGGCCAAGCCATGCCCACAGCGGAGATCGAAGAAAACGATTTCCTCGACCTCGTTGATGGCGAGGGAAACGTGCTCATCCAGGCTCAAGGCGTTGATGCCGTCAATGCCGAAGCCAGGGCCCAAGGCCTTGCATTTCCTGCCCTGGGGTACTGGTCACCGGAGGGTCACTGCTTTGTGACACCTGCCCCGGGGGACTGCAACGGCGTGTTCAAGCGCTAAGAGCGAGAGCAGAAGCACGTCGGCTGCCACCAAGCCAGCGCTGACAACGTGCAGATCGAAAGGGGTGCGTTGATACTTCTTCTCACAAGCAAAAGGAGTTACGACACAAGAACCACTGCCATCCACCTCGTGTCAGTTATTACACGGTTCCACGATGACGCTGGCGATGTTCCTCCAATCAAGTTCGAAATCGGGCATCAGGGAATCGAGCGCGAACACTTGACCCGTTTCGTCTGGGACAGGATTATGAGATTGCTTCTTATGGGTAAGGATCTCGAAGCCAACTCCCTCTTGGAAGAATTTGATGAGCCACCGCTTTGGGACGACCCACTCAATTGAACGATGGGAACGCCCCTAACGCAGTGGCTTCAGCTGGTTGCCTGGGTCCTGCTCGCCACCACTCTGATTTGCCTGAGTGCAACAGGAGTTTTTTGATGTTGTCAGCTGGCGGTTGACAGACAGCTGTCAACAATTCGCAAATAGTGTGGATGGCCCAGCAATCGCTATCCACCTCAAATCTGGAGATGATTTCAGAGACTTCAACAAATCGATCGTGATCAAAGAATGACAGCATGCCCAACCCATAACGTGTCCCGCCAGGAGCACCATGCAGGATTTTAATGGCATGACTTGTCAGGATCACGAGAGCAGCCTTGGTTTCATGGCAGCTCGATAACGAACACTTGGACTGTCTTGATCATGTGAGTGTTCCACGCCAACTGCCTTGGTTGACGTAGCAGAAGAGGAGCTGAGCTCCAGCAGAAGCATCACACCAAACCTTCATCAGCCGGCGAATCAATCACTCAACGAACATCCAACAGACCGCCAGGATCCAACTGCTCATGGCCCAAATAATGCGTTGACCGGACAGACCAGGGGGAATGAGCTTGCGGAGATCGTGCAAGATCCAACAAACAGGTTGCTTTTGTAGCGCTGAGATACAGAATCAAGCGTGCACGGAAGCAGAGAACCGTGCGCTGGAGGGTAGGAGTGGTGTCCTACCCCTTTCTTTTGATCAGGCTGGCAAGCTCAACACGGCTGTGATCAGGCGACCCCATGGCAATGAGCCTTTGGGCTGATGTCCGATGCATCAAAAACGCGCAGACTGAAAGAACCGCCACGACGCAGATGACGATTCAATGGCTAACTGCTGCTCGCAGGATTGGCAAGCGCCTGGCATCCATTGATCCACCCAGCCTCAGCGAACTGAGCGACGAGACCTACGAAGTGATCTGCGGAGTTGCTGGTTGCGTCGTCAAGAGAAAAAAATTCACGCGCACCCAAAGCTGATGATCACCTGCTGCCAACACGACACAATGCACCACATCTAGCGCTTTGGCACGAAAAAGCCCGCTACTGGAGCGGGCCGGGTGATGGGGTTTTTAAGAATAGCCTTAGCAGGCACTAAATGCAGCGCAGGAGTCGACTGAGAGCCATTCGTTACGCAAATACATCACAGTCTTAAGTGACTCTTGCGGGCCACCACATCTGGCGTGTCACGGGTATTGTTCTTCCATCGCATCAAGATCTGGTGCAGATGGCCGGGTGATGGGGGTTACTACGGCATCGAAGAACCGCTCTCCAAGGGGGGCGGTTTTTTGGTCTGCACCGGCTTCTTTATACCAACCCAGAATCTGGGATCAAGGCGACGCCAACACTCTCCGGTCAGCTGTTGAGCTGAACCCAGCAACCTTGCGATCCCCAGCGACTTGCCATCGTCGTGAAGATGGACTCTGGGCTGGAACAGCGGCTCGTCAAAGGAGAGGGGCATAAAAGAGACGTCAATACCCCATGGCGATTCGGCAGCACTTGATCTGTCAAGGGCACCTCGCGAGGCTGAGGTTCAACGTGCCCATCAACGCGCCATCCATCTCTTTGGAAGATCTCACAACACAGCCTGGTTCCGAGGCAGCCCGTCAACACGCGAACAGCCCACTCAAAGATCCACCAGAGCATTGACTCATTGATGCCTTGCTGTGGGCCACACTCTCGCCACAAAGAGAGCAACTGCTATACCGAGCGCGACATCAACAAACCGTGCTCCAGCTGTGAACCAGACGTCAGTGTGATCAGGATCACTGACAACGACCGTCAGGGCGATCGCACCAAATCGAAGTGAGCTCGGATGCAGCTTTGCAGCAGTACAGAGCAGGCCCAGCAAAACAATTGCAATCCCATAGTTGATGAGGTTGTAATCCGTAAAACTAACTTGCAATCCCGCCAGAAGAACACCGAGAAGAGTCCCAAAAAGTCGGCGACGAGCTGTTGCAACTACACCTTCGAAAGCATCCAATGAGCAGACGATGGCGGAAATCGGTGCCCAATATGGGTCTGGCAAATGAAGAGATTGAGCTAAACCCATTGAAAGAAGTGCAGCTAAAGCTGTTTGGAGTGGGCTGCTGAGGAAAGAGCGCATACGGGCCATCTCAATTGCCGTGAAACGGCGAGGATCATCGGGTCCAGACACATGATCCGGCATGATTCCGATCGATGTCGGCGTGACCACGTCTCACGAGGTCCTGCCCCACATTGATGTCATCAACATAGAGCTCGGCCACAGTTCGACCATTGCGGTCGATCGCCATGCGTTGGATGAAAACCTGTTTCCCGACAACGTATTGGCTTAAATGATCGATTGCACGAATGGCACGGTTGTTAGGAAGCAAGACAGCTTGCATTGACGTGGGTCGCAGCCGAGGTTGTTCTTTCATTTCAGGCACATCAATACAGGCAATCCTGATCGATTCACCTGTTGTACTTGTACAGGTCTCCCCGTCCTGGCAGGAGGCGATTGTCACTCTGGGCCCGGCGTGAGCAGGTCCAAACATCAAAAGAAGAAAGGCAACAGTTCTGATCACGCAGATTTGTCTCCAGTCACTTGTTCCGAGCCATGTCGTTCAGGTTCTGGCTCAGCACCAGGAGGGGAAGCGATCGAAGGGTTCACGGCATTGGAATCACATCCACGACCAGAGCTGTAGCAGGCAGCGCTGATGTGTTGGTCCAACCATGTCGAACTCCTGTTTGCTCAAACACGGCATCCCCCTGCCGGCGAAGAATCCTCCTTGGCCCTTGCCCGTCGTCACGGATCTCCACCAGTGAACCGCTGAGAAGATACGCCACCCCGGGGCGTTGTCGATGTTCATGCCAGGCCACCGATCCACCAGGTTCAATCGTGATCAGCCTCGCTCGGAACACCCTGTCGTTCAGCGATCTGAACTCCTGGGAAAGGGCAATAGCACCGAGATCCTTGGTGGACACATCACGTGTCTGATGCGGCGCCAGCCCAGGTGGGGCCTGATGCTCTGCGGCGGGGATGACATCGGTCGACGCGTGCTGGGGAATCACTGGATGCGCAAAACCTGATGCCGGAAGAAACAGCAGGATGAGGGAGGCTCCGAGAGACAGTTGCATCAATCGTCGACGGGGGATCACCCCAGCATGGTGGTGACCAAGACGGTTGGCTTACCAAGAGGCGACGCGTCAAAGAACAGGCAAAAGGCTTGCCTGGCCTCCGCATTTAGGACGTCCCGTGAGTTGCACTGCACTCCAGATGTCAAAAATGCAGCGATCTCTGAACCGTGCAGCTACCACTTCGACAGTCGCATCACTGCGAATGCGCCAGTGGCAGTACAAAAGCATCCGCCTTGATTACAAAGGGCGTGGAATCACGCAGGAGATCAATCTTCTCGATATCGATGGCGAGCGAGTACGGGGATGGGGCTCAAGCAAGGAGGTGCCAACCCTGCCGGAGATGTTTGAGGCACTAGGGAAAGATGGCTGGGAGCTGGTGACGCACGCTGTCAATCAAGACGTGCAAGCCAACGGAACTACGTTCCATTACTACAACTTTCGGCGACCTCTTCCATGAGTGAATTCAACAGGCTGATGCGGGGTGGCTCCAGAAGAGAAAGCATCAAGAAGCGTCAAGCCTCGAGAAAAAATGTGCGCTCAGCACTCGCCTGGTCTCTGGGCATCTCCTTTGGCCTGATGCTTGCGGCACCTCTCATGGGAACACTCGTTTTCATCCCCACCCTCATCCTTGCTTGCATCTACGCCTCACGCGAATGGACGGGATGATTGAGATCAAGTGGGCCAATGTGGCCAATGGCTTTGGACAATTTCCATATCAAAGTCCATCAATGGAATTGTTCAGTACGTCGAAGCCCTGTCGGCACGATGAAGCCATGGGGCGACCAGAAGGATTAATCTGTGTTGTGTAAGCCTGCTTGTTAACCATCATCTAGAGTCGTCACGGTGGATGCCACAGCAACGATGTTGGTGCTGGCATTGGCCGTGATGACACCATCACCTTCCATCGTGATGGTGTAGTCCTGGATGCCAACGGCATTGCCGGTGGCGGTGGCAATGGCACTGCCGGTGACGGTGGAGGCCAGCACGGTGTTGCTGATGTCCGCCACGGCATTGATGTTGCCGTTGACCATTGCATTGCTAACAAGACCATCCATGCCGATGCCAGTGACGTCTGATGTGGCCTGGGCAACACCATTCACACTGCTGGAACTGGTGTTGAAGATGCCTTGAGCTTGGCCATCGATGGTGCTTTCACCATCAAGGCCGCCTTGCAGGTTCACTTTCTGAATACCAAAGAGTTCAGCCATGCTGTTAGAGACAGCGATACCCGTGGTGGTGGTGGCTGAGAGATCAGCGGCAGCATTGGCGGTACCCGTGATGTCTCCACCGGAGGGTCCGGCGGTGACCATCGCATCTCCCCCGTCTGCTCCACCAAAACCACCAATACCGATAGCGGTGAACGTGGCCGAGCCTGTTCCACCACCGGCGGCTGCATATGCATTGCCCGTGGTGGTTTCAGCGCTGACGCTGAATGCGTCATCAATGAGGTAGGCGTCACCGTATTGATCCCAGTCGCCGATGAAACCACGGCCGCTCACATCACCCGCACCACCAATTTCGATGTTGTTGTCGCCGAGCTTGAAGCCCTCCGAGTTGACGTTGCTGCTGGCAAAAGCGATTGAGTGAACTCCATAGGCGAAGGCAGAACCTTGGTTGACGCCATCGGCGAGCGCGTTGCCGTCACCGTTGATGGTGATATCTCCATCGGTCTCGGAGAAGTCACCGCCAATGGCATCAAGATTGACGCTGGCCTGGACCCCGTCATTCGTGCTGTCGCCAATGGTCATCGCCTCAGCGTCGGCGACCATCTGGGCGATCTGGGTGACGTTGCCGTTGCCCAGGATGTCGATGTCACCGGAGGTGCTTTCGCCGTCAGCATCAAAGCCTCTGGCCTCAGCTTCAAGAACAGCTTCCGTTGTCTCGCCGTTGACGCTTTGGGCGCTGGCGCTGAAATCGCCAACCGCGAGGGCACGGGCGCCCCAAGGGCCGTCCACATTGCCAGCGACGTCGAGGTCCATGCCCTCAGCGCCTTTGACCCTGACGCTTGTGGATTCAGCGCTTGCATCGCCGGTTCCCGTTTCAGCTTCCGTGGTGAGGACGGAGTTGCCGTAGCTGAGAATGCCGTCGTCGGTCAGGCCAAACTCACCGGTGGCATTGCCTGCAATATCAACAGATCCATTCTCGAAACCAATGGCTTCTGATCGAATCCCCGCTTTGGCAACAGCATCACCGGTGACGGCGTTGGCGCCTGAGCTGGCCGTCAGTTCACCGCGGCTGTCGAACTGCGTTGCATTGCCTTCAATGTCGTAACTGGTGTCATCGCTACCAACAACGTCGTCACGGAAAGCGGTCTTTGCTCTTGCATCACCAGTGGTGGTTGATGCGTTGGCCGTTTGGGTGCTCCGAGCCAGTGCATTGACATCAGCATCACCATTCAGATCCAGTGTGTTGTCGTCACTGTTGATGCCGGTGACATCATTCGAGCCCTCGTCATTGACCTCAGCTGTTGCATTGTTCGTGGTGGCTGATGCATCGGCGGTGCCGACATTGGTGGCCTGAACGCGCAGGACGCTGTCGCCGGCGACGGAGAGAGCGGGTTCATCAGCACTGTCACCAATTTCAAAACCGACGGTGGCAAGATTGTCGGCCTGAGCTGTTGCATCGCCTGTCGTTGTGGCAGCTTCTGCGAAGGAGTTGCTGGCAGCGGTGGCGATGACCTCGGCATCACCGGCGACATCAATGTCGGGATGTGCTTGGAAGTGGGATTCCCTGTCGATCAGGATGCCGTTGACTTCACCTTGCACCGACGTTGCATCAGCACCGCCGGTGGTGGCTGCAGCAAACGAGGTGTTGCTGCTGGAGGCGCCACCGGTGAGCGCTGCATCACCACCAACATCAACGCGGCCCTGAACGTCGTAACCCGTGACGTCACTGTCGTAAGTACCGCTGTCTGCATCAGCGGTACCGGTGACGGTGGTTGCCGATGCGGATCCAACAACGCTGGCTGTGCCTGCAACATCGGCATCACCACCAACATTGAGGTCATCAATCAGACCCGTGGTTTGATCAACAGATTCATTGGCTGTGGCATCGCCAGTGGTGCTCGATGCAGTGGCGTCATTGTTGACCACAGCATCACCGGTGACCTTGGCATCGCCAGCCACATCGATCCCGTCTGAACCGGCACCAATCAGATTGTCGTCAAAATGAGCACCAACAACGACATCAGCAATGATCTCGGCAGTTGCATCGCCGGTGCTGATGTCTGCATGGGCAGATTGAAGAGCAGAGGCATCTCCAGTAGCACCAAAATCACCCTTGATAGTGATCAAGGCGCCAGAGAATACACGTTCAATCTGATCAGACGTCAAAGGAGACAGATTATCTAGTTTTTGTGCATTGAGTCTTATACGGGTCGGTTGACCCATTGCCACTTCACCGGTATCGGTGTTTCGTGTATAAATAAAAGATTTACCCTTATCGGCAACAAAGTTTTCAACGTCCTGCAGAGAAAGAAAGGCAAATGTATTTACACTGTCCGAAGTCTGTATATCGGGGCTGAGATCGTTGGCCGCTCCTGACGAAAGAGGGAAATCGAATGGGGGAGAAACAATTAATTTCTGATCAGCAATAACTTCGTCAGTGATCGGTCTGGCTGTCCTCTTTGACAAAACAAGCTGTTGACTACTGGGGGCTTCAATCCCTTCACTAGCTCTGTCGTCCTGAATTTCGAAGACTATGTGTCCATCAAACGTACCAAGGATACTAACGCGGTCGGCATTGTTCGGTACCGTGTCGCTATTGATGGTGATGCCACCTTGATGGATGCCGATGACCTCAGTAAGGCTGCTCTTCGCATGAGCTTGATCTGATGACTGATCACCAGTACTGGATGCGACGGCCCGAGTTACGGCCGAACCACTACCGCTGAGGCTGACATCTCCACCAGAAGTAACATCGGCATCAAATTCAACGCCCTCAGCACCAAAAGCCTCTACATCAGCATTAGCAGAACCCGAGCCACTCGTTGCCAATGCAGTGTCATCAAGCGCAGCATTACCAGTGACAGATATGTCACCGAAACTCTTCAAAGCATCAGAGAATTCTGCGCCAACGACCTCATCATCAGCTTGAAAGCTGGCTTCAGCATTGCCATGAATGGTCCCAGCATTGGCTAAGCCAATGCTGGCGGCTGCACCGTCAACGCCCACGAAGCCAGAAGCCTCCGTGGCCAATCCTTCTCCACCGCGCTGATTCACACCAGCGACCTGAGTCTGTTGAAATGTCGTTGCCTTTGCAAGGCCTTCAGTTGTAATGGCTGATGCCGTTTGATCGAGAACGGCATCACCATCAAGTACAACATCAGCCCCCTGAACAGTCTCATAATCGATACCGTTCAATCCCCCCGACTCAGCCGCTGCATCTGCTTCTCCGTGGGTTGTCTTGGCAATGGCAGTTGCTGAGAGTTCAGCACGACCTTCAACCGATATGTTGCCTTCTGCATCAAGGAGATCATCAAGATCAACACCTTCAAGTTGGTCCTCAAGATCCTCGTCGAAACGTTGCCGGGTATCGGCATTGGCGTTGGTGTTCACACTGATGGCCGATGCCTCTAAATCAACATCGGCTACACCAACAATTTCAGCATTAGCTTCAACATCGGTATGATCGAGTTCAACGGCTTGAATCTCATTCACAAAGCTGACTTCAGCTGTAGATCCTGAGTTGTCGCCATCTGGGTTGACAGTCTCGGCGTAGGCGGTGCCGACCAAATCGATGGTGCCACTGGCAGAGAAAGCGCCAGCAGCATCAATGTCATTGGATTCAATTGCCCTGACCCCCTCTGCCCCTTGAACGCCCGCATCGGCATCACCGCTGGTGGTGCCGGCAGAGGCCGCCAAGGTGGCATCAACATCAGCCTTGAGGGTTGACTGTCCGCCCGAAGTTAATTGATTCTCGATATTGAGTCCGTTGATTTCGTCAGTGGTTGAATCAGCAGCGCTATCACCAGTGACAGTTGATGCATCAGACTGAATAAAAAGATCAGTATCAGCGGTAATTACCGCATCAGCATTAACAGAAAGATCTGCGACATCGACCGATTGAACCAGACCAGGCTTGGCAGCATTCTTACCTTCTGCATCTGAGGAAGCCTCTGCATCACCAGTGGTCGAAGACGCAACTGAAACAAGAGATATATCCGCACGACCTGCAAGGTTGGCGTCTTTTCCAACTGTGGCAGAGTCCCCAGATGATTGGCGACCACCAAAGACAAGGCCTACGGCCTTACGCGTAAGGTCTGAATCTGCACGGGCGCTACCGGTTTTGATTCGCGCGACACTGCTCAATAAAGCTTGTACATCACCATCGGCATCCAGATTTCCATCAACATTCAGTCCAGAACCACCACCGACTGAACTGAAGTTGCTCCCTAATCCTCCAATAAGTTCAGCATCAGCTGTCGCGCGATCAGCGGATGAGTCGCCAGTACCTGCTGCTTCAGCAGATAGCACCACGTCAGCTTCGCCATCGATAACAGCATCACCGGATACATCGACCAGTGCTGCCGATCCTTTAACTTCTACACCTTGAACGAAATCACCAGACGTGGCCAATGCTTCCGTTGAGCCACCAACGGTGAATGCATTTGCATGCAGTGACAGATCAGCCGAGCCATCAAGCAGCACATCCGCTTCGACGTCTAAATTCTGCTGAACATTGACGCCCGTAAAACCAACAATTTTACCAGTATTAATAAGAGATTCAGCAGTTGAAGAACCTGCTTTGGACTCAGCGACTGCTGATAATTCAGCCAACGCATCGCCAACAATGGAAGCCCCACCATTCAGATCTATTGGAGATTCAGCATCAAGAACAACACCCTTGACTTGACTGCTATTTTCAGACCCTTCACCAACAGAACGAGCTCTTGATATCGAATCATCATCAACACTCTTCGCACTTGAATCCAGTGCTACGAATACATCTCCATCGACATCCAAATAACCATTAACCCTAAATTCACCTTCTTCGCTGGTGGATTGATCCAAGCCAATCACAGATCCAGCTTGAACAGCGGTACTTGTTACGCCAGCGGCGGAACCCTTCGTGTTGCTGGCACTGGACTCAACAACAACTGACGCATCGGCATCAACAGTGAGATCAGCGCCTGCTTCAGCATGGCTTGAATTGAGCACACCGGTTACATCTCCACCGAGCTCACCAAGAGATTCAGCACCACCGGTGGTGATATCGGCCTGAGCGGTTAAGCCAAGTGCAACAGAACCGGCGATCGTTGAGACACCTCCAAGATGGAGGTTGTCTGCATCAACGCCGGTGATATCGGCGTCAATAGCCTCATCCCTATCGTCGCCCGCCGTGACGCTGGCTTTTGCACCATCACCACCATCAGCTTCAGTGACAGACGATGCAATGGCTGCTTGGTCATTGACAACGGAGCCTGTGATGATCGAGGTGCCTGCCACATCGAGCGTGTTGGCACGGATACCCGCGCGCAAGCCACTGGAATCAACGGCTGTTGCATCACCTGTTTTGGCATCGGCTGTTGTTCCGCTTTCATTATCAACAGTGCCTTCAAGGATGGCGGCATCGCCACCAACTTCAATCACAGCTGCATCGATGCCAATGGTTTCGCCAGAACCGATGGCACCCTCAATGCCAAACCTGTCAGAAGTATTGGTTGTGGCACTCGCATCACCGGTTGAGGTAGATGCTACTGAGCTGTAAACATTGTCAACTTCAGCCGTGATGTTGGCATTACCAGAGACAGCAATCGATGCACCACCAAGGATGGATTCCACATCATCAAGCACGACATCGCCATCAGGTGTCACTCCCCCAGTAGCGGTAATACCGTAGTTATATGTAGCGCCTACAAATGCAGCGGCGTTACCATCACCCACCACAATGGCGGATGCGCTCATCGTGTTGGGGTCGTCTTCCGTACCTACGGTGACGGCGAGATCAGCATCGCCTTCAACATCAAAAACATCCCTACTAATACCAACACCGGTGCGCTCAGTGCTTTCGCTCTCAGCGGTAGCGTTATGAGTGGTTGTTGAAGCACTGGCGCTGATGGTGTTGTCGTTATCAACCGTGCTGTTGTAGTCGCCCTCAACATCAATGGTGCTGTTGCGGATGCCGAATGTGCTGAACTCGTCGGCAGCGGCATCAGCATTACCTGTCTCGGTGCCGGCCACAGCAACGGTGCTGTTGTCAACGACAATGGTCTGGCCATAGTCGCCACCAATGGCTTGATCGCTGTCAATCAGGCCACCGGTTCGCGCTCTGGGAGCTGGCCTTCCGTTTGAATCGTTATGGGCGTCTGCTGTGGCATCTCCGGTGGTCGTTTCCGCATCGGCGGTAACGCTCAAAAGTTCACGGGCAACGAGAGTGGCATTGCCTCCAGCAGTGACCGGGGAGTCGATCACAGCAGCAGATTCTCCACTGTCTGCTGTGGCACTGGCGGGGCCGTTTGTGTTGTCGGCATCCGCGCTGACGGTGTTCACGCCGTTTTCAGGTGCGTTCGCGATCAGTGTTTGGTCGCCCTGAACCTCTTGAGGAGAGCCATCGACCGCGTTGGCGGCATGGTTCTCGGCGTTTGCAGTTGAGGGCATAACAGCGATCCGTTGCAGTGCATGAGTGCAGGGTCAGGCGAAGAATTCACCTCTGAATTCACCTCTGACTGCTGGCTGAGCCGGAACCTGGCCAAGGCCTGCTCATGCAATAGTTTTTCCTTAGATGCATCAAGCTGTCAGGCAAATCCAAGTAATTCGGTGAGTCGGCTTTCTTGCAGACAAGAAAAGAGGTTTGCCGTCTTTTCCAGACTTTTTATTTGCCCAGAAAAATCTACAGAGATGTCCAGGCAGATTCACTCACAAAGTGCCTTCAAGATCAGTCAATCAATCACACAAAACTCCATGTTCTTCCATTACATCATGATCGATCCATAGAGTGGCTGTCTCGCCTCTGCTCCAACCGTTGGCTCCATGGGAGAGAGACACGATATGGTCAACTCCTCAGGTCAAAACATTGGCCTCCACGAGTACGAAAGGCCAACGGCTATGGCGAGATAACCAGCTCAAGACATCACATCAAGTGACATAGCCACGGTGCAGGAATACCAAGACAAGAGATGAACCACCATCTGAGTCGATCTCGAGAGACCCTCTTCAGCCACGCTCTTGCTGGAAAACTGAACGAGGCGAGAACCCTGACGCGAGATCAGCATTCAAGCCCCAAGTATGCAGGGCATTCATACGAGGCGTGGACGACACTTCGAGGGACACCGAAACAGGTCATTGAGCGCTCTGATGAAGCAGCTTTGCTCGGGTAAGCACTTATCAAGCCAGAGCTGCTCGTAAGACCAGTGTCCGTTGATTTGCCACTAACTGTTGACAGGTATCAACGAAAACAGCTATGTAATGGTGATCTGATGAGAAACAATCCAATGCTCACTGGCAGCGATCTTCTGTCGAAGGTGAAAGATCTTGGTGACGTCTCCAAGTCTGACCTTGTGCGGTCATGCGGCTATGTATCTGAGAAGAAGGATGGCGGCGAGCGCCTGAATTTCACCGCCTTCTACGAGGCTCTACTCGAAGCCAAGGGGATCAACTTCACCACTGGTGGAGCGGCCATCGGCAAGGGCGGACGCAAGCTCAGTTACATCGCGAAAGTGCAGGGCAATGGCAATCTGCTGATCGGCAAGGCCTATACGGCGATGCTGAATCTGGAGGCCGGCGATGAGTTTGAAATCAAACTCGGAAAGAAAGCAATTCGCCTGATCCCCACAGGTGCGGCTGCAGAGCACAGCGAAGCTGCTGAAGCCGTTGAGGAGTGAGGAGGACGTTGCCTCCAAACCTGCTTCATCAAAGCCCTGCCACTTCTGTGGCAGGGCACATACAGCTTTGAGATGGAGATTAGGAGTTCTCGAGGTCTGAACGTCGCCCCGAGCTGGAGAGGCTGACCGTTCAGATGAGAGCCCGAGCCCCATCCCCTTTTGGCAGACCTTGATTGAAGCAACGTCTTCAGACTGAGACTATTGCTGTCGTGACGATGGAAGCTATCACAGAGGCTGCGCTACGGGATGAAAAACACGACGAAGCCTTGAAAGCCCCAAGATCGCCGTGGCTGTGATTGGTTGCCTGGGTCCTGATCACAACAGCACCCATTGGCTTCGGAGCGATCGATGTCGATTTCGCCCTGGGCTGACTCAGAACACAATGGCACCGACTTGCATCGTTGAGGTTTGGCCGTAGCGATGCATGGTTTGGATGTGGTAGCGACACGGATTTGATCGACCAGATCAGAGATCAGTGACATCAATATCAATTTTGCATGAATTGCTACTTCGATCCCGAAATCTTTCTTGAAACCATCAGCACCAGTGTTCAATCAACGTATTCATAAGTGCATTGATTCAAGTCAATTCAATCGAATGACCTCTTATCAAGTCACGATCACCACATCAGAGGGTTCATCCAGCTTTCAGTGTGCTGCAGATCAATACATCCTCGATGCAGCAGAAGAAGCTGGTGCTGATCTTCCCTATTCCTGCAGAGCCGGTGCATGCTCCACCTGTGCGGGCAAAATTTCAACTGGTTCTCTTGATCAATCGGATCAGAGCTTCTTGGACGATGAACAAATCGCCCAGGGGTTTGCCCTCCTATGTGTCGCCTATCCAACAAGCGATTGCCAAATCAAGGGTGAGGCGGAAGAGGACCTCTGACAACCGACTGGGCCTGCAGCAGAACGGCTTTAGGCAGCCATAGATTTGAAATCCTGCTCGTTGCTCAGACTCTGCTTCTTGATGTGCATGAGCACATTGTCTGCTTCTTGAACGAACTTGTCTCGACACCACTCATCAGGTACGCGACCAGCCGCATTCATCAAAGTGATGTATTGCTCCTCGAGTGTCATGACTTTGATCCGCTAAGGGGAGGATGACAGGGATGGCAGGCCATGCAGTAGCCGCTACTACCTCACACTCCAATAGCGTGAGCAATGACGAAGATCACAACCTGGGAGCACCGGCAGACAAGTTCTATCAAGACTTGGACCGGCCAATCACCACATTCATGAAGCGACGCTGCTCAGGCTGACTCATAAGAAAGCTGAGTAGCACGTGGATGACATCGACCGCATCATGCACGGCAACAATCCCGACGGTGCGCATCCCCAATGAATGCAGCAAGCCCGATGCAGTGCAGCCAACAGCTCAACACCAGCATTGAAAGCCTTGATTCCCCTTCAACAAGGGAACCCAAATGACGAACTGGGACACCTCAGCACATCCCTAAAAACTGCTCTGGCTCTGTCCGGCGAAGCGGCCCTCGTAGTGCTCTGCACCATCCATCCGCTGAAAAATGAACTGACAGATGGGCGTTCCCGGCACCACCGCCAAGGGTGCCGGACCGAAATTACTGATCTCAAGCACCTGCTGACTGTCGATCCTCGGCCCCATAAACGGTGCACTGATATGCACCATCAGGCCTAGACGAGCAAAACGACTGCGACCCTCAAGCCAGCCGCAGAGGCCCGGGCCAAGCTTGAGTCGCTCGCGGGTGATTCCCAAGACGGTCTCCCCCGGCATGATCAGAATGTGTTGACCATCCGGAATCTCAAGCTTGTCAGTGAATTCGCGGTAGTCGGTGTGCTCGCGGACATCAATGACTTCATGCACCTTTCGGAACACCCGGAAGGTAGAAGCGAGGGTGAGATCCACGGATGCAGGCCCAACGTGGTCGGCGATGAAGGGAGTAATCGCGATCAATCCATCGTCAATCGCCTCAAGAATGGCTTTGCGTCCAAGCACCACCATGGGGAGATCTTGCTCTGGGCCATGAGTATGGGCGAAATGCCAACCAATCGACTTCACACGTTCGAGCCTTATCAAGGGGCAAGGCAAACCACCAGTACCGCCATTGGCCTTAATGCATGGGTCGACGACGGAGCAGCAAGGCTTCGTTATAGTTGTTTACAAAGAAATGCAACTACGCCCATGGCATTCGACACCCAAGACCTTCTCATCGTTTTTGGCAGCTTCGGCATGGCCCTTTTTGCCTTGAACCTCTACAAGCTGACAAAGCCGGCCAATAGCTGATCAACCGGCGCTAACTCAGGTGCTCCTTGATCCACCCTTAGCTCTGTGCATTGACTGGGCCAGGCAGCAGGATGAATGAACCGATACCGAGAGCAGCACGCTTCATTGAAAATTTGAAATTGATCTAGCGTCCTCATACCTCCACCTACCAGGACCATCACCCAAACGGAAAATATCAACTCCTCTCCAAATAATCTCATCTCCCAGCGTAGAACATTCATACATAAACTTTTTACCATCATCCTGTCGCGTGTAATCAATGCGAACGATTGATGAATCCCAGTTTACCGTTCTCATAATCGATGGATCATGTCCCAGAATTGACCCTAGATAACGTTTGCACGTGTCAGGCGACAAGTCTCGATGGCTCCATGCATATTGATCATCATTGAGAACAGACACGCATTGCTGAAGATGTCGCAACCGCCCTGCCTCTGTTTTACAAACATCAGGATCAAATGGCTCAGAGAATAGAGCCGCTGTTACTCCTGCAACAGGAAGGGCCAGAAAAAGGCAAATCAGTAGAGTTCTTGGTAAAAATCGAGACGATTGAATTGGCTTTGGAGACTGACAATCAGCATCCACCTGTTCAATCACAGAAGTCGCCTCCGAATATCCACGTGATCTCAGTTTCCTCCTGACATCAGCCTCATTCTCCGCATTCAAGGTTAATTCTCGTTGACGATGGCCCATCGTCACCTGAACTTTAAATTGCATAACCCATATCCAAAGTGAGGCTTTTGCCTTATCAGTAATATGCCTTTGTTTGGCGAGCCCCTTTATGTAGGAGGCTGGATAATCCGATGAGAATCATCTGAATGGGGATGCATCCGAAGCACCATCTCCAGACGGTTGACGATGGCCATTCCCGTTGCAGAACACATCAACCCATCGAGAACTCTGTGATGGGCCTACGCTGCCTCAATCAATCGTGGAACAGATTCACGCCGCTGTTTGGCTCAGCGATGGGAAGACTGACACAAGACCGTTAATCAACATCTGAATGGCGATGGCGGTCAAAAGCAATCCCATCACCTTCGTTAGCACTTGCAACGCGGATGAACTGATACGACTGGCGATACGATCTCCAGCCGCAAAGACGACATACACCACCAAGCCGAGCAACAGAACCACCAAGCTGATGCCCAGCCGACCACTCAGGCTTGCAGCCATTGGGTCAGCAATCACAACGGTTAAGGTTCCCGGACCAGCAAGAAGCGGAATCCCAAGAGGAACGACACCCTTAACAGATGACGACTGGTCGCGAACGACTGACTCCGGGTCGTGGTGCTCTGGAGGCGTCTTGGAACGCAGCATCGAAAGTCCAATCAAGACCACGATCACGCCACCGGCAATCTGAAAAGCCCCACGGCTGATGCCGAAGAACGCAAGAAGATTGTTTCCAATCCATGTGGACAGCAGCAGGGCGACGATGAATGTGAAGGCTGCGCTGCGGGCAATCGCACGATCCTGGCGAGGATTACCGTTGGTGAAAGAGAGATAGATCGGCAGGTTTCCTATTGGATTGGCAATGGTGAACACACCAACTGCGGTATGCAACAGAGACATCTGTCATCGAATGCTTTGCACTCATTGGTAGACCCCACAAAACAAAGAAGCTCGAATCCACGGTTTTTACTCAACAAACCTCTTCAGCCAATGAAGCTGGCGACTGGGTTGCTCATGGGCGTTGCAGGCAGACACATGTCCTAAAGCCTCGAAACGTGAGCCCGGCTCCTCCACCAGGCCTGGAGCCCGTCAAGCCCCATCGCTCAGTGGGTGAACGATAAGGTCTCTCATCAATGTTAAAAACCATCGCAGCGGTCGAAGGATTGATGGGCACGCCATAACGAAACAATCAATGAAACATCCCTTACAGCCAATTTATCTTGATTGATATCGAGAAGACTTCATACCCCTTGCTTCCGGCACTACAACCTCACAATATCAATCGATTCCGAGCTCTTTTTTTCTCATCTTTGCGTACTCGACCTCTGAAATCAGACCCTTTTCTTTCATCTCAACGAGCTTCATCAAATTTGCCTCCAACCCCGGAAGTTCAGAGATTTGATTCACGCTGTTCACACCTGCCTTGCCTGCAGCCATCTCTTTCGTTTTGGCCATGGGCCACGCAAGAGCTAAGGCGAAGTAAATAACAATTGGGAAAAAGGTAAAAAAGCCGCCCACTAAAAAAAGAAGCCTCCAGCCAGCCGCAGAACCCTTCCCCGCAGCCTCCAACCCGGAACATACGCCGGCGAGTTGACTTCCCTCTTTAACGCGATAGATCTGTGATATTGGCGTGGGATGGGTTGTTTGGCTCGTGCCTGATGACTAGAAGTCTTGCCCGTCCCGCGACCTGGCACATCACCCGTTCGAGGGATCTTTACGCGGCGTCTCAAGGCTCCTGGCGAACGGGCAAGGCCCTCAACACCGAAGCCAAAGCAAGCTTCAGCGCCGAGGAAGGCTGACCCGATACATCGTGTCGTCGGCTGGCTTCCACTGCACGAGATGCAAGCGGTCGATCTGGTTGGCGTCCAAGCAGTCCCAGATTGTTGCCCCAGAAAGTGTAGCCATTGACCAAAGATCGCCCTGGCTCTTCATCTGCTTTCGGTTGCGATCTTTCCATTCCGTCCAATTAATTGTTGGATAGGAACCAACCTGCTCACTGAGAATCACCAACGTGAACTCCACTGAAGTCGAACTAAAAACCGTCCAGGATTCTATGTTGTTGGCCTGCAATCGTTAGCTTCAGCGATCTGACTTACGCCAGATCCGCCAAACGAGCCAACCTGTCACCCCAAGCCAGAGAAACGCTGCAGCTGAGAGGATCGGAACAACGATCAGATAGCTCCAGCCCCCCAAGGCCACCCAGGCCAGAAGAGACGTCATCAACGCTTTCTGGAAATTGTTGGCCTCGGCGATGCGTTCCTGAAGACGAAATCTCACACCGCTGCTGGAGGCTCCATTCCTTCCCTTAGCAACGGATGCATTCAGCGACAGCAACGCTGAAACCCTCCTGTTCCCACAGGTAGAGGGCATAGCGCGAGCCATGCAGCGATGCCTCAGCACCGTCGGGCGCAATCTTCACATGGGCGAGTCCACCACCCAGCCCAAGGCCCGCTGCTTTCAACACAGCCTCCTTCGCCGTCCAGGCCTGAATCAGCGACCAATGCCGCAGGAACACCGTCGCTTCAGCCGCCGAGGCAAACAACCTGTGAGCCAGGAGCTCGGGAGCCACCCGCAACGGCCGGTCAAGCGCCTCGATATCGATGCCAATCGGATCAGGCCCCAACACGCCAATGGTGAGCGAGCGGGTGTTGGAAATGCTGTGGTGCAAAGACTGATCACGCAACTGCGGCTTGCCATAGATCGTGCGGCCGATGTCATCCACGGCAATGGCGTGGCCTGCATCGGCGAACAAACGGCAGGTGAGCCGGTCACTCAAGGCACGTTGCACAACACGCGTCGCGGGCTGAGGTAGGCGCGCCACCAAGACCCGGCGTTGGGTGCCAGGGATCGGCCACCAGGAGCAAACAGCGTCCAAGACTCAATCCTGCAAAACCGGGAGAGGAGCGGGCGGCAGGGGAGGAAGATCCGGCGGCGGGGGAGCCTCCTGAAGCAGGTCAGGCGGAACGGCATCCACCGGTTCAGCCAGGAGAACCTCAGCTGGATTGGCCGCCGGCTCATCGAGAAAGGTCGGCGGTGGCAGATCGGGGGGTAACGGCGCAAATGGCTGCGGCTCCGTCCAGTTGTCGTCCAGATCGGGTTCAGCCGGCTCCAGCTCCCGGATCAAGGCCGGCTGCTCCCGCAGGACCAACGGATCCGCCGTGATCGGAGGTTCCCGCAACGGCGCGCGATCCAGATCCACGCCGCCGCCTGCATCCGCGGGCACCCCAGGCTTGGTGGAGCTTGAGGGCCCCCAGATCATCCGGGCCACAGGTTCGACACCTTGTTCCATCACCCGGTTCAAGCCCGCCAGGGCGCGATCCACGAGATGGTTGCCAAAGGAGCTCACACAGTCAACGGGGCCATCACAGGCCTCATCCATCACGAACCGTGGCGTCAGACCCGCCATCAGATTTCCCTGCAGAGGGATCTGACGCCGACTCAACCGCAGCATGTAGGGCACATGCACAAAGCTGGTTGCCCCGCCACTGATCCAGTTGGCATCTTCTTCGGTGAATCCCTTCACCCCAGGAATGATGAAGCGGCTCTTCGATGCATGGTCTGGCATGTAGGCCGCCAGGTAACCCCGGCGACGGGCCAGCTCCTTGCTCTGCTCCAACGTCAGGCCGTCACGGCTCATCAAAACTTCCATATGACCGTCCTGACGCAGGCCCATCACCATGCGGATCCGCGGTAGGTAATACCGGATCCTCTGGCCCATGCTGATGCTGTAAGCCCCCTTGTAGCTGTCGGGCGGGGCCTCGATGTCGTTGTAGAGGCTGTGGAGGCCACCAATGAACGTGTCGTACGCCTGGCTGCGGGCATCGGTCAGCTCCCCATAGCCGAAATCGATGCTGCCGTCGTGGCGGATGCCGACGTAGGCCCGCTGGCGGGAGGCCGTGCGGTTACGCCCTCGCCAGACCTTGCTGCCGAACTTGAGATCACCCAGAGGAACAGTGATCTCACGTCCAGCGTTGTCCACATGGCGTTCGTACATCGGGCCTGACACATAGGCCAGAGCAGCACTGTCCTCGTAGGCATCCTGTTCGCGATCCCAACCTTCCAGCAACCCGAACCGCACCCGTCTTGGATCGAGATCCAGGGCGTAGACCTCGTCATCCGGGATGTAGAGAAAGGGCTCGGCATCCCGCCGGCGTTGCTGGGCAGGATCGACCTGCTGCACTTCACGATCGGAATGCTCAGGTGCGACAGGCGCCAGCCCGATCAAGCCACCGAACACCACAAATGGCATCGCCAGAAGCAGCCAGCGCTTGCGCAGCCGAAGGCGCCGCTTGGCTCGGGGTCGCCGCTCAGCAGGCTGAGTCACGCGAGTCTTCGCTCTCGGTTGTGGGGGAGAGGATCGAACCAAGGAACGATGGAGCCGTCGGCCACCAGCCATTGCTGGTAACGCTCGCCGCAGTCATGGCCTCCCGTCAACTGCCCGAAGGCAGGAATCACCAGACGCGGACCATCCGGATCGAAGGCGAAACAGGGCAAACGCAACTGATCTGAACGGCTTCGAATCCGTGTCGTGGGATGAAGGTGACCACACACATTCAACAAACCCGGCTCTGGAACCCTTTCAGGCATGTGGCTCAACCAGAGATTGCCAAGACGCTGGGAGGGCTGCTGGGGCAAACCTTCAATCCAACTGCCTTGGTCATGGTTTCCACCGATCAGAACGACAGGGCAACCGCAGAGATCGGGCAGAGCCAGCAACGTGTCGCGCAGCGGAGCGGTGATGCCCAACCGGGCATGTACAAGATCACCCAGAACAAACAAGCGCTCAGGCGAGCGGGCATGGCAGAGGGCAAGCAGTGGATTGAGGGTTCCTTGATCACCGTCGCTGGGCATGGGGATGCCATGGGCCTGAAACACCTCGGCTTTGCCGAGGTGCAGGTCGGCGACGAACAGCTCGCGCCCCTCAGCGCGCCAAAGCGCCCGTTCGGGCAGGAACGTCAGCGGGCTGTCTCCCCAAGCCCATTCCATGCCAGTCATCCACGGGACAGATCGAGGATCTGTAGCGCTGGCTGCATCCGATGTCCGACGTCGTGCCTCAAGCTCCATGCACTTCAGAAAACGCATTGTGGCGCGTGGCAAGGGACCACACCAGCTCGCAGGTTCAACCCTGCGATCACTGGAACAACGGTTGAACTTTCTGGAAGCCCACGGCCGCTACGAGTGTGCCTATGCCCTGAGGATGGAAGTGGCCGACTGGTTGCTCGGTGCCGGGGATGCCAATCTGATCGCACCATCCCTTCCCTGACTTTTCCATGACCATCGCCCTGCTGATCGCGCTGGCGGGTTCACTGGCGGCCATGGCCGTGATTGTGCGGCGCCTGGAACAACGCTGATGCGAACGGTTCGACGCTGGTCCGTCGTCCTCGCGCTCGCTTGTTTCAGCAGCGCACCGCCCCTGCAGGCCAACCAGCTGAAGGTGGGGATCAGTGGCTCCGCCCCCTTCGTGATCGAGGACGGCAACACCAGCAGCGGCATCAGCCTCGACATCTGGCGTCGCGTCGCTGAAGACAACAACCTCAGCTACACGCTGATTCAACAGCCATCACCCCAAGCCGGCATTGAAGCTGTGGACAAGGGACGCATTGACGTTCTGGTCGGTCCGATCAGCATCACGTCCCGCCGCCTGGCCATCCCCGGAATCGACTTCACCCAGCCGTACTACCTGGGCAAGGCGGGGGTGTTGCTCCCGCTGAACCCACCGTCGATCCTGAGCCGCGTCGGGGTGTTTTTCGGCTGGGCGGTGATGTCTTCGGTCCTGGTGCTGATCAGCGTGCTGCTGGTGGTCGGCAGCCTGATCTGGATGGCCGAACGGAACCACAACAGTGAGCAGTTCCCGCGGGCCTGGCTTCCCGGCATCAGCAGCGGCATGTGGTTCGCCCTGGTGACCTTGACCACGGTGGGATATGGCGACAAAGCACCCATCACACGAACAGGCCGGGGGATCACGGGGTTCTGGATGGTGATCTCGTTAGTCGCGGTGTCGTCCCTGACCGCGAGCCTCGCGTCAGCGTTCACATTGTTTCTCTCCGGCGCCACCGAAACGGCGATCAGCCGACCTGATCAGCTCAACGGGCGTCGTATCGCCGTCGTGGAAGGCACCAGCGGCATGGAACTTGCCCAACGCGGAGACATGCGAATCGTGGCGGCACCCGATCTCAAGGGAGCCATTCAATTCATGACCAAGAAACAAGCCGATGCCTTGATTTTCGATCGACCCGCCCTTCGCTATCACCTCAAAAACAATCCCGATCTCGCCCTTCGCCTCGCCCCCTTCACCCTTGCCGAAGAGACCTACGGATTCGTGATCAAACCGAACAATCCCCTGCGGACTCCGATGGACGTCTCCATCCTCAGACTTCAACGGCGGGGTCATGTCGAAGAGATTGCCAACCGGCTGCTGAATTGAGCGAAAGCCTCACCCCAGGGAACGATGCCGGCGCAGGGCCTCTTCCAGCAGATAGGCGGCCAAATTGCCGCAACTGCGCCCCTCGGCAAGGGCATGGCGCTTGAGGTCATCCATCACCCCACGGGGCAGGGTGACGTTGATGCGCTCCGAACCGGCGGCGTCCGCCACCGCAGCCGTGCTGGGCGCCGCGGCCTGGCCCTCGAGCCGCTGCTGCAGCTCCTGAACCAGATCCTGAAGGAGAGACACGATTTCGTGAAAAAATATTCACAATATATAGCCAATATCGTGCAAGACAAGGTTGCGTAATCTTGAGCACACTTTTTGAGGCGCCATGCACTCCCTGCCGCTGAAGCTCGCTCCCGGCAGTGACCTGCGCCTCAGCCTCGAAGAGCTGGCCCAACGGGACGGCATCAACGGCTTTGTGCTCGGCGTGGTGGGCAATCTCACCAAAGCGTCGTTTCAGTGCCCGGGGCAGGCCAACCCCACCGTGCTGGAGGGGGATCTTGAGGTGATCACCCTCAACGGAACCTTCTCCCCTGAGGGCGTGCATCTGCACCTGAGCCTCTCGGATGGAGCCTGCCAGGTGTGGGGCGGCCACCTGGAGCCCGGCACCATCGTGCAGAAGGGCGTCGACCTCCTGATTGGTGTGCTGGAGCAACGCGAAGGCCGCCCCGGGCGCCAAACATCAGCGCCACGGGTGGAGATCGCCGTTCTTCCCGGATGCCCCTGGTGCAGCCGTGCCCTGCGCATCCTCAGAACCCTGGATCTGCCCCACAGCGTCACCACCATCAACGATGACGACGCTTTCCAAGCCGTGCAACAACGCAGTGGAATGAGCACCTTCCCCCAGGTGTTCATCGACGGATCCGTGATTGGTGGCTACGACACCCTCGCTGCCATGCAAGCCGCCGGTGAACTCGACGCCCTCCGCTGAATCTCGGGAACAACCACCCTTCTGGTCGCTCAAACCTTGGTGGTGCCAGCCCTGGTCCATCCTCGTCACAGGAGTGCTGATGGTTAGCGGGTCCTGGGCCCTGCTGCATCGCCTCTGGATCAGCCTTCCTCTGGCCCTGGGCGTGCTGGCCTGGTGGTTGCTGTTTCTAGTGCTCGTCCCCGCCGCCTACCGATCCGCAGCGGAGCGGAACGGTTGACATCCTGAACATCAGCTGTTGAACGGGAACCGAGAGATCAAACCTGGAGCGACCTGCTCTCGGGCTCAACCCTGGCGTGAGGCTTCTCGAAAACTCTGCTTCTCCTGGAGAAGCTCCCCCTCCAGCTGCTCAATCAGACGGCTGACCAAGGCCTGGAATTCCGGCTGGCAACCACGGAATGCCGCCTTGTGACGGATCGGCTCGTTGCGCATGCGCAGATCGGTCAACATCAATTGCAGCGAATCAATCCGGGCGTTGGAATTCATGGGCTGCGACGGCTTTCCGAAGGGAGGTTATGACGCAGCTGTTTCAAAGCTCCAGTTCACGCAGCAGACTGTTTTGTGGCTCGCGGCCGAGGATCGCATGGGCCGCCATAGCGCCACTCGCCGCCACGGGAGGGATTCCGATCCCCGGGAAAGTGCTGGCACCACAAAGCCAGAAATTGGCGAGGGGGGTCGTCACGCCAGGAAAGAGGCCTTCAGCCGCTGAAAGCGCAGGGCCATAACTGCCTTGATGCACATTGAGGAAATGGCGGTGGGTCAGCGGCGTTCCCTCCATGATCAACTCGCAGCGGTGGCGGATGTCGGGGATACGGCGTTCCAGCACCCGCCAGAACACAGCGCATCGCTCGTGTTTTCTCTGCTGATACGCCGCACTGTCGCGCTCCAGATCAGCCCAGACCTCCCAGGGTTCGCTGGCCGGGGTGTAGGCGTGCAGCACATGGTGACCCGCCGGCGCCATGGAGGGATCCAACACCGATGGGATCGACAGCACCACAGCATTGCGCTCTGCATCGATCCCACGCTCCCAGTCATCAACCCAGACGGTGTGGATCGGCAGATCCTCCAACCCCGCGGCATCGAATCCCAGGTGCAGGTGCAGGAAGCCGTTGCAAGCTGGCGTGGCCCGGCGCTGACGCTGCCACTTCGGCGCCACGGACGCCGGCAGCAGCGCAAGGGTGGACCAGATGTCGGCGTTGCAGATCACCTGCCGCGCCGCAATCTGCGTTCCATCCGCCAGCGTTACACCCACAACGCAATCCCCCTCCACCTGCAGTTGTTGCACCGCCGTGCCCGTGTGCAGGCTGCCGCCATGGGCTTGCAGGCCACGCACCAGGGCCTCAACCACAGCGGCACTGCCACCAACGGGGTAGTCGAGGTGGGCCTCCGGCTCGAACCACTCGCCGAACAGCGTGGCCATGGCTGCGGCGTTGGTGTCTCCCATCGGCATGCCGCTGATCAGGAAGGAGAGGAGATCCACCCAATGCCGCAGGAAGGGATCACGGAGATGACGATCCACCAGGGGCCCAAAGGAACCGGAGAGGTGACGCATCGCCGCCAGGTGCGGCAACAGGCGTCCGCCGCGCTTCAGCAGTTGCGCCATGCCATCCACCCCAGGCCGCAGGGCCAAAAGGGGGAGAGCATCAGCGGCGGCGGCAATCGGCCGCAGTGCCTCCACAAAACGTCGCCATTCCGCGGCCACCGCGGGGCCGCGCAGGCTGCGCACCACAGCCTCAAAATCGTCATGCCCCACGGCGATGCGCAGATCGCCTTCCGGCAGCAGCACATCCCAGGTGCGATAAGGGATCACTTCGACGGTCTGCCCCAGGGCGCGCAGCACCTGGGTCAGTGGATTGCTGCTGGGCCATTGCCCAAGGCCACTCCACAGGGACGGCCCGGATTCAAAGTGATAGCCCTGGCGTTGAAAGCCATGGGCGGCCCCACCGGGATGGTGGTGGGCCTCCAGCACCAGCACCTCACGGCCGGCGCGGGCACACAAACCTGCGGCGCACAGTCCACCGATGCCGCTGCCGATGACCAGAACGTCGACGTCACTTCTGATCATCCGCTCAGCATCCGCGTCATCATTGTGGTCATTGGCGCAAGACGATGCGCGCTCGACTGCTGCTCCCCCTGCTGATCCTGGCCGTGGCCTGGGCTCAGGAGCTGATCGATCAACTGCTCTTTGCGGGGCAGTGGAACCTGCCGATGGGGCCAGATCAACCGTGGTGGGGGGTCATCACCGCCCCGTTCAGTCACGCGGGTTTCGGGCATCTCATCTCCAACAGCCTGGCTTTTCTGCCCCTGAGCTGGCTCGTCCTCAGCCGGGGGATGCGCGATTACCTGAGCGTCTGGCTGTCGGTGCTGGTGATCAACATTCCGGTCGCCCTGTTCTGGCCTGCCCGCAGCCATGGACTCTCGGGCGTGGTGTATGGACTGCTGGGCTACCTGCTGTTGATCGGCTGGCTGGAACGTCGCATCCTGTCCATCGCCCTGGGGCTCGTGGCGTTCTGGCTGTACGGCTCCGCGCTGATCGCCTTGATTCCCGGCATTTCACCCGCCGGCGTCAGCTGGATCGGCCACAGCGCAGGGTTCATCGGTGGGTTGTTGGCGGCACTGGCGGTGTATCGCGAGCCCACCGCCCATTGATTCAGGACGGAGACAGGACCATGTCGAGAAACGCCAGGGGGCGATTCATGGTGGCGGAGTAGCCCAACAGAGATTGATCGCGATGGCAGTGGAGCACGCTGTCATCAACATCGAACAGCACGGTGGCGCCGCGCTGGGTGATGTAGTCATCACAGGGCACGTAGGTGCGCCAGTGCCGGAGCACTTCATTCATGTTGCGCAGACGCTTGGTGGCGAGCTCAAACGGTCGCTGAAACCCCGCACCACCGGCCCGGCGGAAGAGAGCCCCACGGAAGCGCGGCAGTGGAAACGCCTCGACCCACTCGTCGTCCTCGAAGATCTGGGCAGCCGAGCGATCCCCCGTGTAGCCGCGCAGCACCTCGCCCAGCGTGCCTGGTGAGCCCACGCCGGCGCACATCAACAGAAAACCAGGCCAGGGCCCACCGGGGAGCTGCAACCCGGATTCCAAACCTAGAGTTTCATGCAACACCGGCGATGCATCGGCGATCAGCTGCTGCCGAGGGAACCCGGTGAAGGCAGCGAAGCGCTCGGCGCTGGCGGAATTGCCGATGCCGAACAGTTGAACCTTGACCCCAGCCGTGGTCAACTCGGGAAGCCTCGGCACCAACGCCTGGGCGTATTCGATCGAATCGAAATCCCCAAGCTGGCCGAGTACAACCACAAGGCGCTTGCAGCCGCTCTCCATACCGGGGATTGCGGAGAGACGATCAAGCAGGGGCTGAAGGGGAATCATGGGACCGCGTTGACAACCCGATCAACACAAGGGGGCTGTTGTGAGCGACAGCCTGGCAAAGGCCAACACCTCAAGCGGACCGCTGCAGATCTGATCCAAGACCAGCAGGCCTTGCAGACAGATCGATTCGAAGCAGGGAACCTGGGCTGGAAAGAAACTCGGCTGGATGATCGAGCCATCTCATTCACGCATCACAAGTCAGCCGCAACCAAAGATCATCAGGTCAAATCAACATGGTCCAAATCGAACGCATTTTCAGCCCTGATGTGTTGTCACTATTGGCGGTGGACTTGCAGGAATCACAGCTGCCCGCGACCTCCAGCAACGTGGACTTCGAACTGTCGTTATTGAAGCCAACGATCGCCTTGGCGGTCGGACTTACACCGTCGAGGATGAGGGTTGCCCAGTTGAGCTGGGCGGGACGTTGATTCACTGGACGCAACCGTTCATCTGGGCAGAAAAAGAACGCTATGGACTCGAATGTGATGACCTTGGCTCGCAGCGCGGACTCAGCACTGATTGGCAGCTTCACCTATCACCGCGGCGAGCATCAATCCCGACTGGCAGGCTTCAGCTTGGAACCCAATGCACTGGATAAACCCGTCGAGGAGTGGCAATCCATCTTCAAGGCGTACCTGCCTGAGCTCGAGATCATCCGCACCTTCGGACACCCCTGGGGAACGGACCCGTTGTCGCAGGGCAGTTGGTGCAACAACCGCCCAGGTCGGTGACGCGCTTCGCCGAAGCTCTTCCCCTCAGAGAAGACAAGCTGTTCTTTGCCTCCGGAGACCATGGGGACGGTTGACGGGGCTTCATGGAAGGGGCCATCGCCAGTGGATCACAAACCGCAATGGCTGTTCTGAAAGCGTTCGGTCAGGGGTGAGCAGACACACGACCTGAGAGACTCACACCAAAGGAAGGAAGCAGGTGGGCAAGAAATCTGGTTTCACCAGTGCTGAGATCGAGGAGATCAAGCGTCTCTATTTGCAGGAAGGACGGTCTATCCTCCAAATTCCCAAAATCCTGGGCAGAGGCAGTGAAAACTCCGTGCGTAACGCACTGAACAAGGCACGGGTCAAACATGCTCCCGAAGAACGCACAAAGCTAGAGCGATTCAAACCGGATCAAGTCTTTGGAAACGTCACTCTTTTGAAACGACTCAAAAAATCAAAAAAGCTGAAGTTCCATGCACGATGTTCATGCGGCTACGAATTTGACGTTGATCCTTTTCGGCTGACCCTGCCGGAGCATCACAAAGACAGAATATCTGCATGCCAACGCTGCAGCAGCAAGAAAATTGATTCAACCGCTGAGCCATATAGCAAAAGATAAGACCTGCAGAAGCCCAGCAGTCCCTTGGAAAACCAATCAGGCCAGACCCAGCAAAATGCAACAGCACAATTTCAATCATCAGGCAAAACTTTAATATTCAGTCTTCAATCCATCATGCTTTCTTGAAGCACTCTCATCAACATCCGGACGCCATCATCAGATTTCAACTTAGAGTAATCAGCTTCACCCACGAGATGAAACTCCCGAAGGTCATCCAAGAGTTCCGGATGGAACTGAAAACTGAATGAACGACGCACCTTTCGCGTTTCATCATCAACGTAGCTGATACAGGTAGCAGCAACCTCTGTACACGTCTTGCCGTCCGAGCTGGTAGAACAGAGAATCTCTACCGACGTAGGGAGATCAAGCAACCAAGACAACTCAGAGAGAATGACCGTCCTCCTCGCAGAAAGCAACATCTCATGCAACCGCGAATAGGCCCAATTCACAAAAAGAATTGCTTCTTCATTAACTTCGTCGCTGTGAAACATAACTATGTTTAGATTTTTCTCATACGAAATCGACTCTTCGACAATCCCACTGTACCGATCGCTGGTTTCATCATGCTTGATGAGAAGCCTTTTCATCGCCTCCGAAGGGTGAACACCACTATGGGAATAGTGCTGGAGCTCACAATGACCCACCTCCGGCTGCTCGTTCAAAGCAACAGCAAAAAGGGGATCATTCCAACCTGTCGCCACAACATGGCCATCCTTGAGGATTTTCAAGCCTGTCCCAACAGCCTCAATCTCATCACACAATTCCATCATCAATTGATATTGATATGACTCAACCTCAAGAACATTCGCTAACTTCTTCCGCACATCAACTACAGCCTTTTTGATCAGATTGACGTGGGACTGGGCCACCAACTGATGACCAATACAAATAAAGATATGCGGAGCACTTTTATGACTCCGAGAAAGAAGCAAGGACTCAACAACTTCGTGAAGCTCAGAAAGCCCAATTTCCTGATGATCAAAACTGGATGCATCCTTAGCCGTTGGATGCCCACCTTCAACAAAAACAGCGAGAGATGTTTCGAGGACATGCCCCAACATCTCTTGATTCAAGGGTCCAGTCTTCCAAAGCGGGAAAAGAACCGAATCGCAATCAGCAATTAAGCGAGATAGATGCGCAATGTTACTGGACGCGCGAACATTTTCACGAATTGAATTCTGACCAACGTGCTCAGCAGGCTCAAGAATGCAAACCGCGTTCCGATACGACTCCGGATGACGTATCAACCATTCAAGCTCTTGATGGCCTCCAACCACCTTCTCAAAGGGCGGCTCACCCCAGGTGCGACCAGCGAGCGTCAACGGTTTCACGCGAGGCGCGGCTTCCAGCAAATTGGATGAGATTCGATCACGCAGAAAGTGTCCAATCAAAGCAACCACCGTTGCACTGCTGCTTGCATAACAGTTGAACCAATACGTGTTTTTTCGCCAATTCATATTGCTGAGAAGGGCACGTTTCATTGATTGAATCAATAATTACAGACTCAGGCAAAACCAGATGTAACAACGGCGTCTTCCCGCAAAAAACGGGACGATACAAAAAACCAGCAAAATAATTCCATCAGGTACAAAAAAAGCAAGTCCAAATCGATTCAAACCACCTCGCCTTTTGACAACAAAAGAACGCCAAGATCAACAATTCAACTCCACCTTGATTCATCCAGCACCAGGAAAGTCTGATGACATGCAAGTTTGCAGGCCCCCAGTTGTGATTCAGCCCTTGAGGGCATGGCCATCCTCCCTCTGCCCTGCAATCAACTCACCAGGTGTGGCAACAAATCGACGCGGTCATAAGCAACCTCAGCACCACCAATGATTCATCTCAACAAGCATCGGAGAAGGCATCGGAAAAGCCATCGCCATGAACAGGTCCGATCCCTTCGAATGGCCACGTTGTGGACCCAATCAGGGCGCATCCCGCACCAAGAGGAGCCACAAGGACGACGGCTTGACGGTCAGGGATCAGCACAATGGGGTGATGAGACATCTGCTGACAGCACTCATCGCGTCCTGCGCTTTGACCATTCCGGTTCACGCTGCGGAACCGGTTCCCCTCGTGGTGGTTCCCTTTGATGCCGCATGGGGATCGCGGCGTGTTCCCGTCAAGCCGGCAGCAGTACTGCCCCCACCTCCAGTGCCCGCCTGGAGATCAGACACTGCGGCTCAAGTCGAGCCCACACCTCGACGCCAGGGTGGGTGCCGAGGCGGTTGCTGAACCCAGAACCTTGGAGATTCAAGATGCGACTTGTAGCTTTGACGATGGCCACGCCACGTCTTAGAGGCCTAAGGGACAACAATCATCGACACTCGCTGCAAAAAGCATGGATGTGGGCTTCGACAGCCGCTACCGGTTCACGGTCGCGTATCGCACGGCTGATCTATGAAAAGCTTGCTTGCCCCCTGTTGGGCCCTGCTGCTGTTGGGGCTGCCGGCTGCGGGGCGTGCCGAGTTCGATGAGTGCCGGTTGATGAATCAAGTTCTGAGTCGGCTCGGCAATGCCATGGCGATCAACCGGGCGATCATCGCTGAAAGCAAAGACAGCACAGCCGTTGCGGTTGCCAGCGAAGCCCTGGCCCAGCAGAACGAGAGCTACCGACGCACGAAACGCCAACGCGCCAAGGCAGGGTGCGATGGCTGGGGACGGGACTGACTTGCTGTCTGTGCCACTGACGAACGCCAGGCAAGCTGGTGTGACGACGAATCAGAGACATTGGCCGTCACCGTCTGCCAGCACTGCGGAAGCCGTCGGTTCCGCGCCGACCGATCCATGGGCGGTCGGCTGGTCTGTCAGGACTGCGGCACTCCTGCCGGAAGCCGAGCCGGACGGGCAGCGTCGCCACGGAGCGGTCGGCGCAGCAACGGAAAGCGCTGGCTGGTGATCTTGCTGATCGCGGTGATCGTGCTGGTGGTGGTCACGTCGTGAGCAGCTGCACCACCTCGGCCGTGTTCGTCGACAAGGGCTTGGCGGCCAACTGGTTGATGGCCTGACGCATGACCGTTTGCCGCTCGGGGCCGTAACTGGCGCAGCGGCTGAACACCTTGGCCATCCGTGATGCAGTGATCGGATTGCGGGCATCGACCGCTGCAATCTGCTCCGCCATGAACCGGTAACCACTGCCATCGGCGGCATGAAATGCCTGAACATTGGCGGTGAATCCACCGAGAACAGCGCGCAGGGAATTGGGTGCCAGGGGATCGAAGCGTGGGTGGTCCAACAGCTGTTGAACCCGCTCCAGGGCGTTGGATCTGGGGGCTGATGCCTCCATCGCAAACCAGGCATCCAGGATCACGGGCTTGTCTTGCCAACGCTCATAAAAAAGCGCCATTGCCTGCTCACGCTCAGCGCTCTCCTGCGGCAGCAAGGCCCGCAGGGCTCCCCGCGCCAGGGTCATCGAGGGACCGGAAACAGCAGCCAACGCATCCGCTTTCACCGTGGAATCGCCCGCTGCGGCAAGCCAGCGCCAGGCCAAGGCCGTCAGGGCACGGCCGCCCTGGCCAGCCGGCCAGGCCAGGGTCCAGTCCGCCCGGGCCAGCTCCAGGAGTCGTCGCAAGGACGACTGCAATTGAACGCCCAGCTCCTGGGTCCACGCCCGGAAGGCTTGATCCAGCGCCGGCGGATCCACCGGAGATTGCAACGCCTCCAGTTCCGCCATTCCCGGCAGCGCCAGCAGCGCCGCCAGGCCCATGCCATCACCACCGTCGTAAGCGCAGATCCGCTGATCGAGGGCCTGAATCAGTGCCGCCTCCACCGCAGGCTTCGGCTGGTGTTCAGCCCGCGCCAACAACACCTGGCGTGCCAGGCACTGGGCCGCATCCCAGCGGCAGAAGGAGTCATCGTCGGAAGCCAACAGCTGCAGGCACTCCTCCAGCGGCTGCTCGAGACGCACGTGCACCGGCGCCGAGAAGCGGCGCAGCACCGAAAGGGCAGGAGGGGTTTCACCGGGCTGACCCTGCAGGGTGATGCTGGCGCGCTCAGCCTCCATCACCAGCAGCTGCTCGTCACCAACACGGCCTTGTTCACCCACCAGGGCCATGGCAACCGGCAGCACCAGGGGCTGTTTGTCAGCTTGTCCCGGCGTCGGAGGCGTCACCTGGTGCAAGTCGACCGTCAGCTGACCCGATTCAGGGTTCCACTGACGTTCAATGCTGAGTTCCGGAGTTCCTGCCTGGTGATACCAGCGCTTGAAGCGTTCCAGATCAAAGCCAAGGAGCTCGCCCTGACTGGTGGCACCATCGGCAATCGCCTGAACGAAGTCCTCCGTTGTGGCGGCCGTGCCATCGAAACGTTGCACGTACACCTCCATTCCCTTCATGAACCGCTCCGGTCCAACCAGGGTGTGCAACATGCGGATCAACTCTGCACCTTTTTCATAGATGGTTGTTGTGTAGAAGTTATCGATCGCCTGGTATTCCGCTGGCTTAACTGGGTGAGCTGTAGGGCCAGCATCCTCACGGAATTGGGTGTTGCGCAACATCGCAACATCCTCAATGCGTTTGACCGCTTTGGAATGCAGATCTGCGGTGAAGCATTGATCACGGAAAACCGTCAGGCCCTCTTTGAGCGAAAGCTGGAACCAATCCCGGCAGGTGATGCGATTTCCGCTCCAGTTGTGAAAGTATTCATGAGCAATCACACTTTCGATGCGTTCAAGTTCAGCATCGGTAGCTGTTTCCGCATCAGCAAGAACAAGCTTTGAGTTGAAAATATTCAGACTCTTGTTCTCCATTGCGCCCATGTTGAAGTGACGGACGGCGACGATGTTGTATTCATCAAGATCGTATTCAAGGTTATAAACCGATTCATCCCATTGCATGGATCGCTTCAACGAGGCCATGGCGTGGGCCGTGAAGGATTCATCCCCCTCCTCCACATGCAAGCGCAGGGTGACCTGCCGGCCCGATGCCGTTGTGTAGTGATCACGAATTTCCCTGAGGTCTCCAGCCACCAGTGCAAACAGATAAGAGGGCTTGGGGAAGGGGTCATCCCACGTGACCGCATGACGATCAGCGCCAACGGATTCCTCCTGAACCGCATTGCCATTGCTCAGCAGCACAGGGCAGCTGCTGCGGCTGGCTTCAATACGCACCTGCCAGCGGCTCAGCACATCCGGACGATCGGGGTGAAGGCTGATGCGCCGGAACCCCTCGGCCTCGCACTGGGTGCTCAGCAGACCACCACTGGCATACAGGCCTTCGAGTGAACTGTTGGAGTAGGGATCCAGGCGGCAACGGGTCTCGAGCACAAACGGCTGACCCGGCACCTTGGGGATGGTCAGACGTCCGTCGGTGAAGCTGTAATCCTCGGGCTGCAACGGCTCCTGGTCGATCTCCAGGGATTCGATCGCCAAATCGACACCGCAAAGCTCCAGAGGCTCACCAGGCCGACGCGGTTCAAGGCTCAGCCTGGAGGCAACGACGACATGGTCGTCCTGAATGGTCACGTCCAGGGCGATGGTGGGGAGCTCAAAAGCCCATGGCGTGTAGTCCGCCAGACGAATCGAAGCAGCTGCAGCCATGACCTAACCAGGCAAGGATCGAATGATCTTGACGGACGAAGCTCAAAACCGGGACGTTTCAGCCAAGGTGCCGCTCATCACAAGGTGCCAGCCGTCAGGCAGCCAATTGAATCAGAGCAGAGAAACAGACTCCAAAAAAAAAGTCTGACCTTAATCGGCCAGACGTTTTGAACTCACAAGGACTGAAGTGAACCTATTTCTTCGTGGATTTCAATGAAGCAGCCGCCTTCTCGAAGCGTTCTTTTTCTGCAGCGGGGACTGATTTGGGGCAGAACTTCAAAGCGCCGCCAACAATCATGAAACCAGCATTGTTGAGAAACTGTTTCTCAGGAAGAGGTGTCGAGGAACCGGGAAGAAGACCTCCGTGCTTGCCGTAGATCACGTGCAACTGACCAGCGAGAGCCACCGCCAGAGACTTGCTGAAATCGATCGACTGGGCTCTTGCCTCGCAGAATGTGGCGATCGACATCACCCCATAGGTGTTGACCTCCATGGGCGTTGCAGGAGTGGGTTTGTCTGTGGAGGCCTGGGCCAGAGCCGTTGTTGGAGACAACAACGGACTTGCCATCAACAGGGCTACAGCAGCGAGCGAACGACGAATCACCGAGGTGTTCAAACAGCTTCAATTTTCGCAACTTAACGCCCCAGCCAGGTCATCACGACGCTATGGCGCGGTTGTTGAACTGGGACATTGGCAGAGCGAAACCGTTCTGCCCTCCTCGATCAAGCGTCCGGGATCAGTCCTCGATCAGAGGCAGGGGGTCAGACAATCGAATCTCATGGTGGTGTTCAACGATCGAGAGCTCGCCATTCTCCCAGCTGTAAATGGCCCGGTAGCGGTAGCGGTCCTGATCCACAAGGCGGATGTGCTCAAGGATGTCCCACTGCTGATAGTGGGATTCGAGGATGGTTTCGTGCTCATCCACTTGACGCAGCCGGGTTCGCACCGGGTCTCCCGTGAGGTATCCGCGACTTCTCTGGAGCTGATGGCCCCAGAGCGTGGCTTCCATCACCCCACTGCGCTCAAACCAGGGCTTACGTGCAAAAAATTCGTCGGAATGCTGGTCGTCCTGATCGGACCACCAGCTGAAGCGGTAGCGACTCTCGCCGGCCTCAGGTTGCGAGAAGGCCTCCATCTTCAGGTTCATGTCCAGATGAAGCACCTGGTCGTCACTGAAGGTGTACTGCCGCCGGGAACGCCACACGCCGAGATTGCGGCTGAACCAACGACGCAGGTTGCTGTCGACCTGAATCGTCGGCTGGGCGGCAGCCGTACCAGGAACGGTCAGAGGAACACGGTTTTGCCCGGAAAAGAGCGACATAGACCGCGTCGATGACGCAACGGAGTGTTCTTGATCGTCTTAGCGCTGATGGCGATCCAGTCAAAAACCCATAAGGTAAGTGTCGGTTTTTGCTGTCTTGAAGTCCGCGTGGTCAAGGACGTTTCCAAGACACGTCAACCCTTGAAGCTGTTGCTTGTGGCAGCGCGACATCACCTCTCAGGCCAGGACCTCCGCACCCTGGTGCAGTTCTTGGAACGGGAAGACCTGGGCTTCGACGTCACCCTCCAGGTGGCCGACCCCTCGCAACAACCAGAGCTTCTGGAACTTCATCGCCTTGTGGTGACGCCTGCACTGATCAAACTGGCGCCCCACCCGAAACAGGTGTTTGCCGGAAGCAACATCCTGCAGCAACTGAAGGGTTGGGTGCCGCGCTGGAAACAGGATGGGGTGGTGAGCGGCCTTGGCCTCAGCCTCAGACCAACGGAACTTGACGGAAGTCGCACCCAGAAGGAACTCCAATTGGAGGATCAACTGCTGGTGCTGCGGCAGGAGAACGAGACCCTGATCGATCGCGTCAGTGCCCAGGAACGACTGTTGCGCATGGTGGCCCATGAACTGCGAACACCGCTGACAGCGGCGGCCTTGGCCCTGCAAAGCCAGAAGCTGGGTCAGATCGACATGGATCGCTTTCAGGATGTGATCACCCGCCGCCTGCAAGAGATGGAGGCGCTCTCGAAGGATTTGCTGGAGGTGGGAACCACCCGGTGGGAAACCCTGTTCAACCCCCAGCGGCTTGACCTGGCCAGCGTTTCAGCCGAAGTGATCCTCGAGCTCGAAAAATTGTGGCTGGGCCGCAACGTCGAAATCAAGACCGACATTCCCGCTGACCTACCCAAGGTGTTCGCCGACCAACGCCGCATGCGTCAGGTGATGCTGAATCTTCTGGAAAACGCCCTGAAGTACACCGGCGATGGCGGCCACATCTCTCTCACCATGCTGCACCGCACCAGCCAGCGGGTGGAGGTGAGTGTTTGTGACAGCGGTCCCGGCATTCCGGAACAGGAACAGCAGCGAATTTTTATGGATCGGGTGCGCCTGCCTCAAACCTCCGACCAAACCACCGGGTACGGCGTGGGGCTAGCGGTCTGCCGCCGCATCGTCGAAGTGCACGGCGGCAAGATCTGGGTGGTCTCAGACCCTGGAGAGGGTGCCTGCTTCACCTTCACAGTGCCGATCTGGCAGGGGCAAGGCATCGAATGGGGCCAAGCTGTCTTGACGGAGGGTCCGACCAAGCCCTAGTGTTCACAAGTGATCAGGAGCACAGATCGCTCGCTGGTTACGGCCTCGCCCCCATCGTCTAGAGGCCTAGGACACCTCCCTTTCACGGAGGCGACAGGGGTTCGAATCCCCTTGGGGGTATGACGTTATCGCCAAGCTTTTTGGCGATAAATCGAATACTTAATTGGTTGTTTTGCTGTTTTTTCAGGCCTGAGACCGTCCAGATCGCTGGGACATGCTGTGTCGTCACTCCTGAAATTAGGTCCAATCGGATCCAGGCCGAGATCCAACTCCCAGCCGAACCTCTCAATCAGCTGTTTCTGCGGTGGGCTTCCTGCACAACAGCATTGAGATTGCTGGAGAGGTCGTCCCGCAGCCGCTCCTCGATCAGACCGATCGGCATGCCAAGACAGCCTTGGACCGTCAGCTCATAAAGCAGTGAGCTGCCATCGGGACGCTGACGGATCTGCCAGGACCCTTCAAAACGTCGGAAATCACCTTTCATCATGCGGAACTTCAGCAGTCCGTCCTGGCGGTATTCCGTCAGCTCCAACTGAACCTGGGCCGAGAAGCGAAGCCCCAACAGCTGCTGACTGCCCACTTGTTGGAGCCGCACCGTCTGCCCCTGGCGCTGAATCAGCTCACTGGTGCTGAGGTTGGGAATGAAACGGGACAGATTCTCGTAATCCGTCAGCACATCCCAGAGCAGCTGAACAGGCAGTGGAGATTTGAGTTCAGCTGCCAGACGACGGGTCCCCTGGGGCAGCCGTTCCATGGTCTGCTCGATCGCAGTCCCTGAATTTGCGGAGGTTTGAAGCCCTCGTCCAAACATTGTCTGGGGGAAAACCAAAAGAGACGCCGAGATGAGGGGCCGAACCTGAGGATCTTAAGGAGGTTGCCCGAATCACATCAGATTCTGTTCCGAACAGCAACCTTTTTGTGTGAAATCAAAGGCCACGCCTATAGTCGCGCCACAAATAGCAGGTGATTTCTATGCGGGTGTCCAATGCAGCGACAGAGCACTGCAATGAGGCTCTGTTCACTGTCGTGGCAAGTGGTCCCCATGTCGGCTCACAACCGTCTGTGGTTCAGACCTACACCGTTGGGATGAACCAGTTTTCCGCACTTTTCAAACGATTGGGGGCCTCTGGCGCCAAAATTCTGTCTGTGAATGGTGTGGAAGTAGAGCGACACGCCTCTCCCGTTGCCACCACCCCGGCACCTGCCAAACAAACCGCCAAAAAACCCGCCAAGAAAGCCGTGACGTCAAGCGCCCCGAAGAAGAAGCCCCACGCCGACGTTCCGGTCAACACCTACAAGCCCAAAACACCGTTCATGGGCACGGTCACGGAGAACTACTCCCTGCTGAAGGACGGTGCCATCGGCCGTGTTCAGCACATCACCTTTGATCTGGCCGGCGGCGACCCGCAGCTGAAGTACATCGAAGGCCAGAGCATCGGCATCATTCCCGAAGGGGAAGATGCCAAGGGCAAACCTCACAAGCTGCGCCTGTACTCCATCGCCAGCACCCGCCACGGCGACAACCTCGAAGGCAACACTGTCTCCCTCTGCGTTCGCCAGCTCGAGTACAAGAATGACGCCGGTGAGCAGATCTACGGCGTCTGCTCCACCTACCTCTGCGACATCGAACCCGGCACCAAGGTGAAGATCACCGGTCCGGTCGGTAAGGAGATGCTTCTCCCTGACGACGAAGACGCCAACATCATCATGCTGGCGACGGGCACCGGAATCGCTCCGATGCGCACCTACCTGCGTCGCATGTTCGAGCCCCGCGAACAGGAGGCCAACGGCTGGACATTCCGCGGCAAAGCCTGGCTGTTCATGGGCGCACCCAAAACCGCCAACCTGCTCTACGACGATGACTTCCTCCACTACGAGAAGGAGTACCCCGACAACTTCCGCTACACCAAGGCGATCAGCCGGGAACAACAGAACGCCAAGGGCGGCCGGATGTACATCCAGGACCGCGTTTTAGAGCACGCTGAAGAGATCTTCGCAATGATCGAAGACCCCAAAACCCATGTGTACATGTGCGGTCTGCGCGGGATGGAGCCAGGCATCGACGAGGCCATGACCGCCGCCGCGGCCGCCAAGGGGCTCGATTGGGCCGAACTGCGTCCCCAGCTCAAAAAAGCTGACCGCTGGCACGTTGAAACCTATTGATCGATCAAGCGCTGATCTATCAGCCATCGATCGTTTCCAGTCCACCCCTAGGGGTGGACTTTTTTTTGGGTTAGCAACAAACGCTGACACCAACACGGAAACAAAGTGGCGAGTCCATGTCTGTTGCCGGTTCCGTGCCTAAACCAGCGTCAGAAGCCTGGACGCTCCATGGTTGCCACGATGACGAACCCCCTCAGGGTTGGACTGCGTCAGGAGCGCGTGATCGCGCCGCAGTGTCTGGTGATCTTCGGCGCCAGCGGTGATCTGACCCACCGCAAATTGGTGCCAGCCCTGTTTGAACTGTTCAAGCAACGGCGTCTCCCCAGTGAGTTCGCCCTGCTGGGCTGTGCGCGACGGCCGTGGAGTGACGAGGAGTTCCGCGGAAAGATGGCGGAGGCACTGGCCAGCACGATCGAGGACGATCCCCAGGCCTGGGACCAGTTCGTCGGCAAACTCTTCTACGAACCGGTCGACCTTCAACAACCCCAAGATGTGGTGCGGCTGGGCGGTCGGCTGGAGCAGATCGATCAACAGTGCGCCACCCGCGGCAACCGCACCTTTTATCTCTCCGTCTCCCCCAAGTTCTATGGCAGTGGTTGCCGCTCCCTCGCCGACGCGGGCCTGTTGAAGGATCCCAAACGCAGCCGGGTGGTGATCGAGAAACCCTTCGGACGCGATTACGGCAGTGCCCAGGCCCTCAATCGAGTGGTTCAGGCCTGCGGTCAGGAGAACCAGATCTTTCGCATCGACCATTACCTGGGCAAGGAAACCGTCCAGAACATCATGGTTCTGCGATTTGCCAACACCATCTTCGAGCCGATCTGGAATCGCAATTACATCTCCAGTGTTCAGATCACCGCCGCGGAAACCGTCGGAGTTGAGGAACGCGCCGGGTACTACGAATCGGCCGGTGCCCTGAGGGACATGGTGCAGAACCACCTGACCCAGATGCTGGCGATCACCGCCATGGAACCACCCGGGCGCTTTGATCCGGAAGCCATCCGCAACGAAAAAGCCAAGGTGCTACAGGCCGCGCGCCTGGCCGATGAACTCGAACCCTGGAACTGCTGCATCCGCGGCCAGTACGGACCCGGGGGGTCAACGGATTCGCCCCTGGCCGGTTACCGACACGAACCCGGCGTGGACCCCAACAGCACCACCGAGACCTACGTGGCGATGAAACTGTTCATCGACAACTGGCGCTGGCAGGGGGTTCCGTTCTATGTGCGCACCGGCAAACGACTGGCCAAGCGCACGAGCGAGGTGGTGCTCACCTTCCGTGAAGCACCGGTCCATCTGTTTGACGCGGCCACCGGTGGCCCCACCGCCAATCAGCTGATCCTGCGCATCCAGCCGGATGAAGGGGCGGAATTCCGCTTTGAGGTGAAGTCACCCGGATCTGGCATGCGGAGCCGCCCCATCGACATGGAGTTCTCCTACGACGAATCCTTCGGGGAACCCTCCGATGAAGGCTATGTGCGGCTCCTGGCTGACGCCATGCTCAGTGATCCCACCCTGTTCACCCGCAGCGATGAAGTGGAAGCCGCCTGGCGGCTTTACACCCCGCTGCTGGAACTGATTGAAGACAGCCCCTGGCAGCTGCCGGTTCATCCCTACGAATCCCGCACCTGGGGGCCTGCCGCAGCGGATGCCCTGTTGGCGAAAGACGGATTGCTCTGGCGACGCCCCTGATCGCGCCACTTCTTAAGGCCCTGGTTCTCCGCTCTCCACTGTTCACGGCACTCCTGACAGCACCGTCACCATGTCCCCTCAGCTCACCCTGCAAACCCCGCTGGAACTTGCACCTGCGGAAGTCCCCCATTACCTCGAACAGCTCTGGTCCCCCGAGCAGCAGGGCAGCACGGGCACCGGGGCCAACACCTTCTGTCTGCTGATCTGGCAACCCGCCTGGGCCGAGCAGCACTTGATCCGCAGTGGTCGTCTGCCTGGGCCCATCACCGGACAGCAGTCCGACCCGTTGATCGCTGCGGGGCGCCAAGCGGCGCAGGATGCCGACCTTCCCCTGAGCACGCCGCCCCTGGATCCAGCCGTCGTCAAGGCGGTGGCTGATTTTGAGGGGCAGGCCAGCGCCGAAGACCTGCGTGGGCAGTACATCGATCCGGCCCTGAGTGCGCTGATGCCTCGGCGCCTGATCACCCTGGCGCCCACCATCGATGCGGCGCAGCCCCTGGAAACACTCGTGGCCGCCTACTGCCCGCTGCCTGAAGAAGGGGGTGGTACTGCCGCTTGCGGCGATGTGGTGGTTCTGCGGGGCGGCCATGGTGCCCTGCATGAGGGCCTTTCGATTCTCGACCCCCTGCTGCCGGAGTCGATGCCGGCCTGGGTCTGGTGGAACGGCTGCATCGACGAATCACCGGAGCTGATGCAACGGCTCACCAGCGCACCCCGGCGCCTGATCATCGACACCGCTTTGGGGGATCCCCATCAGTGCCTTGAGCTGCTGCGTCGCCGCGTGGAGAGCGGCCAGGCGGTGAACGATCTCAACTGGCTTCGCCTGCGCAGCTGGCGCGAGACCCTCGCCATGGTGTTCGACCCGCCGCAACGGCGTGATGCCCTCAGCCACATCACCCGTCTGGACATCGATGTTGAGGGCCATCACCCCGCCCAGGGGATGCTGCTGGCCGCCTGGATCGCCGATCGACTGGGCTGGAACCTGGTGTCATCCACGGCAATCGAGGAGGGCACCTCCGCCCTGTTCCAGCGGTCCGATGGCACGGAGGTGAGCTTCCAACTGATGGCTGTGCCGACAGGACAGCCCAACGTGCACGCCGGCCAGATGGTGGGGCTTCGGCTGATCGCTGAACCGGAGAACGGGCAGGGCGTGTGTGTGATTCTCTGCGCTGAATCCGGGGGCTGCATGCGTTTGGAAGGGGGCGGCATGGCCAACCTCGAGCTGCATGAAGAGGTGGTGCCCGTGCAGCACGACACCCCTGAAATGGATGTAGCCCGCCTGCTGGGCGGCGGTCACGACAGCACCAACCCCCTGCTGGCCGCTGCGGCTCCGCTGGCTGCCAGGCTGCTCGGCTGAGCCGCGTCTGACCCATGGCCGCCGTCATCGCTGCACCCGCCAGTGGCAGCGGCAAAACCCTGCTGAGCCTGGCGCTGTTGAGCTGGGCGCAGCAGCAGGGCCGGCGGGTCCAGGCCTTCAAGGTGGGCCCCGACTACCTCGATGCCCAGCTGCTCAGCCAGGCCTCCGGCCAGGCCTGCCGCAATCTCGATCTCAATCTCTGCGGGGAAACCTGGGTTCATCAGGCCTTTCACGGTTATGGAGGAGCCTCTGAGCTCACCCTCGTGGAGGGAGTGATGGGGCTGTTCGACGGCATCGGCAGCAGCACAACCGGAAGCACCGCTGAGGTGGCCCGCCTGCTGGATCTGCCGGTGGTGCTGGTGTTGGATGCCGGCGGTCAGGCTGCCTCCCTCGGCGCCCTCGTGCGGGGATTCCGTGATCACGATCCCCAGCTGCAGATCGCTGGCGTGGTGCTCAACAAAGTCAGCAGCCCCAGGCACCGGGAGCTGCTCGCCGAAGTGCTGGAGCGCCTGGAGGTGCCATTGCTGGGCTGCCTGCCCCGCAGCGAAGCCCTGGCCCTGCCGGGCCGGCATCTCGGCCTTGCCCCGGCCCATGAATTGGATGCGCCCGAACAACGGCGCCAGGCCTGGGCCGCTCTGGCCAGCCAGCACCTGAACCTGGAACGCCTGGAACCCCTACTGCGAGCACCCCACCCCAGGCCGCACCCCCTGGCCGACATCCCTTTGCAACAGGAACAGCCCCTGCCGGTGGCACTGGCGAGTGATGCCGCCTTTCATTTCCGCTACCAGGAAACCAGCGAACTGCTCGAGCGGATGGGTATGCCCCTGCTCCACTGGAGTCCGCTGGCCGATGAGAGCATCCCTAACGAAGCCAAAGGGCTGATCCTGCCGGGCGGTTTCCCCGAGCAGCACGCCGCCCAGCTCAGCGGCTGTGAGCGAAGCCTGAGTTCTCTGCGTGCGTTCGTGCAACAGCGGCCGCTCTACGCCGAATGCGGAGGGATGTTGATGCTGGGAGAAAAGCTGACCGACCTCGATGGGAGCAGTCACAGCATGGCGGGCTTGCTGCCCTTCACAGCCCAGCGCGGCCCGCTACAGGTGGGTTACCGCCGCCTGCAGGCGCGGCGGAACAGCCCTGTGGTGGTGAGCGGTCAGCAGCTGGTGGGCCATGAATTTCACCGTTGGGAGCTGCACACCAACCGGCCGTCCTCCGACAGGTCAGTGCTGTGGGACATTGAGGGATGGAAAGTCCATCGACATTCGGAAGGATGGGTCGATCAGACGGTTCACGCGAGCTGGGTTCACCTGCACTGGGCAAGCTCTACGACGATCTGCTCCCGATGGCGCGCCGCGCTCGAAGCCGGGGAGAGACGATTGCCAAACGCTTCGTCAGCCGCCAGTCACCCCAAAGGATCCAAGCCTTCGTCGAACGCTGGCGCTGGCTGATTGAAGGCCGCGTTCAGCGGGTGGGGTTCCGCGCCAGCTGCAATCGGCGAGCCCTGGATCTCGGCATCAGCGGCTGGGTGCGCAACCTGAGTGACGGCCGTGTGGAAGTGCAGGCCGAAGGTCCACCACTGGCCCTGTCTGAACTGCGGGCCTGGTGTGAAGTCGGGCCGCCGGGCGCCAGGGTGGTTCGGGTGACCCCCAGCCAGCTCCCCGTCACGGGCGACGACTGGTTCGAAGTGCGCTACTGAGACCCACAGGCGAAAAGATTGGGAAGAAGGGTTCCATGCCCTGCTGATCTCGCTACGGCTGAAGCAGGACCTTCGCGCCTGTCGCATGCTCCGCTTCGGATTTGTCCTGCTGCTCACCGCGCTGCCCCTGCTGGGCATGGAGGCGACGAGCACACGACAGGAAACCACGAAGCAGGTGTTCGATTCGCCATCAGAAGCCCTTGACGCCTGTCAAAGCTGGCGGCAAAGGGAAGGGCAATTTTCTGCACTAATTCCTGCTGCTGCACCGGTGTCAACACAAGCGCGGCTTGTGCAAACCGACATCCGCAGCTGCGAAGCCGATCTGGACCACGCACTGGTGCTGGGGCGCCGCTACAGCGTGGTGGCTGATGTGCACTACGACAAAACGTTGCGGTCACTGCATCGCCCGATCAATCGCACCTTTCCGTATCTGCTGCCAGAGGGCAAAACTGACGGCTGAATACAGCGGCATTTCTTGAACAATTTCCTCAACACCAAAGACAAAGCCTTCTGGCGCGCCCTTCTCGGCGTCGTGAGTCTGGGAATGAGTATCGGCCTGGCTGCCCTGATCCTGAAGTTGTGATGCAGGTTGCTGACTCGTCAGCCAACCCACCCCACGCTGTGGTGGTCGTCGTCATCACAGGCAGATGTCACGCCAGCTCTGGTTGTTGCGCCACGGAGCAACGGAGTGGGCTCTCGACGGTCGGCACACCGGCATCACGGATTTACCGTTGCTGCCTGAGGGTGAAGCTGAGGCCCGTGCCCTCGCCGAGGTTCTCGGTCAACAGCACTTCGCAGCAGTGTTCAGCTCTCCCCTCCAACGAGCAAGACGTACCTGTGAACTGGCTGGTCTTGGCGAACAGATGCAGATCAATGAAGACATTGTCGAATGGAACTATGGGGATTACGAAGGAATCACAACCTCAACGATTCGAGAAACCGTTCCAAAGTGGACGGTGTGGAGCCATGGCTGTCCCAACGGAGAGGACGCACAACAGGTTGAGGTTCGCTGCGTCAGAGCGATCAACACAGCACTCGCTGTTCTAGAAGCAGGGGATGTTGCCTTGTTCGCCCACGGCCACATCCTTAGAGCCCTCGCCGGAACTTGGCTGGGTCTGGGAGCCTGCGGCGGCCAGCTCCTGCCCCTCGGAACAGCCACCGTGAGCATCCTGGGATGGGAACGGGACATCCGAGCCATTCAGCGCTGGAATGCCCCTGCAAAACGTGTCGCCTGAATGGCAGAACCCAGGATCTGGACAGAACTGCTGACCTACGGGCTGGGGATAGCGCTCTCGCCCATCCATCTCGTGCTTCTGCTTTTGCTGTTGCTGGGTGCGTCACCCCTGCGGCGCGGAGGCTTGTTTGTGGGCGGTTGGTTGCTGACCAGTGCCCTAGTGGTGATCGCTCTCCTGACCCTGGGCCATGGACTGCTGCTGGACATGAGCCAGGGATCCGACCACCGCACCGGGCTGGACCTGATCGGCGGCGGAGCCTTGATCGCCCTGGGCGGGCGTGAACTGATCCGAGGGGTGCTGAATGGCGGAGAGGCTCCAGCCTGGAGCGGCGCCGTGGATCGTTTCGCAGCGATGCCACTCCCCTTGCTGTTGCTGATCAGCAGTGTCACCGAGGTCATCAGTCCCGACGACATCCTGCTGTTCGCCAAGAGTGCAGCTGTGATCCTTGCCGCGCAATTGCCATTGCAGGCGGAAATTGCCTGGAGCGCCGGATTCAGCGCCGCCACCAGTGTGCTGCTTCTGATTCCGTTTCTGGCTGTTTTGATCGGACGTCAGCGGGTACTTCCCCTTCTGCAAAGCGGCAAAATCGCCCTGCTTCGCCGGGGGGAACTGGTGGTAGGAAGCCTCAGTGTCGGGCTCGGGTCTTATCTGGGTTGGCAAGGCATCAGCGGTCTGATGATCAACTGATTCACAACGACTCCCTGGTGGTGTCCAATTCACGCTGCCAGGAGGCGCGCAGGTCGGACGAGGTCTCACCTCCGAGCAACCAGACACCAGTACGGGCTCGGGACACGGCCACATAACAGAGCTGCTGCCGTATCGAGGGATCGGCACGGAAAACATCCGGAGCCACAAAGACTTCTCCGAAACTGCTTCCCTGACTGCGGTGCACCGTGAGCACCGCCGCCGGGCCCAAGGAGGCGAAGGCATCGCGAATCAAGAAATACTGCCGCCAGATCGCGCGACCGTTTTTCTTGCCCGCATCACGGGCCTGCTTGCGCAGCCGCTGCATCACGGCATCGAGCTCCTGACGTCCGGTACTGCCCAGGGGTGGCTGCAGGCGCAGGGTGAGCTCCAGATCCCCCGCATTCACCGATGCGGAGAGGGTCTCAATCACGGGTACAGGCCCATCGGCAGACGACAGGCCGAAATCCGCCAGATCACAGGCCTCCGGCGTGACATCACGCACGATCACTTCGCGGTTGGAGCCGAGCACCATGTCGGGTTCTTCCCCGGCCTCTTCTCCGTCCCTTGAGGCCGGTGCCATCACCGCGGTGCGACTGATCAACACCTCACCGGGCAGCACCGGCATCTGATCGGCCATCTCCCCATGGATGGCCCGTCGCGCATGGGGCACCAGACGATCCAGGGTGCGGTTCGTGTAGCAGAGGATGCGTGCGGCATCGGGGTTGTCTTGCGCCGCGGCGTCCCGCAACGCACGACGGGCCTGATCCAGCCAATCCCGTTGCACCAGGCTGCACACCTGCCCTTGCGGGGAACGAATCGGCGGCAGCAGCGGCGGCATCTGGCAGGGCAGGCGCCCCTCGCGCAGACCCGCCGCCAGCTGCAGCACCGGACCTTGATGCCGCACCACCTGGGTCAAGCTGGCGGAACAGGACCGTTGCATCGCAAACACGGGACTGTTCGGCTCGCCCACCGGAGGCAACTGGGCGGGGTCGCCGACAAACACCAGACGGGTCTTGAACGGATGGGCGCACTGGAGGGCGATGCCCAAGAGGGTGCTGTCCACCATCGAGGCTTCGTCGATCAGCACGAGGCCCAGGTTCTCCAGGGCCATGGCCGTCTGCTCGGTGGGCTCGCAGAGTTCAGCGTCGGCGGAGCGCTTGAGCTTGAGCCGCAACAAGCGATGGATGGTGGAGGGATACCAGGTGGGTTGAAGACCCTCCAGGTCCAACGCCTGGCGTAAGACACCGACCGCTTTGTGGGTTGGAGCCACGACGGTCCAACACAAACCACTGGCTTCCACCTGCCGAAGCAGACGCATGGAGAGAAAGGTCTTGCCGCTGCCGGCAAAACCACTGAGCACGAAGGGCGTGCCATCAACGGGCTGCTTGAGCCAAGCTGCAAAGGCGTCCGCAGCTGCCTGTTGATCAACGGTGAGGTCCGCGGTGGCGGTCACCCCAGCCCGGCTCCAAGACCCGACAGCAGATGCAGCGGTGATCCCACAAATTCCAGACCAGGCAGAGCAATGGCGGGACCCATCAGGCTGCCCACCAGCACCTGGAGCCGGCTGTGGCCCAGGCTTTCCTTGAGGGGTTTCTCCGGAGCATCTGGCCAGAGCGAATCAGGCAGGCCATTGACCCGTTCCGCCGTCAGCCCGGCAGCACGACGAATGCCACTGGCGTCGTACATGACCACGAACGCCACCATCGCCGCAACAGCGAAGAGGGGGTGATCGAAGCCGAGGGTCCAGCCCACACAGGCCGCGGTCCCCGTCACAAGAGCGGAATGGCTCGACGGCATGCCGCCGGTTTCGATCAGCACCGCCGGACGCCAACGGCGATGCAGGAGCAACTCAAGGAACAACTTGGACAGCTGGGCGACGCCACAGGCCATCAAGCCCCAGGTGAGCGAACTGTTGTCGAAGAACTCCCGCAGCACCGCATGGGAAGGCGTGGCATCGATCATCGGTCGCGGCTGGTGATGAAGTCGGCCAAGGCCAGCAGGGGAATGGCCTTCTCTGCCCAGGGTTGAAGCGCCTCTTTCGCTTCGTTGACCAACGCATCGGCCCGGCGGCGGGACTCGTCGAGCCCCAGAAGCTTGGGATAGGTGGTCTTGTCGGCGATGAGGTCCTTGCCGGCGGTTTTGCCGAGCACCTCGCTGCTGGCCGTGATGTCGAGGATGTCGTCGATAATCTGGAAAGCGAGGCCGATCCCCCTGGCGTAGGTGCGCAGGGCCTTGATCAGCGCCTCATCGGCGCCGCCGATTATCGCCCCAGTGATCACACAAGCGCTCAACAGGGCTCCGGTTTTGTGGAGGTGGATGTACTCGAGGGTTTCAAGATCAACCTCCTTGCCCTCGCTTTCCAGATCCACCACCTGGCCGCCCACAAGGCCTGGGGCACCGGCCACCAACGACAGTTCTCCTACCACCTTGAGCAGACGCTCAGCCGGCACATCCGGACTGCGCAGCGCCACCATTTCGAAGGCGCGGGTCAGCAGAGCATCACCGGCAAGGATGGCCACGGCGTCGCCGTACACCTTGTGGTTGGTGGGACGACCACGGCGCAGGTCGTCGTCGTCCATGGCCGGCAGGTCGTCATGGATCAACGACATGGTGTGGATCATTTCCAGCGCCACCGCCGTGGGCAAGGCCTGCTTCGCCTCACCGCCCGCCAACTCGCAGGCGGCAAGGCAGAGAATCGGGCGCAGGCGCTTGCCACCGGCAAGCAGCGAATAGCGCATCGCTTCGCGGAGGGACTCCGGCCGCTCAGGACCGAGGGATCCATCGAGGGCCGCTTCCACCTGTTCCTTGGCCTTGCCGAGATAGGCCTTGAAATCGAACTCGGCGCTCATGGGCGGACCCTGGCTGGCGGGATTCTCTCAGGCCGAGCCCTTAGCTGCCGAGGGGGACCCAGTCCATCGGATGGGGTGTTCGCATTTCGCGCCCCTTGCCCGGCGCCGTGGTGATGGCCAGGTCGTAGGAGACCGAATAGCGGGGGCCGTTTCCTTCATAGGGGAGCACCCGATGGCGCAGGTCCGATGGAAACAGAAGAAGACGGTGGGGCAGCGGCGCGAACACACCACCGGAAACCGCCGCGTCGCGGTACGGAATCGCCATCACATGGCTGAAGTAATCGTCGGGCGCCTCAAATTCCAGCTCCCCGCTCTCGTTCGACGGATCCATCAACACGTAGAACACCGCGCTCAACTGGGCGTTGCGGTGGCTGTGGAGATCCACCGTGCCGCCATTCCTCGCACACACCACGGGCCAGGCTTTTTGGATGTGGGCCACAAGGCCGTGATCCGGGCCTAACAGCGATCGGAGATAGGCCGAAACATGCTCAGCCAACTGCCCGTTCAGCCACTGGAACGCATCCATGCGGTGCAACTGATCCAGGCCGGCATGGCCCAACAGATCGCCGGTGAGATTGTTGCGATCGCTGAACTCAGGGTGTTGAAACACCTGGGCATCGAACTGCTCCAGCTGCTGCTGCATGGCTGCGGCCGTGGCGGCATCCGGCTCAAGGTCCACCTGCAGAACCGGGGTCGGGAACAGCCAGTGCAGCGCCATGGGGTCGATCAGGGCACAAGATCGTCCAGATCATGGTCAAGGTTGTGACGTCTGCACCACGCCATAACGGTGTTCACCAGCAACATCGTCACCGTCATCGGTCCCACGCCGCCGGGGACGGGGGAAAGCGCAGCAGCGATGGGTTCGATTTCAGCCGCGCGAACATCCCCGCACAATCCGCCTTCCGGCTTGCGGTGAATGCCGACATCCACCACAGCCGCCCCAGGCCGCACGTGCTCGGCCCCGATGAACTCAGGACGGCCGGCTGCCACCACAAGAATGTCGGCTTCCCGGGTGTGGGCCGCCAGATCGGCCGTGCGGGAGTGGGCGATGGTGACGGTGGCGTTGGCCGCCTGCAGCATCAAAGCCATCGGCTGCCCCACAAGAATGCTGCGGCCAATCACCACAGCGCGCTTGCCCGCTGGATCGATGCCATTGCTGCGCAGCATCGCCATCACCCCGGCGGGGGTGCAGCTGCGCGGGCCCGGTTCCCCCTTGAGCAGCCGGCCGAGATTGAGGGTGTGCAGACCATCGGCATCCTTTTCGGGATCAATGGCCATTAACAGCGGCCCCTCGTCCAGGCCGGCCGGTAGTGGCAACTGCAGGAGGATGCCATCCACTTCGGGATTGGCATTCAGCCGTTCAATGGTCTGAAGCACCTCCGCCGGAGGCGTATCGCCAGGGAGGTGGTCGCCGAAGCTGGCCACCCCAATCCGGCCACAGGCCTTTTCCTTGTTGGCGACGTAGACGGCACTGGCTGGATCATCGCCAACACGCAGCACGGCCAAACCCGGAGGTCGCCCCGCCTCGGCCAGGCGCCGCTCGATCAGGATTTGCAGACGCCGCTCCACATCCCTTGCCAGCACCTTGCCGTCCAAACGCAGGGCCATGGCGTCTCAGTCCGCTCCATCCAGCATGCCCTTTGGAGAGAGCTAGCGTGAAGTCGATACAGGGTCCTATTTGGTTGGCGTTCCACGGCGAATCAGCCTCTGGCGCAACTGGCTGCGGCTCGAGGGCCCAGGGGCACGATTGCTGCGATGGACGCGGCTGCAATCTCTGCTCGTTCTGCTGTTGTGCCTTGCCGTGGCAGCAGCTTCAAGCCTGCCCTGGCTGATCAAACCGGAACTCCAACCGGGATCACTGGCCCCGTTTGATGCCATCGCTCCAAAGGATGTGCTGGTTCAAGACAGCACCGCGCTCGAGCAGCAGCGTGCCTCTCTTGTGGCGCGATCGGTGGTGCAGGTCATCGATCAGGAGCAAAACCAACAGCTCAAACAACGTCTCAATCAGCAGCTTCTCCAGCTGCAGGAGGTCACCGATACCGGGTCAGGGGCCCGGATCGGGCCGGTCAACCTGTCTGAACAGGAGGAGACATGGCTTGAACAGCGGAGTGAACAGGAGCATCTCGCCTGGGACGCCGCGGTGCGAAGCACCGCTGATCGCATGCTCAGCCAAGGCCTGGTGAGCAACCTGGCCGTTGAGCAACTGCGCCGGGCTGCCGACCTGCAACTGAACGCCGTCGGGCTGAAGCCGCCAGCAGCGCACTCCCTGGCCGGCAAGGTGCTCACCAGCGCCCTGCGCGGAAGCAGCAACCTACGCACCGACCCGAACCTCAGCAAACAGCTGATCGAGGAACAGCTCACCAAACAGGCCATCCCCACCATCCAGGTCCGCAAAGGGGATCTGATCACCCGCAAAGGCGAACCGATCAGTCCCCAGGCCTATGACGTGCTGGATTATTTCGGCCGCGTGCGGCGCGAACCCCAACCACTGATCTGGTTCCAACGGTTTGTTGAAGCGGCTGCAGCCTGCGCGGTGATGCTGTTGGTGATGCGGCGGGAACGGCCGGGTCTGGAGGTGCGCCACGCCCTGCTGGCGGTGGGACTGCTGCTGCTGGTGCAAGTGGCAAAGCTGTGGTTCAAAGGAGCCGTGAGCCCTTTGGCCGTACTGGTGGCACCGACCCTGGTGCTGGCTGAGGGGTTGGGCACCGGCTGCGGCATGGTTTGGATGGGGGTTGCCGCTCTGCTCTGGCCCGAACCTGTGCAGGGGCTGGGAGATGGTCGCCTTCTGGTGGCGGCAACCGTGGCCGCCGCTGGAGCCCTGATCGCAGGCCGTCAACGCAGCCGCGGACAGCTCCTGCAACTCACTGTGTTGCTTCCGATCGGCGCCCTCGTGGGCCAGTGGCTGCTGCTGCAACTGCAACCTTTCACCGGCTTGCGTCTCTGGGGAAGTCTGAATCCCAGCCTGGATGAACTAGCCACCGACACCTTGCTGCTCGGGGTTCTGCTGATGCTCAGCCTGCTGCTGATCCCGGTTCTGGAAGGCTCCTTCGGTCTGCTCACCCGGGCGCGGCTGCTGGAACTCGCCGATCAGGAACGCCCCCTGCTGCGACGCCTCTCATGCGAAGCCCCAGGCACCTTTGAACACACCCTGATGATCTGCGGCCTGGCGGAAGAGGGAGCGCGCGCCATCGGTGCAGATGTGGATCTGATCCGGACCGGCTCGCTATATCACGACGTCGGCAAGCTGCACGCACCGGACTGGTTCATTGAAAACCAGAAGGATGGCCCAAATCCCCACGATGCCCTGGACGACCCCCAGGCAAGCGCAGCGGTTCTTCAAGCCCACGTGGATGAAGGGCTGAAGCTGGCGCGGCGCCACCGATTGCCGCGGCCCATCGCCGATTTCATACCCGAGCACCAGGGCACCTTGAAGATGGGCTTTTTCCTCCACAAGGCTCGGGAACGCGGCGAAGAGGTGGAGGAGCGCCGCTTCCGTTACAGGGGCCCGGAACCCCGTTCCAAGGAAACAGCGATCTTGATGCTGGCCGACGGATGCGAGGCAGCGCTGCGATCCCTCCCTCCCGACACCTCCGATGTGCAGGCGGTCGACACGGTGCGGCGGATCGTGGAAGCGCGGCAGCGGGATGGACAACTGCGCAAAAGCAGCCTTAACCGCAGCGAAGTGGAACTTGTGATCCGTGCCTTCGTGCAGGTATGGCGACGGATGCGCCACCGGCGCATCCCTTATCCGATCCCGGCCCGACGCTGAGCTCAGCGCGTTCAACACGCTGTATCAAAACGAGCATCCGGCGCGATCAAACGGACGCGTTGCTTTGTGAAGGGATGGCGAAAGCTGAGGGCCCGAGCATGCAGGTGCATTCGGCGGGCGCGACCGGCATCTCCATAGATGGGATCACCAACGATGGGGTGGCCCAGTTCGGCCAGATGAGCCCGGAGCTGATGGGAGCGGCCCGTGAGCGGACGCAGCCAGAGCCGCGTGCTGTTCGAACAAGCAGCGCGGACCCTCCAGATGGTGAGCGCCAGACGTCCATCGGGGTGACTGCCGTAGCGGGGCGGTTGGCGCGAGAGGCGCGCCAGGGGGCTGGCGATGCAGCCGCGTCCCTCGAGCCCCCCCTCCACATCGGCTTGGTAGAGCTTGTTGACCCGACGTGCGGCAAACAGAGAGCTCAGACGCCGCAGAGCGTCGGCACGTCGGGCCAGCAGAAGCACTCCCGAGGTGTCGCGATCCAGGCGGTGGACCAGTCGCAAACCCTGCTCCTGGCACTGCAATCGGGTGATCACGGAATCCTGTTGATCCGGCCCCAGCCCCGGTTGCGTCAACAGGCCGGCGGGCTTATCGACCACCATCAGCCAGGGGTCGAGCAGCAGCAGCTTCAAGGGGTCAATCGCTTGGCGCAGTGTTTTTCAAACAAAACCACCACCTGTTCCGGCGGCAGGGCCTGAATCAGCCGGGCCTCCGCCTCAACGTGGTGCTGACTGGAGTGATAAAGCCTCAATTCGTGAAACATGTCCGGCTGACGCTGTCGAGCCTCGTCCATCTCTCGGCTCAACAAGGCAGCCTGCATCAGGTTTCCGCCGTTGCACGACTGCATGACATGGGCGGATTCATGGGCCAGAACAACCCAAACAACCGACGGATCGTCGGGCAGGTTGTTGCCACACATCAAGAGAGCCTGTTTGCCTTCATGGAAAGCCCCCAGCAAGCCCACCGGGCAATCCCGCGCCACCAGCGCTTTGACCCCTGCCCGCTGCAGCAGCCGCAGATAACTGCCAATGCGATCCCATGTTGATGCCTGAACAGAACTGCCCGTCAGCTGCATGACGAGCAGCGCTAACAACGCTGCTCTAAAACCACGATCCATGGGAACGGGGCATCACAGGGCGATCTCATTGGTCTCAAAAGCGGCTCGAGCCGGATCGAAACCCACCGGAGATCTACAGGTTTTCAGCCCTTCGGCAACGGCCCAGCCAACTGCTGCTCAACGGAGGCGACCTTTTCAGAGAACGACTGCTGCCGATCGGTGCGGGTGTTGAGCTTGAGCGTTGTGTAAAGACGCGGGGCGCCCATGCCATGCAACTCGGCATGACAAGCACGCACACAGTCCATGACCTCATCCCAAGGGCCTTCGATCGCCGTGCCATTGGGACCCAGCTGATGCATCAGGCCCGTGGCAGCGATGACCCGCTCACAGGCGGCGATGTAGGGGGAAAGGCTCACGCCAACGCCGATCGGCACAACGCAGAGGTCAACGCTGACCCACATCAACCCGCCATCTCGCTGGATCGACGCAAACAACTCACGGGGTAGTCGATGGTGCGCCAGCTGCCGCTGTCGGTTCGCACTTCAACCGCAATGCCCTGTTGACCCATGGGACATCGGGACCCTTGTCCCGTGCACCAATCACTGGCCTCAGCGAGGGCCAGTTCCAATGTGTCATAGGGGGCGTCGAGCACCGGATGCGGTTGACCGTCCAGGCCAACCAACCGGTAGCGGGAGCGATGCTTGGCCATCGCAGTCCAATCCCGGAAGTGTCACCATTCTCCCATGTTCGCCGCCCAGCGTCATCAACACACTGGGACCACGAACGTGGCGGAAACGGCATGACTGAACAGCTGCAGCAGGCTTACAACGCCTTGATGGTCAAGGCCCCGGGGGCAGCATTTCAAAAAGCGCGGTCCCTTTATCTCAACAAATATCCACTTCCCCAACCCACAAGCACCATCCCTCTGCGTCTTTACGTCTGCGATGAGCAGCTTGAAGAATCGATTCAGCCTGCAAATGATGGCGACCCGAATCACCGTCTGGCCATTCTCCGCTCACGACCGGGCCAACTGGCCGTGGTGCACTGGCAACAGCCACAGCCAGCCGAACCGGAGCAACTGCGCCTCTACCTCCAAGACACCTGGAATCTCAACCTGAACGAGCTGGATGTCACAGCCCTCAACACCCCGTGGTTCCGGGAGGGCGGTCATCAGAGCCGCTTTGCAGCGCCAACGGGGCTGGCCTGGCAACAGCAAATCTTATTAACCCTCAAGGAAGAAAAGTGAAAAGAATTCCGCAGAACACGCTGAGCCCAAGGAACGCACCGCTAGCCAGCAGATAGAGCCCTCTCAGCCAATGCTCACCAAGTACGCCGAACGCTACGTGCTGCGGTCCTGTTCAGCCGGCGGCTATCTCGGCGTCAGGGACGTGGATCAACAGATTGAACAGCAACAGTCCCCCGACAACGCCTGGATCTTTCACACCCACGAGGGTGCCGTCACCCATGCGCGCTGGATCGGCGAGGTGCATGGGGAAACACCGGACGTGGTGAAGCTGGATCTGAAGAAATGACGTGGTGAGGATCAGCCGTGGATGAAATTGCGGAGGCGCCGTGATTCCACAGCCTGATCCTGCTGAAGCTGAGCTGCCGTTCTTGCGTGGTGTTCACGCTGTTGGGCTGCAACAACATCCGCCTCGCTCAACCCATAACCGTGATCGGCCGCGAGAGCGAGAAACCGCTCAAGATCCATGGGCTGCGCGAGGGCCTTGGCCAGATCAGGATCACTGTCCCGAAGCGTTAAAAACCGATCCAGATCCTCGAGAGACATCCCAGCACCTCTTGTTGATGGCTCCCATTCAAGTCAGCATCGGCCTGTATGGGGAGGTTGCATGCTGTTGAAACTGATCAGCTGCGGCAGCCTCGCGCTGGTGAGCGTTCTTGTGGTCACCTTGGTGAAGGGGTTGAATCAACACAACCAGCGCATCCACGCCCTGCAGGACCGGATTGATCAGCTCGAGAAACGCACCCCGAACAACGCCCACAGCGATCTGCTGAGCCAACAGATGGGTTTGATGCAGGAACGCATCGATGCCATTGCAGCCATGCGTTCGTCGCCCCCCTCATCCCTTCACAGCATCGCCGCTGGCATTGGGCAGGATGAAGCGCTGCAACAGCACGAACAAGAGCAACACCGGCAGGATTGAGACCACCGATCCGGCGGCAACGATCCGCCAATCCAGCGAAAAGCTGCTGGACAGCTGCTGCAGACCGAGGGGGAGCGTGTAGAGCGCTGGGTCGTCAAGGATCACCAGCGGCCAGAGGAAATCACTCCAGGTGCCGATGAACACGAACATCGCCAGGGTGATCAGATCGGCTTTAGCGGCGGGGATCATCACGTTCCACCACTCCCCCAGACGACTGCAGCCATCGATCCGTGCCGCCTCCTCCAGCTCCTTGGGAACACCAAGAAAACTTTGGCGCAGCAAATAGAGACCAAAGGCGGTGGCCGCCTGGGGGATCACCAAGGCCAGCAAGGTGTTGCGCAAGCCCAACTGCACCATCAGCAGGTACAGCGGAATCATCACCACCTGAAAAGGAATCAGAATCGTGGCAACCACAAGGCCCAGCACCAGGCCTCGGCCAGGGAAGCGAAGTCTGGCCAGTGGATAGGCGGCTAGGGAGCAGAACAGCAGGTTGGCCAGCACCGCCAAGCCACTCACAACGGTGCTGTTGAACAGATAGGTGGTGAGGGGATTGTCTTGAAAGAGACGGATGTAGGCATCCAAGCTGGGGTCTGCAGGCAACAACGCCGGAGGACTGCTGAAGATGTCTTCAGCCGGGCCCTTGAGCGACGTGCTCACCAGCCAGAGCAGCGGGGTGAGCACCAGCAACGCCAGAAGAATCAGCAGCACAAGCTGAACAGCCCGGGCAATGGACGTGCGCATGGCGTCGGCTCTAGAGCGTTGGTCGGGCCTCCAGGACAACAGGATCCTTCTGCGGATGCAACGACTGACGCTCCTCACCGGCCACCAGGCGATTGAGGGCATTGACGAAGGCCATCGCCGCCGCCACCACGACATCGGTGTCGGCAGCGTGGCCGGAATAGAGCGCACCGTTGCGGCGCAGGCGAATGGTCACATCACCCATGGCATCGATGCCCTCGGTGACCGACTTGACCGAGAACTCGATCAACTCATTGGGCACACCCGCCAGTTCATTCAAGGCACGGCAGACGGCATCCACCGGACCGGTGCCAACCGCCGAGCCTGTGGTCTCACTGCCCTCTTCATCCAGGAGCGTGACGGTGGCGGTGGGGCGCAGGCTGCTGCCGCAGCTGACCTGCACCAGCTTGAGCTGAAAGCGAGCTTCCGGCTGCTGCACCTGTTCGCTGACGATCGCCTCCAGATCACGGTCGGTGATCTCGCGCTTGCGATCAGCGAGTTCCTTGAAGCGGGCGAAGGCCTCATCGAGATCCTCACGGGTGAGGTCGTAGCCCAGCTCTTCAAGGCGGGCGCGAACGGCACTGCGGCCGCTCAGCTTGCCGAGGGAGATGCGGTTGTCGGACAAGCCCACCGTCTGGGCGTCGATGATTTCGTAGGTGAGCCTGTTCTTGAGGACGCCGTCCTGGTGGATACCGGATTCATGGGCGAAGGCATTGGCACCAACGATGGCCTTGTTGGGCTGCACGACCATGCCGGTGAGGTTGGACACCAGTCTTGAGGTCTTGGTGATCTCTTCGGTGCGCACGGCGGTGAGCGGCGTGGGGCTGTCCTCCTCCCGCCCGAAGAAGGGGTTGTAGTAGCGCCGCCGCACATGCAGCGCCATCACCAACTCCTCGAGGGAGGCATTGCCGGCCCGTTCGCCGATGCCATTGATCGTGCATTCGAGCTGACGGGCGCCGTTTTTGGCCGCCTCGAGGAAATTGGCCACGGCCAGGCCGAGATCGTTGTGGCCGTGCACCGAGATCACGGCATCGCCAATGTTGGGCACGTGCTGATTGATGCCCGCGATCAATGCACCGAACTCCGACGGGGTGGTGTATCCAACGGTGTCGGGAATGTTGATCGTGGTGGCGCCAGCGGCAATCGCCGCCTCAATCACCTCGTAGAGGAACTCCGGATCGCTGCGGCCAGCGTCTTCACAGGAGAACTCAACATCGTCCACCAGCGAGCGGGCGTAGCTCACCATCTCGGGAACGATGCCGAGAACATCAGCACGGCTCTTGCGCAGCTTGTGCTCGAGGTGGATGTCGCTGGTGGCGATGAAGGTGTGAATGCGGCGACGCGGCGCTGGTGCGACAGCGTCGGCACAGGCCTTGATGTCGGCCCGCGAAGCACGGGCAAGGCCGCAGATGGTCGGACCATTCTCACCACCCACCTGCTGGGCGATCCGCTGCACAGCGGCGAAATCACCAGGGCTGGCGAAGGGGAATCCCGCCTCGATCACATCCACACCCAGGCGCGCCAGCTGCTGAGCGATGGCCAGCTTCTCCTCCAGATTGAGGCTCGCCCCAGGCGACTGCTCCCCATCCCGCAGGGTGGTGTCAAAAATCAGGACGCGACCAGGGTCCTTGGCCATGGAAAAGGCTCCCTCAGTGATCTTAGTCGGAATGACTATGAGTTAGCACATCTTAGTTCAGCCCTGAAGGTGGAATCGGATTAAATTCAGCCACCGTTCGGGCTTGTTCGTGACCAAAGGCGCTGTCGCCCTGGTGTTGCATGCCCATCTGCCCTATGTGCGATCGGCAAGACCAGGTTCTCTGGAGGAGGACTGGTTTTTTCAGGCTCTGATCGAGTGCTACCTCCCCCTTCTAGAAACGCTGGAGGGCGCGAGCGCCGATCCCAACCAACACCCCAAACTCACCATCGGCTTGTCGCCGACGCTGCTGTCGCTGCTGAGCGATCAGGACCTCAAGCAGCGTTTTCCCCACTGGCTGAACGAACGGCTGGCGCTGCTGCCGAAGGCAGCTCCCGAGCTGCGGGAGGGTGCCGATCATCTGGCGGCGACCATCGAACGGCATCAGCGGGCCTGGCAGGACTGTGACGGCGCTTTGATCCAGCGCTTCGCCCTCCTGCAGCGCCAGGGGGTGGTCGACCTGCTCACCTGCGGAGCCACCCACGGCTATCTGCCCCTGCTGCGCCATCACCCGGAAGCGGTGCGCGGTCAACTGCGCACGGCGGTGCGGGAACACCAACGCCTCGTGGGGGAACGGCCCTTGGGGATCTGGTTGCCGGAATGCGCCTATTACGAAGGCCTGGACCACTGGATGCGCGATGCGGGGCTGCGTTACGCCGTTCTGGACGGCCATGGGCTGCTGCACGGCCGGCCGAGGCCCCGCTACGGGGTCTACTCGCCGATCTGCAGCCGCAACGGGGTGGCCTTCTTCGGGCGTGACAGTGAAGCCACCCTGCCGGTGTGGTCGGCCAAGGACGGCTATCCCGGAGATCCCCATTACCGGGAATTCCATCGCGATCTGGGCTGGGATCTGCCCATCGAAGAGCTCAAGCCCCTTGGGCTCGACCAACCGCGTCCGCTCGGGCTGAAGCTGCATCGGGTCACCGACCACAGCGCACCGCTGGACCTGAAACGTCCCTACGAACCGGGGGTCGCTGCTGAACGGGTGAAAGAGCATGCAGCCGATTACCTGCAGGGCCGTCGCCGTCAGTTGGATCAGCTGGGCGGTGCCATGGAGGTGCCGCCGCTGCTGGTGGCCCCCTTCGATGCCGAACTGTTTGGCCACTGGTGGTTTGAAGGACCGGCTTTTCTCAGCCAGCTGTTCCAGCAGGCGCCTCATGAGGGCGTGGCCTTCGCCCGGCTTCGAGATGTGCTGAACAGCGTTGGCCAACTGCAGCTCTGTGATCCCTGCCCCTCCAGCTGGGGACAGGGGGGCTATCACGACTACTGGCTGAACGACAGCAACGCCTGGATCATTCCTGAGTGGGAAAAGGCCAGTGCCGCGATGGTGCGGCGCTGCAGCCGCGGGGTGGGCAGCGAGCAGGCGATGCAGTGGCTGCAGCAGGCGGCGCGAGAACTGTTGCTCGCCCAGTCATCCGATTGGAGCTTCATCCTGCGGGCCGGCACCACGACCGAACTCGCCCGGGAACGGGTGCAACGTCACCTGGCACGCTTCTGGCAGCTGATGCAGGCGATCGACGGCACCACCGAATTGCCGGAGGGCTGGCTCGAGGAGGTGCAGACGGACGACTGTCTGTTCCCTTTGATTCAGCCGTTGGACTGGGTCCAGGTCGGCGACTGAGACGGGGGCGCTCCCAACACCAACCCCCGCCGCAACTCCCACGGAGCAAGGGCGAACAAACGCAGCATCACGCTCATCAGCCGGGGCAAGGGAAGGGTGTTGGTGAGGAAGCCGAACCACTCATCCCGCGGCAGCGCAAAGAAGGTGGCGAAGTGAGTGCGCAATAGCGCTTCGTTGAACCCCATCAACCGGCCCAAACCGAACTGATAGAGCTGATGGCGCAGCACAAGTTCCAATGGCCAAAGCGCTTGCCAACCCCGTTGGGCCAAGGCTGCTGAGCCAAGGCTTGGATTGGTGATGGCTTCGGCCAAGGCCTGGGCCAGATCAGGGCCACGCCGCAGCAACGAACCGACCATGTAGCCCGAGGCTGGATGCACCATGCTCGCCGCACCACCAAAGGCCAACAGCGGCTGACGCCGATCCGGCAGCGGCAGGTTCATCGGGAAGAGGCAGAACTCCTCATGGATCACCTCGGTGATCTCCACACCGCGCTGATCAAGGCGCTGTTGCAGCCGTTGCTGGAGCACGTCGTAGGGAACCGCCGGCGCCAAAGCGAGGGAGGTCTCCTCCACGAAGAACACCCCATCGCCCAGATCCATCGCATACAGGAACGTGGGTGGTTCCTGGCGCTGCGTCTCGCTGAGATGATCGCAGCGGTAGTCCATCAACACAAAACGGTCCGGCTCAATCGGCGGCTTGGAGAAACGCCCCACCACCCCGTAGGCCGCCTGGCCCGCCACAGGCCCCTGATCGGGGCGGCGAATGTGGTGCGTACGCGAACCGGAGGCATCAATCACCAACCGCGCCTGCATGGTCGTTCCCGATGCGCAGCTGACGAGGGTGGTTGAACCCTTCAGCTCCACCCGTTCGGCAGTGTCTTGATGCCAAACCACGCCGTCGGCCCGCTCCAGCCAATGGCGCTGGAGAACAGCGCGATCAAACAAGCCGTAGTCGATCCCGTGGGCATGGCTCCGATCCTGAGCCGTTGAGCCGCCTTCGCCGAAAAAACTCACGGTGTCGCTCCAGCGGTGCTCCAGCAGCTGCTCAAGCCCCACCGCTTTGAGTTCATCGGCCCAGATGCCGTAGGTGTTCGGCCATGGAGCGTCGACCGGATCCGAGGCGATGCCAGCAACGGACACACCCCGTTGGTTCAGTTCCGAGGCGACACAGAGGGCAGCAGGACCGCCCCCCAACACCAGCACATCCACCGGCTCGGCCAAGATCAGCTGTCCTGCGCGTCTGTTTCGGTCCCACTCGCTTCGGGATCGGCAGCAGCTTCGTCTTCGGCTTCTGGCGGCACCAGCACCACCTTGAGCAGCCGGTCGCCCTTGTCGAGCTTCTGCAGACGCACACCCGTAGCGGCCCGGGATTGCTGGGGGATGGCATCGGCACTGGTGCGCACGATCACCCCCTTCTCGCTCACCAGCAGCAACTCCTCACCGGCACCAAGCACACTCAGCCCCACCAGCTCATCGGCGTCGGTGCGGAACTTCATCGCCCGCAACCCCATTCCAGCCCGTTTCTGCAAGCGGAATTGCGTCACCGGAACCCGCTTGCCCAGACCCGAGGCCGACGCCACGAGCACCCAGGGCCCCTCACTGGCGGCATCCTCTTCATCGTCGGCGCTGGCGGCCACCTGATCGGCGAGTTCCACGGGCAGTACATCCATGCTCACCAGGGCATCACCATCGCGCAGGTTCATCGAACGCACGCCGCGGGCCGTGCGGCCGAGGGGCCGCAACTCCTCATCACTGAGGCGGAAGTGGATGGTCATCCCGGCTTTGGAGCCGATCAAGACGCTGTCGCCAGGCACCGCCAGGCGCACCCAGGTGAGGGCATCACCGTCCTCCAGATTGATGGCGATCAGGCCATTGGAGCGGATGTTGCTGAAGGCCGAAAGGCGGGTGCGCTTGATGAAGCCACCTCGGGTGAGCATCACCAGGTCGGTGTCGTCGCTGAACTCCGACACCGGAATCAATGTGGTGATCGCCTCTTCCCGAGGGATCGGCAGCAGCTGCACCACCGGCGTTCCCTTGGCCGCACGGCTGCACTGGGGCACGCGGTAAGCCGGCAGGGCATACGACACTCCGCGGTCGCTGAACAGCACCAAGGTGTCGTGGTCGTTGCAGCTGATGAACAGCTTCACCGCATCTTCACCCTGGCTGCGGGTGCCGGCCTTGCCGCGGGTGCCGCGGCTGGTGGCCTCAAATTCACTCACCGGCATCCGCTTGAGATAACCGGTCTCGGTGAGCAGCACCACTGAACGCTCATTGGCGATCAGGTCGATGTCGGTCAGGCCGCCGCCGAGGTCGAGGATTTCGGTGCGACGAGGCGTCTGGTAGCGCTCCTGCAGCTGACCGAGCTCGTCCTGGATGATTCCGAACACACGCTCACGCCGGCCAAGGATGTCCTTGTAGTCAGCGATCTTGGTGACCAGATCCTCGTGCTCGAGCCGGATCTTGTCGGCCTCTAGAGCCGTCAGACGGCGCAGCTGCATCTGCAGGATGGCATCGGCCTGGATGTCGGAGAGGCCATGGCGCTCCTGCAGCTGTTGCCGTGCCGTAGCCGTATCGGGAGCAGCCCGGATCAAGGCGATGATCGGATCCAGCTGATCGAGCGCCAGCAGCAGGCCCAGCAGGATGTGGTCGCGCTCTTCGGCCTTGCGAAGCAAATACCGGGTGCGGCGCTCAATCGTCTCGACCCGGAAGTCGAGGAACACCTCGAGCATCTTGCGCAGGGTGAGCAGGATCGGTTCGCCGTTCACCAGCGCCAACATGTATGCGCTGAAGTTGCTCTGCAGCGGGGTGAGCTTGAACAGGTTGTTCAGCACCACCTGCGGGTAAGCGTCGCGGCGCAGCTCCACCACAATCCGCATGCCATCGCGGTCGCTTTCATCACGGATGTCGGAAATACCCTCGAGCTTCTTGTCGTTAACCAGCTCTGCGATGCGCTCAATCAGCGCCGCTTTGTTGGTCTGATACGGCAACTCCGTGATGATCACGGCATCGCGATCGGGGCGTCCCGGCACCTCGAGCGTTTCGATATTGGCCACTCCGCGCATCGTCACCGAGCCGCGGCCGCCCAGGTAGGTCTCGCGGATGCCTTCCCGCCCAAGGATCTGACCACCGGTGGGGAAATCTGGACCAGGGATCAGCCGGATCAAGTCCTGATCGGTGATCTCCGGGTTCGCGATCAACGCTAGTAAGCCATCAATCAGCTCATTGAGGTTGTGGGGCGGAATATTGGTCGCCATCCCCACGGCGATGCCCGCTGAACCATTCAGCAGCAGCTGCGGGATCCGAGCAGGAAGCACGGTTGGCTCCTGCTGGGAGCCATCGAAGTTGTCGGCAAAATCAACCGTCTCCGCCTCGATGTCTTCCAGGAGGCTGTCGGTGGTCAGCGCCCGCAATCGCGATTCGGTGTATCGCATGGCCGCCGGTGGATCGTTGTCCACCGAGCCGAAATTGCCGTGCCCATCGATCAGGGGCATCGACATGGAGAAGTCCTGGGCCATGCGCACCAGGGCGTCGTACACGGCGGTGTCGCCGTGGGGGTGATATTTGCCGAGCACTTCGCCCACGACACGGGCGCACTTGCGGTAAGGCCTGTCGCTAGTGAGGCCCAACTCATACATCGCGTACAGGATTCGGCGATGCACCGGCTTGAGGCCGTCGCGGGCATCGGGCAGCGCCCGACCCACGATCACACTCATCGCGTACTCCAAGTAGGAGCGCGACATCTCGTTGCGTAGATCCGTCTGAATGATCCGATCGTCGGAATCGCCGGGACCGCCGCTGCCAGGCCCCACAGAATCCGTCATACGTGCATCAGACTTCCTTTAACAGTCTATCTCGGACAGTGGATCGAATCTGAAAACTCCGGATAAAGTCCCAACCGCTTTCCATTCACGTGATGGGTCCTGTCGACGAGCCACGCCCTGAAGCCGACACCCCAGGCAGTGACCCCACGCCGACCCCTGAATCCACTACGGCTCCGGTTGCAACACCTGCGCCGTCCCCGGCATCGACTGAAGACCCGACTCCCGCGCCCGCAGCTGCTCCAACACCTGCGCCGTCCCCGGCATCGACTGAAGACCCGACTCCCGCGCCCGCAGCTGCTCCAACACCTGCGCCGTCCCCGGCATCGACTGAAGACCCGACTCCCGCGCCCGCAGCTGCTCTAACACCGGATCCTGTGATCGCCTCCACCGTGTCCATCCCCGCCCAGGAGAGCTCCGATCAGGACGGTGGCGAGTGGGATCTACTGGTGGGAAAGGTGAAGGACTGGCTCGAGCAGAACGATCTCGCTGAGCTTTGGACCAAGGCCCAGCTGCCCCTGAAGGTGGTTGGTGGCCTGATCGTGTTCAGCCTCTTGGCGACGATCTACTCCGGCGTGCTCGGAACCATCAACAGCCTTCCCCTGGTGCCGGGCCTGCTGGAGCTCGCCGGCGTGATCTGGTTGGTGAACTTCGCCCTGCGCAACCTGATCCGCAACAGCGATCGGGACAAATTCATCGCGAGCACGCGCTCGACCTGGAGCCGTGTGACGGGCCGATCCAGCTGAGGCGATCATCCCGATTGGTAGCTTGATCTGACTTTATTGACGTCGCTCGGTGGACATTCAGCTCGGACGCTCCAAGACCGTTCGCCGGGCCTACGGAATCGATGAAATCGCTCTGGTGCCTGGGGGTCGCACAGTTGACCCCGAGGTCACGGATACCCGTTGGACTCTGGGGGGCATCGAGCGCGAGATCCCCATCATCGCCAGCGCCATGGATGGCGTGGTCGATGTGGGCATGGCCGTTCGCCTGTCTGAGCTGGGTGCCCTGGGCGTGCTGAACCTGGAGGGCGTGCAGACCCGCTATGACGACCCCAACCAGGTTCTGGATCGCATTGCCGCCGTCGGCAAGGACGAATTCGTCCCCTTGATGCAGGAGATCTACAGCCAACCGGTTCAAGAAGCACTGATCCGTAAACGCATCCAGGACATCAAGGCCCAAGGAGGCATCGCTGCCGTAAGCGGCACTCCGGTGGCTGCCCTGCGTTTTGGCAAGGCCATCGCCGAAGCAGGAGCCGATCTGTTCTTCGTGCAAGCCACCGTGGTCTCGACGGACCACATCGGTCCTGAAGGCCAGGAGACGCTGGATTTGGAAGCCCTCTGTCGTGACATGGGCGTCCCGGTGGTGATCGGCAACTGCGTCACCTATGAGGTTGCCCTGCAACTGATGCGTGCTGGTGCGGCGGGCGTGATGGTTGGCATCGGACCAGGCGCCGCATGCACCTCCCGCGGTGTTCTCGGTGTGGGCATTCCCCAGGCCACAGCGGTTGCCGACTGCGCCGCCGCCAGGGCCGACTACGAAAAGGAGAGTGGTCGCTACGTACCCATCGTTGCCGACGGAGGCATCGTCACCGGAGGTGACATCTGCAAGTGCATCGCCTGCGGCGCCGACGCCGTGATGATCGGCTCCCCCATCGCCCGTGCTGAGGAAGCCCCCGGCCGGGGCTTCCACTGGGGCATGGCCACACCGAGCCCTGTGCTGCCCCGCGGAACCCGCATCAATGTGGGCAACACCGGCAGCATCGAACGCATCCTTCGTGGTCCGGCCAAATTGGACGACGGCACCCACAACCTGCTGGGCTGCCTGAAAACATCGATGGGCACCTTGGGAGCTCAGACGATCAAGCAGATGCAGCAGGTGGAGGTGGTCGTGGCTCCCTCCCTGCTGACGGAAGGCAAGGTCTACCAAAAGGCCCAGCACCTCGGAATGGGCAAGTAGAGCGGGGCTAGGCTGAAGCGTGTGCGGGTTTCGGCCCACACACTCCTCACACCCCCCGGCCCGGCGCGTTCGGGCTTTCACTCTTGATGGAGAGCGACTGTCACAGTTCCCTTCTCGGCAGGGAAGTGCTGTGTTTTCGCTTGAAACGGTTGCTAAATTCTCCCTAAATCTCCCTGCTCATATGTCCAGCGCTGCTGCTGTCACCGATGCCTCCTTCGAGCAGGACGTGCTCCAGAGCGACGTGCCGGTCCTGGTGGACTTCTGGGCTCCCTGGTGTGGCCCCTGCCGGATGGTGGCTCCCATCGTTGAAGAGATCGCCAAGGAATTTGACGGCCAGATCAAGGTGTTCAAGCTCAATACAGACGAAAACCCAAACGTCGCCAGCCAGTACGGCATCCGAAGCATTCCGACCCTGATGGTGTTCAAGGGTGGTCAGAAGGTCGACACCGTGGTGGGTGCAGTTCCTAAGGCAACGCTGTCGGGCACCATTTCCAAGTATCTCTGACATCCGTTTCCAGAAGGGAGCGACCGGTTGAGTCTGAACCTCGGGTTAATCGATTACGGCATGGGCAATCTCCACTCTGTGGAGACATGCCTTGGCCGGCTCGGTCAAGGTTGCTCCTTGGTGAAGAAGCCCAAGGACCTTGAGGGCATTGATGCGCTGATCCTGCCCGGGGTCGGTGCTTTCGACCCGGCCATGGTCAACCTCAAGGCCACCGGTCTGGTGCCTCACCTGCTGCGATGGGGGCAGGCCGACCGCCCCTTGCTCGGCATCTGTCTCGGCCTGCAGCTGCTGTTCGAACAGAGCGATGAAGGGCATGATTCGGGCCTCGGACTTCTGGCCGGACGCGTGCAACGCCTTCCTGAAGACTGCGGCGAACGCATCCCCCACATGGGCTGGGCCCCGTTGAAGCACCACGGCACCTGCCCCCTGCTCAGCAGCGATGCACCCTCGGAATGGGTGTATTTCGTTCACAGCTACGCCGCAGTTCCCACCGATACGAATGACCTGAAGGCCTCGGCTCCTTTCGGCGATCAAGAGGTCACTGCTGTCGTCTGGCGGGGCCGAGTCGGTGCCTGCCAGTTTCATCCGGAGAAGTCGTCCGATGCTGGAGAACAGATGCTCAAACGTTGGCTGACGTGGTTGCACAACGGGGCTGAGCCCTGTCTATGAGTAGTGGTGGGCACCTGCGACTCAGCGGTGGGCGACGTCTGCTGAGCCCAGGGGGACGCACAGCTCGGCCCACCACCTCGAGAGTGCGGGAGGCCGTCATGAACATCCTCGCTCCGCATTTGCAGGACTGCAGCTGGCTCGACCTTTGCAGCGGCAGCGGCGTGATGGGCTGTGAGGCACTGCAGCGAGGTGCACGCTGCGTGGTTGCCGTGGATCAAGACCAACAGTGCATCCGGGTCAGCCACGCCAATCTCAGCGCTGTGGCCTCAGGTCTTTCACCAGTTCCCGAGATCCGCACTGAACGGCGGGAACTGATCCGGTGGCTGCGCAAAGGTTGGAGCCAGGAGCCCTTCGATATCGTCTACTTCGACCCCCCCTACGACCAAGACCTCTACGAGCCCTGCTTGATCGCCTTGGGCCAGGGGAATTGGCTGCACCAGGACTCGCTTGTGGTGTGTGAACACCGCTCCAATCTGAACCCTGTACAAAGCTCAGATTGGACGGTTGTGGATCAGCGGCGCTACGGCATCAGCAGCGTGCTGCTGCTCAGCCCCCCAGAGCGCTGCCACCACGGCGGTATTGGTTCCAAGCCGCCACAAACAGACCCATCAACGTGACAGGGATCAGACCAAGAACGATGCCGCAGAGCAGAGGTTCGATCATGGCGTCGCGTCAACATTCAGAATTAAGCAGAATTCTCTCATTGGAACTCCAGCTCTGTGGTCCAGCCGTCACGAATTGCGGCCGAATCGGCTCCAGCTGATGCAAACGATCGAGGTCGCGGCCTGATCGCCGCCCTTGTTGTGTCGGCTGCCACGGCATGCGTCGTCCTGGTGCTCTGGGTTTTGGGGAGCGCCCAGCAAGATCCCTACATCAAGGCCAGCCTTGAACTGCAAGGGGCCGTTGACCACGGCGGCCAGCTGTTCCGGATCAATTGCGCCGGCTGTCATGGCCTAGCCGGCCAAGGCTTGGTCGGGCCTCGACTGCAAGGCGTCAGCAATCACCACAAGGACCCTGCCCTGGTTCACCAGATCATCAGCGGCGAAACACCACCCATGCCGAGTTTTGAGATGGAACCACAATCGATGGCCGACCTGCTGGCCTACCTGCACACACTCAGCTGAGCCACTGCCTTGAATGCCGTCGTTGTACTGGTGGAGCCGGCCGGCCCCCTGAACATCGGAAGCGTCGCCAGGCTCTGCGCCAATTTCGGTGTGAGCGAACTGAGACTCGTGGCTCCCCGCTGTGACCATCTCAATGAACAGGCGCTGCAGATGGCTGTGCACGGGAAAGCACTGCTGAAGGCAGCCGCGGTGGTGCCCGACCTGCTGACGGCCATCAACGATTGCCGGCGCACCGTGGGAAGTTGCGGTCGACTCGAGCATGGAGAGATTCCCTTGCAAACGCCAGACCAGGCCCTGGGTTGGCTGCTGGCCAGCGATGACACCAGCTCCGGCACCCAGTCCCCCGTGGCTCTGGTGTTTGGTCGTGAAGACCGCGGACTCAGCAACAGTGAGTTGAGGCTCTGCCAGCGGGTTCTGTGTTTGCAGAGCGCAGAGGCCTATCCATCCCTGAATCTCTCCCACGCCGTGGCCGTAGTGCTGCATGAGTTGGCCCGTCTCAACAACGGGACAACAGGAAGCCGCAGCATCGATCCACCATCCCCGGACCCGGCAGCCGCCACAGCCCTTTCAGCGTGTCTGGACGACGCCACTGATCTGCTGCTCGAGGCCGGTTTCCTGTTGGAGCACACCGCCGCAGCGCGCATGGCCAAGGTGCGAGATCTGCTGCAACGCGCCACGGTGCGCGCCGAAGAAGTGGCTCTGCTGCGGGGGATGGTTCGCCAATTGCGCTGGGCCATCCGCGCCGAACGCCCCTAATCTCTGCCGAACAGTCACGGCTGAAAGGTTGTCCAGCAGTCGTTCGCCACGTCGCTCCGCCGGTTGGAGAGAACCGCTCCAACTCATCCTGCGGCTTGTGTTGATGGGTGTGGGCCTCGGCCTGCTAACAGGCACAGGCCTGCGGCTGCTGGCACCGCAGGTTCAGCAGCAGAAGTTTTCACTTCCCAGCTGGTTGGCTGATCAGGCGGTGATCACCTCGCTGCTCGGTGAAGCCGTGGAGCCCCCAATCGAGGAGACCACCAGGCAGGAGCAGAAGCCCAAGCCCGCCAAGGCGGAGGGCCTTGGGCAGGCACGATTTGCCCCCAAGCAGGAAATCCAGGCCCTGTCCCAGCGGTGGGTAGAGCTGGCCGAGGAACAGAGCGATCTGGACGCCAGCGCCTACATGCTGATACTCGACGACGGACGCTTTGCAGCGATGCAGGCCGAGGTCCCGATGCCCGCCGCCAGTTCGATCAAGACGCCGATCCTGCTCGCGGTGCTGGAACTGCTGGATCAAGGAACGCTTCGATGGAACGAACCACTAACACTCACCGAGGAGCTGGTGGGTGGAGGCGCCGGTTGGATGGCCTCTCGGCCCCTGGGCAGCCGCTTCCCCACCTATGAAGTCGCCACGGAGATGATCCGGGTGAGCGACAACACCGCCACCAATCTGATGATTGCCAGGGCCGGAGGGATGGACGAGATCAATGCGCGCTTTGAGGCGTTGGATCTTCCCTCCACAGTGGTGAACAACTGGCTGCCGGACCTCGACGGAACCAACACCACGAGTGCACGGGATCTGAGCCGGGCCATTGCCTTGGTGGATAGCGGTGAGGTGCTCGGCCCCCGAAGCCGGGATCTGTTTCGCGAGGTGATGGGGACATCGGTCACCAACACGCTTCTCCCCAAGGGCTTGATGCGCGGACTGGGTGGAGCTCAGGGCAGACCAGACGACAGTCTGGCCCGCAAGGGGTACCGCATTTACAACAAAACCGGTGACATCGGCATCGCCTACGCCGACGCAGGGCTGATCGAACTGCCGGATGGCAGACGCGCTGTGGCGGGATTTCTGGTGAAGGGCCCCTTCAACGACCCCAGATCCACCGAACTGATTCGTCGGCTTGCCGCCGCCATGGCACCGCACCTGAAACCCAACCCTGCCCCGCCCAAGCCATGAAGCTCATCCCTTTGATGTCTGCTGCTTGGCTGGCTTATGGAGCCATGACCGCGGTTTCGGCCTTGCCCGTTGCTGCGGGAGTGATTGAACGTCAACAGAGCGTTCGAGCTTTACCGGGAGCTCTCGACACCGTGTTGATGGTGAATGACAACAACCCTGAGCTCATCAAGGATGACGGCATCCTGATCTCCACCTTCCCCGATGGAGATGAGGCATCAGTTCCCGTTGTTTTGAACGGCCGCTTTGACCTGTTCAGCCACCACGTGTACGCCGGCGATCCGCAGGGCAGCCCAACGTCGACCTTATGGCTGGCGGTACTGGCCGCTCCCCTCGGAGACGCTCCCGTGACCCTGCATCTGCTCGCAGGCAGCACGTCACTCTCCCAAGCGACGGAACCCGGCCAGACCCAGGCCCCCTTCCTGCCCTTGCCGAGCCTGATGAAGGAAACCACCGAGGTTGTGGCGGCAGGACCTGGCAGCCGTGTGGCCGGCGATCTGTTGGCCGGTCGCCGTGCGCCGGAACTGGCCAACCGCCGATGGAGCCTGACCCCAGGCGCAGCGACGCAGGTGGTGCTGTTGCCGATTCCCGTGGCCGGTCTCGACCCGCTGCTGAACGGCCGCAACCTGCAACTGCGCTTCCAGAGCTCCGGCCCGGTGGCGATCGCCACCCTGGCCGCCCATGGCAAGGACGGCAAGGCTCCCGATGATCAGCACTGGCTGCAGTTGCTGAAGGACCAGCGCATGAGCAGCAAGGAGCATCAACCCACCCCACGGGGCAGCAAGGGCAAGATCATCTACTCCCGGGTGAGCGGTGTGCAGATCGGCAGCAGCTGGCGGGCACGCATCACCGATCCGGGCAGCCCGGTGCTGGCCGCACCCAAGGCCCCCATCTCCTGGCCGATCAGCAGCCTGGAGCGGGGCAGCCTCTCCACCCATCAGGTGCAGACCGCCGAACTGAAGAACTTTTATCCCGGCACCGCCTGGGCGGCCCATGGCAACTACGGGGTGGAATACGACCTCACCCTGCCGCTGAAGAACACCGGCTCAGCCCCGGTGACGCTGGAGCTGTCGCTGGATTCGCCCCTCAAGGGCAACAGCACAACGTCCTTCCTGCGCTTCCGCGATGACCTCAACGGCCCGGTGATGTTCCGCGGCCCCATCCAGACCACGGGTCTGGAAGATCCAGAGGGTGTTTCCAATGGACGCCAGACGCAGCATCTGGTGCTGCGCCAGGGGCAGCAGGGGCCGGCCCTGGGACAGCTGACCCTCAAGCCCGGGGAAGAAAAGCAGGTGCGCGTTCGGCTGGTTTACCCCGCCGATGCAACGCCACCGCAGGTCATCACCGTGCAGCCTGTGAAACAATCCTGAGCACGCCTTGAGAATTGCTCGTGACTGCACCCCGGAAGCGCAGGGTCTTCCCCTTCACTGCGGTGATCGGTCAAGAGGAGATGAAGCTGGCCCTGCTTCTCAACGTGATCGATCCGCGGATCGGCGGCGTGATGATCATGGGGGACCGCGGCACCGGCAAATCCACCACGATCCGTGCCCTGGCCGATCTGCTGCCGGACATCGACGTTGTCGCCGGCGATCCTTACAACAGCTCGGCCAGCGATCCTGACCTTCAGAGCAGTGAGGTGCGCGAGCGCATGCAACAGGGGGAGACCCTGAGCACCGAACCGCGGCAGGTGCCGATGGTGGACCTGCCCCTCGGCGCGACCGAAGACCGCCTCTGCGGCACCATCGACATCGAGAAAGCCCTGAGCGAAGGCGTGCGCGCCTTTGAGCCGGGTCTGCTGGCCAAAGCCAACCGAGGGCTGCTCTACGTGGATGAGGTGAACCTGCTCGATGATCACCTCGTCGACGTGCTGCTCGACTCCGCCGCTTCCGGCTGGAACACGGTGGAACGGGAAGGCGTCTCCGTGCGCCACCCCGCCCGTTTCGTCTTGATCGGCTCCGGGAACCCCGAGGAAGGTGAACTCCGCCCCCAGCTGCTCGACCGTTTCGGCATGAGCGTGGAGGTGCGCACCGTGCGTGATCCCGAGCTGAGGGTGCAGGTGGTGGACCAGCGCACCGCTTTCGACAGCGATCCCGACGGCTTCAGCACCGCCGTGGAAGGCAATCAGAACGCACTGCAACAACGGGTGGTGGAGGCCCAGCAACGCCTAGACCAGGTGAGCATCGACGAAGATCTGCGTCTGCGCATCTCCGCCGTCTGCGGCGAACTTGATGTGGATGGCCTGCGGGGTGACATCGTCACCAACCGTGCTGCCCGGGCCCTGGCCGCCTTCGAGGGTCGCATGGACGTGAGCGAGGACGACGTGGCGCGTGTGGCCTCCTGCTGCCTGCGGCACCGTCTGCGCAAGGACCCCCTGGAGCAGGTGGATTCAGGCGACCGGGTGGTGAAAGTGTTCTGCAAGGTGTTTGAACGCAGCGAGAGCAGCGACCGCGCTGATTTCGAGCTGGCCCTCGCCGCCTGATCCCCCACAATCAGCCCATGCGGATCCTCGGCATCGACCCGGGCCTGGCCCGCGTGGGCTATGGGGTGATCGACATCCAGGATGGATGCCAGCGCATGCTCGACTGCGGCATCATCCAAACCGACTCCGGCAGCTCCGATGGTGACCGCATGGTGGAGATCGCTGGAGACCTGCGCCAGCTGATTCGGATCTGGCGACCGGAACTGGCAGCGGTGGAGAAGTTCTTCTTCTACCGATCAAGCAACACCATCAACGTGGTGCAAGCGCGGGGCGTGGTGGTGATGACCCTGGCCCGCTTCAAGATCCCGATGGTGGAATTCCCTCCCATGCAGATCAAGCTCGCCGTGGCGGGATTCGGCCATGCCGAAAAAGACGAAGTTCTGGAGGCGGTGATGCGGGAGTTGAACCTGGAGAAACCGCCCCGCCCGGATGATGCTGCCGATGCCCTGGCGGTGGCGCTGACGGCCTGGTTACAGCGATGAGCACCAAGCCAACCCTGCGCCGTCACTTCAAAACCCAGCGTCATCTGGACGAGGCGGCCACGCGATCCATCCAAGACGCCGTGGCGGCACTGATCGACCGCTCCGATTGCGGCAACCGCCATGTGGGGATCTACTGGCCCCTGCCGGGGGAGGCGAATTTACGGCCGCTGCGGTGTAGCCCCCATCCACCGTTGGCCTTGCCGGTGGCCGATGGCCTCGGCGCTCTGATCTACCGGAACTGGGATGAGGAGCCGCTTCAGCCCGATGGCTGCGGCATTCCCGCGCCTGCCGCGGGAGACGCTCTGAAGCCCGATCAGCTGGCGCTGCTGCTGGTGCCGGCGCTGGCGGTGGACGGCACTGGGATCCGCCTGGGCTACGGCGGTGGCTACTACGACCGTCTCAGAGCCGATCCCGCCTGGGCTGCCGTGCCGGCCTGGGTGGTGCTGCCTTCAGCCTGCCTCGTGGCCGAACCGTTGCCCCGGGAGCCCTGGGATGTTCCATTTACAGGCTGGATCACGGAGCAGGGTGCTGGTCGTCCCGCCTGAGGGGCCGCATCATGGACTCGATTGACCGCCCTTCCATGCTGCGTGTGCTGGCTCCATTACTTTTGCTCAGCTCGGTGCTGCACAGCGCGGTGCTGGCTCCCGCCAAGGCCCATCAGATCGAAAGCGCTCTGCACTATCTCGATGGCGATCTGCAACTGAGCAGCAGCTTTTCCAACGGTGAACCCACCCAAGGGGCCGTTGTTCGCTTGCTCAATGCCGATGGCACTCCAGGGCTGGAACTGGGCCACACCGATGCCGAGGGACGCCTGAGCCTCGATCTCAGCAGCGTGGACAACGGCACCGTTGATCTCCAGGTGGACGGTGGTCCAGGCCACCGCGACTACCTCGAACTCCCCGTTCAAGACGGCGAAGTTGATCTGAACGAGGTGGTCGTGTTCCCCTTCAGCCTGGTGATGATGGGGCTGCTGGTTAGCGTGCGACGTCGAAACGACTGAGCCCCGCATGGCCACCAGCACCGGCAGTGATGCCCTCGACCGAATGGTGGAGCGCTTGGGTAGCACCGCCGATCCAAAACGCCGCTACGAATACGTGCTCTGGCTGGCCAAGAAACTCGCTCCCATGCCGGCCGAGCTGCAGACCGAAGACATCAAGGTGAAGGGATGTGTGTCACAGGTGTTTGTGCGGGGTGCCCTCGATAACGGGGTGATGCGCTGGCAGGGAGACTCCGATGCGCTGATCACCAAGGGACTGCTGGCGTTGTTGATCCAGGGTCTGGATGGATTGACGCCGGCCCAGGTGCAGGCGGTGGACCCGGCCTTCATGGCAGCTACAGGCCTGCAGGCCAGCTTGACGCCCTCCCGCGCCAATGGCTTTCTCAACATTCTTCTGGCCATGCAGGAGCAGGCCCGGCAGCTGGAAGCCTGATCAGAGGAAGAACGCAAGCGAAATCACGTCACTACATAGAGTCGCTCGAAATCGTTCCAACACGGATCTCAGGGAATGGCAGCAAAGGTCGGCGTTGGTCTGCTGGGGCTGGGCACGGTTGGCGGTGGAGTCGCTTCGATCCTCCAGAGTCCAGGCGAACGCCACCCGATGGTGGGTGAACTGGAGCTGATCCGTGTTGCCGTCCGTGATCTGAACCGTCCGCGCCCCGTGGCTCTGGACGAAAGCCTGCTCACCACCGATCCGTCGGCAGTGATCCAAGACCCAGCCGTGGACGTGGTGGTGGAGGTGATCGGTGGCCTGGAACCGGCCCGCAGCCTGATTCTCCAGGCGATTGCAGCCGGCAAATCCGTGGTGACCGCCAACAAGGCCGTGATTGCACGTCACGGTCAGGAAATCGCTGAAGCCGCAGCCGCAGCAGGGGTCTACGTGCTGATCGAAGCCGCCGTTGGTGGCGGTATTCCCATCATCGAACCGCTGAAGCAGTCCCTGGGCGGCAACCGCATCAACCGGGTCAGCGGGATCATCAACGGCACCACCAACTACATCCTCACCCGCATGGCTGAGGAGGGGGCCGCCTACGACGCAGTGCTCAAGGATGCCCAGGAGCTGGGCTACGCCGAAGCCGATCCCGCAGCCGATGTGGATGGCCTCGATGCGGCGGACAAGATCGCAATCCTCGCCACCCTGGCCTTTGGCGGCAGCGTTGATCGCGCCGAAGTTCCCACCGACGGCATCAGTGGCCTCCAGGGCGTGGATGTGGATTACGCCAACCGACTCGGTTATGGCGTGAAGCTGCTGGCGGTGGCCGAGCGCATGGCGGACGGTGGCGATCCCCTGCCGCTCTCGCTGCGGGTGCAGCCAACGCTGGTTCCCAAGGACCACCCCCTGGCGGGTGTGAACGGTGTCAACAACGCCATCCTTGTGGAAGGAGACCCGATCGGCCGGGTGATGTTCTACGGCCCCGGAGCAGGGGCCGGCCCCACCGCCTCTGCCGTGGTGGCCGACATTCTCAACATCGCAGGAATCCGCCAGGCCAGCGACGACCCTGGGAAAGTGGATCCCTTGCTGGCGGCAAGCAGCTGGCGGCCCTGTGCCCTCGTCAATTCGGGTGACATTCGCCAACGCCACTATGTGCGTTTCAAGACAAAAGACGCCCCCGGCGTGATCGGCAACGTGGGCGGTTGCTTCGGCCAACGCAACGTCTCCATCCAGTCGATCGTTCAATTCAATGCCAGCGACGCCGGCGCCGAGATCGTTGTGATCACCCATGAAGTGAGCCAGCACCAGATGAACGAGGCCCTCGAAGCCATCCAGGCCCTACCGGACGTTTCCGGCCTGGAAGCTCACCTCGGCTGCCTCTAGGGAGGCCTGCGGCACTGGCAGACCCCCCCGGGCGTGCGTCAGAGTGTCAAGAACTTTCACGGCACAGGTCTGAATTCTCAGTTCTGTGCCCAAAACGGTTCATGCAGAACCTCATGCACCCGAGTCCGGGTCAAGGCTGCTCTCTGCAGGAGGGACTCAACCTGATGTCTGTCCACCAAGGGGACTGCGTCAACCTCGACAGTGATGACGACACTTATCAAGTGATCGGCGTGGATGGCGACCACGACCGTTGCTGGGTCCGCCGCTGGCCTCTGCAAAGCAACGAGGGGTCGCCTGTGTTCGAAATCTCTTTGGAGAGGATTCGCCAGGTCGGGTGACTCGCTGTTGAATGGGCCGACCTGTTGTCGACAAAGGCCCGTTGAATCACATCGATCGCCCCACACGATGGACGTTCGGTGGCGTTCTCGTGGCCCTTGTCCTGGCCTTCGTCCAGATGGGCTGTCAGGCACCGCCACCCACAAGCCGCATCACGGTGGCTTCAGCGGGGAGAATCAGCTCCCTGGATCCAGCCCAGGCCAGCACCCTCAGCGCCATGCAGCTGATCAGCGCCCTGGGCGATCCGCTCTATCGCCTCAAGCGTGATGGATCGCTGGAACCCCGTCTGGCGGCAGCGGCTCCGGTTCTGAGTGACGACGGTCGGATCGTCACGATTCCGCTGCGCACCGATGTTCTGTTTCACGATGGAACGCCCTTTAACGCCGCGGCCATGGCCTTCAGCCTGCGGCGCTTTCTCAACATCGGAACCCTGAGCTACGTGGTGGGCGACCGCATCGCCTCGGTGGAAGAGGCCGATACGTACACCCTGCGCCTGCGCCTGAATCGACCATCCACATCCCTGCAGGGCCTGCTGACGTCGATCAACCTCACCCCCATCTCACCGACGGCCTACAGCAGCTACGAGGACCGTTTTCTGCACGACCGCTTTGTCGGAACAGGGCCTTACAAGCTGACCGACTTCAGCGAACATCAGCAGCGGCTAAAACCCTTTCCGCAGTACTGGGGTGAAGCACCTCGGAACAACGGCCTGGATCTGATCACGCTGAGCAACTCCACGGCGCTGTACGGGGCGTTGCTCAGTGGCGAAGTGGATCTGCTGCTCTCCGCTTCCATCGACGAAGACCAGCGCTACGCCCTGCATGAACGGGCCATCGCCGGAGACCTGCACGAGTCCGTGGGTCCAGCGATGGAGATCGGCTACATCACCCTGCTGAGCAACCAGAAGCCATTCCAGGATCAACGTTTGAGACAGGCCCTGGCCGTCAGTCTCAACCGCAAGCAGATCAGCGAACGGGTGAGCTACGGGCTGCGCCGTCCGCTGCGGGCCCTGGTGCCCCCCAGCCTTCCCGGCGGAGCCCTGGCCTCATGGCCGCAACACAACACCGGGCAGGCCCGCGAGCTGCTCAAGGCGGCTGGCTATTGCAACGGCAGCCCACTGCGCTTTCCCCTCACCTTCCGCTCCAATGTGCCCGCTGACAAACTGCTGGCCCTCACCTGGCAGGCCCAGGTGCAACAAGACCTCCACGACTGCCTGGTGTTGGATCTCGATGGCGTTGAGTCCACGACCATCTACCGCCAGCTGGGGGAGGGTGCCTTCAAGGCCGTGATGCTGGATTGGCGCGGCAGTTACCCCGATCCCGAGGCCTATCTGACGCCGCTGTTGAGTTGCACAACGGAGACAGGCGACACCTGTGTTGAGGGAGAAGCTGCGATCAGTGGCAGCTTCTGGAGCGCCCCCGGATTGCAGAACGCCCTCTTGGAATCAGACACCTTGATGGGAGGCGCACGGCTAAAGGCCCTGGATCGCGTCGAACAGCTCTCCGCCGACGGTGCGGCCTACATCCCCATCTGGCTCGATTCCCCCCGGGCCTGGGCCCAACTGAACCTCAGGCCTCCAAAATTTGACGGCAGTGGTCAGTTGATGCTCGCTGACCTGGAGCGCCGCTTCAAGACGAGGACGACCAACTGATGGGACGCGCTCGAGACCTTGCCCGCTACAGCGCCACCCGCCTCGCCCTGGCGCCGCTGATGTTGTGGTTGATCGCCAGCCTGGTGTTCCTGTTGCTGCGCGTGGCCCCTGGAGATCCCGTGGATGCGGTTCTTGGCAGCCGGGCACCGGCTGCGGCCAAAGCCGCCATGCGCGCACGGCTGGGCCTGGATCAATCATTGCTGGATCAGTACCTCAGTTACCTCAAGGGTTTGATCCATGGTGATCTGGGGCAAGCCCTGATCAATCAGGAGCCGGTTCGGACCATCATCGGGAAAACCCTGCCCGCCAGTCTGGAACTGAGTGTCATCGCCCTGCTGGTGGCCGCAGTGATCGGGCTGAGCATTGGCTTCAGCGGCATCGCCCGGCCCGAGGGGACGGTTGATCTCAGCGGTCGCCTCTACGGATTGGGCACCTATGCCCTGCCGCCCTTCTGGGTCGCCATGCTGGTGCAGTTGGTGTTCGCCGTCAGCCTGGGCTGGCTGCCCGTGGGTGGACGATTTCCCCCCAGCCTCCTGCCCCCCGAGGGAAGTGGATTTTTCCTGCTGGACAGTGCACTTCAAAACAACTGGGCCGCCTTCCAGGGCACCATTCGACACTTGATCCTTCCCGCAGGAACCCTGGCATTGCTGCTCAGCGGGACCTTCACGACCGCTTTGCGCCTGAATCTGAGACGCAGCCTGCGCGGCGACTACGTGGAGGCGGCGCGGAGCCGCGGCCTGAATGAGCGTCAGGTGATCCTGCGCCACGGCCTCCCCAATGCCTTGCTGCCGGTACTCACCATCGCCGGCATCACCGTGGCCTCCTTGATCGGTGGGGCTCTTTTGATTGAAGTGACCTTTTCCTGGCCAGGCATTGCCCTGCGCCTGCAGGAAGCCATCAATCAAAGGGACTACCCCGTTGTTCAAGGGATCGTTGTTGTGATCGCTGCTTTGGTGGTGCTCGTGAGTGTTGCCGTGGACCTTTTGGTAGCCGCCCTCGATCCGCGGGTGCGCTACTGATCCAGGAGCTGCAGGGCCCTGCGGCGGCCCAAGCGATGCCACCGCGTCGTTGAGCTGGGATCCATGAGGTGAACGGCGTCTTGGCGGGGTGTCTCGGTGCTGATGGAATCGAGGAAGCGGATGACTTCATGGCTGATCACCCTTTGGACGCTGAGGGGATTGACGCCCACCAGCTCCTCGCCAAGCCGGAAGAGATCGTCCCCCTGCGAGGCCGATTCCTGGCCATCCACTCGAATCGGCGAAAAGTGGCTGGCTCCCTCAACCACCACCACCCGGCTGGCGGGATGCCGTGCCAATCCAGCCAAGAGAGCCACCTGCTCGTCCAGGGGAGGGGTGATCAGATCGAGCGTTCCACCCACCAGAAGCAAGGGAGGCAACAACGCCGGGCTCGAACGGTGCGGCCAGATCAAACCGCCAAAGCTGTTGAACCCCACCACCGCCCGAGGTAGGGGACGCATGGCATGGCCCTCGAGCACACGCCCTGCGGCCAGTTCGCACTGGAGCAATTCCGAGAGGTTGGTGAGGGGCAAGCCAGCCAAGGCGCTCTCACAGCGCTGATCGATCCCTGGAACCACTTCCGCCCCAGTGGCCAATAACGCTGTCAGTGCTCCCAGGGAGTGCCCCATCAGAACGACCTCGTCCCCAGGGATGTTCAAGTCACCCCGCCGTTGGGCGTCCAAGAGCGCCGCAAGATCAGCCGTCCGCTGACGAAGGGCCGCCGCGCCATCAAAGGACTGACGCCCCTCGAGCAACGCCTGAACAGCAGCGGCATCGCTGCCGGGATGCTCGAGCAGCGCCACGGGCCACCCCGCCTGCATGAGCGAGCGCGCAAGCCAATGAAAGTGATTGGGATCGCCGCCAAGCCCTGGCATCATCAAGATCCAGGTCCGATCCTCACGGGGCGACTGGGGAATCCAGCGTTCCACCCGTAATGGACGCGAACGATGGTCCACCACCAGTGTCGACAACCGGGGGACATCTGAGAAGGCAGAAGGCTCACTCCGGTTGAGGGGCTGCAGGCGGACCTCTTCCTGAGCCAAAGCCCTCATCAAGGTCTGGTGCCGCTGCAATTCCAGCCGCCAGCGGTTGGCAGAACCCACCAGTGCATCCAGGTCAAGACGGAGGTTCTGAGTCGGCAACGCCTCCAGCAGATCGAGTGTCGAAACGGTCTCCTGCCGTTCAAGCAGCTGCTCCAGCGTGGAGAGAACCAGCGAACGATTGATGCGTTCTCCGTCTTCCACGCGAATCAATTCCCCCAGCGCATCCAGGAGTGGACCGGCCCCCCAGCTGCTCAGCAGCTGACGCCCGAGGCTGCGCCGGGTGAGTACCGGAGCCTGCAGCAGACGGATCAGCCCCTCTTTGCTTGCGGGAGCAAGAAGCCGCATCCAGGTGGACAGCTCCGATCGCGAGAGCTGAGATGGATCGCCCGTCGGCGAGCGGACGAAAGAGCCGAGTTCATTCACCGAAACCGGGAGAACCACGCCGTCGATCTTGACCTCCACACGCTCTGCGGAGCGAACAGGCCACGATCCGCCCGTGCTGAGCAGCAGACTGCCCATCAAGCCCATCGCGATGCATCGTCCTGTTAAGCGTCCGCGCAGCAACGCCTGACCCTCTGCGGTGGTGGAACCAGTTTCCATCACCCCTGAGAAATGTCACCCGACTGAGGTTTCTCGCCTCCATCGGCGCTGGAGGAGTCATGTTCATGACGCCGCTCATCTTTCATGCGATCGACTTTTCGGCGCGTGAAGTAGGCAGTGGCCTGGCCGTCTCAGCCCTGATCGGCACGGTGGTGCGCCTGTTGAGCGGTGCACTGCTGGATCGAGGCATCCGTTGCTCCTGGCCCATCCGGGGCACAACGCTGCTGGCCATCGCGGCCGATCTGATCCTTCTTCAGGCCGACAACTACAACAGCTATCTGGTCGGACAACTGCTACTTGGCTGTGCAGCTGGTCTCTACTGGCCTGCCATCGAATTGGCCGTTCCTTTGAGTTGCGGCCAACTCCCCTCCAGCCGTGGCTACGCCTTGGTACGCAGTGCCGATGCCCTCGGCATCGGCATTGGAACCCTGATCGGGACCGCTGCTGCGGCCTTGGGCGTTCTGCGAACCGTGTACAGCGTTGAGGCGGTGTGCATGGCCACTGTTCTGGTGCTGATCAGCCTTCATCCCCTCCAGGATGGTCCGCCTTATCGCAGCCTCAGCAGCAACAGCCCAGAGTCGGTTGGTCAACGGCCACGGCCAACACCCCGGCTGCCGTGGTTGCTGCCCCTGCTGCCGGTTCTGTTGATCAGTGTGGTGGCCACAGGAATCCTGGCCCTTCAACAGAGTGCACTTCCCCTCGACCTGGTGCGGGGCGGAGTGCTGCGACCGGCTTTAAGCGAAAGCCACAGCAGTGCCCTGATCGCCCTGCAGCTGACCCTACTGGTGAGCCTTCAGTGGCCAGTTGGCCGTTGGCTTTCAGAACGCAGCGTTGCCTTCGGCCTCGGCCTGAGCCTGGCGGGGTTCAGTGCTGGCTGCGTTTTGATCGCCCTTTCCTCGTTGTTCGAAAGCGGAACAGCACTCGTGCTGGCAGGGCTGCTGCCGTTGGCCTTTGCCCAGGCCGCGTTCCTGCCCACGGCCACCGAAGCCGTGATTGAGGAGACACCACCGGAACACAGGGGTCTGGCGATGGCGCTGTTTTCGCAGTGTTTCGCCGTCAGCGCCATCGTGGCCCCCCTCGCCGGAGGAGCCTTGTTGGACCTACGGAACAACGGACTCCTGCTCTGGCTGGTGATGGGCGGGGCCTGTTTGATTGTGACCCCCACCCTGCGCACCCTCAAACCGCGCTACCGCACGAGCGGACCCGATGCCACTGGAGTCCTTCCGGAACAACAGCAACAACATCGGGATGTTCTGGCAGGCCGCTCACGCCAGCTGCGGTGATGAGGCCTGACGGCTCTTTTTTGCAGCCGGACGAGGGAGAATGACCCTGCAATCAAGGTCGAAAGCCTGCCCGCGAGCATCCTAAGGATGAGACCAACCAATGACGGAAAGCAGATCAGGCCGGGAGCGACAGACCCTGCACAGCCAACGCCCTCAGCTGATCGTGCACGCCGGCACGCACAAAACGGCCTCCACTTACATCCAGGAACGGCTCCATCGCAATCGTGACCTGCTGAGCAGCCAAGGGGTGAGCCTGCAGGACCCACTGGTCGACAGACCCAAACCGAAGAAACTCGCCGCCGAACTGTGCAAACGGAGGTGCAAACGCTGGACGTCGTTCTTCAAGCAACAACCGAACGGCCCCCATCGCCTGCTCAGCGCCGAGCAATTCGCCGTACCGCTCACCGACCCCGACTGCATCCGGCAACTGGAGGCGATGGCAGATGAAGCAGGCTATGAGCTGCACATCGTGATTTTCATCCGCAGCCAGCTCGATTACATCAATTCTCGCTACATCTATTCGCTGAGACGTTTTTATCACCACCAAACTTTTGAGCAGTTTGTTGAAGACGCTCTGAAGGGACAACTTCAAAACGAGAAATCCAAGCGAGGCAAAATCAAACGGCGCCAAGACGTATTTGATTTCTGGAACTATTTCCAACCTTTACTCAATGCAAAAGACAAGGGCTTGAAGGTGAGTTTCCTCCCGTTCCGCCAAGGTGGCCGCGATCCCTTTGAGCAGTTCATGCTCACCATCAATCTCTCACCTGAACTCCCTTGGAAACCCTGCCCCAAGAAGCATTACAACCGCAGTCCTGGAACGCGAGGGGTCTGGCTGGCGCGGGTGCTCAGCCAACTTCTCAGGGAAAATCGCATTTCCCCTAAAACAATTGAGAATTCATCTCGAATCATCTTAAACGAAGAGCGAAGACAGCTTTGGCGTGATCCATCTTTCTGGGGATATTCACGCAAACTCACCAAAAAAGTGACGCGACACTTCAAGGCCAACAACGCCAAATTTGCTGAAGCAGCTTGGAACTGCAGCTGGGATGAAGCTTTCTCTATTACAAACAAAGCTCACCATCGCAGGCGGTCTGTTTACGCCCCAGGAAGCATCGAAAACGAAATTCGCATGCATGCTATTGCACATCGTTTGTTGAGTCGCATCAAGCGACAACAATCGTTGGTACCAGCCCCACCGCTGAGACGATTAATTGAGCTAATCTCACAAGGAAGATGACGGCAGATTCAGGACAACAACACCACGAACACACCAGATGTGGCTGGAGTCGTGATCAGACGTTGAACAGAAACTCCATCACATCGCCTTCATCCACCACATACTCCTTCCCTTCACTACGGAGCCAACCTTTGTTGCGGGCCTCCGACAGTGATCCGGCTTCCAGCAGCTTCTCCCAACCGATGGTCTGAGCGCGGATGAAGCCTCGTTCGAAATCGGTGTGGATCACCCCAGCGGCCTGCGGAGCGGTCATCCCAGCCTTGAACGTCCAGGCCCTTGTTTCTTTTTCACCGGTGGTGAAATAAGTGCGCAGCCCCAGCAGCCGGTAGGTGGCCCGAATCAGGCTTTGCAGACCTCCTTCTGTTACACCGAGACCCTCCAAATAATCCGCGGTTTCCTCATCACCCAGGTCCACCAGCTCCGCTTCCACCTGGGCAGAGATCCGCACCGTTTCGGCGCCTTCTCCAGCGGCCAGTTCAATCACCTCCTTGCAGAAGCCGTTGCCCTCCGCCAGATCATCCTCACTCACATTGGTGGCGTAGATGATCGGCTTGGCCGTCAACAGCCCCAAGGGCTTGATCATCGCCGCTTCCTCATCGCTCAACTCGACACGTCGAGCGGCGCCGCCGTTCTCGAGCACGGCCTGAATCCGCTCAAGCGCCGCGTCTTCGACCTGCGCCTCCTTGCTGGTGCGCATCTGCTTCTTTAGACGCTCCCGGCGCTTCTCAATCTGAGCCAGATCCGCCAGACCCAGCTCCAGATTGATCACCTCCGCATCCCTGGACGGCCCCACGGATCCTGAGACGTGGATGACGTCGTCGTCCTCGAAACAACGGATCACGTGAACGATCGCGTCCACCTCGCGGATATTGGCCAGGAACTTGTTACCCAGACCTTCGCCCTGGCTGGCCCCTTTCACCAATCCAGCGATATCGACGAACTCCATCCGGGTCGGGATGGTCTCCTGACTCTTGCTGAGTTCGGTTAGCCGATCCAGTCGTTCATCGGGCACCGCCACGGTGCCGACGTTGGGCTCAATCGTGCAGAACGGGAAATTGGCAGCCTGAGCCTGGGCGTTGGCCACCAACGCGTTGAACAAGGTGGACTTGCCGACATTGGGCAAGCCGACAATTCCGGCTTTAAGCATCGGCGGAATCTACCGGCCAACGGCGAGACTGTTATGAAGTTTTGTGGGCCCATGCTGCAGTCCTTGCGCTCCCCCGCGCCCCGATCACCTGAAGCAGAACTTGCAACTGTGGCGAGAGCGCGATCCAGGCGGCCCAAACCCGCGACCGTTGGGCTGATGGTGCTGGCCCTTGCCGGCGCTGGCGCCTTGCTGCTGCGCTTCGGCCCCTGGAGCAACCGTCAACGGGATCTGACGCCCTTCACCACCACCGCTGAACGCGGTGTACTTTCCGGGGTGATTACCGCCAGTGGGGAACTGCAGGCCCTGCAAAAGGTGAATGTGAGTCCGCGCAAGCAGGGCCTGCTCGATGAGCTGCTGGTGGATGAAGGGGATGTGGTGAAGGAAGACCAGGTGCTGGCGGTGATGGATCGCGGCGATCTCGATGATCGGTTGCAGGAACGCCGGGCACTTGTGCGCCAGGCCGAAGCCAATTTCAAGAGCAAACAGGAGGACTTCGAGCGTCAAAACCAGCTGTATGTCAGCGGCGTGATCAGCGCTGACGATTTCAGTGAGGCGCGCTTCGAGATGCTGGCCCGGCAGGCGGGCCTGGTGGCAGCCCGAGAACGGCTGGAGCAACTGGAACAGGAAAGACGTGAGCAGACCATCCGCGCGCCCTTCGCCGGAACGATCACGGCGCGTTACGCCGAACCGGGGTCGTTTGTCACCCCAACCACCGCCGCCTCAGCAACAGCCGGTGCCACCAGCGCATCGATCGTCGAACTGTCGCAGGGCCTTGAGGTCAGGGCCCTCGTTCCGGAAAGCGACATCGGACGCATCAAGACCGGCCAGAACGCCGAGATCCGGGTGGATGCTTACCCCGATGAACGCTTCCAGGCAATGGTGAGTGAAATTGCCCCCCGCGCGGTGAAAGAGAACAACGTCACCTCCTTCGAAGTGCGGCTGAACCTCGTCAACCCGGACCGTCTGATGATCGGCATGACCGCCGACATCAATTTCCAAACTGGACGCAGTGCACCGAAAGTCCTGGTGCCCACCGTGGCGATCACCATGGAAGACGGCAAACCGGGCGTATTGCTGGTGGGTCAGGACCAGGAACCACGTTTCCAGCCGGTGGAACTGGGCAACAGCAGCGGCGACCAGACTGCAATCCTGGACGGTCTCGAAACGGGAACCCGCGTGTTCATCGATCTGCCTCCCTGGGCTGATCGCCGCGATTGATCCCCCCACATTTTCATCACCGTCATGCCCGAGGCCACCACCAAGCCCCTCCTGCTGCTTGTTGATGGCCATTCCCTGGCATTCCGCAGCTTCTACGCCTTCAGCAAAGGAGGTGAGGGTGGCCTTGCCACCAGAGACGGCAGGCCGACAAGCGTGACCTATGGCTTCCTCAAAGCCCTGCTGGACAACAGCAAATCTCTGAAGCCCGAAGGGGTCGCCATCGCCTTCGACACGGCCGAGCCCACCTTTCGCCACAAGGCTGACGCCAATTACAAGGCCCACCGGGATGTGGCCCCTGAGGTGTTCTTCCAGGACCTTGAGCAGCTGCAGCAGATCCTCGAGACGCACCTGCAGCTCCCCCTCTGCATGGCCCCAGGCTTCGAAGCCGACGATGTGCTGGGAACCCTGGCGAACCGAGCGGCCGACTCGGGGTGGGGCGTTCGGATCCTCTCGGGAGACCGCGACCTGTTCCAGCTGGTGGATGACAGCCGCGACATTGCAGTGCTTTACATGGGTGGCGGGCCCTATGCCAAAAACAGTGGCCCAACGCTGATCCGCGAAGAGGGGGTGCTCGGAAAGCTCGGCGTGATGCCCGACAAGGTGGTGGACCTCAAGGCCCTCACCGGTGACAGCTCCGACAACATCCCCGGCGTGCGTGGTGTTGGCCCCAAAACAGCCATCAACCTGCTGAAAGACAACAGCGACCTCGACGCGGTGTACACCACCCTCGAGCAGGTGGAGGCCGAAGGGCCGAAAGCCAGTCGGGGCGCCATCAAAGGTGCACTGAAAGGGAAGTTGCGCGCCGACCGCGACAACGCCTACCTCTCGCGCAAGCTGGCCGAGATTCTTGTGGATGTTCCCCTGCCCAAGGAACCCAGCCTGCCGCTGTCGTCGGTGGATGCCGATGGCCTGAGCCGCTGCCTGGAGGACCTCGAGCTCAACAGCCTGCTGCGCCAGGTGAAGGGCTTCGTGGCGGCCTTTTCCCAAGGGGGCTATGGGGCCAATGCGGAGGCCGCTGAAGCCAAGACCTCTCGCCGCTCAGCCAGCACAGAGCCCGCAGCTGCAGAGGCCGCAACCGCACCGGCAACCAACGACGACGTGGGGCTGCCGGCCCTGAAACCGCAGCTGATCCAGACCGAAACAGCCCTGGACGCCCTGGTGCAGAGGCTGATGGCCTGCACCGACAGCAGCCTTCCTGTCGCCTTCGACACCGAGACCACCGACCTCAACCCGTTCCGTGCCGAACTTGTGGGCATCGGCATCTGCTGGGGAGAGGACCTGAACGCGCTCGCTTACATCCCCCTGGGCCACAAAGGCAGCGACGACAGCAGCCCGGAGCAGCTGCCGTTGGAAACCGTGCTCACCGCCCTCGCCCCCTGGCTGGCCAGCAGCAACCACCCCAAGACCCTGCAGAACGCCAAGTACGACCGCTTGATCCTGCTGCGTCACGGCGTTGCCCTGGAGGGCGTCGTGATCGACACATTGCTGGCCGATTACCTGCGGGATGCCGCAGCGAAACACGGCCTGGAGCTGATGGCCGAACGGGAATTCGGCTTCCAGCCCACCGCCTTCACTGATCTGGTGGGCAAGAAGCAAACCTTCGCCGATGTGCCGCTGGAGCCCGCCAGCCTCTACTGCGGCATGGACGTGCACGTCACCCGCCGCCTCGCCCTGCTGCTGCGCCATCAGCTGGAGGCCATGGGTCCACGGCTGCTGCCGCTGCTGAACCAGGTGGAGCAACCGCTGGAACCGGTGCTGGCCCTCATGGAATCCACCGGAATCCGCATTGATGTGCCCTATCTCCAGGGCCTTTCCGAGGAGATGGGCACCACCCTGCAGCGGCTGGAAGCCGACGCCCAGAAAGCCGCCGGGGTGGAGTTCAACCTGGCCTCACCCAAACAGTTGGGAGAACTTCTGTTCGACACCCTTGGGCTGGATCGCAAGAAATCCCGGCGCACCAAAACCGGCTTCAGCACTGATGCCACCGTGCTGGAGAAACTCGGCAACGACCACCCGGTGGTGCCCCTGGTGCTGGAGCACCGGGTGCTCAGCAAGCTCAAGAGCACCTACATCGACGCCTTGCCGCAGCTGGTGGAGACGGAAACCGGGCGGGTGCACACCGATTTCAACCAGGCGGTGACGGCAACGGGACGGCTGAGCAGCAGCAACCCCAACCTGCAGAACATTCCGGTGCGCACCGAGTACAGCCGGCGCATCCGCAAGGCCTTCCTGCCGCAGGAGGGCTGGACCCTGCTCAGCGCCGACTACTCCCAGATCGAGCTGCGCATCCTCACCCACCTCTCGGGAGAAGAGGTGCTGCAAGAGGCCTACCGCAGCGGCGATGACGTGCACGCGCTGACCGCCAGGCTGCTGCTGGACAAGGACGAGGTCAGTTCGGACGAACGCCGGCTCGGCAAAACCATCAACTTCGGAGTGATCTATGGCATGGGAGCCCAGCGCTTCGCCCGGGAAACCGGCGTGAGCCAGAGCGAAGCCAAGGAGTTCCTGGCCAAGTACAAGCAGCGCTACCCAAAGGTGTTCGCCTTCCTCGAGCTGCAGGAGCGGCTCGCCCTCAGCCGCGGCTACGTGGAAACGATCCTCGGCCGCCGGCGGCCGTTCCACTTCGATCGCAACGGCCTGGGGCGGCTGCTGGGCAAGGACCCCCTGGAGATCGACCTGGATGTGGCCCGCCGCGGTGGCATGGAGGCGCAGCAACTGCGGGCCGCCGCCAACGCTCCGATTCAGGGCTCAAGTGCCGACATCATCAAAGTGGCGATGGTGCAGCTGCAAGACGCTTTGCAGCGTCAGGGGCTGGCGGCCCAGCTGCTGCTGCAGGTGCACGACGAACTGGTGCTCGAGGTGGCACCGGATGCCCTGGAGGCCACGCGAGAGCTGGTGGTGCAGACCATGGAACAGGCCGTTGCGCTGAGTGTTCCCCTGGTGGTGGAGACCGGCGTGGGCGCGAACTGGATGGAGGCGAAATAAACGCAACCGAACAGGCCGTAGCCTCATCCTGAGCTCCTGATCAGCTGTGTCCCTGCGCTTCACCAACAGCCTCACCAGCCGCACCGAAGCGTTCGAGCCCCTCACCGAGGGCAAAGCCAGCATCTATTGCTGCGGCGTGACGGTCTACGACCTCTGCCACCTAGGCCATGCCCGCAGCTACATCAACTGGGATGTGCTGCGTCGTTATCTGATCTGGCGCGGGTACGACGTCACCTACGTCCAGAACTACACCGACATCGACGACAAGATCCTCAATCGCGCCAATGAGGAGGGCATCACGATGCAGGCGGTGAGCGAACGCAACATCGAAGCGTTCGAGATCGACATGGGGCGCCTGAATATCCTCCCAGCCGACCGAATGCCAAGGGCCACAAGCTGCATCGAAGGCATCCAGACACTGATCAGCGAACTGGAAACCAAAGGAGCCGCCTACAGCTCGGATGGTGATGTCTACTTCGACATTTCCAAGGCCAGGAATTACGGCAAGCTCAGCGGCCGCGACCCCAACGACCAGCAGCAGGGAGCCAGCGGTCGAACCGCCGATGGAGAGGAAAGCCGCAAGCGTCATCCCTTTGATTTCGCGCTTTGGAAAGGGGCCAAAGCCGGAGAACCCAGCTGGGACTCCCCCTGGGGGCCAGGCCGCCCGGGCTGGCACATCGAATGCTCAGCGATGGTGCGCCAGGAACTGGGGCAAACCATCGACATTCACCTCGGTGGCGGAGATCTGGTGTTCCCGCACCACGAGAACGAGATCGCTCAGTCGGAAACCGCCAATGGCACAACCCTGGCGAAGCTGTGGATGCACAACGGCATGGTCAATGTCGGTGGCACCAAGATGTCCAAATCGCTCGGCAACTTCACCACCATCCGCGCCTTGCTGGACAGTGGAATCTCGCCGATGACCCTGCGCCTGTTTGTGCTGCAGGCGCACTACCGCAAACCACTTGATTTCACCGCCGAGGCCCTTGAGGCCGCAGCCACCGGCTGGAAGGGTCTGAATGCAGCCCTGAGCCTTGGCGATCGCCATGGCGACAGCCTGGACTGGAGCACAGCCGCAGCGCTCACGGAGGGCGCCATGACGGCGGATGGAGATTTAGCCGACACCGCTCTGGTGGAGCTGGAGCAACGCTTCATCAGCGCCATGGACGATGACCTCAACAGCTCGGGCGGACTGGCCGTGCTCTTCGATCTGGCCAAGCCCCTCCGGGCCCTCGCCAACCGGCTGGAACGGGGGGAAGATGCTGCCCTGCCTGAGGCGGAGTTGATCGGTCTGGAGGGGCGCTGGCAGCTGCTGCGGCACCTGGCGGCGGTGCTGGGACTGCGCGCGGAAGCCGAAGCAGCATCCAACCTCGACGACGGCGCCATTGATGCAGCCATCACGGCGCGCAAGGCCGCAAAAGCCGCGAAGAATTACGCCGAGGCCGACCGGATCCGGGATGAACTCACGGCCCAGGGGGTGGAGCTGATCGACAAACCCGGTGGGGTGACGGAGTGGATCCGGGCCTGATCCCGGCAGACTGCAGGCGAATGCCCTCGCTCCCTCCCCATGCTCTGGCTCAAGAAGCTGAATTTCATGGAAACCGCCAAGCTGGAGATGGAGCTGATGAAAGCCCTTGATGCCGGCGAAGACCTTGACGTCAAGCTCGCCCATCAGCGGCAGTTGGCCGACTCCAGCGGCGATGCGGAGCAAGCCTGGAAGGCTGAGGTGTGGAACAAGATGCTGCTGCGGATCCGCAAGATGGAATCCATGCTGAATCCGCCTGGTCAGCCATGAGTGCTGCACCAGCGGAGACCCTGCTGAAAGCCATTCAGCTCTCGGTGTCGCCGGTGTTTCTTCTGGCTGGCATCGGGGCGATGATGAACGTGCTGTCGGGCCGTTTGAGCCGCAGTGTGGATCGCGCCAGAGACCTGAAACATCGCGGCGAGGATCTGGACGACGATGAGACGACTGAATTCAGGTTGATTCGTCAGCGCATCCGTTTGGTGGTGCGCGCCATTGCGCTGCTCACCCTGTCCATCCTTTTGATTTCGATGGTTGTGGCCGTGATCTTTCTCACGGTGGTCCTGCAGATCAATCTCTCGATGCTTGTGGCGACGCTGTTCGTGGCCGCCATGCTGATGCTCACCTGGGCAGCACTCTGCTTTCTGCGGGAGATCATCCTTGCCTCCAAGCAGTTGCAGGCCAGCTTTGGGCCCTAAGAATCATTCAGCTCGGAAGCAGATCGACCACGCTGATCACCAAACCGACGGCAACCACAGGCGGCGAAATCCAACGAAGCATCACCAGCAGGAAGCGCCTTAGCCAAACGGGACTACCGGAGCGGGTGAGCTCCTCCTGAAAGCGATCAGGAAGCACCCAACCGAGCAGCAAGGCCAGAAGCAACCCACCCAGAATCAGCAACAGGCCCCCGAACACGGAATCCATCCAGCCCAGAACCTCCGTGGAGGTGGCGGCCGGCAGTCCGGCCACGAAGATCAACGCCGTGGCCACCCAAACGGCCCGCGACCGGCTCCACCCCAAACGATCGATCAAGCAAGCCACCGGCACCTCCAGCAGCGACACCGCTGAAGTGATCGCAGCAATCAGGGCTAGGGCAAAGAAGAGCACAGCCACCACTTGTCCGGTGAACCCAAGCGACCCCAGGCCTGTGGGCAGGGCAATGAAGATCGTGCCCAGGGTGGAACTGCTGATCACATCCTTGAGGCCAAAACTCATCACCACGGGGAACGTGACCATGCCGGCCAGCAAGCCAACAGCGGTGTCCATGCCCACCACGGCCACGGCTTCCCGCGGCAGATGGGCCCGCCGGCTCAGGTAGGCCGCGTAGGCCAAAATGCAACCGATTCCCGTGCCGATCGAGAAGAAGGCCTGGGTGAAGGCATTGCGAATTGTGGTGGGGTTATGCAACTGGCTGGTGTCCCAGCGCAGCAAAAACGTGCGATAACCCTCTGAGGCACCGTCAAGACCTGCGGCCCAGACCGCAAGGCCGATCAACAGAACAAACAACAGCGGCAGGCCCCAGCGGGACAACCGCTCGATTCCTCCGCGCACGCCAGCGGCCACCACAACAGCGGTGGCCGCCAGACTCAGCAAATGGCCGATCAAGGCAGATCGGCCGCCACTGAGACCGGCGAAAAACGCTTCAGCTGAGGCGATATCCGCCGGAAGCCCCTGGGTCAGCGTCTGCACCAGCGTCGCCACGGTCCAGCCCATCAGCACGGCGTAGAAGGCCAGAATTCCACTGGCCGCCAGCACGAACAGCCAGCCCATCGGCTGCCAGCGCCGACCGGCTGCCGCCACGGGCGCCAAAAGGGGACTTTGCCCCGTGCTGCGCCCCAACACCATTTCAGCCACCAGCACCGGCAGGCAGACCAACAGCACGACCACCACATACAGCAGCAGAAAGGCGCCGCCACCGCCTTGGGAGGCGCGGTAAGCAAAGCCCCAGAGGTTGCCCAGTCCAACGGCACTGCCGGCAGACGCCAAGACAAAACCCAGCCCCGATCGCCACTGTTCCTTCGCCATGCGCTCTCCACAAGCTGTCCGCCAGCTTGCCAGCGGTTAACGGTCCTGGTGGGAGACTTGTCGCAACTGCAGGATCAGCATGAAAGCCATCAGCGTGCTTGGATCCACGGGCTCCATCGGTACCCAGACCCTTCAGATCGCTGAGGAGTTTCCGGAACAGTTCCGCGTTGTGGCGCTGACGGCCGGCCGCAATCTGAACCTGCTGGTGGAACAGATCCAGAGGCATCGCCCTGACGTGGTGGCCCTGGCCGATGCCGATCTCCTTCCTGAACTGCAGGAGCGTTTGAAGCTGGCAGGCCTTGCAGCCCCCGAGGCACCGCAGCTGGTTGGTGGACCGGACGGCCTCAATATCGCTGCCGCCTGGGACAGCGCCGACCTGGTGGTGACGGGCATCGTTGGCTGCGCCGGCCTGTTGCCGACCCTGGCAGCGATCCGGGCCGGCAAGGACCTCGCCCTGGCCAACAAGGAAACACTGATTGCCGCCGGCCCTGTGGTGTTACCGGAGCTGAAAAAGAGCGGCAGCCGACTGCTGCCGGCTGATTCGGAACATTCGGCCATTTTCCAGTGCCTGCAGGGAACCCCCTGGGCTGAAAACGCACGGTTGTCCACTGGAGTGCCCACACCTGGGCTGCGCCGGATTCAGTTGACGGCCTCCGGCGGCGCCTTCCGCGACTGGATGGCCGCCGACCTTGAAAAGGCCACCGTGGCCGATGCCACCAGTCATCCCAACTGGAGCATGGGCCGCAAGATCACCGTGGATTCCGCCTCCCTGATGAACAAGGGCCTGGAGGTGATCGAAGCCCACTATCTCTTCGGCCTGGATTACGACCACATCGAGATCGTGATCCATCCCCAGAGCATCATTCATTCGATGGTCGAGCTGGCGGATTCGTCCGTTCTGGCCCAGCTGGGCTGGCCCGACATGAAGCTGCCCATCCTTTACTGCCTGAGTTGGCCGTCTCGGCTGGAAACGCCATGGCGCCGCCTGGATCTCACCGAAGTGGGCCAGCTCAGCTTCCGAGGCCCCGATCCCGCCAAGTACCCCTGCATGGAACTGGCCTACGCCGCAGGACGCGCCGGCGGCACCATGCCCGCGGTGATGAATGCCGCCAACGAAGAGGCCGTCGCGCAGTTCCTTGAGGAGAGGATCCACTTCCTCGATATCCCTGCAGTGATCGAGGCCGCCTGTGAGCGGCACAAGCCCGACCTGATGGCTCAACCGCAGCTGGACGACGTGCTGCGGGTGGATCAGTGGGCCCGCACCGCTGTGCGCGAACAGGTGGCTCGCGGTGTCACCCGTTTGTCCATGGGAGCGCTCGCCGTTTGACGATCCACCGGGTGAGCCACCATCTCCTGCTCTGCGCAACGGCCAGCAAAGCCAAGTGCTGCGACCCTCAGCTTGGTGCTGAGAGCTGGGCTGCACTGAAGCAGGGCATCCAACGGCTGGATCTGGAGAACCCACAACGGGACCAGGGCATCGTGCTGCGCAGCAAAGCGGACTGCCTCAGAATCTGCAGCAACGGTCCGGTGCTGCTGATCTGGCCCGATGGCTGCTGGTACGGCGGTGTGACGCCGGAGCGCATCGATCGGATCCTCACCGAACATGTGGTCGGGGGGCATCCCATTGATGACTGGTTGATTCAGCGGTCGGTGATGGCGCTGAGCCAGGCCGCCGCCAGCTGATCCCCCCAGCAGCCCCCACGCCCATGGAATCCATTGTGTCCGCCATGACGCGTGAACAAGAGGCGAATCGGTGCTTCGAGCGGCAACGCCTCGCTGAGATGCATCGCTGAGGAAGCGGGAACCCAGGGATCATCGAGGGCCTGCAGCAGCAGCGTGGGCGGCATCGCATCGCAGGCGGTCACCAGGTGCTGCAAGGGGGACGCCTCGCGGTAATAGGCCTCCACGTTCGCGAAGCCCCAACGGGGAGCCGTCAAAGCACTGTCGAAGGCACGGATCGAACGGGGAGGGGTCGCCTGCAGCGTGACCTCCTCCTCACGGCTCACCCCAAAGGGGTCCGCCAGGGTCTGCCGCACCAATCGCTTGAGCAGCCAGCGTTGATAGATGCGATTGCGCGGCCGCTCGATCGAGGCACTGCAGGCGGCCAGATCCAGGGGACTGCTGGCACAGAACAGGCCATCGAGCACGCCAGGCAAAGCCAGACAGGCATTCAGCAACATCGTGCCGCCCAGAGAGATGCCGGCCCCCAGCAGCGGCCGGCCCGCCGCCAAGGTTCTGGCCCGCGCGATCACCGGCAACAGATCGCTGTTGCAGCGCGCTGCGTAGGTTCCACCCGCCAGATGCCGGCCTGGATCAGCACCGCGCAGATTCAGGCGCAGCACCGCAAAACCTGCGACTTGCAGGGCAACACCCATCCGCCTCAGGCCTTCCCGGGAACTGGATCCCCCCAGGCCGTGCAGCAACAGCACCAGGCCCTTGGACTCCCCTTGCGGCTGATCGAGCAAGGCCAGCAAGGCCCCGGCATCCGCCGCTCCACTGGGCAGGGCGGGCACAGGGATTTCAATCGGAACCCCTTGTTCATGGGGCAGATCGACCTCGCGCAGGGTGTCGCGAAGGGTTTGCAGATCGCCACCGATCCACGGCCAGCGCTGCTGAAACGACGGAAGCCCCAGCCGCTGAAGCAGCTGGGGGTGATCACCGCCGCGGACCGTCACTTCTTGCCCAGGCCCAGATCCTTGAGTTCCACCAAAAGGTCGCCAAGCACCTTTTTCGCATCGCCGAACAACATCGACGTGTTGGCCAGCTCAAACAGGTCGTTCTTGATGCCGGAATATCCAGCGCTCATGCCCCGTTTCACCACAAACACCGTGCGGGCATCCTGCACATCGAGCACGGGCATGCCGTACAACGGCGAACTGGAGTCGTTCTTGGCCTGAGGATTGACCACATCGTTGGCCCCCAGCACCAGCACCACGTCGGTGGCGGGGAACTCGGGATTGATCTGGTCCATTTCCTGGAGCTGCTCGTAGGGCACATCCGCCTCAGCCAGCAGCACATTCATGTGCCCCGGCATGCGGCCTGCCACGGGGTGAATGGCGTAAGCCACATCGATGCCTGCACTCTCAAGAACCCGGGTCACTTCCCGCAGGGTGTGCTGCGCCTGGGCCACAGCCAAGCCATAACCCGGAACAATCACCACCCGTTCAGCTGCTTCGAGAGTGAGAGCGCATTCCTCAACGCTGCAGCTGGTGATGTTGGTGTATTCACCACCGCCACCGCCTGTAGCACTCGTGGCACCCAGGGCGCCACCAAACAACACTGACACCAGGGAACGGTTCATGCCGTTGCACATCACCTGGGTGAGGATCAAGCCTGCAGCACCGACCATGGCACCGGCCACGATCAGCAACTGGCTGCCCACCACGAAACCGGCAGCGGCAGCAGCCACACCGGAGTAGCTGTTCAGCAGCGAAATCACCACGGGCATGTCGGCGCCGCCGATCGGCAGCGTCACCCCGATCCCCAGCAGGCCCGAGGCCACCACCAGCAGCCAGAGGCCTGTGCCCGACTCAGCGTTGCGCAGCATCTCAACGGCACCCACCAGCGATGCCACCGCCAGAGCGATGTTCACGGCATGGCGGGCCCTGCTCTGCATCCAGGCCGGCGTGGACAGCCAGCCCTGCAGCTTGGCCATGGCAACGATCGAGCCGGTGAAGGTGATCGCCCCCACGAACACGGAGACCACGATCGACACCACGGCCACGGGGCCTGATGCATCAAGGGCTGCCGGATACAGCGCAGCCGCCAGGGCCACCAACAGCGACGACATGCCGCCGCAGCCGTTGAAGAGGGCGACTGTCTCGGGCATCGAGGTCATCGGCACCCGCTGGGCGGTGATGGCACCGAGCACACCACCCACCAAGGTTCCGGCGATGATCCATGTCCAGGCCACGCTGCTGATGCCGCTGGTGCCGAGGTAGTTGATCAGCAGGCCCAGCACGGCGAGGCCCATGGCCACAGCAGCCAGCTGATTGGCTCCACGGGCGGAGCGCACCTTGGACAGCCCCTTAATGCCAAGGGCAAGCAACAGAACCGCAACCAGCTCGATCGCGTATTTGAGAAGGTCAGTCATCAGCGGTTTTCCTTGCGAGCAGGCTTGCGGCTGAACATGGCCAGCATGCGATCGGTCACGAGGAAGCCCCCGATCACATTGAACAGGGCAAAGCCCAGCGAGACGGAACCGAGCAGCAACAGCACGGTGTTATCGCCGGCTTTGATGATGGCGGTGAGGGCTGCCAGCACGGTGATGCCCGAAATGGCATTGGCTCCGCTCATCAACGGAGTGTGCAAGGTGGGGGGAACCTTGCCGATCAGCTCCAGCCCAAGCAGGCTGCCAAGCAGGAGAACCCAGAGGAATTCAACAAACATCAGTTGGCACCTGGGGTGAGGACATCGCCACGACGGATGGTGCCGTCCTGGGCGATCAGACAGCCGGCGATCAGTTCATCCTCGAGGTCGAGGCTGAGGACGCCGTCCTTAAGGGTGGGCTCCAGCAGGGCCACAAGATTGCGGGCGTAAAGCGCACTGGCGTGATTGGGAACGCTGCAGGGCAGGTCGTTGCCGCCGATCAGCTTCACACCCTTGCGATCCACGGTCTCGCCAGGAACGGTGTCGGCACAGTTACCGCCCTGGGCCACGGCCAGGTCAACCACCACAGAGCCTGGGCGCATCCGATCCAGCATGTCTGCGCTGATCAGGCGCGGGGCACGACGACCGGGCACCTGGGCGGTGCAGATGGCAACATCGGCCTCAGCCAGCTGATCCGACAGCTGCTGGCGCTGGGCCGCCAGGAAGGCATCGGAGGCCTGTTTGGCGTAGCCACCGGATTCCGAAGGCTTGTCCTCCATCTCAGGGGGCTCGATGAAACGGGCCCCAAGGGATTCAACCTGCTCCTTCACCGCCGGTCTGATGTCGCTGACATAAACGACGGCGCCAAGACGGCGGGCCGTGGCCACGGCCTGGAGGCCGGCCACGCCCGCTCCGAGAATCACCACCTTGGCCGGCTGAACGGTGCCCGCTGCCGTCATCAGCATCGGGAAGTAACGGTCGAGCGCGGCTGAGGCCAGCAGCACCGACTTGTACCCGGCGATGTTGGCCTGGGACGACAACGCATCCGCAGACTGAGCCCGGCTGATCCGGGGTAACAGTTCCAGAGCCATGGCGGAGAGCACGCTCCGCTTGAGGGCTGCCGTCAGCTCATCGTTGGCGTACGGGGAAAGCAGACCCACCACCAACGCCCCCTGGCGCAGGCGGGCCAGACTGGTCGCGCTCGGCGTTTGAACGCAGAGCAGAACGTCCGCCTGACTCCAGGCCGACGCATCCCCAGTCTCGACCAGATCCGCACCCTGGGCGGCATAGGCGTTATCGAGATAGCCGGAAGCCGTTCCGGCTCCCCGTTCGACTGCGACGCTGCAGCCCAACGAGATGAATTTCTTGACCGTGTCGGGCGTTGCCGCGACCCGGGTTTCTCCCGGTGTCGACTCCACCGGTATCAGAAGTCTGGGCAAGGCGAACACAACCACCGACCCAAGCCAGGTTACGAGGTCGACCTCTCGCGATCCGGAAGCTTCCTGAAGAAAGGCCCTCCGTTCTGTCGCTCTTGCTACGTGAAGTGCACCCTCTGTGCTCCCCATGGGTCTCAGCGCAATCGAGTGTCCCGACGGCCTCTGTCACAGCCACCACGGCGGCCATGCCGTCGAACGGGAAACCATGCAGTCCACCCTCCAGCTGCACGGCAAGGACTGGTGTGAACGGCTGGCGGAGCGGATCTATGAGATCTCCGTCGACACCTTCTCGCAAAGTGTGATGCCGAGCCTGCACACAGCCGGCTGGCAGCGGCGACACCTTGACTGGGAATTCAAGCTGAACGATGGCGAAAGCGAGCCCGATCGCACCTTGGTGGACGGGATGATCAACGCCACGGAAAGCTTTCTGCGCAGCAGCGAAGTGCACCGCCTGTTCATCCAGGAACTTGTGCAGGGCACCTTCGCGGAAGCCGACAACGATGACCTGCGCATTCAGGCGGTCCGCGCCCTGGTGGAGACCGAAATCGTGGCCATGTTGGAGGAACGGCGGGACGAGCTGCTGGATCGGCTCGCTCAGCAGCTGCTGGAGTCGGCCCAGGGAGATTTCACGGCCGCCCGATCCGCCTCAGAAGAGGCCTTGCTGGAAGTGGAGCATCTGGTGGTTAATCACGCCGAAGCCCTCTAGGCCGGCGCGCCGAAGCAACAACGTGCTGCCGGATCAAACGATCGGCAGCACTTCCTGTTCCAGGCCAAGGGCCCAGTCCGCCTTTCCGCGGCGATGAAGAACGCGGGCACGAAGGATCAGAGGATCGATATCGCAATCGAGGTCCCAGCAGTCATCGAGTTGATCGCGCTGCTGATCGAGGGGGCTGCTGAAGAAACGACTTTGGGCCATGGCGATGGGCGGGACCCGATCCCGATGGAGCTGATGGCCGGAGAGTAGAGATGCCACAGCACAAAAGAATGGTTAAAAAGACTCATCTTCCCGGGAGGTGATATCTCCGCCGTCAGCTTCAACCTCCCGCCCAGGCAGGATGCCGCGCCAGATCCAGGTGCTGTCCAACCGCGGCAGTGGCAGCAACAGCTGATCCAGCTGCTGCGGCGCCGGCTAGAGCTTGAGGGCAGCAGCCGCGACCTGCTGGTGTTTGCAGGACCGGGGGCAGGCAAAACCCTCGGGGCCCTGTTGGGATTCCGCGCCATGCGCGATCAAGGCCGGTTGGGCCATTTCGTGGTCTTCTGCCACCGCACGTCCATCCTGAATCAGTGGAAAACTGCCGCGTCGCGTCTTGGCTTGCGGCTGGAGGAGTGGCCCTGCCCGCCGAACCAGAACCAGGGAGCCGATGGCCTGCTGGTGACCTACCAGGGTGCCGGTCGCCAGCGCGAGGCTCTGGGGGCACGGCTCGAGCAATGGGGCCTGAGCGCCTGCATGGCCATCGCCGATGAGGCCCACCATCTCGGTGTCGACCCCGACGAACCGGACGCCACCGCCTGGGGGCAGACCTTTCTGGACCTGACCAGCCCGGCCCGACTGCGCCTGGGACTGACAGGGACCCCCTTTCGTGCCGACAACCTGGCGTTCTGCGCGGCCCGACGCATCCGCGTGCGACTGGACGATGGTGGATGGGTGGAGCAGATCCGTCCGGATCTTTGCGTGGAACCCAGAGACCTGATCGCAGCTGGTGATGTTCGCCCCCTGGAGTTTCGTTTCCAGGACGGTTGGGTGGAACACAGCCGCGAAGGGCACCCCGACCGCGACGTCTCCCCTTTATCTGCCGAACAACGGGAAAGCTGGCGTGCCCGCAACCTGCGTCGCGCCATTCGCCTGGCCGACAGCAGCAGCATTGGTCAGCAGGTGCTGCTGCGAGCCCAACAGAAGCTGAATCAGCTGCGCGAGCGCCAACCCCAGGCCGCTGGCCTGGTCATCGCCCGTGATATCAGCCACGCCGAGGCCATCACCCGGGTGTTGATCGACGACGGCAGCCGGGTGGACTTGATTCATTCCCAGAGCCCCCAAGCGACGGAACGGTTGAAGGCCTTCCAGGGCGGTGAGGCTGATTGGCTGGTGAGCATCGACATGTGCGCGGAGGGCTTTGATGCGCCACGCCTGCGGGTGGTGGCTTACCTCACAACCGTTGTGACCCGCAGCCGCTTTGTACAAGGCATCACGCGGGCCGTGCGGATGACCCCAGACCTGGCCGCCCGCGAAGCCATTCCCAGGGAGCCTTCCTTTGTCTTCGCGCCGGCAGACCCGCTGCTGATGGACTTTGCGAGGTCGTGGTCGGTGGCCGAGCCCTACGTGCTGCGCTCTCAGGAGCAGGAGACCGAAGAGGAGCTTTCAGGCGCTGGTCCATGGCGCGGACCAAGCCTTCCCTTGGAGGCCGTGGAAGACGGAGCTGGCGCCGTAATCCGACTGAAAACGCCTGAATTGCCGGCTTTTTTGCAGCGCTGAGCACAGCCTTGCCCAGAGGAAAATGCGAATTTGTGCGAATTGGACGGCCGGAAGCGGCCCCCGATCCGCCAACCTGATCAACATCGAGGAGTCGTCATGGATGCCGCAATGGAGCGCCGGGTCATCGTTGCAAGCGGTTGGGCATCCACGCGGATGGCAGTGCTGGACAAGGAAGAGCGCTATGAAGACAGTTATGCGATAACGCAAGAATTCTGCGAATGGATCACCTGCATCGGGGAAAACATGGAGATGCTTGAAGCCAATGTTCTGGCGGTTCCACGCAATCCAAGCAAGCGGCGACCGATACACGACCCCACGTCCAACGACTCTCAGATTGAAATCTAAAAATTTTCTTAAATTCTCATGAATACCTCTCATCTTTTATTGAGTTTTTGTTCACGCCAACTTCGAAGCGGGATTTAGATTTAACTCATAGTCAATTCGCTTAAGCGGTGGATCAAGACCGTTCTGATCATGTCGAAAACCTGGTGATCGTTGGATCAGGTCCAGCCGGTTACACCGCGGCCATCTACGCAGCCCGCGCCAACCTGCAACCTCTGCTGATCACCGGGTTTCAGCGCGGCGGCATTCCCGGCGGTCAGCTGATGACCACCACCCACGTGGAGAATTTCCCGGGCTTTCCAGATGGTGTGCTCGGACCCGACCTGATGGATCTGATGAAGTCCCAGGCAGTGCGTTGGGGCACCCACCTGCTGGACGCTGATGCCGACAGCATTGACCTCAGCTCCAAGCCCTATCGCATCGAGGTGGATGGAGAGACCATCCACACCCACGCCCTGGTGATCGCCACCGGCGCCAGTGCCAACCGTCTCAAACTGCCCTCTGAAGAAACGTTCTGGAGCAAGGGCATCAGCGCCTGCGCGATCTGTGATGGCGCTACACCTCAATTCCGTAACGAAGAGCTGGCCGTGGTCGGCGGCGGCGACTCCGCCTGCGAAGAGGCGGTGTACCTGACCAAATACGGAAGCCATGTGCATCTGGTAGTGCGCTCCGACAAACTCCGCGCTAGTGCCGCCATGGCTGATCGGGTGTTGGCCAACGACGCGATCACGGTGCATTGGAACAGCGAGATCGACGACGTGAGCGGGGATGACTGGATGCAGTCGATGACCCTGCGCAATCGCATCGAGGGCAGTTCAACCACCCTCTCCGTCAAGGGGCTCTTCTATGCCATCGGTCACACCCCCAACACAGATCTGCTGCAGGGGCAACTGGATCTCGACGAGAAGGGCTACCTGACAACGGAACCGGGGCGACCGGAAACCTCCCGGGAGGGCGTCTTCGCGGCAGGTGATGTGGCCGACGCTGAATGGAGACAGGGCATCACTGCGGCCGGCAGTGGCTGCAAAGCAGCGTTGGCAGCAGAGCGCTGGCTGAGCCATCACAACCTGGCCACCCGGGTGCAGCGTGAGGAGGTGGAGCCGGCGGTCGCCGAACGCCCGCTGAACGTGGATGTCACCACTGAGGCGACCTACGACCCTCAAGGCCTCTGGCAGAAAGGTGGTTTTGCCCTGCGCAAGCTCTATCACGACAGCTCGAAGCCGCTGCTGGTGATCTACACCTCACCCAGCTGCGGCCCCTGCCATGTGCTGAAGCCCCAGCTGAAGCGGGTGATTGACGAACTGAATGGATCCGCCCAGGCCGTCGTCATCGACATCGAAACGGACCAGGAGATTGCCGAACAGGCTGGTGTCAACGGCACACCCACGGTGCAGCTGTTCCACCACAAAGCCATGGTGAAGCAATGGCGGGGCGTGAAGCAGCGCAGCGAATTCAAAGCAGCGATTGAATCCTGCCTTCAGGCAGCAGCCTGAGGGCGGTGGGCATCAACGACGACGGGGGCCACCGGGGCGGTTGCCACCGGGACGACCGCCGGGAGCACCAGCATTGCGCTCGCGATAGGTGATCCGGCCGCGGGTGAGGTCGTAGGGGCTGATCTCCACCAGCACCTTGTCCCCAGCCAACAATTTGATCCGGAACTTGGTGAGCTTTCCAGCGGCTCTGCACAGGCACTGGTGGCCAGCAGGCTGCTCGAGGGTGACCAGATAGAACCCGTTGCCCTGTTCCTTCTCGATCACTCCCGAGGTTTCGATCATGCGCCGGCAGCCAAATCTGTCTTGCTGGAGCCAGTTTAGAAGGCCACTCGCACCCCGATGAGAGAACAGAGCCCTTAAGCTCCGACGCCGACCTCTCACTCCCCTGCCGTGATTCTTCCACCGTTGAGCATGGATATCGGTCTGCTTCTGATCTCCATTGGTGTGGTCAACCTGTGGAGAATGCGGGAAAACGCAGGCTGAGTTGACGACGCTGCTGCTGAACAAGCCTTACGGGGTGTTGAGTCAATTCACACCGGAGGCCGGAAGCCGATGGAGCTGCCTGGGGGACCTTGTTGATGTACCCGATGTGTACGCCGCCGGACGCCTCGACGCCGACAGTGAAGGCCTGCTGATCCTCACCAGCAACGGGCGCCTGCAACAACGCCTCACCGACCCTCGCTTTGGACACTGGCGCAGCTACTGGGCCCAGGTGGAAGGAACCCCCAACCCCCATCAACTGCAACAGCTTCGCGATGGCCCTGTAGTTCAGGGGCGTCGCACCCTGCCGGCGCAGGCACGCTGGCTTCAAGGGCCAGACGAACCGCAGCTGCCCGAGAGAACACCTCCGATTCGTTATCGCGCTGCCATCCCCACCAGCTGGCTGCTGCTGTCCCTCACTGAGGGGCGAAACCGGCAGGTGCGCCGGATGACGGCGGCTGTCGGCCTGCCGACGTTGCGCTTGGTGCGCTGCTGCATCGACTTGATGGACAACGGTCCTCCGCTGGACCTCACCGGTCTTCAACCGGGAGCGTGGCGTGAGGTGACCGCGGCCGAACTGAAAAGGCTCAACCGCCTGATCAGCAGCAGCTCGAGCTCTGGGCTCCGGCGGGGAGGGCCCCAACGAGGGTGACCGCCCTGAATTCAATGCCCTCCACCACACGCCAGGGCGTCTCGCTGCGATCGACGTAGCGCACCTGCTCAAAGCCAAGGGCCTCGAACGCCTGCAGAAAAGCCTGCTCCTGCCAGGCACCGCTGATGCAGCCACTCCAGAGATCGGGGTCCTGCTGCAACCGCAGCGGCACAGCCTGATCGCAGACGATGTCGCTGATGGCGACGCGACCGCCGGGGGCGAGGACCCGGCGAATGTTGGCGAGAAGCCTCTCTCGAGCCGATGGATTCACCAGGTTGAGCACGCAGTTGCTCAGCACCACATCGATGGAGGCATCCGCGATCAGGGGCTCTCCTGTGGCATCAGGCGCATCGAGGGCCTCAATGGCTCCATCCACGAAACGAACGTTGTCGTAACCAATGGCTGAGGCCACGGCAGGAATCGCATCACGGGACAGGGCCAGCATGTCGGCGTTGCGATCAACACCGGTGACGCTCCCGGTTGCACCAACAATCTGACTGCAGATGAAAGCGTTTTTGCCGCTGCCACTGCCCAGGTCGAGCACGCGGTCCCCCTGCTTCACCCAACGGGTGGGATCACCACAGCCGTAATCACGCTCGACAACTGCCTTCGGAATCACACGAAGCAGGGCAGGATCAAAGCCAACCGGCGTGCAGAGGCAAGCTTCCTGCTCTTGCGCAGCTGCGCCATAGCGGGCCTGCACCGCCTGGGTTTGATCCAGAGACTGGGGCTCCGGAGATGAACAACATGCCTCAGCCATCAGCCGATGGCCTCCTGCAGCTCGCGCACCACGTTCCACTGGCCATACCAATAGTTGGCTTCCGCCCGACGATCCGGATCAGCCACACCATCCACCGCATCAGGACCCACTGACTTCCACAGCTCATGGCCGCAGACGCGGTTGAGGCCCTGTTCCGCCTCGTCCGACAACAACTGCAGACGCCGCTGCAGGTTTTTGAGCTGAGCGACAGCCATCAGAAAACAATCAATGAGTGAAACAGTACAAAAGAACCAAGCCAGTTCAAGGTTCAGAAGGGCAGCTTTTTCTTGGCGTCCTTGTCCAGATCGGCTTCCATCTCACGAAGCCGTTTCAGGATCGTGTCGTAGTACTCACGGATGTAGTCCTCCATGCCTGTGGTCTCCGCTTCATCAAGCCCGAAGGCGGCATAACTGGTTTGCATGGGGGCATCGAGGGTCTGACCGCTGCCGGTGACCTCAGCAAAGGCCAGGCGCTCCGCCACATTCACGGCCGGCTCAAAGAAGGAGGCAATGCCCTGCATCAGGTTGATCAGCACAGGTTGAACCCGGAACACGCGGGCCGTCTTGCCACTGCAGCGCTCACAGAGCTGCACCAGCTCACCGGTGTTCCAGGCTTTGGGGCCAACGACTGGATACGTGCTGCGCACGGTTTCCGGCCGCTCGAGGGCCGCAACCGCGAAACGGGCCATGTCCTGGGTGTTCATGTAGGCGATGGCCGTGGGACTGCCACTGACCCACACGGTCTGGCTCTCCAGAACCGGGATGGCGAACTGGCTGATCACCCCCTGCATGAAGGCTGCACCTTGCAGGATCGTGTAATCCAGATCCGATGATTCCAGCAACTTCTCGGTGCAGGCCTTGATGTCCATCAAGGGCACATCGCGGTGCTGGTGCGCCCCCAGCAGGGAGAGGAAAACAAAACGCTTGATCCCGGCCCGCTCACAGGCCCGGAGCAGGTTGAGCTTCCCGTCCCAATCCGTTTCGTAAATGCTGCGGGGGTCGTTGGGGCGGCTTGTGGATGCATCAATCACGGCATCCATGCCTTCCAGGGCGTAATCGAGGCTGTCGGGCTCCAGCAGGTCTCCTCGGGTCAGCTCACACCCCCATTCCTGAAGGAAGGCCGCTTTACGGGGAACCCGGACCATGCAACGCACTTGGTGGCCGGCATCAATGGCACGACGGGCGATCTGTCGTCCCAGGGTGCCCGTGCCACCCACCACAAGCAGTTGCATCAACGCCTTCCTTGCGAAGCGAGGAGCCTAATGGTCTCCGTCTGCAAGCGGCTGCTTCAGTCGTCTCCCTGCAGTTTCAGCAGCAATGCACCGCCAGCGAGGCCGATGGGAATCAACACCCAGAAGATCGCAGCAGTTCCAAAAATCTCAGCAGCCATGGTCAGGGCAAAGCGATCACCCGCCCATTTAAAGGCCTTCCCCCCGCAGGCTGGTGCAGATCTGTAACAGCTCTGGCAGCTCAGCATCGGTGCGCACCTGGCCTGGCATGACGCCGCTGGCGCTGGCGCGGTGGCCGGCGGCCTGGAGCGCCCGCACCAATCGGCCCAGGGCCGGCGGTCCGCCCAGACCCAGCCTCCGAGCCAGTTCATCGGTGGACCAGACCGTGGGGCCATCGCCGGGATCAGCCTGCAGACGCTGCATCAGGCGCAAGGTAATGGGGCTGATCTGTTGACGATTCAACTCTTGAGCATCGGCCATCAGCTGCAGCAGCAGAAGCGGCTCCTGCAAAGGGCCGATCCACAACGGGCCGCTGACGCTCCACCGCCCCTGACCATCCGCGCACGAACAGGCCGGCCAACCGCTGAGCTTCAGCAGAGGCTGAAACCGTTGTGCACCGCAGCGTTCACAACGCGCCACGAGCCCGAGATTCCGCTCATCACCGGCGGGGATCCGGCGCCGTAGGCGCAGGGCGAGGCGAAAGGTTCGGCCTTCGCTGAAGCTGAACAGCGGCTGCAGGCCGTGCCCCAGCATCCAGGCCTGCCGCGCCACCAAACCGATCTGCTGCCGCAGGGCCATTTCCCAGCTGGCCGGATGGGCGCGGGCGGCGGCACCGAGGCTGCGGATGGCGCCAACACGGTCATGACCGGTGGGGGAACGGCCATCCGTGGACGCCAGAAACAACAGGCCCTCGAAGCGCAAGGCCTGTAGGGCCGGCTGGATCAAAGCCCCTGGCGCCCCGAAGGCATCGAGATCAATGAAATCGAACCGCTTTCGCTTAAGAATCGCGCCGTGCAGCAATGTGTCTGCAGCATCAGCCGTGAGCCGGATTGCACCCTGCAGCGGCTGCAGATTGGCCTGGATCAGCGCCAAGCGATCGGGATCCCCGTCGTTGATCCAGAGCTCTGTCTCAGCCGCATGGCCGCCCACGGCCTCCAGGCCCCAGCGCAGGGCCCGGATCCCGCAACCGGCCATCAGATCAAGCCAGCGGAGGGAACGCGTTGCGCGTGAGCGCTGATGGCGCGCCAGCAACACCGACAGATCCCGGGCCGGACGCGACTCAGCCCTGAAAAAGCCGGGGCCCAGGCTGAGCTCAGCCAGACCTTCGCGATAGTGGTGTTCGGTTGAGCTCAGAAGGGTGCCGTCTGCTGCTATCCAGACTGCCGAGTGGGGCGTGCAGAGCACCTGGGAGTGGAGAGGCTGGCCCTGCCACTGGCGTGTCAGCGGCCCGGAAGCGGCACCCGCCGTTCTGCTGTTGCACGGTTTCGGTGCCGCCAGCGGACACTGGCGCCACTGCGGGCCGCAGTTGGCTGCTCAAGGTTGGCGGGTCTACAGCCTGGATCTCCTGGGTTTCGGCCAATCCGCTCAACCGGCGCGGCCCATGGACAACCGGCTCTGGGGGCAGCAAGTCTGCACGTTCCTCGACCAGGTGGTGCAAGGCCCGGCAGTGGTGATCGGCAACTCCCTGGGGGGCCTGACCGCACTCACCGCAGCGGTGCTCGCGCCCGAGAGGGTGCAAGCCGTGGTCGCGGCGCCCCTGCCGGACCCCGCCCTGATCCAACCGCTGCCGAAACGTCGGGCGCCCTGGCGACGGCGTTGGCAACGGCGCCTGCTCTGGGTGGTGCTGCACCTGCTGCCGCTTGAACTTGTGGTGCCCTTGATCGCACGCACAGGTCTGCTCAAGGCGGGGCTTCAGGGGGCCTACTGCCGTTCGATCCAATCCGATCAGGAGCTGCTTCAGCTGATGGCCCGTCCTGCCCGACGGCCCACAGCAGCCCAGGCTCTCCGAGGCATGAGCCTGGGCATGGCGCTGCGTCCCCGAGGCGCCACCGCCCCCGCCCTGCTCGAGCAACTTCGGGCGCCCATGCTGCTGATCTGGGGCCGTGAGGACCGATTCGTGCCCCTGGGCATCGGGGAATCCGTGGCAGCCACCCACCCACAACTCGAGCTGCGCGTGCTGGAGCATTGCGGTCACTGCCCCCATGACGAAGCAACCGATTGCTTCCTTGCTGTGGTGTTGCCCTGGCTGGACCGTAACTTGGGAGGACCAGACCGGCAGGGGACGACCAGCGGCGATGAAACACACCCTTTCGGTGGTGGTTGAGGACGAATCCGGCGCACTCAGCCGGATTGCAGGACTCTTCGCCCGACGCGGTTTCAACATCGACAGCCTCGCTGTTGGCCCAGCGGAGGCCGAAGGGCAGTCGCGCCTGACCATGGTCGTTGAGGGTGATGACCAGACCCTCCAGCAGATGACCAAACAGCTGGACAAACTGGTGAATGTGCTTCAGGTGCTGGATCTGACCCAGCGCCCGGCGGTGGAACGGGAGCTGATGCTGCTCAAGGTTTCAGCACCGGCGGCATCCCGCGGCGCCGTTTTCGAACTCGTTCAGGTGTTCAGGGCCAAGGTTGTGGACGTGGCCGATGAAGCCATGACCCTTGAGGTGGTGGGGGATCCAGGCAAATTGGTGGCCCTTGAACGCTTGATGGCTCCCTTTGGCATTCTCGAAATTGCCCGCACCGGCAAGGTGGCTCTTGAGCGGGCCTCAGGCGTGAACACGGAGATGCTCAAGGTGTCCCCAAGCCAGAGCCGCGTGCCGGCCTGAGTTCACTGCTTCACTTCGGCCTTGATGATGCGATCTCCCTGCTGAATCGCATCCACCACCTCCATACCATTCACCACTCGGCCGAAAACGGCATAGCGACCATCGAGTTCCGGCAAGGGACGCAGGGCCACATAGAACTGAGCGCTGGCGGAATCGGGAGACGGGGAGCGGGCCATGGCCACCGCCCCGCGATCATGGCGCAGCACCAGGTCATCCAGCTCTGCGGGGTTGGTGATGACCCGGCTGTAACGGGGCTGCTGTTCGGATCGAAACTTGATCTCCAGGGGAATCATCCGCGCCTGGCCGTTCGTGGGGTCAACGAAGTTGCCTGTGCCGAGCTGCCCCAGGGGAACCGATCGATCACTGGATTGCGGGTCGCCCCCCTGCACCACAAAGGGAACGGGCTCACGCACAACCCGGTGGAACATCGTTCCGTCGTAGATGCCGCGCTGCACCAGATCAACAAAATTGCCGGAGGTGAGCGGAGCGGCATCGCCATTCACTTCGATCGTGAACTCGCCCTGGCTCGTCTGCACGATGACGGTGGCCAGCCCCTGCAGGCAAGCCGCCTGGGCATCGGCGCAGCCCGTCACAACGGAGGCACGCGGTGAGGGACTGCAACTCACCAGCAGGGGGACGACCAGCAACAGCAACCAGGAACGAAATTGACGCATCGATCAAAGCCCTTCGAGGTTGACGCCGAGGAAGCGCGCCAGTTCGGCGCCGTCCTGCTCCAACTGAGCAAGCGGCAGGGGTTCGCCAACACGGGTGAGCGGCATGTCGCGTCGTCCTTGAATTCTCAGAGCGATGCGACGTCGTGCATTGAAACCATCACGCACTTCCACCTTCACAGCCTTCACATCCTTGAGGGGGATCTCCACAAGCACGGGCTTGCGGAAACCACGGCGGCTGATGGTCACCACGCCAGCGTCCTTGTCGAAACGGTTGCTGCCGCCGCCCACATTCACGGCGATCACGTACCAGAGGTAGGTGGCCAGCAATGCCGCAGCGAGGCTGTACAAGCCCATCACCAGACCCTGCGGGACGAACACGAGAGCAGCGGGATGGCCCAGGGGGAGGAGATCGCGGCCGAGGTAACTCGACAGCGAAGCCAGGAGGAAGCCCACACCGCCAATGGTGACGGCCGAGGCCACCAGATAATTCGAGAGACGACGGGAGCCGAGCACGGGTTGCTCGAGCACTGCTGCGGACATGACCCAGCCTGAACGAAGCGCCATTGTGACCGCAGAGTGGCCCGGGCGCCTGAATAAGAAAAAATCCCTAAGAAATAAAGGAATACGAGGGGTTTCAGCTCAAGCAAATGCGCCCCGCAGGGCCCATGAAGATTGTTAAGGTCTCGGCGTATCCCACAGCCTGCGGTTTTCCGCACCGTTCACCTCTCATGACGATCGCTGTAGGACGCGCGCCTCAGCGGGGATGGTTCGACGTCCTCGATGACTGGCTCAAGCGCGACCGCTTCGTTTTTGTCGGCTGGTCCGGCATTCTTCTCTTCCCAACGGCCTACCTGGCCATCGGTGGCTGGCTCACCGGCACCACCTTTGTCACCTCCTGGTACACCCACGGCATTGCCTCTTCGTACCTGGAAGGTTGCAACTTCCTCACCGCTGCTGTGTCCACCCCCGCTGATGCGATGGGTCACAGCCTCCTCCTCCTCTGGGGTCCGGAAGCCCAGGGTGACTTCGTTCGCTGGTGTCAGCTCGGCGGCCTCTGGGCCTTCGTGGCTCTGCACGGCGCCTTCGCGCTGATCGGCTTCATGCTCCGTCAGTTCGAGATCGCTCGTTTGGTCGGCATCCGCCCCTACAACGCCATCGCCTTCTCCGGCCCGATTGCGGTGTTCGTCAGCGTCTTCCTGATGTACCCCCTCGGCCAGAGCAGCTGGTTCTTCGCGCCCTCCTTCGGGGTGGCTGCGATCTTCCGCTTCCTCCTCTTCCTCCAGGGCTTCCATAACTGGACCCTGAACCCCTTCCACATGATGGGCGTCGCCGGCATCCTCGGCGGTGCACTGCTTTGCGCCATCCACGGCGCCACCGTGGAAAACACCTTGTTTGAGGACGGCGAGCAGGCCAACACCTTCAAGGCGTTCGAGCCCACCCAGGAAGAAGAGACCTATTCCATGGTCACCGCCAACCGCTTCTGGAGTCAGATCTTCGGAATCGCCTTCTCCAACAAGCGCTGGCTGCACTTCTTCATGCTTTTCGTGCCTGTGATGGGCCTGTGGACCAGCTCCATTGGCATCATCGGCCTGGCCCTCAACCTGCGCGCCTACGACTTCGTGTCCCAGGAAATCCGCGCTGCAGAAGATCCCGAATTCGAGACCTTCTACACCAAGAACATCCTTCTGAATGAAGGTCTGCGTGCCTGGATGGCACCGGCTGACCAGCCGCACGAAAACTTCGTCTTCCCTGAAGAGGTTCTGCCCCGTGGTAACGCTCTCTAATCCCGGTCTTGGCGCCACTGGCGGCAAAGACCTCCCCTCCACCGGGTATGCCTGGTGGTCTGGCAACGCCCGTCTGATCAACCTGTCCGGCCGACTGCTGGGTGCCCACGTGGCCCACGCCGGTCTGATGGTGTTCTGGGCCGGCGCGATGATGCTGTTCGAGGTGAGCCACTTCACCTTCGACAAGCCCATGTATGAGCAGGGCTTCATCTGCATGCCCCACGTCGCCACCCTTGGCTATGGCGTGGGCCCCGGCGGTGAGGTCACTGATCTTTTCCCCTTCTTCGTGGTCGGTGTTCTGCACCTGATCAGCTCCGCCGTGCTCGGTCTCGGCGGCCTGTATCACGCCCTGCGTGGTCCGGAGATCCTGGAGAACTATTCCTCCTTCTTCTCCCAGGACTGGCGTGACAAGAACCAGATGACCAACATCATTGGTTATCACCTAATCCTTCTGGGCGTCGGCTGCCTGCTGCTGGTCTTCAAGGCCATGTTCTTCGGCGGCGTTTACGACACGTGGGCCCCCGGTGGAGGTGATGTGCGCCTGATCACCAACCCCACCCTCGATCCGGGCGTGATCTTCGGATATCTGTTCCGTGCTCCCTTCGGTGGCGAGGGCTGGATCATCGGTGTGAATTCCATGGAGGACATCATCGGTGGCCACATCTGGCTGGGTCTGACCCTGATCTTCGGTGGCATTTGGCACGCCATCACCAAGCCCTTCGGCTGGGTGCGTCGCGCCTTCATCTGGAACGGTGAGGCCTACCTGAGCTACAGCCTTGGCGCTCTGAGCTTCATGAGCTTCATCGCTTCGGCCTACATCTGGTTCAACAACACCGCCTATCCCTCCGAGTTCTGGGGCCCCACCAACGCTGAGGCATCCCAGGCTCAGAGCTTCACCTTCCTGGTGCGTGACCAGCGCCTCGGCGCCAACATCGGTTCCGCCATGGGCCCCACCGGCCTGGGTAAGTACCTGATGCGCTCACCCACCGGTGAAATCATCTTCGGCGGTGAAACCATGCGCTTCTGGGACTTCCGTGGTCCCTGGCTGGAGCCCCTGCGTGGCCCCAACGGTCTCAGCCTCGACAAGCTGCAAAACGACATTCAGCCCTGGCAAGTGCGCCGTGCGGCTGAGTACATGACCCACGCTCCCAACGCGTCTCTCAACTCCGTGGGCGGCATCATCACCGAACCCAATTCGGTGAACTACGTGAACCTCCGCCAATGGCTGGGTGCAGCGCAGTTCGTGCTCGCATTCTTCTTCTTGGTTGGTCACCTTTGGCACGCCGGCCGCGCTCGCGCTGCTGCTGCTGGCTTCGAGAAAGGCATCGACCGTCAGGCAGAGCCTGTGCTCGGCATGCCCGACCTCGACTGATCCAACGGTTCAACCCAAACGATCGTCATCAACCCTCGCCATACGGCGGGGGTTTTTTATTGGGATGGGAGAGGCGATTTCTTAGCCTGTCCGAATCGATGGATCGTCCGTGAACACAGGCCTAAACACCCGGGTGATCCACCACGGCGACAGCTTTGCGGGAGACACCGGCACGGTGATGCCGCCGATCTTCCCCACCAGCACCTTTGCCCATGGCAACGCTGGCGGATTTGATTACACCCGTTCCGGCAACCCCAACTTCCGCATCCTTGATGGGGTGCTCGCTTCGGTTGAAGGTTGCGCCCACGCCACCGTCTTCGCCTCCGGCGTCAGCGCCATCACCGCCGTGGTGTCCCAGCTGAAGCAGGGTGATCTGGTGCTCTGCGAAGAGAACCTCTACGGCTGCACCGTACGGCTGTTCGAGCAGGTGTTCGCCAAGTTCGGCCTGAAAACCGCTTGGGTGGACTTCACCCAGCCGGCCGCACTGGAGCAGATCCAAGCCCAGAAGCCGGCGATGGTGTGGCTGGAGAGCCCCACGAATCCCCTGCTCAAGGTGATCGACCTGGAGGCGGTCTGCGCCATCACCCAACCCCTCGGCATCCCCGTGGTGGTGGACAACACCTTTGCCACCGCCCTGGTGCAGCGCCCTCTGGAGCTGGGCGCCACCCTCTCGCTCACCAGCACCACCAAATACATCAACGGCCATTCCGATGCCCTCGGTGGGGCCGTCTGCACCAACGATCCTGAGTGGCACCAGAAGATGGTGTTCTCCCAGAAGGCCCTGGGCCTGCAGCCCTCCCCCTTTGACTGCTGGCTGATCACGCGGGGCATCAAGACCCTGCCGCTGCGGCTCAAGCAGCAGATGGCCAATGCCGCAGCCCTGGCCGATCAACTGGCGGGGCACGCCAAGGTGAACTGGGTGCGTTACCCCCAACGAAGCGATCACCCGCAGCACCAGGTGGCGATCCGTCAGATGAGCGCCGGCGGCGCGATCGTGACGGTGAGCTTCAACGCCAGCCAGGAGCAGACCTATGCCCTCTGCAAACAACTGCGCTGGTTCACCATGGCCGAAAGCCTGGGCGGCATCGAAAGCCTGATCTGCCACCCCGCCACCATGACCCACGCCGCGGTATCCGCCGAGGTGAAGGCCAAGCTGGGCATCGACGATGGCCTGGTGCGCTTCTCGGTGGGCTGCGAAGACCTCGCCGATCTACAGGCCGATCTGGACCAGGCCCTGGAGCTGCTGGCGTGAGTCCCCGCAATCTGCTCAACGATCCGGCCTGGCAGGGCTCTGATCTCGGCCATCCCTTACCCGACTCCCCCCATGCGGTGTCTGTGGCGCTGCCGCGCTGGCGCGATGTGATCGCCTACGAGGAGAAGGATCCGGCCTGCCGCGATGCCCTGCAGACGATCTATCCCCGCTTCGGCCTGCATCCACTGATCCAACAACTGGTTCAGCCTTCGGAGCTTGCAGGCACCACGGTCTGGCCCTACCCCACCGAAGCGGCAGCCCAGGCAGCTCTGGCCCACTGCCAACGCAAGGCACCGGAGAGCCGCTCGGAGCTGATTGCCATTGCTGGGGTGACCTGCCTGCGCAGTGATGCAGCGGCAAGCCCCCATGCCAAAGCGTTCTGGCAGCACACCGGCCTGGGCCTCTCCTCCCGCCAGGCCGCCATCGCCCTGGGGAAAGAGACATCCCCCAGCAGCACATCCGGCGACGCGGCCCGCGAGCTGATTCGAAAGCGCTTGGCTGGCATCCATGGCGTCGATGGCCAGCAGATCAGCCTGCATCCAGCGGGGATGGCCGGCCTGTATGCGGCACTCAGCGCCATCCAGACGCTGCGGCCGGGTCGGCCCACCCTGCAGCTGGGCTTTCCCTACGTGGATGTGCTGAAGCAGCCGCAGGTGGTGTTTCACGGAGGCGAGCTGTTGCAACCGCAGAGCCTCACCGAGGTGGAAACGGCCCTGGATCAGCTCCAGCCGGCGGCCGTGATCGTGGAGCTGCCCAGCAATCCGCTGCTGCGCTGCGTGGATCTGCCCGGCATGTCGGCCCTGGCCCGCAGCCGCGGCATTCCAGTGATTGCCGATGACACGATCGGCACCGGCATCAACCTCAACGCCCTGCCCTACGCCGATCTGATCTTCACCTCACTCACCAAGAGCTTCGCCGGCCGCGGTGATGTGATGGCGGGCAGTGTGCTGGTGAGCCCGCAATCGCCCTGGGCGGCCTCCCTGCTGGCGGCGGTTCCAGCCATCGCCCCCCTCAGCGATGCCGATGCCATCGCCCTGGAGATCGCCAGCCGGGATGTGCTCCAGCGAGTGCCGCAACTCGATGCGAACGCCCTGCTTCTGGCGGAACGGCTTGACAGCCATCCGGCCGTGCAACGGGTGCTGCATCCAAAGAGCTGCCCCAACTTCCGCGCCTTGATGCGCAGCGGGGCCGGCCACGGCTGCCTGCTCTCCTTTGAACTGAAGGGAGGCCAAGAGCACTCCAAGCGGGTCTACGACGCCCTTCGGATCAGCAAGGGGCCCAGCCTTGGCACCCATTTCAGCCTGGTTTGCCCATATACCCAACTGGCTCATTACGACGAATTGAGCTGGGCCGAGCAGTGTGGTGTGCCGGCGGATCTGCTCCGCGTGTCGGTGGGGCTGGAAGACCCCGATGCGCTGTGGATGCGGTTTGAGCAAGCGTTTGCTGACGCAGAGTCCGGTGAGACTCTGAAAAAGCCCTTAACAACCGGGTGAGGAGAGGCTTTTGATCATTAGTTTGATTTCTTCGGGCCCCTCTACATCAGCTTCATGTCCCGCATTTACGACGACAACAGCCAGGCCATCGGCAACACCCCGCTGGTCAAGCTGAACAACGTCACCAAAAACTGCAAGGCCACAGTGCTGGCCAAGGTTGAGGGGCGCAACCCCGCCTACAGCGTCAAGTGCCGGATCGGCGCCAACATGATCTGGGACGCAGAAAAGAGCGGCAAACTCACCGAAGGCAAGGTGATTGTTGAGCCCACCTCCGGAAACACTGGCATCGCTCTGGCCTTCACCGCCGCCGCCCGTGGGTACAAACTGATCCTGACGATGCCCGAGTCGATGTCGATCGAGCGGCGACGCGTCATGGCCGTGCTCGGGGCCGAGCTGATCCTCACCGAGGCCGCCAAGGGCATGCCCGGTGCGATTGCCAAGGCCAAGGAAATCGCCGAGAGCGATCCGGCTAAATACTTCATGCCCGGCCAGTTCGACAATCCCGCTAACCCCGAAATCCACTTCAAGACCACCGGTCCTGAAATCTGGAACGACTGCGATGGCGCCATTGACGTGCTCGTGGCCGGCGTCGGCACCGGTGGCACCATCACCGGCGTCTCCCGTTACATCAAAAATGAAGCGGGCAAGGCGATCGAATCCGTGGCCGTTGAACCCACCAACAGCCCGGTGATCACCCAGACCATGAATGGTGAGGCCGTCAAGCCCGGGCCCCACAAGATTCAGGGCATCGGTGCCGGCTTCATCCCCCAAAACCTCGACCTCTCCGTGGTCGACAAGGTGGAGCAGGTGACCAACGAAGAATCCGTTGCCATGGCCCTGCGCCTGGCCCAGGAGGAAGGCCTGCTGGTGGGCATCTCCTGCGGAGCCGCCGCCGCAGCGGCTATTCGTCTGGCGGAGAAGGAGGAGTACGCCGGCAAAACCATCGTGGTGGTGCTGCCCGACCTGGCTGAGCGTTACCTCTCCTCGGTGATGTTCGCTGATGTGCCCACCGGCATCATCGAGCAACCGGTGGCGGTCTGAGCTACCCCAAGCAGAGGCCTTGGCCCCGTCGTTGACGGGGCTTTTTTATGTCCTCACCGTTAACTGTTCAGGCCTCAGCGTGCCGATGGGCGGGCCTGGGGCTGGACGGCGGCCACATCAATCCACATCGCATCGCCATAGGAGAAAAAGCGATAGTTCCTCTCAATTGATTCGGCATAGAGCTTCAGCAGGGTGTCCCGGCCGATCAGGGCACTCACCAACAACAGCAAGGAGCTTTTGGGCAGGTGGAAGTTGGTGAGCAGGGCTTGAATCACCTTGAACTGATAACCCGGCTGAATCACCAGATCCACCGGCCCCGTGTAGGGCTTGAGAACACCGCCATGGGCTTGAGCGGCTCCCTCCAGGGCGCGAACACTTGTGGTGCCCACGGCAATCACACGGCCTCGGCACCCCTGCACGGCCTCCACCACAGCGGGGCTGACATCAACCCATTCACTGTGAAGCTCCAAGGCGGTGAGATCCTCCGTTTCAACGGGGCGAAAAGTGCCAAGCCCCACATGCAGGGTGATCCGGGCCAGATCCACCCCGTTCTGCTGCAAGCCCGCCAGCAGCTCATCGCTGAAGTGCAGTCCGGCCGTCGGAGCAGCCACCGCACCGGGGCGATCGGCGTAGCGGGTCTGATAACGCTGGCTGTCGCTGGGATCGTGCCGTTCGATGTAGGGCGGTAGCGGTACCTCGCCCACGTCATTGAGCAAGCCCTCAATGGTTTCGGCATCCCTGCAATCGCTTGGGAACTGCACCACCCGGCCACCACTGGCGGGATCTTCAGCGATCACCTCCAGGCTGATCTCGGTGCCATCAATCGTGAGGCGGTCACCGGGCCGCATGCGCTTGGCGGGGCGGGCCAGACACAGCCAGCGGCCCTCCCCCCGCGGCTCCAGCACCAGCAATTCAGACAGCCCACCTCCGGAACGGCGTACCGCCAGGCGGGCCTTGAGCACCCGGGTGTCATTCACCACCAGCAGATCACCGGGCTGCAGGAGCTCGAGCAGGTCCCACACCTGGCCATGGCCTGCCGCCGAGGGGGGTTCCCCCTGGGGGGGAACCATCAACAACCGGGCACTGTGCCGCGGTTCCACCGGTGCCTGGGCGATGCGCTCGGGCGGCAGCAGGTAGTCGTAGCTGCTGAGTTGATGGTCCCTGGGATCTGCCATGCAGGCGAGCGATCAGAGCGCCAGGCTTTCCGGGCGGGTCTCGATCAGCTCAGCGAGATCCTTCAGGAACGCGGCACCATCGGCGCCGTAGATCACCCGGTGGTCCGCCGTGAGGTTCACCTGCATCTGACGCTTGACGGCGATGGAGCCGTCTTTGCCCGCCACCACCGTGGGGCGTGATGCGGCGACGGCGAGAATGGCACCGGTGCCGGTGGGAAGAATCGCGTCGAAGCGATCAACACCGAACATGCCGAGGTTGGAGAGGGTGAAGGTGCCCGTGGTGTATTCCTCAGGCTGCAGCTGCTTGCTGCGGGAGCGCTTGACCAGATCCCCCCACTGACGCGACATCTCGTAGAGATCGGTGCGATCGGCATTGCGCAGCACCGGTGTGATCAAGCCACCGTCTCCCATGGCAACGGCAACAGCAACGTTGACGTCGGCGGGGTAGGCCATACCAGCGGCGGTGGTGGCGGCATTCACCTGCGGGTGGCGCGCCAGGGTGACGGCCACAGCCTTGGCCAGCAGCGCCGTCATCGTGACGCCCTTGGGCTTCACCTGTTTGTAGAAGGCATCCAGCTTGTCGGTGGTGATGGTGTAACCGACACGGAAACAGGGAACCGCCAGGCTCGCCTCCATGTTTTTATTCACAGCACCCTGCAGGGTGGTGAAGGCCACGGTCTCTCCGGGCCGGCCGAAGCTGTTGCCCGCCGGAGCTGCCGGGGCCACTGCAGCCGCTGCGCCACCGGCGGCAGCTGCGGGAGCTGTTCCTTCCGCAACGCGGGGCACGGAGATCGGCTGCCCGGTGGCCTGCTCAACGTCTTCCGCCTGAATCCGGCCATGGGGGCCGCTGCCGCGCACCGTGGCCAGGTCCACTCCCATCTGGGAGGCCAGCTTTTTGGCCCGGGGGCTCGCCACGATGCGGCCATCGTTCACCACCGGTGCCGATGGCGCTGGGGGGGCGACAGGAGCCGGAGCCGGGGCGGGGGTCGGCGCTGGGGCCTGGACCGCAGCTGGCGTGGGAGCCGGTGCCGGAGCCGGGGCGGGCGCCGAAGCTGCAGCAGGTGCGCTGGGGGCCTTGGCCTGAGCGTCGGCGATCTCAGCTTCGGTCTCAACAATCAGACCGATGGTTTCGCCCACCGGTGCCGTGCTACCCGCAGGCATCAAGACGGCAGCGAGGTAGCCATCCTGGAACGACTCGACGTCCATGTCGGCTTTGTCGGACTCAACGACAAGAACCGACTCCCCCCGGGCGACCTTGTCGCCAGGCTGCTTCAACCACTCCACGATCTTCCCCTCCGTCATGGTGGAACTGAGGGCAGGCATGAAGATGTCTGTGGTCGCCATCAGGTCCTGTTTGCGTGGGGATGAAGGATGCTGGCCAACCGTCTGTAGAACGGATGGCCAGCGAATCAGCTAACTCTACGATTTCGGACTCCCCAGTCGCCGCAATGGATCAGCGGGAATCTCTGCTCTTAGGCCTTGAACTTCTACCGTTCAGCCTTCAACTCGGATAGCCCCTCTTCCAACTGAGAGTTGTTGTTTGGGTCTGCATCCCAGGCTTCGACCAACTTCTGCGCTGTGGGGCGGGAGAACCGTCAGAAGTGGTGGTGAGGACTGTTCAGGGTTCGGTCACTACACATCCGACAAAAACTTGATCGCCAGAAATCCGTTGCGGAGATGGGTTGGAGAACGACTAAGCAGATCGAGAAGAAATGAAAGTGGCTTGATAGTTGGCTTAGGATTTGTAAATAGACAATGCGACAGATGGCGGGATTCGGAGATCAAAAAAAAAGTAAGAAGAAAAGACCTCAGCAAAAGCCACAAACGAATGGGTACAGTCTTCTGAAGAACGCAATTAACCACCACGCTCAGGGAGACCTAAAGAACGCCGAGAAGGCTTACAGAGCAGCTATTAATTCCGGAATCTTAAATATCGCATTATTTTCAAATCTAGGGATTATTTGCCAAACAAGCCAGCGCACGGAAGAAGCAATCTCGCTTTACAAAAAAGCTATACAAATAGACCCTAATCACCCAGATGCTTACACCAACTTAGGAGGCTTACACATAGCTATCGGCAACCTTGACCAGGCTCTTGCCTCCACTCTCAAATCACTTGAGCTCAAACCTGATAATCCTGATGCCCTCATGAATCTGGGCAGCATCTACAAAGACCTCGGCACCCTTGACCAGGCTCTTGCCTCCACTCTCAAATCACTCGAGCTCAAACCTGATAATCCAGATGCCCGCATGAATCTGGGCGACATCTACAAAGACCTCGGCAACCTTGACCAGGCTCTTGCCTCCACTCTCAAATCACTCGAGCTCAAACCTGATCACCCCACTGCCCACATGAACCTGGGCAGCATCTACAAAGACCTCGGCAACCTTGATCAGGCTCTTGCCTCCACTCTCAAATCACTCGAGCTCAAACCTGATCACCCCACTACCCACATGAATCTGGGGGGCATATACAAAGACCTCGGCAACCTCGACCAGGCTCTTAACTCCACTCTCAAATCACTTGAACTCAAACCTGATCACCCCACTACCCACATGAATCTGGGCGGCATTTACAAAGACCTCGGCAACCTTGATCAGGCTCTTACCTCCACTCTCAAATCACTCGAGCTCAAACCTGATAATCCTGATGCCCTCATGAATCTGGGCGGCATCTACAAAGAACTCGGCAACCTCGATCAGGCTCTTACCTCCACTCTCAAATCACTCGAGCTCAAACCTAATAATCCTGATGCCCTCATGAATCTATTCAGCTCCTACGGAGAAGGAGATCTTCTAGCCCTAAAATCTACGGCTCGTAGAGCACTTGAGCATGACCAAGAGATTCTAAATGATTTAACGTACATAGAAGCAATTTCATCACTAGGAAAAGATTTCGCAAAAAACATTATCTCCACGGCAGAGTCAATCAATCGGTGAATTTTCGATCAACTCAATTTCGTACATCAAAGCCTTATACAGTTGATCTTTTTCGCCAAAACCCGATTCCTGGAGAGAATCAATCAGATCACGCCTGGCTTGTATATTCACTTCGCGAATCTTGGCGAATAAGCTACTCGCTACATCAGCTGACAAGCCAACAGAAGACAGAATCGACTTAAAGTTTTCCCGCGGAAGAGCATTAGACAAACACCCAACGGGCAGCAACTTAATCGAAAGAACATCGCCATCCACAGAGAAGCTTGTTTTTTCCTTAGAATCTAAGGCAAACCGACCAGCGCATCTGATAGCGAGCGCCTGATCACCTATATTAATGTTGAATGGAATACTATATGCAACAATACATTCACATGCAAAACCGTACTTCATCCACATACTCATTGGGCTATTTTCTACACTATATTTAAGCAATATCTCTTCGCAACTAGGCTCCATTGGTGGAGTTTCCACACCACAAGGAGTTATTCTTAGCGGAGCAGCAAAAGAGCTATGGTTCACGAATTCCCATACGGGAGCAATAACAATCTGATCTTCAAATTTGACACATCTTTCACTGACAAATCTTTTCAACAAGGAATCATTGTCTACACGATAACTAAGAAGAGTTGCGTCAACAAAACCGTTAGCCAAAAGCTGTTTCTTAATCGGCTCCTGCAACAACTCAATGAACTTCAAAAAAGAAAAAGAGTCATTGTTGCCACCATTGCCCCAAGAATAATTATTCCAGTATAATTCTAAAAACGCAATTTCTTTAGCGGTATAGCAACTGCCGTCTTTAATCACAACATGATCACCATCGAGGCATAAGTTGTCAACATTAACAAAAAGATTCTTAGGCGTCATAATCTTCGCCATGCGTGATGAATCAATGGGGAATACACCTCGCCCATACTGTCCTACTCTTTGATAAACATTATCTGCAATGCCTCCCAAGGCAGTAAATTTGTCTAACAGATCCCGAAAGTCAGCGTCCACGAGCGAATATGGCCTTTTATCCAGATATTTTAAGGCACTTCAAGGGGAAAGATTACGTGACGTCGAAAAAACGCTGCTCGGCCTTGGAAGCAAGCAAAGCTCAAACTAAACTTTGGATTCAACTTCACTAATAAAACCTTTCTTCCTCTCTAACGCATAGAGAGATCCTACTGCCTCATTGAGAATGATATCCACTAATCCATGTCGAGAGTTTTTTTCAGCATCTCCTTAAGAAGGGGCACTCCTGTTGATAGCCAAAAAAGATGCATGGATTTGCAGGTGTTCCGACTTTGGTCGGGAATGCAACCCACGCCAAAAGTCGATTGGGCAATACAGCAACAAAAAGCCCCCGCTTTATGCAGGGGCTAAAAACAAACGAATCAGAACCAAAGGGCCTTATCCATACGGTTCACGCACTACACGAGAAATAATCAAATGCTTTCCGAGTAGGCAACAGTATCCAAAGAAGCTGTAGCAGTAATCGTTAGATCTCCTCTGCTATTGATCGTACTGGAATTAATGCCAATAATAGGTCCTGATATCGCACGAGCCGAAGCACTGCCCGTTACAGTTTTCGCAGTAACGGTTTGACTGATAGTAGCAACACCATTAATCTCACCACTTGAATGGATTGTGCTGCTATCAATACCAATAGCACTGATTGTGCTACTAGCATGAGCATCACCGGTAACATTCAATGCCTCAGTCTCGGCAATTCCAAGAGCCCGACCTTCTATAGCACCAGGCGAACTAATTGTAATATTATCTACATTCTTAATGCCAAAGATACTCAAATCTGAAGTTGCACTAGAAGTTGACCCGTGATGAGTAGAGCTGCTTGTGTTAACAATAGCTGCTCCAGTACCCTTAACATCTCCGCTAGACACCTTGACCAAACTAAGGTCATCACCACTGATACCGGAAGCAGAGAAATCTGACGTAGATACGCTATTTCCTGTTGTTGTCTCCGAGGAGATAATGAACGGTGAGAGAACCAAGTAGTCCTCATATTCATAGATGGGCTCTCCAACATATCCCTTGCCTGTAACGCCACCTTCCCCTTTAATCCTAATTTGCGACTCATAGCCAAGGTCAATACCATTTGCACTCATTTGAGCATCAGAAGTCGCGTTACCAGTGACCGCATAGGCATCACTGTACCCGCTCACAATGCCATCACCTTCAACACTGCCATTACCTTTAATCGAAATGTCATTGGAACTCAATAGACTAATTCCAGACGTTTTTATATTGAGCACCGAAGCATCAGATTTACCTGTAGTAGTTGAGGAAGAGGCTGTGGATACATTGATTGCACTACCGGATATAGTGCCTGATCCCTTTGAAAGGATGCTCTGTGCATTAACACCAACCACTAATTCACTAGCAACATCTGCACTTGCATTGCCCGTTGTAATCTCAGAATCTGAGGCCAGGTCTGCGGAGGCAACTCCACCAAGATGAATATCACCTTTAGCGTTGGCACGTGCAGGCTCGTAAGAGGAACGTGCTGAATCAAGAGGGCTTAAATCGAAGCCGATCACATTCGTTGTCTGAACATTGGCTGCACTCCTCTCTCCACTACCACCAACGGCAAACGAATTAGCTTGCACAATAATTTCGGCAGTTGCATCAACGTGAAGGTCACCATTTGCTCTAAACAGAACACCTGGATTTCCCTTAACACCTTTAACAGGATCTGCATTCACTAAAGCCTTCGCCGAACCAGTTCCTGTTTTTGCGTCAGCGACAAGCTCAGCAGTGGATACACCACCAATGTGCATATCACCTCCACTTCTAGGACCAGAATTCACAAGCAGTGTGCCGACCATATCCTGCAAAGGAAGGTCATCTGTTCCAACTCGGGCCTTGGCATTACCAGTCGTGTTCTTCGCAACAGCGGTACCGTCGTACTCAACAACACCGTCCACATTCAACGTCCCTTTGGCATTGATTCCAGAGGTGCTGGCAATACCAGTGATGCCATCAAGCTTTGGACCAGGTGCCTTCGATGGGAAATCAGGGCCAGAGGTGATTGTTGCCTTCGCATTCCCTCCACCAACGGTTTTAGCAAACACATTTTGCTCAACGGTTGCACTACCGTCGATGTCAACATCTGCTCCTTTGGCAACATTGTTCAAAACACCCGTCACCTGAAGTGCAGCCGAGGAAGCTAGCGCTTTCCCGTGGGTATTCTTGGCATCAACATCGTATTTTGTTTCGACACTGCCGTTTAATTTCAAGTCAGACTTGGAAACAACCTTGTCGACATCAACACCAACAGTCTCACCGCCAAATGTTGAGAAGTTTCTATCCCTAACATCAACATTCTTAGGGTTAACCGCATCCGCACTGGCAAATGCACCTCCACCACCATGGCTGACTGCATTGGCAATTGATGTGCTGGTGACACCACCCTCAATATCTACAGAGCTACCTCGAACAACCGTGCTTGGCGATGATGTCTCATTCGGCGAGCCATCTCCATAGCCCGGAGCCACAACATCTCTTGCAATCAAATATTGTTGAGCATTAACAGGTGGGCCTCCAGCAGCGTTGTCACTGATCAAAACACCCTTTTGCAGACTGGTTGTTGTTGATGCAATCGATCGCCCTGATGTATTGACGGCTTGCGCATGGAGCGTTGTGTCAACGTGGCCGTCGACTTCGACATGACCCGCTGCTTTCAGTTCATTCGCAGGTACCGACTTCTTCGAGAATCTCGGTGGTGCACTATCAAGCTGAGAAAGATCAACACCAACCACATTCGAGACATCAGCAGACGCAGAAGACTTACCTCCATAACCACTCGATCCAGTCGATCGAGAATCAACATCTGCCGTAAATGTCGCATCACCATCAACCGTAAGATCTCCTTTCGACTTATAGATCGTACCGGTATTGCTCTTGACACCTTTGACAGGATCAGAATCCACAGAAGCAACAGCTTTGCCAGAATGGGTGGTTGCTTTGGCAACAGTGTCAGCGGTGGAGTCACCACTGATGTGCATGTCGCCTCCACTCTTGGGACCAGAATTCACAAGCAGTGTGCCGACCATATCCTGCAAAGGAAGGTCGTCTGTTCCAACTCGGGCCTTGGCATTACCAGTCGTATTCTCCGCAACTGCGGTGCCGTCGTAATCAACAACACCGTCCACATTCAGCGTCCCTTTGGCGTTGATACCAGAGGTGCTAGCAATGCCAGTGATGCCATCAAGCTTTGGACCAGGTGCCTTCGATGGGAAATCAGGGCCAGAGGTGATTGTTGCCTTCGCATTCCCTCCACCAACGGTTTTAGCAAACACATCTTGCTCAACGGTTGCACTACCGTCGATGTCAACATCTGCTCCTTTGGCAACATTGTTCAAAACACCCGTCACCTGAAGTGCAGCCGAGGAAGCTAGCGCTTTCCCGTGGGTATTCTTGGCATCAACATCGTATTTTGTTTCAACACTGCCGTTTAATTTCAAGTCAGACTTGGAAACAACCTTGTCGACATCAACACCAACAGTCTCACCACCAAATGTTGAAAAGTTTCTATCCCTAACATCAACATTATTCGGATTAACTGCATCCGCGCTGGCAAATGCACCTCCACCACCATGGCTGACTGCCTCGGCGATTGATGTGCTAGTGACACCACCCTCAATATCTACAGAGCCACCTCGAACAACCGTACTATCGTTAGAAGGGGGGAAAGAATTATCGTTGTCACTGATCAAAACACCCTTTTGCAGACTGGTTGTTGTTGATGCAATCGATCGCCCTGATGTATTGACGGCTTGCGCATGGAGCGTTGTGTCAACGTGGCCGTCGACTTCGACATGACCCGCTGCTTTCAGTTCATTCGCAGGTACTGACTTCTTCGAGAATCTCGATGGTGCACTATCAAGCTGAGAAAGATCAACACCAACCACATTCGAGACATCAGCAGACGCAGAGGACTTACCTCCATAACCACTCGATCCAGTCGATCGAGAATCAACATCTGCCGTAAATGTCGCATCACCATCAACCGAAAGATCTCCTTTCGACATATAAAGCGTTCCGGCATTGCTCTTGACACCTTTGACAGGATCAGAATCCACAGAAGCAACAGCTTTGCCAGAATGTGTGGTTGCTTTGGCAACAGTGTCAGCGGTGGAGTCACCACTCACATGCATGCCGGCACTGCCGCTCTTTGGACCAGAATTCACAAGCAGTGTGCCGACCATATCCTGCAAAGGAAGGTCGTCTGTTCCAACTCGGGCCTTGGCATTACCAGTCGTATTCTCCGCAACTGCGGTGCCGTCGTAATCAACAACACCGTCCACATTCAGCGTCCCTTTGGCATTGATTCCAGAGGTGCTGGCAATACCAGTGATGCCATCAAGCTTTGGACCAGGTGCCTTCGATGGGAAATCAGGGCCAGAGGTGATTGTTGCCTTCGCATTCCCTCCACCAACGGTTTTAGCAAACACATCTTGCTCAACGGTTGCACTACCGTCGATGTCAACATCTGCTCCTTTGGCAACATTGTTCAAAACACCCGTCACCTGAAGTGCAGCCGAGGAAGCTAGCGCTTTCCCGTGGGTATTCTTGGCATCAACATCGTATTTTGTTTCGACACTGCCGTTTAATTTCAAGTCAGACTTGGAAACAACCTTGTCGACATCAACACCAACAGTCTCACCGCCAAATGTTGAGAAGTTTCTATCCCTAACATCAACATTCTTAGGGTTAACCGCATCCGCACTGGCAAATGCACCTCCACCACCATGGCTGACTGCATTGGCAATTGATGTGCTAATGACACCACCCTCAATATCGACAGAGCTGCCTCGAACAACCGTACTATCGTTAGAAGGGGGGAAAGAATTATCGTTGTCACTGATCAAAACACCCTTTTGCAGACTGGTTGTTGTTGATGCAGTCGATCGCCCTGTTGTATTGACAGCTTGCGCATTGAGCGTTGTGTCAACGTGACCGTCAACATCGATATGACCAGCTGCTTTAAGCTGATTCGCACTTGCTTTCTCTCTACTATCAAGCTGGGAAAGATCAACACCAACCACATTCGAGACATCAGCAGATGCAGAAGACTTACCTCCTGAACCACTCGATCCAGTCGATCGAGAATCAACATCTGCCGTAAATGTCGCATCACCATCAACCGAAAGATCTCCTTTCGACATATAAAGCGTTCCGGCATTGCTCTTGACACCTTTGACAGGATCAGAATCCACAGAAGCAACAGCTTTGCCAGAATGTGTGGTTGCTTTTGCAACAGTATCTGCGGTTGATTTACCACTCACATGCATGCCGGCACTGCCGCTCTTCGGACCAGAATTCACAAGCAGTGTGCCGACCATATCCTGCAAAGGAAGGTCGTCTGTTCCAACTCGGGCCTTGGCATTACCAGTCGTGTTCTTCGCAACAGCGGTGCCGTCGTACTCAACAACACCGTGAACATTCAGCATCCCTTTGGCATTGATTCCAGAGGTGCTGGCAATACCAGTGATGCCATCTAGTTTTAGCGGAACTGTTTCTGAAAAATCAGGACCAGAGGTGATTGTTGCTTCTGCATTCCCACCCCCAACGGTTTTAGCAAACACATCTTGCTCAACTGTTGCACTACCTTCGATGTCAACATCTGCTCCTTTAGTGTCTTTAATTAAGACACCCGTGACTTGAAGTTCTGCCGAGGATGCAGAAGCGTCACCGTGATTATTTTTGGCATCAACATCGAATTTTGATTCGACACTTCCATTTATATTCAACGCTTGTTTGGCTACAACCGTTTCAATATCTGCACCAACTGACTCCCCACCAAATGAAGAATTCTTGGCATCTGGATTGAATGAATTCGCTGATGCCTCTGCATCTCCTCCTCCATGGGTGACTGCTTTTGCTACGACATCAGTCTTTACATCTCCTGTGATTGTGGCAGTCTCGTTAATCAAAAGATCATTAGCTCTGACGCCTTTCACAAGACCATCTTGCGACTCTGCTTCGGCTCTACCTGTAGTCGTCTTGGCTGATGTAGATTGATGGTTTTCTACACTTCCAGCAATAATTCCCGTTCCTTTGACACTGACAGCATTGGCATCAATAGCAATTACTTCTCCTTGCCCATTTCGTCCAGATGTCGACGAGCTGGCACTTGCATCTCCCGTCGTCGTTTTAGCAGACGAAGTGTAATCATTCGCCACTGTTGCGACGATGTTAGCGTTACCCTTAATCGTCGCGTTGAATCCATCAACAACAACATTGACGCTTATTGGTTCACCGGTATCGCCAAGTACTTGAACGGGGCCTGTAAAAGTTATGCCTAATAGTCCTGACCCTTTATCTCCTCCATTTGTCCCATCTTCCTCGCCAAAGATTTTAATTTCCTTGATATTTGTATAACCTATTGATGCATTCAAGACGATGTCATTATCCGGTCCTGGGGCTGTCCCACCTCCACTTGTAATTTTTATAGGTCTTTCATTTGGCTGAGCCTCAGCGCCGCTAGGATCTTTGAACTTGAATGTATAGTTTGCAATATCAGGATCGGAGTCTGCTAGTCGAATTCCTTTAAGTGTAATTGTGTCTCCAGTATATGGTTCGTCAAATACTATAAATAACCTATTCTTTGTTCCAGGATTAACTGAAGTACTTTGGCTAGGACGAGCTTCATATTCTAGTACTTCGGGCTCACCAGGAGTTACCTTTGTCTCAAAAGATTTACCAGTAATGCCGTAATTGTTGGACGTAACAAGTGATGCATGTGCATCACCGGAACCCTTTGTTTTGGCAGAAGCACTGACTACATTCGGATCATCAGCAGTGCCAACATCAACTGAAATATGAGCATCACCACCCGTCTTCAGTTCAATTGACTCTCCAGCAGAAGCTGTTTCAGCATCACCAAAGCGAATACCCGTGCGTTCCCCACTCTTGCTCTTCGCGTTCGTGCCTGAATCACCACTAAAGGTTTCACCTGTTGTAGTTTTTGCATCAGAGATAATACTGTTCTTGTTGATGACGGTTGCATCATATGTACTTTTACTCCTTTGATCGCTATTAAACACACCATAGGTACTATGTTCGATCGCTTTTGCAGTTGAAACCCCTGAAGTTGTTGTGGCTTCGGCGGAAGTAGCATTCTTGACATCTACATCTTGAACATAGGCACCTTTGATATTTTGATTACTGTTAATTATTCCGCCCGTTTCCTCGCTATTGATATCATTTTTTGCTTTAGCGATAGCATCTCCGTTCGTGGTATCAGCATCAGCAATTAGAGCAAGTTGCTGACGGGCATTGACTGTCGCATCACCTTTGCTGGTTAAGTCTGATTCAATGATCGCTGCCGATGCCTTGCTCTTGGCTTTTGCACTCGCATCGCCGTTGGTATTGACTCCGTGAGCCAAGACAGAATTGGTTCCGACCTCAGGAACAAACGCATTCAAAATTCCATCACCGTGGATGGTCATATCCGCATCTTTCAAGGCATGGGTTTCCTTGTTCTTGGCGGAGGCATTGGAAGTTGGTTGCGAGGCCATAACTGAAATCCTTTTGAAAATTGAAAAAGGTGGCACACACATTTGTCCATCTGGACATCTGTGCGGATGTGCATTTACAGCTTTCACCCTGGATTATTCAACTTACCTTTGTCTTCTGAATACTTACTCTTTTACAAACTTTTTTGTTGGACAGCTCTTTTGCACAAAAGAAGCTTTTCGCTTTTTTAAATCCCCTGTCTTTACTGGGATAGCGAAACCTCATTCTTTAATTGCCGCATTTGAAGCTTTGCAGCTTGCATCATTTTTTTAGTGCATTGATTCAGATATTTATCTTTCGGCAAGGGAAAAATCAACTAGCCACAGCCTTGTCCTCCACCCCATAAAGGAGAACCATGAAGCAAGCCCTACGCTTAAAGTAAGAATAATTACTTACTGCTGAGGGCAAAGATGACAAGCAAATGCTTAATTCACTGCCCACTAAAAATCAATGGATCACGAAAGCCAGCCCTAAAGTCCTACTTCCCAGGAAAAAGCCAATAACCATCACAGCTTTCTCTACTCTCCAACAACTCAAGAGGTGTTTAATATTTTTTCTGATTTGTATCTTGGGTGGCAATAGAGCAAGAAGTACAACACATCATTATCTCGCATCCATTCTGCTTTGTAATCGCTTAGCAACGAAAAAGCGCCTAGAGGGAAACATATATGGCTGATAAAACCAAAATCGATTAAACATAAAACAATTCTTGTCCATTTGATTCACGGCCATGTTTTTCAATGCGCCTCGAGAGCTCAATGCAACAGGAAATTCGCCCCCTTTCTGACAATGTGAATTTCCATTAAAGCTGGATAATCCGAGTCACAGCCAGACCTAACCCACGTGACTCTCTTTTTTCAAAGATCAAAAAATATTTTGCCGCCTTAATCGACGTCATCATTTTTAAGGCGGGTAGTTAATAATATTTATGGCTCTAATATTCAGAATCCGAAGACTCCTGAATATTAATCCGGGCTCAAGACTCAAGACAACGTTTGAGCAGCCAATCAGGCTGCCTCAATCGACTGGACAACACCATCTTTGACAACGATGGCAACCTGCATCTTCTGCACCAGGTTGTCGCCAACCTTTAGCTCACAGCTGCTCTCCAGCTGCCCCTGCTCAACGATCTGGTCCATCTCCAGCTCACGCACCTGAGCTTGCTGCTGGAGCAGATTGCGCTTCTGCTCCTCCAGCTCGGCACGTTTGGCCGCCACCTGTTGCTGAATTTGCGCTACCTGATCCTGCACCCGGGGATCAAGAGGATTGGCGCTCTGACGCCGCACCTGGTCCACCACGTCCTGGCCTTCCTGCTCGAGCTGAGCCAGCTGTTGGTCAGCGGTGGCAATGCCATTGCTGAGCTCTCGCTCTGCTTCCTCTTTCCAAGTGGGCGTCACGACGGCGCGAACGGTAATCGGACGCTTGATCGTCAGGGAGGTGCCGTCGGACATGAATTCCTGGTAGACGACCAAAGGCTGTCAGCCCGATCGCATGGGGTCAATCACCGGACAACCGACCACCCTCCTGGCCTCTTGAGCCGCCTTCAACGTCCGTAGAGGGCATCAATCAAGTGCTGGTCACGGCTGGTGATGCGATCACGGCGTTGCTTCAGCGTCTGGGTCAGAAGTCCGTTCTCGATGCTGAAGGGATCCACGAACACCACGCCGGCCAGCCGCTCATCACCACGGGAACCCGACCGCTGCTTGAGCAAGCTGTTGCATTCGCGCATCAACAGGCGGAGCAGGGCGGGATCACCGGGTTGCCCACCCAGATCTGGAGCCACGCTGATGCCGGCTTCAGCCGCCCAGGCCACGATCGCCTCGGCACGGGGAACAAGCAAAGCACCGAGCTGGCGTTCGTCCTGACCCACCAGCGTCACCTGCTCGATCAGGGGGCTGGCCACCAGGGCTTCTTCCAGGGGGCCGGGCTCGATGTTCTCGCCACTGCTCAACACAATCGTGTCTTTGGCACGGCCGGTGAGGGCCACGGACCCGTCCGGCAGGAGCATCCCGAGATCACCGGTGTCAAACCACCCCTCGGCATCGAGAACCTTGGCGCTGGCCTCAGGTTTGCCGAGATAGCCCGCCATCACCTGGGGCCCCCGCACCATCACCCGCCCCCGTTGCCGGAAGGCCAGGGGCTGGCCGTTGTCGGGATCGACGATCCGGAATTCGGTCTGGGGCATGGGCAGCCCGGAACTGCCGCGAATGTTGCGCCAGGGCCTCCGACAGCTCACCACAGGGCTGGTTTCGGTGAGGCCATAGCCCACCAGCAGTTCAATCCCCACGGCTTCAAAAAAGGCATCGATGTGGGGCGCGATGGCACCACCACCGCTGATGGGATAGGCGAGCTGGCCGCCGCTGAGCTGGCGCCGCAGCTTCGGCCAGATCAAGGTCGACGCCAGGGCATGCAGAGGCCAGCGCAGGGCAGCGGAGCCGAAGGCACGCAGCCGGCCTCCTGATGAGACCGGTTCCAGCAGAAGGTTGCGCGCCGTTCGCACGGCCTTGCGCTGGGCAGCACTGTTGGCCAACGCTGCCCGCAGCAGGCGCTGCCGAGACGGGGGGAAGGTCTTGAGCACATCCTCAAAGCCGGCCTGAACCGCCTCCCACAGCCGCGGCACGGTGGCCATCGCGATCGGCCGGACCCGCGGCAGATCCTTCTTCAGCTGCTTGATGGTGGTGTAGGTCTGCGTGCAGGCACAGGAGAGGAAGTAGTAGCTGGCACTGCGTTCGTAGGCATGCCAGATGGGCAGCACACTCAGCACCGGAGCACCCGGCTCGGGATAGGCCACACAGGCCAGCGAGCTCATCTGATGCAGCAGGTTGGCGTGGGTCAACGGCACACCCTTGGGCTGACCTGTGGTACCTGAGGTGTAAAGAACAGTGGCCACCGCCTCCCTGCCCCCAGCCGGGCGGACGGGATCAGAGCCGGCACCCGACGCCAGAAATGCCTCCCAGCCGGTGGTGCCCTCAGCCGGCTCACCCTCCAGCTGCAGCACAAAACGCAGCTGCGTCTCTTGCCCTGGGGAAAGGGCCAGACGACGCCAAACCTCAGCGTTCTGAACCACCAGGGCCGTCGCCTGGCAATCCATGAGGATGTAACGCAGCTCCTCGACGGGGGCCGACGCTCCGCGCACGGCATCTGCGGCACCGGCCCGCATCAGGCCCTGATCGGCCACCAGCCAACGGGGGCTGTTCTCGGCAAAGAGCGCCACCACATCCCCTTCCGTCACACCATGGCGCCGAAACGCAGCGGCTGCGGTGGCTATGCGCTCCGACAGTTCACCGAAATTGAAGCGTTCGGGATGCGCCGCATGGGGCGCATCCACGGCGGCAATCGCCCCATGGCGGTCAGCGAGCCAGGGCCAAACCGCATCCACCCTCGACAACCTCTGAACATGGGCATGACGCTGAAGGGCGTCCGTTTCGCGGGCTGTCGGGCTCCAGCTGGCCGTCATCCGAGACAGGGGTTCAAACCACTCAGGTTTATCTCGCTTCCTCCTCCCAGACCAGACCGAAACGATGAACCAGGGCGTGCCGCAACAGCGGCTGCACCTCAGCCGACGTCAGCCCTGGTAACCAGTCCGCGAGCCGCCCGACCGCACGTCCGTTGAGCCCACAGGGGGTGACCTGCTCGAACCCCTGCATCGAACAGTCAACGTTCAGGGCCAAGCCGTGCTGGGTGATCCAGCGACGACAACCCACACCGATGGCAGCGACCTTGCGGTTGTCCAACCAGAGGCCGGTCAACCCCGGCAGACGCTGACCCTCCAGGCCCAACTCCGCCAGAACATCCAACACGACCTGCTCCAGCTGGCGCAGATACCAGTGCAAATCGGGAGTGCGGCGCCGAAGGTCCAACACCGGGTAGGCCACCAGTTGGCCGGGTAGGTGATGGGTCACCTCCCCGCCACGATCAATCCGGTACAGGGGTGCCGGTGGGTCAGCGGGATCAAAATGCAAATGCTCTTCACTGGCACCGCGGCCGAGGGTGTAGCAAGTCTGGTGTTGCAGGATCCAGACCGCCTCCGGAGCCGATGGGTCGGCCAGAAGCCTGTTTTGCCAGCGCCGTTGCGCCGACCAGGCCACATCGAATCGAACCGGATCACCGGGCTCGAAAAGAAATGCACGCCGGGGGTGGGCCGAATCGTGCTCCGTATCTAGCTTGCCGATATCAACCGGCACAGGAGCAAGGCATGAAGTTGCTGATCCATGGTCGCAACCTCGAGATCACGCCGGCTTTGCGGGATTACACCCAAACCAAATTGGCACGGGTCACAGCGCACTTCGGTGATGCTGTTCGCGAAGCGGACGTCCATCTCTCCGTGGCCCGCAATCCCCGAGTGCCGCAGCAGACCGCCGAAGTGACGGTCTTTGCCAACGGCACCGTGATCCGGGCCCAGGAACGCAGTGAAAACCTATACGCCAGCATCGATCTGGCCGCTGGAAAACTGGCCCGGCAGCTGCGCCGCTGGAAGGAACGCCACAGCGATCACCACCACAGCCATGGCCACAGCGCCAGCCACACCCCCAGCACGGATGTGGTCAACGATGCATCGCCCGTTGAAGCCTCCCTGCTGCAGGGGCGTGAGGCGGAGCTGCCGAACCCAGGTGTGCGACGCAAATATTTCGCCATGCCGCCCATGGACCTGGATGAGGCTCGCCGGCAGTTGGATCTGATCGACCACGATTTCTATCTGTTCCGGGAGAAGGAGAGCGATCAACTGCAGGTGATCTACCGACGCAACCACGGGGGGTATGGCGTGATTCAGGCTCGTGACTGACTCCCTGGCCCTCCATGGCTGATCCAGCCCCAGAGCTCCCCGACCTGCCGCCGCGGCTGGATCAGGCGATCCTGGACCCCTTGTTGACCCTGGAGCAGCTGCAGACCCTCTGTGATTCCGGGGTGCAGGAGGGGGTCCGTGCCATTTGCACCACACCACAACACCTGCCGCTGCTGCGGGAACGCATCGGAGGCACCGACTCGGGCCCACTCCTGGTGGCGGCCATCGGCTTCCCCTTCGGTGCGATTCCAGCCGAACTCAAGCTGGCGGAGGCGGAGTGGTGTGCCGCCCATGGTGCCCAGGAGTTCGATGTCGTTCCCGACTTCAGTGCCCTTGTGAACGGCAATTCAGGGGCCTTTGCCGAGGAACTGTCCGCCCTCTGCGACCTGGGGTGTCCCGTGCGGGCCATCCTGGACATGGCGCGCCTTGAAACCGAACAACTGGAGTTGGCCGTGGAGGCCGCCATCGATGCTGGCGCTGCCGGACTGCAGACCGGAAACGGCTTTGGGCCGCCATGTCATGCCGATCAGATCCGTGCGTTGCAACAGCTGATCCGCAAACGCTGCGCCATCAAGGGGGCCGGGGGCATCCACAACCTGAGCCACGCGGGAGATCTGCTGTTGGCGGGGGCGGATCTTCTGGGCACCAGCAGCGCCCCGGCACTGCTGCAGGCCCAACGGCGCCCAGCAGCCTGAATGGCAGAACGACGCCTCACCGGACTCGCCCTCAAGGTTGGCCCCCTCGGCGAACATGACCGCCTGCTGAGCCTGCTGAGTGATGCAGAAGGCGTCAGCCGCTTCGCTGTTCCTGGCGCTCGCCGGCCCAAGAGCAGTCTTGCCGCCGCGGCCCCCCTCACCCTGCTGGAGCTGCAGGTGGGAGGACGCCGCGGCCTGGCCCGGGTGCGTCAACTGCGGGTGCTGCGCAGTTTCTCCGGTCTCGGGCAAGAGCTGGAAACCCTCGCTGCGGCACAGGCGCTGTGTGATCTATGCCTTCAACTGGCGGCCCAGGACCCCGTGGAGGGGCTGCTGGCCACCATGCAAGTGCACCTTGAACGTCTGGAAGAGCACCGAGCCGATCCGGAGCTGGTGTTGGCCGGCACCGTGCAGGCCTGCATCCATCTGCTCACCCTGGGTGGTTATGGATTACCGCTGCAGACCTGCTGCCTGACGGGCGATCCACTGGAACCACCACTGGGCCAGTGGGACTGGCGCTGCAGCCTGCTTCCGCAGGATGGCTTTGCCATCGACGAGCAACCCGGGGCGGCCATCCAGCTGAATCCCTCCGAACTGGCCCTGCTCCAGCGGCTGCCCCGTGCCGAGCTCCCCCGTCGCCATGACGGTGAACTGATGGGTCCCCCGGCCGTGTGGCGCCGGCTGCTGCGGGTTGTCGAGGTCTGGAGCCGGACACATCTCAACCGCCCCAGCAAAGCCCTGGCCATGCTGCGGGAAACGCTGCTGACAGGGGCGTGAGCCATCATGGCCGCGATGCAACTGCCCCTTGAGCGGACCCAGCCTCACCACCCCTGAACCCGCCCTGCCCACCGGCAGTAACCCAGAGGGGAAGCGCGGCTTGGAGGCTGTGCTGCGACTGAACGATTTCCGCAAGCTCTGGCTGGGTCAGATCTTTTCCCAGCTGGCGGACAAGTTCTACATCGTGCTGATGGTCTTTTTGATCGATCAGCATCTGCTGCTGAAGGGTCAGGGCAGTGGTGTGCTGGTGGACATGGCGTCGGAGTACGGCCTGGACATCAGCACCCGTACCCAGGTGATCACCCTGCTGGCCACAGGCATCTTTGTGGCGAACACCATCCCGGCCATGCTGCTGGGAACGGTGGCTGGGGTCTGGGCTGACCGCTGGCCCAAACGTCGGGTGATGGTGGCCAGCAACGCCATCCGAGCCTTATTGGTGGTGTTCGCACCGCTCTGTCTGCTGCCTGGGCCCATGTGGCTGGGACTCCCCTGGGGCTACTGGGGGCTGGTGGGCATGACCTTCCTTGAGTCGATCCTGACCCAGTTCTTCGCACCGTCCGAACAGGCCACCATTCCTGTTGTGGTGCCTGGAGAACACTTGCTGGCCGCCAACTCCCTCTATCAGGCCACAAGCATGGGAGCCACGATCCTGGGCTTCGCCCTGGGGGAACCGATTCTCCGCGGCCTGCACAGTGGCCTGGCGTCCCTCGGCATCGATGGCGGCGAGTTCCTGCTGCTTCCGCTCTGTTACGGCCTCGCAGCCCTCAGCCTGTCGCGGCTGAAGCTGCAGGAATCCCCCAAGCCCGCCTCCAACACCTCGGTGTGGTCGGAGATCGGTGAAGGTCTACAGGTGCTGCGCCGGGTTCCCTCGGTGCGGGGAGCCATGGTCCATCTGGTGCTGCTCTACAGCCTGTTGGCGGCCCTGTACGTGCTGGCCCTTCAGCTCGCAGCCCTGATTGACAACCTGGGGGCCTCAGGCTTTGGCGCCCTACTGGCCATGAGTGGTCTGGGCATGGCGATCGGAGCGGTGGTGATCGCGCAACTGGGTCATCGGTTCAGCCGCCGGCGACTCACGGCGGCAGGCCTGGGAACCATCACCTGGACCTTGGTGCTGCTCAGCCAGCTGCGGGGATCCCTGGCCTTCACCCTCAGCCTCTGCGGCATCCTCGGCATCGGAGCAGCGCTGGTGGCGATTCCGGCTCAGACCACGATTCAGGAGGAAACCCCCGAGACCGAACGCGGCAGGGTGTTCGGACTTCAGAACAACCTGATCAACATCGCCCTGAGTCTACCGCTCGTGCTGGCAGGCACTTTGGTGAGCAGCATTGGCCTCCAACCGGTGCTGCTGCTCCTGGCTGCGATGGCGCTGGTGGCGGCGTTGATCGAACGACCGTGGCAACGCTGCTAACTTGCCGGTTCGCCTGAGGAGGCCCAACCCGCTTGGCGCAGATTGCGTGGCTCGGCAAGAAGTCTCCCTTCTGCGGGAATGTGTCCTACGGGATCAGCACCACTGATGCGCTGCGAAAACGCGGCCATCAGGTGCACTTCATTCACTTCGATAACCCGCGCAGCCCCGAGCGCGACAACACCTCACTGCTGGCCAACGACCCGGACGTCAGCCTGCCCTACCTGGTCAAATCGCAGGTTTACACGATTCCGTCCCCAGGGGCGCAACGGGAGTTAAGGGAATCCCTCGAGCGGCTGCAGCCGGACCTGGTGCACGCCAGCCTCACCCTCTCCCCCCTGGATTTCCGCCTGCCGGAGCTCTGCCAGCAGCTGGGCGTTCCCCTGGTGGCCACCTTTCATCCCCCCTTCGATGCAGGCCTGCGCAACCTGACGGCTGGAACCCAGCAGCTCACGTACCAGCTGTATGCACCGGCCCTGACCCGCTACGACCGGGTGATCGTGTTCTCCAATCTTCAGGCGGACTTTCTTGAGCGCCTCGGCGTTCCAGCCGATCGTCTGACGGTGATTCCCAATGGTGTGGACACCGACCGCTGGAGCCCCACCACCCCTGGCACCCTCTCATTGATGCATCAACAGGTGCGGCAACGGCTGGGCCGGGAAAGGATCGTGCTTTACATGGGGCGCCTGGCGACGGAGAAGAACGTCGAAGCCCTGCTGCGGGCCTGGCGCCTTGTTTCACCGGAGGGCTGCCGCTTGGTGATCGTCGGCGATGGCCCGCTGCGCAACAGCCTGATGAACCAGTTCAACGACGACCGAATCCTCTGGTGGGGCCACGAACCGGACCTGGACACCCGAGTTGCCCTGCTGCAGTGCGCTGAGGTCTTCATCCTGCCGAGCCTTGTGGAGGGCCTGTCACTGGCCTTGCTGGAGGCGATGGCCACCGGAACCGCCTGCGTGGCCACTGATGCCGGCGCCGATGGAGAGGTGCTGGCGCAAGGGGCGGGGATCGTGCTGAGCACCCAGGGCGTCACCACCCAGTTGCGCACGCTGCTGCCGGTGCTCAGGGACCAGCCGGTCCTGACGGCGGAGCTGGGCCGCAAAGCCCGCCTGCGCGCGTTGGAGCGTTACACCATTTCAAGCAACATCGACGCCCTCGAACAGCTGTACGCCGACCTGACGATGACCGGCACGGTCGCCGCCTGACCCTGCCGATCAACGCCAATCCAGACCAGGAACCCAACCGACAATCGCCGGAGTGACAGCGGCGTAGTGGCCGTATTCCGGATGCATCGCCCGTAAGGCCTGCTCCTCAAAGCGAGCTTTGCCCCGCAGCACCACCGCCAGGCTGATCAACAACAACAGGTGCAGCAGGCTGCCGGTGGCCAGAACCACGCCCGCGGAACACAGCAGGATGGCCCGATACAACGGATGCCGGCAGATGGCATAGGAGCCCGTGGCGATGAGCTGGTTCGACGGCTTGGGCGCGGGCAGCGGCGAAAGGCTGGCCCCGAGGCAGCGAAACGCCTCGAAGGCCCGAAACAGGCCGAAAGCCAGCAGCAGCAGGCCCAAGCCAAACAAGGGTTGGGGCCAGATCGCCACACCGAAGCTGGCTGGAGCAGGCCAGACCGGCAGCAGATGGGCCGTGATCAGGAGCAGCTGGGCCAGCAGCCACCACTCACCCCGGCGGTTGTCCCACCAGCCGCCCCAACTGAAGCCCCAATCCGAGAACATTCAGTCACTCACCACCAATGTTCGGACGTTACGCCGCTGCACCAGACCCGCGAGGGCCTGCATGTCGTCCCAGCGGATCAAGCCCACACAGCCCAGCGTGCCGCTGTTGGCGTTGCGGTTGGCACTGGGGTCGAGATGAATGCCCAGGTGCCCTCGACCGGTGGGGAACAGCGGTTCGATCCCGATCCAGATCGGCCCGAGCTCACTTGGATCAGCGGGGCCCAGCGCCTCCACCGGTCCAAGGCTGTACCGACCGGCGGGAAGCGGCGCACGGGTGCCGGAACGATGGCGATCGGCGTTCTGACGGTGGGCCCGACCACTGACGGCATCAAAATGCTGCACGGGCTTGCCCGGGGTTTCCAGACGCAGACTCCAGATGGGATCGCCCGTACGCGGGAGCGATCGCATGGTGCGATTCAGCACCAAAACCGACTCATCCGTCGATGGCGAGGGGATTGGAAGCGTGGAGGCCGAGGCCAGATCCAACTCGGCCGCAGAACAGGGAAACGCCAACAGCGCCAGCAGATTCACCGCAAGACAAGAGCGAACGACCACAGCAGCCAGGCCAGAAGGCCGGAACCCTATGGGTGGTTTTTATTCGCTGAAGAAATAAAAGCCAGCGCTCTCACCGTCCCCTTCTGAGACACGCTTCGAGAAGAGGTCAGAGTTCGTTTTCAGCCAGCTGCAGCGCTTCCGCCTCCTTGGTCGGATCCAGGGCGCAGCTGTCATCCAGCAGACGCTGAAAGCGTGGACTGACGGCGACCACCAGGGGATTCGCCAGCATGCTCCGGCTGATGCCCAACTCCTCAAGCGAAATCGCCAGGGCTTGATTGGCCTGATGGCGCTGAAGACGACCCTGCTCCACCAGGCAATCGCTGCTGGCCTTGGCCATGGCGGTGTAGCCGCGAATTCGGCGCGCCAGCACCACCACGGCAACCCGCCGCTGAACCTCGGGGGCCAAGGCTGCATCCTCGGCAGCAACAGCGATGGGTGTTGCCATGGGCAAACCCAGCAGCAGCGCAGGAAAGGAGCGGTGGAGGCGCATCAAGACGTCTGAAAGCACCCTCAGTCAAGCCTGGGAAATCGCTGGGCGATGCTGCTGCCGGTGTATTGCGCCACCCAACCCTCGGGGTTGTTGAACCAGCGCACTGCACAGAACCGGGGCTGAGAGCCCATGTCAAACCAATGACGGGTCCCTGCCGGGACCCGCATCAGGTCGCCCCGTTCACACAGCACGCTGAGCACCTCGGAACCGATGTGCAGCACAAACAAGCCATACCCTTCAACAAAAAAGCGCACTTCGTCTTCGGCATGGGTGTGCTCCTCCAGAAACTTGCAACGCAAGGACTCGCGATCGGGATGATCCGGTGTCATCCGGATCGCATCAACCGTGGCGTAACTGCCATCGCGTTGAACCCGGGCAATCGCAGTGGCATAAACCTGAAGGATCGTGGCCTTGTCGGCCCCCTCCGGCAGACCCTGCTCCGCGGGCCATTGCTCGAACCCAATGCCCCGGCGGCGGAGCTCCGCCTGAATCACCGCCGGGTCGTGACTCTCCAACCGAAGCACATGCCGATCCGGAGCATCAGATGCTGTTTCGTCTGGAAAGATGCTGAGACGACTCATCGTCCGGCCCCCGGGCGCATCGACTGCTGACCATCATCGATCCCAGCACGACTGGGGGACTCACGCTGGTGGGAGTCGGCCCCGGCGATCCTTCACTGCTGACCCTCGCCGCGGTTGACGCCATCCGCCAGGCAGAGGTGGTGGCCTATCCGGTCGGCCGTCCTGAGGCCGACAGCATGGCCGCCAAAATCGCTGCCGCCTGGATCCGCAGCGACCATCAGCGCCTGCCGCTGCTGTTCCCGATGGTTGACGCTGCCGGACCACGTCGGGCCGCCTGGGCAACGGCGGCGCAACAGCTGCAACAGGCCGTCCGTTCCGGCCTGCAGGTGGCGCTGCTCTGCGAAGGAGATGCGTCTCTTTTTGCGAGCTGCAGCTACGTGCTGCTGGCCCTTCGCCATGAATGGCCCCAATGTCCCATCAGCGTGGTTCCGGGCATCACCTCCTGCTCAGCAGCCGCGGCTGCCGGCCTCTGGCCTTTGGCCCTGCAGCAGGATCAACTGCTGCTGCGCCCCTGCCCTGACACCCCCGAAGAGCTGGAGCAGGTGCTGGACAACGCCGCAGCGACAGGACAGGTTCTGGCCTTGCTGAAACTGGGACGACGCTGGAGTTGGGTTCAACCTCTGCTGAAGCAACATGGTCTGCTGCAGCAAGCGCTGTTCGCCGAACGGGTCGGCTGGCCGGACCAGCGCATCTGTTCAGCCGATGCCATGGCGGCCGAACCACGCCCCTACTTCTCCCTGCTGCTCATTCGTCAAGGGTGGCCGGAGGTGCTGCCCTAGGCCAGCTCCCGACTGCGTTCCGCAGCCGCGACGACCGCCTCGATCAATGCCGAACGCAAGTTCGATTGTTCGAGCACACGAATGCCCGCAATCGTTGCGCCGGCCGGACTGCTGACCATGTCCTTGAGTTCGCCGGGATGCAGCTCCTGCTCAAACAACAACGCCGCTGTGCCAGCGAGCGTGCGATGGGCCAGGTGATGGGCACGGGCGCGAGGCAATCCGGCGGCAACCGCTCCATCAGCGAGTGATTCAGCCACCAACGCCACAAAAGCCGGGCCTGAGGAGGTCAAGGCCAGAAACGCGGGCAGCTGGCTTTCGGGCAGTTCCAGCACCTCACCCACAGCGGCAAAGAGCGACTGCACGCGCTGCTGCTGATCAGGGCTGACCCCATCACCAAACGCCAAACCCACCAACCCCTGCCGCACCAGAGCAGGGGTATTGGGCACGGTTCGCACAACGCGCCAGCCCGGAAAGCAATCCTGCAGGCGCTCTGAGCCCACGCCCGCCAACACCGAGATCAGCAATGGCGGCTCAGCTCGCTCAGCCGCAGCCGCTGCAATCGCCATGCGGCCTCCCAATTGCTCCACCAAGCCACCGAGTTGTTGGGGCTTCAGGGCCAACAGCAATTCCGACGCCGTCAAACAATCGCTTGGCTCGGTGTGCACCCGGCAACCAAAACGCTCACTCAAGGCTTGGGCAGAGGCCTGAGAAGCCACGGAAAGCTGCAACTGATCCCGCTGCAGCAACCCGACTTCAAGCCAAGGGGTTAAGAGCGCCTGGGCCATGCGGCCCAGACCGATAACACCGAAAGAGGGCTGCACAGATCAGCTCAGAGGGCAGCTGCGCCCCAGGCAGGCGAAGGCGCACTGGCGGACTCATCCACCTCAGCCACATCGACGTCACGGCTCACCACGGTGGGAGCTGAAGCCTCGTCATGGCCTGTGTTGGTGACAGTGACGCAGCTGGGGGCGAACAGGAAAATGCTTTCGCCGACGCGCTCCTGATGGCCATCGATCGCGAACGTGCCACCAGCGACGAAATCAACGGCACGCTGCGCCTGATCGGGCTCCATCATCGTGAGATTGAGGATGACCGTCTTGCGCTCCCGCAGAGCCTGAATGGCCCGAGGCATTTCATCGAAGCTGCGGGGTTCCATCACGTTCACTTCAGCCGCGGAGTTGCTGATGCCAGGCATCCCGATCACGTTGGAACTGGGCAGATCACCACCGAGCTCGAACGGATTGCTGTCGCCGATGGTGGCCAGTGCACCGCCATCGGCTTGCGTGGCGCGTTGGTCCTGCTCGTCTTGCTCGTCGTCGTAAGCGAAGTCATCCAATTCGCCATCGAGATAGTCATCGCCAGCAACGACAGCACGGAGACGGGAGATCAGCGACACCTTGGGATTCCTCTCGGTCTGAATGTGGTTCGAAAACCATGTCCCTGGATACCGTTTTCGCTGCGGCGGGGCAAGTCAATTCGCAGCTTCTGTTGACACCAATCTCGGGCCGAACAGTGCCGAGCCGATCCTGAGCCAGGTGCTTCCAGCGTTTGCCGCCTCCTGCCAGTCCATGCTCATCCCCATGGAGCACTCCGCCAACGCAAGCTGATCCGCCAGGGCACGGCAGTCGGAAAACAACGCCTTGCGCTGCTGGACGGCCATGTGGAGCGGCGCCATGGTCATCAGACCGGAAATCCGCAATCCCGGCAGAGCTTGCAGGTCTGACCAAATGGCACTGAGTTCGTCTGCCGACAAGCCCCCTTTGTTGGGATCGGGGCGGAGTTTCACCTGAAGCAGCACTTCGGGCTTCCGGGCCTCCTCCAGGGCGATGCGCGACACCCGTTCGGCCAACGGTAAGGAATCAACGGAGTGGATGACATCAAAGGCCTTCACCACGGGCCGAACTTTGTTGCTCTGCAGGCGACCGATGAAATGCCAGCGCAACTTCAGATCGACGAGCTCCTTCTGCTTCGCCAGAGCCTCCTGGAGGCGGCTCTCGCCGAAGTCACGCTGTCCAAACTTGGCCACGCAACGCAAGGAAGCGGCTGGGTGTCCCTTGCTCACCGCCAAAAGTTTCGCGGAGCAAGGGCGGTCAAGATGAAGCGCCTGCCAACGCGCAGCGAAGGAATCGTTCAAGGGTTCAGATGAACGTCTGATCGAAGAGCTGGCTCCAAGAGTCGAGGTCGTCCGCTCGATCCCGCCGGCAACGGCCCAGGTGAACCTCAGCGTGGTGACGGGCGTCGCCGTAGGGGATCACCTCAAACTGGGCGCCACGGGGCTGCAGGGTCACCAGGAAAAACATTCTCTGGGCGTACAACGTGGCGTAAACATCACGACCTTCCCCTGCAGGAGCCACGCGATAGAGCATCCCGAAGGTGGGGTGATTCAGATATCGCTCGGACGCCATGCCGTCATCAGATGTCATAGAGCACCGTACTGACCACGCAGCCCGATCACCACCATCAAGGCGACGATCGCCAGGGCGTTCAGCAGGGGCGCAGGTCGTTCAGGAGGCATACGGAAATACGACGGAGCCAGAATCCGTCCACCACGGGCCACCAGAGCATCGGCGCCCTGTTCAGCTCTCAGGAGAATATTGGCCAGCAGCCGCTCTCCAACCGCCAGCACCAGGCCGAAGCCAGCCTTGAAGCCCAGCTGGCGGAGGTTGACGGCACGGCTGGCGAGGGAGCGCAACAGGTTCTGGAGCTCCTCCTGAACGAGGGGCAGGAAACGAAGCGCCAGCAACAGTTGAAACCCCAGCCGCTCCGCGGGGAATCCCAGCCACTTCAAAGGCGCCAGACACCAATTGAGGGACCAGACCAGATCCTCCGGAGGCGTCGTGATCAGCATCAGATTGACGCTGTGAATCACCGTGAAGATCAGGGTCGACGTCCGCAGCCCCAGCACCGCTGAGGCCCGGTCCACCACCAGCGGGCCCAGTTTGAGACCGCCCAACTGAAGCGGGCCGAGACGCAGCAGATCCCAGGTAGGGCCTTCGGTCTCGAGCCCCGGAAGCTCGGCCGGATTTCGCAGCGAAAAGGCCGCAGGGGGATCCACAGCCGGCAACAGCATCGATAAGAGGCCCACCACGACGGCCAGGGCCGTCAGCACCAGCACAGACCGCCACCACAGCGTCCGGGCCAGACCACTGCCGAAGGTGATCAGCACCAGAGCCACCACCAGGCCAACACGCCAGAGGGGCCCCGCCAGAACAGGCGTGAGCAGAAAAACCAGGGACCAGGCCAGTTTCAGGCGAGGGTCCAAGCGCCGGAGCCAACCCGAGGAGCCATCGACGTATTGGCCCATGGGGACCTGGCGCAACCAGTCCATGGATCAGCCTTTGCGACTCTGCTGACGGGCCAGGTCGCGTTCGGCATCGCGCTGTTGCTTGCCGCGCCAGAACAGACGCAATGGGCTTCCATCGAAGCCAAGGCCTTCGCGGATCTGGCGCTCGACGTAGCGACGGTAGGTCTCACCAAACAGCTTGGGATCGTTGACGAACAGGGTGAAGCTGGGGGGGCGGCTGGCCACCTGGGTGCCGTAATAGAGCTTGCCTTGACGTCCACCTCGGGTGGTGGGAGGGCTGCGCCAGCTCAGGGCTTCTTTCAGCACCTCGTTCACAACGGAGGTGCTGACGCGGCGGCGGTGCTGTTCCACCGCCAGGGCGGCCAACGCAAAGATGCTCTCCACCCGCTGGCCCGTGAGTGCCGAGGTGAACAACATCGGAGCCCAGTCAAGGAAATAGAGCTTGGAACGCAGCTCCTTTTCCATCGCCGTCATGGTGTGGCTGTCCTTTTCAACGGCATCCCATTTGTTGACGACGACCACACAGGCCCGGCCGTCCTCCTCAATGCGGCCCGCCAGGCGCTGATCCTGCTCTGTGACGCCATCCAAGGCATCGATCACAAGCACGCAGACATCGCTGCGTTCGATCGCTTTGAAACTGCGATTGATGCCAAAGAATTCCGGCCCGTAATTCACGCTGCGTCGCCGGCGTATGCCCGCGGTGTCCACCAGACGCCAGGGGCGGTTTTCACGGGTGATGCTGGTGTCGATGGTGTCCCGGGTGGTGCCGCGGATCGGGCTGACAATCGCCCGCTGCTCGCCGCAGATGGCATTGAGCAGACTCGACTTTCCAACATTTGGGCGACCGATGATGGCCATCTGTATCGGCTCCTCCTCATCACCCTCCTGATCCTTCGGAGGGAAGAAGGTGAGCACCTGATCCAGCAGTTCTCCGGTGCCCGCCCCGTGGATGGCCGAAATCGGATGGGGCTCACCCAGCCCAAGGCTCCAGAATTCGCCGGCCATGGCCAGGCCCTGTTCCGGCGACTCGCACTTGTTCACCGCCAGAAGCGTGGGACAGCGATGACTGCGCAGAAATTCAGCGATGGATTCATCAGCCGCCGTGAGGCCCTGCTGACCATCCACAATCACCAGGGCCACACTGGCTTCCTCAAGAGCGAGAGCCGCCTGCTCCCGGATCTCCGGCAGGAACTCACTGTCATCGTCGAAGACCAGTCCACCGGTATCAACAACCTTGAAGTCCCGATCCCCCCAGTAGCCGTCTTGGTAGGTGCGATCACGGGTCACACCGGGTTGATCGTGGACAATGGCCTCCCGGCTGCGGCATAACCGATTCACCAGGGTCGACTTACCGACATTGGGGCGTCCGATGATTGCGACGACAGGACGCGCCAAGGGTTGTAACGGCCAATCGCTAACCCTACAGAGACGCCCCGAACGTCCATGAGCCTGCTGCTCCTGCTGTGGCCTCTGCTGCTGACACGACGCCCTGAGCAGGGATCACCGATCTGGGCCCGCCGCAGCCTGATCCTGCTGATCACGCTGCTGACGCTTCGCTATCTGCACTGGCGCTGCACCTCAAGCCTGAACCTGGACACCACCCTGTCCACGCTGCTCAGCCTGGTTTTACTGATGGCGGAAGGCTGGTTGCTGCTGACAGGCCTCGTTCCACTCTGGCTGGCCTGGCGAAGGTATCCCGACCGGCGCGAGCAGGCCGTTCAACAACGGCACGCCTGGTTGGCCAGCACCTGGCGCCCCTGCGTGGACATCCTGGTTCCCACCTACGGCGAACCGATCACGGTGCTGGAGCGCAGCCTCAAGGCCTGCCGTCGCCAGAGCTACCCCAACACCACCGTTTGGGTGCTGGACGACAGCGGACGGACTGAGGTGGAACAGCTCGCCCGTTCCCTGGGATGCCGCTACCGGCACCGACCGGAACGGGCGAATGCGAAGGCAGGAAATCTGAATGACGGCCTCCGGATCAGCGAGGGAGACCTGATTGCCGTCTTCGATGCTGACTTCATTCCCCAGGCGAGCTTCCTCGAGAACACGATCGGCCTGCTCATGGATCCTGAGGTCGCTCTGGTGCAGACCCCCCAGCACTGCATCAACGCCGATCCAGTGATGCGCAACCTGGCCATGGAACGCTGGATGCTGCCCGATGAAGAGAGTTTCTACCGCTGGATCGAGCCGGTGCGGGACGGCTGGGGCGCCGTGGTCTGTGCAGGCACCTCATTTCTGGTTCGACGTCGGGCCCTCGAATCGATTGGAGGCTTTGCAGAAGACGCCCTGTCCGAAGACTTCGTCACCGGTATTGCCCTGCGTGAGAAAGGATGGCGCCTGCTGTATCTGCAGCAGAAACTCAGCGCCGGACTGGCCGCCGAGCGCATGCTTGATTTCGTGCGCCAACGCCAACGGTGGGCCCGTGGAACCCTGCAGAGCCTGCAACTGCCCAAGGGTCCGCTGCGGGCCCGCAACCTGAGCTGGGGCGTGCGGCTGGCCTATCTGGAAGGCGTGATCCATTGGGTCAACAACCTGCCGAGGCTGCTGCTGATGCTGATGCCCCTGTGCATCGGCCTGTTTGGGGTGGTGCCCATCAAAATCTCGGCAGCGGCTCTGCTTGAGCTGCTGCTACCGCTATGGGGGACCGTTCTGCTCAGCATCGGCTGGCTGAATCGAAGCAGCCGAGCTGCTCTGCTCAGCGAGCTCACCGGTTGGGTCCTCACAGTGCCCCTGGTGAGCACTCTTGTGCTGCGGCCCAAAGGATTTCGCGTCACCCCCAAGCACCAAGCGCATCAACAGGGGGGCTGGACCTGGTCCCTGGCTCTGCCCCTGGTGCTGCTGAGTGGCCTCAACGCGGCCAACCTGATCGGGATTCTGCGCCAAGGGACCCGACCCGAGCAGCTGAACGCAGAGGGCTGGGGGCTGGGTCTGGTCTGGGGTGGGCTGAACCTGCTGGGAACCCTGGTGGCCCTTCGGGCCTGCTGGGACCCGCCTCAGGAGGACCCAACACCCTGGTTCGCGGTGGAAACAACAGGATTCATCAGCCATTCAGGAGCTGAGACAGAGACCTGCCGCATCTCAGCCATCAGCGAGAAAGGCGCTGAACTGGAGCTGCAACCGGGCACGACAACTTCTGCAGCCGGCAAGGCTGTCCTGCGCTGGGACGGACAACCAACACCGCTTCCAATCCGGCCGATGGCATGGCAGGGGTCCCGCATCTGCTTCGCCTGGCACGAACCCTCCCCGGAGCAGCGCGAAGCCTTGGAGCATTGGCTCTATCAACGGCAGGGCTGCTGGGTTGACCGTGAACCGCCGACGGAATGGCGCGCCCTGCTGGCGCTGCTGAAGCGGGCGCTCTTGGGAGCTCCGGCTCCGGCACCACTGCGGCGAAGCCTGGTGCCGATCGCCAGCGGAACCGAAATTCTTTCAGGGCGAGACAAATGAGTCTCAAGCGAGACGGCTAGGGCGGAATCAGTGTGTCTCCATCGCCATGCTCGAGCTCGTTGCCAGCCTTGTGGTCGACCTTTCCGACCAGCGCCTGACTGTTTACAACAGCGAACAGGAGGTGGTTCGTGTGATTCCGGTCAGCACCGGCAAAGCCTCAACCCCAACACCGATCTTCAACAGCAAGGTTTATACGAAGTACCGATCCACCACGATGTATGGACGCACTTACACCGTTCCAGGGGTGCCGTTCACGATGTGCGTGAGCGCGAACGAAGCCATCTGCCTCCATGCCGCCCCGTGGCAGGAAAACGCTGGGCAACCCTTCGGCGTGCCCCGCAGCCATGGCTGCGTGCGCATGCCGATGAACCACGCCCGCTGGTTGTTCCACAACACTCCAAAGGGGACGCCGATCACGATTCAGGCCTGAATCACCGCACCGGCAGATCGCCGGGGTGCCCCTGCACTGGATCGGCTGGAGCTGGAAGTTCCGGCCCCAGGGGGCCCTGCTCGGGCAGGGGCTCGCCCTGCTGGGCCAGCCAGGCCAACAGCCAGTTCACGGCTGTGGCTCGCCGGGTGCGGCGGGGGTACAGCTCACCGATCCGGTAACCCGCGAAGTTGAGCTGTTGCTTGAGCAACTGCTTGTGTTCCTTGAGAATTGAGCGGGTCAATCGAACCGAGGCTGGACGCTCGGCGATCAACTCGGGAGCCTGGGGAAAGGCATCCGCCCAATCCGGCGGCGTCTCGGGGCCGGCGCACCACTGCGGTTCAGCAGGCCGATAACCCAGACGTTCCCAGATCCTTTCGCAGACAAAGCGATCGCTGCAGCGGTCCTCGAGGATCTGCAACAGCAACGAACGACTGAGCGGCCAGGGCATGTCGATTGCGTTGTGCAGCATGGACCCATGATTGCTTCACCCCCTCTGCAGCTTCCCGGCCATGGGACCGCGCGTCAGCTGCGCTGCCGCGTCTTGCAGTCGCCGCTGGCAGGGGTGAGCGATCGAATCTTTCGCAGCCTGGTGCGGCGCTGGGCGCCCGACGCGCTGCTGTTCACCGAAATGGTGAATGCCACCAGCCTCGAGATGGGGCATGGGCTCTGCAAGGTGGAGTCGCTCGCCGAGGAATCCGGCCCCATCGGCGTGCAACTGTTTGACCATCGCCCCCAGGCCATGGCCGATGCGGCACGACGGGCTGAAGCCAGTGGTGCCTTCTTGATCGACATCAACATGGGCTGCCCTGTGCGCAAGATTGCACGCAAAGGTGGGGGTTCCGGGTTGATCCGTGATCCCGAGCTGGCCATCCGGATCGTGGAAGCGGTGGCAGACGCCGTGGCCGTGCCCGTCACCGTAAAGACACGCCTGGGTTGGTGCGGCAGTGATGCCGATCCCGTGCACTGGTGCCAACAGCTGGAACAAGCCGGTGCACAACTGCTCACCCTGCATGGGCGCACCCGCGAACAGGGCTTCAAGGGCGCTGCGGACTGGAGCGCGATTGCCAAGGTCCGAGAAGCCCTCACCATCCCCCTGATCGCGAATGGCGACATCAACAGCCCCGACGATGCCCTGCGCTGCCTGAATCAGACCCATGCAGCGGGCGTGATGGTGGGCCGGGGAACCATGGGAGCCCCATGGCTGGTGGGACAGATCGACGCGGCATTGACCGGTCGTGCGATCCCCTCCACGCCCAAGCCGTCAGCCCGGCTTGCGCTGGCCCGCGATCAACTGGACGGCCTGGTGCAGGATCGCGGCGATCATGGGCTGCTGATCGCCCGCAAACACATGGGCTGGACCTGCACGGGCTTCCCCGGCGCCTCGCGACTGCGTCATGACCTCATGCGGGCCCCTACACCCGCCCAGGCGAGGGAGCTGCTGACCCAGCAGATCGATGCCCTCGCCGCGTCCGCTTGACTGGACGCCCCGACGATCAGGGCGTGAAACCTGCAAGCGGCCAAAACAACAGCACGCTTGATGCCCAGGCCTGGCAGCGCTGGCGGTCGGGTCGCGCCAGCGCCGAGGAGATCGAGCGTTGGCAACAACAGCTCCACCAGCAGCTCCCCTTGCTCCCACAAGAGCTGCTGGACCCTTCCTTGCTGCCCATCGCCCTGTTGCGCAACCCGAGCCAGTGGTCTCCGGAAGACAGCGGGTTGGATCCCGTCGATCTTCTGGCCTGCCATCGGGACCTCACGGACACCAAGCAACTGCTGAGCAGCGGCCGGCTGGGCGAGATCGCCCTGGGAGAGCGCAGCCTGTTCACGGATCTGCCGCCGGTGCACCTCCAGGCCTACCGGGATGGGTTGAGACCAGCGGCACGTGAAGGCTCCCTCAGCGCCCTGGAGCACCTGGGCAGCATCGGCCGTCAACGCTTCCAGCAGCGACGCCCCCTGGGCATGGATCTCGATCGCTACCAGCCCCCGATCCCAGACCCAGCTCCAAATGGGCCCATCCCCTCAGCGGCCACGGTGTTGGTGGTTCTCCACCCAACCCGACAAGAAGCAGAGGCCGCGTCGGCCCGCAGCTCACAACCGGAAGGGTGGGGCCAGATCCGGCACGCCTCCCTCGAGGATCCCTCTGGATGGATCGGAGCGCCGTTCCCAGAAAGCAACACCCTGATCAGCTTCTGCCACGCCAGTGATCAGCTGGATCCCCAAGCGGACATGCGCATGGCCCACTGTGCGGCGCAACACCCTGAAGCGGTCTTGCTCACCAGCGATGAAACCCTGCGCTGGAGTGACGACCCAGACATTCCGGCGGGAAATCGCCAGAACAGGACAGCGATCACACCCTTGCGTCTGCTCTGCCGGGGATGCATCGGCGGCCTGGTGACGATCCGCTGGTCAACACTGCAACAGCTGACCCTGCCGGCATCCACCGGTTCGTTGCATGCCCTGCTGCTGGATCTGGCGCTGCAGGTTTGCCGTCGCGGCGACCCCGTTGCCCACTGCCCGGAGGTGTTGCTGCAGCGATCCATCCGGGCGAACCCGACCGTGCCCGACGTTGCCTCCCCGGCCGACCGCCACTGCTGGTCCGGCGAACTCAGCGCTGAGATCCTGGCCATCACCCAGCGGCACAGCCCAGGCTTCCTGGTGCCGGGTGGGGAGCTCACTCCCTCTCAATCGCTGAGCGCCTGCCATCAGCTGCAGCTCCGCGCGGACCCCAGGGTTCTGGTGTCGGTTCTGATCCCATTTCGCGACCGGGTGGATCTCACCCAAAGCTGTGTCGCCTCGCTGCGCCGCTGTGCCGGAGCTGTGGCCTACGAGCTGATCCTGATCGACAACGGCAGTGAGGAGGCCGCCACCAAGGCCTGGCTGGAGGAACAGGCACAGCTCGATGACGTGGGCGTGGTGCGGGTGGACGAACCGTTCAACTATTCGCGGCTCAACAACATCGGCCGCCGCCATGCCCGTGGCAGCCACTTGTTGCTGCTGAACAACGACATCGAATTCCGATCCGCCGAGGTGCTCCAGGCCCTGCTGGACTCTTTCGCCTACCGCGGCACCACTGCCGTGGGAGCCAAGCTGCACTACCCCGACGGGAGCATCCAGCATCAGGGGGTCGCCCTGGTGAAGGGAGAGCGGCGCTGTGTGGTGGAGCCCGGCAAACACCTGCATAGCCCCCCCGTGCTGGCCACGCTGACACCCCTGCTGGTGCAGGAGGAGTTCACTGCAGCAACCGGAGCCTGCCTGATGCTCCGCAGCAGCGATTTCGATCGGATCCAAGGCTTTGATGAAAATCTCGCCGTGGTGTTCAACGACGTGGATCTCTGCCTGCGCCTGAGGCAGAGCGGTGGTTCAGTGGTCGTGACCCCCTTTGTGGAGATCGTTCATCACGAATCGATCAGCCGCGGCAAGGATCGGGAAGGCGCTGCGCTGGCTCGGCATCAACGGGAATCCGGTCAGCTGAGGGCCAAGCACGCCGGGCTGTTTGCGGCAGGCGATCCCCTCACCAGCCAGCGGATTCATCCCCACAGCAACCGCTACCAACCCCGGGAACCCGCACCGCGCTCGAAAGGTCCGGTGGACGATGCCGTGCTGATGCACTGGAGGGATCCGAACTTCCAACCCAGCCGTCAACGACCGATCGTTGTGCTGGCGCACTTTTCAGCCGACAACCGGTTTCGGGACGACCTCTTCCCCCTGATTGACGAGTACCGACGCTTCGCCGATGTGATCGTTGTGTCGTCAGCCAGCGGGCTGCGCTGGCACCCGAGAACTCTGCATCGGCTGCGCCAACGCTGTGCCGCGATCGTGATCCGGCGCAACCAGGGCTATGACTTCGGCAGCTGGAACGCAGCACTGAACCTGTATCGGCAGGACATTGATCAAGCAGCGTTTCTGGTGCTCACCAACGACAGCTTCTGGGGACCGATCACCCCCCTCGACGATCTGTTCCAACGCATGCACGCCAGCACAGCGGATGTGATTGGGCTGACGGACGATCTGATGTACGAACCGCATCTGTCGTCCGCCTTCACCGCTTACAAACCAGCGGCTCTGAAGTGCCAGGCCTTCAACCGCTTCTGGGAGTCCCTGCAGATCTGGCCCCGCAAACGGGATCTGGTCAAACAATGCGAAGTGGGCCTGCCGGTGCAGCTGCGCGCAGCGGAACTGAAGCTCGAGAGCCTCTACACCCACAACGCCAACGGAAATGTTCTGCACTACGACTGGAAGCACCTGATTGAGGAACGGGGCTTCCCCTTCCTCAAGGTGAGCCTGCTGCGCGACAACCCCACACGGCAACCGGTCGACAGCTGGCGCGAGGTGATCGGCCAACGCAACCCTCAGCTGGCGGCCAGCATCGAACGCCAACTGCGGCCGAAACCAGAGTTAAAGCGACTGCTTGAACGGCTGCGCCGTCGACTGAATGTAAGTGATCGCAAGGGGTCTCGTGCTGTAATAGCGCCGACTTCACCGCGGTGAGCCAGTCGATGAAAACCGCATCCAAGCGACGGGGGATAATCCTGGCTGGCGGGAGCGGCACGCGGCTGCATCCGATCACCCAGGCCGTCAGCAAACAGCTACTGCCGGTTTACGACAAGCCGATGATTTATTACCCCCTCAGCACCCTGATGCTGGCGGGGATCCGCGAGGTGCTGATCATCACCACTCCCCACGACAGGGAGGCTTTTCAGCGCTTGCTCGGTGATGGCAGCCGCTGGGGCATGACGATCGAATACGCCGTACAGCCGAGCCCGGACGGTTTGGCCCAGGCGTTTTTGATTGGTGCCGACTTTCTGGCCGGCCACCCCGCCGCGCTGGTGCTGGGGGACAACCTCTTCCATGGGCACGATCTGGTGCCCCAACTGGTGAACAGCAACGGGCAAGCCCAAGGGGCGACGGTGTTTGCCTACCCCGTCAGTGATCCCGAGCGTTATGGCGTGGCCGAATTCGATGCCAATGGCCAGGTGCTGAGCCTGGAGGAAAAACCTCAGAAGCCCAAGAGCCGCTATGCCGTTACCGGGCTGTACTTCTACGACGACAGCGTCGTGGAACGGGCCCGCCAGGTGAAGCCTTCATCGCGTGGCGAGCTGGAGATCACTGATCTCAATCAGATGTATCTGACTGAAGGGCTGCTGCGGGTGGAACTGATGGGTCGTGGCATGGCCTGGCTCGACACCGGCACCTGCGATTCCCTCAACGATGCCGGCAGCTACATCCGCACGCTCGAACATCGCCAGGGGCTCAAGGTGGGCTGCCCGGAGGAGGTGGCCTGGCGCCAGGGCTGGATCACCGCAGAACAGTTGAATCAGCTGGCGCAGCCCCTCAAGAAGAGTGGCTACGGCTCCTATCTCCTGCAAATGCTCGAGGAGAGCGTGAGCGATCACGCGGCCCTGCAATCCAGCCTGGAGGTGAGTCATGCAGCTTGAACAACTCAACACACCGTCCGGCGCGGTGATGCAGGGCCCCCTGCTGATCACGCCCCAGGCCTTTGGCGATGACCGTGGCTGGTTCTTCGAAAGCTGGAACCAACACAAATTCAATGAAGCGGTGGGCGAATCGGTGCTGTTTTCGCAAGACAACCACTCCCGCTCGATCCAGGGTGTGCTTCGCGGACTGCACTACCAGCTCGCACCAGAACCCCAAGCGAAGCTGGTGCGTGCCTCGGTCGGAGCGATTTACGACGTGGCTGTCGACATCCGGAGCGGCTCCCCCACCTACGGCGCCTGGATCGGCGCCGAACTGAGTGCCGACAACAAATGCCAGCTTTGGATTCCCGAGGGCTTCGCCCACGGCTTTCTCACCCTCAGCGAGGTGGCTGAGGTGCAATACAAGGCGCGCGGGTTCTGGAACAAATCCTGTGAACGGGCCATCGTCTGGAATGACCCGGATCTGGCCATTGCCTGGCCGATTGATCGGCTGCAGAGCGCCGAGGTAAGCCTCTCAAGCAAAGATGCCAAAGCAGCAGGGTTCAAAGTCGCTGCAGCAGCTGGAGACGTTTTCCCATGAAGGTGCTGCTCACCGGAGCTGGCGGTCAGCTGGGCCAGGCTCTGATCGCTTCCGCCCCTGAGGGAATCGACCTGGTGGCCACCAGCCGTCAGCAGCTTGATCTGGCGGACCCTGAAGCCTGCCGCAGCGCCGTGGAACAGCACCAACCCGACTGGGTCCTCAACGCCGGTGCTTACACAGCGGTGGACAAGGCCGAGTCGGAGCCCGATCTGGCCCACGCCGTGAATGCCGGGGCACCGGAAGCCTTCGCCCGCGCTCTTGATCAACAAGCGAGAGGACGCCTGCTCCAGATCAGCACCGACTTCGTCTTCAATGGAACCCAGGGGACGCCGTATCAACCCGAGCAGGCCCGCGACCCTCTCGGTGTTTACGGGGCCAGCAAAGCTGCTGGAGAAGCCGCGGTCCAATCGATTTTTGGAACAGAAGGCCGGGGCCTGATCCTGCGCACCAGCTGGGTGATCGGGCCCGTAGGCAAAAACTTTGCCCTCACCATGCTCCGCCTCCACCGGGAACGGGACCAACTGGGTGTTGTCGCCGATCAGGTGGGCTGTCCCACAAGCACGCTCAACCTCGCTCAAGCCTGTTGGCAAACCCTTCAGATCGCAGGTGACAGCGACTTGCCAGCTGTGATGCATTGGAGTGATGCCGGCGCCGCCAGCTGGTACGACGTGGCGGTGGCCGTTGGCCAAATCGGTGCTGACGTGGGGCTGATCGACACGCCCGCAGCCGTTCAACCGATCACCACAGCGGACTACCCCACCCCTGCAGAACGGCCGGCCTATTCCCTCCTTGACTGCACCGCCACCCGATCCGCCCTGGACCTCAACGGCGAGCACTGGCAGCAAGCTCTGAAGACCGTGTTGCAGCAATTCAAAACGCCATGAAGGGCGACTGAGTTCAACACCCCAACCCCAGACAACGCCCCACCCACGCTCTCACCAATGGTTTCGTCCATGCCTTCCGCCTCCGACCTGCTGGGAGATCGCCGCAGAGTTCTGGTCACCGGAGGTGCCGGCTTCATCGGCGGTGCCGTCGTCCGCAGGCTGTTGCGGGAGACCACAGTCACCGTCTTCAATCTCGACAAGATGGGCTACGCCAGCGACCTGTCCTCGATTGAGGAGGTGCTGAGCGAGCTGGGGGGCGCGGCGAACGATCGCCACAACCTTCAGCAGGTGGATTTGACCGATGCCGCTGCCGTTGAGGCTGCGGTGCAGGCGGCCGACCCCGATCTGGTGATGCACCTGGCAGCGGAGAGCCACGTGGATCGATCCATTTCCGGCCCTGGTGTGTTCATCGAGAGCAACGTCAACGGCACCTACAACCTGCTGCAGGCGGTGCGGGGCCACTACGAAGGCTTGAGCGGTGAACGCCAGGACGCCTTCAGGATGCACCACATCAGCACCGATGAAGTCTTTGGTTCATTGGGCTCCGAAGGGCGCTTCTCGGAGACAACGCCCTACGACCCCCGCAGCCCCTACTCCGCCAGCAAGGCGGCCAGTGATCACTTGGTCCAGGCCTGGCACCACACCTTCGGCCTGCCCGTGGTGCTGACCAACTGCTCCAACAACTACGGCCCCTGGCAGTTCCCGGAAAAGCTGATTCCAGTGGTCACCTTGAAAGCGGCTGGCGGGGAGTCGATTCCGCTCTACGGCGATGGGCTGAATGTGCGGGATTGGTTGTACGTGGAAGACCACGTCGATGCCCTGCTGCTGGCCGCCTGCAAAGGCAAATCCGGCAGCAGTTACTGCGTGGGTGGCCACGGGGAACGCACGAACAAGGAAGTCGTTGACGCCATTTGCACAGAGCTTGATCAGAGCTGCCCTGCATCAGCTCCCCACGCCAATTTGATTACACCGGTCACAGACCGCCCAGGCCATGACCGCCGCTACGCGATTGATCCAAGCCGCATCAGTTCCGAGCTGGGCTGGAGCCCTCGCCACAACGTGGAACAGGGCTTGGCGGAGACCGTGCGCTGGTACCTGACGAATCAGGAGTGGTGCACCAAAGTGCGTCAGAAAGCGGGCTATGACGGCAGCAGATTGGGCATAAAAACAACGCAAGGCCAAGCGTGTGAATGATAAATTGCATAGTGATTCTTCGAGATCAGCTAGATGAGCGGCATGCCTAAACAACGTCGCTCGCTCTCCCCTTTCTCCAACGCGACACGCAAGGCATTCATGCGCTCTGCTTCTGCATTGGGCAGATCAAAAATATTACCCAGAAAGCTTCGAAATCAACTGAATCGACTAGGGAAAGACAAACACCAGAACCAGCCCAACAACAGGCGCAAAAAAACAACTCCCGAATTGCAGGAATACATCAAAAGCCTGCAAAGCGAAGGTACAAGCAAGAGGATTGTTCGCGACTTCCGCGAATTAGCTCACTACGCTTATGTTTTTGACATTGAACACTACAAATCCCAACTCGAGCTCGAAGAAGCAGGGAAACTACAAAGCATCGGTGATGTGATTCTTCATTACTGCACATCAGGCTGCCGAGAGGGCATAGATCCGAGCAATTTATTCGAAACAGAAAATTACTTGAGCAAATATCCCGACGTCAAAGCGAGTGGGCTCAACCCGATGGTGCACTGCTTCAAATTCGGAATGAACGAACGCCGCTTTTCGATGGATAACATCCATTTCATGCGAAAGATGGCCGACATCAAACGAGCCGAAAAAAGTATCGAAAATTCCATTATAGACGATCTAAAAGGAAAAAGAGTTGGCGTTTTCCTGCATATCTTCTACCCTGAGCTTGGCGAAACAATCGCCTCATACCTTAAGAACATACCGTGCAGAATTGACGTCTTCATTTCCACAAAAGAAGATTCAATCCAGATTCTGAAGCACATTTTTTCTCAAGTCGACAATGCGCAGAAGGTTGAAGTCAGGCACTTTAGCAATATCGGCCGTGACGTTGCCCCATTCATCGTTGGCTTCAAGGATGAAATACCCAACTACGACCTCATCCTGAAGCTCCACTCCAAAAAAAGCCCCCACAGCAACGCCCTCAGCGGCTGGTTCCTCCACTGCCTGGACAACCTGATTGGCAGCAAAACCATTGCAGCCACCAACCTCAAGGCTCTTCAATCACCAGACATCGGCATTGTCTATCCGGTCGAGAACTATGCTCTCAGCCTCGGGATCAAGCACGATTCCTGCTGGGGCCATGAGGATGGCAACTACACGAAAGCCAGCCCCTTCCTCAAACGTTTCAATCTCGACCACATCACACGAGACAGCCAGTTCCGCTTCCCAACAGGAACGATGTTCTGGTGCAAGCCAGACCTGCTCAGGCCGATTCTTGACTGGAATCTCAGCTGGCACGACTTTGACGAGGAAGGCGGTCAGATCGATGGGACGATCGCCCATAGCATTGAACGCCTTATCGGGCTGTCAACAACTGAAATATGCAATCAAAAGCTGCTAACAACATACTGCGGGTACTTCCTTTCAAAACAACATCTTACGGACAAATCAATTATTGAAGGTCGAAACAAGCTGAAAATTCAAGGGTTTGAGAAGGTTATTCAATTCAAATCCAAGGAACTGGATCCAGATTGGTCACTCAAGAACAACACCAACCCTAAATCCCTACACATCCATTGGGTCATCCCTAATTTCACACCTGGCCTTGGTGGCCACATGACCATTTTCAGGACCATTGATTATCTGGAACGCTGTGGTCACCAATGCACAATCTGGGTTCATTCAGAGCTCAAAGGGAACGACAAGCCAAGTCGCCTCAGCAGTCTCCATAAGCGTGTCATCGACCAGGCCTTCATTCCACTCAAAACAGATCAGGTTTACATGCTGGGCAACAACCAGGACGACCTCGATCGCGTCAGCGGCGACATTGTCATCGCCACTGACCGCATGAGCACCTATCCCGTGCTTGGGATGAAAAAGTTTCAGAAAAGATTTTACTTTGTTCAGGACTATGAAGCCTATTTTTTCGCGCGAGGAAGCTCCAGCATCCTCACCGAACAATCCTACGCATCTGAAAATAACTTTTCCTGCATCTGTGCCAGCCCTTGGCTGAAACAGAAGATGGAAAGCTTTGGCAATTCGGCCATCTCTTTCCCCCTAGCAGTCGACCACGATGTTTACCACCCCGACAACACTCAGAAACGCAGCAGTCATGCCATTGCCTTCTATGTGAGGCGTAGCACGCCAAGACGACTCTATGAACTGGGGCTTCTTGCCCTGAGAGCTTTGTTTGATCTGGGGGACTACTTCGAGATCATCACCTTCGGCGAAACAGATCTACCCGATCTTGGAATTCCTGTGAAGGTGAAGCACGCTGGGATTCTTGAAGCCGATGACCTAGCCAACCTCTATCGCCAGTGCACGGTCGGATTCGTCCTATCGGGAACCAATTACTCCCTGGTTCCCAACGAAATGATGGCCTGCGGACTGCCCGTTGTTGATATCGATGCCGAACACACGCGGGTCTCCTATCAACCGGAAACCGCTGTCCTGGCGAAAGCGACACCAGCAGACCTTGCATCGGCCTTGAGCCTTTTGTTGAACGATTCGACATTCAGGGCACGCACCACAAGAGCAGGGCTCGCCGCCACTGAGCATCTCAACTGGGATTCCTCCAACAAATTGGTTGAGGCCTACATTCAGGAATCGCTTCCCTCCGCGCCAACATCACAACACTTGGAGCCAGCGGTGCCCCTGGTGACGATCGTCGTTCCCGTTTACAACGGGGGTGCAATGCTCAGAGCCGTTGTTGAGTCTTGTCTCGCACAGGATCTCGATCAGCCCTTTGAAGTGTTATTGATCGACAGTGAGTCCAGCGATGGATGCCTTGACGGGTTACCAGAGGATGAACGGCTCCGCCTGCACAAAATTCGCAAAAAGGATTTTGGCCATGGGCGTACCCGTAACCTGGGGGTGAAGCTTGCCCGAGGCGAATACGTCGCCTTCATCACGCAAGATGCTATTCCTGCGAATCGCATGTGGCTGATGAATCTGATCGCCCCCCTCCAGAAAGACCCCGGTGTGGCCGGTGTTTTCGGATGCCACATGGCGCATACCACCCATGGACAACTCACCGCCCATGATCTCGATCAACATTTCAATCGTTGGATTTTCAGAAGCCATCGCCAACCGATCGAACTGGAAGTAGGTCGACAAACCAGCAATGGTGTTGTCTCGAGCCATGAACGCTTCTACTCCGACAACAATTCTTGCCTAAGAAAATCCATTTGTGAAACTCTGCCTCTTCCAGACGTTGTTTATGGCGAGGATCAATTGTGGGCGCGTGAAATTCTCAGGAGGGGGTATAAAAAAGCCTATGCATCAACAGCAGTGGTTCGCCATTCCCATGAATATGGTTTCCGTGAAACCGTTATACGTGCCAATACAGAATGGCATTTTTACAACCAGCTCCTCGGCGAAAAGCTGCCTTCAACCAAACAAGAGGTTTTGCAAATGATTGAACGCTCTTGTGCCAACGACAAAAAAGCCCAGGAGTTATATCCAGATATCACCAATGATGACCTCATTTCACGCCGTCGGCTTCATTTTGCGCGAGCCTGTGGGTATTACCTGGCAGCCAAGGGGCATGGAAGCCTACGTCCTTGATTGAGGAAACGATGGTTGATCAGCGCGTTAACCCTTACGCATCGCGTTGAGAATAAATCCACCCACGCCCCAGGCAACAACAATGATCCCAACCGATCCCAAAAATGCTTGCCAACGCCAGTTTGAGTCGGCTTCAACAGGCATTTGAGCTTGGCTGAGAACAACCACAAATTTCAACTGACGGATGCTTTCCCGACGACTGTTATCCGCTGCAAGCCGAGCTGTTTGCAGTGTTTCTGTCGCAAATTCAACATCTGAAATCAACCCTGCTTCTTCAAGCACAAGAGCGTTCAAATCCCTCCCATTTTCGCTGACAGCTCTGCTCCTTTCTGCACGAATCTGCACCTCCAGTTCCTTCACTTGATCAGCGACAAATGCAACCTCAGGTGCATTTGGATCTCGATACTGACGGCGAAGTGCAGCCTCTTCCACTTTCAACTCAACAAGCTGAGATTCAAGGCCGGAAATGAACGAACTTGCTGCAGCCTGTTCAGTTTCAACACTTAGGTTGCCATTCTTTTTACGGAATGCCTCCAACTTGTTTTTCGCTTCTTTAAGATTGTTTTCCGCCAATTGAACTTCTTCTCTGGCGAATTTATTTTGGTCGGCATTGATAGACTGATTAACTTCATTAACGAAAAGTCGAGATTGTTTCAGCAACTCATTGTTGAGATTGAAAGCTTGTTCGGGACTAAATCCGGATGTCCTCAGAATCACTGAACCGCTCAAAGGCTGAGGGGTTGCAGACAGTTGCTTTCTGTAGAAGTTGAGCTGTTCCGGAACAGAGCTGTTGGAAGACAATCCAGCCCAAAGATCCGGAAATCTAGGCCTGTAATCCTGCTCAAGCGTCTTCCCATTAGGGAACAAGCGATTTTTGACAGCAGAAGATTCAAGATAAACCTGAAGATACTGACCATCCACCAGAGAGGTCAACACCTGGGGGGCCGATGCTGATCCCGCCAACACCGAAGCCGATCCTCCCTCAAGGGGCAAAGCCTGCTGAATCACAAACTCGGAAACAGCTGTATATCGATCACGACCAATCACAAAACAGTAGAGCGCCGAAGTTGCCAAAAAAGCTGTTAGCAATATCTTCGGCTTTGCAATCCCGTTCAGCCGCTCGCGCCAAGCCGGTGTTTGCTGATCAGGAGCCAGAGGACTGGGGATCAAGAATGACGACGGCGACTCATCCTCGAAAGATGATGGAGAGCTGGAGGGCTTGATGGATTCAGTCATTGGGAGAATTTAATTCAAGACGCGTGAAAGAACAACTACATGTCAATCATCACTAGCCTCAAGAAGCAAGTATTCGTTTGTTCGATATAGAATCAACGAAAAGCCGAGCGTAATCGTTGAACACCAGACCAAATAAGAGAGAGAAATATCCGGAATGGGATATTCGTTATTCATTGCATACCTGAAAAGCTCTACCGCATGGAGAATAGGATTCCATGTTATGTATGGTCTAGTATAAGCAGGAAGCTCAAAAGTAGCAAAAAATATTCCTGACGTAAAAATAATTATCCTTTGCAATAGCCTTTTAATGATCCTGGTGATCCATTTGTTCCATTGGCCGATGAAGACAAGGCATATGCCAAAGCCAATTGCCAATACAATCGTGAGCATATAGACAATGAATGCCAAGCCTGGGCTGTCAAGCTGAAATGACCATGTGAAGCACCACACCAGTCCCAAAAGCGCTAAAGAAATTGTCGAAATAGCCCTAATATCATTCACCAACAAGGCCAAAAGAATGTCCAATGGCCTGATTCTTCTGTAGTAAAGGGGTGCCCTTAATTTCAAGCCAGAAAGCGGCTTGATCGCCCCTTGCCGAAAGATGAAAGCAAGAGCAAACCCAGAGACGATAAAAATAACAATATTGAAATACATATCCGTTGACCCACCGGCTGCGAATCGATTTTGGCCCCTTAAAAAACTAAAGCCTACGCGCATTGCAATAAAGAACAACATGATCTGCAATGGCGAAACAATGCTCTCCCATGCCCCTATTGAAGTGCCTGTTGATTTTCTATCATTCTGATAGGTGGCAATGGCGAGAACAATGGCAACCTGACGCCAAATTGAACTGTAAAGTTTGCGGAAAAAATTCATCGATGTATTTCCCCCTCAGAAAATCTCGGAATCACTAATGTCATCGCCAGATTCAGAATTTTTCAGATTCGCGGCCAGCTCAAACTGTTCATCTTCAGAGTCTGACACATCAGATGCCAAGAGATTGTGATCGGCCCACTGGATCGCTTCCGTAAGCCCACCAGCGAAAAGGATCTGACCCTGCGGTCCCAGCACAAGGCCATCAGTACAAAACTCACGCTGAAATCGACTGTTGGTCGAGCTACTAACAAGAGTTTTATTTTCCAGCTGTTCATGCAGAAGATCGCGAAGAACTTCTGCATCGTTAGACATCAGATATCTTGTCTTAGGAATCAAATAACAATCAAAACGGAAAAGAACAGATAGAGCCAAAAAGAAAAAGTCTTTTTGGCTCTTGGAGAGATCTGTGATGATTAAGTCTGGAACGATCTCAACTCCAGCCAACAGTCCCCAGAACTCATCCACGCTGATTAGGGATTGTTCAAGACAATCACCATACACGGCAGAGAGAAAGTTGAGAGCGTGAGAAATTCTCAACTTGCTGTCTAAACCCGCTTCCCCACCCACAGGCCAACCAATCACTCCATTACTGATGACCTCACCGGACACCGGCGGGACGAGATCAGCAATGGCCGAGATCAGCTGATACCGCAAAAATGAATTATTCGAAATCACAGCAACTTTTTTCCCTACTACAAGCTCTAAATCCCATGGGACTTTGAAGGATATTTTTGGGTTTGCTTTATCGCACCGAACAGAAAAATTCCTAAATGTTAATGTTGAATTAACTGAATTTGTCGTGCTTACCACAACGTCGACAGGAGAGTCTTCGGAATACTGACGATACCACCTATGCATAAATGAAGCATGTTCATGGATGGCGTGCAACCCACTTCAAAGCACCTTTCATCAATCCGTTGCGACAACGCTTTTCCAATCGATCCATCACCAAACTCAAGGCAAGATCACCCGTGCGGTGCAACAGCGGCTTCGGCAAAAAGGCCCCTGCTCCCCTTGGAGACAGTTCAAGACTGAGATCTGCCCTGGCAATCAGGCGCTCCTGTTCGGGACGGATCCATGCTTGGCACTGAAACTCAGCCGGTCCCTGCAACTGTCCGAGTCCATCGATCTTGCAGTCCTCAAACACGATGCTGAGTTGGGCACCATCCCAGTGGGTGCGGAACACCACCTCGGGCTGGAGTTGCACATTGAGCAATTGATAAGGCCGCGAGACGTAGAGAAAACGGCCATCCTCCAGCTGCTCCACTTTTTTACGGTTCAAAAGCGCCTTCATCGGTCGTGCAGGCTGCGACAGGTAGCGCTGCAGCTGGGCCAGGGATGCATCGGGCAGCTGTACAGCCAAGGCATGGGAGCGGTGAACCTGCACTGGAGACCAGCGAAACGGTTGATGAGGAACGATGACACGTTGATTGATCCGTGATCACGGATGATCAACGCAACGCTCGATCGCACCGAAAATCCGATGACGCAGCCGTTCAGGGTTGAAACCGACAGCCTGGGGGGCGTCGAAGTGGCATCAGCGGCGTTCTGGGGAGCCCAGACCCAGCGGTCGCTTCAGAACTTCGCGATCAGCGACGAACGAATCCCGCTCGAGATCATCCAGGCCCTGGCCTGGATCAAGCGCTCCTGCGCCACGGTGAACGGCGAGCATGCGCTTCTGAGCCCTCAACAGGTTGAGCTGATCTGCACGGCGGCCGATGCCATTGCCGCTGGCGAGCACAACGATCAGTTCCCGCTTCGGGTCTGGCAGACCGGAAGCGGAACCCAGACCAACATGAACATCAACGAGGTGATCAGCAATCTGGCGTCTCAGGCCTCAGGCAATGCCCTCGGCAGTCACCACCCCGTGCATCCGAATGACCACGTCAATCGGTCGCAATCGACCAATGATGTGTTCCCCGCTGCCATCCACGTTGCCGCGGCCAAGCAGCTGAAGGATGGTCTGCTGCCTGCGCTCGATGCCCTGGTGCAGGCCTTGGATGTCAAAGCCCTGGCCTGGATGCCAATCGTCAAGATCGGCCGCACCCATCTGCAGGATGCGGTGCCGCTGCATCTTGGCGATGAAGTGGCCGCTTGGCGGGATCAACTCAAACAAGCCCAGGCTTGGCTGGAGGACTGTCTGGTCAGCCTCGGCGATCTCCCCCTTGGGGGCACCGCCGTGGGCACGGGGTTGAACACGCCGCCGGGCTTCCGCCATGCCGTTGCCGAGGAGCTGAGCCGGGTCGCTGGCGTCAAGGTCCGTCCCGCTGACAACCTCTTCGCCGTCATGGCCGGCCATGACGCCCTCGTTCATGCCATGGGGCAGCTTCGCCTGCTGGCGGTGGCTCTGCTCCGCATCGCCAACGACGTGCGTCTGCTGGGATGCGGTCCCCGAGCTGGGCTGGGCGAGCTGCGGCTGCCCGCCAACGAACCGGGAAGCTCGATCATGCCGGGGAAAATCAACCCCACCCAGTGCGAGGCCATGGCCATGGTCTGCACCCAGGTGATCGGGCTCGATGGCGCCGTCGCGGCCGCCGGCGCCGGCGGCCATCTGCAGATGAACGTCTACAAGCCCTTGATCGGCTTCAACCTGTTGCAGTCGATCCGGATGCTCAAGGACGCTATGACCAGCTTCCGCCAGAACCTAGTGGAGGGCTTGGAGCCCGATCGCGAGCAGATTCAGGGGTTCGTTGATCGCTCCCTGATGCTGGTCACCGCCTTGACCCCGAGCATTGGTTACGAGAAAGCGAGTGCCATTGCTCAGCATGCCCATCACCGGGGGCTGACGCTGAAGCAGGCAGCCTTGGAGCTTGGCCACATCACCGAAGCCGACTTCGATCAGCAGGTGAATCCCCAAGCGATGGCCGCTCCGGACGCCTGAGCTCAGGCCGCCCGCTCCGTTGCCGGATTGAGCGCCGCGGAGGACGGCACCAGATCCTCGGCCTCGGCCACGGGGAACCGGTTGATCGCCTTCAAAGCCTGGCGGGCATGGCTGCGCAACTGATCGCTAATGGCTTCGCAGTAGGGCACCTGGGCCAGAAGATCCACGGTGCGGCGCATGATCCGCACCACATCGCCCTCGTCCAGGGACGTGTTGGCGATCAGATCACTCCAGGAGGTCCCCCGCGCCCAGGCGTCCACCAGACCCATGAGCTCGGGTTCCCACCAGGCTGGCACCACCACACCGGCGCGTTCCTGGGCCCGCAGCAGCTCGCGACGCAGGCCCGAGAGATCCTGCAGGGCTTCCTCAGCAGCCGCAGGCGGCGGAAAACCGCTCCAGAGATCGGGGCGGTTGACCTCAGTGCTGATCGCCTCGAACACGGCCGCCAGGTCTGGGGGGGAGAGGTCATCAAGATGCCCACTCATCAGCGCCAGCCCCAGCCAGAGTTCGTTATCTCCCCGCAAGGCAGCAACGGTGCGGCCGATCTCGGTGGGATCCAGCTCATCGAGACATCCGAAGTGCTGCAGGATCTCCATCAAGGCCAGGAAGGTCTCCCAATGACGGTTAGCCCGCTGATGCAGCAGCTGCTGCCGTTCCGCGATCTCCAGTTCCAGATCGGCCATGCGCCGGCGGTGCTTCTTGAGCTGCTTTCGATCTCCCCAGCGGTGGGCGGGATGCTGCTCCTGCTCCTGCTCGAGATCCCGCACCAGACGGGCCTGGGTCAACACCTCTCCAGCCAGGTCGTATTGCGGGGTGGTCATGTCGTGGCGCCGGGCCATGTGGGCCACGGCTAAAGCCAGACCACCACTGGCCTGATCGCCATGGCGCAACTCGCCGGACCGGGTCAACTCCGGTGCCTGCAGCCCATCCACCTGCAGACAACTGAGCTCCGCATGGATGCTCACCACGGCCTGACACGGCAGCAAAATCCAGACGTTTTCATCGGTCAGGCAGAGCAGCAGCGGGAACTGGCCGGGCCCCTTCACCTTCTCAACGATCACCGCCGGGGCAACACGCCCCCGCAGCTGCGGCGATTTGAGGCTGACCAGGGTGCCGGTGCTGGCGAACTGCAGGGCCATCGTCAGCTCGTTGGCCAGCGTCTCCTCGGCTTGCTGCTGAAGAATGCGGAGCAAGCGCCGCTCTTCGCGGAGCCGCCCACGCATTTTCTCGTAGTCCTCAAAGTCCTCCCAGGGGATGTCGCCAGCGACGCCCTCGAGCTGGCTGAGTTGCAGCCGCAGTTGGGACAGGTTCTCCTCATCCTCCACGAGGTCAAGTCCCGCCAGATAGCGGCCAAAGCTGCGTTCCACCAGCTCCCTGGCCTTGGCCAGAACATGGCGCTGCAGCAGGTTGAGAACCATGCCGTAGCTGGGGGTGAACTGGCTCACGAGGGGGTCGGCGGGACTCGTCGCCAGCTGACCTGCTTCACGCACCCCTTCAAACCGGCTTTGCACCGTCACGACGTAGCCCTGGGAATCGAGGCCACGCCGCCCGGCCCGACCGGCCATCTGGAGGAACTCACTGCCCATCAGCGGGCGATGCCCACGTTCGGTGCGCTTGGAGAGGGCCGCAATCACCGTGCTGCGGGCCGGCATGTTGATGCCCGCCGCCAGGGTCTCCGTGGCGAAGACCACCTTCACCAGCCCCTGCTGGAAGAGCTCCTCAATCAACTCCTTCCAGGCAGGCAGAACACCGGCATGGTGGGCAGCGATACCGCGCAGCAGCGCATCAGCATGGATTCCATCCCGAACGGCTTCGGGGTTGTCGTTGCTGTACGCCGTGAAGCGCTCTTTGATCCGGGCCTGCTCCTCCTGGGTCACCAGGCACTGCACCCCCAGATCCCGCACCGCCTTGTCACAAGCGCGGCGGCTGAAAATGAAATAGATGGCCGGAAGCATCTGCCGCTCGGCCATCTGGGCCACCACGAAGCTGATCGGCGGTGGCTCCGGCTGCGGCGGCCTCTGGGAACGCCCTTTGCGCTTGTGCCCCTTGGGCGCGCGCCAGACCTTGCAGTTGGGATGCAACCCCGTGCCGGCAGCGTTCAGCAGTGGGTGCAACCCTTTGGCGCTGCAGAAGCTGAACTGCAGTGGTACCGGCCGGTGATCACTCATCACCAACGTAGTCGGACCATGGACCTTCTCGATCCAGTCGGTGAGCTGCCCGGCATTGGCCACGGTGGCGGAGAGCGCCACCAGCTGCACCGTGGGTGGGCAGTGAATGATCGACTCCTCCCAGACCGTGCCGCGCTGGGAGTCGTTCATGTAGTGGCACTCATCGAGCACCACCGCCTCCACATCAGCCAGGGGATCGTCGTGCTCATCCGCCTCGGCGTAGAGCATGTTGCGGAAGATCTCCGTGGTCATCACCACGATGGAGGCCTCGCGATTCACGCTGAGGTCACCGGTCATCAAACCCACGTTCTCCGCACCGAACTGGTCGCGGAAATCTCGCAGTTTCTGATTGGAGAGAGCCTTCAGAGGTGTGGTGTAGAAGACCTTCTGGCCGTGGGCCAGGGCGCGATGAATGGCGTATTCACCGATAAGGGTTTTGCCGGATCCTGTGGGGGCACTGACCACCACCGAATGTCCCTGGTTGAGGGCATCCATGGCCTCCAGCTGGAAATCATCCAGCGGGAAGGCAAAGATTTCTGAGGGATTCAGTGGGGCGCTGCGATCGACATCGGGCTCGGATCGGGGCGTGGCCGGTGTCGACTGGTTCATCGATAGATCTTAAGGAGGCTGGCTGAGCTCTCTTTATTCCAGAGAGCGATAAGCCACGCCAATGCCAGCAATCAGAAGTACCGACATCCTTTGACGCGACCAAGCCGAATCATGAAAAATGTTGAAGAGAATGCTTCGAGCCCTGGTCAGACCACCGGGGCTTTTTTTGTGTCCGCTTTTCTGAAACCAAGAGGGTGACAGGTGCGCTCCGCCGGTGCCATGACAGAGGGAACGAACGCATCACCCCGTGACCACCACTCAGCTCATCAAGCCGCAGCCAGCTGAAGACACCCTGATCGATGCCCTGAGGGGCTGCCGCGACGTCACGGAGCTGAAGGCCCTCGAACAACGCCTGGCCTCCACAACCGATGCGCCACCGCTGTTCAGCTGGATCTGCGATCTGCTCGTGGCACGACGCATCTCCCGTGGCCTCGCCGCCCGCCTGCTGTTCGAACTCCACGACGGGGGCTCGACCTAGGGCGACCGACTGGCGACCGGCTATGGCGAGCGACGCCTCCAGACGGCGGCAAGGGCAGAGGTGAGCACCTTGGATATGATCCGGCCCGTGCTGCCAGCTGGTGGTGATGTCCACTCGATGCTGGACATACGGGAGTGCCTCAACAACCAATCCTGGAGCGATCAGCTCAATCCGCTCTGGCTCACCAGCAGCATCGAGAAATACGGAGGGTCGCCAACCATCAAGGCTTCCTGCCTTGATGCGCCTGCCTCGATGTGTTGCTCGTCGACAAGCTGAACGTTTTCGTCCCGATGTGGCGCCGCTCCACCGGCAACCGCTTCATGGATCCCCACCATCGACGAGGAGACCGGCGAACCAATATGGATGCATGGAACAGGTGTCGCCAAAAGTCACCTCCATGGAAATGCGCCTGGCGTTTATACAGCAGGCCATGCACCTCAGGCCGAGGTCTCAGCCAGTTAGCCAATACGTCAGACGATCTCTTTACGGCCAGCCTTGATCTTCTCTTTGGCCGTCATGAGGCCGTAGACGAGCAAGCCGAGAAGAGCGATGTTCACGCCGATGAAGAACATCATGTCCATGGTCTTGTGGCGACTTGACCCGTGATAAGCGAGAAACGCATGCCGGCCTACCCGTCAGAAGACTCATTAATCGTGAGGGGAGGAGGCAGCGGTTCCCTCAACTGGAAAGCAGTGCACCGCATGGTTAGCGGCGAAACGGTGGCAGCATGAAAAAGCTAGCCCCCTCTTAGTCGGATGCGCTCATAAGACGATCCAGCCAGCGAGTCAGATTCTTAAAGGAACGACCTTTCCGAGTGATCTTGGTCTTGGGAACGCATATTGCGTGGACAGCTGAGCCAGCCGCGTACTTCGCAGCAACTTCAGATAGTTCGATTGTCTTCCCGCACACGCGGCAAGGGAGTTTTTTGACCAAGCGGGGATGCCTTTAACCCTGTTTTAAGTAGTAGCCCTACAACGCGCGAAAAAGCCAATTGTCGATTCCGGCGTCACCAATTGGTTGACCAGTGATCCAGTGACTCAGATCGTCCCTAGGGGTTCAACATTGATCTCAGCCTTTTGCCGGCTGCGCCAGCTGGTAGAGGTTCAGGGCTACGAGAGCCACGCCGAAGCCGCAAAAGAAAAGGATCAGGTCTTGACTGGAGGCAGGCATAAGAGCCCGAAAGCAAGTTCAATACGAAATATAAAGAATACTTGTAGTATGGCGTTATGGGTCATGTCAAAAAATCACCAGCAAACCTCGCCTCTTTGGGTGGCAGCGTGATCGCTGCCGTCATCACTTCAGCAGTCTTTATTGGCGACTCCAACGCTGGTGGCTGCCCACGCAGCAAGTCAGCTGAAGCAACATCCATGGAGGTTCATCAAAAAGCCGACGATCAAACTGATGTCGAGGCCTGACGATGTCTATCGATGCCCGATGCCAAGAACAGCAATCAGCCGCTGATCGCATGTTCATGGACTTCAAATACACCCGCCCTGGCTCGAAAGAACAGCTCCAGGCCTTAGCCACTCTGAGCTTTCTCATAGGGATGTGGGCCGATTTCCTCACTGCCGAGGAGAAGAGAATGGATCAAGCCTTAGCCCTAGAAGGCCGTTGAGCAGCAACGAAGGTAAACCCCCGCTCGCGCGGGGGCCTTGGAGCGTTAACTCAGGCAACAGAGATGCTGTGAGGTGCAGCGGGATAGCTCGTCGGCATCGGATCTGCCTTTCCTTCGGCCATAGCTTTGGCGCGTCGGTACATCTGGCTATTGGTAGCCCCTTGAGCTTCCATGGCGGCTGCAACAACGGCCCAGTTCTTGGTTTCGGAGGTCATTGACTTCAGAAAAATTCAACCCAAGAACCATCGCGAAATTGTTCCTTGTGCCGTGACGGAGGTATCCGCACAGCAGACCGCTCGCAGAAAGAGGGAAAGGTGAGTACTTCCCACCTGTATAAGCCCCTACGTCAAGCAATTTTGAGCATCTGTAATAATCCATGAAGCCGCCTATGCTCAGTGCACGAGGAAATAGTTGCGAGCCTTCACCTTGATTTGCGGTCTCTCAAGCTTGAGTACAAGACGACTTGCGATGCGTTGCGAAATTGGCCTGGCGGACCTGCAGAGGAGCAAGAATTTCTCGAATACAAAAAACAAGAGCTTTTTCGAGCCTTGGTTGAGCACACCTTCCATGATGAACCTGTCTGATCATTACCAAATGCTCAGGAGTTGTAAGCCTTGGACAACTACCTGGCAGAAGGTGGCGAGGTGGGCAGATGAAGCGTGTTGAGCCAGCGAGTTTCAGCTGGTGATCATGTCTTTGGAAGTAACGGGTTTTTATGAATCGCCGCCGCCCTTCCGGAGATTTCATAAAGGCGTATCAGGCAGTTAACTGACACCCAATCGCAATCTGGTTGCAATCACCGCCGGTAGCGAAAACAACCACTTGTCTGTCAGATCACATGCGATTACTGCGAGGTTGGCGCCTCCAGACGGCGGCAAGGGTGCTGCCGATCAGGCAGTGAATCACTGCAGAGATGGCCCCCGGCAACGCCGTGAGGGGACTGGCGAACCCGCCACTGCGGGCGAGCACCACGGCCAGTCCTGAGTTCTGCATGCCCACCTCGATACTGATGGTGCGCTGGGCCTGCACGCTCTGCCCCGCCAGCCGGGGAATCAGCCAGCCAAGCAGAAAGCCGCCGCCATGCAGCAACAGGCAAGCCAGGACCAGCACGGGCCCCTGCTGACGCAGCACGGCCGTCTGGCTGCCCACGATGCTGGAGACGACCATCACGATGGCCATCACCGCCAGGGGAGGCATCACCGGCTCGATCCTCTGGGCCACGCCGGGCAGACCCCGCTTGAGCACCACCCCAACGGTGACGGGCAGCAACACCATCTGCAGCACGACCAGGAACAGGGCTCAACCGTCCACAGGCACGTACTGACTGGCCAACACCTGCGTGAGACGCGGGGTCAATACCACCGCCGCCAGGGTGCTGATCGTGGTCATGACCACCGACAGCGCCACATCGCCACGACCGATCAGAGTCACCACATTGCTGACGGTCCCCCACGAGCAGCAGCCGACCAGAATCAAGCCCACCGCAAGCGGCGCAGGCAGTTGCAGAGCCGCCGCGATCCCAGCGGCAAGGGCCGGCATCACCAGGAACTGCAGCAGCACGCCGAGTCCAAGGGCGATCAGTGGCCCCTTGAACCAGATGAACATCGAAGGATGAAGCAAGGCCAGCAAAGCTCCCAGCAACGTCCAAAGCGGGAACAGCAGCGTGAAACGCTCCCAGGTCATGACGATCAGAAGATTGAGGCCATCCTTGATCAAGGCGGATTCCAGACTGTTGTGATGCGGGACCACGCTTCTCCCATCCCTCCAGCCCGCCGCCGCCGCCTGCGGAGCTTGCATTCCGGCCAGGAGCCCTGGCAGCTGCAGGATCCCGCCGGAGCGGGCCAACTCATTGATCTGGCGAGCAACGACTACCTCGGGCTCAGCCGCCATCCCGACGTGATCGCAGCGGCAACGGAGGCCATGGCCTCCGATGGCGTCGGTGCCGGTGGCTCTCGCCTGATCACCGGCACCCGACCACGCCATCTGGAGCTGGAGGCAGCCCTCGCCACCTGGCTGAACCGGGACCGGGTGCTGCTGTTCCCCAGTGGATTTCAAGCCAACATCGCCGCCCTAACGGCCCTGAGTGACAGGCACACCACCGTGATGGTGGACCGGCTGATCCACCACTCTCTGCTGGCCGGCATCCGCACCAGTGGAGCGCGGCTGCAACGCTTTGCCCACAACGATCTTGAGGCTCTCGGCGAGCGGCTCCAGCGGCTCGAGGGCTCCACGACACCCCCTCTGGTGGTGACGGAAAGCCTCTTCAGCATGGAAGGCTCCAGCCCTGATCTGCAGGCCATGGCCGACCTTTGTGCCCAGCACGGTGCACAGCTGCTGGTGGACGAAGCCCATGGCCTGGGGGTGCTGGGGCCGGGTGGCCGCGGGCTTTGCCATGGACTCCGACAGCCTGTGGCCTTGGTGTGCGGCACCTTCGGGAAGGCCTTCGGTAGCGGAGGCGCCTTTCTGGCTGGGGATCACGCCACGATGGAGCGGCTGCTTCAAACCAGCGGAGCCTTTCGCTACACGACGGCCCTGGCACCGCCGCTGGTGGCTGGAGCGCAGGCAGCCCTGCGTTTGATCCAGGCCAACCCCAACTGGGGAAGCGAGCTGAGCCAGCGCTCGGAACGCTGGAGGACAGCTCTTGGACAGCGGGGCTGGGCGAAACCAGCAGGGCAGGGCCCGGTGCTCCCCCTGTTGGTCGGTGACGACCAGGACGCGCTCGACCTTCAGCAACAGCTGGAGCGGGCGGGTCTGCTGTCGGTGGCGATCCGGCCGCCCACCGTGCCGGAGGGAACCGCCCGTTTGCGCCTCGTGCTGCGGCGGGACCTGCCGGAGGGCACATTGGAGCTCCTGCTCACAGCCCTCGGCGCTCGATGATGCAGATCCTGGCGATGCATGGTTGGGCTGGCCAGGCCGGCACCTGGTCCCACTGGCGTCAACGCTTTGAAGATGGGGGAGCGCGATGGTCCAGCACAGACCGGGGCTACGGCGGCGGTGAGGCCGTTGCTCCGGCATGGCCCCCCGGTCCAGGACGCAACCTGTTGATCGCCCACTCCCTGGGGCTGCATCTGCTGCCGGCAGCTGTTCTGGCGCAGGCCGATGCGGTGGTGCTGCTGGGCAGCTTCAGCGCCTTTGTGCCCCACGGGCGCGCGGGGCGGGCTGTAGCGACCGCTCTGCATGGAATGCAAATGGCCCTGGGCACCGACCAGGAACTCGCGATGCTGGACCACTTCCTCAACAAAGCCGCTTCACCCCATCCCCGCAGTGCCCTGCCCCCAGCTCCCCTGCTGCATGGGTTGACGCCCCTGGGGCGCAAGCGGCTGCAGCAGGATCTACAGCTTCTGGCGCGCTGCCAGAGCCTGCCGACGGGCTGGCCTGAAGCGGTGCCTGTGCTGGTGGTGCAGGGCGAACAGGACGCTGTGGTGCACGCCGCATCAGCCCAGCAACTGATCGATGACCTTGGGCAGCAGCCGCTGACCCTCCATCGGGATCCGAACTGGGGCCACGCGCTGATCACACCACCGGTGCTCTCCGTGGTGCAGCGATGGCTGGGGGCCCTGTGATACATACGGACCAGGTGCTGGAGCGCTTCAGTCACGCCGCGCCGACCTACGCGGGCGAGGCACGGCTGCAGCGGGCCATGGCCTGGCGCCTGGCCCAACTCAGCCGGCGCTGCTCCATCCGACGCGGCCTCTGGGCTGACCTCGGCAGCGGCACCGGTCATCTGGCCGCAGCCCTGGAAGCCGCTCACCCGGGGCAGCACGTGATCCGCCTTGACGGAAGTGCCGCCATGTTGAACAGCCACCCCCATGGAACACGCACCCTGCGGCATGACCTGAGCCGCGGGTTACCGGACTGGCCGGAGCCACCGCAACTGCTGGCCTCCAGCTTTGTTTTGCATTGGTTACCGGATCCAGCGCAACAGCTTCGGCGTTGGGTGGATGCACTGCCGAAGGGGAGCTGGCTGGCCCTGGCGGTGCCGGTGGATGGAAGTTTTCCGCAATGGCAGCACGCTGCCCGGGAAGCCAGCCAGGCCTGCACGGCCTTGGCCATGCCGGTGCGGGAGCAACTGATGGCAGCCCTGCCCGATGGCGTGATGCAACGGGACGAGTGCCTGAGCTTCACCCAACAGGCCGCCCATCCGTTGCAGCTGCTGCGATCCATGAGCAGCATTGGCGCCTCCGTCACCAACGGGGGCAGACTCTTGCCAGGCCAGTGGAAGGCCGTCTTCCGGGCTTGGCCCCAGGCCGACCGATCACCAGGGTTTGCCCTGACCTGGAGGATATGGGTCCTGATGGTGAAGCGATGAACGGCAGTGTCAGTCGCCTGGTGGTGTGCGGAACCGACACGGACGTCGGCAAAACCGTGGTGAGTGCATGGCTCGTGCAGGGGCTTCAGGCCAGCTACTGGAAACCGGTGCAGAGCGGACTGGAGGGCGGCGGTGACCGCGAACGGGTGCGCCAACTGTTGAACCTTCCGCCGGAACGGATGCTGCCCGAGGCCTATGCCTTTCAAGAGCCGGTCTCCCCCCACTGGGCCTCCGAACTGGACGCCAAGCCGCTCGACCCCGCCCAACTCGCGATTCCCGGGCATCAGGGAGCTCTTGTGGTAGAGACAGCTGGAGGCCTAATGGTGCCCCTCACCCGCAGCTGGCTCCAGATCGATCAACTGGTGGAGTGGCAGTTGCCGATCGTGCTGGTGGCCCGCAGTGGGCTGGGCACCCTGAACCACACCCTGCTTAGCCTGGAAGCCTTGAGACACCGCAATCTCACGGTGCTGGGGCTGATCCTCAACGGCCCTCTCCATGCCGATAACCCAGCCACCCTCGAACAGTTCGGTGATGTCCCCGTTCTGGCGCAGCTTCCAACGCAGGCCTCGCTCTCAGCAACAGTTCTGGAGCGGCTTTGGCACGAGCAGGAGCTCACCACTACATTCCGAAAAGCGCTGCAGCGAGCATCCCGGTGAATTCACGTCGAACCCTGGCGACCCTGGCTGTTTCAGCGCTCTGCGTGGGCATTCTGGTGTTGTTCACCGACATCGAAGTCCAGCTGGTGCGCTGGGTGAACTGCGGCGCCATCGCCACCGAGGCTGAAAAAAACAGTGAGATGTGCCGCTGAAGATTCAGCCCAGGGCTTTTGAACCGGTGGGACAGGTGCCCAACCGAAGGGCGGCATGTCGCATGGCGATTCTTAAGGGCCAGCCCTGACTGAGTTCAGCCTGAATCACGTCCAGCTGGGACGACGACCAGCCCCGCAGTTCGAGATCACTGCGAATCGACCGCCAATCACCCTCCGGAACAGCGAGACGACGCGCCGTGGGGCGACGCATGTCCGACGGTGCATGATCGCTAGGGGGAACAAAACGCTTGGATTGACGGCGGGTGCGTGGGGCAGCCATCCAGGGCATCAATAACAGCTCCAGATTCAATATGGCAAAAGCTGCCGCCGCTGCCATGGGGTCGATCCGCCATCCGAATCTGTGGCCCCCCTTCACCCAGATGGCCAGCGCAGCCAGCTCCCAACGGGTGGTGTCCGGAGACGGGGCTCTGCTGATCCGTGAACAGGGAGAGCCGCTGATTGATGCCATCAGCAGCTGGTGGGTCACCCTTCACGGCCATGCCCATCCGGTGTTGGCCAAGGCCATCGCCGATCAGGCCGCCCGTCTCGAGCAGGTGATTTTTGCCGACTTCACCCATGAGCCTGCAGAACAGCTGGCCGTACGCCTGAGCGGACTCTGTGGTCTGCAACGGCTGTTCTTCTCCGACAACGGATCCACTGCGGTGGAAGTGGCGCTCAAGATCGCCTGCCAGTGGTGGGCCAACCGGGGCCAACCGCGCCATCAGATCGTCGCCTTCGACGGGGCCTATCACGGCGACACCTTCGGAGCGATGGCCGTTGGTGAACGCAACCTGTTCAGCGCGCCTTTCGAAGACAAGCTCTTTCCCGTCGCCCGGGTTCCCTGGCCGGCCACCTGGTGGGATGACGATGCCGTGGAGTCCAAGGAATCGGCAGCACTCGAGGTGCTCGAGCGCCTGCTGGAGACACCGACAGCGGCGGTGATCCTCGAGCCGCTGCTGCAGGGGGCCGGCGGCATGGCCATGGTGCGTCCCGAGTTTCTGCGACAGGTGGAGGCACGCACCCGTCAGGCGGGAGCACTGCTGATCGCCGATGAAGTGCTGACCGGCTTCGGACGCTGCGGCGACTGGTTCGCCAGCCGGCGGGCAGGCATCCGGCCGGATCTGATGGCGCTGTCGAAAGGGTTAACAGGTGGCTGTCTGCCGATGGGCGTGACCATGGCCAGCGAAGCGGTGTTCGAAGCCTTCGTCGGTGACGACCCCTGCCTGACCCTCTGGCACGGCCACAGCTTCACGGCCAATCCGCTGGGCTGCGCCGCGGCCAACGCCAGCCTCGACCTGCTGGAGCGCAACCCCGCTGCCTTTCAACAGTTCGAACAACGGCATCGTCCGCACCTCGAACGGTTGGCTCGCCATCGGAGGGTGCAACATCCCCGGCTGACGGGGACAGTGGCCGGCTTCGACCTCGTTGTGGAGGGAAGCTCGGGTTACCTCAACCCGGCGGGGCCGAAGCTGAAACGGCTGGCGATGGAGAACGGCGTTTTCCTCCGCCCCCTGGGCCAGGTGGTCTATCTGCTGCCACCGCTCTGCATCAGCGATGCCCAGCTGGAACGATGCTATTCGGTACTGGAAAGGGCCCTAGATCAGCTCTGAACGTTGTGGCCTCAGGGACCCGCCTGAATCGCCGCCTCAACATCGGCCCTGGAGAGGCCATAGGGCAGCGAACACTGCACCATCGCTCCAAGGGAACCGGGGTGCCAGATCACTTTGAGGTCCTCCCGTTCGAGCTGCAACAGCGCCCTCCACTCAGAGCGCTCGAGCATCCACTGGCAGGGGTTGTCGTCCATGCGGACGGCACCCAGCTGCTGAAGCCACGCCTCAAGCGCCGGGAGAGAGTGCTGATTCAGCGGGGTGCTCTCCGGGGGCAGGGCGGCCATCAGGTTGCGAACGCACGGATGTGTTCTGAGTCTGCTCATCCGCCAGCCAACTCGGTGACACCTGCCAGTCGCGGCCCTGGGCAAGCGCCACCCCCAACCCCAGCACCAGGCTGAGCAACAGCGCGATGCTCAACAGCACCAGTGAGAACCATTCCCCGCCGGAGAGGGGCCGTCGTTGACCGATGCCCTGCCAGGCATCCGGGCGGGACTGGCTCTGCGGGGGCGATGACGGTGATGCAGTCGGCGCCCCCAGGTTGACCGGAGCTTGGCTCTGGCGCAGCAGAACGTCGTAGGACTCCTTGAGCTGCTGAAAGGCCACGCTGGCCTGCTCGGGCGGCAGTTGCGTGGTGTCGGGATGCAGGGCCTTGGACCGGCGGCGAAAGGCCTGTCGCAGGGTTTCAGAGTCGACCCCCGGACGTACGCCAAGCCGTTCGTAATGGCTGGGGCGGGCTTCGGACACAAGGAACGGCCGGTCCTTCATCCTAAAAAGAGTTGTTGGTGCAGCCATGGCCGCCACCGCGCCTGAGCCGGTGTTCTGGGACGCCCTGGGATGGCAGCCATCGCCCGCGCAGCGCGACCAACTGATCGCCCTTCAGGGCTTGCTGCAGACCTGGAACCAACGGGTCAACCTGACGCGCCTGGTGGACGGCGATGATTTCTGGGTGGGTCAGGTCTTCGACAGTCTCTGGCCGCTGGCGGAGGAACTCCAGTCAGCGGACAAGCCGCTGAATTGGATTGATGTGGGAACCGGAGGAGGCTTCCCAGGCCTCGCCATCGCCATTGCTCTGCCCCAGGCACGGGTGACCCTGCTGGATTCCGTCGGGCGCAAGACCACTGCCGTGGAGGCCATGGCCAGCAGCCTGGGGCTGGCCGATCGGGTGCGGGTCCGCACCGAGCGGATCGAAACCACAGGCCGCGATGGCAGCTTCCGCAGCAGCTTCGATCGGGCCGTGGCCCGGGCCGTGGCGGCAGCTCCTGTGGTGGCTGAATACCTCGTACCGCTTCTGAAGCCCGAGGGCCAGGCCCTGCTGTATCGGGGCCAGTGGACTGACACCGATGCCGTGCCGTTCAACAAGTCCCTACACCTGCTGAAGGCCCGTTTGCTGGACGTGCAACACCGGCAACTCCCCAGTGATCGCGGCACCCGGCATCTGCTGCGGGTGCAACCGACCGCCCCCTGCCCCCGCAGCTATCCAAGGGCTGTGGGAATGCCCAGCCGTGATCCCCTCGGGGGGTAAAACGAACGCTCAGACGCTCGACAAGCGCATCTGGGATTCCCCCTTCAGCCGGTGTTTGAGGCTGCGCAGGATATCGGGGATGCGCTCGCGCCATGGGCTGGCCTGCAGGACGCTCTCCAGCTCTTCGGCACTGATCTCCCCATCAAAGCCATCGGCGTTGGCCCCGGCGAACCAGTGGCCGCCGGAACCGAGCAACCCGTAACGGGCCTTGACATAACTCTCGAGATCCCAGGCCTCCAAAAGGTTGTACAGCCAAAGCAGCACCGGCAGGTTGATCTCCCCAGGCGTCGCATGCCACGGAGGCAGCCCGACGGACCAGGTGGCCATCCAGTCGCGACCAAGCGCTTCATCGGCCACCCGCCGCAGCCGTTGGTCCACCGGAGCAATCAAGGCCGCTGCATCCGGCAAGAGCTTCAGCGCCTTCAGGTGAAGATCGAAATCCTCCGGCCGTGCCGCTCCCACACTGATGGTGTGGACCCGCTGATCCTGGAGACAGAACAGGTCGTTGAAGACGATGGGATGCAGCGGTGCACACAGCTCCAACAACCGTTGGGACGGCGTGTGCAGATGGCCGCCCTTGTCAGTGGGACTGATGATGAACACCCCCATGTCCTGACGGCGGGCCGCATCCAAGGCGGGACTGTTGTCCTGACGGATGTAGTACCAGTGGAGGTTCACGTAGTCGAAGGCACCGGAATCGCAGGCCTGGGCGATCAACGCCGTGGGGCCATGGGTGGAAAAGCCCACGTGACCGATGCGGCCATCCGCCTGCCAGCGGCGCACCACCTCCATGCAGCCTCCGGGCTGAAGGGTCTGCTCGAGATGCTCCGGCAGGTTGATGCCATGGATGGCCAGCAGATCCAACCGGTCACACCCCAGACGCTCAAGACTGAGCTCCAGTTCCGCCTCGAAGGCGTCGGGATCGGGCCGGGGAGGCACCTTGCTCTGCAGCAGACGAGAGGGGTCGGGTGTGCGCGGCAGGGCCCAACCCAGCTGACGCTCGGAGCTGCCGTAGTGCCGGGCCGTTTCCACGTGGTGAAAGCCCAGATCCACCGCGCGCTTCAGGGTCGCCTCGAGCTGGGTCTGCGATGCAGACGTGATCTGATCAACAGGAAGGTCGCTCCAGCTCTGCTGAAAGCGCATTCCCCCAAGAGACAACAGGGGGATCTCAAGCTCCGTGCGGCCGAATCGGCGGGTGGGAAGCTCCATCAACCCTGGGGACGCGGTTGAAGATTCTGGCGAATCAGGTTTTGACGCAGGGGTTCCAACGATTCAAAGGGAACCCAGTGAATGCAATCCACAGGACAGGTGTCGATGGCCTCCTGAATGCATTCGGTGGAGTCACCGTCCTGTCGGATGGCCCTGGAGCGTCCCAGATGCGGCTCAACAACAAAAGTATTCGCCGCCACGTGGGCGCAGTAGCGGCAACCGATGCAGACGGCTTCATCCACCCAGACCGCCTGATCTCGTATGTCACCCCCGAGCAGCGGTTCCCTCCCGGTGGCCTGCTCCTGCAGGCGAGCGGGGGCGGAAAAGGCGTGGGATGAAGAATCAGCCAGGATTCAGGCGTCCCAGCGGGTAACCACGAGTTCGATCGAACCATCCTCCGTTTGGGTCTGCTCGGCAACCTGAAATCCTTCCTTGGTGGTGGCAGCCAGAACCGTGTTCAGGGCATAGCGCTGAGTGAGCTTGGAGAGAAACCGTTCCACGGGAATTTGTTGCTTCCACAGATCGAGGTCGGTGACCAGCTCATAGGACTGAGATGCGCTGTTCCAGCGGAAACCGATATCACCACCGTCCTGCACTGCAATGGCCAGGTCAGCGGTGACAGTCTGGCCGCGGTAGCCGCGCACGGGACGCTCACCCTGATCAGGGGCATAGCCCATGTCTTCCAAGGCTTTCACCAGAGGATCCAACTGACGCAGTTCGGTTTTGACGGTGCTGAAATGCGACATCAGTTCAAATGAGCAGAGAGAGACTGGGACTGGACCTCAGGCTTCAGAAACGCTTCGGATGTGGATTCCTGACGTTCAACCGTTCCAAGAGCAGCTTCCACTTGTTCAGTGAGCTGCTGGCACGCTTCACCAGCAACACCCTCGACCTGCTCTTCAACACGACCATCAGGCCGGATGGTGAAGCGAATGGTCTTTTGGGGCATTGAAGAAGCGTGATTTGCGCAGCAATCTAGTGGGGGTCTCCCCCGAATGTTGCCTTCCTCGTTACACAGCCCTGTTACATGATGAAACCGTCGTCGATCAGGGCCTGCAGGCGTTCCAGCACCAGCGGATCCTCCAGCTGTTCAAGAGCTGTTCTGGCCTCATCGCGCACAGAGATCTCGCCGTCATGGAGCAGGGCACTTACCAGGGCCTCAACGATCTCGGTTTGCCGCGGCTGCACCAGCTGATCCATCAAACGGCCCAAAGCCCAGATGCAGTTGCTGCGCACCACCGCTTCACTATCGATGCGCAGACTCACCAGCAATTGCCCTGCCGCCGGGTCGGCTTTGACAGGGGAACGGCTGCCGGCCTCCGCCAGGGAACCTGGACACCAGAGGCGAACAGCAGCCACATCCGTCTGCAGCGCCCGGATCAGCGGATTGAGCACCGGTGCATCAGGGAAATTACCGAGACTCCAGGCCGCGGCTTTGCGGACATAGGCATTGGCATCCAGCTGCAGCAGCTGCAACAGCGGCTCAACAGCAGGAGGAGATGGGTTTCGGCCCAGGGCGTAAACGGCGCTCATCCGCTCCACTGGACAGGAGTTGTGGAGTAAGGGCAGCAGCAAGGCAATGGCCCTGGGATCGCGGTGTTCACAGAACACCTGCAGACCCTGCAGCCGTTCACCATGGTTGCCACGCAACCAGAGCAGACCCTGGTCACAGGCCCGGGCGATCTCCAGGGAGGAATCCTGCTCGGTGTCGTCAGGTTGAATCGCATCAAGCGGATCCACGTCGTCTTCCGCCGCCAGCTCACGCGCCAGCAACTCAGGATCCACGGAAAGGTTGGACAGCCCCTGGTCCTTCTTTTCGCTGCGATCGTCAGTCATGAGGCCGATGCTACGGGAGCCATTTCAGGGCTCAACCCATGGGAGCTGGAGCCAGCATGTCACCAGGAAGCCAGATGCGGGCACTCACAGCCACCAACGCCAGGGCGAACAGAAGCACAATCAGAGCCGGCAGAAGGGTGGAACGAAAAAACGACACCGGAACACGCCAATCAAGGCGCCATTCTGCTTAAGACGGATAAGCAGCGGCACGCCGCCGCAACTGCCAGACCGAGATGATCAGCACGGAGAGACCGATCCAGCCACTCCACTGTTGATGCAGCAGGAAGCCTCCGGTACCAAGCAGGCCGCCAAACAGCACACCACAGGCCAACACGAAACGCCGCAGCATGGCAGGCAACGACTCCATCGGCCTGACCCCGAAGCGCTGGCGCAGGTGTGACCAACCGGGGCCCGGGGGGCGAACCGTCCGCACAAACCGCTCGAGGACGGCATCCGATTCCGGCGGTGTGCGCAGCATCGCCGCTAACCAGACCACGGCGGAGAGGCCGGTGATCACCGCAATGCGAACCCCGTAATCCTCGATTCGAACCAGGGGCACCAGCGAGGTGAACACGCCCACAAAAAAACCGCAGAGCATGGCCGACAGCTCAGCCGCGGCATTGACCCGCCACCAGAACCAGCGCAGCACCAGAACCACACCGGGCCCGGACCCGATCGCGATCACCAGACGGAACACCGCACCGATGCTGTCGCTGATCAGGGCAGTGATCACTCCGAGAACCAGCAGCAGCACGGTGGTGAGTTGCCCCACCAGCAACAGCTCACGCGGGCTGGCAGAAGGACGTCCAAAGCGCTGATACAGGTCGTGGGTGAGGTAGCTGGCACCCCAGTTCACCGAGGTGCTTACGGTGCTCATGAATGCCGCCAACAGAGAGATCACCACCAGGCCGAGCGCCACGGGGGGCAGCAACTGCACAGCAAGAGCGGGATAGCCGAGCTCAAGATCAGCACCGGCCGGCAACAGCACCAGGGCCGCCAGAGCGACCACGATCCAGAGCCAGCTGCGCACGAGGTAATTCACCACCAGAAACACCCAACCCGCCAGCCGCGCCTGCTGCTCATCACGGGTGGCCAGCATGCGCTGGATGAACTCGCCACCCCCATCGCTGCGGCGGAAACTCCACCACTGCACAGCGATGTAGGCCGTGAACATCGGGATGCTGATGCCACTGCCCTGCAACCAGCGAAAGCCCGCGTCATCCCAGGTCCAGGGAACCAGAGACAGAAGCTCTGGCCGTTGCAGGGCCTGCAGTTTCTCCAGCAGAGCCGACATCCCACCTGCGGCATGCAAAGCGGCGACGGCCACGGCCAGGGCACCCGCCAAGGCCAGCACAAGCTGGACCAGATCGGTGACCACGACGGCCCAAAGGCCACCGGCCACGGTATAACTCATCACCAGCAGAGCCACGACCATCAAGAGCCAGACCGTGTCCGTCAGTCCCAGTGCAGCGGGTTGACCCGACACCAGCCCCAGCGCTTCCACCACCTTGCGCAGGGCGAGGAAGGCATACCCGATGCCGATGCAGTTCACCGGCACGGCCAGCAGGAAGGCCTTGATGCCCCGCAACCAAGCCGCCGCCGCTCCGCCGTAGCGGAGCTCGGTGAAGGCCGCGTCGGTAAGCACACCGCTGCGGCGCCAGAGGGGGGCAAACACAACGGCCATGGCCACGTGGGCCAAACCAAAGCTCCACCACTCCCAGTTCCCCGCGAGCCCGCGGGCACCCACCAGGCCAGCGACATACAGGGGCGTATCGATGGAGAAGGTGGTGGCGGCCATCGAGGCGCCGGCCAACCAACCGTTCAGACGACGGCCTGCCACGAAATAGTCCGCCTCGCCGCTGTTGCGGCGGGCCAGCCACAACCCCAACACCAGGGTGAGAACGAGGTAGGCAACGAGAAGCAGCCAGTCGATTGCTGTCATTCGAAGACCCTGTTCCTCAGCAGTCTGCTGAGGAACAGACCATCAGCCCACCATTCAGCGGCCCGAGATGCTGGAGTTCATCCGCTGTCGGCGAAGCTGTCCGCAGGCCGCATTTTGATCAAGCCCCCGACTGGCCCTAAGGCTGACAGCAACACCACGTCTCTCGAGAACGCGACGAAAGGCCTCAATCCGCTGAAGGGTCGGTCGCTTGAACTCCTCCTCCTCGATCGGGTTGTAGGCGATCAGGTTCACATGGCTCTGAAAACCACCAACACGATCCGCCAGCTCTGCGGCGTGCTCGGGCTGGTCATTGAGTTCACCGAGAAGGATGTACTCGAAACTCACCCGCCGACCGGTCACCTCGAGGTAATGGCGGCAGTCCTCAAGCAAAGCGTCATAGGGGTAGGCATGGGCCGTAGGGATGAGCTCCTCGCGCAGCCGCTGGTTGGGCGCATGGAGACTCACAGCAAGGGTGAACTGGGCGCGACCCAACCGCTGCATGGCCAGTTCCGCCAGTTGCGGCAGGGTTTTTGGCACACCCACCGTGCTGACGGTGATGCGCCGTTGGCCGATGCCGAGATCATCATTAAGACAGCGGATCGCCTCCAAAACAGCATCACTGTTCAACAGGGGCTCACCCATGCCCATAAAAACGATGTGGGAGGGACGTCGGTCCATCGCCTCCCGCACACTCAGCACCTGATCCACGATCTCGTGGGTCTGGAGTGAACGCTGTAGCCCCCCCTTGCCGGTCGCACAGAAGCGACAGGCCATGGGACAGCCCACCTGGCTGGACACACAAACCGTGAGCCGCTGATCGGTGGGAATGCCGACGGTTTCGATGGTCTCGCCGTCTTCTGTGCAGAGAAGCAATTTGGTGGTGGCATCCGTGGCCACCGAACGATGCACTTCCTTCAAGCGACCCACATCGATACCGCCCTCGAGCAGAGCGGTGCGCCAGGTCTTGGGGAAGACCGTGATGTCGGCAAGGGAATGGGCCCCCTTGGCATAGATCCAGTCATGGAGCTGACGGCCGCGGAACGGCTTTTGCCCCTGGGCGACGGCCCAGTCCTGCAGCTCGGCCGCGCTGCGACCCAGCAGAGCCTGGGTCACCAGATCAGCAAACCGTGGCCCAGCTTGATCTCCACCGCCATCAGGGCGATGAAGCCAAGCATGGCCAGACGTCCATTCAGCCGCTCGGTATGGGTGTGGAACCCATATTTGGGCAGGCGTCTCTTGGGAATCTCAGTGGGCTCAATCATGGAAAGGGCTGCAGTGGTGAACGATTGAGCGGAGCTCATTCGTCAGAGAGCAGGCCTTCTTCCTGAAGACCCTCAACGGCTTCAGCATCAACCACCTGCTCTTCCTTCAGCTCATTGTCAGCGTCTGGGCGGGTGAATGCGGCGAAATTGCTCGCCGAGGGGTCGATGTTGTGGCGGGTACGGGTGGCCTCAAGGTCGGCGTCACTAGGGTCGGCCAACACAGCGCTGGCACTGGCGGCAGGAGGCATATCCACGGTGTAGTCGGGACGCAGATTCTGCATACGGCGGTAACCAGCAGGGTCCTCCGACAGGATGTCGGGGTGGGGGCCAGCCTCCTTCTGCAGTTCCTCTTCGAAACCGCTGAAACCAGTGCCGGCAGGGATCAGGCGGCCGATGATCACGTTCTCCTTGAGACCGCGCAGCCAGTCGCTCTTGCCTTCGATGGCGGCTTCCGTCAGCACCCGGGTTGTCTCCTGGAAGGAGGCGGCGGAGATGAAGCTGTCAGTGTTGAGCGACGCCTTGGTGATACCCAGCAGGACTGGGGTGAATTCAGAGGGAGCACCTCCGGTGATCGCCATCGCCTGGTTGGTGTCTTCCACCTGGCGCAGTTCGATCAATTCACCCGGCAGCAGAGTGGTGTCACCGGCATCCTCCACCCGCACTTTGCTGGTCATCTGACGGACGATCACCTCGATGTGTTTGTCGTCGATCGACACGCCCTGGGACTTGTAGACGTTCTGGACCTCAGTCACCAGTCGGTGCTGCAGATTGGCGATCGCCTCCTGGGCGGCCTCCATCAGGGGCTTGCGGCTGCGCAGATCCTCGAAGTAGCACTCGAGCAGCTCATGGGGGTTGATCGGGCCATCCGTCAACAGTTCACCGGCGGTGACCTGTTGACCATCGCTCACCATGATGTTGCGGCCAAGCAGGATCGGATATTCACCGATGGCGTCATCGGCTTCGATCACATTGACGGCGAGGGAATCGTCGTCTTCACCCTGCTTGATCTCGACGGTGCCGGGCTTCTTGCAGAGAATCGCGGATTCACGGGGGCGGCGAGCCTCCAGCAATTCCTCAATACGGGGCAGACCCTGAACGATGTCTCCGGTCTTCTGGCGTTCGAAAACCAGAAGGGCCAGACCATCACCCCGCTGCACAAGGTCGCCATCGCGCACGTGCAAAACGGAGTCCGGGGACACCATGTAGGGACGTCCCAGACGCAAGGTGACGCTGTTGCCGTCGACCGATTCGATCTCACCACAGCAACTGGCGATCTCGCCATCGGCGATGGGATCACCATCGACAATCCGCTGGCCGACTCCCACCACAGGGGTACCGGAGGTGGTCAGGGTGGTGGTGTCATCGGGACGCTCGACGATCATCCGACGCACCGGGTCGGCTTCCGTGGCATCGGGCAGCTGCGCCAGACCGGCCTGCTTGCAGAGAATCTGCGTGGTGGCGACGACATCGCCAGCCTTCACTGACACGCCATCTTCAACCTGCAGCTCGGTGTGGGTTGAGCCGTGGCTGGAGTCGGACATGGTGTCGCGACGCACCAGGATCGACTCAAGGATCACGAGGCGCAGACGGGAAATGGTCTTGGCCCGCTTGTCGGGAGCCTTCTCCACATCCACCGTCATCTGCGGGGTGGTGTCGAAGGTCTCGAGCAGCAGCTGGGTCTTGAGCAGCTCCACACCTTCAACGGACTTGATCAGTTCGTTGTCCTTGAAGGCCAGACGCTGGGTGGCCTTGATGCCGAGGTGAGGGCCATTGGCCTGCTTCACATGCGACAGCTCAGGCAGCTGGGCCTCGTTGGGGATGGTGTATTCCTCAACGGGACGCAGCAGCAGACCCTTGCCTTCGGGGGTCTCCACCGTCTGCACGTACTTCATCGTGTCAACGGACAGCCCCTTGGCGATGTCCTCGCCAGGGTTGACCATCTGGCCATCACCCTCGAAACGCTCCAGCGCCTTGGCATCGGTGCAGAGGTGGAACTCACCGCTGCGGACGATGATTTCGCGCAGGATGTCGTTCTTCTGGGTGACGGTGACGATTCCCGCGGTCTGGCTGAAGATGTCTTTGACAACCTCGGTGCCGGCCTCGATCCACTGACCGTCGGTGATCATCAACAGGGAAATGTCCTTGTTGATTTCGTGGGTCTCCTGGGGGATCCACAGCAAGGTGCCGCCCTTGTTGACCTCGTAGCCGTTCTTGGCGGAACGGGCCTTCTTGATCGCCAGACCAGGGGCGAATTTCACCAGACCACCGGTGCCGGTGCGGAAGCGGTCATCCGCCAGTTCAGCGATGACCTCACCGGAACCGATCTTGCTGCCGGGGATGGTGTTGAGGCGGTAACGGGTGCCGTCCTTGGCCTCGAGATTCCAGATCTCACCGGAGTGTGTGGACTCCTCCAGAAGTTTGAAGTCCTTGAGGGTCATCGCCGTGGTGACGATCTGCACCTCACGGGAATCACCGATGGAGTCGCGCAGGCGCACTTCACCGCCGTACTCACTGCGCTGGCTGGCTTCGGCCAGCACCTGCCCCTCAGTGACCTGGGTTTCACTGCTGACCACGGGCTGAGCGTTGGGCGGCAGGTTGTAGACATCGCCTGAAAGCACCCACATCCGGCCGAGACGCTGGGCCTTGAGAGTGATGTTGCCCTGGCGGTCGGTGACCTCACGGGGCTGGATCGCCTCCTCGTAGCGCACCTGGCCGGCCAGGTCGCAGATCACATCTTTGGTGGCCTTCTCCACACTCTTCTTGACCGCACCCGCGGCGATCTGCGCCACCGTGACGTCAGCATCGATGTCAGCACCGTTGTCGACGAACAACAGGGAGCCGTTGGTGATCTCGATCTTCTGGGCCTTGCCCTTGCCGGACGGCTTGATCGTGAGGGTGAAATCAACCTCAGCCTGTTGGGCGTTCACACCGTGAGGGGTGCGGTAGGGACGCACCCGCGCCTTGCTGCCGAACTCGACGGTGCCCGCCACCTTGGAGCGGACCACACCGGTTTCAGCGGTGGACACACCACCGGTGTGGAAGGTCCGCATGGTGAGCTGGGTTCCAGGCTCACCGATCGACTGGGCCGCGATGATGCCTACTGCTTCACCCAGATCGACCAGTTCGTTGTGGGCCAGTGCCCAGCCATAGCACTTGCGGCAGACGGAACGGTTGGCTTCGCAGGTGAGTGGCGATCGCACACTCACCGCCTTTACGCCAGCGGCCTCGAAGGACTTGGACAGCGGCGGATCAATTTCGGTGTCGCGCTCGGCTAGCACCTCGCCATCGGCATTCACCACCTGGGCGGCGGTGAGGCGACCCACAAGCCGGCTGCCGAATTTGCCGTCCTCGGCATCCACCACGATATGGCGGGTCGTGCCGCAGTCGTCCTCACGGACGATCACATCCTGGGCAACGTCCACCAGACGACGGGTGAGGTATCCGGAGTCGGCGGTGCGCAGCGCCGTATCCACCAGACCCTTTCGGGCGCCGTAGGAGGAGATGACGTACTCGGTGACCGTCAGGCCCTCACGGAAGTTGGTGCGGATCGGAAGGTCGATGATTTCGCCCTGCGGGTTGGCCATCAGGCCACGCATGCCCACCAGCTGACGCACCTGGGACATGTTTCCACGGGCGCCGGAGTTGGCCATCATCCACACCGAGTTCAGAGGTGCGTTCTCGTCAAAGTTCTTTTTGACGGCATCCACCAGACGCTCGTTGGTCTCGGTCCAGGTGTCGATCACCTTGGTGTGACGCTCCACCTCGGTGATTTCACCCAAGCGATAGCGCTCTTCAGTGGCCGTGATCTGTTCCTCGGCCTGACCCAGCAGATCCTTCTTCGCCTCGGGCACCTTGAGGTCGTCGACGGAGATCGACACAGCCGCCTGGGTGGCGTACTTGAAGCCCAGATCCTTGAGGTTGTCGGCCATGGACGACGTCACCGCCGTGCCGTGGTTCTTGTAAGACCAGGCAACGAGCTGCTTGAGGGCCCGCTTGTCGATGACCTGGTTGCGGAACGGCGGCGGGGTCTTCGAGAGCGGACGCGATGCGCTCACGGGAGCCTCTTTGGCGGCCTTGGAGGCTTTGCTGGATTTGGACTTGCGGGATTTCGAGGACGAGGTCATGGCTGCGCGCGGATCAGGAGTTAGGGAGGAAGGACGTCTGGCTTGATTCAGGCGGCGGCCACCGCGTCGATGATCGTGTGATTCATCACCACTCGGCCCACAGTGGTGAGGATGTAGCGGCTGATCAGGGCACCGTCTTCATCGAAACGGTCGCGGCGGAAGCTCCACTCTTCGATGCGCGTGCCATCGCTGAGGGATTCGCTCTTGCTGGGTGCATCCAGCTCTTCATCGTCCTGAACTTCACCGTTGAAACGGACCCACACCCAGTCGTGCAGACCGATCCGGTTGTCTTCGAAGGCGTGGATGACATCCTCCAGACCCGCAAAGGTGCAGCTGCGATCGCCGAAGTCGGGCTTGGAGGCACCGGGTTGAAGCGCCGTCAGGTAGTAGGAGCCGAGCACCATGTCCTGGGACGGGGTGATGATCGGCTCGCCTGTAGCTGGCGAGAGGATGTTGTTGCTGGCCAGCATCAGCATGCGGGCCTCGGTCTGAGCCTCGATGGCCAGAGGCACGTGAACGGCCATCTGGTCACCGTCAAAGTCAGCGTTGAAGGCTGGGCAAACCAGGGGGTGCAGCTGAATGGCGCGTCCATCCACCAGCTTGGGTTCGAAGGCCTGGATGCCGAGACGGTGCAGGGTTGGCGCACGGTTCAGCAGGATCGGGTGACCGTCGATCACCTCCTGCAGCACCTGCATCACTTCATCGTCGGCTCGCTGAATCAGCTTCTTGGCCGCCTTGATGTTGTTGACGATGTTCTGGCGGATCAGGCGGTGGATCACGAAGGGCTGGAACAGCTCGATCGCCATCTCCTTGGGCAGACCGCACTGGTGCATCTTCAGCTTCGGACCCACCACGATCACGGAACGACCGGAGTAGTCGACCCGCTTGCCCAGCAGGTTCTGACGGAAGCGGCCCTGCTTGCCTTCGATGATGTCGCTCAGTGACTTGAGCGGACGGTTGTTGGCACCCACCACGGTGCGGCCGCGACGGCCGTTGTCGATCAGAGCATCGACGGCCTCCTGCAGCATCCGCTTCTCGTTACGGACGATGATTTCAGGGGCCAGGATTTCCTGGAGCCTCGCCAGACGGTTGTTGCGGTTGATCACCCGCCGGTAGAGATCGTTGAGATCACTGGTGGCGAAGCGACCACCGTCGAGCTGCACCATCGGACGCAGATCGGGCGGAATCACCGGGATCACATCCAGCACCATCCACTCGGGACGGGCGTTGGTGGCGATGAAGTTGTCGATCACGCGCAGACGCTTGATCAACTTGGCGCGCTTCTGGCCTTTGCTTCCATTGATCTCCTCACGCAACTGCTCAGCCACTTCATCGAGGGTGAGATCTTCCAGCAGTTGCTTGAGGGCCTCGGCACCGATGCCCACCACGGGCTCGTTCTCGATCTCTGAATCTTCGGCGTAGATCTCGTCTTCAATTTCCAGCCACTCGTCTTCCGTGAGCAGCTGCTTGTACTTCAGATCCTTGTGGTCGCCGGGATCCAGCACCACGTAGCAGTTGAAGTAAACGATCTGCTCAACATCCCGCAGGGGCATATCCAGCAGGATGGCCACGTAGCTGGGGATTCCCTTCAGGTACCAGACGTGGGAGACGGGTGCCGCCAGCTTGATGAAGCCCATGCGGTGACGACGCACGCGGCTCTCGGTGACCTCCACACCACAGCGTTCACAAACGATGCCCCGGTGGCGCACCCGTTTGTACTTGCCGCAGTGGCATTCCCAGTCTTTGGACGGGCCAAAGATCTTTTCGCAGAACAGCCCGTCCATCTCGGGCTTGAGGGTGCGGTAGTTGATGGTCTCCGGCTTGGTGACCTCACCGACCACCTGGCCATTGGGCAGGGTGCGCTGTCCCCACTCCATCACCCGATCGGGTGAGGCCAGGGTGATCTTGACGTAATCGAAGTGGTTCTCGGTGCGGAGGTTGCTGTTGGTCATTGACGGTTAAGGAAGAAGGAGCGGGGAATCGGTTCGTTCGTTGATCCGTCAGTCCTCGTCGTAATCCGCGACGCCGAGGGATTCGTAGGTGGGCCTGCTGGGGGTGCTGCGACGTGGGTTCACGTCCTGCATGAGATCCACTTCCTTGCCTTCGTCGGTGTAAACGGCAATGTCGAGCCCCAGGGACTGAAGCTCGCGCATCAGCACCTTGAAGGATTCCGGTGTACCAGGACGTGGGATCGGCTTGCCCTTGACGATGGCGTTGAGGGCCTCGTTGCGGCCCTGCATGTCGTCGGACTTGACCGTGAGCAGTTCCTGCAGGGTGTATGCGGCGCCATAGGCCTCGAGGGCCCACACCTCCATCTCACCCAGACGCTGACCGCCTTGCTGTGCCTTACCGCCCAGGGGCTGCTGGGTGACCAAGGAGTAGGGGCCGGTGGAACGGGCATGAATCTTGTCGTCCACCAGGTGAACCAGCTTGAGGAAGTGGGAGTAACCCACGGCCACGGGCTGATCGAAAGGGAGACCGGTGCGGCCGTCCCGCAGCTGCAACTTGCCGGGATCCTCAGGGTCGTACACCCAACCCTTGCCGGGCTGCTTGGCGGCTTCCTTGAGGAAGGTCTCGACGGTCTGCTGGGACTTCTCAGCACCGTGCATCTCATCGAAGGGAACGATGCGCACGCGGCAATCGAGGTTAGACGCTGCCCAACCCATGAGCAGCTCGAACACCTGACCCACATTCATCCGGCTCGGCACACCCAGGGGGTTGAGCACGATGTCGACCGGAGTGCCGTCGGGCAGATAGGGCATGTCCTCCCGGGGAAGGATGCGGCTGATGATGCCCTTGTTGCCGTGGCGGCCAGCCATCTTGTCGCCGACCTGGATCTTGCGGCGCTGGGCCACATAAACACGCACCACCATGTTGGCGCCGGGGGGCAGCTCATCACCCTGTTCTCGGGTGTAGATGCGCACATCCACAACGCGGCCACGCTCGGTGCCTGGCACCCGTAGGGAGTTGTCGCGCACATCACGGGCTTTCTCACCGAAGATCGCGCGCAGCAGCTTCTCTTCCGGCGGCTGATCGGATTCACCCTTGGGCGTTACCTTGCCCACGAGGATGTCGCCGCTTTCCACGAAAGCGCCCACGCGGATGATGCCCATCTCGTCGAGGTTGCCCAGGCTTTCCTCGGCGACGTTAGGGATCTCACGGGTGATCTCCTCAGGTCCGAGCTTGGTCTGACGCGCTTCGATCTCGTACTTCTCGATGTGAACCGAGGTGTAGAGGTCGTCGGTGACCAGACGCTCGCTGACCAGCAGCGCGTCCTCGTAGTTGTAACCCTCCCAGGGCATGTAAGCGATCAGAACGTTCTGACCCAGGGCGATCTCACCGCCTTCACAGGCCGAGCCATCCGCCATCACCTGACCGACGATCACCGGATCGCCACAGCGAACGATCGGGCGCTGGTTCAGGCAGGTGTCCTGGTTGGAGCGCTGATACTTCTGCAGGAAGTGGGTGTGGTCGTTGCCGTCTTCGTCCTGGACAACGATGGCGTTGGCATCCACATAGGTGACGGTGCCATTCACCCGGGAGATCGGCACCATTCCGGAGTCGCGGGCCACCTGGGTTTCCAGGCCGGTACCCACCAGGGCACGCTCAGGACGCAGCAACGGCACAGCCTGACGCTGCATGTTGGAGCCCATCAGGGCGCGGTTGGCGTCGTCGTGCTCCAGGAAGGGGATCAGGGACGTTGCCACGGAGATCACCTGCACCGGTGACAGGGCGACGTAGTCGACCTGCTCAGGGGGGACCTTCTCGAAGTCCTGGCGATAACGAACAGGAATCAGATCCGCCGAGATCCGGCCGTCGTCCTCAGTGGCCACGTCGCCAGGGGCGACGCGCACTTCGTCTTCCCGGTCGGCAGACAGGTAGATCGGATCGCCGTCCTTCAGAACGACACCGTTCTCCACCTTCCAGAACGGCGTTTCGATGAAGCCGTACTCGTTGACCCGGGCGTGGGTGGCCAGGGAGTTGATCAGACCGGCGTTGGGGCCTTCCGGCGTCTCAATCGGGCAGAGACGGCCGTAGTGGGAGGGGTGAATGTCGCGGACGGCGAAGCCGGCACGCTCACGGGTGAGACCACCGGGTCCAAGGGCCGAGATGCGGCGCTTGTGGGTGAGCTCAGCCAGAGGGTTGGTCTGGTCCATGAACTGGCTCAGCTGGCTGGAGCCGAAGAACTCCTTGATCGCCGCCACCAGGGGCTTGGGGTTCACCAACTGGGCAGGGGTCAGCGAATCGGTTTCGCCGACGGTCATCCGTTCCTTGATGATCCGCTCAAGACGGTTCAGACCCACCCGAACCTGGTTCTGCAGGAGTTCGCCCACGGAACGCACGCGGCGGTTGCCGAGGTGGTCGATGTCATCGAGGCTGGCACCACCGACATCCAGTTCCAGGTTGATCAGGTAATCGAGGGTGGAGAGCACGTCCTCATGGGTGAGGGTGCGCACCGTGTCGGGGATGGTGAGACGCAGCTTCTTGTTGATCTTGTAGCGGCCGACCCGACCGAGGTCGTAGCGCTTGGGATCGAAGAAACGGGTCTGCAGCAGCTGCTGACCACCACTCACTGAGGGGGGTTCACCCGGGCGCAGTTTCTTGTAGAGCTCAAGCAGCGCCTGGTCTTCCGAACTGATGCCCTCGTCGTTCGCGGCATCAATCGACTTCTTGTAAAACTCGGGATGACGCAGCTTGTCGAGCACGTCGTTGTCGGACAGACCCATGGCACGCATGAGCACGTGCGCGTTGATCTTGCGGGTCTTGTCCACACGAACGTGGAGCAAGTCGTTCTTATCCGTCTCAAACTTCAGCCATGCACCCCGGTTGGGAATGACGCTGGCGTTGTAGGTGCGCCGGCCGTTCTTGTCCATTTCATCCTTGAAATAGACACCGGGGCTACGCACGATCTGATTCACGATCACGCGCTCAGCGCCGTTGATGATGAACGTGCCGCGCTCGGTCATCAACGGCAGTTCGCCGATGAAGACCTCCTGCTCCTTGATCTCACCGGTCTCCTTATTGACCAGACGGCAGGTCACATACATCTGTGACGCGAAGGTCGCATCACGGCGCTTGGCCTCTTCCACATCGTGGCGGGGGCGCTTCAGGCGGTACTCGCTACCGATGAAGTGGAGCTCAAGCTTGCCGGTGTAATCCGTGATCGGAGAGAAGCTTTCCAGCTCCTCGATCAGACCTTGATCCAAAAACCACTTAAAGCTGGCCCGCTGCACCTCCACCAGATCAGGGAGGTAGGTGGCGGTCTTGGCGACCTGAATCGCGCTGCTGCTCATGCGGGGACCGGCAGAGAGGACGAAGGGACTGGGGAGGACTGGATTGACGGCAGAAGCTCACCTGACAGGACGATTCGACAGCAGCAGCGGCACTGACGGTTTCCAGGACGGAACCGACAGCGCCGCTGCTGCTGTTCAGAAATCGCGGGTCAGATCAGCTGACGACGACAAGTGCACCGGAAGGAAATGGACGCTTCAGGCACCACACACAAGACGGAATCCTGCGCATGGCCAGGCCAATACAACATCTTACATATGGACTCGACACAATTGGAACTCCGGTTAAGGGAGTCCGAACAAACGCCGGGCGTTGGCGGTGCTGCTGCAGGCCACGCTGTCGAGATCCACGCCGCGCAGCTCAGCCACCCGCGTGGCAACGGAGGCCACGAAGGCCGGCTCGTTGCGCTTGCCCCGGCGGGGAACAGGGGCCAGGAAAGGGCAATCGGTTTCCACCAGGAAGCGATCCTCCGGCACCTGACGGGCGCAGTCATGGGTGGGCTCCGCCTTGGGAAAGGTGACGGTTCCACTGAAGCTGATGTAGAAGCCGAGCTCCAGGAACTGGTGCATTTCATCGGGAGTGCCGCCCCAGCAATGCATCACCCCTCCAGGGCAACGGCCCTGCGCCTTTCGGGCCCGCAGCTCCTCCAGCATCGGCTCAGCGGCATCCCGGCAGTGAATGATCACCGGCAGGTTCAGCTCCACCGCCAGGTCCAACTGAGGACGCAGAACAGCAAGCTGCTCCTCGAGATTCTTGTCGCGGAAGAGATCGAGTCCGAGTTCGCCGATGGCGACCACCCGATCGTCCTCCAGGGCCGCCCGGCGCAGCACCGCCACCGTGTCATCCCTCCAATGCTCGGTGTCCAGTGGATGGACACCGACGGAATAACGCATCTCCGGGAACCGATCAGCTAAAGCGCGGATCGCCGGAATCTCGGAGGGTTCGACGCAGGCATGCAGCAGTGCACCGACCCCAGCCTCACGCCAGCGTGAGGCCACTTCATCGAGATCGTCGTCAAAGTTGCGGAAGACGATGTGACAGTGGCTGTCAATCAACGTCGGGGTGGGGGACACAGCTGGGCCGAAACGCGCTTTCGGCCCATTCTGCCGGTTGAGACCGAATCAGCTGGCGGGCTCGAGCACTTTGCGCACGGCCGCACTGAGGCGCGACTTCTGGTTGGCGCCGTTGTTGCGGTGCAGCACACCAACCTTCACGGCCTTGTCGATCTTGCTGAAGGCGGCACGCATGGAGGTCTGCACGCTGGCCTTGGCTTCATCACCAGGGGTGGCGCTGTAGGCGTCACAGGCGGCAAAGCAGCGCTTCATCAGGGTGCGCATCGACGACTTGTAGGTGCGGTTGCGCAGACGGTTGCGCTCAGCAATCTCAATCCGCTTCTTGGCTGACTTGTTATTGGCCACTGAGGCTTCAACGTTGCGAACAATCCATCACCTTACTCCTCGACAGGACCCCCTTCCCTGAGTTGCGGAGTCCTAACTTGACTGAAATCTCCCACTGTTCCTTTGTCTGTGAGCCAGCCGGCCGTTGCTCCCCTTCGCATCGTGCGGGATCTGGACCGGGCCCAGACGGAGCTGAAACGGTTGTCGAGCCGCACCACACAAAACCAGCAGGGTGAAGCCCGTGAAAGGGTTGAAGCCATTCTCGCAGCGGTGCGCGACCACGGTGACGCCGCCATTGCCGACTTCACCGAACGGTTCGATGGCTTCCGGCCCGAACCGATGGCGTTGTCCCCCGAGGCCCTCGAACAGGCCTGGACGTCGCTGCCGACCAACCTGCGGGATGCCCTGGAGCTGGCCCACCGCCGCATCACCGACTTTCACCAACGCCAGCGTCCCGCCGACCTGGCTGTGACGGGCCCCCACGGCGAACAGCTCGGGCGGCGCTGGCGGCCGGTGGAGCGGGCGGGTCTCTACGTGCCCGGAGGACGGGCGGCTTACCCCAGCACCGTGCTGATGAATGCGGTGCCAGCCCGGGTCGCCGGCGTCAAAGACGTGGTGATCTGTTCCCCCGCCGGACGTGATGGTGCGGTGAACCCCGTGGTGCTGGCAGCGGCCCACCTGGCCGGCGTGAAAACGGTGTTCCGCCTCGGAGGTGCCCAGGCTGTCGCCGCCATGGCCTACGGCAGCGAGAGCGTGCCGAAGGTGGATGTGATCAGTGGTCCAGGGAACCTCTACGTCACCTTGGCGAAACAGGCGGTGTATGGCCAGGTAGCCATCGATTCCCTGGCGGGACCGAGCGAAGTGCTTGTGATCGCAGACCACTCCGCCAAGCCCGATCAGGTGGCAGCAGATCTGTTGGCGCAGGCGGAGCATGACCCCCTGGCGGCGGCGGTGCTGATCACCACCGACCCTGCCTTGGCCGACGGAATCAACGCCGCAGTGGCCGAACAGCTGGCCGATCACCCCCGCCAGGAGATCTGCGAAGCCGCTCTGCGGGACTGGGGGCTGGTCGTGGTTTGCGACGACCTCGAGAGCTGTGCCCGCCTCAGCGACAGCTTCGCCCCCGAACACCTTGAGCTACTGGTGGAGCGGCCCGAACCCCTGGCGGATCGCATTCAGAACGCCGGAGCCATTTTCCTGGGGCCATGGTCTCCGGAAGCCGTGGGGGATTACCTGGCAGGCCCGAACCACACCTTGCCCACCTGTGGAGCCGCGCGCTTCAGCGGAGCCCTGAGCGTTGAGACCTTCATGCGCCACACTTCGCTGATCGGTTTCAACCGGGCTGCACTGGAAGCAACGGGCTCAGCTGTGCAGGAGCTGGCCACCAGTGAAGGCCTGCACAGCCACGCTGAATCGGTGCGGCGGCGCCTTAGCTGAGGCGCTTCTCCAGGCTGCGGACACCCGCAACGCCATCGGTGATCTCGCCGACCAGAACTTCATCGGTGATGTTGACGAACAGGCCGTTCTCAAGCACACCGGGAATGTTGTTAATCGTCTGCTCCAAGGCCACTGGATCGCTGATGCCGCCGTCAAGTTTGGCGTCCAGCACCAGGTTGCCCTGATCGGTGACCACAGGGCCGGCCTTGCGCTGGGCCATGCGCAGCTCAGCGCTGCCCCCGAGGGCTTCCAGCTGCTGCTTCACCTGGCGCCAGGCCCCTGGAAGCACTTCCACCGGCAGCAGAAAACCAAGGTTGAGACGGTCCACCAGTTTGGTGGAATCCACCACCACCACAAAACGATCCGCCCTTGCCGCCACGAGTTTTTCCTGCACGTGGCAGGCGCCACCACCCTTGATCAATTGGAAGCCAGGGTCGACTTCGTCGGCACCATCGATGGCCAGATCAATACGGCTGACGGCATTGAGACTGAGCAGAGGGATGTTGAGCTCAGCAGCCAGCACCTCTCCCTGGAAGGAGGTGGTGACACCGACGATGTCTTTAAGTTCGCCGCTGGCGAGCTTGGCCCCCAGGCCCTGAATCATCAGGGCGGCGGTGGAGCCTGATCCCAGGCCCAGCACCATGCCGTCCTTGATCTGTTCCACGGCGGCATCTGCCACCGACTGCTTCATCTGGGTCTGTAGATCAGCCATCAGGTCACGTCCGTTGGGCGCGACCGTAGCAAGGGGTTTCAGGCCATCCCAGGCAGGGGCTCAGGTTTGACGGACAGGGTCAGCTCGCGGCCCGCCCGCAACACCTTCAAGGGCAGGGCAACATCGATGGCGGCGGCATCCACCACCTCGAGCAGCGCCTGAGGGTCAGCAATGTCGCGCTCATCCACTGTGATCAACAGATCGCCGCGGCGCAGTCCTGCTTTTTCAGCAGGGCCATCGGGAAGCACGGCTTGCACCAGGGCACCGCTGCGTTCCGGCAGCTGCACGAGGGCATTGGGGTCCTTGTTGTGCTCGCGCGCAATACGCGGTGTGAGCGCCACCAGTTGCAGCCCGATGTAGGGATGCACCACTTCACCCTGCTGCTGCAGCTGATCGGCAACCCGACGGGCCAGGTTGATCGGGATGGCAAAACCGAGGCCGGCACCAGGGCCCGACCGCACCAAAGTATTGATGCCAATCACCTGACCGTCGCCGTTCACCAACGGCCCGCCGGAATTGCCGGGGTTGATGGCGGCGTCGGTCTGAATCAGTTCCAGCCGTTTGTCGGCGAAGCCAAGGCTGCTGATGTTGCGATGCAGGCTGCTGACGATGCCCAGGGTCACGGTTCTCTCCAATCCGAACGGGGTGCCGAGGGCGATCGCCCAATCGCCCACCTGCATGGCTTCCGAATCACCCAAGGGAGCCCGTGGCGGCAGTTGATCCCCCTCGAGACGCACCAGGGCCAGATCCGTCACCGCATCGGTGCCCACCACCTGGCCATCGCGCTGTTCGCCGTCGGCCAGGGTGACGCTGACGGACTCCACCCGATCCACCACATGGGCGTTGGTGAGCACAAGGCCCTTGGCATCGATCACCACACCGGAGCCTTGGCCCCGTTCCCGCTCCGGACCTGCCGGAGGATCGCCCAGCAGATCCCGCAGCAGGGGATCAAGCAGTGTGGGGTCAAACGGCTGACGTTCCACGGTGCGCTCGGTGTCGATACGAACCACCGCCGGGGCCACCCGCTGAACGGCATCGGCCACAAAGCTGTGCTCGAGGGCCTGCACTGAGGCCCCTTCACCGACCAGAAAAACCACGGCCACCAGCACGGCCATCAATTGACGCAGGGCGTACCGCAACACAAGACCTGTAATTGCCTTCTTTTTATCGGATCCAGCCCGAGAAACGGGCCCTGGTCCAAATCGATCGCAATCTCACAACGCCCTTTGCGATGCGCGGACAACTCAGAAAATCGCAGCTAACAAATCAGCAAACGCAGTTTTCGCATGCGTGCACTTCTGGCTCCAGCGGCAGCTCTGCTTGCCCTGGCTGGCCCGGTTGCCCTTACCCCTCAAGCCTCCGCCGAGGGCACAACGCTCAAGGCGGTGATCTTTGAGGAGGTCAAGCCGCTGTATCAAAAAACAGATGCCGGCTACGAAGGCCTCGGGGTTGACGTTCTTGAACAGATCCGGATTCAAGCCAAGCGCCGCAAGGTGGACTACCGGGTGGCGAAGTCGGTGAATGACGGCATCGGCGCCGTGATCACCGGCAAAGCAGACATCGCCTGTGGCGTGGCTTTCAACTGGGGCCGCTCCAGCCAGGTGAGCTACAGCCTTCCCTTCGGCGTTGGTGGCACCCGTCTGCTGATGGCCAACGACACCACCATTGATGGAACCCCGGCCTCACTGGAGGGCCAAACCATCGGTGTGGTGAAAGACTCCCAGTCCGCCAAGGTGCTGAAAAGCGTTGTACCCGGCGCCACCCTGAAGAGCTTCAACACCCCGAAGGAAGCCTTGGACGCCTTCTACTCGGGTGAAGTTCCGATCCTTGGGGGCGGAACCCTGTGGCTGGCCGCCAACAGCCGAATCGACAAGACGGCGCTGCTGCCCTTCCGTCCCTACGGCCGCTCCGGCATCAGCTGCATCGTCAATCAAAACAATGGCAAGCTGCTCTCCTCCACCAACATCGCGTTGGGCCAGATGATGCAGGCCTACATGGATGGTGATGCGGGAACGCGCCGCATGATCAACCGTTGGATTGGTCCTGAGAGTGACGTGGGACTGCGTCAGGAGGCAATTCGATCTCTCTACGGCCTCATCCTCAGCATCACAGCAGAAATCAACACACCTGCGACACCGGGAATCTGACACCTCTCCAATTGCATAGCTCCTTTATCCATCACCAGTCATGAAGCGTTCTCTGATTGCTTTTCAAGCACTGCTGGCCTCCAGCGCTGTGCTCTGCCAAACCGCCGAAGCCAGCTCCACCTACACCGCTCCCGAGCAACTGACCGGCCAGGCCAAAGCCAACAGCATCGAAGCTCGGATTGAAGCCGTGCGGAACACCGACTGGGGCAGCCTGCTTCAGGATCCTGAAATCGAAGATGAGCTTGTTGCCAAGAGCAAGTGGGGCAACGGTAAGGGCAAGAAATTCGGCAACAGCCGCGGCAAAGGCAAATGGGGCAACGGAAAGAGCGGCAACAAGTGGGGCAACAGCCGTAACACCTGGGGCAATGGCAACTACTACGGCGGTTGGCGCAACGGTGGTGGCGGCTGGAAGAACGGTGGCGGCGGATTCGTCAACTGGTGATCGTTTCTTCTCCCTACGTCGGGCCCGACCTCAACCGGTTCGGGCCCATCGGCCTTGTGGTTGTGCAGTCCACCTCCCTGTGCAACCTCGATTGCTCGTATTGCTATCTGCCTGATCGCCAAAAGAAGCGGGTCTTTGACCTCGATCTGCTGCCCTTGCTGATGCAGCGAATTCTGGAAAGCCCCTATGCAGGGCCAGAATTTTCGTTGGTGTGGCACGCCGGAGAACCGCTCACCCTGCCCACCAGTTGGTACGACGAAGCGACAGCGATCCTTTATCGCAGCCTTGAGCAGTTCAACGCCCAGGGGCTCGACTTCACCCAGCACGTCCAGACCAACGCCACGTTGATCAATGACGCGTGGTGCGACTGCTTCCGGCGCAACCGCATCGTGGTGGGGATCAGTGTGGATGGCCCTGAAGACATCCACGACGCCCACCGGCGCTTCCGCAACGGGCGCGGCTCCCATGCCATGGCGATGAAGGGGATTGAAGCCCTGCATCGCAACGATGTGCCCTTTCACTGCATCTCGGTGGTGACCGCCGATGCCATGGAGCAACCGGAGCGGATGTACCGCTTCTTCCGCGACAACGGCATCACCGATGTGGGCTTCAACGTTGAGGAGCAGGAGGGGATCCACACCACCTCATCGATGCAGGGCTCAGCGATGGAGGAGAAGTACCGCGACTTCCTGCGGGCCTTCTGGCGGCTCAGCGAGCAGGACGGCTATCCCGTGGTGCTGCGCGAATTCGAGCAGGTGATCAGCCTGATCCAAGGCAATGCACGGATGACCCAGAACGAGCTCAATCGCCCGTTCTCCATCCTCAGCGTGGACTGGGAAGGCAATTTCTCCACCTTCGATCCCGAGCTGCTCTCGGTGGCCAGCGATCGCTACGGCAGCTTCAACCTCGGCAATCTCAAGGATCTGTCGCTGGTGGAGTCCACCCACACCGAGCAGTTCCGTCGGCTCATGGCCGACATGACCAGCGGCGTGGACACCTGCCAAAAGAGCTGCGAATACTTCGGCCTTTGTGGCGGAGGCAACGGCAGCAACAAGTTCTGGGAACACGGCACCCTCGCCTCCAGCGAAACCAATGCCTGCCGCTTCGGCACTCAGATCCCGACTCAGGTTCTGCTGGAACGGTTTGAAGAGGGGCCTCCCCTGACGTCTCTTACGTCCAATTGATCTGGTTTTCCATGCGCTCCGTTGCTGTTCTGCCAGCCCTGGGCCTGCTGCTCATCCCAGTCCAGGCCCAGGCCGCCTGCAGTTTTCTGCCCCCGGTGGGCGGCGGCGACCCGATTGTGAAAAAGAAGGTGGAGCGTCCCAAGGGGCTGATCGGCAAAGCCGTCGGCCGCACCAACTGGAACACCGATTTCGTGGTGGATCAGCCTTACCGCAGTTTCAAGCTGTTTTTCACCGCCGATTCCAGCGACCCCAGCAGCTATCCGGTCCAGGCCTTCCTCAAATTCAGCGACGGCAGCAACAGCAAGGTGGCCGATGAACAACTGCAGCCGCCCGTGGGCACCGGTCGCATGTTCGGCCCCTTCCAGCAGGTGGAAGGCAAGAACATCAGCCAAGTGAATTTCCGGATCGGGGCCAACAAAGACCCGCAAGCCACTGGATTCAGTTACCGCATCTCCGTTCAGGGCTGCCACTGATCGCACAGCAGGACCTGCTTCCCCTGCTTAAGGTCGCCCCGTTTTGTGATCTCGATCCTTGAGCGCATCCGCTGCTTCACAACGCTGTGAGCTCTGCCAGGTCGTGATCGAAGACCGGCCTGGTCTTCCCGATGTGGTGACGTTCAGCAATGGCCCCCGGGGCAGCCGCAGCAAACTCTGGAGTCGCGTCTGTCAATACGTGACCGATTCAGAGCGGAAGCGACTCTGCATCAACAAGGATTCCGAAGGTCGCGGCAGCGAGCAGCCGGGCGACGCCTTCCCCGACGCACCATCCATCGACCTGGGCAACACCTGACGACGGGCCGACGGTCCCGTACATTGAAGGGGTGTCCGACGGGCATCTCCCCGCGGGAGATCGGTCACAACTGATATGCACGTCGGGCCGACGTCCGACTTCAGTTTGCGTTGCCTCATCCTCTGCTTCCGGATCTCGAAACGCTGGCCACCGATGTGGCCGCCAGCCAGGGCTTTGACCTTTGCGGCATTCAGCTGCTCACCCACATGAGCCCGATGACCCTGGAAGTGCAGATCCGCCACAGCAGCGGATCAGATGTGAGCCTCGACGACTGCGCGGGTTTCAGTGGCGTGCTGGGAGATGCCCTTGAGGCCTCTTCCCTGCTCACTGACGCGTATGTTCTGGAGATCAGCAGTCCCGGAATCGGCGACCAGCTGTCCAGCGATCGCGACTTTGAGACCTTCCGGGGCTTCCCCGTGGAGGTGCATCACCGCGACAAGGACGACAGCGAGCAACGTCTGGAGGGCCTTCTGCTCGAACGCAATGCCGACACGCTGCAGATCAACATTCGCGGGCGAATCAAACGGATTCCCCGGGATGGCGTGATCGGCGTCCGCCTCACCAGTCCAGGCGGCTGAAATCAGCGTTCACCCCTGCAACCGCTCAACTCTTCCCACTAACTCAACCCGATGGCTCTCGTCCTGCTTCCCGGTCTCAGCAACCTGATCGACGACATCAGTGAAGAGAAGAAGCTGCCGCCCCAGGTGGTGGAGGCAGCCTTGCGTGAGGCCCTGCTGAAGGGCTATGAGCGCTACCGGCGCACCCTTTACATCGGAATCAGCGAAGACCCCTTTGATGAGGAGTACTTCAGCAATTTCGACGTCGGCCTCGACCTGGAGGAGGAGGGCTACCGGGTTCTCGCGAGCAAGATCATTGTTGACGAGGTGGAGAGCGAAGACCACCAGATCGCCATTGCCGAGGTGATGCAGGTGGCCGATGATGCCCAGGTGGGCGACACCGTGGTTCTGGATGTCACCCCGGAGAAAGAGGATTTCGGCCGCATGGCCGCTGCCACCACCAAGCAGGTGCTGGCCCAGAAGCTGAGGGATCAGCAACGCCGGATGATCCAGGAGGAGTTCGCTGATCTGGAAGATCCGGTGCTGACGGCCCGCGTGATCCGCTTCGAACGCCAGTCCGTGATCATGGCGGTCAGCTCGGGGCTGGGCCGACCTGAAGTCGAAGCCGAACTCCCCCGTCGCGACCAGCTGCCCAACGACAACTACCGCGCCAACGCCACCTTCAAGGTCTTCCTCAAAGAGGTGAGCGAAGTTCCCCGGCGGGGGCCGCAGCTGTTCGTCAGCCGATCCAATGCCGGTTTGGTGGTTTACCTGTTCGAGAACGAAGTTCCCGAAATTCAGGAGGGATCCGTTCGGATCGTGGCCGTGGCCCGCGAAGCCAATCCCCCCTCCCGTTCGGTGGGCCCCCGCACCAAGGTGGCCGTCGACAGCATTGAACGTGAAGTCGACCCCGTCGGCGCCTGCATCGGCGCCCGTGGTTCCCGGATCCAGCAGGTGGTGAACGAACTGCGTGGGGAAAAAATCGATGTCGTCCGCTGGTCCCAGGATCCAGGCCAGTACATCGCCAATTCCCTGAGCCCCGCTCGCGTGGAAATGGTGCGCCTCGTGGATCCCGTGGGCCAGCACGCCCACGTGCTGGTGCCCCCCGATCAGCTGAGTCTGGCCATCGGTCGCGAAGGCCAGAACGTGCGTTTGGCCGCCCGACTCACCGGCTGGAAAATCGACATCAAAAACTCCACCGAGTACGACCAGGAGGCCGAGGATGCCGTCGTAGCGGAGTTGATCTCCCAACGGGAGGAGGAGGAAGCGCTCCAGCAGCAAGCCGAGGAACGACTGGCCGCCGAACAGGCCGCTCGGGCGGAAGAGGATGCCCGTCTGCGGGAGCTGTATCCGCTGCCCGAAGACGACGAGGACTACGGCGACGAGAAACCCGAGCAGGAGTTCTCTGAAGAGGAGTCTGCTGAGGTGGAAGCCGGCGCCGAAACCGCAGCTGATGCCACAGACGCAACGGTTGAAGCCGATGCAGATCCCGATCAGGAGCAGGTCCGGTGAGTGAGCGCCCCGTCCTGCGTCGCTGCGTGGCCTGCCGCCAACTCTTGGATCGCCGCCAGTTATGGAGGGTGATCCGCGACCATCAGGACGGAGTTCTTCTCGATGCAGGGATGGGCCGATCGGCCTATCTCTGCCCCGAGGACAACTGCCTTGAGGAGGCAACCCGTCGCAAACGTCTGCAGAAAGCCCTGCGCTGTCAGGTGCCCGAAACCGTGTTTGCGATGTTGAAACAGCGGCTCAACCAGACCACTGGTGAATCCGCTGAGGCAGACTGAACATCGGCCCCTCCATGTGAGTGGCCACCGCGGCATTTCATGCCCGGACCGATCGGAGACCCGAACTGAATGACCAGCAGCGGCAAAGTCAGAATTTACGAGCTGTCCAAGGACCTCGGCCTTGAGAACAAGGACGTGCTGGATGCGGCTGAAAAGCTGTCGATCGCTGCGAAAAGCCACAGCAGCTCGATCAGTGACGCCGAAGCCGGCAAGATCCGTTCGATGCTTGGCAAGGGCGTGAATGGTGCGAAGCCGAGCGCAGCGGCACCGAGCAAACCTGCAGCAGGGAAATCCATCCTGTCGGTGAAGAAGGCAGCCCCAGCCGCACCGAGCAAGCCAACCCCTGGCGTGAACCAGTCCGCACCGGCAAAGCCTGTGGCAGCCAAACCCCAGTTGGTGGCCAAACCGCAAGCGGCCCCGAAACCACCCACAGCAGCAACACCCAAACCAGCCATCAGCAAACCGGCGGCGGCTCCTGCGAAAGCGTCGGCAACTCCTGCACGGCCTGCTGCACCCCAGAAGCCTGCCGCAGCCCCGGCACGAGCAATGGCGACAGCGGCCAAGCCTGTGCCTCGGCCTGCTGCCGCCCCCACGCCACGGCCAGCAGCCGCGAAGCCTCAGGCCGTCAGCAAGCCTCAAGCAGCCAAACCGGAATTGGTGGGCAAGCCCAAAGCGGCCGCCAAACCGACCGCTCCCACGCCACGGCCCACTCCGGCTCGCCCGACCCCGCGGCCAGCGGGAACTGGAAGTCCCTCACGCCCCACCCCGGGCCAGCAGAAACCCCAGATCATCCGTGCCGGCGCTCCCTCACGGCCGGGTGCTCCAACCCGCGCCGGCGCCCCCGCCAAGCCCGGTTCACCCTCACGCCCCACACCCAGACCTGAACTGGTGGGCAAGCCGGTGCCGCGCCGGCCGGCCGGCACCGGTGTGCCGCAACGCCAAGGCGGTCCAAGCCGACCTGGAGCCCCCACCCGACAGGGTCGCCCAGGAATGCCCCCGCGAAGTGGCAACACCCTCGAACTGGTCGGCAAGCCAATTCGTCGCGACGGCAGCACCACTGGCGGTGGACGACCAGGTGCATCCGGGGGGACCACCCGACCCGGAGCTCCGACCCGTCCGGGAATGCCCGCTGGAATGCGCAAACCGGTGGCTCCCGGTGAGCTCATGCAGCTTCAGAAGCCGGTCGGCCGGCCCGTCGCACCAGCCCCCCGCCGGCCCGACGCACCCACCAAAGCCGGCGCAGGAGCGGGAACAGCCACCCCACCTGTGGCACGTCCCAATGCCCCCTCGGCTCCCCGCCGTCCCAGCTTCCGTCCGGGCGGCCCCGGAGGCCAACGACGTCCCGGACGTCCCGACTGGGATGACAGCGCCAAGCTGGAGGCCTTGCGCAGCCGCTCGCCACAGAAGCAGCGCCAGAAGGTACACATCATCGGCGAGAACGATGATTCCCTGGCAGCACAAACCGGTGGCTTCGCCGGCGAACAGGAGAACATGGTTCTCTCGGCGAGCCTGGCTCGTCCCGCCAAGCCCAAATCGCAGCAGCGCACGGCACCCAAGCCGGTTGCGGCAATGCGCAAGCGCAGAAAGGAAACAGCCCGTCAACGGCAGCGCCGTCGTGCCATGGAACTGCGGGCAGCCCGGGAAGCAAAGCAGGTGCGGCCCGAGATGATCGTGGTGCCGGAGGACAACCTCACGGTGCAGGAGCTGGCGGACATGCTGAGCGTCGAAAGCTCAGAGATCATCAAATCCCTGTTCTTCAAGGGAATCATCGCCACGGTCACCCAGACCCTTGACATGCCCACGATCGAGGCCGTTGCCGAGGAATTCGGCGTACCGGTGCTCCAGGACGACGTGGAGGAGGCAGCAAAGAAGACCGTCGAAATGATCGAGGAAGCCGACAAGGCTCACCTGATCCGTCGTCCACCCGTGGTCACCGTGATGGGCCACGTCGATCACGGCAAAACCAGCCTGCTGGATGCCATTCGCCAGGCCCGCGTCGCTGCAGGCGAGGCCGGCGGCATCACCCAGCACATCGGCGCTTACCAGGTTGAAATCGAGCACAACAACGAAGCGCGCAAACTCACCTTCCTGGACACTCCAGGCCACGAGGCATTCACCGCCATGCGGGCCCGCGGCACCAAGGTGACCGACGTGGCCGTGCTGGTGGTTGCTGCTGATGACGGGGTCCGTCCTCAGACCCTGGAAGCCATCAGCCATGCCCGGGCCGCTGAAGTTCCGATCGTGGTGGCGATCAACAAAATTGATAAGGAGGGTTCATCGCCCGAACGGGTGAAGCAGGAGCTGTCTGAACAGAACCTGCTGGCGGAAGACTGGGGTGGAGATGTGGTGATGGTGCCCGTGAGCGCCATCAAGGGCGAGAACATCGACAAGCTGCTGGAGATGCTGCTGCTGGTCACCGAAGTGGAGGACCTGCAGGCGAATCCGGATCGTCTGGCCCGCGGCACCGTGATCGAGGCACACCTCGACAAGGCCAAAGGTCCTGTGGCCACGCTGCTGGTGCAGAACGGCACCCTCAAGACCGGCGACGTGGTCGCCGCTGGTCCGGTGCTGGGCAAGGTTCGAGCCATGGTGGACGACAACCGCCAACGTCTCAAGGAAGCCGGTCCTTCCTTTGCCGTGGAGGCTTTGGGATTCAGCGAGGTGCCCACAGCCGGTGATGAATTTGAGGTGTACCCCGACGAGAAGTCAGCCCGGGCAGTGGTGGGCGATCGTGCCTCCGATGCCCGTGCCACCCGTCTCGCACAGCAGATGGCGTCACGACGGGTCTCCCTCACGGCCATGTCCGGCCAGGCCAATGACGGCGAACTCAAGGAGCTCAACCTGATCCTCAAGGCTGACGTTCAGGGCTCTGTGGAAGCCATCCTCGGATCGCTCGAGCAGCTACCGAAAGACGAGGTTCAGGTGCGCGTTCTGCTGTCTGCGCCTGGCGAGATCACAGAAACAGACGTCGACCTGGCGGCCGCTTCCGGTGCGGTGATCGTGGGCTTCAACACCTCCATGGCTTCTGGTGCCAAGAAAGCAGCGGATGCCACCGGCGTGGACGTGCGTGATTACGACGTGATCTACAAGCTTCTGGAAGACATCCAGATGGCCATGGAAGGTCTTCTGGAGCCGGAATTGGTGGAGGAAGCCCTGGGCGAAGCCGAGGTGCGCGCGGTCTTCACCATCGGCAAGAGCGCCGTCGCTGGCTGTTACGTCACCACCGGCAAACTCCATCGCAACTGCCGGGTGCGGGTGCACCGTGGGAAACAGGTGGTCTACGAAGGGGATCTCGACTCCCTGCGTCGCAACAAAGACGACGTCAAGGAGGTGGCCACGGGCTTCGAGTGCGGTGTCGGCACCGATCGGTTCGCCAACTGGGAAGAAGGCGATCGCATTGAAGCCTTCAAGATGGTGACCCAACGCCGCAAACTCACCACCTGACCCCCTAAGCGATCGTGCAGCCCCGCAGCGAGCCCCTGCTTTGGCTTCAGTGCCTGGCTCTTGGAGCCATCCCCCTTGAGCTGCTACTGATACGCCTGGTTCTGGCCGGTGCTGATCCGGGCCCTGCGCCAAGTGTTGAGCGATTTCTGATCTGGGGCGTCGGGGTGTTGGCGCCAGCCTTCGCGCTATGGCGACGGCCCGCCGACTGGGGGTCCTTGCTGCTGATGCGTCAGCCGCTGGCCAGCCGCAGCAGCGATCAACTTCGCATCAGTGCTTCACACGGGGGACTCGGCGGCCGCGTTGCGGTGGTGGTGGCCGCGATCATCCTGCTGCCCGTTCTCTGGGGGCTGGATGATTCAGCGGTGCTGGCGAGTGAGTTTTCCCCGGTCGCGGGGCAGTCCCGCTTGGTCACCCTGCTGCTGACCATTCCATTGCTGGCGCTGATTGTCTGGCAAGTGCAGCAGGTTGTACAGGCCACTACACAGTTGTTGGGTTCAGCAGCAACGGTTGCATCCACCGATTCAGCCCTACGTGCTGACGCTGTTGCCAGCCAGCGCACAAGCCTTGGCCTGCAGTTGCTCAACCTCCCCGTCCTGGAGTGGCCGGAACCTGCGATGGAGTCGATCAAGCAAAAGCCCGATGAGACCATGGGCGTAGAAGACACCGAATCGGAGAAGGACGAGAGCACTGATCAAGCCAGTACTCAAAACGAAGAGCCAGAGAACGAGAGTGCAGCCATCAACCGGGCGCCGGCTAAGGAGTCTGATGGCGCTGATGAGACGGCTCTAACGAGCGATCAGGAAGCCGATGAGGCCATCGGCGCGGCACCCACAGAATTGGGAACGGACGAGAGCACTGATCAAGCCAGTACTCAAAACGAAGAGCCAGAGAACGAGAGTGCAGCCATCAACCGGGCGCCGGCTGAGGAGTCTGATGGCGCTGATGAGACGGCTCTAACGAGCGATCAGGAAGCCGATGAGGCCATCGGCGCGGCACCCACAGAATTGGGAACGGACGACAGCACTGATCAAGCCGGTACTCAAAACGAAGAGCCAGAGAACGAGAGTGCAGCCATCAACCGGGCGCCGGCTGAGGAGTCTGATGGCGCTGATGAGACGGCTCTAACGAGCGATCAGGAAGCCGATGAGGCCATCGGCGCGGCACCCACAGAATTGGGAACGGACGACAGCACTGATCAAGCTCAAGCCAGCACTGACGACGTCAGCTCAATTGACGACGGCTCTGGGAACAAAGACCCAGAGGACGCAAATTCAGTCATTAACCCAGCGACCGCTGAGGAGTCTGATGACGCCGAGTCCGAAGCTCCTCTTGAGCCCGTCGTTGCAGAAGCACAAGACGGTAAATCGGAAGACATCAGTGCGGACGACGCCGAAGAATCATCCATTGCCGCTGCCACCTCTCTGCCGGTCAAACCAGAGCAACCCGGAGAAAATCAGGAGTGCACTCCCCTGGATGGCGAAATCAGTCAAATCGATGGTGTTGCCGGCAGAAGCACGGAAGAGCATCGTGAACAAACCAAGCCCGGCGGACGCGAAGAGAGCGAACCAGACGAGCCGTCTGAGCCCACGCCAGGGGGTCTGTGACTCCTTGAGCAAGCGCTCCCGCATGGCGGGATCCAGACTTGCTTTTGAACGCTGATTATCGGACAAACGACCCAATGGGATCCAGGGCCAATGTTAAATTGGATTGGTTGCCGATGTAGCTCAGCCGGTAGAGCAACGCTTTCGTAAAGCGTGGGTCGCCTGTTCAAGTCAGGTCATCGGCTTTCTCAAGACTCCAGGCCTGGACGAGGATCCAAGGGGATGCACAGCATCGCGGTCCAGACCATAAAACCAGCTGTTCGGGCTGTGTGCCCACTTTGTGCCCACCTGGGCCGGGAACAGACCCCGGCTGAGTTTCTTATGAGAATTAATGACCCACGCTTCGTTGTGCCCACTTTTTGAGGCATAGTTGCTTCGCGCGACCTCTGCCCGCGTCAGTGGCGGAGACACGACCGGATCCGTTCCGGCCCTGTTCTATGTCTCAATCCAATTCACCCAAGTGGGTGGCCCGCCTTCGTGCTGCCTGTCCCAAGGGTTGGTCAGTCAAGGATTCCCGCGGCTCCATTCGCCTTTCTGTTCGTTCCGGTGCCGGCGGCGCCAACGGTGTTTCCAAGACTCTCCCCCTTGCCTGGGCCGCCGACACAGTGGCCGAAGCCGTTGCCCTGATCACTCGCCTTCACGATTCCGTGGAGTCCGGTGTTGATCTGGCCGATGCGCTGGACCGCGAGTTTGGTTCTGCCCCTGCAACGCAGCACAGCTCTGCATCTCAATGGCCAGCCCTGGCTGAAAAGTTCCATGCTGATCTGATGGCCCTGAGTCAGATCAAAGACGTGACCTGGGAGCGCGGTTACAAGCCCTATTTGGATCGCGCCATTGAATTACTGACCGGCGCCAACGCTCCACCTAATGCCAAGGCTTTGGTCGGCGCTGTGGTGAAGACCTGGCCAGACAAGCCCGGTGAACGCAAAAAAGCAATTGATTCTCTGCGCAAGTTCCTCGAATTTTGCGTTGAAGATCACCACATGCCGGCTGCAAGTTGGACCTTGACTGATCGTGCCGCCAAGACGCTTCGTGGTCCTGCTGCCAAACGTCGGGAGGTTGCTTGTCCATCAGACACTGAAATTCTTCGCCTGATGGATTCACTCCCGGAGACTGACGCTGGACAGCGTTGGTGGAATGCCATTGCTCTGATGAGCCTGTATGGCCTTCGCCCGGTTGAGGTCAACAGCGTTGTGGTTCGTGAGCACCCAACGACCGGTGAACCTGCGCTCTATTGCCCACGCGTGAAGGTCAACAAAAAAGGGCAGACCAAGCCTCGCTGGTTGATGCCTCTGCCTCTCACTGCCACATCTGGTGATCAGGTGGAGTGGAACCTGGTTGGCGCTATGTCGATTGGCCAGCTGCCTCTGCCAGACATGGTCGGGAACAAGTACGCCCTGCGCACTTTCCTTGACCGTCAGCCGGTCTGGGTGGAACTGAAAAAGCAGTACGCCGATTGCGGTGAATGGCTGCGTGGCTATTCCTTCCGTAACGCCTACTCACTTCGCGGGCACCGCGTTGGACGTCACCCTGAACCAATGAGCGTGGCGATGGGCCACAGCCTTCAGACGCATATCGACTCTTACGAGTGGTGCAAAGCAGAGGATGTGTTGGAGCACATCTGACCCATCGCTCATGCTTTTTGCCATCTATGCCGGCACAGAGTTGCCGGAGTTGGCAGCCTGGTTAGTGTTTGAACAGCTGATAAGCGACTCGGTCAGTTTTCTGGGATTGGTGGTCCGTGGCCCCAACCGCCTTCGGGAGCTGAGTCGAACTGTTGGCCGAGCACAAGCAACTGGGGTCCGTGGCCCCTGCTCGCCCTAGGTCAGAGACCGGGCAATGCGGTCGACATCCGCAACCTCAACAATGTCCGAAGACCGGACCTGGGTCTCCACCCAGGAGATGGCGAAGGCGCTGGGGCTTTCCCCTAGGACGCTTTCGCACTACCGCCTCAAGCACGAATTCCTGATCGAGGGCCGGCACTACCGCCGCAAGACACCTGCCGATCAAGCGCCATGGCAATGGCACCTGCAACGCACCACAGCGGCATGGGCTGCGGAGGTGGGCGCATGAACGACACCACTGCACTGATCGAAGCCCGCAAGGCTTCAGCCGATTGGCACGGCATCTCCGTCCAGAAGCATCTGGTGCTCACCGGCCAGATGACTCTCGACTCCGACCGTGATGGCCAACGCATCAAGGCCATGGGCAAGAAATACCGCCCCGCAGCCCTGCGGGAGGAAGTCATCTGATGGGCGCCTTCAACATCCTTGATCACTGGGATGCGCTCGAACCTGATGGCGGTAAGAACGACCCACGCGGTGATCACTCCTTCAAATGCCCTGCCTGCGGCGCCCCGAATTTCAAGGTCAACCTCAACTCCAAGTCCGACTCCTACGGGCGATGGGGAACCTTCAGCTGCGATTGCGCCAACACCGAAGCCGGTAAGCGCAAGGTCCGTGAAACTCTCTCGCCAGCTGTAAGCCAATCAAAGGTCAGCACTAAATCAGTCCGCCCCGCGCAACGCCGCAGCTGGGATTACTTCACCCCAGTCACCCTTGAACGCAATGAACCGGCCCTAACCGTCCATCGCACTGATGACGGGCAAGGCAAACGCAAGATCTGGCAAGAATCACTGATCAACGGATATGGCCCTGCAGAGGTCAAAGACAAGGTCCTGCCTTACGGCCTACCCGAAGCACTGCAAGCCCTCCAGGACGGCACACCACACATCTTCTGGGTTGAAGGTGAACCCTGTGTTGATGCTCTTCGTGCGCTGGGGCTGTTCGCTATCACCAGCATCGGCGGAGCAGGCAAGTTCAAGCCAGAACGTGATGCAGGTCATATCCCTGCGGATCGCCTCGTGCTGGTCCCTGATCGGGATAAACCCGGCATGGCTCACATGGAACAGGTGGCCGAGGCACACCCTGGTTGCCAATGGCTCTTCCCCTTCCCTAACACCGCTGAATGGAATGGCTCCATGCCATCAACCGGTGGTCTGGATATTGCTGATTGGATTCAAACCGGCGCCACTGTTGATCACATCCTCAAGGGCATTGGCGACAAGCCCGTAGCGCAGCCATCAGGCGAAGCGCAGGGCGACATCCGTGATGAGTTCCTCCGCGATGCCGAGTCACTCAAAAAACGTCTCGACCGTGGACTGGATCAAATCGATGCCATCCCCGATGTGGCCACACGCTCCGTGGCTCTCATCACGCTGCGTTCAGAGCTGGACCTAGGTCGAACGGAATTTGAAACCTTGGTCCGTCAGCTCTCTGAAGCCAAGGCACCCAAAGCCGAGGAATCATTCGATGACCTCATGGCTGAAGACGACGAAGACCTAGCCCCGTTGGTTGACGACCTCTTTCCCTCTGGTCTGGTCCTAATCGCTGCTGAAGGCTTCGCCGGTAAGTCCAACACCGCGTATCAGATCGCTGAAGCCGTCACTAACGGCTCCAAGTTCGCTGGCCAGTTCCAATGCCAAAAGGCACCGGCACTGATCATCCAAATGGATGAATCAAAGACCGACGCCAAGCGCAAATTCAAAGTGCTCGGCCTACGTCCCGAGAAAGGTGCTCTGACCATCAAATGGCAATTCAGCCCAATGATGTTTCCCGAGCTGCGTGGGTGGGTCATAGAGACCGGCGCAAAGCTCCTCGTCCTTGATTCCCTCATGACCATCGCTGGTGGTCAAATCAGCCCTAAGGACGCTGAATTCGGTCTCCTGATCTATCGGCTTAATCAGCTCGCTGCTGAACTTGGCCTCACGATCATCTGCCTTCACCACGTCGTCAAAGGCAACATCAAACGCACCGAAATCACCAAGGAAGACATCTTCGGCACCGCTTACGTCTACAACGGCTCGTCTGAGGCCTGGGGCCTCTGGCAGGCCCGTGAAGGCGGCAACCCCGAACCAGTCTTCAACCTCCGCAATCTCAAATCACGCAGCGGTCTGGTTGATGGTCGCGTCACCTATCAATTCGAGGGCAACGACGAAGACAAACGCCTCACCTATCGAGGCATGGCTGGTCAAAGCATCACGCTCAATCAGATCAAGTCAGCCCGTGATCGTGTTGTCGCCTATCTCCGTGGAGCCAATGGCGCAGCACTAGACCCCAAGACGGTTAATGACCGGCTTCAGCTCGGCAATGCCGATTACGCACGACGGTTATGTCGTGAGCTGTTCGAGAAGCCATCAGTCCCTGTTGGCCGGAAACTCGGTAACCCAAGCGGTGGTCGACCCGCCTACCTCTACTTCTGGGCCGGAAGTTCCCCCATAAATACCTGTACTGATACTGCTGAAAATCCCTCAGATACAGACACCAATCAGTACAAATAGCACACTTTCAGTACAGAGAGAGATCCCAGTGAGAGAGAGGGATTAGAGGAGGGGTTTCGGTACGAAAGCGTATCTACGCGCGAGGAATTACCTGATTGGGCTGAGTCGGCGGATAACGCCGAGGAGTGCCCTGGATGGTGATCTCTCGCCGGCAGCCACTCTCATCACGCTTCAACTTCCTCATGCAACCCCTAAACCTCACTCCACCCTCCCGACTACGACCTAACGAATCTGACCGCCAATACCAATGCCGGATAGCGGCGGACAGAGCCCACAGGCAGCAGAGCCCCCTCGACCTCACCCTCACCCTCGATCAATGACTGACCCCACCAAACAGCTTCAACAACTCAAACGCGAAATTCACGACCGCTTGGTCATGTACGGAAGCATTGCCTCTGGATTCAACAGCGCCACATCACCTGATTCTGAAACTGATAAGGCAAAGCTCAAGCTGATGCTCAGCAACCTTGACCTCTTGGACGCTGAACACCTTGAGGTGCAATGCGCCACGGCATTGAAAAGGTCGTCCACATCGCTACCTACAACGCTCAACTCATCGCGGAAGCTGTCGTACTCGGTAAACACCAAGACATCGACCCCAACGCCTGAACGTCCGAGGCATGATGTAACCGATGGCTAAGAAGTGCACCAAAGTCGAAAAAGCAAGGCGCGTTGATACCTTCGTGCGCCTTATCTCGAACGGTGCTGTCAACTCAGATCTGATTCGGTACGCTTCGGTCGAATGGGGGCTTACCTCCAGGATGGCTGAGAATTACATCGCAGAAGCTAGGAAGGTCATTATTCAAGACATCGACCAAGAGCGACCACAAGTCTTGGCGGAATGTATTCATACCTGCAAGACAATCATAAAGCAGTCAATGAAGGCTGGGCAGTATCACAACGCCATTGGTGCGATGAATACGTTGTCAAAGCTGGCAAAGCTTGATTCATGACCGACAACATCATTCAGCAGCGGATTCAGTGGAAACAGCAGGATCACTAGCACCCAAACGTTGAAGGTGGTCATTGGATATGAATGCTTGGTGCTGCCGGCGAATGCGCAGTATCTGATCAGCTTCGACTGGGGCATTGCTGCACCGAGCTGCGCGACGTTGTTCATCACGAATCACCCAATGCTGCCGAAGGGTTCACTCTTTGCCATTGACGAGTGTTATCTGAGCAAGTCAACCCGTGCTGGTGAACCTGATTGGAATGCAGGGTTAGGAGCGAGCAACCTGCAGCAGGCAGAGATATTGCGGGAATGGATCAGCCGTTGGCCGATTGCATTGCACACCATCAGATGGATTGCTGATGACGCGTGTTGGAACCGAACGGGTCATGCGGACACGATTGCGCATGAGTTTCAGAGGGGTGGAGTGCCATTTGAGCGAGCGAGGAAAGCTGCGATGAGTGAGGAAGCAGGGCTGAGCAGATTGAGGAGCATGATGCACGCGACGGATCGAGATGAACGTCATCCATGGCTGAAGGCATCGAGGAGGTGCCGTGCATTTTGAGAGTTGACACCGTTGTTGGCGAGAGACCAAAAGAAGCGTGAGTTATTGGACGTAACGGCGATTACCCACTGCATTGATACGTGGCGATATGCAGCGAATTATGTGCATAAGCCGTACAAGGTTGGCCGCGGCCCAAGGTTTAGCTAATGACACCAACAGAGCTGCGGGAGTATGGGGAGAGGAATGGTGTGTTGATTAGCAGGAGAAGCTAAAAGGAAAAAAATTATCTCTCAAACAACTTAGAATTTATAGACTCCTTTGCTTCAGATAGCGAGCAATTATTTACATACCATTGAATAGTTTTTTCTAGCCCTTGACGAAATTTCACTTTAGGCTGCCATGACAGCCATAACTTTTGATTTTCCACCGAAGCGGCTCTTGCATGAACACCTTCGGGCTTTGAAATATCGTAAAAATATTTTTCAGGCGTATGTCCAAGGATATGACAAGCCAAACTTGCAGCATCAGAAATATTTGTTATCTCATCTGTGCCAATATTGACAGATCTACAGTCAGATATTTTTTCTGTGGCCAACTTTAGACCGTCAACCACATCAGATACGTACGTAAAGTTTCTATCTTGCTTCCCTGAACCCCAGATCTCATATGGATCCTGTTTTGTGAACGCTTTTGCTATAAAAGCCATGATCGCATGGGATTCGTTCTCGCGCGGGCCATAGACTGTAAATAATCTGCATGAAACACCTTCCAATCCGTATTGTTTATTATAGGCCTTTAAGGCCATTTCACCCATAAATTTTCCCCAACCATACTCTCCATCAGCCAAAGCGCAGTTCTCTTTGAAGGGGTTAGCCATCTCCTCGCTGAGATAGCGAGCCTGGGTTTGTTTATTAGAAGTTTGCAATGAAGTTGGATAGGCACATGCTGATGAAGCAAAGCACACTTTACTAATCCCGAATTCATTGCAAAATCGGAAAACATTGCCATCTATTAAAAAGTTTTGGCACAAATCACCTGGATGAGTTTCTATGTATCCACGCCCACCATGTATATTGGCAAGGTGAAAAACAATATCTTGACCGAAAATTGAGGATCTTGCAATTTTACTGTCTCTTAAATCACCATTCACAAAGGCAAATCGATCAAGAAAAGAACAAACATTTGACAAACTACCACTTGACAGATCGTCTACTACAGTCACCAAGGCGCCTTCATCAATAAGACTTTCAACCAAATGACTTCCAATGAAAGACATCCCACCAGTTACAAGAACTTTTTTACCTCTGTAAAAAGATCCCATTGTGCATTATATTTTGCTTATGATAGCATACCATATTAAACAAATATACCATGACAAATCAAGAGGGAGTGTCAATTGTGATTGATCCATTAATCAATAACATAAAAACTCTTAAGACAAACTCTGATTACAGAATTTGCGATATTATAAATAAAAGAGGCAGGCGCTGGGAGCACAGCTTGAAGATGGTTCTTCAGGACACAAAATACGATAATTCTATTCTTAAAAATTACTTAACCAAAAACCCAAAAAATGAGCTAAATATATCACTTTTTTACGAGTGCATCAAAGACTTTAAAAGCAAAAGGAAAAATATAAAAGTACCAAGTAGTGACGAACTTGTAATTCACTTGCGCCTAGGCGACATAGTTACGAATGAATGGTTCAAAAAAACCGAGAAGCATTTTCCCCAAAAGCTCGCCAACAATATAAATGCTATTTCGCAAAAAAATACCTTTAAAAAAATCACTATCGTAACCTGCTTTGCATACCAGGCATGGTCTAAAGAATGTATTAATTACTACAAAGGCAGCAAGAAGCCTGCGGATTGGGGATATACCAACGAGAAGCAGTTAATAAATTATTTACATATATTAAATATACTCAACACAATAAGATCGGAATGCAGTGAGCATTGTCTTGATATCGTCTCTAATCGAAATCCCGACTTGGATATAATTTATTGTACATATTCCAATTTATTTTTGTTAGACTCTAGAACACCATATGGTGGATTTAGCGCATTACTCAATGAAACCAATAAATTACATAGCTCGACATGATGCTTTATTTGCATATCTCATAATGAGAGGCACGACAACACGTCAGCGTTGAAAGTGATCCACGCAAAGCAAGTCCAACCCGAGGACTCTGTAATGTAGGGGAAAGCCTGGACAACAGAAAGAAGCAGAACCTGAGAGCAAAAAGCAGACTGAGCAGCAAGCAGAGATTCAGCCCGAGGAGCAGGATTGCAAGGAGGAATCAGCCGCTGAGGCTGCTACTTGGACCCACAGATATTGCTCTTAAAAAGGCATGACCAGCCAGAAGTCATGGCGCGACAACGCCGCCGATTTAAGCGCAATCACCCCACATCCCAAATTTGAGCTAGAGGCTCACCCCCAGGTGTCAACCCAGCAGCCTGTCCTGCTCTTCCACCGTCAGGAACGGGTCAAGCCAGTCCAGAAGCAGCTCCTCGACTACTGGTTCACCCAGGTCTTGCACCCCACCAGACAACCATCGCTTGAAGGTGTCAGGGTCATTGGCTCGTAGAGCTGGCAGCAGCTCACATTGTCAGCTAAAGCCGCTGACCCACAAGAAGACCAAGACCAAAAGCGAAGGTCGTCATCAGGATCAGAAGCGGCATGGATGCCCATGGCTTTGCAGCCTCCAGACGAGCGATCTCCTTTTCACGATTTCTCGTGATGTATCGCTGCTGAGTCAGCTCGCGGTTGATCTTGTGGACCTTGTCGTAGGCCTCGGTGTGTAAGCGCTTCTCAAGATGGTGAAGACGTCGTCGTTCCTCTTCAAGGTCTTCGAGAACTTGCTCTGGGGTTAAAGCTGGTTCTTTTTGGGAGTCAGTCATTGCTGGCATATCCATTTTTCAACGGGGCCAAGCCTCAGTAGTGGCCTCATCTCTGTCCAGTCGTTGCCACCTGCAATAGAGGCATTTGGCTGCCAAGAGATTTTTGACCACATCGGCCCCATTCGTTGCGATGTTGTCATGACAAGGGTGATTTGCATTTTCCTGCTCTCCATCATTTGACAGTCGACTTCAAGCCATCCGTATTCACCGGATTTGTCTCCTACAGATGATGTGCTGTTAAATTTTTCTTTGAGCCATGGGCTAATCCCTGAAACATCTGTCCAGACGGATCGTGTTTGATATTGAACTCTTGCGCCCCCGTATGTCTTGATCAATGTTAAGGGACGAACGCAGAAAGATTCATTCATATAATCTTTGGGTCTATGTGGCAGCCTGATGAGTCCTGGTGTGTCATCGCATTTCCACCAATTCGGTTGATCCCATGCTTTGACGTTGAACCAGTAGGCGGTCGCCTCAGCAGGCGGGCAGAGGGCAAGGGCCAGGAATGGGATGAGTAGACGTCTCATCAGCCATTTCTCCTGCGGCCGACGAAATAACCAACGACCAGTCCCGCGCTAGCTCCAACACTTCCAGCCGTCAGCGATGTCACCTGCTTGGCCGTAAGACGTGAAGCGAAGCCAACTGCCAAGCCCAGCACCAGCAGCATCCCTGCGCCGGTCACAACGGCATCAAGGCTCTGATTTTTCTGTGCTTTCACCACTTCGCCTGTGCCTGCATTGGCCGCATCGGTGCGGGCTTGATCCATCTCTTGCTGGAGACGGTCGATGTCTTTTTGCGGGTCAGTCATCATGAGTTGGTGGCATCACTAATTTCGCTGGAGCAGCTGCTCCCACGAATCCCCCAGTTGAGGGATTTTTCAGCGGGCTTTCTCCCCCATCTGGTTAGAGGCTCACCCCCAGATGCCAGGCCAGGAGCCTGTCTTGTTCTGCTTCGGAGAGGAAGGGATCCAGCCAGTACTGGAGAAGCTCAGTTACCGCTGGTTCTCCAAGGTCTTGCACCCCTCCACACAGCCAACGCTTGAAGGTGTCAGGGTCATTGGCCCGTAGCGCTGTAACAAATTCCCCCATCAGGAACAGGGCAATGCGGGTGTCGCGGGTCATGGGTCAGTCGTGACTGACATGAGTGTTCCCCTGTGGGAGAGGCCAACAAAAAACCCGCCATTGCTGACGGGGTGAATGTTCTACCGGGAGATGGATAGCGACACATACTCCCCCTGCTTTTCCCTGAAGGGAGTTGTAAAGCTTTCAGCCCAAAGGCATCTAGCTTTCCGATAAATAATAATTCGACCAATTATCTTGATTCGAAGGTTCTAGACGTAAATCTCGCTTGTCCATTAAATATTTTTGTGTTTGCATTGTTGCAGTCATAATGAACTTCTTGGCCGTGCGCGATGAGCGTATCCCCCTCAACCTGGAACTCCACATAATAATCAACAGACTCATCCTTCAGAATGTCGCATCCTATAGTGCCTCCTTTAATTTTCTTCCCTACATACCCCATGAATTCGTAGCGGAATCCGTCAGCGGCTAAGTTATAGACTTGAAACACCTTGTTTTCGTTGTCAACGAAGTACCTCGAGAAGTCATTCACACCATTGTTGTATTGAGCTGAATTGTACATTCTGTTAGCTAGCGTCTCTTTACTGTCATATTTGCCTGACAATTGCGCAAAGCTTTCAGGCGCACATGCTGCCGCGAGGCCGACAGCGAATGCGATTGCGGTGAAGACTTTTTTGTAGCTCACTTCATTAAGTCGAGAGGCTTTCGCCCCGTGGCCAGATAATCTCACTTCCAGCAGGAGATCACGTCCTCTATTTGGTGGAGAATTTGATGAGATTTTCGTGAGCCGTATGCCTCGAAAGGACTAGAGGCTCACCCCCAGATGCCAGGCCAGGAGCCTGTCGTGTTCTTCCACCGTCAGGAACGGGTCAAGCCAGTCCAGCAGCAGCTCCTCAACTACTGGCACTCCAAGGTCTTGCACCCCACCTAAAACCCAACGCTTGAAGAGGTCAGGGTCATTGGCCCGTAGAGCAGTCACCAGCTCTCCCATGAGGAACAGGGCAATGCGGGTGTCTTGGGTCATGGGTCAGTCGTGACTGCCATGAGTGTTCCCCTGTGGGAGAGGCCAACAAAAAACAGCCATTGCTGACGGGGTGAATGTTCGGCCGGGAGATGGATGGCAATAGTGAACGCTTTTTGCTTTTGCCAGGCCTTACACGTTTAATCGCAAAAATAGTTAGTTTCCCATTGAACACCTTGGTTCATGAAGACCAGTTTTGCGTTATCAGCGGTATGCGCCTTAGCACGTCTGTATGTTGATGCTCCACCACGCTTACCTGCTAGATGAGCCTCCCGACGGCAAGCTTCTATTGGATCGACAACACTACTTGTTTTTATCTTCTCTGCCTTTCTTTTCTTTGCTGCCTCTACCTTTAATGAAAATTCTGGAAGCCAAGTGGTGTGCTCGTCACAGTCATAAGGATTCCTATCAAAATTTTCTAGTCCTACACAACCCTGATAAATCGCGATGACCGTAAAAATATCGCCTTTCGAGCAGACGCCCGCATAACTTTCATCGGCAATGCATAGCTCAGCTGTTTGCTTGTCTTGAATACTTGGCTTCCATGGCAAGGGAGTCTTTGAGCAGGATGCCATCAGAATGCAAGCCAATGCTGTGGCAATTTTAAGGTTCATAAATCTGGAAGAAAATTACCAAATAGCCTGAGCCTGTAAATTCTGCCGGGAGATGGATAGCGACACATGCGCCCCCTGCTTTTCCCTTGCGGGTCTTGTATAGCTTTCAGCCCAAAGGCATCAGGCTTCCCGGCTTTTTAATTCAATGACCTGCGTCGAGTAAAGCTCTTCTTAGCGAACGTTTCATATCCTTAATATCCTGATTTAATTTCTGAGAAACATAAATCCAACACAACAAATAAGCGGGAACAAAAACGAACCATGAGCTGGGTAGAAAGACAATAAATAAGCCCCTAACCCACCACTTTTTGCTTTCATTCAGCGAGTCCCGGCAAGACCACCCAACAACACCGCCAACTATTTTGTGCGGGAATTTTCTATAACTAATTAAACGGCCAAGGCAATCTTTGTTGATTTCCAGAAGCATTTGCTTTGTTTTTTTAGCATCAAGGCGATCATGATGTTCTTTGTATTGATCAATCACTTCGGTGAATCGTGTTGCGACGTCATCGCTGTAATATCCTTTGTCGACAACTTCGTGCTGCGTTAGCAAGCTAAGGCGATGAATCCTAAGATAGAGCGAAAGATCGGTATTATCTTCATTATCATTCGAAGAATTATCGTATTCACCGCCGAGAATTTTCTGCAGCTCTTCATTGATAATTGAGTCACCGATGCCTGACAAGAGCCTATTAATAGCTTCGATTTCTCCGCTAGTGCGCAACTGTCCTTCTTTATGCCACTCCAGCAACTTCAACCTAAATAGAGGGTCCCGATATTTCAATATTGATTCGATGCCACCTCTGATTCCCTCAGTCTCATAGTCCCACCTCATTTCCCTCTCTTTTTTTTCGTCGCTCTCAGTTTGCTTTCTATCTCTTTCAGCACTTCTTTCGGCTTCTCGCTCTTTTCTTGCCTCTTCCCGCTCCCACGCTTCTTGCGCATAGTCCTCCTGTTGCTGCCTCAAGCCGTAAGCCGATGCAGCTGCTAATGCTGAATTAAAAGCAGTAAGAGAATTCGAGAAATCTGTCATGACCTATCTGGATGTGTGAAGCTCCCCCTTCAACCCACAATCAACGATTCAACGAAAAACTACCTCCCCTATTTGGGGTGAATTCAGTGAGGACTTGATGAATACGCTCCCCCAGAAGAGAGGATAAGAACGAACGGTTCGCTCTTGGAAGAATGCATTTCAGGGGCGGATGCGGCCGACGCCATATCCGATTAACAGGCCGATAGCCCCTCCAACGGAACCAGCGGTGAGTTGCTGCCTTTGGGCGGTACTGAGTCGCCCCGCAAAAGCCAGCGACGCCGCGACTACAAACAGAAGGGCAGCCGCAACAAGAACAGCATCAAAAGAACTGCCTTTGTGCGGCTTTCCATGCCGATCGCCTCCGCCGCTCTTCACAGGTGGCTTGCCTGCAGGCGGGTTCGGTGCATCAAGTTCTCGCTCAATGCGCTCGATTTCCTTCTCAGGCGGTGTTTGCTTCATCCCTTCAGGATGGCAGCTTCACACTTCTATGGCTTCACCCCAGGCAGGGGTCTGCAACCGTTTCCAGCCTTGGCTCTGGAGTGATTGCCACAGCTGGTCGGCAGCGTCCTTGCGCAGGTAACGGCGCTCTTTGAGCAGTGGTGGGCCATCGGGCATGGTCCGGCCCCGATCAACGAAGACCTTTGGATCCTGAATCCATGCCTTCTCGTCCCGGTGGAACCGCCAGATCCAGAAGTCATCGCTGTCGATCAGCCAGCCTTCACGCATCAACCATCAAGCAAGTACGCATGTACTAGCAATGGATTTGTGAACACTGCAACGCTGTCGCCTGAAGAAAACCTGTGGCAGTGCGCCACCGCCCAACAGCTGTTGACCATGTTGATGGTGTGGCTGTCATGGGGTGGCAGGCACCACACGGGGATCGAGGCCTAACGGACTCTCCCCAACAACACTTACAACTCGCAGCTCGCACCCAACGGGCACTGTGATGCCCTGTTGCTCGCTCCGGTGAGCTTCAGCAGCCGTAGAGCCCACAAGGGCTGATGGTTGGGTCCTCCATCGGATTGATGAAGGGATCAGCCATCGGATTGATAGTGGGATCCGCGTTGGGATTGATGTTCGAGTCCCCGTATATGTTTCCACCTGCTTCGTTCAGCCACTGGGCATTTCCTTGTCGGGGCATCAAGGCTTCGACGGCGAAAAACGACGCCGCACCCAGAACAACGCAAGCAACAGCATCGAGACAAACACTGCTCCACCCGTTAATGAAGTCGTTCATCAGTCAACCCTTCCCTTTGTTCTTTTGCACTTCCTCCCCGAGCTAGACGACAACTCAAAGAATGCGGCAGCGATAAAGAATGCTGGAGCTGGCGACATACCGAAAGACGTCAGAAACACCATGCCGATGGAGCCGCAAAGCACCAACCCTCCGACGTATCCCGTGAGCTCATTTTTTTTCATGGACTCGATTCAGATGAAGACAGCATCCCCGCATCGACGGGGTGAGCACCTCCCCCAAATGGGGGATTCACTGCTGCCTGAGAATTACGCGATCAACCGTCTTGAGTGTTCTCCGCTGGCTAGGGCTTACGGAATATCGGGTCTGTCGATCAGGAGGCTGGGAGCTTTGTCAGCCGAAGTGGTGACAGTCAATTGCGCTGGGTAGCACCATTAAGCAAAGCCTGGAATCATGCGCGCAGTGACGCCAGCCCAATGTTCCGCCACCTGTCGCTTGGATTACTGGCTTATGTTGTTGCCATCGCCCCGCTGCCTTTGAAGGCACAGGACGGCAGTGCTGATGATCTCGGTGTGATGAGCATCAGCCTCAAGGATGTGGTCAAGCCCACCTTTGGTTTTCAAGGCGCGCTGCAAGGAGCGGGTACTCCGAATCAGGCAGGCATTGGTGGTTTCTTACCTCTCTCTGTTGGCGACAACAGTGTCTGGTTTCTTGATGTCCTCGCCAATATCAACTTCGCTGATTACGAGAACAACAGCAGCGTCATCAACACCAAGGTAGCTGGCACCACAATCAGCACCTCATCACGGCTTGGTTACCGCTGGCTCAATGGTGACCGCTCTTGGATGTATGGGCTGAATGCTGGTTACGACAGTCGCCCAATGAATACAGGTGGAACCGATACCGGCATTCCGTTGTTTGGAACGGAAAAGAGTGCTTTCTTCCAGCAGGTCGCAGTCAATGCTGAGGCTGTTTCCAATGACTGGAATTTCAACGCTTATGCCTTGATTCCTGTTGGTGATACCGAGCAACCACTGAACTGGTATTACCAAGGCGGTGCACTGGATACCTACGGGCTTGATGTGGGGTATTTCATCACTCCAGAGCTGAATGCTTCACTTGGTTATTACTACCAAAATGGTGATCTAGGTACGGCTGATGCTTCTGGTGTGCTTGGACGAGTTGCCTATGAAATCAGCAATGGCTTAACAGCGGGAGTGAATATCTCCTACGACGAGGCATTCGAGACCAGAGTTTCAGCAGACCTTAAAGTTCGTTTTGGTGGTGCTAGCACAACAGCACAGCGCAAGGAAGTTCAGCAACAACCTGTGATCAATGCCTTAACAGCACCGCCAAGCAACCGGGATGTGAGGGTGCATGACGGACAATGTGACCCTGACCCAGGCACAGACCGAATACCCGACTACTGCATAGGGGTAGGTTAGGAGTTTGACCTAAAAGATAGTTAAGGAATTGGCTTTGTTTTGATGTTTTCTCTAAATGGCTCACTTGCGTGCTCTTCTAGGGTCCTTTCCTGATCTTTTCCTGTGGGTCGACCGAAGGCTTGATTGACAACTAGTCTCAGATCTGTAGTTGTCTATCGATGTCAGAGTGTTCGCCTTAGTGTTGTTTTATCGGCCTGCTTTTCCTTGACAATAAATAACAAGGTAGCGCACAACGCTTCGGCACAATGGACTGCGTCAACTCCACCATCAATTAACTATAAGCAAAGCTGAAACTGGCTACTCCAGCGGGCATCACCGTTAGGAGTAAGACAACGTGAGCTTCTCACCAAGTTCTCAGTCATGCTGCGTCGCCTCTCCCTAGGGCTATTGGCTTCTGCTATCTCGATTGCTGCTCTGCCTGCCATTGCTCAAGAGGGCAGTGCTGATGATCTCGGTGTGATGAGCATCAGCCTCAAGGATGTAGTCAAGCCCACCTTTGGTTTTCAAGGTGCGCTGCAAGGCGCGGGTACTCCGAATCAGGCAGGCATTGGTGGTTTCTTACCTCTCTCTGTTGGCGACAACAGTGTCTGGTTTCTTGATGTCCTCGCCAATATCAACTTCGCTGATTACGAGAACAACAGCAGCATCATCAACACCAAGGTAGCTGGCACCACAATCAGCACCTCATCGCGGCTTGGTTACCGCTGGCTCAATGGTGACCGCTCTTGGATGTATGGGCTGAATGCTGGTTACGACAGTCGCCCAATGAATACAGGTGGAACCGATACCGGCATTCCGTTGTTTGGAACGGAAAAGAGTGCTTTCTTCCAGCAGGTCGCAGTCAATGCTGAGGCTGTTTCCAATGACTGGAATTTCAACGCTTATGCCTTGATTCCTGTTGGTGATACCGAGCAACCACTGAACTGGTATTACCAAGGCGGTGCACTGGATACCTACGGGCTTGATGTGGGGTATTTCATCACTCCAGAGCTGAATGCTTCACTTGGTTATTACTACCAAAATGGTGATCTAGGTACGGCTGATGGTTCTGGTGTGCTTGGACGAGTTGCCTATGAAATCAGCAATGGCTTAACAGCGGGAGTGAATATCTCCTACGACGAGGCATTCGAGACCAGAGTTTCAGCAGACCTTAAAGTTCGTTTTGGTGGTGCTAGCACAACAGCACAGCGCAAGGAAGTTCAGCAACAACCTGTGATCAATGCCTTAACAGCACCGCCAAGCAACAGGGATGTACGTATACATGATGATCCTTTCCAAGATCTTTGCCTATCACTACTTAATTTTGCGGGAATATTACTGTCTGACTTTGTTTGCGCGGTGTCAGAGTAGCTGCCTGAACTTCCGCAATGCCTTTCATACACCCTTAATTCACTGCCTCAGGCTTTATTAGATTTAGTTTTCAAGCTTATGAATCAAGGACTCTTTTAGAGACTTGGAAAACCTACTACAAACAATTAAAATATCAAAGCGTCTTAATTGAAATCTGTTATCAATTAACTATAAGCAAGGCTAAAACTGGCTACTCCAGCGGGCATCACCGTTAGGAGTAAGACAACGTGAGCCTCTCACCAAGTTCTCAGTTATGCTGCGTTGCCTCTCCCTAGGGCTACTGGCTTCTGCTATCTCGATTGCTGCTCTGCCTGCCATTGCTCAAGAGGGTAGTGCTGATGACCTTGGTGTGATGAGCATCAGCCTTAAAGATGTGATCAATCCCGCCTTTGGTTTTCAAGGGGCGCTGCAAGGTGCTGGCACACCGAATCAAGCAGGTATTGGAGGTTTCCTGCCACTGTCTGTTGGCGATAACAGCGTCTGGTTCGTTGATGCACTGGCGAACGTCAACTTCGCTGATCGAGCTGGCGACATACCGAAAGACGTCAGAAACACCATGCCGATGGAGCCGCAAAGCACCAACCCTCCGACGTATCCCGTGAGCTCATCTTTTTTCATGGACTCGATTCAGATGAAGACAGCATCCCCGCATCGACGGGGTGAGCACCTCCCCCAAATGGGGGATTCACTGCTGCCTGAGAATTACGCGATCAACCGTCTTGAGTGTTCTCCGCTTCGTTTAATCAGCCCTGCCAACGACTGGGGCCGTGTCCGATGGTGATCTGTTGGTGGCCTTGACCATCAGCCAATGTGGTTCTGATCAGTTCTTCAGCGGATCGGCGGTCAACTTGATGCGCTGCTGTTCGGCAGCTCCAGGGTTGGCTTCAGCCCATGCCTTCATGCCCGGGTTGGCTTCCAGGTAGGCATTCCAGTCGCACTCAAACGGAGCCAGCCTCTTCGAGCACTTAGGTCGTTTGGCTTCAGCTTCAGCTGCTCTCCAGCCAGGCTTGGCGTTTTCACAGCTGCTGTTCCAGCCAATCTCTGGTTCGACCGAAGGGCAGTCATCGGTCTGCTGAACAGGGGCAATGGCTCCGAGCTTCAGATGCCCCTTGTCGATACCTGCGTAACTCCACCAGTTGATGCGATTACCGCACTTCCAAGTGGACTTGCCGGCAATGATCGGATTGTGGCGATCACCACCACCGATGCCGGTGTAGCTGCATACGACCTGTTGGCAGTTGCCAGCGCCCATGTAGGCGTACTGCTTCGGGCATTTGTTGCCGAGGTATTCGGGAGTTCCAGCCTGGGCTTCAACACAGCCGCGATAGTCAGCAGCTTGCAGGCAGAGGTTGTGAACTTCAGGTGCCACCTCACCAGCAGCGGCAGCTGGAAGTGATGCAGCGGCTAAACCGATGAGGACCAGTGTTGTTCTGATCATCGTGTCCACGGGCACTGGTGGGCGTACTTCCAGTAAATCTCTGCGTGGCCACTGGCCACCATCCGCTGCTCGAAAGCGGCTGGGGCCATGTGTCTTGGTGAGCCTTACGCCAACCCACAGCCGGACCCCGAAGCCATGGTTGGCATGCCTCGGCATTATCCTCGGCAGTCACACCGCTGCAATGGATCCGCTCAACCGAGCCATCACCAACGACACGCTGCTCAGGGGGATGAAAGCGGTGGAGCTGATTAGGGAGTTACACCCTGTAGATCTGCCCTGCCAAGTGGTCTCCTCGTTCCTCTACATCAGCAGTCACAACGCTTGCCATAAACAAGCTCTTGAGCAGGATCTAGACCTAACGCCCGCGTCAGGCTCACGGATCACAGCTTGGCTGAGTCGCAATCACCGGCTAGAGCACAAAAAGGGCTTTCGGCTGATCGAGAAGATCCGAGACCCAAGCAATGGGCGACGGCAGATTCTGGTGCTGACCCAGAAGGGTCGTGAGTTGGCCAATCAAATTGAGGCTGAGCTGCAGCTTTGACCCCCTACGCCCAGGTAGGTGACTAAACCCCTGCTACGGCTCGGTATTTCAGGGGTGCGCAGTTGATGCTTGTGGATTCGATTGGAGTACCGATGAGCGACAACACCAAACACCTGCGCAATGAGCTGCAGGAGCTGCTGATCAATCGCTTTGTGACTACAAGATGGGAAGATATGACTATCAATCATGCATTTGCTTGCTATGAAAGCCTCGTTAATTAGTTCGCTTGCTTTAAGCGTGATTGGCGTCACGGCTGTCGCGAAGCCATTGCTTCCTATCACAGGTTATTATACATACTTACTGGGCAGAGCTGAGGACAACAAAGTCCTTTATAAGAGCGTTGTTTTTTTAGAGCCTGTAGGAGAAAAGATTTCAATTTACCGCGCAATTCACAAAGACCCTCTGGGCAGATATACACGCTGCGGAGGATTAGGGTGTGATCTTGAAAAACAGGATTTAATTGGGACTGTCAACATAACAAATAGCTCCAGTGGCCTTCGAGTTGTTAGCGCGTCAGGAGCATCTAAATTCCTTCTAAATTCCACTTGCTCAGTCAAAGAAGATCGATTTGCCACTTCTCTATTTTGCCGATCTAAGACACTACCTGACGGTCAAGCTATGAATACGGTAGTAGCGTTTATTCCAGGAAGTTGAACTCGCTTAACCTCTTCACACTTCCTGGAATTTCAAGCCTGGGCGGGCACTGCTTTTAACCAGCCACCTGACTTCTGCATAGTCCCCCAGGCTTCGATGGCGTTATGGCGCAGCATGCGTCTGATGACTGGCTGACCACAGCCCCGAAATGGCCTGGTCTCGACAACAACCCACTGCGCATGAGCTGTTGGAGCTGCTGGATCAATCGACTGATGACGACCTGCTGGCCATGGCCTGCGAGCTGCTACGGGATGGTGGCTACCAGGTTGTCTGGCCGGATCAGACTGAGTGCTGATTCACGTGGCGTATGTGGGCTGAGCACCTGGACATCGCCAGAGCCCTCACGTTGATCGCTGAACAAAACCTCCCCGAAGGAGTGGCTCGAATGGGTGCTGCGCTGCACCTGTTGCAACGTGATCTGGTGGTGCTTTCCCTGCTCGCAGAACAGGCGTCAACCGTGCCAAACGGTGCCACTACAGGGGTCTCAGAGAGTGGGCACGCGTGCCCACTTTTGGCGAAAACCGTGCCGGCAGGAGCTGGCAGCGTTGACCAAGATTGACTCTATGACTGGATTCTTCAGTCCCTGGCTAGGCTCCCTAACGCCTTCGTAAAGCGTGGGTCGCCTGTTCAAGTCAGGTCATTGGCTTTCATTGCAGCAGGAATTTTAATGACAGGAGATCAGCTCCGTCTTCTCCCCATCAGAACGGCCCAAATTAGAGAGCCAACTTGAACCCGGGACCTCCCTTGACAGGAATACCCCCATTGCAGAAATTCGAAGCGAAAACCTCTTTATCCTGAACAGTCCAATCGGGCTTGGCGGCGTCGTACCAGGCGATAGCGTCGTCATAACAAACATTCCACCGCTCCGAATGTCTGGCAACAGGCAACAAGGAGATAGCGATGGAGGTGACGCTGGCCGTAGCCACGATTCCCAGCACGGGGAAAAGATGGGCATTAATCATGTCACGCGCTTTTGACATCTCAACCTTGATCAGGACTCCAGTTGTAGCGGCCCTGGCCCAGGGCAACAACAACCTGACTGACACCGTCAAGCCCCTTCGGAGCAGCTCGTCATTTCATTTCTGGATGACATTTGAACACCCGAACGGACAATCTCACTACAGTTGGGCTTAAAATATTATTTTTATTCTTCATGCTCAAGAGCGATCCGACTTACGGGTGGCCTCATGAATCTCCTCGGCCAGACGCCTGATAGCAACCAACGTTTTACTGTCAGTGTCAGCCTGACGTTCTGCAATCTCACTTTGAATATTTTGACCCACAATAATAATGGGCAGAAGCACCAACTGAAGAAACGTCTGCGCAGTCCAGGAAACAATCTTCAGGGGGTCTTCTGAAGCTAGCGCTTCAGGCAGCGAAATAAATGCCAACAAGCAGAACGCATACGCACACCACATTGTGCCTACTTTTTCCGTCACCCAAAGTGCAATTTGCTTGTTGAAGCTTTGCCACGACATAGGTTTGATTAAAAACACTGTTTAGCCCAAAAACGAGCACTTCACTGTTCATCATCAGATCTTTTCCCATCAAATGCTCCTTCATGGCTGATGCCCGGGTCCAGGAGATGCATGTTGACAACGCAATACAGCAATGCATCACTCCGACACACAAGAGGCAACGGCGGATGCTGCGAGAGCCCCCAAGCCCGCTCAAGCGCAATGAGACCTTCAGCTTAACGACCAATCGACCTCAGCTCTCCTCGAGGCTGCAGCTGATGCCGTCATCGGGCCAGATCACATGGATGGTGCGGTCGTACGGGATCGTGAAGGCAATGGCATCAATGGTGGCTTGACGGTAGTGCTTGTCCCCTGGTCTTTCTCTGAAAACTGATAACGCGTGCCATCGGCAAGCCGAATGTAGGTATTGCCCTGATACTGGGCGAAGTGACAGGCCCGCAGCGGTGTTGGCCCACGACGCAGCTTGTGAAAACTGGTCATGCAATAAGCCACGGCGCTATCTGCTTGAGCAGGACAAACCAGAGCTCCACCGAGAATGACTGCAGCAATGAATGTGGCTTGGATCATCTTCAGGCACCTTCCAGATGTGCAGTGGAATCAGCGATTGAGCACAGCCTCAATCGCATCCACGGCCCCCACGGCCCCCTTAGCAGCCTCGGCCTCCCTGGAAATCGCGACAGCGGCTGAACGGAACCCAGGTTCATTGAGCACCCTACGGACAGCGGCGCGAATTGTTGACGGTTCCGGATTCGCAGTCGCCAAATCAATCGAAGCACCGGTTCGCTGCAGACGCGCGCACACCTCTGGTTTGTCCTCACTCTGTCCGGCTGTCACCATCGGGATCCCATGAGACAGAACAGCCTGCACCCCCTGAAACCCCCCATTCGTGATCACAAGAGAGGTTTTCGGCAGCAGTGCTCCGTAGGGGATGTATCCCGTAACCCTTGCATTGGCCGGCAACGATCCAAGCGCTTCAAGCCCTCCATCGCTCCGCCCAGTACAAGCCACCACCAACACAGGCTCATCAGCCAAGGCCTCCAGCGTGGGGCCAATCAGTTGAGTGGGGTCGTTGCTGATGGTGCCCTGGGTGACATGCACAACCGTGGTGTGATCAAGATCTGCCCACCAAGGCGGAGGGGTGAACGCTTCATTGCTGTGCTCCAGTAACGGGCCCGCATAGACAACCTGAGGCGGACAATCGGGCCGGGGGTACTCAAAACTGCGCACCGAACTGCTGATCACCAGATGCGGTGAAACCACATCAAAAAGCCAAGGGCGATGTAGCGGGAGGTCCAGAGCCTGGCGCGCTTGATCTGCACGCCGCCGCAGGGAACGAAAGAGCACCGACCGCGTCAAGACCCTCAAGAGTCGATTTCGGATCCACCCACGCCACGAATCATCGGGTTGAAGGCCCAAACCAAATGGCGCCAGAGCTCTGCTGGGCAAGGTGAGCACCGTGCAGGACAACTGAGACCAGGGCCGATTGGTCTTTTCCGCCCACCAGGCACCAGCCATCAAAAAGCTGTCGCAGATCAACATGTCCGCAGGAGTTTCCCGATGGAGCCGAAGCAAATCCCTGCAAAACCCCTCACAGGGTTCGATGAAGAATGTCGCCAGATCAAAGCGCAACTTGGCCATGCCGCTGAGGCGATCACGATCAGCCTGTAAACGAGCAGGGACCAGCTCCGAGCGGGAGTAATCGAACCCCTCAACAAAGCCACAGAACGTCGCACCGGTACCCTCCACCCGCTCCCGGAACGCTGCACCTGAGAGCCAGCGCACCCGATGACCTCGACGGACCAGCTCTCGAGCGATGGCCAACATGGGCTTGACGTGACCGAAAACCGGAACCGATAACAGGAGGATTTCAGCCATGATCAACAAAGCTCACTGAAGGGCCATCCTGGCGATCCGATCGAGGGAGTTGACGATCAGCAACCCAAAAACCCGCTGATCACAACGTCACTCCCCGCTGAGCCCAGCATGACCAGAGATGGCCGCTGAAGTTGGCCACGACTTGACTCCCCCCCCAGCGCCAGAACGCACCTGACTGGTTACTGAATCGCGCGCAACGGATGTATGTGCTAACGCCTGCAGGCGGAAGCTGTCGGAATTGAATCAACTGGAGCATGGAGCAAAGGGCTGCATCAACTGAGAGAACTCAGGTCTTTTGCGGCCAATGCCTTCACTCAAGATCATGGGAAAGCAACCCGAAGCGAAGCCAACGACTCGGCCCAGAGCAGCCAGCAATGGCCACAAGGATTGATGCCATCCGAAATGTCTTGAGCACATTATCGAACTGGAAATGATGAAAACGTCAACATTCTCGAGATTTCCAGATCCAAGCAGTGAATCCATAGCGGAGACCATTCCGATGACAAAGCTCGGCACTTTGATATGCCAAACAAAAGCCGAAAAAACACAAAGCTTGGCCTATAAGAATCCAAGAGAATCCCAGAAGCATCAGACAAAAGTTTGACGTGAGCCCGAGACAGGTCACATCTTGACTGTCAAAGACTGATAAGCAATGAAAACAACATTGAGCCGGCAAGGCGATTGATCGCCTCTATAGACACCTTTTGTTGGACATGCCCAGAGCAAGGCTGAAGTGGGCTCATTGATCAGACGCAGACAACGCAGGCCAGACTGGAGCACATGATTAAATACCGCCCTGTCTACGATGCGGTGAAACAAAACCATGGAAGCCTGCAGAGCACATGACAAAAGCCATAACGAGACAAGGTTCATCACTCGCCTCAAATGGAGCCCATACCAGTCTTATCGGGAACAAAGACCAACGAATACGACAGGCCCATTAAGACTGATGCAGGACTCACAGAACATGCAAAACCTTTTCCGGTCACCCCATCAAGCATTGGCATCAACAAATAATCCATGAGAATCCACCGAAGTGTTGACCTGACCCTTACTTCACTCCTGATGGCGATCGCCCATATCACTCCTGGGCAGACCATTGATGCTGGGACTCGCCCTTCAACCCCGAAGGCTCCACGCATCGTTCTTGACCTGAAAAATCGCGAAATCAAGGTCATGAAAGGTCGCTGGCAGCTTGGCCCATGGCCTGTAGCCATTGGGGCACCCGGAACACCAACACCATACGGAGAGTTCAAAATCACCAAGAAGATTGTTAATCCTGTTTATGCAGTAACCAAATCAGGGGAAAAGATCCGGCACGCGCCAGGCCCTACCAGTCCAATCGGAGATCGTTACCTGGAGTTTCACCGCAATGATCGAGGAGTCTTTGCAATCCACGGAACGCGCTGGCCAATCTGGGTCGAAACTCGAGCCGCAGTCAGCAATGGCTGCATCCGAATGCTCAACAAAGACATACGAAAGCTGTTTAATGTCGTCAAGATCGGAACACCTCTTGAGATTCTAAATTAAAACGAAATGATCAAAAAAACAGAGTGAAAGTATTTTCTTTTAGCAAATATTTTCAACTTACGTCACCACCCAACTCCACCCATCAACACCATTGTCAAAGTCAATTCTGATCCAGACAGCTCACGATCCTCTAAACCATTACCGACGGCACAGCAACCCCATCTGAAGACACCAATCCCTCGCCATCAATCGCCCTTCCCCCCTGAACGCATATACTTCGTAGCAAATACCAAGACCAGCCAACACTATCAAACAGCAGCGAGAACTGAAGACACTCAACACCCATCAAGCTTTCGACGAGGCAGTACAAATACGAAAAGTTCGTGACAACCAAAATCAACCATACGAGCAAATGCATACTCGGCTTGACTGAAAACATTGAGGTGCGCATGATACTAATGCCTTTCGCTGACGACGAGCTCTTCACCAATCAACTGCAGAAGACGCCTTCAAAGCGTCAATTAAAACGAAACATTCAGGCATTCATACAGTACTAGCATTCATCAAGTGTGCTACTGCCCAGACTCACTAAGGACTTTGCATGAAAGCCAGCCAGGGCGGATGTTAAAGAGAACGCAACAAGAAGCATGACAGCTGTTCAGCAACCATGCAGACGAATAGGTTCGATTCAGCCAAACCCGATACCGGCAAAATAGATCGAGGAAGGTATCATCTAAGTCGAAATCCTGTGTTCTTGGATTGGTGCAGGAATCAACTCTGATGCGTCTTGGATCCGCCCTCAGCGGTTTGTTCCTGGTTCTGTTCCTCGTTGTGCATCTGGCCGGTTTGCTGCCCGCCGTGATCGCACCGAGCCAGTTCGAGCTCTACGCCACGGGGCTGCACCACCAGCAATGGCTCCCCGTGTTGGAGGTCAGTTTGGCCGCCACTGCCGCCATTCATCTGATCTTCACCGTCGCGAAAACACTTCGGAATCGTCGTGCGGGGAATGCGGCTGCTCTACGCAGCCGTCGCGGTCGACCACTCGAGGCTCTGGCCAGCCGCAGCAAGATGGCGGCCGGTGTGATCACCCTTGGATTTCTGGCCCTGCACTTGCAACAACTGCGCTGGCCACGCCCGAGCGATGGGCTGGAACGGGAGGTGCTGCAGCAGGTGTTGCTGCAACCGATCAGCCTGGTGGTTTATGCCGCAGGCAGCCTGGCCATCGGCCTGCATCTGCTCCACGGAGCGGAAGCAGCCCACCGCAACCTGGGTCTGCTCAGCCCGGCCAATGGCTCCAGCATCCGCTGGGGAGGTCGCCTCTTGGCGTCGGGGATCGGGGGAGGCTTCCTGCTGATCAGCCTGGGACTGGCCCTCGGAGGGTTGGCATGAGCAACGGACTGCCTGATCCCAGGATTCCCGCGGGTCCGCTCGCCGATGCCTGGCGACGGACCCGCGAAGAACTGCCGCTGATCAGCCCTCTGCGCAAAGGGCAGATGGACGTGCTCGTGGTGGGCACCGGCCTGGCGGGCGCTTCCGCCGCGGCGACTCTGGCCCAACAGGGCTACCGGGTCACGGTGCTCAGCTTTCATGACAGCCCGCGGCGTGCCCATTCGGTGGCGGCCCAGGGGGGCATCAATGCCGCTCGTTCTGTGGCGGTGGATGGCGACAGCGTCAGTCGCCTCTTTACCGATACCCTCAAAGGCGGCGATTTCCGAGCCCGGGAAGCGGGCTGCCAGCGGCTAGCGGAGATCAGCAGCGGCATCATCGATCAATGCGTGGCCCAGGGGGTGCCGTTCGCGCGCGAATACGGAGGAAGCCTGGCCACCCGCAGCTTTGGCGGAGCCCTGGTGAGCCGCACCTTCTATGCCCGGGGGCAGACCGGTCAGCAATTGCTTTATGGCGCCTACCAGGCCTTGATGCGCCAGGTGGAGCTGGGCCGCGTTCAAATGCTCACCCGCCGGGACGTGCTCGAGCTGATCACCGTGGATGGGGTGGCCCGTGGTGTGGTGGCGCGCCATCTGCTGAGCGGTGAGCTGGAGGTGCACACCGCCCGCACGGTTCTGCTTTGCACCGGTGGCTACAGCAACGTCTACTTTCTCTCCACCAATGCACTGAAGTCGAACACCAGTGCGATCTGGCGGGCTCACCGGAAAGGGGCGCTGTTCGCCAATCCCTGCTTCACCCAGATTCATCCCACCTGCATTCCCAGTGGCGATGTCTTCCAGAGCAAGCTGACGCTGATGAGCGAAAGCCTGCGCAACGACGGGCGCGTCTGGCTGCCCAAGAACACCGGCGAGACACGCCAACCCGATGCGATACCGGAAGAGGAACGCGACTACTTCCTCGAAAGGCTCTATCCCACCTACGGCAACATGACGCCGCGGGACGTCGCCTCCAGGCGGGCCAGAGAACTCTGCAACGCGGGGCGGGGTGTAGGCCCAGGGGGACGCTCTGTTTACCTCGACCTCACCGATGCCATCAGAGCCGAAGGCAAAGACGCCATTGCCGCCCGCTACGGCAACTTGATGACGATGTACGAGCGCATCAGCGGCGATGACCCGTACAGGAAGCCGATGCGGATCTATCCCGCACCCCACTACACCATGGGCGGCCTTTGGGTGGACTACCACCTGATGAGTTCCATCCCCGGCCTGTTTGTTCTGGGGGAAGCGAACTACTCCGAACATGGCGCCAACCGCCTGGGCGCCAGCGCCCTGATGCAAGGGCTCGCCGATGGCTACTTCATTGCGCCGTCCACGGTCACAGCCTGGCTGGCGGGCAACCCTGCGCAGGATGTAGCCACCGATCACCCGGCCTGCCGCGAGGCCTTGGAGAGCACCCGCCGCCGCATCAGCCAATTGATCAACAGCGAAGGCAAGACCCCTGTCGACAGCTTCCATCGCGAGCTGGGCAGCGTGATGATCGACCGCTGCGGCATCAGCCGCCATGCCGATGGTCTGCGGGTGGGGCTGGAGCAGGTGAAGGCACTGGAGGAGCGGTTCGAGGCCGAAGTGCGGGTACCCGGCGAAGCCAGCGGCCCCAATGCCGAGCTGGAGAAGGCTTTACGGGTCAAAGACTTCTTCGGGCTGGCCCAGCTGATGCTGCGGGATGCCCTGGCCCGGGAGGAGTCCTGCGGTGCTCACTTCCGCGAGGAACACCAAAGTGACGACGGCGAAGCCAGGCGCGACGACGTGAACTTCGCCCACATCGCCGCCTGGCAGCACAACACCAACGGTGAGCCGATCCGCCACAGCGAACCGTTGCAGTTCACGGCACTGCAACCCAGCACCCGGAGCTACAAATGAAACTCACCCTCCGCATCTGGCGCCAGAGCAGCGCCGATCAACCTGGTAGTTACCAGAGCCATCAGCTGGAGAACGTCTCCCCCGACCTCTCTCTGCTGGAGGCCCTCGATCAGCTCAACGAACAACTGATCAGCTCCGGAGAACGTCCGGTGAGCTTCGAGCACGACTGCCGCGAAGGCATCTGCGGCAGCTGCGGCTTCCTGGTGAACGGCCAGGCCCATGGACCGCGGGCCGCCACCTCCGTATGCCAGCTCTACCTGCGGGAGTTCAACGATGGTGCGGTGCTGACCCTGGATCCATGGCGAGCCAAGGCCTTTCCTCCGATCCAGGATCTGATGGTGGACCGCTCCGCCTTTGACCGGCTGATCGCCGCCGGCGGCTACTGCTCAACGGGCACCGGACAGGCACCGGATGGCAACGCCCTGCCCGTGGGCCGGGAGCAGGCCACCAGCGCCTTCAGCACGGCAACCTGCATCGGTTGTGGCGCCTGCGTCGCCAGTTGCCGCAATGCCTCAGCAAGCCTGTTCGTGGCCGCAAAACTGGCGCACCTGGGGCAACTACCGCAAGGACAACCGGAACGGGCCCGCCGCGCCGACACCATGCAACGCCAGATGGAGGCAGAGGGCTTTGGCAGCTGCAGCAGCAACCTCGAATGCGAGGCGGTCTGTCCGCAGGAGATTTCAGCGGACTGGATCAGCTGGATGCACCGAGAAAGCAGAAGCTGAGCATCCATGAACGCCCTCAGCCGAGCCGGTCTGATCATGTTGCTGATCCTGGCGGTCGGCAGCGGAATCTGGATCAACCGCACCGCTTGGCGAAACCGCCAACTGATCTGGCAACTGCAGGCTGCCATGGTCGCCGGCAGCGTTGGCTTCATCGCCGGTCGATTGAGTGCGGGTCGAGACTGAACGTCAGTATGAGTCAGTCGCTGAAGGCTTGGGTCCCATGGTGGAGACCAGCCTCTTGCCTTCAGAGCCCTGGGCAGCCACGGGCGGCTGCCTGCAGATCGGCAACCGCCTGGGCTCCACGACCTGCCTTCAGCTGCTGCATCACAAGATCCGCCTGGACGCCCAGCAGGAGGGACTGACACGGGTAAGCACTGCGAGCGGAGGCCCTTCTCTGCAGTGCCTCCGCCTCAAGCAAGGCCTGTTCGCAGAGCTGATCGTTGCTGCCTTCAAGACAACGCTGGGCTCGAGCCTGAAAGGCGGCCAAGGGCGAGGCTTTGCCCCCGGGTGACGCCATGCTGAGGGCCAACAGGAGTGTGACGGAGCGAGCGAGCAGGGTTCAGGGGGACGATTTACTGAGATGATGCCGCAATCTCGATCAATCACCCTGCCGTGTACACCGACTGGTCTGCCATTGCCCTACTGCTGTTCACCGCTGTACCTCTGTTGATCGTCGTGGCAACGGCCACATATTTCGTGATCCAGAACGACCAGAAAACGCCTCTGGGCTGAGTTTCAACTCCAAACAAATCAAGCGATCGGCCGGGTCGGACAACTGATTTTGGCCAGGCCAGGTGCATTGAGTGGCTGGTGATTCAGCGGTGCGGATTGCACAGCTGAGCTGATTTGTCCGGTTCCAAGGCATACGATGCAGGTACGGAATCGGTCCCCCGAAACCCGCTGCATTCCACTGCCACCACACACAGTGCACGTGCACATGATCCAGAGGATCAGACGATGCAGTCAGTGTGGGGCGAAAACCTTCGACCGATCCCGAAGTGTTTCTTAAGAAATCAATGCAGTGATGTCTTTATGCGTCAAGTCGTCAAGCAATTCTGTTGCACTGAGTCGTGCATCGGGTGGCACCAGCTGGAGACCTGAAGCCAGGCATCCGATCACCGCGGGCGCATCCATCCCTGCGGCACGGAGTGGTTCGAGGCCTGCACTGGCCTCACGTTTGGAGAGTTTCCGGCCACGGGCATCGCGCAACAGCGGCCCATGCCGAAACCTGGGCGGATCTTCCCCAAGGGCCGCGAACAGGCTGTGCTGAGCCGGCAACGCTTCGCGCAGATCGGCGCCACGCACAACATCGGTGATGCCGAAACTGATGTCGTCGATCACCGTGGCGAGCTGATAAGCGATGAACCCATCGGCCCTGCGAAGAACCACATCGCCACTGCCGTGGGGGTCGTCATCGGCAACCCGCAAGCGCCAACTGGGGAGCCGCTGCTGCTGCATGCCCCAGGAGTGGCGAGCCTGCCGACAGACGCCAGGATAAATCGGTTGACCGGCCAGCTCCCGCCGGGAGCAGCGACAGGCGAAAAGCCGACCGGAACGGCGTAACCAGGACAACCAAGAGTGATAAGTGCCACGTCGTTCGCTCTGCAACACGGGGGGGCCATCCCAATGCAGACCCAGCCAGATCAGATCGCGTTGGATCGCCTCGATTGCCCCAGCACGATTGCGTGGTGTATCGAGGTCGTCGATGCGCAACATCCAGCCACCACCGGCTTGCCGAGCCGCCAGCCAAGAGAGCAGGGCGGTCTGCAGGTTGCCCAGATGGAGCACCCCCGTGGGCGACGGGGCGAAACGGTCCCGGTAGCCATAGGCGGCAGCCAGGACCCGACCCGCCGTCAGATGCTGCTGCAGATGCTCCGGAACAGCCATCAAAAAAGGCGACCCACTGGGCCGCCTGAAGAACGAGGCAAAGGCGTGATCAGCCCTGAACGCGGTCTTTGAACATCTTGCCGGCAGTGAAGGCGGGAACGCGCTTGGCGGGAATCGCGATCTTCTCGCCGGTCTTGGGGTTCAGACCCTGACGAGCGGAGCGTTCACGTGGTTCAAAAGAACCGAAACCCAGGATGGACACCTTCTTGCCTTCCACGACGGAGTCGATGATGGTGTCGATGGCGGCGTCAACAACCATGGAAACGTCGGTCTTGGTGAGCTCGGTGCGAGCAGCAACCAGATTCACCAGATCAGCTTTGTTCATTGGTTCGAGAGAGTCGGGAGGCGGGAGACGGCTCAGATACGGCGTCGTGGGCTCGCCGCTGCCTTCCCCAAGCGGCCCAATCGTATGGAGAGCAACCGGTTGCTGCAAGCGAAATGTCTTGTGCCGCAACGCATTAGCCGTTCTGAGCCGCTTCACTCCACCCTTGGAAAGGCACAAGCCTCTCCCCACGCAGTGCTCCAAGCGCAGCCCCAGATAGCAGCTGTGGACTGGCATCTGGGGGGATCCATCCTCTGAGTTTGGCCAGACTGTTCAGCTGTCTGGGCCAGTGAAAGGTGCGGGCATGGCGCATGGGTGCGAGCTGACCTGGAGCCCATGGCGTCAGCAAACGCCCGCAGAACAACAGCTCATTTGGTGCCGGCGCGAACACCACACAGCTTCCTGGCGTTGGCCCCGGCGTCCACAACAGCTGCACACCACTGGTGGTGGTGTGCTCTTCAGCAAAGGTCTCCAACGGCTGAACATTGGGCAGCAAGTAGGCCTCCTGTTCCTGCACCAGGACCGGCCATCCCAGGCGCTCCTGGAGGCGACGCAGGCGCCCATGCCCTTCACGACTGGTGAGCAGGATTCTGGGACGGCGCGTTCCCGCTAGCTGGCACAGGGCGTTGAGGCTGGCCTCCGTCAACGGCGGACAGTCCACAAGCACCGGCTCCGGATCCACATCCAACCACCAGGAACTGCCGCCCTGGCTGTCGCGGTTGGGTGGAAACAACCAGAGGTCGTCACGCAGCTGCTGCGGTGGCCGACCGGCCTCAAGTGTGGTGGTCATCGCCACTGGTTCAAACAACGGACCAAACCACTAGTTTGAAGTCGAGATGCCCGAGCAGGCCTTGAGTGGCATTCACCCCGGTTCCCCCTGGCCCCTCGGCAGCAGCCTCACCAGTCGCGGCGTGAACTTTGTGCTGGCAGCGCCCGGGGCCGCCAGGATTGAACTGTTGCTCTACAGCAACGGCAACGATCGGAGTCCGACACGGGTGATCGAACTGGATGGTCGACGTCACCGCTCGGGCAACTACTGGCACGTTGAGGTGGAGGGTCTCAGGGAAGGATCCTGTTACGGCTACCGCGTCTTCGGCCCGTTGGCTCCCGGGGGTCACGGCTTCCGCCCCTCCAAGGTGCTGTTGGACCCAGCCGCGCGCGCCATCAGCGGCTGGGACGTCTACGACCGGGTGCTGGCCACCGGCCCCTCACCCAACGCCCATGCCTGCCTCAAGGCGGTGGTGTGCGAACGGGATCTGTTCGATTTCCAGGCCCATCCCAGGCCGCGCCACAGCTGGCAACGCACGGTGATCTACGAGCTGCACGTTGGGGGCTTCACCCGCCGTGAGGATGCAGGGGTCGCCGTGGAACACCGCGGCACCTACCTGGGCTTGATCGAGAAGTTGCCCTACCTCAAGGATTTGGGCATCACAGCTGTAGAGCTGTTGCCAGTGTTCTGCTTCGACCCGGCCGATGCCCCCCCGGGGCGCGACAACGTGTGGGGCTACAGCCCCTTGAGCTGGTTCACACCGCACCACGGCTACTGCAGCAGTGGCGATCCGCTGCAGGCCCGCCATGAGGTGCGCCAACTGGTGGCCGCCTGCCATGACGCCGGCATCGAAGTGCTGCTGGATGTGGTCTACAACCACACCACCGAGGGCAACCGGCATGGCCCCACCCTGAGCTGGCGCGGCTGTGCCGATGACGTCTACTACCACCAGAACGACGTTGGCGACTATCAGGATGTGAGTGGCTGTGGCAACTCGATCGCCGCCAATGCACCGATCAGCACCCAGCTGATCCTTGAGTCCATGCGCTGCTGGGCCCTGGAACTGGGGGTGGATGGCTTCCGCTTCGACCTGGGCATCGCCCTGAGCCGCGGCGACCAGCTCAAGCCCCTCAATGATCCGCCCCTGTTCACAGCGATGGAGGCCGACCCGCAGTTGAGCGACCTCAAATTGGTGAGCGAACCGTGGGACTGCGGCGGTCTGTATCGCCTGGAGGATTTCCCCGCCGAGCGGATCGGCACCTGGAACGGCCATTTCCGCGATGGGGTGCGGCGGTTCTGGAAAGGGGACGACCACAGCACCTGGACGCTGGCCCAACGGTTCAAAGGCAGCCCCGATCTCTATGACGGCAAGCCCGTGGCCCTGGGGCGTTCGGTGAACTTCATCACCGCCCACGACGGCTTCACCCTGGCGGATCTGGTGAGCTACAACCGCAAGCACAACCTGGCCAACGGTGAAGACAACCGCGACGGCGAAAACCACAACAACAGCTGGAACCACGGCATCGAAGGCCCCAGCAGCAATCCCCTGATACATACCCTTCGGCAGCGACAGCAACGCAACCTGCTCTGCTCGCTCCTGCTGGCCCGTGGCGTGCCGATGCTGCTGATGGGCGATGAAGTGGGCCGCAGCCAGGGAGGTAACAACAACAGCTGGTGCCAGAACAGCCCACTCGGTTGGATGGTCTGGGATGAAGACCACTGCGACATGGAGCTCAAGCAGTTCCTGCAGCGGCTGCTGCGTCTGCGCCAGGCCCTGCCACAGCTGTTCAATCCGCTGGTGCCGCCGCGCGAAAGCAACCGCAAAGCAACGCAGCAGCAGAGCGATCTCTGGCGTCAATGGCACGGGGTGAGCCTGGCCAAACCCGATTGGGCGGCCTGGAGCCGTACCACAGCCACGAGCCTCCACAGCGGCAGCCGCGGTGCCCTGCTGTGGATGGGCTTCAACGCCTACAAGGAGAGCCTCAGTTTTGAATTGCCGATTCCCGCCTCCCCTTGGAAGCGAGTGATCGACACCTCATTGCCCAGCCCCAAGGATTTCCCCACGGAGCCGGCCAGTTTCAGCGGCGTGGAGATCCCCCTGCAGAGCCGGAGCCTGGTGCTACTGCTTGCCGAGGAGGAGACGACTGGCCTTCCGTTGTGATTCAGAGCGGGTGACGGGAATCGAACCCGTGTCATCAGCTTGGAAGGCTGAGGTCTTACCATTACACAACACCCGCGTAGTACAAACAAACCACTGCCCCCTCTGGACTGGTGGTGTCGTAAGCACGCATTCATTATGGCAATCCGCCTGCTCCAAGCTTCCGCGTGACACCGACCGACGCATCCCTGAAGGGATCCCGCCGCAGGCTGATGCTTGCCTACGGCCTGGGGGATGCCGGGACCGGGCTTGCCGCAACCCAGCTGGGCTTTTACCTCTTTCCCTTTTTCACCTGCGCCGCAGGCCTGCCGGCCATCGTCGCCGGCTCCCTGCTCACGGTGATCAAAGTCTGGGACGCGCTGAATGACCCGCTGATCGGCTGGCTCAGCGATCACACCCACAGCCGCTGGGGTCCCCGCCTGCCCTGGATGCTGACCGCAGCCCTGCCATTGGGCATCAGCCTGGCGGCGATGTGGTGGGTCCCCCCGGGGGACACCTGGCAACGCACGGGGTACTACGTGCTGATGGCAATCCTGCTCATGAGCGCCTACACCAGCGTCAATCTGCCCTACGCCGCCCTCAGCACCGAACTGACGCCGGACACCGCCATTCGCACCCGACTTAATGCAGCGCGGTTCACGGGATCGATTCTTGCGGGCCTGAGCGGCCTGATCGTGGCCTCCGTGGTGCTGAGCGATGGAGGCGGAGGGTATCTGGCCATGGGCCGGATCACGGGCAGCATCGCCGCCGCCGCCACGCTTCTCTGCTGTTGGGGCCTAGCCCCCTATGCCAAGCAGGCCCAGCGCCCTGTCCCCAACAGAGAGGCGCCCATGCAGCAATTGAAACGGGTGCTGGCCAACCCGCGCTTCCGACAGGTGCTGGGGCTGTATCTGCTGCTCTGGTTCGGCCTGCAACTGATGCAGGTGGTGGCCCTGATCTGGCTGGTGCAGGTGGTACATGTGCCAACCAACCTGTCCACCTGGATCCTCCTGCCCTTCCAGATCTCCGCACTGCTGGGCCTTCAGCTCTGGAGCACCCTCAGCAACCGCAATGGCCGCGTCGCCACGCTGCGCTGGGGCGCGGGGCTGTGGATCACGGCCTGCCTTCTTTCAATGGTGTTCCCTCCCCTCCCCTCCGACCCCGGCCTGTTGCAACTTCTGCCGCTGGTGGGATTGATTGCTCTGGTGGGGGTGGGTGCCGCCACCGCTTACCTGATTCCTTGGTCGCTTCTGCCCGACGCGATCGACGCCGATCCCAGCAAACCTGCCGGGCTTTACACCGCCTGGATGGTGTTCGCCCAAAAGCTGATTATCGGCCTGACCATGTCGGTGTTCGGCAGTCTTCTCTCTCTCACGGGGTACATCTCTGCCAAGGACGGAAACTGCAGCGGCGCGTTGAGTTTCATCGAGCAACCGGATTCAGCCCTGCTGGCGATCCGCATCTGCATGGGTCTGCTGCCGGCCATTTTTGTGCTTTTGGGCCTTGCAGTGATGCGAGGCTGGCCCGACCGTGGAGCTCACCTGCAGAAGGTTGCCGGATGAACACGCCACGCTCGATCAAACGCTTGGGCTCCAGCCTGTTGATCGGGGGCCAGGCCGTGGCCGCGACCCTGCGCGGCCGAATCAACCGTGGCGAGCTTTTCGATCAATTGCTGGAGGCAGGCCCAGGGAGCGTGCTGATCGTGCTGATCATCTCCGTAGCCGCAGGCTCGGTGTTCAACATTCAGGTGGCCGCAGAACTAACCCGCCAAGGAGCGGGATCAACAGTGGGGGGGATCCTGGCAATCGGCCTGGCCCGGGAGATTGCCCCCCTGCTCACCTCCTGCCTTCTGGCGGGCAAGGTGGCGACCGCCTACGCCGCGCAGCTGGGCACGATGAAGGTGACCGAACAGATCGATGCCATCACGATGCTGCGTACCGATCCAGTGGAGTACCTGGTGGTGCCCCGGATGATTGCGATGGTGGTGATGGCACCGGTGCAGTGCTTCTTCTTTTTTCTCGTGGCAGTGTGGTCGGGCCAACTCACCAGCACGGCCCTCTACAACATCCCTCCGGCAGTCTTCTGGACCTCGGTGCGCACCTGGATGGACCCGCTCGACCTGCCATTCATGCTGGTGAAAGCCATTGTGTTCGGGCTGATCATCGCCACGGTGGCCTGCGGCTGGGGCCTCACCACCCGAGGCGGCCCCAAGGAGGTGGGCACCAGCACCACCGGTGCGGTGGTGATGATCCTGATTCTGGTGGCCCTGATGGATGTTGTTCTTACCCAGGTGCTGTTCGGAGCATGAGTTCACCCCCCGCCCCCGTCACCCTCGAACCGGATATGCGGCTGCCGCTGCTGGTTGTAGCCCTTGGCCTGGCCCTGCTGCCGCTGCCACTCTCCCCCTGGCCCACCCTGGTGGTGGCTCTGTTCGGCCTGTTTCTGCTGATCCAGAGCGCCAGCCTGCGGCTGGAATTCAAGGAGGATGCTCTGGTCGTCTGGCAGAACAGCCGCGAGCTGCGCCGCTTCCCCTACGACCAATGGCTGAGCTGGCGGTTGTTCGCCCCCTGGCTGCCGGGCCTTTTTTATTTCCGCGAAACCCAGAGCATTCACTTCCTGCCGATCCTGTTCAGCTCCAAGGAGCTGCGGGAACAGCTGGAACTGCGGGTGGGAAAACTGGAAGTGCCGAAAGACAACACGAACGCAAGCCAGCAATAGCACGATTTCGTGTTGAATTCGTGAGAATATCCATCCAATTTCGTGCACCCATATCTCAGTTGTGATGCCAGCTGTTTTTCTGCGGTCTGGTCGGCTGGAATGGAGGGATGGAGAGCACGGCAGCTGACGCAATGCCCGACAACACCGACCTGACACCTCAGGCGCCAGAACCCGAGCCGGAGCAGGCCCCTGCGCAATCCAGCAGCGGAGCACCGTTCGAAACCAACTCCAATCCAACCGCGGCAGAAGCCAATCCTGTGATGGAGCTGGCGCTCAACGATCTGCAAGAGCGCCGTGATGCCCTCAAGGCGGAGATCGCTGCATTGACCTCCCGCAAAGAGCAACTCGAGACCGAACTGAAGGCCAACTTCGCCGGCCAATCCGATGCCATTGCGCGCCGCGTGAAGGGCTTCCAGGAGTACCTGGGTGGCGCCCTGCAGGACCTGGTGCAGAGCGTGGAAAACCTGGAGCTGGTGGTGCAGCCGATGGTGGTGCAGCCCTCGCCTCTGGATCAGGCAGCAGGCAGCACTACGACGCCGGTCAATACCGCTGAGAGCACACCACCTCCAGCGGTGGCGGACACCTTCCGCCCCGACGAAGCCCTGATCCGCCAGACCCTGGAGCGGTTCCTCAAACAGCCCGACGTCTACGCCGACCCGTGGAACCTGCGGCGCAGTATCGACGCGCGCGACACGACCCTGCTGGAGGACTGGTTCTTCAATCAAGGCGGACGTGGCGCCCAGCCCAGCCGCGGCACCCGGCCGCGCAACATCCTGGTGAGTGCCGCCCTGATCGCGGTGATCGGTGAGCTCTACGGCGATCAGTTCCAGTGCCTGGTGCTGGCTGGTGGGCCCGAACGGCTCGGTGAATGGCGGCGCGGACTTCAGGACGCCCTCGGCCTTGGCCGAGAAGACTTTGGCCCCAGCAGCGGCATCGTGCTGTTCGAACGCCCCGAAGCCCTGGTGGAACGGGCCGACAGGCTGGAGGAGCGGGGCGAAGTGCCGCTGATCCTGATCGATGCCGCAGAGCGCAGCGTGGACATTCCTGTGCTTCAGTTCCCCCTCTGGCTGGCCTTCGCGGCCGGACCGGGTGAACGCCTCGACGACGACGATCTGCTGTGATCCAAACAGCTCTAACCTCACTGCTGCTCCTGGCCATCGGCTACCTGCTGGGAGCCATCCCCAGCGGTTACCTCGCCGGCCGCTGGCTCAAAGGCATCGACCTGCGCCACTGCGGCTCCGGCAGCACCGGCGCCACCAACGTGCTGCGCAACGTGGGCAAAGGGCCCGCCCTGGTGGTGTTCCTGATCGATGTGGGCAAAGGCACCCTGGCGGTGCTGCTGGCCAAAACCGTTGGCTTGAACGACTGGGTGCAGGTGCTGGCGGGCCTGGCGGCCTTGGCGGGTCACATCTGGCCGGTGTGGCTGGGCTGGAAGGGGGGCAAGGCGGTGGCCACCGGCCTGGGCATGTTCCTGGGCCTGGCCTGGCCGGTGGGGCTGGCCTGCTTCGGCCTGTTCATGGCCGTAATCTCGATCTTCCGGGTCGTGTCGCTCTCCAGCGTTGTGGCCGCCATCGGATTGCCTGTGATGATGGGGCTCTCCGGCGGCGGCAGCGCCTATGTGGCGGTGTCGCTTGTGGCCAGCCTGATGGTGCTCTGGCGCCACCGCAGCAACATCGAGCGGCTGCTGGCGGGCACCGAACCCAAGATTGGTGCGAAAGCCAAGGGCTGAGCTGGCTCCTTGATCACAACGAGCTCACACAACAAATTGGAGCGCGCCGATCAAAGCTCCCCACAACAGGCTGCAAATGCGGCGCTGGGGTCGTCGGCTTTGGTGATCGGCCGGCCGATCACCAGCTGACTGGCCCCCGCGGTAATCGCCTCAGCCGGCGCCATTACCCGGGCTTGATCACCAACAGCAGCACCTTTGGGACGAATCCCCGGCGTCACCAGCGCGAACGGTTCAGGGTGCTTCAACCGCAATACCGCGGCCTCCAGGGGTGAGCACACACAACCGCCGATTCCGGCAGTCGCCGACAGCTGCGCCAACGCCGGCACCCGTTCGGCGATGCCCTGAGCAATGGCGAGCTCCCGTTGCAGCCGTTGCTCCTCCCAGCTGGTGAGCACCGTCACCGCCAGCAAGGTGGGTGCGGGTTGACCGGCACCTTGGGCTCCTTCCTCTGCCGCGGCCTGGGCTGCCTGGAGCGCTTCCCTGCCGGCGCAGGCATGCACCGTGATCAGCTCGGCCCCCAGCGCCGCTGCCCGCCGGCAAGCACCGGCCATCGTGGCCGGGATGTCGTGAAATTTGAGGTCGAGGAACACCCGCAGCCCCTGCTCACGCAGCTGGGCCACCACCTCAGGCCCCGCCTGCACGAACAGCTCCAGGCCCACCTTCACCCAGCGCAGCCCATCCACCTGGGCGGCAAAGCGCAGCGCCTGATCCGGGGCCATTCCATCGAGGGCCACGATGATCCGATCGGCGGGGTCAGCAGAGAGCGACGGAGCCAAGGCAAGCGAATGATCCAAAGTCCATCCTGTCGCGCCGACCAGCGCATCTCAACGGTTGTTCAATCTCACCGGATAGTCAGGCTAATGGTGACAACGTGAGGCCGGTCATTCGCTCAATGAAGGCCAGATACTCGCATTGTGATGACGGCTTGCGCAGGAATTCGGGGCCGATACCAGCCACACCGAGGGCTAACACCCGGAAGATGTGAAAAACACGAAAAAGCTTGATGCGCTGATGATTCAGGGGCCTGATCACTTGATACGCCCCAAGAACTCCATCAACGAACTGTTCACAAAGATGAGGTGAAACTGTCGGATCAATCTGGCGAGTAAAAATCAGATGAATATTCATCGTCGAGGCCAGATCCAAAGCAGGATCAGAGATCCGAAAGTCCCAATCCAGCAAGCCTGAAACAGCACCATCTCTAAACATCACATTACCTGCGTGATAGTCACCATGAATCACAGCAAGATCGTCACCATCGAGGGGTAAATGATCACGAAGCCAAACCATCAGATCAGCAGCCCAGGGGGTCGTCTGCTCAACAAAATCCAATGCCTTTTGATGAACAACAGGGCTTAGAAACCGCTCATCCGGAACACCAGCCCGCCTGAACGACTCAACAATAGGCCTCACATCCAGCTCATGCATGCGGGCCATCGACTCCCCCAAGATCGAGGCAAAGACCTCCGGTTTCTGCTCAAACAACGGGTCACCCGGCACCAGATCCATCACCGCAAAGACACCCCCCAGGACTGATTGATCTGCACACACGTGATGAATCACAGGAACCTTCAGGCCCTGCTGATTCAGGATCTGATGAACAACCTGATGATGCAAAAGCTCCTCCACCTCACGCGCTGGACGCAGAATCCGAAGCACTCTTGGTTCCTGACCAACAAGCTTGAAGCGATACAGCCGGGCATCGAACCCCCCGGTCAGCCGCGACGGTTCAACGTCATAAGCGACGCGGCCTGACGATTTCGATTGCATGTAAGACAAGAAATCAGCAGTGATTTGCTGATCGGATCTGAACTCAGTTTCAAGGGCTAGCGCTGGCATCGTTCTTCGCTCGGATGAACGCACCATCGCGCCAGATCTCTTGCGGCGGATCCCCCAAAAGGGGGAGATCCGGCGACTCAAGCCACCAGGCGGCGGAAGGTTTTCTTACCCAGCTGCAGAACCTTGCCCTCCAGTTCCGCTGCTGAGGCGAACTCCTGATTGGGGTCGGTGATCTTCTCCCCCTCCAGCCGCGCCGCACCGCCCTTGATCTGACGGCGGGCTTCGCTGCTGCTGGCGCAGATCCCCACCGCACTGAACAGATAAAAGGCCTTGGCCGGGAAATTCACATCCGCCAGCGACGCCTCGGGCACATCAGCGCCAGCATCACCACTGCCGCCCACCAGGGTAGCGGCATCGCTCTGGGCCTTCTGGGCTGCCGGCAGGCCATGGCGACTGGCGGTCACCGCCAGGGCCATCGCCTTCTGCTTCTCGCGTGGGTTCTCCGGCAACGAAGCCAGGTCCAGGTCAGTGAGCAACGTGACGTAGTCATCGATCGCCCCATCGCCCACCTTCTCCAGCTTGGAATACATCGAGAGCGGGTCCTCCTCCAGCCCCACCACGTTGCCGAGGCTCTTGCTCATCTTCTGCACCCCGTCCAAGCCCACCAGGATCGGCAGCAGCAGGCCGAACTGGGTGCCCTTATCGAAGTGGCGCTGCAGGTCGCGGCCCATGGCCACGTTGAACTTCTGATCGGTGCCGCCCAGCTCCACATCCGCATTCACCGCCACTGAGTCGTAGCCCTGAAGCAGCGGGTAGAGGAACTCATGCAGGGCGATCGGGGTGCCGCTGCCGTAGCGCTTGGAGAAGTCGTCCTTGGCCAGCATCTGGCCCACGGTGCCGGTGCCCAGCAAGCCGATCACCGCCGGCAGGTCCATCCCCTCCAGCCACTCGGAGTTGTAGCGCACCTCCAGCCGGCCCGGGGTCTCGAAATCGAGCAGCGCCGTTTCCTTCGGCTGGTCCTGCCCCAGCTGACGCAGGTAGGTGGAGGCGTTGGCGGCCACCTGCTCCTTGCTCAGCTGCACCCGCGTGGCGCTCTTGCCCGTGGGATCGCCGATCCGCGCCGTGAAATCACCGATGATCAGCACCGCCGTGTGGCCCGCGTCCTGGAAGGCCCGCAGCTTGCGGAACAGGATGCTGTGGCCCAGATGAATGTTGCTGCCGGTGGGGTCGATGCCCAGCTTCACCCGCAGCGGCCGGCCTTCCTTTTCGGCCTGGGCCAACCGGGCTGCCAGCGCCTGATCCGCATCACTGGGATCCCCGGCCGGGAAGAGGTCGGCCATGCCCCGCGACAGCCAATCCGGCAACGACGGGGTGGAGTCCGGCATGGGGGGCGCAGCGAGCGGGTGCTGGCGATCGTACGAGTGCTGGTTCAGCTGGGGCAGTTTCAGCTGGAGGGGGGCTGCTCGATCTGCGCCTTCATCCGCTCCAGTGTGGAGTTCATCTGGTCGAACATCTGCTCAGGGGTGATGCCGAACTGACTGAGCTGGGTGCGCAGCTGCTCCACGGTGAGCTTGGCCTGGAAATCCTCGGAGAGTTCAAAGCGCTTCATGAACACCCGGTAGCGGCCCATCAGCTCCTCCATCGTCTCGATGAACTTCTTCTTGCCCTCACGGTCGAACTTGCCGTACTCGCTGCCCAGCTGCATCAGCTGCTGGTAATCGCTGAACAGGCGCTTGGCTTCGTCCTGAACGATGTCGGAATCGAAGAAGGCCATCGTCGGCGTCGCGCACTGCTTCAGGGAAGTCTGCCAAGGATTCACCAGCGGCAACGGGGGTGATCGCCGCACCTTGTCTTGGCATCAGCGGAGAGGTTTTGTACGGTCTTGCTGACCCGCACCACCCTCCGGCGGCATCCCATTCATGGTGAGTTTCGGGCCGCCCTCAGGATGTGGACTTCACAGCTCAGCTCGGCGCGATGCGTGAGCTTCCCCAGCGTCACCGACCCCTGTTAGAGGGGCGTCGCATCATGGTTGCCAGCGCCGATCGCGTGTTGATCAGCGGCCTGGTGCACAGCCTCGATGGCATCGGCTCCCTGGTAGGAGCCGCCAGCACCGAAGCGGAAGCCCTCGCCTGCCTCAGCAGCACGGCCGCTGATCTGCTGATCTGCAGCGACCAGCTCGAGCGCGGTAATGGCCCCTCCCTGGTGGCGGCCGTCAAGGCCCAGCAGCCGTCCCTGCGTTGCCTGATGCTGATTCAACGGCCGTTACTCAGCACAATTCACGCCGCGGCCAAGGCGCAATGCGAGGGGCTCTGCAGCCATGAGCGGATCGGCAATGGCGGGCTGCTCAGCGTTCTGCGCGCCATGGAGAGCGATGGCAGCCACATGGATCCAGTGATTGCCGGAGTGGCCAACCACGACCGCTGCGTCAAAGGCGTCGGTCATCCCCTCAGTGATGTGCTGAGCCTGCGGGAGGAAGACGTGCTGCGCGGTCTTTGCAAAGGCCTCAGCAATCGGGAGATTGCCGATCAGCTGCACCTCTCGGTTGAAACCACCAAGCACTGCGTCACTGGGCTGCTGCGCAAACTCGATGCCAAAAGTCGCACCCAGGCGGTGCTGATGGCGTTTCAGCGGAACCTGGTAGATCCACCACTGCCGATTCCCCGCTGGACCCCCTCCACCTGAAGGACCATCCTGAGGGGACTTCGAGCGGTCCTGACGCCATGGTCCAACGCGCCGCCACCGCAGCCCTGGTGGCTCTCAGCGTCAGCAGCCTCATTCAACAGGCAGTCTTCGCCGCAAGCGAACGCACCACCGCCCTGGTGACCATCGCTGAGGCCAATGCCCGCTGCCTGATCGAAACCAATCAAATGAAGGCCGTCCAGGCCCAAGACATCGCTAATCGCTTTTTAACCAGCAAAGGAGTGAGCGACGCTGACCGTGAGGAGGTGCAAAGCGCTCCGGGCTACGACGATCTGATGCGCCGCTACATCGACGAACAGGGGGGTTGTGAGGATCTCGTGCGCCAGCTGCGCTGACGCAGCCCTTGCGCCCTCGTTAATGTCAGCCCACTCCTGCTGAGCAGCATGCCCCGCAGCCACTGGTTGGATCCCCTGGCCAGGAGGGTGCTGCAGGCCACTGGGCAGCTGCCAGCGCCACCCCGGCCGGCGTTGCCGCAGCCTGAACCGATCGCGCCCGAGCCTCCTGCGTGGGTGATGGATGTGAATCGCGCCAGCCGCGATCAGTGGCTGCAGCTGCCAGGCTGCAGCCAGGACACGGCCGATCTGCTGGTGCGACTGCAACAAGGTGGTGTGCAATTCGCCTGCGCCGATGATCTCTTCCGGCTGCTGGAGCTCCCGAACGATCTGGTCAGGATCTGGACCCCTCATCTCGTCTTCCGGTGGCATGGGGACACTCCACCGCAGCCTCAGGCCGCTCCCATCGACCTCAACAACGCCAGCGCCGATCAGCTGGCGCTGCTTGGCTGGCCAGAACAACGGCTGGCCAACCTGATGCGGGAGCGCCGACACGCCGGTTTCAAGGATCTGGCCGATCTGCAGGACCGGCTCTGCCTTCCTGCCAGCAGCGTGGAAGCCCTGATCGGCCGGGTGAGTTTTGGCAACCGCCGTGCCGGGCCCAGCCTGCCGCTGCCCTAATGCAGGGGGATCTGTTCTCCACCGGTGCGCTGGCCGTCAGCAACGGGCCCGACCTGCCCCTGCAACGGGAGCAGCTGCTCGCCTGGCAACAGCGGCTGCATGCCCATCAGGCGCCGCTGTTCCGCGGAGAAAGCGCCGGCGCTGCCCAGGGAGATCTGTTCGGCGGCAGCCCCGACGACGACGCTGCGGCCATCGATCCACTGGCCCTGACCCCCCTGGCGATGAGTTTCTGGCGCTGGCCGGAACCGTCTCACCGCGGGGCAGCGATCTATCTGGTGATGGACAGGCCAGCCCAGCTGGAGCAGCCGCTTTTGCTCTATGTGGGCGAAACCCTGGCCGCCGAGCGCCGCTGGAAAGGGGATCACGACTGCAAGGCCTACCTCGCCGCCTACGGCGAAGCCCTGCAGAGCTGTGAGCTGAGTGCCCAACTGAGCATCCGCTTCAGTTGTGATGTACCCCGGGCCACCCGGGCCAGGCGCGCCTTAGAACAGCAGTTGATTCAACGCTGGTGGCCGCCGTTCAACAAGGAAACCCGCCAACGCTGGGCCACCCCCTTCACCGCCGAGCTGTGATTCCAGTGAAAGCAGCTGTCGCCCTGCTGCTGCTGGCCCTGCCAGCCCCCGCAGCCGACCTCGTCCAGCTCCAGCGAAGTCTTCTTCGCCATGGCTTCACGATCGACGTCCAGCAGCCCCCGGGCCGGGCCTACGGACGCTTTATCCCCGCAGAACGACGGCTGGAGATCTCGCCACTCGTGGGGGAGCTCGGCATCACACGCCCCGTGCTGCTGCACGAAGCGGTGCATGCCGCCCAGAGCTGTCCCACAGGAGCGCTCTCGCTGATCGGCGTGCAACGCCCGGTCGATCCGGCCGTGGGGAGCCAGATTCGCTACCTGCTGCGCAACCACTACAAACCCAACAGCGTCGCCCTGGAACAGGAAGCTTTCGTCATCCAGAGCCAGCCGGATGCCGAGCAGCTGATCATCAACGCCCTGAACCAGCGCTGTTCACCCTGATGAGCGAAGGGGAAACCCATCGCGCAGGATCGCTACGCTCATTTTCTGTTCATGCCCCCAGTCATGCGCTTCTCCCTGTCCTCCACCGGTCTGCAGGAGTGGAATGGCAATGTGCTGGCGGTGGGGCTGCCCAAGGGCGATGTCGATTCCACCGCAACCGCTCTTGAACGACGCTTTGCTGGGATCACCGAAATTCTCAAGCAGCAGGAGTTCAAGGGGAAGCCGAGTGATCAACTCGTCATCACGCCCCTGAGTGAGGGTCCTCAACGCCTTGTGGTGCTGGGCCTGGGAGACGCCGATGGGATCGACGCCGACAGCCTGCGGGGCGCCGCTGCCCGAGCGGCCAAGGCATCGATCGGCTGTGACGGCACTCTGGGACTTCAGCTGCCGTGGACGGGGACAGCCGACGCAGACGCGGAAGCCGCCCGCATCAGTGCTGAAGCCGTACGGCTTTGCCTTTACACAGATCAACGCTTCAGGAAAGAGTCAGATCCGCGCAGGAGCCCCGATGCCCTTGAGCTGATCGACCTCGACCCCGCCGCCATCAGCGGTTTCGCGGCGGTCAATGCCACTTGTGCCGGCGTGGAGCTGGCCCGGGAGCTGGTGGCCGCACCCCCAAATGTTGTCACTCCAGCCGCTCTGGCAGACACGGCCGCCGGTATCGCTGGGGACCATGGCCTTGAGCTCAAGGTGCTCGAGCGGAGCGACTGTGAAGCCAGGGGCATGGGGGCCTTTCTGGCCGTCAGCCAAGGCTCCGATCTGCCCCCCAAGTTCATTCACCTGATCTACCGCCCAGAGGGCGAGGTGAAACACCGCATCGCTCTTGTGGGCAAGGGTCTCACCTTCGATTCCGGCGGATACAACCTCAAGGTGGGCGCAGCCCAGATCGACATGATGAAGTTCGACATGGGTGGGAGCGCCGCCGTACTGGGCGCCATGCGCAGCATCGCTGAACTCAAACCGTCCGGGGTTGAGGTTCATATGGTGGTGGCGTCCTGCGAAAACATGGTGAACGGTTCTGCCGTTCACCCCGGCGACATCGTCACGGCAGCGAACGGGATGACGATCGAGATCAACAACACCGACGCGGAAGGCCGCTTGACTCTCGCCGATGCCCTGCTTTATGCCTGCGAGCAAAAGCCTGATGCGGTGGTGGATCTGGCCACGCTCACCGGAGCCTGTGTGATCGCCCTGGGTGATGAGATGGCCGGGTTGTGGTCCAACAACGACGGCCTTGCGAAATCTCTGGATGCCGCTGCTCAGATGGGCGGTGAAGGCCTCTGGCGCATGCCGCTGCGTAACTCCTACAAGGACGGCCTGAAATCGTTGCTGGCCGACATGAAGAACACCGGCCCACGGCCGGGGGGTTCAATCACGGCCGCGCTGTTCCTGAAGGAGTTCGTGGCCCAGGACACAGCCTGGGCCCACATCGACATCGCCGGGCCGGTCTGGAGTGACAAAGGAAAAGGCGTTAACCCAGCTGGCGCCACGGGCTACGGCGTGCGGACCCTGGTGAACTGGGTTCTTGCCCAGTCATGAGCCGCTCCCCGGTGCGCTGGTACATCAAGGCCCAACTGGGGGTGCTTCTGCTCCCGGTGGGTCTCTGCCTGTTCGGCGAAGCTGTGAGCCGCAAGGTGGTTCAGATGCTGGGCAAGGACGGAGGACCCTGGTTCTGGTACGGAACCCTCAGCTTGATCTGCATCAACGCCGGCATCGGCCTGATGATCGACAGTGGGCTCAGCCGAGGTTTTCCTGGGCGAGGTCAGAGTTGATCAGGAGGCAACAGCCTGAAGCTCGAGCGAACGGTTTGGGGTTTCAAGCGCATGGATCTGCCACCGTGCTCGTTCAGAGCAGGTTTCCAACACCCGATCAAGATCATCCGACGCATGCTTAGGCGACGGGTAGGGACCGATGTGACGGGTGCCAAGACCATCCTTAATGGTCAGCAGATACATACAACTCTCCTCTTACTGCCTGATCGTAAGCATGGGCATAAGTTAGGTCGATTAGGGAGAACCCTTCTGTTCACTGAGAACTTGCTGAATCAATCAGGTCATCCCGCTTAATCTTTTCAACAGGTTGAGTGTTTGTTTCTTAAGGAATTCGTCGGAATTTGATGGATCAACGCCATGGACGACCGCCTCGCGCCTCATTGCCCCAGACCGAATCCAATCGACGGTCCCTCCCACAACTGAAGCGGTAGAAGCTGTACTTGATCGCGTTGTTCTCCGCATAGTTCTGGTGGTAGCCCTCAGCAGGCCAGAATCGTGCCGCCTGCCTGAGCTCCACCTTCAGCGCGGAGCGTGGTTGCTTCAACTCTCGGGCCGCCGCCTCAGCACTGGCTTCAGCAGCTCGGGCCTGGGCGGCATCAGCGGTGAAAATCACAGGCCGGTAGGAATCCCCACGGTCACAGAACTGGCCACCGCCATCGAGGGGATCCACATTGCGCCAATAACTGCGCAGCAGCTCGGCATAGCTGATCTGATCCGGATCAAAACGCACCTGAACGACCTCCTGATGCCCAGTGGTCTCACTGCTCACCTGTCGGTAGGTGGGGCGTTCCACGTGCCCGCCGCTGTAGCCACTCACGGCATCCCGTACCCCAGGGAGATCCTCCAGGTCATGCTCCAGACACCAGAAACAGCCTCCTGCAAACACCGCGGTCTCCAGCTCGGCTATGGCGGGCCGGGGCCCGCACAGCAGAACCAGGCAGGTGACCAGCAGCAGCAGCGTTCGTGTCATCCGATCACCTGATCAAAAATAGCTTTAGCAGCTCGGTCGGTGACCCCAGGATCCCCCAAGTTGGCCCGTAGCCGCTCATAGCCCTCAAGCATGGCGCGTCGTTCTGGGGTATCGGTCAACAGAGGGAGAGCCATCTCCACCAGAGCTTCTGGCGTGAGTTCGTCCTGCAGGAGCTCCGGCACCAAACGCTGTTTGAGCAGCAGATTCACTGGAGAGATGTGGTCCACATGAAACCGCAGAACGTGGCGGGCGACCCATGCCGTCAGTCGGCTCACGCGGTAGCCCACCACCTGGGGAACCCCCTGCAGGGCCAGTTCGAGATTCACGGTGCCGGATTTTCCCAAAGCGAGATCAGCTGCAGCACAGAGAGTGGTCTTCAACCCATCGGCTTCAGCGGCGGGAATCACCCGGCCATCGCGCACGCCGGCCTCTTGCAGCGCCGCAGCCAGAGGCTTTTCGAACGTCGCCAGTCCAGCGGGCAGCAGCACCTGCAGATCAGGGTGACGCTGTTGCAGCAAGGCAGCCGCCTGAGCCAACGATGGCATCAGGTAGCGCAACTCCTGAGGACGCGAGGCCGGCAGCAGCAACAGCACCGGGACCTCAGGATCCAGGCCCAATTGCTGGCGGGCTCTGCCGCGCTCGGGAAGGTTCTGAAAATTGTCCAACAGGGGATGGCCCACCCAGTCCACATCCGCACCACGGGCGGCATAGAACTCGGCCTCCGCCGGAAAAATCGCCAGAATCTTGTCGGTGAAATCGAGCAGACGGGTGGTGCTGCCATCACCGAAGCGCCATGCCCATTCCTGGGGGGCGATGTAATACGTGATCGGCAACTCGGGCCGCTGCCGCCGCAATCGAGTGCCCAGCCGCACATTGGCGCCCACGTAGTCGATCAGCACCACCCCATCCAGGGGCCGTTCCTGCAGCAACGCATCCACCCGTTCCTGCAGCCGCAGCGTGGGGAGAATCAGCGGCACGGCCTCCCATAGGCCGATCGCCCCCATCGGCGCAGTATCGGCGATCAACACCGCACCGGCAGCCTCCATTCGCGGCCCACCCAAGGCCAGCACCTCAATCTTCAGCCCCCGCCGTTCCGCCTCCGAGCGCAGGGCGCGAATCAACAGGCTGCCCTGCAGATCACCGGACACTTCCCCGGTGCTGATCAGCAGCCGAACCATCAGCGACCCTGCACCGGCATCGGGCCCCGTCGACCCTGACCGGTGGAGGACTCCAGGAACCGGCAGAAGTGCTCGGAAGCCGGCAATAAAAGCTGGCTCCGGGCCTGCTGAAGCGCATCGGCAATCACCAGGTCGGAGCGATACATCAGGGTCCAGATCTGCTGAAGTTGCTTGAGTTCAGCGCCATCGTGGTTGGTGGCCAGACCGCTGCGACGCAAGCCAACCCGGTTCAGCCCCCGCACGCGTCCCGGATGCCCCTCCACCAGGCAGTAGGGCGGAACATCACGGTCGACCCGGGTCATGCCGCCCACCATCGCCATCCCACCAATGTGGACGAACTGGTGAATGCCCAGACAGCCACCGATGACGGCACAGTCTTCGATCACCACGTGGCCCGCCACCTGAATGGCATTGGACATCACGATGTTGTTGCCGAGATCGCAGTTGTGGCCCAGATGGCAATAGGCCATCAAAAGATTGCCGTTGCCGATGCGGGTCACCTCGCCCTCTTCGGTGGCACGGTTAATCGTCACGCACTCCCGAAGGGTATTGCCATCTCCAATCACCACCTCAGTCTCAGCACCGCGGTATTTGAGATCCTGTGGCGGCAGACCAAGGCAAGCGCCCGGAAACACCTTGTTATCGCGGCCCAGGGTGAGGCGACCATCCAACACCGCGTTGGGGCCAACCGTCGTGTTCTCTCCGATCACCACCTGGGGACCCACCACGGCACCAGGCCCAATCACCACTCCTGGGGCGAGCTTGGCTTTCGGGTCCACCACGGCCGTGGGGTGAATCTGCTGTGACGCCGTCTGCTGCGACATCGCGCCTAATCCACCAGGGAGAACATCAACTGGCCGGAGCAGGCCAGATCGCCGTCCACTGTTGCTTCAGCTTTGACCTTGCCGAAGCGTTTCCGCTTGAGGCTGAGGAGTTCGCAGTGGATCACCAGCTGGTCTCCTGGAACCACAGGGCGCCGGAAGCGTACCCCGTCGATGCCGGCAAAAACGAACAGGCCCTTCGGCAGATCGGGCATCTGGGTGACGATCAATCCGCCCACCTGCGCCATGGCTTCCACGATCAGGACCCCAGGCATCAACGGGCGCTCTGGGAAATGCCCCTGGAACTGGGGCTCATTCATGGTCACGTTCTTGATCGCTGTGGCCGAGACCCCAGGCTCATGGGCAATGACCCGATCCACCAGAGCGAAAGGGTAACGGTGCGGTAACAGACCGGCGATCTGCTCGCTGGTGAGCACAACATCTGGGGTGGAGGATTCAGTCACAAAGCGGCTGCGAGATCAGTGTGAAGACCATGGGATCCCTTGTACACAAGAACCTGTGCCTGGGGAAAACCGACGAGGGCCAGGTCGCCGATTAAGTCCAAGAGCTTATGGCGCACCGGTTCATCGGCGAACCGAAGCGGCGGATTCATCCAGCGGTCTCCATCACAGACCAGAGCGTTGTCCAGGGCACCACCCTGGATCAAACCGGCATCACGAAGCTGCTCCACCTGCTCCCGGAAGCCGAAGGTGCGTGCAGGGGCGATTTGATCGACAAACCCCTTGGGTGTGAGTTCCAGCGCGAAGTGCTGGCGGCCAATGGCCGCCTGAGGGAAATCGATAATGCCCACCACACCAAAGCGCTCCGATGGAGTGGCTGTGATCACGCTCCTGCCACGAGTGCGCAGCAGCGGTTGCTTCAGCTGTGGTGAAGCAGGCTTCGGCGTAGCAGCGGGGACCAACCCAGCAGCAGAAATGGCCTCCACCCAGCCCAGGGCCGAGCCATCAAGCAGAGGGACTTCTTGGCCACTGAGCTCGATCTCAACATGACTCAAGCCACAACCCGCCAGGGCAGCCAGGAGATGCTCCACGGTGGCCACCCTGCTGGAACCCAGATCCAAGGTGGTGCAAAGGGGGCTGTCACGCACCTGATCCGGTCGCAGTTGGATCGGTTGATCCATCCCGGGCAAACGCATGTGGAACCCCGGATGGTCCGTCGGCCGAAGCAGCACGGTGGCCTCAACCCCCGTGTGGAGGCCGACGCCGGAACGTGATGTCTCTGCAGCCAACGTCCAGGCTGCGGAGTAATCCTCAGGCCAGCTGGTCACTAAAACTTCCAGCCAACTCCAAGATTGAAGCGCCAGTCGGAGGCAAAGTCTTTGCTGGCAACTTCAAGGCGGATCGGACCAACCGGGGTGGTGACGATCACGCCAGTACCGACGGAGACACCTGAACCGTCTTTGTCCAGCAGCAGACCTGGCTTGCCGGGCACATTCTTCTGGGTGCCGAAATCAGTACCCGCATCCATGAACACCTCCCCTGAAAAGATGCTGATCAGGGGGAAGCGGTACTCGATCGTGAGCTCGGTGAAGGCCGTGGAGACCGCCAGATCACAGTCAAACCAACCTCGGATTGAGTTGGAGCCGCCCATGCAGAACGCCTCATAGGGGGGAGCTTCACCCATGATGGCTCCGCCCTTGACCTGCACACCGATGGCCTGGGGGCAATCGGCCTCCTCACCAGGCTTGGGACGGCAACCTTTATGGATTTTGAGCCAATCCACAGGGAAGAACTGCGTGTAACTGGCCCGCAGCCGATTGAAGGTGGGCGAATCGTTGTTAACCCCCAGGAACTGTTCAGTGCCAGCCGTGAAGAAGTTGCCGCTGGTTGGATTCCGGGGGTTATTGAAGTTGTTGTAGGTGGTAGCGAAACGCATCCCCACAAGGGTGTTGCTATCAGCGCAGTTGTATGAAACGCAAATGACGTTGTCGTTTTTAATTTTTTTACCCAGCTTTTTGGTGGAGACGCCGTAAGGCCTTGAATCACCGGCAAAGTTGATCGGCCGCACCTCAGCGAAGGACATGCCGGCCAGAACATTCCATTTGGCATCCTTGTACGGATCACCACCGTTCAAGGGACGGGCAAATGAGAAACTTCCGCCGGCCTTGCGCAGTACGACGGTGTCACCCTCGTAGTCGAACCAACTGCGATTGGGATATTCCTTATCGGCTTTGTTGACGCTGCCCGGGGCCTTATCTCCGTCTGTGAAGCCAAACTTCCGGCCGGTCCGATAAGCATTTTTGGTGTTGTTATCGACGTAATCCTTCGCTGTACGGATGTTGCCGTTGTCTTCGCTCTGAAAAACCTGAGGAACCTGCTGGCTTAGGAACACCGAGGTGCGGAAACTGGTGCGGTGCTTGTCGCCGTAGATCCAGGGGTCTGAAAAGCTGAGATCGGCCAAGCCGCCGAACTGGCCATAGTTGACATTCGTTCCGAGATTCCAGGCACGGCCCAGAAGATTGGTCTCCTGCAGCTGCACTTGACCGAACACGCCCTGGCTCTGGCTGTAGCCGAGACCGCCGGAGAGCTGACCGGTGGACTGTTCGACGATGCCAAGAACAATCACCACATCCCCAGGCTGCTCGGGCACAGGACGCAGGGTCACCTTCACATCACTGAACAACTGGGTGCCGTACAAGCGCTTGATATCGCTCTCCAACTGGGTGCGGTTGAAGGGATCACCCGGCTGAATCGAGACTTCCCGAGTGATCACCCACTCCTTGGTCTTGCCCCTGATGGGATTGCCATTCTCATCGGTGTCGTCACCCTCTTTGTTGAGGAATTTGACCTCGATGCCAGCCACGCCACCCTGAAGCAGTTTCAGCGTGACCACTCCCTCCGGACTGACCCTCTCCGGACCAGACACCCGAGCCAGAGAAAAGCCCCTATCGGCAAGGGAAGCCTGGAGTGACTTCATCCGCTGCTGCAGGTCGTTGAGGTTGAGGGTGCGGCCGTAATCCGACGCGAACGTCTCCTCCACCACTGCATCCGACAAAAGATCACCTTCGTCGCCGCTGACATCGACAGCCGTTAGCGGAGGGAAAGGCTCCACTTGAACAACAAGCTGAACGCCCAGGGGACCGTCCTGGGGAACGATCCGCACATCAGAGAACCAACCTGTGGCCTGAATGCTGTTTAGATCGTTCTGGAGTTCCTCCCGGGTGACACGCATGCCCGGACGCACCTGCATCGCGTCGTAGGTGGAAATCTGGAGACGCTCTTCTTCCGGATGGCCCTCAATCCCCTCAATTAGCACCTCAGAGATCAAGACCCGGGGCTGTTCCACCACGGTCTCCTCAACCTCATAGGTCTCGGTTTCCGTGATTGATTCCTCGAAAGGGCCGTCAACAGGGGTGGCCTCCTGGGCCAGCATGGACGGCGCAGTTAGGGGTATCCCCAGCATCAGGCCCAACACCGTGCGACGAACGGCAACCGAGGAGCGGTGGGACGAACGGCGGGTCATCGAGGCGCAGGCTGGGCCGAAGCCACAAAAACGTGCGCCGACCTTACAGGCAGTTGCGGGGGTTCGGGCAGGTGCCTTGGACCCGTTTGAGGACCTCCCCGTAGGCCTCCATCACTCCGCCGAGATCCTTGCGGAAACGGTCCTTATCCAGAATTCGGTCTTCGGCGTTGCTGTTGCGGCGGTCCCAGAGCCTGCAGGTGTCAGGGCTGATCTCATCGGCAAGCAGCAGTGTTCCATCGGACACCAGCCCTAACTCCAGTTTGAAATCGACCAGCTGCAGATCAATTTCTGCAAAAAAGGAAGTCAATACCGCGTTCACGCGGCGGGCCAATTGTTCAATCGCTGACAGTTGGGCGGAGTCCGCCACCCCCAGCAGCTGCACGCGGGCCTCGGTCAGCAGCGGGTCACCAAGGGTGTCGTCCTTGTAATAGAGATCCAACAGAGCTGGATCGATGGAGGTGCCCTCCGCGATCGGCGTCTGACGGCAGAGCGATCCGGTGGCGATGTTCCGAAGAACCACTTCCAGGGGAATGATCTCCACCCGTCGCACCAGCATCCAGGTCTCACCGGCCAGACCGCAGTAGTGGGTCGGCACCCCCTCACGCTCCAGCAGCTCGAACAACCGCGCTGAGATCTGGCAGTTCAGCCGACCTTTGTCATTCAGCTGAGCTTTCTTCTGAGCATTGAAGGCGGTGGCATCGTTCTTGAACTCCACCAGCACCCGCTCGGGATCCGTGCTCGCGAACACCCGCTTGGCCTTGCCTTCGTACAGCAGCTCTCCGTGATCGGGCGTCATGGCGACGGTGCAACGGCTGATGGTCTTACATCAGCATGGCCTCCAGGATCCCGCGGTGAGCGCAGCAGGGGATCGGGTTCGGCCTCAGGCTGCAGCTGCTGGAGCGCATAGCGGTCATCGAGAACAGTGGCCAGGCGCTGCATCCGCTGGCGCGGCCGCTCACCATCACCCCCTGCCGCCAGCTGCAGTTGCAGCTGCTGACGCAACAGCTCCATGGCCAAGCCCCAGGCTTCCCCTGCCGCCGCCTGCTCCAAGGCGGTTTCCAGCAATTGATCGGCTTGCTCAAATTGATCGGCGTCGAGCCATTGGGCAGCCCGCGCCAGCCGCCTTGCCCCCGGCACACCCGCCAGCACCCCCTGCAGTTGCACCTCCACGGCCACAGCACGACGCCCCTGGGCCGCCTCGTGAAGAGCCAGCTGATCCAAGCCGTTGGCCTGACCTGGCAACAGTGGCGCGTCCAGGGCGCTCAGGTTTCCGGCAACCAGGCGCCGCAACGCAAGGGCCGCCTGGCGATGATCCAGGGCCGCTGCGGCAGCACGCCAGCGCAGCAACAACCACTGCCGCCGTTCATCTCCCGTCCCGGGGCTGTAGCGGTTCATCACCACTGCTGAAGCTTCGGGTGCACCGCAGCTCATCAGGGCTTCGGCGTTCGCCAGCAACAGCGCCAACGAGTCGATGACCGGATGAAGCGCCAGAAGCCGATCGCGCAAGGCCTGCCGACGGCCATCGGAGTTCGCGATGCGGGGGTCAAGACAGGCCTGCTCCGCCGCGGCCACATCCATCTCAGCGAGAACGCTCTGAAAGCGTTCTTCGCGCATCACCTGCGGATCAGGGGCTGCCGTGACAGCAGCCAGAAGGGTGAGGGCGAAGGGGAAAAGGGGAGTCCCCATGGCGGGCTGCGGTCTACAAAGGAAAACCTACGAGGCCCAAACCGTTCCTCCCGCAACCATGGCCATTTCGACCACCCGTCCCAACACGCTGCCCGCCCTCAAACGTGCCCTCGTCGTCGGTGGTGGCGGCAGGGAACAGGCCCTGGCCTGGGCCTTGGGCCGTTGCCCCGGCCTGGAGACGGTCTGGATCACCCCTGGCAACGGCGGCGCTGAAGGCAGCGCCATGGCGGTGGGCGAAACCGATCGCGCGGGGTTGATTACGCTTTGCCAGCAGAACGCCGTCGACCTGGTGGTGGTGGGTCCGGAAGCGCCGCTGGCCGCTGGCGTCGCCGATGCCCTGCGCGATGCGGGCTTTGCTGTGTTCGGTCCTGGAGCGGAGGGTGCCCAGCTGGAGGCGAGCAAAGCCTGGGCCAAGCAGCTGATGCAAGACGCAGGGGTCCCCACGGCTGGCCACTGGGCGGTGGCGAATGAAGCGGAGGCTCTGGCGGTGTTGCGTGAGGTGCAACGCCCCCTGGTGGTCAAGGCCGATGGCTTGGCCGGCGGCAAGGGCGTCACGGTGGCGAACACGGTGAAGGAGTCGGAAACCGCCATCCACGAAGCCTTCGAAGGGCGCTTCGGTGCTGCAGGCTCCCAGCTGGTGCTGGAGGAGCGGATCGAAGGTCCTGAGGTGTCGGTGTTCGCCCTCTGCGATGGGGAGCGGATGGTGCTGCTGCCACCGGCGCAGGATCACAAACGGCTCAACGAAGGCGATCGAGGGCCCAACACCGGCGGCATGGGTGCCTATGCCCCCGCTCCACTTCTGGATGCAGACGGTCTGGCGGAGGTACGGCGCATCGTGCTCGAGCCCACCCTGAAGTCCCTGCGCCAACGCGGTATCGATTACCGAGGCGTGATCTATGCCGGCCTGATGCTCACCTCCGATGGGCCCCAGGTGATCGAATTCAACTGTCGCTTCGGCGATCCCGAATGCCAGACGCTGATGCCCCTGCTCGGCCCCGAAATCGCCGCGGTGCTTCAAGCCTGCGCCCTGGGCCGCCTCGATCTGGCCCCGCAGCTGAGCATCATCCAGCGTTGCAGCGCCTGCGTTGTAGCCGCCGCAGAGGGCTACCCGGAGGCCCCGCGCAAAGGCGATGCCATCCGCATCGACCTCGCGCCCAACCCTGATCATCAGCTGTTTCACGCCGGCACCCGCCGCGACAGCTCTGGCGAGCTGCGGACAGCAGGGGGCCGGGTGCTGGCCGTCGTCGCCCAGGGCGATGACTTCGATGCGGCCTTTGCCGGGGCCTACGACGGTCTCAATCAGCTGGACTACGCCGGGATCACCTACCGTCGCGATATCGGCCATCAAGTGCGCTCGGGCAGATGAGCAGCGGCAGCGGAGCAGCAATCGCTGATTGGGCCCTTCCTCCCAACGGTCAACCACCTGGTGAGGATCAAAGCCTCTGGGACCGCATTACCGCCTGGTGGGCTGAATTCACCCTCCAGACCAAGCTGCTGGCGATTGCCACCCTGGTGGTGAGCCTGATGATGACAGGCATCACCTTTTTTGCTCTGAACGGAATTCAGCGTGATGCCGTGATGAACGACACGCGCTACGCCAGGGATCTGGGCCTGCTGCTCGCCGGCAATGTCACCGAACTGGTGGCACAGGGGCAGGACCGGGAGCTGGCCAATGTCGCCGAAAAATTCTGGCGCTCCAGCCGCAGCGTTCGCTACATCTTCTTCGCCGATCCGGATGGTGTTGTCTACCTGGGGATTCCCATCAGCGGCACCCCGAGCAATGGTGACGGTGAACTGCGTCTCAACCGACGGCTCGAGCTCCCCGAAGAGCTGCGTCGACGCCCCCAGAATCCACTGGTGCGGCAACATCTGACGCCCCAGGGCGCCGTTACCGATGTGTTTGTTCCCCTGATCCGGGGAGGCCAGTACTACGGCGTTCTCGGCCTTGGGGTGAACCCGAACGAGACCGCACTGGCCAGTGCAGCTCTCACCCGTGAGGTGACGGTGGCCGTGTTCATTTCGATCTGGGTGCTGGTGATTCTGGGTGCGGTGTTCAACGCCCTCACCATCACCCGCCCGGTGAAAGAGCTGCTGCGGGGGGTGCGCTCCGTCGCCTCTGGCAACTTCCGAGCCCGTGTCGACCTGCCGGTGGGCGGAGAGCTGGGGGAATTGCTCACTGGCTTCAATGCCATGGCCTCCCAGCTCGAGGCCTACGACGAGGCCAACATCGAGGAGCTCACGGCAGCCCAAGTGAAGCAGCAGTCGTTGATCGCCACCATGGCCGATGGCGCCATGTTGCTGGATTCCGACGGCCGCATCGTTCTGGCCAATCCCACGGCGAGACGCCTGTTCCGCTGGGAAGGACGCAGCCTGGAAGGCCATGAGCTGGTGGGGGAACTGCCCGAACTTCTGGCGATGGAACTGCATAGCCCCCTCGATGCCCTGCTTGGTGGCTCTGCAGACAGTGAAGATCTGCGCTGCAGCGTTGGGGAGCCGGCCCGCACCCTGCGCATCGTTCTGCAGGCGGTGCGTGATGCCAACGGAGAAAGCCTCAAAGGCATCGCCGTCACCATTCAGGACCTCACCCGCGAGGTGGAATTGAATGCGGCCCAGAGCCGTTTCATCAGCAACGTCTCCCATGAGCTGCGCACTCCGCTGTTCAACATCAAGAGCTATGTCGAAACCCTGCACGACCTGGGCGACCAGCTCAGCCCCGACGAACAGAAGGAGTTTCTCGGCGTCGCCAACGACGAAACCGATCGGCTCACCCGACTGGTCAACGACGTGCTGGATCTCTCAAGACTGGAGTCGGGGCGAACGCTGCAATTCGAACCGATCAGCATGCGCCCGGCCATGGAGCAGACCCTGCGCACTTACCGGTTGAATGCCGATGATCGTCAGGTGGAGCTGGTGCTGGATGTTCCTGAAGATCTGCCTGAAGTGCTGGGCAATTGGGACCTTCTGCTCCAGGTGCTCGACAACCTGGTGGGCAATGCCCTCAAGTTCAGCCGCCCCGGAGGGCCTCTAGCCCTGCGTGCCTATCCCTGGCCCGATGCCTGCACGGTGCAGGGAATGGCGATCAGCGACAGTGACGGACCCACATGTGCCCTCACTTCACCGCTGCCCAAACTGAGGATTGAGATTGCCGACACGGGCTGCGGCATCAGCAATGCCGACCAGGAACGCATCTTCGATCGCTTCTTCAGGGTCGAAAATGCCGTTCACACGGAAGTGGGCACCGGACTGGGCCTTTCAATCGTGCGGGGCATTCTTGAGAAACACAGTTCAAAGGTGTACATGGCCAGTGAGCCCGACGTTGGCACCACCTTCTGGTTTGACCTGCCCCTGGCGGAAGCCGACCAAGATGAGCTTCAGCTGCAGGCAGAACGACGCAGCCGCAATGCCATCGCCGAAGCCGTCGACCCTTAACTCAGTCTTCGCTGGACACGCCTCGGGCGATGCGTGACAACTCGCTTCGCTCATCCGTGGTCACCCGATGGGGCACACCGGAGATGATTCGCTCGAAATTGGAGAAGGAATCCTTGATCTGAGGTCCATTGCCCGTGATCACGAATTCCCGGATGCCCTTGTCGTGCCAGGAGCCGCGCATCTTGAACACATTCAAGGCGCGGGCCATCTCACCGCGAATCTCCACATACTGCAGCAGCAGGATCGTGTCGGTGATCGTGGAGATGTGGGAGTCGGTGATCGAATGGCTGCCCATGAACTCCTCGGAGGTGTTCGTGAAGAAGCCCGCGATCTCCTCCTGCTTGGCGTAACCGGTCACCCCGATCACAAACTGACGGAAGGCGTTGTGGCTCACACCGCGTGCCAGGGCTGATAAGGAGTCGATCGCCATCCGCGAGGGCTTGAACTGGCTGATCTCTGTCTTGATGATCTGCAGGTGATCTTCGAGGCCTGTGGATTCGGGGTAGGCACAGATGATCTTCAGCAGACCGTCTTGCTCCATCTGCTCGAAATCGATCCCCCAGCTGGTGCCGTTGCGCAGCAGTTGAGCGCGCGATTCCTCATAGGCAAACAAGATGGCTCGTTCCTTGTTGCGGCAGGCGTCTTCAATGAACTTGGAGACAAGCATCGTCTTGCCCGTGCCAGTGGCACCGGTGGCCAGGATGATCGAATCCTTGAAGAAGCCGCCGCCGCACATGTCGTCGAGCCGGGGCACACCGGAACTGACCCGAACGTTGGACGACCGCTGAGTCAGGCGCATGGCCCCAAGCGGGAAGATGCTGATGCCGTGAGCCCCCATGGTGAAGGGAAACTCACCCTTCATGTGGGTGGTGCCCCGCAGCTTGAGAATCTCAAGGGTGCGCCGCCGCCGCTCTCCCTCGAGAACGTTGCGCAGAATCACCACATTGTCGGAGACGAATTCCTCAACGCCATAACGAGCGATCGGTCCGTACTCGTCGATGCGCTCAGTCGTCATCACCGTGGTGACGCCGATTTCCTTGAGCCGGGCGATCAAGCGGAAGATCTCACGACGCACGACAAACACAGCGTCGTACTGCTGGAACACCGCCGTGATGGAGTCGATGGCGACACGCTTGGCCTTGTACTTGCGGATGGCGTAGTTGATTCGCTCAATCAGACCGGAGAGATCAAAACTTCCCGCCACGTCCTGACCGTCGGGATCCGGGGAGGCATCAAGAATGAAGAGCTTGTCCTGCTCGACCATCTCCTGCAGGTTCCAACCGAAACTGGCGGCGTTGCGAAGGATGTCGAGGGGCGATTCCTCGAAGGTGACAAAGATGCCGGGTTCGTCGAACTGCTTGATGCCGTTGTGGAGGAAGTGCAGTGAAAAGACCGTCTTGCCGGTGCCGGACGTGCCACTGATCAGCGTGCTGCGGCCGATCGGCAGGCCGCCCTGGCACACATCATCAAAGCCCTCGATCCCTGTCGGGAGCTTTTGAACCTGCATCTGAGGCTGACCGCTGGTCGGAGGGAACTGCATGGCAACCACCTATGACTGGACCGTAGTGAGCAGGACATGGACTGTGCTGGAGAGAACCATGTCGCTTAAGGATCTGAGGGAATCGCCGTGTCGACCTCCTCATCAATCGCGTCGATCAGGGTCGAGTTGAGCGCCGAGTCGGACAATTCGTCGTAGAGCAGATCCAGGCCGATCAGCACCCGCTCCCGATCGGAAAGATCGCCGATGATGCGCCGCACCGGCGGAGGAAGAATCTTGGACAACGTGGGCGTGGCCAGGATCTTGTCCTCCTCCGCCAATTGCGGATTTTTCAGCACGTCAATCACCTTGAGGGCATAGACGCCGCGGAATTCGGTCTCGAGGATGTTGCGCAGCGTTTTCAAGGCCCGCATCGAGTTGGGGGTGTTACCCGCCACGTAAAGCTTGAGGATGTAGGTCTTGCGGGGACTCATGACGACTCCTCCGAGGCATCGAGCTGATCCGTCGGGCGACGTACACGGCTGGAGGCCGTGCCCGACAGAGGAAGGTCCGGCGGAATGGAGCGCCGGTACATCTCACACAAATGCGCCATCACGTCGAGAAGCGCAAGGCGGTAATCCTGAAGAAAGTCATGTTTGTGACCCTCCAGACTCAGTTGTTTCCAGAATTCATCGATCAGATCCACGTGGATCTCAACGGTGCGGGTGATGGGCAGATCACTGAAAAAAGCGGTGTTCACGAAGCTTTCCAGCGCCTGATTCGCAGTCGCCGGATCGCTGAAGTAACTCGCCAGCAGATCCCGGTAGGTGCGTTGGAGCGACAGCAGCAGATCCCGGCGTTCCTCAGGGGGCAGGCTGCCCAGGAAGCGGGATGGATCCCGTTTGTAGAAGACCCCTAGGTAGCCCAGCCGCTCCTGCAGACGATCGGAGAGATTGCTGACGGCGCGTGATGAGGAACTGCTGTCCTCCTGGCGGCCATCGGCGCGGCCCTGGCGTAGAAAGCGGGAAATGGCCGCATCCACGTTGTATCCCAGCTGGGCCAGCTGGTCGTGTGGAAGATGCAGCTCCTCGGGGTGGTAATCCACTTGCCCCTTAACCTCCCCAACGATCACGGCGGGGAAGAGCAGACCTGACGCCAGCAGTTGCTCCTTGGCCTCAGCATCAAGCAGGGTCTGTTCAATCACCACAGCATCAACGTCGTCCTGCCGGGGTCCGAGAACAACGGCCAGAGTCTCCCCGGAAGCAACAGTCAGAACAACGTGCTCATAACGGTTGGATGGCAGCCACTGGCGGCAGGAGTCCACCAGAGCAGGGCTACCCAGGACGAGAGCAACAGTGAGGGCCGGCCTGGCCATCCGAGCGTCCGAAGCGTCGACGTATCTAGATCTTGACGATGGGGCGCTTCAGAGCCGAAGATCTTTGTTTGTCTTTCGATTGCGGCTCAGGCCTGAATCGGTTCGCCGAGCCTGAGCGCGTCTTTTCACCCTATGGCCGACACGAAACCAGCCGCGGAACAGAGCGGGACCTACGCCATCGTTGAGGCGTCGGGCACCCAGATCTGGTTGCAGCCCAACCGCTACTACGACATCGACCGGCTTCAGGCCGAGGTGGACGACACGATCAAGCTTGAGAACGTGCTGCTCGTGAAGGATGGCGAGGGCACCACCCTGGGCCAGCCCTACGTCAAGGACGCCTCTGTGTCCCTCAAGGTGATGGCCCATCGCCGTGGCCCCAAGGTGATCGTGTACAAGATGCGCCCCAAAAAGAAAACTCGCCGCAAGAATGGTCATCGGCAGGAACTCACCCGGGTGATGGTTGAGTCCATCTCCGTGGGCGGCAAGGCCATCAGCTGACAGCTCCCGCTCGCCTCATCGACCGCCCCACCCACCTCCTTTTTCTTCTCATGGCACATAAAAAAGGCACAGGTTCAACCCGTAACGGCCGCGACTCAAACGCCAAACGCCTTGGCGTGAAGGCCTATGGCGGCGAAACCGTCACCGCCGGATCCATCCTGATCCGCCAGCGCGGCACCTCCGTTCTGCCCGGCATCAACGTGGGCAAAGGCAAGGACGACACCCTGTTCGCCCTCACCGATGGCGTCGTTAAGTTCGAATCGATCCGCCGCGGCCTGCGCAATCGCAAGCGCATCAACATCACCGCAGCAGTCTGAGTTTCGTCTCAAGCACGAATTCAAGGCCCGATGCCGTTGTGGCATCGGGTTTTTTGTTGCCTGACCCTCAGGAGCGGCGGTACAGACGGGCCGTGATCAAGAGGGGGTGAAACACCTCCAGGAACTGGGCCTGCAGGGTGCTGAAAAACCCGTCCACGAGGGCTGGATCGTCGAAGTGGAAGGGGTACTCCCCCTGATGGCCCTTGAAGAAGTACCAGTTGAGAAGAGCAATGGCCCCGGGAGCCATGCGCTGGTGAAACTCCTGCAACTGCGCCGAGGGATTCGGCAAATGTTCCAGCACATCGAGGCAGACGACTGCATCGAAACGCACATCGCCCGTGCTGCTGAGGTCCCGATGCACCGAAAGCTTGTCCGCCAGACCGAGGCTTTGCGCCCGTTGCTGGACAAAGGCCTGGTTGTGGGGATTGAGATCCACAAACCAGACGTGATCGACCTCCGACAGCGCCGCCGCCGAGAGGGCATGGGTGCCGATGCCACCACCGAAATCGAGCACCTGGCCCTGCACCGCCATGCCCTGCAAGCGCAGGGTGTCGGCGATGTAGTCCGCACTGGAAAGATGCCAGGCCGCCAGCTCCAGCAGGTGCCCCGTTCCGACTGTGTCTTCGTAGAAGGCGGTGGCATCCTCAGGACGGAACGCACCGGGATGCAGATCCGCCAGCTCGTCGGTGCTGCTGGGCAGACGCTGCTCCAGCTGCTCCGTCGTGAGATCGAGATAACGGCTGAGGTGCTGCTTGATGCCCAGCCCGTCCTCCAGAAAGGCGGAAACGTCCACATCCGTGCTGCTGCGGAGCTGGGGCATGGATGAACGTCAGGGCGCGGCCAACCTACGCAGCCGGCGGAATGCAACAGTCAGGGCATCCCGCTCCAGCATCGGTGAACGGCCCCTTCGGCTTCGTGGTGATCGACAAGCCCGCAGGCCTCACCTCCCACGCTTGCGTCAGCCGCCTGCGCCGCAGTTACGGCCTCAAGCGCGTGGGCCATGGCGGCACCCTCGACCCTGCTGTCACCGGGGTGCTCCCCATCGCCCTGGGGCCGGCCACCCGACTGCTGCCATACCTCCCCGGAGACAAGACCTACAAGGGCGTCATCCAGCTGGGCAGGCGCACCAACAGCGACGACCTGGAGGGAAAGCTGTTGGAACAACAGGTCTGGCCTTCCCTCAGCACAGACGAGCTCGATGCCGCCCTGGAGCCGTTCAGGGGCGCGATTGAACAACGTCCACCGCAGGTCTCCGCCATCCATGTGAATGGCGAACGGGCCTATGCCCGAGCCCGGCGCGGCGAAGCCATGGAGCTGCCGCTGCGGGCCGTCACCGTGCACCGGCTGAAGCTGTTGCACTGGAATGCCGCGCTGGGGCAACTGAACATTGAGGTGCACTGCTCCGCCGGCACCTACATCCGCTCGATTGCCAGGGATCTCGGGGCAACCCTCGGCTGTGGAGGTTGCCTGGCCTCCCTGCGTCGCACCCAGGCCCTGGGGTTCCATGCGCACCAGGCCCATCCTTTGCCGGAGCGAGACGCTCCGCCGCCCGATCCCGTCTCTCCACTGCTGGCTCTGGGCGCTCTGCCCCGGCGCAATCTCAGCGAAAACGAACAAATCGACTGGCGCTGCGGCCGGCGCATCGCGATGGAGCGTGGTGCTGGGGAGACTGTTGTGGTGTGCAATGCGGATGGAAGTTTGGCCGGCATCGGCCACCGAGAGGACGAGGATCTGTTGCGACCCAAAGTGGTGTTCGATGCAGCAGGCTGAACACACCCGATCGCTCAGTACTCTCCGAGCTCATCCCGCGCTGAGCTGACGCGATGGCTGGCCACAGCAAATGGTCCCAGATCAAACGCACCAAGGCCGTCGTTGACGCCAAACGGGGTGCGGTGTTCACCCGACTGGGGCGAGAGATCATGGTGGCGGCCAGGGCCGGAGCCGATCCCGCCGGGAATTTCCAGTTGCGAACGGCCATCAGCAAAGCCCGAGCGGCGGGAGTCCCCGCCGTCAACATCGAACGCGCCATCGCCAAGGGTTCAGGCCAGGCGGGCGATGGAGCCCAGCTTGAAGAGGTGCGCTACGAGGGCTATGGCCCCGGTGGCATGGCGGTGCTGGTGGAGGCGCTCACCGACAACCGCAACCGCACCGCGGCGGATCTGCGGCTGGCCTTCAGCAAGAACGGCGGCAACCTGGGCGAAAACGGCTGCGTGGCCTATCTGTTCGAACACCGCAGCGAAGTGATCCTCAATGCCGGCCCCGACGACGAGGAGCGGCTGCTGGACAGCCTCCTGGAGCTGGCCGCCGATGGTTATGAAATGGTGAACGAAGCCGTACTGGTGCACGGTTCCTTTGAAGCTCTCGAGAGCCTTCAGGACGGCTTGCACCGGGCTGGCTGGGATGTGCGGGAATGGGGTCATCACTGGTCCGCCCAGACCAGCGTCTCAGTCAGTGATCCCGAAACCGCTCAAAGCTGCCTGAAGCTGCTGGACGCCCTCGATGGACTCGATGACGTGCGAAGCGTCAGCGCCAATCTCGAACTGGCGCCAGACCTGCAGATCGACTGACATCAATGAATTCACGGCCGCGGCCAGCGTCATAGGCAACCCGTTGGGAATGGCCTGCAGGCCCCAAAGACTCTGGGCATCCCGTTGGGGGAGTTTGATGGGTTTTCAGCCGTCATGGACTGCCGTTGTCTTCCGCCTCCGCCCTGCCGCCCCTGCGCTTGGCCGTCGTCGGCCATGTCGAGTGGGTGGAATTTCTGGCGGTGGATCAGTGGCCCCGTCCCGGGGCCATTGGTCACGCCCTGCAGACCCTGCAGGAACCTGCTGGAGGTGGCGCCGTCGTTGCTGTGCAGATGGCGCGGTTGCTGCAGCAGCCCGTCCAGTTCTTTACGGCCCTGGGTCGCGATTCGGTCGGCGAAGCCTGCATCAAGCGGCTCGAACATCTGGGCCTTGATGTTCATGTCGCCTGGAGGGAGGCACCAACCCGGCGAGGTCTGAGCTTGGTGGATCGCGAAGGGGACCGGGCGATCACCGTGATCGGCGAGCGGCTGACCCCAACGCTCGACGATGACCTGCCCTGGGAGGCCCTCGGCGAATGCGACGGCCTCTTCGCCACCGCAGCTGATGCGCCTCTATTGAAAGCCTGCCGGTCGGCTGCAGTCCTGGCCGCGACTCCGCGGATTGGTTTGCCTGTGCTTCAGGAGGCCGGTGTAGCCCTCGACGCCCTGATTGGCAGTGGCCTTGATCCGGATGAGCGGGTGGAGCCGGAACAGTTGAACACAGCCCCCCACACGCTGATTCAAACCGAAGGTGCCGCAGGGGGCTTCAGCCATCCGGGCGGTCGCTATGCCCCTGCCCTCCTCCACGGGCCCTTGGTGGAGAGCTACGGCTGCGGTGACAGCTTTGCAGCGGGGGTGGTCACCGGCCTTGCTGCGCGCTGGTCCTTGGCGAAGGCCATCGCCTTGGGCGCCCAGTGTGGTGCCGCCTGTGCAACGCGATTTGGACCCTATGGCTCATGAACGGGGACGTTTCGCCCTGCTCGCGGATCATGGCTTCGGCTTTGAGTTGACGGTGTTGAACCTCAGGGTGCAGAGGACAGCAAGGCGTGATTAGCGCAGCATCAGCAGGCTGGGTGGTCATCACCTTGAACGTGATTCCGGGATGAGGCGCCGGGTACCTGCACCAGCGCCGCTGGAAGGCGTACTGGATCACATGTGCTCTGGCAATGACCTGGTTTGTCCTTGGTGCAGTGCTTGGAGAAGGAGCACAGGGCGCCGGAGACATCCAAAACCAATTGATTGGCTTACTTGGACCCGTCGCCCTCGCTGCTGGCACATCAGTGGAAGCCGGGCTCGCAGCCAAAAAAGCTCGTGAACAAAGCTGAGACGGTCTGAAGCAACAAAACTCTCATCGAAGCATCAGAACAAATCTCATCAATGCTCGCCCACTGAAAGAGCAAGGAGTGATGTAACCCAGGCTTTAAAGGCAATCTGTTTTTTCGCCTGAGAGAAGTAGGGAACCCTCATCTCAGAAATATCTGAACCCATGACCGGCAACTACCGCATTGCGTTCCTGCCGAGAGGACTGATTGCAACACGTCGAAACGACGAATCTGACGCATTTGGTGCTGAGCAGGCCCGAAGCATCTACAGAGATATTCTTCAAATTCAACATCACACCAAGAGCACAGACCAATCACCTGACTGAGCGCACAAACCTCATAAGATTCAAAAAGTTAAATTCATTGTCGCGCGCGACCAAATGTTGCTACCAGAAGGTCTACTGAACATCTGGAGACAGGGAATGAACGCATGGGAGATACCAATGCTTCTCATAGGTGGAGCATTTGCAGGAGCCCTCAACACCCTTGCCAGCAGCGGATCAGCGATAACGCTTCCTCTTCTGATTTTACTGGGAGTGCCGCCCGGCATCGCCAACGGGACGAATCGACTTGGCGTTTTACTCGGATCTTTCTCAGCTGTAATCAGCTTTCAAAAAGCAAAATCTATACCTTGGAGAAAAACCCTCGTACTGTCGGCGCCTCTCGCGACAGGAGCAATCCTAGGGGCCAGAGCTGCAACATATCTGAATGACGACAGAATACAGCTTGTGATCAATATCGCAATATTTACCGCATTGGCCATTCTTGTCATTGGATCAAAGAGATTTATTTTTTTAAAAGAATCTCGTCAAGACAAAGAAAGTCGCTTCATACTTCCAGCACTTTTCCTGGTGGGCTTTTGGACTGGATTCATAGTCTTAGACTCCGCCACATACATGATTCTTGCATTGGTGATGCTTGGCTCCATGGATGTTACCGAAGCAAATCCCATAAAGGCAGTATTTCTGCTGACGGCTTCAATACTCTCCATCCCCATCTTCTTTTTAGAAGGCAAGATTGACTGGGTACCTGGCATCACATTAGCCGCTGGAGGCGCTTTAGGGTCATGGTGGGCAGCAAAAGTTGCCCTACAACCTTGGATTAAAAAGTGGATTTATTTCCTTTTAATAGCAGTAGTCAGCATCGAACTTATTGTGATGATAATTGGAAACTAAGACCAAGACCCAATAACTAAAATCAAAAACTCCCAATCCATTTCTCACATCAAATCAGGCTTGTGCTGGTTCGAAGCATGAACACTCATATCAAAAATGTCTGCACCCTTACCCAACAACGCCTGTACTGCCCCGTCCCTGCCTGGACAACGTGTCTCAGCAGGGACAGGGCAATGACCTTGGCACCAGATCGCACGGAACGTGAAGCCAAAACTGTCCACACGAGGATGCAGATCAATAACTCACGTCATTTCACTCACGCAGATCACTTCCGGAGTACTGAAAACCAGAAACAGAGGCAAGTCATCGGAATCAAACGATATTTGCGGCTGATTCGACAGTGAATGCTGTGGGGGAGAGTCCAGGTGGTCCTCGATCCCCCTCAGGGTTGGGGAGAGTCCGTTAGGCCTCGATCCCCGCGTGGCGGCCGGTTTCCCTGCCAGACCCACACCATCACCATGGCCAGCAGCTGGTGGGTGGTGGCACACTTCCACAGGTTTTCTTCAGGCGACAGCATTGCAGCGCCACCACACCCGTCGCTAGTACGGGCGTACTTGCTTGATGGTTGATGCGCGAAGGCTGGCTGATCGACCGCGACAACTACTGGATCTGGCGCTTCCACCGCGACGAGAAGGCATGGATCCGTGACCCAAAGGTCTTCGCGGATCGGGGGCGGACCATGCCCGATGGCCCACCGCTGCTCAAAGAACGCCGCTACCTCGGCAAAGAAGCTGCCGACCAGTTGTGGCAGTCACTCCAAAGGCAGGGCTGGACACTGCTGAAAAACCCTGCCTGGTGCAAGGCAGCAGAGGTCTAGCGGGCATCAGCAGCTCTATCGCCGAAACCGGATTTTGACGGCCTGGGGCCTTGAGGCAGAGCTGCAACCATCCTCTCAAAAGCCTTCGATTCCCAAGGGCTGAGCAGATGGTTCAGACGTAATCAACGTTCAGTTGACATCGAGGTGGTCGGCTCCTCCGACTCGGAAGCGATGGTCGCTCTCAGCAACCCTGGCGAAGGATGGCGAGGCGCATATCTCTAATCAGATGTTGAGGGAGAAGCGGGCTAGGGAACCCGCGATCATTCCAGCTCCCAAAGCGTTTGAAGTGGTGCTCGCGCCCTGTGAATCATCAGGGATCCGGAAAGAATGCCCACTAGGCTGAAATGCCTAATTTGGTGCGGAATACACAGAAGCGAGGCGGCCTCTGAGGCAGATTTGGGAGAAGAAAAGTTGTTCCTTCAATGCGTCGACCCCAAGAGGGGTGGGCTGAGGGCCCTTTCCTTTTTTATTGCCTGCCTGGACCTGAAACCGTCGAAGCCTGGATCTGGCTGAGTCCTGCACTCCATCAGGCCGTAGCAGTGAGCCTGGAGGCACAAGACGCAACGCTGCGAACAATGACCAGAAAACTGCGTTTCCGGCGGAAAAACAAAACCAAAGCACTTGATCAACCGGTAAAGGTGGGATCTGATTTTTTTCAGAACAACATTGCCCTCATGCAAACAACATCTTCCTCAGCAACGTGTTAAGACGGTCAAACAACATCGATATACCAAAGAAAATTTTATACAAGTTAATTATGGGTTTAATGTGGACTGGTCCAACCATTGGCGAAAAAACAATCCTCTAACGCCCCTGGTCCTTTGGGCCGCCCCGATTTCTTGCCTGATCTGCAAGCATCCATGGGCGCACTTCAAGCAAAAAAGAAAATATTTTCCAGCCACTATCACGTCTCTGGCAGCTCTTGTTGTGGCAACCGCGCTGATTCATCTCGGATTGCAACCTGTGGGGGCCTTTTCGGACCTGGAGGCTGGTTTTTCTAGCTGTTCATCACTAGCTTATGCCTAAATTTACTTCAAGTAAAAACTGAACATGATTTCTAAACTCGAACTGCCCATGTCCATCAGGGGAGCCAAAGCAGCGATTCGCACCACACTTACCGCCACCACCATCGCCATCGGTGCCCTGGTTACACCAGCACAAGCCGACACTGCTGATGTTTGGTGTTTCACCCAGGAGAATGGGTTCCCACCGACTGAACTGAAGCCGTGCGGCTTCAGCCAACGACAAGGCAATGTCAGGGTTTATCGCGGCAGCGTCGATTACTTCTTCGCTTCTGAACAGGATGGCAAAAGCTACGAGCGCGTTGCCGATGAAGGTGGACTTGTCTTCAAATCACCAAGGGGGCAGCTGAGAGTGTTCTGGGAAAGACCCTGTAACGAATGGAACGGCTGCGCAGGGGGGAGCTGACAATGGAAGCAGCATTTGTTCGAGCCCACAAAAGGAGATTATTCAAGGCAGTCACGACCAACCCGTAGCTCAAAACACCCGCGTTGCTCTGTTTCTGGCCGGAGAACAGATGACTGCCCTAAAAGCAAACGACCCTGCGCTGTTGAAGCCATGATTAGCTGTGGCTGTGCAACAGCAAGGGGAATATTCAGTGAACATCTGTTGCTGGACCGTCTCCTGGAGGAGCGCATGGAGGTCATCGTCTCGTCCTTTTTGGGGATGCGACTTGAACTCATTTCGATGAAAATATAAAGGCTCGCCAAGGACAGCTTCGCCGACTCGTGATGCTGAATTTGGTCCTGATCGCCGGATCACCTTTAGCAGCGTAGGTGGGTTTCTTCGGGATGTGGTGTGATCCGAGAGCTAAAACCGAGCCCTGGAGATGCATCCACTACCCCATTGGGTTTCTTGTCTAAACGAGAACAATCCCAACTCTCGCAGCAAAAAGTGTCTACCTACAAACAAAAGGGGAACAGAAGAAACCGTCAACGACACCCCGAGACAAAAGACGGGGCTGACATTGAAGCCGCTTTACAACTAAATATGCCTAGAAATAGCTGTAGATTTTTGATAAAAAAATAAAAAGCCTTGAAAGAACGGCAAACACACTTGCTGACTGCTTTTTAAGTTTCAGATCAATGGTGGAGTAGACCACTTTGACGTCCTCCCATGCCCTGAAGAGACAACCAAGCCGGTGCTTCAGCTCTCCAATTCTTTTCGCGGATACCTACAAATACAAGTGGATGATGTATTCACCGTTGAAATTTTGAAGATGGCATGACTCCGCCCATCAACCTCAGGCTAGGACAGTTTTCACCATGCGATTCTTTTTACCAAAAAAATCAATTGCATCAATATCATTTGAAAGATTTGGTGGTCAGAAGACGTCATCATCATCGCCGCCACAGCAACCGTGACCTCTACCCGATGGCACCAGAATCAACCCCTGCGATCTGCCCTGACCAAGGCCAAGGCCAACAAACAACTGGTGGGCTGAAGCACATCACCAAGGGATCGGCAGAGTCAAGCTGCGGCGACTGATGTTGCTCCATCTGGGTGTGACCTCAATTACCCCCACACGCTTCTTCGGCAAGCTCCCCCGCGACGCATGGATGTCCTGAACCAATCAGCAGAGTTTCTTCTCCAAGACGACTGCCATGGATGGATCGACACCTCCTCCAATGACAAAGACAGCCCCTCAGAACTTCGGCTTTTGGGACTGGAGCAGGGTCACAGCCAAACCTTGGACAAGGCGGAGCTTCAGCTCCAACCTCGCTATCCCGACAGTACTGGAGAGCGATTGGCAATGATCTGAAGTTTATTGTCAGCAAATCCGCACGAAAGCTTGCGTCCCTGAGCCCCATGCATCCCCACCGCTAGGCCGAAGACATCCCTTCTGGAGGATCACCATGTCCATGAAACAGCTGGAGACGTTCATGTCGCGGGTGCAGAGCAACGATTCAATCCGCGATGAGGTGCAGCGCTGCGGCAAGGACAACTCATGCGTGGTCAAGGTCGGAGCCAAACACGGTCACAAGTTCTCACCGGCCCACCTGAGCCGCTGGCAAAAGGAACACTGACACCTGACCAGGCCGGCGGCTGGAGCCCCCTTAGGGGGACTCAGTCGCCTTCTCCTCCTCGCCATCGGGTTGCTGACGGATCATCCGCGCCAGCATCTGCAACTTGGCGTTTTCCGATTCAGAGGCCCGGGTGGCCATCCAGGCACTGGCCGCCTTCTGCTGGGCCAGCTGCTGCACCAGCGCAAGAGCCGTCTCGCGCAACTGCTCAAGGTCCTGACAGTCCTGAATGAAACGCGTCCAGCGTTCCGCTTCAAAGTTCTGTTCGAGACGCCGTTCCACGGGGTCGATGCCCATCGCCTGTGATCTCGGCTCTTCAGGCTAGAGCCGCCGCATCGCACCAGAGCCACACATTCGGATGGGTCAGCAGCCAACTGGCGGGCAGCGAAGAGTCAGGCTCCGTCAGGGCCAGCAAACGCTTGAGGATGCCTGCCTTGGCGGCGCCAGTCACCACCAGATGAATCTCAGCAGCCTCAAGAATCTCCTGAAGACCAAGGGTGATGGCCCGCTGGGGCACGGCCTCCACGCAACCGTCAAAAAGCTCCGCGTTCTGATGCCGCGTTGCAGGCGTCAGAACCACCTCGTGGCAGTGCTGGTCGGGTAAACAAGGCGGCTCATTGAAACCGACATGTCCATTGCTGCCGAGCCCCAGCAGCTGCAGTCCGATGCCCCCGCAGCGCGTGAGCTGCTCCCCGTAAAGCTGTGCGGCAGCCTCTCCGTCAGCGGCGGTGCTGTCGGGAAGGTGCACCGCTGAAGGGGGCAACCCCAGCGGTGCAGCGAGGTGGTGGGTCATGTACGCCCTGTACCCCCGGGGATCCTCGGCGGACAGCCCGAGATATTCGTCCAGGTTGAAACTGCACCAACGGGCACGCAGCCCCTCCAGCTCATCGGCAGACCACAACAGCAGCCGTTCCACCAGGGTCCGGTACAGCGGCTCCATGGTTCGCCCCGTGGCCAGACCCAACGGCTTCAGGAGGTGAGGCCCCTGCCAGCTGCGCAAATGACGCTCCAGATGAGCCGCCAGTACAGCGCAGAGATCCGTGTCACTGGAATGACGCTGCAGATGACAGGGAAACCGTGCCAAAGGGCAAAACCGGAGTCTCCTTCCACAGTGGCTTGATCGGAGGCTTCAGCGCCAGCGACGGGTCGAAATGCGGCCGGTAGGGCATGAGCTCCGCACCGCGGTAATAGTGCTGAAGAATCGCGCGGAAGTCCGCGCCCTGCTCCGCCAGACCGTGGGCCCCCCACTGGCTCATGCCGACGCCATGGCCATAGCCCTGGCCCTTCACCAGCAGCTGGAGTCCGCCGGCAGACCAACGACGGATCGAGGTCTTGCTCACCAGCAGCGGCGGCGGAGCCACCAGGAGCGGCCGCCATCGTGGCTTCTGACGCGCCACGGACGCTGTGATCCGACTGATCCGGGATGCATTGCTGGCGGGTGTGGTCACGCTCCCCACTGGAAGATCCACGGGCGGCCGCTGAGCCCCGCTCACCATCTCGAAGCTCACCAGGGTGCTTTTGAGACCCAACCGTTTGCGCAGCTCACCACCACTGAGAACCAGCGATCCGCGTGGTCCGCGCAACCGGGCCTGCCGGACGCGACCGCTATCGGACCGACTTAGCACCTCAACAGCCTCAAGCCCACCGGTTTCCGGCAGCCGCTGGCGTAGGCCAGCCGGATCAAACCATTGCTCCCATCGGTGCACGGGACTGTGCTGGTCGTGGTCGGGAACGCTGACCAGATAGGGGTGCTGCCGGCGCCAAACCATTCCGCTCGCCTCGGTCACCCCGCCGGAACTGCTGTGGAACACCGCATCGATCAGGCGACCGCCATGCACAAGCACCAGGGAACGGGTGCTGGCCACCGCTTGCCGGGTGCTTGGGGTTTCGGACTCCACGCCGCGGTACACCTGACTCGCCACCGTGGCCTTCACATCCCAGGCGCCACCACGGCTGCGTTGTTTCAGCGCATAGGTGCGGGCCGCCACCGCCTGGGCCTGCAGGGCCGCCAGAGGCCAGCGATGAGGCATTTCGCTGCCCACAACACTGGCGAGATAGGTCTCGATTCCCAGACTGTTGACCACCCGAAGGCTTCCGCCCCGCCCACTGATGCGCAGAACCCCGCGGTAACGACGGGAGCCCAGCCAGATGCCCCGTGGATCATCGTTCTGCACCGTGAGCAGGGTGCTGGATCCCAGCGCCATCGAACGGCCATCAACCGTGGCGCTCAGACGCCTGCCCTGAAGACTGAGCTGCAGGCGTTGCGGTTGTCGTTCGCCGCCGGGGAGCCCCTGCACCAGCAAGGGCTTTGCACCGTCGGAACGAAGGCTGAGCTGGGTGTCCTCAAGCAGCAGAACACGCATCTGTGGCTCCCGACCGCGGGCGCACGCCGCTGGTGTTGGAGCGATCAAAGCGACGAGCACCAGCCCGACGGCAACGGAGGTGCAACGCACGCTGAGAATCAAAAGGCGACCCAGTGTGCCGCCTGATCCCACGTTCAGCCAGATGGCAGCATGAGCCCTGAGGAGCACCGGCCTTGCAGGTCACTTTTCTCGGTACGAGTTCAGGGGTGCCCACCCGGGCCCGCAACGTTTCAGCTGTGGCTCTGCGCTTGCCGCAGCGCTCTGAGATGTGGCTGTTCGACTGCGGTGAGGGGACCCAGCATCAATTCCTGCGCAGTGACCTGCGACTGTCCCAATTGCGCAGGGTGTTCATCACCCACATGCATGGCGACCATATTTTCGGGCTGCCAGGGCTGCTGGCGAGCCTCGGCCTTGCCGGCAGCAGCCCCGCAGGGGTGGACCTGTATGGACCGGATCCACTGGAGAGCTACCTGAACGGGGTGCTGCGCAGCAGCTCCACCCGCATTGGCTATCCCCTGGAGGTGCATCGGGTGAGGGCTGCCGCCGAGCAGGGCACGCTGCTGTTCGAGGACGAGGACTTCACCGTGCGCTGCACCCCGCTCACCCACCGCGTGCCGGCCTACGCCTATCGCATTGATCAGAAGCCCCTGGCCGGACGGTTCAATATTCAGAAAGCCAGGGAGCTGAACATTCCTCCCGGCCCGGTCTACGCCCAGTTGAAGCGGGGCGAAACGGTGACCCTTGAGGACGGTCGCAGCATCGACGGCACCAGCCTCTGCGGAGAAGAACGACCCGGCGTGAGCGTCGTCTATTGCACCGACACCGTGTTCTGCGATGCGGCCGTGGAGCTCGCCCAAGGCGCGGACCTGCTGATCCACGAATCCACCTTTGCCCATGGGGAGGCAGAGATGGCCTTCCAGAAACAGCACTCCACCAGCACCATGGCCGCCCAGACGGCCTCTGAAGCTGGTGTTGGGCAGCTGGTGCTGACCCACCTCAGCCCGCGTTATGCACCGGGCAATCTTGTGACCCCTCAAAACCTGCTGGACGAGGCCAAGGCGATCTTCCCCAACACGCTGCTGGCCAAGGACTTCCTCAGCATTGAGGTCAAACCACGCTGCAACAGTTTGTGATCCGGCCTCGGAGGGTCACTTCCCCGTGATACAAGAGCTTGGTGCGGTGAATGCGTCACACCCCCCACACCTTCATGGCCACTGTGTTCTCTTCTTTGCGACGGTCCCTGAAGGGCCTTCTGATCCTTGTCCCGGTGCTGATCGGTCTCAGCGTCATCTCCCCGGCTCAGGCGGCCCAGTGGGACGCCGAAACCCTTACCGTTCCGGCTGACCCGTCCGGATCAGAGGTGACCTTCACCGATCGCGAAATCGATGCCGGCCGCAAGGTGTTCAACACCAGCTGCGGCACCTGCCACGCCGGTGGCATCACCAAAACCAACCACAACGTCGGCCTGGATCCGGAAACCTTGGCCCTGGCCACCCCGGCCCGAGACAACGTCGAGGCCCTGGTTGACTACATGAAGGATCCAACGTCATACGACGGTGAATACAGCATTGCCGACCTTCACCCCAGCATGCGCGACGCCGAGCTGTACCCCGCCATGCGCGACCTTGACGATGAAGATCTCCGCCTGATGGCCGGCTACATCCTGGTGTCACCCAAAGTCCAGGGCAGTGCCTGGGGAGGAGGAAAGATCTACTTCTGATTCCATCCGGCTCTCAGCCAGCGATCGACCCCGGTGGCCTTAGGCCATCGGGGCTTTTTGTTCAGGACTCACATGCTCAGGGGCCATGGAGCTGGGATGGCGGCTGTACCACCACTCCTGCAGATCCCGGCTGAAGCGAACGGAGAACAGAGTCAGCACCGTGGGCGTGGGTCGTCCGCCCGGTTGCAGCAGTTCCACCGCGTAGGAGGGGCAGCGCCGGGCAGCCAGGTCGGGCACAAACCGACGTCCGATTCGTCTCCAGCTCGGCTCCTTGCTGCGCCAGGCCAGACGACAGCAGGGCCAGGGCAGTTCTTCACGGTCAAACAACCGGCAACAGGGCCCGATCACGCGGAAGCTGTACTGACCGCCGGGGCTGGTGTGAACACTGCCGGGCTCCAGAAGATCGTCGACTTCGGGGCGGCTCACGGCAGGAGAAGACAAGGGACACGCATGGAAGACGACCAGACCAAAAAAAACCACCCCCGCAGGGGTGGTTGAGGACTCGTCCACATGTTGAAGGACAGAGACTCAATAGAGCTCTTCTTCGGCGTGGGTCTTGATGGTGCAGTCGCTGGTGGGGTAGGCGACGCAGGTCAGCACGAAACCAGCTTCGATCTGGTCGTCGTCCAGGAAGCTCTGGTCGGACTGGTCGACGGTGCCAGCAGTGATCTTGCCGGCGCAGGTGGAGCAAGCGCCAGCGCGGCAGGAGTAGGGGAGGTCGATGCCCTGCTCTTCAGCAGCGTCGAGGATGTACTGGTCGTCGGGCACTTCGATGGTCTTGTTCAGACCTTCGCTCTCGGAGACCAGGGTGACCTTGTAGGAAGCCATGATTGATGAATGCGTACAGGGTTCCGGAAAACCCGGTCCTGCAGAACGCCACATTTTTACTTCAAATAGGTGCTCAACCTGACGATTCCTGGGCCACTAGGGAAGAGGACCAATCGGAGACCCCACTCTGATAAGCCTGGCTTATACGGGCAGGCCTAGCGGCGGCGGATCTCCAACAGCCCCCAGCGGCCCTGTGCCGCCTCGACGGTGACCAACCAGCCCAAACCCCCCAGGACCTCCTTCAGGCGCGGTGCCTGATCCACCAGGAGCCCACTGAGCAGAGCGCGCCCATCGGGCTGAAGCAGCCCCTCAAACCCCGGGGAGAGGGCTTCAATCACCGGAGCCAGGATGTTGCAGAGCAGCAGATCAGCGCGGCGGGGGGCGAGCAGCTCGCTCAGGGTCTCCACTGAACCGAGAGCCACCTGAAGCTCAGCCTCCGATCGGTCGTTGAGGCCGCGGTTGTCCGCCGTGGCACGCACCGCCAGGGAATCGGTGTCAGCGGCCACCACCGACTCCGCCCCCAGGCCCAGCGCAGCAAGGCCCAGCACCCCGCTGCCGCAGCCCAGATCGGCCACAAGCGACCCCAAAGGAGGCGACTGCTCCAAAGCTTCCAGGCAGAGCCTGGTGGTGGGATGGCTTCCAGTGCCGAAGGCACTGCCCGGATCCATCTTGATCACCAGCCGGTCGGCATGCTCCGGCTGAACCTCCAGCCAGGCCGGCAGGATCAACAGCCCAGCACCGACAGGATCGGCCTGCCAGTGCTGTTTCCAGCTGAGGCTCCAATCCTCATCCGCCACATCGTCCCAGTGCCCATCGGGCAGGCTGAGACCAAAGGGCTCCGCCAGCGGCTGCAGGCTGGCGATCAGCTCCCGCCGCTGAGGCTCCGGCCACTCCGGCTTCGGGAGCCAGACCAACAGCGTCTTGCGGTCAGGCGTTTCAGGCGCATGCTGCACCGCATGGCGGTGCAGGCCCAGATCCGTCAGCTTCCACACCAGCGATTCCTCCAGCTCCGGAGGACACGGGAGTGTCAGACGCCACCACATCAGAGCGTGACCGGGTGGGCTTCCTGAATGCCCTCGATCGCCGTGATCGTCTTCAACAGATCGGCAGGGATCGGATCATCGATGCTGAGCACCATCACTGCATCACCACGCACGATCTTGCGGCCCACTTGCATCGAGGCGATGTTGACGTTGTGTTCACCCAACAGCGAGCCCAGGTGGCCGATGATGCCGGGCATGTCCCGGTGACGGGTGAACAGCATGTGGTTGCTCGGCGTCACATTGACCGGGAAGGCATCAATGCTGGTGATACGCAGATCCCCATCGGCAAAGACGGCACCGGTGACGCTACGGCTGCCCTGATCGCCGCGAGTGGTGATTTGCAGTGAGCCACCGGCGAAGTCGCGGCTGCTCTCATCCTTCACCTCCAGCACCAGAATGCCGCGGGCCTTGGCCTCGAGCGAGGCATTCACAAAGTTGATGCTGTCGCCAAGGCCAGCACTGAGCAGACCCTTCAGAGCAGCAATCACCAGAGGCTGGGAGGGATGGCTGGAGAATTCACCTTGCAGGCGCAGTTCCATCTCCTTCACATGACCGCCGGCCAGCTGACTGACCAGCAGACCGACGGTTTCAGCAAGCTGGAGATGGGGCTTGAGCCGCTCCATGATCTCGGCGCTGAGGCCGGGGATGTTGACTGCGCTGCGGGCCGGCAGACCCAGAAGCACATCACGGATCTGCTCCGCCACGTCGATCGCCACATTCTCCTGGGCCTCTTCCGTTGATGCACCGAGGTGGGGCGTCAGCACCAGACCACGCTCCACCGACCGCAGGGGGGAGTCTTCCGCCAGGGGCTCACTGGCATACACATCCAGGCCAGCACCAGCGATCACCCCGTTGTTGATGGCTTCAGCGATCGCCGCCTCATCCACCACGCCACCGCGGGCGCAGTTCACGATCCGCGCCGTGGGCTTCATCGTGCGCAGCAGCTCCGCATTGACCAGATTTTCGGTGTCTTTGGTGCGGGGGATGTGCAGGGTGACGTAGTCGGCGGCGCGAAACAGCTCATCCAACTCGAGCAGCTTCACCTGCATCCGCTGGGCGCGATCGGCGGCGATGAAGGGGTCGTAGGCGATCACCTCCATGCCCATGGCCTGGGCAACCCGGGCAACGTGGGAACCGATCTTGCCCAGACCGACCACCCCAAGGGTCTTCTTGTAGAGCTCGTTGCCGACGTATTTCTTGCGATCCCACTTGCCGGACCGCATGCCGCCATGGGCCTGGGGAATGTGCCGCGAGAGGGTCAACATCATCGCCAGAGCGTGCTCCGCGGCTGCGATGGTGTTGCCCTCGGGGGAGTTCACCACCAGCACACCCCTCTGGGTGGCCGCAGGAACATCAACGTTATCCACGCCGACGCCGGCGCGGCCGATGATCTTGAGCCGGCTCGCCGCAGCGATCACCGCTGCGGTCACCTGGGTGCCGGAACGAATCATCAATCCGTCGTATTCACCGATGATCCCGATCAGCTCCTCCTCCGAGAGGCCGGTGCGCTGATCCACCTGCGCCACTTGGCCGAGAATGTCGATCCCGGCCTGGTCGATCGGATCGGAGACAAGAACTTTCGTCATCGAAAGGCGCAGAACTGCCGCGGAGAACTGTAGAGATCGACACCCACCACCCCCTCCAGTTCGAAGCACAGGGTTCAGAATTCAGCGCACTGGATCTGAATGCCCCATGCCCGTCTGTGTGATGGTGATGACCGATGCCCCAGCGGCAGAGGGCCTGATCCAGCGGCTCCGGGACACCGATCTGCCGCTGCTCAAATGTTTGATGATTCCCCCTGACGGGGATGCGATCGACAAAGTCGCCCTGCTGAACCCCAACCTGACCCGCCAGCAACGTCAACGGGGTATGGCCCGCTGGCTGATGCCCTTCGGCTTCCTGGCTGGAGTGACCTTCACCAAGATCACCAACCTCACCACCTTCGCCAGCTTTGGCCCCTGGGGTGAAACGCTGATCGGTGGCCTGCTGGGCATGGGCTCCGGCCTGATGGGGAGCTACGCCGCGGCCGCCAGTGTGGATTCAGACAACGATGCAGGCGTGCGGATCCTGCGCAACCGCCGCGACGAAGGACGCTGGTTGGTGCTGCTGGAAACCCCCAATGGCATCGAAGCCCCCTGGCAAGTGATTCAAAAGTCGCGGCCGCAACAGGTGGTTCGCCTCGACGACCTGTGATGCTGCCCAGGGAGGAGCTGCTAGAGGGGGCCCAGAACCCGGAAGGATTGACGCTCCTCGTCGATCTCGCGGAGCAGGTGTTGCGCACCTGGCAACCGGCCTGGAGCCCCTTCCTCAGTGCACCGCTGCGGGAGGAAGCCTTGGCTCGCCTGGGCAGCCTCAGTGAATTGACCTGGGTCAGTGATGGTGGTTATCCAGGCGCCGAACGCCAACGGCTGCTCTGCCACCGTCGCGACGACAACCCTGATGTAGCGGCCCCGGTTCAAGGCCTGCTGATCGAAGGCAATTTCCTCTTCGACCCCCTTTCCCCCGAGGATCTGCGCGAAGCGTTGCAGGCCATGGGCGTCGACGCAGACAACATCGGCGATCTCTGGGTGCGCGGCGATCGCGGTGGGCAAGGGGTCTGCACCCCCAGCGCTGCCGAAGCCCTGCATGGCCGCCTGGGGGCCGTGCGCGAGGTGGAGATTCGCTGCGAATCCCGCCCTATGGAGCAATTGCAGCACCCTGTGCAACGCAGCGTCCGCACCCTGCAGACGGTGGAGGCCTCCTGTCGCCTGGATGCGATTGCATCTGCAGGATTCGGGCTGTCCCGGGCCAAGATCGTGACCCACGTCAAAGCTGGGCGTTTACGGCTCAACTGGGACAACGTGCGTCAAGCCAGCCGTGAACTGGTGGTGGGCGACCGGCTGCAGCTGCAGGATCGCGGCTCTGTGGAGGTGCTCTCACTCACCCGCACCAAACGGGAGCGCTGGCGCGTCGAACTGCGCCGCAGTTGAGTTGAGCTGCCCACCAGCTGCTACTGTTCAGCCTCGGTCGATGAAATCACAAGATTTCAGCTTGATCGAGGTCGGGCGATTAGCTCAGGGGTAGAGCACTACATTGACATTGTAGGAGTCACTGGTTCAAATCCAGTATCGCCCACTTTCCCTGTTGGAACTGCGTTTACGAGCTTCAAACCTTGCGATGACACGCACGATTGTCGTTGGCTTGGGTCGTTCAGGTTTGGGGGCTGCACGTCTGCTCAAGCAGCAGAATCTCGACGTCATTGTGTTCGAACGGGGCGATAACGAAGCCCTCCAACACACCTCCAAAACACTCGCCGAAGAGGGCATTCAGGTGGTCCTGGGGCAGCCCCTCACCCCGGAAAGCTTTGACACCTGGCGAGACAACCTGGGCGCTGTGGTGATCGGCCCTGGCATTCCCTGGGATCACCCAACTCTGGTCCAGCTGCGATCCGAGGGCGTCCAGGTGCGCGGAGAGATGGATCTGGCCTGGGATGCCCTCCAGCAGATCCCCTGGATCGGCATCACAGGAACCAACGGCAAAACCACGGTCACCCATCTGCTCAGCCACGTTTTGGAGGCCTCAGGCCTCATGGCACCGATGGGGGGAAACATGGGCCTCTCCGCAGCAGAGCTGGCCTGCCAGATCAGCTCAGGGGCCACACCCCGCCCCGATTGGCTCGTGATGGAACTGAGCAGCTACCAGATCGAGGCGGCGCCCGCTGTGGCCCCCAAGATCGGCATCTGGACCACGCTGACCCCAGACCATCTTGAGCGCCACGGCACCCTTGAGGCCTACCGGGCGATCAAACGCGGGCTGCTCGAACGCTCAGCGTGCGCCCTCTTCAATGCCGATGATCCAGACCTGCGCAAGCAACGCAGCAGCTGGGGCCGCGGCACCTGGGTCAGCAGTGAGGGGGCGCGTCCGGACAACCAGCCCGTCGACCTCTGGATTGATGACGAGGGCATGGTGCGCAACAACACCACGAGATTGTTTGCGGCTGATGTCCTGGCGATGCCGGGCCGCCACAACCGCCAAAACCTCTTGCTGGTGACCGCTGCCGCCCTGGAGGTGGGCCTATCCCCCCAGGAGATTGCCGACGCCTTGCGCACGTTTCCGGGCGTGCCACACCGGCTTGAACAGCTGGGCACGTTGGCGGGAGCCAGCGTGTTCAACGACAGCAAAGCCACCAATTACGACGCAGCCGAGGTGGGCTTGAGGGCCGTGCAGCGCCCCGTCGTGGTGCTGGCCGGGGGGCAGACCAAACAGGGTGATGCCAGTGGATGGATGAAGCAGCTGCACACCAAGGCCTGCAGCCTGATCCTGTTCGGTGCGGGGGCCGATGAGCTGGCCAATCTTGCCAAAGCGGCTGGATACCCAGGCGAACTGCTGCAGTGCCCAGGGCTCGAAAGCGCTGTCAACCTGGCTGAAAAGGCCGTGCAGCGGCATCAGGCCTCGTCGCTGCTGCTGTCACCGGCCTGTGCCAGCTTTGATCAATACCGGGATTTCGAGGCCAGAGGGGAACACTTCCGCGCCCTGATCCAGCCCCTGCTGGACGTCGCCTGAGACCAAACGAACGCAATGGGATGAATCCGGGCCTGACGGTCCGATGATGGTGGGAAACAAGCGATGAGACGTGGCCTTCTGGTTGATGAAAAGCGAACCCGACGCCTACGGGATCGATGATCTGCGTCGCGAGGGCACCACGCTGTGGGACGGCATTCGCAACTACCAGGCGCGCAATTTCATGCGCAGCATGGAGGTGGGCGACCAAGCATTTTTTTACCACTCCAATTGCAAACCACCCGGGATCATCGGGCTGATGGACGTGATGGAGACCGGTCTGGTGGATCCCACTCAATTTGATCCCACAGCCAAGTACTACGACCCCAAGTCGACCCCCGAGAAACCGCGCTGGGACTGCGCCCGTCTGCGCTTTCTTGGAGAGTTCGACACTCTGCTCAGTCTCGATCAGCTGCGGGACCTCTATACCGAAGAGCAGCTGCCCGTGATCAAACGCGGCAACAGGCTCTCGATCCTTCCGGTTCCCGTCGACACCGCCAACGACCTCCTCTCACGGCTTGGCCAGTTCCACTGAAATCCCACTGGTCACCCTGCTGCCCCGGGCATGGATCGGCTTCAGCCGCGGGCCCTGGCGGTGTGTCGGCCTGGCGGCGTTGGTGTTGATCAGCGCCAGTGGCCCAGCGGTGGTCGGTCACGACCTGCGCCTGGCGGGATCCCCATGGCTGAACCGACTTGGGGATCTCTCTGTGCTGGTGAGTCTGGTGCTTCCCCTGCTGCCGATTCTGGCTTTGCTGCAGTTCACGGATGGTCTGCTCCCCGATCGACGCGGCGAGCGGCCCAAGCAGAGCTGGCGACGGCTGTTGCGGCAAGCCTTCACCCTGGTGCTGCTGGAACTGCTGCTCGTGCTGGGTGGTGTCGGGTTGGTTCAGTCGTTGAGCTGGATGCTCGGACGCTGGAGCACCGCCCTGGCCGGCCTGAGCGTTGTGTTGGGTGGATTGATTCTGCTGAGCTGGCTGTTCAGCCAGATCATGGCCCTTCCCTTGCTGGTCCACGAGCGTTGCCGCGCACTTCAGGCGATGGACCTCAGCCGCCAGTTGGTGCACCGTAATGGCTTCCAGGTTCTGGCGCTGCTGGGGATGCTGCTGGGGATCAACCTGCTGGGGCTGATCGGCGCCACCTTGGGACTCCTGCTCAGCCTCCCCTTCAGCGCCCTGGTGCTGATGGCCTGCTGCAGACCTCAGACCCCATTGAGCAATGACTCCCGGCGAAACATGTTTCCGACATAAACCCGAGTGATCTCTCGTGAGGGCTTGCCGTTTTGGACGAGAAAACCGGCCAATGCCGCCTGAACCAATCGGTATTGATCCCAATTCGGATGCCCCTCGATGAACTGGGTCATGGCCTGCTGAAGGGGCTGTGGAAGTTCCGACTGGAAACTCACAACACTGGTCTCAGCCGCGGCTTGCTCAAGGCCTTCCGGCATCTTGTCTTTACGAAACGACCACTAGTTCTCCACATCGCGGCGCCAGCGTCAAGGACCAGCAACATGGACTCATTCTCATTCATCTCCAGGCGAGATTCCTGCCTGGAAGCGTCTCCTGCACTGGCCGCAACGCAGGCATAGACGGATCCGCGCAGCCCGCCACCATCGTCAAGCGAAAACAACAAAAACCAGCCGTTTTCCACAGCAGCCCGCCACAACGGCGCTCGCGACCCATAGCCTGTGGAAAAGCTGTGCAGAGCCGCCGGCGATGGGCGGGGGAAATCAATAGCCCAGAAACAATTAGCCACGCTTATCAATGCTGCGAGTCCCACAACGTTCTCATCGCAGCCACCACCGCTGCTGCTGCAGGGGCAGGCCATTCACCCTCAGCAGCCCGCCCCTCCAGCGGCGTCAGCAGGATGCGCAACTCCCATTGGTGGCGATCGCCGCTCAAACATCCCCACCAGAGGTCACGGTCTAACTCCAGCTCAATCACTTCCTCCGGCATCAGCTGGTCAACCAGGCCCCGATGCTGCTGCTCCAGGGTCGCCACGAGATCCACCAGATCCCGCCACTCCGGCTCGGTCAACTCAAACGCCCAGCGCTCTCCGCCAACAAGAACGCAGTACTGCCCTCGGGAGGGATCCAAAGACAAACGCCAACCGGCTCCCTCCTGCTGAATCACACCCGATCGATCAACCAGGCAGCAGATCGGGCTGGTCCTGTTCGTCGCTCAATTCCACGATGGCCCGCTGAACCGGCTTGACACTGGATTCCTCCAGCAGACCATCGAAGTCGTCGAAACGCCGCTGTTTAGCCCGAAAGGCAATCCGCACCGTGGTCAGATAACGATTACTGGATTGACGGATCAAACTTTCGCCACGTTTGGCGAGGTCCTTGGGGTTCACTCCGGCAGAAAGCACAGGCTTGAATCAAACAGCTCCAGGCTAGTTGCAAGCCTTCTCAGGCCAGCTGATCGGTGTGGAAGGGCACGTGCATGGGATAGGCCCGTTGACGGGAGCCTGGAACCCGCAACACGATCTGGCGCCCAATCCCCAAGGCCGCCAGAGGCAAACGCAGATCAGCGACCAGTCCACTCAACTCCTCAAGATGGGCTTCATCGAGGCATTCGATGCGGATGCTGCCCCAGCTGCGACGCATGCGACAGCTCCGCAGTGGCTCCAGCCTCTCCTGCAGTTCAGGATCTTCCCGGTAGAAGGAAAAGATCAGCTGTTGCAATCGATCCATCGCCTCCAGTCCCTTTAGTCTCATCCTGACTTCACCGTGCCCAGAGCACGGTCAGAGATCGCGTGGGCGAAGAAAAGCTTCAGCATTCGGACCATCGGGGCGGAACACTCGCCATCGACCTGGGCAGCACCACCACGGTGGTGGCCTATCAAGGTTCGACATCAACCAAACCCGAGCTGCTGAACCTGTCAGCGATCTGCAGCCGGCCCGGTGAAATTCCCAGCCTTGTGTGGAGGGCGACGCAACGACCGCTGATCGGTCGGCAGGTGGTCGAATCGGGGTTATGCGACAGCCGTGACGGCCGACTGCATCGGGACTTCAAGGGCCGTATCGGTCAAGCAGACGCCCCTGATCAGGACGAAGCCTGTTGGGCAGGAGAGCAGCTGATCCAGCAGATCTGGAGCCGCCTCCCCCCCGACCTCGCGATCAAACGCCTGGTGCTCACCGCCCCAGTGGAGTGCTATCGGACTTACCGAAGCTGGTTGCTGCAGGCCTGCAGAGCCTTGCCGGTGGACGAAATAGCCCTGGTCGATGAACCCACCGCAGCAGCCATGGGCGCAGGCCTCCCGGCAGGATCCACCCTGCTGGTGGTCGACCTGGGGGGAAGCACCCTGGATCTGGCCCTGGTGGCCCTGGAAGGCGGCGAAGGTCGTGCAGCACCAATCGCACAACTACTGCGGCTGGGGGGACGCAGCCTGGGGGACAACAGCCGACAGATGCTGCGCACGGCAAAGGTGCTGGGCAAGGCAGGGCTGCGCCTCGGTGGCCGCGAGATTGATCGCTGGATCGTGGACCACTGTTGCCCGGGACAAGCCGCCAGCGCCCCTCTGCTCAATGCCGCCGAACGACTCAAATGCCGGCTGAGCGACACCACTCTGGGCGAACGCGAAAAGCTCATGGAGTTGGCGGTGGATGACCATGAGCATGTTCTTCGCCTGGCACGCAGCGACCTCAACACGCTGCTGCTGAAGCGCGGATTCGGAGACGCGCTCGAACGACTGCTGGAGAGCTGCCTGGCTGGCGGTCGCCGCAACAACTGCAGCCTTGAGGATCTTGAGGGGGTTGTGGCCGTCGGAGGCGGAGCCCAGCTGCCCTTCCTGCGCCAATGGCTCTCCGAGAACACGGCTCCAGCACGCTTGCTCACCCCCCCACCAGTGGAGGCCGTGGCCCTCGGCGCCCTGCAACTCACCCCCGGCGTTGCCATCCGGGATGTGCTCCAGCACGGTGTTTCCCTGCGCTTCTGGGATCAGCGCAGCAACAGCCACCGCTGGCATCCACTGTTCGTTGCAGGGCAACCCTGGCCGAGCCCTTCCCCCCTCGATCTCGTGCTGGCCGCCAGCCAGACCGGGCAACGGAGCCTGGAGCTGGTGCTGGGGGAACCGAGCCCCCAGGGCAGCCACAGCGTGGTCTTCATCGATGGGTTGCCAACCCTTCAGGAGCAGACCGCAGGGGAGGTCTCCCATCAAGCCTGGCCCGGCGCCCCCCTGGTCCTACCTCTGGACCCCGCCGGCGAACGGGGTGAGGATTGCCTGAGGCTGCGCTGGAGCATTGATGGGCAGGCGCAGCTCCAACTTGAGATCAACGACCTGCGCTCCGGACAAGCGTGGGCTTACCCAACGCTGGGTGCCGTCCGATAGCACGTCCGTCCACAGGTCCCTGGAACAGCAGCTGTCCATCCATAAAACAGACTTAGCTCTTGGCTCATGGGTTCTTGGCGGCACCGCGCCATTTGTTGCTGCGGCTCTGGGGTCTGGGGACCCTTGGGCTGGTGCTTGCGATGGCAGCAGGCGCCTATTGGTGGGAAAAACAATTGCCAGAGCGGCTGCAGAACACCCTCATCGCCAAGGATTACGAAGCCTGCATTCGCACCAGCGAGCAACTGGCAGCCCTGCGCTGGTTGGGAGATGGAGCACCGGAAGAGCAGGCTTTCTGCCGCCAAAAGCACGCCGAAGAGCTCTGGGACCAGGGTGAACTCATCGCCGCCATTGCGCTGCAGCAACAACTGGTCGCATCGGGACATGGCGACCTCGATGCTCATCGCGAGACGCTCAAAAGCTGGCAAGAAGCTCTGAAGGATCAGGCAGTTGCTCTGTTTCGCCAAGGGGAACTTCAGAAGGCACTCAACCTGCTGGACCCCCTGAAAGGCCATGCGCGCAGTTCGATCAGCCAACTCAGTGCAACGCTGATGGAGATCTGGAACCGCAATCGTCTGGAACAGCGTCGGCTGGTCCAACTGGTCGAACAGGAACGCTGGTGGGAGGCCCTCGACAGCCTCAACAAACTCGACCATCCCTGGTGGCAAAAGCAGGCCCTTGCCACCCGAGAACAGGTGGAGACTGCAATACGGGCTCTCGACACGGCCCAGGAACATCAACAGCATCCCGCGGCGCATCCCGACGTCATCAGTGGTGACGCGCTGGATGCCGCTGTGCAGGATCAATTACGCCGAGGGCTGGACCCCTGGACAGCTTTTTCCACGGGATGCAGCAACCTCGGTGGACGCATTGAGGAAGATGGGCCTGAGAGCTTCTGCAGGCGTTCATCCCCGAGCCCGTGACAAGATGAGCCCGTGGATGATTCAGGTGCGATGAAGGCGGGCGACAGGGTGACGGTTGAGGCATCCGTCGTGGTGTTCAACCATCCCGAGCACAGGGGTAAAGCCTTCGACATGAAGGGCCAGTGCGGTGACGTGGTGAATGTGCTCAACGACTGGAAGGGACGTGTGATCAGCCCAACGCTTCCAGTGATCGTTGCCTTCGGCCGCTACAAGGCCCATTTCCGCGCCGATGAACTCAAAATGATCGACTAGCCCGATTCAGGAACACTCCCTCTTCGCCATCCACATCCTGCAGGCGCAGCTCGATGCTTTCGCTGCGTCGGGTAGGAACAACGCGACCGCAGAAATCGGGCTGGATGGGCAATTCACGATGGCCACGATCCACCATGGCCAAAAGCATCACGCGTTGCGGACGTCCCCAGCTCTGAAGGGCCTCCAGCGCTGCACGCACCGTTCGACCAGTGAAGATCACATCATCCACCAGGATGACCAAACGGTCTTCAATGCTTGTGGGCAATGTGGTCAGCTGAGGAAGTCGAGTACCGATACGCTCCAGGTCATCGCGATGGAATGTGGGATCAATTGAGCCCTGCGCGATCGCATGGCCCGTCAGCCGCTCCAATTCCCGTGCAAGGACCTTTGACAACTGAACGCCGCGCGTGGGTATGCCCAGCAAGATGAGCTTTCGGCTGTCCTCAGCACTTTCCAGAACCTGTGACGCCAAGCGGGCCAGGGTGAGGCCAAGCTCTCGCGCCGAAAGAATTTCGATCCGGTCAGTGTCGGCCATGGACAGCAAGCGATGCGGGGATGTGGTGATTGGACGAAACTGCAGCCTGAGGGCTGACGGAGCGTTAGGTTGATTCTGCAAAAGTCCTTAAGAACCGTCGGTCGCGGGTGAACGTGGGGAAAAACACAACCAACGGTTCAGGTCGCTCCGGCTCAGTGGCACCTGTGGTCCTTACCATCCTGGATGGGTGGGGGCATCGGGACGCAAGCGAGCACAACGCCATTCAGCAAAGCGGAACACCGGTGATGGATGCCCTGTGGCATGCCTATCCACACACGCTGATTGAGGCCAGCGGATCCCATGTGGGGCTGCCCGATCAGCAGATGGGCAATTCCGAGGTCGGTCACCTGACCATCGGTGCGGGCCGGATCATCCGCCAGGAGCTGGTGAGGATCAGCGACACCGTACGCAGCAACCAGCTGGGGGACATGCCCGTGCTGACGTCACTGGCGGAACGGATCCAGAAGCGGGGAGGAACACTGCACCTGCTGGGCCTCTGTTCCGACGGCGGTGTTCACAGCCATGTGGACCACCTCTGTGGACTGATCCGCTGGGCTGCCGACAGCGGCATCTCCGATCTCGCCGTCCATGCCATTACCGACGGCCGCGACACCCCCACCCAAAGCGCACCGAGCTACATCAGCCAGGTGGAAGCCGCCTTGAACCAATGCGGCGTGGGCCAGCTCACCAGCCTCTGCGGCCGGTACTGGGCCATGGATCGAGACCAGCGCTGGGAGCGAACCCAGAAGGCCTACAACCTCTACACCGACCCTGCCATCGCGGTGGACAACCGAACGCCCGAGCAGGTGCTGGCGGCCAGTTATGCCGAGGGAATCACCGACGAGTTCCTCGAACCGGTCCGCCTGCAGAACGGCGTGATCAAGGACGGCGACAGTGTTCTGGTGTTCAACTTCCGACCGGATCGTGCCCGCCAGATTGTGCAAGCGCTGTGCCTTGCAGACTTCGAGGCGTTCAAGCGCAGCCACGTTCCGACATTGGACGTGGTGACCTTCACCCAGGTGGAACAGGACCTGCCCGTCCAGGTCGCCTTCCCTCCAGAGCCGCTCGATCAACTGCTGGGCCAGGTGGTGGCCGACGCGGGGCTGAAGCAGTACCGCACAGCAGAGACGGAGAAGTATCCCCATGTCACCTACTTCATGAATGGGGGCATCGAACAGCCACTGGAGGGGGAAGAGCGCCACCTTGTGCCGTCACCGAGGGTCGCCACCTATGACCTCTCACCGGCGATGTCTGCCGAGCAACTCACCGACAGCTGCATCGCAGCTATCGGAAAAGCAGACTATGCGCTGATTGTGATCAACTACGCCAATCCCGATATGGTTGGTCACACCGGTGTGATGGATGCCGCGATGGAAGCCATCCAGACGGTTGACCGCTGCATTGGCCGCTTGCTGGATGCCGTAGGACGCCAGGGAGGAACCATGTTGATCACGGCCGATCACGGCAATGCAGAGTTGATGCAGGGTCCGGATGGCCAGGCCTGGACAGCCCACACCACCAATCCGGTGCCTGTGATCCTGATCGAGGGGGAGCGGCGCAAGTTGCCTGGCCACGGCAACGGAATCACGCTGCGTGAAAACGGAGGGCTGGCTGATATCGCACCAACCTTGCTTCAGATTCTTGATCTGCCGCAGCCGGAGGCGATGACTGGTGTCAGTCTGATCGCTCCAATCTCCAACATGGACCCCACCCCCATGACCGCTCGCTTGCCTCTTTCCGTCTGATGCTGACCTCAATTCTGTCCTGGAGCTGGATTGGCACAGGCATCCTGCTGATCATCTTGGTGTTGTTGCACAGCCCCAAGGGTGATGGCATGGGTGGATTGGCCGCCAGCGGCAGCTCGATGTTCAGCAGCGCCAGCAGTGCAGAAGCAACATTGAATCGACTGACATGGACGTGCCTGGCTCTCTTCCTGTCTTTAGCCGTGATCCTGAGTGCTGGCTGGTTGGCCTAGAAGAATCAAATTAAGAACACTCAATTTCAGCTTGAATACTCTGCATGCAAGCGTCTTCGATCCTGCGATTGAGATGCTTTATGTCTTCAAGATCTCGATCCTGAGTGGTTTGCCTCGCAAGCGACAACAATTCCGATTTTGACAACAACGACGCGCCCTCCGAAGGCTGAAAGTAATTAAAATTTACAGACATCAGATCACAGTATTTTTTATTACTCTCAGACGATCGGCAGTCAAGGTGACCAACCAAAGCTCGCTGGAGATCACAAGAAAATAACTTATTGAATTCAAGCAACATATTCTTCGCACCAGCCATACGCTTGCCAATGGAAAAGAGCCATTGATTTCCTGCGTGGGGCCTAGGGAAAAACGACTGCCGCCATGGCCGCAATGCGCACAGATGACTGGAGATTGCATGAATCAACAGGGGCTGAAACGAAAGATTTTCACGAACATCCAATGACTCTAGATCGCTGAGACCAAAAGACAGGCCACAGGAAGACATGAAATGATTCAACAATGAATAGGGATGATGGCGAGTTGGAATATGACAACTCACTACACTGACAGATTCCCCAAAAAGTTCTGAAGCTCGACAAAAGCCTTGATAGTCAGCGAACCAATCTCGGTCATTTCCCTCAAGAGAAAAAGCTAAAAGGCTGCGCTCAAGAGCTGTAAACTTTCGCCAATCTAAATTATGTGCCAACATGGCTTCCATATCGGCATATAGCTTTGCTCTGCCTCTAAACCCCCATTGAGAGAATTCAGAAATATAATAACTAGACTGCAACCTTGAGTAACCCGATATCACCACATGATTAAAAGAATGTTTCTCTAAAGCGCGACCCGCAATTGCACACACCAATTTTGGACGATTGCCCATCATTTCATGGCTAACAACAACCTGATAAGCATCCTGAGTGGAAAGAACACCGTCAATATATCCAAAGGGTTCACCATCCTTATCTTCCAAGGCTTGGTTGACACCCCGAAGCAGCTCGGACTGTAGATGACAAAAGCAAAAGCGACCTTTTGCCGCCTTTGCAACAAGCTCAAGGGAAGCTTGCAGCGAAGAAGACGCACACTTCTGAGCTCCAATGTGGATGACAAGCCTTCGGGACCGCCTAAACATCGGAACTGACCACCTCCCCTAAGACTAGATCAGGATAGTGACTTCATGCGACGGCTAAAGTTTTCGCTGCAGCATGCATAGGCCAATGGCAGAAATAATGGTAAAGTCACTGGATCATCAGGGAGTGCAGTGAAGAAAACAAAACTTTTCCTGCACATTGGCCACGGAAAAACGGGCACTTCAGCCATTCAATCTTCACTAGCAATCGCATCAGACGATTTAAACAAGCAAGGGATAAGTTATCCCATTGATCCGTCGCTACGAGATCGAGCATCGCGCCTCGAAATCACATCTGGGAATTGGCAGCCGAATCCTGAGGCGAGCCTGAGTGATCAATTGATCGCGATTGGCGAAAGCAATCACGATCAATCAAAAACAATCCTGAGCTCAGAATCACTATTTTGGTTAGTCCCAGAGCTGATCCAGAACAAAAGCAACTGGGAAAAGTATATTGATTTGCATATCATCCTGGCAGTACGAGAGATCGAGGAGATGCTGTCTTCTGAATACCAACAACGCGTCAAGCGGCACGGCGATTCAATGCCGTTAGAGCAATTTATTCGCGCAAGACATTTTATCTCATCCCATCACGAAAAAGCCGCCGAGATCATCTCACTAATGTCTCAAGCGAACATTTCAAATACAATCATTAACTACTCCCAGCATAAACGAGATATTTCAAAATTAATTTTCAAATTGATCGGTGCCGAAAAACTCTATCCAGAAGATCAGGTTTCAGAAGCCATCATCAACCGGAGTCTTAGCGGGAAAGAACTTGAGATCCTAATCATTATCAATGCTCTATACTACAACAAATACCCATGGATTAGCACAAGGATTTCAGATGCATTGATCAAAAGTCAACCAAAAATCGAAGCGAAGCAATGCAAAATCAACAAGCAGCAGCTTGAAAAAATTTACGAAAAAAATGATAGCTTTCTAAAAATCATCAATGCAAGTCTCGATCCAAACGAACAACTAACTTCGATCGCAACCCTCAAAGAACCCAAATCACAACTTATCAATCCAGAGCAAGCTCACAGAATTCGCCAAGAAGAAGCTATATCCTTGCAACTCATCGGAGATGAACTGCTTCAAGCATTCACCCATGAGTCAAAGCGTAAACTCTCAAACGAAACTGTCGATGCCATCATTGCATTAAGCCAATCCGGGAAAGTGTCAAAAGTCACAGAGGTAGAATTGCTGGACGTGGCTAAAGAAAATCGGCCCCAAGGGCAAAAATTAGCCAAACTTCTGGAGCGAGCAAAGGCACAACTCGCTAGTGGAAAGCCATAACATCAAAAATCATTCAGAAACATCAATTAAACACGCTTGATGTTACAAAGCAAAGCAAGAGAGAGGGTTGTTCGGCATGAATCCATGCCAAGAAATCTTGTCGCAGCTCTCGTCCAAAGCAACTACTTAGACGAAAAATATGTGCCAAATACCACTAAATTTCCATAAGAACTTGAGCGCATGCTCTACTTACTCTATGCTTGAAAACAACATATGCTTTGAACATGCATAGAGGCATGTAGAATACCAGGATGCAAACAAACAAGCCAAGTGCGAAAGAATCAAGAGCCTAAGAAGCCGACCAAAAACAAGTTCAACATTCCATCAAAAAAACTACCCAGTTCTCTTGCTCAAAAAGTCTGCAATCCATTATGGATAAAGATTATCAACTCAATCGAAAAACGCGACCTCAAAACACTTGTCGACATCATAGAGCCGATATACAAGCAAGAAGGCACTTTTTGCATGCCACACCCTTTTATGGAAAGCCTGGAAACATTTGCGTCCAAAAGCATAAGAAAAGGAATGTGCAATTTCATCTTCTTTTATGACTCAAAAGGAAAAAACAAATGGATATTGTGTCAATGCACTTCATTTGTAGATGCTATTTTTTCGACCACATTTTCAGGAAAGCACAAATCTTCAATAAGCGACGAAACAATACTCAACCCATTACGAAATATCATGCGGAATGAAATTAAAAAAAGTTCAAAACAACCTGAGCCCCAAAAAGCAATAATGGGCGGCTATTTGCTCGATCAATTAAGGCCATATCATCACTTTTATGACCAGCTAAAATGGTTTATTTACCTACAAGACAAAAAGCCGATTTTAAGCAAAAAATCTTTCTTCAGCCCTAAATGCTTAAGCAAAAAAATCCACCCTAGAACCAAAGATATCGCTAGAATTACAGTCTTTCCTACCATTATTGGATCCAATCAACTGGGAATGAAGTTAGATCAATATACTGAAGAGATGGAAAACGCCGTATATAATGAATGCCGAGGAAAGTTAGCGACCAGAATCTGGGGGAAAGTTGTCAAAAAATTGAGGTCTTTAGCTGGAGGCAACAAAACCTTAACTCTCTGGTTTGGAATCTCAGGCCAGAAAAGAATATGGGTCGAACAAGAAGACTTTCTCCCAGCACTCGTAGAACAACTAACACCATACTTTGATTCATTTGTCTTCTTGATTGACGGCTTTACCGAATACGAAAATTCAAGTCAAATTCCCCTTCGTGGAAGCAAAGCGACACCAGTCTGCCAAGATCTTGAAGTGGTCGATTCTATTCGAGAGAAATTATTGCCTTATTCAAATATTTCAATTGTGAGCTTGGTGGGTCAAACCTACCGAGAAAAAATCCAACAATGCCAATTTATCGATTTTTTCATTGCGAATGCAGGTGCCGGGCAACTTGTTCCGCATCGTTTTTGCAGAAAGCCAGGGATTCTGCATTCCAATGAGAAGCATTGCGTTTTCCCGACGGGCATTAACAATACTTCCGTTAAACTAGTTGACAAATCTCTTGTTAAAGATGTAGGAAATTTGTTCGCAAATAATACACAAGTCCAGAAGGCTGGATCTGGACTTATCAGCTACAGCATCAATACTCAAATCGTCATCGACATGATCATACAAATGTTGACGTTAAAAAAATGAACCATTGCATTCAAGCAATGTGAAACTGCTAAGCATTGAGAATTGACCTGATCAAGATTCTGGCTCTTTTAATCCTGACGTGAAAAAGGCAAGGTCCTTGTGAAGTCGATCTAATTCGTACAACGTTTTTGTTTCCTTCTTTTCGAGGATCTCAACCCGCTTCAACAGATCTTCCAACAACTTGTTTTGCAGAGATTCAACCTGGACTTGCCTTTTTTGGGCGCCTTTCAATGGAGGTCCGGCAGAGCCGGCTGTTGAAAGAATTCCTCCCTCCGTTTCGACGTACAGCAAAGCAAGACGCTCCAACACCTTGGAATAAGCCTTGTCCTGCTGTCGACAGAGAGCTTTAAAACGCTGCAGCGTCTCAGGGGCGAACTGAGCAGCAAAAGCACCGGGGCGCTGGGGCATTTGTCCCGACTCAACAATACACAACAAGACCCTAGCCGCTGCACGCCTGCACCTCAAATGCTTCATGCCCTGCAACTGACGCTGGCCCTCGCTGGTCACATGTCTTGCAGAATCTAGACCTTACAAGACGCGTGGGTTGCACAAAAAGAGGCCCCGCAGGGCCTCTTGTTATGACTTGATTTGAAGTGATCGGGTGGTCGCTGGACCACCCACGCATCGATCAGTAGTCGAAGTCGCCGCCACCCATGCCGCCGCCGGCAGGAGCTGCTTCCTTCTTCTCAGGCAGATCAGCCACGATGCACTCGGTGGTCAGCACCATGCCAGCGATGGAGGCGGCATTCTGCAGACCGGAGCGGGTCACTTTGGCCGGGTCGACAATGCCAGCAGCCAGCATGTCGACGTACTCGCCGGAGGCAGCGTTGAAGCCTTCGGCACCAGCGCGAGCCTTGACGTTCTCAGCCACAACAGCGCCGTTGGCACCTGCGTTTTCAGCGATGCGCATCAGCGGTGCGGTGAGAGCAGCCGCCACGATGTTGGCGCCGATCAGTTCCTCTCCGGACAGGCTGGAGGCTGCCCACTGCTCGAGGGCCGGAGCCAGGTGCGCCAGGGTGGTTCCGCCGCCAGGAACGATGCCTTCCTCAACAGCCGCCTTGGTGGCGTTGATGGCATCCTCGAGACGGAGTTTCTTGTCCTTCATCTCGGTTTCGGTGGCCGCACCCACCTTCACCACAGCAACGCCACCGGCCAGTTTGGCCAGACGCTCCTGCAGCTTCTCCTTGTCGTAGGTGGAGTCGGTCTCGTCCATCTGCTTCTTGATCTGTTCGCAGCGGGCGCCGACAGCCGCCTCGTTGCCCTCGGCAACGATGGTGGTGGTGTCTTTGTTGATGGTGACGCGGCGGGCGGTGCCCAGCATCTCCAGCTTGGCGTTCTCCAGCTTGAGGCCGGCGTCCTCGGTGATCAGCTGACCGTTGGTCAGAACAGCCATGTCTTCCAACATGGCCTTGCGGCGATCACCAAAACCAGGGGCCTTCACCGCAGCCACATTCAGCACGCCACGCAGACGGTTCACCACCAGGGTGGCGAGGGCTTCCTTCTCAATATCCTCAGCAATGATCAGCAGAGGCTTACCGGTGCGGGCAATCTGCTCGAGGACGGGCACCAGGTCCTGCACCAAACCGATTTTCTTGTCGGTGAGCAGGATGTAGGGCTCGTCTAGGACGGCTTCCATCCGCTCGGTGTCGGTGGCGAAATAAGGGGAGATGTAGCCCTTGTCAAAACGCATGCCCTCGGTGACCTCAAGCTCGGTCTCCATGGACTTGCCCTCTTCCAGGGAAATCACACCTTCTTTGCCGACCTTGTCCATGGCATCAGCAATCATCTTGCCGACTTCCTCGTCGTTACCGGCTGAGATGGTGCCGACCTGAGCGATGGCGTTGCTGTCGGCGATGGGCTTGGCCATTTCCTCGATCTTGCTGACCAGGAAATCGGAGGCCTTATCGATGCCCTTCTTCAGGGTGATGGCATTGGCACCAGCAGCCACGTTACGCAGGCCGGCCTTGACCATGGCGTGAGCCAGGACGGTGGCGGTGGTGGTGCCGTCGCCGGCGGCGTCATTGGTTTTGGAGGCGGCCTGACGGATCAGGGCTACGCCGGTGTTCTCGATGTGGTCTTCGAGCTCGATCTCCTTGGCGATGGTGACGCCGTCATTGATGATCTGAGGAGCGCCGAACTTCTTCTCGAGCACCACGTTGCGCCCCTTGGGGCCGAGGGTCACCGCGACGGATTCGGCCAGGATGTCGATGCCTTTCTCGAGTGCGCGACGGGCGTTCTCGTTGTAGATAATGCGCTTTGCCATGGAAGGCGGTTCCTAGTGAAGAGGATGAAAAGGGAAAGCTGAGCCGAGGCTCAGACCGCAATGCAGCGGGGCTGATCTCAGTTGACGACGGCCAGGATGTCCTTCTCGGACAGCAGCACGTATTCATCGCTGCCGAGCTTGATGTCGGTGCCGGCGTACTTGCTGTAGAGGACCTTGTCGCCCACACCGACTTCGGGAGCCTGGCGGCTGCCGTCGTCGTTGCGCTTGCCGGGGCCCACCTGAACCACTTCACCCACCTGGGGCTTTTCTTTGGCGGTGTCAGGCAGAAGAATGCCGCCGGCAGTGGTCTCTTCAGAAGCGGACACCTTGATGAAGATGCGATCGCCAAGGGGTTTGACAGTCGAGACGCTGAGAGAAACAGCAGCCATGGGTACTTGCAGGAGCAGGGACAGGGCGCAAAGCGCCACGCATCGACGCGAGTTGGCACTCGATGCCGATGAGTGCCAACGTATGCAACCGACCACCCCTCGGGCCAGACCTCAAGCTGTGCGGGTGACCGAACCGGTGGGGGCAAACCACAGCAGTGGTATGGTTGCGCCGCTCTGAATGGGTCCGAGCGCGCTGCGCCTGTTCCCGCATTTCTCCTTCCTATGGTCGCTTCTGCTCCTGCATCTGCTGGCACCAAGGGTGTGATCCGTCAGGTGATCGGCCCGGTTCTGGACGTGGAATTTCCCGCAGGGAAACTGCCGAAGATCTACAACGCCCTGCGCATCGAGGGTAAAAACCCAGCTGGTGATGACGTAGCCCTGACGGCTGAGGTTCAACAGCTTCTGGGAGATCATCGCGTTCGCGCCGTTGCCATGAGTGGCACCGATGGCCTGGTTCGCGGCATGGAAGCCGTCGACACCGGTGCACCGATCTCCGTGCCCGTGGGCGAAGGCACCCTCGGCCGGATCTTCAATGTGCTGGGCGAGCCCGTCGACGAGCAGGGCCCTGTGAACACAACAGCCACCGCTCCCATCCACCGGGATGCCCCCAACATCACTGAGCTTGAAACCAAGCCCAAGGTGTTCGAGACCGGCATCAAGGTGATTGACCTTCTGGCTCCCTACCGCCAAGGCGGAAAGGTCGGCCTGTTCGGCGGAGCCGGCGTGGGCAAGACCGTGTTGATTCAGGAACTGATCAACAACATCGCCAAGGAGCACGGCGGTGTGTCGGTGTTCGGTGGTGTGGGTGAGCGCACCCGTGAGGGCAATGATCTCTACGAGGAATTCAAGGAATCCGGCGTGATCAACGCCGATGACCTATCCAAGTCGAAGGTGGCTCTCTGCTACGGCCAGATGAACGAGCCCCCCGGTGCCCGGATGCGCGTGGGTCTCTCCGCTCTGACCATGGCGGAGCACTTCCGCGACGTGAACAAGCAGGACGTGCTTCTGTTCGTCGACAACATCTTCCGTTTCGTGCAGGCGGGTTCTGAGGTGTCTGCACTGCTGGGCCGCATGCCTTCCGCTGTGGGCTACCAGCCCACCCTGGGCACCGATGTGGGTGCCTTGCAGGAGCGTGTTGCCTCCACCGTTGAAGGTTCGATCACATCGATCCAGGCCGTCTACGTGCCTGCTGACGACCTGACGGACCCCGCTCCCGCCACCACCTTTGCTCACCTCGATGCCACCACGGTGCTGAACCGTGCCCTGGCCTCCAAGGGCATCTATCCAGCCGTGGATCCTCTGGATTCCACCAGCACCATGCTGCAGCCGGCTGTGGTGGGTGATGAGCACTACCGCACGGCGCGCGCCGTGCAGTCCACCCTGCAGCGCTACAAGGAACTCCAGGACATCATCGCGATTCTGGGTCTCGACGAACTGTCGGAAGACGACCGCCGCACCGTGGATCGTGCCCGCAAGGTTGAGAAGTTCCTCTCACAGCCCTTCTTCGTGGCTGAGATCTTCACCGGCATGCCCGGCAAGTACGTGAAGCTGGACGAGACCATCGCTGGTTTCAACCAGATCCTCTCCGGTGAGCTGGACAACCTTCCCGAAGCCGCCTTCTACCTGGTGGGCAACATCGAGGAAGTGAAAGCCAAGGCCGAGAAGATCGCCGCCGAAACCAAGTGATCGCTGCGGGGGTGATTCACACCCCCGATCACGTGTTTATCGACAGTCCGTTCTCTTTTCGAACCAAGGTTCATGTCCCTCACCCTCCGCGTGCTGGCAACAGACCAGAACGTCTTTGATGGCAGCGCCGACGAGGTGATCCTGCCCAGTACCACCGGCCAACTCGGCATCCTGCCAGGCCACATTTCGTTGCTCACCGCCATCGACATCGGTGTACTGCGCGTGCGTACCAACGGTGCCTGGAACTCCATCGCACTGATGGGTGGCTTCGCCGAGGTTGACGCTGATGAAGTCACCGTTCTGGTGAATAAGGCCGAACTGGGCAGCGCCATCGATGCCGGTGCCGCTGAAGCCGCTTTCCAGAAGGCCTCCACCGTGGTGGCAGGCATGGAAGGCCAACCGGCTTCTCCGGAAAAGCTCAAAGCACAGCAACAGATGAATGAAGCCCGGGCTCGCCTGCAGGCCAGTAAAACCGCCGACTGATTCATCCGCTGTCCAACGGTTGACGTTTCAAAAGCCAGGGGCTCCCGCCTCTGGCTTTTTTCATGGTGGCTCTGTGATCGATGACGATGATCAGTGACGCCAAACCCTTCAGAAGAGCACAAAAAAACCTGCCGGAAGGCAGGTTTGAATCGACAAACTGAGGGGAAAAATCAGGCGGTACCGCAGAAGGTGACGTCGGGGAACTTGGCCTTGGCCTCGTCGAGGCTCTTGCCCTTGCCTTCCTCTTGCCAGTAGTTGATCACCTCAGTGGCCTGGTTGAGCACTTCAACACGCTCGTTGTCGGTGATCCAACTCTTGCCTTCAAGCTCGGTCTTCAAGCTTTCCCAGGCGTCCTCACGGGGCCAGAAGAAGTAGGAGGTGAGGGGGCTGGGGCCACCGCCAACGATCTGATCCACAGCCAGGGCGACGTTGTCGGGAAGCCAGAGGATCTTCAGCAGGAATCGGCCCTCATCGGCCTTGGGGGTGTAGCCGGAGGGAACACCATCAGCATCGATGGTGGCCGTGGCCAGAGCCGCGGCTGCGCCCTTCAAAACAGGACGGCCTTCGCCTTCGCTGGCTGCAGGCTGTTCAGTGGTTTCAGCTGCCTGGGTGGCGCCTTCAGCCGCGTCGGCGGACGGAGTCGCGACCTCCTGGTCGGTGGGGGCAGCGCCTTCGGTGACCGTCATGGTGTCAGCGCTCAAGACAGAAATACAAACAACTAACCTACCAGCCGCTCCCCATCAGACGTTCTGGGATCTCCAACCATCCTGCTGTTCGACATCGATGGTGTGATCCGCGATGTAGCGGGCAGTTACCGACGGGCCCTGCAATGCACCGTTCAGCACTACTGCGGTTGGCAGCCCAGCAGCGCTGAGATCGATGCGCTGAAGGCCGAAGGATCCTGGAACAACGACTGGGACGCCAGCCTTGAACTGCTGCGGCGACATGGGACTGACCTACCGGATCGTGCCGCACTGATCGACGTGTTCAGCGCCTTCTACTTCGGCGGTGATCCGGAGGGGGACCCCAGCCAGTGGACCGGATTCATCGGCGATGAGCCGCTGCTGGTGGACGCCAGCTTTTTCGCAACGTTGACGCAGCGGAAGCTGCGCTGGGGATTTGTGAGTGGAGCTGAACCGCCCTCAGCCCGCTTCGTGCTGGAGCAGCGCCTGGGGCTTGTGGATCCGCCCCTGATCGCCATGGGCGATGCCCCCGACAAACCGGACCCCAAGGGTTTGATCCACCTGGCCAAAGCGCTGGGGGCTGAGGGCAAGGAGGCACAGGTGGCCTATCTCGGCGACACCGTGGCCGATGTACATACCGTGATGAAAGCCCGGGAAAGCTGGCCGGAACAAACGTTCATCAGTCTTGCGGTGGTTCCACCGCACCTGCAGACCGCAGAGCAGGCGCCGGCCCGAAGAATCTATGAACAACGGCTGCAGGAGGCCGGCGCTGATCGGGTGCTGCGCAACACCGCAGCGGTCTTGAGCTGGGAGGGAGCGGCGGCATGAGGGCGGCCGTACTGCGCGAGGCCCCCCTGCTGATCGGGATCATGGCCTTGATCGGCCTGGAGACCACCAACCTGCTCGACTGGCTGCTGCTCCAGCCCGCCCTGCATGTGCTAACAGGCCTGGGCCTGCTGAGCCTGTTGGTGCTGCTGATGGCACGGGGGGTGGCACACCACGCCGATCAACTGGCGGAGCGCCTCGGGGAGCCTCTGGGAACCCTGGTGCTGACGGGGTCCGTGATCGTGATTGAACTGGCCCTGATCGCCTCCACGATGCTGACGGGTGAGAGCAACCCGACCCTGGCCCGCGACTCGATGTTCTCGGTGCTGATGATCGTGCTGACGGGGATCAAGGGCTTGACCTTGATCGTGGCCGCCAGGGTGCAGCGTCAGGGGCGCACCCAACCGATGCAGCTGGAAGACCTGGCGGCTGTGAACCAGAGCGGTTCGAGTGCTTACATCAATCTGATCACCACCATCAGCGTTCTGGCGCTTGTGCTTCCCAACTTCAGCCAGGACAGCCTCGAGGCCAACTTCTCCCTGCCGATCAACTGGTTGCTGACCTTCGTGTCGATCAGCCTCTACGGCATTTTCCTGCGCGGCCAGGTTGGCCGCTACCGCAACCTGTTCGTTGAAAGCCCCCAGCAACAGGCCTCCGGGACGGTGTCCCTGGTTGATGGCCCTGCGGAAGCACCCACACCGCCGGACGAACAGCAGAGTTCAATCCTGCAAAACGGAGGCCTGATGGCGGCCGGGCTGCTGGTGCTGGTGCTGATCGCGGAATCGATGGGGAGCCTGATCGAAACCGGCATCAGCGACCTTGGCCTGCCCAGTTCCCTGGGGGGCTTGCTGGTGGGCTTGCTGGTGGTGGCACCGGAAGCTCTGAATGCCTTTCAGGCTGCTGGGAAAGGAGAGTTGCAGCGGTCGCTCAATACCCTCTATGGGTCGTCCCTCTCGACCCTTTGCTTGACGGTGCCGGCGGTGCTGGCCATCGGCGAATTCACGGGCACCGATGTGATCCTCGGGCTGGATCCACTGGAGTCGGTGCTGCTGGTGCTGACGCTGATCCTGGTGCGGCCGATCAGTGGACGCGTCAGCGAAATGGATGGGCTGATGCTGCTCACCGTGGGCGTGGTCTGGGTGGCTCTGCAGGTTGTGAGCTGACCTCGATCAGCGATTGAGGTCAGTGAGGTCAGTGAGGTCAGCGTTCCATCGCGGCAACGCTCTTGAGGGCGCCAGCGGTGAGCACCTCATGGCCGGTCTCGGTGACAGCGACGTCGTCTTCGATGCGGATGCCGATGCCTTTCCAACGATCGTCAATCTCCGGCTGACCCTCCGGCACGTTGAGGCGGTCACTGACGTAGAGGCCCGGTTCCACCGTGAGCACAATGCCCGGCTCCAGCGGCACGGGCTGCTCACCGAGCCTGTAGGCACCCACGTCGTGCACATCCAGGCCCAACCAATGGCCCGTGCGATGCATGTACAGGTGGCGGTAGTCGCCCCGCTCGATGATCCCGTCCGGATCCCCGATCAACAGGCCCAGGTCTACCAGCCCCTCAACAAGAATTCTCAGAGCTGTGGCATGCACCGCTGAAGCGGTGCCGCCGGGTGCCACGACCGCCACAGCCGCTTCCTGGGCCGCCAGCACCAGGCTGTAGAGGTCCCGCTGTTCGGCCGTGAAGCGGCCATTCACCGGGAAGGTGCGGGTGATGTCGCCGTTGTAGTAATCCTCCAGGGAACAGCCGGCATCGATCAGCAGCAGGTCGCCGTCCTGCAACGGGGCCGTGTTGGCGGTGTAGTGCAGCACGCAGGCGTTGTCGCCGCCGGCAACGATGGAGCCGTAAGCCGGACCGCGAGCCCCGTTGCTGCGGAAATGGGCCTCCATCGCCGCCTGCACCTCGGCTTCGTTCATGCCCGGCCGGGTGATCGAACGGGCCAGCTCATGGGCTTCGGCGGAGATGCGGCAGGCCTCCCGCAGACGTTCCAGCTCGTGGGGCTCCTTGCGCAGTCGCAGGCGATGCAGGATCGGCGTCGGCGCCACCAGGCCCAGGGCCGCCGTACCCGTGCGGGCATAGGTATCAAGCTGTCGCCCCCAGGCCCCAAGCACCTTCGACTCCACCGATGCGTGGCGGCCAACACGAAAGGCGATGGCTTCGGCACCAGCGAGGTACTCCGGAAGTTTTTCGCCCAGCTGATCCAGCGGATGGGCCACATCCGCCCCATAGCGCTCCACCGCTCCCTCAGTGCCCCAGCGGAAACCGGTCCAAACCTCAGCAGCCGGGTCCTTGGGCTGTACGAACAGCACAAAACGCTCACCCTCAGGCCGATGCGGCAGCAGCAGGGCCACCGCATCCGGTTCATCAAAACCGGTGAGGTAAAAGAAATCGCTGTCCTGCCGGAAGGGCCACTCGCAGTCGGCGTGGTGGGTGGCCAGCGCCGCGGCCGGAATCACCGCAGCCGCGGCACCGAGTTGCTCCAGGAACAGGGCGCGACGGCGCGCGTGGATGCCGGAGTCGAAGCCGTTCACAACAGCAAAGCATTGAAGGAAACAGGATGGCAGTTGGCAGGGCCGAACTGGCCAGGGCCTCTACGATGCAAGGAGTTTCAGACGGCAATGAGCTCCGATCTCCTGGTGCTGTTGCTGCTGGTTTTGGTGGTGCTGCTGGGCTCGGCCCTCTGTTCCGGCGTGGAAGCGGCCCTGCTCACTGTGAGCCCCATCCGGGTGCACGAGCTGGCGGCCCGGGATCGCCCCGTGGCGGGGGCACGGCGGCTTGCCCAGCTGCGCAAGCGCCTGGGACGCACCCTGTCGGCGCTGGTGATCGCCAACAACGGTTTCAACATTTTCGGCAGCCTGATGCTGGGCGGTTATGCCGCCTGGGTGTTCGAGCAACGCAACATCAGTGGTGTGGCCCTGCCGGTGTTTTCTGTGGGGCTCACCGTGCTGGTGATCCTGCTGGGGGAAATCCTGCCCAAGGCCCTCGGCAGCCGCCTGGCCCTGCCGGTTGCTTTGGCAAGCGCACCCTTGCTTCACTGGCTTGGTTTGGCATTGCGGCCCCTGGTGCTGCTGCTGGAACGGATGCTGCCGGCCATCACGGCCGAGGCTGAGCTCAGCACCAATGAAGAAGAGATCCGACTGCTGGCTCGCCTGGGCTCCCAAAAGGGAGAGATCGAAGCCGACGAAGCAGCAATGATCGGCAAGGTGTTTCAGCTGAACGACCTCACCGCCCGCGACCTGATGACGCCCAGGGTGGCGGCTCCCACCCTGGACGGCGGCCTGAGCATCGAAGCCCAGCGGGCCAAGCTGATGAGCACCAACGACCCCTGGTGGGTGGTGCTCGGCGATCAAGTGGACAAGGTGCTTGGCGTGGCCAGCCGCGAGCGGGTGCTCACCGCCCTGTTGGAGAACCGCGGACTGCTCACCCCCGTTGACCTTTGCGAGCCGGTGGAATACGTGCCGGAGATGATTCGTGCCGATCGGCTGCTGACGGGCTTCCGACGCGACAGCGGTGGCGTGCGCGTGGTGGTGGATGAATTCGGGGGCTTTGTTGGCGTGATCGGCGCCGAATCAGTGTTAGCAGTACTGGCCGGGTGGTGGCGCAAGCCGGCAGCATGAGCGGGATGCAACCAACCCCGCCCCACACGGTTGAACGCTGCCAGCTGCTGCTGGAGCGCTGGCAGAGCCAGCTCCAGCTGAGCCCCCGCGAGCGGGGCCTCCTGGGGGGTGAATTGCAGCTGTTGAATCGTCAGCTGCAACGGCTGCAGCAACGGCGCTTGCGCGTCGCCCTGTTTGGACGGGTGGGAGTTGGCAAATCCAGCCTGATCAATGCCTTGATCCGACGGCCGCTGTTGAAGACCGATGTCGCCAATGGCAGCACCCGGCGGCAACAGGCGGTGGACTGGCCCGTAGAGATTTCAGGGCTGACAAGGGTGGAGTTGGTGGACACCCCTGGTATCGACGAAATTGATGCCGCCGGGCGGGCGCGGTTGGCCTCCCGCGTGGCCATGGGAGCCGATCTGGTGCTGCTGGTGGTGGACAGCGATCTCACCAGGGCCGACCTGGAGGCCTTGGGCACGCTGCTGGACAGTGGCAAGCCCCTGCAGCTGGTGCTGAACCGCAGTGACCGATGGCCGGAACACGAGCGTGCTGAGCTGCTGCGCAGCATTCGCGCCCGCCTGCCGGCGGATCTCCCGATCACCGCCGCAGCCGCGGCGCCCCGTCGTCCCCAGCTCCAGGCCGATGGCCGGGTACGCAGCACGATCACAGCGCCGCGAGTGCAGGAGCTGCGCCAGCAGCTCTGCCAACAGCTGGAGAACGAAGGCACCCTGCTGCTGGCAATCCAGTCGCTGCGCCAGGCCGATCGCTTTCAGGGATCCTGCCAACAACTGCGGCTGCAGCAGCACCGCCGCACGGCCCAGAGTCTGATCGGTCGCTACGCGGCCGCCAAGGCCACCGGTGTGGCCGTGAACCCGGTGATGGCCCTGGACATGGCCGGCGGCATCGCCTGTGACACCGCCCTGGTGCTGCAGCTCAGCCGCCTGTACAACCTGCCGATGACGCCAGCAGCGGCACGAGTGCTGCTCACCCGACTCTCCAGCCACAACGCCCTGCTCGGCGGCGTTCAGCTGGGGCTGGCGGCCCTCAAGCAGGCACTGTTGCTGCTGGTGCCGGTGAGCGGAGGCGGCAGTTTGGCTCCAGCCGCTCCCGTGGCCCTGGCCCAGGCGGCCCTGGCGGTGCACGCCAGCCGCCAAACAGGGCGTCTGGTGGCACAGCAATTGCTGCGACGACGTGGCGGTCAACCCGGAGCGCTACTGCAGCGCCTGGCCGAAAGGGATCCCGTGGTGCACCACTGGCTGCTGCGCTGGCCCAAAGCCCTGGAGCAAGATCTCCAACCACTCCTGCCCTGAGATGTCTGCTGCTGCCATCGCCTTGCTGGGCACCAGCGCCGATCCACCCACCCGCGGCCATCAGCTGCTGCTGGAAGGGCTGCTGAACCGCTATGGCCACGTAGCGACCTGGGCCAGCGACAACCCCTTGAAACAGCACGATGCTCCTCTGAAGTTACGGGCGATGCTGCTGGGCCATCTGGTGCAACAGCTTCAGGATGAACGGCTGGAACTAGCCCAGCATCTGAGCAGCCCTTACACCTTGATCACCCTGCAACGGGCAGCCAAACATTGGCCTGATCGCGACCTGGTGTTTGTGGTGGGCAGTGACCTCGCCGGCCAGATTCCCCGCTGGAAACAGAGCGATTGCTGGCTGCCGCAGTGCCGCTTGGCGATCGCCCCCCGTAAAGGTTGGCCCCTCGAGGACGCCACGGTGCAGGCCCTGCGCGACTTGGGCGGACGGGTGGACCTGCTGGATCTCGAGGTTCCCGCCACCGCCAGTTCGCAGCTACGCCAGCAGCCCAATGAAGCTCAGATCCCTGAAGCGGTGTGGCCCCTGTTGCTCCAGCACAATCTTTATGGCCTTTCAGGGAGCCCCTGCTGATGCGCATTGCCTTGGCCCAGCTCAATCCCGTGGTCGGCGACTTCGAGGGCAATGCGAAGCGGATTCTGGAGGCCGTACGCAAGGCAGAAGAGCAGGGCGTTGAGCTGGTGCTCACCCCTGAACTCTCCCTCTGGGGCTACCCGCCCCGTGACCAGTTGCTTGAGCCGAGCCGCATTCAGCAGCAAGACACGGTGCTGCAGTGGCTGGTGAACCAACTCAAAAGCAGCGTCACTCTTTTGGTGGGTGCTGCGCTACCGGCAGAAGATGCCCGTAGTCCACGGCTGCTCAATGGTGTGGTGCTGGTGAACCGGCTGGGCTGGCGGCCGATTGCCCACAAACAGCTGTTGCCCAGTTACGACGTCTTTGATGAGCGGCGCTACTTCCGGCCTGGCCATGGGCCCTGCCTGCTGACCCTGCCCAGCGGAGAACGGTTGGGCCTCACCATCTGCGAAGACCTCTGGGTGGATGACGGCCTGCAGCGCGAGCGCCTGGCCGGGCCGGACCCCATCGATCAGCTGATCCCCGAACAGCCGGATCTTGTGATCAATCTGGCGGCCTCCCCCTTCGATGCCGCCAAGCCGGCCCTGCGCCGACAGTTGGCGGCGGCGGCGGCGCGACGCCTGAACTGCCCACTGATTTACCTCAATCAAGTGGGGGGCAATGACGAGCTGGTGTTTGACGGGGCCAGTTTTGTGGTGGGAGCCGGTGGCAGTGTGCAGCTTGAGCTTCCCGTTTGTGAGGAGCATCTTGCGGTTTGGGACAGCGACCAGCCGGCCCCGATCCAGTTCCAGCCGATTGATCCCCTGGAACGGCTGTTCCGAGCCCTGGTGCTTGGGGTGCGCGACTACGCCCAGAAATGCGGGTTCAAAAAGGCCTTGCTGGGGTTGAGCGGCGGCATCGACTCGGCGCTGGTGGCAGTGATCGCCACTGCCGCTCTGGGCAACGAAGCGGTGTCAGCCCTGTTGATGCCCTCCCCCTGGAGCTCGGCGGGATCCATTGATGATGCCTTGGCCTTGGCCGCACGGTTGGGGCTGCAGAGCAACACGGTGCCCATCGCTGGCCTGATGGAGGGCTACGACCTGGCCCTCACCGCACCGCTGGGGGAAGAGCCCCAGGGCGTGACGGCGGAGAACCTGCAATCACGGATTCGCGGCACCCTGCTGATGGCCGTGGCCAACCAGCAGGGCCAACTGCTGCTCACCACCGGCAACAAATCCGAGCTGGCCGTGGGCTACTGCACCCTGTACGGCGACATGAACGGCGGGCTGGCGGTGATTGGCGATCTCTACAAAACCAGCGTGTTTGCACTGTGCGACTGGCTCGACAGCGCTGCGGCCCAAAACTGCCGCCGGGCTTTGGGGCTGCCGCAGCAGGGGGATCTGGTGGGGGAAGCGATTCGACGCAAACCCCCCAGCGCCGAGCTGCGGCCCAACCAGAAAGACAGCGACTCCCTGCCCGACTACAACGCCTTGGATGCCCTGCTCAAAGCCTTGATCCAGGAGCGCCAGTCCGGAACAACCCTGGTGAACGCCGGCCATGATCCCGACCTGGTGGAGCGGGTGGAACGGCTGCTGAAACGGGCCGAGTTCAAGCGGCGCCAAGCAGCACCGTTGCTCAAAGTGAGTCCCCAGGCCTTCGGCAGCGGCTGGCGGTTGCCCATTGCAGCGGCCTAAGGCAGTCCCGCCCGTGAGATGTGGCGGGTTGCGCGCGGCGGAGCCACATTGAAGAGATCCCCTTGAAGCCGCTATGGCCGCCTCCGTCCTCTCGGCCCCGATGGCCAGCATCGGTGTGCCGAAGGAGATCAAGCTCGATGAGCAGCGCGTGGCGCTGACTCCCGATGCGGTGCGGGAGCTGGTAAGCCAGGGCCTGGAGGTGCGCATCGAAACCGGAGCTGGAGCCGGAGCTGGAATCGGTGACGACGCCTTCGCCGCCGCCGGTGCCCAACTGGTGAGCCGCGACGCGGCCTGGGGCGCCCACTTGGTGGTGAAAGTGAAGGAACCGCAGGCGGAGGAATTCGCTTACCTGCGGAAGGACATGGTGCTGTTCACTTACCTGCACCTGGCCGCTTATCCCAGCGTTGGCGAAGCCCTGCTTGAGGCGGGCACCGCCGCCATCGCCTACGAAACCGTGCAGCTGGAAAACGGCAGCCTGCCATTGCTGGCACCGATGAGCGAAATCGCCGGGCGCTTGGCCGCCCAGGTGGGAGCTCACCTGCTGGAGAAACCCCACGGCGGCCGCGGAGTCCTGATGGGGGGCTGCACCGGCGTGCAACCGGCCCGGGTGGTGGTACTCGGAGCCGGCACCGTGGGCTGGAACGCCGCTCGTATTGCCGCTGCCATGGATGCCGAGGTGCTGCTGCTTGACCGCTCGCCCCAGCGGTTGCGCAGCCTTGAGGCCGACCGGCGCGGCCGGTTGATGAGTGTGGTGAGCAGTCGCGGGCTGCTGGAGCGGTTGGTGCCAACGGCGGATCTGGTGATCGGTGCCGTGCTGACCCCCGGCGGGCGCGCCCCCACCCTGGTGGACGAGGACATGGTGCAGCAGATGCGCCCGGGATCGGTCATCGTGGACGTGGCCATCGACCAGGGCGGCTGCATCGCCACCAGCCAGGAAACGACCCACCGTGCTCCCACCGTGACCATCCACGGCGTGCAGCACTACGCCGTGGGCAACATGCCGGGAGCGGTGCCGTTCACCTCAACCGAAGCCCTGGTGAGCGTGACGCTCCCCTACATCCTGGGCATCGCAGGGCGAGGCCTGGAGGAAGCGGTGACGGAACGTCCGGAACTGCTCTCCGGCCTGAACACGGTGCAGGGATCGGTGTGTCATCCCGGCGTGGCCAAAGCTCTTGGCCTGCCTCCACGGCATCCAATGGCCTGCCTGCGTTAGCCCTCCAGCCTGAGCGCTCCCACGTAGAGCCATGGACCGTCGCGCGCGCCATCACTGCGCTGAAACAGGGATGTTTCCTTCAACACCCCACCGCGGTAGCGAGCTTCAAACTGCACCGTTCCCTCCAGGTCACGCGGGCCGCCCGCGCTGACAGCCAGCACGGTCAAGCCGAGCCAACGGGTCTGCCGGCAACTCCGCTCCAGGGAACGGCGCCGCTGCTGTGTTGGAACATCAGGCTCAGGATGGGTGGCCAGCAGATAGTCGACGTCGCTGCGCGCAAAGGCTGAATACCTGGAGCGCATCAACTGTTCAGCCGTTTCAGCCCGCTGCTCACCGCAATGCAGGGGCCCGCAGCAGCTGCGATAAGCACCACCCCCACAGGGGCAAGGGCTCTGATCGAGGGCTCCACCGAAACCGCCAGGCATCAATCCAACCGTTGCAACGCTGGTAGTGGGCGGCCCAGGGCCACCGGACTCAATCCTTCCCTCAGCGCCAGCACCAAGCCGGCGGCCTCGCTGTAACTGCTGGCCTGAAGAACGCTCTGGCTCAAGCCAAGAGCATCGGCCGTCACCGACAGCACCGATGGATTCGCGACGCAGACGACGGGCAGATTGCGCTCCACGCAGGCCAGGACCGCCTCGCCCCCCAGGGCGCCTTCGGGAACCACAACCGCCCCCAATTGCTCCGCGTCAACATCGCCGGGCTGCCGATCGCCGCTCACCAGATCCGGTGCCCGGCTCAGCCCCACCATCACGCAGGCCAGGAAGGTGTAGCCGAGCTCCTCGCCTGCCGCCCTCGAATCAAGCTGAGGATCCAGGGGCAATGGGTCCAAAGCTGGCGCGTGGGCACAGGGGGTCTGCAGGTGCTTCACCAGCAGGTGGCTGACCACCGCTTCAGCACCGGCCAGAGCATCCACGCCACTGCCCTGGCGATAAGCCGCCAACTCCTCACTCTCGGGATCCTCCGGGAAGCGGGCCACCACCGCAATCGCCGTCGCCCCAGCCTGCTTCAAGCGTTCACCGGCCCGCAGCAAGGCATCGGGACACCCCAATCGTCCCCAGCTGGCACCACTGGCACCACGCTCGAGCGTCACCTCGAGCGGTGCATCCGTTGAAATCACCGGACCGATATCCAGTCCCAAGCTGGCGCGGCAGCCTTCGGCCACCTGAATCTGGCGATGAGCCAGCTCGGGCTCGATCCCGGCATCTAACAGCAAACCGATCCGTTGCCTCCGCACCGGCCGCAGGGCCCACTCACCCATGGCAAAACGATCGAGGCCATAGCCCTCCACGTAGTGCACGCGGGAATCGCTCCAGTACAGCGAAGCCCCGTTCATCACATTGGGATGGGTGATCAGGCAGCCACTCGCTGCAGCCAGCAAACGCGCTGACGGCAGGGCGTCACCGGCATAGCCGCCAATGTCACAACCGATGCCCGTCGGCACCAGCATCAGCGTTGGCATCGGGGCCGAGCTCATGCGCTGATCACCGCCTCCACGTCAACAATTCGGCCACCATCGGCGCTGGAGCGAACCGAAGTGAGGGCCCAACGCAACACATCACCATCTGCCGCCAACTGCTGGCGAATCCAGCTGCGCAGCTCCACCAATGGCACATCAGCAGGCCAGAGGAATTGGCGTTGCAGGCTGATGAGCCTCACTTCTGGTATTGACCGAACTGAGCTTCGTAAAGCGCATCCTCCTGCCCCGCCTTGAGGGTGAGATCGGCCCGCGGGAAAGCCACACACAGCAGGCTGTAGCCCTGCTGCTGAAGCTCACCCTTCACACCCATGGCATCGGGCTGCTCAACTCTGCCCTCGCTGATCACCGCAGCACAGGTGGTGCACACCCCGGAACAGCAGGAGCTGGGAAGGGTGATGCCAGCGGCCTCAGCAGCATTCAGCACCGTCTGATCGGCGCGGCAGGAAAAGCTGTGGGTTTCGCCTTCGAACTCGGCGCGGACGGTGTATGTGGCCACGTCGGTCATGCCGGGCTCATCAAGGAAGAGGCCGCATTCTCTCAGGCAATGGGCTCGGCCAGCGAGTCCCAATGGCAGGGATGGGGCGCCAGATACTCCGGCGAACCACCCTGCACTGGTGCAGTCAGCACGAAATCAAAACTGATGGAACAGCGCAGCTCGTCTGGGGCGTCGTTGGGCAGAACGCTGTGCTGCAGGCTCGACGGAAACAACACGAGCAACCCCGGGCGTGGGGCCAGATCCCAGTGGGACTGGTTCAACAGGTGGCCTTCAGCAATCGGGCCGCCATAACCCACCGCCAAACCCGGCACCAACTCATTGGATTGCTGGGACGCATGCAGCCGCAACACGCCCTCCTCTCCCGAGCCCGTACCCGTGAGGTAGAGCACAGCACTGAGATGGGCATTGGGGTGGTGATGGCGGCCAACCGCTTGATCCCAATCACTGATCACAGGCCAGCAACGCTGCAGATGCATGGCCACTTGGCTTCGCTCAAACCCAAGCGAATCGAGATAGCTCCAGGCCTGATCGGCCACCAGCTGGGCCAGGGACTGAAAGGGCTGCTGTTGATGCAACTGCCACACCCCTTGCAGATCTCCCGTCCAGGCACAACCCTCGCTGGGGTTGCCCTCGGCCTCGCCGCGAAGCTCCAGCAGAGCCTGCATGCAAGACGCCTGCTGCAGGGCGTCGAGAGGCAGTTGCGTTGTTGCCACCACGGTGGGGAAGAGCTGATGAAGCTGAAGCACGCCCACACCCTCAAACCGCTCCGCTTCACCGTTAACACGGCACAAAAAAGCCGGCCCCGAAGGACCGGCATTCGATGGATGGATCAATCGATCGAAAGGATCAGCCGAAATCGTTAGCCAACAGCGGCAGCACCACCTGCAACTTCCAGGATCTCCTGGGTAATCGCAGCCTGACGGGCCTTGTTGTAGTCAAGGGTGAGGGTCTTGGCCAACTCCTTGGCGTTGTCGCTGGCGTTGTTCATGGCCGTCATCCGGCTGGCCAGCTCGGAGGCTGCCGATTCCTGCAGGGAACGCAGCATCTGATTCTGCAAATACAGGGGAAGCAGTGCATTCAGCAGCTGTTCGGGAGTCTGCTCAAACACGATGTCCGAAGGAATCTTCGGCTCGGTGTTGGCAGGGCCTGCACCTGGCTCAACGGTGAGAAGGCCATCCTTGGTGGTGAGACGGAAGATCTCATCCTCTGGATCAGCGATGTCTTGGGGATCCAAGGGCAGCAGGGTCTGAACAACAGGCTTGCAGCTCACCAGGTTGATGAACTTGGTGAAGATCAGTTCAACGCGATCGGTGCTTTCAGCCAGGAATTCAGCCAGCAGATCTGTGGAGATCGTGTTGGCTTCATCGGCGGTGGGCACCTGTTCCAGGCCGGAGAAGGTGGCCTGGATCGGGTAGTCCCGACGGGTGAAGTAGCCGATGGCTTTGGTGCCGATCAGCAGCAGCTTCACATCGAAGCCTTTGCCCTTCAGCTCAGCAAAACGCTGTTCCGTGCGCTTGATGATGTTGGCGTTGTAGCCACCACACAGGCCGCGATCGCCGGTGACCGCCACCAGGGTGATGGTCTCCACATCGCGCTGCTGCATCAGGGGAGATGCCGCATCTTCGAAACGCATGCGGGACTGGAGGTTTTCCAGGATCCGCGCCAAACGATCCGCGAAGGGACGGCTGCGGAGCACTTGCTCCTGGGCGCGGCGCACCTTGGCCGCAGCCACTAGGCGCATGGCCTCGGTGATCTTGCGGGTGTTTTTAACCGACTTAATTCGGTCTCGGATTTCCTTGAGATTCGCCATGTCGGCAGCTCCGTCAGGCCGCGGAAGCGACCATGGTGGACACGACTTCGGTGATGGCGTCCTTGAGGATCGCCTCCGCCTCAGGGCTCATCACCTTCTTCTCCTGGATCTCGGTGATGAACTCAGCCTTGTTGGACTTGAGGTACTCGCGCAGTTCACGGGAGAAATCGACAACCTTCTCGACAGGGACGTCGTCAATCAGGCCCTTCACACCGGCGTAAACGATGGCGACCTGCTCAGCCAGGATCAGGGGGCTGAACTGGGGCTGCTTGAGCAGCTCACGCAGACGCTTGCCGCGCTCCAGCTGCTGCTGGGTGGAGGCGTCCAAGTCAGAAGCGAACTGGGAGAAGGCGGCCAGCTCGTCAAACTGGGCCAGCTCCAGTTTCAAGGTGCCGGCAATCTTCTTGATGGCCTTAGTTTGGGCAGCACCGCCGACCCGGCTCACGGAGATACCCACGTTGATTGCAGGACGCAGACCGGAGTTGAACAAGTCGGAGCTGAGGAAGATCTGACCGTCCGTGATCGAAATCACGTTGGTGGGGATGTAGGCCGAAACGTCACCGGCCTGGGTTTCGATGATCGGCAGGGCGGTCATGGAACCCTTGCCCATGGCATCCGACAACTTGGCTGCACGCTCCAGCAGACGGCTGTGGCAGTAGAAGACGTCGCCGGGGTAGGCCTCACGACCGGGCGGACGACGCAGCAGCAGCGACATCTGGCGATAGGCAGCAGCCTGCTTGGACAGATCGTCGTAGATCACCAGGGTGGCCTTGCCCTTGTACATGAAGTACTCGGCGATGGTGGCGCCGGTGTAGGGAGCCAGGTACTGCAGCGCAGCGGGCTCAGAGGCGTTGGCCGCCACGATCACGGTGTAGTCGAGGGCACCGCGCTCGCGCAGAACTTCAACGACGTTGGCCACGGAAGCAGCCTTCTGACCCACAGCGACGTAAACGCAGATCATGTCCTGATCCGCCTGGTTCAGGATCGTGTCGATCGCGATGGCGGTCTTGCCGGTCTGGCGGTCACCAATGATCAGCTCGCGCTGGCCACGGCCGACGGGGATCATCGCATCGATGGCGGTGATGCCGGTCTGCATCGGCTCGTGCACCGACTTGCGCTGAATGATGCCGGGCGCCATGGATTCGATCAGGCGCGTCTCGCTGGTGGCGATTTCGCCCTTGCCGTCGATGGCGCGGCCCAGGGAGTTCACCACCCGGCCCAGCATGGCTTCACCCACGGGCACAGCGGCGATCTTGCCGGTGGCTTTCACCGTGCTGCCTTCCTGAATGCCGTATCCCTCACCCATCAGCACCGCGCCGACGTTGTCGTCTTCGAGGTTCAGGGCGATGCCTTCGGTGCCGTCCTCAAATTCAATGAGTTCGCCAGCCATGGCTTGCTGCAGGCCGTAAACGCGGGCGATGCCGTCGCCCACGGTCAGAACGGTGCCGACATTGCTGACGGAAACCGACTTGTCGTAGTCCTCAATCTGCTTCTTGAGGATGGCGCTGATCTCGTCAGGACGGATGGAAACCATGGCGTGTGATCCCAGCTGGGAGTGGGGGAGGAAGGAGCGGTGGAGGAAGGGGTGAGGTCAGCTCGCCTTAGCGAGTGCCAGACCAAGGCGACGAACCTGGCCAGACAGGCTGGCGTCGATCACCTGAGATCCGAGACTCACGACGAAACCGCCGATTAGGGACGGATCCACACTGAGGTCGATGTCGACCTTGTTGGTGCCGGCCATGGCCTGCACCTTCTTGGAAAGAGCAGCTTGCTGCTCTTCGCTGAGAGCCTGGGCTGAGCGGACCTGAGCCAGGGTGATGCCCTGTTGCTCGCGATAAAGCTCGAGGTAGCGAAGCAATACCGCATCGAAGGCAAGGAGTCGCTGCCGATCCGCCAACACCTTGAGAAGGTTGAGAACGGAAGGCGTTACATCCTCACCAACCAACACCTTGAGAGCTTTCTTCTTGGCGTCCGGTTCGAGAACCGGGGACACCATGGCGTGGCGGAAATCTTGCGAGTCGTTCCAGATCACAAGCAATTGTTTGCATTGATCGGCAACGGTTTCAGACTCACCACGGGCCTCGGTGACCTGAAGCAGGGCTTCGGCGTAGGGGGTGGCCAGAGAGTTGAGGAGAGGCATCAGGCGTTCTCCAGATTTTTGATGGTGGAATCGATCAACTTGGCCTGAGCGCTGGCATCAAGACGACCCGGCAGTTCTGCAAGGGCCTTGTCGATTGCCTCAAGAGCGGCCTCACGACGCAGGCTGTCCTTGATCCGAGCAGCGTCGGCCTCTGCATCAGCATCAGCACCGGCCTTGATGGCTGCCATCACAGAAATGGTGCGCTTCTCGCCTTCGGCACGAATGCCTGCAGCGCGGGCCTGGCCATCAGCACGAATCTTCTCGGCTTTCTGCTGGGCAGCAGCCAACTCGGACTGGGCCTGGCTCAGGTTTTCGGTGGCGGTTTTCAGGCGGGACTCAGCGTCCTGCAACTCCTGAAGAATGGCGGCGCGGCGGCGTTCCAGGATTCCTCCCAGGAAACCGCGAAGGAACCAAAACAGGAGCCCGATCACGATGACCAGGTTGACCAGATTAGTTTCGAGCGGATTGAGATTGAGGGTCATCACGCGGCCAGCAAACGGTTGATGATCGTGGAGCTCAGCTGATCCACCTGCCCCTTGAGCTGGGTGCGGGCAGATTCACGCTCGGCCTCGATGGCACGCCGGCTTTCCTCTTTGGTGCGGTTGGCTTCAGCTTCCGCCTGGGCCAGAGCTTCGCGGTAAAGACGGTCAACTTCTTGTTCCGCCTCAACAATCACGGCCAGAGCGGCCTGACGGGCACCTTTCAGCTGTTCAGCCAGATCAGCCTCCAGGCGTTCAACCTGGGCGAGCTTCTGCTTGGCATCAGCACGACTGGTGGAGATGTAGCCCTCACGATCTTCCACGACCTTGCCGACCGGACGGAAGAAGAGGACATTGAGCAGGAAGGTGAGGAGAACCACCTGAACCGCCATCAGCGGAAGGGTGGCATCGAGGTCAAAAAGACCTCCCTCCGGAACACCTGCTTCAGCGAGCAGAAGCCAGGTCATGGAAAGGTGCGCTGGGAAGGAATCGATACAAGGAGTTCAGGAGGGGGATCAGCGATCCCCCTGCACTGATCAGCCGGCGAAGGGGTTGGCGAACAGGAGCACCAGAGCCACCACCAGGCCGTAGATGGTCAGCGATTCCATGAACGCCAGGGACAGCAGCAGGGTGCCGCGGATCTTGCCTTCGGCTTCGGGCTGACGGGCGATGCCCTCAACAGCGCCGCCGGACGCGGTGCCCTGACCGATACCAGGGCCGATGGCGGCGAGGCCGACTGCCAGGCCAGCAGCCACAACGGAAGCGGCGGAGGTGATGGAATCCATGTTGGGTGGTGTAAGGGGAAGCGCTGGGGAGCGCTGTACGGAATGGACTTGGGGATCGGTTCCCCCCGCGCAGGGACATTCCCGAAGGAACGGGCCCGGGTGCAATGCCGGACCTGCGCGCGGATGTGTTTAGCAGATCGCCGTTCTCAGGCGATAGAGGAGATCGGTTTTTAGTGGGCCTCGTGGAGGCCTTCACCGATGTAGAAGGACGCCAGGGTCGCGAAGATCAGAGCCTGAATCGCACTGGTGAACAGACCCAGAAGCATCACAGGCAGGGGCACGATCAGCGGAACCAGGTACACCAGCACGCCCACAGCCAATTCGTCGGCAAGGATGTTTCCGAACAGACGGAAGGAGAGGGAGAGAGGCTTGGTGAATTCCTCGATGATCTTGAACGGGAGCATGATCGGGGTCGGCTCCACGTACAGCTCGAAGAAGCGAAGACCCTTACGGCTCAGGCCGGCATAGAAGTACGCGAGTGAAACCAGCAGAGCCATCGCCACAGTGGTGTTGATGTCTGCGGTGGGAGCGCCGAGCTCACCCTCAGGGAGTTCAAAGATCTTCCAGGGGATCAGGGCTCCACCCCAGTTGCTCACGAAGATGAACAGGAACAGGGTGCCGATGAACGGCAGCCAGTCGCGGTAGTACTTCTCGCCGATGTTGTCGCGGGCAATGTCGCGGATGAAGTTCCAGAGGAATTCGAGCAGGTTCTGCAGACCGATCGGGTCACGTTTCATCCCGCGGGTGCCGACAAGCACCACAGCGAGAAGGATGCCGATCAGGATCCAGGAGCTCAGGAACACCTGGCCATGCAGATACAGATCGCCGATCTGCCAGTACAGGTGGTGACCCACTTCCAGTTCTGCGAACGGGAGTGGTAGGGGCAACAAAGCCATGGGTGCAGAGAAAAGTGCTCAGACTCAGCGGTCGTCAAAAACGTGCTGAAGAATCAGGGCGGGCTTGTAGAGAAGGAATCCCAGGAAGGCCGGCAACAGATCGAGTTGAGGCAGCTTGGCCGAACCAACCACAAGCAGGGTTGGAACGATGAGCTGAAAACGCCCCAGTCCACGGGACTGGTCACTGAGCCGGGCCACACTGCGAGCCAGCAAGCGCACGTACAGAAGTCCGGCGCAGGAACCCACAAGAACACTGCTGGCCACCGAGATATTCATGGTGAGGGCCACGATCGGAACCGTGACCAGAGACACCAGAACGGTGGCCAACAGCAGGCGACGTTGAAGACGGTAAAAATCTTCCAAGCGCTGCCTGAAATGGCGCGCGGAATCTATCACGCGTTCGCTGCTGTTATTCCTTCAGCAGCAGCAGCTGGCGATCCACAAGATCGCGGATCAGATCGGGGGATGCAAGGGCCCCCAGCGTTTGCTCTGGCTGTTCAGCAACATTCCGCAGCAGAGTGCGGTCGGCATCGCTGAGCTGGATCGGTTCCATGTTGCGACCAAGAATTGGATCGGGTTCCCCCCAGAGGCAGGGCTGAACCAAGGCCCTGGCCAGACCAAGGGCCTCATCACTCCACCGAGCTCGCTCCACGGGCGCAGCAGACAGGAAGAACTCGAAATGGCTGATGTCGGGATCCAACTGCTCGATGAGCTCCCACTGCTGACGCGGCGGCAAGGCTTGGGCTCGCTCCAGCAACTCACCCTTCAACAGGCGAGCGGGATCCCAGACCTCCGGATTGGAGAAGCCGGCGAAATGCAAACCCGCCGTTTCGATGAACGCGAAGAGACGCTCGAGGTTGTAGCTGGTCTCCTGCGGGTGCAGGTACATGTCGGCGAAATTGGCATCAGGAGCGCAATCCACGGCCCAGCGTTCGCGGTGATGACGGGCGAGGCGGTTGCCCTCGGGCAGGGTCTCGAACAGCTCCCGGCCCAGATGCAGGCCCTCCGACCCTGTGCCGGCATTCAGAAGACTCAGCGCTTTCTGGGTCCGATGGATCTCCCAGCGCCCCGCATCGGAGTAAAGAAAGAGGTGAAGGAGACCGGACGGTGCCAAGCGATCTGCGAGGGAGCGCAGGCCCGCTTCCGGCTGATCCAGGTGATGCAGCACCCCCACCGAATTGATGTAGTCAAAGGAACCCTCCCCATCGAGGTCCAGCAGGCTGCGCTGCTCCTGACGCAAAGAGCTCACCTGTTGGGCCGCTCCAGAGCGCTGACAGCGTTCCCGCGCCACCGCCAGAGCCCCATCACTGATGTCCACCCCGAGCACGTCTGCACCCGGGTTGAGATGGCAGAGGTAGTCGGTGCTAACGCCGGTGCCGCAACCGGCATCGAGGATCCGCGGCACCTCCATGCCAGCTGGGATCGATCCGTGCACCGCGGCCAGAACGCTGCGGTGACACCAACGCCAGTTGTATCCAGGTGGCGGTCCGTCCTGAAGCGGATCCCCCGGAAAAGGAAAGCGGTCATAGAACGCACTCACCACGGGGGTCGCAGCATCACTGGGGTTGGAGTGGGTCATGCAGCGCAGATTTCGCGCCTGCGAGCTTTTCACGCCAAACCCGTCGAGCAGCAGCGGCCCCTCAACGCCTGCAAACATTTGTTCATGGGGCCACGGAGCACCATCCCGGCAGCCGTAACGTGGCGCGATCCGGCTTGCTTTCGTCGATGACAGTGACCGCCAGCAGCGGCAGCCCGCGCGTGTCTCCCCAACTGTTCGACACGCTGCCGCTCTCCAGCGTCCGTCAGGCAGAGCAGCAGGACCGTTTCCCTGACAATGGGGAACTGGACAGTCTTGTGACCTTCTTCCGCACCGGTCAGGACCGGATCGAAGCGTCCCGAATCATTGCGGCCAACGCCGAGGCCATCGTGGCCCGTGCCGCTAACAGAATTTTTGTGGGCGGCACGCCCCTCTCCTTCCTGGAAGCGCCCTTGACGACGGGCGAGACCGGACGTGCCAGTGGCCGGGAAGTAACACCAATGGCATCTGACCAGGCTGCTTTTGAACAATCGGTACGTACCTTCACTGGCGACAGCGGCACTACAAAAAGAGGAAACTTTCTAACCCGTCTTTTCGAAGGGGCCGGCGGGGATGCCGATATTCGTGTGGTGCTCCCCACTGGCTTCAACGCCATCAGCGTGGCCAAATACGGCCCGGCGTTCATGCGCAAGTCGGTACGCGACATGGGCTGGTTCCTGCGCTATGTGGGCTACGCCCTGGTCGCCGGCGACCCCAGCATCCTTGCGGTGAACACCCGCGGGTTGCGGGACATCCTTCTCGAGAATTGCTCTCTAGCCGCGACCAACGTGGCTCTTCAGGAGATGCGCGCCGCCTCAGCCCAGCTGCTGCGCGATCGTCCTGAAGCGCGTCAGATGACCATCGACTGCTTCAACGTGCTGTTGCAGGAGCTGGCCATCCCCACCCCCAGCACCAAGCAACGTCAGGGAAGCCCTGTTCAACAAGGTCTGCAGCTGCCGGCGATCTACGCCCTGGCTTCCGAGGGACGCCAGCTGTTTGAGATGCGGCCGGGTCTCTCCGGTGCCGAGAAGGCGGAAATCATCCGCGCCGCCTACCGCCAGGTGTTTGAGCGCGACATCGCCAAGGGCTATTCCCAGACCCCCTGTTCGGACAAGGCCAGCGCCGTTGCCCAAGGCCAGATCTCAATGCGCGAATTCATTCGCGCCCTTGGCCGCAGCAAGGAATACCGCCAGCAATTCCACGACGGTTTCGTCAACAGTCGCGTGGTGGAACTGGCCTACCGCCACTTCCTTGGCCGGGGCATCAGCTCCCTTGAGGAATTCCGCAAGTCGTTCGCGATCCTCAGCGACCAAGGCCTCAATGGTCTCGTGGATGTGCTGGTGAATTCCTCCGAATACGCCCAAGCCTTCGGGGAGGAGACCGTTCCCTACCTGCGGGATCTCGGCACCGAGGCCCAGGAAAGTGCCGGATGGGGCTCCAACCGCAAGCTGTTCAACTTCAGCGCTCCCTTCGATGGCGCGCCGCAATACGTCACCCTTTACGCCTCCTACCGCCAGCCCTTTGCCGACCAGCACGTCTACGGCGGTGGCAATGATCCGGTGGCGAACAAATTCGGAGCCATCTTCCCGAGTGGAACCGCCTCAGTGGCCACCCGACCAGCCCCCTACGGCTACGACAGCCGCCGATTGCTCGTGAGCAACGGCCTCAACAGCCCTGGCCAACTGGACAGCGACAGTTTCCGCAAAAGCCGCCCCCGCAAGGGTGGTCCACGCGTGATGCGACTTCAGCAGATCGCCACGGGTGGCACTGTGAATCCAGGGCGAGGTGGTCAGCCCAGCGTTCGCACGACTGAGGCCAGCACCCAAGCCGTGATCAAGGCTGTGTACGTGCAAGTGCTCGGCAACGGCGGCTATGCGGGAGAGCGCATGAGTTCTGATGAAGCCCGCCTCGAAAACGGAGATATCTCGCTGAAGGATTTTGTTCGGGCAGTCGCCAAATCCGATGCTTTCCGACGCCGCTACTGGAGCGGCCTCTACATCGTGAAGGCGATCGAAGTGATGCATCGCCGTTTGCTGGGCAGACCCACCTTCGGTCGCTGGGAAATCGACGCGCTTTTCGATACAGCCGCACGCCAAGGTTTCTATGGAGTGGTGGATGCATTAATCGACAGCAAGGACTACGGCGAAGCTTTTGGGGCCGACACAGTCCCCTACGAACGTTTCATCACACCCGGTGATGTGACTGCACGCCGAACTCCAGGCTGGTCACGTGCTCTCAAGCTTGAAGCTGCCGCTGACCTCAGCCTCGGAAGCCGTCCTGAAACAAAGCGGTCCGAAGCATTCCGCAGCAGTGGCGATGTAACGCCACGCAACCTGCCGGACACGCAAAAGACAGCCACCCAAGACTTCTCGACAACGACGTTCGGAAACGCCGCAGCGCCCAGTTGGCTGTCGATGGTGCGTCAACAAGGTCTTGCGTCCAAAAAGACTGGCTTCCCGATGCGGCGAGCCAGCAACTCAACGCCAAGCAGCATTGGTGGCCGGACATGGAGCGTTGAGCTGATTTCTTCCAATGCGCGGAGCGGGCAAGCGCTCCCACGCATGGGAATGGCTCTTGTCACGGGAGGGGCTGCAGGATTCCGCTTGCGGGGTGGACTTCCCGCAACGCTGGAGCTGAAACAGCCGTGCAGCGAAGATGAGCTCCAGACTGCTGTGAATGCAACTTACAAGCAACTTCTCAACCGTGTCCCCACAGGGAATGAGCGTCTGATCAGCGCGGAATCACGGCTGCGCAATCAAGACATTGACCTGACCGAGTTCATTGCTGAAGTGGCGATGAGCGAAGCGTTCCAGAACCGAATCGCCACGATGGCGCCCCTTCGGGCCGCGTCCGCGGCAGGTTTGGCTCTGCTGGGACGGGCCACAACCCCAGCGGAAACCAGCCGCTTCCTGATCACCCGCGCTCAAGCGGGTCATGGCGCTGCCGTGACTGAACTATTGGCGGAACGGATCAGCACGACGGTGCCCCGCATCGACGGCATGGCGACCGCATCAGGGGTCAACCAAGCCACCATCCAGCGCACGGCCTCGCTTTACCGCGGCAATGCCGGCCTGAATCCCCCCACGGGCGACGCGATCTGATCCTCAGGTTTCCATTTCGCTGACAAACAGCCCCCACAAATCACGGTGTTTTTTGTGATCCGATCCCGGTGAAGTAAGGCCTCATCGGGATCATTTTTGTGCGTCGTAACCACATCAGGGGCGATCTCGCAGATCGCAGTAATGCCAGGGCTTCTCCTCAAAACAGATGCGCCGTGAAGAACTGTTACCTGGCCAAATTTCCCTGGCCATCGTCAGCGCAGAATGCATCAGCCGAATCCAAAGGAGCGAGCTCACCCCGGTCAGTGTTGACCGATGTGAACAAGTCTCACTCCCAACGCTTCGACCCCCTGTCCCAGCCTTTAGTCTGAGACGCGATCCCTCGGGATCACCCCTTATTCACCGGATACCGGTCTCCTACGGGCGGCCGCTTGTTTCGAGGCAGAACTGCATGAGCATCGTCTCCAACTCGATCATCAACGCGGACGCCGAAGCCCGCTACCTCAGCCCTGGCGAACTCGACCAGATCAAAGCCTTCGTCACCGGCGGTCAACGCCGTCTGCGCGTGGCCCAGGTCCTGTGCGAGAGCCGCGAGCGCATCGTCAAGCAGGCTGGTGGTCAGCTGTTCCAGAAGCGTCCCGATGTCATCTCCCCCGGCGGCAATGCCTACGGCGAAGAGATGACTGCCACATGTCTGCGCGACATGGATTACTACCTCCGTCTCGTCACCTACGGCATCGTTGCCGGTGACGTCACTCCGATCGAAGAGATCGGTGTGATTGGCGCGAAAGAGCTCTACCGCTCCCTGGGTACTCCCCTGGAAGCATTGGCTGAATCCGTGCGCGAAATGAAGATCGTCGCCATGGGCCTCCTCACAGGAGCCGACGCAGAGGAAGCCGGCACCTACTTCGACTATGTGGTTGGCGCCCTCGCCTGAACCGCACGCTGATTTTCTCCCTCGCCTCCTCACGGATCCATGCAAGACGCCATCACCAACGTCATCAACAAGTCGGACGTCCAGGGTCTCTACCTGGACACGGCATCGATGGGCAGCCTCGAGTCGTATTTCGCCAGCGGTGAACTGCGCGTGCGCGCTGCCGCCACCATCAGCGCCAATGCTTCGGCCATCATTCGCGATGCTGTGGCCAAGGCTCTGCTGTACTCGGACATCACCCGTCCCGGCGGCAACATGTACACCACCCGCCGCTACGCAGCCTGCATCCGCGACTTGGACTACTACCTGCGGTATTCCACCTACGCAATGCTGGCTGGCGATACCTCGATCCTCGACGAGCGTGTTCTGAACGGCCTTAAGGAGACCTACAACTCACTGGGTGTTCCCATCGGCGCCACCGTTCAGGCCATCCAGGCCATGAAGGAAGTGACAGCCGGACTCGTCGGCCCTGATGCCGGCAAGGAAATGGGTGTCTACTTCGACTACATCTGCTCCGGTCTCGGCAACTGAGCCCCATGCGGTTGTTCAAAGTCACCGCTTGCATCCCCAGCCCTGAAAAGGTTCGGACGCAACGCGAATTGCAGAACACCTTCTTCACCAAGTGGGTGCCCTACGACAGCTGGTTCGCTGAACAACAGCGCATCCAAAAGCAGGGTGGCCGCATTATCAAGGTGGAGCTCTGCACCGGGGGTCGGCAGGTCAACGTCGGCAACTGAACTCTGCTCCAAAGCAAATTTCAAGCCCGGTTCAACACCGGGCTTTTTTATTGGCCGTCAACTCTGGAGGGTTTGCGCCACCAAAGCATCGAGATCCGGCAAAACAGCGGCATTTCCCTCCCCCAACCAGAGCACGTACTCGTGGTTGCCGGCAGGTCCAGTGATCGGGGAAGCCACCAGGCCCTTGGGCTGCCAACCCGACTCTCTCGCCGCTGCAATGACTGATTCAATGGCATCTCGGTGGGCTGCTGGATCACGGACCACGCCCCCCTTGCCAACGCGGCTTTTGCCCACCTCAAACTGCGGCTTCACCAGCACCAGCGCATCGGTGTCGGAGCCCCGCAACAACCGGCGCAACGCCGGAAGGATTAACCGCAGGGAAATGAACGACACATCAGTGACCGCCAGGGTGGGCCAGTGATCGTTCTCGCCATACAACTGATCAGGCTGGAGATGCCGCAGGTTGGTGCGTTCCCGCAGCACCACCCGGTCGTCAGTACGCAGGCTCCAGGCTGTCTGGCCATAGCCCACATCAACGCCATAAACACGTGTGGCACCGTGCTGCAGCAGGCAGTCGGTGAACCCCCCCGTGGAGATGCCGCCATCCAGGCAGACGCGACCCTCCACCCTCACAGGAAAAGCCTTCAAGCCGGCCAACAGTTTTTCGCCACCCCGAGAGACGAAGCGGGGGGGCTGTTCCACCTGCAGTTCCCGATCGGGCGTAACTTCCGTTCCGGGCTTGTCCAGCAACATGCCAGCGCCGTCGCGCACTTTGCCTGCACGGATGAGCTGCTGTGCCTGTTGCCGTGAACTGACCAAGCCACGGGTCAGGAGTTCCAGATCAAGACGCTGTTTGGACGCCATTACGACATAAAAGCAGACCGATCCCGAAGAAAACCGGCGATCCAGCGGTTGCAACCGATTCTCCCGGGAGGATTTTGTCCAACAAGATTTGAGACTCGTGTCCAGCCACCGCCCCCAACCCGCCAAGGTGGTAGCACTTTTGCAGCCAGGCAGCTTCGTGCGGCTCGATAACCAGCCCTCCGATCTTCCGCCGTTCCAGCTGCTGCGCTGTCACGGGGGCCGCTGCTGGGTGCGCCAGCAATCCTGGGGGTCTCACGTGCAATGGGAAGTGGAGCATGAACGCCTGAGATCTGCCTAGAGGGCAGAACGTTTGGCTTGGCAAAGGAACGCTTTCACGGCTCAATGGGTCATACCGATTCCCCTTGTTCAGCCCAGGTGAACGCCACAGCGCACAAGTCCATCTCCACCAGGGGTCAGAAGAGCGGGAGTCGCAACAAAGCACGGTTTCAGCGACTGCTGCCGCTTCCCTGGCAGCTCTGGCCGTCGGAAGCTCGCTTGCTGATTGGACTTGCCGGCTTCTGGAGTGTGGCAGGCCTGGTCGTGCTGGCATCCGCAAGCTGGTGGGTGGCCCTGCGGGAAATGGGCGACGGTGGCTTTTATCTGAAACGACAGGCGCTCTGGCTGATCGTCAGCTGGAGCCTGCTCGGCATCACGATCTCCACCAACATGCGGCAGTGGCTGCGCTGGTCAGGCCCAGGGTTGTGGATGGGCTGCCTGCTGATCGCCGCCACCCTGGTGATGGGCACCACCGTCAATGGCGCCAGCCGCTGGCTGGTGCTGGGCCCGCTGCAAGTGCAGCCGTCGGAACTGGTGAAACCTTTTGTGGTGTTGCAGGCTGCCAACCTGTTCGCACCCTGGGGTCGGATGAGCCTGGACCAGAAGTTGCTCTGGCTCGGCAGCTTCGGCGGATTGTTGTTGCTGATCCTCAAGCAACCCAATCTTTCCACCGCCGCCCTGATAGGACTCACGCTCTGGATGGTGGCCATGGGGGCAGGCTTGCGCTGGCGCAGCCTGCTGGGCACCGCCTTGGCCGGTTCGCTTCTGGGCACCGCCAGCATCCTGATCAACGAGTATCAACGCTTAAGGGTGGTGTCGTTTCTGGATCCCTGGAACGATCCCATGGGTGATGGCTATCAACTCGTGCAGAGCCTTTTGGCGATTGGATCCGGCGGATGGATGGGGCAGGGCTACGGTCTCTCCACCCAAAAGCTTCAATACCTGCCGATCCAGAGCACCGATTTCATCTATGCGGTGTTCGCAGAAGAATTCGGCTTTGTGGGCTCAATACTCCTCTTGCTCTTTCTGATGCTGGTGGCCTGGGTCGGGCTGCGGGTGGCTCTGCGCTGTCGCAGCAATCAGGCACGGCTAGTGGCCATCGGTTGCACCACGATCCTGGTGGGCCAGTCGATCCTGAACATCGCCGTGGCTTCCGGAGCCATGCCCACCACAGGTCTGCCGCTGCCCTTGATCAGTTATGGCGGCAACTCGCTGATGTCGAGCCTGGTGATCATGGGGCTGTTGATCCGCTGCTCGCTGGAATCCACCGGCTTGATCGGGGGACGCCCGAACAGGCGACAACGGTCGTTGCGCCAACGCTGAGCCTGGTCTGACCATCGTCTTGCCTGGATAGGCTTGGCGTACTCAAGGGCACCCGTGGACCTGCTGCTGCTCTCCGATTTGGCCCAGAGCAGCGAGCAGCTGCTGAAACGCGCCTTGGAGGATCCTGGCCCCCTGACCCTGGCGCTGGTGTTCGTTGGCGGTGCCCTCACCAGCCTGGGGCCCTGTTCGCTGTCGTTGTTGCCGGTGACCCTGGCCTATCTCGCAGGCTTTGACGATGGCCAACAGCCCTGGCAGCGCAGCCTGGCCTTCTCAAGCGGGATCGTCGGTGCCCTGGTGGTGCTGGGGAGCATCAGCGGTCTGCTGGGCCGGATCTACGGCCAGGTGCCGGCACTGATCCCCACATTGGTGGCCATCCTGGCTGTGACGATGGGTCTCAACTTGCTGGGAGTGCTGCGCATTCCGCTCCCCAGCGGTCCAGATCCAGAACGATGGCGCCAGAAGGTGCCGACCCCACTGGCGCCGGTCGCGGCTGGACTGGCGTTTGGGCTGGCGGCCTCACCTTGCACCACACCGGTGTTGGCAGTACTGCTGGGCTGGATTGCCCAGAGCGGTCGTCCCCTGGTGGGAGTGGCCCTGCTCAGCAGCTTCGGCATTGGCCAGGTGCTGCCCCTGCTGCTCGCAGGCACCTTTGCAGCAACCATTCCGAAATTGTTGGCCCTACGGGGCATCAGCCGCTGGGTTCCGCCAGCCAGTGGTCTGGTGCTACTCACCACTGGGTTGCTTACCCTTCTGGCCCGCTGGAGTTGATGGCCATGGCCCCGCTGAAACGCCTGGCAGCCTGGCTCAGCGATCTGAGGCTGGCCATCGTGCTGCTGCTGCTGATCGCCCTCGCCAGTGCCGTGGGTACCGCGATCCCACAGGGTGATTCCCCCGTCAGTTACATCGATGCCTACAGCAGCACTCCATGGCTAGGCCTGCTTCACGGCGAACAGGTGCTGCAGCTGCAGCTCGATCATGTGTATTCCAGCAGTTGGTTTCTGGCCTTGCTGGCCTGGCTCGGCCTCGCCCTGATCCTCTGCAGCTGGCGGCGCCAGTGGCCGGCCCTGGTGGCAGCCCGGCGGTGGATCGACTACCGCACCCCGCGCCAGCTGAGCAAATTGGCCATCGCCGAGAGCCTGCCTTGTCCGAACGGCAATCAAGGCTTAGCTCAACTGGAAACAGTGCTACGAACAAACGGCTGGCAGGTACAACGCCAGCCGCAGAGGCTGGCGGCGCGGCGCGGAGTCATCGGACGGGCGGGGCCGCTGCTTGTGCATACCGGATTGGTGCTGCTGATGCTTGGAGCCGCCTGGGGCGCCCTTGCCGGTAACCGCCTTGAGCGCTTTCTCGCCCCCGGCCGCAGCCTCGACCTCCTGGATCGTGATGGCACCAGTCAGTTGACCATCACTCTCGACCGTTTCGCCATCGATCGCGATCCAGCTGGCCGCACCGAACAGTTCCGGTCCGCTCTGCACCTGCAAGGGGGCAGTCAGGCATTGAATGCGGAGATCAGCGTTAATCACCCCCTGCGCCACCGGGGCATCACGATCTACCAGGCTGACTGGTCGCTGGCGACGATTAGCCTGCAGATCGGACGCAGCCCCGTGCTGGAGCTGCCGTTACAGGCCTATCCAGAGCTTGGAGATCAAATATGGGGGCTGGTCCTGCCGACCCGCCCTGATGGAAGCGAACCGGTGTTTCTGAGCCTGGAAAGTGAACAAGGGCCCGCCACAGTGTTCGACGCAGACGGCCAGCAGATCGCTCGACTGCGGCCGGGTGGTCCGGCCGTCGACGTGAAGGGATTACCGATGCGGGTGGACGCGGTGCTGCCGGCCAGCGGCCTGCTACTCAAGCGTGATCCTGGTGTACCACTGGTGTACTTAGGCTTCGCGGTGCTGCTGGTGGGAGGCGGATTGAGCCTCGTGGCCACCCGACAGTTGTGGGCCATCGCTGCTGATGGAACCCTCAGCGTGGGCGGCCTCTGCAACCGCAATCTCGCGGCCTTTGCAACTGAATTGCCTCAGCTGCTCCAACAGGTGAGGGCTCCAGACGTCAACACTGCACCAACAACCGATCAGCAGGGCTGACGGGTGCCGTGACTCACCCGCACCACGGTGTGGACATTGCCACGGGGGTTGAAATCAGCTTCCAGCTGCATCCACACCGGGGCTGTGGCCGCCACCAGATCATCGAGGATGCGGTTGGTCACCTCCTCATGGGAGATCGACTGGTCGCGGTAGCTGTTCACGTACAGCTTGATCGCCTTGAGCTCCACCACCCGCGGCCCAGGTTGGTAAATCAGACGTAGAACCGCGAAATCCGGATACCCGGAGAAGGGGCATTTGCAGGTGAATTCCGGCAACTCAATCGACACCTCATAGGGTCGCCCAGGCCGGGGATTGTCAAAGCAGATCAGCTCAGCTTCGGCGATAGCGCGTTCGCCGTAGAGGGGGGTCTGGGTCAAGGGGTTGAGTGGTCCAGTTCTGATCGGCGACCCTAGGAAGTCAAGCTTCGGCAGCGTTCTGTAACAGCGGCCACGCACGGCTCTGGGAACCGCGTCATCCTTGAAACCAGCTCGATACTCCCCCCATGAAAAAGGTCGAAGCAATCATTCGTCCTTTCAAGCTGGAAGACGTGAAGGTGGCGCTGGTGGAGGCCGGCATCATCGGCATGACCGTAAGTGAAGTGCGGGGCTTCGGCCGCCAGAAAGGTCAGGTGGAGCGCTACCGAGGTTCGGAATTCACCGTGGAATTCCTACAGAAACTGAAGATTGAAGTGGTGGTCGAGGACGACCGCGTTGAAGAGGTGGTCAAGTCGATCGCCGATGCCGCACGAACCGGTGAAATCGGTGACGGCAAGATCTTCATCAGCCCAGTGGAGTCGGTTATTCGCATCCGCACCGGCGACCGCGACAGCACGGCCCTCTGAGCTGCTCTGACGCCACAGCTGAAATAACAGCCAGCCCACCTGAGCCGGTATGCCATCTGCATAACCTGGGGCTGGCTTCATGACCCTGATCAGCACACGGTAACGGCGGCCATCCCAAGCCCAGGGCCGTCCTACTGAACGGGATGACCACGGCAACAGCGATGGATTATGCGTCACATCGGAACGCGCACGGTTCCTGAGCTGATGTTCGGGCACGGAGGCGGCCCCATAGATTTGTCGGGTTGTTCAACCGAGCGCGCCGGTGATCGAGCGTTACACCCTTCCTGAGATGGGAGCCGTCTGGAGTGAGCAGGCGAAATTCCAGAGCTGGCTCGATGTGGAAATCGCCGCCACCGAGGCCAATTGCCGGCTCGGCCGGGTGCCACAGGAGGCTCTGGACACCATCAAAGCCAAGGCCAGCTTCGAAGTGGAGCGCATCCTCGAAATCGAAGCCGAGGTGCGCCACGACGTGATCGCCTTTCTCACCAATGTGAACGAACACGTTGGTGACGCCGGGCGCCACATCCATGTGGGAATGACCAGCAGCGACGTGCTGGATACGGGCGTGGCGCTGCAGCTGAAACGCTCCGTGGCCCTGCTGCGCACCGAACTCGATGCCCTGGCAAATGCCCTGCGCGACCTGGCCCGGGCCCACAAGGGCACCGAAATGATCGGCCGCTCCCACGCCATCCACGGTGAGCCGATCACCTTCGGCTTCAAAGTGGCCGGCTGGCTGGCGGAAACCGAACGCAACCGCACCCGCCTGGAACGGCTTGAGCAGGATGTGGCCGTGGGCCAGGTGAGTGGTGCCATGGGCACCTACGCCAACACTGATCCCCAGGTGGAAGCTATCGCCTGCGAAATCCTCGGCCTCACCCCCGACACCGCCAGCACCCAGGTGATCTCCCGCGATCGCCATGCCGACTACATCCAGACCCTGGCCCTAGTGGGGGCCTCCCTGGAACGCTTCTCCACCGAGATCCGCAACCTCCAACGCACCGACGTGCTGGAAGTGGAAGAGAACTTTGCCAAGGGCCAGAAGGGCAGCTCAGCCATGCCCCACAAACGCAACCCGATCCGCAGCGAACGGATCAGCGGTCTCGCCAGGGTGCTGCGCAGCTACACCATTGCTGCCCTTGAGAACGTGGCCCTCTGGCACGAGCGCGACATCAGCCACAGCTCCACTGAGCGGATGATGCTTCCCGATTGCTCGGTCACCCTGCACTTCATGCTGCGGGAGATGACCAGCGTAGTGAAGGGCCTCGGGATCTATCCCGAGAACATGCGCCGCAACATGAATGTGTATGGCGGCGTGGTGTTCAGCCAGCGGGTGCTGCTGGCTCTTGTGGGGACCGGCATGAGCCGGGAGGAGGCCTACAGAGTCGTCCAGCGCAATGCCCACACGGCCTGGAACATCGCCGGCGGCGACTTCCGCGCCAACCTCGAAGCGGATGGTGATGTCACCAGCCGGCTCTCCGCAACGGAGCTGGCCGACTGCTTCAGCACCGCATTGCATCAGGAGAACCTGGGCGTGATCTGGGAGCGACTGGGGATCTGATCAGCGACCAACGCTTGTCGGAGCCGGCAGACCGAGCAACCGGTAAACCGAGACCGCATCCACAATCGGCTCAAACGGAAGCATGGCATCGGTCATCGTGTCCGTGACCTTGGTGAAGGTGTTGCGGTCCACAACCACCACATCCCCATTGCGCAGCGGAGGGTTGTTGGCACTGCTCAGCACGGCATGGGGGTCGTAGCGCAGCTGCTTCACCATGCTGCGTCCCTGGCGGTCCACACGGATCAGATCCACCCTCTTCACGCTGCCACGGCGGGTGACTCCTCCGGAGGCGAGGATCGCACTGGACAAGGGAGCATTGGAACCGACCTGAACGACTCCTGGGGAAAAGACCTCCCCCACAACTTGCACATTGATCGCCGCCGGGGCGAAGTTTGAGGCTGCGGTCGTCAGCAGGTCCACATTGATGGGAGATGTTGACTTGCGGACTCGGATGCTGTCACCGTCGTAAATCAGGGGATTGGGGGCAAATCCTCCGTTTTTGAGCACGGTGAGATAGTCGAAGACGTAGCTCTGGGTTGGTCCACCAGGAATGGGGGAAGGGCGGAGCAGTTCCAGATGACCCAGATCCCCAGTCGCGGAGATGCCGCCAGCTTTCTGGATCACTTCCACCATGGATGGCCAACCACCGCCATCGGAACCGACGGCGGTGGGATCGCCAGATGAATCTACAGATCCCTGACTGTCGACAGGCAGGGTGAAGACCCCGGGCCGCAGCACCTGCCCCGTCACGGTGACCCGAACCGGACGCGGCTTGACCAGGTCGAGATACACCAAGGGGCGTCGCAGAAATTGGCGATAGCCATCGGTGATCCTCTGACGCGCTTCCTCAAGGGTCAGCCCCCAGACTTCAACGGTGCCAAGCCTCGGCAGGTTGATGGTGCCGTCGCCCAACACCTGAACCTGAGCCTCATAACCCTCGATCTTGAACACTGAGGTCACCAACTGGTCCCCAGGCCCCAGGCGATAACGGAAAGATTGTGGTGGCAGGCTTGGCGGGACGGGCAGCGGCGGAGGCGCTTGCAGGGGAGTTGTGGTGGATTGCGCTGGACTCTTCAGCCAGTTGATCCGTTCTTCAGCATTCAGTTCACCGACCAGCAGCACGGGAGCCGACAACGCCACCGCTGCGGAAACAGCTGCGGAAAGACCGGTCCTTGAGGGCACAACCATGGGTGGAACTGAAACAGCAGCCAAATGGACGCCAATCTTCCCGCATAATGCGGTCCAGGCACATAGCCCATGACGCAGAACGGACCAGCGGCACAACATGACGTTCTGCTTCCTCAGGACTGGAGCGAAACCATCCAGGGCGACAGCCTTCTGTTCCGCCTCGACGGTCTTGAGCTTCACCTGATCCCCGGGTCGCGATTTGAAGCCGTCGCGGATGCCGTCGGCACCTTGCGGGAGTCGACCTACCGGAAGCAATTGTCCGGCTCCGGCAACGCCAGGGACCTGGACGGCCGTGATGCGGCCTACGAGCATCTGATCCTGGTGGAACCCTGCAGTGGGGCTCTGGCGGGATCCGCACGGCTGCAGTTCGTTCCTCAGTTCATGGCAGTTGATGAGCTACCCGGCAGTCAGCAGTCTTATTTGGAGCACGTCTATCCCGGCATCAAAGCCATGCTGGCGGAGCGATCCCACCATGTGGAAATTGGTCGAGTCGCCCTGGCTCCCCGCTTCCAGCGCCAACCGCATTCCTTGATGGCCCTGTTCCGGGGAGGACTCCTGATCGCGGCCCGCTCGGGGTTCAGCATCCTGCACGGACTGGTTTCGTATAACCACTTCGCCCATAGCGATGAGGTCAATACAGCCTTTCTCAGTGCCTTGATGAGGCCTCCTTACAGGAGAACGAGTCCAGCCTTGCCGCCGCCGCGTCACCCGATCAACAGCATTCAGCCCAACGACACCGCCCATCCGATCGCAAACGTTCAGGCCTTGGAAGTGGCGATCCGAAAGGAGCACAACGACAACTTCCGCCTGCCGGTGCTGCTCCGTCAGTACTTCAATCTGATGGAGGCCAAGGTGTGCGACCTCTCTCTGGCTCGGGATTTCAACCAGATCACGGAAATCCTGATGGCCGCCGACATTTCTAGTCTCCCGAACGATCGGCTCTCCTTCTTCATTGACGTTGATCACCACCCCGTCTACCAGCAATTCAGCTGGTACCGGGGCGACAGGAAAACGTAACCACGCTGGTACTTTGGCTGGATCAGATGGGTGTGGGTATTGACCGAGGGAAGCCCCGATAAGCAGCATGTGGAGGGACGCCTTGTTGAGATCCTGCATCGCATTTCCGGCGCAGATCCTGCTGTAATCACTCCCGAGGCGCGTCTGATGGAGGACGTCGGAATCGACTCCTTGGGGTTCTACGAAATTCTGATTGAAGCTGACAGCTGCTTCGGCATCCGCATTCAGGAGGACCAGCTTCTGCAATTCAAAACGGTGGGAGACATACAGCGCCATCTGGAGTCACTGGACCTCGTCCCCCCCAGTTCTCCAACAGCCTGACCGTGGCAGTTCGGCAGCAACGCTCCCAGCGTGTTTCGATCGTCGGCTGGGGCTCCGTCTCCCCCTTGGGCAGCGACGCAGCATCCACCTGGGAGAGTGTGTTGTCGGGCCGTTCCGGCATCCGAGCCCTGACAGCGCCCTGGAGCGATGATTTGCCGGTTCGCATTGCGGGCCGAGTGCCCGATGCAGCCACCCAATCCCTGGGGCCTTTACTGCTGAGGCGCTCCGACCGCTGCACCCAGCTAGGCCTCCTCGCCGCCAGAGAGGCCTGGGGGATGGCCAATCGATCCATCACTGGACTTGATCCAGATCGGGTCGCCGTGGTGCTGGGCACCGGTATCGGCGGGCTCCACACCATGCATGAACAGCACAATCAGCTGGCAGCTGGAGGACCCAGCCAGGTCAACCCACTCACGGTACCGATGCTGATTCCCGATGCGGCTGCAGGCCAAGTCGCCATCGATCTGGGCCTGCATGGAGGTGCACATACCCCTGTTTCAGCCTGCGCATCAGGGGCTGAAGCGATGATGCTGGCCCAAATGTTGCTCAACGACGGGCGGGCTGATCTCGTGCTGGCCGGCGGCACCGAAGCACCGGTGAACCGGCTGGGACTCGTTGGCTTCTCAGCCATGCGGTCTCTGTCCTCCCGGAACGACGCCCCTGAACAGGCCTCCAGGCCATACAGCAAGGAGCGCGACGGTTTTGTGCTGTCCGAAGGGGCCGGCGTGCTGGCGATGATGCGTGAGGAGGACACTCCCAGCGGAGCTGCTCTGGGCTGGCAGCTGGCCTGTGGCAGCAGTAGCGACGGTCATCACATCGTTGCTCCGGAACCAGAGGGTATTCAGGCCAGTCGTGCCATCGAAGATGCTCTCCATCGAGCTGGAATTGAAGCCAGAGACCTGTGCGCTGTTCAAGCCCATGCCACAGGGACCAAGCTGGGTGATCTGGCTGAAGCGCGCTCACTTCGGCGAAGCCTTGGCCCTGCCGCCGACCACATCCCCGTCTATGCCCCCAAGGGGCAACTGGGGCATCTGCTCGGTGCAGCAGGGGCTGTGGAGACAATCATCAGTTTTCAAGCGCTTCAAGCGGGCGTCTTGCCGAAAACAATGAATGCTGATCCACTCGACGAAGACATCGACATTGCTGTCACATCAACCAAGCAGATTGAATTAGGAAAAACAGGATCAGAACTGGTGATGCTGAAAAATGCATTTGGCTTTGGAGGCCACAACATCAGCCTGATAATTTCCGCAATTTGTAGAAATTCTTGACGCTGCCTTCAAACAATTGCTTATCCGAATCAACAGGTATTGCGTCTAGATCCTCACTCCACAAAGAACACGTAATCGTCACCGTAGGCGCAACAAGCCTTTTGAGAAGTATGGAAAGTGGGCTGTAGAGATCTTCCGGCATGATTTGAGAACCTTCATAGGTAAAGATCCATGGAGCAATGCATGTCGAAAATCGCTTCGCCAGCATTTGAGGACTCCTCGACGCACGCTGATAAATCGACGTCACAAGAGAACCATTGGGAGCAATGATCATCTCGCCATATTTCTCCATAGTTTCAAACGACTTGTAGACTGATCGCCTTCTAGACGATGCATCCCTATGATCAAGCATGATGTGACCAGCATTACTCGCAGTAAGACGAAAAAAAGGCATAACCACACCTAGATGCAACCCTCCCGTCGTGATACTTGGAATTTTTATATAACCTTGCACAACAAATAGATCCAGAGGATTTTCATGATTCCAGATATGGACCATGCCTTTCCTCGAATTCTCCCAATCGAAATCACTGCGCAGCAGCACTCTCACGCCCAAAAACTTCAACAACTGACGGCAATACGCCGAAAGCAACAGCGCAGCTAACCTTTTTCTACCCAAAAGCAGCGCAGGAAATTGCAAAAAGTAATTCAAATAAGCACTGAAAAGCCAAAAGAAACGACAAATCAATCTAAAAGTCACAGCCCCAATACCCAACAAAATACGTTCAATTCGCCTCAACCAAGCCATCCCTATCGGCCCCATGACCGGTATAGGTCGTGAACCTTAGCCGACAACTCTTGCTCCAACACAGCCCCGCTGCCTCCCATCAGAAATGAACGCCCACGCTTGCACCGAACCACCAAGATCGGCGAAGCAAGACGTATAAAAAACATTCTCAGAATTCCACAATGTCCACTAACAAAAATACTGCCACTTTTATCATAGGAAAAAAACCAAGGCACAATCGAAACCTGGCCCCGCACAGTGGACCGGGCCAGCAAAGATAGTGGAGAAGAAAAAGCTGAAATCGGAAGAACAATTTGACCAGTTCTCGAAAGCACTTCCGCACCAACTTCACTGTTTTCAAATCCTTTCAGCCTGCAATCTTGATCAAACAAACCCTGCCAGAACAGACAACCCGATGCGGCCACCGATGAGTTCAAGCCCAGCAAAGCTCGACCGATGAGGAAATCAATAGGGTGAGAGTCGTCGTGAACATGAATCACGAGATTTCCTTTTTCTTCACTGGGCTGGCTGTCATCAACAATCACGCGAACACCCAGCGCTCTCAGTGCGGACAAAGGAATCAGGCTGATGAGCTTTCTGTTGATTTTTATCAATCCCATCCGAAACAGTGCAGACTGCAAAAGATCCAAGATGAGGGCAGAGATCGCCCAGTAAAGACGGACAACGATCCTCCCCAGCAATTGCAAGGGGTTCACGGATACCTCGAGCTTCAAGCTGGGCACCCTGAAGTTGGATGGGAGTTGACGGGCATCTTGACCAATCGGGAACGTGGTTCTGAAGGGGAAATCACCGTCAAAATTTCCATTGACCTGGGTGGTGAGCACCAAGTGGTTGTAGAAGCGATAGAAGAGAGCTCGATCACTGGGCTGGGGATCACACCAAAATGCATCAAGTGGTTTCTGATCCGTCAAACCTTCCAAGTTGTAGAAGGTGTCCCCCATCGTCTTGGTGGGCACGGCATGAAACAACGCCTGGAGCCCCACGGTGCTGTTCACCGTGATCACCCCTCGACAGGTCCTGAGGTAGCGGCTGAGGGGGCCGTCATGGAAATAGTGAACCCGGCCGGAGACGCCATATTGCTGAGCCAGCAGCCGAATCAAAGCGGCGTAGTTGTTGTAACCACGATCCCGAGGATGGTGCTTGAAGGCCAGATGGTCTGAAGCATGGGCATGGCCAGCAAAGGATCTGATCACATCTTCAATGAAGTCGTGCATGCCTCTGTAAGGCGACCCCATCTGAATCTGGGAATCACTGGAAACCTGCAGAACCGCCAGGAAAAAGGAGAAGTGTTCCAGCAACCGCTGCTTCAGCAGCCGCTCCTGCCAACGGTAGAGCCAGTAACGCCAGGTGCCGCGCACCTGGCACCAAAGAAAACCTGGGGACGGTTGAAGCTTGTGCTCACCTTCGATGATTGGGTATCGGGTGAAAGCGTGCTGAATGAAGGTCGGCGCTTTCCAGGCCTTGCGCCAGCGCCAGCCTGGATCCAGCACGATGTTTTGGGGCAGCTGATCACATTCGGGCAGCCCCCGGTAAAAAGCCGCTGGCTTGTTGAGGTTGGAGCGGGCATTCACCCGATCCCGTTCCAAGGTCACGTAATTGGGGCGCAGATACCCCAGCTCAAACACCCAGGCTTCAATGCCGAGGTCGCGAGCTTCTTCGATGGCAATCCGGTGGGGAATGATGAAGTCGCCGTACATGAAGATGTGGCGAATTCCCCGTTCTTCCAGCAAACGTCGCAGGAAAGGACGCCAGGAATCCATCCCCTTGCTGTACGGCACACATACATCGGCCGGGAAGCCGAATTCCCGCAATGGAAAGGCCACCTTGGTGACGGGAATGCCACATCCCTGTAGATAACGGCAAAAACGAGCGAAAAACAGACCAATTGGGCCCATCAACAGCAGCACTGGTCCGTCGATCCGCACCTGTACCAGAGCTGGCGCCCGACCTCTTCCCAAACTGCGTCCCGCCCATCAATGGGCGAAATCCTGGCACGCCTCAACGGCGCCGCAGCCTGCCCCAGTGGCGGAACAGGGCCTGCACGAGCGTGCGTCGCTGTGGTGGCGCGGCGCGCCAGGCCACCAGCTCATCGATGGCCTGCTCCGGCGTGATGAACCAGCCGCTGTCGCGGCTGACATAGCGGGGATAGTCGATCAAGGAGGCATGAACCAGCTCATCCAGCGACAGCTGACGCTGTCGACGACAGCAACGCTCGCGATCCTGGGTGAGGCCCCAGCCGGCATAGAAGGGCAAGCCCCAGCAATGCACCTCCAGCCCCCGCAGCAATGCCTCAAACCCTGCCAGCGAGGTGAGGACGTGCACGGCATCGATCTGGGTGAACAGCTGCTGAATCGACCCCTGCGGCAACACCTCATCGCACAGCGCAGCGGCATCGTCCTCACCGGCACCGGCACGGCAGAGCCCGGCCACCACATCTGGATGCGGTTTGTAGAGGAGATAAGCCTCCGGCTCCACCGACCGCACTTTTGACAACAAAGCTCGGTTGCTGCGCAGCCCAGGGGCGCCGTAGCGGATCGACGCATCGCTCTCCACCTGACCGATCACCAGCACCACCCGTCGCTGCCCAGCAGGGCGAACCCATGGCTCAGCCTGGAGGTTGTATTTGGTGATCGCCTCCTTCACCAACCGCTGACGCAACGCCGCGGCCCTCTGGCGTTGGGCCTGCGTCCACTGCCCCGTCGCCAGGCATGTTTCCAGATCGCTGGGCCGGGTGGCGTCGTAATAAACCCCCTGGTGATCCACCACCCAGGACACCGGATCCACCAGATCCGCCCCGAGCCCGACGGAACGAAGAAAGCCGTCCTCCACCTGCAACACCGGCAACTTCCGACGCGCAGCGGCTTCCAGCAGCCGCGGCCGGGCCCGCCGTCCCCAGACCACCACGGCATCAACCCCCAGCGGAATCCGCCGCCAAGGGGCGCGGAATCTCAGCTGACTGCCCGCCAGGAAGCGCCGCAGACTGCGCTGTTTCCAGGGGGTGAAGCCGAACGCCACGCACCGCCGTGGCTGTTGCCCCTGGAGGCGCCGCTGCAAACCGATCGCACGCATCAAGGTTTCGATGCTGCAAGGTTGATGCCGGTGGGGATCAATGCATCGGCAGGCTCCCACCAAGGCGGCATGCACCAAGGCCTCAAGGCTGGCGCCCCGGCATCGCCGAACCGGTGCTTGGCAATGATCATGGGTCAGCCCCCACCCGGCGTAGAAGGGCATGCCGAAGCAGTGGACGGGGCGGCCCCAGAGCAAGGCCTCAAACCCCATCTGGGAGGTGACCACGTACACCGCCCGGGCCCGCTCGAGCAGCCCCGCGGGGTGACCAGCATCCGCACTCAGGCGAACGCGGGGGTGTCTCAGATCCGAATCATTGAAATGGCCCCGGGCGCGGCCGGCAATCACATCCGGATGCACCTTGAGAACCACCGTGCACTCCGGATGCTCGACCAAGGCCGCCTGGAGCATGCGCTGAAAACAGCTGCCATCCGCCAAGCCCAGCGCGATCGATCGATCCCCAGCGGATTGATCCACCACCAGCACGAAGGGCTCCGGCGGAGCTACCGCCTCCGCTGGAGGGTTCACCTTGCTCAGACGCTGCTCACACCAGAGCCTCTGCAGGGCTCGCGCGCGGTTGGCCTCAGCCATCGTGATCGGCGTGGCGATCAACTGCTCCATCCGGCTGGGAACAGTTGCATCGAAATGCACTCCAAGCTCATCCACCAGCAGACCAAGCGGTGGATGATTTCGACCTTTGGCCACCGAGCGCAGCAAGCCATCCTCGAGATGCCACACCGGCAGATCCCACTGACGAGCGAGGCGCTCCACTCGCAGCGCACTGGGCCGCCGTCCCCAGGCCAACAGCACGTTCACATCGCGGCGGCGGCCCGGCACCAAACGGTCCGGTGCCAGCAACTGCGCCAGTGTGCGGTGCGCAAGCATCCCCCGGGCCGGAACACCGAGCCGCAGAGCAGCAGGCCTGGTCATCGGGTAAGACATGACGCACTGAATCCTCACCGATGGCAGTCCCCCATGGCGCATTGGCCTTAATCCCCGCTCGCGGTGGATCGAAGGGCATTCCAGGCAAGAACCTTCAAATGGTGGACGGTGTGCCCCTGGTCTGCCGCAGCATCCATGCGGCCCAGGCCAGCAAGGGCGTGGGCCGAGTGGTGGTGAGCACCGACGATGACGCCATCGCCGCCGCTGCCGCCGCCGAAGGCGCCATCGTGATTCGACGCCCCGCAGCCATCGCCGGCGACACGGCCAGCTCGGAATCGGCGCTGCTGCATGCCCTCGATGCACTGGAACAACAGGGACCACTCGAAGCGAAGCTGGTGTTCCTGCAATGCACCTCCCCCTTCACGACCGGAGCTCAGATCGATGCGGTGCTGGCCGCACTCAAGCCGGGGCACTGCAACAGCAGCTTCGCCGTCACCCCCTGGCACGGCTTCCTCTGGCGGGCCGATGGGAGAGGGATCAACCACGACCCTGGGAAACCCCGCCAACGACGCCAGGACCTGGAACCGGCATTTTTGGAGACCGGCGCGATTTACACCATGAACCTCGCGGACTTCCGGCGCTGCGGCAGCCGCTTCTGCCCACCAACCAATCCTGTGGTGCTGGAGCAGGTGGGACCAGAAATCGACACGCCCGAGGATCTTGCCCTCTGCCGCCGCATTGCCGCCCTTAAGGCCGAGTAATTTTGCTCAGCACAGTGTCGGTGTCGATGGCGTCCGCAGAATCCAAGCGCCTCATCGGCCGGAAGGTCACTGCCGTCGCCTGCTTCGACTCCTTCGGCAAGCTGGCGATGACCATGCTGGCCGCTTGCCGGCGTGAGGGAGCCGAAACCACTCTGCTGCTGCTGGAGCTCAACAACAGGTCTCTCTCCCGGCGACAACGTCTCGAAATTCGACGGATCGACCCCAAGACCAGGATCGAAAAACACAACTGGAACGATCTGCCATCACTTTGCAGCGCCATGGCGGGGAAGGTCGACGCCCTGATCCTCGGTCTGGATGGCCAGCGCAGCCGCGACGCGCTGCTGCGACTGAAAAACATCTGGGCGGATCAAGACCAACGCCCACGCCTGATCAGCGCTTACCCGGGCATCCTGTTTCGCTTCGGCCTCGAGGGGATGATGGATCGCTCGGGAGCCGACCTGTTCTGCCTCAACAGTGCAGACGACTTGGCCCTGTATGGCCGTGGACGCAAGGCCCTGGGCCTTGACAGCAGCAACGCCTTGGTCACGGGCCTGCCGATTCTCTGGCGCACAAAACGCCGCACGGAAGCCCCTCCAAACCCTTCCATCGTTTTCTTCGAACAGCCTTCAATTCCGGTGCACCCACTGCAGCGCCGGTTTCTCTGTGATCAGCTCAAAGAGCTGGCCGCGGCCTGGCCCGATCACCAGGTGATCTTCAAACCCCGAACATCAAGCATCGAGAGCACCCTGCATCGGCGCCACGGGGAAATGGCCAGCGTGATCGACAAGATGACGCGTGATCAACCGAATCTGCGCCTCAGTTTCAAGCCCGCCACCCGACTGCTGCGGCATTGCGGTTGTGCCATCACCGTCTCGTCTACGGCCGCGATGGAATCGATGTCAATGGGCATCAGCACCCGCATCGTCGGTGATCTGGGGGTGACCGAAACCCTCGGCAACCACTTCTTCGCGAGTTCCGGTGCCATCAGCAGCTTCGCGCAGATCAAGGCCAACCCCTTCGAGGTCATCCATGACGCTCAGTGGCTTGAGCGGCAAGGTCTGCAGCGGGACGGTGAGGATCGCTTCATCACGGCCTTGGTGGACCGACTGAACAGCCCGGCTCAACCCCTCGGGATCTCCAGCCATGGTCCCCTGAGCTGGGGCAGCAGTGCCTGGCAGAAGGCTGCCTTACGCAACGGGGGCCGGAGGATGCTGAGCAGTGGAGGCGCCCGATCCAGCCAACGCAAACGTCACCGCACCCGCCGCCTGCTGCGCAGCCTGCGCGACGGCGTGGTGGGGTTTGGCTGGCTCTCCAAACTGCTGCGGGAACGATGACCCTCCTGCTGATCAGCGACGGAGGGCTGGAGCGTTCCGCCTGCCTGCTGATGGCCGATGCCCTGGAACAACAGGGTGAGCGCTGCATCACAGCAGGGCCATGGCTCCACGGACATCAACCCCTTGTCACTGCTGCACCGCAGCTGACCATCGACCTGGGACAACTACCGGCACACCCCGTGTTGGACCAAGTCTCAGCCATTGGCCTGTTCCTGCAGAACGCAGAGCAGGTGCAGCAGTTCGTCAGGGCCTATCGGGCCCTCTGCGGCATGCGCGGTCGGCCTGCGGCAACAATCTTCAGTGGCGCCCTGGTTCCCTTGGTGGGGGATGCCCTGATCCGCGATCTCACCCATCGCCAGGGCTGTGATCTGCTGCTGGTGAGCGGCGAACACCAACGGCGTCAGCTGCGATCGCTCACGTTTAACTGGCCCGCCAGCCTGCCGGTGCCGCCCATGATCAGCACAGGCTTCTGGTTCCCTCAGGCTGCACCCTGCGCTCCCGCCCCAGAGCACCTCCTGCTCGCATTGATCCAGGAGCAGATTCCCACCCACATCGGTGCCCGCGATCAACTGCTGCGCCAACTCAACACCTGGGCAAGACAACGACCGGACTGGACCGTGATGTTGCAACGCGACCACAGCTGGACCACGACAACCCCGCTGATGCCCAGCGACGACACCCTGGCCGACAACCTGTTGGAAGCCACCCCCGGACAGCTGCTGCCACTGATCGGATCCTGCACCGCCTGCCTGACGGTGAGCTCACCCTGGAGCCTGGCGGCGATGACATGGGGCCGGATCCCCATCATCGTGGGCGACTACGGAATCCACGATCAACAGAACACGACGGGGTTCTTCGGGTGCGGGGCCATGCATCGTCTGCGCAGCATCCCCCACCTCGACGCCATCAGCGAACTGCCCCCGGCGAACCAAACCTGGCTCGACGGCATGGGCGCTGACATCACCGACGGCCCAAACCGCCTGATCGAAGCCTTGCGCAAACTTCCGCGACGGGAGAAGTCATGACGACGTCCCCAACCAGGCCCAATCTCACCGTGCTTTTGATCGCCGACAGTGACAGCCAACTGTTGGCTTGCGAGGCCCTCTGCAGTGCTCCAAGCGCAGTGGCCGTGCACTGGAGCATCAATGTGATTCCACGGAATGGGACCCCCGAGGCGTTGTTGCAACGCCTGTCCAGGCAGGCCACTCTCCGCCATCAGAACCTGGCTCAGCTCCTGCGCAATCGACGCCTGCAGAGCTTTGATGCCATCGGCGTGTTCCTGACGGGAAGCAAGCTCAATGACATCCGGCTCGCTCTGGCACAGGATCGTCAGCGCCCCCTGCTGTTCTGTGGTTTCAACGGCGTGGTGCTGGATCACTTCATCGAGGGGGTGAGCTGGCGGCTGGGCTATGACCTCATCTGCCTCAGCGGTCCGCGCGATCAGGAGACGCTGGCCCAACTGATCAGCGGGACCCCGTTTGACCAGCAACGCACCGTGCTCACCGGTCTCCGGCGCAACGCCCCCAGCACAGACTTGCCCCCGGTCTCCGAACGTCCGCGGCGCCTTGTGTTCGCCGAGCAGGTGATCATGCCCGCGTCGCCCAGCGAACGGGCCCGACTCGTACGGCTCCTGAGTGATCTGGCCAGCCGCTCTCCCAACTGGGAGGTGCTGATCAAACCCCGCATCGCCCCCGGTGACGCCACCTTTCATGACGTCGACACCCACATCAGCACGACCCTGAAGCAGACCCTGGGGGTGCCTCCCGCCAATCTGCGGCTGGACTATCGCCCCCTGCCGGTGCTGTTGAAACAGGCCCGGCTGCTTGCCACCCTTTCCTCCACAGCTTTTTTCGACGCCCTCGACTTCGGTTGCCGAGCGATTGCCATCAGCGACCTGGGCCTGCAGCCGGACTATGGAGGCCACGTTTATGCCGGCAGCGGCGTGTGGCGGTCCCTCGAGGCCATCTCCCACCTGGATGCCCTTGATGCCGAAGGGCCATTCCCGGATCCACACTGGCTGGAATGGATGGGCTACGGAGGGCGGTTCAGCCCCTCCGCCCTGCTCGAGGCCCTGATCGAACTCAAACAGCAACCGCGGCAGCCCCTTTCAAGCAGCATCGGCTATCCGGGGAATGCTCAATCCAGCTTCAACCAACTGCGGTTGGGAGCCGAAACCGCCATTGCCAATGGCGACTGGAGCAGTGCGCGGGAACTGCTTTGCCAGGCGACCTCGATGCGCCCGCTCCACCGCGGTGTCGCCTACCGCCATTGGGCCGTCGGCCAGCCCAACCCGCTGCTACGACAGTTGGCACTCCTGATCTCCTACAGAGATCTGAAGTAGGTTCAACGGCGACTCAACCCAGGCGGCCTGAAAGAACGGTGAGAGGCATCCTGATTGAGCGAAATTTCACCCAGTTCGTTGTCTTCGCAGAAGACAGCATTCTTTCAGCGCTCAGCAAGATCACGGCCAACCAGTCGCGGCTGATCTTCGTTGTCTCGGAAAGCGGAATCCTCCAGGGCGTGCTCACTGATGGCGACTTCCGCCGCTGGATTGCCAATTGCGGCGAGATCGACCTGAACCGGCCGGTCACCGCGGCGATGAATTCCAACTGCCGCTCGGCCGCCGAAGGCACCAGCGCTGGTGACCTGAACGCCCTGCTGAATTCGCGAATCACGGCGCTGCCGCTGCTGGACAGCCACGGCCGCATTGTTGCGGTGGCCCGACGCGCCACCGATGGGCTTCAGATCGGCTCACGCCGCATCGGCGATGACGCCCCCTGCTTCCTGATTGCCGAAATCGGCAACAACCACAACGGCGATCTCGACATCGCGCTCCAACTGATTGATGCGGCTCACGCCGCGGGAGCGGACTGCGCCAAGTTCCAGATGCGGGACATGAGCCGGCTGTACCGCAATGCTGGCGACAGCAACGACATGGCCTCCGATCTGGGCACCCAGTACACCCTGGATCTGCTCGAGCGCTTTCAGCTCAGTGACGACGAACTGTTCCGTTGTTTCGACCACGCCGCCAGCAAAGGCCTCGTTCCTCTTTGCACCCCGTGGGATGAAGCCAGCCTCGACAAGCTCAACCGCTGGGGGATGGAAGGCTTCAAGGTGGCGTCAGCGGATTTCACCAACCACGCCCTGCTCTCCAGCCTGGCAGCCACCGGCAAGCCGCTGATCTGCTCCACCGGCATGGCCTCAGAAGTGGAGATCCGCTCCGGCATCCGTCATCTGCAGAACGAAGGTGCCGGCTACGTGCTGCTCCACTGCAATTCCACCTATCCCACCCCGTTCAAGGACGTCAATCTGCGCTACCTCGAGCGGCTGCGCGACCTGGCCGAGGCTCCTGTGGGGTATTCCGGCCATGAGCGTGGCATCGAAGTGCCCATTGCCGCCGCCGCCCTCGGCGCGGTGGTGATCGAGAAACACATCACCCTGGATCGCTCGATGGAGGGCAACGACCACAAGGTGAGCCTGTTGCCCAATGAATTCACCCAGATGATCCAAGGCATTCGCCGGGTGGAGGAATCGATGGGCAGCAGCGGCGAACGCAGCATCAGCCAGGGCGAAATGATGAACCGGGAGGTGCTGGCCAAGAGCCTGGTCGCCACATGCGACGTCCCCGCCGGCACGGAGATCACCGAGGTCATGGTGGGCATCCAGAGCCCCGGGCAGGGGCTGCAGCCCAATCGCCTGGGCGACCTCATCGGCAAGACCTTGCCGGTGAGCAAAGCGGCCGGCGACTTCTTCTTCCCCTCCGATCTCGAGACCCCCGCTGCCACCCCGCGCACCTATCGATTCCAACACCGCTTTGGCCTACCGGTTCGCTACCACGACATTGAGAGCTTTGCTGCTAGCAGCAATCTGGACATTGTTGAAATCCATCTCAGCTACAAGGATCTCGAGGTCAACCTTGATCAGGTGCTGCCGAGAAAGCAGCAGATCGGACTGGTGGTGCATGCCCCCGAACTCTTCGCCGGCGATCACACCCTCGATTTATGCAGCGATGATGACGACTACCGCCGCCATTCGATTGAAGAACTCCAGCGCGTGGTCGACATCTCCCGTGACCTGCGCCGTCGTTTCGACTGCCCCGATCCCGTTCTGCTGGTGACCAACGTCGGTGGCTTCTCCGAGCACCACCATCTCGAACGACGGGAATTGCAGCCGCTGCGGCAACGCCTGATCGACAGCCTGCAGCAGATCGACAGCGCTGGCGAGGTGGAGATCATTCCCCAGACCATGCCCCCCTTCCCCTGGCACTTCGGCGGTCAGCGCTATCACAACCTGTTCGTCGACACCGACTTCATCAGGCAGTTCTGCGAAGACACCGGCATGCGCGTCTGCCTGGATGTGTCTCACTCCAAGCTCGCCTGCACCCACCTCAATGGCTCCTTCAGTGGGTTCCTCAAGGCCATCCTTCCGTTCACCGCACACCTGCACTTGGCCGACGCCAAGGGCGTCGATGGAGAAGGCCTGCAGATCCACGATGGTGAAATCGATTGGATCCAGCTGTTTGCCCTGATGGACCAGCTCGCCCCCAAGGCAAGCTTCATCCCCGAAATCTGGCAGGGCCATAAGAACAACGGCGAAGGCGCCTGGCTCGCCCTCGAACGCCTGGAAGGCTGTGTCGAGTCCACCACCCCGCAACGGCAGGTCGCGTGAGTCAGCTCAAGCCGAACCGCATTGTTCTGCATTGCGGGCTGCACAAAACAGGCAGCACCTACATCCAGCGGAACCTGCAGACCAACCGCGAGCTGCTGCTGAAGCAGGGGGTGCTCTACCTCGGGCCCAACACCTTCAAAAAGCGTTGCTCCGAGTTGTGGAAACACCTGCAATGGGGTCGCTGGGATTGCCCAACGTCCAAACGCCTGAGATCACAAACAAGAGCCACCCTGCTGGAGCTGGCGGGGGAGCATCCAGAATCCATCCACACCATTGTTCTGTCGTTCGAAGCCCTTTTCGGAACGCTGCGCAGCGGCTTGGCCGAACCACCACGCCGACCACCACGCAACAAGGAACACAAGGCGGGCCTGTATCGCTACGCCAAATCGCGCACCAAACGGCTGATGATCGGGCTGGAAGACGGCCTTGGGCATCGATCAATCACCTGGACTGTGCTGTTTGCCAGCAGAGATCAAGAGGGCTTCATCCGCTCCTGCCACACCCAGCTGCTCAAGGAAGGGCGGCACACGCCTGAAACGGGCCAGTTCGAGACCTTCCGACAAACAGCCGATTTCTCCCATACCGATCCCCGAACACTGCAGCACGCTCTCTTGAAACTGAGCAGCAAACGCGATGTTCAGATCAAGGTCATCGACTATGAACAGGCCAGCGACCCTGAAGAGCCGAGCACATTGTTATGGAATGTGCTGAAACAAGCGCTGCCCCAGCAGGCTGATCTGCTCAAGCAGCAGCTGAAAGCGAACACAGACAACGGCAACCTGAGCAAAACCACCAATCCGGGCCTTAACGAACGGGGGCTTGAACTGGCTATCCAGGCGCGCCCCCTGTTCAAGCGCAGCGAATGGAAGCTGTTTCGAAAATTCCTGGAAAAAAATTTCGCCAAAAGCCGTTAATTCCATGGCTCAACCGCATCACTTCATCCGCATGAAACGCCACAACCTGCTCTACGGGCGGGTTCCCAAGGCAGCGAATTCCTCGATCAAGGCAGCCCTCTGCCGTCTGCTCAGCGAAAGGCCCCCCAAGGGGACCAAAACGACATCGGACAGGTTCTGGCAACACGAAACCAATCAGGAAACCGAACTGATCACCCTGCGCCGCGCCCGCAAGTACCGGCGCAGCCATTTCAGCTTCAGCTTCGTGCGCAACCCATTCGACCGGTTGATCGCCGCTTACAACAACAAAGTGATTGAAATCGAGGAGCCACCTTTGCCCATGCAGAACATGGGAATCACCCATGGCATGTCATTTGACACTTTTCTCGACGTCCTGATTGAGACGCCGTTCAAGCACTATGACGTTCATGTTCTACCCCAGAACCAACTACTTTGCATTGGCAATCAGATCGTGCCGAAATTCGTAGGACGCGTTGAACAAATCAATGAACATTGGGCTGAACTTCGCGACATTCTGGCCCGACGCGGAATCGAAGTGATGGAGTCATTGCCGCAGAAAAATGTACGACGCAGCGATCGCGGAAGCCTGCAGAATTACTTTAATAACGATTCACTAATCAATAAAACAATGCAAATTTACGGCGACGACGTACATCTTTTTTACAACGATGTTTCTGTGGAGGATCTGATCCAAAACACACCGCTGCCGGCCATCAACCCTCTCCACAGCAAGGGGCTCAAGCTGTCGAACTGGCTCCGATCCCATGGCTTCTGGGGCTGATCGGAGCAGCTGGCTTGAACGCTGGCGTTGCCAGCGACAGATCCATCACAGCCTGCAGGGGCACCATGATCGGATCGCGGAGGTCTACCGCACTCAGTTGCCCAACTTCATCATCATCGGAGCAGCGAAGTCGGCCACGACGAGCCTGGCTACGGCACTGAAACGTCATCCCGAAATCCAGATCAGCAGGTCGATGGAGCCGAAATTCTTCGGCCGCAACTATCTCCGCGGCTGGGAATGGTACGCGAATCAGTTCGCAGCGGATCCGCAGCGCCCCCTGCGGGGTGAAGCCAGCACGATGTATTCATCGTCGTATGGCTCCTACATCAGAACTCCGGAATTGATCCGCCACCACCTCGGCCCTATCCCGCTGATTTATCTGGTGCGCCACCCCCTGCGCCGGATTGAATCCCACTGGCGCCACTGGCATGGACGCATCAAGGACTGCCCGGCTTTTGATCAGCTGCTGCGCTCACCTCGCCTGAGGCAACGCGTTGTGGATGCCTCGCTCTACCACCAGCAATGGAAACGCTACAGGCGCTGGTTTCCGCTGCAGTCGATGTTGAGCATCACCACCGAGGAACTCAGTGCCCACCCCCAAACGAGCCTGCATCGCATCCTGCGCTTCATCGGCGCTACGCCGGATAGCTCCGGGCTACTGGAAAGGGGCGAACTGCCGCTGATGAATCCGGCGGGATCCAAGGGGCGGCGGGATGTGGCGACACCCACCTGGAGCGATGAGCTCAAGCAACAAACGATTGACTTGATTCGCCCCGACAGCGAACGCTTCCTGAAGGCCACAGGCCGGCCCGGCAACACATGGTCCTGGGACTGACGCCACGCCTGGATCAACCGAGCTGATCCAACCACTGGCCCAGCGATTGCTGGGGCTGCGCAGGGGAACTGGTGATTTCCAGGATTCGCCCGAAAGCACGCGGCTGCTCCAGAGCGTCCAGGCAGACCTGCGCGACGAGGCGCCGGGGAATGCTGTTGCTCTGCTGTTGATCCGCGTCGGTCACCAGCACACCCTCAAGAAGGCTCCGGCTGTCGTCTTCACTGAGGCCTCCGGGTCGGATCACGGTCCAATCCAAACCACTCCGCTCCAGGCAACGCTCACCCAGCCTCTTCCAGACCAGAATCAAGCCGAACAGGTTGAGGGGGTGCAGCCACCGGCCTGCACAGAGGGAACTGACCAGCACCACGCGCTTCAAACCCAGAGAGCGGCAGGCCTGCACCTGGGCCTCAACCCCCCAGGCATCCACCTGCAAGGGTCCCGCCAAGTTGATCGAAGGACGAGCACCTGTGGCGATCACCAAAGCCGTGCAGCCCTGCAACGCATGAAGCAAAGCTTCCGCTGAATCCAGCTCCAGCCGTCGTATCTCAAGGCGCCCCTCCTGCTCAGCTTGGGCCAAGGCATGGGGAAGCACGGAGGCGGGCCTAACGATGGCTCGGACCGATTGACCGCGCTGGAGCGCCTCCTCCACAACGCGCCAGCCGGTTTTGCCGGAGGCGCCTGACACAGCCAGTTGGGTCATCTCATCGGAGCTGATCGATACACCAGTCAACAGTCAAGGGGCAAGATCAGGCCAGCCAGAATCAGACTGATATCCCAAGCCACATGAGCACGGACCAACTCCGGCAATTTTTTTGCTCACATCTCCAGAGATCCTTCCCTCAAGGAACAGGTGCTGCAGGCCGTGAGTGCCGACGCTGCGGCCCTGATTGCCCAGGAGTTGGGCTACAAAGTGTCCGGCGATGAACTGCTGCGGTTCTCCGGCCAGAGTGCCTCGGGCGTCAGCGTCACCAAGATTCAGCATCCCGGCGAATACCACTAGAACTGTTGCAGCGTTGCCGACCATCCCGTGGGTTATCACCGCAACCAACTGGTGAATCTGCTTCGGGCGAGACCGAGCGATCCAGAACTGCACGGGCTGGTCAACCGTGTGGAACTCGAGAATCCCACTGACCTCAGCAGCTCAGCAGGGTTGTTGCGTGGGGTCTGGGAGCTGCGTTGGAGCAGTTCCCGGCAACCCTGGCTGAAACAGACCGCCGGGCTGGAGAACCTCCAAATCCTGGATCCAGAGCAAGGGCGCGGCTGCAATCTGCTGCGGCTCCGGGGGCCCTTTTCCGCCCTTGGAGGCATCAGCGTGCAGGCCGATCTGGAGATCGCCGACAGCAAGCGGGTCGAGGTGCGCTTTCGACAGGGGGGCTGGATGGGGCCTTCCCTGCCGAATCGCCATCCATTGAGCCTGATGCGACAGGTTCAGCAGAGCACTCCGGCCTGGCTCGACATCACCGTGCTGGATGAGCAGCTACGGATTTGTCGTGGAAACGCAGGAACAACATTCGCGCTGCTGAGACGCAACGATTTGAATCTGCTCGATCTTCTGGGCCGATGAGGAGTCGCAAACAAGGCTGGAATTTGTCAGTCACCTGAGCCAGAACCGAAGGGCTTGCATTTGTCCGGATGGCCCGCCTACTTCAGCTTCTGCAGGGGTCCAGCACCAGTGCTGATCTTGCGGCATGGACAGCGGTGATCTTTGCGTCGATCACCGCACTTGTGATCTGGGGTGTCTTCAATGCTTACCCCAACATGCTCTAGACCTTCGCAACTAGTGAAAAGGGTCCTGCTCATACACGGTCAACCGCAAGGTTGGCCCGTCGTAACGAACAGGCTGGTCGCCTTCGGCCAGAAGTTCTGTAGACCATTGATAGATGCCGGCCTCGGGATTAAAGCCCCGAAACACCACATTCACGGTCGTCCCTGGCGAAACCGCTGGAGTGAGTTGGATGCTCACGACCCCTTCAGAATCTGAGACAACAGCGGAGGCCAAGCCGTTGACTCCTTTGCCGCGAAGTGAGTAGTCACCGATGTAGACCCGGGGTTCCGAGCGGCCCCAGTCCCACTGATCAATGTTGGGCAGCTGCGTCAAAACGATTGATGCCAAGGCATTGCCTGCATCCTCAGGAACCTCGACGGTGATCGTGGTGCGATTTCGCTTCCCTTCGGTGGCTTCAGGGTTATGAATCATCACCCGCGTTGGAGGACGATCAAACAACGATTGTGCAAGCAGTGGCGCCTGCAACAACACGATCGGAGCCAGCAAAAGCATCGCAGTCAACTGTTGCTTCACCTGAATGTGCCGGCGGCTGCGAAAAGATTAGCGATGGCATTTAGAACAACATGGCAGGCCAAGGGATGGCCCCTCCCCCTGCTTCAGCAATGCCTGGCCAACATGGTTTCGACCATGCCGGTCTGGCCCTGAAGCGCGTAGGCCTCAAGTTCACGTCGGCGCTGCAGCGGCCCTAGCGACTGGGTCACGCGCAGAACGTGCTCAGCTGTTGACGAATCCAGATAATGAGCAAAAAACCTGTCAACCTGAGCACGGCTGAAGCCACCGTGCTTCTGCAGCATCAAACTGATGGTGGACGAAGAAGGTGTCTCCAAGCCATCAAGGCAATCCTGAACAACATGGATGGCCTCATGGGTGAGGACGTCTAACTGAAGCCCTGGCTCATCCTTGAGCCCCTCGGACAAGCAAAGACGGTTCACACCCATGTTGTATGCCGCTTGCTCGGCCCCAGGGCCACAACGGTCGAGACGATCGATCACAACACCGAGCTGCTGAAGCTGATCCATCAAAAGATCCGTGCGCGCGGAAGGCGATGCAGCGCCAGCAGAAGGATTCCAGCCAACCAGCAGCGCCGCGGGGAGCAGGAGACGAAAAAACAGCAAACGGGACGCACCAGACGCAAAATGAGCCTAAGCCTGAGCGGAATGCCTTCGACCAAGACGCGAAGGCACACAGCATCGCCAGCACACCACGCAAGACAGATCAATCCATTGGACTTCTGACAGCATTCAGATTTGTGATGCGATGCCAATGACTGCGAAAATTGAAGATTGTCGTGTTGTGGCTGGCCGTATCAACAATCTGCAAATAGCACAGGAACGAATGGTGCTTGATGCGGTGACCAAGGGGTTTGCGCCCTGCCTGCAGACCTGTTGAATGATGGATTTTCTGGCCATCCCTGGGCTCACACGACGCCCGCGCAGGCAAGAGATAAAAGGCCGAGTTAGCACGAACGAGAGAATCCTCATCCAACGAAAATATACTTCTGGATATTTTCAACAATCACTGTTTTCAGAATATTACATCGTGCTGAGCAAGCGACCTGGGATTCTGTTCATTCAACCTCCATAACGTAACTGGAAGGATACTGCGAACAACATCCGTCGACACCGCGCCTGAGAAAACAATATCCATTTAGGACTGGCACCCCCTTAAACCCACAATAATTCACAACTACAAGCACAGTTACAAGATAAACAATGAAAATTAATCACAACAGATTGATACTGATCATCTCGATGAAGACATGATCTGCTTTGCCCATGGATCATAATTTCCCTTCTCTATATTTCGCCAACTCACACTCTCTGCTCAACGCGTAGGGGTTGAATTGAAAAGACTAACTTCAACAGAAACAATAGGCGGACTGAGAACCATGATGGCCTGAAGCTGTCATCGTGACTACATTTCAAGAGTTCATCGGACGATCCCATGTCCTCACTGCGTGCTTTCCCAGCGGCCTTGGCTCTCGGCGTTGCACTGGCTGCTTGCCAGTCCGCCGAGAAGAAGGCGACCACGGATGAAGTGAAAGTGATCAATGGCATTGAAATGGTTTGCGCCGCCCAGGCTGAGGTGGATGCGGCTGTTGTTGCTGTGAATGCCCTCACACCCGAATCCACCGTTGCCGATGCTGAACAAGCGGGTGAAAAACTTGACAAGGCCCTGTCTTCACTGAACATGGCAGAGGAGCAATTGGTGAAGGCGGAGGTGAAGGAATACCGCGACCAGGTGGAAATTTTCCGCGAAGCCGTCAAAGAGGTTAAAAAAGACAAAACTCTCACTCTTGCTGAAGCTGCAGAGCAACTCAAGGGCAAGGCTGCACCGGTTCTGGCAGCGCGCGAACAGCTGGCTGCGACCACCGTTTGCATTGATGTGGAGGACGATCCCGTGACGGATGACTCCAAGGACAACGAGACTGAAAAGGAACCCTCCTGACGTCCGGACCTCAGGCCATGAGCCCTCAGCGCTTCGTGAACTGTTCACCAGAATCGACCCTGTGTTAACTGTAATCGCGAGGGCTCACTCATCAATCGTGGTTCTTCACCTGAAGGGCCACCAGATCTGACTCAGCGATCCTGAAATTGAAAATCTTGCGATCAGGATTCACGACAAGATGCTGAACAGCCAGCCATCTCCAACGGATGGGCCATAGGTCAAGACGGGGATTCTAGTCACTAAAAATCACCAAACCGAAGAACATGAATCACATTCAAAAATGATGGACGAACCTACAGATGCCTCACAAGAAAAAATAACCTCAATATGAAATTACACCAAGCAAACCCGCACATTCATTAAGGCGTGCTGCCAATGGCGCAAAGAATCCAGACATCAGCCCGACAGCGAAGGGTGATCAATTCAAGTTTTTCTCGAGTTCTGATGCAATCATGGCTATACACCAAGCGTGTTGAAATTTCCTCAAGAGGGCAAACAAGCCATGACTCGCCTGATCCTCACATCATGCCTTTTGTTTATCAGCGGCTGCGTACAGACCACCCAAGAAAAAGGCCTGACACACCAAGACATGAAAAGTCGACTTATCGAACGGCGAGGGATTAACCGTGTCTGTTCATCCTCAAGCCCGGAGTGTATGGAGTGGACAAGACTTGCCTTCCAGTGCGAGCAAAATATGGTCAGCGAAAAAGAAATACCCTTTACAACTGGAGCAACAAAGCCCTGTCATCAAATGGACTACATTCAGGACAATGCAACGGGCAGCAGGAGTAACTTTGATTTTTAAACAACCTCTTGCGTAAAAGCTATTAGTGCCTCTAGCACCAAAAACTTTGAATAGAAACCGCCATACCATAGCAGCATATAGAAGCACAAAATTACAATTACAACCAAGCCTAAACAGACCGCTGCAAAGACGTCAACGAATGACGGACAACGACAGAGAACGACAGACAACCAAGCATCAAATTACATCTACTAATGCAAAAGAGAAAAGCTAGAGGAGTTCTTGAGTCACAGAATGAAAAACCAATTGTGTTTTCTGACTTCTTGGTACACGGCTATCCCCTGCCGACCAAACCATCGAAATCAGCATCCGCTTCAGCTCGTAGCTGTGGAAGGTCAACGATGGATAGGAGTCAAAATCAGAATCCACCGGGTTCGTAAATCATCCCACCCTTCTAAGACAAGGGCAACGCGGGAAAAGATGAATGCCCAGAACACGCTGTCGATACAAGCAGCTCACATCGCCTGGGTGGCGTCGCGGCAGATGTCATCTCTATCGGCAAGGCTTGGCGCAGAGCATGTGACGCGGACCACTTGGCCTTGATTCATTGCCTTGCAGGTAAAAGCAATTTATTTTTGAATGTAGTACGAGGTTGGAAGACCTACGGCACCGGCATAAAAAACCAACGCCTTAGCGACAACACTTCCTTTATTTTCACAGGTGTGCAGATCATTTTTAAAAGTAGTGGGGAGAACATCTCCTTTCACAAAGAGTTTGGAAAGACCCGTCGTCGGAACCTGGCATAGAAGCTCTCCTTCTTGGATCAATGCCGCACCAGGCATATCGTGGGAATGCGGCTTGGATTTAGCTCCTGGCTGAAAAACAACTGTTTTTACAGTGATCAAGGGTGTGCCTTGGGGATACTGATACTTATCCCCTTTCCATGATTGACTTGCCTGAAGCAACACTTCTGAAGCGATTTGATCCTTGTGTTCGACTTCATGCGCGTGGACATGAATGGGCGCGACAAGGGATCCGAATGTCAGCGCAACAGAGATGAGTGTGGTGCTGTTCATTCGGACCCAACTCCAAGAGGCAGCCAGTGCTGCCATGGTGACTTCAGGATGATGGACAGCCCCCCGTATGGCAACAGGGAAACCAAACAATTGAGGGCAAAGCTCCAAATACCACAGCCAGGCAGAAAACAATTCGGCTTGCTGATTTCACGCGGATCGTTCCCCTGGTGGTTGCCATAAGGAGAGATGCTTCAGGGTTCTTGAGTGGATTTCGATGTCTATCGTGATCGGTGACACTCTGAAATCTGCCCTAGCAACAGGAGAGCCGAATACTTCTGTGTCCACTCGTCCCATGAAGGGCGACTCCATTGGAGGGGTAGGGGGACCGTACCCAAGGAAACAAGGCCTCTTCCTCTGTCTTGAGGTAGTCAATCATTTGTCAATCAATCCAGACACACCACATCTGGTGTCGAGCCATAAAAAAACCACTCCCGGAGCAAGCCGGGTGATGGGGAACGAAAAACAGTCTCAGAAGCCGCTACATGCAGTGCTGGAGATGGCTGAGAAGCATTGGCAATCCGAACCACCAAAGTCTTAAGTGACTGTTGAGAGCACCACATCTAGGTGGTCTATGAGTACTATTTGCGCAACGCATCATTGTGTGGTGCAGATGGCCGGGTGATGGGGATTACTACGGCTTAGAAGACCGCTCCAATTGTGGGGCGGTTTTTTGTCTGCACCGAGCGATTTATACCGACCCTGAATTGCCGATCAAGGTGGAGCCCCCACATCTCGGTCAGCTGTTGAGCTGCCCCCAGTGACCTTGCGAATCTCAACTGCCGTCCATTGATTCGCTTGAGACCCTCGACACTGACCTCACTCCATCATCCTCAGCGTCAAAGGGAGCAACCGCTGCTTTGCTTCGCAGCAACCCGCTCCGATCCATCACCTCTGTGGAGCTCTGGAGGACCAGCCTCACAGGACAGGACATGCTGAACAGGAGCAGAACAGCCGAATCAATGACCAAAAGGGTTTGAGTTCAAACGATCTATGGATTGCTTGGCAAAACAGCAAGCTGCACATTCATGGGCGATTCGGGGATCAATGGGGTGGTAGCCATATGAGATGAGTCGACCATTGCTATACCTCTGAACAAAATGGGTGCCCTCAGCAATGAACGACCAGAATCTGAGAGAGGCTGCCCTCGGACGCCTTAAGCATCGGCGGGGGCTTGAGAAGCAGCTCAAGATTTACGCCATCACCAACATCACGCTTGTGGTGATTTGGGGCCTCTCTGGAGGTGGTGACTTCTGGCCAATCTGGTCGATCGCTTTCTGGGGGATGTCATTGATCTGGCAAGCGATTTCGTTCAACCATCGCCCAAGGCCAATTAAAGAGGATGAGATCAACGCTGAAATGAAGAGATTGAGGTCTTAATCCATTCCGTTTGGTCCACCTCTGTCAGAAGGAATGCCTTTGTTCGCCTGCAGGGCCTGACTACCTCAATCACGCTTCACAGGGGGCTTCTCTCGAAGCAGGGGGACTGGGGCTCGATTCACTGAGTTACTGAATCAGAAGCCGCGAATGCCCTCGATGCACTTGACGCTCGCCTTGGGTTGCCACTCAGTGATCAAGCCGGCATTCACTGTGCATTGCTCCATCGATGCCTGGGGGATCTTCTCCAGTGCAGCGGTGGTTCGCTGGGCGCCATAGGTCGCCCAGGTGATCACGAGCCAAGTGATGGGTTCCATGTTGATCCCTTCCGTGGCCTGAATTTAGGAGAGATGGGCACCTCTCCGCTTCCGCGCGTTGGTTGCCGCGAGACCAAAAGGTTCATCGGCGCATGCACTGGGCGCTCAAGACCGAGCCAACGTCTCTCATTGAGGCTTCGATGCTCCAACAGGGCAGTGTGAGATGGCCATCTGACGCAAGATTGCTGCTACTGCGCTCTGATTGTTGAACGCCCGATAGACGGAGAGCTGTTTGCTCAGCTCGTGGCATTCCTTTTGCGGGAAGTCCATGGGTCAACCAACCATTGATACAGAAATCATGGCTCCGGTGAGCACGGAATAAATGTGCCAAATGCCACCAGCAAGCATCAGAAATCTCGGCAATCAAGCTAAGCAATAATGCTGCTTGTATTTTTACGTGCCCGTTGACACAGAATCTACTGAGCCGGCCCATTCAAGGTCGAGACAGCTTGAAAGATGTCCATGGGATTCACCATTCCAACGCTCTCACTTGGGATTACTTTGTATATCTGCTTTCACTTTTTACTGGGTGGCATATTCAGATAGCTTGCAAAGACTGACATAACCCATCACGTACTTACCGAAGAAGCTGTGAAACGCCGCCGTTTCGGGTTTGAACTGTCACTTCAGCTGCTGCTCAGGACTCACCAGCCATCCCTCTCCTTATGAGGCCTCAGGCCGGGGCAACGTCGTCACGACGGGCCGGCAGGGTCTGTCCGATCGAATAAGCCTGAGGGGAGCATGGGTCGATGACAGAGCGTCTGGCGAGGCTGAAATGGTGGCCACCACAATGCGCCTGTGCTGGGCACCTTGGCGAGGAGCGAATCTCTGAGATCCCTTGTTGAAAGCTGTTGAGGGGGCCTTCCAGCCCCCGTGAGTCAATTGGGTGATAAGGCTGACTTCACCCCATCTCCCTTAAAGGGTCAGGCAGCAACAGGGGCTGCTTGACGGGAGAAACGAACGATGTTGTTCGCAGTTACGGGTTTGCTCTTACCGAGCAGGCTTCAGTCACCCTCCTCATGCCCCGTCGAAACCATTGCAGCCCCCTGAGGGGAGAATGGAGCTGAGCGGAATCGAACCGCTGTCCGAAACACTGGTGTGGATCACCTAGTCCAGCGAAGCCGGACCCTGTCATTCTGACAGGAGTGGTGACCAGGAGCACAGCGCCCTTGGGTCGAACAAACCGGCTATCTGCTGTTGCCGTTCTTCCCCAGGGCCTGGAAGCAGTTGGCGGCGAGGAACTCAGCGCCCTCGGGGCCCGCGCCGTAAAACCCGGCAGGCGTGCCGTCAGCTTCGAGGCCGACCTGGCCTGCTTCTACCGGTTGCACCTTCAGGCTCGGCTGCCCTTCCGCTTACTTCGACAGGTGGCGCGCTTTCCCTGCCAAGGCCGGAACGACCTCTACGAGGGAATCCGCCGAGCCCTCGACTGGGAGCGTTGGCTGCATCCGTCGATGAGCTTTCGGGTGGATGTGACCGGAACGGCACCCGGTCTGAACCACAGCCATTTCACGGCCCTGCAGGTCAAAAACGCCCTTGTGGATGCACAACGGGATCTTTGGGGAGAGCGATCCTCCATCGATCTCGACGACCCCGATCTCTCCCTGCACCTCCATCTGAGCCGGGGAGAGGCACAGCTCAGCCTCGATGGCAGTGGCAGCAGCCTGCACCGACGCGGCTACAGAGCCGCGATGGGAACCGCCCCCCTGAAGGAGAATCTGGCTGCGGGCCTGATCCGCCTGACGGGCTGGGATGGAAGCCGGCCCCTCGTTGACCCCTGCTGTGGATCCGGAGTGCTCTTGATCGAAGCCGCCCTGGCTGCGTTGCAGCAAGCCCCGGGATTGGAGAGAGGCTTTGCCTTCGAGAGCTGGGCGGATTTCCAACCTGAGCTTTGGGAACAGGAGAGACAACGCGCCAGAAGCCGCCAACACCATCAACGACAGCTCCCTCCCATCATTGGCAATGAGGAGGATCCCGACATCGCAGCGCAGGCCCGCAGCAATGTTGATGCGGCCGGTTTGGCTGACTGCATCACCATCCGCTGCGGCGATTTCCGCGAGCTTGTCTTCCCCGGTGCCCAAGGCACGGTGGTCTGCAATCCCCCCTACGGCGTTCGGATCGGCGAACGAAATCAAATGGATGCTCTCTACGGCGACCTGGGCCGAACCTTCAAAGACCAGGCCTCGGGATGGGAGGCCTGGGTGCTGAGCGGCAATGCTGAAGTAACTGGTGCACTGCGGATGAAAGCCTCTCGCAAATTCCCGGTCAACAATGGGGGAATCGACTGCCGCTGGCTGAAGTACCAGGTGCGCTGAGCAAAGCGCATCAACAACCTGGTCACAATGAACGCCTGGTCACATCTTCATATGCCTCCTCTGCTGCTGCCCTTTGGAACAGCTGCGCATGCAGGCCCGTCATCGCTGCACAGCGTGCCCGTCGAAGCACAACTGCTGTTTATCGGAGCGATCTTTCTCGGCACGCTGATCATCAACCGTTTTTCAATCCGTATCGGCATCCCAGCAATCCTGGGGGTGCTAGCCCTTGGTTTGATGATCAATATTCATGTTCTGGATGTCAGTCATGCCGAAGTTGACAACCTTCACACCTTCGCCCTGGCGCTTCTTCTGTTCTACGCAGGACTCAAAACAGACCTGAAATCGATCCGGGGATTTCTGGAATACGGTTTGTTGCTTGCCGTCGGAGGAGTGGCGATCTGCACGATCCTTCTCGGGATCTCGATCTACTGGTTGAGTTCCTCAACAGGCACTGCACTGGCTCCGGGCATCAGTGAAACGATGCCCCTTGGGGCTGCATTCCTGATCGCAGCCTGCCTTGGATCAACCGATGCTGGCGCAACCTTGAGCGTGCTACGCAAAGTTCGAGGCCATATTCCACGCAAGGTGCTGCAGCTGCTGGAATTTGAATCCGCCCTGAATGATCCCTCGGCACTGATCATTTTCAGCATTTTTCTGAGCCTATTCATCGCCTCAAACAACACTCACGATTCGTTCCCATCACTGGCCATCGCAGCGTCGAGCGAACTGCTGCAGAAACTTGGGTCTGGTCTTCTGATCGGCATTGCCTTCGGCTACATCTCAAAACTGACAATCGACAGTTTCGTCATAGACAAAGAACAACTTTTGATCGTTGCGATGTCTATCGCATTAATAGATTACGGGAGTTCTTTTTTTCTGGGTGGCTCAGGCTTTGTTTCGGTCTACGTCACAGGAGCCTTCATGGCCAACCTGCATTACAACGATCCGGAACTCAACCACCAAAGCATTCAGGACGTGCTCCTTCCGTTCAACACGATGACAGAAATCAGTATTTTTCTGTTGTTCGGCCTCCTTATTCACCCCGCTGATCTTGCTCCTTGTCTTCCTGCAGGGCTGGCCGCCGCTGCAGCACTGATGCTGATCGCAAGGCCAATAAGTGTTGTCTGCTTTCAGAGCATTTCACCCTTCAATCGAAGAGAGTCAGTTTTGATCGCATGGTGCGGACTTCGCGGGGCTGTCCCCCTTGCGCTGTCCTTCAATGTGCAGGAGGCCATTTCCACCTACCCCAGTCTGGAACCGCTGGCCGCGGCCCAGCTGGCACAGAATTCGCAGGGCATTATCTTCATTGTTGTCATCCTCAATCTTCTGTTTCAGGGAATTTCAATTGCTCCTCTTTGCAGAGCACTCAGCGCCCCAACACAGCCCTCATCGTTCGGCTGATTCCTTCCAGCGTCTGAGGCAGGAACGGTCCTTTCAACACCTGTCCGCCAATGCGCAAGCTGATGCCGGCCAGCAACAGATTGGCCATGCAGAGCGTCAGCAAAGCACGCATCCAGTCCAACTCCCACTGGGCCTGAATCCAGAGCAGCAATAACGCTTCCCCCGCCAGCAAAGCCAGGAACATGGCTGTTCCGCCGATGACGAGGAACAGACCACCACTGATCAGTCGACGTTTCTCCCGATCCACTTCCTGTAAGGCAATCCGCACATGCAGATCCATGACTGACGCTGCCAACGCCGTCACCCGGGCTGCTGCTCCGAATCCCCGTGGAGAGTTCTGATCGGCCATCAGGCGCGCCGTCCTCCGCGAAGCATGCTGCCCAGCAGCAAACCAACGCCAAGGGCAACTCCCACGGCGAGGAGTGGTCGCTGGCGTACGGGCGCCTCGATCTTCGGCCGCAGCGTGCTGTTCAACTCATCCAGAAGCTGTTCGAGTTGCTCTTCCAGGGGATCAAGACTGTCGGACCAGTCACGGCTGCGATCACCCGCGCCATGGAGAAGCTCCTCAAGCTGATCGCGCACCCCTTGGGGCGTCAGGCCTGTGCTCTGCTCAATAAGACGAACCAGCTCGTCAACACTTCCCCGTGTGGCCTCCAGGGTGTGATGGGCCAGATCAGGCCAGCGCTCCTGGATCGTGGGCAGCAGGCTGTCGAACCGCTCACGAAAGTGGTGCTCGAATCTGCCGTTGGACTGCGGAGGTGACGAGGCCATAAAGACCGTTGGCAGAAACCGTTAAAAGGGTAGGGAGACTGAAGCCTGAGGGAAAGTCTTTGCCGCGATACGCCCTCCTGCGTCACACCGGAGCACCGGACGACCCCATTGGATGCCATGTCGATCTGCTGCTTGAGGATGGGGACACCTGCCGAACCTGGCGGCTCGTGACGGTGCCGCTGTTGAACAGAGAGCGGCAACCGGCAGTTCCCCTGCCGCCGCATCGGCTGGTCTGGCTGGAACCACGCAGTGCTGCCGTTTCAGGCAACAGGGGATGGGCTGAACGGATCCATTCCGGCAGCTACAGCGGCGTGCTCCCCATCGCCACGGATGCTGCAGTCACCCTGCAGCTCAAAGGGGACCTTCAAGGCCGCCTTCACATCGCAGAGGGTTACTGCTGCTTATCGAACCCTTGAGCTTTTCGTGAGGTCCGCTAGTTTCAATCTGCTGACAGCCCCAGATCCTGTTGGTTCACATCAATCAGGTTGGGTTGACGCACTTCAAGTCGTTCGGTGGGGCGATGACCATCCCTCTTGAGGAGGGATTCACCGTCGTCACCGGCCCCAATGGCTCCGGCAAGAGCAACATTCTTGATGGTGTTCTGTTCTGCCTGGGCCTGGCCACCAGCCGAGGGATGCGGGCCGACCGCCTGCCGGACCTGGTGAACAGCGGCATGCTCAGGGCCGGCAAGGCCGCAGAAACAATCGTCAGTGTTCGCTTCGATCTGAGCGACTGGACGCCTGATGCCGCCGAAGAAGGCCTGGAGGCACCTGCAGAAGGCCCCTGGATCCAGCCGGGGCAAAGGGAATGGACGGTGACCCGCAAACTGCGGGTGATGCCGGGGGGCTCCTACAGCTCCAGCTACAGCGCCGACGGGGAGGCCTGCAATCTGCAGCAGCTGCAGACCCAACTGCGGCGACTCCGGATTGATCCCGAGGGCAGCAATGTGGTGATGCAGGGGGATGTCACCCGCATCGTCTCGATGAGCAACCGGGACCGCCGCGGCCTGATCGATGAACTGGCCGGTGTTGCCTTGTTCGACACCAGGATCGAACAGACCCGCCGCAAGCTCGATGACGTGCAGGAGCGCCAGGAGCGTTGCCGGATCATTGAGCAGGAACTGCTGGCTAGCCGGCAACGCCTGGAGAAGGACTGCGCCAAGGCCCGGCAGTACCAGGACCTCAGGGAACGGCTGCAACTGGGCCGCCGCCAGGAAATGGTGCTGGCCTACGAAGCCGCTCAGCAGGCCCTCAAGGATCTGGCCACACGCCAACAGGCGTTGGAGGCCCAGGAGCAGAGAGATGCCGCGGCCATTGCCAGCGGCCGGGAGCAGTTGAACAGGGCTGTGGCCGAACTGGAGCTGCTGCAGGAGCAGGTGAAGGCCCTTGGGGAAGACCAGCTGCTGGCGGTTCAGGCGGAACTGGCTGGCCTCGACACCAGCAGCCGAGAACTGGAACGCCAGGCCAACCTCCACCAGGAGGAAGGCCAGAAACTGCAGGCGCAGCGCCATGACCTCGCCACCCGTCGCCAGCAATGGCAGCTGCAATCACGGGAGCTGGAACGCGATCCCCATCAGGACGCCCTGACCGCCGCGGACGACACCTGCAAATCCGCTGAAGCGGCGGTGGAGATGTCCCGCCGCCGGCTGGCGGATGTGGCGGGCCGCTCCGGAGCCTGGGTGGAGGAGCAGAAGCGCCGCAGTGGTCGCCGTCAGAAGTTGCAAAGCAGCGTCGCCCCCTTGCTGGAAGAACAGCAGCAGCTGCAGGAACGGCTGCGCCAGGAACGGGAGCGGCTGGAGGAGCTCACCCAGGAGCAGCACCAGGACGGCGCCGATGGTGACGCCGTGCAGCAGCAACTCGCCACCCTGGAGGAAACCTGGCAAACCCTGCTGCAAGCCATTGCCGACGGCAAACAGGAGCTTCAGCAGACCGCCGACTCCCTGGCCATCCAGCAGAGAACCCGCAGCCGGCTGGAGCAGGAGCAGACCCGCCTGGAGCGGGAGATCGCGCGTCTGGAGAGCCGGCGGGATGCCCTTCAGGAAAGCCGGGGCACAGGGGCCCTGCGCCTGCTGCTGGAGGCCGGCCTCGATGGCATCCATGGCCCTGTGGCCCAGCTGGGGGAGGTGGAGGACCGCCATCGCCTCGCCCTGGAAGTGGCCGCGGGGGCCCGTCTCGGTCAGGTGGTGGTCGACGACGACCGCATCGCCGCCCGCGCCATCGACCTGCTCAAGAGCCGCCGTGCCGGCCGACTCACCTTCCTACCGCTGAACAAGATCCGCGCACCAGGGGGCGGCGGATCATCCGCCGCTTTTGCACGGGGAGCACGCCCCGGTGGCGACAGCGGCGCTGGACTGATCGGCCGGGCCGTGGAACTGGTGCGGTTCGAGCCGGTCTATGACCAGGTGTTTGCCTACGTTTTCGGCGACACCTTGGTGTTCTCCGACCTGGCCAGCGCCCGCCAACAGCTGGGCCGTTCCAGGGCGGTGACCCTGGATGGGGAGCTGCTGGAAAAGAGCGGCGCCATGACCGGCGGCAGCTTCTCCCAGCGCAGCAGCAGCCTCAGCTTCGGCCGCAGCAGCGATCAGGACGAAGCCGAACCCCTGCGGCGGCGCCTGCTGGAACTGGGGGAATCCCTGGTGGCCTGCCGGCGGGAGGAGTCGAAGCTGGCCCAACTGATCGAGCAGCAGAAACCCCGGCTGCGCGAACTGGAAAAGCAACAGGCGGCCCTGATCGCCGAGCGCAATGCCGCCCGGCGTAACCACGGCCCTCTGCTCGAGCGCAGCCGCCAGCGGGCCGAACGGCTCAGCAAATTGCAGCAGGATCAGACCGAGCAACAGCAGCGGCTCGAAGCCATTAGCGCTGCACTCACCCCACTCACCGCGGAGCTCCAGGCCTTGGATGAGGCGGAGCGCAACAGCGGCAACAACGACGATGCCGCCGCCTGGGCCCAACTGCAGACGGAACAGGAAGCCGCCGACCAACGGTTGGAGGCGGCCCGCCGCGAACGTGACCAGCTGCTGAACGCCCGCCGCGAGCGGCAGCTGGCGATCGAACGCCTGGGGGACCAAGAAAAGGCCCTGGCCTCCGAAGAAGCCCGGCTGCAGGAGGCGGTGAAGGCCCTGGCCAGCGCCCATGGCAACTGGCGGCAGCAACAGAGCGACCTCCAGGAGAAGCGACAACAACTGGAGCGGCAGCAGACCGACCTCCAGGAGCGTTTCGGCAGCCAACGCCGGGCCCGGGATGCCGCGGAAGCCGAGGTGGGCCGGCAGCGTCAGGCCCTTCAGCAGGCTGAGTGGAATCTGGAACGGCTCAAGGAAGACCGCGAAGGATTGATCGAAGAGCAGCGCAGCGGTGTAGTGCGCCTGCAGGAAATGGAGCAGGCCCTGCCGGACCCGAGACCCGAGATCCCTGAGGCTCTGCGCCTTGCGGGCCTGGAGGCGTTGCAGACCGATCTGCAGGCGATCCAGCAACGCATGGAAGCGCTGGAACCCGTGAACATGCTGGCCCTCGAAGAACTGGAGGCCCTGGATGAGCGCCTCAATGAACTCAACGAGCGGCTCGAGGTGCTCAACAGCGAGCGGGAGGAACTGCTGCTGCGCATCGAAACCGTGGCCACCCTGCGCCAGGACGCCTTTATGGAAGCCTTCACCGCCGTGGATGGCCACTTCCGCGAGATCTTTGCCTCGCTCTCCGATGGTGATGGGCACCTGCAACTGGAGAACCCGGATGAGCCCCTGGAGGGTGGCCTCACCCTGGTGGCGCATCCCAAGGGCAAGACCGTGCGGCGTCTGGCCTCGATGTCGGGTGGGGAGAAATCACTCACCGCCCTGAGCTTTCTGTTTGCCCTGCAGCGCTTCCGGCCGTCGCCGTTCTATGCGCTCGATGAGGTGGACAGCTTCCTCGACGGCGTCAATGTGGAGCGTCTCGCCGCCCTGATCGCCCGTCAGGCGGAGGCAGCCCAGTTCATGGTGGTCAGCCACCGCCGCCCGATGATCGGTGCAGCCCAGCGCACCATTGGCGTCACACAGGCCCGAGGTGCACACACCCAGGTGGTGGGTCTACCGGATGCCGCCTGAACGATCGGGGTTTTCGCTGTGCAATCTGAACGTGACAGGCGGAACCCCTGCGCCACAATGGTTTGAATGTCCATGGCCGAGGGCCCGCGCTTGACCCCGACCCCTACCCCCAACGACGCCATCACCACTGGCGTACCCAGCGATCGCCTCTGGTTGCGCTCCGAACTGATGGGCACCCAGGTGATCACCCGTGACACCGGCCGCCGCCTGGGGGTGGTGGGTGAGGTGATCGTGGACATCGACCGCCGTGAAGTGGTGGCCGTGGGGCTGCGGGACAACCCTCTGACCCGTTTTCTGCCGGGCCTGCCGCGGTGGATGCCGCTGGACCGGATCCGTCAGGTGGGCGACGTGATCCTGGTGGATTCCGCCGACTCCCTCAGTGAGAACTTCAACCCTGAGCGCTACAGCCGGGTGATCAACTGCCAGGTGATCACCGAGTCAGGCGAGCAGCTGGGGCGGGTGCTCGGCTTTGCATTCGACATCGAAACCGGGGAACTGACCACCCTGGTGATGGGGGCCCTCGGCGTACCCCTGCTGGGGGAAGGGGTGCTGAGCACCTGGGAGATGCCTGTGGAGGAGATCGTGAGCAGCGGCCCGGATCGGATCATTGTTTACGAGGGAGCCGAAGACAAGCTCAAACAGCTGAACAGCGGCGTGCTGGAGAAACTGGGGGTTGGTGGTCCCAGCTGGGAAGAGCAGGAGCGGGAGCGCTACAGGGTGAACCTGGTCCCCGTGGAAAACCAGCTCACCTCGGGACAACCCCAGGAGCAGGAACAACGGCGCCTCCAGGCCTCCCAGGCCGAGCGGTTTGAAGCCGATGCAGAACTGGAATACGTGGAACTGGAGGATCGGCGTCAGGAGGCCATGCCGCAACGCCGCTACCTTGACGAGCCCCAGCGGTACGACGAGCAGCGCTACAGCGAACCTGCCCGCTACGAGGAGCGGCCGCCTGAGCGAACACGGGCCTACGACGAACCAGCGCCTTACGACGAGGAGCCTGCATATGCAGAACAGCCTGTCTATGACGAACAGCCGCCGAGGCGGGCCATGCCTGCTTCCCGCCGTGCTGTTCAACAGTCCGACGAGCCTTTGGATGTTGAACCGATGCAGGATGCAACTCCCCAACGGCAGGACCGGGATCTCGACGATCCCTGGTGATCGGGCCTGAGGGGCTGGCAGGGGCTCAGGACGCCTTGAAATCCAACGATGCGCTGTTGACGCAGTAGCGCTGGCCTGTGGGGGCAGGGCCATCGGAGAAGACGTGTCCGAGATGGGCGTCACAGCGAGCGCAGTTGATTTCAGTGCGCACCATGCCGTGGGTCAGATCCTCTTTGGTGGTGATCGCCTCGGAACTCACACCGTCCCAGAAACTGGGCCAGCCCGTGCCCGAATCGAACTTGGTGTCGGAACTGAACAGCGGCGCACCACAGCAGACGCAGTGGTACATCCCCGTGGCCTTGTTGTTCCAGTAAGCCCCTGTGAAGGCCCGCTCCGTGCCGCCGCAGCGGGCCACCTGGAACTGCTCCGGCGTCAGGGATTGCTTCCACTCCTCGGCGCTGCGTTCGGCCGGATTGGACGGGGACATGGTCGTCGGAACCAGGTGTCACCGCAGCCTAGGAAGCGTTCAGCTCTCGGGGAAGCAACCCCCTCACCTCAGCGGCCAATGCCGCCACCGCCCCTGGTTCCCCCCGCAAGGCCTGCAGGTCCTGGCGCTGGCCGTCAAGCCGCTCGGGGGCGTCCAGCCAATCGCAGGCCTCCCTCGCAATCTCCTCAGGGGTGATTGCCCCCACCCGCTCCGGCACCACAGCACGGCCTGCACTGATGTTGGGCCAGGCCATCAACCCGTTGTTACGCAGACGCCAGAGGGTCAAGAGAACCCCGATCAGATGCCGCAGACCCGGTAAACGCGCCAGCAGCCCCAGCCCGCCGTCCCAGGCCTGCATCACCTCCAGGTGCTGGGTGGGAACAATCACGATCATCGGCACGGCAAGAGCGCCGAGCTCGGCCGTGTTGGCACCGACCGTGGTCAGGGCCAGAGCGCACTGGCTCAGGGGGCCATGGGCCGGATGCTGCTCCAGCAGACGAATCCGCGTCCCCACCCCCGTCACCAACTCCCCCTGCTCCACCGACGCCACAGAGGCGCTGTAGCGGGCAGCAATCGGGTTGGATGTGCTAGCGAAACGCAGCAACTCATCAACACTGGTGGTGGGGGCAAGCGGCAGCAGGAAGCGACATCCGGGTTGCAACCGAGCCAGACGATCAGCGGTATCAAGCAGAAACGGCATGCCGACGCTCAACTTGGCCGGCTTCGATCCAGGCAGCAGAGCCACCCACTGGCCCTCCGGCAAAGGATCCTCCCGGCGCGCGAAGGACGACAGATCCGCCATCAGATCACCAACCACGCGACATCGGTGCTGATAACGGACCGGCAGCTGGCGCCGCACCGCGTCCGACATCGCCGCAATCCGATCGTTCCAGCCCGGCCAACGCGCCACCCACTCGGCATAGGTGATGTGGCGGTAACCGAGACGAGCCGAAAGAAGCACAGTCCAGAACTGATCACCACCCAGGAACACCACCACACCCTTCTGCGGCCAAGGGCCATAGCGCTGCGGGCGCAACAGCAGCGACCAGAAGCGTCCTGCCGGAACGATGCGCTCGAACAAGCCCCAGGGTTCCGCCGCTGCCCGCTCCTGGCCGGTGGCGTTGGGGCAGGGCACCAACACCAGATGCAGGGATGCTGGTGCCTTTGACGACCGGGGGCGCAGACGGAGATTGGCGTGCAGCCGTTGGGCCAGGGGGCGGACCCAGGTGCTCAGTTCACCAGGACCGTTCGAAACAAGAACAACGGCCGGTCCTGGTTCAGGTGCGTGGGGACGAACCAAAGGAAAAAATGCGGATGGCGAGACTTGAACTCGCAAGGCCGAAGCCACACGCCCCTCAAACGTGCGTGTCTACCAATTCCACCACATCCGCGTGGTCGACTGCGCCGCTCGGGCGTCGTCGAGACCAGATCATACCGGGCGGGGGCGAGCCCCCCTCTGGTTCATCGGTCGTCGCTGATACGATCCGGCGTCAAGCCTGAACATGCTGCGGGATGCCCATCGGCAAAGTGCTGATCGCCAACCGCGGCGAGATTGCCCTCCGGATCATTCGAAGCTGCCGCGAGCTCGGCATCGCCACGGTTGCGGTGTACAGCTCCGTTGATAAGGACGCTCTGCACGTGCAGCTCGCCGATGAAGCGGTCTGCGTGGGCGAGGCCCTGAGCAGCAAGAGCTACCTCAACATTCCCAACATCCTGGCGGCCGCCACCTCCCGCGGAGCTGATGCCATCCACCCCGGTTACGGCTTCTTGGCGGAGAACGACAAGTTTGCCGAAATGTGCCGGGATCACGGCCTCACCTTCGTTGGACCGTCACCCCACGCGATCCGCTCGATGGGGGACAAGTCGACCGCCAAAACGACCATGCAATCGGTGGGCGTTCCCACGGTGCCCGGCAGTGAAGGTCTGCTCAGCAGTACGAACCAAGCCGCCGCCCTGGCCGAGGAGATGGGCTATCCCGTGATGATCAAGGCCACCGCCGGCGGCGGTGGTCGCGGCATGCGCCTGGTGCCAGACGCCAGTCAGCTGGAGAGCCTGTACAAAGCAGCCCAAGGCGAAGCGGAAGCCGCCTTCGGCAACCCAGGCCTCTACATGGAGAAATTCATCGATCGGCCCCGCCACGTGGAAGTGCAGGTGCTGGCCGACCGCCATGGCAACGTGGTGCACCTTGGTGAACGGGACTGCTCGATCCAGCGCCGTCACCAGAAACTGCTGGAGGAAGCCCCCAGCCCGGCCCTGGATCCCGACCTTCGCCGCCGCATGGGCGAAGCCGCCGTTGCTGCCGCCCGAAGCATCAACTACGAAGGTGCCGGAACGGTGGAATTTCTGCTGGATCGCAGCGGTGGCTTCTACTTCATGGAGATGAACACCCGGATCCAGGTGGAGCATCCGGTGACCGAAATGGTCACCGGTGTTGACCTGATCGCCGAGCAGTTGCGCATTGCTGGTGGCGAACCGATCAGTGTCCGACAGGAGGAGATCCAGCTCAGCGGCCATGCGATCGAATGCCGGATCAACGCCGAAGATGCCCGGCACAACTTCCGTCCCGCCCCCGGACGCATCACGGGATGGCTACCGCCCGGAGGTCCAGGCGTTCGGGTCGACAGCCACGTCTACACGGGATATGACATCCCTCCCTTCTACGACTCGCTGATCGGCAAGCTGATCGTCTGGGGCAAGGACCGCGAACACGCCATGACACGGATGAAGCGGGCCCTGAATGAGTGTGCAGTCACCGGAATTCCCACAACAGTGGAGTTCCATCTTGAGATGCTGGATCGGCCGGAGTTCATCAACGGCGATGTACACACCAAGTTCGTGGAGCAGGAAATGCTGCCCTGAGCTCAGGCAACCGCCTGGGCATGCATCAGGATTTGAGAGAGCAGGCCCTGCTGACCGACGAGCAGCTCGCGCACGAGACTGATCAATCCAACCCAGATCACCGGAGTGACATCAACTCCACCGATCGGGGCAATGATCCGACGACTGAGCGAGAGCACCGGCTCCGTCGGCCAGGCCACCAGGGGCCAGGAGCCCTGGCTCAGGTCGACCTGGGGATACCAGGTGAGCACGATGCGTAGCAGGAAGGCCAGGGTCCAGGCCGTCAACAGGATGCCCAGGATCAGATGAAGGGCTGGCAAGGCCTGGAGCAGCAGCGGCGTCACAAACCTCAAAGCAAATCGTCCCCTCATCGTAGAAAGACGGCATCGCTCCTTAAGATCATCGCGGCTTTGACGCAGACAGAAGCAACCCCATGACCCCCTCCCTCTCCAACTTTCTGAGCAGCCTCGTTTGGGGAGGTGTGATCGTCGTAATTCCCGCCACCATCGCCCTGATCCTGCTGAGCCAGACCGACCGCGTCGACCGCAAGCTCTGATCCGCCCCTGGCGGCCCTCGTAGACTGAGTCCCAAGCGGGAGCAGAGCTTTGGTTAACGCCAGTCTCAACTGGGCCAGCATCGTCGGCATTGTCTTGGCCGTTGGCGGTGCTTTGCTCTACTTCATGCGGTCGTTCAAGCCCGCCCTCGCACGGGATTACGACGTCTTCTTCGCCGCCATCGGGCTGCTGTGCGGCGGAATCCTTTTTTTCCAGGGATGGCGCCTCGACCCGATTCTTCAGTTCGGCCAGTTCCTGCTTGCAGGCACCACGGTGTTCTTTGCCTACGAAAGCGTGCGCCTGCGCGGCGTCGCCACCGAACAGGCGCGGCGCTCCGCCTATTTCGATGACGAACCCGCCCCGGTCCGCGGCGACAACCCAGGAGGCCTAAGAGGCGGCTGGGATGACGGTGGCTACGACCGTTTTGACGAACCCCAGCCGGTGCGGCGGCGCTTCTCCGGCCGAGACAACGACGCCGACGAAAGGCCCGAAGAGGAGTTCTACAGACCACGGCGCACAAGCCGTGCAGCCATTCCAGAGGAAGCGGCCAGCCGTCGCTCCTCAGGACGCGAGCAAGGCGATACCGGTTGGAACCAAGACGACGAACGCTCCCGCCGCATGGCCCGCTTCCGGGCCGGTGAAGCTCAAGATGAGCGTCGACCCGACTTCGGATCCAGGCGTACGGAACGGGACGATCAACGCCGCGGCAGCCGTCCACTGGGCCGATCCGAACGGCCCGCCGGTAAGCCTGCTGTGTCCGGAGCTGAGGATGCAGCCTTCAGCCCAAGCCGCAGCGGCACAGCGCCAAACCGCGGACGCCCCAGCTCCAGCCCAGGCGCCGGGAACGACTCCAGACGATCCGCTGAGCCGCCGCTGGCCTCGAACCGGCCCAGCAGCAACCGCCAACCCCCCCGCAGCTCACGGCCCGCGTCTGAACGACCGCGGGACAACAGCTCCCGCTTCGACGACTGAACCAGTTGCCTCGCCCACTGCTCATCCTGCTCGCCAGCCTGGCGTTGGCGGGCTGCAACGGTCGCAGTGAACGGGCCGGTGGTGGCTTACTCGCCGCCAGTCAGCAGGCCCCAGCCCTGAGTGGCAGTGGTGAGTGGCTGGCGGTTGTCAGCGATCGCGGCGGCCGGCTCACGGTGCAGCTCCGCCGCCTGAGCGACGGATCGTTGGTGTCTCTTCCTCAGCTGAGCCGTCATCAGCCCCACAGCTCCCCCTCCCTGAGCTGGAACGGTCGTTACCTCGCAGCGATTACCCAGCGGGGGCGTCGGCGACTTGCGGTGGTAACTGACCGTCTGAACGGACGGATCCACCCCCTGCCGCTGCCGGGGGGCCGAGACCCAGTGCAGCTCAGCCTGGCGCCGGATGCCCAGCAGATCGCCCTGCAGGTGACGGATCAGGGCCGGTGGCGCGTGGAGCTGCTGGATCTGAGTGATCTGCTCGAGCCGGACCGTCCTCCGGGGCAGAGCCTCTCCACACCGGTCTTGCCATCAGAGCCATGATCCGCGTAGCTCTGCTCTTCAGCCTGGCGTTGGTGACCGGATGCAGCAGCCCCAGGCCCACCCCCCGGCCTGATCTCAACGGCCTGCTGCGGCAATCCGTGAACAGCCGGCGGGATCCCTCCCTGGGGGGACGCTGGCTGGCCAGCCTGGGCCAACGCAACGGACGGGAGCGGGTCGAACTGATCGACCTGCGCCGCCGTAGCCCCGTGCCCCTGCCGGGCCTCAACCGTGCTGATGCTCAACCGATCAGCGTCAGCGTGAGTGCCGATGGGCAACGCCTGGCCGTGGTCCAGCAACGGGAGGACCGCACGGAACTGGTGCTCTACCGGCGCGACGCCGGGGCGACGCAACGGTTGCCCCTGGATCCACCGGGTGTGCCCCGCAGCGTCAGCCTGGACGGATCCGGGCGGCGACTGGCGGTGCAGGTGAGCCGCAACGGACGCTGGGACGTGGATCTGATCCGGCTGCCCTGATCAGGGCAGCAGCCCCGCCCAGTGCAGAAAGGTGTCTCCGCTGAGCACCTCGATCAGCAGCACCGCCACAAAACCCACCATGGCGAAGCGGCCATTCACCCGCTCGGCGTAGCCACTCCAGCCGAAGGCCGGGACATCGTTGGTGGTGGCAGACGTCTCCGGAACGGACGTGGTGTCAGGGGTCTGGCGGGTGGAGGTCATCCGGCCGGTTCAGGAACGCCCGAAGTCATAGCTGGTCGCCGGGATCAGCCGCCAGTCTCCATGTCCACTCAGCTCAAGAACCGAGTCATGAAATGACTTCAGCGTGGGGCGATGACCAATGCTGACCACAGCAAGATCCCGCTGATGGAGCAAGGAATACAAATGCTCTTCAGTCGCCACATCCAAGGCGCTTGTGGCTTCATCCAACACAACAAAGCGGGGAGCATTGAGCAGGAGGCGACCGAAGGCCAACCTTTGCTGCTCGCCCAAAGAGAGAATCCGAGGCCAATCCTGCTTGACCTGCAGATCGGGATAGCGCTTCAGGAGACTCCCGAGGTTGACTTCTTCCAAAACGTGATGCAGCTGGTCATCACTGAAGCGGGTTTCATCCGTGGGGTAACAGAGCTGCTCCCGCAACGTGCCCAACAGCATGTAAGGCTTTTGCGGGATAAACAAAAGCTCGCCTGTTTCCGGGCGCTCAACCGATCCATGGCTGGGCGCCCACAAACCACTGATCATCCGCAGCAAGGACGTCTTGCCACAACCGGATGGACCGACCACCAAAAGACGGTCTGCTTCTCCAATGCTCAAGCTCAAATCCCGGAGAATCGGCTGCTGCCCCCCTGGAGGCGTGAGATCCGCATGTCGAACGACGATGGCGTCTGATCCCGTTGAAACAGCAGGTTCGACCTCACGACCGACCTGCTCGACTTTGCTCTGAAAACCTTCAAGACGGCCTACACCAGCAGTGAATTGGGCCAATTCATCAATTCGATTGACCACAAACAAAAGGGAGCCCTCAACCATATTGAAGGCAAAACCTGCCTGGATAAATCGTCCATAATCAACCTCACCAGAAAAGTATGGTCCAGCCATCACCAAATACGGGAAGAACACACCCGCATATCCAACAGATCTTTGCATCGCGCTGATGATGACCTGCCAAACAATCAAAAGATTAAAGTTGCGGACAACTGAACCCAGACGCCGGCTTGTCTCTTGCCGCTCAGGCTCTTCACCCGAATAAAAAGCAATGGATTCAGCATTATCTCTTATATGGACAAGACCATATCGAAAATCAGCTTCGTAGCGCAGCTGGTCGTAGTTAATCCTGACCAACCGTCGACCCGCAACCACAAGAACTGTTGTCGATACTATGGCGTAGGCAAATAAGGCAAGAGTGAGCTTCTGGCTGATACTCCACAGAATCAAAATATTCAGAGAGAAGGTCAAAAGCGCGTCGAAGATCCCAAGCGTGAATTGAAGACTTTGGGCAGTAAAAGACCGCGTATCATCAGTTATGCGCTGGTCTGGGTTGTCAAGATCAGTCGCCTGCTCATCGTTTGGATTCAGTACATAGTAGGCGCGATTACGCATGTAATCACCAATAAGACTGCGCGAAAGCCAGTCACGCCAAACCAAACCAAGCTTCAGCGTGAAAAAAATCTGCGCCGTGCGAATCGGGAGAGCAACGACAAAGCAGCAGGCATAAATAATCAGAATTCGATAGAAACCCTCTTCTTGCTTCGCAACGAGGGCGTTGGTCAAATCACGCGCAATAAAGCCAATTCCTGCATTGATCCCATTCACAGTGAGCAGCATCAGCACAATCGCACCAAGCATCAGCCAGTGCAGCCAACGACGACCACGCAGCTGCTGACGCATCACGATGAATGAAGCGACGCCGATCAGGAAAAGAGCGCTGAATGCAATTCCCCACCAACCACTCCAGATCGTGTTGATCGTTTCAGCGACACCCCCGAAGTATTTGTCGGTGAAATCCGGGAGTATCTGTTGTGATAAGCCTGTCAACCCAGTGAGAGCGACAAGCACAAGGCCGCCCACACAGAACAGCAGGGCAATTAACAGACCAGTGAATTGCCTCCCCGTGGCCTGATCGAGGGGGAGAAAGAAGGGTTGAGCCAGGTTGCGGAGCTTGTTGAGCTGGCCGCGAAGCCCGGCGCTCGAACCCGTTGCAGAAACAGTCATAGGCCCATTCTGACCAGCTCAGGCTCAGCCGGGGGGCCAGGCAAGGGGACGTCCACCGATCACGTGCACATGGAGATGAAAGACGGTCTGGCCCGCACCGGCGCCGCTGTTGATCACGGTGCGGAAGTCGTCCAACCCCTCCTGCTTGGCCACGCGCGCAGCCACCAGCAACAGATGCCCCAGCAAGGCCGCATCCTCAGCGGCAGCGGACCGCAGACTTTCAATCGGCTGGCGTGGAATCACCAGCACATGCACCGGAGCCTGGGGGGCGACATCACGAAAGGCCAGGCACTGCTCATCGCTGTAGACCTCATCGCAAGGGATCTCGCCTCGAAGGATCTTGCCGAAAATGGTGTCGTCTGCCATGGGCCTTGAGAACAACGGAACAGCCGGACCGGTGTGACAGCAGGGGCATGAATGTCCTGCGTCACCCACCACAGAATGCTGGCACGTTGTCTCAGTGCATCCCTGCAAGGCCTGGAGGCCAGACCGGTGGTGGTGGAGGTGGACCTTGCCCCAGGCCTGCCGGGTGTCCAGCTGGTGGGCCTGCCGGACAAGGCCATTCAGGAAGCAAGGGAGCGGGTCCGCTCCGCCCTGCGCAACAGCGGCTTCCGCGGCCCTCTGGTGCGCGTGGTAATCAACCTGGCACCTGCGGATCTGCGCAAGGAAGGCCCCTCGTTTGATCTCCCCATCGCCCTGGCTCTTCTGGTGGCCAGCGGGCAGCTCGCCCGCCCCCAACTCGAGGGCCTCTGGTGTGCGGGCGAACTGGGGCTCGACGGGAGCCTCAGGCCCTGCCGCGGGGTGATTTCCCTTGCCGAAAAGGCCCATCAGCAGCAGGCCCAGGCCCTTGTGATCCCTCCTGAGAATGCCCCTGAAGCCAGCTTGATAGATGGGCTGCCGGTCCGCACCGCGCCCAACCTGCGCGCTCTTGTTCAGCAGCTCAAAGGCGAGCAAGCCTGGCCAGTGATCAGTGGCAGCCGCTCCCAACCCTTCAAGCGCGCAGCCAACCCGGAGCCCTGGCCTTGCCTGGACAACAGCCTGGCCTCACGGGCCCTGGCCCTTTCGGCGGCCGGCGGCCACCATCTCCTGCTCGTGGGTCCCCCCGGCTGCGGCAAGACCCGCCTGGCCCACCATCTGCCGCGACTGCTGCCGGACCTGAACCGAAAGGAGGCGCTCACCATCACGCGCATCCATTCCGTCGCCGGCCATCTGCATGGCATTGATCAACTGCAGCAGCAGCGTCCCTTTCGATCGCCCCACCACAGTTGCTCCGCAGTCGCCTTGCTGGGCGGCGGACGCTCACCCCGTCCTGGTGAAGTCAGCCTGGCCCACGGTGGAGTGCTCTTCCTCGATGAGCTGGCGGAATTTCCGCGTACGGTGCTGGATCAATTGCGGCAGCCCCTGGAGGACGGTGCCGTGCGGATCAGCCGTGCCCAACAGAGCACGGTCTTCCCCGCCTTGATCACCTTGGTGGCAGCCACCAATCCCTGCCCCTGCGGCTGGCATGGCGACCGGGACCACGGCTGTCGCTGCAGCATCAACCAACGCCGGCGGTACTGGCAGCGGCTGTCGGGCCCGCTTTTGGATCGACTCGATCTTCAACTGCGGCTGGAACGGCGCTCCGCCAAGGCAATGACAGCGGTGCTGAAGCAGGCCAGCCCAACGCAAGCCTCAGCGTTCTGGTGCAACGCCGCGCGAATACAACGGGCCCGGCAGCGAATGCAACAACGCAATCCTGGCGGAGCCAGCAACGGGAGACTGTCGGCGTCAGCGCTGCGCCAAAGCGGGGCCATCGAAGCAGAAGGCCTCAACCTCTGGGAACAGCTGATCGAACAGCGCGGCCTGAGCATGCGCAGCAGTCTTCAGCTGTTGCGCGTGGCACGCACCATTGCCGATCTGAATGACCGGATCACGGTCGATCGCCAAACGGTGGCGGAAGCGAGTTGCTACCGCTGCACCGATCTGCTCAAGCAGCCTGGACCTCAGTAGTCACGGGCCCGCTTATCCGGGGTGTCTCGGTAGGGCTGGGTACCAATCGGCGGGGGCTGGAGATGGCGATCGTTGAACGACCCAAGCGCATGGGTCATCGCTTCACCGAACCACTGAAACCACTGCGCAACCATTGTTTTCATCACATCCTCCTGGGTCTTCCTTCAGTGTGAAATCACTGACACGGGACGACAACAGGTGTTTTCACCGGTTCTGCGCCCAGCTCAGTACGACGGAGTCGTTACGTTGTCGGATGTTGGATCGTCGAGCGCTGGAGTGTCGATTGGTGCACGTTCGATCAGTGCCGTCTCAGCCGGTACTGTGCTGGAACTGGCCGGTGCTGCATTAGCCGCTGGTGCACTGCTTGCCGGTGAATGATCGCGATACACATAGAGGTGACCCAGGCTTTTCTTGCCGTAGGCACGTCGCTTCAAGGTCCATCCAGGCTCGAGCTTCAGCTGAATGAAACCACTGGCGGAACCGCCAGCCCGAGCGACCAACAAGGTCGGCTGGGAGGGATTACGCGTGGGTGTCGCCAGCAGTTCGATATCACGACCGGTGTTCACCACGCTGAGCCGATAACGGGTGCCCAGGTCATCACCACCGATGCGCAGGGAGTAGCCGTTGCCATCGATGTAGCGGTTGCAGACCCCGGTGAAATCAAATGTGGACAGCAGGGGATCCACCTGGGCTGGCACACCCGCATCCACTGCATAACAGGGGCGTTTCGTGGTCCGCTGCTCGTAGATGTTCAACTGAGAGCGTTGGCCCTGGCCGATCGGGGCCGACACCAAAATGAAATTGCTCATCTCCACAGGCACCGCTGTAAAGAGCGAACCCTGCGCCAGAGCAGCGGGTATTGAGGTCGCTGCGAGAGCGAGGCTGACAGCGGCCACGATTCGAAAGCGTGCCATCACGTCCATGGAGGAACTGAGCGGATCGTAAAAGTGATGCCGCGATCGGTCGCCCCCGATCAGGCCGGTTTGTTCAGGCGTATGGCAACCAGGAGAGTCCCCACGGTCCCGGGAGCCGCCAGGGCCAGGATCCAGCTGGTGGTTTTGACCCCGAGATCGGGATCGCCGTAGGCCAGTTCAAACACGCAACCCGTGCTGGCAATGCCAAGAACACAGGCAAGGGCCAGAAAAACGCCGGCGAGGGGTTTCATCGGCATGGCTCAGGCGACGCTCCGAACATGTTGGCGCTCGAAGCCCTTCTCCTTCAGTTCCTTCCGAAGACCGTCTTCATCGGTGACGCGATCGACGAACAACACGCCATTGAGATGATCCAACTCGTGCTGAATGCAGCGGGCCATCAGGCCATCGGCCTTCATCTTGCGGGGCCGACCCATCTCGTCGCGGAAGCTCACTTCGATCGCCGTCGGGCGCACCACATCGAGATACACACCAGGGATGCTGAGACAGCCTTCCTCGTAGGTATCGAGGCCGGCGCTGGCCGAAGTGATCTCTGGGTTGATCAACACCAGGGGAGGGGTGGCCGCATTCTCAAGGTCGAGATCAATCACCAGCAGCTGCTGGTGGATCCCCACTTGGGGTGCCGCCAGGCCGATGCCCTTGGCGGTGTACATGCTGCGCAGCATGTCGCGGGCCAGGTCCCGCACCTGTTCATTCACCTTGCCGATGCGACGGGCAGGCTGCCGCAACACCTCATTGCCCAAGGTGTGGATCTCCAGTGGCGGTGTTTCAAGAGCGGTCTTGGGCACCAGCATCGTGTCCCGCGCCTTGTCGGCCTGACGGGCCAACTCTGCAAAGCTTCCAGCCAAGACCAACGCCGCGTTGATTCAGCATGGTAAGCGGCCTGATTCAGCCGTCATGGGAGCCATTCCGTTATCCGCGCAACACGCCGTCGGCCGTTTGCCGGGCCTTAAGGAACCGGCACTGGTCAGCGGGCACGATGCAACGGTGTGGCTGATCTGGCTGGAGCAGCGCCCCCAGGAACGCGGCCGCACCACAGCCTTGATCCGGCGTTTCGGCGATTCCGATACAACGCCAACGGAATTGACGCCGGCCCCTAGCAATCTGCGCAGTCGCGTGCATGACTACGGCGGCGGCGTGCTCGCCACCGCTGTGGAGCAGGACAGGCTGATCCTGGCCTGGATCGAGCACGGCTGCCTCTGGCGTCAGGACTGGCGCTTGCCCCAGCCCCGTACAGACCGACCCACCCCACTTACAGCAGCCCAACGGCTCAGCCGGGAGGGCGACTGGGAGCTGGCGGATGGCGTGCTCGATCTGCCCAGGCAGCGCTGGATCGGAATCCGTGAAATCGAGGGCCGTGACGAGCTGGTGAGCCTGGCGCTGAGCGGAACCGATCAGACACCGCTGCTGCTTCACCAGCCGACGGACTTTGCCGGTTACGGCTGCCTGAGCCCCGATGGTCACCGTTTCGCCTGGGTGGAATGGCAGCAACCCGCCATGCCCTGGGACAGCAGCCGTCTCTGGTGCGCGGAGTTCAGCGACACGGGCGAGCTGCTCCAACCCCGTCAGCTGGCCGGAGGCGAGGGCGTCTCGGTGTTTCAACCTCAGTGGCTGCCTGACGGGCAGTTGGTTGTGGCGGAGGACAGCACGGGTTGGTGGAACCTGATGCTCCAGTCCAGCGCCGACGCCACTTGGGAGAGGCCCTGGCCAATGGCTGCTGAAACGGCCATGCCCCAATGGATCTATGGGATGAGCACCACAGCGTGGGATGGCGAGCAGCTGATCGCTGCCGTCTGCAGCCGCGGGACCTGGTCGTTGCAACGGCTGAGCCTGGATGGAACGGTGCAGGCGTTGCCGCAACCCTTTGATGACCTGGCGGGATTGAGCGCCTGCAATGGCCGCGCCGTGGCCGTGGCCAGCAACAGCAACAGCGTGGCCGGGCTGCTGGAGCTCGATTTGCGGCCAGCCACCCCGCTCTGGAGCCACAGCCCCGCCATTGCTTCGCCTTTGGCGGTTGAAGCAATCAGCGTGGCTGAACCGCTGTGGTTCAACGGCCACCAGGGGGAACGCACCCATGCCTGGTACTACCCCCCCAGCAGCAAGCCTTCAGGCGCAGCGCCACTGCTGGTGAAAAGCCACAGCGGACCAACGGCCATGGCCCGCCGCGGCCTCAGCCTGGCAATTCAGTACTGGACCTCCCGGGGCTGGGGCGTGGTGGATGTGAATTACGGCGGCTCAACGGGCTTCGGCCGGGACTACCGGGAGAGATTGAACGGGGGCTGGGGCGTGGTGGATGTCCATGACTGCGCCGCAGCAGCCCAGGCCTTGGTTGAGGCCGGTCGAGTCGATCCCGGCAAGATCGCCATAGAAGGCGGCAGCGCCGGCGGCTTCACCACCCTGGCGGCCCTCTGCTTCACCAACGTGTTTCGCGCCGGAGCCTGCCGTTATGCGGTGTGTGATCTCACAGCCATGGCCGAAGACACCCACAGATTTGAGGCCCGCTATGTGGATGGTCTGGTGGGCGCATGGCCAGCAGAACGTCCTCTCTACGAAGAGCGATCGCCACTGCTGCATGCCGATCAAATTCGCTGTCCGGTGCTGTTCTTTCAAGGGTTACAAGACAAGGTGGTGCCTCCGGAGCAGACGGAACGCATGGCCGAGGCCCTGCGCCGCAACGGCATCCCGGTGGAAGTGCGGCTGTTCAAGGAGGAAGGCCATGGATTCCGCGACCAGGCCACCCAGATCGCGGTTTTGGAAGAAACCGAGGCCTTTTTCCGACGCGAATTGGGACTGAAGGAACAACCGCACTGAACAGCAGAAAGATCACCCAATCAGGAGCGATACAAATCGCCAACCGTCGCCACCGAAACAACGGGAGCATCAAGAATCCACAACTGAGAGCGGGTCAAACCAAAAAATCAATCCAATCAGCGACTCCCCGCATACAGGCCTGAGCACGGCCAAAAACACAGCAAGTTGAACGGACAAAACATCAGTGACGCGAGCTCCAGCAGTGGCAATCAAAGAACAGCGGTGTCCGAAGAGATGAGAATTGATGCCCTGCAACAGACTCAACGAATTTTCCAGGGCACAGGAACGTCAAACAAGCGATGTTGTCAGCATGCGCTAACAACATGAAGTGCGGAACTGATGACTGCACAAAGCAGCATCAACGAACTAGATTGCATTGAATTATTTCCGCAATCTTGCCTATTCTCGGCACGCAAACGCGGCTTGCACTTGCAACAGGCATGGCAGGCGGGCTGATTTACTTGGCAGCAGGCTGTCATCAAAAAACACAGGCTCCTTTTATTCTTCCGATTGACGCGACAACAATTCAATCCCGAAATTTTGTAGAAGCCATTCAGGCCGAGGGCACACTTGCAAATCCTGGATACATCAGAGTGACACCACAAACAAGTGGCTTGATTACCCAAGTACTGGTTAAGGAAGGCGACCTTGTCAAAGCTGGGGATGTACTGATTGTTCTAGATGATAGGGAAGAACGGGCCAACCTGCAGACAGCCCAAGCAGAACTGAATGAGGCACTCATCAAAGCTAAAAGATATATCTACTTGGAGAAAGTTGGCGCCGCCGACAAAGAGAAAGCCGAAGAGATGCAGATCAACGCTATTCGCGCCAAGAGCAAGGCCGTCTCAAAACAAGAAGCGCTCGACAAAAGGTCAATGCGCTCTCCCATTGATGGTGTCGTTGGAGATCTGAGCGGCATTAACCCTGGGCAATATGCAGAGGTGGGAAAGACGCAATTCGTTGTCGTCAACAATGAAAATCTCTCCATTGATCTGTCCATCCCTGCACTGCTGGCACGACAAGTCAAGATCAATCAAGACGTCAAAATGTTTGATGAGACTAAGAAAAATCCCATCGGAACAGGAAAAATCGCATTCATCCCCCCATATTTTGATTTAGACAGTGAAACCAATCAGGCCTCAAATACGATTAGAGTGCGGGCAGTGTTTGTTAACAAGTCAGCGGGCTTACGCCCCAATCAATTGATTCGTTCGCAAATTATTATTGGCAACAACCAATATCCTGGCCTACCAGCAGAAGCAGCGTTATTCAAAGCGCAGCAACCCTACACATATAAATTGGTACCCGTCAAAACCTTCCTCGAAAATATAGATATCAACCCTCAGAAAAAACAAACAATGAACTCATTACCCTCAGGAACGCTCATCGCGCTTGAGACACCTCTCAAGCTCGGAGACATACAAGACAATTATTTTCCGGTGCAAGCTGGCCTCAAGGCCGGGGACTTAATTCCGCTTAGCGGCTCTTTGATGCTTACAAATGGCACGCCAGTGTCCATTAAGCCTGGAAACTGAACTGAATCATAACGAGTTGAGCAATGTCTTTATCCGATCGATTCATCTCAAGGCCAGTCCTCACAAGTGTATGCAGCTTGGTGATATTTATTCTCGGCTGGCAATCCTTTGGCAATCTCCCCATTGAATTTCTACCCAATATTGCACAACCTCAAATCGTTGTAACAGCAACATATCCGGGCGGAAATGCGGAATTCGTGGAGCTATCGATTACAGAGCAGCTGGAAGATATATTATCTGATACGCCGGGAGTTGATTACATCACCTCAACCTCGAGCACTGGTACAACGTCAATCACCCTGCACCTTGAACCTGACACGTCAGCGGATACGGCATCATTAGATGTACAAAATCGCGTACAACAGGCCAAGTCAAATTTACCAGCCGAAACCCAAAGCCAAGGGATCAATATCTCACAGACAACAGATACATCACTCAGCTCGTACTTAATCACGTCAACCAAGGGGCAATACGACTCTGCGTATTTAAGCTCCCTGGCCAAAAATCAACTGCAAAAACAACTCCAACTCATCGACGGAGTTGGCAACTTAACTCTATACCCACAGAAACCTATTTTTGAAATTTCAATCGATCCAAATTTGATGCGCTCCTATGGTTTAACCGTCGAAAACATCGATGATTTAATCAAAGCAACAAATTTCCCCGCAGCTGGCGGATCCGTAGGAGCGAGCCGTGTGGGCGATTCATCAACATACAACTATTCATTGATCATTGAAGGGAGTGGCTTTATTCAATCGACAGAGGGTTTTGAAGACATTGTTGTTAAACGGTTGAATTCGGGAGCTGTTCTGCGAATCAAAGATATTGGCACTGTTAAATACATAGCAAGCCCTGAGTCCTCGATTAAATCAAGCAGCGGATTCCCAGGTGTGTTCATCGATATTTCTCTCCAGGCTGGCAGCAATGCTGTTGAAGTTGGGGATCAGGTTGATCAACTCATTCAAAAATTCAAGTCAATGGCACCCCCAGGAATCAAAATTGTACAATTCAAAGATCGTAAGGCATTTATCCTAGATTCAATCTCCAATGTTCAAGATGCATTGGGATTGGCCATCATATTAGTCATTCTTGTCCTGCTGTTATTTTTACAAAATTGGCGCACAATATTAATCCCTGGGCTCGCGATTCCCATCTCAATTGTTGGAACATTTGGATTCTTACAGCTCTTCGGATACACATTGAATTTCATGACTCTGACGGCTCTTGTGCTGGCGACAGGCCTAGTTGTTGATGATGCGATTCTTGTCGTCCAGTCTGTCACAGCAAATATTCAAAAAGGAATGTCTGCAAAAGAAGCGGCAGTTACATGCATGAATGATTTGTCCGGAGCAATTATATCCACTTCTTTGGTGCTGATTTCTTTGTTTCTCCCAGTTGCCTTGGTCAGCGGTCCCATTGGAAACATCTATATTCAATTTGCAATTACAATCATGTGTGCGATTGCAATCTCTACATTTAACGCGCTGACTTTTTCGCCAATGATGTCAGCATTGCTGCTCCGTTCAGACAAAATGGGGCCAATGCCTAAATGGTTGACAACAACCTTAGGTGCCGCAGTTGGATTCTTAATGGGTTGGTTTATTAAATCTAGTTTTGGAAATTTGGCTCTTCCGATTAGCACAGCAGTGTTTACTTTGATTGGGCTGAATCTCGAAGCAGTTTTCAAGACATTTGAACAGTTCTATTCAAAGGTGGCCTCCACATACTCAAAATTGCTGGATTGGTCATTAAAGCAACGAAAACTCGTTTGTATTTCATTGTTACCTCTTGCAATCGCAACATTTTTCCTGTTCAAGATTGTGCCACAGGGGTTAATTCCTCAGGAGGACATGGCAACCTTGAGTGGCGTCTTTCAGCTGAACCCCGGTGCATCAATTACAAGCTATGAGCCTGTGAGCAAACAGGCAAGAAGTATTTTAAATCAAGTAAAAGAAAAAGAGTCATCGGGGATATCTGATTTTTTAGTGGTTGACTCCAATCAGGGATATTCTTATTTTTACATTCAGCTTTTACCCCTCGATCAACGCCGCAAAGCAAGCCAACAAATTGAAAAAATATCCTCAAATCTATCGGCACGTCTTGCAGGCCTTCCGACAAGGTTTCCTCCACAAATATTCCAAGAACCAATGATTCCAGGCTTTGGCCAAGACAGCTCCATCACACTGTCTTTAACCGACGAAAGCAATAGCCGATACTCAATTGATGAATTTTTTGCTTTGACTCAGCAGTTTTCAGCCAAAGCCTCACAACAACCATCAATTCAGACCATTCAAACGCAATTTTCTCCTGACAACCCATCTTATCAAATCAATATCGACCGTTCTTTGCTTGGATCTCTTGGCCTTGAATACAAAGATGTTGTCAGCACAGTTAATACCTTTGCTGGCGGCACACGCGTTAACCAAACATCACTAGAGGGAGGGCCTAAAGATGTGGTCATTATCAGTCAACCCGAAGAAAGAAGTACAATCGATGAATTAATGAATTATGCGATCAAAAACTCCAATGGAGATTTTGTAACTTTAAGAGAGGTGTCTGACTATCAGCTGATTACAAGTCCAGCAACCATCGACCATTTTAACTTTAATCGCTCAATTGAATACAAAATCTCACCCAACCCAAACTATTCAACTGGAGAGGTTATCCAGGCAGCCAAAGATGCTTTCACTTCTCTCAACTTCAAAGATGTAGGCTATCAATTCACCAACCTATCCAGGGTTCAGGAAAATTCTGGCGATCAAATCCTTTTCCTATTTCTGATGGCTGCACTGGCTGTATTTCTGGTGCTATCAGCTCAATACGAGAGCTACATCACATCGATCACCATCATGATCACCGTGCCAATCGCAATATTTGGCAGCCTTATCTTTCTTCAGGCACGATCAATAGACAACAACATTTACTCGCAGGTTGGCCTCTTGATTCTAATCGGACTGGCCGCCAAAAATTCAATTCTTGTTGTCGAAGCAGCAGACCAGCATGTCGCCAGTGATGCAGAGATAATTGATGCCGCTGCAGCGGCAGGTCGGGAAAGACTTCAGCCTATTCTTATGACATCCATCGCATCGCTGGCTGGTTTTTTTCCTCTTGTGATTGCTCAAAATGCGGGTGCCAATGCCCAACAATCCATTGGTACTGTTGTTTTTGGAGGCCTTTTGATGGGCACAACACTGTCGTTGCTGGTTGTACCACCGATGTATGTGTTGATCAAAAGCCTGGAGGAAAAGATATTTTCACGGCACAGCAAAAGCACTCAACCTTGAAGACGAATGTTCTGCAGTGGCGGGTCCACAGTTGAACTTCAAGATTCGCTCGGCCATTTGGCTTTCCTGACGGGCAAAAACCACAACGAAGTTGATTGGCAACGATATGTTGGTCGACGTGCCAATCAAGCTGGAACAGCAAGAAGCAAGATCAGCTGTGTTCGTGCAGGAAAGCGACCGTGGAAGCGAGCTCATCGCTGAAGCGGTCGATTTCTTCAAAGGTGCTGGTGAAGCTGAGGCTGGCCCGCGCTGAAGCCGTCACGTCATACAAACGGTGCAGGGGCTGACAGCAGTGGTGACCACTGCGGATGCAGATCCCAGACGCATCGATCAGAGCGGCAATGTCGTTGGCATGCACGCCATCCACCAGGAATGTGGCCAGCGCACCGCGTTCGGGCTGCTGATCCGGCGTGGGCCCGAGCAAACGCACGCCATCAATCGCCTGCAGCCGGTTGAACAGATGCCTGGTGAGCTGCGCCTCCCAGGCCTGAATGGCCTCCAGACCCACCATCTGCAGATAGCGAATCGCAGCCCCCATGCCCACCGCCTCACCAATGGCAGGGGTGCCCGCTTCAAACTTATGGGGCAACACCGCCCAGGTGCTGTGGTCCAGAAAAACGTCCTGAATCATCTCCCCGCCGCCCAGGAAGGGAGGCATCGCCTCCAGCAGCGACTCCCGCGCCCAGAGGAATCCCATGCCGGTGGGACCACAGAGCTTGTGGGAAGAGCCGACAAGAAAGTCGGCATCCAGGGCCACCACATCAATCGGCTTGTGGGCCAGGCTTTGGCAGGCATCCACGAGCACGCAGGCACCAACGGCATGGGCCGCGGGGATCACTTGATCCAGGGGATTGCAGCAACCGAGGGAATTGCTGATGTGCACCAGGCTCACCAACCGTGTGCGCTCGTTGAGCTGGGCCCGGAAATCCTCCAGATCCAGCTCACCGGATTCGGTGATGCCCACATGGCGCAGCACGCAGCCGGTGCGCTGCGCCAACAGCTGCCAGGGCACCAGGTTGCTGTGGTGCTCCATCACCGTGAGGAGAATTTCGTCCCCCTGCTTGAGGTTGGCGTCACCCCAGGTGCGCGCCACCAGATTGATCGCTTCACTGGCATTGCGGGTGAAGACAATCTCGCGGGAACTGGCAGCGCCCACGAAAGCCGCCGTCGTGGTTCGGGCCGCCTCAAAGGCATCGGTGGCGCGGGCACTGAGCTGGTGCGCACCACGATGCACGTTGGCGTTGTCGCAGCTGTAGTAATGCTGCAGAGCCTCCAGCACCTGACGGGGCTTCTGGCTGGTGGCCGCGTGATCGAGGTAGATCAGCGGCCGACCGTCGGGGGCCCGCTGCTCGAGAATCGGAAAGTCGGCACGATATCGCGTCGATAAATCCACGAAATCAGCACTGGATCGTGCCTCGGCGGCGATCGTCATGGGGCGAGGCTCTCCATCACGCGCTCCAGGGGGCGCCAAACCTGCGCAGCAGCAGGAAGCTGGGCGATCACCTCCTGGCAGGCCCCGCGCAGCAGCAGCGCCGTTGCATCCCCCGCAGCGATGCCCCGGCTCTGGAGATAGAAGAGCTCGTCGTCCTGAAGCTGCGACACGGTGGCGCCGTGAGCGCAGCGCACATCGTCAGCCACAATCTCCAACTCGGGCTTGGTGTCCACCCGGGCCCGATCAGACAGCAACAGGTTGCGGCTCAACTGCGCAGCGTTGGTGCGCTGAGCATCGCGGGGAACACTGATGGCGCCGTTGAAAATCGCGTGGGACTGGCCGCCGGCCAGGCATTTCTGCAATTGATCCAGCTCCCCCTCCGGCCCGTCGAAGCGCACCGCGGTGTGGGTGGCCAGCTGCTGCTCGGCGCCGGTGACAGCCAGACCTTTGAGCACGGTCTCTGCCTGGCCATCCACCTGCACCACCCGAGGCTCCACCCGTCCCAGGTTCCAACCCTGAACCACCGAAGTAAGGGCATAGGAGCTGCGGGGCTCCTGCTCGACAGCCAGATGAGCCATCAGCGATGACGCGCCATCCGCCGTGGCCAGCACGCCATGGCGCAGTTGGGCTTCCTGCCCCAGATGCACTTCCAGCACATGGCTGTGGGCCGATGCCCCCTCAGCCAGCAGCACCTGCATCAACTCAAGTTCAGCTTTTTCCTCCAGCAGCAGCAGCACCCGCGTGGCGTTCAAGCCGGCACCGGCAGCCAGCACCAGCTCCAACGGGCCGACCCGTCCCCGCACCCTGAGGGCCAGGATCTGCTGGGCTTTGGCATGGTTGAACTCTACGGGCCAGACCTGGGCACAACCGCAGCGATCAAGGGTGTGGCCGAGGGCCTGCTCCAGCTCTTCAGCATTCAGCGCCGTGATTCCCTCCGGAAGAATCTGGCCGGCCAGGGGATCATCAAAACCATTCAGCACCAGACGGGTCACCCCGTCAAGGCTGGCCGGCAGGGGCTCAGACAGTGGCGAGGCACTGGCGGGCAATTCCGAGACAGCTGCAAGCCGTTTGAGGTCGGTGAGACGCCAGGGCTCCTGGCGGCGGTTGGGCAGACCAAGCTGTTCAAGCGCGGCTCGACCGCGCTCCTGCACTGGCGCCAGCACACTGCTCGCCATGGTCAAGCTGCTCCCTGGGCGGCCAGTTCCTGATCCACCCAGTCGTATCCGGTCTGCTCCAGCTCAAGGGCCAGCTCCCGGCCTCCGGTGCGCAGGATCCGGCCTGCCGCCATCACATGCACATAGTCCGGTGTGATCTCATCGAGAAGACGCTGGTAGTGGGTGATCAGCAGCGTGGCGTTGTCTTCCGTCGCCAGCTGGTTCACACCACCGGCCACGATGCGCAGGGCATCGATATCCAGGCCGGAATCGGTTTCATCCAGGATCGCCACCACGGGCTCCAGCAGCGCCATCTGCAGAATCTCGTTGCGCTTTTTCTCGCCCCCGGAGAAGCCTTCATTCACGCTGCGCTCGAGGAAAGCAGGGTCCATCTGCACCACCTTGAGCTTGTCGTTCACGTGGTCCTCAAAGGCAAACGTATCGAGCTCTTCCTGACCCTGTTTCTCGCGCCGGGCATTGGTGGAAACCCGCAGGAATTCCAAGTTGCTGACGCCAGGGATCTCAACGGGGTACTGGAATCCGAGGAACACCCCCAGCCGCGCCCGCTCTTCGGGCTCCAGCTCAAACAGATCCTGGCCGCGATAACGAACGGTGCCGCCCGTGACCCGATAGGCCGGGTGCCCGGCCAACACCTTGGAGAGCGTGCTCTTGCCACTGCCGTTGCGGCCCATCACGGCATGCACCTCACCAGCCCGCACCTGCAGATTCACCCCCTTGAGAATGGGCTTGTCCTCAACGGAGGCATGCAGGTCTTGGATGTCGAGCAGCAGCTCAGCGTCAGGGCGAATCACGGAAGGCGTCGTTAAAAAAACAGAGACAAGGTCGGGAGGGGATCAGCCCACGGACCCCTCGAGTTTGAGGGCCAGCAGTTTGTCGGCCTCAGCGGCAAACTCCATCGGCAGTTGATTGAAGACGTCGCGGCAGAAGCCGCTGACCATCATCGAGACGGCCTCTTCAAACCCGATGCCACGGCTCTGCAGATAGAAGAGCTGGTCTTCGGAGATGCGACAGGTGCTGGCCTCATGTTCGATGGCCGCCTGCGGCTGCTGCGAACGGATGTAGGGGTAGGTGTTCGCAGCCGCTTGATCGCCGATCAGCATCGAATCACATTGGCTGTAGTTGCGGGCACCTTTGGCATTGGGCCCCATCTGCACGAGCCCGCGGTAGCTGTTGCTGGAGCGCCCGGCACTGATGCCCTTGCTCACGATCGTGGAGCGGGTGCGTGGTCCGACGTGGACCATCTTGGTCCCGGTGTCGGCCTGCTGGCAGTTGTTGGTGAGGGCCACAGAATAGAACTCACCCACCGAATCAGCACCCTGCAGCACGCAACTTGGATACTTCCAGGTGATGGCCGAACCGGTCTCGACCTGGGTCCAGCTGATGCGGCTGCGATCACCGCGGCACTGGCCGCGCTTGGTAACGAAGTTGTAGATCCCGCCGACGCCGTTTTCATCACCGGCGTACCAGTTCTGAACCGTGGAGTATTTGATTGAGGCGTCGTCGAGGGCCACCAGTTCCACCACCGCCGCATGCAGCTGGTTGGTGTCGAACATCGGTGCCGTGCATCCCTCGAGATAACTCACCGAGGCACCTTCTTCGGCCACGATCAAGGTGCGTTCGAACTGTCCGGTGTCGCCGGAATTGATCCGGAAGTAGGTGGACAGCTCCATCGGGCACTCGACGCCCTTCGGAATGAAGACGAAGGATCCGTCGCTGAACACGGCTGAGTTCAGGGCGGCGAAATAGTTGTCGTTGCTGGAAACCACCGTGCCGAGGTAGCGCTCGATCAGCTCGGGGTGCTCCTTGACCGCCTCACTGAAGGAGCAGAACACCACCCCGTGTTCCGCCAGCTTCTCCTTGTAAGTGGTGGCAATCGAAACGCTGTCGAAAACAGCGTCCACCGCCACGTTGCTGAGGCGCTTCTGCTCGCTCAGCGGGATGCCGAGCTTGTCGAAGGTTTCCAGCAGCTTCGGATCCACCTCATCGAGGCTGGCCTTCTTCTCCTGCTGCTTGGGAGCCGCGTAATAAACGATGTCCTGGTAATCGATCTCTGAATAACCCAGGGCAGCCCAGTCGGGCTCCTCGAGGGTGAGCCAGTGGCGAAACGCCTTGAGCCGGAACTGCAGAAGGAAGTCCGGCTCCTCCTTCTTGGCCGAAATCAGGCGAACGACCTCTTCACTGAGACCCTTGGCGATCTTGTCGGTCTCGATCTCGGTGACGAAGCCGTACTTGTACGGCTGGCTGACGAGATCCCGTGTGGAGGTACTGGTCATTCAGCTCAGCCGGCGGTGGCGTTGATCGTTTCGGTGGTGATGGTCTGCGTCTTCTCAGGGCAAGCGAAGGGGTTGTCCTCGGTGAGGAAGAGCATGCAGTGGCACTCCTTGCGTTCGCGCATCGGAACGCATGGGCAGTTCCAGAAGGCTTGGGAGACCTCGGCCTCCTTGTCTTCGTAATGGCGGCAAGGGCACAGCGCTCCCCCCAGATCGTCCTTGTGACGCGCCAGACCCTTCAGTACAACGGCGGTGACGCTGGGGTCCGCACAGAAATAGGTGCCGGTGCGCTGTGCGTAGGTTTCAGCGAACTTGCGGATGACCTCCAGGCTTTCTGCTGTCGGCTCTTGAGGGGCGTCGGACATGGAAGTGGAGGGAGCGGCGGATTACGAAACCCCGCGGTTTCCTTACTGGAAGCCTAGGCCAACAGGCCTCCGGTGAGCGGGCTCCCCATTGTGACCCTCAACCCGGCCGGCATGCCGAGGCAATTCGATGGCATCGTGTGGGGAGGTTTCGCCTCGTCATGAGCGCCTCGGCCCCCGCCAGCACCCGCGACGCCGTGCTCTCCCTGCTGCTAGAGCGTGGGGAGGAGGACGCTGGCACCCTGGCCGGCGCCGTGGGCATTTCAGTTCAGGCCATGCGGCGGCATCTGCGCTCCCTCGCTGACAGCGGCCTGGTCTGCGCCAGCAGCAACGCCAGCGGACCGGGGCGCCCGAGCAACCGTTGGTGCCTCACGGACAAAGGACGGGCCCAGTTTCCCGACGGGAGCGGTCGCTTCGCTCTGGGGCTGCTGGATTCGATGCGAAGCCATCTCCCCGAAGCGACCTTGCGCCAGCTGTTGAACCAGCAGGCGGAGTCGAAGGCCAGCCAATACCGCCAAAGCATCGGCGAAGCCTCCCTGGAGACCCGCATCCAACATCTGGCACGGCTGCGGCGCGACGAGGGCTATGTCACCGTCTGCAGCCGGGATGACGACGGCATCAGCTGGCGGCTCGAGGAGGCCCACTGTTCTGTGCAGCGCATCGCCGAAGAGTTTCCTGCGGTGTGCGACCAGGAATTGCTGCTGATCCGCCGCACCGTGCCGGACTGCCGGGTGGAACGGGTGCATTGGCGGCTCGAGGGAGGCCACGCCTGCGGCTTCCGCATCACCCCGCTGGCGCAGGGCTGATGGCCATCGACAGGGCAACCATTGAACGCATCGACTCCACCCTGCTGCCCCAGCTGGATCGCCATCACCTGAGGGTGCTGAGCCACTGCCTGGACAGCTTTCAAGTCATGGCTGCGCCAGAGAGCACTGGCGCGATCCCCGACGAGACCCAACGGCGCCGCTGGTGCCAGCAGCAACCCGTGGTCGCTGACGATCCGGCATTCCTCGACACCCTGCTGCTTCAGCTCAACGCTGCTGCCGATCAGCTGGATCAACTGGCGCTTGAACTGGGCAAGTCGCCCCTGGCGCTGACCCTCGATGATCTGATCAATGCCGCCGAAGCCCGCTGCCGTGGCTGACATGGCTGTCGTGAATGACTCGGCTGTCGTGAATGACTAGGTCGGGCTGCCATCATCAATCCACTTCCTCAACGCCGGCGATGCTTGAGATCTCGGACGCCCTCAGCTTCTTTCGCCTGAGCTGTGGCCGCTGGACCTCACAGCGCAGCCAACACCACCTGCTGCATCGCCGCGCCGAAGCCGGCGCCTCCTTCATCGTGGTGGAGGAGCTGCTGAAGGGCGACGAGCGGCTCGCGGAGATCGCCAAGCGCAACAACGCCAGCGTCGAGCAGATCGTGGGCGGATGCTGGGTGCGCTGGAGTGGATCGATGGCCTGGGATCGGGCCGGTGAATCCCATGAAGACCAGACCATGTTCGGACTGATCCCCGAGGACGACTCCGGGCGACGGGGACTTCTGCTGCGCGATCGCGGCTACGCCGAGAAAGCGCCGGTGGCGGGCCAGTTCCGCATGGACGACGAAAACGGCCTGATCCTCACCACGGATTACGAAATGATGAGCTCCCTGGAGCGCTTCTGGTTCGCCGGCGAGAACGTGCGACTGCGCACCAGCACGGTGCAAGGACTCTCCAACAACGCCTCCTTCTGCATCGAGACCCGTCAACTGGACGATGTTGATCAGACCAGCCCAGCGATGGCTTCGAACGGAGCCGCTCTCGCCCCCTTCGGCTGGTAAGCACAAATACTTACAGCAAGTATTACGGCATGTAATCGCTGCAACAGCAGCTGAAGGGGGCACGACCCAGCACTTCTACGATCGCCCTCAGTGGATGCTGTAGCTCGCGTGGCCATTCCTCTTCTGGAGTACGCACCGATCACTCAGAACTCTCTGAGATCAGGTGTTCCGAACCTTCGTGTCGGCTCCGATGAGGGATCCCGGGCTTACTCCCTGGAAATCGCAGACGATCGCGACAACTTCGACACCGTCGTGGAAGCCGGCTATCGGCAGATCTTTTTCCACGCCTTCAAAACCGATCGGGACGTCAACCTTGAGTCCCAGCTGAAGGACGGCCAGATCACCGTTCGCGATTTCATTCGCAGCCTGGTGCTCTCTGACACCTTCAAGCGCACCTTCTACGGATTCAACAGTAATTACAAAGTTGTCCGTCACCTCTGCGAGCGGATCCTCGGCCGCAAAGTGAACGGCAAGGGCGAAGAGCTCTCCTGGTCCATCGTGATTGCGACCAAAGGCCTAGAAGGCCTGGTGGATGTTTTGCTCGACAGCGCCGAGTATCTCGACGCCTTCGGCTACGACACGGTTCCTTACCAACGCAACCGCGTACTTCCTGGCCGCGAACTCGGCGACACTCCCTTCAACATCACCACCCCCCGCTACGACGAGTACTACCGGAACATTCTTGGCTTCCCCCAACTCGTTTTCATTGGTGGGCCTGCCAAGCGACTGCCGGAACGCGCGAAGATCAAGAAGGGTGGCTCTCCGCAGGACTACGTGGCATGGGTGAGCGAAATCGGCAATCCCCGCCGAATCGGACCGAGCACCAGTGCCGATATGGACTATTTGGCCAAGGTGCCTTACCGGACCATCGGCCGCTGATCCCGACACCAACCATGTTCCAAAAAGCGGAGCTTCGGCTCCGCTTTTTTTGTGTGAGAGACAGTGATCCCCGGGATCGCGTCGCAGACAGCGGTCAGCATCCACTGACCCTTGGACCCTTCACGCTTCGAAAAGGAATTTTTCGGATCACAATGATCCCAAACGAAACCTGGAGTTATTGGACGTGTCCCAAACCCTTTCATCACTGGCACGTCTCACCCTTCGTCAACTGCGTCAGATCGCCAGTGACCTGGGCGTGCCGCTTTACAGCCGCAAGAGCAAGGAAACCCTCGTTGATGAGGTTGCCCAGCGCCAGCAGAAGCGGGGTGGGGACCTGAAAGCCATCAAGGAGGAGCTCACCGCTCCTGTGGTGAACACAACGGAAACCCGCGTTGTGTTCCTCCCTCGTGATCCCCAATGGGCCTATGTGTTCTGGGAGATCTCGGACGCCGATCGCAACATGGCGCAAAAGGAAGGTGCCAGCCGTCTCTGCCTGCGCCTGGCAGACGTCACGGGCATGCAGGACGGCAATGCCCATCCGCACACCCTCCAGGAAGTGCCCGTCGACAGCCACAGCACAGAGTGGTACCTGCCAGTACCTCTCTGTGACCGGGATTACCGGGTCGAACTGGGATATCGCATCGGCGCCACCTGGATGTCGCTGGCCTTCTCCTCGGTGGCCCGCGTGCCGGCACTTCACCCCAGCGAACAGATTCTTGATCAGTTCGTGCCCTTCAGCCTCGACACCGCCCCAGCAGAACCGGCAGCTGCTCCCGTCGCACCAATCGAATCCAGCAACAGCGGCCTGCATGAACGCCTCTACCAAAGCGCCACGGTTCACTTCCGCCGGCGCCGGGTCGGCTCCGAAGAATTCCAGGAAGGATTCGACACGTCGGGCGAAAGCATTGGTTTGAATGATTCGGGTGTTGGTCTCTGGGCCAGCGGACGCAGCGAATCTGGACTTGGTGGTGTTGCACCTCGCCAACGCTCCTTCTGGCTTGTGGCTGACGCCGAACTGATCGTCTATGGCGCCACTGATCCCTCTGCTCGCCTCACCATTGGCGGGGAGGAGGTGCCTCTCTCCACCGACGGCACCTTCCGGATTCAAGTCCCCTTCCGCGATGGCGAGCAGATGTACGCCATCGAGGCCACGGCTTCCGATGGAGAACAGAAGCGCAACATCACGCTCAACTTCAAGCGTGAAACACCCGAAGACAACAGCAACCCCGCCAGCGAAGCCCGCGCCGAGTGGTTCTGAATACTGATTCCAAAGCTCCAGCCTCTCTGCGCTGGTTCGTGGCCATCACCCCCCTCGCGGGGGCGATGGTGTTTCCATTGGTGGTGCCTTTGGTGATGGCACGGGTTGGCATTGGAGCCGGTGTCGGCGTAGCCCTTGTGTTGAGTGCACTCTGGTTTGTGGCGATGCTGAAGACATCGGAGATGCCCCACTGAAAACCGGGGAACTCTGAATCAAGGCAACGTTCTTGGTGTGGATGCTGCAGAGCAGGCTGGGCTTGATCGCATCGCTCCTCCTTTGCGGTGGTTGCAGCCAAGCAGGCTCAGTCGTAGGCCATGGCCCTGCCGACCTGGCATTGCCCGACCAGATCGACGTGGTCTTCAATCACCACGCCACATCGAGATACCGCTCACCCCTTACAGGCTCCTGGCGCAATGGCGATGACCTGGAGCAGTGGCTGATTACAGCCATTAACACCGCCAATGAAGAGGTGCTGGTGGCTGTGCAGGAGCTCAGCTTGTCAAGGATTGCCGCAGCGCTGATCGCAGCACAACAACGAGGCGTACACGTTGCTGTGCTGCTGGAAAACAACTACAGCCCTGCCTGGAGCGAACAACGGCCCAGCGGGTTGAACGAGCGGGACCGACAGCGCTGGCATCAACTGAACCGCCTCGCCGACAGCGATGGGGATGGCAGCACGAGTCCGGAGGAAGCCTTCCGCGGTGATGCCGTTGCGCTGCTGCGAGCCGCGCATATTCCACTGTTGGATGACACCGAAGACGGCAGCAGCGGCAGCGGCCTGATGCACCACAAGTTTCTGGTAATTGACCAAACAACAGTGATTACAGGCAGCGCCAATCTCACCAGTTCCGGCCTGCACGGTGATGCGGGGCGACCCTCCAGCCGCGGCAATGTGAACCATCTGCTGAGGCTCAACAGCTCTGAGCTGGCTGCGTTGTTCCGGCAGGAATTCGCCCAGATGTGGGGCGATGGCCCCGGTGGTAAGCAGGACAGTCGCTTCGGACTGCAGAAGGCAGGCGGAGGCGTGCGAAGGCTGCAGGTCGGTGGCATCCCGGTGGAGGTGCTGTTCTCCCCCCATCCCAAAAGAGATCGGAATCACGGGCTCAACCTGTTGACCAGGCAGCTGAAAACAGCAAAGAAGCGCATTGATCTGGCCCTGTTTGTGTTCTCCGCACAGCAATTAACGAACGTGCTGCGAGAACAGATCGAGCAAGGGGTAACGATCCGGCTGGTCGCGGATCCTGGCTTTGCGAGCCGCCCCTTCTCGGAAGTGCTCGATCTACTTGGGGTCACCCTGCCGGATCACGCCTGCAAGGTGGAAGCTGGCAATCACCCCCTGGAGCAGGGTCTGAATGCGATCGGCACCCCCCGCCTCGCGCGCGGCGACAAGCTGCATCACAAGTTCGCCGTCATCGACAACAAAACCGTGATCACGGGATCCTTCAACTGGTCGCCCTCTGCCGCTCACATCAATGACGAAACCCTGCTGGTGATCCACTCACCCCAACTCGCCCAACACTTCACCCGAGAAATGGATCGCCTCTGGGACACCGCTGAACTGGGGATCACACCGCACATCCAACGCAAACTCGACCGTCAAAAAATCCGATGCGGGGATGGGGTGACAAGGGGCTGAAATCCTGGTCACACGGGAGACAATGGTCAGCATGAAATGCCCTCGTCTGATTCCCGTCGGTTTGGTGTTGGCCATGGCCACTCCATCCATGGCCGCCGAGCCCTTCGTGCCCTGGCCAAGCAAGGACCAGTTGCGCAGCATCGAACAAGCCGCCTATGCCTGCTCGCGTGACAACACACGCGAAGCGTGCGCGCGCGTTCGTGAGCTCGCCGATCCTCTGATGGACCATCAAAGGCTGCCTGGGCTTTGCAAAGACGTGTTGTGGGCCTTGATGGGCGAAGCCGAGGTGGCCACCAACAACGACTTCCGACGCAAAGACTCCATCACCAAAACAGCTCGACGCATTCCAGGGGTTTGCGCCAAACCGGTCAAGACCAATGAGAAGACCCAATCACGGCAGGCCTGAGCCTGCTTGCAACTCAATCAAAATCAAAGCTGAAGCGCTGGCCCTGCATCAGCGTTGCGACCTCCCCGCGAACAGCATCCAGGAGCGAAACGCTCACATCAGGGTGCCTCTTGATCTCATCGACAAACATCTGCACATCAGCAGCGGTGAGCCCATGACTTGAAATCCGGGAATCCACCTTCCTGCGGAAACTCTCCAGAAGAATGTTCTGATCAGCGTCGAGGGGCTTGGAACCGGGATGGGTGACGTCCATCGAAGAAACAGAGGAGATCAGCGGGATGTCGCCGGTTCACCGAGCAGATCAAGCAGCGTCTTGGATGTAGCGAGCATCTCGCCCAGGCTGAGTTCGCTGTCCTGACCAGCAAGTTCGGAGGCCAGCTCACACGCCGTGGAGGAGTGGCCGGAGACATCGCAACTGTTGGACAATTGCACGATGGCATTGGAAAGCTTGCCGCGCAGGCATTCTTCCGAACCTGACTGATTGATTACAGCATTGGCGGCAGTCACGGCCTCCTCAGTGGCCTCCGGCAGGGGTAGGGCCCGTTTCCAGCTCTGTGATGCAACAACTGAAGAGGTTGTGCATGCCATTCCGACGAACAACAGCAGCAGACAGCGATGCATGGTCGTCGAAATTGGTGCGGGCCAAAGGGTAGCGGCGTCAACTGGTCGCGACCGACGCCATGGGAATGGATTTCCATGTTTAGGTTCCCCATACACCCCCCATCCGTCGTGATGACCACCTCGGCCCCTGCGGAACCGACCCAACGCCAGGTGCCCCTGGCCACCCCCTTCACCGATCAGAAGCCAGGGACCTCCGGCCTACGCAAGAGCAGTCGCCAGTTCGAGGAGCCCCATTACCTGCAGAGCTTCATCGAAGCGTCACTGCGCACCCTGCCTGGCGTGCAGGGCGGCACCCTGGTAGTGGGGGGCGACGGCCGTTACGGCAACCGCCGGGCCATCGATGTGATCCTGCGGATGGGCGCCGCCCACGGCCTCAGCAAGGTGATCGTTACCACGGGCGGCATCCTCTCCACGCCTGCCGCCTCCAACCTGATCCGGCAGCGTCAGGCCATCGGCGGCATCATCCTGTCCGCCAGCCACAACCCGGGTGGTGAGAACGGTGACTTTGGCGTCAAGGTCAACGGCGCCAACGGTGGCCCCACCCCCGCCTCCTTCACTGATGCGGTGTTCGAGTGCACCAAGACCCTGGAGCAGTACACGATTGTTGAAGCTCCAGAAATCCCACTGGATGCCCCTGGTCTGCACAGCATCGGGGCGATGCAAGTGGAGGTAATCGACGGCGTCGATGATTTCGTTGCCCTGATGCAGGAGCTGTTCAACTTCGATCAGATCCGTGACCTGATCCGCAGCGACTTCCCGCTGGCCTTTGACGCCATGCATGCCGTCACCGGGCCCTACGCCACTCGCTTGTTCGAGGGGCTGCTGGGTGCACCGGCGGGAAGCGTGCGCAACGGCACACCCCTGAAAGATTTCGGCAACGGTCACCCCGACCCCAACCTCACCTACGCCCACGACCTGGCCGACCTGCTTCTGGAGGGTGACGACTACCGTTTCGGTGCCGCCTGCGACGGAGACGGCGATCGCAACATGATCCTGGGCCAGCGCTGCTTCGTGAACCCCAGCGACAGCCTGGCTGTGCTCACTGCCAACGCCACCTTGGCGCCGGCCTATGCCTCAGGCTTGGCGGGTGTGGCCCGCTCCATGCCCACCAGCGCTGCGGTGGATGTGGTGGCCAACGAGCTGGGCATTGACTGCTTCGAAACCCCAACGGGCTGGAAATTCTTCGGTAACCTGCTTGACGCTGGCAAGATCACCCTCTGCGGGGAAGAAAGCTTCGGCACCGGCAGCAACCACGTGCGCGAGAAAGACGGGCTCTGGGCCGTGCTGTTCTGGCTGCAGATCCTGGCCGTGCGCCGCTGCAGCGTCGCCGAAATCATGGCCGAGCACTGGAAGCGCTTCGGACGCCACTATTACTCCCGTCACGACTACGAGGCCGTCGCCAGCGACGCCGCCCACGGTCTCTACGACCGCCTTGAAACCATGCTGCCGAGCCTGGTGGGCCAATCCTTTGCAGGGCGCAAGATCAGCACAGCGGACAACTTCAGCTACACCGATCCCGTTGATGGGTCCGTAACCAAGGGACAGGGTCTGCGCATCCTGTTGGACGACGGCAGCCGGGTGGTGGTGAGGCTCTCCGGCACAGGCACAAAGGGAGCGACGATTCGCGTCTACCTGGAGAGCTACGTGCCCAGCAGCGGCGACCTCAACCAGGATCCCCAGGTCGCCCTGGCCGAGATGATCAGTGCCATCAATGACCTGGCGGAGATCCAGCAACGCACGGGCATGGATCAGCCCACCGTGATCACCTGAATCTGGGCAACACGCCTGACAAGCGCAAGCCACCCTTCGGGGTGGCTTTTTTTGATGGCTGTTGTGTTGCTAACCCTCAGCGACGACGTCCACGATGGGGGTTGTTGTGGCGATAGGCAGGATCCGTGGCCTCATCCTGCAGCTGACGCATGGTCTCCAAAGCAAATCCACCGAGACCTCCCGAAGTGATCACCATCAGGTAGAAGAGACGCAACCGGCTCAGATCGATCTCGGCGGGGGTGTTGTCGATGAGCACCTTGAGGAAATAGGCCACAGCAAGACCGAAGCTGGCGCCGATGGCTACAGCAATCAAGACGCGCATGCCACTGAAGGGCTTGCGCTGATTCACCTCGGGTTTCTGCTCAGGCATCAGCTCGGTTGAGGAGTTGGTGTGGGGCCGTCTTCAGGCGGTTTGGCGTCGGCTTCTCCCAGCAGGCTCTTCATCACCACGTAGAACACTGGCACCACCAGGGTGGATAGGAAGGTCGCCACCAGCAGACCACCGAACACCACCAAGCCCAGGGATGATTGGCTCTGCGCACCGGCACCGGTGGCGAGCATCAAGGGAAGGAAACCGGTCAGGGAAGAAATCGCCGTCATCAGGATGGGCCGCAGTCGCGACTTGGCTGAGAACTTGGCGGCCTCTAAAGCCGACTCACCCTCTGCCATCTTCTGGTTCGCCAGGTCGACAATCAGAATCGCGTTGCCGCCCGCAAGACCGATGAGCATCACCAGGCCCACCTGGGCGTAGATGTTGAGCACCTGGCCGGCACCGCCGAGGAACACCAGAGCTCCCAGCAAGGCCGTCGGGACCGTCAGAAGAATGATGATCGGATCGGTGTAGCTCTCGTACTGGGCGGAAAGCACCAGAAACACCGCAAGGATGCCCAGGGCAAAGATCACAACAGCCAGAGATCCGGCCTTCACCTCCTCGCGGGAGATACCGGTCCAGTCGAAACCAAGACCCTGGTAACTGCCAGCGTTGAAAATCTGCTTCATCGCTCCGATTGCCTGTCCGGAGCTGTTGCCCTCCTTGGGAGTTCCGTCGATCTTGATCGAGCGGTAGAGGTTGAAGTGGGGAATGACGCTGGGGCCCACCGTCTGCTTCACGGTGAAGAACTCAGAGAGGGGAATCTGCTCGCCCTTGGCATTGGCGACGTAGATGGCCGACAGCCGTTGTGGAGTGGCCCGGCTCACCTCATCGGCCTGAACGTAGACGCGGCGAACCTTGCCCTCCTGGAAGGTGTCGTTCACGTAGGCACCACCGAAGTTGACGCTGAACGCAGACATGGCTGAACCGAAATCGACATCGAGCGAGGCCATCTGCTGCCTGTCGACATCAATCTTGTATTGCGGAGCCTGGGGGGAAAACAGCGTGTAAACCTGATTGAGAACGGGATCGGTGTTCGCCGTCTGAATGATCTGCTGGGCAGATCCGAAAAACTCATTCAACGAATACACACCGCTGCTCTGGTCGAGCAGCTGGAACTCAAATCCACCACCGGTGCCATAACCGGGAATCGACGGAGGCTCCACAACAAACACACGACCCCCATCAATCGCGCCGTACAACTTCGCGTTGAGACGCTTCACCACCGCTCCCACGGTGTGGTCCTTACCGGGGCGCTCATCCCAGTGGTTCATGCCGATGAAGAACAGACCCTTGTTGGGGGCGTTGCCATCAAGGCTGGCGCCGCTGAACAGGGCCGCTGATGCGATGTCTTCCTCCGAGCGCAGCACCTCCGCCACCTGACGGTTGATCGCCAAGGTTTTCTCGTTGGAGACACCCTCAGGAGCCTGAACAAAACCGATGGCATAGCCCTGGTCTTCGATCGGCACAAACCCACCAGGAATGCGGGTGAAGGCGAATCCCGTGAGCAGGATGCCGACCGCCAGGGCTGCCATAACGATCGGGCGCGCCTTGAGAACGCCATCGAGGATCGTGGCGTAGCGCTTCTCGAAACCGCCATAAAGGCGATTGAAGTTGGTGAAGATCACCGGAATGAAGTAGCCAACACCGCCACCAATGGCGGTGAACAACACCACCGGAATCGGATTGCTGAAGATCACCCCCGTGGTGATAAGACCCACCGCGGCACCACCAGCAGTGAAGGGAAGACGCAGGGGCAGACCACTGATCTTGCCGGCGATAAAGCCAATCAGCGCACCAATCACGGTTGGGATCAGCGCTGCGGCGGCTCCATTGCCAGCACTGAGCAAGCCGTAAATGAAACCAAGAACCACACCGGCCGTGGCGTACTGATTGCGGCTGAGCTCCTTGGTCTCACGGGACAGCAACAAAGCCGACAGCATCGGCGAGAAGGTCAGAGCGTTGAAGGTGGAGATGCCGATCGAGAAAAGGATCGTGGCAGCGAACTGCTTGTAAATGGTGCCGGTGGCACCCGGGAAAAACAGCACCGGAAGGAACACCGCCATCTTTACCAGGGAGGTGGCGATCACAGCCCCGAACAGTTCATCCATGGTTTCCATGGCGGCCTGCACCGAGGTCATGCCTTCTGCCTTCTTGGCGGAGGTGTCTTCCACCACCGTGATGGCGTCATCAACCACCAAACCGGTGGCCAGAACCAGGCCGAAGAGGGTGAGCTGGTTGAGCGAGAAGCCGAATGCCAGCACCAGAGCAAAGGTGCCGATCAAGGCCACCGGAATCGCAATGGCAGGAACCAACGTGGCTTTCCAGTTCTGCAGGAACAGGAACAGGATCAGCACCACCAGGATTACCGCGTCCCGAAGGGAGTTGGTCACACCCTTGATCGACTGGTTGATGAAGTCGGTGGTGTCGTAAATCTTCTGGACCCCGAGGCCAACCGGCAGGGTTTGCTCGAAATCGTTCAGCACCTGCTTGACGCCATTGGAGACCTCAATGGCATTACTTCCGGAGAGCTGGTAGATCGCGATGCCGACCGAAGGTGTGCCCTTGAGATCCATGGCATCAATGCCATAGGTCTCACCGCCAAGCTCAACTCGACCTACATCCTTGAACCGAACCAAGCCTCCGGCACCGGTGGTTCTGAGAATGATGTTCTCGAATTCCTGGGTGCTGGTCAGACGTCCCTGCAACTGAACAGTGAAGGTGTACTCCTGGCCCTCAGGTGCAGGGGCACCGCCGATCTTGCCGGCAGCCACAAGACGGTTCTGACTGCGCAGCTTGTTGACGACATCGGTGGCCGAAAGGTTATTGGCCGCGAGTTTCTCCGGGTCCAACCAGAGCCGAAAGGCGATCTTCCTGTTGCCGAAGTAGGTAACGTCGCCAACACCTTTCACCCGTTTGACGTTATCGGTGAGGTTCTTGTCGAGATACCCACTGATCGTTTCCACCGAATATTCGGTTTTGGAGGTGTCTTCGTTGACGAAGTTGTAAACGAGCAGGATCGAGTTGGAGGCCTTGTTCACCGTCACACCCGATTTGCGCACCTCCTCGGGCAGCTGAGGCTCCGCCAAGGAAACGCGGTTCTGCACGTTCACCTGGTTGATGTTGCCGTCGGTGCCACTGTCGAACGACACGGAAATCGAACTCACACCATCAGACGAGCTGTTGGACGTGATGAAGTCCATGTTCTCCACCCCGTTGATCTGCTGCTCGAGCACGGAGGTCACGCCCTGCTCAACGGCAACGGCATCGGCGCCCACGTAGGTGGCCTGAACCTTCACCGTGGGGGGAGCAATATCCGGGAGGTTTTCGATCGGCAGGATCGGAATGGCGATCAAACCGACGATCACGATCAACAGGCTGCAGACCGTGCTGAGAACCGGCCGGGTAATGAAGTTATTGGAAGCAGACATCGTTCAACCTCAGTTCGCCTTGGCGGGCTGCACCTGAACCGGCATACCGTGTTTCAGGTTGAGCAAGTTGGTGGTGACCACCATCTGATTGGCTTCCAAGCCTTTGGTGATCGGATACAGCTGGTTTTCCAGCTCCCCCACCGTGACGGGAGTTTGGAGGGCGAACATGGCATCCGCAGGAAGCTTGCCTGCCTTGATGCCCTTCTCCAACTTCTCAACATCAGCCTTGCCGGGATTCTGCTTGAGCTCGTCAAAGGTGCCGAGGCGGAAGACAAAGCTCTGGCCTGAGGTCTGCGTGACGGCGGCAAAGGGAACAGCCAATTCTTCCTGGGCCTTGATCTGAACCCGCGTGCGCAGGCGCTGACCATCCCGCAGTTTTCCATCCTCATTCGGGAAAACAGCCTTCACCAGCAAACCCTGGGTCTGCTTGTTGACCCTGGGATCAATCGAGCCCACTGATCCAGTGGCAATCAGCTCGTAACTGCCCGGTGCACTCAACAGCACGGGCTGTCCAAGGGACAGACGCGAGGAGAACACTGCGGGCACCTCAACACGGGCTTCGAGTTCGTTGTTCTGCACCAGGCTGGTGAACACCTGCCCCTGCTGAATCACATCACCGACCTTGACGGTGACGTCCGCCACCATCCCCGCTGAAGGGGCGATCAAGTTGTTGTAGCTCAACGTGGCTTCTGTGGATTTCACCTTCTCCTGGGCCGCAATGAACTGCGTCCGATAAAAATCCAGCTCCTTCTGAGAGGCCGCTCCGGTTTGGGCGAGATACTGATATCGCTCGTAGTTCACCTTGGCGGTGTCCGCCTTTGCTTTGTCTTCCGCTAGCAGTGCCCGTTGCTGCTCCTGATCGAGAACCACCAGCAGCTGGCCGGCTTCAACTTCATCGCCCTGACGAATCTTCAACTCCAGAATCCGCCCTCCTGATTGGGCGGCGAGCTCGACGAGGTTGCTGGCTTCCAATGTGCTGACGGTGTCGACACCCTCGGTGAAGTCAGCCATTTGGGTGGAAACAGCCTGCACTTTCGGCGGCGGCGGCTGCTTCGTGGCCTCACCCTTGCAGGAACTGACCGTGATCAAGGCGGCGAGAGTGAGCAGGAGTCGCTGCGGATGACGCACGGCAAAAACGCTTTGAACGGGATTATGCAACGGTGCTGACGCCTTGGCCCAAAAGGCTGACATCTGGCCAAACCGGCACGTCAAAAACGTTCGATTCGGACCAACTTCAGCGCAGATTCAGAACGTAATGGACACTGGGTCAACGCCGATCGTCCGTTGGGTCAGGACCTCTTCGCTTTTCACGGTGAACAACAACGGCGACGGCTGGCCCCCCTGGCCGACCGAATGCGTCCACGCACGCTGGAGGAATTCGAGGGTCAAAGCGGGATCCTGGCCGACGGACGGCTCCTGCGCCGCGCCATCAAGGCCGATCGGGTCGGCAACCTGATCCTGCACGGGCCACCGGGGGTCGGCAAGACCACCCTGGCGCGGATCATTGCCAACCACACCCGCGCTCACTTCAGCAGCCTCAACGCGGTGCTTGCGGGCGTCAAAGATCTGCGGATCGAGGTGGATGGAGCACGCCAACGGCTGGAGCGGCATGGCTTGCGAACCATCCTCTTCATCGACGAGGTGCATCGCTTCAACAGTGCCCAACAGGACGCCCTGTTGCCATGGGTGGAAAACGGCACCGTCACCCTGATCGGTGCCACCACGGAAAACCCCTATTTTGAAGTCAACAAAGCCCTGGTCAGCCGCTCAAGACTGTTTCGTCTGCTGCCGCTGGAACCAGCCGATTTGCAACGGCTGCTGCAACGCGCCCTCAGCGATGAAGAACGGGGCTACGGCAACCGGTCGATCGCCATCAACAGCGATGCCGCCGACCACCTCGTGGATGTGGCGGGAGGAGACGCCCGCAGCCTGCTTAATGCCTTGGAACTGGCAGTGGAGAGCTCCGAGCCCGATGGCGATGGCGTCATTCAGATCGATCTGGCCATCGCCGAGGAATCCATCCAGCAGCGGGCTGTGCTCTACGACAAGCACGGCGACGCCCACTACGACACCATCAGCGCCTTCATCAAGTCCCTGCGGGGCTCGGATGCCGATGCGGCGCTGTTCTGGCTGGCGCGGATGGTAGAGGCCGGCGAGAACCCGCGCTTCATTTTCCGGCGGATGCTGATCGCAGCGGGGGAAGACATCGGCCTGGCCGACCCGCAGGCCATCGTTGTGGTGGAAGCCTGTGCCGCGGCCTTCGAACGGGTGGGTCTTCCGGAGGGGCTGTATCCGTTGGCCCAGGCCGCTCTTTACCTGGCAGGCACCGAAAAAAGCAACAGCGTTCTGGGCTTCTTTGATGCTCTCAAAACCGTGCGCGATGCGCAAAAACAGGACGTGCCCGGACATTTGCGGGATGCCAACCGGGATGGAGCCGCCTTTGGCGATGGCGCGGGCTACCGCTACCCCCACGCCTACGCCGAGCACTGGGTGGAGCAGCAATACCTCCCCTCCGCACTGCAGGGGGAAGTGTTCTGGCAGCCCGGTCAACTCGGATGGGAGGGGCAACGACGAGACCGAATGGCGGAACGCCGAGCGGCCCAACTCGCCGCAGCCGCAGAGTTGGCAGCGGACCAGCCTTTGCTACTCAGCAGTGGACCCGACCGTCCCGGTGTGGATCGCTGGGTGCAGCGCCAACTCGGCCAAGAAGGGGAACGGCTGCAACGCCTGCGCGAACGACTCTGGCGCGACACCCCCTGGAACCGCAGGGATCGGGTGCTGCTGTTGGGGATGCGATCGCTGATCTGGGTCCTCGATCCTTTGCAAGCCGCACCGGAGGGGGGCGTGGCTGTGCTCTGCGACGACGAAGCGGACCGCAGCCGGTTAGAAGCACAGATGGATCTGCTCGAACCGGAGCATCGACCTGACCTGCTGACGGGAAACCTCGATGGCCTTCCATCGAGCCAAGTGTTCGACTGGATCGGGGGACGACTCGCCGCGGCCGACCTGCAAGGGCAGAACTGGATGGTGCTGCTGGAGGCAATCAACAGGCACACCCACCCGACAACAGGCTTACGACTGCTGGTGAGCCGCGCCGAGCTGGGTCCGGCCGGTGCTCTCCAGAAAAACGGAGCTGCAGCGGAGCTGTTCAACGAACTTGTCGCCCAGGAACAACACTGGCTTGAGCGGCAGCAGCGACCGGAGAACCTGTTGGCGGATGCGGGCTGGCAGCTCCGTTGTGAGGAGTGGCTGGAACACCTGACCCTTCCTGGTGGCTCGCAACTGGCCGATCGATGGCTCGCCGAGGGGTCGCCCTACCGGCGGGCCATGGGGGAGATCGAGGCTGAAGTGTTGAAAGAATTACGCCGGTCGTTGAACGGCCTTGGCGACGGCGGCCTGCGACTGCCGATGCGCCATCAGCTGATCCAGGGCCGGCGAAAAACGCCATAAAAAACCCCGGCCGAGGCCGGGGTGAGGTCATCAAGCTCAGAGCCTGATCACCAGAGGGGACGAGCTGGAACAGGGGTGACGGCGCGAGGAGCGGGCTCGGGCAGCACGGAGTTGGCCTGGACACAAGCAGGCAGGAAGACATACCAGGACAGCAAGGAGGTGCACTGGGCGTCGCCTTCGCACTTGTCGGGAGCGCAGACGTTCTGGATGCCGTCGTAGGTGCCGCAGGTGTCAGCCAGGCGGAAGTCGACGGGCAGCTCAGCCATGATGCTGGCGGAGGAGATCTCTCCGTCGACGGAGTCGGCGATGATCGCGGAGCGCAGGGCCACCACAGAGGTGGACTTCATCTTCCAGTAGGGGAAGTAGGAACGGGTCTGATCCTTGAGGAACTTGACGCCGTCGTCGGAATACAGGAAGCGGGACACACCGACGATGTCGACGGCATAGGTCTTGGTCATGCCTTCCTGGATTTCCTCGGCAGTCCAACCGGAGTTGTTGATGCCGGCATCCAGAGCACGGTCGGTGACGTCACCGGTGCTCAGGAAGGTTTTGAATTCAGAGGAGGTGGTGGTCCACACGGCACCGCCGGTGTTCCAACGAACGGGACGGGTTGTGCCGGCTTCAGCGGGAGCTGCCAGAGCGGCGAGGGAGGCGCCGGCCAGAAGACCAGCGGCGAGACGAGAAAACACGGACGACAAAAGAGGACGTCAACTAAAAAATAGCCCTCGAAAGAAAAAACAGCCAAAAAAATCGATTTGCCCTAAAAACAGACATCAAGCCTGCGGCTCACTTTCACATCAGGCGTCCCGTGAGACTCAATATTTCAGCTCATTTTGTACCTTTCCAAGTCTCAGGAGGCGGGAAATCGACAATCAGTTCAAATGGATCCTCTGCCATCCATCCGGACAACGGCCAGCATGGGTCAGGTCTCCGCTGTGCTGATCACCGCGGCAGTGCCGCATCCGCAGGCGACCATCCAATCGTTCCACCTCGGCCAGGTAAGCCTCCGTGCCGCGATGAGGCTGAAGCCACAGCCGGGTCCGAAAGTCATCGCGATCCACCGTTGCCCCAAGCTGCGGCTCCACAGACAGTCCAAGGTCCTGCAGGGAACCTGCGAATTCCCCCCAGTAATGACGAGCCATCTGTGCACGAGTGAAGTCCATGAGCAGGGTTTCGGCTTCGCTGCGTTGATGCAGAGTGATTTCTCGTTGCAGCAGCTGGCGGCTGAGATTCGCCTTGGGATGGGGGAGAACTCCGTGATCCAGCAAGAAGCCATGACGTGGAGCGACTAATGCACTGACCCCCATGGCCAACAGTCCAAGAGCTGCCAAGGAACGTCCGATCTGGTTACACCGGGTCCGCGAGACCATGACCCAACAGCTTCAGATTGGTCGCAACGTAGGCACCACAGACAGTCTTGTCCTGGACGCCGTACGCTGCCGCCACCGCCTCAATCCACCCAGTGAGTCTGCAAATCGGCGACGCCGCCCCCGACTTCACCCTTCCCGATCAGAACGGTGATTCCGTCAGTCTCTCGTCGCTTCGCGGGAAGAAAGTTGTGCTGTATTTCTATCCCAAGGACGACACTCCTGGATGCACCAAGGAAGCCTGTAATTTCCGCGATCGCTGGGATCTGCTGAAAGCCAACAACATCAATGTTCTGGGAGTCAGCAAGGACGGAGCCACCTCCCACAGCAAATTCATCAACAAGCATGAGCTCCCTTTCACCCTGCTCACCGACGAGGAGCCCTGTGCCGTGGCCAGCCTCTATGGGAGCTATGGGCTGAAGAAGTTCATGGGGCGCGAATACATGGGAATGATGCGTCACACCTTCTTGATTGATGAGGAGGGAAAACTTGAGCGGATATATCTCAAGGTGAAAGCGGCCACCATGGCCGACACACTGATCAGCGATCTCGGCCTGAGCTGAGCCCAGCACCCAGGCTCAGCAGCGCCTGCAACTGAAGTTCAACCTCTGGCTGCAACAGCTCCGTTGCACCGGCCCAATGTTTCTTCAACAGGGCAGCATCACCACCGCAGATCCACAGCAAGCCCTGGGCGTGCTGCTGAGCCGCTGCAATGGAGGCCAACATCGCCTCCAGCACACCGCGCTGCATGGCAGCCACGGTCTGTTGTGGAAAGACCTCTTGCAGAGCGTCGTTAGTGAGCTCCTTAGGGGTTGATGGCAAGCCAAGGGTTCCCGCGGCCATGGCCCGAAGCTGGAGCCGATAGCCCGGGATCAGCTGGCCGCCGCCAAAACAACCATCTGCCGTGACCCGGGTGAGGCTCAACACGGTGCCGGCATCCACCAGAAGCAACCCCCTGGAACAGTCGAGCTGTCGCTCCTGACTGCAGCGCCAGGCCATCCAGGCCCCGAGAGCCCGATCCACCCCCAACCACGGTGGCGCCTGCCGCAAGGGCACATCCCCCAGGGAAATGCGGAGATCCTGGTGAGCCATGAGCTGCTTGGGCACAGGCCCCACCGCCGCCCAGATCGGAGGGTCGGCACCGATGCGACCAGGGTCTGGAGATCCGTGGTCAACATGAACAGCGTGGCCATCGCACTGAGCCCAATGCCAACGGCTGTTGCCAATCAGCAGAGCGCGAGCACCACCCCGTTCAAGCCCCGTCACTCAGATGCCTTCACCCATCAGGCCTTCATTGGCCTCCTGGGGCAGATGAATTCCACACTCCTGCTTCAACCCGCCGAAACGGGTGTCGCGGCCACTCAGATCTCCCACGTCCGGGCCGCTGGAATGCCAATCGCCAACGGTGGAATAGCCCTGCTCGAACAACGGATGCTGGGGGAGGTTGTTCGATTGCATGTAGTAGTAAACGTCGCGCTGCGTCCACTCGAGCAAAGGCCTGAGGGACCAACGCTGCCGAATGGGATCCAACGCGGTCATGGAGCGGCGGTGATCGGTCTGCCCGCGCCTCACGCCGCTGGCCCAGCAGCGCGTCTCGAGGTCGTTGAGCGCTCGCTCCAGGGGTTCAACCTTGCGGATCCGGTGGTAGGTCTCCAGATCGTCCACGCGACCGGACTCCCAAAGCCGCCCATGCAGGGCTTCCATCCGAGCCGGGGACATCTCGCTCTGGCTCACCACCAGACGAATCCCGAGCTGCTGGGTGAGTTGAGCGGCATAGGTGTAGGTCTCTGGAGGTAAATAACCGGTATCGATCCAGATCACCGGCACAGCATCACCCCCCGGGAGGGTGCTCAACATGTGCAGCAGCACAGCCGATTGGATCCCAAAACTCGTGGTGAGAGCAAAATTCTCACCGAACTGCTCCAACCCCCAGGCCAGACGCTGCTGCGGCTCCATCGACTCCAGCAGCTTGCGCCCTTCGAGCAACTCGTTTTGCACCGCCATGGGCACCATGGCTTCGGGAGCCTCCGTCATCACGCCATCTTCCCCTGTCGTGGGACCGGGTGTGGTTCCTATCGTCTGGAAACCGGCAGTTCTCTTCATGCGTTCACCCTCGTCCCCTTCGGATGCCGTGGTGATCGTTGGCGGTGGATTCGGAGGACTGTTCACAGCACTGGCTCTTCAGCGACGACAGCCCAACTGCCCCATCGTTCTGATCGAACCGCGGGATCGCTTTCTGTTTCAACCGCTGCTGTACGAACTGCTCAGCGATGAACTTCAAGGCTGGGAGGTTGCTCCCCGCTATGACCAACTGCTGAACAACGGCATCTGCTGGATCCAAGACAGCGTTGTTCGGATCGATCAAACCAGCCAAAGCATCGAATTGGCCTCCGGAGACCGATTGAGCTGGGCTCAACTGGTGCTCGCGACGGGCTCGAAAGCCAATGATTTCGGCATTCCAGGCGTCAAGGAACACAGCTCCGGCTTCCGCGACCTCAGCGATGTGAGGCGCCTCAAGCAATGGCTGAACAACCTGCACCAGCAAGGGGGTGGAGAGGCCGGACTGATCATTGTCGGCGCGGGACCCACCGGCGTGGAGCTGGCCTGCAAGTTGGCGGATCTGATCGACGGTGCTGCCAGCGTTCAACTGGTGGAGACGGGCGATGAAATCCTTCCCGGAAGCACGGCGTTCAATCGGGAAAGGGCCCAAGCGGCGCTGGAACGCAAAGGGGTGGTGCTCCAACTCAACACCAGCGTGAGCGAAGTGAAATCCAGCACTGCTGTTCTTGCCGATGGTGCTGTTCTGCGTCACGCAGGCTTGGTCTGGACCGCAGGAAGCAGCCCCTCCATCCCCGCCATCTCACCCACACCTGTGCTGGAGCGGGGGCGTCTGGCCGTTGACGATGACCTGCGCCTTGTGGGGAACGCCAACACGTTCGCCCTCGGGGATCTCTCAGCCCGGCCCGGCAGCCCATGGCCCGCCAGCGCCCAGGTGGCGATGCAACAGGGCGATGCCACTGCCGCAGCCATCACGAAGCTGCGGGTGAAGGAAGAGCCTCAACCCTTTCAGTTCGAGGACCGAGGCGAAATGCTCAGCCTCGGTGTCGGGGACGCCACCCTCACGGGCATGGGACTCACCCTGGCTGGCCCCTTGGCCTTTCAACTTCGACGGGCCACGTATCTCACACGCCTGCCAGGGCTCTCCCTGGGTCTGCGCTCGGCAGGCGCCTGGTTGCTGAACCGTTGAAACAATCCCACCTCGGCGGGCGTTGCCGTGGTCTGCGCCCCAGCCAGCAACGTCAGCTGGATCGGTTAAGCCATCGCCGTCATCCCGAAGACTGCGGCGCCGATCTGCTGAGCCTCGAACGCTTGGCCGATCTGGTGCTGGATCTGGAGATGCCACTGCATCTGGTGCTCGACGGCCGTGGGCTTTGCCGCCTGCTCTGGCTGGGGCCACTCAGCGGCCGCGATTCGCTGCTGCAGCATCTGCCGGCAACCCCGCGGCGGAGCAGCGGGGGCTGGCGACTGATCAGCTGCCCTTTCGCTCGCAAAGGGCTGCCCCACGATCCCCGAGACGCTGTGGTTGCCCTCGACATCGCGCCTCTTCACTGGCTGCGCTTTGCACCGTGCCCGGCTGCCGATGGAGCCCGCCCAGCCGAGCTGTTGATCCCTGACCCGGCGCAAACCGATGGCTGGAGGACGTTTGAACAGGGCGACCTGAGGGATCTTTGCGTCCTCACACCAGACGAACCCCAACCCGAAAGCATCAGCGCCGCGGCCGGAAACGAGCGGGTACTTCTGCTCACGCTGACCAGCGGAGATGAACAGCGCGACCAGCGGGATCTGGCCGAGCTGGAAGGCCTGGTGCGAAGTGCCGGCGCCGAGCCGGTGGCCCGGACCAGCCAGCGACGGGGCCAAACCAATCCTCAGACGCTCTGGGGCTCCGGAAAACTGCAGGAAGCCGCTCTCGAGATCCGCCGTTTCCAGGCCTCCCTGGTGATCACCGACCGGGAGCTCACCCCGGTGCAGGCCCGCAATCTGGAGCGGCTGCTCAGCTGCCCGGTCTCCGACCGCAGTGAGCTGATCCTCGACATCTTTGCCCAGCGGGCCGGCAGTGCGGCAGGGCGGCTTCAGGTGGAACTTGCTCAGCTGCGCTACCGACTGCCGCGCCTACTGGGACGCGGAAGCAGCCTCTCGCGGCAAGGCGGCGGCATCGGCACGCGTGGCCCGGGCGAAACACAACTGGAGAAAGACCGTCGGGCCATCAGCCGACGCATCGAACGGCTGCTGCGGGATCAGCGCCAACTTCAATCCCACCGCAGCCGATTGCGCGATCAGCGGCGTGGTCTACCGCGGGTGGCCCTGGTCGGTTACACGAACGCGGGCAAATCGAGCCTGCTCAACGCCTTGTGTGGGAAACGGGCCAGCGACCGCGTGCTGGCGGAGAACAAGCTGTTCGCCACCCTGGATCCCACCACCCGCAAACTCGACCTGCCCTGCCCCGGAGCGCGCCCCCAACGGCTGCTGCTCACCGACACGGTGGGCTTCATCCGCGATCTCCCCGCCCCATTGGTGGAAGCCTTTCGCGCAACGCTGGAGGAGGCACTGGACGCCGATGTGCTGCTGCTGGTGGTGGATCTTGCCGACCCCGACTGGCAGGGCCATCTGGACACCGTGCATCGCCTGCTCGATGACCTTGGCAGCACCGCCCTGCGCCGGGTGATCGCTAATCAGATCGACCGCTGCGAGGCGAGCGCGATCGAGGCGATTCATCAGAGGGAAGCCGATGCCCTCTTCCTCTCCGCCATGCGCGGGGACGGACTGCAGGGCCTGCAGCAGTGGCTGCGCGAGCAATTTTTTGATCCCGGGGCAGAATCGCCGCAATTCACAACCGGCGACTCGCCGCCATGGCCGAGCTGAGCAGCGCTCTTCAGACCCCTCAAGCGTTGATCACCCTGGCCGTTTTGGGGCTGGCGGTGGTGCTGTTCATCACCGGCGTGATTGCACCTGAGCTCACCGGATTGCTGAGCCTGGGTCTGTTAATCGCCACGGGGGTGCTCCAGCCCCAGGAGGCCCTGGCGGGGTTCGGCAGTCCTGCCCTGATCACCCTGCTGGGCCTGTTTCCTGTCTCCGCTGCACTGTTCAAAAGCGGCGCCCTTGATCGACTGCGGGCCCTGATCGCCTCGGAGCGGATCCGTTCCCCGCGTCGTCTGATCGCCCTGATGGCCTTCGTGATCGCCCCGGTGTCGGGGGTTGTGCCCAACACGCCCGTGGTGGCGTCGCTGCTGCCCGTGGTGGAGGGCTGGTGCCAACGGCGTGGCATCTCTCCATCCCGGGTGCTGTTGCCGTTGTCGTTTTCAACGGTTCTGGGGGGCACCCTGACGCTGCTCGGCAGCTCCGTGAACCTGCTGGTGAGCGACATCAGCGAGCAACTGGGCTACGGCTCCCTCGATCTGTTCAGCTTCACCCTGGTCAGCCTGCCGGTCTGGCTCGCCGGGGCCCTCTACCTGGTGATGGCTCCCAGGGTGCTGCTGCCGGACCGTGGTGCCAGTTCGGATGACCTGGGCAACGCCACCACGACCAGCAGCTACTGCACGGAAGTGCGCATCCCTCCCGACTCAGAGCTGGTGGGCCGCTCACTGCTGAACAGTCGACTGCAACGTCGTTTCGACGTTGACGTGCTGGAACTGCAACGCGGTGGAGAGCGACTGCTGCCACCCCTGGCGGACCGTCGTCTTGAAGCCGGCGACCATCTGCTGCTGCGGGTCACCCGCCCGGATCTGCTGCGTCTCCAGCAGGACCACACGATTCAGCTCACAACCCAGGGCCAAAACGCCGGGTTCAGCCTGAACAGCGAAGAGGCCAGCGGTCAGAAGACCGTGGAAGTGTTGTTGCCGGCTGGCTCCACCCTGGCCGGCGCCAGCCTGCGGGAATTGCGGTTCCGGCAACGTCACAACGCCACAGTGCTCGCCCTGCGCCGCGGCCAGGAAACCGTCCAGGAACGCCTCGGCCAGGTGATCCTGCGGGAAGGCGATGTGCTGCTGCTGCAGGCTCCGACTGACTCCATCCGCGGTCTGCAGGCCAGCAATGACCTCCTGGTTCTGGATCGCCTGGAGGACGACCTGCCCACCGTGCGGCGCAAGCCCGTGGCCGTCAGCATCGCCCTGGCGATGCTGCTTCTGCCGAGCCTGACCCCCATCCCTCTGGTGGCAGCTGTGCTGTTGGCCATGGTGAGCGTGGTGGCCACAGGCTGTCTTCGTCTCGGCGAACTGCAGCGGTCCATCCGGCTGGACGTGATCCTGCTGCTGGGGTCCCTGACCAGTTTCAGTGTTGCCATGCAGAGCACAGGCCTGGCCGATGCCCTCGCCCTTATGCTCCAGCGGGGGCTGGCGGGCTGGCCGAGCTATGCCGCCTTGATGGTGGTCTTTATCGGCACCACGCTGTTCACCCAGGTGATGAGCAATGCCGCCTCGGTGGCTCTGTTGGCCCCTGTAGCGGTGCAACTGGCTCCCGCACTGCAGCTTTCTCCCACCGCCTTGCTGATCACGGTGCTGTTCGGCGCCAGTCAGTCGTTTCTCACCCCAGTTGGGTATCAAACCAATCTGATGGTGTTCGGCCCGGGCCGTTATCGCTTTCTGGATGTCACCCGCTACGGGCTTGGCCTGACGTTGATCATGACCATCCTTGTGCCGGCCTTGATCCTCTGGCATTACGGCGGATCCTGAACAACACTGGTCAGATCCCGCACACGCCTGTGCCAATCGGAAGGGCCATCGAACGCAGCCAGGGCTGGCATCGTCGGCTCACAGTTCCCCAGTTCACGGTGGTGACTGGTTTGCTAGTGGTGCTGATCGGCACGCTGCTGCTGACCACTCCGCTGTGCTCCTCGAGCAGCGTTGGGATTTGGGAAGCGCTGTTCACCGCCACGTCCGCCATCACCGTGACGGGGCTGTCGATCATCGATATCGGCACCGACCTCACCACCTTGGGCCAGGTGGTGCTGGCCCTGATGATTCTGGCGGGGGGCCTTGGCCTGATGGCGATCACCACGTTTCTACAGGGATTTGTGGTGCAGGGAACAGCCCTGCGGCGCCGCCTGGACCGGGGCCAGACCCTCGATGAATTCGGCGTGGGAGGCGTGGGGCGCACCTTTCGCGGCATTGCCCTGACAGCGACCCTGGTGATCCTGGTGGGTGCCGTCATCCTGTACCAATTCGGCTTCGATGACATTCCCAACCCCGGCGAACGCCTTTGGGCCGCTTTGTTCCACAGCATCTCGGCGTACAACAACGCGGGGTTCGGGCTGTGGAGTGACAGCCTCGAGGGCTACCGCAGCAACGGTGTTGTGAATGCCGTGGTGATGCTGCTGATCGTGACCGGCGGCCTGGGATGGCGGGTGACCAGCGATCTGAGCACGCAGCTGCTCAGACGACGGCGCGGACGTCGTCGCCTGAGCCTGCACTCCCGGCTGGTGCTCCGCACCACCGTGCTGCTGATCGGCGTCGGGGGGGTGGGACTGGCCCTTACCGAATGGTTGAACCAGGGCGCCATCTTCGCAGGCATGCCCTGGTCTGAACGTTGGCTGACGGCCCTGTTCGAATCCGTCACGGCGCGAACGGCGGGCTTCAGCACTGTTCCGCTGTCGCTGGAGACCGTCACCGAATCCAGCCTGCTGTTGCTGATGGTGCTGATGTTCATCGGGGCCAGCCCCGGCGGCACCGGAGGTGGGATCAAGACCACCACCGTGGCTGCCTTGATGGCGGCCACCCGCACGACCCTGCGGGGACGGGAGGTGGTGGTGATCCGCAACAGAACCATCAGCGACAAGGTGGTGCTCCGGGCCGTCGGAATCACGATGGGCTCCTTGCTGTTCGTAATGGCCATGGCGATGCTGATCAGCATCGCCAGCAATTTGAACGGGAAGGATTCCTTCACCTTCATGGAAATGCTGTTCACCTGCATCTCCGCCTTTGCCACAGTGGGTTTGGACCTCGGAGTCACTGTTGAACTTCCCCGTTTCGGCCAAGCTGTGCTGATGGTGGGGATGTTTGTGGGACGGCTGGGAATCCTGCTGCTGCTGAGTGCGATCTGGGAAGCGATGACCCAGGAACAAATCCACCTGAATCGCCAGAATCGAATCGGTTATCCCGACGAGGATCTGTATGTCTGAAGGCGATCAGCCGAGGATCGAACCATGAAGGAATGGTGGCAGTGGAGCCCAGCCCAGCAGGGCAGCGATCGACTGGGCTTCGCGATCATCGGCGTGGGCCGTTTCGGCATTGCCGTTTGCCGGGAACTGCTCCAGAACGGAGCAGATGTTCTGGCTGTGGACCGCTCGAAGCGAGCGGTGGAGGAACTGCGTCAAGTGGAGCCCAGCGTGGAGGCCCGCGTCGTGGACTGCACCGACGAAGAGGCTCTGCGCGAGGCCGGCGTGCTCGAGATGGGCACCGTCGTGGTAGCGATCAGTGAACCGATTGAGGCCAGCATCACCGCGACCTTGATCGCCAAAGACAGTGAGGGGAGCCGCGTACGCCAGGTGATCGCACGGGCGACGAGCGACCTCCACGAAAAAATGCTGATGCGGGTGGGAGCCGACCGGGTGATCTTTCCCTCGCGGATGCAGGGTGAGCGCCTGGGCCTTGAACTGGTGCGCCCCAACCTGATGGAGCGGCTGGCCCTGGATGAACAGCACTGCATCGAGGAGATCAAGGTTCCTGAACCGTTTGTGGGGCGGTCGCTCCGGGATCTGAATCTGCGCAAGAACTTCAGGGTCAATGTGCTGGCGGCAGGCCCTCAAAGCAGCCTGATGGTGAACCCACCGGCATCCCACGTGCTGGAGGAGGGGCACCTGCTGGTGGTGATGGGACTGGTGGACGACCTGCAACGGTTGCCGAAGACCTGAGCTGATGCACTGCCTCGGGCTCATGAGCGGAACGAGTGCAGACGGTGTCGATGCCGTGCTGGCGCACTTCGACGGGGCCGCCCAGCGGCCGCAGTGGTCCTTGCTTCGCCATCACCATCACCCCTATCCGCCCGAACTGCAGCAGCAGGTGGTGGCTGCCGGCCAGGGCGCACCCATGCCGGCAGCCCTCTGGCTGGAGCTGGCGGAAGCGATCACGGAGGAGCAAGCAGAAGCAGCATGGGCCTGTGACCCTGATGGGAAAGCTGAGTTGATCGGCTGCCATGGGCAGACCATCTGGCACCGCCCCCCGGCCCAGGGGGCACGGGGGGCCAGCTGGCAGATGCTGCAGGCCCCACTGCTGGCCCATCGGCTGCAGAGGCCGGTGGTTCATGACTTCCGCGCTGCTGATCTGGCGCTTGGTGGGCAGGGAGCACCGCTCGTGCCTCGGGCCGATGCGGCGCTGCTGGGAAGCACACAGGGCTGGCGGGCACTGTTGAACCTGGGCGGCATTGCCAACCTCACCCTGATCCCACCCTGCAGTGGAAGCGACCGCCATGCCACGGTCTTGGGATGGGACTGCGGACCGGCCAACAGCCTGATCGACCTGGGCATGCGCCACTTCACCAATGGAGCCCAACTCTTCGACAAGGGTGGAGCGATGGCAGCGCAGGGCCGTGCGGATGAGGGCTGGATCCAGCGCTGGCTCCAGGAGGAGTACTTCCAGTTGGCACCCCCAAAGTCCACCGGACGGGAGTGTTTCGGACAGGACAACCTCAACCGGCGCCTGCATCAGCTCGGTGGAGCCTCAGCGGCCGATGCCATCGCGACCCTGACGGCCTTTTCCGCGGCTGTGGTTGCCCAGGATCTGATGCAGCTGCGCCAGAGATGCGGAATCGCACCGATCGAACTGATCATCGCTGGAGGTGGCAGCCAGAACCCGGTGTTGATCGATGAGCTACGCCGGCGCTGCCGAGGTGTACACCTGGACGAGAGCAGCAGCCTGGGGGTACCGAGTGAGGCCCGAGAAGCCCTGGTCTTCGCCTTGCTGGCCTGGTGGCACAAGAGGGAGCATCCCGGCAATGCGCCCTCCGTCACCGGGGCTTGCCGTGAAAGCGTGCTTGGCGTGCGGGTGAATCCGGCCTAACCGGGCCTGTGCAAGCGCAAGCGCCGGGGGGCACCGCGCAGACGGCGTGGCTGCTGTGATTCCAAGGCAGAGCGCAGGCGCTCCTCGCGAGTCGAGGCCGGAGTGGACGCCTCCAACTCCTGCTCATGGCGTTGCACGCCTTGCTGGATCAGCACCCGCGCCATGTTGCTCACCGTGCGGGATTCCAGCTCCGCCATCGCCGTGAGACGTGCGCAGAGATCCTCAGGCAACACCACCTGAATTCTCGGGGACTTGGGCTTCCCGCTGGATGAGGTCTGACGGGTGGGCACGACCGGATCCCCTGGGAGAGGCTCTGCTACTAAAAAGTGTACAGAGATGGTCAAGGGTAGTATCCATGACTATGGTGGGGGCATTGGTCCTCCTCGGAGTACCCCATGACACAAGCCACACCCCGCTCCCGTCGCAGCCCAGCCGGATCCCGCGCTCGGTCCCGACGCCCCCGCCGCAGCGCTGAAAACAGCGACGTGCTGGTGTCAGCCGTGATCAGCACTTATCTGCTGACCCACCTGCACCACGTGTTGCAACGGGCCGAATACGGCGCCTCCCAGGAAGGGCGAAGCACCCAGGCCGCCAACTACGCCCAACTGCGCAAGGTGCTCTGCATGGATGCCCGCAGCATGAAGGACGCCTCGGCTCTGGGGCAACACGATGACGGCATCGAACAAGCCGCCTGACAAGACCTTCAGCCCTGAATAGCGTTTAAGCAGTAGCCCTGATCGCGATGGCTTCCAACGCCGCATCGCTGTACGCCCGAATCAGCAGCAATCCGGAGCAGACCCAGGCGCTGTTCCGTCAGGCGCTGCAGGATCCCAACGGCGCCATGGCCAGCATCTGCAGCCTGGGCGAACAACTTGGGCTACCCGTCACAACCCAGGAGGTGCGCGAGCATCTGGCCAGCCTCGACGATGACGACAGCAAGCGCTGGCTGGTCAAGGCGAGAGGCGGCCTTTGAACTCGGAAGCGTCGGACGTCAGGAACGCCTGGGGCGCAGCCCGCTCACGGCGTTCATAGCCGCCACCTCCGGCCCAACTGAAGAAGAGCAGGTAACTCACAATCGCCAAACCTGCGGCCACCACGAGAGCGGCCAGCTGCTCCAGTTTCAGCATGGTGACCAGCCTTCGGGAACCCTCACCAGTGTGCCGACAGGGATGATGGGAGGCATCACGCCTTCCGCCGGTGCTGCGACTCGAAAACGTCAGCAAGATTTACCCCACGGGAGAAGTGCTCCGGGCCGTGACCTGGGAGGTAAAACCGGGAGACAGAATCGGCCTGGTGGGGGTGAACGGCGCTGGCAAGTCCACCCAGATGCGTCTGATCGCCGGACACGAAGAGCCCACCAGCGGCCAGGTGGTCCGGCAAGGGGAGCCCCGTATCGCCTACCTCCAGCAGGAATTCGACGTGGACCTGGAGCGCACGGTGCGCCAGGAGCTGTTTCAAGCCTTCGGCGAAGCGGCCGAGGTGATGAATGAGCAGAAGCAGGTGGAAGAAGCGATGGGCTCCGAACGGGCTGCGGAGGATCCCGATCATCTGGACGAGCTGATCCAAAGACTGGGACAGCTGCAAAGCCGTTTCGAAGCGCTGCATGGCTACGAACTCGATGCCCGGATCGACAAGCTCCTGCCCACGATCGGCTTCACCCCGGAGAGCGCTGAGCTGCAGGTGAAGGACTATTCCGGGGGCTGGCAGATGCGAATCGCCCTGGGAAAAATCCTGTTGCAGGAACCGGATCTGCTGCTGCTGGACGAACCCACCAACCATCTCGACGTCGAGACCATCCAGTGGCTAGAGAACTACCTGCTGGAGCAGAGCGCAGCCCTTGTGGTGATCAGCCACGACCGCACCTTCCTGGACCGGGTCTGCAATCAGATCGTCTCCACCGAACGGGGGGTGTCCCGCAGCTACCTCGGCAACTACACCGCCCACCTGGAGCAGAAACAACTGGAGCAGGAGGCCACACAGGCGGCCTTCGAACGGCAGCAGAAGGAGATCGCCACCCAACAGGCGTACATCGATCGCTTCCGCGCCAGTGCCACCCGCAGCACCCAGGCCAAAAGCCGCGAGAAGCAACTGGACAAGGTGGAACGGGTGGAAGCACCGATTGAATCCGTGGCCGGACCGAGTTTTCAGTTTCCACCTGCCCCGCGATCCGGAGCGCAGGTCGCCCTGATCGACAACGTCACCCACAGCTATGGGGACAAAATCCTGTTCCTGGGGGCTGATCTGGAAGTCGAGCGAGGCGACCGCATCGCCTTTGTCGGCCCCAATGGTGCAGGCAAGTCCACCCTGCTGCGTCTGGTGATGGGGGTTGAAACCCCCGATGAAGGCAGTGCTCGGCTTGGGGAGCACAACGTGATTGCGGGATATTTCGAACAGAACCAGGCCGAAGCCCTGGACCTGTCCAAAACCGTGATCGACACGATGTACGAAGCGGTTCCCGACTGGACCCAGACCCAGGTTCGTTCACTGCTGGGCAGTTTCTGCTTCAGCAACGACACGGTGTTCAAGGAGGTCGGGAAGCTGAGCGGAGGCGAGAAGGCTCGCCTAGCCCTAGCCCTGATGCTGCTCACTCCCTGCAATCTGCTGGTTTTGGATGAGCCCACCAATCATCTCGACATCCCGGCCAAGCAAATGCTCGAGGACGCCTTGATGGTCTACGAAGGAGCAGCGCTGCTGGTCTCCCACGACCGCTATTTCATCTCCCGCGTCGCCAACCGGATCGTTGAACTGCGGGACGGCGAACTGGTGATGTATCGGGGTGATTACAACTACTACCTCGAGAAAAAGGAGGAGGAAAGGGCAGCCACCAAGGAGAAAGAACGGGCTGCAGAACGGGAGGCCAAGCGGAAGGCGAACAAGGAGAAGCAGAAGGCACGGGACGCCCGCCGTAAAAAGGCGGCCTGACTGGCATCAGAGCGCAGCACCGAAAACTTCACACAGCCTTAGGCAGGAAGACTTATTTCTCTTTACCTGCTGTTTTCGTCTGCATAGGCTGACAAAACTGACCCGCAGCCCCGATGAGCATGGTTTCCGGCCCAGGCAACAGCGAACCCCTTGTCGGTTCATCAGCCCAAGGCCCGGCACCCCATGAGCACATCTCGGACGCCGTAGAAACCTATTTCCAGTGCATCACCACTTGTTCGCTCGACGATGGCGACTGCATCACCCAGTGCGTTGAACAACTGAGGGACGCCGAAGACGCCTGACGCCAAGCCTTCAACCGGGGGCCAACTCCGAGAGATCGACCGGCTTGACGTCAAGCGTGACAAGCGCCAGACCACGCTTCACCTCCAGCGCAACCGTGGCACCCACGCCGCGCCGTTCGATGGCGCTGACCACAGCTGCGGGATCGGCTACAGGCTGACCATCAAAACTGGTGATCACGTCATCAACCTTGAGTCCGGCACGGTCGGCCGGCCCCCCGGGTTGGACCGAACGAATCACTGCTCCTGGCGGCACCGGGGATGTGGGGGTGGGTCTTGGCACCGGAGACAGACGGATACCAATCACCGGATGACGAGCCTTGCCCCGGGTCACCAGCTGCTCTGCAATGGTGCGGGCGCGATTGATGGGGATAGCAAAACCAAGACCCGCTCCAGGCCCTGATCGCACCAGGGTGTTGATCCCGATCACCTCCCCATCGGCATTCAGCAGTGGACCACCCGAATTACCGGGATTGATCGCCGCATCGGTCTGAATCAGATCGAGACGCTTGCCTGAAATTCCAAGCTGGGCAACGTTGCGGTTGAGGTTGCTGATGATTCCCAGGGTCACCGTGCTCTCCAAGCCGAACGGATTGCCAACGGCAATCGCCCAATCGCCCACACTGAGCCGATCGGAATCTCCGAGAGCCGCGACCGGCCATGGACCAGATCCCTCCAGACGCACCACCGCCAGGTCGGTGAGTTCGTCCTTGCCCACCACCCGAGCAGACACACGTCTGCCATCAGAGAGGCCCACGGTGAGTTGATCAGCACCCTCCACCACGTGGGCATTGGTCAGGAGAAGGCCCTTGGCATCGAAGATGACCCCACTCCCTTGACCGCGTTGGATCCTGGAGCGCGCTCCACTGGAGCGTGGAATGCCGAAAAAATGGCGAAACAACGGATCCTGCATCAGGGCAGGGGGGACACCTGCAGCAGTGGACTGGTTCACAGTCCGAGACGTCTCCAGGGTGACCACAGCCGGCCCGCTTTGCTTGACAGCGTCAGCCACGAACGAGTCGCGATGGATCGCCGGACGTGCCACCGCTTCTTGAGGACGCACAACCAGGGGAATCGACGACACTCCGGCCACCAGGAATCCCCCCGCCAGGGCGGAGGCGACGAGCGAACGGGACTGGGACAAGATCACAGCTGCAGAGCGATCGAATGCCTCGACGCTACGTAGGTCCAGATCGCCAGAAAGCCCCGGTCCATGTCAAAGCTGTGACCGCATGCAACCGGGATCCCGATAGCGTGAGAATGCAGAGGTTCAGTCGGATAGGAGGGTCATGATCGGTTCGCTGTTTCCCCTCATCTACGGAGCGTTGTTCGTGGCCTTGCTGTGGCAGGCCTTCCGGGTGATGGGCAAGGGTTTTCGAGCTGCCAGCGGTCCGATCGGCGACAGCCCCAGTGATCGCACCGGCCAGGTCACCGTCCACCCGGAGCTGCTGGACAGCGATGGGCGCATTACTGAAGAAGCCCTGCTGACGGTGCGCTTTGGCAGTGACGATGACGAGGCCTCGACAGCCACCGGACCCGACACTGAATAAATTGGGCGCTTGGAGTCGACAGGGGTCGCCTGAGTGGATCAGAGAACACGCATCGTTGCTGCGGTCATTAAGGGCCTCAAACTGCCTCCCCGGTTTCGGCTTCGGCTGATGAAAGAAGATCCAGTTCGCCTGGAACTGAGTCTGACCCCGGCCTACGGCAAAGACCCCATCACCGTGGGGCTTGTGGAATCACTCGACCTGGTGGCCCGTCGCGACCGGGAAGGTCGCATCCCCCGTGACCTTCAGGGCACCTGGGACTGGACCGTCCGCCACGGCCAGGTGAGCACTGGAGGCTGGAACCCGTATCTCAAAGAAGCGCTCCAGACCATGTTCGAGACTGGCCTGCCGGCGATCGTGTTTGAAGAGCTCACCGGGGAGGAGTACCACCCCGTGGATGGAACCCGCCACGTGCGCTGATCCAGCGCATGGGTTGTGTGAAGGCGTGCGAATGAATGCAGCAGCGTGACAGGCAAGGGGGCTAGACCGGAGTCACTCCGGCCTTTAAGAAACCCTTCATGGCCTCCCTTGCTGTTTCCATCGGTCCCCTGGTGCGGCTGCTGGCTGCCGTCGGCGCCATCAGCAGCCTGCTTCTGCTGGGCCTGATGAATCTCGTGCCGTGAATCGAGCGGCCTCACCGCTTTGAGTCAGTTTCCGATTGACGCCCTGCTGGCACGGATCTGTTCCGAAGTTCGGCCGGGGCAAACGGTTCTGCTGCAGGCACCCCCAGGGGCAGGCAAGACCACACGCGTTCCCCTGGCGCTGATCGGAGCTGTCAACGAAGGAACAAGCGTCTTTGGGCATGAAAAGAACATCTGGATGATCGAGCCGCGACGGCTCGCCACCAAAGCCGCAGCCGCCCGCCTCGCCGCGAGCCTGGGAGAAGAGGTTGGCGCACGCATTGGTTACGCGGTGCGCGGGGAACAGAAGCGATCCAGCCGCACCCAGGTGGAGGTGATCACAGACGGGCTCTTTCTGCGGCGCTTGCAACGCGACCCCTCGCTGGATGGGGTGGGGTGCGTGATCTTCGATGAATTTCATGAGCGGGGGCGTGATGCGGATCTGTCCCTCGCCCTGCTGCGGGAAGCACGCCCGCTGCTGAATCCAGACCTGGCCGTGATCTTGATGTCAGCCACGCTGGATCTTTCCGATCTGAAGGAACGACTGCCCGAAGCGACGGTGCTGGAAAGCCCAGGACGCTGTTACCCGGTGGACACCCACCACCAACCACCACGGCCGGACGAACCCCTGCCGAAGCAAGTGTTACGCGCCATCGAAGAGCACGCCCTCGACCAACCACGAGGCAGCGGTGTTCTGGTCTTCCTCCCGGGACTGGCGGAGATTGAACGCTGCAGGCAGACCCTGACGGCCGCCCCATCACTGCAGAACTGGAAGATTCAGGCGCTGCATGGTCAACTGCCCTTGCAGCAGCAGAGTTCAGCTCTGCACCGCTGCGACCCAAACCAGGACGGCAGCATCATCCTGGCCAGCGCCATTGCCGAGAGCTCCTTGACGATCGACGGGGTGCGTCTGGTGATTGACAGCGGCCTCAGCCGTCAACTGCGCTACGACCCCAACACCCGCATGGAGGGCCTGGAAACCACCGCCTCCAGCCTGGCCAGTGCGGAGCAGCGCCGGGGCCGGGCAGGCCGGCAATGCCCGGGCCGCTGCATCCGCCTCTGGTCTCCCGCGGAGCAACAGCGACGGCCACCCTTTCACCCCCCTGACCTGCTGCTGGCCGATCCCCAGCCCGTTCTGATGGAACTGGCCCAGTGGGGAGCGGGACTGGGCGACGACCTGCCCTGGCTGGATCCCCCTCCAGCAGCGGCCATGAAGGAAGGACAGCACGGGCTGCAGCAGCTCGGGCTACTGAAAGAGGACGGCCGCATCAGTGAACGGGGTCGCCTGATCAGCAGCCTTGGCGTTCACCCCCGTCTCGGCATGCTGCTGCTGGAAGCCCATGAACAGGGCGCCCCCCAGCTGGGATGTGATCTGGCGGCCATCCTCAGCGAACGGGATCCCTTCGATCGCCGCCAGATCGGCAGCGATCTCGAGGCCCGGCTCAACAGCATCCAGCGCCATCCATCCCTGCGAACGCTCAGTCAGCAACTCCGCCGCCAACTGAAGCAACTGGGCACCTCACCCAAGGAGCGAAAGGCTGCCGTCAATGCTGGCGATCTGATCCTGGCGGCCTTTCCGGAATGGTTGGCGCAACAGCGCCCGCAGCAAACCGGTCGCTATCAGCTGCGTCAGGGCCGCGGAGCAACCCTGCTGCCCTGGGATCCGCTCCAAGGCAGTCCTGCCCTGGCCGTCGCCAGGGTGGACATGGGCGGCCGGGACACGCGGATCCAGATGGCCGTGGCCCTGAGCCAAAGCACCCTAGAGAGCATCGCTGAGCGCGACGGCCACTGGCAGGACGAGGCCAGCTGGGATCCCGAACGCCAGCGGGTCCGTGCCGAACGCCTGCTCCAACTAGGGGCGTTGGTGGTGCGCCGCACGCCACAGGCTTCGCCATCCGCAGCGCTGTGCCGCACCCTGTTGATCGAGCAGCTGGAGAGGCATGGCAACCTTGATGTGCTGCCCTGGACGGACAGCAGCACTCAGCTGCGCCAACGGCTGGCATGGATGCACCAACAGGTGGGCCCCCCTTGGCCTGATCGCGATCTGACAACGCTGCTGAAGCAGGCCGACATCTGGCTTGGTCCGAGCCTGGAGGGCTGCCTGGGCTGGAGCGACATCAGCGCGACAGTCTTAGAAGAAGCACTCTGGGGCGATCTGGACTGGAGCCTCAGGCAACAGCTGGATGGTCTGCTGCCGCGCCGCATCCCGATCCCCTCCGGCCGGCAAGCGGCACTTCTCTACACCGCTGACGAGGTGATCCTTGCCGTGAAATTGCAGGAGATGTTCGGATCTGACAATGGCCCCCACGTGTTGCATGGCCGCATCCCCGTCACGCTGGAACTGCTCTCACCAGCCGGACGTCCCCTGCAACGCACCCGCGACCTCAAAGGTTTCTGGCAAGGCAGCTACCAGGAGGTACGCCGGGAGATGCGGGGGCGTTACCCCAAGCACCCCTGGCCCGACGATCCCCGGCAAGCGCTGCCGACGGCCCGAACCAAACGTCGGTCGAGCGGCCAGCAACCCTGACCAGGAAAAGCCCGGCACGTAGCCGTTAACACACTCAACAAAACTCCAACCTTTGTTACATTTGTCCCAACCCAACTGGTTCCCATCCATGTCTGACAACGCACGCTTCGGCTTCGTCAACTTCGCTGAAACCTGGAACGGTCGTCTGGCCATGCTGGGCATCGTGATCGGCCTCGGCACCGAGCTCCTGACCGGCCAAGGCATCCTGTCCCAGATCGGCCTCGGCTGATTCCGCTTCGCGGATTCACAGAACCCCCTGGCTCGCCGGGGGGTTTTTTGTTGCCTCTCCACCAGCCACCGCTGATGCATCACAGTGGGGAGGATTCCACCGAGGCAATCGTTGGCACCGCTTTACGTTCAGAACAGACGTGATGGATCAAGGCTGCTCAGCAGCGCCTTGGTGATCTGCACGATTGGTGCCACCCAGATCCACCAGCACTGGGGCATTCTGCTGACCAGCATCTCGGCCATTGTCTGCATCTACTGGGGTTACGCCTACAGCCGCCTTGAGCGTTGATCGTCTTCCGACCTATTCCGTTGCTGAGCTGAACACAGCCATCGGAAGCCTGCTCGAACGCGGTTTTGCGCCGCGTTTTTTACTGGAAGCCACTGTCTCCCGACCTCAACTCAAAAAGGGCCACCTCTGGCTCACCCTCACGGACGGCTCCGCCAGCATTTCCGGTGTGGTGTGGGCTTCGAAACTGGCCCAATTGAGCTATCAACCCAAGGACGGTGACGGCGTCACGGTGGTGGGCAAGCTCAATTTCTGGGCAGCGCGGGCCAGCCTCACGGTTCAGGCGCTGGACATCCGCCCCAGCCTCAGCACGGTGCTCCGCGACTTTGAACGGGTGCGGCAAGTGTTGGAACAGGAGGGGGTGATCAACCCCAGCCGTATAAGGCCGCTTCCAAGCCAACCTGCCTCCATCGCGGTGCTCACCAGCGTGCCGAGCTCCGCCCTGGCCGACATGCTCCGTACCGCGGCAGAACGCTGGCCCCTGACGCAACTGATTGTGGTGCCGATTCCGGTGCAGGGTTCCGTGGCACCGGCGATCATCAGCACCCTGGAAGCCTTGGCCGAGCGCACAGACGAGTTGGGACTGGAAGCTTTGGTGCTTGCCCGCGGCGGTGGCAGCCGGGAAGACCTCGCGGTGTTCGACAACGAGGTGCTTTGCCGCCTCCTGGCGAACTACCCCATACCTGTGGTGACAGGCCTGGGGCATGAGGACGATCTCACCGTCGCCGATCTGGTGGCAGACCATCGCGCAGCCACACCCACGGCAGCGATCGTGGCGCTGCTGCCTGACCGCGAGGCGGAACGCCAGGGACTGGCGCAACGACAAAACCGATTGAAAGACGCGCTGCTGGGGAGAATCCTTCGGGAGCGTCAGCGCCTGCAGGATCGGGCCGTTGGCCTTCAGCAACAGTCTCCACTGGAGAAGATCAAACGCCATCGGCAGGCACTAGCCCAGAAGCACCAATTGCTCAAGGCGCTTTCACCGGAACGCTGGCTGAAACGCGGCTTGGCCCTGGTCAGCACCAACGCCGGCGATCCCATTTCAGACCTGGAATCCGTCAAGATCGGTGATCAGCTCAACATTCGAATGAGCGACGGAAGCCTTGAGGCCCGGGTCGATCAGATCCAGCGCAGTGCACCCAACACCAACTCCTGATGAGCAAGCGCCAAGTCAACAAAGAACAGCGTGATCGCATCGAGGCGTGGCGCAAGGATGCCGAAGGCCTGAGCTACGAAGAAGCCATGCAGGCTCTGGATCTGCTGCTTGCTGAGCTGCAGAACGACAGTGTTCCTTTGGCGGACTTGCAGCAAAAAGTGCTCCACGGCGAGGTGTATCTGTGCCGCTGCCAGACCCTGCTCGACAGCGTGGAACAGTCGATTGTCGAGCTCGATCCCACAACCCTGAAAGCCACAAACGATGCGTAAAGCCCTGCCTTGGATTTATCTACTGCTGGCCCTGTTGGGAGCGATCCTGCCCTGGAAGGCCAACCTGGAATTCATCGCTGAGAGCGGTGGACAGGCTTTCGATCTGGCGCGGTTCATCTCCGATGCCAGCAGTACAGCGGCATCGCGCTCGTTGAGCGCTGATCTGCTGGTGGGTGCAAGTGCCGTCACTCTCTGGATCTGCGTGGAAGGGCCACGCCAGAAGATCAAAGGCTGGTGGCTGGCCATACCCCTGAGTTTCGGCGTGGCGTTTGCCTGTGCTGCTCCGTTTTTCTTGTTCTTGCGGGAACGGCAACTGCAGGCTCAGGAGTCGGAATCCACGTCCTGAGCGATCACATCAATCGTGCAGTCGCTGGCCGGAGTCGACGCGACGGACGATGCTCCTGGGCCGTCTACACCTGCGGCGAAGGGCGTTCCGCAGACTCCACAGACCGGTGAACCTTTGAAGCCGGTGGCGCCGCAAGCTGAACAAATGATCAGCCTGGATTGCAAGAGTTTCCAACCAATCCAACCCAGACCGGAGAGAATCAAGGGGAGGGCTAGCAAGGTAAGCAACAGACCGCCTGCCAGGTCCAGCAACAAGCGTCCAGCAGCTGTTGGCACAAGGAGCAGCAAGACGACTGCAATCCACAACACTGCTGGTGGTCGATTCATTGACATCAACGGAAAGCGTCCGTCAATTCAGCTTCGCAGAGTTGAAACGAAGTTCAAGGCATCAGGCTGTTCGGTTCCCCGGGCCGAGATTGATTCAGTCGAACTTCAGCAAGTTCAACACTTAAGCATTGGCCAAAATAAAGAATGACACCGACCAACCACACCCAGAATGTCAACACCAAAACACCACCAATCACACCGTAGGCCTGAAAACGATTCCCAAGCGAAACAATACTTAGGCTAAGAGTCGAATTGAGAAAAGCCAAACCAAACCCGATCAACAATGAACCGGGAATGAGCGGCATGATTGGAACTCTCCGACTCGGCAACAGACTTTGAAGCAGCAACGCCAAGAAGGAGAGGATCAAGGCGGGAATCAGAATGCGCCCCACGGGAAGAATCGGACTACTTCTAACCAGACTGATCAACCCAGGAATGAAGCCATCCAGCACATTCAGAATGCCTTCGGGAAGACGTTGGACGCTCAGCAACAACTGCTCAATCACAATTAAAATTGAGATTGCAAAAACCGTAAGAAACGCTTCGATGCGGTTTCGGCAAAACAACAGCAGCTGCTGCGACCATGATCGTGTTGTGGAAGGCTCAGGCAAAATCTCAGACCAAAGCCGATCCGCACCACGCTGAAGGGTGAGATAAGCATTGCTTGCAGTGAGCAGAAGAACGACAACACCGAGAATTCCAGCCCCGAAACCTTGCTCAACCAAGCCACGCAAGGTGGAATCCACCAGAGTGGTGACGGACGGTGGCAGCACCTGCGTCACCGAAGCCAATACATTATCCAAACTGTCAGGTCGCCCAAAAAGCCTGGCTGCCACAGACAAAGCAATGAGTAGCAGAGGGAAAAAAGACTGAAGGACGTAATAGGCAAATGCGGCACTCAGATCTACACATTCAGCGTTATTCCATCGCTGACAGGCTCGCCAAATGCGCGTACTGAATTGTCGAGAAAAGGAGCGTCTTTGCACGAGGTTGCGCGGAAGACTTTGTAAACTTTACATCAAAAAAGCCACCTCATGATGAGGTGGCTTCTTCGGGGGTGGTGACGGTAATTGCTTCAGCAATCAGCACATCATCAACCTATGGAGAGAATGTTTTACCTGGCATCGAGCTATTTTCTCAGGGGGCTACCCCCCAAATATCGTCGCCGCTGATGCGTTTCACAACCGAGTTCGGGATGGATCGGAGTGGGACCACACCGCCATGGACACCAGGATAGTTCAACATTCTCAAGGGATGAACCCTGAGAACTGCATAGGATCTACAGCTTACGCTGCACGTCTGAATCAAACAAAGTTTTGAGTCTTCAGGCAAGAACCAAATTGTTGGTCAAGCCCTCGGTCTATTAGTACTCCTCCGCTGCATCCATTACTGGACTTCCACGTAGAGCCTATCAACGGGTGTTCTTCCCGTGACCTTACTGGGTTACCCCATGGGAACACTCATCTTGAGGTGGGCTTCCCACTTAGATGCTTTCAGCGGTTATCCACTCCGCACATGGCTACCCAGCGTTTACCGTTGGCACGATAACTGGTACACCAGAGGTGCGTTCCTCCCGGTCCTCTCGTACTAGGGAGAAATCCTCTCAATGTTCCTACGCGTACACCGGATATGGACCGAACTGTCTCACGACGTTCTGAACCCAGCTCGCGTACCGCTTTAATGGGCGAACAGCCCAACCCTTGGGACCGACTTCAGCCCCAGGTTGCGATGAGCCGACATCGAGGTGCCAAACCTCCCCGTCGATGTGAACTCTTGGGGGAGATCAGCCTGTTATCCCTAGAGTAACTTTTATCCGTTGAGCGACGGCCCTTCCACTCAGAACCGTCGGATCACTAAAGCCGACTTTCGTCCCTGTTCGACTTGTAGGTCTCACAGTCAAGCTTCCTTCTGCTTTTGCACTCGTCAGCTGATTTCCAACCAGCCTGAGGAAACCTTTGCGCGCCTCCGTTACCTTTTAGGAGGCGACCGCCCCAGTCAAACTGCCCACCTGATACTGTCCGCTCCCCGGATAACGGGTGAACGTTAGAACCCTAGCTCTGAAAGAGTGGTATCTCACCAGTGACTAACTCATACCCACAAGCATGAGATCAACGTCTCCCACCTATCCTGCGCATTCAGAGCCCGGGCACAATACCAAGCTACAGTAAAGCTTCATAGGGTCTTTCTGTCCAGGTGTACGTAGTCCGCATCTTCACAGACAATTCTATTTCGCCGAGCCTCTCTCCGAGACAGCGCCCTGATCGTTACGCCTTTCGTGCGGGTCGGAACTTACCCGACAAGGAATTTCGCTACCTTAGGACCGTTATAGTTACGGCCGCCGTTCACCGGGGCTTCAGTCGCCAGCTTCGCTTACGCTGACCGGCTTCCTTAACCTTCCGGCACTGGGCAGGCGTCAGCCCCCATACATCGTCTTGCGACTTAGCGGAGACCTGTGTTTTTGGTAAACAGTCGCCAGGGCCTCTTCACTGCGACCACCTTGCGGTGGCACCCCTTCTCCCGAAGTTACGGGGCCATTTTGCCGAGTTCCTTAGAGAGAGTTACCTCGCGCACCTCGGTATTCTCTACCACCCCACCTGTGTCGGTTTCGGGTACTGGCAGTCATGCCTTAACGGGTATAGAGCTTTTCTTGGAAGCTTGACATCACCAACTTCGCTGCCGTAGCAGCCCGTACTCACGCCTCAGCTCGGAACGTTTTCACCGCTCCTCAACGCCTCGAACGCTTGAACCAGTAACCAACATCTGGCTTGGCTAGCCTTCTCCGTCCCTCTTCCCAAAACATGACCGGTACAGGAATGTTGACCTGTTATCCATCGACTACGCCTTTCGGCCTCGCCTTAGGTCCAGACTAACCCTCCGCGGACGAGCCTGCCGGAGGAACCCTTAGGGTTTCGGTGCATGGGATTCTCACCCATGTTTTCGCTACTCAAGCCGACATTCTCACTTCTATGCAGTCCACGCCCGCTCACGCTAACGCTTCGCCCCACATAGAACGCTCCCCTACCATAAAAATCCGCAGCTTCGGTACAACACTTAGCCCCGTTCATTTTCGGCGCAGGATCGCTCGACCAGTGAGCTATTACGCACTCCTTTGAGGATGGCTGCTTCTAGGCAAACCTCCTGGTTGTCTATGCAATCCCACCTCCTTTATCACTTAGTGTTGATTTGGGGACCTTAGCTGGCGGTCTGGGCTGTTTCCCTCTCGACCATGGAGCTTATCCCCCACAGTCTGACTGCCTCGCTACACACAGGGTATTCAGAGTTCATCTCGATTTGGTACCGCTCTCGCAGCCCGCACCGAAATGGTGGCTTTACCCCCCTGCTGGAGCACGAGACGCTACGCCTCAACGTATTTCGGGGAGAACCAGCTAGCTCCGGGTTCGATTGGCATTTCACCCCTAACCACAGCTCATCCGCTGACTTTTCAACGTCAGTCGGTTCGGACCTCCACTTGGTATCACCCAAGCTTCATCCTGGCCATGGTTAGATCACCCGGGTTCGGGTCTATAAACACTGACAAACGCCCTATTCAGACTCGCTTTCGCTATGGCTCCACCATTTCCGGTTTAACCCGCCAGTGCCTATAAGTCGCCGGCTCATTCTTCAACAGGCACACGGTCACCCTATAAGTAGGGCTCCCATTGCTTGTAGGCTCACGGTTTCATGTTCTATTTCACTCCCCTCCCGGGGTTCTTTTCACCTTTCCCTCGCGGTACTGTTTCGCTATCGGTCACACAGTAGTACTTAGCCTTACGAGGTGGTCCTCGCGGATTCACACGGAATTTCACGTGCTCCGTGCTACTCGGGATACAGCTAGCTCAGTTCAGTTTTCGGTTACGGGGCTTTCACCCTCTGTGGCGTGCCATTCAAGCACTTCTCCTAACTTCCCTGATACACGTTGCTGTCCCACAACCCCGATACTCGAAAGTATCGGTTTAGGCTCTTCCCCGTTCGCTCGCCGCTACTTAGGGAGTCGTTTTTACTTTCCTTTCCTCCAGCTACTAAGATGTTTCAGTTCGCTGGGTTGGCTCGTGCCAGCCTATGGATTCAGCTGGCCGTATTAAGGGTTGCCCCATTCGGAAATTCCCGGATCAAAGCGTGCTTCCAGCTCCCCGAGACTTATCGCAGGTAACCACGTCCTTCATCGCCTCTGTGTGCCAAGGTATCCGCCGTGAGCCCTTTGTAGCTTGACCAATTAACCTCCTGAACGCTTACCGCCGTTGAAAGCAGATTCTCAAGTTTTAATCATCAACTTTTGCTGACTCCTAAAACAAGATCAAACTCTGATTCGCTCGACACGAATCAAAGAACGCTCAAGAGTCTCGGCTCTTGCTCAAAAGAATTTTCATTGTCCTGGATCTAATCTCCCTTTCAGAAGATCAGATTCAAAACAATGCATCTGTAAGATGCTTTGTTTTTTTCCAGACTCACCTATGCAGTTGTCAAGGTTCTGCTAGAACTTCAAATCAAATCATCAATTGCTTGATCACTTGATCTGAGCCCAGCATCTTATCAACCAAATTCAAGGCTCTACACCTAAAACTTGGAATGACAGGAAGCTGGGGTCATCCAGCGGACACATCTAAATCACAACCCAATCGAGCTCAACTCCAAATATTTGGAGATGGGAATCAAGTTCGGTCAGTGGAGGTTAGGAGACTCGAACTCCTGACATCCTGCTTGCAAAGCAGGCGCTCTACCAACTGAGCTAAACCCCCAACACCGAATGGGCCATCCTGGACTTGAACCAGGGACCTCACCCTTATCAGGGGTGCGCTCTAACCACCTGAGCTAATGGCCCAGGAGTCTCATCCCTTTTGGGGTGTGACCTAGACAAAGTTTAGGAACTGAACATCTCCTTCAATCTTTTGATGATTGCTCATCAATCATTGCTCTTAATGCTGAGGTACCGATCGACCTAAGGTGACAGGATTTCGGCCTAAGAATAAAAGCACTCAGGCATCAAAATCATTGTGTTGTCTCCCTGTTAGGAGGTGATCCATCCGCACCTTCCGGTACGGATACCTTGTTACGACTTCACCCCAGTCATCAGCCCCACCTTCGACGTCCTCCTCCACAAGGGTTGGAGTAACGGCTTCGGGCGTGGCCAACTTCCATGGTGTGACGGGCGGTGTGTACAAGGCCCGGGAACGTATTCACCGCAGTATGCTGACCTGCGATTACTAGCGATTCCTCCTTCACGTAGGCGAGTTGCAGCCTACGATCTGAACTGAGCCACGGTTTATGGGATTTGCTTGTCCTCGCGAACTTGCTGCCCTTTGTCCGTAGCATTGTAGTACGTGTGTAGCCCAGGATGTAAGGGGCATGATGACTTGACGTCATCCACACCTTCCTCCGGTTTATCACCGGCGGTCTCTCTAGAGTGCCCAACTGAATGCTGGCAACTAAAGACGTGGGTTGCGCTCGTTGCGGGACTTAACCCAACATCTCACGACACGAGCTGACGACAGCCATGCACCACCTGTCACTGCGTTCCCGAAGGCACTCTCTCGTTTCCAAGAGATTCGCAGGATGTCAAACCCTGGTAAGGTTCTTCGCGTTGCATCGAATTAAACCACATACTCCACCGCTTGTGCGGGCCCCCGTCAATTCCTTTGAGTTTCACACTTGCGTGCGTACTCCCCAGGCGGAACACTTAACGCGTTGGCTACGACACCGAGGGGGTCGATTCCCCCGACACCTAGTGTTCATCGTTTACGGCCAGGACTACAGGGGTATCTAATCCCTTTCGCTCCCCTGGCTTTCGTCCATGAGCGTCAGTGATGGCCCAGCAGAGCGCCTTCGCCACTGGTGTTCTTCCCGATATCTACGCATTTCACCGCTACACCGGGAATTCCCTCTGCCCCTACCACACTCAAGCCCAACAGTTTCCACTGCCATGATGGAGTTAAGCTCCACGCTTTAACAGCAGACTTGAAGGGCCGCCTGCGGACGCTTTACGCCCAATAATTCCGGATAACGCTTGCCACTCCCGTATTACCGCGGCTGCTGGCACGGAATTAGCCGTGGCTTATTCATCAAGTACCGTCAGATCTTCTTCCTTGATAAAAGAGGTTTACAGCCCAGAGGCCTTCATCCCTCACGCGGCGTTGCTCCGTCAGGCTTTCGCCCATTGCGGAAAATTCCCCACTGCTGCCTCCCGTAGGAGTCTGGGCCGTGTCTCAGTCCCAGTGTGGCTGATCATCCTCTCAGACCAGCTACTGATCGATGCCTTGGTGAGCCATTACCTACACCAACTAGCTAATCAGACGCGAGCTCATCCTCAGGCGAAATTCATTTCACCTCGCGGCATATGGGGTATTAGCGGTCGTTTCCAACCGTTATCCCCCTCCTGAGGGCAGATTCTCACGCGTTACTCACCCGTCCGCCACTAACCCGAAGGTTCGTTCGACTTGCATGTGTTAAGCACGCCGCCAGCGTTCATCCTGAGCCAGGATCAAACTCTCCGTTGTAGATCATTCCCTCTTGAATGCTTTCACATTCTCAAAATGATTTGCATCACCCATCACTCAGTTCAAACTGGCAACAGTTGAGGCCTCCTCTTCGCTGACACAAAAAGGGTTCTTAAGAGTGCATCTCTAGATTTCTCTGTCAATGACTTTCCAGGATCTCAGATCCGGTTGTCGCTCCACAATTTGCACACCGGCAAAAAGAAGCTTCGTGAAAAACTTCCCCTTGCAGCAAACTGCTTCTCAGCAACAAAAAAATTGTTGACGGGACCTCACACCTTCATCGCTCTTTCATTCAGTCCCTCGCCTCACCTTGCAGCTCGGCTCAGAACCAAACGCGATGAAAGCGTCAGTTCCTAAACTTTTCAATTGTCCAGGTACGACCAAACCTGTCTTCACTCCCTCTCAGGAGTTCGGCTGGCTGGTCATCGCGGCCTCTCGCGACCGCTTGAAGAACTTACAACACCGTGGGATCGCTCCCTCTTGGTCTCGTAAGACGCCTCAGACACCTCAAGACTTTCGCCTCTAGCGCTTCGGCTTGCACAACAGCCTCGCGGCTCCTGCGCAAGACAAAACACTAACACCACGACTGGCCTAGGTCAACCAATTGGAGATGTCCGTGAGTGCAGTACAACGAGAAACCGCTCATAAAGCCTGGCCTGACAGGGAAGTGGTGGAACGAACAACATTGCAACGCGATCCATGCCAACACCACATCAGGGCCACCGAACAGCACGGAAATTGAACGAAGCGAGGATTGAACCGGAGGCAAGCGAACACTCATGAAGGGCGCTCAACACACAAATTTGAGATCTGATCAGACGGCGAAGCACAGAAAAGAAAGACGAGATGTTTCCCAAAAACGGGGCTAAGCGCCTGCATACGCAATCAAGGCACCCTGTCCAGCAACCAGAACTCGTTGCCAGGGATACTGAGACAACTACAGCAAAGCCTCATCCATGGCATCAGATATTGCGTTGTTGAGCGCGATAGGCACCTTATGGAAGGGTTCGCTTTACAGCGCTGCAGCCTCGAGCCATCAAAGAATGGCGACGCCGTTCCGCTTCAGCCAGCGTGACTGAGAAAACAAGAATCCACGCTGGCTGAAGCGGCAATGCATTGATGGTCAGCCATAAGCAGCTGCAGCTTTACCAGAAGCTTCTGCAGGCAGAAACCATAACGCCCGTCGCTATAAAACACGGATCTGACAACACTGCAGGACGATCTGGCGACAGATACAAGTTGAACGGTAAAGAAGCCTCAATCTCTGCACGATGTATCTATTTAGAAGAGTAATGCCTTAAATCTCAACAGGAGAGATTTACTCAAGTCAAATAACCAACAAAAAAGCCACCTCATGATGAGGTGGCTTCTTCGGGGGTGGTGACGGTAATTGCTTCAGCAATCAGCACATCATCAACCTATGGAGAGAATGTTTTACCTGGCATCGAGCTATTTTCTCAGGGGGCTACCCCCCAAATATCGTCGCCGCTGATGCGTTTCACAACCGAGTTCGGGATGGATCGGAGTGGGACCACACCGCCATGGACACCAGGATAGTTCAACATTCTCAAGGGATGAACCCTGAGAACTGCATAGGATCTACAGCTTACGCTGCACGTCTGAATCAAACAAAGTTTTGAGTCTTCAGGCAAGAACCAAATTGTTGGTCAAGCCCTCGGTCTATTAGTACTCCTCCGCTGCATCCATTACTGGACTTCCACGTAGAGCCTATCAACGGGTGTTCTTCCCGTGACCTTACTGGGTTACCCCATGGGAACACTCATCTTGAGGTGGGCTTCCCACTTAGATGCTTTCAGCGGTTATCCACTCCGCACATGGCTACCCAGCGTTTACCGTTGGCACGATAACTGGTACACCAGAGGTGCGTTCCTCCCGGTCCTCTCGTACTAGGGAGAAATCCTCTCAATGTTCCTACGCGTACACCGGATATGGACCGAACTGTCTCACGACGTTCTGAACCCAGCTCGCGTACCGCTTTAATGGGCGAACAGCCCAACCCTTGGGACCGACTTCAGCCCCAGGTTGCGATGAGCCGACATCGAGGTGCCAAACCTCCCCGTCGATGTGAACTCTTGGGGGAGATCAGCCTGTTATCCCTAGAGTAACTTTTATCCGTTGAGCGACGGCCCTTCCACTCAGAACCGTCGGATCACTAAAGCCGACTTTCGTCCCTGTTCGACTTGTAGGTCTCACAGTCAAGCTTCCTTCTGCTTTTGCACTCGTCAGCTGATTTCCAACCAGCCTGAGGAAACCTTTGCGCGCCTCCGTTACCTTTTAGGAGGCGACCGCCCCAGTCAAACTGCCCACCTGATACTGTCCGCTCCCCGGATAACGGGTGAACGTTAGAACCCTAGCTCTGAAAGAGTGGTATCTCACCAGTGACTAACTCATACCCACAAGCATGAGATCAACGTCTCCCACCTATCCTGCGCATTCAGAGCCCGGGCACAATACCAAGCTACAGTAAAGCTTCATAGGGTCTTTCTGTCCAGGTGTACGTAGTCCGCATCTTCACAGACAATTCTATTTCGCCGAGCCTCTCTCCGAGACAGCGCCCTGATCGTTACGCCTTTCGTGCGGGTCGGAACTTACCCGACAAGGAATTTCGCTACCTTAGGACCGTTATAGTTACGGCCGCCGTTCACCGGGGCTTCAGTCGCCAGCTTCGCTTACGCTGACCGGCTTCCTTAACCTTCCGGCACTGGGCAGGCGTCAGCCCCCATACATCGTCTTGCGACTTAGCGGAGACCTGTGTTTTTGGTAAACAGTCGCCAGGGCCTCTTCACTGCGACCACCTTGCGGTGGCACCCCTTCTCCCGAAGTTACGGGGCCATTTTGCCGAGTTCCTTAGAGAGAGTTACCTCGCGCACCTCGGTATTCTCTACCACCCCACCTGTGTCGGTTTCGGGTACTGGCAGTCATGCCTTAACGGGTATAGAGCTTTTCTTGGAAGCTTGACATCACCAACTTCGCTGCCGTAGCAGCCCGTACTCACGCCTCAGCTCGGAACGTTTTCACCGCTCCTCAACGCCTCGAACGCTTGAACCAGTAACCAACATCTGGCTTGGCTAGCCTTCTCCGTCCCTCTTCCCAAAACATGACCGGTACAGGAATGTTGACCTGTTATCCATCGACTACGCCTTTCGGCCTCGCCTTAGGTCCAGACTAACCCTCCGCGGACGAGCCTGCCGGAGGAACCCTTAGGGTTTCGGTGCATGGGATTCTCACCCATGTTTTCGCTACTCAAGCCGACATTCTCACTTCTATGCAGTCCACGCCCGCTCACGCTAACGCTTCGCCCCACATAGAACGCTCCCCTACCATAAAAATCCGCAGCTTCGGTACAACACTTAGCCCCGTTCATTTTCGGCGCAGGATCGCTCGACCAGTGAGCTATTACGCACTCCTTTGAGGATGGCTGCTTCTAGGCAAACCTCCTGGTTGTCTATGCAATCCCACCTCCTTTATCACTTAGTGTTGATTTGGGGACCTTAGCTGGCGGTCTGGGCTGTTTCCCTCTCGACCATGGAGCTTATCCCCCACAGTCTGACTGCCTCGCTACACACAGGGTATTCAGAGTTCATCTCGATTTGGTACCGCTCTCGCAGCCCGCACCGAAATGGTGGCTTTACCCCCCTGCTGGAGCACGAGACGCTACGCCTCAACGTATTTCGGGGAGAACCAGCTAGCTCCGGGTTCGATTGGCATTTCACCCCTAACCACAGCTCATCCGCTGACTTTTCAACGTCAGTCGGTTCGGACCTCCACTTGGTATCACCCAAGCTTCATCCTGGCCATGGTTAGATCACCCGGGTTCGGGTCTATAAACACTGACAAACGCCCTATTCAGACTCGCTTTCGCTATGGCTCCACCATTTCCGGTTTAACCCGCCAGTGCCTATAAGTCGCCGGCTCATTCTTCAACAGGCACACGGTCACCCTATAAGTAGGGCTCCCATTGCTTGTAGGCTCACGGTTTCATGTTCTATTTCACTCCCCTCCCGGGGTTCTTTTCACCTTTCCCTCGCGGTACTGTTTCGCTATCGGTCACACAGTAGTACTTAGCCTTACGAGGTGGTCCTCGCGGATTCACACGGAATTTCACGTGCTCCGTGCTACTCGGGATACAGCTAGCTCAGTTCAGTTTTCGGTTACGGGGCTTTCACCCTCTGTGGCGTGCCATTCAAGCACTTCTCCTAACTTCCCTGATACACGTTGCTGTCCCACAACCCCGATACTCGAAAGTATCGGTTTAGGCTCTTCCCCGTTCGCTCGCCGCTACTTAGGGAGTCGTTTTTACTTTCCTTTCCTCCAGCTACTAAGATGTTTCAGTTCGCTGGGTTGGCTCGTGCCAGCCTATGGATTCAGCTGGCCGTATTAAGGGTTGCCCCATTCGGAAATTCCCGGATCAAAGCGTGCTTCCAGCTCCCCGAGACTTATCGCAGGTAACCACGTCCTTCATCGCCTCTGTGTGCCAAGGTATCCGCCGTGAGCCCTTTGTAGCTTGACCAATTAACCTCCTGAACGCTTACCGCCGTTGAAAGCAGATTCTCAAGTTTTAATCATCAACTTTTGCTGACTCCTAAAACAAGATCAAACTCTGATTCGCTCGACACGAATCAAAGAACGCTCAAGAGTCTCGGCTCTTGCTCAAAAGAATTTTCATTGTCCTGGATCTAATCTCCCTTTCAGAAGATCAGATTCAAAACAATGCATCTGTAAGATGCTTTGTTTTTTTCCAGACTCACCTATGCAGTTGTCAAGGTTCTGCTAGAACTTCAAATCAAATCATCAATTGCTTGATCACTTGATCTGAGCCCAGCATCTTATCAACCAAATTCAAGGCTCTACACCTAAAACTTGGAATGACAGGAAGCTGGGGTCATCCAGCGGACACATCTAAATCACAACCCAATCGAGCTCAACTCCAAATATTTGGAGATGGGAATCAAGTTCGGTCAGTGGAGGTTAGGAGACTCGAACTCCTGACATCCTGCTTGCAAAGCAGGCGCTCTACCAACTGAGCTAAACCCCCAACACCGAATGGGCCATCCTGGACTTGAACCAGGGACCTCACCCTTATCAGGGGTGCGCTCTAACCACCTGAGCTAATGGCCCAGGAGTCTCATCCCTTTTGGGGTGTGACCTAGACAAAGTTTAGGAACTGAACATCTCCTTCAATCTTTTGATGATTGCTCATCAATCATTGCTCTTAATGCTGAGGTACCGATCGACCTAAGGTGACAGGATTTCGGCCTAAGAATAAAAGCACTCAGGCATCAAAATCATTGTGTTGTCTCCCTGTTAGGAGGTGATCCATCCGCACCTTCCGGTACGGATACCTTGTTACGACTTCACCCCAGTCATCAGCCCCACCTTCGACGTCCTCCTCCACAAGGGTTGGAGTAACGGCTTCGGGCGTGGCCAACTTCCATGGTGTGACGGGCGGTGTGTACAAGGCCCGGGAACGTATTCACCGCAGTATGCTGACCTGCGATTACTAGCGATTCCTCCTTCACGTAGGCGAGTTGCAGCCTACGATCTGAACTGAGCCACGGTTTATGGGATTTGCTTGTCCTCGCGAACTTGCTGCCCTTTGTCCGTAGCATTGTAGTACGTGTGTAGCCCAGGATGTAAGGGGCATGATGACTTGACGTCATCCACACCTTCCTCCGGTTTATCACCGGCGGTCTCTCTAGAGTGCCCAACTGAATGCTGGCAACTAAAGACGTGGGTTGCGCTCGTTGCGGGACTTAACCCAACATCTCACGACACGAGCTGACGACAGCCATGCACCACCTGTCACTGCGTTCCCGAAGGCACTCTCTCGTTTCCAAGAGATTCGCAGGATGTCAAACCCTGGTAAGGTTCTTCGCGTTGCATCGAATTAAACCACATACTCCACCGCTTGTGCGGGCCCCCGTCAATTCCTTTGAGTTTCACACTTGCGTGCGTACTCCCCAGGCGGAACACTTAACGCGTTGGCTACGACACCGAGGGGGTCGATTCCCCCGACACCTAGTGTTCATCGTTTACGGCCAGGACTACAGGGGTATCTAATCCCTTTCGCTCCCCTGGCTTTCGTCCATGAGCGTCAGTGATGGCCCAGCAGAGCGCCTTCGCCACTGGTGTTCTTCCCGATATCTACGCATTTCACCGCTACACCGGGAATTCCCTCTGCCCCTACCACACTCAAGCCCAACAGTTTCCACTGCCATGATGGAGTTAAGCTCCACGCTTTAACAGCAGACTTGAAGGGCCGCCTGCGGACGCTTTACGCCCAATAATTCCGGATAACGCTTGCCACTCCCGTATTACCGCGGCTGCTGGCACGGAATTAGCCGTGGCTTATTCATCAAGTACCGTCAGATCTTCTTCCTTGATAAAAGAGGTTTACAGCCCAGAGGCCTTCATCCCTCACGCGGCGTTGCTCCGTCAGGCTTTCGCCCATTGCGGAAAATTCCCCACTGCTGCCTCCCGTAGGAGTCTGGGCCGTGTCTCAGTCCCAGTGTGGCTGATCATCCTCTCAGACCAGCTACTGATCGATGCCTTGGTGAGCCATTACCTACACCAACTAGCTAATCAGACGCGAGCTCATCCTCAGGCGAAATTCATTTCACCTCGCGGCATATGGGGTATTAGCGGTCGTTTCCAACCGTTATCCCCCTCCTGAGGGCAGATTCTCACGCGTTACTCACCCGTCCGCCACTAACCCGAAGGTTCGTTCGACTTGCATGTGTTAAGCACGCCGCCAGCGTTCATCCTGAGCCAGGATCAAACTCTCCGTTGTAGATCATTCCCTCTTGAATGCTTTCACATTCTCAAAATGATTTGCATCACCCATCACTCAGTTCAAACTGGCAACAGTTGAGGCCTCCTCTTCGCTGACACAAAAAGGGTTCTTAAGAGTGCATCTCTAGATTTCTCTGTCAATGACTTTCCAGGATCTCAGATCCGGTTGTCGCTCCACAATTTGCACACCGGCAAAAAGAAGCTTCGTGAAAAACTTCCCCTTGCAGCAAACTGCTTCTCAGCAACAAAAAAATTGTTGACGGGACCTCACACCTTCATCGCTCTTTCATTCAGTCCCTCGCCTCACCTTGCAGCTCGGCTCAGAACCAAACGCGATGAAAGCGTCAGTTCCTAAACTTTTCAATTGTCCAGGTACGACCAAACCTGTCTTCACTCCCTCTCAGGAGTTCGGCTGGCTGGTCATCGCGGCCTCTCGCGACCGCTTGAAGAACTTACAACACCGTGGGATCGCTCCCTCTTGGTCTCGTAAGACGCCTCAGACACCTCAAGACTTTCGCCTCTAGCGCTTCGGCTTGCACAACAGCCTCGCGGCTCCTGCGCAAGACAAAACACTAACACCAATATCCACGCTTGCGCAATGGGCGCTGTTCAAGGCTGCAACAGAGCCTCACCCCAAGGGAGGAAACGCGCCAACTGGGCCCACGAACCGGCAGCCAGAACGGGGAAACCACGTTCAGCAACATCCTCGCCTGCAGACAGCTGTGCTGGATCCGCATCCAACCAGCGAATCGGACAGCCCAGTTCATCCAGCACCAACCAGGCTGCCGCCAGATCCCAGATTTTTGGAGTTGCTTCCAATGAAGCGATGGTCTGCCCCATGGCCACACTCACCAGATTGAGGCTGGCGACACCCAACAAACGAATTTTGCCGGGAAATCGCTGATCGGGTTTGCGCTGCAAGACACGAATCGAGCGGCTGCACAGGGAAACACAGGCACTGGTGGTCAACGCCCGTGTCTCAGTTGTGAGCGGTTGATTGTTTCGTGTGGCGCCACGCCCCCGCAATGCAACAAAGCGCTGCCCCAGTGCTGGAACATCCAGAAACACCTCACTGGGACGGCCTTCAGTGAAGCGAGCCACCGAAATCGCCCAATAGGGAATACCCGCCGCAAAGTTGGTGGTGCCATCCAGGGGATCCACCACCCAGTACGCCTGCGTGTTCGGAACTAGTTTGCTGCCCTCCTCGCTGAGGACCCCCTCACCTGGCGCAATCCTGGCCAGACCCTGAACCAAAGCCGCATCACTCCAACGATCACAGTCGGTGATCAGGGAACCGTCTGGCTTCACATCGGATCCAATCTGGCCAAAGTCATCAAGCTGACGGGCACGAATGCGATCCAGCAAAAGATGGACGGCGCTCAGTTGATCGTCACTGAGCACCAACGTCACCACAGAGGCTGAACAGGACTGCTCTCATTCTGATTGAGCGACGACTCTGGAGCGATCGCCAAGGGGCAGGCTGACTTCAGTGGTGTTGGCTCAATGGGAATCGATAGTTGACCAGGTTCAGGCTTGGTGGAAGGTCTCGACACGGCATCACAGGCAATCAAGGCATCCAGACCTGTACGGCGTCTCAACCGAGCCAGGTTGGTGTTGTAGTCGCGAATCGCCCCGGCGTAACGAAACTCTGCTTGGGTGAGATCACGCTGGTTGTCCACAACTTCACGCTGCGTGCTGACGCCAGCCTGAACCCGAAGCTGGGACAAACGCAGAGACTCCCGTGAGGACATCACCTCGCTGGAGGTGGTTTCGATGTTCTGCATGGCGGTTCGCAAACCAATGAAGCTTTCCTCTACCTCAAAGCGGATCTGATCACGGGTGTTAGCGAAATTGAAGCGACTCTGTTCAGCGGCCTGCTTGAAACGTCGGTAACCGGCGCGAGCACGACCACCATCAAACAATCGCCAGGACGCCGTCAATGCCGTGGCGTTCTGAACGCCGTAGGTGAAATCGCCCATGTCGATGTCACTACGGGATGGCTGGTTGGTTTGGCCCTCATTGCGGGAAGCCGTGGTGGTATTAACGAAACTGAGAACGGGCTGTACCGCAGCCAAAGAATCATTGGCTTGGCTGTTGTTGATCGAAATATCCAGAATCAAGCGATCGAGTTCCTCTCGGAAGTTGTAGGCAGCAACAATGCTTTCCTGGAGAGAGGGCTCCCAGAGGCCGAAAGGTCGTGCAGGTGTCGCGGCGGTTGGAGTGATGTCCTGAGGGAGATCAAGCTCTCTTGACAGATTGCGACGGCTCAAATCCTGCCTGCCGAGGTTGGTGGTCAGGGTGTTGCGGTCGCGAGCCAACTGGGTCTCCGCTTCCAGAACCTCCAACTTCGTGTTCACACCTGCGTTGTAACGAGCACGCGCATCGCGAAGATTCACCAAAGACGATCTGACGGCTGCCTGACCAATGCGTACCCCTTCATCGGCTTCCTGAAGATCGAAGTAAGCCGTCGACGTGTCAAGCCGAAGATCACGCAAAGCGATGAGATACGTGTTCCTCTCCCGCTCGAAGCGATCCCGAGCTGCAGCAATCTGAGGAACCCGTCGGGGATTGATCAGATCCCATCTCACTTCCAGGCTGGCATTAACGCGCCACTCACGGCCGTAACGCTCATTGAAACCATCCTTCCTAACGGGACGGGTGATTTCCTCACCGGTGACAGGATTCACCCGGCCTGTGGGCTTCCTGACAACACGGTCCGGAACGAAATCCGGATTTTGGTAGGAATACGAGTTGAAATATTCAGGAAGAGCGGAGGCCGTGAGATCAATGGTGGGATACCAAGCGGAAATTGCTTCGCGCAAAGAAGACTTGGCCTGATCCACTTGGCTGGCGGCCGCCTTCAGGGTTGGGCTATTGACCTCGGCCAGCTGCAGAACTTCCTCCAGGGTGAGAGGACGCAATTCCTTGATGCGCACCTGAGACGTTTCATCAGGGAGCGCCAGGGAAGGGGGAGCCGCCAATTGGTCGAGAGGAGGCGGCAAAACATCAAGGGGCGGTGCCACGACGGATGGATCGGCTTGAGGCCGACCACCCTTCAACTCGATGGCATCAGGCAGTGTGGATTGGTCCGTCAACGCTGATTGATCTTCAGTGACCTCATCGCTGAGAGCAGGGGAAACACCTGTGGAGAAAACGCCTGCAATGAGACAAATACCAGCGGTGATCCGACGCACAAGACTTGAAGAATTTCACGGAGCATAAGGACTTTTTCCTACGGCGCCCAGAACAGAGGCCACGACATCAGCCGCCCCTTTCACGATCCGAATGGGAACCGGGAGCTGCGCGGCCAAGGATTCCAAGGTCATGTCATCCAGAAACAGGGGCTGCCCTTGCCGCAACATCACCGACGGCAGGAGTAGTTCATCACCCAGATCACGGCCCTGCAAGCCACTGAGCAGATCCTGGCCCGTCAGCAGGCCGGTCACCACTTGCTCCTGCCCCCAGTAGGGGCTCGGCAGCCCGATCAGATGAAACTCAACACCTTCAATGCCATTCAGCCGATCGGCCACGGGTTGCAACGCCTGAGCCACGATCTGACCGACCACCCAGCTGCAACGACGGGTTTGGGGAACTGAACGGGGCAAATCCTCAGTGGCAACGTCCAAGGCTTCGAGGAACGCGCGGATGCTGCCCACGCCATTTTCCTGCTGCGGAAGATCTTCGTAGTCATCCCTGGGCGGCAATGGCAACCCCGCCACCAGGTACCACTCATCCGAAAGCCAGGCAAAACGGGTGCCCAAAACCTTCTGGAAGCGCTGCTGCATGGGTTCAACCTGAGCTATCACCCTGCGGGCGCAGGCGGGATCGACAGGAACAAGGCCATCGTCCGCAGGCCTGAAACGGGTGAGTCCCACCGGTACCACCGCTGCAGACAGCACCGCCGGCCAAGGGCCAGCCGCGAAGGAGGCCAGGTCGTTAAGCGTTCTCTCCAGGGCAGGACCGTCATTCAGCCCCGGGCAGACCACAACCTGGGCATGGATCTGAAGATCACGCTGGTCAAACCAGGCGAGCTGATCCATCACCTGGGCGGCACGCGGGTTCACAAGCAAGCGAGAGCGCAGCTCGGGATCCGTGGCATGCACCGAAACAAACAACGGCGACAGACGTTGCTCCTCAATCCGCTGCCAGTCGGCCTCGCCCAGGTTGGTCAGGGTCAGATAAGAGCCATAAAGAAAACTCAGCCGGTAATCGTCGTCTTTGAGGTAGAGGCTGTCGCGCCGACCTGGAGGCTGCTGATCAATGAAACAGAACGGACAGTTGTTGTTGCACTGGCGCAAGCCGTCGAACAGAGCCTCGGTGAACGCCAGGCCGAGACCGTCATCGGCGTCTTTCTCCAACTCCACCCGATGCAACGCACCCTTCGCGTCACGCACCTCCAGGCAAAGCTCCTCGTCCACGCAGAGGTAGCGGTAATCGATCAGATCCCGCGGTCGGATTCCATTGATGCTGAGCAACTGATCGCCCGGTTCAAAACCCAGCTCCTCCCCGATCGAGTCGGCTTCCACGGAGGCCACAACCGCGGGCTGCGGTTGACGACCACTGCTGTTTGGATCCAGAGCTGCAACAGCAACCCCGGCGGATGGCTCATTCCACACAAGCCGGCTTCATCTGAACTCAGTGTGCGCCGTGAACGCCCCACCAGACCAGCAGCAGCAGCCCAAACAGCAGCCGGTAAACAACAAAGATCCGCGTGCTGTTGCGCTGCAGAAACTTCAGCAACCAATCGATTGCCAGCCACGACACCACCGCAGCCGAAACAATTCCGACGAGCAACGGCAGGGGCCCAGTGCCAGGGCTGGCAGCCAGAGCATCCTTGAGCTCCACAAGCCCCGCAATGGTGATGGCGGGGATGCCCAATAGAAAGGAAAAGCGTGCTGCATCGGCCCGCTGCCAACCGTCGAACAAAGCCGCCGTGAGGGTGCTGCCGGAGCGCGACACCCCCGGGAGCAGGGCGAACGCCTGGGCCAACCCCACCATGAGGCCATCCCGGCCCGACACGGTTGAAAGGGGCTTGCGCCGCGCCCCAACCCGTTCAGCCAGGGCCAGCAGCAACGCCATCACGATCGAGACGATGGCAATGGAGGGAACACTGCGCATCGGCGACTGTTCGTAACCCCCGGCCCAGGCAAATTTGATCGCAAGACCGACCACCAGGATCGGCAGGGTGCCGACGGCCATGGCGAGTCCCAGACGGGCCTCGGGTTCCCGCCACTGGCCATGGCGAATGGCGCGACTGATGCCCCGCAGGACCTGGCAGAGATCAATGCGGAAATAGGCAACGACGGCAACGATGCTGCCCAGCTGGATTGCGGCGGTCGCGGAGACACCCGGGTCGCCCCACCCCAAAAGCACAGGAACCACTTTCAGGTGGGCCGTGCTGCTGATCGGCAGAAATTCGGTGAGTCCTTGAACCACCCCCAACACCAGATCGCGCCAGCAGGCCTCCAGCAGAGTGATGGATGCAGAGGGGTCCGCCATCAACACAACAGATGTCGCCCTGACGGTATCCCCAGCGCACGAGGAGGGAATGTCAGCCGCGCCACTTGATGATGTCTTCTAAGGTTCCGGGACTTTCTTCACAAGAGGGACTTGATCGGCGGCACCTGGCAAACCACAGCCCCCGCTCGGTCGTGGTCCTTCCCCGTGGCTCGCATTGCCGCTGCAATGGTGGTGCTGCCGGTGTTCCTACAGGCCCCCTGGGTTCGTCTGAATCCTTTTTCGGCCACCTTGTTCACGGGCGTCTTGATCGCAGCTGGCCTGGTGATGCATCAGAGCCGCTCAGAAACGACCTCTGAGCTGGGTTCCATCTTGATCGGCTTCAGCGGCAGCTGGCTGGCGGGTTGCATTTTCTGGGGATGGCTGCGAGCCCACCCCGTCCTGCACATCCCGGTGGAAGCCTTCGCTCTGCCCTTGGCGTTAGGCGGCCTTCAGGGACGCTGGCGCCTTGCAGCGACGTTTTATTTGTCCTCTCTGGTGGGCACAGCCTGCACGGATCTGGCGATGGCGGCCACCGGAGTGATGCAGTTCTGGCCGGAGGTGGTCACAGCCTCTCTTGACCAAGCACCACTGCTTCTGCATCAAGCAGGCTTACATCTTCTTCACCCCCTTCCTCTGGCCATCCTTGTCGTGGCCGCCGGTCTGGTTCTGATGGCCGGGCGTTGGCTGAACAGGAGCAGCCAGAGCTTGGTGGCTGGGGCCGGAACCATGGCGGCGGCTGTGTTGATCACCACCCTTTGGGTGGATGGCTTGTTCCTGCTCTCAGCATTGGTGCAACCCGGGCTCAGTGGCCTGATCGAGTGAAACGAACTGCAAAAACTACCTCCGAGCAGGGGAGGCAGGGGCGCTAGGACTTGTAGTCTTCCTCTGCCGGCATTGCCGGTCGACCCGTTCTGACCCCTGATCGAGAGTTGAGATGAAGCGGCTTCTGAGCTGGCTGACCGGCGCACTGTTGATGGCAAGTCTGATGGCAGGTCTTGTGCTTCCAAGCAGTGTCTATGCCGACGACGACCTTCGCGACAAGTATTCCGGCAACGTGATCCGCAACGTTGTTGACGACAAGATTGCTGAACGTGAAGGCAAGGTCGACCTGAACAATTCCTCCGTACGGCGCTTCCAGCAATTCCCTGGGATGTACCCGACGATGGCTGGAAAAATCGTTCTCGGCGGTCCCTATGACAGCGTGGATGACGTGCTCTCTCTTGATCTGACCGAGCGTCAGCAGGAACTTTTCGCCAAATACCGCGACAACTTCACCGTCACACCCCCCTCCATTGCGTTGAATGAAGGAGACGACCGCATCAACGATGGCCAGTACCGCTGATTGATGACTCCGTCACATTGACTGTGACTGTTTGAACCGCCGGACAACCGGCGGTTTTTTTGTCCCCTTGATGGCCCAGCCCCGCAGCTCTGATCCCATCCCTTCAGGTCCTTGGGACGTGGTGGTGATCGGTGCCGGGGCTGCAGGCTTGATGACCTGCCTTGACCTGCCCCCTGGGCTCAAGGTCCTTCTGCTAAATCGCAACACGGGGCGACGCTCTTCCAGCCGCTGGGCCCAGGGGGGTATCGCTGCGGTAACCCGCAAGGAAGACAGCGCCGAGAGCCATGCCGAAGACACCGTCTTGGCAGGGGCAGGGCTGTGCGACGGCGATGCCGTACGGCTGCTGGTGCAGGAGGCACCCCATTGCGTGGAACGCCTGGGGCAACTGGGCATGGCCTTCGACCGGGATCAAAACGGTCTGTCCACCACGCTGGAAGCGGCCCACAGCCACCGACGGGTGCTGCACGTGCAGGACCGCACAGGACGGGCGCTCGTGGATGTGCTTCGAGACCGTGTTGAGCAACGGCCAGGGTTGCTGCATCGTCGCGGCGTTCGCGTCACCCAGTTGCTGGTGCGCGATGGGCGCTGTTGCGGCGTGCAGGTGCTGGATGGAGCACATCTGCACGGGATCGAAGCCCGGGCCGTGGTACTGGCCAGTGGCGGCGGCGGCCATCTGTTCGCCAACACCACCAACCCTGCCCAGGCCTGCGGCGAAGGCATCGCCCTCGCCTGGCAAGCGGGCGCAGCCGTGGAGGATCTGGAATTCGTGCAGTTCCATCCCACCGCCATCCGCCTGGATGACGCCCCCTGCTTTCTGATCTCCGAAGCCGTTCGCGGTGAGGGCGGGGTGCTGGTGGATGCCCAGGGGGGCAGCCCTGTGGCCCACCTGCCCCAACGCGACCTCTCACCGCGGGACCAGGTGAGCCGGGCCTTGATGCAGGCCATGCAGCGGCAGCGCGTGAAACAGATGTGGCTCGACTTCGCCACCATCCCGCGCGACCAGGTGGAGAGACGCTTTCCAACAATCCTGGACCGCTGCGACGAACTCGGACTCAATCCATTGGAACGGCCGATCCCCGTGGCCCCAGCAGCCCACTACTGGATGGGAGGGGTGGCCACAGACCTGCAGGCCGCCACCACGCTGCCTGGTCTCTATGCCGTAGGAGAAGTGGCCTGCACCGGCCTGCATGGCGCCAACCGGCTGGCGAGCAATTCCCTGATGGAGTGCCTGGTGTTCGCCCATCGTCTCAAGGAGATCGAACTCGGCCCCGCCCCCACGGCCCTCGCCACAAGCTCAGTGCAGCCGCTCACCTTGGACCTCGACGGCAGCAGCAGTTCGCAATTGATCGACGCGATCGAACGGCTGCGACAACTCTGCTGGCGACGGGCTGGGGTGGAGCGATCCTCCGCTGGCCTGCGTGAGGCACTGGCCACGGTGCAGGAGGACGAACAGCGGTTAGAGCAACAGGCTTTGCTGCAGGCGTTGCTGCAGCAGGAGCCCAGCGCACCCCGCCTGTTAGCGGAGAACAGCAGACGCGATCTGAACCTGTTGCTGGATCTCCACCACAGGTTGCTGACCAGCCGTTTGATGCTGCAAGCCTGCCTGTTTCGCGGCGAAAGCCGTGGAGGACACTTCCGCAGTGATGCACCTGCGCCCTTGCCGCAATGGCGCCAGCATTCGCGGCAGCAGCGTCAGAAGGCCATCATCACCCGTGCCGTCCGGGACTAGGACATCCCTGATTCAGAAGTCGGTGTCACCCTTGTAGCCGCTGAGTTCCGCCAGGGTGTCGAGCCCTTTCACACCGGAATCGATGCTGCCGTTGATCTCCCAGCTGGGGAAGCCCTCCAGCGCTTTGCTGCGACAAAGATCGGCCTGGTTGTTCTCACCGTCCGGCGCGCACTCCACCACCTTGAGCTGCTTCGAGGCCTGCTTGCCGAACAGTTCCTTCTGCTCATGGCAATGGGGGCACCAGTAGGCGGAATACATCACGGCACCACTGCTGGTGAGGTGCTCAGCCAAGGCGATCGAGGCGGGCGTGCTTTCGGTGGTGACGAGCGGAGCAGCCCGGGATCCGCTGGCCACGGCCTCGGGTCGATTCGGATCCACCACCGACGCCCAGATCAAGCCCCCCAGCAGCACCGCCAGAGCCAGGAGAACACCTCGGAACAGCAGCTGGCCCAGGTCGTCCCAACCGCCACCAACGATGGACAACACGAACAAGGCCAGGGAAAGGCCTGCAGAAAGAACGCAGAAGAAGCAGAAGGCCTGAATCTTGAGCAACATCACCCCCAGCAGCACGCCGCTGAAAACAGCCATGGCCAGGGAGACCGTGAACAGGCCCCACCAGGTGCGGCGCGACAGGTCACTTTTGTTTTCCTGCAAGCCCGGCAGCAAGGGCAGCAAGGCCATCAGCAGCACGGCGCCGTAGGCCAGCACCCCCACCATCGACAACGGAATCCCTGAGAAGACCGTCCCCCAGGCACTGTTGAGCACCTTGTCGCAACCGTCGGCCCCCATCGGACAGGTGAGATTGCCGAGCAAACCCCAGCGCTTCAGGGTGATCGAACCGGTGTCGATCAGCCCCGCAGTGGCCAGCACCGCCATGGCGATGCGTGCCCATTTGGCGCCGGAATCCTGGCGTCGTCGGCTCACGAGACGGGTGGTGCCCATCCTTGATCTTCAAGTGATCGGATTCTGTCAGTTCCGGCGTGATCAGGCCGCTTCGTAGGCTGATCCTTGGCCTGCCGGCGACGTGATGACAAGCACCCCGACGAAACCGACGGTCGCCTTCGCCCACCTGGGCTGCGAGAAAAATCGAGTGGACACCGAGCACATGGTGGGGCTGCTGGCGGAAGCGGGCTACGGCGTCAGCACCGATGAATGCGATGCCGCCGTGGTGGTGGTTAACACCTGCAGCTTCATCCAGGACGCCCGCGAGGAATCGGTGCGCACCCTGGTGGGACTGGCGGAACAGGGCAAGGAGTTGATCATCGCGGGATGCCTGGCCCAACATTTCCAGGAGGAGTTGCTGGAGTCGATCCCCGAGGCCAAAGCCATCGTGGGAACCGGCGACTACCAGCACATCGTGGATGTGTTGCAGCGGGTGGAAGCGGGGGAGCGTGTCAATCAGGTCAGCGCCGTTCCCACCTTTGTGGGTGACGAACACCTGCCACGCCAACGCACCACCGACCAGGCGGTGGCCTTCCTCAAGGTTGCCGAAGGCTGCGACTACCGCTGCGCTTTCTGCATCATTCCGAAGCTGCGGGGGGATCAGCGCAGCCGACCGATCGAATCCATCGTGGCCGAGGCCCACCAACTGGCGGAACAGGGGGTGCAGGAGCTGATCCTGATCAGCCAAATCACCACCAACTACGGCCTGGACCTCTACGGCAAACCCAAGCTGGCGGATCTGCTGCGGGCCCTGGGCGAGGTTGAAATCCCCTGGATCCGGGTGCACTACGCCTATCCCACCGGGCTGACCCCAGACGTGCTGGCGGCTTACCGGGAAGTGCCCAATGTGGTGCCTTATCTGGATCTGCCGTTGCAGCACAGCCATCCGGAGGTGCTGCGGGCGATGAACCGACCCTGGCAAGCGGATGTGAACGACCGCCTGCTGGATCAGATCCGCGACCAACTCCCCGACGCGGTGCTGCGCACCACGCTGATCGTGGGGTTCCCCGGCGAAACCGAGGAGCACTTCCAGCACCTGATGCGTTTCCTTGAGCGCCAACGCTTCGATCACGTGGGGGTATTCACCTTCTCGCCGGAGGACGGCACGGCAGCGGCGGACCTGCCTGATCGCGTCGATCCCGAGATAGCCCAAACCCGCAAGGATGCCCTGATGGCTCTGCAACAACCCATTTCGGCGGAACGGAACAGCCGCTGGGTGGGGCGCACTGTTGACGTGCTCATCGAACAGCACAATCCGCAAACCGGCGAGATGATCGGTCGCTGCGCCCGCTTTGCGCCCGAAGTGGACGGTGAAGTTCGGGTGCTACCCGGCGCCGATGGTCAGCAGGCCGCGCCGGGCAGCCTGGTGCCGGTGGAGATCACCGGGGCCGACATCTACGACCTCAGCGGGCGGATTGTTGGTGCCCGCGCCATGGTGGCCGCAGCGAGACGCCAGGGTTGACCCTTCTCCAACTGCGGGCCGAACAGCAACGCCAGCTTTTTCTGATCGCCTCCGGCGTGAGCACGGCGGGTTCTTTCGCCGGCATCACCGCCAAGGGCTGGATTCTGATGAAAGGGGGCGTTGACCCCTTTGTGCTGGCGTTGAACTTCGCCGCTCTGTCACTTCCAACCCTGCTGGTGAGTGGTCCAGCAGGAGTGCGCACCGACCGGGTTGGCTGTGAACGGGTGCTGGTGCAGGCGCAATGGGCACTGCTGGCTGCCTCTGGCCTGGGGGCCCTGGCGATTCCCCTGTTGGAGGGCACGGCCCAGGTGCTGCTGCTGCTCTGCAGCACCCTTTTGGTGGGCATCGCCGGTGCCTATGAGTTAACGGCCCGCAACAAGTACTGCTCGATCCTGGTGGAGCGGCCGGAACAGCTGGCGGGCTACCTCACCAGTTTTTCGGTGGTCTTCAACGTTGGCAAGCTGGTGGGCCCCCCGATCGGCGGGTTGTTGCTGGCGGCCACTGGCCCAGCCTGGGCCCTGGGCATTGATGCGGCGAGCTATCTGCTGCCCATCGCCAGTGTGATCTTCTTGCTCAACCCCAATCGGGATCGGGAGGTGCGCAGCAGCGGGGGCGACGACGCCAGCCTGCTCAACGCCTGGCACCACTGCGGCAGCACCCTGCAGGGGGTGCTCAGCTTCACCGCTGTGCTGTGTCTGATCGGGTTCTATCACCCTGGACTGGCCCCATTAATCGCCTTCGATCAACTGGGGCCCAAGCCCACGGATCTGGGGCTGTTCACCAGCGTGCTGGCGGGCGGCAGCATCGTGGGCGGCCTTGTTCTGCAACGCAACAGTCAGCGTTTCTGCCGGCGCCCTTTCCTCACCCTCGGGAGCTTTGGCTTGATTACCGCAGTGGCCCAGCTGGGAATGGCCCGAACGCCGGGGCCTGTCTTCAGCCTGGCGATGGCCTTTCTGATCGGCGCCGGCACAGCCGGGCTGTTGAGCAGCTGCAACCTGATCAGTCAGATCGGCTCACCACAGGTGATGCGTGGTCGGATGGCCGGCCTTAGCCAGATCGCCTTCCTGGGCGGAGGCGGGATCAGTGGGTTGATTGTGGCCTTGCTGGTGATGACCACAAACCTTTCCACCGCTTTCGCCCTCACCGGGGGCCTCAGCGCTGCTGTGGCTTTGCTCTGGATGCGAAAGCGAGGAACGAAGACGCTGGAACCGCTCAGATGAGCTTGATTCCCTTCAGCAGCTTGGTGAGCACAAAAGCCGTCACCAGACCGGAACCAACCAGGCCGAAATAGATGCCGACGCCCATGTGCAAGTACGGAGGTGACCACCATTAGATCAGACACTGGCCTGGGTTCAGGCCATTGCGCTTAGGGTTTGTGAACAGCTGATACCGATTGAGAGGTATCTCCAGCCGGGCTGACCGGACGTCCATCCACCAACGCCCGACGCCATGCGCACTCTTTTCGTTTATCCCGAATTCCCGAAGACCTTCTGGAGTTACGAAAAGATTCTCGAGTTGGTGAACCGCAAAGTGCTGCTGCCTCCCCTGGGGATGGTCACCGTGGCAGCACTTCTCCCGCAGGAGTGGGAGATGAAACTTGTGGACCGGAACGTGCGTGAGGTGACGGACGGGGAGTGGAACTGGGCCGAGCTGGTGATCATTTCAGGAATGATCGTCCAAAAGGACGACATGGCCGCGCAGATCAGCAAAGCCAAGCAGAAAGGCCTGCCAGTGGCCGTTGGTGGCCCCTTCGCGAGCTCCACACCGGATGCACCGGAACTGGATCTGGCGGATTTCAAGATCCTCGATGAAGGGGAAATCACCCTGCCGATGTTCCTGGATGCCCTGGAACGGGGAGAAACCGGTGGTCGCTTCACCGCCGAGGGAGACAAGCCAGATGTCACCGCCACCCCGATTCCACGCTTCGATCTGCTGCAACTCGAGGCCTACGACTCGATGAGCGTGCAGTTCTCGCGGGGCTGCCCCTTCAACTGCGAGTTCTGCGACATCATCGTTCTCTACGGCCGCAAGCCCCGCACCAAGACCCCCGAGCAGTTGGTGGCAGAGCTGCAATATCTGCACGACCTGGGCTGGCGGCGCTCGATCTTTCTGGTGGACGACAACTTCATCGGCAACAAGCGCAACGCCAAGTTGCTGCTGCCGCAGATCCGCACCTGGCAGGAGGAGCGTGGGTACCCCTTCAGCTTCTCCACCGAAGCCTCTGTGGATCTGGCCGACGACGAGGAAATGATGCGGATGATGCACGACGCCCGCTTTGAAAGCGTCTTTCTGGGCATCGAAACCCCGGACGAAGCCAGTTTGGAAACGGCTCGCAAGGTGCAGAACACGCGCAACCCACTGGATGCCGCGGTGGACCGGATCACCGCCAACGGAATCCGCGTGATGGCGGGTTTCATCATCGGTTTCGACGGCGAGAAGGATGGCGCAGGCCACCGCATCGTGGACTTTGTCACCCGCACCGGTATCCCCGCCGCGATGATGGGCATGTTGCAGGCCCTGCCCAAGACAGCCCTCTGGGCTCGGCTGGAGCGGGAAGGGCGATTGATTCAAGGGGAAGACGCCGCCAGGGGCGTAAACCAAACCAACCTGCTGAACTTCAAGCCCACCCGACCGATCCGCGACATTGCCAACGAGTACGTGGACGCGTTCTGCGCGCTGTACGAACCCAATGCCTACATGGACCGGGTTTACAGCTATTACCTGAAAATGGGCGCACCCCGCTGGAAAGCCGCGGCCAAACTGCCCAGCCTGGTGGACCTCAAGGCGCTGAGCATCGTGGTGTGGCGGCAGGGCATCAAGCGCAACACCCGAACCCGTTTCTGGCGTTACCTGTTCGGCATGGCCCGCAACAACCCCGCCTTGCTTGAACAGTTCCTCTCGGTGCTGGCCCACAACGAGCACTTCCTCGAATACCGCTCGATCGTTCAGCAGGAGATCCGCGAACAGCTGGAATCACTGCCCCCTGAAGAACCCACGGCAGCCAAAGAGCTGCAGCCGGCCTGATCCTCAGTCCTGCACGTAGAGCGTGCCGTCACGCAGGCACTGCTCGGCCTTCTGCAACTCCCGCCCCAGGTAGAGGGCATGGTCGAGGCGACTGACCGGGTGTGGGGCTTCCCCTTCCGTGAGCTGGATACCCAGCTGTTTGGCCGTACTGCCTCGGTAAACGGCTGAAGGGCGCCGAGGAGCACTGCTCCCGTCGCAGCGCAACACCTCACCGGTTTCAGAATCTCGGGCCAACCCTTTGTCGTCGATGGTGTTGCCGTAGTGCTCAAGCACCAGTTCGGCGGCATCACGATCCAACTTGATCAAGAAATAGCCACTGGGATCCAGAGCGATGAACCGCTGAGACAGGCGCTGATCAAGAGCATCCATCGCCGCAGCGGTGGATGCCGGTGCTTCCGGGGTTGTGGTCATGCCTTCAACCTACAAAGCCAAGGCCGGGGGTTCTGCTTTGAAGGGCAGCTCCGCGTTAATGGCGTCGATCTCCTGCAGCATCAAGCCATTCACCTTGGGCAACCAGGTGCGGATCAACTGATTCATCTGGGGCTCGTACCAGCGGTGCAGGCTGGCGTGAGGACGGGCCACAAAGCCTCGCCGGCGTTTGTGGCTGCCACCGGCTCCAGGGTCAAAGCTGACGATGCCGTTGGCCAGGGCCCATTCGATCGGAGCGTAATAACAGACTTCGAAGTGAAGACAATCAACCTCCTCGTGGCTGCCCCAGTAGCGGCCCCAGAGCTGACGACCGTCCTGTACGCACATCGACATCGCCACCGGATCGCGCGGGTCACCGCGGTGAGCAGAAAAAAGCACCAACTGGTCGCGGTGCAGCCGTGCCAACGCTTCAAAAAAGCCCTCTTCCAGGTACTTGCTGCCCCACGGTCCCCAGCGCGCACAGTGCTGCTCGTAGAAACGATGCATGGATTGCAAGAGCGCCAGATCCAGCTGATCGCCGCTGAGGGGTGTCACGGTGATCCCGGCCTTGGCCACAGCCTTGCGTTCCCTCTTGATATTGCGGCGCTGGTTGGCATTGAAGCCCTTGAGGTAATCCTCAAACGTCTGGTCGTCACCGCGGCTCCACAGGCTCTGCTGGTTGAGCCAGGCGGCACAGCCGGCGGCCTCCGCAAGGGGTCGCCACTGCGGATCCACATAGAGGAAATTGCAGCTGAGGATGCCGTTCTGTTCGCAGAAGCGATCGATCGCCCGCAGCAACTCTCGGGTGAGCAGAGCTTCGTCTTCTCCAGATCGCACATGGAAGCGGTAGCCCAGCACTGGGCTGACCGGACTCATGCCCAGGAGCTTGGGGTAGTAACGCAGCCCCAGATCCGCCGCCAGACGGGCAAAGGTCTGATCGAACACAAACTCGCCATAGCTGTGGCCCTTGAGGAACAGCGGAGCCACCGCAATCGGAGTGTCCTCACGCCAGAGGGCCAGATGCAGGGGCTGCCAGCCCTGCTCGGGAATGATGCTGCCTGAGCTTTCCAAAGCCTCCAGCCAGCTCCAGCGGTAAAAGGGAATCGCATCGGCTCCCACCAGGCTGTTCCACTGCTGCTCCGGGATTTCGTTGATGGAGCGGTGCCAGCGGGCCGTGAGTGACGTCATTGCGACGGTGCCATAGGCCCATGTGCGACGACCTTAACCAGGTCGGATCCGTCGGTAGCGAACAAGCCACTCACCGCCCCCTAAGTCCTCAGCGCCATCGGACTGCCAAGCACCCGGTTGCGCCAGGGCAACTGGCAACGGCGCGTCGGTGCAAGGCAACCAACTGCAGCGGCCGCCTAGGAGCTGGGGCACCAATGTGAGCTGGAGCGCATCGACGCAATCGGCTTGCAACAGATCGGCACTGAGCTGGGCGCCACCCAGGAGCACCAGACGCTGAATCCCAGCCGCTCCAAGCGCCTTGAGCCGCTCCGGCCAGGTTGGTGCCAAGGGGAACCAACGATCGAAACCTTGATCCACAGGTTCAGGAGCCAGCAGCCAACGTTGAAGCGGCTGATCAAAAAACAGCCAGGTGCTTGGAAAGTCGGGGGATCGGCTGACCACCACAGCGGCTGGCTGTTCGGCACGCCCCTCGCTTCGGCGTTGCTGAAGCAACTGAGGGCTGCGGATCAGGCAGGTGGACTGATGGGCCCGCAGGGTTCCGGCACCGATCAGGCAGGCATCCGCCCAGGCGAGCGCCTGCTCCAAAGCGCGACGGTCGCCTTCACCACCCAGCTGGGCTGCACCTCCTTCGGGCGGCGCCAAGCGGCCATCTAGGCTGATGGCCAGCACCAGCCGGACGAGGGGGCGTACAGCGGTGGAGCGTTGAGGTATCAAACCGTCGATCAGACGGCAGCCACGGCATCGAGCGCGGCAGGAGACATCTCCAACTGAGGTGCTTCGGCGTAAACCTCGGCCGCATTGTTCGGGCTCTCCTGCAGCCGCACCTTGTGCAAGCTGGCGCCGATGGCCTTGATCGGACTGGAGAGACGGTCGGCAATGTGCAGCGCGATGTTCTCGGCCGTGGGCACGCACTCTTCGAAGAAGGGCACATCCTTGTTGAGAAAAGTGTGGTCGAAGGGCTCGACCACCAGATCATCCACGAGGCGCTGCAGCGCGGAGAGGTCGCAGACCATGCCGGTGCGGGGATCGATCTCACCGCGCACGGTCACGTCCACCAGATAGTTGTGGCCATGGCCGTGGGGACGGGCGCACTTGCCGTAGATCGCTTCGTTCTCCTCCTGACTGAGCTCCGGGCGGGCAAGTCGGTGAGCGGCGGCGAAGTGGGTGCGAATGGTGAGGAAGGCGTCCATGGGATGTCCGAGATAGTCGGCCCAAAGGCCCGTTTGTTCGTAGAGGCGCAGCGCCGTGATCGGCAGATGAGGGCTGAGGCGCTGCCAGATCACCCGCACCAGGGCCTCGGTGGTGGGGAGGCAACCTGCAGGGGTGGAAACGTCAAATTCCGGCCAGGCCTCATTGAGGAAACGGAAATCGAGCTGGCCCGTCACCTCGTTGCGGATGGCATGCTTCACCTCCGAGAGGTTGAGCACCATGCCGTCGGCATCCAGACCACCGGCCATGGACACGATCAGCTCGTAGTTGTGGCCATGGCCAGGAGCCAACGCGCAGGGCCCGAAACGGGCAGCATTGTCATCGGCAGACAGCTCGGGCAGCCAATAGCGATGGCTGGCACTGAAACAGGCCCGCCTGGTGATGACACAACCACGACCCTGGCCGTGCCGTGCTGGTGACTTCGTTTCAGTCATGTGACGTTCCGGCCGCGAGGCATCCTAATGAGCTAATGCCATTTCCGAGTCATGGCGGATTCCACCCCCACCCTCAAGCAACGCCTCAGCGGGCGCAGCCTTTACCTCGTGGGAATGATGGGCAGCGGCAAGACGAGCACGGGCCGTCCCCTGGCCGAACGCCTGGGCTACGGCTTTGTGGATGCCGATGCCGTGATCGAACAGGCGGCTGGCTGCAGCATCCCGGAGATCTTTGAGCGGGATGGCGAAGCAGGCTTCCGCAGCCTGGAAAGCCAGGTGCTCAGTGCGATCAGTCAACGCCACTCCCTGGTGGTGGCCACCGGAGGAGGTGTGGTGACCCAGCCGGAGAACTGGGGATTGCTGCACAGCGGCATCGTGATCTGGCTCGATGTGGTTCCCGATCAGTTGCTGCACCGGCTGAACGCCGACAGAACCGTCCGTCCGCTGCTGCAGACCACCGATCCCGAGGCGGCTCTCAACGCGCTGTTGAACGAGCGCCGCCCCCTCTATGGCGAAGCCGATCTCACGGTGGTGATCAACGACGAAACTCCAGAGGCCGTCGCTGAAGGGATCCTGCAACTGCTGCCCAGCCTGCTGAAGGATCCGGCCCAACGCCGAACCGACTGATCTCAAGCGGTGGGCGGCTCCAACCGCACCGCAAACCACTGCAAAGTCACCCCGGGGCTGATCTCCAGATCACAGGCCGTATCGATCAACCGCTGCGCCGCTGATTCCACATCAGGTTGATCCACCAGATCAGCCGGCAACTGATCAAGGCTGCGCAACCAACCGCTCAACCATGTCAACGTGTCGGCAACGCTGAGCAGCTGCTCCGGCTTGCCGGGCTCCAGCACCACATAGTCATCAAGGGCACGGATTAGGGGATCAGACATGGAACGGTGGTTGTGGATGCTGCTGATCGGCCTCACCATCCTGCTCAGCGGCGGCCCCGCCTGGGCACAGACAGGTCTTGAGCAGAGATTGAACAGTTGGCCCGAGTGGAGCCTGCCGGCACCGTTGCCGCGGCCCTCAAATCGGGACGACCTGATCTATCCCGACTGGTTTGCCGGGCTCTGGCAGGTGGAGAGCGTTGATCTCGATGCCCCCGACGAGCCGCCCCTGCTGCATCAAGCACGGTTTCAAGCCGACCGTCGCGGTCGACTGATCGGCGACCGCAGCTTCAACGCCACGGCCATCGGCCATGCCGTGCTTGGCGATCAGCTGCTGAGGGTTGAAGAAGACCCCGACTCCGCCAACCGACAGATCGCCCGACTCAAGGGCGATCTTTATCTCGAAACAACGGTGACGGGCCGCCGGCAGGAGAGCCCGAGCGACAACACCTTCCTGGCCGATGAATTGGTGCTACAGATCCTGCATGCCCCCGGCCCACCGCGGCTGAGCCGGATCGAAACTCTGAGCCGTTACAACCGCTGCGGCAAGGACATCTGCGCCGAGCAGTGGCAAGGACGCTATGCCTCACCGGGCGAGAGCCTGCGGGATCAGGCCATCGCCCAGCACCACTACCAGTTGCGCTTCACACCTCTTCCAGGGTCCGCTCCATCAATTTGAGTTCGATCTGGTCGCGCCACTGGAACAGCGGCCGGAGCTTGGGATGATCGCTCAGCCCAGGCACCCCTTTGCCGGCCAGGGCCGAACCCGCAGAGGAGGGGAAGCGAAGCAGAGACAACTGAGCGGCAACGGCGATATCGGCCAGGGTCATGCTGTCGCCCACCAACCAGGGACTGGCCTGCACGGATGTGGCGAGCTGCTCCAGGCTGGCCAGCAGCTCGGTGCGCTCCTTCTGGTTGACCAGTTCGGTGATGTTGCTGACCCAACCGCCTGGGATCACACCCATCACCGAACGCACGGGGTCCGGCAGATCGTCTGGCAGCAGAGCAACCCGCAGCTCAGGGTCCAGTGCCGCAGCCTGAGCCAGAGAGGAGCGGCCAGCCATTGCCAAGGTGGTGTCGGCCCAGTCCTCCAGCAGATGCACCTGGGCCGCCTGACGCGGATCAGCAGGAATCAAGGCAGGATCCGGTTCCCGCTGATCCAGATGCAGCGCAATGGCGCTGGAATCGGCAATCACCTGATCCCCATCCACCAGCACGGGAACCTGCCGTTGGCCTGACAGCCGGAACACGGCCACCTGACCGACGCCGGGGGTCACCTCCACGGTGCGGAAACTCAACCCCTTGGCCTGCAACACCATCCGCACCTTGAGACAAAACGCGGAATGGCGGAATTGATGCAGCTCCAACATGTCCAAAACAGCCATGGGCCCGGCAGAGTAGCCAGCAGATTTGCGAGCGCGCCAGAACCATGCGGGAGTTTTTCCTCAACGTCTCCCGCTACCCGCGCTACCTGGTGGCCTTCACCCTTGGAGTGATGAACTCCGTCGCCGAACCCCTGGCCGCACGCCGGAGCAATCCCGTCACGGCCGTGGCCTTGATCGGCGCCTTGATCAGCGGTGGAATCAGCCTCACCTTGGTGCTGCGTGCCATGGTGAATTCAACACCGATGGCGTGATGGCACAGGGGCGTCGAGTGGAGCGGGTGGCCGCCCTGATCCGCAAAGAAGTCAGTGAACTGATGATCAACGGCATCCGGGACGAACGGGTGCATCAAGGCATGGTGAGCATCACCGAAGTGGAAGTGTCCGGCGATCTGCAGCACTGCAAGATCTACGTGAGCGTGTTTGGGGAAGCTCAGGAGCGCGACCAGGTGCTCGAGGGGCTTCAGGCCGCCAGCGGCTTCCTGCGGGGAGAACTGGGGCGACGGCTGCAGATGAGGCGCGCCCCCGAAGTGGTGTTCCAGCTGGATCGAGGGCTGGAGCGCGGCACCTCTGTGCTGGGACTGCTGAATCGCCTCGAAGACGAACGGCAGCAGCGGGGCGACATTCCACCGGGGAGTGATCAACAGCCAGGCAATGATGAACAGCCCGGCGACTGACCATCCAGGGGCAGACAGCCTGCGGCGCCAAGTGGCGGAGCTGCTGGTGCTTCGGGCCAGTGGTCATCTGAGCGACCAGCAGCGTCGCTACCCGCAGTGGGAGCTTCCGAACAGCGAACTGCAGCGTTTGCTGCAGGAAGGTGTTGGCGGCGTGATCCTGCTGGGGGGCAGCGCCGTGGAGCTGCAGCAGCGCACCCAGCAACTGCAGGGCTGGAGTGAGCATCGGTTGCTGTTCTGCGCCGACGTGGAAGAGGGCGTGGGTCAGCGCTTCGAGGGGGCCAGCTGGCTGGTGCCGCCCCTGGCCCTCGGGCGTCTCCACCAGCGGGACCCCGAACGGGCCTTGATTTTGAGTGAACGCTATGGCCGCTGCACCGGCGAACAGGCTCGCCGCTGTGGCCTGAACTGGGTGCTGGGCCCGGTGTGCGACGTCAATAACAACCCCGCCAACCCGGTGATCAATGTGCGGGCCTGGGGCGAAGATCCCAACAGTGCCAGCGCCCTGGCTGTGGCCTTCCTGGGGGGCCTGAAGCAAGCGGGTGTTCTCGGATGCGCCAAGCACTTTCCCGGTCACGGCGACACCACCAGCGACTCCCACCTGGACCTGCCGGTGCTGCCCCACAGCCGCGAACGGCTCAATCAGATCGAACTGCCGCCCTTTCGGGCCGCCATTGCCGCCGGTGTGGACAGCGTGATGACGGCCCATCTGGTGCTGCCGGAACTGGATCCACAGCAGCCGGCGACCCTCTCCAAAGCCGTACTCACCGATCTGCTGCGGCGCCAGATGGGGTTCAACGGGCTGGTGGTGACCGATGCCCTCGTGATGGAAGCGATCAGCGCACGGCACGGCGCTGCCGAAGCAGCTGTGTTGGCCTTTGAAGCCGGGGCCGACCTGATCCTGATGCCGGGGGATGCGGATGCCGCTATCGATGGTCTCTGCGACGGTTTCAGCAGTGGGCGGCTTTGCCTCTCGAGGTTGGAGGAGAGCCTGCAGCGCCGGGCCGATGCGCTGGCATCGAGCCCCACCATCACCCCTTCAGATCCGATGGCCACCGCAGCCGAGCAAGCCCTTGAGGCTGAGCTGGTGCGCCACAGCATCACGGTCAGCGATGCAGCAGTTCACCCGCAGGCAGGAATCAACCTGGTGCGTGTGGATGCCATGGTGCCCAGCGCAGCCGCCCTCAGCGGCTGGTCACCGGCCCTGCGCATCCCGGAAGCACAAGGATTTCGCTCGATCGTGCTGCATGGCAAGGGCCTGTCGCCCTGGAGCGGCCAGCCGGAGGCCCCCCTGGCTTTGGACCGTTTCGGCGACGGAGCGGTGCTGCTGCAGCTGTTCCTGCGGGGCAACCCCTTCCGCGCCGGGCGGGATGCCCAAGAACCCTGGGCCGCAGCGATCCAACAACTGGCCGACCTCAACCGCCTGGCCGGAGTGGTGGTCTACGGCAGCCCTTACCTCTGGGACAGCCTGCAGCCGCTTCTGCCCAACAGCTGCCCTGCCGCCTATTCCGCCGGCCAGATGCAGGAAGCCCAGCGCCAGGTGCTCACCGCACTGTTCCCTACTGCTACAGCGGGGGGTGGCGGCGGTGCCTTCACCGACTGACCACAGCCAACCAACCGCACCGGCCAACCGCATCTAATCTCGCGCCAACTTCCAGCCGGCCGGTCATGCTCAGCCTCTCGATGATCGTGCGCGATGAAGAAGCGCGTCTCGGGGAATGTCTGTCCTCCGTGCAGGGCTTTGCCGACGAGATGGTGGTGGTGGACACCGGCTCCACCGATGCGACGGTGGGCATTGCCGAGGCGGCTGGAGCCCGGGTTGAACAGATCAGCTGGCCGGGGGACTTCGCGCCAGCCCGGAACCAGGCCCTGGGGTTTCTCAACGGTGACTGGGTTCTGGTGCTGGACGCGGACGAGCAGCTTCGTCCTGAGGCCATCCCCGCACTCAAAGCCCTGATGGCCCAGCCCGATGTGCTGGTGATCAACCTGCTGCGCTACGAGGTCGGAGCTGCAATGGCGCCCTATTCCAGCGTCAGTCGTCTGTTCCGCCGCCACCCCTCGATCCGGTGGAGCCGCCCTTACCACTCGATGATCGACGACAGCGTTCGCGCCCTGCTGGACGCGGAACCCCAATGGCGCATCGCCGACTGCAGTGAGCCGGCAATCCTCCATGACGGCTACCGACCGGAACTGCTGGCGGGCAGCGACAAGGCCGATCGGCTGCGGCAGGCCATGGAAGCTGATCTGCAGGAGCGTCCCGGTGATCCTTACGCCAGCGCCAAGCTCGGGGGACTGTTGATCAGTGAGGGCAAAAACGAAGACGCCATTCCCTTGCTTCAAAACGGCCTGAAGCAGTGCGGTTCAGCCGGTGCCGAACGCTATGAACTGCTGCTGCACCTGGGATTGGCCCTGACCTCCAGTGATCCCGACCAGGCGGTGAGCTGCTACAGGCAAGCCCTGGAGATTCCCCTGGACACACGGGTGAGTCTTGGAGCCCGCCTCAACCTGGCGGCGCGACTGATGGAGCAGGGCAACCTGGAGGAAGCGATCAGCCTCACCCAAACCGCCACCCAGCGGGCTCCAGAAGTGGCCCTCGCCTGGTACAACCTGGGACTGATGCAACGGCGGCGCGGCGACCTCGCCTCGGCCCTGGAGGCCTACGGGCGCGCACTCGCTCTGGATCCCAACAACGCTGCGTGCCATCAGAACAATGCCGTTGCGCAGTTGCTGGGCGGCAACATTGATGCCGCCCGCAGCAGCTTCATCCGCGCCATCAGCCTGCTTCAGGCACAGGGCCAATCCGACGCGGCCGACCAGCTCCGGGAACAGGTGCAGGGGGTCGTGAAGCTGGACGGGGAGGCGGTCGCTTGAGCCATCCCTTGCACAACCGAACGGTGGTCGTCACCCGCGCGGCCGACCAGCAGGGGGCCGCGCGCCAACTTCTGGAGCAGCGGGGAGCAACGGTGCTGGACCTTCCTGCCCTTGTGATCACCCCCCCCGACCACTGGGGGCCGCTGGATGACGCCCTCGAGGACTTGGAGAGCTTTCACTGGCTGGTGTTCTCCAGTGCCAATGGCGTGCAGGCCGTGGAACAGCGGCTGCAACGCCTTGGCCGTTGCCTGGCCAGGCGCCCCGCCAGTCTCAAGATTGCGGCGGTGGGCCGCAAAACAGCGCAAGTGCTGGACGACCTAGGGGCGGCCGCTGATTTCGTGCCGCCGAGCTTCGTGGCCGACAGTTTGATCGATCACTTCCCAGTGTCGGGATGGGGTCTCAAGATGCTCCTGCCACGGGTGCAGAGCGGTGGTCGCACCCTGCTGGCGGACGCCTTTGGTGAAGCGGGGGTGCGGGTGGTGGAGGTGGCGGCCTATGAGTCCGGCTGCCCCGCCGCGATGCCGGAGCCAACAGCGATCGCTCTTGAGGAAGGCAAGGTCGATGCCATCGCCTTCAGCAGCGGCAAGACAGCGGAGCACACCGCGCAGCTGCTGGAACAACGCTTCGGCCCAGGCTGGGCTGAACGGTTGGAGGGAGTGAAGGTGATTTCGATTGGCCCCCAGACCAGCCGCAGCTGCCGCCAATGCTTCGGCCGGGTGGATGCTGAGGCCGATCCCCACGATCTCGAGGGTTTGGCCGACGCCTGTGCTCAGGCCATGCAGACGGGAGCCTGAGGCTCACCATTGAGCGCCAGGTGGATGCAGCCCCGCTCCACATCGATGCTGAGAACCGACAATCCTGTTGGAAGAACCATTGGAACGTCCGCCCCGCAGCGGCCCTGAGCGCCAACGCAGATCACTCCAGTACCAGCGGCGGAGGTCACAAGAGCTCTCTGCTGATTCCCCACAGTGAGAATGCCCGTGAGGGTCAGTGTCGAATCGGCCTGCCCATCAGACATGGAGAGGGGACTGAACGGATCAGCCCGTCCCCCGGGTGCAGCCTGCTGCACCTCTGCGATCGAAGGCAAAGGAATCAGCCCGATAGCTGGGGCTGTGGGAGCGGATGTTTCGGGCAACGCGGGCTGCACTGGCGCCGGAGGCAGTGCGGTGGCCGTTGGGGTGTCCTGTCCACAGCCACCCAAAAAAACCAGCGCAGCAACAGGAGCCAAACAGCGCTTAGACGCCTGCTTCCACCAGGTCACGGAAACGATCAAGATTCGCCTGCAGCTCCTTGGTCACAATTCCCCCCAGGATGCTGGGTTCCATGAGCGGTGCCAAGACCCTCGGCAATTCGTAGGTCACGCTCAGCTTGACCACCGTGCGGTCGTCGGCTTCGGGGTAAAAGCGCACGGCCCCCTTGGTGGGGAGTCCCCCCACGGATTCCCAATGCAGCTGCTGGGCTTCGACCCGCTGGGTGATCCTGGCTTTCCAGCTGAAGCGGAAACCTTGAGCCGCCAGAGTCCAGTCGGTGAGATCGGGATCATCAAGGGGCTTGACCGACTCAATCCAGCGCATCCAACGGGGCATCGCTTCGAGATCACTCCAGACCTCCCAGACCCTGGCGGCCGGTGCCCGCACCTCGGCGGTGACCGTGTGTTCGAGCCAGCGTCCCATCAGGCCACCGCCGCATTGGTGGCCAGCTTCACAGGCTGATCAAGAATGGCTGCCGCCGCCAGATGCCCACTCATCGTGGCTCCCTCCATCGAATCGATGTAGTCCTGGCGGGTGTAGCTGCCGGCCAAAAAGAAATTACGGATCGGCGTGCGCTGCGCAGGGCGGTAGGGCTCCATGCCCGGAGCTTCCCGATACAGCGACTGGGCCAATTTGACCACATTGCTCCACGTGAGCTTGAGGTTGCGGGACGAGGGGAACAGCTCACGCACCTGACGGTCGGTGTGGGCCACGATCTCATCCACCGACTTTGGAATCCAGGGATCACCTGGGGTGAGCACGCACTGGAGCAGGGAGCCTTCTCCCTCCTTGCGGTAGTCCTCCGGACTGGCCAGAGCCAGATCGGCAAAGCAGCTGAAATCGGCATCAGCCGTGTACAGCAGGTTGTTGAGCCCAGTGGGTGTGGCCACATCCCGGCGCTGGGCGTCCTGACCATCGCCCAGCTCGGTCACCCAGCCGTCGTAGCGAAGCTGAACGGTGGCCACCGGCACGGCCTCCAGCTGATGAATCGCCTCGAACTGGGGGTATCGGTTCCAGGCCTCGGGCAACAGCTTCTGGATCCCGGGGACATCACAGGCTGCCAGGTAGGCATCGGCCTCAACACGGATGTCTCCTTCGGGCGTTCCCAGCAGAAGGCCAGTGATTTCAGGGGATTCAGCCTCGCTGTACTCCACCTGCTTCACCCGGTGACGCAGATGCAACTTGCCGCCACGCTTCTGGATGTAATCGAGGATCGGGCCCGTGAGCCAGCGGTGGGGTGATCCCTTCAGCAGATTGAGTTTGGAGGCTTCCGTCTTGGCCGCAAACATCATGAAGATGGTGAGCATGCAGCGGGCGGAGATGGCCTCGCAGTCGATGAAGCCCAGGGCGTAGGCAATGGGATTCCACATCCTCCGGATGCTTTCTGGGCTGCCGCCATGGCCCACAAACCAATCCTGAAAGCTGACGGAGTCGAGAGCTCGGATGGTGCGCATCGCCCCTTCGTAATCCACCAGACCCCGGACGATCGGGCTGGTGCCCAGGGCCAGGGCATTGCGCAGCTTGTCAATCCAGCTGAGCTGCGGGGTGGTGAAGAACGCCTTGAGGCCGTTGAACGGCGCACCGATGGGGAAGCGGAAATCCAGCTCCCGCAAGTCGCCGCCCTTGTTTACGAACAGGTGCGTGTGCTGCTTCGGCAGAAGATTCTCGAACGCCCCCACCTTGCGCATCAGCGCGAAGAGGTTGGCGTAGTTGAAGAAGAAAACGTGCAGCCCCATCTCGATGTGGTTGCCCCCCTCATCCACCCAGCTGCCCACCTTGCCGCCCATGAAGGGGCGGGCTTCGTAGAGATTCACCTCATGGCCTGCGTCCACGAGGTCCACTGCAGCGGAAAGACCGGCGAGGCCGGAACCAACGATCGCGACCTGCACAAGATCTGGTCAACTGAAGCGACTCTATGTATGAGCGTTCATAGAGTGAGGACACGAGCCTGCGTCGACCATGACCTCCACCCCCGAAACCGCGCCGGCCCATACCGCCAAAGACGGCAAGGGCATCCTGATCACCGAACCGGCGATGCAGCAGCTGGCGAAGCTGTGCGGCGAACAGGGCGACAACCAGGTGCTGCGCGTCGGGGTCCGCTCCGGAGGCTGCAGCGGCATGAGCTACACGATGGATTTCGTGCCCGCCTCAGACACCCTCGACGACGACGAGACCTACGACTACGTGGCGGCTGATGGCCAGAGCTTCCGGGTGATCTGCGATCCGAAAAGCCTGCTCTATATCTACGGAATGCAGCTGGACTTCAGCACCGCCCTGATCGGTGGCGGCTTCAACTTCACCAACCCCAACGCCAGCCAGACCTGCGGCTGCGGCAGCTCCTTCGCCGTGTGAGCGAAGCCACATGGGAATCTGAGGGGAGACCACTGCCTTCTCCCTGCTGATGGAGACTTCCCAGGACAGCCTGTTTGAGCAGGCCATGGCGCGCTATCAGGCCGGCGCCGCTGCCAACGAGGTGCTCCCTGATTTCGCCCGCATCGTCGAAGCTGCTCCTCGCCAATCGGCGGGCTGGACCTGTCTGGCCTGGCTGCAGCTGCTCTGCGACCAGCCGGAGGAAGCGCTGCGGTCAGCACGCTTCGCTGTGAAACTCAACGGCCAGGACCCCCAGGCCAGAATCAACCTGAGCCTTGCCTTGCTGGAGACCCAATCCAAGGGCGTGCGCGACCACATCCAGGTGGTGCAGCAGGTGATGACCCTGGCCCCAGAGGTGTCCAGCGAACTCAAAGCCTCGATCGCCGACGGGCTCGAGCGCAAACCCGGCTGGAAGGCCCTCGAAAAAGTGAAAGCCTGGCTAGAGCTCTGATCCAAAAGCTCACTCTGACTGCATGACAGCCCCTGCATGACAGCCACCTGGACCATCACCCGTCTGCCGTCCCAGGTTCGCGTGCGGCCTCCAGCGGATCGTTCGGCTCTATTGCGGCAGGAACGCCTGGCCGGCGAAGCGCGACGGTTGCAACTGGCCAGGCGCGCCAACGGCATCCCGGACCCGAGCACCTGGATGTGGTGAGGGGCTCTTCGGCGATGGCACGCATCCTGCTGCTGAGCAATGGCCATGGCGAAGACCTCTCCGGCGCCCTGCTGGCCCAGGAGCTTCAGCAGCAAGGCCACAGGGTGCAGGCGCTCCCACTGGTGGGCCTTGGCAGCGCCTACCAAAAAGCCGGCGTGCCACTGCTGGGACGCAGCCATGAATTCAGCACTGGCGGCATTGGTTACACCAGCCTTCGCGGTCGCCTCACCGAGATCTTTCAGGGGCAAGTGCTGTATCTGCTCCGACGCCTGACGCGTCTGCTGCGGCACCGGCGTCGCTTTGATCTGATCCTGGTTGTGGGAGATGTGATTCCCGTGATGGCGGCATGGCTCAGCCGCCGTCCTGTGGCGACTTACCTGGTGGCCTACTCCAGCCATTACGAAGGAACGCTGCGCCTGCCCTGGCCCTGCGCCACGCTGCTGAAAAGCCGCCGGTTCAAAGCGGTGTACAGCCGCGATCAACGCACCGCCGAGGATCTCAGCAGGCAACTGCAAAGGTCGGTGACCTTCCTGGGCAATCCATTCATGGATTCGGTGCTCACAGCGGACGCCCCGGTGCCCAGCAGCACCCAGCGCATCGCGCTGCTTCCTGGCAGCCGCCGACCGGAACTGGAGCAGAACCTGCAGCAACTGCTGCTGCTGATCGAGCTGATGCCCTCCTCTCCGATCTGCAGCGTGGATCTGGCCTTGGTGTCCAGCCTGGATGACAACAGCCTGCAGCGGCTCAGCCACAGGAGCGGTTGGCACTTGGAAAACAGCGTGCTGGAACGTGAGGGGGCCCGGGCGATCAACGTTCGCCGCGGGGCCTTCCGTGCCGTGCTGCAGCACAGCGATCTGGTGATCGGCATGGCGGGCACCGCCATCGAGCAGGCCGTGGGCCTGGCCAAACCAGTGCTGCAGGTGCCGGGCCAAGGGCCGCAATTCACAGCGGCATTCGCTGAAGCCCAACGGCGCCTGCTGGGGCCCACGGTGTTCTGCGCCAACGGAGAGAGTGGCAGCCGTGAGGCTCTGGAGGAAACGGCGGAGCTGGCCATGGCTCTGCTGGATCGTGCGCGACGGGATCCTGGCTTGCAACAGCAATGCCGAGAGGAGGCCAAATGGCGCCTCGGGGAAGCTGGTGGAGGCCTGAGAATGGCAGCAGCGATCGATGCCCTGCTGCCATGAGTGCCCCTTCGGAACCGGCCTGGAAGCGCTGGCTCGACAGGCTGCTGATGGTGAATGTGCTGCTGGTGTTTATCGGTGCAGGGGTCTTCGCCGTTGCCGTGGTGCAACAGGGCCAGGGCCATGACTGGCTGATGGACCAGGTTCAAGTGCTGTGGCAACCCCTGTTCGCCCCAGCCATCAGCCTGCTGATCATGGCCGCCCTGGTGAGCGGCATCTTCAGCTGGTGGCAGCGGCGAGTGCTGAAGCCAGATCGGGGTAGCGGAAACTGAAGTTCAGGGTGTCAAGCCGCTCCGAAGCAACCTGCTGGCCCTCCAACACCACCTTGGCGCCGTCCCCCAGAAGCACCTGCAGCACTGGAGCTGGCACCGGCAACAAACTGGGACGCCCCAGGCTGCGCCCAAGCTGTTTGCAGAAGGCCGTCATCGAGACAGGCTCTGGAGCCACGGCATTGATCACGCCACTCCAGCGCTCGTCCGTGAGGGATTGAAGAATCAGGGCGCAGAGGTCACTGCGGTGGATCCAGCTCATCCACTGCCGGCCGCTGCCGATCGGACCGCCAAACCCTGTGCGGAACACCGGAAGCATTTTCCCGAGGGCGCCACCGTCGGCCGCCAGCACAATGCCGATGCGCAGGGTGACCTGCCGCACCGCAGAAGGCACCGCCGCCGCAGCCGCCTCCCAGCGCTCGCACAGGCTTGCGAGGAAGTCGTCGCCTGGGGTGCTCGATTCGGAAAAACGCTTGTCAAGGCTGGAGCCGTAGATGCCGATGGCCGAGGCATTCACCAGCACCTTCGGTGGCGTCGCACAGGCCTGGATCGCTGTCACCAACTTGGAGGTCGTCTCCAGACGGCTGGTTTCAAGCAGCTGGCGGTGGGTCGGGGTCCAACGCTTCTCGGCAATCGGTTCTCCCGCCAGGTTGACCACCGCATCGGCCTGGTTCAGGGCATCCAGCAGCCCGGCATCGGCCCAGGTGCTGCTGCTGGCGGGGTCGAACTGCATCCAGGTCAGTCGACCGTCCGCCCGTTCAGCGTCGTAGCCGCGGGCCAGGCGGCGGCTGACCACCGTGAGCTGATGCCCGGCCTGGAGCAGGAGCGGCAGAAGCTCGCGGCCAACAAAACCAGTGCAACCAAACAGCAGCAGACGCATGAAAGCGGGGGCGGTGCGGCTGGGAGGCTAAGGGGGTTCATGGGTGATTGGTTTTAGCCTGGTGCCATCACCTTCCCCTGTCATGGCCGAATCCGACGCCGCTGCCCCCGCCAAGGCCAAGCCTGCTGCGCTGCGCAAAGGTGCCTTGGTCAAGGTGAACAAGGCCGCCTACAGCGCCAGCCTTGAAGCTGGGGCCAGCGACCCCACGACTCCCGATTACATCTTCGAAGGCCCCGGCGAACTGCTGGTGGTGAAGGGGGACTACGGCCAGGTGCGTTGGAACCGTCCGGTGCCCGATGTGTGGCTGCGCATGGATCAGCTCGAAGCCTGCTCCTGATCCTGGTGGGAGGCGGGCTCCAGGGCCTCCTCCACGGACGTGACGGCCGCTGGAACTGACGTGATGGCGGCGGGGATGCGCCAAACAGCACCGGACAGCACGCCGCTGAGATCCCCCAGCGCCGCCAACACAGGATTCGAAACGCTGGCCCCATCAGCTGCAGCGGCGGCCTGCCAGGGGTTCCAACCCGCCAGGTTGACCACACTGCGGTAAGCCGCTGGCCAGGGGTTATCGGGCAACAGCCGTTGCAGGGCCTCGAACTGCTCTGCTGCCTGCACCGGGCGGTTGTCCAGCACCGCCAGCAACGCAAGGGTCCAACGCGGTTGTACAGCATCGGGATCCTGGGCCAAGGCCTCCAGAGCTTTGGAGCGCACAGGCTCCCGATAGCTGAAATGACCATCGAGCATGTGCTCCTGCCCCACCGCAGCGAACACCGGATCCAGCCCGATCGGCCCCGCCGCCAAGCCAGCGGCAAGGTCGGGGAAGCGCTGCGCAAAGGACGGGCCTGCAATCGGTTCCGTGGCACGGCGGCGCCAGAGGGAATAACTCCCCCCCTTGGGACGCTCAAATTGATGCACCAGCTCAAACACGCCGCTGCTGCGCACCGCTTGATCCAGACGCCACGCCGCCTTGCGCACCGATCCCTGGTTCCCTTCCGCCAACACCACCCATTGCGCCCGCGCCAGCACAGGCTCACGGTCCTGGCGGCTGCCCCCCAGCTGCCTGCCAACGGTCTGCCCGCCGTGGCGACGGCCATAGAAGCTGACGTTGTGCTGGTTGAGATCGGAGGTGCTGGGCACCACGATCAAGGTGGAGGGAGGCGTGTTGGGATCTCCACCACCGGCAGCCTTCACCAGCGCCTCCACCGGACCACGGGGCCGGTCGTCAAAGCGATGCCGCTGATGGGCCCAGCCGGCCGGAACACAGGCCAGCAGCCCAGCACCGAAAAGGGGCCACACCAAGACGGAACGCCTGGCCTGCAACCAGTGCCCCCACTGCCACCAACCCCGGGCCAGCAGCAACAACAGGGAGGGGAGCAGAGGGGCGATGTAGCGGTCGCCTTTGTTGGGGCTCAACGTGGTCAGCAGCCACGCCGCCACCAGATTGATCAGGAGCCAGCGCCAGGACCAGGCATCGTCGGTGGAGGGCTGCCGGCGCTGCCAGCACCAAAGCAGCAGCCCCGACAACCCCACCAGCAACAGAATGCTGCCGAGCTGCTCGGGTAACAGGCGCGGGTACCACAACCAACTGGCCAGGCTGAACACGCCGGGATCCCCTTCCCGGGCCGCCGACTCGAACACAGCCCGGTTGGTGCCGCCGAGGCTGGTGATCCAGTTGTGACGTAACCAGGGACCAATCAACGCCGCCATAAGCAGAGGCAGCAGCAGGGCCTGCCGCAACCAAGGACCGCCCCGCCGCAACGCCATCCACGCAGCCCAGAGCCCCGCAGGAACAAGCACAAGCAGGGCGCTCTGCTTCACGAGCACTGCAGCGATGGCTGCCAGGGTGCAACCCCAGGCCTGCCCCCAGCGCCCTCCACTCTCAGGATCACACCAAACCCCGAGACGCCAGATCGCCAGGCTGCAACTTGCCACCAGGGCCATCTCCAGCACGTAATCCGTGCGCAGATCAAGGAAGGCCGGCGTCAATGCCGCCAACAGGCAAGCGATCAGGGCCAAGCCATCCCCCTGCAACCGCCGTCCCCAGCCTGCCATCACCAGCAGGAGCAACCCGTGCCAGAGACTGAGGCTCCAGGCCGCCTGTGCCGGGGCATCGCCACTGAAGGCCATCACGCTGCCGTTCACCAGCGAAGCGAGGGGAGGAATCTTCGGCGATAGATCCAGCAACGCCTGCCAACCCTGCCAACCACCGCCGGGCAGCAACCCCAAGGCGCGGCCGTGGTCCATGGCGCTGTTGAGGTAGTCGGCCTGATCCCAGGCGGGAACACCGGTCTGCAGCGTCCACCAGAGCCGGTCCACCAGGGTTGAGAGCACCCAGATCAAGGCCACCGAAGCCCAGAAACGCCAGCGCTGCTTCACACGATCTCCAACCGACGCCGTTCATCCTGGAGCCGCTTGCGTCGCTGCTTGGCCTCCCGCAGCATCTCACGACCATCGTGGAGATAGCCGTCCACGTAGCCCATGGTGTAGCGCTCCAGCTCCGCGAGAGCGTCCTCCACCTCAGAAAGGCAGTGATAGAGGCTCAGACCGAAGCCACGGGCCGAGGCCGGCGTGGGCAACGACTGGAACAGTTGCTTGACCCGTTCCATTCGGCGTCCGCTCGCCTCGAGATAGCTGCAGAACGCCTCCATCAGCTCGTCGTCGTAGGGATCAGCCGACAGGGCTTTGAGTTGCTTGGGGAAGGGATTGATCACCTCACCGAGCATGCGGTCGATCGGGGCATAGACCCGCCGCAGCCACTCCACCAGAGCATCATCCGCCGCCACAGCACGGTCATGGGCGCGGCTGGCGCGGCGGAGATCTGACGGTGATGCGGCACGGCCCGGCTGGGGGCGCGTGCGATCAAAGGCTCGACGCCGTTCGGCATCACCCAGCACTTCCCAGGCGGCATTGAGGGCCAGCATCTGCTGATCGTCTCCGCCGGCATCAGGATGGTGCTGCTTCACCAGCTGGCGATAGGCCGCCTTGATCTCGTCGTTACTGGCGGTGCTGCTGACTCCAAGCACGGCATAGGGGTCGCTCACAGCTGGCCATCCCTCCGGGCAGGAAGCTGGGACGCGGCGCTGAACATTGGGGTGGAGAGGTATCGCTCGCCATAACTAGCCAGCATCACCACCAGCCGTTTGCCTGCCATGGCGGGGTTCTGGCCAACGCGCAGAGCCGCTGCCATGGCAGCACCACTGCTGATGCCGCAGAGCAGACCTTCCTCCCTGGCCAGCCGCCGTCCCACCTGCATCGCCTCCTCATCGCTCACCGTGCGGATCGCATCAATCCGCTCCAGATCCAGCACCGCAGGCACAAAGCCCGCCCCGATGCCCTGGATGCGATGGGCCCCTGGGGGCTGGCCGGATAGAACAGCACTGGCCTCCGGCTCCACGGCAATCACCTGAAGCTGCGGCTGGCGCTCCTTCAGCAGACGGGCGCAACCGGTGATCGTGCCGCCTGTGCCCACCCCGGCCACAAAAGCGTCGATCTGCCCCTCGGTGTCGCGCCAGATCTCTTCAGCCGTGGTGCGTTCATGCACGGCTGGATTAGCGGGATTGTCGAACTGCTGAAGCAGATAGGCGTTGGAGATCTCCGCGACCAACTCCTGGGCGAGGGCAATTGCCCCCTTCATGCCCTGGGCACCGTCGGTGAGCTGCAGCTCGGCGCCATAGGCCCGCAGCATGGCCCGACGCTCGGTGCTCATCGTGTCTGGCATGGTGAGAATCAGCCGGTACCCCCGGGCCGCCGCCACCATGGCCAGGGCGATTCCGGTATTGCCGCTGGTGGGTTCAACAAGCACCGTCCGGCCGGGAACGATCGTGCCGGCCTGCTCCGCCTCGAGCACCATGGCGCTGGCAATGCGGTCTTTGACCGAGGCGGATGGATTGAAGCTCTCCAATTTGGCCAGGATCTCGGCCTGACAACCGCAGGCCTGGGGCAGACGGTTCAAGCGCACCAGAGGCGTCCCGCCGATCAAAGCTGTGATGTCCGGAGCGATGCCCATGGCTGAAGCTTGCCCGGAGATCGCCCAGAAAAAAAGCCCTCCAGATCGGGAGGGCTTGGTGGGTGTAGGTGAGGAAGGTTGTTCTGAAGGCCCAACCGAAGTCGGGCCAAGAGATCAGAACTTGAAGGTGGTCTGAACCAGGCCGCCAAAGACGCCGAGAGACTTGTAGTTGCCATTGACATTCTGGGTGTTGTCACCAAAGGGTCGGCTCAGCCAGTACACCGCAGGGGTGATCTGGATGTTGTCAGTGACCTGGAAGCTGTACCAGAGCTCCATGGCGTAACCCCCATCAGCAACGAAGTCGCCTTTGTTGTTGTCGACCTCATAGACGAACTGGGGTTGACCCACCGCGTAGCCCAGAGCATTCCCTTCCAGGAACACATCGTTCCAGGTGAGACCCACCATCCAGCTGGCCATCGCCCGCTTGGTGGTGTTGTTCTCCCACGCTTTGTTGCCGTTGAGGTACGACGCACCGACACCCGCGCTGATCGACGGCATCCAACCGGACTCCTCAGGACGCCAGAAGGCGTGCGCAGACCAGCTGTGGCTGTCAGCGTCGGTGCGCTTGTTGTTGGCGACGGTGCACGGCGTACCGAACTTGTCATCAACGGCGAACTCCGTGCCGGTGCGGAACTTGGCACCACACTGGCCGTAGCGGTAACCGGCGGCCAAGCCCCACTGCTTGTTGCCATAGGCAATCTGGGTGGTGATGTTGCCTTCCGAGTTATCCGTCATGAAGCCACCCGTGTTGGGGTTGCTGTCGTTCGCCTCACCGGAATCAGCCACGTAGTTGGCAGCAACGGTGAAGTAGGGGTTGCCCTTCTCAACCTGCTTTTTGTTGGTATAGATCGCACCGAAACCGCCGCCGGTTTCCTTGTTCCACACGCCGGGTGTTCCCAAGGAACCACCGAAGAAATCAAGAACTTTGGTGCCGCCCTTGGCATACGCCGTGGCTTTGTAGCCCATCATCTCGGTGTTCCGGGTCAAAGGACCGGCCTGGATGATGAAGCTGTCGCCGAGTGGGAAACGGTAATAGAGCCGATCAACCTCGACGATGTTGCCGCCCGGGGCTGCCGTATCGAGCTTGTTCAGACTCACGCCATTGCCATCCCAGACGCTGGTATCGCCTTGGTTACCGGCGCGCAGACGGGTGTAAAGCAGATCCTTTCCGCTGAAGGAGGTCTTCAGGCCTAAACGGAGGTCGTAACTGAAGGAAAAAGCACCGTACTCAGCGTTATACGCAGAACGGGCACGCTTCGCTCCACCGGTCCTGTAGTTATCACCAATCGCCTGGGTGCCACCTGTCACCCAAACGGTTTTGGCGCTGAGTTTGGTGGTGGTGGAGAACTGGGTGGCTTCCAGTTCACCGACGCGGGCCTCGAGGCCGTCAACGCGACCCTTGAGGATGGCCAGCTCGGTTTCGAATTCCTTGAGCAGACGACGCAGCTCGTCGGTCACTTCAGTGATCCGGTCGAGGCAGGCGTTCAGCAGGGCAGCCGCTTCGTAGCGGGTCATCGCCCGGTTGCCACGGAAGGTGCCGTTGGGATAGCCGGCAACGCAGCCGTACTGCTCCACCAGGTTGGCCAGAGCCTGATAGGCCCAGTCGGTGGGGTAGACGTCGGAGAACTGGGTGACGCTGGTGACCTGGTCAGCCGATGCGTACTCAGAAATGCCGTTGATGTTCAGCTCGGCGGCATTGGCGCCACTGGCCATCAAGCCAAGGGCGGCAGGAGCCACCAGCAGGTGCTGGAAAAGCTTCATGGGGGTTCTCACACCAAGAGAAAATGCCGGCAAGACATGCCAGCGGCTCAACGCTACGGCCGTGACATCGCAGTGTCGGTAAGGGCTCACCAAGGGTCGTTTATATATCGGTTAAGACCAACCGCAGAAACAAAAAAAGCTCTCCACCGAAGTGGAGAGCTGAAGAATCTGAGAGGAAAGAGGCCCCGTAAGGGACCTCAAGCCAGTGATCAGAACTTGAAAGTGGTCTTGACGAGACCGCTGACTGCATCGATACCGCGCAGCCTGGTGCTGTTGGCAAAAGGCTGGGTGAGGTAGGTCAGAGCAGGGGTGACAGTGATGTTGTCGGTGACCTGGAACTTGTAGAAGAGTTCCCAGGCCCAGCCACCACCGGTCTTGTAGAAACCGCCGGTCTTGCCTTTGGTGTCGATGTCGGTGATGAAGGTGGGCTGACCTGTGGCAATGCCCAGGGAGTTGCCTTCGAGGAAGACGTCGTCCCACTCAAGACCCACGTACCAGGACTGGGTGGTAGCACTCTTGATGTTCTTGATCGCGGGATCAGGAATGTCAGAAAGGCCCCAACCAGCGGAGATGGAAGGCATCCAACCGGACTCCTCAGGCATCCACCAGGCGCTCAGGCCGTAGCTGTAAGTGGTACCGCTCTGGGACAGGTCTGCAGCACCAAGGTTGGCGTTGCCGATGTACAGAGAACCACCACCTTCGTTACCGGAGGCATAGGTGAAACCACCAGCGATTCCCCAGTTGTCAGCCGCATAGGCGATCTGGGTGGTTGCGCTGTCACCGGAGCCATCGGTGCCGATGCCACCGAAGTTGGGGTCACTCAGCTCAGCATCTGTGGACAGGTAGCTGGTGGAAATGCTGAAACCGTTTTCAGACTTCCAGTAGATACCAGCACCGCCGCCGAGGGCCAGGTTGTAAACACCAGGTGCGCCGGCATAGGTGAAGAAGTCGTACGTCATGTCAGACGGATAGGCGCTGGGCCACACCGGCAGCATGTCGTCCATACGAACGACGGGACCACCCACAACGGTGAACGAGTCGCCGATGGGGAAGCTGTAGTACAGACGGTTGATGACTACAGCCTTGTCGGAGTCGAAGCCGTACTCCTGAGCAAAGAGGCCGTCGCCGCCATAGACGTTGGCCATGTTGCCGGAACGCAGACGCGTCTTCAGCAGATCCTTACCGGTGAAGGAGGTGTCGAGGTCCAGCTTCAGGTTGTAGCTGAAGGAAGTACCGCCAGAAGTTCTCGTGAGAAAACCACTGCGCTTGCCGTCGAAGGCAGCAGCACCGAGAACCCACTGGGTTGCACCCTTGAGCTTGGTGGTGGTGGAGAACTGGGTGGCTTCCAGTTCGCCGACGCGGGCCTCGAGGCCGTCAACGCGACCCTTGAGGATGGCCAGCTCGGTTTCGAATTCCTTGAGCAGGCGACGCAGCTCGTCGGTCACTTCGGTGATCCGGTCGAGGCAAGCGTTCAGCAGGGCAGCCGCTTCGTAGCGGGTCATCGCCCGGTTGCCACGGAAGGTGCCGTTGGGGTAGCCGGCCACGCAGCCGTACTGCTCCACCAGGTTGGCCAGAGCCTGATAGGCCCAGTCGGTGGGGTAGACGTCGGAGAACTGGGTGACGCTGGTGACTTGGTCAGCCGATGCGTACTCAGAAACACCGTTGATGTTCAGCTCGGCGGCATTGGCGCCGGTGGCCAGAAGGCCAAGGGCGGCAGGAGCCACCAGCAGTTGCTGGAAAAGCTTCATTGGATTCCTCACACAGGAAATAGGCGCAACTACGCCATTTCCAGATTGTGGGGGGTGGTCACTCAAGACCCAAGTCGACGTGTGCCGGTCCCTACATCGACATGTATCAATCAAGACTATTGAGAAGCACACAAGCCAAAACGATGCCCCCGACCGGATAACCGGACGGGGGCTCTCGCCGGGTCCGCTTTTGCCGCGGAACCGGATGATCAGTCAGAAGGCGCCGTTCAGCCGGCGTTCTCCGCGATCAGCAGACCCTGGATCAAACAACTGGAAATCATGGACACCTCCTCCTGAAGGATTGTGAATGCCGGCAACGCCTTCGGAGTTGTAACCACCCCCCTAAGGAAGCACTCACATCTCCACGCCACTGCATCCTGAACACCCGGACCATACTCAGTTTTTGATGTAATGAGGGGAAGCATGCGCTCCGGCTCCGCTCCTGACGCAGCCCCCTGGAACGCATGGATTGGGCTCGGCTTGGCCGCCGCCGGCCTGGCCCTGATCGGGCTCGGTGATCTTCCTCTGCGGGACTTCGATGAAGCCACCGTGGCCAGAGTGGCCTTCGAACTTCGCCACGGGCTCGGGGACGCCCCGTTGCTGCCCACCCTCTGGGACAAGCCGTACCTCAACAAGGCGCCGGGCTTGCACAGCCTGATCGCCCTTGTGATCGGCGCAACCACGCGGCCCGAACAGCTCCCTGCGGAGTGGAGCATCCGCCTTGCACCGGCGCTGCTGTCATGCCTGGTCGTCCCCTTAGGGGGTTGGCTGCAATGGACGCTGCGGCCAGGGGATCGCTCCAGCGCCATCGCCACCAGTGTGATCCTGCTGACGCTGCTGCCGGTGGCCCGGCACGGGCGTCTGGCAATGCTGGATGGCACCCAGCTGACGACCATGGCTCTGTTCTGGCTGGCCTTGCTGCAGTTGAACCGCAGCCGCTGCAGCGGCCTCTGGGGAGCCGTCGCCGGCCTGATGGCCAGCGCCATGCTGCTGCTCAAGGCCCCTCTGCTGGTGCCGGCGGGGGCCGCCGCCGGACTGGCGCTGGCCTGGGGCCGGGAATGGAGAACCTGGAACAACCGCACCACGGCTGGCTGCGGGATGCTGCTGGGCCTGGCACCGGGAGTCGGCTGGCATCTCTGGCATGCCCACATCCGGGGGAGCGAAGCGCTCTGGCTATGGGGTGGAGATGGCGCCGGGCGGGTTCTTCTGGATGCCGGCGAAGGCAGTGACCTGGGCTGGCGGGTCCCCATGATCGAAGTGCTGGAGGGGGGCTGGCCCTGGCTGCCGCTGATCCCCTTCGCCCTGATCTGGGCCTGGCGATGGCGTCAGAGCCGTTGGGGCCGCTGGTCCCTGGCCTGCCTGCTCACCCTGGCCGGGGCCATTCTTCCGCTGCGCACCCAACTCCCCTGGTACAGCCACCCGCTCTGGCTGCCGTTGGCCCTGATTTGCGCTCCGCTGCTCGCTTGGCTGGTGGAGCGACCCTTGTCTTCCAAACGTGCACCGGAGAGCCCCAATCCCCCCTGCCGCTGGCTGCTGTTGCGGCTTCCGATTTTCTGGTGCGGGCTCGGACTGCTGCTCCTGCTGCTGGGGCTGGCCAGCTTCAGCAGCATCGGCAGCAGCCTTGTGCCCTATCGCGGCCTGGCGGTTGTGCTGGGCCTCGGCTGGTGTGGCGGTGGATGGTGGCTGCGCTCCGCCGTACCGCAGCGGCGACGCCTCGGGGTGATCAGCCTCAGCTGCGGCAATTTGGCAGCACTGGCCCTGTTGTTTCACTCGCCCCTGTGGCTGTGGGAACTCAACGAAACCTGGCCCGTGCAACCAGTAGCAGCCCTGGCCAGAAACAACCCGGGAGCTGCGTTGACACTTAAGGGTTACGACGAACGTCCCAGCCTGAACTGGTACGCCAAACAACGCATCCCACGGTTCAAAGGGGGCCCAGGGCGGCGTCTCAGCGACAAACCCCAGGAGAACTGCAGTATCAAAAGCAAAGCTGGGCGATGGACCCTGGCCGACTGTCGGTAGCCTGAGCCCGACTGGAGCGCACTGTGTCGTCCACCGAGGGCCGTGAAGGACCGACAAGCCACAGCGGCCTGTCCATCGTGCTGCCCACCTTCAACGAAGGCGGCTCCATCCGTCAGGTGATCGGATCCCTGCTGCGCCTGGGCACGAATCACCCGCTCGAAATCCTGGTCGTTGATGACGATTCCCGGGATGGCACCCCTGATCTGGTGCGATCTTTAGCCCGCCAGGACCCCAGGATCCGGATCATTCAACGGGTGGGACGCTCTGGACTGGCCAGCGCCATCAAGGAAGGTCTGATTGCAGCCCTGTATCCCACCGCCGTGGTGATGGACAGCGATGGCCAGCACGAGCCTGCCTCCGTTGGAGAGGCCGTGCAACTCCTGGAGCGCGAACGACTGGACCTGGTGGCGGGGAGTCGCTTCCTCGACCGCTCCGAAATCCGAGGCCTCAGCGATCGACGCACTGATGGTTCCACCCTCGCCAACCGTCTGGCCCGTTGGAGTTTGCCAAGGTCCTACAAGCACCTGACCGATTGCATGAGCGGCTTCATCGTGCTGCGTCTCAACCGCTGCCTGCCGCTGGTGCGTCAGGTGGACGTGAACGGTTTCAAATTCCTCTACGAGCTCCTGGCCATCAGCCACGGCCGCCTGCAGGTGGGAGAAATTCCGCTGAGCTTCCAGCCACGGCTGCATGGCAGCTCCAAGCTCGATCTCGCCGTCCTCTGGGACTTCGTGGTGTCCCTGATTCACACCGCAACCCTGCGGTTGCTGCCGCGGCGGGCCATCAGCTTCGGGCTTGTGGGCGCCTCGGGCGTGGTGGTTCAACTGCTTTCCACCGCACTGCTGATGGACCTGTTCAACCTGGCGTTTCAGCAGGCGCTTCCGGTGGCCGTGATCACAGCCGCAAGCTCGAACTATCTGGTGAACAACGCCCTCACCTTCCGCGACCGGCGCCAGAGCGGACGGCAGTTGATCCGGGGGCTGCTGAAGTTTCTGCTGGTGGCCTCGCTACCGGCCCTTGCCAACGTTGGCCTGGCTACCAGTTTCTACACCCTGATCCAGGCCCATGCGCTCTGGGCCCAACTCGCGGGCATTGTTGTCGTCTACGTCTGGAACTATGCGGCCTCATCCCGCTTTGTCTGGAACAGCCCCTAAGCCGATCTGGCTGCCCATCGGCCTGGGAAGCCTGCTGCGGATGGTGCAGATCTGGATGCCGGTGCTCGGTGTTCACAGCTGGCGGCAGGCCGACACCGCGGCCATGGCAAGGCATTTCAGCCAGGCGGGCACACCGATCTGGCTGCCGCAGATCGACTGGGGCGGTGCGAGTGCCGGCTTCGTGGAGTCGGAATTTCCCCTGTACCCGTTTCTGGTGAGCCGCCTGTACGGCCTGATGGGCGTGCAGGAATGGCTGGGCCGCGGTTGTTCGGTGCTCTTCAGCGCACTGACCATCTGGCTGGTGATGCGCCTGGGGCGGCGTTGGTTCAACCCCGAAGCCGGTTGGTGGGCGGGCCTGGCCTTTGCCATTGCACCCTTGGGGGTGTATTTCGGGCGCGCCTTTCAGGGCGAAGCCCTATTGCTGCTCTGTGCCGCAGGCGCGCTGGAGAGCCTGAGCCTCTGGCGTGAGCGACGCTTGCCCTGGACCCTGGCTCTGAGCTGGCTGTGCTTCACCAGCGCTGGCCTGATCAAGGTGATTCCGCTGCTCTGGCTGGGGCTGCCCCTACTGATGGTGCAACTCACCTCCAACCCTGAAGACCAGGCCGCGCCCCTCCAGACCCTGCCCTGGCGCATGTTTCGTCTGCTGGGGCGTCCGGGCTTCTGGATCTACGTGGGCAGCAGCCTGATGGCGATCGCCGGCTGGTACTGGCATGCCCATCAACTGGGACAGGCCAGTGGACTGAGCTTCGGCTTCTGGGGCTCGGGAGCCGATCGCAGCAGCCTCAGTCTTCTGCTGGACCTCAACGGCTGGATCAACCTGCTGCTGCGGGTAAGCCTGCGGCTCCTGGCTGTGGTGGGGGTCCCGTTCCTGCTGATCGGACTCGGGGCGAGCTGGCGCAGCGGCGGCGGGCAGATCACCATCAGCGGATTGGTGGGTGTGCTGCTCTGCACGATCGCCACCATGCGCTCGAGCACGATTCACGAGTATTACCAGCTGCCGTTGCTGCTGTTCAGCTCCCCACTGATCGGTTTGGGCTGGCAGAGCTGGCGTCAGCGGCGGCCCCGCTGGCAGCCTCGGCTGTTGCTCGGCCTTGCCCTACTGGTGAGCCTCACGGTGCTGTCGGTGGATTACTGGGCGGTGGAGCATCGGCAACGAGAAGCCTGGCTGCCGTTGGCCCTCACCATCCGGAGGGATCTGCCCAGCGACGCGAAGATTGTGAGCGTCACAAGCACCGATCCCACCCTGCTCAACCTGGCCCGCCGTCAGGGCTGGCTGATCTCCAGCAAACAACTGACGCCGGAGCGACTGCAGCGCTGGAAACGGGCTGGAGCCAGCCATCTGGCCGGCAGCTTCGTGTGGGACAAGACCTACCGGCCGATGCCGGAACAACGGCAACAACTCCTGCGGGAGATGGTGAAGGCCAGCCCCCGTGCCTGGGTGGACCCAAGCAGCCAGACCTACCTGATTCCGATCGATGACCTCCAGCCCCAGCGCTGATTCCCGGCCATCGCGCCCGCAGGTCTGTCCCCCGCTGTTGCTGGTGCTGGCCGCAGGGCTGGGCCTGCTGTTCTGGGGCGTCGCAGCGGTACGCCATGGGCTGCTACAGAGCAATGCCTACGACCTGGGGCTGTTCGATCAGTGGGCCTGGCTGATCGGATCGGGAGCGGCACCGATCTCCTCGATGGAGCAGGTGCATGTGCTGGCCGACCACGGAGCCTGGATGCTCTATCTGGCGGGCGGGGCCTATCGGATCCTGCCCAGCCTGCAGTGGCTCCTGGCCAGTCAGGCCCTGGCCCTGAGCTGCACCGCGCTGCCGATCTGGTGGGTGGCGCAGCAGGCGGGATTGGGATCACGGCAGTGCTGGCTGGCCTGCGGCCTCTGGTGGCTGCAGCCGGTGGTGTTCAACGCCGCTCTGTTTGATTTCCACCCCGAAACCTGGGTGATGCCGGCCTTCGCTTTCGCGGTCTGGGCCGAGCGAGAAGGCCGACCACGGCTCTGGTTTGGCTTGCTGCTGCTGATGCTGGGCTGCCGCGATGGCCTGGTGCTGATCACAGCAGGCATGGCCATCGATCTTGCCTGGCGCCGGCGTTGGCGGTGGAGCCTGGCGGCGGGGGGCCTCAGCGCCAGCTGGCTGCTCTTGCTCAGCCGTTGGCTTTATCCACTGCTTCGAAATGGGGACGGCCCGAAGGCCGCAGCGCGGATGTTCAGCCACTTGAACGGTGATCCGCTAACCATTGTCAGTGGCCTGGATTGGGGCGGCGGTGCGGAATATCTGCTGCTGCTTTGTCTGCCCAGCATCGCCCTTTGGCGGCGGAACTCCCTCACCACATTGTTGATCGGGCTGCCGTTGGTGCTGGTGAATCTGCTCTCTTCATCCGCCAGCTACCGCACCCTGGTGCATCACTACAGCCTGCCCCTGGCGGTGGTGGCCGTGGTGGCCTGCATCGATGGCCTGCAGGGGCGACCCCAACCCCAGCGGGGCTTTCCCTGGATGCTGTGCTGGGCCATGGCCTGCTGGCTGGCGCTGGCCAAGCCCTGGTTCTTCTCCGGGCCCTACCTGACCCGAGTGCCCCAGCTGCAAGGGGTCAATGAGGCCCAGGCTCTGATCCAACCGCAGGACGCCGTGCTCACCACCAGTTACCTGGTGCCTCAGCTCAGCCAGCGCACCAGCATCGGCTTCCCCAAGAAAAAAGTGAGTCCATTGCCCAAGGCTGGCCCCTGGAACGTGCTGCTGCTCAATCCCACTGACCCGGGCTGGGGATCAAGCCGCAAGGTGCAGGAACGATTGCTCACTCAAGCCAGGGACATGAATTGGAGCTGCCGGAGCTGGCCATCGGGCCTGGAGCTGTGTCGGGCACCTGCCGCTGCAAAACAACAGCGCCGCCTTGGCACTGCACCAAGCGATAGTCGCCCGACGCCTTGAGCTTCCGCAGTTCCCGCTGAATGCGCTGCTGTTTGTTGCGGGACCCTTTGAACACTGGAGCCAATGGCGTGTGATAGCCGGGCAGGGCCACCACCCAATCCACCGGTTGAACGTGTCCCTGGCGATCGCGGTACTGAACATGCCGAGGGAAACGAATCGCCGCCTCCCGTTGGGCCAACAACGGCAGCAAAGGCGTATCGGCAGCAACGCTGGCATCCGCTGGAATCAGCGCCACGGCCTGAACCGCCGCCTGGCGGCGGTTCAGCATTTGCTGAGGAGACACGTACGCCCAAGGAGAAAAGCTGTCGGGGATGACGGCCGAGAGGGTGCGGTGGGGGTTCCCTACCAGCGTGAGCACAAGGCCAAGAGACAGGGCCGCGGTCCAACAGCGGCGCAGCCATGGCTTCGACCATCCCTCCGGGTGCCGTTGCCACCAGAGCACAGCACCGAGATAAAGGCCGGGCACCAAAGCCAGCACATAGCGGAGGGTGACGGACAAGGCGGATCGCCCCTGGGAGAGCAAGGCAATCAACAGCGGAGCCAGCATCAGCAAAGCGGCATCCACCGAGAGCAGGGGCACCAGCACCAGCGGCAAACTCAACGCCAGCACGAAGCCGAGTGTTGCCCCCGGCGGCGACACCAGCGCCTCGATCAACGCCAAGGGCTGGCGCAGCATGGCCCAAAGCACAGCAACCGTTCCCCCCGACGGGTCATCCACCAAATGGCCGAACTTCTCCTTCAGGAAGCGATCCGACAAGGAGGAGTCCACCATCGGTTGAATCCAGCCGGTGACCAGCACGACCCAGGCGAAGGAGACGCCCATCAGCAAGGCTCCGGTGAGCCGTTGGCCGGGACGACGCACCAGGGCCCAGAGCCCGAGGGAAAACAACAGCAGCCCACTGTCTTCTCGCACCAACAGCAACAGAGCACCAAACAGCCACACCCGCCAATGGCAGCCGTCGAGGAGACCTCCCACCACCAGAAACGCCAACAAGGGCAGCCAGACCAGATCGTGAAAGTTCTCGAGAGCCGGGCCTATCACCGCACCGCTGAGGAAGTACGCGAGGGTGATTCGCTCAGCCAGGGGCCGCGGAAGTCGGGAGTCGGCCAATCTCCACAGCACCAGACCTGCGCCAGCGAGCAGGCCCACCTGAAGCAAAGGCAACGCCCACATCCCGAACCCAGCCACCAGGGGGGCCATGAGCACGGTCAAGACGTTGGCATGCTGCCCCAGGTGCAGGTAATCGATGGACGGGAGGCCATCGCCGACCACCACCGCCCCCGACAACACCGATGAGAGGCTGCTTTCAAAGGGCCTCCCCTGCGCGGTCGCCCAGAGCTCCTGCAGAAACAGGGCTTGGTCATAGGTGGCACTGAGGCTGAAGAGCCGCCAGGCCTGAAGCCCAAAACAGGTCAGGGCAAACAGACCCGCCATCGCTAACACCTTGCGTGGCCACCGGGTTGGGGAGGGCGCATCTATGCCGCTGGGTCGACGCATGCAGCCGTCCTTGAAGGATTTCGGGAAGGTTAAGGATCGTGCTGCACGGGGCCAAGCAGCACCCGCGTCCGCAGCAACAACAGATAAATGGAGGCGTAGAGCACCAGCTCACCCCACTCCTGATCCCGATTGAGGATCAGATCGGATAAGGTGCGGGTGGCAATGCAGAACGCCAGGGCAGAAACCGCCAGGAACAGCGGCCAGCTGTAGAACGCAGGAGTGAGGGCCCGGGTCACGGCCGCCATCGATTGAGAACAGTTCCTGGTGAGCGCTCGCATCCAGCGAGGCGCGAGAACCACAACAGCCAAAACTCCAAGGGTCGCCAGGAAGGTGCCCAGATCCAGTCGATCCTGAAACCAACCGATGTTGTGCAGGGTCGTCTCGTTCTGCGCGTTGATCTCGTTCAACAAGGGCGGGGTCCGCCAACTGAAGATCACTTGGCCCCAGGCGAGCTCCTCCATCAAAACCAGGGCCAGGCATCCTGCTCCAAACTGGAACAGCCGACCGGGACGGCGTTCCTGCAAACGCGCATTCAAATCGGAGCCGATCAACCAGGCCGTCCGGGTGGCGAGCACCAGCACCAGCACCTGGCTCCACTCCACCAGGCCACCCTCGCCAAACACCAGATTTTTGTAGGCGTCACGGTCCGCCGAGCCGGTTTTCAAGCCCACAACCAGCAGAACCACAAGCGCGAGCAGACCCCAAACGGCGCGGGTACGACCTTGGTGGGCCAAAGGATCAGCAACCGAAAGCAAGCGCATCAGCCCCTGGGAACGGGTGGCCCACACCGCCAGGCCCGTGCTCACCCCAGCCACGACACCCCAGCCCCGATCAAGGGGAGATCCTCCAAACGCTGCAATCACCAGTTGCGCCAGCACCGTCAGCAGTGACGCTGCGGCGACCACAACAAACAAGCCAGCAATGGCGGTCTTGAGGTCGCGACCCCGTGTGTAGATCACAGCCACCAAGCCTTCCCACGCGCGAAGCGCAGGTTAGGCAGAGGCTTAGAACCGAGGTCTGAAACCGGGGTTCATCCTCCGCACAAGCCAACCGTGATTCAGCAACCCACTGCAGCGGATCCAAGCCAGATCGGGATCATCCCGCTCACACCAAAGGCAATCCGCAAGCTGCTGACGAGCATCACCGCAGGATTTCTGATGGCCCACAGCGTCGTTCAAGTGGGCATTTACGGCTTCGGAGCCAAGAAGCATTGGCTCGAGAGCCTCAACATGGACCGGGAACTCAACCTGCCCACCCTTTTCAGCAGCGCCCTGTTGCTGATGGCGGCTGTGTTGATGCAGAGGCTGGGAACAAGCAGCGATCACGTCCCTGGCCGGGACTGGCGCCTGCTGGCGAAGATTTTCATCTTTCTGGCGCTCGACGAAGCACTGCAGATTCACGAGATCCTGATCATTCCGGGCTTGCGGCACCAGGTGCACCCGGCATTGGCCTCCACCTGGGTGGTGCCCTATGCCGTTCTCGCCCTCATCCTGCTGTGGCGCTTTCGCAGCTTCCTCGGCTCAATCTCCAAAGCAACGGCATCACGATTGCTGCAATCAGGTGCCGTTTACATCGGCGGCGCCATCGGCATGGAGATGATCGGCAGCTTTGCGGTTCGATCCAGCCTGATCCGCCTGCATAGCCCGTGGTACGGCGCCATCACAGGCTTGGAAGAAACGCTGGAACTGTTCGGAATCATCTTGCTGATTGATGCGCTGTTGCGAGAGCTGCTTGACCAAAACGGCAGTGTCGCCCTCACGTTTCGTCTGATCAGAGAATCAGACCGTCAATGAGCAAAAAAAAAACCGCCCAAGTGGGCGGTGAAAGGAAATTGTGAACTTTTGATCAGAGGGCGTTGCCGCGGGGCAGAACCTCTTCAGGGAAGACGAAGTTTTCGTGCGGCTGGTCAGCCGGTGCCATCCAGGCACGCAGACCTTCATTCAGAAGGATGTTCTTGGTGTAGAAGGTCTCGAATTCGGGATCTTCTGCAGCGCGGATTTCCTGGGACACGAAGTCGTAGGCGCGCAGGTTGAGGGCCAGGCCGATGATGCCAATGGAGCTGGTCCACAGGCCCATCACAGGCACGAAAAGCATGAAGAAGTGCAGCCAGCGCTTGTTGGAGAAGGCGATTCCGAAGATCTGACTCCAGAAGCGGTTGGCGGTGACCATGGAATAGGTCTCTTCTTCCTGGGTGGGCTCGAACGCCTTGAAGGTGTTGGCCTGCTCGCCGTCCTCAAACAAGGTGTTTTCCACGGTGGCGCCGTGGATGGCGCAAAGCAGTGCACCGCCGAGGATGCCGGCGACGCCCATCATGTGGAAGGGGTTCAGGGTCCAGTTATGGAAGCCCTGGAGGAAGAGGAGGAAGCGGAAGATCGCAGCCACCCCGAAGGAGGGCGCGAAGAACCAGCTGCTCTGGCCGAGGGGGTACATCAGGAAGACGCTGACGAACACCGCAATCGGGCCGGAGAAGGCGATGGCGTTGTAGGGGCGGATGCCGACCAAACGAGCGATCTCGAACTGACGGAGCATGAAGCCGATCAGCGCGAAGGCGCCGTGCAGAGCCACGAAGGCCCAGAGGCCGCCGAGCTGACACCAGCGAACGAAGTCACCCTGGGCTTCCGGACCCCAGAGGAGGAGGAGGCTGTGACCCATCGCATCAGCGGGGGTGGACACAGCAGCGGTGAGGAAGTTGCAACCTTCCAGGTACGAAGAGGCAATGCCGTGGGTGTACCAGGAGGTGACAAAGGTGGTGCCGGTGAGCCAGCCACCGATGGCCAGGTAGGCCGTTGGGAAGAGAAGAATGCCGGACCAGCCGACAAAAACGAAGCGGTCGCGCTTGAGCCAGTCATCGAGGACGTCGAACCATCCCCGCTGAGGCGCGCGTCCTACAGCGATCGTCATGAGAGGAACTTCATGATCCGTTACATCGGTGAGCCTAGGGGCTGATCACGGAAATGGGGCGGCTCTCCGCACCCATTTGGAGGCGATAAGTAGAAATGCGCATTTTTGTACCGACGGGTTGCTGTCCCCTCCGCGAAGATGACGCATCACTGTTTTCCAACGCTGTGTACGTCATCGAACTGGCCCTGCGCATGAGTCCTGTCCCGGTGTCTGTTCAGCGCAAGGAACATGCGGATGCTGATGCGCTGTATCAGCAGATCCGTCAGGCCCTCGAAAACGGTCAGCCTCGCCTGCTGGAGCTCACCTGCGAGAAAGTGGAAGGCAAGAAAGTGACGCTGCTGGTCAGTGAGGTTCTCGCCGTTCAGCTTTATGAGAAAGCTTCGGCGTCGGGTGGTAGCAAGCGTCCCGGCTTTTCCCTTGATTCCTGACATCTCAACCGCTGTATTGAGCGTTGAGGCCGTCAGCCACCGCTGGCCGAACGGCCAACTAGCTCTCGATCAATGCAACCTGGTTATCCCTGGCCCAGGCCTCTGGATGCTGGTGGGCAGCAACGGAAGCGGCAAGAGCACGCTCTTCCGCCTGATCTCCGGGTTGCTGGAACCGCAGAGCGGACGCATGGTCTGCCACACGAAAACAGCTCTGGTGTTCCAGAACCCCGACCACCAGCTTTTGCTTCCCAGTTGCGGCAGCGACCTGATGCTGGGCATGGATCCTGAAGGACCTCAGCAGCACCGCCGGAACACCGTGCGAGACCTGCTGAGCCAATTCGGCCTTGCCCAAACGGAGAACCGGCCCATTCACAGCCTCAGCGGGGGCCAGAAACAACGCCTGGCGATCGCTGGAGCCCTGGCCAGTGACGCAGGCTTGCTGCTGCTGGATGAACCGACAGCTCTCCTGGATCCCGACAGCCAGACCACGGTGCTTACCACCGTGCAACGGCTGTGCAAAGACCCCCTCAACCCAATCACGGCACTCTGGATCACTCACAGGCTGGGTGAATTGGCCTTCGCCGATGGAGCAGCCCGCATGCAGGACGGTCGGATTGGCCCATTGACCCGAGGAACAGAACTGCAGCGGCGCTTGCAGGGCGGCACATTTGAGAGGTAATCTCTTCGGGTCGCATTCCTCGGTAGCTCAGCGGTAGAGCGGTCGACTGTTAATCGATTGGTCGCAGGTTCGAATCCCGCCCGGGGAGCTTTGAAGCCACAGCAAAAGCTGTGGCTTTTTTATTGACCAAAAGAGAAATTTCGTGACGGGGGATTGCCCGAAGCGGAAGACTTCCTAAACAGCTGACGGCGGAAGAGAACTCAAAAAACCTCCGCATCGCTGTCACCGCAATTGATCTGCGCGAACCATGAGCATCTCAGGCTCGTCTTCGGAAATCTGCAGACAGTTGAAAAGCTTGAGAGAATCCGTTCAGCGTTAATCCCTACAGACAAGCGCTCCTTTTTTTCAAGCCGAATTGCCGCCGAACCGATGAAGCCCTGCATCCTGCTAATCGAAGATGACCAGGACATGCGCGACCTGGTGAGTGGTCACCTAGAGCACAGCGGCTTCGACGTGCAGCGCGCTGACGACGGCATCAAAGGTCAGGCCCTCGCCCTGCAATACACCCCGGATCTGATCCTGCTCGATCTGATGCTGCCCAAGGTGGACGGTCTCACCTTGTGTCAACGCCTGCGGCGCGACGACCGCACAGCGGCCATTCCAATCCTGATGCTCACCGCTCTGGGAGGTACCAAAGACAAAGTGAGCGGTTTCAACTCTGGAGCCGATGATTACCTGACCAAGCCCTTCGATCTGGAGGAGCTCCAGGCGCGGGTCAAGGCTCTGCTGCGACGCAGCGACCGTGCCCCTGTTGGATCCACGAATCACAACGAAATCCTCAGTTACGGCCCCCTCACGCTGGTGCCCGAGCGCTTTGAGGCCATCTGGTTCGACCAACCGGTACGACTCACCCACCTTGAGTTCGAACTGCTCCATTGCCTGCTGCAGCGTCATGGTCAGACCGTGGCGCCCTCGTTGATCCTCAAAGAGGTGTGGGGCTACGAGCCCGATGACGACATCGAGACCATTCGCGTGCACGTCAGGCACCTGCGCACCAAGCTGGAACCCGATCCCCGCAAGCCGCGCTTCATCAAAACGGTGTACGGAGCGGGCTATTGCCTCGAACTGCCCACCAGCGCCCAGATGGATGGCCTTGAAGACGTGGTGGCCATGGCCCGCGAAGAACGCAAGCAACAAGGCGATCGCGCCTCGGCATGATCGCCGTCAGGCGGCCTAGGAGACGGATGGTGTGAGGTCGAGCAGCGCCACCTCCCAGGCCAATCGCGGCTGAACGAACGAAAGCAGCTGGCCCCGCAGCGTGTCCAGGCGCTTGAGAATTGCTGCGGAACTGCCGGAACTCCAGAGCCGGTGCTGCCACCAGCCGATCAACCACAGCTGCTGCTCGCCGTCGAGGGCTTCGCAGAGATCGCGTGCCAACGCCAGCGCCTCCATGGGGTTGGCAGGAAGGGCATCGAGGCGCTGAACCAACTCTTCAGGAAGACCAGCCAGGCTGCGGCGATGGTGGATTAGAGCGCCTGGAGACCCGGCGGCCAGGGCCAGAAGTTCGGGGGCATCCTGAGCCATGGCACCGGTGCGCTCGAGCACCTGTGCCATGGCCTCTTGGTTGAGCCGGAGGAACCGGATCAACTGACACCGGGACCGAATCGTGCTGAGCAGCCGCTCGGGGGCTGACGTCAACAAAATCAACACCCCATGTCCAGGTTCCTCCAGCGTTTTCAGCAGGGCGTTGGACGCTGCCTCCGCCATCGCCTCGGCAGCCTCAATCACGACCATGCCGCGCTTCGCCTCCACCGGCTGCCGGGCGAGACAACGGCCAATGTCGCGGATCTGCTCCAAGCGCAACTGGGGCGGAGTGCGGCGGCTAAGCCCCGCTGCCTCGGCTTCGGCGCGGGTCAGTAAACGGCCCTGGTGTTGATAGGTGGGTTCCACCCAAAGCAGATCAGGGTGATTGCGCTCCAGCAGGCGTCGACGCTCCCTTGCAGAGGGCTGGCCATTGGCCAGCAGCCCCTCCAGAAAACGCACCGCCGCCAACTGACGCCCCACCCCTTCAGGACCGGCACAGAGGTAGGCAGGAGCCACGCGTTCCTGGGCCAGGGCTGCAGACAGCAGATCAACGGCGAGGGGCTGGCCGATCAGATCCTCGAACAGCGCGCTCAAGCCAGTTGCTCCTGAAGCTGACGTTCCAGAGCAGCACGAACAGCGCTGGCTGACTGGTCTGCAGCGATGGTGCACCAGGAGCGCTGCTCGGCCAACTGGGCAAAACCCTGTGCGACCCGTTCCAGGAATGCGGCCCCCTCGGCTTCGATGCGGTCGTCCTTGTCCCCGAGGCGGCGCTGCTGGCTCTCTCGAATGGAAAGTCTCAGCCAGAGGGTGAGGTCCGGCTGCAGCCCCGTGGTGGCGATCTGTTCCAGCCGCTGAATCAGGTCCCGATCCAAACCACGGCCATAGCCCTGATAAGCGAGGGTCGATCCCGAGAAACGATCGCTGATCACCCAGTCGCCACGCACAAGAGCCGGGCGGATCAACGTTTCAACATGCTGAGCCCGATCAGCGGCATACAACAGCAGCTCAGCGGTGGGAGCTGGTGCTTCCTGGTCTGCCGTGTGCAGCAGGAGTTCACGGATCGAGCGCCCCAGGGGAGTGCCGCCGGGCTCACGGGTGCAGACAAGAGCAGCGCCCTTAGGCATCAGACCGCTGTTGGGCAACCAGTCCACCAGATGCTGGATCTGCGTGGTCTTGCCGCAGCCATCGATGCCCTCGAGAACAATGAAACGACCTGTCATGGCAGCCGCAGAGCCAAGGCATTGAAAACCACGGTGATCGAACTCAAGGCCATCAGCAGGGCCGCCAGCGGAGGCGACAGCAGCACCCCATGGCTGGGGAGCAGAGCACCGGCGGCGACCGGGAGAACAATGAGGTTGTAACCGAAGGCCCAGAACAGGTTCTGCCGCACCTTCACCAGGGTGCGGCGGGCCAGGCCGAGAGCTTCGGGCAGGTTGTCGAGGCGATCGCCAAGCAACACCAGGCCAGCGGAGTCCTGAGCGATCTGGGTGCCGGTGCCAATGGCAATCCCAAGATCAGCCGCGGCCAGGGCCGGAGCATCGTTGATGCCGTCGCCCACCATCGCCACCCGCTCCACCTGCCGCAGCTGCTCGAGGCGTTGCAGCTTCTGCTCCGGCAGCATCTGCCAGCCCAGATCCTGGGCAGCAAAGCCCAGCTGCTGACCAAGGCGCTGCACAGCGGCCTGCCGATCACCACTGAACACCGAAAGCGCCAGACCATGAGAGCGCAGGCGTTGCAGTGCCGGAGCTACATCCGGACGAAGCTGATCCTCGATCTGCACCAGACCCATCAGGGCATCTCCAACCGCCACAGCCACCACCGAGCCTGCTGCGGCGGAGAGCCAGCTCTGGGCATCAGGGGCGATGGCAACACCCTGCTCGACCAACCAGTCGGGCTTGCCCACACGCACCCGATCCGATGCACCGTCCACATGGCCCTCCAGCCCCTGACCGGAAACGGTGCGCACCTCGTTGCACTCCAGCAGAGCGATCTCCCGGCCCTGAGCCTCCTGCAGCAGGGCGTAGGCCAGGGGGTGCCGGCTGGTTTGCTCCAGGCTGGCTGCGAGCTGCAACAAATGATCCGGGTCGTCCCCGTACACATCGGTCACCAGAGGGCGACCCAGAGTGAGAGTGCCGGTCTTGTCGAAGACCACATGATCCAAACGGGCGGCGGTTTCGATAACGTCACCACCACGGAAAAGCCAGCCGCGCCGCGCCGCCAGGCCGGTGGCCACCGTGATCACGGTGGGGGTCGCCAGGCCGAGGGCACAGGGGCAGGCGACCACCAGCACCGCGATCGAGAGTTGCAGAGCCAGACCCATCGGGGTGCTGGCTCCACTGCCCAAACCGCCGTGATGCATGCCATGACTCATCTCATGGGTCGTGGGCATTCCAGGAGCTGATGCCTGCAGGACCTCGGGCCAGTGTTCGGCACCGAACAACCACCAGAACAGAAATGTGGCGAAGGCCAAGCCAATGACGCCAAAGCAGAAGCGGCCCGCCACACGATCGGCCAGGCCCTGGATGGGGGCTCGACGGGCCTGGGCCTGCTCCACCAAACAAATGATCCGGGCCAGGGCGGTTTCGGCACCAACGCGGGTGACCTTCAGCACCAGGGTGGCCTCCAGATTGAGGCTGCCGGACGACAACTCCGTGCCGGGCTCCGCCTGCAGCGGCAAGGGCTCACCGGTGAGGGGGGACACATCAACGGCCGAGGCCCCCTCAAGCACCACCCCATCCACTGGAATGCGGTCACCGGCCAGCAACTGCACGGTTTCGCCTGGCCTCAGAGCGCCAACACGCACCTCACGAATCGTCCCGTCGCTCAACAGCAGGCGTGCGCTGTCCGGCTGGAGCTGGGCCAGTTGCTGCAGGGCCTGACCGGTCCGAAAACGGGCCCGTTCCTCGAGGAAACGTCCCAGCAGGACGAACCCCAGCAACATCACAGGTTCATTGAAAAAGCAGGGCCAACCCACCTGGGGCCAGACCAAGGCCACCAGGCTGGCCACATAGGCACTGCTCACCCCCAGGCCCACGAGGGAATCCATGCTGGGAGCCCCTGCTCGAGCTGCCGCAACACCACCCACCAGGATCGGACGGCCCGGCCCCAGCAGAGCCACCGTGGCAAGCGTGGCGTGAAACGGCAAGGAGCCGATCAGGGGAAGCGAAAGTTGACCTGCCTCGCTGAGATGCCCCAGCACCGACAGCAGCAGCAGCACCAGGGCCACCATCAGCTGTCGCCATTGCTGCCACCAGCCCGGCAGCGCCGGCGCGGTAGCCAGCCCTCCGATCGGGTCATCCAGCGAGCGCTCCTTGGCCGGAAAGCCCCTTTCTGCGAGGGCTTTCAGAACACCATTCACATCACTCTCACCGGCGGTGAGATCAAGCCAGGCCGAGCGGGTGACCAGATTCACATCGGCGCGCTGGACACCGGGCTGATCCAGCAATGTGGTTTCAACAGCGCGGACGCAACCGCCGCATTTCATCCCTTCCACATCCAGGACGACGGTCTGAACCGCAGGGCTCACAGGTGTTTACGCAACAGGGATCTTTACGAGCAGGCTAGGTCGGGCTCCGGTCCCGTCAGGATGGGGGTCCGTCCGCCGGAGCGCCGTGCCCCGCAGCAACCGCAACGACAACTTCATTGACAAGAGCTTCACGGTGATGGCGGACCTGATCGTCAAGCTGTTGCCGATCAATGCCCGCTCGAAGGAGGCCTACGTGTATTACCGCGATGGCCTCTCCGCCCAGAACGATGGTGACTACGCCGAGGCACTGGAGAACTACGAGGAGGCCCTGAAGCTTGAGGAGAACTCCACCGACCGGAGCGAAACCCTCAAGAACATGGCCATCATCTACATGTCCAACGGCGAGGAAGACCGGGCGATCGAGACCTACCGCAAGGCTCTCGAGGAAAACCCGAAGCAACCCTCATGCCTGAAAAACATGGGTCTGATTTACGAGAAGTGGGGCCGCATCGCCGAGGAAGGTGGTCAGCAGGACGAGGCGGATCGCTGGTTTGACCAGGCGGCCGACGTCTGGACCCAGGCCGTGCGCCTCAATCCCGGTGGCTATCTCGACATCGAGAACTGGCTGAAGTCAACGGGCCGCAGCAACGTCGACGTTTACTTCTGAATCAGTCCTGGTCGGGCTGCATGGCCTCACCGAGCGCCAGCACCAGGGCCTCGGTGACGCTGTCGGCCTCCAGAAGCTCCAGATCCAGCCCCGAGGCCAGATCCCCCAGGCCACTGCCCCCGGGCACGACAGCTCGCCGGAACCCCAGGCGGGCCGCTTCCTGAAGCCGAAGCTCCAGCTGCCCCACAGGGCGCAGCTGTCCCCCCAAACCGAGCTCGCCGATCAACACCGTGCCCGCAGGCAGGGTGAGGTCTCTGAAGCTGGCGACCACCGCCGCAGCAACCCCCAGATCCGCCGCCGGTTCCTCCACCTCAAGCCCCCCCGCGACGGCGAGATAACAGTCGAAGCGGGACAACGGCAGTCCCATGTGCTTCTCCAGCACTGCAAGGATCTGATGCAGACGGTTGGTGCCGATCCCTGTGGCCGTGCGACGCGGACTGGCGTAGCTGGTGACGTTCACCAAGGCCTGTAGATCCACCACCAGTGAACGGGTGCCCTCACAGGCCACGATCGTGGCGACACCGGAGGCACGGGCATCGCTGAGGAACAGCTCACTGGGGTTGCCCACCTCGGCCAGGCCACCGCTTTGCATCTCGAACAAGCCCAACTCATGGGTGGCGCCGAAGCGGTTCTTGACAGCGCGCAGCAGGCGATGACTGGCAAACCGGTCTCCCTCGAAGGTGAGCACCGCATCCACAAGGTGTTCCAACACTTTCGGGCCGGCCAGCATGCCTTCCTTGGTGACGTGCCCCACCAACAGCAAGGAGATGTTCTGGCGTTTGGCCAGCCGTTGCAGGGCAGCCGCACATTCGCGCACCTGGCCGACTGACCCCGGAGCACTGGTGAGATTGGCGTCATGCAACGCCTGAATGCTGTCGATGATCGCCACAGCGGGGCGCAGCGCCTCCAGCTCCTCCAGCACCAGTTCCAGATCGGTTTCGGCCAGCAACTGCAGCTCCGACACCCCTCCAGCGAGCCGCTGCCAACGCAGCTTCACCTGCTGCGCTGATTCCTCAGCACTCACGTAGAGCACCGATGCTCCGGCCGCCATCGCAGAGGCGCTCTGCAGCAGCAATGTGCTCTTGCCGATGCCCGGATCACCTCCCACGAGCACCAGCGAACCGGGAACCAGGCCACCCCCCAGGACGCGGTCAAATTCCGCCGACCCCGTAGCCAGACGCTGCAGCGGTTGATCCTCCAGGGAGGCCATGGCCGTGGAGCGTCGTGGTGCAGCGGCCATCTCTGGATCCGGGGCACTGCGGCGACGACGACCATCGGCGGCAGGCTGGGTTTGTTCCACCAACGAGTTCCAGCTGCCACACTCCGGGCAACGACCAAAGAACTGTCGGGCACGGGCTCCGCAGGCCTGACAGATGAAAACAGCGGTGGACTTGGGCACTGCGAACTGTGAAGAAAGTTGCCGTTGAATGAACGGAGCAGGGGGCTGCCCTTTTATTTGTGGCGAGAAGTGACTAACGCCTCGGTGCCCATGACGGCCACGGCTCCCACCAAGGAAACGATCCTCGTGGTCGACGACGAGGCATCGATCCGACGGATCCTGGAAACCCGTTTATCCATGATCGGGTACAACGTCGTGACCGCCTGTGACGGCACCGAAGCTCTGGAACTGTTCCCCACCTGCATGCCTGACCTGGTGGTACTGGACGTGATGATGCCGAAGCTTGACGGCTATGGCGTCTGCCAGGAGCTGCGCAAGGAATCGGACGTTCCCATCGTGATGCTGACGGCCCTCGGCGACGTGGCCGACAGGATCACAGGCCTTGAGCTCGGCGCGGATGACTACGTGGTGAAGCCCTTCAGCCCGAAGGAGCTGGAGGCCCGCATCCGCTGCGTGCTGCGCCGGGTCGAGAAGGAGCAGGTTGCTGGCATTCCCAACTCCGGCGTCATCCAGGTCAGCGACCTGCGCATCGACACCAACAAACGCCAGGTGTTCCGCGGTGATGAACGCATCCGCCTAACGGGGATGGAATTCAGCCTTTTGGAACTGCTGGTGAGCCGTTCCGGTGAACCGTTCAACCGCGGCGAGATCCTCAAGGAGGTCTGGGGTTACACCCCAGAGCGCCACGTGGACACCCGGGTGGTTGATGTTCATATCTCTCGCCTGCGTTCCAAATTGGAGGATGATCCTGCCAATCCCGAGTTGATCCTCACGGCTCGGGGCACCGGCTACCTGTTCCAGCGCATCGTCGATTCCGTTGCCTCAGAAGGTCCCTGATCCCACCCCGGCCCCTCAGCCGCGGCACAAGACCAACCGTCCTCGGGCGATCCGTCGCCTGGTGATCTGGTATCGGCGCAATGCCGCCGTCACAACCATCGTTGATGGCGCTGCCAACTCAGCGACGGCAGCGGGTTCGATGGCCGGCACCGTGGCGGAAACCGTGGTGTCAGGAGCAGGCACGGTGGCCAGCAGCGTGCTTCAACCGTTGGTGTTCGATCCCCTGCGCTGGCTGCAGGGGGGCGCCGATACCGATGAGATCGACGATGCGGAGCGCCTCTGGGTCGCCGTCGATGGCATGGGCGGTGACCACGCGCCGGGACCGATCCTGGAGGGATGCCTGGACGCCATTGACCGGCTGCCTCTGAAGATCCGCTTCGTGGGGGAAATCGACCGGGTGATGGCCGCCGCCAACAGCCTCGGCCTGCGCGAATCTCTGGAAAGTGCGCGGGCCGCCGGACATCTCGATCTGGTGGCCAGTGGCCCCTCCATCGGCATGGATGACGAGGCCACGGCGGTGCGGCGCAAACGGGACGCCAGCATCAATGTGGCCATGGACCTCGTGAAGACAGGCGAGGCCCTGGCGGTTTACTCCGCCGGCAATTCCGGGGCTGTCATGGCTTCGGCGATTTTTCGGCTGGGGCGGCTGAAGGGCATCGACCGACCCGCCATCGGCGCCCTGTTCCCCACCAAGGATCCGGGCCAGCCGGTGCTGGTGCTCGACGTCGGCGCCAACATGGACTGCAAACCCACCTACCTGCACCAGTTCGCCCTGCTGGGAAACATCTACAGCCGGGATGTGCTGCAGGTGAAACGCCCGCGCATCGGGCTGCTGAACATCGGTGAGGAGGAATGCAAGGGGAACGATCTCTCCTTAAAAACCCACGAACTGCTGCGGGACGAATCCAGGCTCCATTTCGCCGGCAACTGCGAAGGCCGGGATGTGCTTTCGGGCGACTTCGATGTGGTGGTCTGCGATGGGTTCACCGGCAATGTGCTGCTGAAGTTCCTGGAGTCCGTTGGCAGTGTTCTGCTGGGGGTGCTGCGGGCGGAGTTGCCCCGCGGCCGTCGAGGCAAGGTGGGATCAGCGTTTCTGCGCAGCAACCTCAAACGCATCAAAAAGCGGCTGGACCATGCCGAGCACGGCGGCGCCCTGCTCCTCGGGGTGAACGGCATCTCCGTGATCGGTCACGGCAGCAGCAAGGCCCTCTCGGTGGTCAGTGCCCTGCGCATTGCCCACTCCGCGGCCAGCCATGGGGTGATGGAGGATCTCGCCACGCTGCAACAGGGTTGTGATTGACTGACGCGACGTCAATCAACCTCCGCTTTGGTCGAGCCGCTCAGCACAACCAGCGGGGTGTTGTTCCGAGGGTCTGGCAGCGCAACGCCCAGCCGCTCGATCAGCAACGCTGAACTCGGCAAGCGGGTGGAAACGAGTGACGACTGGATCCGCAGTCGCACTGGGATTGCCGCGCGTCGGGTGGTCAACAGCGATGAATCCCTTGCTGAGCTGGGCGGACTGGCGGCGGAACGGGCTCTCGAAATGGCCGGCTGGTCTGCCGACAGCCTCGATCTGATTCTGCTGGCCACCTCCACCCCGGACGACCTGTTCGGTTCCGCGCCACGACTGCAGGCTCGCCTCGGTGCCACCCATGCCGTGGCCTTTGATCTGACCGCGGCCTGCAGTGGCTTTCTTTTTGCTGTCGTCACCGCTTCCCAGTACCTGCGCAGTGGTGCGATGCGCCGCATTCTTGTGGTGGGGGCCGATCAACTCAGCCGCTGGGTGAACTGGGACGATCGACGCTCCTGTGTTCTGTTCGGTGATGCGGCCGGTGCCGTGGTAATGGAGGCTTCAGAAAACGGTCAGGACGATCTCGATGGATTCCTGTTGCGCTCCGATGGCAGCCGCGGCGAGGTGCTCCAGCTTCCCCAGGTGAGCCAGCGGCAGCCCCTGGTGGGAGACGCAACCCATCAGTGCGGCGGCTTCGACCCCATTCAGATGAATGGGCAGGAGGTCTACAAATTCGCGGTGCGCGAAGTGCCGGCGATTCTCGAGAAGCTGCTCGCTCAGGGTGGTGTCGCCGCAGATTCCCTGGATTGGCTGCTGCTGCATCAGGCCAACCAGCGCATCCTCGATGCGGTGGCCGAACGCTTCTCGGTGCCGTCCGAGAAAGTACTCAGCAACCTGGCCCATTACGGCAACACATCCGCGGCCACCATCCCTTTGATGCTGGATGAAGCCGTACGCGATGGACGCATCCAACCCGGCCACCGCATCGCCAGCAGCGGTTTCGGAGCGGGCTTGAGCTGGGGTGCAGCCCTCTTCCGCTGGAGCGGGCCCGCGTAATCTCCGGCACGGTCAGCACAACACAGCAATGGCGATCGCCTGGGTCTTTCCCGGTCAGGGCTCTCAAAAGGTGGGCATGGCAGAAGCGCTGCTCAGCATCGATGGCACCCGCGAGCGCTTCGCCATGGCCTCCGAGCTGCTGGGACGCGACCTGCTGGCGATCTGCCAAGGGGAAAGCGGCAGCGGTGAGGGACCGGATGATCTCAATGACACCCGCAACACCCAGCCCGCCCTGTTCGTGATCGAATCGGTGCTGGCCGACAACCTTCAGCAGCAGGGCCGCGAGCCGGCACTGGTGGCAGGCCACAGCCTGGGCGAGCTGGTCGCCCTTTACAGCGCAGGGGTGTTTGGGCTGGAGACCGGTCTGCAGCTGATGAAAACCCGCTCAGAACTGATGGCGAGCGCCGGGGGCGGGGCCATGACGGCCGTGATCGGCTTCGATCGCGCTCAGCTGGACGACCTGGTGGCCGCCACGGACGGCGTCAGCATCGCCAACGACAACAGCGATGCACAGGTGGTCATCTCCGGCTCTCCAAAGGCCGTGGAGAGGGTGAGTGGAGCCCTGAAATGCAAGCGCGCCATCCCTCTGGTCGTCTCCGGAGCCTTCCACTCCCCGTTCATGGCAGACGCGGCTGAACGCTTCGCCGCAGAGTTGAACAACGTGCCATTTCAGGATGCCCGCGTTCCGGTGCTCAGCAACAGCGCCGCCAGCGCCAGCACCAGCGCGGACGAGCTCAAGCAGCGCCTGAAACAGCAGATGACAACAGGCGTGCGCTGGCGCGAAACCATGGCGGCGATGACCGACAGCGGCGTGGACACCCTGGTGGAAATCGGTCCGGGGAACGTGCTCAGTGGCCTGGCCAAACGCAGCATGAGGGGGGTCACCACCGCCCAGATCGCCGGAGCGGGAGATCTCGGTCAGTGAGTCACTCCAGCCTCGTCCGCACCCCCAAGCCGAGCCTCACCTACCGGCTGGTCAGCAGTCTGCTGGTGTTCCCGGTCTTTCGCTTGTTGTTCTGCGGATCGACCGCCGGCAACGACCGGGTGCCCATGCAAGGGCCCCTCGTGGTGGTCGCCAACCATGGTTCCCATCTGGACCCACCCTTGCTGGGCCATGCCCTGGGACGCCCCGTGGCCTTCATGGCCAAAGCTGAACTGTTCAACATCCCGCTGCTGGGCCGCGTGATCCGGGCCTGTGGTGCCTACCCCGTGCGGCGGGGAGCCAGTGATCGCGAGGCGATCCGAACCGCAACGGCACGGCTCGAGGAGGGCTGGGCCACCGGCGTGTTTCTGGACGGCACCCGACAAAGCGACGGTCGGATCAACAACCCACTCCCTGGAGCGGCCCTGCTGGCCGCACGCACGGGAGCCCCGCTGTTGCCGGTGGCCATCCATAACAGCCACCGTGCCTTGGGAACCGGGCGCAGTTGGCCACGCCTTGTGCCGATTCAGCTGCGCATCGGTGATCCCATCCCAGCTCCCGCCAGTCGCCGCAGGCCCGATCTGGATGCGACCACCGCCCTGCTGCAGGAGCGCATCAACGCTCTGCTGGATCAGGGTCCGCAGCATCCCTGAGATCGCGACCGGTCATCACCCACGCCACGGCACGCACCCAGTCACTCCACTGCTTCAGGGGCCCCTCCTGAGTGCAGTCCTCGCGGCAGGCCACCGGGACTCCGGTGAGCTGAATTCCGCGGCTGCCCGCCACCACCTGGCCCACGGCCATGGAGCGGGGCAAATGGTCTTCGCTGGTCACCAGCAGCACGTGGCGAACGCCATCCGCCTGCAGCTCATCCACCACAGACGTGAAATTGCTGAGGGTGTCACGGGCCCTGTAATCCAAGGTGACGCGGTCGGGATTGAAGCGCTCCTCACTGAGCATCCATTCGGCGTACTCGGGATTGCTGCCTCCGCTCACCAGCAGAGGCAGATCGAGCTGACGTGCCAACCGGGCTCCCATCCGTTCCCGGTCCACATCCCCCCCAAGCACCAGCACCAGCTGCGGTGGACTGTGGTCCAACAGTGCCCGCCGATAGGGCGAGAGCGGACCTGGCCCCAACAGCCAAGCCATCAGACCAGCACCCAACAGCAGCCCTGCACGCACGCCCGCCATCAGACCTGTCCGACGGGAGAGGTGGGGTAGATCGGCAACACCTCGGCCCAAGGCATCGCGGCCCCAGCCCCATGGCTGCGCTGCAACAACTGCAACAACCGCGCCACATCCTCCGCCACATCGAGTTGCGCCTCAACGGCAGGCTGAGGGGAAGATCCCTGAGGCAGCAACGCCGGCAGGCTGAGTTCATGAACTGCGCCCTCGCTGATCCGGTACTGACCACCGACCACCCCCCGACGCGGTAGCTCCTGGGTGATCCAGAACGGTTTCCCCTGCCTGGAGTGCGGCAGTTGCCGCTCCAGGCGTGGTGCCATCAGGGCATAGCTGCTCACCCCCAGCAGGGGGCAATCCAGCTGTTGAGCCAGCGTGCGGGCCATCACCACCGTGAGGCGGGTGCCGGTGAAGCCGCCGGGTCCCGTCGCCACGGCAAGACCCTGCAACTGAGACCAACGCTCAGGGGGCAGGAGCGCCTGCACCCGCGAAATCAGACTGTTCGACAGACCCCGGCCATCCGGATGAACCTGCACCAAAGGGCCGTCTCCAGGTTGCTGGGGATCAAGCAGCGCCAGGCCGAAGCCGTCGGAACAGCTGTGGAGGGCGAGCAGCAGCGGCAGAGCCGTCATCGGGGCAGCTCCTGGCCAGGACAGCAACGCTGCCACCGTCCGGGATCCGCCTGAAAGCTGGAGCAGGAGCGAACATCCCACTCAATCCCCGCCTGGCCATCGGGGAGGTCCATCACCGACACGTGAATACGGGGCGCCTCTGGCTCAAAATCCGGCAACTCCGCCAGGTGCGGAACACCATGCTGACGCTCAACTGCGTGATAGGCCTGACAACGGTCGACCCAGCTGCAATCCACGCAGATGCACATGCCTCCCATGGCCGATCATTCCCCCATTCTGATGGCCCAAGGCTCCAGCGACGCCCTGCTTGAACAACTGCGAGCACGACTGGCCCCCGCGCAATGGCCACTGCCGCTGGCACGACTCCCCCAAGGCACGGTGCTGGTGGGCGGCGCCGTGCGGGATGGCTTGCTGGATCGTCTGCCGGATGAACCCGATCTCGACCTCGTGGTCCCGACGGATGCCATCGCCCTGAGCAAGGCCTTGGCCCAAGAGCTGCACGGCACCTGCGTGGTGCTCGACGAAGAACGCAGCATCGCCCGGCTGGTGCTTGGAGGTTGGACGGTGGACATCGCCCGCCAGGACGGAGACCGCATCGAAGACGACCTTTGGCGGCGCGACTACCGACTCAATGCCATCGCCGTATCGCTCCAGCCCTGGGGACAGCTGTGGGACCCCACAGGAGGAGTGAACGATCTCCGGCAGGGACGCCTGACAGCCGTCTCGGAAGCCAACCTCACCGACGATCCTCTGCGGCTGCTGAGGGGAGTGCGGCTGGCGGCGGAGATCCCGCTCACCATCTGCAGCCAGACCATGGGCTGGATTGAGCGCCATGCCGCTCGGCTGCCGGAGGCGGCACCGGAGCGGATCCTCTCGGAACTGCAGCGCCTGGTGCGGGGCAACCACGCCGATACCGCTATTGCAATCCTGAGGAGGGGGCCGTTGCTACGCCCCTGGGCCGCCGGGGGGAAACCCCCCGCACCCGCCGACATCGAAGGCCTGAGCAGCGAAGAAGCCGCCGCTGCGGTGCCGTTGGCGAGGCTGACGGCCCTGGTGAGCGATGAGGGCCTCATCCAACTCCGCGCCAGTCGCGGCCTGCGTCAACGCTGCAAACGGCTGCGGGTCTGGCAGCAGCGCCTCGGTCAGGCACCGGAATCGTTAGCCGAGAGCGATCGGCTGCAGTTGCATGAAGAGCTGGACGAGGATCTCCCCGCCCTGGCCCTGCAACTGACCAAGCCCGTGAGGGAGATCTGGCTGGAACGATGGCGGAATGCTGAGGATCCCCTCTTCCATCCCAGAGCCCCAATCGATGGAAACAGCCTGGTCCAGGCCCTGGAACTGCAACCCGGGCCTCGTCTGGGACGGCTGCTGCATCATCTGAAGCTGGAACATGCCTTCGAGCGAATCCAGACCAAAGCCGAGGCGGTTGGAGAGGCCCAACGTTTTTTAACCCGTGAGAGCGACGCTCTGTGATTAACTTTGCAGGTGTCAATGATGACGGTCAGACACCGACAGATCGCATTTTCTTTCTTTCATGAGCATCCGCCTGTACATCGGCAACCTGCCGCAGACCTTTGAAGAACAGGAGCTGGTGGCTCTGCTCAAGTCAGTGGGAGAGGGGATTCGGTTCAAATCAGTTCTCGACCGCGAAACCGGCAGCTGCCGCGGATTCGGCTTCGCCAACGTCGACGATCCCAAGCTCGCCGATGCCGTGATTGAAGCGCTGAACGGCAAGGAGTTCGGTGGCAGCTCCCTGCGGGTCGAGCGCTCCGAGCGACGCGACAACAACGTCGGTGGCAGTCGCCGTGGAGGCCTCAATGCAGCAGGCCAGCCTCAGGTGGCTCGCAAGGCTGTGAACAAGGTGGTGCACAGCGACGAAAAGAGTGAGGGAGCTCCTGACCCCCGCTGGGCCGGTGAACTCTCCAAGCTCAAAGATCTGCTGGCCAACCAGAAGACGGCCGTTTGATCCGTCGGTGATCTGATCGAGACAAACACCAATCACCCCCAGCCGGTCGAAGCGGCTGGGGGTTTTAGCGTGACTGGGCCAATAGAAAGGACCGGGGCAGATCGAGCAATTTGTTCACCTTGGCCACGTAGGCACGGTGATTGAACACGTCGTAATCGACCCGTTCAATCTCATCCAGAATGCCGCGGTACAGCCGCAACGACGTCCACACCGGCCAGCGCGCATCGGCGGACAGCCAACGGACTCCAGCTTCGGAGCGAGTGAACCAATCGCGCGCCCGCTCGAGCTGGAAACGCATCAGCGCGCGCCAGGAGTTGTTGAGGATTCCAGCCATCAGCTCATCCTCGGAATAGCCGAAACGCTTGAGATCCTCCTGTGGAAGATAAATTCGACCACGGCCCCGATCCTCACCCACATCACGGAGGATGTTGGTGAGCTGGTTGGCGATCCCCAGGGCGACGGCGGCATCGGAGGTGTCGGGGCAATCACTCCAGGGGGCTGAGGTGTAGGCCTGGTCGACACCCATCACCCCCTGGGTCATCAAGCCCACGGTGCCTGCCACGCGATAGCAGTAGAGCTTGAGATCTTCAAAGCGGGGGTAGCGGGTCCAGGTGAGGTCCATCCGCTGGCCCTCAATCATGTCCAGATAAGGCTGAATGCCCTGGGGGAAGCGCTCCAGGGTGTCCACCATCACCGCATCCAGGTCGTCCTCCACCCGGCCTTTAAACAGAGCCCGGGTTTTCTCCTCCCAGCGGTCGAGCCGATCGGCAAGCTCATCCACCGGACGGGCCTGGGCTTCCGGGCTGTCCATCAACTCATCGGTGCGCCGGCACCATACGTAGATCGCCCAGATGGCCCGCCGCTTCTCCGGAGGGAGCAGCAAGGTACCGATATAGAACGTCTTGGCCCACTCGGCGGTCTCCCGACGGCAGGCCTCAAAGGCTGCGTCGAGATCCGGGGAGGCGAGGGGCATGGCTTAGGCCGTCACTGGCTCACTGGATGAGGACGATGATGCCAGCTGACCTGTCTTGCGGTCCACCGCACCGGCACAGAGCTTGCCGCTCAGAACAGCGCCCTCCATCGAGGCGAGATAGCGCTGCATCGTGTAGTCGCCCGCAAGGAAGAAGTTCTTGATCGGGGTGGTTTGATCCGGGCGCAGCTCCTGGCAGCCGGGGGTCGTCTTGTAAACGGACAGCGGGGTCTTCACGACCTTGTATTTGCGCAGGGTGGCGGGATGGTCACCACTGAAGTGCATCGGGAACAGCTTCTTGAGCTCGCCCATGGTGGCCTCGATGATCTCTTCGTCGGGACGACCGATCCAGTCTTTGGCGGGAGCAAACACCAGCTCGAGCATCGACTTGTCGGGGTCTTCGTACTCCCTGCAGGTGATGCTCATGTCGGCATACACGCTGAGCAGGGGGGAGCGGCTGAACAAGAGATGGTCGATGTCGGTGAGCTTGCGATCGAACCAGAGGTGCAGGTTGATCACGGGGACACCCCGGAGGCCATCCAACTTCTGGAACACCTCCATCTGCTTCCAGGGCTCAGGCAGCAGCAGCTTGAAGGGATCCACCGGCAAGGCACTGACATAGGCATCGGCCGTGAGATCGAAGCTCTCCTTGCCCTTCACACCACCGATGTGGAAGGCCGCCACGGAACCATCCGCATTGAGCTTGATCTCCCGCAAGGGGCTGTCGAGGTGCACTTCACCACCCAGTGATTCGATGTGCTCGACCACCGGCTGGCAGAGGCGCTCCGGCGGTGCACCATCCAGGAACGCCATCTGGGAGCCATTTTTCTCCTGCAGGAAGCGGTTCAGAGCCGTCAGCACCACGGTGGCGGAGATCTCATCGGGATCGATGAAATTCAGCGCCTTGCTCATGGCGATGAACACTTCATCGTTCACCCGCTCTGGGATGTTGTGGATCCGCAGCCACTCAGTCCAGGAGTACTTGTCGCACTCCTCGACATAACCCTGGCCCCGGAGCATGGCGGGAACCAGTCCAAGGCCAAAGCTGATCTTCTCCGGCCAGGTGAGCATGTCGTTGTTGCCCAGAATCGCCGCCACACCATTCACCGGTGCCGGCAGATCAGGGAAATCAAAGCGGCTGTAGGTGCCGGGCTCCTCGGGCTGGTTGAAGATCATCGAATGGCTCTTCCACTGCAGCCGCTCTTCGATGTTCAGCTCTTTGAAGAGCTGCAACATGTTCGGGTAGGCCCCGAAGAAGATGTGCAGGCCGGTTTCGTACCAGTCGCCGTCCTCGTCTTTCCAGGCTGCGACCTTGCCGCCCAGCACGTCCCTGGCTTCCACAACGATTGGGGTGTGGCCGGCATCCGCCAGGTACTTGGCACAGGAGAGCCCGGCAAGACCAGCTCCGGCGATAGCGACGCGCATGCGGCCGTCTCAAAAGTGAAACCAACCTTAAAAGGGCTTGAGCCCCGTTCGCTTCTTAAAGTCTTGGCAGCTTTCCCGTGGGCGCGTCTTGGCTGACACCCTTCTCAAGTGCACCACCCGCCACGTGCGCCTATTCACAGCAGCCCTGCAGGACGAAGACCTGGTTCCTTCGGACGACCAGCTGACGTTGGATTTGGATCCCGACAACGAATTTCTGTGGGACGACGCCAGCCTCACCAAGGTTCAAGGTCGATTCAAAGAGCTGGTGGATGGCGCGGCCGGCGGCGAGCTGAGTGACTACACCCTGCGCCGCATCGGCACCGACCTGGAGGGTTTCATCAGGCAACTGCTTCAGGCCGGCGAACTGAGCTACAACCCCGATGGACGCGTGCAGAACTTCTCCATGGGCCTGCCTCGCACCCCTGAACTGCTGTGACCGGCTCGCGCTACGACCGCGGCGGCCGCCGACCACGGGATGGCCGCTACGACCGCGGTGAGCGTGACCGTTATGACGCTCCACCCCGGGGCGGATACGGCCGTCCTCCCGGCCCACCGCCTGGGGCTGGAGGGCAAGGTCCCTTCCAATTCAGCACCCTCACCGTGGCCGTTTTGGCTGGGGTTCTTGTGGTGGGAATTGGCATCGGCAGCGCTGTCACCAGCACCACCCAGGGCGACCAGGGCAACATCGCCAGTTCCCAACAACTGGACATGGCTGTGCCCGATCCGGAATTCTGCCGGCAGTGGGGGGCGAGCGCCTTCGTCATGGACATCGAGATGTACACGACGCTCAACCCCTCCAGCAGCTTCGTGACCCAGCCCACGCTGCAACCGGGTTGCGTAATCCGTCGGGAAAACTGGTCGGTGCTGCGCAAGGAAGGAGCGATCACCTCCGAACAGGAGCGGGAATGCAAACAACGGATGAACACCTTTGCCTACATCGGCTCCGTTCGGGACAAACCTGTGGTGCGCTGCGTCTACCAAACTGATATCAGTCAGAACAAATTCCTGACCCGAGGCGTGGCTGACGACACGGTTGGTCTGACTCCGGAAGCCGATCAGTTCTGAATCAGCGGCTCCCCGATCGCCCCAGGTACGGCTTTCGGTGCCTGTCGTATCGGGCTGTCCGCGCTGGCGAAGACGGGCAAGACGTCATTGCGGAAAGCCACCGAAGCCCGTGAGCAGTAGCGGGCGGGATGGGTGATCAACTTGAGCTGGCGGCGCACCTGCAGATCAGCCACCTGGGGCCGGTGAATCGTTCCGGCCGATAACTCCCGCTCGATCGACACCACCGGAACAAAGGCGGCACCAAGGCCCGCCTGAACAGCATTCTTGATGGCCTCCAGCGAATTCAGCTCCATGTCGATACGCAGGCGCTGCACATCGAGGCCGGAGCGGGCCAGGAGCTGGTCGACCATCTTTCGGGTGGTGGATTGCGCGTCGAGGCAGACGAAACCCAAGCGATACAGGTCTTCCTTGGTGAGTTCAGCCAGTCGGGCCAACGGATGCTTCACCGGCAACACCAGCGCCAGCTCATCACTGGCGTAGGGGACCACCTGAAGCAGTTCGTTGAGTTCCGCCGGCAATTCACCACCGATGATCGCCAGGTCGATCTGGCCATTAGCCACACTCCAACCGGTGCGCCGGGTGCTGTGGACCTGGAGCTGCACCGACACCTCCGGGTACTTCTGGCGGAACAAACCGATCATCCGGGGCATCAGATAAGTGCCCGTGGTCTGACTTGCCCCCACAATCAAGGATCCTCCTTTGAGGTTGTGGAGATCATCCAGCGCCCGGCAGGCTTCGTGGCACTGGCTGAGGATCCGATCGCAGTAACTCAGCAGCAGATGGCCGGCTTCCGTGAGCTGGGCCTTGCGCCCACCGCGGTCGAACAGCGAGACCTCCAACTGCTTCTCCAGATTCTGAATCTGAAGACTGACGGCGGGCTGGGTGACGTAGAGGCTGTCGGCGGCTTTCTTGAAGCTGCCCTCACTCACAATCGCGCGAAGGATCCGCAGCTGGTCGAGGGTGAACGGCAGGTCGGCCACCGCGGGACACCCGGAGGAACAGCTGAAATGTAGGACTGCCGGGGTCGCCAGCCAGAATCACGCCCTCCCAATGCAGCGGCCATGGCCTCAACCCACCACAGCAGCATCGTGATGCTGGTGCTGCTGATCCTGTTTGCGGTGATTCACAGCGGTGGCGCAGCCCTGCGCAGCCGCGCTGAGGCCCTGATCGGAGCACGAGCCTGGCGCCTGATCTTCGCGGCGGTGAGCATTCCCTCGGCCGTGGTGGTGATCGGATGGTTCCTGGCCCATCGCTATGACGGGGTGCGGCTGTGGAACGTCCAGGGCGTGCCGGGGGTGATTCCGTTGATCTGGATCGGGACCGCCATCAGCTTTCTGTTCCTGTATCCCGCCACGTACAACCTGCTGGAGATCCCGGCGGTGCTGAAGCCGCAGGTGCGTCTTTACGCCACAGGGATCATCCGCATCAGCCGCCATCCCCAGGCCATCGGCCAAGTTCTCTGGTGCCTCACCCACGCCCTCTGGATCGGAAGCAGCTTCATGCTGGTGACCTGCGTGGGCCTGATCGGCCATCACCTCTTCGCCGTCTGGCATGGCGACCGGCGCCTGAAGGCCCGCTTCGGCGAGGCCTTTGATGAGCTCAAGGCCAGCACCTCGATCGTGCCCTTCGCGGCGGTGCTGGATGGACGCCAGCAGCTGCAGTGGCAGGAATTCGTTCGACCAGCGCAACTGGGCATCGCCATCGCCGTCGGCGTGTTCTGGTGGGCCCATCGCTTCATTCCTACGGCTGCCGAGTTGATGCGCAATTCAGCACTCCAGAACCTGCTGGGCTGAGCTGCCTACACTCGCTTCAACCTGCTGTTTGCGGATGCCCTCGGCCGAGGAACTCGCCTGGCTCATTCCCGTTCTACCCCTGTTCGGCGCTGTGCTGACCGGGTTGGGATTGATCAGCTTCAACCGCACGATCAACCGATTGCGCAAACCCGTTGCGCTGCTGTTGATCTCCTGTGTTGGTGCAGCTGCGGCCCTCAGCTACAGCATCCTGTTCAACCAGCTGAATGGCGCCCCACCGGTCGAGCATCTTTTCGTCTGGGCCAGTGCCGGCAGCTTCGTCCTGCCGATGGGCTACGTGGTGGACCCCCTAGGGGCCGTGATGCTGGCGCTGGTCACCACCATCGCGCTGCTGGTGCTGGTGTATTCCCACGGCTACATGGCTCACGACAAGGGTTATGTGCGCTTTTTCACCTACCTGGCGCTGTTCAGCAGCTCGATGCTGGGGTTGATCATCAGCCCCAATCTCCTCGAGATCTACGTCTTCTGGGAGCTGGTGGGGATGTGCTCCTATCTGCTGGTGGGCTTCTGGTACGACCGCGACGGTGCCGCCCACGCTGCTCAGAAGGCCTTTGTGGTGAACCGGGTGGGTGACTTCGGCCTGCTGCTGGGCATCCTTGGCCTGTTCTGGGCCACCGGGAGCTTCGATTTCCAGGGAATCGCCGATGGTCTGCAGAACGGCCTGAGCACTGGAACGGTGGCGCCATGGGCTGCGCTGCTGCTCTGCCTGCTGGTGTTCATGGGTCCGATGGCCAAGTCGGCCCAGTTCCCCCTCCACGTCTGGCTGCCCGATGCCATGGAGGGCCCGACGCCGATTTCAGCCTTAATTCACGCCGCCACGATGGTTGCCGCAGGGGTGTTTCTGGTGGCTCGCCTTGATCCCCTCTACGCCCAGTTCCCCGTCGTTCAAACCGTGATCGCCGTCGTTGGCACGATCACCTGCTTCCTGGGAGCCTCCATTGCCCTCACCCAGATGGACCTCAAGAAGGGTCTGGCCTACAGCACCGTTTCCCAGCTCGGCTACATGATGCTGGCCATGGGTTGCGGTGCCCCGGTCGCCGGCATCTTCCACCTTGTGACCCACGCCTTCTTCAAGGCGATGTTGTTCCTGGGATCAGGCTCCGTCATCCATGCCATGGAGGAGGTGGTGGGCCACGAGCCCGTCCTCGCCCAGGACATGCGCCTGATGGGCGGCCTGCGCAAGAAGATGCCCGTCACCTCGATCACCTTCTTCATCGGCTGCATCGCCATCAGCGGCATTCCGCCCCTGGCCGGCTTCTGGAGCAAGGATGAAATTCTTGGCCAGGCCTTCAACAGCTATCCCCTGCTCTGGGTGGTGGGCTTCCTGACGGCAGGGATGACCGCTTTCTACATGTTCCGCCTCTATTTCCTCACCTTTGAAGGGGAGTTCCGCGGCAACGACACCGCCATACAAGCCCAGCTGCTGACCGCAGCCGGCAAGGATCCTTCCGAGCACCATGCCCATGGGGGCAGCGTGCATGAGTCGGCCTGGCCCATGGCGGCCCCTCTGGCGGTGCTGGCGGTGCCTTCCGTGCTGATTGGCCTGCTGGGCACCCCCTGGAACAGCCGCTTCGCAGAGCTGTTGAATCCTGAGGAAGCCCTTGAAATGGCGGAACAGTTCAGCTGGGGCGAGTTTCTGCCTCTGGCTGGCGCCTCCGTGGCCATCTCCGTTGCCGGCATCACCCTGGCTGTTCTGGCCTATGCCCTGCGTCGGATCGATCTGGGGCAGCTGGTGGCAGGACGCTTCCCGGCGGTGAATGCCTTCCTCGCCAATAAGTGGTATCTCGATGTGGTGAACGAAAAGCTGTTTGTGCGGGGCAGCCGCAAACTGGCGCGGGAGGTTCTCGAGGTGGACGCCAAAGTGGTGGACGGCGTGGTCAACCTCACCGGACTGCTCACCCTCGGCAGCGGCGAAGGTCTCAAATATCTCGAGACCGGACGGGCCCAGTTCTATGCGCTGATTGTGTTCGCTGGAGTGATTGGTCTGGTGGTTCTCTTCGGAGTGATCGGCGGTCCAATCGCTTGAGCCCATCACACATGTGTGTCATCGCCTATCGAGGTGATGACACAGCGCCCATGATTTCTACGATCCAGCCAGTGAGGATCGGATCACAGCGTGTTCGAATTCGCAGTCGCCGGTCTCAGCGATCCGGTGCAGGCCACCGTTCCATGGCTGAGCCTGTCGATCCTGGTGCCGATCGTTGGAGCCCTTCTGGTTCCGCTGGTTCCCGACCAAGGCGACGGCAAGCAGGTGCGCTGGTACGCCCTGATCGTGACGCTGATCACCTTCCTGATCACCGTTGCGGCCTACCTCACCGGCTATGACCCCAGCCTGAGCGGCCTGCAGCTGTCCGAACGGGTGAGCTGGCTGCCGGATCTTGGCCTCACCTGGGCGGTGGGAGCCGATGGACTCTCCATGCCGCTGATTCTGCTCACCAGCTTCATCACCAGCCTGGCCTGCCTGGCGGCATGGCCGGTGAGCTTCAAACCTCGATTGTTTTATTTCCTGCTGCTGGCCATGGATGGCGGCCAGATCGCTGTCTTTGCCGTGCAGGACATGTTGCTGTTCTTCCTGGCCTGGGAGCTGGAACTGATCCCGGTGTATCTGCTGTTGGCCATCTGGGGCGGCAAGAAACGTCAGTACGCCGCCACCAAATTCATCCTCTACACCGCCGGCAGCTCGTTGTTCATCCTGTTGGCCGCCCTGGCCATGGGCTTCTTCGGCGGCGGCACCCCCAGTTTTGAGTACACCGCTCTTGCGGCCAAAGACTTCGGAACGGGCTTTCAACTGCTCTGCTATGCCGGGCTACTGATCGCCTTCGGCGTGAAGCTGCCCATCGTGCCCTTGCACACCTGGCTACCGGATGCCCATGGCGAAGCCACAGCACCGGTGCATATGTTGTTGGCCGGCATCCTGCTGAAGATGGGCGGGTATGCCTTGCTGCGCTTCAACTGTGAACTGCTGCCAGCGGCCCACTCCCAGTTCGCACCATTGCTGATCGTGCTGGGGGTGGTGAACATCATCTACGCCGCGCTCACATCCTTCGCCCAGCGCAACCTCAAGCGAAAGATCGCCTACAGCTCGATCAGCCACATGGGCTTCGTGCTGATCGGCGTGGGCAGCTTCAGTGCCCTGGGCACCAGTGGAGCCATGCTGCAGATGATCAGCCACGGCTTAATCGGCGCCAGCCTGTTCTTCCTCGTGGGTGCCACCTACGACCGCACCCACACGCTTCAGCTGGATGAGATGGGAGGCATTGGCCAGAAGATGCGAATCATGTTCGCGCTCTGGACGGTGTGTGCCCTCGCCTCCCTGGCCCTGCCCGGCATGAGCGGATTCGTGAGCGAACTGATGGTGTTCGCCGGATTTGCCACCGATGAGGCTTACACCCTGCCCTTCCGCGTGGTGATCTGCGGGCTGGCCGCTGTGGGGGTGATCCTCACACCGATCTACCTGCTCTCGATGCTGCGGGAGATCTTCTTCGGCAAGGAGAAAGAGGAGCTGGTGTCCCACACCAACCTGGTGGATGCGGAGCCTCGCGAGGTCTACATCATCGGCTGCCTGCTGGTGCCGATCATCGGAATCGGGCTGTACCCCAAGCTGATGACCGACAGCTACCGCAGCTCGATCGAAGCCCTGGTGAGCCGAAACCTGGGTGCGATGGAACAGGTGATCTCACCAACGGCCCCCCTGATTCGAAGTCAGGCGCCGGTTCCAGCGGCGATTCGAGCCCCTGCCGTGGGCGCGTCATAAATCACGTATCGATTCCGATTCATTCCCACCCAACCGTCCGTAGGGTCCGAAAGAGCGCTCCCCTGCCATGCGTCAGATCAACTTCGGCCTGATTTTCAGCTTCGGACTGATCACCGTGTTCTTCACCCTGGAGAACACCAGCCCCACGACGGTTCACGTGCTTCCGGGGATCGAGTACACCCTGCCGTTGGCGGGTCTGCTGCTGCTGGCATCAGGGTTGGGAGCCGTGTCGGCCTGGTTCTTCGCGGCCTGGACCGGCATGCTCAACAACGTTGAACAGTTCAGCAAGGCGAACGAATACGAAGCCCAGCAGGTGCGCATCCAGGAGCTGGAGACCGACCTCAGCCGTTACCGCTCCACTGTTGAAACCCAGCTGGGTCTCCTGCCTGCCACCACGGTGACCAGCCGTTCCACCGAAAGCGATAGCGATGAGGCCGATGGCAGCTCAGCCGAATGAGAGCTGACGGCGCTGAACAATCGCTAAACGCCCCCTGGCAGCACCCGTTTGCGCCCGATACCTTGCCCGGAGAGGGTGAATTGACTTGCTCCAGGTGGCCCCCAATGACGGCGCTGATGCTGGAGCCCGCCTTGCGATTCGGCTGCTTCAGGACGCAGCGGAACGGGGGGATCTCGATCCCTGGGATGTTGATGTGATTGCCGTCATCGACGGCTTTCTGGATCAACTGCGGCAACGCATTGAAGTTCCCGGGCAGGTGGCGGCCGCCCTGGCCGGTCGGGGCGGCAGTTACGAGCGGGACCTGGCCGAGAGCAGCGAAGCCTTCCTCGCCGCCTCCGTGCTCGTGGGACTGAAGGCCGAGATGCTCGAAACCAGCATGCTGCCCCCTGCGCCAGAGGTCGAAGATCACTTCGACGCCGACTTCGATGAGCAAGGTTGGCTGGATCCTGCCTTTGATCTGCCGCGACGGCCGGAACGCCATCTGCAGCGGCGTCCCGTGGCGCCACCACCGTTACGACGCCCCGTCACTCTCGGGGAGTTGATCGAACAGCTGGAATCGATTGCTGAGCAGCTGGAATCAGATGAACTTGAAGCGCGCCGCCGCAAACGGCAGAAGCGCTACAGCAACCGTGAAGCCATCGCCCAGGTGGCCGGGCTGGCCCACCGCGAAAAGCTCCCGGAAACAACCGCAGCACTGGGGGTGTTTTTGAACAGCTGGGAGACCGCCCTGGACTGGGTGGGCTTCGATCAGCTCGTTGACCAGTGGAAGATCGCCGCGGCCACAGACCTGGACCGCGACCGCGTCGGCGTGTTCTGGGCCCTGCTGTTTCTCTCCTCCCAGGGCCGGGTTGAACTGGAGCAGGAGGGCTGGCTTCATGGCCCGCTGCGGCTGAAATTCATCCCTGCTAGTGGCACCGCAACACAACTTCCGATCAGCAGCCTGCAGGGGCCAGATCCATCGCCGACCCGGACGGCCATGGCGGCCTAAGACCGGGTCTATGGTCACTACCTTCTATTGACCCGACCGAACGCCAATGAAGGCGATGATTCTGGCGGCTGGCAAGGGGACGCGGGTCCAACCGATCACCCATGTGATCCCCAAGCCAATGATTCCGATCCTGCAGAAGCCGGTGATGGAATTTCTGCTGGAACTGCTCAAGGAGCACGGCTTCACCGAGGTGATGGTGAACGTCTCCCACCTGGCCGAAGAGATCGAAAATTACTTTCGGGATGGCCAGCGTTTCGGGGTTGAGATTGCGTACAGCTTCGAAGGCCGCATTGAGGAAGGTGAACTGATTGGCAGTGCCCTCGGGTCTGCCGGCGGACTCAAGAAGATCCAAGATTTCCAGCACTTCTTCGACGACACCTTCGTGGTGCTCTGCGGTGATGCACTGATCGATCTTGATCTCAGCGAAGCGGTTCGTCTGCACCGTGAGAAAGGCGCCATCGCGAGCCTCGTCACCAAACGGGTCCCCAAGGATCAGGTGAGCAGCTACGGCGTTGTGGTCACCGATGACCAAAACAGAATTTCAAGCTTTCAGGAAAAGCCCAGCGTCGACGAAGCCCTCAGCGACACGATCAACACCGGCATCTACATCTTCGAGCCGGAGATCTTTGAGCACATCCCTTCGGGTCAGTCCTTCGATATCGGCTCGGATCTGTTCCCGAAACTGGCCGAGCTCGGGGCACCCTTCTATGCCATTCCAATGGATTTCGAATGGGTGGATATCGGCAAGGTTCCCGACTACTGGCAAGCCATCCGCAGCGTGTTGATGGGCGATGTTCGGCAAGTTGGCATTCCCGGAAAGGAGGTTCTCCCAGGTGTCTACACCGGTCTGAATGTGGCCGCCAACTGGGACAAGATCAACGTCAGCGGCCCCGTGTACGTGGGCGGCATGACCAAGATTGAAGACGGCGCAACGATCGTTGGACCCACCATGATCGGCCCCAGCTGCCACATCTGTGAAGGCGCCACGATCGACAATTCGATCATCTTCGACTACTCACGCATCGGCCCCGGCGTGCAACTGCTCGAGAAGCTGGTGTTCGGCCGCTATTGCGTGGGCAAGGACGGTGATCACTTCGATCTGCAGGAGGCCTCGCTCGACTGGCTGATCACCGATGCCCGTCGTCAAGACCTGGTGGAGCCTTCCCCACAGCAGAAAGCCATGGCGGAGCTGCTGGGCACCGACCTCACCCAGGCAGCGAGCTGACGCCGGCGCGATCCAGGATCATTGGAATGCGCTCCTCCGACTTGATCGCCATCAGGTGCACGCCCCGAACGATGCCGAGATAGCGCTTCACCTGTTCAGCAGCGATGGCCACACCCTCCATGGCTGGATTCTCGGCGCACTCCAGCCGATGAATCAACGCATCGGGAATGCAGGCTCCCGGCACAACCCGGTTAATGAACCGGGCATTCTTGGCTGACTTCAGCAGAAACACGCCAGCGAGCACGGGCAGGTCCAGGGGGCCGGCCAGCTCGCGCTGGAAGCGCTCGAGCGCTTCAGGGTCCATCACCATCTGGGTTTGAACGAAGCGGGCTCCCGCCCCCTGCTTGCGCTGCAACCGGCGCTGGAGACCGCTCCAGCTCCTGGATTGCGGGTCAGCGGCACAACCTGCGAACAGCGTGGTCGCCCCATCGGGCAGGGTGCCCTGCACGGGATCCACGCCCCGATTGAGGGCGTCCACCTGCTGCAAAAGCTTCACCGACTCGAACTCATTCACCGGCCGAGCATTCGCCTGGTCTCCCGCCCGCACCGGATCGCCTGTGAGACACAACAGGTTGCGGATCCCCAACGCATGGGCACCGAGCAGATCCGCCTGGAGGGCGATGCGATTGCGATCGCGGCAGGCCATCTGCAACACCGGTTCCAGCCCGGCCTCCAGCAGCAACTTGCAGGAGGCCAGGCTGCTCATCCGCATCACAGCCCGGCTGGCATCGGTCACATTCACCGCATGAACACGGCCTTGCAGCGATGCAGCCATGGCCAGCATGTGCGAGGGATCGGCTCCACGGGGAGGCATCACCTCGGCGGTGAGCACCTGATCCCCGGCCTCAATCGCGCGCTGCAGCGCCGTCCTCAAATCTCGTTCCATTTCACCGGCCCACTATGCAGGATCAGACCGGTCGTCCGGACTAGCATGAATCCAACGGTGGTCAATTATGTCCTCCCTCGACGGCACGGATCCTCTGGAGATCTCCCTCTCTGCAAGGGAGATCGAGATCATCGAGCTTGTGGCCGAGGGACTGACCAATCAGGAGATCGCTGATCGTCTCACCATCAGCAAACGCACCGTCGACAACCATGTAAGCAACGTGTTCACCAAAACCGGTTCCAAGAACAGGGTTGCGTTGCTGAACTGGGCCATGGACAACGGCAAGATCTGTCGGGACGGTTTCAACTGTTGCGTCCTTCCAGAAAACGATCCCCCCTCACCCTGATGGTGGAGCTGAGCGGCTCCGGCAGACTTTGCAGGGATGTGGGGCCGACGGGAATCTGAAACAGCGTGGCGTATTCAAGGCACGCTTCAACGCTTGAGCCCGCAAAGCGGAGCATTCCAGTTGTGTCGTACAGACCCACCACTGGAAACAGCCACCAGATCAGAACTCCTTAAAGCTAAAGGAAACCTGAAGACAAATCCAGTCCGGTTTCAAACCAGATCCCAACGGCGGCGCTCCTGCTCCGGCCAGGACTGAACAGGGTGCTGCGCCAGCACCGCATTGCTCCAGCGGGACTGTCCGGTGATCTCCTCGCCACACCAGGCTGGAATCAACAGATCCACCTGGGCCGATGCCAGCTCCACCTCTGCCAGGAGCAGAGGGGCATTCCCCCCATGAAAACAATCCACAACCCAGTCTCCGCCAGGGTGATCGAGGACATAGCGGACCTTCTCCAGCCGGTGCGGTGCCAGCTCCCAGAGAGCTTCGGCATCCGCCACCGGAATCGGATATTCGAACTCATGGCGCACCAGGCCAGCGGCATCCGCCGCCGCCTTCAGGGTGAGCCAGGCCTGATCGGTGCCGCGCAATCTCATCCGAACCGTCACTCCCTCGGCACTGGCGGCCAGGTAGCCCTGGCGCAGCGCCTGTGCCGGGCCGGCACAGCTGCGCCAGGCATCAGACCGCACCAGAAAGCGCCGTTCAATTTCCAGGGCCATGGCTCAATTCTGGGACGGCTGCGCCGCATTCAGGCTTCCCGCCCAATGAAGCTTGTGGGACAGGGTTCTGTAATACGAAGGACTTTGATTGAGCAGCACCATTAGGGCATGGTGACGGGCCTGCTGAACGACACAGCACTCCCCGGGTTCCAGAACCGTGCAGCCCACACCGTCCTTCCACAGCTTGATGCGGTGATCACCAGCCCCCAGGGGCCAGATCGCCAACCTGGCCCTGGGCGGCACCACCAGCGTTCGACTGGACAGGCTCATCGGACAGATCGGTGCGACGATGATGGCATCGATGCCGGGATGCAGGATCGGTCCCCCTGCCGCAAGGGCGTAACCAGTTGATCCCGTAGGCGTGGAGAGGATCAGACCATCACCACGCACCTGATCGACCACTTCCCCATCGATCTCCAGCTCCAGGGTGCATGTGGGCGAAATCTCATCGCGATAGGCCCGCAGGTAGATGTCGTTGAGGGCCCAATGGTGCTCCTCATCGTCTTCAAGATCCGGCTGTTGCAACGGACCGGGGGAGGCCGCACGGTCCTCAGCAGAGCGGCGATCCACCATCGCCTGAAGCATCATGCGCCGTTCGATCGCGAACTGATCGTCCTGAAGGCGTTGCCAGATCTGATCGCCGCGCAACACCCGGCGGTCATGGGTGAGAAAGCCAAGGTGCCCCCCCACATTGATGCTCAGGATTGGAATGTCGTACACCGCCAGGTGGCGGGCAGCGCCCAGCACTGTGCCGTCACCACCCAGCACAAGGGCCAGGTCGGGCAACGACTCTTCAACAGCCAGCAAGCCGGGGAAAGGGTTCACACGAGGGCCGGACATTGCGGTCACGACATGGGATCCAAGGGCTTTCAGCTCCTTGGCACATTGGCGGGCTTCACGCTGGGCAGGCTGGCTGTCGGCCCGATAGATCACCCAGACCCGATCGAGACGCATGACCCAGGTGTGCGGGGGTTACCAGCGCAGCAGGTTGAACTGCTCCATGTCGACGGTAACGCGATTGCGGTAAAGCGACAGCAGGATCGCCAGACCAACGGCGGCCTCAGCAGCGGCCACCGTGATCACGAACACCGCGAACACCTGACCGCGAATCAGATCACCATCCACAAAGGAGGAAAAGGCCATCAGGTTGATGTTCACGGCATTGAGCATCAACTCAATGCTCATCAGCACGCGCACCGCATTGCGGCTGTTGATCAGGCCCCAGACGCCGATGCAGAAGAGCATGGCGGCCACCAGGAGGTAGGCCTGGAGGGATGGAAGCGTGGCAAGGAAATCGCTCATCAGTCCGCTCGATTCATCAACAGGGGAGTTCGGGCCTTTTCAATCAGGCCTTGATCGGCCACTTCACCGGTGACCACATCGGTGGCCAGCACATCACGACGGGCCAGCACGATGGCGCCGATCATGGCCATCAACAAAAGGACCGATGCCACCTCAAACGGCAACAGGTAATCGGTGAACAGATGTTCACCAATGCGGGCTGTGGCTTCTTCACCCACAGCGGCAGGACCGGGGAGCGACCAGGGGGTGGTGACCACCACACGAACCAGCAATGCCAGCAGACCGGCGCAGACGCCGGCAGACACCACCCGACGGGTGGTGAGGTTGGCGATGGCCTTGAGGTCTTCCCGCTTGTTGACAAGCATGATCGCGAACAGGATCAACACATTGATCGCACCCACGTACACAAGGATCTGGGCCATGGCCACGAAACTGGCGTTCAGCAGCAGGTAGAGCCCTGCAACGGCGGTGAACACCCCGCCCAGCAGGAAGGCGGAATAGACGATGTTGCTGAGCAGCACAACACCAAGGGCACCAATCACCACAACGGCGGACAGCACCAGGAAACAGATCAGCTCAGTGGTGGTCGCGATGGTCATGCGTCGCCCTCCTTGGCCTCACTGGAGGATTGTCCCTCATTCTTGGCAGCGGGCTTGGCTGGAGGGGTGAGGGTCTCCAGCACCTGGGACGGCAATTGGCCAGCTCGGGGCCGATCTGCAGGCACATTATGGGGATCCATCTCGCCCGCAGGCAGATAGGCGAGTTCCCGTAACGGCACGACCGAAGGGTCGGTGGTGACGCTGGTGGGAAGGCGTCCGAGGGCGACATTGTCGTAATTGAGGCTGTGACGATCAAAGGCCGCCAGCTCATACTCCTCCGTCATCGAGAGGCAGTTGGTGGGGCAGTACTCGACGCAGTTGCCGCAGAAAATGCAGACGCCGAAATCGATCGAGTAATTGCGCAGCTCCTTCTTCTTCGTGGCTTTGTTCATCACCCAATCCACCACCGGCAGGTTGATCGGGCAGACCCTCACACACACCTCACAGGCAATGCACTTGTCGAATTCGTAGTGAATCCTGCCCCTGTAGCGCTCGGAAGGAATGAGCTTCTCGTAGGGGTACTGCACCGTGACCGGACGGCGCTGCATGTGATCGAAGGTGACCGAGAAGCCCTGGGCCAGATTCCGAGCTGCATCGACTGCATCCCGGGTGTAATCACCGACCTGTTTGAGGAAGCCGAACATGGTCTGAAAGGGAGAGAACGAAGCGGAGCCGAGAGCAAGAATCCTAGGTAGGAAAACCTAGCCGCCGAAAGCAACCGGGAAGGCGAGCTTGAGGGCTGCTGTCACCAGAAGGTTCACCAAGGACAGGGGCAGAAGGAACTTCCAGCCCAGGTCGAGCAGCTGGTCGATGCGCACGCGAGGGGTGGTCCAGCGCAGCAGGATCGCCACGAACACCAGCAAATAAGCCTTGAGCACCGTCATCACGATGCCGACGGTGCCCGTGATCACCTGGACCACGGGAGCATCGATGGGCTGATTCAACCAGCCGGCCAGCCACTCCACAGGGATCGGAAAGCCCCAACCACCGAGATACAGAACGCTGACCAGAACGGCCGAGAGCACCAGGTTGATGTAACCCGCAAGGTAGAAGAGGGCGAACTTCATGCCCGCGTACTCGGTCTGATAGCCAGCCACCAGTTCTTCCTCAGCTTCGGGAAGGTCGAAGGGGAGCCGCTCACACTCAGCAAGGGCACAGATCCAGAAAATCAGGAAGCCCACCGGCTGACGCCAGATGTTCCAGCTCAAAATGCCGGCACCGGTCTGCTGACCCACAATGTCGACCGTGCTCAGCGAATTGGACATCATGACGATGGCCAGCACCGCCAGAGCAAGGGGAATTTCGTAGCTGATCGATTGAGCCGCGGCCCTCAGCCCCCCGAGCAGCGAATACTTGTTGTTGGAGGCATAGCCGCTCATCAGCAGGCCAATCGGCTGAATGCTGCTGAAGGCGATCCAAAGAAAGATCCCCACGCCCACGTTGCTGATCAGCAGGTTCTGGCCAAAGGGAATGATCAGCCAGGAGATGATCACCGGCACAACCACCAACACCGGGCCGAGGGTGAACAACAGGCTGTCGGCCCGCGCCGGAATGATGTCTTCTTTGACCAACAGCTTGAGGCCATCAGCAAGGGGCTGAAGCACGCCCAGGGCACCGGCGTATTCAGGACCGATCCGCTGCTGGACAGCGGCGGAAATCTTGCGTTCCAGCCATACCGAAACCAGCACACCCACCACCGCAGCCACCAGGACCAGCAGCATCGGCAGCGGCAGCCAAAGCAGCCTCGCCACCTCGGGAGAGAAGCCAAACCCTTGCAGGGCCTGGCTAAAGCTCAATTCCAGGTCCAGTCCCGGACTCACCATGGTGTCGACGGAAGTGGGTGCAACTTAGGCGGCCGGAGCCGGGACGCGCTCCTCAATGGGCATCCAGGAGCGTGGCTGGGATCCGGAGTAGATCTGCGAAGGCCGGAAAATCCGGTTCGCCCCGAGCTGCTCCCGCCAATGGGCCAGCCAGCCGGCGACCCTGGCAATGGCAAAGACCGGCGTGAACAGATCCCTGGGGATACCGAGCTTGCGATACACCAGGCCCGAATAGAAATCCACGTTGGGATAGATGCCTTTGGGGCCGAGGCGGGACGCCGCTTCCTCTTCAATCGCCCGGGCCACGTCGTAGAGGTCGTCGTGGCCGAAGCTGGCGAACATCTCCTCAACCAGGGCCTGGAGAATCACGGCACGGGGATCTTTGACCTTGTATTCCCGGTGGCCGAAGCCCATGATTTTGCGCTTGGCTGCGATGGCCTCATCCAGGAAAGCGCCGGCATTCTCGGGACTGCCCACCTGCTCGAGCATGGCGAGGACGTCTTCATTGGCGCCGCCGTGGAGCGGGCCCGCCAGGGTGCCGACGGCTGAGGCCACCACGGCATAGGGGTCGGTGAGGGTGCTGGCGGTGACCCGGGCACTGAAGGTGCTGGCGTTAAGGCTGTGCTCGGCATGGAGCATCAGGCATCGATCAAAGATCCTCGCCGCCAGGGGATCCGGCTCACGTTCCGTGAGCATGTAGAGGAAATTGGCGGAGTAGGCCAGATCATCCCTGGGCTGAATTGGGTCCTGGCCTTTGCGGATCAGCTGAAAGGCCGCCACCATCGTGGGGATTTTGGCGATCAGCCGCACCACCGCGTCATAGATGTACTGCGGGTCGTCGATCGCCCGGCGCGAATAGAACAGCCCCAGGGAGGCGGCACTGGACTGCAGCGCGTCCATCGGATGGCCGCTGGCCGGAAAGCACTTCATCATGTCCCGCACCCGGAAGCTGACCCGCCGGTGCATCTGCACGGCGTGCTCAAACTCCGCCAACTGCTTGCGGCTGGGCAGCTCTCCCCAAATCAGCAGATAGGCGGTTTCCAGGAAGCTGCTGTTGGCCGCCAGATCCTGCATCGGGTAGCCGCGATAGGTGAGCAGCCCCTGCTCTCCATCGATGTCGCAGATCGCCGACTGGGTTGCAGGCACGCCATCCAGGCCTGGACGCAATTCGATCCCGGTCCGCGCATGGCGCAGGTCGCCTGTCTGCTGCTGGGCCACCGCCTGATTGCCTCTAACAGCAACCTAAATCGTCAATCAGCAGTGATGGCCGAAGCAAGGCCTGCACCTGCCACTGGCCGGTGGAATGACGCAGCTGGATCACACCGGCTTTCTTCAGCACCAGGGCACCCGGAGCACACCCCAGAAGACCGCAGGCCAGATCGCCCAGATCCGGCTCATGGCCCACCAGACCGAGGCGCCCATCGGCTGCCGTCAGCAGCGTTTCGAGGGCTCCTCCTGGTTCGAGTCGTTCGTCCACCGCAAGCTCTGAGGCAAGCCCCGCCTCCAGGGCCAGTTCAGCGGTTTGCAGAGCTCGGCGGTAAGGGCTGGACAGCAGACGATCCAGCCGCACCCCCCGCCGCACCAGGGCCGCCATCACCAGCTGCGTGCGCTGACGGCCGGCGGCGGTCAGGGGACGATCCGGATGATCCCGCCCCGCCAGGCGGGGTTCGGCGATGCCATGCCGCAGCAGGAGCAGGTCAACCGAGTTGGAGCCGGGCATGCAACGGAATCTCGGGGCCGCCCTCCTCCTGGCGATCAGCATCAACGGCAACCGCCAGCCCGCGGACCTGGTTCAGCAGGGGCCGCCCCGCCATCACCTGCAGCAGGGCCCAGGGCCGCCATCGCCCCAACAGGGATCGGGCCGGGTCCTCCGCCAGCAGGAGGGCCTGCGCTGGTTGGGAAGACGCTGTGAGTTCCTGCCACTGGTTCAAGCGGGGCTGAAGGGCACGGCCGTTCTGGCGCTGCGCCAGCGCCACCAAGGACTCACCCCACCAGTTCAGGGAAGCGTCGCGGACCTGAGCCGCGGCCAACTGGGCATCCACCCCTGGCTGGCGGCCTCGCTGGCGCACCAGACGCGTCCACACACTCAACACCTCGCCATCGCCTTCCAGCTCAGAGCGGGTCAGACCCTGCTCCTGCAGACGCGCATCCACCACATCCCTGGCGGGGCTTTGCGGGCGGGTGGCCAGCAGCCAGCCCTCGGGTTGGTCCTGCCAAAGCAGAGGACCGTCATCGGCCCCCACAACAGCCTCTGCCGACGGCTGGTCCGCCAAGCGCTTCTCCAGCTCCGGACCGAACCATTGGGCCAGCGGATGACTTTCGCTGGGATCCAACAGACGGGCTGGACTCTGCAGCTGAGCCAGCCAGCGGGCATGGCCTCCGGCCGAGGCGGTCAGATCCTTCAGGCCAGGCCAGGGGTCGGCGCCAAGGGATTGCCGGAATCCGAGGCGCCCATCCACCGCCAGGGTGGCCCCCTCCGGCCGAAGCGATGCCACAAGTCCGCTCAGATCGTCCCGTTGGGCCACCCGCTCGGGCAGCTGCAACCAATGCTCAAGGGCGTGGGGAGAGGCCGTAAGCAGAGCCACGCCTTGACCGAGCTCAGCCACCTGACGCTGCAGGCGTTGATCCCCCAGCTGATGCTGATCCGGCAGCTGGGAGACATCGAGGGCTTGCTCCAGCACGCCCCGGCCTGAGGCCACCAGAAGCAGATCGTCATCGATCAAGGCCGTCGCCAGGGGTTGGGGGTCATGGCCCACCAACGCCCCCTGACCGCTGATCACACCGATTCCGCGGTAACTGCTGATCTGGAGGTCGGTGCCCGCCAGGCTGCGGGTCTGCCAGAACCGTTGCAGAAAGCGCCGGGCGCCGTCGTGATCCCGACTGGTCAAAGCCAACACCCAACCAGCGTGGGAGACCCCATCGGTGAGGGTGAGGCTGACCTCCTCTCCAAGCCAGGGCTCCAGCTCAACAGCGAACTGCAGGCCCGCCAAGGCAAAGACCCCTTCACGCCACTGCCTTGCACCATCACGGGCATCGCGGCGTTGGGAGGCAGGGGCCACAGCCTGGGCATAGGCCGGCAACCGCACGGGATCGGCCAGCCAGTGAAGGGACAAATCGGCATCCCGGGGCACGAACCGGGCCGCCCGGGGCAGATGCAACGGCTGCTCTGCCAGTTGAAGGGGGCTCTGGCGATCCATGGTCCAGAGCAGACCAGCGGCCAGAAGAAGCAGCGACAGCAGCGCAGCTCCGGCAGCGCTGAGGAAGGGGCGGGCCTTCATGGGCCGGCGTTCTCGGATCGCCTCATCTTTGTCCATCACCGCAGAATGGCGCCATGGGCCAATCCAAACCACAACCCATCCAAGCGCCCGAGTTGCAGCAATGGCTGCAAAGCGAACGACCGTCACCCCAAGTGGTGGACGTGCGCGAGGCGGCTGAGATTGCCATCGCCCCCTTCCCCGGCGCGGTGCTGCACCGGCCCCTGAGCCAATCCAATGCCTGGCTGGCGACCCTGCAAAAGGACCTCCAGCCCGATCAGGCCGTTGTGGTGGTCTGCCATGCCGGCGTCCGCAGTTACCACTTCGGTCTGTGGCTGCTGGACCAACCCTGGGGCCTCGAGGTGTGGAACCTTGAGGGAGGCATTGATGCCTGGAGCCTTCAGGTGGATCCCAGCGTCCCCCGCTACTGATGAGCAAGCCCCTGTCCCTTCGGCAAGAACAGGTGCTTCAGGCGACGGTGCACCACTACGTCGACACGATGGAACCAGTGGGCAGCCGCACCCTGGTGCAACGCTTCGGCATCCCCGCCAGCTCCGCCACCGTTCGTTCCGCCATGGGGGCTCTGGAGCGTCGTGGACTGCTGCATCAGCCCCACACATCGGCCGGACGCATTCCCAGCCCGATGGGGTACCGGCACTACGTGGATGCGCTGCTGCCGGAACCCGGCGTTGCTGTTCAACACTTGGAGCGGGAGCTCACCGGCCTCAGCCTGCGTTGGGCCGACCTGGACGACCTGCTGATGCATGTGGCCCGGCGGCTGACTGATTTCACCGGTCTGATGAGCCTGATCACCCAACCGCAGCTGGAGAACCGCCAGCTGGAGACGATCCGCCTGGTGCCCAGCGGTGATCGCTTGCTGGTGATGCTGGTGGAAGCCAATGGCCGCGCCAGCCATCTCAACCTGCGTCTGCCGCATGGGGCAGACGCCGAACTCATAGCCATGGAACGGTGGGCCGCAGACCAGCTCGAGCAGGGGGAGCTGAACTGGGAGGCGCTGCCGAGGCAATTGCAACGCAGCGGCTCGGTGCTGCGCAACGCCCTCGACCAACCCACCCCTACGAACCCCGCATCGGTGGTGGTGCATGGCCTCTCAAGGCTGGTGAGCGAACCGGAATTCGAAAGCACGGCCAGCCTTCGGCCGCTGCTGGAACTGATCGACGACCAACCCGGCACCTTGATCAGCCGCGGTGCATCCGCACGGGTCTGGATCGGCGACGAGCATCCCCAGCCGGCCTTGGAAGCCTGTGCGGTGGTGCAGGCTCCCTACCGCTGCAACGAGGGGCTCGGCCACGTGGCATTGGTGGGCCCGATGCGTATGGCCTACGCCACGGCCCGCGCCGCCGTGCAGCGGGTAGCCCGCCACCTGGAATTGATGCTGGCGTGAAGCTTGAGCTTCAGAGCTGATCCCCCAGCTTTTCCGCCACGGTGTTGACGTCCTTGTCGCCGCGGCCGGAACAGTTGATCACCACTTCCGTGCCATCGGCCAGGGTGGGGCAGAGCTGCTCAAGCCAGGCGAAGGCGTGGGCCGTTTCCAGGGCCGGAATGATTCCCTCAAGCTCACTCACCAGGCGCAGGGCATCAAGGGCCTGCTGATCGGTGACTGCCGCATATTCGGCCCGACCGATCTCCCGCAGGTAGCTGTGCTCCGGCCCCACGCCGGGGTAGTCGAGACCAGCAGAAATCGAATGAGCTTCCATCACCTGGCCATCGCCGTCCTGCAGCAACAGGCTCATCGCCCCGTGGAGGACGCCGGCACGACCCTCGGTGATCGTTGCGGCGTGGCGGCCGGTGGCCACACCATCACCGGCGGCCTCAACTCCAATCAGACGCACGGAGGTGTCCTGAACAAAAGGATGGAACAGGCCCATGGCATTGGAGCCACCGCCAACGCAGGCCATCAGCACGTCCGGCAGTCGACCGAAGGCCTCCTGACACTGCTGCTTGGATTCCTCACCGATCACGGCATGGAAATCGCGCACCAACATCGGGTAGGGATGCGGGCCGGCGACGGAGCCAAGGATGTAATGGGTCGTCTCGACGTTGGTCACCCAGTCGCGGATGGCTTCGCTGGTGGCGTCCTTGAGGGTGGCGGTGCCGGCCGTCACCGGTTGCACCGTGGCCCCGAGCAGGCGCATGCGGAACACATTGAGGGCCTGGCGGCGCATGTCTTCCGCGCCCATGTAGATCACGCACTCCAAACCGAAGCGGGCACAGACCGTGGCCGTGGCGACGCCGTGCTGCCCCGCACCGGTCTCGGCGATGATCCGCTTCTTGCCCATCCGCAGCGCCAGCAGAGCCTGCCCCAGGGCGTTATTGATCTTGTGGGCCCCGGTGTGGTTGAGGTCTTCCCGCTTCAGCCAGATGCGGGGGCCACCGTCGGCACGGCGGTAATGGGCTGTCAGACGCTCAGCCTCATAGAGAGGTGTCGCCCGACCGACGTAGTTCTTCAGCAGGCGGTTGAGCTCAGCGGTGAAGGCCGGATCGTTCCAGGCCTGGGCGGCGGCCTGCTCCAGTTCCGCCAAGGCCGGCATCAGGGTTTCCGGCACGTACTGACCCCCGAAGCGACCAAAGCGGCCGTGGGCTCCAGGACGCACCGATGGCTGCAGGTTGGAGGGATCCGGAGTGCTGGCGTTGGGCAGGGTGCTGGTCACGGATCCAAGGCGGAGCGTCGGCTCAGCGTAAGCAGGCGATCACACGGTGCCGTGGGTCGCAGGCACGGATGCTGAGATTCCGGAACCCAGCCTCCCGCAGCGCGGCAGGCATGTCCAAGGCGAAGTACTGCTCAATGAAGGGCTCTGTGCTCTTGAGCAATGTGGCCACCGGCGCCGGCAAGCGTTGCAGCACAGACGAACCGGGATCCTGATCCACCATCAGCAGCACACCACCAGGGCGCAGCAGCCGAGCTGCTTCGGCCAGAACAGCGTGGGTCGCCGCCTGCGGAAGCTCATGGCAAACGAACTGCAGGCTGACCAGATCCACCGAAGCCGAAGCCAGTCCGGTGGCTTCCGCGGCGGCATGGCGCCAGTCCTGCACGAGCCCCTGGCCGTCACGCACACGGGCCACCGACAGCATCTCCGGCGACAGATCCAGCCCGATCAGCGTTGGAGGATCGACGGCATTCGCCGCGGCACGGGCATTCAGCCAGCGGGCCAGGGCCTGGGTGCTCACCCCGACGGAACAGCCCAGATCGACCACACGATCGATCAACGCGGGCAGCAACGGCTCCGCCACGGCATGGATGGCATCGCGGAGCCGGGCCTGGGCCTCGGCCGGCTTCAGCTGCTCATCTGGCCACACCCGCAGGGCCATGGCATCTGTGGCCTGCTCGGCTTCAGCAGCGGCCTGCCAGCAGAGATTGCCCTGCTCATAGGCATGGAAGCGGGACAGGTAATAGGCCGGTGGGGTGAGCCCGGCCGTGGCGCTGGCAGCCAGAAGCGGTTCCGCCGCCTGCTGCAGCGCCCGGCGCCGGGCACGCCAGGGGATGCCGTTGCGCTCTGCTGTGCGGATGATCAACTGCCGGGCCTGGAAAAAAAGAGGACGGCGCAGCAGACCGATGCCGATCAACATCTCAATCAGACGGCCGAGGCCACGGGTGGAATCGGCCCAGCGAGGAGTGGCGGTGGTCATCGACAATGCAAGGCGGTTGCGACGGGTTGATGCCGAAGGGAGGCTGGCAGGAATTCAGCAACATCGACAGTCTGCAGCGACCGAGCGGGCCTACGACGGAGCCCACAGCAAAGTCTCAGCAAATGGTGCGGGTCCAGCCCACCCGCGGCGGCAAGGGCGGCAAAACCGTGACCGTGATCCGTGGCCTGGAGCTGGATGCAGCGGGCTTCAAGGCGCTGCTGAAGACGCTCAAAACACGCATCGGCAGTGGTGGTACCGCCAAGAACGGCGTGATCGAACTGCAAGGCGATCAGGTGGATCTGACGCTCGAGCTGCTCAGCAAGGAGGGATACCGGCCGAAACGGGCTGGGGGTTAAGGGAGAATGGCCGCCACTTCATGCCATGGCCATGACAGCCAGCCCCACCTACGGAGAACTCACCAACAAGGGTGCGTCCACCAACATTGCCTGGCATGAGGCCTCCGTGGGCCGCGACGAGCGCTCGAAGCAGCGTGGCCACCGCAGCGCCATCCTCTGGTTCACCGGACTGTCCGGTTCCGGTAAGAGCACCCTGGCCAATGCCGTGAACGCGGCTCTGTTCGAGCGGGGGCTTGCCACCTATGTGCTGGACGGGGACAACATCCGCCATGGACTCTGCAAGGACCTGGGCTTCTCTGATGCCGACCGCGAAGAAAACATTCGCCGCATCGGTGAAGTGGCCAAGCTGTTCCTGGATGCAGGCGTGATTGTGCTGACGGCCTTCGTTTCCCCCTTCCGCGCCGACCGTGACAAGGCCCGCGGCCTTGTGGAGGACGGTGATTTCCTCGAGGTGTTCTGCGCCGCCGATCTCGACGTCTGCGAATCCCGTGACCCCAAAGGTCTCTACGCCAAAGCAAGGGCTGGCCAGATCAAGGACTTCACCGGAATCTCCAGCCCCTACGAGGCCCCTGAGGCGCCCGAACTGAAGATCGACACCGGCAAGCAGGATCTGGCCGATTGCGTGGAGCTGGTGATCAAAGCGCTCCAGGAGCGGGGGGTGATTCCGGCGGCCTGAGATCACCGGCCCTGGCGGCATCAGCCAGGGTCTTGATGCAACTGGCCACAGGCACCGCCAACAGCAGGCCCAGCAGATCCCCCACTCCATAGAGAGCACCCACCCGAGCTCCGATCGGCAACGCGATCAGCAACCAGGCCGGTTGCAAACCCACAATGCTTCCCATCAAACGCGGTTGGATCACCTGATCCACGATCTGACCGACGACGATCGCCGCGGCAAGCAGTTCAAGGCCTGTGCGGGGATCCTGTACCGCCAGGACCGCACTGACCGAGACAATCGACAGGGCACTGGCGTAGGGCACCAGGGTGGTGAAGCCGATCAGCACCGCAAACAACACGCCATAGGGAATGTTCAAGGCGGTGAACACCAACAGCTGACCTCCGCTGAGGATCAGCGCCAGCACCACCTGACCAGCGAAGTAGCCACGAAACGTGCGCTCGATTGTGGTCTGCACCAACGCCCGCCAGCGGTCTGGCAACCAACGGGCCAGGCCTTCAACAATCGGATCCGCCCCCAGCAACAGGAAGACCGCCAGCACCAACACGATCACCACATTGATCGTGGTGCCCACCGTTGCCCCCAACAGCCCCAACAAGCGCTGACTCAGCTGCGTCGCCAGACGGCTGAACTGGGACACCAAATCGCTGCTGAGATCAGCGAAATCAGCGGGCAAACCATGGTCCAGCGCCCAAAGCTGCCCGCGGTCGATCCACTGTTCGGCAGCCGTCAACAAGGTGGGCGAAGCACTGATCAATTGGCTGAGCTGTTCAATCAACAACGGCACCAAGCCCACGGCTGCCCAGATCAAAAGCCCCAAGGTCACCAGGACCACGCTGACCATGGCCCAGGCACGGGGCAGGCCTCGCCGGGTGAGCCAGCGGCAGGGCAGGTCCAAAAGGAACGCAAGCAGAGCTGCGGTCAGGAACAACCCAGGGAAGGGCGCGAACTGCACCAACAGACCTTTCAGCACAAAGGCGTTCAAACCCAGCACGGGGAGCAGTAGACCGAGTCGCAACCAGGCCGGCCAGGGCGTCATCGAGGCGAAAACGCAGATCGATCAGTGCTGCTCAAGGGGAGACGATTTGGAGGAGGAACTGACGTAATGGCACCAAAAACTGAGCCAGGCGGCAATCCCGAGGAACTTGAATCCCTCTTCAAAAATCTGCACCGTCTCGTAGGAGTTCGGCCAAAGGCCCTGAAGAGCATCGGTCAGAACCGACAAGCCCAACAGCACAACGGAAGCCAGAAAGGTGTCACCGCCGAAGCGCTGGAGGGGCCCACGGAACCGGAACAACAGCAACCCGGTGAAGAAGGCATAGGTGATGTAGAGGAACGCCTCACCGAGGTAACGGTCATGCACCAGAAACATGTCATCGAGACAGAGCCAGAGCGAGAAACCACCCCCACAGAAGGCGAATTGACGGTTCAGGACGGAACCTTGGATCTGCCGGGTGGAAGCCGCAAACAAGGCAATGGCAGCTGCTGCCATCCAGAGCAGATAGCCCACGCTGGAGAGGAAGCCCTCCCCCAGAGGCGCCTTGCAGGACTGGGCCAAATCCTTCAACACCAATTTGGCGCTGATCCCCTCTGAGGCGCTCCAGACCAGGGCGACCGCATAGACGACGGCCGCCGGAACCACCGCCCAAAGCAACGTGGAACGCAGGGTGGAACGAACGGGAACACTCATGAATCCATCTGAGAGAGGTAATCCGTGCTGCCCAGCTCAACCAGACGCGCATCCTTGGCCACCACAGCATCGTGGAGGGTGCTGCGGTAACCCTCAAGTTTCTGGGCCAAACCTGCATCCGCCACAGAAAGAATCTGAGCCGCCAGCAAACCTGCATTGAGGCCACCTCCGATGGCAACGGTGGCCACGGGAATCCCGCCGGGCATCTGCACGATCGAGTGGAGAGAATCGACACCCGAAAGCGCACGGCTTTTCACCGGCACACCGATCACGGGCAACGTGGTGAGGGCGGCCACCATGCCCGGGAGATGGGCAGCACCGCCGGCGCCGGCGACGATCACTCCAAATCCCTGATCCCGGGCTGCCTGGGCGAAACTCACCATCTCCAGGGGGGTGCGATGGGCCGAGAGCACCCGAACCTCCACCTCCACCCCCAGCTCACGCAGGATGAGGGCAGCCGGTTCCATGGTGGGCAAGTCGGAGTCACTTCCCATCACAACGGCAACTCGGGGGAGCACTGGCGGCACAACGCAGAGGGGCAAGACTGCCATCGTCTCCCCCCATGGCTGCCGAAGCCAGTGTTGCGTTGATGCACCGAATCACCAACGTTCGACTGCCGGGTCCCCTGCCTGGGGACGGAGACCAGCGCTATTCCGTCGACCTCGACGAGCAGGGGCTGATCTGCCGCATCGACGCGATGGGCGCCGATGCGCAACAAGAGGCTCAACAACCCTATGCGGACTGGAACGGCGACTGGCTCAGCCCCCGGGGTGTTGACCTGCAGATTAACGGCGGGTTGGGACTGGCCTTCCCGGAACTGAGCGAGATGGATTTGCCCCGGCTGGAGGAACTCCTCGAGCTGTTGTGGCGCGATGGGGTCGAAGCGATCGCCCCGACCCTGGTGACCTGCGGCATCGCGCCGCTGCGCCAAGCCCTGGACGTGCTGCGGCAGGCGCGGCAGCAACACCGGCGCGGCCGTTGCCGGCTGCTGGGGGCCCATCTGGAGGGTCCATTTCTGGCAGAGACCCGCCGCGGTGCCCATCCCCGTGAACACCTGGCCCGCCCCAGCCTGGAGGCCCTGAACGAACGCATTGGTGGGTTCGAAACGGAGATTGCCCTGGTGACCCTGGCTCCCGAACTGGAGGGGGCCGCTGCGGTGATCGGGCGGCTGCGGGACCTGGGCATCAGCGTGGCTCTCGGCCACAGCGCCGCCAATGCCGAACAGGCCAGCGCCGGTTTCGATCAGGGGGTGGCCATGCTCACCCACGCCTTCAATGCCATGCCGGGGTTGCACCACCGGGCGCCAGGCCCTCTCGGTGAGGCCTGCCGGCGCGGAGGCATTGCCCTAGGCCTGATTGCCGATGGCGTGCACGTTCACCCCACGATGGCGGTGCTGTTGCAACGGCTGGCGCTGGAGCAGACGGTGCTGGTGAGCGATGCGCTAGCCCCCTACGGCCTGGCCGATGGGGAGCACCGCTGGGATGAGCGGTTGCTGCTGGTGGAGAAAGGCACCTGCCGGCTCGAAGACGGCACCCTGGCGGGGGTGACCCTGCCGCAACTGGAGGGGGTGAAACGGCTGGCCCGCTGGAGTGACGCCCCCAGTGCTGCGATCTGGAGCGCCACGGTGGCGCCGCGGCGGGTGATTGGCGATGCAACGGGGTGCATGGATGCCCTGATGGGACGGCCACTGACGCAGCTGCTGCGCTGGCACCAGAAGGAGGGTGATCTGCACTGGGCCTGCGCTGCTTAGGATCCCGCCCACGCAAACCCTTTCGCCATGGCCCCCGATCAGCTGTTAGAGCAGAAACAGGCCGAGAAGAAGGAGGTGAAGGGCTACTTCGAAACCACGGGTTTCGACCGCTGGAACCGCATCTACAGCGACAGCGATGACGTGAACAAGGTGCAGCGCAACATCCGCATCGGTCACCAGAAAACCGTGGATGAAGTGCTGGTTTGGATCAAGGAAAGCGGCGAACTCAGCCAGGCGAGCTTCTGCGACGCCGGCTGCGGAGTGGGCAGCCTGAGCCTGCCGCTGGCGGCGATGGGAGCGGGGTCGATCAGCGCCAGCGACATTTCCGAGGCCATGGCCCAGGAAGCCGAGCGCCGGGCCCGCGAGGCCGGCCTCGACATGGCCAAGCTGAACTTCTTCGCCAGCGACCTGGAAAGCCTGAGCGGCTCCTTCCACACGGTGTGCTGCCTGGACGTGTTCATCCACTACCCCCAGCAACCGGCCGAGGAGATGGTGAAGCACCTTTGCAGCCTCACCGAAGAACGGCTGATCGTGAGTTTTGCGCCCTACACGCCACTGCTGGCGCTGTTGAAGGGGATCGGCCAGCTGTTCCCCGGCCCCAGCAAAACGACCCGGGCTTACACGCTCAAGGAAGACGGCATCGTGAAAGCAGCGGAAGCCTGCGGCTTCAAGTTGGTGCGCCGCAGCCTGAACAAAGCTCCCTTCTACTTCTCGCGCTTGATCGAGTTCCGCAAGACCTGATCAGGTCTGAGCCTCCCCCTCGAGAACAAAACCCTCCCTCAGCTCAAGGGAGATTCGGATCAAACCAGGCCGGTGAAATCCGTCAGGCTGAAATCGCCATTGCCGCCAATAATCGCATCGAACTCAGGGGCGCGTTCGATCACCTCGGCATAGCTCGCCCCCTTGCGCAGCAGGTCATCGGCAGCCTCCACCAGGCTGGCCTCGCCTTCAGTATCGTTGCTGAGGGCCCAGAACATCATTCCGCCCAACCCCTTCTCCTCCACGTAGGCCGCTTTGCCAGCAATGGTGGCGGTGGTTTCCATGGAGCTCCACTCGTCTCCGTCGTAGAGGAACGCCGCCTTGTTGTCGTCGTCCCAGTAGAGGTTGCGCGTCCCCGTAATGACGTCGTTGAGGACATCTTTGTAGTCGTAGATGCCCGCCTCAAAGGACCCTGTGGAATCAGGCCCGGAGCCGGGCTGTTGGTAGCCGAAGGTTCCGCCATCAGCAACGTTCCCCCAGGCGCGGGTGTAGGCAGGGGCACCCATCACAACCTTGCTGAGCTCGATCCCCGCGTTCTCGAACACGTCGACCGCTCCCGTGACGTCGTAGTTGTTGGCATCACCGGTCATGGCCGCCTGATGCCCAGTGACGTTCTCCCATCCACCGTGGAAGTCGTAGGTCATCACGTTGTAGAAATCGACGTAAGGATCGATCCCTTGGAGATTGAGGTTGGCCAGCTTCTCTTGGCCACCCGCCGTGGCTACCGACACCTCAAAGTCACGCCCGGTGCGGGCCGAGAGATCATCGAGAGCCGTGCGCAGGTCGCGCAACACCAACTCAAAGTTCGCCCCATCGCTGGCGGAGACTGCATTGCCCGCCTTGCCACCGCCGCCCGGGTATTCCCAGTCGAAATCGACCACGGTGAAGAAGTCGTAGGTCTCGAAAATGCGCACGGTCTCGCTGACGAACTTGTCGCGACCCTCCTGGGTGGCGTAGGCGGTGCTGAACTCATCCGACAGCGTCCAACCGCCTAGGGCAAAGCCGAGGTTGACCTCCGGATTGAGTTCCTTGAAACGACGCAACTGCTCAAAGTTGCCGGCATCGTTGGTACCAACGCCGTTCCAACCCACCGGAACCGACGTCACGGTGATGGCATCACCGTTCTGGCTGGTGGTGTAGCGCCCTGAATTTTCATAGATGTCGAGCAGCTCCGGTGCCATGGCGGCGTACTCACTGGAGCTGAAGGTGCGGCTGACCTGATCGGCCTCAGGAAATCGTTTCTGGAGGGCCGCGAATTCGTCGAACAGAGTGATCGACCCATCCGCCCTCACATCAAAGAAGCTGTAGTTCATGTGGGTCATCGACTGGCCGTCGACGTCCGACAGATTCACGTCACGGCTGTAGATGCCCCACTCCTCGAAGTAGGTCACCACCCGCTTGTCAGTCGTGCCATTGGGGCGTTCGTAGTCGATGATGACGGTGCCGCTCTCCGTTACAGGTGTGTCTTCGGTCGGGGTGGCGCCCTCAATGGCCGTTGTATCGCCATCAAAGGGCTCGACACCATCGCTGGAGTCGGGTTGTTGGGGAGCTTCGGGCTGCTGCTCCATCACAGACGGATCAGTCTCCAACTCAGCCTGCTGCTGAGGCACCTCGGCGCTCGTGAAGCCGAGGTCGAACACCTGATTCGGATCAACGAAGTCTCCGGAACCCTGGTAGTAGGAGCTCTGGGCCGAACCGGCGGCCAAAGGAGCTGACCAAGACTTGGGACTCAAGGTGACGACATAACGGCCATCGTCACGGAGCGTGTTGGTGAACTCGAAATTACTGACGGTCTTCAAGGGTGCATCAGAGACAAAGCTCACCGTCCAGTCGGTTCCGACCGAAGCACCGGTGGTGTTCGTCACCGTGACATTGCCAGCGAAGGTCCCCGACCAACCACCAGTGATCGTGGCGGACACCACCAAGCCGGAAGCACTGGGTTCAGTCTCAACCAAAGGCTCAGGACTTAATGGCTCGGAATCGCTGGGCATGTCCATGCCGGAATCCATGCCCATCTCGCCATCCATCTCCATCTCTGGATCCATGTCCATGGAGCCGTCGTCACCCATGGAATGGCTGTCGTGGGGAGGCTGCTCATTCACCGCCGCATCGCCCGACTGGGTCTGGAAACCATCCGTCAGCTCACCGTCAGGCGCTGCAGGGGTCAGCAAAGACGTGCGGTCCTTGAGGGTCAACGAGTCCACCGAGCGACCAAAGGGGATCTCGAGGTTGTCTTCGACGATCTGGTCGAAGTGGAATTCCAGGCTGGCCCCAGGAATGTCAGCCAGGTTGGTGTTCTGGAAGATGAAGGTCTGCCCGGTGGGTTCGGTTGAAATCACCAAATCGGCACCGTCCTGCGTCACCGAAAGACGCTCGCGGGTGCCGTAATAGAGAAAGCTGATCTTGTCGGTGGTCGGATCAAAGTCGGTGATGGTCTCGACCTTGCCGTACTCGTGCGAACGGATGTAAGTGGTGTTGGGATCCTTCTGGCCAATACCCAACTCCCAAGACACAACGCCACCCAGGTCCTGACGCAGGTGCTCGTTACCGACAACGCCGTAATCATCAAGGGCCAGCTGGTCGTAGGTCACTCCCACGAGAGTCATCTTCTGGGTGTCATTCCAGGGGCTGAGAAACGTGACGTAGCCCTCTTCCGTTTTGCCGAGGATCAAGTTGTGAACAGACTGACCGCCAAAGTCGAGACGGTCGATGCCGGGGCGGAAGTCGCTGACCTCCCCTGAATAGACATCCACCTTGAAGACGCGCGCTGGTGCATCGCTGGTTGGAGCTTCAACCTCTTGCAGGGACTCAGGTGCTGGTTCAGATTCGGGCTCGAGCTCGTGAGCAGAGTCCGGTTCGGGCTGAGAGTCGGGAGACGTGTCCGGCTCAGTTTCAGGCACTGAGACGTCAACAGATGCATCAGCAAAGAACATCTCGTCCGTCAATGGTCCGCTGGTGGGCAGATCCACGCTGACGGCGTTGAAACTCAGGCTGAGGGAGTCACCGGCAGGAATAGACGCACCCCACTCGGGGGGGCGAACGGTCACCTCGTAAGTGCCATCCCCCAGATCAACAACGTCATAGCTGGACGACCAAACCTGAACATCTTTTTGCGTAGTACGAAAGGTATAGGACCAATCCGTCAGAGGGGTGTCACCGGAGTTGACAAGGGTCAACTGACCTGACATACCTCCCCAATAAAGACTGCCTGAAACAGATCCTTGCAGCGCCAAAACAACAATTCCTAACTCGTTTAAATCATCAAAATTCAAGCATCATTCTTTCTTAAAAGCCACTAAAAGAGGCCATATAAACTTAAATAAATACGACCAAATATGAATCGAGTCGCATATTAGTTGCAATTAAACTTCCCTCAGGCGAGGGATTGAGCGGACCTAGAGAATCCCCCAATCGATGGAAAAAGAAGACTGCAGAGAAAACTCTCCGCCATCCAGCCTCCAGGCATGCAGCCGGTAGCCACCATCCCCGGGGGTTGCGCTTGCTGAAATCTCACGATTGCGGAGATACAGCGGATCCCCCAGCAGCGGACTGCCGAGCTGCGCCAGATGAATGCGGATCTGATGGGGCCGCCCTGTGGTGATCGTCACCTGCAGGCGATCGCCCGCTGCCGTTCGCTCCAGCAACTCCAGCACAGAATGGGCGGAGAGCCGCTTACGGATCGGCCCATTGTCGAGCGGTTCCGGCCCCCAGATCCAACCCAACAACGGATGCGGCCGTTCCACCACATCACTGCACACCCTCAAGCACTGCCCAAGCTCCAAGCCAGGCACCCGCTGGCTCCAGGCCTGATACACCTTGCGGCAACCACCCTCCGGACGGAACTGCTTCGACCAGAGGGCGCGGGTGTGCGCTGTGCGGGCACACACCTGCAAACCGGAGGTGAAGCGCCCCAGGCGGTGCACAGGCCGGGCTCCGGTTGGTTCGAGCAAGGCCGTGAGCGTGTGGCGCAGAAAACCACCTCCGGGCATCACCGGCAAGCCCGAGGGCTTGTTGATCACCAACAGATCACCGTCGTCGTGGATGGTCTGCCACTGATCGGGGATCGCCTCCTCCACCCAGGAGGGACGCCGCCAGCAGAGGGTGTCCCCACCCTGCAAGGCTCGATCGCTGCTGAGAAGCTCACCATTCCAATCCAGCTCGCCAGCCGCAATCCGCTGCCGCCACACCGCCGCATCGGAGTGGCGGTAGCGATGTGCCAGCCATGCACTCACCAGCAGGCCGGCATCGGCCAGCGGCACCCGGTCGCGGTAGGTCCAGCCGTCGTTGAACGCGGCCTCGCGCCAGCCAGACTTCAAGTCACCAGACGGTGCTCCAGGGCATAGCGCACCAGTTCCGTGCGGCTGGAGGTGCCCGTCTTGTTGAACAAGCGGCTCACGTACTTCTCGACGTTGCGGATCGAGGTCTCCAGCTGACGGGCAATCTCCTTGTTCATCAAGCCTTCTGCCACCAGCTGAAGCACACTCGCCTCCCGCGGCGTGAAGCTGTGCACCACGGGCTCGGTGGAGGGCAGGGCTTCCGCCTGGGCCAACAGCGAGCGGATCTCGGTGATCTGCTTGGCCATCTGACCCATATCCGTGTCGGCAAAGCGGGCCGCTTCCTGCAGCAGCCGTTGCTGACGCTGGGCCACGTTGCGCACCCGCGCCACCAACTCATCAGGGTCGAAGGGCTTGGGGATGTAGTCGTCCACCCCAGCCAGATAGCCCTGTGTGCGGTCAGCCGTCATCCCCTTGGCCGTGAGGAAGATCACCGGAGTACCGCCAAGCCGTTCATCGGCGCGCAGCTTCTGCAGCAGCCCATAGCCATCGAGCCGCGGCATCATCACGTCGCTGATCACCACATCCGGCAGCATCTGCTGGGCCTTGCTGAAACCCTCTTCCCCGTCCACTGCGGTGGACACATCAAAGCCTTCGTCTTCCAGGTAGGCCTGCACCGCTGTCCGCAGCCCCGGCTCATCGTCCACGAGCAACAGGCGCGGGGCGGGCGCCGCGGCCTCTGCGGATTCAGCGGTGGGGGTGGGCGCGTCGCTCATGGCCGGAATCGCTCTGGTTGCAATGTATGGAGAGCAAGCTCAACGGGCCAGTGCGGGAAACTGCTCCTGCCGTTCGGGAATCAGGGTTGAAAAGCCCAGATCGAGGGCCTTCTGGCGCAACGTGGCAGGGTCGGTTCCCGCCACCTCGGGCACGCAAGCCGCCCACCACACCAGGTGATCTTCCCGGTTGATATCGGTGATCGGGCCGCCGGGGTTGAGGGTGCGCACGTAGACCAACAACGCCGTGCGCTTCACTCGCAGAGGTTTGGCGGTGGAACAGTTGACGCTCTCGACATAGACGTTCAGATCCGACGCCGACTCTTCCCAGAGCCGGTAGCTGCGGGTGTTGGGATCCGACGGCGTTGGCTTGACCCCGTAGATCCCGATCGAGAGGGTGCCGACGGGGGCCGGTCGTTCAAGCAACACCTTGAGATCAGCAGGGCGCGATTGGCGCATCTGCTCCAGCACCTGCTCACGATCGAAACCATTGGCGGGCTGCGCGCTCAGCAGCCAGCCCAAGCCCAGCAGAGCCATCGGCAATCGCAGACCCATGCCGGTGCTGTACGCAATGCAGCACCATGATCGCAACATCTGCCTGACTCGTCCTGAGCGGCTCGGCTCTCGCCTTTGATTTCCAGGCCACCACCCCCTGTGCGGCTGAGGTGGTAGAGGCGATGGCGCCCTTCTGGAGTGCGGACTGGGGCAATCCCTCCAGCCGTCAGCATCGGCTCGGCCTCAGCGCCTCTGCGGCGGTGAAGATGGCACGGCGCCAGCTGGCAGAGGCGGTGGGGGTGAAGCCGGAACGGCTGGTGTTCACCAGTGGTGCCACCGAAGCCAACAACCTGGCGCTGCTGGGCCATGCCCGCGCCCTGGGGAAGGGGCATCTGATCAGCGTGGCCACCGAACACCACGCCGTGCTCGATCCATTAAAGCAACTGCAGCGGGAAGGGTTCAGCGTCACCCTGCTGGCGCCAGGCCCCGATGGATTGATCACCCCCCAGCAGCTGGAGGCAGCGATCACCCCCGAAACGCGGCTGGTGAGCGTGATGGCAGCCAACAACGAAATCGGCGTGCTCCAACCACTCGAGCAGCTGGGTGCCCTCTGCCGGTCCCATGGCATCACCCTGCACAGCGACGGGGCTCAGGCCTTCGGGACAGTGCCGCTCAACCCCGATGCCCTGGGCGTTGACCTTCTCAGCCTCAGTGCCCACAAGCTCTACGGGCCCAAGGGCATCGGCGCGCTGGTGCTGCGCGACGGCATCGTGATCGAACCGCTGCAGTGGGGGGGCGGCCAAGAGGAGGGGCTAAGGGCCGGAACCCTGCCCACCGCCTTGATCGTGGGGTTTGCGGCCGCAGCCCGAAGCGCGTTGCAAGACCGGGATCAGCGCAACTGCCGGCTGCAAGGCCTGCGGGATCAGCTCTGGGAGGGCCTGCAGCAGCGGCTCCCCGGCGTGCTGCTCAACGGAGCCATGGAGCCGCGCCTGCCCCACAACCTCAACATCAGCCTGCCCGGGGTGAATGGCAGCCGTCTGCACCGGGCCCTGCGCCCGCAGCTGGCCTGCAGCAGTGGCTCCGCCTGCAGCAACGGTGCCCCGTCCCACGTGCTGCAAGCGATCGGCCGCACCCGTGCCGAAGCGGAAGCCTCCCTGCGCCTCAGCCTGGGGCGCGACACCACACCTGAAGACATCCGCCAGGCCGTGATGGCGATCGGTGACGCCGCCGCTGCGGCCCAGGTCTGATCCCTTTAATTTCCAGTCGACAGATCTGAATCCATGGACAGCAGGGCCGAACTCTCCGTCGGGAGCGCCGTCCAGGACGGCTGGCATGCCTTTCGCCTGGCCCCCATGACCTTTGTGGGTTTTGTGCTGCTCAGCTCACTGCTGGCCCAAGTGGCCAATGTCCTTCCTCTCCTGGGTCCGCTGCTGTCGGCTGTGGTGAACCTGTGGGGCGGCGTCGGCCTGATCCGCGGCTCCTGGATGGCCCTGGAGGGCACCGTCCCCAGCTTCAACGATTTCACCCACTGGAACGGCACTGCTATCTGGCGCCTGTGCAGCCGGCAGGTGGCGCTGACACTTCTGCTGCTGCCCATCGCCCTGCTGGTGATCGTCGTGACCCTCAATGCCTCCGATGCCTGGAGCGTTCTTGGTCCCTGGATGAATCTGGCCTTAACGGTGGACCCCAACGACCCGCAGCTGGCGGAGGCGGGCAGGGCGGCTGCCCTGGAGCTGGGGCTCAATTTCAGCCGCAGCCCCCTGGCGTTGCTGACCATGGCCATCGGGATGCTGTTCGTGATCTACATCCAGGTGAACCAAAGTTTCCTGGGCTTCATTGCCCTGCTGGACGACCTGAACCCGATCGCCACGATCCAGCGGGGCATCACTGTGGTGCAGGACCAGTGGTGGCAAGTGCTGGGGCTGTTGATCCTTCAGGCGCTGATCCTGCTGCTGGGGGTTCTGGCCTGTTTGGTGGGGCTTGTGGCCGCTGCTCCGGTTTGCGTTTGCATCACCGGCGCGGCCTACCGACAACTCTTCGGCCAGGACGACAACAGCGGCCTGCTCAGCAACCGCTGAGCCTTTGGGCCAGCCGCCATTTGGCACTGCGGCTGCGGGGGTTGGCCTCCTCCTCCTGCTTGGTGGCCACCACCGGCTTGCGGGTGATCCGCTGCAAGCGCTCATCCCGCAGGAAGGCGGTCTTGACGCGGCGGTCTTCCAGGGAATGGAAGCTGATGATCCCCAGCAGACCCTCAGGCTCCAGCCAATCGGGAGCCTGCTGGAGCAGGCGATCCAGCACTCCCAGTTCATCGTTCACCGCAATCCGCAGGGCCTGGAAGGTGCGGGTGGCCGGGTGAATCCGCCCCCGCCGCGCTTTGGGGGGATAACAACCGGCCACGGCATAGGCCAAGGCTGCCGTTCCGCTGTAGGCGCCTTTGTCCTTGAGGTCGGCCTTGATCCGCCGGGCGATTCGGCGGGAGAGCCGCTCCTCCCCATAGCCATAGATCAGATCCGCCAGCTCGTTCTCCTCCAGGCGGTCAATCAGCTCAGCCGCGGTCTCCCCCGCGCCGCCTGCATTCATCCGCATGTCCAAGGGACCATCGAGGCGAAAACTGAAGCCCCGCTCCGCCACATCCAGCTGGGGGCTGCTCACCCCCAGATCCGCCAGCACCATCACGGCGGGTTCGGGCGGCACGTAGTCGGCAAAGTTGGTGGCCACGATCGAGACACGATCTCCATAGGGAGCCAGACGCTGCGCCGCCGCGGCCCGGGCCGTGGCGTCCTGGTCCAGGCCGATCAGGCGCAGGCGGGGATGCTGGTCCAGCAAGAGGGCGCTGTGGCCGCCGCCACCGAGGGTGGCGTCAATCAAAAGGCCCTCCGGCCGCGGGATCTGCCGGGCCGCATCCAGCACCGCATCGGCCAGCACGGGCACATGGCTGAAGGGGGGCACAAGCCACAGGCGAAGACTCCTTAAGATCTACTCATCGATCGGACCACCGCTCCCATGACGCAGCTGGAAACGCGCACGGAGCCCATGGTGGTGAACTTCGGGCCCCACCACCCCTCGATGCACGGGGTGTTGCGGCTCGTGGTCACCCTCGATGGTGAGGACGTGGTCGACTGCGAACCGGTGATTGGTTACCTCCACCGGGGCATGGAGAAGATCGCTGAAAACCGTACGAACGTCATGTTCGTGCCTTACGTGAGCCGCATGGATTACGCGGCGGGCATGTTCTACGAAGCCATCGTGGTGAATGCCCCGGAGAAGCTGGCGGACATCCCGGTGCCCAAGCGGGCCAGCTACATCAGGGTGCTGATGCTGGAACTCAACCGCATCGCTAATCACCTGCTCTGGCTTGGACCCTTCCTGGCAGACGTGGGGGCCCAGACCCCGTTCTTCTACATCTTCCGGGAGCGGGAGATGATTTACGACCTCTGGGAAGCCGCCACTGGCCAGCGGCTGATCAACAACAACTATTTCCGCATCGGCGGCGTTGCCGCTGACCTGCCCTGGGGCTGGCTGGAAAAATGTCGCGATTTCTGCGACTGGTTCGGTCCCAAGATCGACGAATACGAGAAGCTGATCACCAACAACCCGATCTTCCGTCGCCGGATCGAGGGCCTGGGCACGATCGAGAAGCAGGACGCCATCAACTGGAGCCTCTCCGGCCCAATGCTGCGCGCCTCCGGTGTGCCCTGGGATCTGCGCAAGGTGGATCACTACGAGTGCTACGACGACTTCGACTGGCAGGTGGCCTGGGAAAAGGAAGGCGACTGCTACGCCCGCTACCGCGTGCGCATCGAGGAAATGCGCCAGTCGCTCAAGATCCTGCGCCAGGCCTGCGACATGATCCCCGGCGGCCCCACCGAAAATCTCGAGGCCAAGCGCCTCAACGAAGGCAAAGGCAGCGACGCCGCCGGGTTCGACTTCCAGTACGTGGCCAAGAAAGTGGCCCCCACCTTCAAGATTCCGAACGGCGAGCTCTACACCCGCCTGGAATCCGGCAAGGGCGAGATCGGTGTGTTCATCCAGGGCAACAACGATGTCACCCCCTGGCGCTTCAAGATCCGCGCTGCCGACAGCAACAACCTGCAGATCCTTCCCCACATCCTCAAAGGACACAAGGTGGCCGACATCATGGCCATTCTTGGGTCCATCGACGTGATCATGGGATCCGTGGATCGCTGATCAATGCAACCTGCAACGCTCTTTCCGGCTGAGCCAAAGCAAAAGCACCACCAACAAAGGGGTCAACAAGTCGGTGTAAAGCACTGAACCGGCATTGGAGGGTGCGGTGTTGTTGTCCACCAACAACGACACCACATGGCCTACACCATCGGCAAAGAACCAGCTGCCAAAAGCGACCATGGCTGCCAGCAGATAGTCGCGACGTCGATACCAGAAGCTGGTGAGGCCCAGGATGCCGATGGTCAGATTGGCGTAGGCCACCTCATTCTGGAAGGGACTGTTGGGCCAGCCGATCTGCTCAGCAATGAAGGGGCCAAAGGCAATGTGCACGATGAACCCATAAACGCCGGCGACGCCCAGCACCCAAAAGGCGATCCAAAGCAGCGAGGCCTCGGCCCATCGCTCAAGCCGCCAGCCCCGTCGGGTCTGCAGGGCAGACAGCAGTAGGGCGAGAACCAAGGTCCATACATAGACATGGGCCAGCAGGGCTCGAATCAGAACGTCCATCACCTGTTGCGGCAGCACCGAGCAGACTGTGACAAGACCGGTTAGTGGCATCAAGCTCTGAACCGTTTTCTTCGTCGACTGCAACGCACGGGTTACGTGCTTCCCGCGACCCTGACGGGCACGTTATGGCTGAAGGGCCTTCATCCGGGCCTTCCCGGCCTGAGCTGCCCGCTTCGTGAGCTCACAGGGGTGCCCTGCCCCACCTGCTTTCTGACCCGCGCAACGGCGGCAGCCCTCACCGGTGATCTGAACGGATCATTGCAATGGCATCTCTTCGGCCCAGTCACGGCTGTGGGACTGTTGGTTTGGAGTATTCAGGCCCTCAAGCAACGGCGGATCATCCCCAAGGGCCTGCCCGTCTGGCCCCTTCCCATCATTGGTGGAGCGTTGATCAGCTACTGGCTACTGCGCCTGAGCACCAACAACTGGCCCGGCGGCTAAGCCCTCAACGCAACAGACCGCGCTCATAGGCAACGTTCTGCAGGAAGAAGCTGGCCATGGGGATCACCACAAAACCGCCCAGGCCACAAGTCAACAGGGCCAGAAACGCCACAACCATGCCCGTCAACACCTCAAGCCCAACGAAGCTCAACCCGTTCTCCGAGCGATACACAACCTGAAACGACTGGGCGAACGCCTCTCCGATGCCCATGTCGGTGACGAAGATGCGATTCACAAACACCGGAGCAACCAGCGCAACCGCAATGCCGGGAAGGATGCAGAGCAGAAAGCCAATCGTCATGGCGAGCGAAAAGAACAGGCCTGCGAGGAGATAACGCCACCAATGGCCGGTGAGCAGCTGAGCGGCCGCCGAAATCGTGACCACCTCACCGCGCTCGTAGTAGACGGCAGGGACAGCCACCAGCAACACCGACAACAGGCTGACCAGAAGCGAGAAGGGCAGCTGAACCAATTGGGCCAGAACCGCCCCGAAGCCCAGCGCCACCTCGCTGTTGCCAAGGGTCGCGGAAACCACAACGATGATCAGGGCATAAGCGAGAACACCAACGAGCGACAGCACGATGGAGCCCACCCAAATCACCAGCACCACAGGGATGTGCTGAAGGAAGGCTTGCCAGGCCTTCTGGATGGACGGAGGCTCATGAGCGATCGGCGCGGCCATGGTTCGGGCTGAATTTCTGTCAGGGTGACAGTCGGCACCGGCTTCAACAACACATGGCCATGACCTCTGCCCCCTGGCTGGAGCTGAGCCGAACCGTGCGCTTCAGCGACACCGATGCCGCCGGCGTGATGCACTTTCAGCAGCTGCTGGGCTGGTGCCACCAGGCCTGGGAAGAAAGCCTGGAACGCTTTGGCCTGCCGGCGGGTTCAGTCTTCCCCGGCGGCCGCGGAAAACAACCCAGCGTGGCCTTGCCGATCGTGCACTGCCATGCCGATTTCCGCGCCCCCGTGCAGGTGGGCGACAAACTGTTGATCCATCTGGACACAGAACGGCTCGATCCCAGCAGTTTTGAAGTGAACAGCCAGGTGCGGCTGGAGGACCAGCTGGTCGCCTGCGGCTGCCTGCGCCATGTGGCCATCGACGCCCACACCCGTCGGCGCTGTGCCCTGCCCGATGGCGTGGACCGTTGGCTGGAAGCCTCAAGCCTCGGCCGAATCCAACCGCTGTAACCACTCCCGCCAGCGCTGGCGCTGCCATTTTCCCAAGGCCGAGGGGGCCAACTCGGGGCACAACAGCCAACGCCGTGGCGTCTCCGCCGGCGACCAGGCCCCCGTGAGGGCCGCAAGGCGCTGAAGCACCGCAGCGTCAGTGCTGCCCACCAGCGCCACCAGCCGCTGCCCCCACTCCGGATCATCAACACCGAGCAACAGCACGGCACTCACCGGAAGCGATATCGCCTGCAGAGCCGCCATCAAGCGCTGCTCCAGCTGCTCGGGGAACACTGTTTCCCCCCCGGAGTGAATGGCGCCATCGATGCGCCCCACAATCTGAAGGCCTGGGGCCAACGCGGCCTGATCACCGGAGCGCCACCAGCCATTGGCATCCCTGAGCGGTTCCCAACCCTCGGGCTGATCCTCCTGCCAACGGCCCAGGGCCAACCGATCAGTGCGCACCTCAAGCGCCCCATCAGCGGCCAGCCGCAGCTCCACATCCACCAGCGGGTCCCCACACCCCGGCTCACCGGCCAAAAATCGTGCCGGTGCGAGGGCCGCCACCATTGCCGCCGTCTCCGTCGACCCGTAACAGGGCGCGAGCGGCAGCTGCAAAGCACGCGCCTGATCCGCCAATGGAGCCGGGAGAGCAGCGCCACCGATCCAGATCAACTGCAACTGCTGCAGGACAGCCACGCCGTCTGGATGGGCCAGCAGCCGCGCCAGCTGTGTGGGCACCAACGACAACACGGCAGGGTTCTTGCCCCAGGTGGGCAGGCCCCGACAGAACGCGAGCAATTCGGTGGGGGTTTTCATCAACCCAGGCGACAGCTGCTGATGCGCCGCGCCCCAGCAGCGGGCGCGCCACCAGGGCATCAGACCACTCACATGGGCCAGCGGCAGTGGGTTGAGCAGCAGGGTGGAGGCGGGGTCCACGCCAATGCCCGTCAACCAATGGGCGGTGGCGGCGGCTGAACGATCCAGATGCAGCGACGGTTGGGCGCAGCAACGGCTGCCGCCACCGCTGCCACCACTGCGCACCACCACCCCTGGCCCCGGCGGCAATTGAGCAATGGGGGCTGCGTCCACCTCAGGCGAGAGGGGCACCCACTGCCCTGCCGCCAGCTGCTGCTCCAGCCGCTCGAACTCGCTCATGCCGCCGCGGCCCAGACCTGCTCTGGATCGTTGGAGAACAAGGCTCCAGATGGTGTCCAACCGGGGGCCAGGCCCGGTGCCACCGGCGTGGGGCCCTGGGCCTGAAGACCGGCCAGATGCTCCAGCCAGCGCCGAGCAATGCCGGTTTCAAACGCCGTGCTCAGCATGCGTTTGGGCAGCCCCGCCTGAAGCTCCCGCAACAGCAGGCGGGGATCTCCCTCCAGCGCGGGCCGGCGCACCTGCCAGCCCCTCCAGCTACGGCGCAGCTCCGGCTGCTGGTCGAGGGATTCATCGAGGGCCACCGGCCCCAGCGCCGCCAACTGCTCCAGGCCGGGCAGATCCTCCACCTCCAGCGGCTGCTCCAACCAGTCCAGGCGCGGGTCATCGCGCAACCGCTGCATCCAGGCCTGGGCCGTGCTGCGGTCCCAACCGCCGTTGGCATCCAGACGCAACCGGGCCGTGGGCGGCAGCCGCTGAAGCAGCTGCTCGAGCAGCTGACGTTCCAGAGGATCCGACTCTGCGGCCACCTTCCACTTGAAGGTGCGTCCCTCCAGACCACTCGCCGACGCCTCCTCAGCCGCCAGGGCCGTGAGCATGGCCTCGCCAGCCGGCAACAACAGCGCCGGCGGCGGGGCCTTCAGCCAGCCCTGGGGTGAGGCAGCGCACACAACGCCCTCCAGCTCAGCCAGCGCCGCGCCAAGACCAAAACCGACCGCCCCTGGCACCTTCCGCAACACAGCCTCCAGCTGAGCCTGCGGAAGCTCGTCCGGGAGCGACGCGAGAGCCTGCTCACAGGCCGTGAACTGATGCTGCTGGAGCGGGGCCACTTCGCCCCAGCCCACGGCGCCCTGACCGTCGTCCAGCCGCAGCAACCAGCCACAGCGCTCCCGCAGCTCGCCGGCTGCCGTGCGCAGCGGCTGCAGCAGGGCAAAGCGGAAGCGGCGACGCTGCAGCCGGAGCGTCATCCGCCAGTCCAGAAGCGCGCCAGAGCCAGGCCCGCACTCAGCCCCAGACCATTCCAGCCCTGAAAGCGCAAGGCCAGAAACTTACAGCCGCTGATCTGCTCCGGCCTGTCGTGGTGGCGCTGGAGCAGACGCATCAGCTGCACGCCCGCCGGGAGTCCAACGGCGCTCAACAGCACCGTCGGGGGCCAGTCGCCATGCAGCACAGGCACCCACTCGAGCGCCAAGGTCAAGGCCACAAACCAGGGCACCAACGCCGCCGCCCGACCCGTGCCCAGACGCACCACCGGCGAGCGTTTGCCGTGGGCGGCGTCCTCCTCCACCTGATGGAAGTGGGAGCAGAACAACACCAGGGTGGTCGCCAGCGCGGGGCCGGCCCCCAACACCCAGGCGGTGCCCCAAGGAATCGACGCTGCCCCCATGGGCTGCAGCACCACAAGAGCGGCGGCGGTGGCAAAGGGGCCAAAGGCAAGCCAACACAGGGGCTCACCCAGGCCGCGGTAACCCAAGCGGAACGGGGGCCCCTGGTACACGTAACCCAGGCCGCAACAGACCAGCACCAGGCCCAACGCCGCCCCGCTGCTGTTCCAGGCCAACCCGCCCATCACCAGCAACCCCAACACCAGCGCAGCGGTCGCTCCCTGGGCGACACGGTCGCGGCGGCCGGTGAGGTTCACCACGGAATGGGGCTTGCCGGTGGCATCCACACCCGTGGCCGCATCAAAAACATCGTTGCTGAGGTTTTCCCAAAGCAACAGCAGGATGGCCGCCAGCACAAAGCCCCCCAACTGCAGCCATCGCAGGGAGCCCGCCACCCCGAACTGCCATCCAGCCGCCAGCAGCACGGGCATCACGGCGACGGAATACATCGGCCACTTGATCGCTGCCTTCCACAAACGGCGCCGGTCGGCGTAACGGGATGCGACAGCCTGCGGCTCAGACATGGACAGGACCCGTTCCCACAGGGCGAAGACCCATACATTTGAGCAGTAACCCTGGTCGGAAACGCCGCGGATGTCGGCTGATTGTTGTTTCAGCACCCTCCTCTCCGCTGCCCAGCGGGGATGGTTGGCCTGTGACGGCGATGAAGCGCTGCTCAGTCTGGCCCTGCCGATCGAAGGGATCGACCCGCTTCTGGCCTTGCCGCAGCTGGCGGAACAGGAAAGCCTGCAGGTGCTGTGGGACAGCGCGCCGGGCCTCTGCCTGGCTGCCGCAGGGCCCTGCCAGGAGCTGGAGCTGGCGGGCAGCCGTCGCTTTGAGCAGGCCCAGCGCTTCGCCGACCTCTGCCTCAGTCGCCTCCACGACACCGCAGTAGGCAGCCCGGCCCATGCGCGCCCCCGGGTGCTGCTGCGCTTCCGCTTCTTCGATCAGGTGAGCGAGCGCCGCCGCAGTGAAGCGGTGGTGCCATCGGTGCAGGCGGTGCTGCCCCGTTGGCAGCTCAGCCGTCAGGGACGCCGCGGCTGGCTGCGGCTGAACGGGGTGGTGGGCAGTGCGGCGGACTGCCGCGTGCTGGCCGAACAGCTCTGGCTCAAGCACGAGCAGCTGCTCCAGACGCCGGTCATGGCCAGCCCGCTGAAGCCCCAGGCGCTGGTGGCGGCGACGAAAGCGGAAACCTGGCGGCAGCGCTACGCCGCAGCCCTCACCCGCGGGATCGATCTGGTGAACAGCGGCGACCTGCACAAACTGGTGCTGGCCGTGCGGCACCGCATTGTTCTGGCCCACACCTTCGACCCCTTGCCGCTGCTGAAACGGCTGCGGCGGCAGCAGGCCGGCAGCTGCCGTTTCCTCTGGCAGCGCCACGCCGGGGATGCCTTCTTCGGTGCATCGCCGGAACGTTTGCTCAGCCTGCGCGCCGGATGGCTCCGCAGCGACGCCCTGGCCGGTACGGCGGGGCAGGGGGATTCCGGCGCTCAGCTGCTGCGCTCCGACAAGGACCGCCGCGAACACGAGCTGGTGGTGGAAACCATCACCGACCAACTGCGCCGCAACGGACTGACCCCGCGCCGCCGCCGCCAACCCCAACTGGCCCGTCACGGCAATCTCACCCACCTGCACACCCCGATCACGGCGGAAACCCAGGGCCAGCCCGTGCTGGCGCTGGCCGAACAACTGCACCCCACCCCCGCCGTTGCCGGGTTGCCACGCCGAGATGCGATGGCCTGGTTGCGCACCCTCGAACCCTTCGAACGCGGCAGCTATGCCGCGCCGATCGGTTGGATCGACAGTGCCGGTGATGCGGAACTGCGGGTGGCGATCCGCTGCGGCCATGCCCGGGGCTGCGAGCTGGACCTCACCGCCGGAGCCGGCCTGGTGCGGGGGTCCGTTGCCGAGCGGGAGCTGCAGGAAGTGGGGCTAAAGCTGGCGGTGCTGGCGGACCAGCTGGAGCTTCAGACCAGCGCACGCAACCGCTCGATCGTCTGATCGGCCAAGGGCTGGTTCATCAGCCGCTCCACTTCCCGCACCCCGGTGGGGCTGGTGACGTTGATTTCGCTGAGCATGCCGCCGATCACGTCGATGCCGACGAAGAACAATCCCTCCGCCCGTAACGCCGGGGCCAGGGCAGCACAGATCTGACGCTCCCGCTCGGTGAGCTCCGTGGCCTCCGCCTGGCCGCCGACGGCCAGATTGCTGCGGAACTCCCCCGCTGAGGGGCGCCGGTTGATCGCCCCCAGGGGATCGCCGTCCACCAGCAGGATGCGCTTGTCGCCTTCGCTCACGGACGGCAGAAAGGCTTGGGCCATCACCGGCAGGCGTTCCTGCTCCGTCACCAGCTCCAGCAGGGCCTTCAAGCCCGGCGCCTGGCCATTCACCCGAATCACCCCCAGCCCAGCGCGGCCCCCCAGGGGTTTGAGCACGATCTCCTGCTGCTCCTGGGCAAACAGCAGCAGTTCCGAGACCCGCCCCGCCACCAGCGTGGGGGCCATCCAACGGCTGAAGCGCAACGCCCCCAGCTTTTCGTTCCAGCTGCGCAGCGCACTGGGGCGGTTGAGCACCCGCACCCCAGCCCGCTCCGCCACCTCCAGCAGATGGGTGGCGTAGAGATACGCCTCATCCACCGGCGGGTCCTTGCGCATCCAGATCACGTCAAATCCAGCCAGCACCTGACGTTCGCCCGCCCCAGCCGTGATCCAGGGCTCCGGCGTCACCGGCAGGGCGATGGCGAGGGGTTCATCGCCCCGGGCAATCAGATCGGAAGGCGTGCAGGCCCACACATCATCGCCGGCGCGATGGGCGGCCTGCATCAGCGCAGCGGAGGAATCCTTGGCTGGATTGATCTGCCCCAGCGGATCCAGGACGAACAGCTGGCGCATCGATCAGGCCTTCAGCAGTGCATCGAGCTCACCGGCGCGGTCCAGGGCATGGAGATCGTCACAGCCACCGATGTGGCGATCATCGATGTAAACCTGCGGAACACTGCGGCGACCATCACCCCGGGCCGCCATCGCATCGCGAGCGGGCTCATCCCCATCCACGCTGTGCTCGGTGTAGCTCACCCCCTTGCGATCCAGGAGCCCCTTGGCGCGGACGCAGAACGGGCAGGTGCGCCAGGTGTAGATCTCAACCTTGGCCATTGCGTTGGTGATGCCAGTGGTCGGATCCTATGCAGCAACTGCGCTGATAGCGTCAGAGGCTGATCAGGACCGAGTCCTTGCTGGATCTCACCGACTTCAAACGCGACCTCTCCGAGCTCACTGACCGCCTGGGCCATGCCCAGGACTGTCTTTGACGTTCCTGCACTGAACGCCAGGCAACAGGATCTCGAACAACTCGCGGCCCAGCCCGATTTCTGGGATGACCAGCAGAACGCCCAGAAGCAGATGCGGCGTCTGGATGAGGTGAAGGCACAGCTGTCTCAGCTGGCCGGATGGCGCGGTGCTGTCGATGACGCCCAGGCCACCCTTGAGCTCTACGAGCTGGAGCCTGACGAGGACCTGCTGCAGGAGGCTCAGAACGGTCTGAACCAGCTGCGTCAGGGGCTGGACCGCTGGGAACTGGAGCGTCTGCTCAGCGGCGAATACGACAAAGAGGGTGCCGTGCTCAGCATCAATGCAGGTGCCGGCGGCACGGATGCCCAGGACTGGGCCCAGATGCTGCTGCGCATGTACACCCGCTGGGCGGAAGACCGCGGCATGAAGGTAACGGTGGACGAACTCTCGGAAGGGGAGGAAGCGGGGATCAAAAGCGCCACGATCGAAGTGGAGGGGCGCTACGCCTACGGCTATCTACGCAACGAAAAGGGCACGCACCGCCTGGTGCGGATCTCGCCCTTCAATGCCAACGACAAACGCCAGACCAGCTTTGCCGGCATCGAGGTGATGCCGAAACTGGAAGAGGAGGTCGACATCGACATTCCCGAAAAGGACCTCGAAGTCACCACCTCACGCTCCGGTGGTGCCGGCGGTCAGAACGTGAACAAGGTGGAGACCGCCGTGCGGATTCTGCACATCCCCACCGGCCTGGCCGTGCGTTGCACCCAGGAACGCTCCCAGCTCCAGAACAAGGAGAAAGCGATGGCCCTGCTCAAGGCCAAGCTGCTGGTGATCGCCCAGGAGCAACGGGCGGCCGAAATCGCCGACATCCGTGGCGACATCGTGGAAGCGGCCTGGGGCAACCAGATCCGCAACTACGTGTTTCACCCATACCAGATGGTGAAAGACCTGCGCACCAACGAGGAAACCAACGATGTGCAAGCGGTGATGGATGGGGCCCTCGACCCCTTCATCGACGCCTCCTTACGCCAGGGTGTCGACAGCCCCGGCGCCGACGCCGATTCCTGATCCCATGGCCAGCGAGAGCACCCCACCGCCGAGCTTCGTCAAACAGGCCATGCGCAACATGGTGCGCAAGGGCAGCAAAAGCCTGTTTCACTTCGGCCTCACCGCCATGGGATTCCTCGGCTTCATCACCCTCGTGGCCTGGCTGGGGCGACCGACGCTGCCGGGCTAGGCATGGAGCTCGACCTCGCACTGGATTTGGAGGGGACGGTGCTGCAACCCTCCGATAGCACTGATCTGCTTGATGAAACGGCCTGGCGCCAGCAGCTGGAGCATTGGCTGAACCGCGTTTGCGGGGATTTGAGCCTCAACTGCCCAACCCTGGTTCGGGCGGCAGAGGAGCTGAGCCTGGGGCTGCGCTTCACCGACGACACCAGCATTGCGGCGTTGAACAACGCCTGGCGCCAGAAAGCAGGCCCCACGGATGTGTTGTCGTTTGCAGCCCTCGACGACGCCGGCAACTGGATGGAAGGCCCCAGCATCGAACTGGGGGACATCGTCGTTTCCCTAGAGACGGCCCGGCGACAGGCCCAGGAGCAGGGCCACAGCCTGCAGCGGGAATTGCGCTGGCTGGTGAGCCATGGCCTGCTGCATCTGCTGGGCTGGGACCATCCCGATGACGACAGCCTCGCGGCGATGCTCGCCCTGCAGGAGGGGCTTCTGGCGGATGGATGGCCTGGACAACCCGGGTAGTCTTCAACCAGCGGGCGTGCGCCTGCGGATGCCGAGTTCCGTTCCGATGACCACCGAATCGCCCCGGACCCCATCCGCAGATGCAGCATCGGAGGAGGTGGCCATGGTGCCCAACGCAATGCGACGACGGGGCAGCTGGCGCATCGCTGGCGACCTCCCGGCGAGCTTTCGCTATGCCGCCCAGGGCCTCGGCTATGCCTTCCTCACCCAGCGCAACTTCCGCATCCATGTGGTGACGGGCGTGGTGGTGTTTGGTCTGGCCGCCTGGCTGCAACTGGATCTGATCCGCCTGGCCGTGCTGGTGCTTACGGTGGCGGCCGTGCTGGTGCTGGAACTGCTGAACACAGCCATGGAAGCGGTGGTGGATCTGGCCATCGGCCGGCGCTACCACCCCTTGGCCCGCATCGCCAAAGACTGTGCTGCTGCCGCCGTGCTGACAGCTGCCATCAGCTCCTTGCTGATCGCTCTGTTTCTCCTGCTTCCGCCGCTCCTGCTCCGCCTGGGGCTCTGACTCCCGATTCGCTGATGCTGCTGGTCATCGACAACTACGACAGCTTCACCTTCAACCTGGTGCAGTACTTCGGTGAACTCGCCGCCCAGCATCCGCTGGCGGCGGATCTGCAGGTGCATCGCAACGACGCCATCAGCCTCGAGCAGATCCGTGCCCTGAAGCCGGACGCGATCCTGTTGTCGCCGGGCCCTGGCGACCCGGATCAATCGGGCGTCTGCCTCGACATCCTCAAAGAGCTTTCAGCAACGGTGCCCACGCTGGGGGTATGCCTGGGCCATCAGGCCATCGCCCAGGTGTACGGCGGCCGGGTGGTGCGCGCCCAGCAGCAGATGCACGGCAAAACCTCACCGGTGCTGCACAAGGGCGACGGCGTGTTCGCCGGCCTTCCCCAACCGCTGACGGCCACCCGCTACCACTCCCTGATCGCCGAACGCGACACCCTGCCGGACTGCCTCGAGGTCACCGCATGGCTCGAGGACGGCACCATCATGGGCCTGCGGCACCGGGAGCATCACCACCTGCAGGGGGTGCAGTTCCACCCCGAAAGCGTGCTCACCGATCAGGGCCACCAACTGCTGGCGAACTTTCTGCGGGAAGCCGAGGGATAACGCTGTTAGCGTCCAGAGCCAGTTCACTGCCGCCCATGTCCGTCCTGCGTTCCGCTGTGACCGCCGCTGCAGGCCTGGCAATCAGCCTCACATCTACGGCCTTCGCGGGCGGTGGAGTGTCGATTAGCAGCTACGGGCAACGGGCCCTGCTGATCCAGGGCGGCGGCCAGTCGGTGCTGCTCAACCCCTACAAGTCGGTGGGTTGTGCCGCTGGCCTGCCGGAACCCCGGCTGACGGCGGGCGTTGTGCTGGCCAACTCCGAACTTGCCGATGAGGGGGCCCGCAACGTCGCCGGCGGCCGCTTTCTGGCGGAACCGGGGTCGTATCGCATCGGCGGCCTGAACCTGGAGGGCTTTTCCAGCCCCCACGACCGGATCGGCGGACGTCGGTTTGGCAATGCCACCCTCTGGCGCTGGCAGCAAGGGGGCCTCAGCTTTGCCCACCTTGGTGCCACCGCTGGTGAACTCAGCGCCGCTGACCGGGTGCTGCTGGGCAACCCCGATGTGCTGATCATCGGCGTGGGCGGCGGCAGCAAGATCTACAACGCCGAAGAAGCCGCGGCGGTGGTGAACCAGTTGAATCCCAAGCGGGTGATTCCAGTGCAGTACGTCAACGGCGAGGCCCCCGAAGGCTGTGATCAAGAGGGTGTGCAACCCTTCCTCAATGCCATGGGCGGCACCGCCGTGCGCCGTGTGGGCCGGACGCAGACTCTGCCGGGCAGCCTTGACGACACCACCGTGATCACAGTGATGCAATAACGGGATCTGAATGGAGCGGTAAGCGTTCACTCAATCACGAGCTGACCTAATACCTAGCAGCACTTACATTGTTGTTTATTCAAACCAATAGGTTGATTACCTGAAACCTTTTATTAGCTTGAATTTATAAATACTATTTTTCTAATGGCTAAGACCACCGCATCTTTGCCTTTACTAAGCTGGCGCTCAGCCTTGGCCGTATATCTAGGGCTCGTCATATTTATCTGTGGAATGCTCTGGGCTACTCCCCTCAAAGGCTCGTGGCATTGGCTCGGATTTGCAGGATTTATCATCATGCCCCTGACTTTGATTGCCATGAGAAAGTCGGGCAATCACGAGGGATCAGCCATTACGCCAACAGCTCTAGCCTTCATGGGCGTAGCCGGGTACAGCAATATCATTTTTATTCCATCAGTAAAACACTGGTATGACACAAATGTTTGGGGTGTCAATCAATTCTACGTGCCCTCCCGCACCGTTTATCCACTGGGCATTCCCATCGATAGCGAGCACATGGTCACAATCCACGCATTCAGCGCCATACTTCTTGCTTGTCTGATAACTTTTCAGTGGATCATTATGCTGCGCGAGCATAGGAGCCCCCAAACTATTCTATGGCATCGACGTATTGGCACATTCACAGCATTTATCGTTCTCCCGACCATGGCGGCATCTGGAATCCTGAGTACCATTTATGTGCTACTTACCCCCTTCAACCAAGTAACATATGGCGCCCTTCCACTGATCATATCAGGCTGCTTGATAACTTCAATTAGAAGGGCAATCAAAGGCAACTATACCTCTCACTTGGATTACACTTATTCGGCTTTTATTATGCTTTGCTCTGCAGCCTTATATCGCTTCGTATGCTTGTTCATTCATCTTAGCGGCCATTCTTTTACAACCTCAACTCAGGCCCCTGTCGACGCAGCCGGAATAATCACTTATCTACTCCTAATAGCATTTATTGTTATTCCTTTTTCGATAATTGGACGCCTAAAAGAAAATATTTTCCCCGCAATAACTCTCCTTTCTGTTCTAATTTTTTCAATGCTATTCGTTCCCTGGCAATTCCTTGGGGCGCCTCAATCGGGCAGCTTATTGAGCCATCTTCATCTTTTCTGAGTCAAAGAAACAACCCAATCAGCACAACTCCACGGGTGATATCAATCACAATGATTTCTTGAACAAATTTGCCACTGAGTTCATTCATCCACTTTCAGCAAAGTCACTTTCAGAGATTTCACCAATAAAGCCCCCTGAGGCAAAACCTCTGCTCTATGGTCAAATCTTTTTTCCAGCACTTGAAGTCTATTGGGGCGAGTTGGCTATTCCAAAGATCCCGATGGATTCCCATTGCTACAGCACTTCCAACCCTTTACGCCCTGGATTTAATCGCCAGAAAGATTTCGATTCAATTTTCAAGCTCTATAGCAACCGCTAATCATGATCTTCTAAGCAAAACAATTAGCCTTACGATATTTGCTTTAATCTTACCCAATTGGCTGCGAATTCGCTGGAACAAGAAAGACCCATGGAGCGAACTGGGATTAAGGAATGTTCCTCGCCTTAGCTCACTAACTTACTTCCTGACGGGACTTTGCATAGCCGCAGCATTTCTTTTAAAAATCTGCATAGCCGGCCTAGGCGGAAGCTGGGCCAATTGGATCAGCGATATTGAAATTTCTAAATTAGTGAACGCTTTAGTACTGGGAATAAGCATGGGGATGGCCGCAGAAATAGTATTCCGTGGCTGGCTATGGGGCGAGCTCAACCTGTTAATTGGGCCGCAGCGTGCATTACCAGCCCAGGCAATCATCTTTAGTTTGTTCTTCACCGATCCCAACATACAAGGAATTTGGAAGCTGGGATCTATAGTTGGACTCTTTCTATTTGCAATGGTTTTGGCTATCAGACGACGTCAAAACCAATACTCTCTTTGGGGGTCCATAGGGCTCCATGGAGGACTAGCTGGAGGATGGCATGCACTTCAATCTGGACTTCTTGATTGGTCACCCACCACTCCCTTATGGCTAATTGGTCCGCAGAACAAGCCTATTGCAGGGCTAGCTGGAATTTCAGCCTTATGTGTTCTCATCTTTTTTCAGTTGATCACATTATCCAGGTCGAGTCGAAAGTTCCATTGACTTAGAGACATCTATCTTGCACAACTTTTCAGCAACTTCATGGCCCACCGGCAGGCTCGCCTCACCCTCGCGCTCCAGCGCTGTTCCATACAAAAAAACCAGCCGATGCCTTCAAGTTCCAGACCCCAGTCCTGCGGCGGTACCTTCAACATTGGCCACTGCCGGGCATCAGCTGATGAGCTGACGTTGAGCAATCAACCCTGCCAAAGCCACACCATCACAGCCTGCGATCGACGCCAGCAGCAGCAACACCCGCGCTTTCTGGGGATTGAGACTGCCTGCGGGCAGGAGCCCAAGACGTTCATCCCCGGGATGGTGGTGCACGGGGCCAGACCCACAGCGGTTGGCCCGCAGCATCAACGGCCGCCGTCCTGACCAATCCTGAAGAGCCGAACGCTCAGCCGCCGACAACTGGCCGGCGCCGGTGCCGGTGAGCACCAGACCCGCAACATCGGCATTGAGACATGCCGTGAGCAGGAGCGGCTCGGGCTCCACACACCCATAGACAATCGGCACCTGGGGCCATTGCTCGGGTAAATCAAGATTGGCGAAGGGCACCTGCCGGGATCCGCTCGCCATGGGCAGATGAACGCCAACGTCATCCACCCAACCCAAAGGCCCGCTGCCGGGGCTGGCAAAAGCGCCCACCCCCTGAGTGGCCAGCTTGCTGACCCACTGAGCAGCATGGATCTGGCCATCCATCACCACCAGCGCACCATGGCCGCGGGCTTCACGGCTCAGGGCCACCTGCACCGCCTGATAAAGATTCAACGGACCATCAGCGCTGAGGGCGGTGGCCGGTCGCATGGCCCCCACCAGCACCACCGGCCGGGGATCCTCGATCAACAACTGCAGCAACCAAGCGGTTTCCTCGAGGGTGTTAGTGCCATGGGTGATCACCACCCCGCTCAGCTCAGGGTCTGCTGCCAAGGCCTCACGAATGCGCCCCACCAGCAGGCGCCAATGCTCGAAGAGCAGATCAGCGCTGTCCACATTGGCGATCTGCTCCACGTCGATCGCCGCCAGCTCCCGAAGCTGAGGCACCGCTGCCAGCAGGGCATCACCCCCGAGCACGCCCGCGGTGTAGTTGTTCAGCGTTGCCCGGTCGTCGGCGCAGCCGGCGATGGTGCCGCCGGTGGCAAGCAGCAGCAGGCGCTTCATCGCTCCAGGGGGAGGAAGGCCGCCATGAAGCGCTGCATCTGGCTGGTGGTGCCGATGCTCACCCGGAAACAGCCATCGATCAGTGGCTTGCCCGCCATGGGGCGAATCAGGATGCCCTCACGACGTAGGGCCCCATCAACCTCAGCCACCGGGCGCTGGGGCCAGATCAACAGGTAATTGCCACCAGCGCAGTGGTGGCGAACACCGGCCTGGCGCAGCGCCTCCAGGGTCCAGTCGCGGGCCCGCAACACCTCCGCCACGTAGGCATCCACATAGGGCTGATCGGCCAAGGCGGCAAAGGCCGCCGCCACCGCCACGCTGTTCACGTCGTAGGGGCCGGTGACACGGCTCACCCGATCAACAACATCGGCATGGCCGATGGCAAAACCGATACGCAGACCCGCCAAACCGGCCGTCTTGGCTAGGGAGCGAAACACCAGCAGATTTGGTGTGGCCGTGAAATCAGCGCACGGCAGCACGCTGTCTCCAGTGAAGGCCTCGTAGAGCTCGTCGACCACCACCAACGAGCCCGGAGCTGAGGCCGCCAAAGCAATCAGCTGATCCGCTGGCAGACGCGTGCCAGTGGGATTGTTGGGGTTGCAGATCAACAGCAACCGCGGCGCACGAGCCGCCAATGCCTCCTGAATTGCAGCCAGGGGAAAGTCGAACGTCTCGCCTTGGTAGGGGATCGCCTCGATCGTCATGCCCTGCATGCCGGCACAGGGTGTGTAGTAGCCGAAGGTGGGTGATGTTGTCAGCAACGTCTCTCCGGCAGAGCCATAGGCCTGGAACACGGCGTGAATGGCAGCATCAATGCCGTTGAACAGGCCCACCTGCTCGGGCAGCAGACCGGGGCGGCAGCCGGTTTCCAGCAGGTTCTGGACCAAGGCCTCCCGCAGTCCGTCGTATTCGGGATAAACGGCGATCTCCTCGGTGCTGAAGTTGCGCAGCACCTGGGCCACCAGAGGGCTGGGGCCAATCGTGTTTTCGTTGAAATCAAGCCGCAACATGCCCCGACGCCCCTCCAACGGCGCGCTATAGGCCTTCAGCCGCTCCACCTCAGGACGCGCCGGGGGAACGCACTTACCAGGCTCAGCAGAGGTGCCCCCAGTCGCGGCAGGTTCAGGCATGGCCATCGGTGCAGTCGCCCATCATGGGAAGTCTGAAGCAGTGTCTTGCCGACGAACAGTGCGCCCGGTCCGCCAAGCAGCCTGGAGGAATGAGGATCCAAGGATCAAGTCAGCCGGTGGAAGCGGGAGCGACGCAGTCGTCGAACAGGAGACGTTCAAAATCAGCTAGCCAGATCAGACAATCAAGAAACTAAAAAATTTCTTAGACGAAGAAGGCATCGACACGAAGGCGATTAAAGAAGAACATTCAGATTCGCAATTGAGCGTGACAAGCAAACTGATCCTGTCGCTGGATGGGGGTGGAATCAGGGGAGCAGCAAGCGCACGGTTCCTCAAGCGAGTGGAGGAAAAACTTGAGGCAGACCACAACAAATCGCTGCGCGACTGCGTTGATTTCTATGCGGGAACCAGCACCGGCAGCATCATTGCGCTGGCGCTTGCGACCACAGATCTTTCCACCAGAAAAATCGATGAACTTTACAGCTATAACAACGCCTCTGAGATTTTTGCACGTCGACTGGTCAGCCGAGGTTATTCAATGCCTAAATACAAAGCATCAGGGAAGACAAGAGTCCTTCGAGAATGCCTGGGTGATCGCACAATTAATTCAGTGGAAGAAGGCAAGCACATCCTCGTCATGGCGTACTCTCTCGAGGACAGAAGGCCAAAGGTCATCAAGTCAACGAAAGACAAATATCACGGATTGGCTGCTTATCAAGCCGCAGACGCCTCAAGCGCGGCTCCAACATTTTTCCCAACCAAAGAAGTTCAACTATCACACGAAGACGAGAGCACCTGGCTGGTTGACGGTGGGGTGACCGCCAACAATCCGACCATGTGCGCCATCGCCGAAGCGAAGCGGACCTGGAAGCTTCCGCTTGAACAGCTGAAAGTGGTTTCCATTGGAACAGGCCATCGATCGAAAACAGTTGACGGGAAAAAATCTCAGAGATGGGGAGCAATAGGATGGTTTACGCGAGGGAAAATTCTCGACATCCTGAGTGATGAGCACGTTGTGGCCTATCAGGCCATCACAATTGCCGAGCCAGGAAGTTACATTCGGGTTGATTCGCAGATCAAATATCATCATGGGTTGCACGACGACGACGCCCCCAAAGAAGAAATGGACGAAGTGACCCCAGAAAACATCACGAAACTAAGAAATATGGGTGAATTCTGGTTTCAGCAATATGGAGATCAGGTAGTCAACTTGCTGGTTGACCAATACAAAGGAGAGTCGCTCGATCGAATCAACTATGCAACAGGAAAGCCGATCGTTTTCCCAGGGCACTGAATCAGATAGCTCAACCTACTGAGCGGCTAGCGATCCAAAGAAGGGTTCGACAAGACATACTGGTTGTCGTCCTCGTAGTACGTAAGGGCATTAAGCCCATCAGGTGAAAAATTGAACAACTGTCCATCCGGAACCACCTTATGGCTCTCACTGGATTCTCTGGGGGTGCTTTTAAGCTGGACTTGAGGCTTTTAGACATGGCTGCCAAGAAAGATCACACCGCTCACCAAAGCCAAGCCCTGCCGAAGCCGTCGAGCGAACGACAATTTGGCAACCTTATGACGAAAAGAATTTCATGAACCGTTAGAAGCACGTATTAAAAGCACAGCACTGCAGATGGACTCTGCCACTCACTTTTGAACAAAGAATATGTTTATGGGTGCCATTTCCAAGCCAACGAACAGAGAGCAAAAGAACGACTCATCTCAAGAGCTATGTTCGATTACCCCTGTGAGCAGAATCACAACCTGCACTGATTGGGATCATCAAGTGATCATTTGAACCAGCAATGGTGCATGCAGCGGGGCATTACGTCCGCTCGATTCAACCATTTGCACTTTTGAAAATGACAGACGAACGCAAGCTGACGGCGCAACGGGTCCGGCAGGACGCGACCGATCTCGCTGCCCGCCGCGATCATCCACTCCATCAAGCGAACGGCGATGAGCAGCGCTATGAATCCGCGCACTACCCGATGAGCTTCACCAAAGGGCTTGCTCACGACGTCACAACTGGCTTGGTGGAGCGATCAGGTGATTTCAAGGCGTTCCGTTCCGCGATCGACAACGGCTTTGCCGAAGACTTCACCCGTCAGGTGGCGGTTCCACGTGATGAACCGCGCCGTCAATGGGAGGCCCCCACGGCGGGAACGGTCTACGAACTTCAAGGGCCTGACCCCCAGGCGGTCACCATCCCGCCTGCTCCAGCACTGTGCAGCGATGAACTGACCTTTGAAATGGCGGAGGTTTACGAACTCGCGTTGTTGCGCGATGTGCCTTTCAACGCCTTCGTTGCGGGGGGTGGCTCAGCTGCACTGACTGGTGCGACCACACGCCTCAATAGCCTTGCCTACGCCCAGGAGGGCTTCAACAGCAGGCCGCGCACCACCAACAGCAGCGATCAGCTCGACGCACAGACCGTCTTTCGCGGTTCGAGTCCGGGAGTGGATCGCGGCCCCTACCTCTCCCAATTCATGCTCATCGGCAATGCCAGTCCGAGTGAGGGCATCACGCCGGAGCAAGGCTTTATCAACTTCGGTGCCCAGAGGATCGACCAGCGCGTGCTGGAGGCGAAGCAGCACGACGACTACATGATGAGGTGGGCTGAATGGCACCGGGTTCAGCAGGGTTATGACGTCCGATCCGATCGTTTCGATCCCTGCAAACCCCAAACTGCAGGGCAGGCCTTCACGGGCGAGCGTCGCTTCATTCACACCCCCCGTGATCTGGCGACCTATGTGCACGTGGATGCGCTGTATCAGGCCTACCTCAACGCCTGCCTGCTGTTGCTTGGCAACGGAACACCGTTTGATCCAGGTTTCGATCGTCTCTCGGGTGGCGGAGAAGGCCTGCTGCATGACCCTGCCAGTGGGCAGAAAGTTGCCTTGAATGCCGGTGGCTTTGCCCTTTGGGGCGGCCCCCATGTGCTCAGCCTGGTGACGGAGGTGGCAACACGCGGACTCAAGGCCGTGCGCTACCAGAAGTTCAACAATCATCTGCGTCTGCGCCCGGAAGCCTTGGCTGCACGAATTGAAAAAGCGCAGGAGATTGAAACCCGCTTCCCAGAGGCCTGTGGTTGCTTCAGCGGGATGGCCAGGGCGTTGGGCGAGACGGTGGCGTTGATTCGCGATCACAACCAGACGCTCGCTGGAGAGGCCACGGCCCTGTTGCCGATGGCCTTCGCGGAAGGTTCGCCAATGCACCCTGCCTATGGGGCCGGACATGCCACCGTTGCCGGTGCTTGTGTGACCATTCTGAAAGCTTTCTTCAACACGTCCGCACTGTTCGTCAAGATCAATGACGCAGCTGGCTTCTACAGCAAGCAACACATCATTGCTCGCCTCAAGTGTGGTGATTCAGTCGAAGCAGGGGCTTATCAAGTCACAGACTGCGGCAAGAGACTGGAGTTCAAACGCTGTGGTTCGTTCCAGTTGAACGATGAAAAGTACGCCACATTCAAGCCAGATGGGCAAGCCAACCAACCTTGCTCTCCTCTGACCCTGGAGGGTGAACTCAACAAGCTGGCAGCAAACATCTCCATTGGCCGCAACATGGCCGGGGTGCACTACTTCTCGGATTACTACGACAGCCTACGACTGGGAGAGGAAATTGCCTTGGGCATCCTCGAAGAACAAGCCCTCTGCTACAAGACAGACCCCTTTGTTCTCTCTGTGCCGACATTCGATGGGACTGTGCGGCGCATCGGCCAGCGATAGGTCCTGGCTTAGGTGAATCGAGATTGATTCCAACATGTCAAAGCAATCAGCGGATCGCGCTACCAACGCGGCCGCTGATTTTTCCTATGGGAAGCAAAGCGGGACCGCTGAACAAAGAAGACTTGAGGAGCCTGAAGAGCTGGTCTTCGAACACAGCAAGGCACACATTGACAACAGTGAAGCATCTGATCAAGACGAAAGGCATTCAAGAGCGAAGCTTCGAACCGCTCAATCCAAGAGGGAATCAAGAACAGGGGATGGAAATTTAAAACCATCCATGTTGAGAAGACCAGCATGCTGGCGTCCCGCATTAGGATATAACTCCAGGCAAAACGTAAAAGATGCTATCTTAGCCACATGAAACAGTTACCAGCAACACAAACGGACGGAGTCCTATGGAGAAAAAGGCTGACAAATACAGACTCGAAGAACCACCTCCAGAAACTCAACACTTGAAACAAAAGAGAGCTTTGCCGAAAATAAAAAGCGACCTGAAGAAAGAAACTGCCAGATCTTTCTTGCACTAGAGCCAGCACATATCGTTAGAGTAAAGCTTGTGAACAGGCGGGTTACGAACATCCTTTCCATGACGCGTTCTGGGTCAGAGCGAAGCTCGGATCAAGACATGGACAGGACATTGGATCCCATCATTCTGGAACGGTGCAGGGATCTGGTGGGGCTCCTCTTCCCGTGGGACATGAACCGGGCACTGGAGCTGGCCTTGCTGAAGACCTTCTGTCTTCCATCGATTTCAGGGTTGCTGCACCAGACCGGCGAATTCGAACAACGCCCTCGAAAGCGCTACGACGACACGGCCCTGATCGTGGCAGAACTGGTACGGCTCGGTCCGGACAGTCCCGGGGGCAAGGCCATCATCCAGCGCCTCAATCGAATTCATGGCAGCTACGCCATTCGCCAGTCGGATTACGCCTACGTGCTCTCAGGTTTCGTGGCCGAGCCCATTCGCTGGATCGAGAATTACGGCTGGAGAGCTCTACAGCCGGAGGAACAAAAGGCGTTGTTCCTGTTCTGGGATCATGTGGGCAGCCTGATGCAGATCGAGCAACGTCCACGCAGTCTGCGGGAGTTGATGGAGCTCAATCAGAACGCCGATGTTGAACTCTTTGGCTGTGCTGCAAGCAACCAACACATCGCGGATGCCACGGTAACGATGCTGCTAACCCCCTGGCCCGCTCCAATGCATCCATGGCTGCGATCCATTGTGTGCAGCCTGCTGGATCCAAAGACACTGCGGAGCCTCAACTGGCCAAAGGCACCTGAGTGGCAAAGCAAAACCGTTCGAATGGCACTCCAGTACCGCGGCCTCATCCTGAGAGCAACTCGCCAGTTCAGAACTCCCAGGAGACGACGCTTTTTCTCAGAGCGAGCGACGCCAAGCTATGGATCACAGTTCAACTTGAACCAACTGGGCCCACCCTCAATGTTGGCGCGATTGAACAGCGCCAATCATCGGGATGACATGGAGACATGAAACGCTTGAGCGACGTGGCAGATCGTCAGTTCAATCGGATCAAATGTCGGGAGCCCCTGGAGCGGGGCTCCAGCAACGGCACGCATCGCCCGGGGCGGCTGAGCATCATCCTGGAGCAAAGAAATATGCTTTCAAGACCAGAGACGGATTAGTTCAATGAATTGCGTTGCATCTCCACAGGAATTCGGGGCACGGGAAACCCAGCCTGACCCAGCACATCAACAATCATGCGATTGGTATCGAAATAAACCTGCCAATAATTGCTGGTGTGGGTGTAAGGGCGGACGGCCAAACGGGGCCCACGCTCGCTGAACTCAAGAACTTCAACATCAGCATCAACGCCACTGGCTTGGTTCGGGACGTTCTTGAGACCAGCCTTCAGCACACTGATCGCTTGCGGCACATCGGCACTGTTGTCGAGTTGCGCAACAAGCTCAACGCGACGGTATGGCGTCGCTGAATAATTCTTGATTGTGTCTCCGAACAGCTTGGCATTACCGACAATGTTCACCACATTGTCGTCAGAAGTGATCGAAGTAACAAACATGCCTAGCTCCTTCACAGTACCAACCACTCCTCCGCCCTCGATGTAGTCACCAACGGAGATCGGGCGAAACAACTGAAGAAAGACCCCAGCGGCAAAATTGCCCAGCATCCCACTCCAGGCAGCACCAATGGCAATACCAGCACCAGCGAGCAGAGCGGCAAAACTGGTGGTTTCGATGCCGAAGAAGCCGAGAATGGCAACAACAAGAACAACCCTGAGCACCACACCGATGATGCTCAACAGATAATTCACAAGAGTGGGATCAAGTGCACCCTTCCTGAAGAACTGGCGAAGCAGACGGATCGCCAAACCGATCAGCCAGCCGCCAACAATCCAAAGGGCAGCAGCACCGAGAAGTTTGAACAGAAAAGGAACGATGAGAGCGGAAACACTGTCGATACTGAACGTCGCCAGTGCTAACGGGTACAACCCCATGAGCGTCAAATCCGATGAATCACGACTCCATAACCATGAACATACGGGCGATCAACGTCAGCCGATGAACAGCAACATTCACAAAGCCTTACGACAATTGTGCGAGAAAGAACGTCACAGACGCCTATAAACGACATAGCAGACTGGTGGCGAGAAAGCGCCTAAAAAAGCCTAAGCAGTTATTGCCTCGAGTGGAGAAAGGTCAGGCACGAAGCGACAGATGGAAAACACAATGCGAAGATCTCGAAAGCCAACCCAGGAGAGACAATTATTTGCCATGAGTCTCCAAATGCACAAAAATCCTTAACGCAGAAGAATTAACAACATAGCTAAACACCATTAATGCAATTCAATAAACAGAGGCGGCGCACAAGTGTTCTCGACACCAATCCAAAGCCCACCCATACCTACAGGGGGGGGGGGGGGGGCAATCGATGAGAAAAAACCCAGGAAGCATCAGGGCTTACTGGATAGTTAACAGCACGACTGGATTGATTATTGGCATTACTGGTCTAATCACTGCTATCGGAGTAATAACCTTTAGCCTGTCCAAGGCACACCCTGTAGCCGGACCAAATCAACCATACTCAGAGCCACCCCCTGCCCATCAACACCAAAACGAGCAGACAAACTGGCCTTACCAGGCTCCGCCGATCAAGAACCTGGAAAGACAAATATTATTCAAGGCTGTATCCCGTTGCACTGAAACCGGAGCCACGAGATATGCCCAGAACACACTAGAAACCGATGCCAGTCAAAACGCAATTTTCAATAGCGTCTCCAACGGAGGAGCTCCTCAATGCTGCCAAAACAATGTAAGCATCAGCACGGAATAACACAGAATCCGAGGAACGCCTCAAGCCAAGCCAAATACAGCTATTAGACAACAAGGCCTAAAGATCAAGTCACAACAAGCCGGTCTAGCGATCAACTTAAAACAGGAAGTCCAAAATTCATGACAAAAGTGGCAACTAAATTACATGAGCCGAACAACAAGTTAAGTCACATCAACTCTGGTTATTTGCTCCATCTTCAGGCAAAGAAAAAAGCAAGGCTTTGTCGGTCTGATGTTCCAGAAGCAGACAATATTCAGAAAACTCGATTGGCCGAGAAAAGTAATAGCCCTGAAACACTTGATATCCCATGTCGCGAAGAACACTGAATTGCTCTGCGGTCTCAACCCCTTCAACGATCGCAGAAGCCCCAATCGACGATGCAAGAGCAAGACTCGCATTCAAGATAGCGACAGAAGGTTCTGCAGGTTCAGATGAACTATGCTCTCTGTGATTGGCAGAATGCATATTTGCAACGAAACTCTGATCAAGCTTGAGGGAGTGAATTGGCAAGGAAAGAAGACTGGAAAGACTAGCAAAACCAGTACCAAAGTCATCAATATGAAGGCGGATACCAGCTTCATGAATTCCCTTCAACCGTCGAATAGCAAGATCATCCAAGAATCCTGACTCAGTAATCTCGATATACAGAAGATGCACTGGAACCTCAAACCGATGCAAATTCAACAACAACGTCTCCAAGACATCGTGCTGGCGAGAAGAAAGTTGACTGGCGGAAATATTAATAGAAAGTGGAGGAGGTAGGTTCTCATCCCCACGAAATGATGAAAGAGCACGGCAGGCAGCTTCGATCACCCATTCACCAATCAAATGGATTTGGCCAGTCTGCTCAGCCAGGGGAATAAACGATCCAGGACTCACGGAGCCAAGGCTCCCACTCTCCCAACGCAAAAGTGCTTCAGCACCAATGATCTGACCTGAAACATTCCATTGCGGCTGATAAACAAGACGAAATTCGTCCTGGAGCACAGCTTGGCGAAGACTCATTTCCAGATTCAATAATTCGGCAGTTCTTGATGGAATTTCTTCTCCAAAAACAACAACAGGCTCAGTGGGAGAATTAATCCTTCTAGCCTGATCCAAGGCAGACGCTGCATGAGCCAAAATTGAAGCTTCATTGTCTCCATGTTCTGGGAAAGAACTAACACCTGCATGAAAACCAAGGCCATAAAAGCCGTTTCCAAGATTTTCCAACAATGATGGAAATTGCCGGCGCAATTGAAGGGCTGCTGACTGTGCAGCCTTTGAATCACGACCAGGTAAAATAATTAAAAACTCATCTGAATCAGGCCGAATCAAATGATCTCCTTCTTGCAGCCAGTTCTGCAAGACACTTGCGGCAGCTCGAAGAATTTCGTCACCTGTTTCTCGTCCAAGGTATGTGTTAAGCCGACCAAAACCCTTTAAATCAATCCAAACCAGTGACAAAGTGACGGAGTCGGAAATTAGACCCTGTAGCAAAGGATCTGCACTCTTTAGATTTCCAAGACCAGTTAGTTGATCGCGATAAAGACTGGCCTGTAATTTGAGCAACGAATCCTGCTGAAGGTCGACATTAACCATGAGGCCTTCGCAGATCAGAAGATTCTGTTGCCGACGCACACTCATCCGTACTTCATACCAGGACCAGCGTCCATCCGGCGAAACACCACGAAAGGGGCGGCTCGTGACGTCATGACCATATCCATCACTGGCCAACAACTGCCCCGCCACATTTGTCATATAGTCTCGATCGTCGGGATGGACATCTTCTAAAAACGCATGAAGCAGCTTTTTTGCTGATCCACTTTCAACAAACGACTGATCGGTAAAGTGGCAATGAATATAGTCGTCAGACTTAAAGTAGTCCTGCATTTCCTTTCCTTCTGGTGACAAAGGAAATCGAAAAAACTCAACGCCAGCTCGCCTGAGAAGGTCAACGATGTCCGTTCGAACCTGACCTTGGTCCTTCAGAATGTCGCCAGACGGCAGATCAGGATGAGTCATGGCAGAATCATGGAAACTTATCCCTCAAGGAATCATCGGAATCGCGGAGGCGAACAAGAACATCAAACTCAGAGACTGTGATTCCTTTTTTAACAGGATAACCGCATCTTCCGGGTATTCTAGCCAGTTCATAACAAGAAAGAAGTTCACGAACAACAGCAGGTATGACTGACATCACAATATATTTTCCAGCACAGACGTGATGCATATGACCAAAGTGCAGGTAATCACGGGTCTGTCGTTTTGGATTGAATTGCCAAGGTTGATCAACATACTTTGGATCAAACATTGCCGAAGAATTCCAGGCCATCACTAAAGTGTTAGGTGAAACCGGCGAGCGGTAGGAAGCGGAGACCAACTCGGTTTTAGTGTTGCAATGGCGATAAATCACAGGATCACCAGGGGAAAAACGCAATGCTTCCAAGACAAATCCCTGCAACATCTCCCATTCATTGTGATCAGCGGCCGTCACCGCTTGTTGAAGAATATGAGGCCGAGCAAGCAACTGATCAATCACCTGACAGATTGTATTTTGCAAAGGCAACACGGCTCCCACAAGAAATCCCGTGAGATTGATTCGGATGGATAGATCATCCATGCCAGGGGTATCTGATCGCTGTAGCTTTAGGCATCGATGCAGCACAGTGTCAACATTCTCTAAATCATTCATGGACGGTTCCTTTGCAGCGGCAATCTGACGATCCAGATCCTGATTCAATAAATCTGCAGAAGCCAACGCCGCTTCTCGACTGTCATCGCCATTGATATCGTAAAAAATGTAGTAAAAGAGATCGGCGAACCAAGTCAGGTTGAAATCAGTTGATGTTGTTCCATTAGCATTCTGTGCCTGCATTGGAAGACTGATACCAAAATAGTGCTCTACAAACGATTTGATAACAGGTTGAACGAGATCATTTGGCAAGCTCAAAACTTTACCCCGATCAAGATCACGCTTCACGTCCTTTCTCTCCTCAAAGACAAAAAAACTGTCCTGAGATGCGTTGGCAGCAATCATTTGGCAACGATCCACGTCATCTCGACGAAAGATCAATCGCATGTTGGATATGTCACGAGTGTAGGTTGACGATGACACTTGCATGCCAAGGAGGAAATTACCTGAGGATCGCCCATTTTGTGTAACATCACACATTCTTGGTCCATAAATGACAGAAAAATCCTCAGAACGTTCCAAAACTTCCTCCACGTCATGACGCTTCAAGAGATGAAGTTGTCGCATGACAGGAAATTCGTCACCGTGGCTGTTTTCCTTGATGGTGATCCCAGGTATCCAGCTTGGCACCGTAAACCGATGAACAAACAAACGAATTAATGACAGAAAAAAATAAATCGTGAGGTGCTTATTCTTGACTATGAGGAAGCGCTGAGGGAATGACGGATAAAACGCTCTCTTGTCGTAACACTTATCTTGTGCGAGTGGCTCGGGAGCAAAAACATCAGTAAATCCAAGCGAACGAATCCAGTCAACAGGCAGCCACAATCCTTCTCTGATAAATCGAGAAAATATAAAGCCAAAAGAGAAGCTAGCCTGAGACGAACATTGAATTGCACGACGGGTACGATAACGGGGATTCACCCAGAACAACTGAGAGAACGCATCACCAAGGAAGCGGAGCAAGCGAACTGCAAATTCAATCCATTGAAGGCTGTATAAAAAAACCATACGCGACGAACGCGCCACAAAATAGACAAGAGCAGCGGCAAGTATGAGTAACTGATAATGAGAAATCAAGGAATTAAGCCAAGGCTTTAGCTTAAAGGCTAAAGTCTCAATATAAGTCCAGACATTGGCTGTCAAAGCGTAAAGGAATGCAGTCATATCATCTGAAAGCATGGATGACAAAGTGGACGGTTGCATCAACACAGAAGCGACAGGGTGAATGATCTGAATGTCCATGGCCATCAGAAACGGTTCTCAGCGAGCAACCGAATCGCTGAAAGACTGGGGATAAAGAAATAAGCTCCACCACGGCACACCACAGGCTGCGAAGAGGGCTTGGCAACAAATGGAAGTGCAGGGGAACCATCGGGCCGGTTGGTAGAGATCATCACTTTTGTATTCTTCGTTTCACTTGCATCAGAGGGATGAAGTGCACCAGCAATGGGACAGATATCATTGCCAAGATTGAAATCAGATCCGTAGTTCAACCACTGCTGTTGCATAAACTCAAACTGTCTGGCAAGGTCAGCACATAGGGCAACGAAAAAAGTACCCCGTTCTGAATCAACAGAAGTGGATTGATCATGATGACTGGAATGTTCACACTTCAGACCCGAGGGGGGTCCATAGGTCATACCACGCCTTAAGATTCGTCGACGATTCACAAGCAGTGAACTTGCTTGCGACGTTTCTGATGGATCGGAATCATTCCGGACCGACGGATCCCCACTATCGCGAGGGTTGCTCCGACGGATGTGCGAAGCGAATGGACATCTTATTCCTTTTGCATCATCAGTCTCGAATGTGAAAAGTGTAAATTGAATCTTGAATTTTTTCCAGGCTGCTTTGGCAACTGGGCCACCCTTTCTAGCTTCACCCGCCAGGGTGAGAAGACGTTTTCGAAAGCGAAGCCATGATTCATACGTTGGAGCATGGACCAATGGCGTTCCATCGTCCCAACGTCCAACGATTTTGGCACGAAGAGTCTTTAAGGCTTGAGAGAATGAATCACCAACGGAGGATTGATCAGATGAAGACGAAGTTTCTACGTTATCAAGCCATTTCTGCATCAATGGAGCCTGATCTGCTAGGGCATTATGGAATGCCGATACATTCTGCTCCAATTTCCGGACAGCCATGAATGTTCCATTTCTACTGAACGTGTAAGGGATAGGGTGACATGTTGTTTCTTGTGCTTCATTGGGATAACCCAGAAGAAATTCTCCTGGGGCAAGGGGTCTCCACTGACCACAGGAAAGATGACCTTGGCCTTGGGCCATCTCGTCTTGAAAAGACTTTGGATATTGGCCCTCAAAAACAGGGTCTCCGCTTCCATCAAAGAAGCCAAAGTGTTCATATTCGCTATATCTTAAATCTGTAAGCTTTGCATTTGGTGGAACATGAGCTAGCTCAATCTGTTTGTGAAGTTGAGCCAAACACTGGTGTTCGCTCTTCCCAGAAATAGCAAGGTCTTGGAGACGCGAGTGAACCAATGATTCACATTCGAGCCATTTCGAATCAGGATCATGGCTCGTGTGCCCTGTCAGTGCAGCCAAACCATGGTCTGCAGCCTGTTCCAACAAACGCTGGGACTCATGGTCGAGATTTTCAAGCATCATGGATCGTGCAGACTCAAAAGTCTCCTGACACTGATAATCAGACTTTGAAAAGGTATCTTTTCGCTCCAGGCAAACTCTTTTCAAGCAAGAATTAAATGACGCACGTAAGCTGAGCATCATATGAGTAATTTTGTCGTCTTCATCATCCTTCCAAGCGTTATCCCAATCAGGACGATTATCATTCAACATGTGAGCTCGTTTCCACATTCCATCTAAAAAAGCATCAGGAAATTGACGGAGAACTGAGTCGGGAAGCCCTAAAGCCTTTAAACCTGAAGCTGTAAAAGCTATATTGTAGAGAAGCTCTGGGCTATCTTTTCTGAGCTGATCAGCAGGAATCTGCATCTGAACAGATCGCTTTGACGGAAAAAACTGAGCTGTAGTAATTAAAGGCAGAATCCAACTCAAAAAATGCTGAGCCTCTTCCAGGTCGACCACGTGAAAAATAAAGTGGCGCACAACAGGATAAGAAGATCGCCCATAGGGAAGCAAGATGTTTCCCTGGATATCAAGCCGGTCAAAAGTTATTGTCATGACTTAGCTGATTGAAAATACTTGCCAAGCTGCAAGGAAGGCGAATGCAGATCAGAAGGCTTGTTGACGTCCAGGAAGGACGCAAAGCGCTGGCGGAGCGTGGCTTTATCGAAACTATCTATCTCTTGCCAATCGTCATACATTTCAAGCAACTTAGCTTGAAGATACAAGGCCTTGGAAATTGACTTCAAATCAACTCCATTGATTTTGGGCAGTGGCGTATTTGCGCTGTCGATAAAATAGCGCCACGCAAACATAAATAAAATCAGAGAAGTAACAGTCAATCCAAAGCTAACAAGCCCCCATCGGAGGAATGCTGTGTAATACAAGGGATTAAATAACAAACTCACAAGACGAAAAAGTAGAATCAGAATTGCCACCACAACTAAAATAAGGGGCAAAATTCCGATAATGATGAGGCCCCATCGATTTTTAAATGCCGAAGGTGATACTTCATCAGTACATGGGTCCCAACGTTGCACTTTGTCAGCAGCCCAAAAATAGGCGGAGTATGGATAGGTCGTCTCAACCTCGTGAGAAAGAAGCATCCGTTCCACCGTGTGATAAGCATGCCAATCTGCATGATGCGGCTCTAAAAGTTGGTCCTGTGGAGGAGATGGAAGAGAAAAACCCTGGCAGTGATGAAATATTTCAGTCAAGTATTCATTCGCGTAAGGCCAAAGCTCTGACAGATAGTCTTGAACGCAAGACGATGAATCGGGATCGCAATCAAAATCAATCGTTATCAGCAAATAGGGCAAATCAAGTTCGTCAATCTCGTCTTTTTTGGATAAAAAATCACCATTAACAAACAGAACCCTCAGGAAATCGATCAAGGAGTCGTTCCTTCGCCGTCCATTATAAAAAAGCTGATCGATAACAACAAATCGCGCAAAGTGTGTGCAGCGTGTGTGATCGAATAAATGCCGATGATCTTCGCTTGATTGCTTAAGGTCAATATTCTCAAGAAAAGAGTCAGAAAGTTGATTCAAGAAAGCTTTAAGGTGACGGACATAAGATTCCGGATTATTTCTTGTCCCTGCATCACTCTCGTCGGGATTCAAACTGGTGTATGGTCCGGCCTTGATCGGGAGTAAAGCTGTCAACTGATAAAAACCCGCTTCATTGCTCGGCATCTTTAAAAACCTCCATTAGATGATTTTTTTAGGAAAGAAAATCAATCAGAGCTGTCAGGTGAATGCGGAGGCGGCTTTCCTGTAGAGGGCAAATGGTTCACTAGATTCGTCATGACAGACTCAAACTGTTGAAAAAACAGATCATTCTTGGTTTCCGCAGAAGTAGCCTGATCCTGATTGATATGAAGCATCTGCTCCTCCAAGTAATGAATTGCTTTGCGAACCTTCAAAGCACTGGCAACATCTCGGAGTGAAAAACCTGGCAGCGCGTTGTAATAGTAAGAACTCTCAATTGAGTTGTCGTCGATGTAAGATTTAAAAGGGCTGCTAGGGATCGACTTTGGAAATCCAATACTTCGATACCACATTGTATCCATCCCTAACGAGATTACATCCGAGAACTCATCCAAATAAACATCCCAGGTTCCATTAAAATTAGAAGCAAATAAGAGATACGAATAACGCGTCTCAAAGTTGTCTGGTCGACCAGGCCATCGATCTTTTGGCAAAATCACCCATCTTGCAAAATGGATCATTTCAAGATTAACCAAAGGAAAAAACTGAGCCGGAAGTGATCGATATAAGCCAAACAAAAAACGGTTGATCCATGACCACCACAGAGGAGTGACAACCGTCAAGGCGTAAGATTTGCCAACAATGTCGCTCAGCGGCATGCAAAAAAAAAGCTCCTAAGAAAAATCTTAGAAACGCAAATTGGTACCAACTTAAATGAAACAAATCTTTACCTTTGATTCAGGTGTATGCATCGCCTGAATCAAAAGAAGGACCAAAGCCTTGATTCCTCAGTGTGAGCGGGGATGCAGCTTTATGGCTGCATGAAGACTGAGATCCAGTGACAGAAGTCCCAACACCATCATCATTCGCTGACAATGCAGCAGGTTGATCACAAAAGGTTATTCAGCTTCGCAGAATTGAGAAAAATTTAAGCCTTGCCTAAGATCTACACCATCAACTCCAGCAAAGATGGCTCACCATTAAATTCATCGGAGGCCCAATTGGATTGGCTTCATTGCACACATCCCATGCAAGCTGCTTCAATCGACTGGCGTAAGCGCAACCCTGCAAAGAGCCCCAGATGCTGTTCGTGCACGTTTCATACGGACATAAAGAGAGTGGACAGTGGGAAGAACTAGCGTCGATCCCACTCACCCCCTACGAGAACCTCTTGCCCGCCGAGACCATCCAAGACGAATGCAGTCCTTTTGGCCTTGATCAAGAGCCTTTAGAGTTGCCGAATGGAGAAGCCATATCGATCAGTGTGTCATTCCTTCCTGCCAACAATAGTCTTTCATTCATCATCGAAAAAGATGGCCTAACCCATCTGAACCTCGGCACCTTTAAGCCATATAAAGAAACCTGGGATCCATCTATTATCTTCAGGACCCCAAACGGCTTGAACCTTTCGTTCATGTTCTGCGAGCAAAATAAAGAGTAAAATAATTATGTCCTGAACTCTCTACTGTTAAGTAGCCACTGAAGTCGCCACTATTTGATGTAATTGCCGATCAAAGATTTCAAGACTTTGGCAGGCGACCATAAACATTGTGCCCAAAGGCCCTATTGCCAAGTCATCCAAATTGACATCGCCTAGCGGCCGCTGAACGACGATGCTTAAACATAACAAGACCCAGCCTGTCCATTTCTGCAGAAATGGTTCTGTAAGCTGTGAATCCTACGATCAATGGGCCAAGGCCTGATTATTGCATTGAGGCAAGCAGAACAATTCGAATCCACCAAGATCGATTGAAATGATAATAGTGATACCTTTCAAATTCACCTCTGTTTATACCCAAAACCCTTGGGTAAGTTCAGTCGATGATTGGCAGCATTTGTTCTAATGCCTCTGCGTGCACGGGCTTGGAGAACAGATAGCCTTGGAATAAAGTTTCACAAGACATGCCCGAACCCGAGCAACTTTCAGAAAGACTCTTGATGTAATCGTATTGATCAGACGACTCCACACATTCCACTACCGCAATGATGTCCATCGCCCTGGCAAGTGAAATTAAGGTGGATACGATTGAACAATCCGGCGCTGAGTCGGGAAGCCCGTGGACAAACGAGCCATCAATTTTAATGCTGGTGACGGGCAGCATTTTAATCACTGATAATGATGAAAATCCCGTTCCATAATCATCAATGCTCAGGTGAACTCCAATTGCGGCAAGCTCTTCAAAAATTTCTTTCGCCTTAGCCAAGTCTTGAAGCAAGACCGTCTCCGTTAACTCAATCCTAATCAAGGAAGGAGGGATTCCATTCAATTCACATATTGAACTAATTTGCTTTGCGTAGGAATGGCCTGAATTCTTTGCGTATTCAACCTGAGCGCCAGAGAAATTCAAGCGAAGTGCTGGGAGAACCATATTCTTTTTCTTCCATGCTGCCAATTGAGTAACAGATTCCAGCAAGCTTGCATTCCATATCGCATGGATGCAGCCACTTTCTTCTGCAAGAGGAATGAATGTGCTGGGTGGAACAGACACACCATTTTTGTTCCATCTCATCAGCACCTCAACCGACGAGATACAACCGTTGACATCAACAATTGGCTGATAGAGTTGATAAATTTCACGCTTTTCTAGAGCCACATTTAATTCTGACAACAACTCCAACTCTTCGTCTGTTCTTGTTATTCTTGCTTGTGGTAAGACATGGTGAACGGGTAGCGATTGCGCCTTGATCTTGCCATCTTTTTTGTACCGAAGCATGTTCACATCTGCTTTTCGAAATGCCTCTAAAATCTGACCATGCTCAGAGGCCATTGCAATCCCTACAGACGCATTGATTCCAGATGAGATCAAGCAATGGGCAATCCGCTGCTCTATTAACTGATTAATATCTTGACGTGTTGGAACGACCAGGCAAAATTCATCACCACCAATTCTAAACACTAGATCCTGATCTCGTGCCACCGAAAGGAGGGTGCTGCCTACCCTTCTTAAAACTTTGTCTCCCGCTTCATGACCAAATTCATCATTAATAAGTTTGAAATTATTGACATCAATCACAGCAACTGCATAGCCGCCAATGGCCTTTTCATGGCTTGGTTGATTTTGCGTGAATTCATCCCAAGCAGCTCGATTGAGGCATTTTGTCAACGAGTCAGTATTAATATATTTTTTTTCAGTTACATCAGTAAAGAACCATATTCTACAAATGCCATGGACCTCATCTTTGATCCCTACTCCACGCCGCTTAAATATACGCCCATCTATAAATTCAATCGTGTCGTTGGTTTCCTGAAGCGTTCCTTGAACGCGGTGAACAATCTCAACGAATTCATCAGGATGCTTGAGGTATTTATCCGCATATTTACAGCCTATCTCCTTATGCCCCGAAGTGTACTCAGAGATCACCTTTTCATCTACTCCCCAAATCCTATAGAGCTTCTCATTGTAATACAAAGTTTCTCTACTTTCGCTTGTAATTAAAACAGCGTCGCCAATACACCCCAACGTTGAGGCAATTAATTCAAAGCTTATTTTGGGAAAGGTGCTAGGCATATAGCAAAATTTTTCGCAGGTCAGCCAATAAGAATGCAAAGCATAGCTTCAATCATCCAATAGTTAATGATTGACACAATATTTAGGGCAACAATAGCAATGGGTAGTTGACGGCCTTAGCTCGAAAAGATAGCTGCCATGCACAATGCTTTACAGGCAGATTATATACTCGCAAAACCAACCAATCGCCCCTGTTTCAGTAAAATTTAAGTGGAAAATCACTGGTTTTTCAGGAAGCCCCCAACACCACCCTGCCGACAATCTTCAAGCGAACACACCAATGGCCAGGTGCCAAAACAGCAGCGCAGCTGTACAGATCTGAATCCGTATTCCAACAATGAGGGACCTCGAGCGCTCCTGGATTCCCGCTCACATCCGCTCCAGCGTGGCTATTCCCAGCAGCCCGAGGCCGGCCTTGAGCGTGTCGGCCGTCAGCCGGCACAGGGCCAGACGTGAAGGAAGTGCCTCCGCGTCAGCCTTGAGCACCGGCACCTGGTCGTAGAAGCGGTTGAACACCTGGCTGAGCTCAAACAGGTAGCTGCAAAGGCGATTGGGCAGCAACTCCTCCTCCACCTCAGCGATCACCGCATCGAACTTGAGCAGTTCCCGCACCAGCGCCCATTCCTGCGGCTCGCTGAACTGCAACTGCGCCGTTGCTGCCGCATCCAGATCACCCCCCTTGCGCGCAATTCCAGCGATACGCACCACGGCATAGAGCAGATAGGGCGCCGTGTTGCCCTGCAGCGCCAGCATCCGATCAAAGGAGAACTGGTAATTCGTGATCCGGTTCTGGCTCAGGTCGGCATATTTCACCGCCGCCAGGCCCACGGTGCTGGCCACATGGTTGATGAACGCCTCAGGCTCGCTGCGCTCTTCGTCCTTCAGGCGTGAACGCAGATCGGTTTCGGCGCGCTCGACGGCTTCATCAAGCAGATCCCGCAGACGCACCGTGTCGCCGGCCCGGGTCTTGAGCTTCTTGCCGTCCTCCCCCTGCACCAACCCAAAGGGCACATGCTGCAGCCGGGATCCATCGGGGATCCAACCGGCCCGTTCCGCCACCTGGAACACGCCGGCGAAATGATTGGCCTGGCCGGCGTCAGTCACGTAGATCACCCGCCGGGCCCCATCCCCCTCCGGCGTTGCCGCAAAGCGATAGCGGATCGCCGCCAGATCAGTGGTGGCGTAGTTGAAACCACCGTCGCTCTTCTGCACGATCACCGGCAGCGGCTTGCCGTCCTTGCCCTGCACGCCCTCAAGGAACACGCACTGGGCCCCGTCATCAGTGACCAGCAGATCGGCGGCTTTGAGTCCTTCAATCACCGCCGGCAGGAAGGGGTTGTAAAACGACTCGCCCCGCTCGCTCAAGCGGATGTCGAGCCGGTCGTAGATCTTCTGGAATTCACGCCGCGACTGGTCACAGAGCAGGCCCCAGGCCTTCAACGACAGCGGATCACCCCCCTGGAGCTTCACCACCTCCTCGCGGGAGGTGGTCTGAAACGCCTCGTCGTCATCGAAGCGTTTCTTGGCCTGCCGGTAGAAGGCCACCAGATCGCCGAGGTCCACCGCATCGGCCGTCTCCAACGCCTCCGGGGCCACCTGCTTGAGGTGGGTGATCAGCATCCCGAACTGGGTGCCCCAGTCGCCCACGTGGTTCAGGCGCAACACAGGGTGGCCGCGGAACTCAAGCACCCGGGCCAGGGAGTCGCCGATGATCGTGGAACGCAGATGCCCCACATGCATCTCCTTGGCGATGTTGGGGCTGGAAAAATCCACCACCACCGGCGCCGGGTTCTCCACGGAGGGGACCCCGAGGCGCTTATCCCCAAGCCGCGCAGCCACCTCCGATGCCAGCCGCTCCGAGCGGATCGTGAGGTTGATGAAACCGGGCCCGGCGATCTGGGGCTCCAGGCAGAGGTCGGTGAAGGCGGGATCGGCCTGCAGCTGCGCCACGATCGCAGTGGCGATCTGACGAGGCGCCTGCTTCAAGGGTTTGGCCAGCGGCAGGGCGCCGTTGGCCTGGAAGTCGCCGAACTCAGGCTTGCTCGCCGGGGCCAGCTGGGGGTCGAGGCCGGCACCCGCCGCAGACGCCCAGGCCTCGGGGAAGGCCCGTTGCATCGCACCGCGCAACTGGGTGTGGAGGGCGTTGGCGATGCGCAGCATGGACAGCAGCCGGTGATCGGAGTCAGCTCCTGATCATCTCCCGGCGCGGGAATGCACCCTCAGGGCCTGATCAGGCCAGCTGCAGATCCAAGGGACAACCATGCCAGCACTGAACAAGCCACCTACCCTCCGATCTCATCCAAGGGGTGCGATTGGACCGCAAGATCTTCTACACATGCATTCGGGATGATTTGTTCAACGGCGTGCTCCGGCAGCAGCACGTGGATGGAATGGAAGCCATCCTGAACTTCTGGGACGCACCACCCAAGCCACCACAAGGGGACTTCAAAACCAACTGGGACATCCGCTCCATCGGCTGGCTGGCCTACATGCTCGCCACCACAAAACATGAAACAGCTGCCACCATGCAGCCCATTGATGAATACGGAGATACCGCTTATTTCACACAGATGTATGAAAACCGATCCGACCTCGGCAACACGGAACCTGGAGATGGAGCCAGGTTTCACGGGCGGGGATTTGTGCAACTCACAGGCCGGGCGAACTACACCGCCATGACAGGTGTTGTGCAATCAATTTTTCCTGACGCGCCCGATTTCACAAAACACCCCGATGCTGTGAAGGATGACCGCTATGCAGCAGTGATCATGTTTAACGGCATGTTTTGTGGGGTGTTCACAGGATGGGCTCTCAAGAACTTCATCGGTGATCCTCTCGAGGGGCAAATTGTGGACTACTTCCACGCCCGCAAAATCATCAACGGCATGGACAAAGCCGATCTGATTGAGGGTTATGCCAAAAAATTTGCCACCGCCCTTGACCAGGCTGGTGCAAGCACTTGATCCAACCTTGCTTAAAGCCTTGTTTGCAGCAAGGCCTTGATCTCTGATGGGGTCAGCGCAATTGGGTTGTTGCGGTTACTGGCGGACTCAACGATCCGGTCCAGATCAGCAGCAGTGATGCCGTAGTCACCCAGGCGGGGGATCCTCAGTTCCTCAACCCAATCGAGCAAGCTGTTCGTGAAATGATCCACAGCAGCCTTGTTCTCACTGAGGCCGCTGCCATCGGGCATCAACCGGCCAACACGGGCCATGCGTTCAACGGCAGGGTGGTTGGGATCGCGTTGTTGCAGAGCGCGCCAGTTCTGCTGTTGAGCGGCAGCCATCAAGGTTCCGCAAACCACACCGTGGGGAATCGGAAACCAGCCCCCGATCGGCCCCGCCAGACCGTGAACAATGCCAAGGCCGGCATTCGCCAATCCGATGCCTGAGCAGAGGGCGCCGTAGGCCATGCTCAAGCGCACCTGCGGATCGGCGGCTCCCTCCTCTCCACAGGCACGCCGCAGATTCGGCACCACGTGCTGGAGCCCGCTCCAGACGATCGCGTCACTCAACGGGGATGCGGTTGGGGAAAGAAATGGCTCCAGCAACTGCGTGAAGGCATCCATACCGCAGGCTGCCGTCACATCAGCAGCGGCACCGGTGAGCAGCGAACCATCCAGGATCACGGCATTGGGAACAAAGTTGTCGTGACGCAACGACTTCTTGTAACCCTCCGGACCCACATCACTGAGGACGGCGTTTTTCGATACCTCTCCACCGGTGCCTGAGGTGGTGGGAATCGCCAGGAAAGGCAGCGTGATTCCACTGTGGACCAGACCACGGCCCACACCCTCGAGGTGATCGAGCACAGAGTTTCCGTGGGGGAGCATCGCAGCAATTGCTTTACCGAAATCGATGACGCTGCCGCCACCGATGCCGATCACAGCGTCCAGGCCCTGATCAAACCACTGCTGGGTGGTGCGATCCACCAGCTCCGTGCTGGGTTCACCGTCACAAACCACATGGTGATGACTGGCTCCAGCATCGTTGATCAAACGCTCCACGAGGCTCAGGTGACCCATCGCCTCCAGCGAGGCTCGTCCGGTCACCAGCAAGACCGATTGCACCTGATGCGACTGCAGCCAAGTGGTGATCTGTTTGAGCGTTCCCATACCGCAGTGAATCGGCGGGACCCGTGCAAAGGAAAACGCCATTGTCATGGGTCCGTCGCGTCATGGGGCAACCGATTGGTAGGGAACACCCTTCCGCGGTTCAGCCATCCAATCGGCGACGGTTTCCCTCCACTTCAGGTAATGCGGCGTGCTCTTGTGGGCTGCTGCGGCCGCTTCGGATTCGTACGCCTCGTAAAGCAGAAACCGAGTGGGGTCGTCCTTGCTTTGGAGGATGTCAAAGCGTTGATTGCCAGGTTCCTGGATGGATTCCTGGTGATTGAGGATGGACGCCTGACGAAACTCCTCGATCCGATCGGGTTTCACGTGAACGTGAACGCAAGTGACGTGCATCGATCAGCCAAGAAATGCAGACTCCAATCCAACCATCCGCCGCGCAGGCCTCAGCTGAACCGCATGCTGAGGTCGAGCCAACGGCTGCGGGTGACCGGTGCACTGGTCGAAATCAGATCGATGCCGGTGGCGGCATAGGCCCGCAACTGTGAAGGCTGAAGGCCAGATGCTTCCAGCACCACTGATCCAGCTCCCGGTCGCTCCCTCGCCAGCTGCCGCAACCGTGGCACCAACTGCGTGAGCTGCTCAGGGGTGAACTCATCGAGCAGCACCCCATTGGCTCCGGCAGCCACCGCTGCCATCGCTTCCGCCTCGGTTTCCGCTTCCACGATCACCTGAGACGGCCAGGGAGCTGCAGCACGCACAGCCGCGATCGCCGGCTCCACCCCTCCAGCCCAGGCCAGGTGGTTCTCCTTGAGCATGGCGGTGTCATCAAGGCCGAGGCGGTGATTCACCCCGCCACCACAGCGCACGGCGTATTTCTCCAGGGTCCGCAGCCCGGGGGTGGTTTTGCGGGTGTCCGCCAACGCCACACCCGTTCCCTGAAGATCCGCCACCAACGCAGCGGTGGCGGTTGCAATGCCCGACAGCCGCATCGCCAGATTCAGGGCCGTGCGCTCCAGCGCCACCAGCACCCCAGCCGGCCCTTCCAGCTCCAACAAGCGATCACCGGCCTTCACCACCGCGCCATCGGCCGCCAGCAGGCGCAGTTGCCAGGTTGCATCCGCTGGCTCCAACGCCCGCAGCAATGGCTCCAGCAGCACCCCCCCGCAGAACACGCCATCGGCCTTCGCCATCCAGTGGGCCTGCCCCTGCCGTCCCCGCAACGCCACTGCACTGAGATCGCCACGCCCGAGATCCTCCTGCAGCCAATCCCCCAGCTGACGACGCAGCTGGGGGGTGATCATCAGAGGGGAGGGAGCCCTGGAAAGAGGTTCTGCCATGCCGTCCATGCTGAGGTGTCGCAAGCGTCGCCAATGCCTGCATCTCTACATCGCGTTCTGGGCCCGTGGCGTCCCGGCGATCTGGATGGCTTCCTCGCCCTGGGGCTGAACAACCTGATTCAGATCCTGCTGATCATCAGCCTGTGCCGCGGGGTTCTGGGCTATCCCGACGCCCTGATCTTCGGGCAAATCCTCCCAGCCGCCGGTGTCAGCCTGCTGGTGGGCAATCTCGCCTACAGCCATCTGGCGCGCCGTCTGGGAGCGCGGGAAGAGCGCGACGACTGCACGGCATTGCCCTACGGCATCAACACCGTCAGCCTGTTCGCCTACATCTTCCTGGTGATGCTGCCGGTGAAACTGGCCTCGCTCAACGGCGGCATGAGCGAGGCCGACGCTGTGACCCGGTCCTGGCATGCCGGCATGGTCGCCTGCATGGGCTCAGGCCTGATTGAAACGGCCGGTGCCTTCTGCGCGGATCGCCTGCGGCGTTGGCTGCCCCGGGCCGCCCTGCTCTCCACCCTGGCAGGCATTGCCCTGGGCTACATCGCCCTGGGGTTCCTTTTGCGGAGCTATGCCCATCCCCTGGTGGGGCTCACCAGCCTGGCCGTGATCCTGCTTGGCACCTACGCCAAGGTGAAGTGGCCGCTCCCCACTGGCCTGATGGCCGTGCTGGTGGGCATGGTGCTCGCGTGGAGCAGCGGGCTGATCGGTCCAGACGACAGCGCCTGGCAGTCGGGCCTCATCACGGTGGGGCTGCAAGCACCAACCCTGCAGCTGGGTGCACTCTGGACCAACCGCACCGATCTGATGCCCTGGTTGGGGGTGATCCTGCCGATGGGGCTGTTCAACGTGATCGGATCGCTGCAAAACCTCGACAGCGCCGAAGCCGCCGGTGATCGCTACGCCACCCGCAGCTGCCTGCTGATCGACGGGATCGGCACCCTGAGTGCCGCGGCCCTGGGATCCTGCTTCCCCACCACCATCTACATCGGTCACTCGGGGTTCAAGGATCTCGGTGCCCGATCGGGCTATTCCTGGCTGAACGGTGTGGTGATGGCCTCCGCCTGCGTCCTGGGGCTCTTTGGCGTTGTGGCGCTGCTGATCCCGATTGATGCCGGCATGGCGATCGTGCTCTACATCGGCATCGCCATGACCGCCCAGGCGTTTCAGGCCACGCCTGCCCGCCATGCTCCGGCCGTTGTATTAGGCATTCTTCCGGGGCTGGCCGGCTGGGGCGCCCAACTGCTGAAGGCGGGGCTGCGCACGGGCGGCCTCGGCAGCGAGGCCCGACCCTTCAGCGAGGCCCTGGTCACTCAGTTGGCCTCAGGCGATGTGTGGGCGGCCGGGGCCTTTGCCCTGGAGCAGGGGCAGATCATCACGGCGATGCTGCTGGCAGCCCTGCTGGTGTTCGCCATCGAAGGCCGCTTTCTGGCAGCGGCAGCCTGCAGCGGATCGGCCGCGGTTCTGGCTTGGTTCGGGATCCTGCATGCCTGGCGGTTCTCCAGCGCCGACACCGTGCTGAACCTGGGGTGGGGCACCGGTGAACCGTGGGCTGTGGCTTACACGGCCATCACGCTGCTGATCCTGATCGCCAGGCTGATGCCTCGCCAAAAAGGAGAGCGATGAGCATTCGACCCGTTCTTCGCCTTGGTGATCCTGCCCTTCGCCAGCGGGCGACTGAGGTGCCAGAGAGCTGGTTCGGTTCCGAACATCTCCAGGCCCTGATCAACGACCTGATCGACACCAAAACCGCCCGCTCCGGAGCAGGACTGGCCGCCCCGCAGATCCATGCACCCTGGCGTGTGGTGGTGGTGGGCATGGCCCACAATCCCCGCTATCCCGATGCAGCGCCGGTGCCGGAGCGGGTGATCATCAATCCCTTGATCACTCCCCTGAGCAAGACGACCATCGCGGGCTGGGAAGGCTGCCTGAGCGTGCCGGGCCTGCGGGGCGAGGTGGCCCGCTGGGCCAACATCCGACTGCAATGGCGTGATCTGCAAGGCCGCTGCCACCGCGAACACTTCAGCGGCTTCGAAGCCAGGGTGATGCAGCACGAGTGCGATCACCTCGACGGCGTGCTCTTCCCAGATCGCCTGCAATCGCCGACAGCCTTCGGGTTTGAGGAGGAACTGCAGGCTTCAGGCCGTCTGCCTTAGGCGGCTCACTTGCCGATACAGAAGCGGGAGAACACACGGTCCAGCACCGCTTCGGTGAGTTCTTCCCCGGTGATCTCCCCTAGAGACCGGATCGCCTCGCGCAGGTCGATGGTCCAGAAGTCCCAGGGCAGCTGCTGGGCCGCCACCTCCTGGCTGCGGGCTAGCGCCTCAGCCGCCCGCGCCGCCAGATCACGTTGGCGTTGATTCAGTGCCACCAACATGCCGTCGGTGCCTGCCGCACCACAACGCTCGAGCAGGGCCTGTACCAGGTCCGCTTCCCCCGTGCCCTCCAACGCCGACAGCTGAACATCCACCGGCTGAGGGAAGGCCCCCGCAGGGAGATCCGCCTTGTTGGCAACCAGGATCCTGGGGATCTGCTGCGGGATGCGCGCCAGCAAGGCCGCATCTTCACTGGTCCAGCCCGCATGGCCATCAAGCACCAACAGCACCACATCCGCCGTGGCCAGCGCTTCCTCGCTGCGAGCAATCCCCAGCTGCTCCACCGCATCGTCGGTGCTGCGGATGCCGGCGGTGTCGAGCAGGGTGATCGGCACGCCCTCCAGAACGATCTCGCTCTCCAGCAGATCCCTGGTGGTGCCCGGCAGATCGGTCACGATCGCCCGCTCGCGGCGGCTGAGCCGATTGAGCAGGGAACTCTTCCCCACATTGGGCCGACCCACCAACGCCACCCGCAGCCCCTGACGCAGGGCATCCCCCCGCTCGCCATCCCGCACCAACTGCTGAAGCTCAAGGCGCACGGCGTTCAGCTGCTGCAAAAGGGCATTGCCATCAAGAGGTGGCAGGTCCTCCTCGAAATCGACCCGGGCCTCCAACTCAGTGAGCTGGTCCAGCAGCCGTTCCCGCAGCGCCGTGATCTGGGCCTGAATGCCGCCATCGAGGCCCGCCATCGCCAACTCGGCCGCCCGGCGGCTGCGGGCCGCCACCAGCTCACTCAACGCCTCCGCGCGGGTGAGGTCGAGCCGCCCGTTGAGCACGGCCCGCTGGCTGAACTCTCCTGGCTGGGCCCGGCGCACTCCCGGCTGCCGCAGCACCTGTTCGAGCACCCGCTGCACCGCGATCACCCCGCCATGACAGTGGATCTCCGCCACGTCCTCGCCAGTGAAACTCCGCGGCCCGCGCATCAGCAGCAACAGCACCTCATCAAGTCGCCGGCCTTCGCCATCAATCACGTGGCCATAGGCCACCCGGTGCGACCCCCAGGCCTGACAACCCGGACAGTGCACCACGCTGCGTCCTGTCGCTTCCGCATCAGGGCCGGACAGACGAATCACAGCGATCCCACCCTGCCCTGGCGCCACGGCAGTGGCCACCGCTGCAATCGTGTCGGTGCTGGGCACAGCATTCGCCTCCGGTGCTCCATACCTAGGATCCAGCCGTCATTTGCTGGGTTCATGCGCCGGTTGCTGCGCCTCGGACGCCTCCGGATGCGCCGCGGGGTGCTCTGGTTGTGGAGGCAGGAAGGAACCCCTGGGCAACGGGCCCGCGGCCTGGCCGCCGGCGTGTTCTGCGGCTGCTACCCCTTCTTCGGGCTGCAGATCTTCCTCAGCGTGGGCGTCGCCACCGTTGTTCGTGGCAACCACCTGCTCGCTGCAGCGGGAACCTTGGTGAGCAATCCCCTCACCTATCTGCCTCTGTACTGGTTCAACTACCTGGTGGGCTGTCAGCTGCTGGGCCCTGGCCGGAGCGGGATCAACCCGGCGGAGCTCAATCGCAGCAGCCTGTGGGCCCAGGGATGGGACTTCACCCAGCGCATCCTGCTGGGCTCGAGCGTCGTGGGGATGGTGCTGGCCATCGCCAGCGGCTGGATCGCCTACCGCCTGTTTCAGCGGCGAAGGCCAGGCCCATCGGCAGCCAGGGCAGCTAGGCCGATCCCACCCGGGCAATCCCAATCACATCCGCCATCGAGCGGATCTGGTCCATGGTGCGGCTGAGCTGATCGGCACCCTCCAGTTCAACCCGGAGATCAATCCGGGCTGGCCGGCCCGCTGCGGTGGTGACCCGGGCATCACTGACGTTGATGGCGCCATCGGAGAGGCGCAGCAGGATGTCCTTGAGGATGCCCACACGATCGATCACTTCGATGCGCAGCTGCACCGGGAACCGATGTTTCTCCCGATCGGCGTGGGTGGTGTTCCAACGCACAGGCAGCCGCCGTTCCCGGGGCATCGTCTCCACGTTGGAGCAGTCCTGCCGGTGAATGGTGATGCCGTGGTTGCCGAGGGCGACCGTGCCCACAATCGGCTCTCCCGGCAACGGACTGCAGCAGCCACCAAGGCGGTAATCCAATCCCTCGAGCCCAAGGATCGCCCCTTCGCCTCCAGAACGGTCGGGCGCCAGATCCCGCGATGGCACCAGCGCCGCGGCAACGTCTTCGTTGCTGGGTGGGGCCTGCTGCTGTTCCGCCAGCAGGCGCATTTCTTCCCGCAAACGGTTGAGTGCCTGCTGGAGCGTGACATCACCGAACCCCAGTGACGCCAGCAGATCCTCGGTGGTGGGCACATTGCAGCGCTGGGCCACCCGCTGCATCGCTTCACTGTTCAGCAGGGCATCGAAGCCATCACGCCCCAGCTCCCGCTCCAGCAGATCCTTGCCCCGTTCAATCGTCTCGTCACGGTGGCTGCGCTTGTACCACTGGCGAATGCGATTGCGCGCCGTCGGCGTGGCCACAAAGTTCAGCCAATCCAGGCTCGGGTGCGCCGTCTTGCTGGTGAGCACCTGAACGAAATCACCGTTCTGCAACGGTGTCGCCAGGGGGCATAGCCGATCGTTGATGCGGACGCCATGGCAGTGGTTGCCCACTTCGGAGTGGATGCGATAAGCAAAATCGACGGCTGTTGCCCCCTTGCGCAAACCGAGCACATCGCCCTTCGGGGTGAACACGAAAACCTCTTCGTCAAACAGGTCTTCCTTGATCGACGAGAGGTAGTCGTTGTGATCATCGTTACCGCCTTCCTGCTGCCAATCCACCAGTTGACGCAGCCAGTTGAACCGCTCCGCATTACTGCTGCTGCTGGCGGGAGATCCCCCCTCCTTGTATTTCCAGTGGGCCGCAATCCCGAATTCGGCCACGTGGTGCATCTCAAGCGTGCGGATCTGCACTTCGATCGGGCGGTGCCGACCGATCACGGCCGTATGCAGGGATTGATATCCATTGGGTTTGGGCAACCCGATGTAGTCCTTGAAGCGGCCGGGGATCGGACGGAAGGTGTCGTGAACCACGGCGAGAGCGCGATAGCAGCTCTCAACACTGGTGGTGAGGATCCGCAACGCCGCCACGTCGTAGATCTCGTTGAACTCCTTCTGCTGACGCTGCATCTTGCTCCAGATGCCGTAGAGATGCTTGGGACGACCACTCACCTCACAGCTCTCCAAGCCGGCCCGCTCCAGCCGTTCATTCAGCAGCCCCACCGTGACGCCAAGCCGTTGCTCCCGCTCACTGCGCTTGGTCGCCACCTCCTCCTGAATCTCACGGAAGGCCTCCGGTTCCAGCAATTTGAAGGCCAGATCCTCCAGCTCCCACTTGAAGCGTCCGATGCCAAGCCGGTTGGCTAGGGGTGCATAGATCTCACGGGTTTCACGGGCGATCCGTTGGCGCTTCTCCTCTTTCAGGGCACCGAGGGTGCGCATGTTGTGCAGCCGATCCGCCAACTTCACCAGCACGACGCGGATGTCACTGGCCATGGCCAGGAACATCCGCCGCAGATTCTCGGCCTGAGCTTCCGTGCGGTCGTTGAAATGAATACCGCCGAGTTTGGTGACCCCCTCCACCAGTTCCCGCACCTCGGAACCGAAGTACTGCTCGATCTGATCAGGGGTGACGTCCGTGTCTTCGACCACGTCGTGGAGAAAGCCAGCGGCAATCACCGGGGCGCTGGCGCCGATATCGCGCAACAGATCGGCGACGGCCACCGGATGAACGATGTAGGGATCACCACTGGCCCGGAACTGACCTTCGTGGAGCTGAAAGCCGAAATCAAAGGCCGACACCAGCAGCGCCTCGGCATCGGTGGGACAGCTCTGGCCGATGCCGGGGGGCACATTGGCAATGCACTCACGCAACCAGTCCGGAAGTGGGATGGCGTAGTCATCCGGATGGCGTATGGGATGGCGCCGGACTTCCGGCAACACGCAGCCAACCCTTGCCGAACCGGCATCGGTTCGGGGCTCTTTGGGTGTGGAGGCAGCGTTGAGCATCCGACCCATCGGGTCAATCCATGGTATTCAGTGCAGGACCCCCCGTCGCTCCTGCCGCACTGTTCATGGGCCGGCCTGTCCTGGAACTCGAACAGCTGCGCTTGCGCTACCCCAGCAGTGAGCGATGGACGCTCGATGGGCTGAATTTGAGCCTCGATCCTGGGGAAACCCTGGCCCTGGTGGGATCCTCGGGCTGCGGCAAGAGCACCGTGGCCCGGGCTGTGATGCAACTCCTCCCGCGGGGCACGGTCTGTGAAGGACGCCTCACCTTGACCGGTCAGGATCCACGCCAGCTCAGGCGACCGCAGCTGCGCCAGCTGCGGGGTGAGGCCGTGGGTCTGGTGTTCCAGGACCCGATGACGCGGCTGAATCCGCTGATGAGCGTGGGTGGACACCTGATCGACACCCTCAGGGCCCACCGCCCTGGGACCAGCACCGCTACCCACCAGGAACGGGCCCGGGACCTGCTGGAACGGGTGGGCATTGGTGCCAACCGCTTCCGTGCCTACCCCCATGAACTCAGCGGCGGCATGCGCCAACGCCTGGCGATTGCCCTGGCTATCGCTCTGAAGCCACCGCTGCTGATCGCCGATGAACCCACCACCAGCCTGGATGTGGCGGTGGCGGGGCAGGTGATGGCCGAGCTAAGCGGTCTCTGCCAGGAGCTGGGCAGTGCCCTGCTGCTGATCAGCCATGACCTCGCCATGGCCGCCCGCTGGTGCGACCGCATGGCCATGCTCGACGGCGGACGCAAGGTGGAGGACGGACCCAGCCGTCAGCTGCTCACCCGGCCGCAATCATCGGTAGGGCAACGGCTGGTCGCCTCCGCGCAGGCCAGGGAAGGGGGACAGTCGCCGGAACGCCCCGACACCACCAGAGTGCTGCGGGTGGAGGAACTCCGCTGCTGGCATGCCGTGGGTGGCGCCCCTTGGTCGCCCGTCTGGCTGAAAGCGGTGGATGGGGTGAGTTTTGAGCTCAAGGCCGGAGAAAGTCTTGGGGTGGTTGGGGCCTCCGGCTGTGGCAAGAGCACCCTTTGCCGGGCCCTGATGGGACTGAATCCGATCCGCGGCGGACGGGTCGACCTGCTCGGCCAGGACCTTCTGAGCCTGCGTGGAGAGGCGCTGCGGACAGTCCGTCGGGCCCTCCAGATGGTGTTTCAGGACCCTCTGGCCTGCCTGAATCCCGCCCTGCAGGTGGCGGATGCCATCGCCGATCCGTTGCTGATCCATGGCCTCTGCTCCAAAGCCGCGGCCAGGGAGGAAGCCCGTCGCCTGCTGGAGCGGGTCGGACTCAGCCCCGCAGAGCAGTTTCAAAACCGACTGCCCAAGCAGCTCTCTGGTGGCCAACAACAGCGGGTGGCCATCGCCCGCGCCCTGGCCTTGAAGCCCAAGGTGCTGATCTGCGACGAGAGCGTGAGCATGCTCGATGCGGAGGTGCAGGCAGATGTGCTCGCTCTGCTGCGGAAGCTGCAACAGGAGCTGGGGCTTGCCATCGTGTTCATCACCCACGACCTCTCAGTGGCCAGTGGCTTCTGCCATCGGGTGATGGTGCTGGACCAAGGCAAGGTGGTGGAGCAGGGGCCAGGGGACAGAATCTTCAGTTCGCCCCAGGCGCCAATCAGCCAGACCCTCGTGGAGGCCTGTCCCCGGCTGCCGCGCTGAGCTCAGACGCCCTTCGGAAGGTCAACCACGATCAGATGCCGGCGCAGGGCATCAGGCAAGACCTCGCGGCGAACCGAACGGATCAGTGCGGACAGCCAAGTCCTGCGGCAACGAACCCGTATGACCATTGATCGGCCCATGGATGACGAGCTATCAAACGGCAGATTCAGGGCTTGTCCAGCGGGGATGGGATCCTTCTCTCCAACACCCCCTGCACTTCAAGCACTCACATACCGCTCGGCCACTGGCTTCTGCGCGATGACGCTGATCTCAGCCGCTGCACACCTGCCAGGGAATGCTGACCCGGATCGTTGCCATCAACAGGACACAACGCGCCGCCGCAACAGCCCCAGCAATTTCTCCATCACCGGAGGAAGGGGCGCCTCAAACACCATCCGCTCCCGGGTGATCGGGTGATCCAGCCCCAACTGCACGGCATGCAGGGCCTGACCGGGCAGGTCCATCGGCAATTTGCGGCAACGGCTGTAAGTGGGATCCCCCACCACAGGATGATTCATATGGGCGCAGTGGACGCGGATCTGATGGGTGCGTCCGGTATCGAGCTTGAACCGCAACAGGGAGTAGTCGCCAAGACGCTCCACCAAGGTCCAGTGGGTGCAGGCGTAACGACCGTTTTCAGAGCTCACCACGGCATATTTCTTGCGATCCGCCGGATGGCGACCGATGGCGCCGACGATCGTGCCGGAATCGCCGCCGGGCACGCCATGGACGACGGCGAAGTACTCGCGTGACGCGATCCGTTTCTGGATCTGCACCTGCAGCCGCACCAGGGCTTCCTGGCTCTTGGCGATCACGATGCAGCCGGTGGTGTCTTTATCGAGACGGTGCACGATCCCCGGCCGCAGCTTGCCGCTGATGCCGGGCAGGTCCGGGCAGTGATGCAGCAGGCCGTTCACCAGCGTGCCGTCCTTGTTGCCCGGCGCCGGATGCACCGTCAACCCGGCCGGCTTATTGAGCACAATCAGATGGTCGTCCTCAAACAACACATCCAGATCCATCGGCTCCGGCTTGAGGTAAGGCAGCGGTTCCGGTGGAGGCATCCACAGCTGCACCTCATCGCCCTGGCGCAGGGGCGTTTTAGCCTTGCCGGTCTTGCCGTTGACGCGCACGTAGCCCGCGTCGATGAATTTCTGAATCCGGGCCCGGCTCTGCTCCTTACGCTGGCTCACCAGCCACCGGTCCAGCCGCATCGGCAACGGCTTGGGATAGGTCAGCGTGACAAGCGTGCCCTCCCCTTCCCCAAAGGAATGATGCAAATCAGTTTCCGTGGGGCCGCTAGGAGAATTCACAAGATCGGTCTCATGGCTGACGCAAGGACGCATGGGGCTGAAGACGTAGAGGGAGTTGCGTCACAAACGCAATCACAACCAAAATCACGGCAAACGTCAGCAAGCCGTACCAACCCCACACGGGCCAAAGACGCACTTGCAAAAGCCCTGAAACAGTCGCTGCAGAGAAGGCACTGACAAACAGCAAACTACCCAGGCGTGATCGTGACGCCTGATCAAGCGAGAACACCCGAGACTGGTTCGCAACATAACTTCCCTGAACCCCAAAATCGATCAAGGACAAACAAACCAAGAGGCCAAGCGTTGATGACCCAACCCCAAAAAGCCCAACAACGCCGATCAACGTTGATAACGTGCAACTTATGATCACCCAAAATGGTCCAAAACGATCCACCAGCTTGCCCACAAACTGCGACGAGAGAGTACTAGCCAGTCCAACAAGACCAAACGCACCAATTTGGGCTGATCCATAGAACCAAGGAGCGCCTGCCAAATGCAGAGACAAGCCCGTCCAGACAATCGCAAATGCTGCAAACTGAAACCCCTGACTCGCGCAAGCGCAGCGGAGCACAATGAATCTCCTGATTAACTGGAGTTGCGAAGCAAGAAGCCTCCGATAAGACACGTCAACTGTTTCGCCATCTTTCGGGATGAGCCGTGGCCAAAGGAAGGCAATCGCAAGCATCAAAAAAGAGGAGAGTAAATAGATACTTTTCCAACCAAACCAATCAGCGAGAGCACCACTAAAAAAGCGAGAAAGAAGAATTCCCGAAAACTGCCCAGCAAGAAGCACACCTAAAGCATGGCCACGCTCAGCCTGAGGAATCAGCCCAGAAAGATAAGACGGAAGCATATACGACGTCAGAGAACACAATCCAAGACAGAAAAATGCTGCCAATACAAGATAATAATTAAAACTCAGTACCACCGCTAGAGCTGATGCAGAACAACCAAAAGCAAGCCATCGAAGCAACAGGCGTCGGTCCCAGATATCGCCTGCCGGCAATAGAAACACCAATGACGTCAAAAGCCCTGACTGCAAGAAGACAGGCACCCAAAACACTTGCCCATCATGCAAATCATAGCCATTTGATATTACCGGCAAGAGAGATTGAGAGTAAAACATATTGCCTATATTCACGCCCATAACCACAGCTAAGATGGCGAGGGGATATTGACTCTTTGAATTCATGGCCGGCGGAACCGTCAATCTTCATAGTCCTAACACGGCGAATTCAGACAGTCCGTTAACGCATGAGCAACAGACAACACGTCTGATTCACGAATTAACAGAGATTGGGAAGGAAAGTCCTAACAAAAGACAAGCCGAGATCATTACCCTTTGCCGGCCGATCCTTCTCGATTCCATAGCCGTCATCATCGATGGACTATTCAATGACGACATCAGAAAGCTAGAACAAAAAGTTGGCACGATTGCTGCTGATGAGATATGGATCACTGGCCTAAAAAAAGTCAAAGCCTCCACGGCTTGATTTCACTTTTATCAGCTGCTGCAACTTGGAATGAACTGATCGATGGTCATGCAAAAGCCCACGGTCGTCCTGCGCTGCATAAAGTGCCTCTCTGCATCAGCCTTCCAACATGGGTCAATGCAGAATCGACGGAATGAATCAGATTATTTTTTAAGGGAGACTCCTTAGGCTTATTACCAGGACCAACAAAGAGACATTCAATGTAATCCATAGCAGATAACAGCGATTTAGGTTCTATTTATGAGACACTTCAAGCATCAATCGATCGAAGCCTCGGAAGCGATCTCCGACAAACCGTTGACTCTCAGACTCGATCACTGACAGCGATGAAAAATGATCACAGAATGCATTCAGCGCAGCCTGACCTTCCATCCTCGCGATTTGAAGACCGAGACATTGGTGTAATCCAGGCGCAAAACTCACATGAGAATTGGGGCGGCGATCCAGCAAAAACTGATCAGGATCAGGGAAGGCCTTGGGGTCTCGGTTCGCAGCACCCACCAGAACGGATAATGAGTCTCCTGCCTTCACAAGCTTTCCAGCAATTTCGATATCTTCCAAGGCTACGCTGGCATTGGTGGCCTGAGCAGGAGGATCCCAACGCAACAACTCTTCCAGTGCGGGTATAACGAGCTCACGGTTGTCCTGGACTCGAGCATAAGCATCAGGATTCATCGCCATCACCCAGGCCAATGTACTAACCAATAACCTAAGCGTAAAAACACTTGCCGAATAGAAGTTACTGCTAATAATCAACAATAATTGCTCATCCGATAGATGGACACCCTCCTCTGGATCAGCGATCAAACGACTCAATAAATCACACGAAGGATTGCTGCGCTTTTCATGGATCATCGGCAAAAAGTATTCTTCATAAAATGCGATTGAATCATCTCCTTTCCCCATTGTTGATTCTGTTTGCGTGAGTCCTCTCGCACGCACAAATGATCCAACCTTGCGCCCCACCTGTCCTTGCTGATCAGCAGGGACTCCCAACAGCTCACTGACCACCATGACAGGGAGAAGATCAGCAACCTCATGCACAACGTCAAATTGTTTTTGACTCAACAAACTCTTTAGACGAGAATCCAAAAACGAGGCCGTAAATTCCTTCAACGCAGGAAAATCAATTCTTCGATACGCATTGGTGACATGGTGACGAATTCTCGCATGATCATTTCCATCCAGAAATGGAAGATCATTCTTTTGCCTTTCAAAAATATGTCCATTACCAAATCGAGATATCAGTTTATCGAGGTGCTGTTGGCGACTAAAGCGATGGTCTTTTAATTGTTCCGAAGCCTCTCGGTAGGCGACAATCATCCACATTTGAGGCCCTTCGCACCAATGAATAGGCGACTCTTCCCTCAGCTGGGCATAAACCGAATAGGGGTCATCCCAACCAGGGAGACAGGGGTCTTGGTAGAAACTCTTTATCGCGTCTTGCATCTTCATGGATGACTTCCATGTGCATCAAAAAATAATTGAAGCAATCTCAGGATTTAGCAGTGATTTTCGCAATCCATTCTTAACAATGAATGTCAGCTATCCCTCGTTCTAACGCTCAACGGGCAACTCCAACGCGATGGAGCCCAACATCGAGCGGCGGAAATCATCCAGCAAACGTTGTGACATCCGTGCCGTATCCCCAGAGGTATGTCTTTCGGCCGCTGCCTCCAACCAAAATGCTGGGTCAGCAGTAGGGCCGTCCACTGGCGTTCCATAACGTTGCTCAAGGATCGACAACACAACCCCAGAGTCTTCCCGCCCCTGCGCATCGATCAACAGCCTCAAGAACGCCTGAGCCACCAACTCACCGTCATAAGCGGCCTGGCCAATGTCGTCGCAGAGGGCGAGCCGAAGGGCCGCCTGCTGGTCATCGAGCCGAGGGGGCAGCACCCCCGGCGCATCGAGCAGGTCCAGGTCCTGCCCCAGACGCACCCAACGCAGGGTGCGCGTCACCCCGGCCCGCCGGGCACTGGCCACCACCTTCTGGCGCACAAGGCGATTGATCAACGCTGACTTGCCCACGTTGGGAAAGCCCAGGGTGAGAGCCCGCACCGGCCTAGGGCGCATGCCCCGGTTGCGGCGCCGTTCGTTGAGCTGGTCGCCGGCACGGATTGCGGCCTGCTGCACCTGCTTCACGCCGGTCCCGGCCTTGGCATCACACCAAACCGTCCGCTGCCCCTGGGCCTTGAACCAGGCCTCCCAAGCCTCCTTGGCCGCCGCGGTGACCATGTCGCGCCGGTTGATCACCAACAGATGCTGTTTGCCCTTCAACCAGCGATTGAGATGGGGGTGGCCCGTGGCCAGAGGGATGCGGGCATCACGCACCTCGATCACCAGATCCACCTTGTCGAGATGGCGCTTGAGCTGCTGCTCCGCCTTGGCGATGTGGCCGGGGTACCACTGGATCGTTGGGGTGCTCACGAACGCAAACGCACAGAACAGACGACCCGCTGCATCACCGAGGCAGATGAGCTCAGCAAAGTCCCGTGAAACAAATCCACTTTGAACGCACTGGAGTCTTTGCCGTTCACACGGGTTAATGTCACCCCGTTTTCTTACCGCACGACACAACCCTATGGCGAAGCGTTCCCTGGCCAGCCTCAACGCCGGCGACCTGAGCGGCAAACGCGTTCTCGTGCGGGTTGACTTCAACGTGCCCCTGAACGACGCCGGTGCGATCACCGACGACACCCGCATCCGCGCAGCCCTGCCCACGATCAACGACCTGATCGGCAAGGGCGCCAAGGTGATCCTCTCGGCTCACTTCGGCCGGCCCAAGGGCCAGGTGAATGATGCGATGCGCCTCACCCCAGTGGCCGCACGTCTAAGCGAACTGCTGGGCAAGCCCGTGGCCAAGACCGACAGCTGCATCGGCCCCGACGCCGAAGCCAAGGTGGGCGCCATGGCCAACGGCGATGTGGTGCTGCTGGAGAACGTTCGCTTCTTCGCCGAGGAAGAGAAGAACGAAGCCGGTTTCGCTGAGAAGCTTGCAGGCCTCGCCGAGGCGTACGTGAACGACGCCTTCGGCGCCGCCCACCGGGCCCACGCCTCCACCGAAGGCGTGACCAAGTTCCTCAAGCCCTCCGTCGCCGGCTTCCTGATGGAGAAGGAACTTCAGTACCTGCAGGGTGCTGTGGATGAGCCCAAGCGTCCCCTGGCCGCGATCGTTGGTGGTTCCAAGGTGAGCTCCAAGATCGGCGTGCTCGAGGCCCTGATCGACAAGTGCGACAAGGTGCTGATCGGCGGCGGCATGATCTTCACCTTCTACAAGGCCCGCGGGCTCTCGGTGGGCAAGAGCCTGGTGGAAGAGGACAAGCTGGAACTGGCCAAGGAGCTGGAAGCCAAGGCCAAGGCCAAGGGCGTGCAGCTGCTGCTGCCCACCGACGTGGTGCTGGCAGACAACTTCGCCCCCGACGCCAACAGCCAGACCACTGATATCAACGCCATTCCCGATGGCTGGATGGGTCTCGACATCGGCCCCGACTCGATCAAGCTGTTCCAGGACGCCCTGGCCGACTGTCAGACCGTGATCTGGAACGGCCCCATGGGCGTGTTCGAATTCGACAAGTTCGCTGCCGGCACCAACGCCATCGCAACCACCCTGGCCGACCTGAGCGGCAAAGGCTGCTGCACCATCATCGGCGGCGGTGACTCCGTGGCAGCGGTCGAGAAGGCTGGCCTGGCCGAGAAGATGTCCCACATCTCCACCGGAGGTGGCGCCAGCCTTGAACTGCTGGAAGGCAAGGTGCTGCCGGGTGTGGCTGCCCTCGACGCCGCCTGATCAACAGCTCAGGCCTGGAGCCTCCGGCTTCTCCCATCGCGCTTGTTGCGGGTGCGTGCCGGCAGCCCCAGCTGATTCCGAACCTTGTTCATGTACGCCCGGTAGTCCTGCTTGAGGGACTTCCGGGCTCTTTTCATCTCCTGGCGACAGGTCTTCAGCTCAGCAGCAGAGGTTGACGCATCGATGCAGCGCTGCTGGCTCTTCAACAAATCCAGCCTGCGCTGGTAGTTGTCCTTGGCCCAGGACTTGCGGGCCTGGAACAGAACCTGGCTCTGTTCAGGGGACTGCTCCCGCCCCACAGCGCCCGATGGGGCCATCGTGATCACCGGTGCGGCCAACAGTGCAGCCAGGGCCAAGGAAACGGTGGAGGTGCGCATGAATGAAGCCTTCACAATGCATTCACTGTGGCGTCATCCATCAATCAGGATCTGAATGGTCTGCGATGAGTGATGACCAGATGTGACTTGAGCCTTGGCTTCGTGGGGCTGGGAGCACTCGGCCTCCCCATGGCGATCAACCTGCAACGCGAAGGCTTGCGGCTGCGGGTGCACACCCGCAGCCGGAGGGCTGAAACCCATCCGGACCTCAAGGATGCGACTCCGTGTTCCAATCCCGCGGCCGCCAGCGCCGGCGTCGATGTTCTCCTGCTTTGCGTCAGCGACGATGCAGCCGTTGAGGACGTGCTGTTCGGACCGAACGGAGCTGCATCACAGCTGAGCGCCGGCAGTGTGGTGCTGGATTGCTCCACCATTGCTCCCTCCACAGCTCAAGGCTGTGCGGAACGGCTGGCCCACCAAAACGTGCATTACCTGGATGCCCCCGTCACCGGGGGCACGGAGGGTGCCAAACGCGGCAGCCTCACGGTGCTGGTGGGGGGAGCGAGCGAGCCACTGGAGCGTGTTCGCCCCATCCTCGAGGTGATCGGCGCGTCGATCCACCACTTCGGCGGCGTGGGGCGCGGGCAACAGGTGAAGGCGGTGAACCAGGTGCTGGTGGCCGGCAGCTATGCCGCCGTGGCGGAGGCCGTGGCCCTGGGCCAGAGCCTGGATCTGCCGATGCCCCAGGTGATCAATGCCCTCAAAAACGGTGCAGCCGGCTCATGGGCCCTCGACCATCGCAGCGACGCCATGCTGAACGGCAGCTACCCCCTCGGATTCCGGCTCAGCCTGCATCGCAAGGATCTCGACATTGCTCTCGAGGCGGCCAGAGCCGTGCAGCTGGATCTGCCGGTCACAACCTTGGTGGAACAGCTGGAACTCGATCTCATCAACGATGGCCATGGCGACGAGGACGTGTCAGCCCTGCATCGATGGAACCATCCAAAGGAAGGGCGCTAGTTGCTGCTGACCACCCGCACCCGTTTGGTGGCCGTCACCACCCCATCGGGATGCACCAGCATCACGGCCCAGGTCTGCGAACCGGGTTGCTGCGGTGCCTGAACGCTCTTGAACAAACCACCACCCCCCAGAGGTGCCAAAGGCAGGTTGGGGCGGAACTGAGCCGTGAGCTGCGCATCGGTGAGGTCGATCAGGCCGCCGGCCACCAGAGCCTTCCCCAGCGGCTCTTCAACCACCAGATCGATGTCATAACGACTGCCGGTGAGTACCACATCGGGGATGGCGAGATTGACCGACAAGGGGCGTTTACCGCTGCGCAGCAACGACTGCTGCGCCAACAGTTCCTGCTCCACCAGCTGACCCGCCTCCAGGCGAATCGCAATCTGTTCTGTGGCGTCCAAGGAGTAGGTCAGCCCCTCGGATTCCGTGGCACCCCGCACCCGCAGGTTCAGGGTCGGCCGACCATCCGGCGTTGACTCGGCAGGCTCCACCTGCCACATGACCTCAGGGAAATCCTGCCGGAAACGCTCAAGGCGCTGGGCCAGGACAGGCAGCAGCTCACTGCTGACCACTGTCTCGAAGGCTGTAGGACTGCCGCTGTTCAACACCGTTTGCAGGCGCGCGCTGAAACGCTCCAAGGCACGGCTCTGGCCTCCAGGCTGCTCGAGGGCATGGACCGGCGACAGCACCAGCGCCATGGCCGAGACGAGCGTGACTCCCAGGAAACGACGCACGAACGCAACGCGACAGTCCAATTAAGTTAGGGGTGATAAGCGGAGACGGCCGACGCGATGACCCGGCTTCTGATCGCCGCCAGCGGCACGGGCGGCCATCTCTTCCCCGCGCTGGCTGTGGCAGAAGCTGTTGAAGACCAGTGGCCCGTGCGCTGGTTGGGGGTGCCCGATCGACTTGAAACGCGTCTGGTGCCGGAGCGCTTCAACTTGGTATGTGTGAACGCCGGAGGCCTGCAGGGGCGTGGACTCACCAAGCTGCTGCAGCTGCTGCGTCTGCTGCTGGCCAGCGTCGACGTTCGGCGGGTGATCCGCCGGAACGCGATCGATGTCGTGTTCACAACCGGCGGATACATCGCCGCACCCGCAATCCTGGCGGCGCGCTGGTGCGGCATCCCTGTGGTTCTCCATGAATCCAATGCCATCCCAGGGCGGGTCACCCGATTGCTGGGCCGCTTCTGCAGCGCTGTAGCCATTGGACTCCCTGCTGCCGCCAAGCGCATCCCGGGCAGTCAGCCGGTGCTGACGGGCACACCGGTGCGTTCCCACTTCCTGACAGCCCAACCCCTGCCGAGCTGGGTCCCCTCCGGCAAGGGGCCCCTTTTGGTGGTGATGGGCGGCAGCCAAGGCGCGGTCGGGCTGAACCGCATGGTGCGGGCTGCGGTGCCAGCCCTGCTGAAACAGGGCTGCCGCGTGGTGCACCTCACCGGCGACAATGATCCCGACATTCAGCAACTGCAGCACCCACAGCTGGTGGAACGCCGGTTCAGCGATGAGATCCCCGGACTGTTGCAGCATGCCGACCTGGCCATCAGCCGCGCAGGTGCCGGCAGCCTCAGTGAACTGGCGGTTTGCGGGACCCCCAGCGTGCTGGTGCCATTCCCCCAGGCTGCAGACCAGCATCAGGAGGCCAATGCCGCCTGCGCCGCATCCCTTGGCGCAGCGGTGATCGTGCACCAGCACGACCCGGATCATCCCGTGTTGCTGAGCACCATTGAACGGCTTCTGAAGGCACGTCTAGGACAGGCCTCAGCTCAATCCGATCCGCTTCCTCAGATGCGTGAAGGCATGCAGACCCTGGCGGAACAGGAAGCCGAGCGGCAGTTGGCCGCCCTGCTTCAGACCCTGGTGGCCTGAACCTGCTTCAGCGCTCTGAGGATCCGGCGGTTGTTGGCACGGGTCTGCAAACCGATCCGCAACCAGGATTCACCAAGGCCTTCGAAACTGCGGCAATCGCGCAAGAGAATGCGGTGGTCCTGTTCCAGAGCTTCACGCAAAGGCACCAGGGAGTCCGCCGCGGAAACCAAGAGGAAGTTGGCGCTCGACGGCATGGGGCAGAGGCCAGGCACGGCGGCCAGGTGGTGTTGCATCCAGGCACCCTCCCTGGCGGTCCACCGCTGCACCCGTCGGCACCAGCGTCGATACCGCCCAGGAGGAACCAGCAACCGCTCGGTCAGGGCAGCAGCGACGCCATTCACCGGCCAGGGGTCCCGCCAGTCCCGCCAGCGCTTGAGGCGGTCGGGGTGCCCAATGGCATAGCCAAGGCGCAAGCCCGCCATGCCAAACACCTTGGTGAGGCTGCGGATCACCACCAGGTTGGGATGGTGCTCCACCAGCGGAATCAGCGATTGCAGCTCCCCATCGGGCACCAGGGGCAGGAAGGCCTCATCGCAGATGACCAGGTCATGGGTCGCCAGCAGGAGCTGCAACGATGCACGGCTCCACAGCTGACCCGTGGGGTTGTGGGGATTGCAGATCCAAGCCACCGGCGGTTGCAGGGGGGGATGCAGCTGCAGACCAACCTGTTCCCCATGCAAGGCCAGGGGAACATCAATCCATGGGGCGTCCCAGCACTGAAGTGCCCGCCGGTAATCGGCAAAACCAGGCGCCAGCAGACCACTCACGCCAACGGCAGCGGCATCGCGCGCCGCCCAGGTGAACAACTCAGCCGCCCCGTTGCCGGGCAGCACAGCTTCAGGATCCAGGCCATGCAGCCCAGCCAGCGCCAGGCGCAGAGCCATCTGGCCCCGGTCGGGATAATCGCGGATCGCGGTCAGAGGCAGACGCGGGCAACGCGGACTCCAGGGGGCCAATGAAGCGCTGGCATCCAGCAACTGCGATGCCCTGCAGTTCAACCGTGCGGCGATGGCTTCGCGGTTGCCGCCATGGCGCAGGTCGACGCCCATCCCGACTCCCGATACAACACTTAGACATGACCAGCGTGGACCACTGCCCATGACGGCCCGAGTGCTGCTCTTCACCCTGCTGCTCGCCACGCCGCTGGCCGCTCGGGCGGACGATCTGATCCTGCTGCTGCAGCAACGGAATTGCCCGGACTGTCGCCTGGCGGATGTGGATCTGGTGCACGCTGATCTGCGGGATGCTGATCTGAGCGGGGCGCAACTGCAACGCGCCAATCTGTCTCAGGCGCGGCTGGATGGAGCCGATCTACGCAACACCGATCTCCGCTTCACCAGCCTGAGGGGGGCGTCGCTGCGCGGCGCTGATCTCCGAGGCAGCAAGCTCTACGGCACCGACCTTCGCCTGAGCGACCTCTCCGGTGCAGTGTTGGATCCAGACGCCCTTGAACAAAGCCACTGGCAGGGGGCACGAGGCATCGCCAGTGGAATCCGCAGCCATGCATCACTGCACAATGCCGGGGTGGATGCCGCCGAGAAGGGCCAATGGGAAAAGGCTGAAAAATTATTCGGCGAAGCAATCAAGGCAAAACCGGAGGATCCGTTGAGCTGGGTAGCGCGCGGGCTTAGCCGCGGTGAACTTGGTCAAAGCGACCTTGCTGCCAAGGACCTTGCATACGCCGGAACTCTGTTTAGCGAAAGCGGTGATCAGGTAAAAGCAGAACAGCTGGAATTGGCTAGTAAGAAGACCCGTGATCCACAAACACCCTCAACCAAAAGTGGTACCGGGATTGGGTCAACAATTTTGTCTGGAGGGTTATCAGTCCTACAAATCATCGGCCCAATGGCACTTCGCGCACTATCACCCTTGTGAAATTTAAAAAGTCCTTAAAACCCTCCTGACATCTGGGGTTTCAGGTCTGTAATAACCATAACCATATTCCCCTCCCTGCTCATCGTCGAGTATTTGAGGAGTGACAACGATCACAAGTTCTCTTTTTTCGCGCACCGAAGTTGTTCCTCTAAACAAACTACCAATAAGCGGCAGATCTCCAAGCAATGGCCATTTTCTTACCTCCTCCACTTGCTGATCAGACATCACACCAGTAATTACAAGAGTTTGGCCATCTCGCAACCGAATCCCACTGGCAGACAATTGACGACTGTCGAGATTAAAGATATTAACACCATCGTTTTGGCCCGCAAGAACAGGCAAAGAAATCTTAGGAGTAATATCCATTGTCACAAAACCATTATCGTCGATCCTATCAACACCAACCGAAAGAGTTATACCCGCGGTTTCAGTTTCAAAAGTAGTATTCTCAGATGTAATGTCACCTACACTGATAATCTCGGTCTCTACATTAGTAAAAACTTCAAGGCCTGTTTTGACTTCCGAAATCTGCCCCTCTCCTACAAGCAAAGTAGGCTCGGCCAGTATTTTGGCACTACGGGACTCAATCTGAGCCTCAAGATAGGAGTAAAAAGAGTTATCTGGCTGCCGACGCAAGTCCGAGCGAGGCACATATTTCAACCGTCCATTTTCATCGTATACGGGCTGCCTTACCTGTTCCGCCGTGGGATCCGTCGACGACACGTAAATAGGCTGACCATTACTATCAAGGACAGTCCTTGTCTGCGTGGAATTCGGATCAGTCGAAGGAAAATATACTTTGCGGCCACTGGAATCAATTAAATCTCGAAACTCGACCTCACCTTGCGAGTTAATAAAACGCTCCTGAGCCACTTCGTAGTTGGGCACTTCCAGCTGTCTCTGGGCAACGGGATCAATAACACGCTGCTGAGGCTCTTCACCATATCTGGCGTAAGTGCCTGGCACCCCAGAATCTCCACTTCCATAAATGCCAGTACCTTCAACACCTCCGGGTTTGTAATCACCGAAATTGATAAAAGCCTTTCCCTTATCGCTAACTATGAACGTGTTACCCATCCTAGAAGAAAAGCTTGAATCAATTCTTTTGTCGTTATCCAAATCCACATTTATGATCTGAACTTTTACAGCGACCTGCCTCTTACGAAGATCAATCTGCTTCAAATAACTTTCAGCCAAAGCAATCAATCGAGGCTCGCCAACAAGTGTTACAGAGCCAAGACGACCATCGGTGGTACCAACCAGACCATTGAGAGGGCCAACTTGTGCCTCCAAAGTTTCAATCGAACTCTCAATGCCCGTAGCTTGAGATACTTGATTACTAAGCTCCGTTGTCCCAAGAGAAGCGGACGAGCCAGTCGTTACTTTGATTTCAATTACCTTAGTCATTTTAGCACCCAAACTTGACAAATAATTCGCCGCCGTTTCCGGCTTGACCTGATTAAGACGAAAAACTTTCGACATCTGGGGGGCAAAACTAGAGTTCTGCAATGACTTTCCTACCAGCAAAGTGCGACCTTCTAATCGCCCTTCAAGTCCAGAGGACAACAAAATACTGTTGAGAGCACGTCCGAAAACTTCATTTTTAAAAACTACACTAACTGGCCTAACGACCGGCTCTTGATCACCTGAATCCAGCGAATCCACATAAACGAAGTTAAAACCACCAACTTTCGATAAAGCCATTAATGCATCCTTGGCCGGAGCATTATTCAGAATCATCGAAACAGGAGGTCCCGAAATATTGAGGACATTATTGGGACTTACAAGCATGGAACCGACCGCCATATCTCCGAGAGGTGGTGCACTCGCGCGGGATCGCAACGGTGGAACGAAGCTGGGCTGCGCAACGCGGCCAGGCCGCCTCAAGTCAAGTTGAGCAGATGTCGACGTCTTGCCTTGAGCAGAGAGTCCTTGAAAAGAAACAATCAACTCCTCTCCATTGGCACTGATCCGAGGCTGGGTCAGTGTGATGTTGTGGCTTGACTGAACAGCCAGATCAAAGCCAAAGTCGCTGTTCTGACTCAAGCGAATTGATTTCAAGCCCAGCTCGGGCATTGAAACCTCCTGTGGAACCGGCAACGTTCGTGATGACGACCCCTCCAAACGGCCAGTCCAACTGGAGGACGAAAGATTCTGACTCCGCACCCTCGAGCTGGCCCCAAGGCCAGACACCACCAGATCCACCCGGCCTGCCATCCGACGCACCTTCAAGGCGACCGTCGTTGAAGCGACAGCCGGCGCCGAAGCCAACGCTGTGACCATCTCAACGGTGGAGCAACTCAAGCCCAGGAGAACGACGAGTGGAAGTGAACGTCGAACCAATGAGCTCCGCACCTGAGGCCAATCAAATCAATGCCTCGACCTTATCGGCCAAAAACCTGACCAACCAGTCCTAGACAGGTAGTTTTGCAACTGACTGACCCATGATCGGAGATGCCCCGGTCTGAATGTCGTAGAAGTTCAGCTGCAGGGTTAACTGAGTTGTTGGCTGCTGGGGATCTGAATCTTCGTCACTGGTCTCAATCTCAACGGCCGTGATCTCAAGGTTGCTGCTTTCAACCAACAACTCCAAAGCTTCCATCTTCTGGAGAAACGCATGCAAGCCGTCGTAGGGGCCGCGAACGGCAAGGGCGACTGAAGACTTCTGATACCCAAGCGCTAGAAGCGGGTCCGTCGGTTCCAACGACTCGTCACCCTTCTGGTTTTGATCCTGAGCTTGTGGCTGTTGCGCCGAAGCAACTACGGGCGCCAATGGTTCATACCGAAGAATTTTCACATCTGACAAGACGGCCTGTTGATTGAGAAGCGCCAAAAAGGTCTGAACCTTGTCACGACCAGCCAGAAAACCGATCAACAAATCCTGTTGCTGTTGAGCCTGTTCCAGTGCAAAAGAGGCCGATTCCAGTTGCCCTTCCATTACAGGAAGGTTGCGTTGCAATTGCAGCAAAGAATCACGACGCCGCTCCAGTTCTTTCGCGTCCTGCCAGACAGGCCGCAGAACAATCAGGAACAAACACGCCGACACAATCACGCCAAAGATGATGGGCAGACCCACCAACACACGTCCACGGGTGATCCACTGGCGACGTCCCGAAGGCAGAAGATTGGTCACAGCCCAACCCCCTTGGCCCGCAGCAACTCAAAGCGTTGCGCCAAACCATCAGAGCCGAGTTCACGAAGGCGTTCCGGCGTGGTTCCGGCCGTGGAATCGATGGCTGATTCCAGCCTGAACTCGATCAAACCCGCATCGTCTGCAGTGGCCTTCACGATGGATGTTCCGTTCAGGCTGAACTCCTGCTCCGCCTCAAGATTGAGGGCTAGGGCATTGATGCGCTGGAACGCATCCGACCCTTCGGCTTCCCCTGTGATGGTCAGCTTCGAAGGTAAAGCTGCCACTGCGCGCAGACGAACACCCTTTGGCGTGACCTGTCGCATCTGTTCCAGCAATGCAGAACTTGATCGCAACGCCACTAGTTGAGACGCGATCTTTTCAACCTGTTGCTTCAGAACATCGCGTTTGGAGGCCATGGACTTCAGCCTGGCCTGGGCATCGCCAAGACGCGCCTCCACGGGAGCCAAGGCAACAACCTCAGCGGTGAGGCGGCTCTGCCGGTTGTGCAACAAGAGCAGCAGCACCAAGGGCGTTAAGACCAGAACAATCCCCAACAGACTGCCTTTGGCCAGCAATGGATAAAGGGACTGATGAGCGACCGGCTCAGACGGCAAGCCGCGCTCAAGCCGAACCTCCCGAAGCCAATCTGATCCAACGGAGCTCCTCACAGATTTCACCAGCACTCCTCCTCATGCAGCTGACCAAGCACCAAATGCGCCAGGGGGGACAGCACCTCTGCCCCCGCTGATTCGGTCCAGGGATCGGGAGACCAAGCCAGAGGCCGATTCAAGCTCTGTTCACCAGCCTCCGCATCAACAAGCTGAAGCCAATCGCGACGGCTTGGATCCTCAAGCGTGAACCACCAGCCCAAGGGTCTTGGTGCATTGAGTTTCTGTTGCCAGGAACGAATCAAGGCGCGAGTCTCGGCGATACAGACATCCACATCGTTCGACGAAAAGGTACGGTCAATCTCGGGAATCCGATCTCGCATCAGGATCAGACGAGCCCTTCCGTCATGGAGCAACAACCAAGCAAGATCACCGGACCAATCCTGAGTGATTTGACGCAATCCGTTCAGGGCATCGGTGAGTGACCAACTGATCCGACGCAGGGGCAAATCTGCGATTTCCACGATGTCCACCCAGGCCTGGATCAGTGCTCGGGATGTTCCACACACCGCAACACTATCTCCAATCACGCTGGTCATCAGATAGCTCTGATCCAAGCTGAACGGAAGATCCAGCGAACCTGGAAGCTCACGTCGCAAGTCAGGCATGGCTTCAACATCACAACTCAAACCGTCAAGAACGCGCCAGGAGGCTGCCGCAGGCGGAAGCGAAAGCACCAATTCGGCTCCAGGCAGCTCCACATCAAACAGCAGATCAGCAATCAACTCACCAATCGCCTCACGGGCCTTGGGCATGCCATCACGACAGGAACCTGCCGACAGATCAGCACAACGGAAGGTCCAACCCCGGGCACCCCGCCAGCAGATCGACAACCCGCCATTGGAAATCATCACCAGCACGGGGCGAGGATGAATCAAACGGTCCCACGCCAAACGACTGGATTGCCACTGTGGGAATGAAGACAGCATCCGTGGCGACGCCGGAATAAAGGCTTTGGTTCAGACGGTACCAAAGCTGAGCAAACTTGGAAACGGGATCGGCCTGCCACCGAACAGCATTGTCATTCAAGACAGAAAACAGGAAGAAAACAAGGATGATTGGAAATCATCAGTTCCATACCAAAAACCAATCAACGGGATCAATGATCCACGCATCAATAGATCGCAAAACAGATATCAACACACGGCAACTGCATGCAGATCGAGAATCAAAGGATGAACTGATCGCTCAGCTCCGCAGACCATCCATAGCTTCAGATTCAAACATCAACGCGAAGCCTTCACCTCCAGGCAAAAGAACAAGTGAGCCCCACAGGAGCGAATGGACATGTTTATCGCCATGAAGACAAAACCTCACAGCAACCAGTTCAAGGCAGGAATGCAAGAGGACAAACAACGCACTCGCAATGCCAGCTCCTTCGAGCGAAACGCATGCGAACAGGAGAGTTCAAGAGTTGAATCACTCTGAGCATGAACGGAACGAATCCGCTGTCCTCAATCCAGCCAAGGCAAACCGCTGCCCGAGGCCTCCGCGATGTTGCGCAGGCCATGGCGATCCAACTGCAGCAGCAGACCCTCCAGAATCCGCGGCACCAGATCCGGCCCCTGAAAAATCCATCCGGTGTAGACCTGCACCAGAGATGCGCCTGACGTGATCCGCTCCCAGGCGGATTGGGGGGAATCAATCCCACCAACACCGATCAAGGGCAATGCGGGGCCAGCACTGGCCCGCAAGCGACGGATCACCGCCAGGGCCCGATGACGCAGAGGTGCACCACTGAGGCCACCAGCCTCCTCGGCGAGCGTGCGCCCGGTCTGCGGCAGACGCCGTTGCTCAAGGCCCAGCCGATTGAGACTGGTGTTGACCGCGATCACGCCGGCCAAGCCCTCCTCGAAGGCCAGCCGAGCCACCGCATCGATCGATTCATCGTCCAAATCGGGTGCGATTTTCACCAGCAGAGGCGGACAGGCCGGTAGTCGTCGCAACCGCTCCACAAGCCGCCGCAACTGGGCTGTGTCCTGCAGTTCCCGGAGTCCCGGAGTGTTGGGGGAGCTGACATTAATCACCGCATAGTCCGCCAGCGGAGACAACAGCTCCAGGGAGGCCGCATAGTCATCTGGGGCCTGCTCCAGATCGGTGATCTTGGATTTGCCGACATTGATGCCCAGCACCGCTGGCCGCCGGCCGGGCGGATCCAACCGTTGGCGCTCCAAGGTTTTCAACAGGGCCTTGGCGCCGTCGTTGTTGAATCCCATCCGGTTCAACGCGGCCTGCTCGTCCGCCAGACGGAACAGACGTGGTCTGGGATTGCCCGGCTGGCCATGCCATGTGACCGTGCCCACTTCGGCGAAGCCAAAGCCGAAGCGATCCCAGATCGCTGCCGCCACACCGTTCTTGTCGAATCCCGCCGCCAAACCCACCGGGTTGGGAAAACGGCAGCCCAACAACACCTGCTCCAGGCGCAGATCACGCCGTTGCAGATCGGCCGCGACGCCATCAAGCACGGTGGACACCCCTGGCCAGCGGCGCCTGAGGCTGGCCTGGCCAAGGGCCGTGAGCGCGGTGCGCGACAGCTGTTCAGCATCCAGGCCATCATCTCGCGCCAGCACCGGACCCAGCCAACGCTGGTAGAAGGCGCCGCTGCTGAGCGGTCCGGCCGAAGAGGACGGCGACATGCTCTGCCTCAGGACTGTTCTGATCCTGCCTTGCGACGTTGCAGGATCCAGCGACCCTCCAGCTGGGGCTCGACAATCCAATCCCTCCAGATCCAGCGCTCCTGCTTGGTTTCCAGCTGTTTGAACGGCTGTTCCACCAGCTGCGCCAGCTCCAGCAACGAGAGGCTGTAGCCACCCTCCGCCAACCGATCCGCCAACTCCAACCGTGACAACAACTGCAGCAGAGGCCTGGGGGCAAGCTCGGATGAAGCCTCTGATGCGGCCTCAGGTGATCCCTGCTTCAGGGCCAAATCCGGATGGGCCGCATGGGAAAACGCCACAGCGATGCGATCCACCCGGTCATTGTCTGGATCGCCGCTATGCCCTTTGACGTACCGCAGCGGGACATCATCCAGACGTGCAGCATCCAAGGCCTTCCAGAGGTCCTGATTGAGCACAGGCTTACCAGCAGCCGTTTTCCAGCCTTTTCGCTTCCAGCCTTTGATCCAAGAGCCCAGCCCATCAATCAGATATTTACTGTCGGTACGCAGGGTGAGATCCGGATGACGGGGCAGCTGCTCAAGCCGTTGCAACACCTCCAAAGCCGCCTGCAGTTCCATGCGGTTGTTGGTGGTGTCGGGGGCATGGCCACCGAATTCCTCAACGCTGCCGTCTTCGAAGCGCAACAACGCACCCCAACCTCCCGGACCTGGGTTTCCGCTGCAGGCGCCATCCGTCGCTGCAGCCACAACCCGTCCCCGTCCTTCCGCCATTGATCGGTCCCAACACTGTTCGGTACAACACGGCTTCTGGCGTCACCATGCATGAGCCGAACCTACCTGCGGGCTGCGGGCCTGACTGCCGTGGGACTTCTGAGCGCTGGCCTAACGCAGGGGGGCGTAGCGCGTTCGCTGTTTGAGAGCACCGCCGTCCCGCAGGAGCGTTTCGCTGTGCTGGCACAACCCATTGGCAGGTCCCAATGGAAACTGCTGGTGTTGGAACAGATCAAGGCCCAACCGTCCTGCTGGACGTCACGCCCGGATGGACTGGTGGAACCAAGCCTGAATCGCTTCGATTTCAGCGGGATCTGCAAGCGCTACCTCGACAGCAATGGCTACTCACTGCGCAGTGGAGGGCAAGATCTGGGCACACGCTTCCGCTTCCGGATCAAGCAATCCGGTCGGTTGCTGAAGCTCGAAGCCCTCGATCCTCAGCAACGGGCGCCACTCCTGGTCGGTCAGGCCGCCGTAGCAAAACGCGACGCCAACGGATTCATCCCCCTGCAGCTGGAGCCTGGCTGGGAGCTGGAGCGCCGCGTCTATCAAGAGCGCAAGTTGAATCACCTTTACTTTGCCCACCAGGAACCGGTGAACCGGCTGCTCGCCAAGGCGAGCAGCCACAGCCAAGGGTATGGATTCAGGCCTTGGGGGGCACCGAAGCCACCGGTTGCACCACCACCCCTGCCCTCAGCGAACGCAACGCGCACATCAAGCAGTCGCCCATCAACCAAGCGAATCGCCAGCAGAGGCCCCATCCGATTACAGGTGATCCCGTACGGCCGCTAACAGCAAACCGTCACAGTGCCAGTTGAGAGAGCGACCAGAACAAGGCTGACAACAAAGGAAGCGCTCCTAGGTTTTGGATGTGTGAGGAGTGCCGAACGCCTCTTCAGGGTCGAAACAAGGACAGACTCCTGAACGTGTTCCTCTCGACAAAAGCTCCGCCTTTGGCGGAGCTTTTTTGTTGGCCAGAGAAAAATACAAAAAAACCGACCCTCGAAAGGGCCGGTGGCTGAACACAAGGAAACGAGGAGAGGGACATGCCCTCTCCCGCGGCAATCACTTGAGGGAGACCTTGCCGCCGGCCTCTTCGATGGCCTTCTTGGCAGCCTCGGCGTCTTCCTTGGAGACACCTTCCTTGACGGCCTTGGGAGCAGCCTCGACCAAAGCCTTGGCGTCGCCCAGACCCAGACCGGTGGCTTCACGGACAGCCTTGAGGACCTTGATCTTGGCGGAAGCCTCGAAGCCTTCGAGGATCACGTCGAATTCGGTCTTCTCTTCAGCGGCCTCGCCACCGCCACCAGCAGCGCCAGGGGCAGCCATCACAACACCAGCAGATGCTGCGGCAGACACACCGAAGGCCTCTTCGATCTGCTTGACCAGCTCGGAAGCTTCAAGCAGGGAAAGGGATTTCAGCGATTCGAGAATTTCGTCGGTTTTTGCAGACATGGTTTTGAAAGGGGAAGCAACAGATCAATGAACAGTGGTCTCGGCAGGGCCGAATCAGCCTTCGCCGCCTTCGGCGTGCTGCTTGAGCGCCCTGGCCATACCAGAGGGAACCTCGTTGATGCCCACAGCGACCTTCGTGGCCACGGCGTTGATGGCACCGGCGATCTGAGCCATGAGCTGCTCCTTGGAGGGGAGATCGGCAATGGCTTTGATCTCGTCCTGAGACAGGAGCTTGCCTTCGAAAAGGCCGCCCTTGGTCTCGGACTTCTTGAGTTCCTTCTGGAAGGTCTGAACGGCCTTCACACCGGCACCAACATCGCCCTTCACCAGGACGAAGGCGTTGGTTCCGGTCAGCAGGGAGTCGAGGCTGGCCCAGTTGCTGTCACCATCAATGGCACGGCGCATCAAGGTGTTTTTGGTCACCTTGCAAACGCTGTCGCTGGCCCGCAGACGATCCCGCAGGTCAGACATCTCCTTGATGGACAGGCCCTTGAAATCAAGGACAAGTGCCAGTTCGGCGTCGGCGAGGAGCTCTTTGAGCTCTCCGACGATCTGCTGCTTGTTCTCCAGCGTGCGGCCCATAGGGATTGGATCGGATCAAAGGAACAAGCTGGGCACACGGCCGATCGAGTCTTCGAGAGGAAGACGAGGCCGCGTGCCGATCCAATCCCGGATGGGACAAAAACCGTGTCGCGTCTGCCTCGGCAGGGATTACATCAACGGGAAGGACTGAAGTCATTCCCAGGGACATCCTGCTGTCTCTGGCCGGGCGCGTGCCCGATTTGGCTTTCGCCAATCTTTAAGTGTAGAGGAGAGCCGGATCAGCTCCCCTGCTCGATGTCCTGCAGAGCAGAGAAATCGACTTCAACGGAAGGACCCATGGTGGAGGTCACATACAGGGACTTCCAGTAGCGGCCCTTAGCACCACTGGGCTTGTTGCGGTCGATGGTCTCCTGCAGGGTCTTGAGGTTCTGCAGCAGGGCATCGGCACTGAAGCTGGCCTTGCCGAAACGGACGTGGACGATGCCGGTGCGGTCGGCACGGAATTCCAGTTTGCCGGCCTTGAATTCCTTGATCGCGGCCTCAAGGTCCGTGGTGACGGTGCCTGCCTTGGGGTTGGGCATCAAGCCACGGGGGCCGAGGACCCGACCCAACTTGGCCACTTTGGGCATCATGTCGGGGGTGGCGATCAACAGGTCGAAATCCATCTCGCCCTTGCTGATGCTTTCCACCAGGTCTTCTTCACCGGCGAGTTCAGCACCGGCGGCTTTGGCTTCAGCCACCTTCTCACCACGGGTCACCACGGCGATGCGCACGGTCTGACCGGTGCCATTGGGCAGTGCCACGGTGGTGCGCAGCTGCTGGTCGGTGTACTTCGGATCGATACCGAGGCGCACATGGGCCTCCATCGTCTCGTCGAATTTCGCGTTGGCATTGTCCTTAACCAGGGCAATCGCCTCGAGGGGTGCGTAGGCACGGTCCTCGATCTTGCCGGCCAGGCTGGCCAGGCGCTTAGAGATTTTGGGCATGTTCAGAGGTGGGGTTCAGGCGACATCAGTGATGCCTCCCCCGAATGGGTTGGAGAAGCGATGCAGCGACGTCAGTCGCTGATGGAAACGCCCATGTTGCGGGCGGTGCCTTCGATGATCCGCATGGCGGATTCAACGCTTGTGCAGTTGAGATCGGGGAGTTTGGTCTTGGCGATCTCCTCGAGCTGAGCCCGACTGATCGATCCAACACTGCCCTTGGCGGACTCACCGGATCCCTTTTGGATCTTGGCGGCCTTGGTGATCAGCACCGACGCCGGAGGCGTCTTGGTGATGAAGGTGAAGCTGCGGTCTTCGAAGACCGAGATCTCCACCGGAATCACATAACCGGCCTTGTCCTGCGTTCGAGCGTTGTACTCCTTGCAGAACATCATGATGTTCACACCGTGCTGACCGAGGGCAGGGCCCACCGGCGGCGCGGGGTTGGCTTTGCCGGCGTCTAGGGCCAGCTTGATCACAGCTACGACTTTCTTGGCCATCGGCTGGGGGGTTTGGACAGCTGCGGATCACCAAACCCTCGGGTCGGGTGCGGCGGAATGGTTGCCCATTCCCAAGGCCGCCCTCCGCAGGGAGACGGCCGCCGCCAGGTCAGTTCTGTTTGCTGATCTGAGAAAACTCCAGTTCCACAGGAGTCTCTCGACCAAAGATGGAGAGCAGCGCCTTGAGCTTGTTGCGCTCCCCAGACACTTCGATCACCTCGCCCTGGAAGTCCTTGAACGGACCAGCTGTCACCAGGATCTGATCGCCTTCGGTGAGATCCACCTTGACGACGGTCTTCTTCTCGGCAGCGCGCTTGAAGATGCGATCCACCTCAGAGCGGCTGAGGGGACGAGGCTTGATGTGACCACGGGCCTTACCGGTGGCGCGCCGGTCCTCAGCACCGACGAAATTGATCACGTTCGGGGTGCTCCGCACCGCCATCATCGTGTCCTCATCCAGCACCATCCGAACCAGCACATAGCCGGGAAACACCTTCTCCTCGGTGGACTGACGGGTGCCGTCCTTCTTCAGCTTGACGGCAGGGGTCTGGGGAATCTCGATTTCGAGGATTCGGTTGCTCACCCCGAGGGTGACGGCCCGCTGCTCCAGGGTGGCCTTGACCTTCTTCTCGCAGCTGGAGGCCACTTGAATGGCGTACCAACGGGCGATGGCCGTGTTGGCGACAGCCGCCGCAGGCAAGGTGCCGTCTTCCCCCTCGTTCGGGGCCGGCAGATCAAGCACCTCAGGGGTGTCCGGTGTGGTCAGGTCGTCGGGCACGGCGAGAAAGGTGATATCGAGTCAGCGGAACACCTGGGACGAAGCCCACCCAAACAGACGGCTGACAGCCGCAATGGTGGCCGCCGAAAGGCTGACCATCAGGATCACAGCGATGGATTCGCTGAACAGTTGCTGGCGGCTGGGCCAGACCACGAGTTTCAGCTCATCAACCGTGTCCGCCAGAAAACCACCGGATTTGGTGGAATCGGCAGCGGCCTTGGAGCCGTCGGAAGTGGTGGTGTCCTCAGAGATGGGGCTGGTCACGGGGATGGGACCGGAAGTTGACAACGGTGCCGGTGGGCACTTCGCCAAACAGACACCCTACCGGATGCCCTCAAACCCCCACCGGATCGAACACCAGGGCATCCGTGCCGGCCTCCCCCAGCCGCACCGTCACGCCACTGGCTCCGGCAAAGCGCTCCTCAAGCAGCAGGGTGGAGAGCGGATTTTCCAATTGGCGCCGCAACACCCGACGCAGGGGCCTCGCCCCGTACTCCGGTTCATGGCCCTGACGGGCCATGGTCTCAGCGACAGCATCGTCCACCTGAAGGGCAAGACCCTGCTCGGCCAACAGGGCAGCGAGGTCCTTCAGTTGCAGCTGAACAATCCGCACCAGATCGGCCACCTCCAAGGGGCGGAAACGAATGACCTCATCAATGCGGTTGAGGAATTCAGGCCGGAACTGGCTGGAGAGTGCTGCATCCACCTGCTGTTGCAGGGCTGACTCATCCGTGGATCCCGAACGGGCATGTTCAAGGATCGCCGGGCTGGCCAGATTGCTGGTCATCACAACCACGGTGTGGCGGAAATCGACAGTGCGGCCCTGGGAATCGGTGAGCCGGCCGTCATCCAGCACCTGCAGCAGCAGGTTGAAAACATCGGGATGGGCCTTCTCCACCTCATCAAGAAGCAGCACCGCGTAGGGACGACGGCGCACGGCCTCCGTGAGCTGCCCCCCTTCCTCATAGCCGACATAGCCGGGGGGAGCACCGATGAGCCGAGCCACGGCATTCCTCTCCATGAACTCGCTCATGTCGAGGCGAACCAGAGCCTCCTCTTCATCAAACAGCGACCCCGCCAGCGCCTTCGCCAGCTCGGTTTTGCCGACGCCGGTTGGCCCCAGGAACAAGAAGGAGCCCACCGGACGACGGGGGTCCTTCATGCCGGCCCGGGCACGGCGGATGGCAGAAGCAACGGCCGTCACCGCCTCAGCCTGACCAATCACCCGGTCGGCGAGGTGGGCGTCGAGATCCAGGAGTTTGCGCCGCTCGCCCGCCAACAGCCGCTGCACGGGGATCCCGGTCCAGCGAGCCACCAGATCCGCAATGTCCCCGGCCTCCACCTGCTCGCGCAACAGAGTCGTTCCGGCCGACTGTGCCTCCGCCTGGGACGCCTCCAGCTCATCCCGGCGCTGCTGCACCCGATGCAACTGGTCGTACTGAAGGCGGGCCGCTTCCTCGAGGTCGCCATCCCGCTCGGCTTCAGCGATGGCATGGCGCAGGTCTTCGTCCTGCTGGAGCAGCTGACCGAGCTCCTCGAGCTGACCGCGCTCCTCCTGCCAGCGGCGCCGCAGATCGTCCAGTCGCGTGGACACCTCAAGCCGGTTGCGCTGGAGCTGAATCCGTTCCGCTTCAGGCGCCTGCTCAGCCGCGAGCAGAGCCAGTTCAACGCGACGCAGATCCGCCTCGGCCTCCTCCACCACCTGCGGCTTGGAGGTGACCTCCATCTTCAGTTGCGCCGCCGCTTCATCAATCAGGTCAATGGCTTTGTCCGGCAGGCAGCGATCGCTGATGTAGCGGTCGGCAAGACGGTTGGCGGTCTGGATGGCGTCGTCGGTGATGGTGACGCCGTGGTGGAGTTCATAGCGCTCCTTGAGGCCCCGCAGAATCTCCAAACTCAACTCCAGGTCCGGCTCACGGATCACCACCTGCTGAAAGCGCCGGTTGAGGGCCGGATCCTTCTCCACCGTGAGCCTGTAATCCTCAGGCGTGGTGGCGCCGATGCAGCGCAGATCCCCACGGGCGAGGGCTGGCTTCAACAGGCTGCCGGCATCGGTGCTGCTGCGATCGCTGCCGACCACGGTGTGCAGCTCATCGATAAACAACACCACACCGGAATCGGAACCACTCACCTCCTCGAGCACCGAACGCAGGCGTTCCTCGAACTGCCCCCTGAACTTGGCACCGGCGATCAAGGCCCCAAGATCGAGCGCCACCAGCCGCAGGCCCTGCAACGACTCAGGCACTTCACCCGCCACGATCCGCTGGGCCAACAGCTCCGCAATCGCTGTTTTGCCAACACCAGGTTCACCGATGAGCACCGGGTTGTTCTTGCTCCGGCGTGACAGCACCTTGATCAGGTTGCGGATTTCGGAATCGCGTCCGATCACAGGATCGAGGCTGCCTGCCTCCGCTTCTTCGGTGAGGTCCCGCCCGTAGGACTCCAACGCCGAGGGTTGCTCCTGCAGCGAAGCATCGGAGGCCGCTGAAGGCTCGAGGCGGTCCGGCTGTCGAGGCAGGACAGACGGCTGGGGGGAAGCCGACTCGCGCAGAGCTCGGGAGGAGGGGGGAACAGAAGCTACCCGTTGACGACGCGGAGCCTCTTGCGGAGACGACGGCCCCGGCCGGCCCTGCGGTGGAGATTGAACACCGCCCACCCCAGCGTCAACACCCTTCTGGAGCAACAGTTCAAGCTGATCGGCCGACAGCCCCAGCCCAGCGAACAACTCAGCCCCGATCCTTGGATCAGCGCCGATGGCCATCAGCACTTCCGGCAGATCGATGACATCGCCGTTCCAGCGCTGACGAATGGCTTCGGCCGCATCCAGCAGCTGCTCCAGGTCATCACCGATGTACAGCTCATCACCTCGCCCTGAAGGCTGATCGGCCAGCACATCCTCCAGGCGATCCAACAAGGCATCGATCGGGAGGGGCAAGCGCTCCACCAAGCGGCGGCATGAGGGATCGGTGAACAGCACCTGGATCAGGTGCTCCACATCCAACTGCTCATGGCGCCAACGACGGGCGACGTCCTGACCACTCAGTAGCAGATCCCAGGCCGCATCGCTGAAGCGGTCCGGCTCATGGGTGAGGCTGCCGTTCAAAGCTGGGGATGAGGTCATCCTGTTCAGGCGGGGGCTTTGGAGGACAACTCGATCAATTCCACCTTGTAACCATCGGGATCTTCAACAAAAGCAATGACGGTGGTGCCGTGCTTCATCGGGCCAGGTTCCCGCACGACGCGCCCACCCTTATCGGCAATGCCCGCACAGGTGCTGCGGATGTCATCCACCCCAAGGGCGATGTGGCCATAGGCATCACCCAGGGTGTAGCTCTCAGTGTCCCAATTGTGGGTGAGTTCCAGAACAGTGTGATTCTCTTCCGATCCGTAGCCAACAAAGGCCAGGGTGAAGCGCCCGCTGGGGTAATCCTTCCGGCGCAGAAGCTGCATGCCCAGGACCTCGGTGTAGAAGCCCAGAGACCGCTCCAGATCAGCGACCCGAAGCATGGTGTGAAGCATCCGCATGGGTGAGCGTCGTGCAGCGTGAACCTGCCGTCATTCTGGCCAGGTATGACCCGTCACAACACGAGAGAGAGGGGCGACCCATAAGATCGCCGGGTTAAGCGTCTGTCCCAACGTGATCGATTCCCTCGACCTCGTCATCGACACCATCGTGGCCCGAGAGGTACTCGATTCCCGCGGCAACCCCACGGTTGAAGCCGAGGTGCTGCTCGAAGGAGGTGCCATGGGACGCGCCATCGTTCCCAGTGGTGCCAGCACCGGCGCCCACGAAGCCCACGAACTGCGTGACGGGGGCGACCGCTACATGGGCAAGGGCGTGGGCCAGGCCGTGAACCACATCGAAGAGCGGATCGCACCGGCCCTCTGCGGCCTGTCCGCCCTGGATCAGGCGGCTGTGGACGCCGCGATGCTGGAGCTGGACGGAAGCGACAACAAATCCAACCTGGGAGCCAACGCGATCCTGGCGGTGAGCATGGCCACCGCCCGCGCTGCCGCCAACGGTCTGGGCATTCCCCTCTACCGCTACCTCGGCGGCCCGATGGCCAACCTGCTCCCGGTGCCGTTGATGAACGTGATCAACGGTGGCGCCCATGCCGCCAACAGCCTTGACTTCCAGGAATTCATGCTGGTGCCCCACGGCGCTCCGAGCTTCCGCGAAGCACTGCGGATGGGCACCGAGGTGTTCCACACGCTCAAGAAACTGCTCAGCGACAAGGGCATGAGCACCGCCGTGGGCGATGAGGGCGGCTTCGCGCCGGATCTGGGCAACGTGGAAGCCGGCGAAATCCTGGTGGAAGCGATCAGCAAGGCGGGCTACAAGCCTGGCGAACAGATCTCCCTGGCCCTGGACGTGGCCAGCACCGAATTCTTCGAGAACGGTCGCTATGCCTTCGATGGCGGCAGCTACACCAGCGCCGAGATGGTGGGCCAACTCGAGCAGCTGGTGGAGAAATTCCCGATCGTTTCGATCGAAGACGGCCTGGCGGAAGACGACTGGGACGGCTGGAAGCTGCTGACCGAGCGCCTCGGCGGCAAGGTGCAGCTTGTGGGTGATGACCTGTTCGTGACCAACACCAAGCGTCTTCAACAGGGCATCGACAGCGCCACGGCCAACTCGATTCTGATCAAGGTGAACCAGATCGGTTCGCTCACCGAGACCCTCCAGGCGATCGACCTGGCAGGCCGCTCCGGCTACACCAGCGTGATCAGCCACCGCAGTGGCGAAACCGAAGACACCACCATTGCCGACCTATCCGTCGCGACCCGCGCCGGACAGATCAAGACCGGCTCCCTCAGCCGCAGCGAGCGGGTCGCCAAATACAACCAGCTGCTTCGCATCGAAGACGAGCTGGGCAGTCAGGCCGTGTACGCCGGCGCGGTTGGACAAGGCCCCCGCGGCAAGGCCTGATCTCAGGCCCCCGACAAAAATTCAACGGTTGGAACCGGGCAACTGCTCCAACCGTTGATCCCGACCGATCTTGACCTGCATCCGGAACCAGCCCAAACCCACCGGCAAAGCGGCAGCAGCCGGAAGAATTGACCAGAGCGGGCGAGCACTAGCACCGACAATGGCGGTGGCCAAAGCCAAGCATCCAAGCAACACCGATTGACCGATCGATTGCTGAGCCAGAGCCATCCGGCGAAACTGCCGATCTGATTCCCCCAGCCGCACCTGGAGCTGAAGATCTCCCTGCTCCAGGCGTTCCAGGCTTTCGTCCAGTCGCCGCGGGAAAGCCGCAGCGCGGCTGCTGAGGGCCCCGACCTGACGGCCGAGTTCGTTGAACAGATCGTTGCTGCCGGAGCCGCTTGAGGTCATGAGTGGAAGGAGATAAGGCTTGGCGATCGCCACCAAACTAAAAGCGGGATCGAGGCTGCGGCCAACACCCTCGAAGGTGGACAGCGCCCGCATCACAAAGATCAGTTCGACCGGCAAGCGAAAGGGCTGGCCGTACACCAGGTCGTAGAGATCGCCGGAGAGTTTGTCGATCACATTGGCCGTGAACGGTGGGGTGAGGGCCTCCTGCAGCATCAGCCGCACCAGACGACGCACCGGACCCACATCAATGCCTCCTGAGATCACCCCGGCCGCCTGCATCTCCTCCACCAACCCAGCGGAATCACGGGCAGCAGCAGCGCGGACCATGGCTCCCAGACGTCGACGCAGGCCGTCTGACAACAAGCCCATCATTCCAAAGTCGTAGTAGATGAGAGCGCCATCGCTCGCCACGGCGAGGTTGCCGGGATGGGGGTCGGCATGGAAAAACCCGAACCGCACCAGCTGCTTGAGATAGCTGGCGGCGCCCACCTCAGCCACGGCGACGGGGTCGATGCCAGCTTCGATCAAGGCCTCACGGTCGTTGACCTTGATGCCCGGCAGATAGTCGAGACACAGCACACGTCGGCTGCTCAATTCCCAGACCACGCCCGGAATCCTGATCCGTTCGTCATCCAGAAACTGTTGACGAAAACGCGCCGCATACTGGGCCTCAACGCGGAAATCAAGCTCGCGCAGCAGCACACGTCGACATTCGCGGGCCATTGCCGGCCAATCGCGACCACGACCCCAATTGGGATTGCGTTGCAAGACCGCCGCCACCTGCTGCATCACCTCCAGATCAAGGCGAAACAATCGGTCCAATCCGGGCCGCTGAACCTTGAGCACCACCTGCCGGCCACTGCGCAGGCTGGCTCGGTGCACCTGAGCCAACGAGGCAGCACCAAGGGGCTCCGGGTCAAGGTCGATGACCTCTGCACAGCGCTGACCCAGCTCTGCTTCAAGCACGGTCTGCACCTGATCAAAACTGAAGGCGGGAACGCTGTCCTGCAGTCCCGCCAATTCAGCCACCCAACCCGCCGGGAGAATGTCGGGCCGGGCGGAGAGCAGCTGGCCCAACTTGATGAAGGCTGAGCCCAGAGACAGCAACTCAGCCGTCAACCAGCGGGCACGCCCTTGCTGACGGCGAGCGCGACGCTCAGGGGTGACGCCACCGCGATAGGTCCAGGACTGACCATCCCACCAGAGCAGGAAGAGCAGCGTCAGGACAGCTCGCCAGATCCGGAGCGCCCGCAGCAGTCGGAACATCAGGGGCGTGCCTCGATCGCTTGGCTGAGATCAGCCACCGTGGCCCGGAGACGATCGATGACAGCTTGTGGGGCCTCGGGCGATTCAACAGAGGTCTCGGCGTCTGTGCTCCCCGTGGCCTGATCAGCGCGTTCAATCCGTTCCGCCTCAGCACGCACCTCCTCCTGAAACAGATCCCATTCCTGACGCATTCGTTGCGGAGCGTCTTGCGCCAACACGGCAAGCTCCGCTGCCGCATCTGCAAAACCATGACCCAGGCGCGCACTGATGCGATTCACGGTGGCGCGAATCAAGGCCTCCGACGAGCCCATGGACCGATTGCAGACAAGCTCAACTGTGGCAGATCCAACCGGTGATCACGGCTGAGGTGGCAACACGGGCTCGATGGTTTCAAAAAAGGCTTCCGAACCAGGGGCCGCCAGTACAGGTTCCGGCTCGGCCATCAACACCGGTGAATCGTCGGCAGGCAGAAGAACAGCAGGGACGGTATCGATGGGCTCAGGAAAAACCAGGAGATCGGTATTGCCCTCATCCAACCCTGAGTCCAGGACCTCTTCCTGGTCTGTTGAGGGCACAGTCCCATCTGCTGCGGGGACCTCCGGTGGGAGATCGGGCTCAAGATCCGGGGTGATGGTTTGAGGGTCAGACCAAGCGGGTGCTGTCCACACTGGAGCTTGGGGCGTCTGCAGAGCGACCTCAGGTTTGATTGTTGTCTTGAGCTCTGGCTTGGGTGGTCGGCTCGCCGCCTCGGCGGCTTCGAGGGCTGTGATGTCCACCTGAAGCGCTGCACCGTCGTTGCCGAACCGAGATCTGATCTCCTTCAGAGAATCCCCGGGGAAGGCGAGCGGCGTAAAGGCCTGAGGGACAGGGTCTTCAGCATTGGTCTGAAGCGTCAGCACCCGGTCGGTGATGCCGTAACCGAGAGCAAAACAACAACCAGCAACCAGGGGGCCAACCCAGAAACGGGACTGGGTCTCAACGGGGGCGTCAGGGGAGCTGGACTTGTCCACGGGTGCGTCTGACAGAGACTCGGATTGTGACAGGGATCCAGCAGAGACGCTTCAGGTGGCGCAGTTGATATTGAGGTGAACGCATAGAAGAATCAGACCTCGGCCTGCAGGTTGGACAGTGAGGGAGCCGATCGGGTTCAGCAGGGCTGAAACCACGGACAAAGTCGTAGCAGTCCAACAGAAACAGACATACCTCGAAAATAAAACACAAAAATCTCCCCAATAGCACTAGGACGCTGAAGTCAAAACAAGGCGTCAAGAATCCTTCAGACAAGGCGGCCATGCACGAGCAAAATCACTCTGACGACGACAAATCAACAAGACACAACCTTGAGTCCAAAAACGATCAAACCAGAAATGTCATCGAATCACCCTGAGACAAACGGCACGGGAAGCCTGCATCTGAGCCAGAAATCCAATGCATAAAACTGCTTCGCAAAAAACAAGCAAACCATCTGAGACAGCAAGAGTTTCAAGCTAGAAAATTTTCACTACATACGCAAAAAGTAAGCCTTAGGGGCGAACAAAGGTATTTATGCCCGTAGAGAGCAATCAAAAGCCAAAGTCAAAGTCAAATAAAACACTATGACGGAGTTGACTTTTAATCTAAGGCGATTAAACCAACCAATACCAATCAGCAAGACAGACCAACAAGGTTGACCAGACACCGCATGAGAACGCTGCGAACAAGCCAACAGAATGGTCTTCTAGCTCATCAAGCCAGACAGCTGCAAACCCAAAACAGACAGCCAAGAACTTGCCAGAAAGACGACATGAGCTAACGCAAAATATAGAAAAACAACCACATCAGAATCAAACGACGTAAAGCTTACAAATTTGGGCAACTATTTTCTGCCAGTATTCAGGGCCTGCGTGCCAGACACTACTTTTAGTTGCATACATTGAACGTGTCGTTAATTTCAAATCACAGAGGAGTTCGTCAGGGGGCAAAAATACATCATATGAATTTCCAGACTGCGAGTGAAATTGACGGCACAAACAACGTATAGATTCCATATTATGGAAATGAATATCCTTTAGGCTTTTGTCGTGCTTCAAAACAGCCCTTAGGCCTTCGAAATATCCTTTTTCCAAATTCTCTAACGGCAATGGGGCACCGATGAAAACTACTTTTTCAGGGCAACGACTTGTAAGCTGTCGAACAATTGGAGACACACGAAAATGCCAAGGACTGATCGCCTCAAATTGCTTATCGACCTGCCACGAATAGAAACAAGACTTGAGAAGTGAAGCAGAAAGAAGAGAGGGAATACTGTTTTTAGCATAATAAAACGGGGCAAAATATTTACACGGTGAAGCCACAATAAATATCTTCTGGTAATTGTGGATACATGGCACTTGCCCCAAATCTTTGTTTCCGAAAGCGTCGCGAATCGCCCAAGCGCGCTGCAAATTTCTTTTTTCAGGGTTATTTAGTTTCGGCACCAAATCTGGTGCACGAATATAACCGTCGGGTTCTAGATTTAAGTGCCCAAAGCCTGTCTCCCATAGAGCTGCAAAGTCAAAATTCTCAGTGAGTTGCTCATCGAAAAGACGAAATCCTTTGAGGAAACCACCCAACTGCGAAGATCCAAGAGCAAGGAACTTACTCATTTGCCAAATGCCTCCAGCAATTCTTCTTCACATTCAACACCATCAGAATTACCTTTGTCATTACCAACACTCACTAAAGATGATTTCTTAGAAGACCTGACAATTGAGTGACTCGCAAAGAAATGCTTCATCACCATCTTGACAGTTTCATCCCTTACTGACCTCAAATTATCAGAGAATCCAGTTGAATGCATTCTTGGATTCGTCACTATCTCATAGGAAGGGAAATAGTCAACAAAAGGCTTTTCAGCCCAAAATCCTGCTACAGCCCTTAATATTGACTTGGAATAAATAGTAGAGGAGAGCACATGATTACCACTCGCTGTTGCAGTTAATGGCACAGGAGAAACCGTCAAAATCATCTTGAATTCTTTCTCTCCCCTAATGCGCCCAAGCACTTCAATAAAGTCACGCATATCTCTATTGATTAAACGAAAATTAGGATTTTGAAACTCAAAATTCTCTTCATCGAACTCACCAGCAAGAACCCCAGGTGCTGTTGGGTAAACAGTTCCCGACCTTTTATCCACCCACATCTCAGTAAGACCAAGGGTAAAGATGAACACATCAAGATCCTTGAAGAGCTGCCTAACTCTTGAGATATGAGTTTGACGGTGCTTTTGAACTTCTTCTGCAGAGTCAAGACCCTCAGGCTCGACTGCCGGACGCAAAGCATCGAAAAACTTACCATCTTTCTCCCAGATATGGTTCTTTGGAGTCCATTCGCCAGCAACCTCTTGGGCAAGCTGCAATAACTGACGAACCGTATAAATATTTCCGTACCTTGCAGAATACATTGAAAATCCAAATTTTTGGCGCAAATCCTTAGGAAGAGCCGGCGGCGGCGGCTCAACATCAAGAACCTTGTATCCGTTCTTCTTTAAATGGCGCGAAATATGCTGCGCGAAACAAGATCCCGCTGTTGCAATTTTCGACTTGGGATGTATCTTAAACTTTTTCCTATAAATACCTTCGATCGAATAAGGATTTTCTTGAGCAACGCCGGTTTTCCAAAATGCAGTTCGCGGCAAACCTACATATGGATTTTTTTCCATGAAGCAAACGATAACCAGTTCAATTTACCACAAACCTCTTCGCTTATGAGGAGAAGCTTGAGGCTGGCGTCAATTTCTTTAATGCAGCTCTGCGACGCCAGCAAATGTTCAGCAGCTTTTGAAGCTTCACTTTCAAAACCCAACAGTTCATGATCTGATTTAATCACTACATGCTGCATCGATCTACCATTCACGCTAGCAACCAATCACCGACTCATCATCACAAATGAAACTCCATCTTACAGGACAAAGACTCAAAGTTTTCGAGGAAGAATGAACACTCGGATTTGGACGAACCGAGAGCACAGACTTCATCATGCCACTCTTATCACAATGAAGAAGGCCATAGAGCAATTAACCAACATTCCCAACACCATCGGGAATGATGGACATGGAACACAGATTCTTGACGCTCACGCGGTTTAAAAGCGAAGAACAATCGAAGCAGGAGCAGAGAAGAACCTCTCGAGTTCATTCAAATCAAAAGGGTCCAAGGTTTACGTGGTGTAGTCGGCGTTGATGCGTACGTATCTCTCGGAATAAGTGTCTGACTGAATTCATGCCAGTTAGAATCACTGTAAACAATCTGTCAACAAATACCAGATCTCAGTCGTGGCCGGTAGAGAGCGTCAACAAACTGCCAACCGATGCCTGAGATGAGCACTCAATCTCAGGTCCTAGATCGGACCGACTTACAAGGCGGCAAACGAAACAAAGCGTACGTGTTTCGGAACGGTCAACGGGGTGGTCGGTGGTCTCTCTACTTCTTCAACCCAGAGAAGAAGAGCAGGCATCGGTTCGTTCTCAGACACCCCAACGGAAGATTCCCCGACCCAACACCAACAGGTCTGGACGAGGCGGTGGAACTGGCGCAAGAGCGATACATCGAACTCCGAACCAAGGCAGACGAAGGAGAAGCGGTCAACGTCCTGACCATTGGGGAGATGGTGAATCGGTTCCTAACGAAGGAGCAACGCCGAATCAGCAGCACACCTCACGAGGGGATCACAGATGGACGCTTTCGTCTGATCAGAAACCAGACCAGGCATTTCCTCAACTTCTGCTCTCGGAAGGGGGGATGTGGAGCAAGCAAGCAGGTCCACCTCTTCCGACGTACGTACCTAGACACCTATCAGCAGTGGAGACAAGACACCACAGACGCAATAGACAAGGCAGGACGGGTGCTGCCACGTCCAACAACCCTCAATGGAGAGTTTTCGACCATCCGTCGGATGTTCAGGGAGGTTGCTCTGGCGGAAGGGTTCATCACCAGAGACCAACTACCTGAGATACCCAGCGCCAAGGTTCCAAAAGATCAGTCGTATCGGCGCTCAGCGTTCTCTGCTGAGGAGTGGGTTCAGCTCGAAAAGACAGCACGTCTCTATTGGACAAAGGGTCTAACCAGGTGGTCCCAAACAGGCAGTCCACTGGGGTTTCACAAGATCACAAGAGGACCGAACAAAGGGCAGGACAGCACTAGACCCATCACCAGGAACTCTCTATACGGGGTCATCCAGGGGAAAGGCACCAGGAAATCGACGAGGGCTCAGATTCAGCAGGACCACCGCCTGATGCTTTATCTGGCGATGAGGATCTCGATGGAGTCAGGGATTCGGATCGGATCACTGAGGAAGATGCGCTGGTCTCATATCTCGGACAACAAAACGCTTTCCAAGGAAGAGCAGAAGGTCTGGTGCCTGATTGAGGTGCCACCCGAAAACACGAAGACAGGTCGCTGGTACGAGTTGTCAGCACCAGTGGTCAGACATCTCGAACGCCTACGCGAGATCACTCGACACAAGAGGAGAAGCGACCTGTTGTTCACCAACCAGAGCAGCGGTGCACCACTCAGCAGCAGGATTTGGGGCGACTCCTTAAAGGAGATGCTCGTTGAATCGGGTCTTGCCACCTGGTCCGAGGACGACAGCAACAACTGCCGAAAGATCGAAGTGACCAGCGGGAAAACGCTGACCTGGTACTCGTTCCGCCATTCCTGGATCACCTTTGCTCTGGAACGAGGCGTACCCGTCGCGACCGTATGCAACAACTGCGATACCTCGATCCAATACGTCCAAGAGCACTACTTCCACTACGACGCGAAGCGAGCGACTGGCGCTCTCCTGACTGGGAGATCAAGAGCACCTAAGGGAGGGATCAACGCGGAGTGGATGAGAGATCCGTACGTGAAAGGTGAAGAGAGATCAAGGCACAACTCATCAAGAATTCTGGACTACAAGCTCGCTACGGTGCCCACAAAATCTCAGCAGTGGAAAAATTAACGATCACAAGAAATGCGCAATTATTGTCAACGAGACTATTCTCGGCCTCTGGACAGGTCACATCAATGGCCTACCAATCCTTGGATGGCGTTACAAGAAATTGCGGAGAGGTGTTGCCAAGACGAGATCCTGCAATCTCTGATTTATGAATATAAAAAGTGTCATAAAGTCTATGCTGGACTTGTATATATCCACGCTCATCAAGAAGCAGGTCGAGCTCCAATGAAGGACGCTCAATTGTCATGCACTTAAATTGATATTTACAGAAGTCGAAGTCTTTAAGAGCTTCAAACTCAGCTCCTTCAATATCAAGAGAAAGATAATCGATCAAGCGCGGAGCGCTTGCCTCGTCAAGAATAGACTGCAAAGTTCTTGTTTTAACATTTATTATTTCAGCGGCTTGAAGCTGCTCGCCTCTTATTGCCTGATTGTTATCAAACTGATCTCCTAGAATCCCACCGAGTTCACCATTGTCGATACGAAAGCGTACGTTATCTCCGTTCGAAGAAGTAACTGCATACTCGAAAACCTGGCTTTTCCTTCCCTCCCTTAGGAGCTCAGCAAATCTGGGATTTGCATCAATCAACACGCCTCTCCAACCTAAATGGCGTTCCAGGAAGAACGTATTACTGAGATAGGTTGGATGCGCCGCTGCAAGATCGACAAAATATCCATTTCGGTGAAGACCATTTTCAGCGTAGTTAAACGCAACTTCGAGCACAAACCTAAGCTGACCCTTTTGTGACTTCAAAGGATCGTTCTTAGACTCGGGAGTGAAAATATGATCTGGCATGTAAGGAATCAAAACCCTTACTCATTATCCCATCAAGGCTGGACGAAATTTCAAGACACGACCAATTAGCGACAGGCCTAGTCAAAAAGTACAGCAGGCCAGGAAGGGAGCTGGCTTAGCGGCGAAGGCTGGACAGGCAAGCATGAGAGAGCCAGAAAAACAGAAAGGGGGGCTGTCGGAAAGCGAAAGTTTCGACAGTGCAGCACTAAGGCTGCTGTGACTGCATTCTTTGTCTGTCGTAACTCCCTGTCGGAATGCAATGTACTTACGGCAGACTTTCGACAGAGCAGTCGTGGCGATCTGGGGTTATTGGAGAACCAGCACTGCTGAGCAAGACAGCGAGCGTCAGGAGCAGTCCTTGCGGGAAGCAGGTTGTGAACGCATCTATGGAGACCAGATCACAGGGACTAGTGACTGGAACACCCGTCCTGAACTACGTCGTTGCTTGGATGAGATGGTCGAGGGAGACACGCTGGTGATCGCTGAACTCTCCCGTTTATCTCGTTCCTTCCTGGGGATGGTGAACGAGGTAAGCAACCTGCTGGAACGTGGGATCCATATCAGGACTCTCGACAAACGTCTTGATACCACTGCGATGCCAAAGGAAATCACGATGCTCATCGTGTCGGTCCTGGGGTATGCGGCATCTCAGGAACTGGATCAGATCAAATCCAGAACCGCTGAAGGCAGGGAAGTCGCTAAGTCCCGTGGGGTGAAATTCGGTCGGAAAAAGACCTATACCGAACATCAAGCAACAGAGGTGATGAAAAAACGTACTGCTGGTGAGGGATATGGAACGATCGCTAGATCAATGGGTATGAGTCGATCGATGGTGCAACGCATCGTTCAAACACATGAACCTGTCTCTGTTTCTTGATCACCCTCTGACACTGACCTCTTTCTGTTCCTGATCGGTAACCAGTCTCCTGAATACGTTGGAGTCCATCTCGCACGCCTCCAGTCCTCCTGAAGGGTCGGAAAGTAACTCTTGATTGCCTTGTGCAACGTCATTGTTCGGAGACCACAGACCTGAACAGGACACGCCATCATCCAGGTGTTTGTTCGAGGTGAGAATCCCAACACTGCTGTCTTCCTTTTGCAGACTGGACACTCACCTTTTTGGTAAGCGACTCTGCCATTGAATTTCCTGGGATTCTCTATGGCATTCATGAAACGACCAACATCATTAACAAAGGGTTCTTCTATTGATTCATTCGTGCAAAAGTTCCAACTCATTTCAATCCCTTTTGTGTTTGTTCTCTGACGTATTTATATCTGGAAGATAGAATTATTATAGATAGTATTGTTCAGAAATTTATTAAGAGTCCTGCTTAGAGTTACCGCCAAAACGTTGAAGTCACTTCAATCGCATAACTAGTAGGCAAAAAAGGTGATTTTAATATGACTCCTCTTGTTGTCTTAGGTGATTTGTTATCGCCACTTGTGTTTTTCCTAAAAACTTATCTACATCAATCATCTAGAAAGAATCAACATGACACCAGCAAAGCAGCAACCCAATAAAAAAATGGTTTCTTATCAGGAACAGGAGATTGAAAGACTATCATTAATGGAAAGTTCCCTGATGGATCATTACGGGTACAACTATTCTCAACTGCACAAGAATCTAGTCAGAGAGAAATATTATGCGTTGAAAGCGGCACTATGAAAGACGAAACTACCGCTACTAGAAAAAAGATTGACTACCTCTACAACAAACTAGATGAAATCTGTGATGGTGATTTTGAAGAGAAGAATAATCAAGTGTCGTTTCTGATGAAAGAGATCGACAAACAAAGAATGAAACTGCTTGAAGCAGAACTAAAACAAGTTTACAGGGAGATCGAAGATGAAAACAGTTAGACTTTCAGATAAATCAGAAGTACTAGCGAGAGAACTGATTAAAAAGATGAGACTGCCTAGTCAGAACTACGAAAGACTCATTGAACAACTGATCAAAGATAAGTTCGATAAGACGTAGCAGGTAAAACTAAAATCGAAGATACTGTCAACCTACAAAGTGTTACGGACGATCGGAATAACTCAATGCATCATTTTCAAAAAAATTCCTGGTATCAATCTATTCTCTAGGGTTCAAAGTGCATTGCTCTCTTGAACACTTACGGAGTTATTGCATTCAAGTTAATGATATTTGTCAAGAATGGATGAAAAGATTTGCCGCTTCAGAGCATGCAAATTATGGCAGATATTGTCGTAGAAATGTTTTTGCGGTAAAATACAACATGAGTAATCAAAGATCATGATTTTCAATTCGCCCGAAGGACGGTCAATATTCATACACATTCCCAAAACTGGTGGTAATACTATTCAGAAACACATTTTTGACAATGGCGATTCTTTGGATGAAATGAAAATTTCGGGTCGTCAGGATGGCAAGGATAGATTCGAAGTGAGAGGCAGATTCACTTCCAAGAAACACATGAAATTGTCCGAATATTTTGAATACGATGAATTGCGATCATTTAATGTATACACATGCATTCGGAATCCTGTTGACAGATTAGTTTCCCTATATTTCTCTCCACACTGGTACGCCAAACGAAATAGATTTACTGGGGAAATCTTCCTGCCTGAAACAATTGATTTTGACATCGATGAATTCTCGGCGATGATCCGTAAAACTGATTCAATGACACAGATGCTCTCTATTTCCCGTGAGCATGGAATTCCATGCATGTCTTCTTCGTCCATACCTTCCAAATTGAAGTTGATTAGAACAGAAAACTTAAAAAATGATGCATCCTCCCTGCTTGGGTTGGAAATTAATTATTCAAGCAATGTTTCACCTTACAGAGATTCTGCAAAAAAAGCAAAATCAGACCCTGCGGTTCAAAAGTTGATATGTAATTCAAAACATCAAGAAGATCAAGACTTTTTTTACGGAACATAAGTCATCTTGACTTATGTTCCGTATCCGAATGATATGAGTCGGTCATTTGGCACTATCGAAGGACCATCAGAACCGTGGCAAAGGAGGGAAGTTTGTTGAGAGTTCACATCCACCTGCAAGGCAAATTCAAGTCTCTCTGCCTGAACCGTTCATAGAGGCACTCGATGCGTATGGACGAGAACACGGCGCAGGACGAGGCAGAAGCATCGTGAAATTGCTTGAGGGTGTACTGACACCTAGTTCGCCTCCAGACCCCCTTCCTGTCGCTCAGAGAGACCTTGTGAGGTTGGAACTGGTCAAGAGCAGTAACCCCCTCTATCAAAAGTTCCGTCGCAGCCACTACATCCCTGACAGAGGGACGATGGGACAACAACTCCAGTACCTGGTCTTCTACGGATCTGAGGTCGTTGGAATCATTGGTGGTGCTTCCGCAGTTTTTGCCAATCAGGCACGGGACGAGTTCTTTGGTCTTGCGGAGGAGACAGAAGTTAAAACACAACAACTCAATAGCATCGTCAACAACAATGTTTTTCGCCTTGAGTATCCCGCACCAAATCTAGCAAAGATTGTTCTCTCCATCTGCAGAAAACGGATAATGGAGGACTGGGAAAAACTATATGGAGTTCCGATAGCAGGGTTCGAGACCTTTGTCGTCGAAGAACGTCTATGGAATGGAAAGACCAGAAATGGTGTTTGTTATCGCGCTGATAACTGGGAAATGGTTGGTATCACCCGTGGACATGGAAAAACCAATGCTCGCGGTCGTGAGATCAAAGATAAAACCCTTCGATCCAAGAAATTGGCTACTGCCTTCGGATCAAAGGGAGAGAACTTTGTGATTCCTATGCAGCTGCGTGGAACGATCTTGATCTCAAAAGAGATTTACGCAAGAGACGAGATCAGATGTTGAGTGATCCGCTGGACATCGTGCTTGATGTCATACGAGGAGAGACCTAACGGGGAGACACAGAGGCAACTAAGTGTGGATCCACCGTTACCCCTGCGTTACCCCCTCAAAAGACTCCGCCCAAATTCATTGGAAATACTGACATTTTTGGGTTTACGTGGTGTAGTCGGCGTTGATGCGCACATATTGATCCGAGAGGTCACATCCCCAGGCCTGGCCAGTACCGGAGCCATCACCCAACGAGAGGCGTATGGAGACGTGCTCCTGCCGCAAGACGTCGCTGGCTGCATCACGATCAAAGGCCAAGGGTTGTCCGGCAGCCATCAACTGATGTGACCCAATCCACAGGGCCACTGCATCCGGATCGAAAGACACGCCAGAACGGCCTGCTGCTGCCACGATCCGCCCCCAATTCGGATCCCGGCCATGAACGGCGGTTTTCACCAAAGACGAGCCGCAAACCGTTCGCGCCACTTGCAAGGCTGCAAGTTCGTCAACAGCACCCTCCACGTGCACCTCAAGCAGGCAGGTCGCCCCTTCTCCATCCCGGGCAATGGCCTGAGCGAGCTGCTGCATCGCCTTGGTCAGACCCTGTTCAAGAACGGCATGGTGCTCTTCGGCCAGCGGTGGGCCTGCTGCAAAGGCCAGCACGGTGTCGTTGGTGCTTGTGTCCCCGTCAACGGTGATGGCATTGAAAGAACGCTGCACCGCGCGCTGCACCATCCCCTGCCAGGCAGTCGGGTCAACGCCCGCATCGCAACTGAAGAAGCCCAGCATCGTGGCCATGTCGGGATGAATCATTCCCGAGCCTTTGGCCATGCCTCCAATGCAAACCCGGCGCCCCTCCAGCTCCAGTTCAAGCGCCACCTGCTTGTCCACCAGATCGGTGGTGAGGATGGCGTTGGCCGCGGCATCAGCGCCCACGTCGTCCAAGGCTTCCACCAAGGGTGCCAACCCGGCCAACAAGGTCGTCATCGGAATCGGCACACCGATCACGCCCGTGGAGCAGATCAACACCGACTCCGCATCCACGCCGAGCTGGTCGGCGAGCAGCTGAGTGGCGCGCTGGCTGTCGATCAAACCTCGATCGCCGGTGCAGGCATTGGCCTGGCCGGAATTGATCAACACAGCACGGGCCAGACCACCATTGCTGACAAGGCGTTCACGGCAGAGGTCAACACAGGCCGCACGCACCACCGAGGTGGTGAAGGTGCCAGCACAAACGGCTGCTTCCGGTGCCAACAATAGCGCCAGATCAGGCTTGCCCGAGGGCTTCAGACCAGCGGCGATGCCTGCCGCCTGGAACCCATTCGGTGCCGTCACACCGCCCTGGATCGGTTGCCAAGAAGAAGCCATCGCCACCGCTGATCCGCCGCGAGACACTGGTTGCATCCTGCTCCGGAACCATGGCGCCTGGCGAGCCGTTCTCGCAACGACGCATCGGACTCACAGGCGGGATTGCCAGCGGCAAAAGCAGCGTTGGCCGTTGGTTGGCGCAACAAGGGCTCCCGGTGTTGGATGCGGACCAATTCGCCCGAGAGGCCCTCGGGCCAGGTCGCCAGGCCACGAACACCGTGCTGCAGCGCTATGGATCCACGGTCCAGGCCGATGGAGGCGCTGCCATCGACAGAGCAGCCCTGGGCCGCATCGTGTTCCACAACCCCGATGAATTGCGGTGGCTCGAGCAACTGGTTCACCCGATCGTGCGGAAGCGCTTCGATCAAGCGCTCACCCTCCTTGCCCAAAAACCAGCCGTTGTGCTGATGATTCCGCTTTTGTTTGAAGCGGGTTTGGAATCGCTGTGCAGCGAAATCTGGCTGGTCGACTGCGACGAAGACCAGCAACTCGCGCGGTTGATCGCACGCGACGGCCTGAGCCCTGAAGCCGCTCAAGCCCGCATTGCCGCCCAATGGCCCCTGAGCCGCAAACGCGGTTTAGCGGATCACGTCATTGCCAATCAAGGCCAACCAGGACATTGGCAACACCAGATCAGCACGCTCCTGAAGGCAGGCGCCGCAGCCGAGCTGTGATCAAGCTCACACGCCATGGAGACCGGAATCAAATCCTCAAACGGCAAACGCGCTGACAGTGAAATCAGCCCAATCCCACGGGCCACTCAACAAACACATGAGCACCATGTCTTTCAAAACCATCACCACCTCATCCCTCGCTGTTGGCGCCCTAGCCTTAACTCTCGCCCCTGGCGACGCTCACGCCCAATCCTTCGTCCCGGACATCTTCGGCGATAAAGGCGCTTGTAATGAAGGGTTTGTGCTGGCCCCTGGCTTCGGGGCCGGTGGCCGCGACTGCGACGATGCAATCGATTTCGCCCGGGACGAAGCATCAAAAGACCGTCGTCATGACAGAAATTCCCAGCTGATCGGACTTGGAGGCAATCTCGTCACCGGACTGATTCTCAACAGCCAAAACCAAAAAGCCCAACAGTCCTCTGGGCCTTCAGAAGCCGAACTCGCCCTGATCAAGCAACAACATGAACTCGAGTTGTTGAAACTCCAGATGCAACTTCAGGCCCAGCAGGCCAGACCTGTTTACGGCGCACCCACAACCGTCAACTACGTGCCTGGCTATCCCCAACCCCCCGTGGCACAGCCCGCGGGCTATGGACCCTACCCAGCTCAACCGGCCTACTCCTACTGAACCCCTCCAGGCATCACTGCAGCTCAACACCACCGAAAAAATCACCACAAGTGTTCTGAACCATGCCTTTCCTAAAAACTGTTGCACCCATCCTCCTTGCTGGACTCAGCACAATTGCAACCTCACACTCCGCCTCTGCTGAAGAAAGCCGTATTCGCATTGAAACCGACAGAACGGAAGCTAGAATAGAATTCTGCACCACAAAAGAGGAATGCCAATTCATTCACTTTTCTGGCATCTTCCCCGAACAAACCATTAGCGAAGAGACCAGTCAGAAACCCACCAAAGAGAATCGGAGCAACAATCTGATCAAGCAAATCAACGATCAAATCTTTGGCCTGTTTGGCTTTTAACTCCAGGCCAGCTCATTCAAATCAAAGGACAATGAATCATGAATTTCCAACATCTTGCCCTGACCTTTCTTCTGCTCAGCCCAGCCATCGCTCTCCCCTCGCCTACACACGCTCAGACGGATGCCATGGCACCTAAACGCGCACTCAACTTGGCTCGCGATACAGCAATCCGCATGAATGGCGGGCTAGGGAAATATCGACCAGGTCGCTGCATGTACCAGGGAATCGCCAACAATCCATGCCTTGCCCAGCGTGATGCCTCTGGATTCATCTTTCACTTCCCAGGCGGACAACCCGGCTGGCAGGAATCCGGGACGCCACCAACACAAGTGACGGTGCTGCGCGTTTCCCCCGATGGACGCGCGATCACGCAAACCATTCACAACGGCCCCCTCTCCCAGTACTCAGCCCCGACACAGCAGCGTTGATTCAACCGTTACGGCCGAAGTCGGCGCGAAACCACTTGGTGATCACCCATTTGTGACCCCCATCCACCGGCAGGGCCTCATGCAGGGTGAAGGGGTTGGGGGTTCCATCGGCCTGGAGGTTGTTCCAGGCCAATGCCATGCCAGGCACTGGAGTGAAGGAACGACCGAGGCGACGAAACAGCGTCTCTCCACCCCGCTCAACGGCGTTGAGATAGACCATCAGCGTCCACGTGCGTTGCCCACCGCTATCGGTGTGGGTTGCATATTCCTCCGTCCCAGGCGCAAACCAGTCCGTGTGCTCCTTGAAGTACTCGCCTGGGTCGTAACGCTGCCCCTGGATGGGTTCCGACAATCGCGGATCCACACCAAACAGCGCCGCAAAGCGCCGATCAAGGCTCGCAGCAAGTTGTGGATGGTTGTGGCGCAGATGACAGGTGCGGCTGGTGCGGTAATCGCTGCTGCCCCGGGTCACGGTCGAAGGCTGCAGTGCGGCATTGATGGCGTCGATGACTTGCTCGCATTCCTGGTGGCTGAGCAGTGCCGGCAGCTCGTACACCTGGGCTCGTGAGGTATCCAACCTCCAGGCGCGAGGGCGATGTTCCGGGCGTGTGAGGGGAGCCTCAAACCAGCCGAGCCAGTCCGGCGTGGATGGGCCGTGGGTCGCCGGCCCATGGGATGAGGACTGGAGAACGGCCGCAATCGCGTCGCGCTGAAATCCCTTGTCGAGAGCCCTTTGAATCAGGGTCTCAGGATCACAACCACGATCCCGGTTCTGCAGCAGCCACTCCTTCCAGTCGTCGGGAATGGCTGCCGCTCTGCTCATCAACCCTTGAGTTTCTTGCTCAGAATTTGATTGGCCAGTTTGGGGTCGGCCTTACCACCGGTCTTCTTCATCAACTGGCCGACAAAGAAGCCCTGCAGCTTGGTCTTGCCCCCACGAAACGCCTCCACCTCATCGGGATGGGCTCCCAACAGCTCATCGACGATCGCCTCGATCGCCGCCGGATCACTGATCATGCCGAGCCCGCGCTCATCGACGATTGCCTTGGGTGAGCCGCCTTTTTCAAGTAGCTCTGGCAGGATCTCTTTGGCGATTTTGCCGCTGATCTTGGCGCCATCGATCAGTTGCACCATCTCGGCCAGCTGCTCAGGGCGGAACGGCAGTTCGGTGTAGCTGAACCGATTGCTGTTCACATGGGCAGCAATGTCGCCGGTGATCCAGTTCGCCGCAAGCTTGGGATCAGCGCCAGCATTCACCGCAGCCTCGAAGTAATCCGCCATCGGCCGCTCATCGGTGAGCACCCGTGCGTCGTATTGAGACAACCCCAGATCATCGGCGTAACGATGCCGCTTCGCTGCTGGCAGCTCAGGCAATTCAGCGCGCCAGGATTCCCGCTGATCCGCACTCACCTCAATCGGGCCCAGGTCGGGGTCCGGGAAGTAGCGGTAATCGCTTGCCCCCTCCTTGCTTCGCATGCTCTTGGTGAGCTGCTTGCCCTCGTCCCAGAGGCGGGTCTCCTGAACGATCGGCTCACCGGTCTCGTAAGCCTTGATCTGACGCTTGATCTCGTACTCGCAGGCCCTTTGAATGGCCGAGAAGGAGTTCATGTTCTTGATCTCCACCTTGGTGCCGAAGGGCGCATCCGGCCCCCGTCGCACGGAGATGTTGACGTCGCAACGCAGGGATCCCTCCTGCATGTTGCCGTCGCTCACACCCAGGTAACGCATGATCCTGCGAATCTCCGAAGCATATTCCGCGGCCTCGCGACCGGTGCGCAGGTCCGGCTTGCTGACGATCTCCGCCAAGGCCACACCGGCACGGTTGTAATCCACCAGGGAATGGGTGGATCCCGCCAGGCGGTCGCTACCGGCGTGCACCAACTTGCCGGCATCTTCCTCCATGTGCAGACGCTCGATGCCGATGGTCTTCAGGTAAGTGTCTTTTCCCTTTTCAGCGACCTCCACCTCAATCCATCCCTCCTCAGCGATCGGCTGGTCGTACTGAGAGATTTGATAGTTCTTCGGAAGATCGGGGTAGAAGTACTGCTTGCGGTCGAACTTGCTGTGTTCGGCGATGTTGAGATTCAGGGCCATCGCGGCTTTCACCGCATATTCGAGCACCTTCTGGTTCAACACCGGCAACGTGCCGGGCAAACCGCACACCACTGGATCAATGTGAGTGTTGGGATCATCGCCGAAGGTGGTCGACGCCGAAGTGAAAATTTTGCTGTCCGTTCCCAGCTGCACGTGGGTCTCAAGACCGATCACGGCCTCCCAGGCCGGTTGGGTTGCTGCGTCGGCCATGCGCCCTTGATGTGAAGCAGATTCCGGGATCCTATGGAACCAAGCCCGAGCCGATCAGGATGGGGGTTGTTGCCTGGCTGGAATGGATCCCGCAACACAGGTAACGAAACCGTTGAATCGCAGGTTGCCGACTCTGCTCCAGACCCATCAAAAGCTGCTCAATCCTGAACGTCTCCACCCGGAGCCTCAATCCGTTCTGATTGAGCAGGGTGAGATCGCCAACTCCTTGATGCTGGTGCACAAGGGCCGCCTCGCCATCGAAATTCATCAAAACGGCCATGCCGCCCGAACCATTGCCGAGGTGGGGGCAGGGGCCGTCCTGGGGGAAATGGCGCTGCTCGGAGAAGGGGAGCCCCGCCATGGCGCGCGGGTGCGGGTGCTGGATGCCGGTACAGAAATCCTGCGCTTCTCGCGAGACGCGCTCCACAGCGCCATCATTTTCGATGCTGAATTGGCTGCCGAGATGCTGCTGGTGAGCAGTGAACGCTGCCGCGGCAGCAATCAGATGATCAACCTGTTGCTGGACGGCATTGACGCCACGGCCCGCGGTGATGCCTCTGCACTGGCGGACATCTGCACCACCCTTCGCAATGGGCCTGACAGCATGGGTGAAGCGGCGGCTCAGCTGGAGCAGCTGCTGACGCTCGCAGCGCAACCACGTCCGGAGAGTTGAGCCAGCCATGACCCCTTCAGACCATCCAGCAACGCTTGTGCTGGGGGGTGGCTTGATGGGCCTGGCCGTGGCCCACCAGCTGGCCCGTCGCGGCGAAAATGTACAGGTGATCAGCCGCCGCCGCAGTGAAGCAGCAGGCTTTGTAGCGGCCGGAATGCTGGCACCCCATGCGGAAGGGCTAAGTGGGCCGTTACTGCAGCTCGGACAGTTAAGTCTCGGCCGGGTCTCCAGTTGGGTGGCGCAAATCGAAGCCGACAGTGGCCTGCCCTGCGGCCTGCGCACCACCGGCATCGTGGTGCCGTTCCGCAGCGAAGACGAACGGGATCAGTACCCCACGGCTGCCTTCGGAGAACCCCTCAACCGCGCGCAACTGCTGCAGGAGCTGCCGGGCCTGGCACCGTCCTGGACGGCGGGACTGCTCTTCGCCCAGGACGGACAGATCGACAACCGCCGCCAGTTGATGCGCGCCCTGGAAAGCGCCTGTGTGGACCGGGGGGTGCACTTCCAGGAAGGGGTAGAAGTGCTGGACCTGCTGCGCGACCAAAACAGCCGCCTGAAAGGGGTCCGCACCTGCGACTCCGAAGGGCATGAGACAAGCCTGATGTGCAGCACAGCCGTGCTCTGCAGCGGTGCATGGAGTGGCCAACTCCTGCCGGAACTGCCGGTGTTTCCCGTGAAAGGCCAGATGCTTTCGCTGCAAACGCCCCGGGGGGCTCTACGGCGGGTGATCTTCGGGCCAGGCACCTATCTGGTACCACGGGAAGATGGCCTCGTGGTGGTAGGAGCCACCTCCGAACGCGATGCCGGGTTCAGCGAAGGGCTCACGCCCCAGGGTCAGACCACCCTGAAACAGGGCATCGCCGCCTTGTTGCCAGAGGCCATCCACTGGCCACCGATGGAGCGCTGGTGGGGCTTCCGACCCTGCACCCCGGACGAGGGTCCTCTCCTGGGCGCCTGCGCAATCCAAGGGCTCTGGCTGGCCTGTGGGCATCACCGCAACGGCGTGCTGATGGCCAGTGCCACTTCAGAACTGATCGCGGATTTGGCCAGTGGAGGCACACCCCGAAGCGATCTCGCGGCCTTGCTGCCCAGCTTCAGCTGGGATCGGTGGCTGTAAAACCGAGAACTGTCCATCCTGTTGGGGTCCGCCACTGACAGTTCTGGCAGACAGCATCGAAATCCATGCCGTCATTCAGCCTTTTTGACCATGCCAGTACAGCACTGCTGGAGTGGATCAAGAGCGCTGGCAGCTCCAGAACCTTGGCAGGCGGCAGCACGCTGATCCGGGAAGGTAAAGCCAGTGAATGCTTGTTCGTTCTCCTCAACGGGAGCCTCACGGTCACCACCACCAACCGCCAAGAGCTTCAAGACCAGCTGGCGACCCTGAGCCCCGGCAGTCTGGTGGGGGAAATGAGCTGGCTGGAGCAACGTCCCGCCGTGGCCACCGTCACCGCTCCTGAGGACAGCACCGTGCTGGAGCTCCCGGTGCGACAGCTGGAGCGCTTCGTGGAGGACTCTCCGGCCCTGGCCGCCGAGCTGAATCAGCTGATCGCTCAGAAACTGGCCGTTCAGATTCAAGAGCAGAACGCCTGGGTTCATCGGCTGACCAACGCAACTGCCCCGGTGGAAGCCCTGCGCAAAGTGTTGGTGTTGTTTGCCCAGCTCCACGAACAGGATGTGCATCGCCTGGCGCTACTCGGGCAGGTAGAGAAGCTCTTGCCTGACACTGTGCTGCTGCATCAGGGCGAGCCTGTCCCAGCTCTGTATCTGGTGCTCAGCGGTGAAGCGGAGATCCTGCTCAACCTCAGCGGAACGACACAGATGGTGGGCAGCTCCAGACGCGGCGAGTTGCTGGGCGAGATGAGTCTGCTGCAGAGGAAGCAAGACGGCGCCGCGGCCAGCGTCCACACCGCTGCAGGCATGGATGTGCTCGCCATCGACATCCAGCAGCTCCAAGCCGCTTTGGCGCAGGATCCCAAGTTGGCGTCTCGCTTTTACCGAGGCCTGGCCTGCATGTTGTCCCAACGCAGCAGGGATCAACTATTGAGTCATCAACGCGCCGCGGCCAGCCAGCAGGCCGAATTGGATGCCATCGATCGACTTGATCTCGGCGAGCTAGCGGCCATCAGCAGGGGCGCGCGCCACTTTGATTGGCTCTGCCGACACTTTCAAACGGGCGAGGCCGTTTCAGCATGAACTGGGAGGCCGGCAGCGAACACGACTGGCCCACGACGCCGTTTCAGGTCGTCGACGGCGACCTGCTGTTGGAGGTCAGCGGCAACCACAGCTTCGGGGTGCTGCGCCTGGATCGCACCCATCTCTATCCAGGGCTCTCTGCCTCGGAGGATGCACCGATTCGACTGAGCCTGCGAGCCATCCAGACGACGCGGCTGGAGCACGTGCCAGGAGGAGAGTGCGGTGAGGGGCTGATCTGGCTGGATGCCCAAATCAGCCAAGACCTGGGCATCCCCGCATCAGCCGCCCCGAGCAGTACCCAGCTCATCCACAAACTCGCCCAGCTGCATGCCAAGGCTGAGCAGCATCACCGAGCGGTGGTGAACGCCCACCAACCCCTGAATGCAGCCAGTGAATGGCAACTGTTCCAGACCATGGAACAGAGCAACGGCGATAGCGCCGCAGAGGCGGGTGACCCGACAGCCCACCCACAGGACCACTACGTCGATCCTGTGCTGCGGGCGCTGCAGTTGGTCAGCGGAGATCAAGGGCCCCTCCTACCCATGGCACCCCGCCTGGAGACCCAGGATCAACGCCAACGGCTGCAACAGCTGCTGGACCGCACCGATCTGTTCTGCCGGGATGTGCTGATTCATCCGGAGGATCTCCAGCAGGACTGTGGCGATCTGATCGGTTTTCTCAACGGAAGCGAAGCCAAAGACAGCGACGTGGTGGTGCTCCAATCCACCCGCAAGGGGTATCGAGCCTGGCAGCCGAGCCGCATGGCCGAACCCGAACCCCTGGAGCAGTGTTCGGCCTGGCTGAACAACCTGTCACCACGGATGGTGAGCATCAGCCCCGCCTTCCGCCCCCAAGACCTCACCACCATTGGCCTACTGCGGTTTGCCTACGGCCAACCCCGCCAAACCACACGCTTTGTAATCGGCGGGCTGCTGCTGGGCGTCGTGATCGGTTTCCTGCTGGCCATCGGCCGTGAAGTGGGAGCAGCCCGTTGGATCTTCGGGATGGGTATCACTGGACTGCTGACAGGCACCTGCCTCGGCGTGCTGAGTGGAGGATTCCGGCTCGGTGTGGGCGTGATGCTGCTCTCCACGCTGCTGTCATTGCTGACGCCCACCTTCAATACGGTGATCACCAACCAAGCCCTGCCGGATCGCGACCTGGGCCTGTTGCTGCAGATCAGCCTGATCCTGATGGCCGCCGGCATCACACGGGTGTCCTTCGAGTGGGTGCAGAGCCGAGCCCTGCAGCTCAGCCAGCAACGGGGAGCTGCCCGCTCACAGCTGGCAGGCATGCACCGCCTGCTGCGGCTCCCCACAGACTTCTTTCGCCAACGCAATGTCGGCGATCTGCAACTGCGCTTCGGTGCCCTGGACGAACTGCGCGGTGAAATTCAGCAACTGCTGGAGGGCGGACTGTTGAGGGTTGTGCTCACCAGCCTCTACATCCTGTTCATGCTGCGCATCAGCGTGAAACTCACCGCCCTTGCCCTGGTGGTGGCAGCCCTGATCCTGGTGCCCACCGCTCTTATCGGCTGGCAAGCCCGCCCGCTGCAACGCCACCAGGAAGAAGCCGAAGGGCAGGCCCAAAGCCGCAATCTGGAGTTGATCGGTTCGGTAGCCAAACTGCGCCTCGCTGGTGCGGAAACTGGCGCCGCCCGTTGGTGGGGCGAAGAGTTTCAAAAGATCGTTGCGCTGGAAAACGCCCTCGATGCCAAAGAGGCAACTGCCGCCCTGCTAAGAGCGGTGATGCCCAATCTGGGCACCTTGCTGGTGTACGTCGTGATCACGCGCCTGATCGCCGAAGCGGCCAGCAGCCCCAGCCTCAGGGCGCCCAATGTGGGGCAACTGCTGGGCTTCTTCTCCGCCTTTGGCACCTTCATCGGCGCTGCAGCCGGTTTCGCCGGACTGTTGATCGGCGCTCTCGACATGCCGGTGATCTATGAGCGGGCCAAGCCGATCCTGGAAACAGCCACCGAAACGGCCGAACGCAAAGACGAGGCGGCCCCACTCAACGGCCACATCCAGCTGGATCGCATCAGCTACCGCTATGCCCCCGAGCTCCCCCTGGTGCTTGACGGGGTCAGCCTTGAAGCGCGTGCAGGGGAGCAGGTGGCGATCGTCGGTCCCTCCGGATCCGGGAAGTCCACCTTGGTGCGCCTGCTGCTGGGCTTTGCCAGCCCAGAGGACGGCGCAATCCGCTTCGATGGTCAACCCCTGAACGGCCTGCGTCTGGACAGCGTGCGCCGCCAGATCGGCACGGTGCTGCAGACCAACAGCCTGTTCACAGGCACCTTGATGGAAGCGATAGCCGGAGGAGCCATGATCACAGAGCAGGAGGCCTGGCATGCAGCGGAACTGGCAGGCCTGGCCGATGAGATCCAGGCCATGCCCATGGGGCTTCAGACGATGGTTCCGGAGGGAGGTGGCACCTTGTCCGGCGGGCAGCGTCAACGGGTCGCGATCGCCCGAGCCCTGGTGCGCCGTCCCCGCATCCTGATCTTTGATGAAGCCACCAGTGCCCTCGACAACCGCACCCAAGCAATCGTCACCGAAAGCCTGCAATCCCTGGCCATCACCCGGATCGTGATCGCCCATCGCCTCAGCACCATCCGCCAAGCCGATCACATTGTGGTGCTCGACCACGGGCAGGTGCAGGAGCAGGGAACCTGCAAGACCCTGATGCAGAACCAGGGGCTGTTCTTCCGAATGATGGAACGGCAGATCACATGAGCCTGTTTCGCAAGAACGCACTGGATGCCCTCTCCAGTCCGGAACAACTGGATCAACCCCTGCGGCTCCTGCGGCCCGGGCAATGGCTACTGCTCCTATCCCTTGGAGGGTTCTGCATCACCATCGCCGTCTGGTCGGTGTTTGGCCGGCTGCCTGTGCGCATCAGCGGCAAGGGCGTGCTGATTCGCACCAACAGCCTCACGGTGGTGCAGAGCGAAACTGCCGGGCGCCTGCTGGAGCTGAACAACGACATTGGTGACTGCGTGAAACGCGGCCAATTGATGGCTCGGATCGACCCGGTAAACCAGGAGGTGAGCAAACAGGAAGCGAGGCTGCAGCTACAGCAACTGATCGATCAAGACCAAGAGGAAGATCGGCTCGGTGCCATCCGCATCCGTCAGCAAAAGGCGGAAATCGCCCGGATCCGCAACCTGGTGAAGTCTGGGGCCATCTCCCTTGATCAACTGAGCCAGCGCGAGAAAGAGCTGAGCAGCCTGGTGGATTCCCTCGAAGCGCGGGATGGCCAACGGGAGCAGCAAATCCAGCAGCAACGGGCGCGCATCAACGCCCGTGATGAGGAGATCAAGCGCATCGCTCAGATCCGCGCCCCAATCGATGGTTGCGTGGTCGACCGCAATGTGCACCGCGGGGAAGTGCTCCAAGCCGGCAGCCCGGTGTTCACCCTGGATGCTCAAAACGGCCAAGAGCCCCTGGAGAGCCTGGCCTTCTTCCCGGCAGGGGATGGCAAACGCCTTAACGTGGGCCTGCGGGTGCGCATCAGCCCCACGAGCACCAAACAGCAACGCCATGGCGGCATCGACGGTGTGGTGCTGTCGATTCGCCAACTACCGGTGGATGACACCGCCCTGACGAAACGGCTCGGCCTCGAATCACTGCTGGAAGCGGTGCGCACCGAGCCGAAGGGCCCCCTGATCGAAGTCAAAACCTCCCTAAAGGCCGACCCGAACACCATCAGCGGTTACGACTGGGGTGGTGGCCCGGGCCCGGCGCTGCAGCTGAGTGCCGGTACCCCCACGGACGTGCGCGTGCTGGTGGAAGAACGCAGACCAATCAGCTACGTGATTCCAATTCTGCGGGATCTGACAGGAATCTTCTGATGGTGAATACGCCCACCGTGCTGCAGATGGAGAACACCGAATGCGGTGCCGCCTCCTTGAGCATCGTTCTGCAGCATTACGGGCGCTATGTCCCCCTCGCCCAACTGCGAGAACTCTGCGGCGTCTCCCGCGATGGCAGTGACGCCGCCAATCTGATCCTCGCGGCCCGCAGCCTGGGCCTCGACGCCAAAGGATTCAAAAAGGGCATCGCCGCGCTGGAGAAGATCAACCTCCCGGCGATTCTGTTCTGGGAGTTCAATCACTTCCTGGTGTTCGAGGGCTTTCGCGGTGATCGGGTAGCCCTCAACGACCCCGCCCTGGGGCCACGCACGGTGAGCCGTGAGGAGTTCGATCGCAGTTACACCGGCATCGTGCTGACGATGGAACCAGGGCCGGAGTTCCAACGGGGTGGCCGTGCACCGTCGCCGTGGCCCATCGTGTGGCGTCGATTGAGCAGCGAGCCGATGGGAGCGCTGTTCATCCTGATCGCCGGCCTGCTGTTGATCCTTCCCCAGCTGGTGATGCCGGTGTTCGCCCAGATCTACCTGGACGAAGTGATCGGCAATGCCATGAACCACTGGCTCAAGCCCATGCTTTGGTCCATGGCCCTGACCATCGGCCTGCAAGTGGTGCTGCAGCATCTGCAGCTGGTGGGAACCCGCAGCCTGGAGAAAAGGCTGACCCGCCGCTTCGCCATCGGCTTTGAGCATCAGATCCTCGCCCTACCCGAACGCTTCTACAGCCAACGTCATGCGTCCGACATCGCTAGTCGGATGGACATCAACACCACTATTGCCGAATTCATCGGCGGCAAGCTGATCCCCATGGCGACAGGGCTGGTGCTTTTGGTCTTCTACCTGATCCTCACCTTCCTCTACAGCCCATGGCTAGGGATATTGATCCTCACCACCACCGCCATCAATGCGCTTGTGGTGCAGCGCAACTTGCGCACCCAGAAAGATGCCAGCATTGCCCTGCAGAAGGATGAGGCTAAAAGCGGCGCGGTGGTGGTGGGCGCCATGCGCGATATCGAAACAATCAAGGCCGCCGCCCTGGAACACGATGTGTTCCGCCGCTTTGCCGGCTATCAGAGCCGTTTGCTCAACACCCTGCAAGCCCTGCAGTTGCGCAATGCCAGCCTGCGCCTGATCCCCAACGGACTTACCACCTTCAACGAAGTGGCCGTTCTTCTGCTGGGATTCCTGCTGGTCATCCGAGGCGATCTCACCCTGGGCATGTTGCTAGCCGCCCAAACCATTGCCTTCAGCCTCAAAGGTCAAATCGAAAGCTTGATCGAGTTCATACAGCAACTACCCGGTTTTGAAGCAGGCGTTCTGCGCCTGGAAGACGTTCTCGAGCAACCCCGCGATCCTCTGCTCGATCACCCGAGCAGAACCAATGCCAACAGAGCACCAACACGCATGAGCGGCAAGATCGAAATTGACGATCTGCGCTTTGGCTTCACCGCGATTCAGGAACCATTGATCGACGGGCTGTCGCTGACCATTCAACCCGGCATGCGCGTTGCCCTGGTGGGGGGCAGCGGGAGCGGCAAAAGCACTTTGGCCAAATTGCTGGCCGGCCTCCATCAACCCACGGGTGGCACTATCCGATTCGATGGCCACACCCTGCTGGAGCTTCCGCGCTCCGTGGCGGTGGCCTCGCTGGCGATGGTCCAACAAGAGATTCAGCTGTTTGGCTGCAGCGTGCGCGATAACCTCAGCCTCTGGAACCGGACCATCAGCGACACAACGCTGCAAGATGCCTGCCGTGATGCGGAGGTGCTGGAGGTGGTGCGGGGACTGCCGGACGGCCTCGATACCCAACTCAGCGAAGGCGGCCGCAACCTCTCCGGCGGGCAACGCCAGCGCCTGGAAATAGCCCGAGCCCTAGTGAGCAATCCCAGCATTCTGATCATGGATGAGGCCACATCTGCCCTGGATGCCGAAACAGAACGCAAACTGATCGCGAACCTCGCCAGGCGAGGCTGCACCCAAATCATTGTGGCCCACCGCTTGAGCACCATCCGTGACGCCGATCTCATATTGGTGATGGATCAAGGCAAAGTAATTCAACAAGGAAGCCACAAACAACTCGCAGGGGAACCATCAGGCCCATACATGCAATTACTGAACATTACGGGCTAAGCCGCAGACATCAGTTGCCGAAGAAAATGCGAAAAATTTAAAAACATTTCCTGATACAAGACGAGAGAAGCAGAAACTATGTTTCTCAGCACAAGACGAAATACGTGAGCTAAACAAAAATACAAAGAATGCAGAGCAAAAAATAAAGAGGGCGACCTGCAGCTGTATTTATCTCCAAAATGAAGACTGCCAATAGACCACGAGGCCTAAAGCAATGACTAACGAAGACCTTTTGATTCTCGGAAGGATCATCTCAAAATGCTGGGAAGAGCCACAATACAAAGAAAACTTAAAAAGTAATGCTCGGAAGGTGCTGACCGAGGAGGGTTACATCATTAGAGATGACGTGGAGGTTGTCATCAAAGAAGGAGAAAGCGGTTTGCCTTACTTTATCGGAGAAAAAGAGGTGCACTTTCCACTTCCAACAGAACCTCCGTCCGTAGAGGACATCGACGAGCCTCTAGGGACGGAAGACCTGACAGCAGTAGTCGGGGGGCAAATGTTTGCAAAACTTTCTCTGAACAAAGCTGTCAATACCAGACACTTCAAAGTTGGCAACTGGATGAGTGTCAACAATCAGAACACAAGGGCACTTAACTGCTGCTGGTAATTTTTCGGGCTAAGGGGAAGCGGAGAAAAGCTTCAATCACACACACCTTTTTTCAAGCAGGCACATGACATCTAAAACGCAGCCCTGGGAAGTCAAAAGGTTTTTGGAGCTTTTCACCGCCGATCCGGAATTCAGAGAGAAAGCAGTCCAAAGCCCGAATAACATCATCAGTCGCTATGGAATTCAACTCGTACCTTCAGAGATCCAAGACCTCTGGCAAGAATCCCAAAGCAGACTTTTTGACAGACGAACAGATACATCTATAAATTACACAAATTGGTGCACAAAGCGACGGCAAAATGCTTACCATTGGCTACAGAAGCTAGACACAGACTTACCCTCTTCGTTTCGCCACTGGCGAAACAGACAAGCCAATCGTTATGCCGGACAAGCCGCCGATGGGTTTGCCAGAAGGAAAAGACTCCTTCCATTCGCGATTGAACTATCCGAAGGTTGCTCTATAGGATGCCAATACTGCGGCCTTTCAGCTCCCAAACTGAAATCAGTCGCACGATATGAGAGGAATAACAACGGAACAATCTTCAATTCAATCATACAAAGTCTTAAAAACTATATAGGGGAAGCCGGAGCCACAGGTTTTTTGTATTGGGCCACAGATCCCTTTGATAATCCCGATTACGAAAAATATATTCAGTCATTCAATAGAGAATTTGGAATTCCACCCCAAACAACAACTGCCGCGTGGGTGAAAAACATAGATCGCACCCGGCAATTTATAGAATTGAGAGAAACAATGGGGGGCACCTGGGACCGTCTCTCAATTAATAGCCTCAAAGAACTTCATATAATCATGCAAGAGTTCAGTGCCATAGAACTCAAGGATATCGACCTTGTGCTGCAAAATCCTGAGTCACTGAAGACAAAAAGCTGCGCTGGTAGGGCGAAAGATTTATCAATCAATACTCAACTAGGCTCCATCGCCTGTGTCTCTGGATTTTTGATCAACTTGTCGCAAAGAAACATCAAGTTAATTAGCCCATGCATAGACTTTGAGAGATGGCCTCAAGGCTATGCCGTTTACGCTGAGACAGAGCTAGATGACCCCATTAAACAAATCCAAGAATTCTTTGAACATTGCGAGAAAACAATCTTCAACGAAAGCCTAGATATCGAAAAGATATTATCACTAAGGGAAGAAATCTATATCACCAATCACGAAGGGCAGCTCAACCTGAAAACACAATACGCGAACATAATTGTAAAAGACAAAATCGAAAAAGAGATCGTATCAAGAATTAATGGAACATTGTCAGTTTCAGAAATAGTCTCAGAAATCTCTAAGACAAACGAAATCAACCCAGGACTTGTGTTGCATGCAGCAAACACGCTTTACGAGAAAGGGATTTTTGAGAAATTACCCAACCCACCACTTTTGCAATATGCATAGATAGATATTACTTCAAAACACCCAACCACTGTTCTCACTAGCACCTTCAAATAGAACCCATGCCCACACCATTACAATCAATCAAACAAAACTTCTCCGCAAAAGAAGAAGCACTCAAGACCAGCAAAGTATTTGCAATACCAGTCGGAAAAAACTGGCTACTCCATGCACCACTTCATGACTTTAATGCACTTCTTACAGACGAGGATATACAAGAAATAAAAGGGGGGAAAATCAACACACAAGATCCCCAACTAGCTATTATCAATCAATTAATACACCAGGAACCACACCTCAAACCAAAGCAAAAAAAAGGAGAGCTCAATGACGACTTTTTAGTCTTTGTCACAACGAGAGGATGCAACCTACAATGCACTTATTGTCATTTTGATGGACCAACCTCTCCACAAAATAGCCTGGACATACAAAGAGCAAAAGAGATTATCAAATGGACGGTCAAAAGGCGGTCGCAACGTAAGCGGGAGACCAAGAAAGATCAGCCATTAAAAATTCACTTTTTTGGTGGAGAGCCATTTACAACATTTGAGCTGATCAAAGAGATCGTTGAATTTTCAAACAAAGAGTGTTTAAAGCACAATATACAGCCATTTTATATGGCCACAACGAATGGAGTATTATCCGAATCTATGCGAGAGTGGATATCAGAAAATTTTCATAAGATCATCCTATCCATTGATGGAGAACAAGACGAACATGACCTGCATAGACCTATCAATAAAGATCATGGAAGCTATCAGGCAGTAGCCAAAAGCGCAGACTACTTCTCCAAGAGTAAGCTAGAGCTGCATATTCGAGGATGTATCACATCAGAGACAGTCCATAAGATGAAATCAATAGCTTCTAATATGATAGAAAGATGGCGGCCATCAAGCATTAAATTTGAGCCGCTAACTGAAAACACATTAACAGTACTTGCGTCAATTTACCCTCCAAGTCCAATTGATTTTGCCCGTAATTGGCATCAAACTTTTCTACACCTTAGGGGTACTGGCGTTGACTTTGCCTACACTCCGATTAATCCAGGGGAACCACGATTAACATCATGCTTGGTTGGAGATGATGCAATCGTTGTTCACCCTGATGGGTCTCTTAATGCATGCTATTTATCTCCAAATGACTGGGAAGCCCACGACATGGATTTAAAGATAGGTGAAATACGGTCCAATGGGGTGGTATCAATCAAAGAGTCCAATGTTGAGTCAATACGTGAACTTGTCACCAAAAAAGGAAAATGTGAAGACTGCTTTTGCCGGTACTCCTGTGCTGGAGGGTGCCACGTAACGCATACCCATAAGGGCTCAGAGTATAAATATGACGACTTTTGCATCGGAACAAGGCTGATAACAGCTTCTTTATTGCTGGAGGCAATCGGGAGACCTGACTTAATTCAATCTACCTTGGAAGACACATACTATTCTGATGATTCACCAAAGACACCACAAGGGGACAAATTAATAACCATCAATGGGTAATTAATTCGGGTCATTCACAGGCAAGAATCCAGGTACTTGCCTGAGTTCTTTGACTGAAATTTTATATCCAGCTTGTTCTGCTAGTTTGACCAACTGATCTAGATACTCATCATCAAACCCACCCTGGCAACGCTGTGAGGCCCGTTCACGTGCCGTTTTAACCTGATCACCCAGAAGAGGGGTAATTTTAACTGCTCTCATAAAATCAATAACAGCAGTTAGAGACATACCTTCAGAAAGAATTTAACCTGGGTTGCTGCGGACTTTAAGAGATGAGCTCATACTAAGGATAGGCAAGATCAAAGGGCAATGAAGACAGCGTCAATTAGCAAAAATACACATTCTATTCTTCGCCTTGAGCTCACAAATCAATGTAACTTCAAATGCTCATACTGCTTCTGTGCTGAACAAATTAGCAGCAAGAATGGCACTTATCTATCCACAAAAAAAGCCAGACAACTGATCGATCAAGCATCTGAAATGGGAGTAAGAAGATACATTCTTATTGGTGGAGAACCACTAATGCATCCTGATGTCCTAGAAATTATCTCATACATCACAGGCAAGAAAGGCTATAGCAGTCTGGTGACCAATGGCTCTCTTCTTATGGGCAATAAGGGAGAGCAGATGATTCAAGATTTGGCAGATGCAGGATTACGCTATATCGCCATAAGCCTTGATGGAATCAAGGGACATGACCCCGTAAGAGTGGGAGCCGTTAATCACAAATTAGCCGACATCGCTATCAAAGCCAAGAAATACCTTCGGACAATAATTATCAGCGTCGTCAACGAGCACAATATTGAGCATCTAGACGCAATGTACGATTTTGTCAAAGAAAATAGGCTTGAATGGAAAATCAACACCCACATGCATACACCAGATGCTCTTGAAATTGGAGAGCAGCAATCAATCCAAAATTACGACAACCTTTTCAAGGCCTATCGAAACCTCTTAGAGCGACACTTTAATGACGGACAAATCATAGGTCTAGATATAGGAGGAGTTCATCATAACTATGAAAAAACAGCTCTTGACATGCATGAATTTACAGAAGTATCTCATCCCTGTGACTACAGAAAGGGAACAATAAATATCAATCCAAAAGGGGAGCTTACAATATGTCCTCTGCTGACAAAACCATTAGCTAATACAGAAGAATACGACCACCTCAGCCAGGCCTGTGCCAAAGTAGAATCAGAAGTAGATTTCTACTCAATCCGCTCAGGTGCACTAAGTCACTGTCGTCAGTGCAAGTACTTTTCATTATGTGGTGGTGGATGTAGGGCTCATGCCGGTCTTTATGACACACAGATGAGTCCAGACCCAATGAAATGCCTAACGATGCCGCGGTGGGAAAAACATATTCTGCCCCTTCTTCCCGAAGACATACAGGCAGCCAAGAGAAAACTGATCAGTGAGCATGGCCACCCCCCGTTCTACTCAGGCAGAAAAATGCCAACTCGTCATCATTCTATCTAAGCCTTAAAACCAATTACCATTATGACTTCTACTCAGCTAGACATTTTTCTTTCTGCCGTTTGCGAGGACAAGGGATTACAAGACAAGCTTCTGCAACTTCGCGAACAAGCAGCGGAACGATGCCTCGGCGGAATCGACTTTGCCTACATAGACTCCATCCGGGATCTTGCAAAAAATATGGGATACAACATTTCAAGACTTGACCTGGCACCAGAGAATACAAAACTTGTGGAAGGGAGCCGTGACAATCAACAACAAGACGATCTTTCTCGACTTGCCTTAGGCATTCATCGATGCATGATTGCCCCATTGCGCTGTGGTCTTGCAGGATGCAATCAATTACTGAATGATCGTGGAGAGCACGTCAGCACAGCTGAGCGACAAGCATTTCTAAATGACGAAATTTAAATCTTAAAGAAAGAGATCTCCACTTCAAGAAATTCCTTAATTCACACATAAAGGCTTCCTTCAAGCCTCTCTTAACACATCACACCCAGCGCATACGGTGTAAAAGCCCGTGATTACAAAGGGAAGTAGCCACTCACCTATCCCTTCAGACTCAATCTAGTCCAGCAGGGCAGTCGTCAAAAATGGGCAGCCTCAACTCAGACTTGCCTCGAAAGCAATTGGACGTGCGCATGAGCAGATGATCAAGCAGCAAAGCCAGACTTCAGGTGTGTTAAAATTGAAAATAATCTGTCAATCGAAGCCAATCAATGCGTTGATACCGCAAACAGATTGACGCCGGCTCCCTCTAAGCGGCATTGCGTTGTGCCCGGAGCGAAGCCTGCAGCCCTGCCAGGCGCACCATGTCGCCCTCATCCCGGTTAATCAGTGGCCAATCGAGCAGGTGATCCATCGATCCGCGCGTGGGATTGCTGGTGTGAAAATTGCCCAGGATGGATCGCCCACACCCGCGAGACACCCCCGCATCCAGGTCTGCAAGCGCGTAACGATCCGATCATCGAAATAGTCAATCAAGCCGATTGAATAGATCAAGTGCTGGGGTTCCAGCTCAAACTTCTGGCGGCCAATGCACAGATGAGGACGGTTGCTGCGTTCCAGGCGCACCACCGACGCAAGCCCTGCACGCTCCAGCCGCTCGCGCACGTACTCCAGTGCTACTGATGATCCTACAGAAGGATGTCGAAGACCTCCGAGGCAGGGCCGCAGGCCAGGCTGGTCACCCGTAGAGGTCTCTGATCAGTAAGGGTGAGAGCCGGCTGCAACTCCTCACGGAACAGCCCTCGAAGTTGCGCAGCGCCTGTGCCGCCGGTTGGTTGAGAAAGCAGCGGTCCAGCAGCGTGCCGAGCTCCCCAGCCCCACATGGCTCATCGGCATACATCTAGGCGGTCGTGAGGAGGTCCCGCGCGTAGCCCATCGGCTTGCGATACATCCGTTCGGCGGAACGGGTCAGCACATAGGACAACATTTCGAGGCGCAATGCCTGAAGGCCGGGCTGTCAGGTGCCTTGGTCTCGCCTGACAGAGGCGGAAACAGTCTGCCGGTGAGACGCACCAAGGTGTCGAAAGCCGCCGTCAGATCCCTCCTCATCACCGGATCAGGGGTGCTGCGGCGGAGATCCACCTCCACCGCAGCCGCACATTGCTTGAACCGCTGCACCGCTACAGCCAGCGGTTCGGGCATCAACGACGCCGCCCCGTGTCCTGCCACGCCATCGCGCATTTGGGAATGGGTCTGGAGGAGTAAGCGCTGGGCATTGATGGCCGCCAGAGCGCGAAACAGTTGTTGCCCGTGGCCCGGATCACGCCATCAAGGTCTCGAGGCCCTGGCGAGACAAGCGCAGGGCATCCACAGGCTCCAGGGCAATCACACTGGCCCGAGCCACTCCGCCCAGCAGATAGGAGATATCGACGATCACACAGGGTGGACCCAGCAGCGGCCCCGGGGAATCCACCAGATCAGCCCATCGAGCCTGAACCACACCCGACGCGAGATCAGCAGCAACCCATCGACTGACTCACCTTCCCGCACCAGGCAAGACCCGGGGGCAAAGCTGCAGGGCTCGACATCAGCGAATGCCTGATCAACCGCCCCGTCCAGGGCCTGCAACAACAGCAGCGATTCAGCATTCACAACAAAACCCCCGGGACTGAGTCCCGAGGGTATGCAGATCAGAACGAGCTGTCAGGCGATCAGCCCTCGACGCGCCACTCCTGATCAGAAGGAGACCAGTCGTTCAGTTCAGACGCTTCAAACCACAGGCCGATCTCGAAGGCAGCCGTTTCCGCAGCATCGGAACCGTGGATGACATTGCGACCGATGTTGACGGCCAGATCGCCGCGAATGGTGCCGGGCTCGGCCTCGAGGGGCTTGGTAGCGCCGATCAGTTTGCGGGCGCTGGCGATGACGCCATCGCCTTCCCACACCATGGCCACCACTGGGCCAGAGGTGATGAAATCAACCAAACCGGCGAAAAAAGGACGCTCCTTGTGGACGCCGTAGTGCTCCTCAGCCAGCGCACGGCTGGGGGTGATCTGCTTCAGACCCACAAGCTTGAAGCCCTTGCGCTCAAAGCGACCGAGGATCTCGCCCACCAGGCCGCGCTGGACGCCGTCGGGCTTGATGGCGACAAAAGTGCGTTCGGCCATGGAATTGGTGTTAGGTAGAAGCGCAGCCATCGTCAGTGCTGGCCACCCCGATTGGCAAGCACAGGCCTTGGGCAGTGCAGGGGAAGTCCCTAGATTCCGACCATTCCCCACGACAGAGGCCGGTGGCTGACAGCGAAAGCTGGTCGATTGAAGACAGTGCGGCGCTGTACGGCCTTAACCGCTGGGGCGATCCGTACTTCTCCATCAATGGGCGCGGGCACATCAGCGTTCAACCCCAAGGGGATCGCGGCGGCAGCCTGGACCTGGTGGATCTGGTGTCGGAGCTGAAGAGCCGCAACCTGGCTCTGCCGCTGCTGATTCGCTTCGACGACATCCTTGAAGACCGCTTGGAGCGGCTCCACGCCGCCTTTGAACGCGCTATTGCGCAGTACAGCTACCCAGGCCGATACCAAGGCGTTTTCCCGGTGAAGTGCAACCAGCAACGCCACGTGGTGGAGGAGTTGGTGAGCTGTGGCCACCGCTGGAATTTCGGACTGGAAGCGGGCAGCAAAGCGGAGCTGCTGATTGCACTATCACTGCTGGACGACCCCGAAGCCCTGTTGATCTGCAACGGCTACAAAGATCGTCTTTACATCGAGACTGCAATCCTGGCGCGACGTCTGGGACGGCAACCGGTCGTGGTGATTGAACAGCCGGATGAAGTCGACCGGATTATCGAAGCCAGCAAGAGCCTGGGGGCAGCGCCCTACATCGGCGTGCGGGCCAAGCTCTCCAGCCGCAGCACAGGACGTTGGGGCAGTTCCGTGGGCGACAAGGCCAAATTCGGCCTCTCCATTCCCGAGTTGTTGGCAACCGTGGAACGGCTGCGGGACAACAACCTGCTCCAAGATCTGCGCCTGCTGCACTTCCACATTGGAAGCCAGATCAACGATATCGCCGTTCTCAAGGACGCTCTCCAAGAAGCGGGGCAGATCTACGTAGAACTGACCCGACTGGGGGCCCCGATGGGTTTCCTGGATGTAGGGGGTGGACTCGGCATCGACTACGACGGCAGCCGGACGGCGTCGGCGGCCTCCACGAACTACTCGCTGCAGAACTATGCCAACGACGTTGTGGCCACGGTTCGGGAGTGCTGTGAGCCCAATGGTGTTGCTGTACCCACGCTGGTGAGCGAAAGCGGCCGCGCCATCGCCAGCCATTTCTCGCTGCTGGTGTTCGACATCCTGGGCAGCAGCGCACTCCCGGCATCCATCCCCAACGCCACCGGAGAGGAGCCTCTGACCGTTCGCAACCTCCGGGACACCCTCGCCACGATTCAAGAGCTATCGGTGACGGCCGATGCCCAGCTCGTACGGCTGCAGGAAGCCTGGAACGACGCCCTGAAGTTCAAACAGGATGCACTCGCCGCATTCCGGCTCGGATACATGGGGTTACCCGATCGAGCCACCGCCGAACAACTGACGTGGGCCTGCGCTGATGCCATTGCCCAACGGCTGCCCAACAACCAAGTCGTCCCTGAAGAGCTGGCAGCCCTCAGCAAAGCGTTGGCGGGAACGTATTACGCAAACCTATCGATCTTCCGCTCGGCTCCGGACACCTGGGCCATCGATCAGCTGTTTCCGGTGGTGCCCATCCAGAAGCTGGATCAACGGCCAACACGGCTGGCCAACCTCGCCGATCTCACCTGCGATTCCGATGGGCGACTTGATCGCTTCATCGGCGATGGGCAACCCAAACATCTGCTGGAGCTCCACGACCTGAACGACAACAACCCGTATCTGATCGGCCTGTTCCTCAGCGGCGCTTATCAGGAGGTGATGGGCAATCTGCACAATCTGTTTGGGACCACCAACGCCGTGCACATTCGCCTCAGCCCACGGGGTAGCTATCGCATTGACCACGTCGTGCGTGGTGACACCAATGCCGACGTGCTCGAGGCCATGGAGCACGACCCCCGCGCCTTGCTCGAACGCTTGCGGATTGCGGCAGAGGCGGCAATCAACAACGGCCAGCTGCGGATCGATGAATCGCGCAGGCTTCTTGACCACCTGGAGAGCAGTCTGCGGCAAACCACCTACCTTCAGGATTGAGTCAGGAGACCTCGCTTCACCAGGGGCTGAAGGTCAGCGAGCTGCATTGAACCGTCGTTGGCGACCGTGACTGTGCCGCGTGTACGCAACTTGCTGAGTGTGCGGGACGCCGTTTCCCGTGCCAGCCCTGCAATCAGAGCGATCTCTTTCTGCGCCAACGGCGGGATCACAGCCGTGGGATCTGCGGTGGGACCGCTCTTTCGAGCCAGGTAAGCGAGGGCATCCAACAAGCGAGTGGTGGCATCAGCGCTTTGCAGGGCAAAGCGCTGATTGAGATCGCGAAGACGGGATGCCTCCAAACGCGCCAAGGCGAGGGCAAGAGTCGCCTGCTGCCGCAGCAAGGCCGCAAAGGGCGCAGAGCGAAGTTTGACCAAACGAAGTGGCGTCAGGGCGACCACATCAGCGGAGCGAACGGCACCGTCAAGAGCGGCCATCTCACCGAAAACATCGCCTTCCCCAAGCAGCGACATCACCACCTCGTCGCCATCGACTGTGTAGGTGCGCACCTTGGCCACCCCATCACGGATCAGAAACAACGACTCACCCCAGTCTTGTTCCATCACGATCACCTGATCGACCAGATGGCTGGTCTCACGATGGCGATCCAGAAGAAGCACGCGCTGATCATCCGCCAGGTCGGCGAACAAAGGCATGGAGGCGAGATCCTCGGACGTGAGCGCAGACATGATTCAGAGATGAAGTGCGGTTACGACGCGACAAGCACCAACACCAGAATGCCCACTCGGCCACCGAAGGACAGCGCTCACCAACAGCTGAGCGAACACATCCGCATGCCAACTTGAGCTGAGGTGCTGTTTGAACAAGTCGCTCTCACGGAGTGGCTGCTGCGATGCCAATGAACGCTCAGGGGAATGGCGCTTACAGGGAATCCCCCCCACAGTGCAGGAGTCAGAAACGCCATGGAACGGTCACACCATTACGACTGGATTCGACGTTATGGCCCAACGCTGCTGCTCAGCGGATTGGTCCTCACGGTCGGAGGACTCGGCAAGGAGCGGTTAAGCCGCCTTGACCTGCGCTTTGCTGACTGGGTCCAGGAGACCCGAGGGCCCCGTAACGCACCGAAAGGAGTGGTGATCGTCGCGATCGACGACTTCAGCCTTCAGCAAGCTGCCAACGCCGACCTGAGCCGAGACCCTCTGCTCCAAGACCTGAACCAATGGCCTTGGCCAAGGAGGGTGCACGTGAAGGTGTTGGAACGGCTGTTTGAAGCAGGTGCTTCTGCCGTTGGATTTGACCTGCTGTTCGAAGCACCCAGCAGCCATGGAGCAGACGACGATGCAGCTTTCGCCGGTGCGTTGAGGCGCTACCACGACCGCGTGGCACTCGGTGTGCAGGTGTTGAGCGGCCGCGGCCCCGTGGCAAGCATGTCCTTGCTGGACCTGACTCCCGCCCTGCAACCAGCTGACCAATCACTGAACCGAGGGCTTCTTAATGGATCTCCTGATCGAGACGGTGTGATTCGTCGGCGGCCTGGACACAGTGCAGTGGAGATGCGCCAGCACCTGGGTTCCTCCGTACCCGATGGACTGGCCAAGACCTTGCTCGAGCTGGCCAACGCTGACAGCAACCTCGACGACGAACCGTTGGATCTGTTGGATCCCTACGGACCTCCTGGAACGATTCCAACCCTCTCGATCTGGGAACTTCTCGACGCCAACGCCTTCCTCACGATCAAGAAAAGCGGCGTGCTCACGGATGCAACGGTGCTCGTGGGACCGACAGCAGCCGTGTTTCAAGACCTCCATCCAGCCGTCTTCTCAGGTGCACAAGGCATGCCTGGCGTGGAATTGCATGCCACCGAGGTCGCCAACCGGCTGGAAGATCGCTCACTTCGCTGGATACCTGCTCCACCGGGGTGGAATCTTGCGATGGCGGTTCTGGTGCTCCTTGCAGGCATCTGCACATCGCGCCAGGAGCGGCCTCTGCCAAGACTTGGGGTCCTGTTGGCAGCCTCCGGTGTCCTCGTGACAGCAGGTGCCGGACTGATTGCCTGGGGCGGCCTCCTGCTACCAGTGCTGGGGCCTGCAGGCTGCCTGATCCTGACCGGGATTGTCTCCAGCGCCGATGCCACCCTTCGACTCCAGTGGCAACGGCGACGTTTGCGCCGAACGCTGGGTCGTTATCTCTCACCTGCAGTCGCAGCCGAGATCGCCGACCAGCCAGAAGAAGCCGATGAACTGCTGGGTGGGAAGTTGATGGATGTGGTGGTCCTGATGAGCGACATTCGTGGCTTTACAACATTCACCCAAGAGATGACCCAACGAGGCGATGTGAAAGGACTGGTTGATCGACTCAACACCTACTTCAGCGAGGTGGTGGACGCCGTGCATTCACAGGGGGGAACCGTTGATAAATTCATTGGCGATGCTGTTCTTGCGGTGTTTGGAGCACCTCTACAGAAAACAAACAGCACCAACGTGATTGCGGGAGTCAGAACGGCGATAACGCTTCAGCAACGCCTCGCCGCTCTGAATCGCGCCTGGATCGCTCAAGGGCAATCTCCATGGGAGCAGGTGGTGGTGCTCAGCTATGGCTGGGTTGTGAGCGGCAACATTGGCTGCTCCAGCCGCATGGACTACACCGTCATCGGCGATGCCGTTAACACGGCCAGCCGATTGGAGGCGATTGCCAAACAGTGCGGCCAGTCGATTGTGATGAGTGCTGCGGTGGCAGAACATCTACCCGATGATTGGCGTTTGCAGGACCTGGGAACGTTTCCAATCCGTGGGCAAGGCCAGCAACAGGTGTTCGCACTAAAAACTGACACCGCGGAGGTCACCCCTGCGGAGACAGATCAGTAAGACCAACCTGTGGTCAACGTTTGGTGTTCGTGTACAGAAAGTTGTTGGCTATCGCTTGCGCGGCGTCTCTGGTTCCAGCAGCAGCGGGAGCAGCTCCGTTCAACAACGCCACGATTCGTCGCATCATCGATGGCAGAGAAGTGTTCATCGACCGGCAACCGGCAACGGTTGATGACACCGCAGACCGTGGTCAGGAACTGAGCACCGGCAGCAGCAGGGCCGAAGTGCTGTTTGACCGACGGGCACTCGGCTTTCTGGGAAACAACAGCCTGATCCGTCTAGGGGAAGACTGCTTTCGCCTGGATCGCGGTCAGGTGCTGGTCAACGGCCCTCAGAACAGTTGTCTGGGAACAAAAGTGCTGGGGATCCGTGGCACCACCTACGTCCTGAGCGTCCAAGAAGACGGAAACTATGACCTCGCAGTGCTGAGCGGCGAAGCAACGGTGGGTGATGCCCTGGAAACACCAGGCAGCCAGAGCAGCACTGACATCCTCTCGTTGTACCCCACCTTGAACCCAGTGATCGGCTTCGGTGCAAGCAGCTGGGGCAGCAACAGCTCTGGACGTGCCTTGGGGGAAGCTGCAGGCCTCATCCTTGGCGACGCCTCAGTGTTCGTCCCGCTCAGCCAGAACTTGGGCAGCACGCTTCTCTACAGCTACTCAACGGCCAGCAGCAACTTTGATGGTGCTTGGGGCGCGAGCACAGAACTGGGATACAAGTGGTTCAACCCCGATGACCGCAGCATCAGCTCCCTGTTGATTGGCTACGACGGCTGGGATGGATCTGGATGTTTCCACTCTCAGGTCGCGGTGGGAGGCCAGTGGCAGAAAGATCGCTGGCAGTTCGGCGTTACGGGAGGCATCCCTCTGGATCAGTGCGCGAACAATCTGGGATTCGCCATCGGCCAGGTCGGCATCCCCGTGGCTGATCTGGGCGACCAGTCCATCACCCTGTCACTCTCGCCCTACGTGCTCCACGGCACAGGTGATTCCTATGGCGGTGGACGGGTCGGCTTGAATGTGCCTGTCGGCGACCAAGTGATCCTGTCGGCCTACGGTCAATACGACAAGCTGCTCGACACCGTGGTGGGCGGTCAGGTCAGCTATCGATTCGCCACGAATGGAGGGTTTGTCAACGACCCGAACCTTCGCGCCAAAACACCCGAATCACCCACACCATGGCAAGCCGGCGAATTCAACACCGGCAGAGCGACACAAGTGGCCCTTAATCAAGATCGAGGCCATGCATTCTCACAACCGACATCCGAAGAAACAACGATCTCGAGCACAAACCTCAACAACTTGATCAGCAATGCCGACGCCCTCATTCGCCTGAAAGCTGGTGAAGAGGCGACATTCAGCCCGGATGGAACACTGCTGAGTCAACAGATGATGAGCAAAGAACGCTTCTCTCAGTTGATCATCGAGACGATGAGCGGGCAGAACCTCCTGCCAGAAAGCCATGTGATCAACCTGATCTACCAACAACTGTATGGGCTACCCGATCGCACCTTGCTGGCCATCCTAGGATCTGACTGGTTGATTGAAGCAAGAACTCCATATCCACGACTTCGCGGCGCCAACAATCTCGTCGTTCCTGACAACAAACTTTCAAAAAAAGAGAAAAAAGAAGACAAAGACAATCAAGACGACCAAGACAATCAAGAGCCAAAAGAAGAACCGAAGAAAGAAGACAAACAACAAACAGAACCAAAGCAGATATCCAATGACAACAAAGAACCAGAAACAAGCGAGACTCAAAGCCAAAGCACGAGCACGAGCACGAGCACGAGCAACTTATAAAACGAAAAACAAAACCAACGCTGCCTTCTCTTTTACGCTTAGCAAATAAGCAAATTCTCCTAAACATCATAAACCTACACCTTAATTAGTGATTAACACTTAAGATCATTAAAGCATTAACAACACTGCTTTGACATATTGAATCACACCATCCAACTGCATGAGCACTCGTGGCACTCATTGATCAAGGCATTATTTGCAAGCGATAACCAGTCAAACAGCGTCAATCACGCTGCAACAAATCAACCCAAGCCCCCTCACCGCAGGCAAAAGACTGATGCTGAAGAGGCTGATCAATGCTTCAAGTTTCACGCTGCAAGTTGACTTCCAGTTCTGAGCGGGCCTGAGCCAACGCTCCATCCAAAGCAGCGCCATCGCGACCTCCAGCCTGGGCCAGGTTCGGGCGACCACCACCACCGCCACCACAGCGCTTGGCGATGCCGCCGATGAATTTGCCCGCCTGCAGTTTGGCGGCGATCACCTGCTTGCCGAAGGCCGCCACCAGGATCACCTTGCCCATGTCGCCTGGATCCGGCAAACCTCCGATCACCACCGCCGCATCATCCCCCAGTTGATCCACAAGGCTCTGGGCTGCCCCCTGCAAACCGGTACCATCCACGCCATCGAGGCGTTCCACCAGCATCTGAAAGGCGCCCACGGCCTCGGCCTTGGCGGCCAGAGCGCCCGCCTTGGCCACCGCGAGTTCTGCCTGGGCCGCGGCCAGCGCCTTGCCGGTGGCCTTGAGCTCCTCCTGGAGGGCCGCCACACGGTCAACAATTTCGGCCGGCTGGGCCTTGAAGCGATCCCCCAGCTGCTTTACCACCGCATCGCGCTCGTTCAGGTAGGCGAGCACGGCGGGACCAGCGACAGCTTCAATCCGGCGAATGCCGGCAGCAACTCCACTCTCCGCCACGATTTTGAACAAGCCGATCTCAGCGGTGTTGGCCACGTGGGTGCCACCGCAGAGCTCCATCGACACACCGGGCACGTCGACCACACGCACCACATCGGCGTACTTCTCACCGAACATCGCCACGGCTCCGGCCGCCTTGGCCTGATCAATCGCCATCTCCTGCACCTGCAGTGCATGGGCCTCGTTGATCCAGCCGTTGATCAGGGTTTCAACCTGCTGCAACTGCTCCGCAGTCACCGCATTGGGGCAGTGGAAGTCGAAGCGCAGGCGATCGAAATCCACCAGTGATCCGGCCTGGCCAATCCCTGGATCCACCACCTGCTTGAGCGCAGCCTGCAGCAGGTGGGTGGCGGTGTGGTTGGCCTGGGCCCGACGCCGGCAGGCGCGGTCCACCTGAGCCTTCACGGTGTCACCCAAGGCGAGCTCGCCGCGTTCCACCCGCCCGGCATGGACGAAGACATCACGGCTGCGGCTCACCGTCTCAATCCGAACAATCAGATCGCTGCCCGCCAGCACGCCGCGATCACCCACCTGACCGCCGCCTTCGCCATAGAAGGGCGTGGTGTCGAGCACCACCTGAACCGCATCACCCGCCTTGGCGGTGGTGGCTGGTTCACCGTTCACCACCAACGCCTGCACGCAGGAGGCCTGGTCGAGGGCCTCATACCCCTCGAAACAAGTGGCCGCCTGATCCGCCACCACCTGATCGATCGCATCCTGGAGCGTGAGATCGATGCTCACCGCGGCCGCCTTGGCGCGCTGACGCTGCTCCTCCATTGCCGCCTCGAACCCATCAAGGTCGACGGTCAGGCCCTGCTCCTCCGCGATCTCCTGGGTGAGCTCCAGCGGGAAGCCATAGGTGTCGTACAGCTCAAAGGCCCGGTCACCGCTGATCTGCGCGGGCTTGGAGTCCAGCACCTCCGCCAGCAACTTCTCGCCGCGCTCGAGGGTCTCAAGGAAGCGGGCTTCCTCCCGCTGGAGTTCGGCCAGGATCACCTCCTGGCGCTCGATCACGCTGGGATGTGCTCCCTTCAGCAGGGCAATCGCCGCCTCGCCCATGGTGACGAGGAAGGGTTTGTCGATGCCCAGCAGGCGGCCATGGCGCACCACCCGGCGCAGAAGGCGCCGCAGGATGTAGCCACGGCCCAGGTTACTGGCGGTGACGCCATCGCAGATCAATTGCGTCACCGCACGGCTGTGGTCGCCGATCACCTTCAACGACGTCTTGCCCTTGTCGTTGAGCTGGTGGTAATCGACCCCCGCCAGATCGGCAGCCGCTTGGATCAGCGGAAAGATCAGATCGGTTTCGTAGTTGTTGGGAACCTTCTGCAGGATCTGGGCCATCCGCTCGAGGCCCATACCGGTGTCAATGTTGCGGTTGGCCAGCGGCGTGAGGGTGCCCTCCGCGTCGCGGTTGTACTGCATGAACACCAGGTTGTAGAACTCGATGAACCGGTCGTCGTCCTCGAGATCAATGCCTTCATCTCCGAGCTCGGGTTTGAAGTCGTAATAGATCTCCGAGCAGGGGCCACAGGGACCAGTGGGGCCGGACGCCCAGAAATTGTCGGCCTCATCCATGCGGATGATCCGCTTGGGGTTCACCCCCACCACATCGCGCCAGATCTGCTCGGCTTCGTCGTCGTCCCGGAAGACGCTCACCACCAGGTTCTTGGGGTCGATGCCATAAACGCCGGTGCTGAGCTCCCAGGCCCACTCAATCGCCTGCTGTTTGAAGTAGTCCCCGAACGAGAAGTTGCCGAGCATCTCGAAGAAGGTGTGATGCCGGGCCGTGCGCCCCACGTTCTCGATGTCGTTGGTGCGGATGCACTTCTGCGAACTGGTGGCCCGGGGCGCAGGTCGCTCCTGCTGGCCGAGAAACACCGGCTTGAACGGCAGCATTCCCGCAATGGTGAGCAGCACCGTTGGGTCTTCGGGAATCAACGAGGCGCTGGCCATCCGCTTGTGGCCGCGTTCGGCATAGAAGTTGAGGAAAGCCTCACGGATCTCCTCCCCACTGCGCGGTGCAGACGCTGCAGAAAACGACGATGCGGCGGCAACCATGACAGGAAGGTGGGATCCTGCCGTCATGATCGCCTTTGAACCGCCGGCGCCCGTGGCCGTTCCGCCCAGTGATCCTGAGATTCGCCAGCGACTGCGGCTGCAGTCGATCGGTTGGGCGCTGGCTGCCGGCATCAGCGCTGGGCTGCTGAGTTTGCCCTGGGGTCTGGAAGCTGCTGTGCGTTCCGGCGGTTGTGGCCTCTTTTACGGCCTGCTGGCCTTCCACCTGCAACGGGTGGACCCCGATGACGGGCATCTGCAGGCGGGTCTGGTGGGGGCGGTCTGCGGGCTGCGCAGCCTCGGCATGCCTCTACCCCTTGACAACTGGCAGGTCGATGGCCTGGCATCATTACTACTGGAGCTTTTTCAGGCCTGGCTGCCGTTGATCGGCAGTGCTCTCCTGCTCCACGGCACCCTCCGCTTCCTGCCCGCGTCGCGGCCATGAGCCTGCTGCACGCCACCTGGCTTCCCGCCATCCGCACTTCCAACAGTTCCGGTCAACCGGCACTGCTCGTTTGGGCTGACACCTGGCGGGTGGCCACACCGGAAGGCCCGGGCCTCACCCCAGCACTGCACCCCTTCACCCTCAGCCACGACGACCTCAGGGCCTGGCTGGGCGAACGCGACCTTTTGCCGGGCGGCTGCATCGATGCCACGGCATGCCTCACCCTGCCGAGCCGCACGGTGAAGCCCCGCAAAAGCCGCAGCAAAAAAGAGGAGCCAACGCCGGAACCACCGGGCTGGACCGGGCTGCCGATGCAGGCCGGCGAACCGATCCCCAAGCAAACAGAATGGTGGCCTTGGCAGGTGCAGGGGCTCGCGGTGGAACCATCCGCGGCCACCGAGTGGTTGTCCCGGTTGCCCCTCTCCGGCACCAATCCAGACCTGGCTGACGAACTGCGCTGGTGGAGCCATCTGCAGCGCTGGGCCCTGAGCCTGGTGGCCCGGGGACGTTGGATTCCCCAGATGGAGCTCAGCAAAGGGGAGGGCTATCCCCATCGGGCCCGTTGGGTGCCCCTGCTCAACCGGGAAGAAGACCGGCGCCGGCTGGAGGATCTGGCGGCCAGCCTGCCGCTGGTGGCCACCTGCGCCTTGCCCTGGCGTGAACCCCTGGGGCGCCGCAGCAACCGCACCACCCGATTGCGACCGGAGGCGATGCGGGCCGCCAACCCCGTGGCCAGCTGCCGGCCTCGCAGCGGACGCCTGCGGGTGGCGACGCTGCTGGAAGACCTGGTGGACGCGCAGCTGCGCAAGGACTTTGAACCCTCTACCGATGGCCTCGATCCCCTGCTGACCCTCTGGCAGGAGGCCCTGGGCTCAGAGACTGGGGTGATCGAGATCGGTGATGAAGAGGCCGAACGCCTGGCCACCGCCAGCCATCACTGGAGGGAGGGCATCGCCGGCGGTTTTGCTGCGGCCCGCACCTGCCTTGAACTGCACACCCCACCGGATGGGGAGGATCTCTGGGAGCTGCGCTTCGGGCTGCAGGCGGAAGCTGACCCCAGCCTGAAGCTCCCTGCCGCCGCGGCCTGGGCGGCTGGTGCGGAACCGCTACAGCTTGGAGAAATCCGGGTGGACCAACCGGGTGAAGTGCTGCTGGAAGGCATGGGCCGCGCCCTGAGCGTGTTTCCGGCGATTGAGCGGGGACTGGAGAGCGCCACACCTGAAACGATGCAGCTCACCCCAGCCGAGGCCTTCGTGCTGGTGCGCACGGCTGCCCGGCAGCTGCGGGATGCCGGTGTGGGGGTGGAGCTGCCGCCCAGCCTCTCCGGTGGCCTGGCCAGCCGGCTGGGGTTGGCGATCAAAGCGGAACTGCCCGAACGCTCGAGCGGTTTCACGTTGGGTGAGTGCCTGGATTGGGAGTGGGATCTGATGATCGGCGGGGTGACGCTCACCCTGCGGGAACTGGAGCGCCTAAGCGGCAAGCGCAGCCCCCTGGTGCGCCACAAGGGGGCCTGGATCGAACTGCGGCCCAACGACCTCAAGAACGCCGAACGGTTCTGTGGAGCGAAACCGGAGCTGAGCCTCGACGACGCGCTACGGCTGACGGGGACGGAAGGGGAACTGCTGATGCGGATGCCGGTACACCGCTTCGATGCCGGCCCAAGGCTGCAATCGGTGCTGGAGCAGTACCACCAGCAGAAGGCCCCCGACCCCCTGCCGGCCCCGGAAGGATTCAGCGGCCAACTGCGCCCCTATCAGGAGCGGGGCCTCGGCTGGCTCGCCTTCCTGCACCGCTTCGATCAAGGGGCCTGCCTGGCTGACGACATGGGCCTGGGCAAAACAATCCAACTTCTGGCGTTTCTCCAGCACCTCAAAGCGGAGCAAGAACTGAAGCGCCCGGTGCTGCTGGTGGCCCCCACCTCGGTGCTCACCAACTGGCGACGGGAGGCAGAATCCTTCACGCCCGATTTAGCCGTAATCGAGCACTACGGCCCAAGACGCCCCTCCACACCCGCTGAACTCAAGAAAGCGTTGAAGCAGGTGGATCTGGTGCTCACCAGCTACGGGCTGCTGCAGCGGGACAGCGAACTGCTGGAAACCCAGGACTGGCAAGGGGTGGTGATTGACGAAGCCCAGGCGATCAAGAACCCTGGCGCCAAGCAGAGCCAAGCCGCCCGGGATCTGGCCCGCACCGGCCGCAGCAAGAGCAACCGCTTCCGCATCGCCCTCACCGGCACCCCCGTGGAGAACCGGGTGAGCGAACTGTGGGCCTTGATGGACTTCCTCAACCCCAAGGTGCTGGGGGAAGAGGACTTCTTCCGCCAGCGCTATCGGATGCCTATTGAGCGCTACGGCGACATGTCGTCCCTGCGGGACCTCAAAGGCCGCGTGGGTCCGTTCATCCTGCGCCGGCTGAAAACCGACAAGACGATCATTTCCGACCTGCCGGAGAAGGTGGAGCTGAGCGAATGGGTGGGGCTGAGCAAGGAGCAGAAATCTCTGTACAGCAAGACCGTAGAAGACACCCTCGATGCCATTGCCCGGGCGCCGCGCGGGCAGCGCCACGGGCAGGTGCTGGCCCTGCTCACCCGGCTGAAACAGATCTGCAACCATCCCGCCCTGGCCCTGAGCGAGGGGGCCGTGGACGATGGTTTCCTGGGCCGTTCGGCCAAGCTGCAGCGGCTGGAGGAAATCCTCGAGGAGGTGATCGAAGCGGGCGATCGGGCCCTGCTGTTCACCCAGTTCGCCGAATGGGGCCATTTGCTGCAGGCCTGGATGCAGCAACGCTGGAAGGGGGAAGTGCCCTTCCTGCACGGCGGCACCCGCAAGAGCGAACGCCAGGCGATGGTGGATCGCTTCCAGGAGGATCCCCGCGGTCCACAGCTGTTCCTGCTCTCGCTCAAGGCCGGTGGTGTGGGCCTCAACCTCACCCGGGCCAGCCACGTGTTCCACATCGATCGCTGGTGGAACCCTGCCGTGGAAAACCAGGCCACCGACCGGGCCTACCGGATCGGCCAGACGAACCGGGTGATGGTTCATAAATTCATCACCAGCGGTTCGGTGGAGGAAAAAATCGATCGAATGATCCGCGAGAAATCACGCCTGGCCGAAGATGTGATCGGTTCCGGGGAAGATTGGCTGGGAAGCCTCGGTGGCGATCAATTGCGCGATCTCGTCGCTTTGGAGGACACCTGACCATGACCCTCAGCAACAGCAACAGCAACGGCATCACCGCCATCGGCGACGACGGCCTGGGCCAGCAACCCTGGTGGGTGGAGCAGTGGATGGAGCTGATCAACGGCTATCGCTTCAAGAAACGGCTGGAGCGGGCCTGGGGCTACGCCCGCGAAGGCCATGTGACCTCGATCCGCTTCGAAGGCCGCCGGGTTCATGCCCGTGTGCAGGGCACCGATGAAGCGCCCTACAAGGTGAAGCTCTGGCTGGACGTGCTCAACGATGAGGACTGGGGCTATGTGCTGGAAGCGCTGACCCAGAAAGCCCGCTGGTCGGCCCAGCTGCTGGCGGGGATCATGCCTGCAGACATCGAACGGGCCTTCGCCGCCAGCGGCAAACGCCTGTTCCCGTTCAAGTTGCAGGAGGTGCGCAGCGAGTGCAGCTGCCCCGACAAGGCCAACCCCTGCAAACACATCAGCGCGGTGTATTTCCTGATGGGGGATCGCTTCAGTGAAGATCCCTTTGTGCTGTTCCAACTACGGGGCCGCAACCGGGCTCGGCTGCTGGAAGACCTGGCGGAACACCGCCGCAAGGCCCTGGCGGAGCGGGCGGCGGCAGCAAAGGAGGAGAACAAAGCCAGCACGCCTCAAGAGGCAACACCGCTGCCGCCCCATGCGGCGGTGCAGGACCCCGCCCTGTGGTGGCGCTACAACCGCAGCCTCGATGGCGACCTTGTCGTGATCACCCCAGCAATGGAGGGCGACACGGGCCTCGATGCCGCCGGAGAGCTGCCGCTGGCGGAAGACCCCCGCTTCGCCGAAGCTCGGAGCACCTTCCTCAGCAACCTCAAAGCCCACGGCCAGGCCAGCGCCCAGAAGGCCATGCTGCAGGCCATGGCGGCCGGCAGCTGACGGGACGTGGGGCGGCCGGGAACCATGGCCAACGAGGCCGACTGGCTCAGCAAGGACAAACAGGGGCTCGCGGGATTGCTGCTGCAATCGCATCAACGGGCCTTCGCTCGGCCGCTGATCGCCTCCGCCCAACCAGGCCGCTCAAAGCGGCTGCTCTGCCAGGAGCTGTTCGCCTGCGGTTTTCCAGTGCTGGCCCACGGCACAGAGAAGGATCCAAAGCTCACGTATGCCAACGCTGCGGCCCTGCAGCTTTGGGACGCCCGCTGGGATGCGCTGATCGGCATGCCCTCACGGCTCACCGCACCGGAGAGCGAACGAGCGGAACGCAGCAGCGCCCTGGGCCAAGCCCAACGTCTCGACGCGGTACGGAACTACCGCGGCATTCGCATCAGCCGCAAAGGGCGGCGATTCATGATCAACAACGCCAAGATCTGGACCCTCTGGGATGCAGAAGAGCGGGCCTGTGGACAGGCGGCCTGCTTCAGCGACTGGTGGTGGCTTTAAGTGGCTTTAAGGAGATTCGGTTTCAACGCCATCCCTGTTGTGCCAACCGAACCTGGTGGTAGAGACCGAATGAAATCGGACGGTTCTCATCCTTCTGATTTTCATCCAAGCAGCGCAGATTGTGATGGCGGGCGATCAACCCAGTCCGCAGATGTTCATTCTTCGGAGCCATCATCATGCTGACCCTTCGCCAATCTCCCTTCGATCTGTTCGAGCGTCTCGAGCAGCAAATGGCCACGGCAGAGCGCGTCCCCAACGCCGAAATCCATGAAACCGCAACCAGCTACAGCGTGCGGCTGGAGCTGCCCGGCGTGGACCGCGACTCCATCGACATCAAGGCCACCGATCGCAATCTGGTGATCACGGCCGAGCGCCCAGCGACAGAAAGCGATGAGAGCAACGCGCCGCTGCTGAGCGAATTCCGCAACGGCACCTGGAGCCGCAGCTTCCGTTTTCCCCACAGCCTCAATCGCGACCAACTCAAGGCCAGCTATCGCGACGGCATTCTTGAAATCAAGGCCGGCAAAGCTGTGGAGCACACCAGCGTTTCAGTGACCGTGGAGAGCTGAACGTGGAGAGCTGACAGTGAAGAGCTGATGGTGGCGATACGCCCCTGGTCTCACAACCACAGCCCCCTTGAGAACGGTTCAGCCCTCCGCAACGCGGGGGGCTTTTCTGTTTGCCACAAAGTCAAGGGCTGCTGTCCACCATCGGTAGGGTAAAAAACAGGCCATGTCGCCTCCCAAGCGACGCATGCAGGACCACGCCATGCAACGTCGGCAGCTGCTCCGTAACAGTGGACAAACCATCGCCGCTGCCGCTGGCGCCGGAGTCCTGAGCGCCTGCACGATCCGTCGTGCTGATGAAAGCCGCAGCAGCGGCCTCCCCCAGGTGCGTTGGCGCATGGCCACCAGCTGGCCGATCTCGCTCGACACCATCTACGGAGGCGCTGAAACCATCTGCCAACGGGTGGCTGAGATGAGCGGGGGTGGGTTCAACATCGAGCCCTTTGCCGCCGGCGAAATCGTTCCCGGACTGGAGGTGTTGGATGCGGTGCAGGCTGGTGCTGTGGAGTGTGGCCACACGGCCAGTTACTACTACATCGGCAAAAACCCAGCCTTCGCCTTTGGCACAGCGGTGCCCTTCGGCCTGTCCGCCCAACAACAGAACGCCTGGCTTTACAACGGGGGGGGAAATGAGGCGATGGATCGCCTGTTTGGCGACTTCGGCACCAAATTCTTTCCTGCCGGCAACACCGGTGCCCAAATGGGGGGGTGGTTCAAACGCCCGATCCAGGGGCTGGCCTCCCTTCAGGGTTTGAAGATGCGCATCCCGGGCCTTGGAGGCAAGGTCATGGCCCGCCTTGGGGTGAATGTGCAGGTGCTGCCGGGTGGTGAGATCTATCTCGCGCTGGAGCGGGGTGCGATCGATGCAGCGGAATTCACCGGCCCCTACGACGATGAAAAACTGGGCCTGCATAAAGCCGCCGAGTACTACTACTACCCGGGCTGGTGGGAACCGGGACCAACCCTCTCAGCCCTGGTGAACAGGAAATCCTGGACTGCCTTGCCGAAGGAATACCAAGCGATGTTCAAGACCGCTTGTTACGAAGCCAATTTGGGCATGCTGAGCAAATACGAACAACGCAACAGCGAAGCTCTCCTGCGGCTCCAACGGCAGGGCATCCGGCTTGAGGCTTTCAGCAACGACATCTTGAATGCAGCACGCGACGCCACCAAGGAGATGTTTGCCGAATTGGCCAGAAGCGACACTGATTTTCGGAATCTGCTTGAGCAGTGGCGCCAGTTCCAGCGCGCCATCATCCGCTGGAACCGAATCAATGAACTTCCCCTGGCCAACTTCACCGCCAACGCCGAGGGGGACCAGCCATGAGCCAGCCGCCAAGAGGGATGGTGCAGCTGGTGGATCGCCTGAATGCCGGAGCGGCCTGGCTGGCCCGATGGTCTGTCCTGCTGATGCTGGCTATCGGCATCTGGAATGTGATCGGCCGCTACCTGGGGTCAGCAATCGGCGTCAATCTCAGCTCCAACGGACTCATCGAAGCCCAGTGGTACCTCTTTGATCTGATCTTTCTGTTGGGCCTGGGGTGGACTTTGCAAAAGGATGGACATGTTCGTGTTGATGTGCTCCAGAGCCGCTGGTCTGAACGTCGACGCCAGCGCCAGGAGCTGCGGGGAATCTTCGTTCTCTTGCTGCCATTTGCCTTTGGCGTGATGGCAATTGCCATCGATCCAGCCCTGCAATCCTGGAGCATCGGTGAACTGTCGCCAGACCCCGGCGGACTGCCCCGCACCTGGGTGAAATCGTTGATCCCGCTGGGTTTTCTACTGCTCGGCCTCCAGGGAATTGCTGAAGTACTGCGTCTGATCCGGGCGCCCCGCAAGGACAAGACGGAGCCCCCAACAGCGGAGGAAACGCATAACAGAGGGCCTGCCCTGTGATTGAAATTGAAGCCCTCGGCTGGGTGATCAGCTTCGACCCCTCAGCTGTACTCGCTCCAGGCATGTTCCTGGCGCTGGTCTTCGCTCTGCTCAGCGGATTCCCGGTGGCCTTCTGCCTCGGCGGCGTGGGCGTGATTTTTGCCCTGCTGGGCATGTTCAGCGGTGAAATCGAGCCTCAGTTCGTCGCCGCCCTGCCCCAACGCATCCTGGGGATCATGGCCAACTTCACCCTGTTGGCCATTCCTGCCTTTGTGTTCATGGGCGCCATGCTCGAACGTTCGGGCATTGCTGAACGTCTGCTGGAAACCATGGGTCAGCTGCTGGGCCGCCTGCGCGGCGGCCTGGCACTGGCGGTCGTGATCGTGGGATCCATGCTCGCCGCCACAACGGGCGTGGTAGCGGCAACCGTCACCACGATGGGGCTCATCTCCCTGCCGGCCATGCTGCGGGCGGGCTACGACAAAAGCCTCGCCACAGGCGTCATCGTGGCCTCCGGCACCCTCGGGCAGATCATTCCCCCCAGCATCGTTCTGGTGGTGCTGGGGGATCAGCTGGGTATCTCCGTTGGAGATCTGTTCATCGGAGCCCTCCTCCCAGGGCTGCTGATGTCGGCTGTGTTCGCCATTTACGTCCTGGTGATCAGTGCACTCAAACCACAGCTGGCACCATTACTTGAGACTGAAGTCACCAAAACGGGCAACCCGCTGCAGCTGATCCGTTCAGTGCTTCCACCGCTCGCACTGATCGTGGCGGTCCTGGGCAGCATTTTCTTCGGGATCGCTACACCCACCGAAGCCGGTGTGATCGGTGCCGTTGGCTCCATGGTTCTGGCTGCCATCAACGGTGGCTTCAGCCGCAGCCAACTCTCTGCGGTGTGCGAGAGCACCATGCGCACAACTGCAATGGTGATGGCGATCCTGATGGGCTCCACCACCTTCAGCCTGATCTTCAGGGGCGTGGGAGGCGATCAACTGATTTCCGAACTGCTCCTCAACCTGCCGGGAGGCAGGGTGGGCTTTTTGGTGTTCAGCATGTTGATTATTTTTCTGCTGGGCTTTTTCATCGATTTCTTCGAAATCGCTTTTATTGCGGTGCCCCTGTTATTGCCCGCAGCCCGTCAACTGTTGGGCCCTGAGGCGATGGTGTGGTTCGGCGTCATCATCGGAGCCAACCTGCAGACGTCCTTCCTGACACCTCCTTTCGGCTTCGCCCTGTTTTATCTGCGTGGTGTAGCCCCCGAGGAGGTGAGCACTCGAGATATCTACAGGGGAGCCCTGCCGTTTGTCGGCCTCCAAGTGGCCGTACTGGCTCTCATCATCGCCGTACCGGGACTGGTGGAGTGGCTGCCACGCCTCGCAGCGGGAGTGACCCCCGGGCCAATCACTTAACAACCTTCGTAGAGTTCAATCAACAAGCGTTCTGTCATGGTCACGGCAAGTCTGAACAGCACAGACCCTTCCGCTGTGGCACCTCGGCTCTCCTTGCAATGCAGGACCATCTCGGCCGACACGACAACGATTCGCTCGCTCGACTGGGATCGCAGCCGCTTTGACATTGAGTTCGGCCTGCGCAACGGCACCACTTACAACGCCTTTCTGGTGCAAGGGGAGCGCACCGCCCTGATCGACACCAGCCACGCGAAATTCCGTGACACGTGGATCCCACTGCTCAAGGAGCAGATCGATCCAAGCGCGATCGATGTCTTGATCGTGAGCCACACCGAACCCGACCACTCCGGTCTGATCGGTGACCTGATCGATCTCAATCCCGAGATCGAGATCGTGGGCTCGAAGGTGGCACTGCAGTTCCTGCAGGACCAGGTGCATCGGCCCTTTAAATCCCGTGCTGTGAAATCCGGAGAGGAACTGGATCTCGGCACCAATCCTGACAGCGGCATCCAGCACCGCTTCGAATTCCTCAGTGCTCCAAACCTGCACTGGCCTGACACGATCTTTTCCTTCGATCACGGCACAGGCATCCTCTACACCTGCGACGCCTTCGGCCTGCACTATTGCTCCGACGACGTCTTCGACGCCGACCCTGGGGCGATCGCTCCCGATTTTCGCTTCTACTACGACTGCCTCATGGGCCCCAACGCCCGCAGCGTGCTGCAGGCTCTCAAGCGGATGGATGGCCTGCCGGAGATCACCACCATCGCCGTAGGCCACGGCCCCCTGCTGCGCCATCACCTCAGTCACTGGATCAGCGATTACCGCGAGTGGAGCGGCCAGCGCAGCAAGGGGGAAAGTTATGCAGCCGTCTGCTACCTGAGTCAGTACGGCTTCTCCGATCGGATCAGCCAGGCCATTGCCCACGGCATCGGCAAAGCGGAGGCCCAGGTGCAACTGGTGGACCTACGGGCCACCGACCCCCAGGAGCTCACCGCCCTGATCGGCGACGCCAAGGCTGTTGTGGTGCCGACCTGGCCGTCGGATCCGGAACCGGATCTGCAGGCCTCAATCGGCACCCTGTTGGCAGCCCTCCATCCAAAGCAACTCGTAGGGGTCTATGACGCTTTTAGCGGGAACGATGAACCGATCGATGCCGTTGCCGATCAACTGAGCAGTCAGGGCCAGAAACAGGCCTTCAGCCCCTTGCGGATCAAGCAACTGCCCCAAGGAAGCGACTACCAACGCTGTGAGGAGTCGGGCACGGACCTTGGTCAACTGCTCACCAAGGAAAAGGCGATCGCAGCAATGAAGAGCCTCGATGGCGACCTCGACAAAGCCCTGGGTCGCATCAGCGGAGGCCTTTATGTGGTGACCGCCAGCCAGGGAGAGGGCGAATCGCAACGCCGCAGCGCCATGGTGGCCAGCTGGGTGAGTCAGGCCAGCTTCACCCCACCGGGCCTCACCATCGCCGTCGCCAAGGACCGCGCCATTGAAGCCCTGATGCAGGTGGGCGACCGCTTCGTGCTGAACGTTCTACGGCAGGACAACCACCAACAGCTGATGCGCCATTTCCTGAAGCGCTTCCCCCCCGGTGCCGATCGTTTCGCCGGAGTGAACGTGCTGGAGGGAACCGCCGATGGCGGCCCGGTACTCGCCGATGCCCTGGCCTTTCTGGGCTGCCGGGTGGAGCAACGGATGGAAGGCCCCGACCACTGGATCATCTATGCCGTGGTGGAGCAGGGCAACGTGGCCGATGCCGAGGCCAGCACCGCGGTGCACCACCGCAAGGTAGGAAATCACTACTGATTCCCAGCTGAAACACAATCTCCTCAAGCAAACGCTTGAAAAAGTCGGAGGATGTCCTGGCTCAAAACAGCATCATCCTTAAAAATTTCGCGCTCGTTCACTTTTCAATCCCAGGACCTGCCCCCAGCGTGTCTTACCACTCGGTGCTTACATCTCACGCCCCATCGTGCAGAACACACTGGACTGCGTCACGATCAGCTGGGCCAAAATCAGTCGTTTATTCGACTTATCCAAAAGCAACCAGTTGTCCTTTGGAATGTTCAGTGATTTGGGATCAATCGCCTGCGGATCACCGGCAATCTCTGCGCGTCGAGCAGCTTCTGTTTTGATGCATCGATCAAGCCTCGCACCGATGCCCGTCGTTTCTCTCATCTCTGACAAGAAATAGTTCAACTCATCTGTGGAGAGCTTGCCATCTGCATGAAATATCGAGCCTGGAAAGATCCCACCACATGCACCGATCAAAAGCACAACTGAAGCAAGCAAGACAATGCGACGAATCCTTGGAGCAAAACCAGCAAACATCGCGTTGAAACGTTGATTCAAAAGCTAAGAATCCATACAGCATCCCTCACCTGCATGTAACCGATTGCAGCGTGGAGACGCACCACTAAACCTGCAGCTGATCCAATGCATCCAGCAGGTTGGAGAGTACGGCACGCACGTGCTGACGCCTATGCCATTCACGGTGGTTGAGCCACTGATCCAAGCAGCGCCGCCACCAACACTCCTCAGCCGGCTGACATAGACCAACACCATGGTGTTGGGGCGCCAGAAACACCGCCGCAGCCAAGAGGTTGGTACCGAAACCCAAGACACGCCAACGTCCACTCCCTTCAAGAGACAACCCGCTCGACAGCCTCACCTCCAGAGGGGCATCGGAGGGGAGCAGCTCCAAGAGTCTCCCTGGCTGAAGCGGACGCAACAACTTCTCGATCAAATCATGGTGCGCTTCGTTCTTGGGGTGGGCCTGCACCGCCAACGTCGTTTCAGCCGGCAGGTGGCACCACGCGGAACGAACGGCACGCCTGACGTAGGAACGGTTCTCGATCATCGGTGCCTGCCGCCAGCCCAGCGATCGCCCCCCCAGGCGCCAGCGAAAGCGCCATGTCCGCAACTTGAGGTAAGGCAAACAGAGCATCACCCGCGTTGCAGAGCCGCGGTTGGTGGACGCAAACGCGACCTCAGCCATGGCCGCACGACAGGCAGCACCCAAGTCGAGCAGACAACGCAAGCGTTCTGCGTCAACGGGGTGATTCAGAGGAATCAGGGGTTCCTCTCGAACCGCAGTTCGGCCACCAGAACGGCGCAATCTCTGCAGGACCCGTTGGCGTTCCCGACGGCCGCCCCGTGAATACAAGAGCGTCTCCACTCCAATGGATTCCCCCAGCTCCACCACCTCTGAAGCCTTGTAAGCACGGAACATCTGCTGGCCTTCGCGATCGTCCAAGCGGGGCAGCAGCAACAGGCTGCAGGCTCTCAGCTCAGGCTCGATCATCACGCTGTCCCCAGCGATGAACTGGCACTGATGCCCATCCTGGGCCGCAAGATCCCGCAACAGCGGCTGAAAGGCCCGGGTCGAATGACTGAGGTCGTCGCGGTAGAGCGAGACGACCTCCAGCCGAGTCCCCCTGAGGCCTCTCCAGCGCAGATAGGCCAGAGCCGAGAGGGTGGTAATCAGCTGGGAGGAGAGAAGAACAACGCTCTGGGCCACCGGCCTGCTGCTCCCATCAACGACACGCCTACATTCAACTGGCTTCGAAGATGAGCGTGACCAGCACCGCAACCACGCGTCGCACGATCCAGCTGCCGATCGACGATGGTGTCGTTGGCCTCCGCGGTCTGAGCCCCCAACGTCACCGCTTCGAACTGGAGTACGCCCTGGAGCGGGGCAGCACCGCCAACAGTGTGTTGTTCGAAGCCGGTGACGGTGCCCCTGCTGTGCTGGTCCACCCTCCAGGGGTGGCCTACAACGCGGCCTTTCTGCCGGTGCTTGCCGAAGCCCTGCCGAGCAGCGACGCATCGCTGCTGGTGGTCGTGGGCCACGTCAACCCAAACCGGGTTGCCCTGCTGCGGAATCTGGCTGAAGCTTATGCCGGCTTGGAACTGATCGTCTCCAACCCCGGCGCGAAGCTGATCGAAGAGCTATGGAACCAACGCAAACCGGCCCCTCCCGGCGAGGCCACTGAGCAACCACCACTGCCCGAGCTGCCGCCGCTGCGGGTGATCCGCCAGGAGCAAACGCTGCCGCTCAGCCATCAGCGCAGCTTGGTGCTTCTGCCGGCCCCAACCCCCCGCTGGCCGGGCGGGTTGTTGGCGTTCGAAGAAAGCCTCGGCCTGCTGATGAGCGACAAATTCTTCAGCGCCCATCTCTGCACCGAAAGCTGGGCCGAAAGCAACCGCAGCAGCACCGAAGAAGAACGACGTCACTTCTATGACTGCCTGATGGCCCCCATGGCCAGCCAGGTGGATGCCCTGGTGGAACGGCTCGAAGAGCTCGACATCCGCACCATCGCACCAGGCCATGGCCCGGCCATCGAAGCCAGTTGGCGCAGCCTGCTGAATGACTACCGGCGCTGGGGCGAAGGCCAGCAAAACGCCAGCCTGACGGTGGCCCTGCTGTTCGCCAGCGCCTACGGCAACACCGCGGCCATTGCCGATGCCCTGGCCCGCGGCGTCAGCCGTACGGGCATCCGGGTGAGCAGCCTGAACTGCGAATTCACCCCCGCCGATGAATTGGTGAGCACGATCCAGCGTGCCGATGCCGTGTTGATTGGCTCACCAACCCTGGGGGGCCATGCCCCCACACCGATCGTGTCGGCCCTGGGCACCCTTTTGGCGGAAGGGGATCGCAGTAAGCCCGTGGGGGTGTTCGGCAGCTTCGGATGGAGTGGCGAAGCGGTCGATCTTCTGGAAACCAAACTGCGGGACGGCGGCTTCAGCTTCGGCTTCGAGCCGATCCGGGTGAAGTTCAGTCCTGATGTTGCCCGAGTGAAGGAGCTGGAGGAAACCGGTACCCGTTTCGCCCGCCAGCTGCTGCAGAGCCAGAAACGGGCCCTGCGGCGCAGTGCTGGCGGCTTGAGCGAAAGCCGCAGCGATCCAGCGGTGCTGGCGTTGGGCCGTGTGATCGGCTCCCTCTGCGTGCTCACCACACGCAAAGCCAATCTGAGCGGCGCCATGGTGGCCAGCTGGGTGAGTCAGGCCAGCTTCAATCCGCCCGGCATCACTGTGGCCGTCGCCAAGGATCGCGCCGTCGAAGCCCTACTGCACAAGGGCGATCGCTTCGCCTTGAACGTGTTGGCCGAAGGACGCGAAACAGGCCCAATGAAGCAGTTCCTCCAACCGTTCGAACCTGGAGCCGACCGCTTTGCAGGCCTGGAGCTTGAGACCAGCCCTGCTGAGCAGCCGTTGCTGCCGGATGCCCTGGCCTGGCTGGACGGCAAGGTGAGCCAACGGATGGAATGCGGCGACCACTGGCTGATCTACGCGGAAGTGGATCACGGCGGGGTGCTGGATCCAAAAGGCAGTACCGCAGTGCACCAACGCCGCAGCGGCGCCAACTACTGAGCCGGCAACCCGAACCTAGACCTAACTCATAGCTGTTATGAGTTAGGTCTAGGCTTGTGGAACGATCGCTCATCTGACTGATGGACCTCTCCAAGCCATCCACCCACACCAACCTTGAAGCGGCATTCGGTGGCGAAAGCATGGCCAACCGCAAATACCTGTTCTTTGCGGACGTGGCCAAACAACTGGGCCACAAAGACCTGGCCAAGTTGTTTCGTGATACTGCAGCCCAGGAAACGGAACACGCCTTTGCGCATTTCCGCCTGCTGCACCCCGAGCTGATGATCAGCAACCCTGATCAACTCAGCGGAGAAGAAAAGCAGGCCATCCTGAGCCGCTGCCTGGAGCTTGCCATTGAAGGCGAAACCTACGAGTACACAACGATGTATCCGGAGTTCGCCGCCCAGGCCCGGCAGGACCGGGACAGCGGAGCCGAAGCGGAGTTCGCCGAACAAAGCAGCGAATCCAAGGAGCATGCGGGCCTCTTCCGCACCGCCGCCAAGAACTTCGGCCTTCTGACCCCGATCGAGCAGCATCACGCCAAAACCTATGGCGTTGCCCTCGAAGCCCTACAAGGCAAGGGCACCGCAGGCCAAGCCGATCAACCGATCCCGGGCAAATGGATCTGCAAGGTGTGCTCGATGATCTACGACCCCGCCGAGGGGGATCCGGATTCCGGCATCGCTGCCGGCACCCCCTTTGAAGCGATTCCAGACGATTGGCAGTGCCCCATCTGCGGTGCCCGCAAAACCAGTTTTATTCCTTACTGCGAAGCGGAATTGAAAGCAGCCTGAGACTCGTCCCAACCAACACGAGCCCCAACGTCACAGCCAGGTCCGTCACCATGTCCCCCTGCGGGGCGGGCCTGGTTGTGAAAACGGTTGAGAACCAACACGATTCAGACACACGCCAAACCCTCCATGTCCTCTGATCTCGTCGTCCTGACAGCGAGCAATGGCGAGAACCTCAAACTGGCAGAACGCTTCGTGCAGGCCGCAGCAGCTCAGAACGCCAGTGCCGAACTGATCGATCTCACAGAGATCGACCTGCCTCTCTTCACACCGAGAGTCAAGGCAGTAGGGGCAGGCACTGACCTCGAGATCCTGCACGACAAGCTGCATCAAGCACCGCGCTGGGTGATCTGCGCGCCGGAATACAACGGCTCCATTCCGCCGACCCTTACCAATGCCATTGCCTGGCTCTCCGTCACAGGAGACGACTTCCGGTCCCTCTTCAATGGTCGCCCGATTGCCATGGCCACCTTCTCTGGCGGTGGCGGCATGGAACTGCTCCTGTCACTGCGCATCCAACTCACCCACCTCGGGGCTCAGGTGGTGGGGCGTCAGCTCTTGAGCAACCATGCCAAACCACCGCAGGACGAGAGCATCAGCGACCTAGTGCAGCGCCTTCTGCAGATGTCACCGCTGGAGCTCTAGGTCGAACGTCATCCATCACGCCTCTACGAACCGTGTGCGCAGCACCATCGAACAGCACATCCGCAACGGTGATCCGCCTGGCTGACGAGCGCTTTCACAGCCAACTGGACTGGCTCGACTCATGGCACAGCTTTTCCTTCGGCAGCCATCAGGATCCGAACTGGATGGGCTTTGGCCCCCTGCGGGTGATCAACGACGACACCATCGCTGCAGGCCAGGGTTTCAGCATGCACCCCCACCGCGACATGGAAATCATCACCGTGATGGTGGACGGGGAGCTGACCCATGCCGACTCCATGGGACACAGCGAAGTTCTGCGTGCCGGCGAAGTGCAGTGCATGAGCGCAGGGACCGGCCTCCTGCACAGCGAGATCAACCGAAGCAACACTCCCTGCCGATTGCTGCAGATCTGGCTGGAACCGACTCAACGAGGGCTCGAACCCGCCTATGAACAGAAGTCATTCGCACTCGGTGAGCACTGGACACCCCTGATTGCGCCAGATGGACCCGGCGAGGCAATGGCCATCGCCCGTCCCATCCACCTGTGGCGTGCTCAACCGAAACGAGGGCAGCAGCTGCCCCTGCCAACAGTGAATAAGCCGTGGCGATGGATTCAGGTGATTGAGGGCGAGCTGAACCTGCACAGCAACGGCAGGCCCAGGCGACCGCTCCGGCGGGGCGACGGACTGGGCATGAACCACGACGCAACCACACAGCAGGAGCTGATCGTTCTCAGCAACACGGCTGACGTGCTTCTCTTTGCGATGGCATGAACCATCCGCCTCGACGCGCCGGCTGGCGGGCCGTTGCAATCTCGCAATCTGATCTCCGTTTGATCACCTAAACAAAGCAATCCGGAAGAGATTCGGTGCAAGTGCGAGAGACCAGAATCTGCGCCCTGAAATGGCGGGGTCACTTTCAACCGATCCCTTGAGCGATGGGATTCATGAACGGTCAGGAGACCGCGGTGCGGTATCGCGGGTTCCTTTTGATGCCTCAAACCAACCACAGTTGGCTGGTGCGGCCGGAGCGCAGCCCGATGAGGCTGTTGCCATTCCGGACACCAACCTGCTCGTTGGCCGACGTCAAGGCCCTGCTTGACTGGCGCCTATCTCAGGAAAAAGCTGAAATCGGTGTGGCCTGAACTCAGGCCGCGGCCGGTGGCGGAGTGGGATCACCCACAGGTTGAAAAGGAATCACCAGGGTGGCCCAGTGGTCGGGCCGCTCAGGACGACTGCGGCGGGACCGGCGGGTGCCGAAGGGAACCCGAATCACATTTGTTCCTTCAATTGACAATGTATGGCCACGATTGAGGGCCGACTCAAGACCCTCCGGAAGTTGCGGGAGGGCAGGCCCTTCAGAGCTCCTGAGAGCAGATTTCTTGTTGGTGTCCCGATCCATAGTGTCCCCCGACAGACGAATCAGTTGTCGGATAGTTTGACCGAACTCGCAAGTGCGATAAACGGAATCAAACGAATTTTTCCACTTTCGGTGAAAATTTACAAGCCCTGAAGCCTTCGCACCAGAACTTCAAGCCGCGGTGGCCAGCGCGTCCACGGAAGGACAGGTGCAAACCAAGTTGCGATCGCCGAAGGCGTTATCAATACGCGCCACAGCCGGCCAGACCTTGAACTCGAGCTGGCTCTCCATTGGGAAGGCAGCCTGTTGACGGCTGTAGGGACGATCCCAGTCATCCGCTGTAACGGCAGCCAGGGTGTGCGGCGCACGCTTCAGCGGGTTGTTCTGAGGATCAATTGCGCCGGTTTGAATGGCACGAATCTCCTCACGGATGGCCACCAGGGCATCGGCAAAGCGATCAAGCTCCGCCAGGCTCTCGCTCTCGGTGGGTTCCACCATGACGGTTCCAGCCACCGGCCAGCTGACCGTGGGTGCATGGAAGCCGTAATCCATCAACCGCTTGGCGATGTCATCCACATCGATCCCCGCATCCCGCTTCAGTGGACGTAGATCAAGGATGCATTCGTGAGCCACCCGACCGGTGCTGCCTCGAAACAGGACGGGATACGAGGCATCGAGCCGATGGGCCAGATAGTTGGCCGATAACAGCGCGACGGCACTGGCCTGACGCAGGGCCTCCGCTCCCATCATCCGCAGATACATCCAGCTGATCGGGAGAATGCTGGCGCTGCCGAGCGGTGCCGCCGAAACAGGGCCGATGGCTGAGGGTGCCGAGGCCAGCAACGGATGGCCCGGGAGAAATGGCGCCAGATGCGCCGCCACACCGATGGGCCCCACACCCGGGCCACCACCACCGTGGGGGATACAAAACGTCTTGTGCAGATTGAGGTGGCAAACATCGGCGCCGAAAGCACCGGGACGGCACAGCCCCACTTGCGCATTGAGGTTGGCCCCGTCGAGGTACACCTGGCCGCCGTGCTGATGCACCACCGAACAGATCTCACGGATGCCGGCTTCGAAAACCCCATGGGTGGAGGGGTAAGTCACCATCAGCGCCGCCAGCCGATCGGCATGCTCGGCAGCCTTTGCCGCCAAATCCTGCTGATCGATGTTGCCCTCGTCATCACAGGCCACGGCCACCACCTTGAGGCCAGCCATCACGGCACTAGCTGGGTTGGTGCCATGGGCGCTGGTGGGAATCAGACAGATGTCGCGATGGGCCTCACCGCGGGAGCGGTGCCAGGCGCGAATCACCAGCAGCCCGGCGTATTCCCCTTGAGAACCGGCATTGGGCTGCAACGACACGGCGGCAAAGCCCGTCAGAGCAGCCAGCCATTGCTCCAGATCGTCGGCCAGACGGCGATAACCCTGGCCCTGATCGGCTGGAGCAAACGGATGCAATGCGGCAAAAGCAGGCCAGCTCACCGGCTGCAGCTCAGCCGCGGCATTGAGCTTCATGGTGCAACTGCCCAACGGGATCATCCCGTGCACCAACGACAGATCACGGCTCACCAACCGCTGGATGTACCGCAGCAACTCCGATTCGCTGCGGTACTGGTGAAAGACCGGCTGGCTCAGCCAGGGCTGGCTGCGTTGCGGCAGGGAGAGGGACAGGGGCTGCTCAGACTCGAGTTCCGGGGTGGCCTGACCACTGGCATCGGCCAACAGGGCGAGCAGGGCTTGCAGCTCCTGTTGATCCGAGAGCTCATCGAGGCTGATGCCGAATCCGGTGGCATCTGCCGGCGCTGCACCATCGGGCAGCACCCGCAGATTGAAACCAGCCGTTGCGGCAGCGCGGTGCACAGTCGGTGCCGACGCACAGTGGACGGTGACGGTGTCGAAACGATCGGCCAGCTCCAGCGGATAACCCAGGGCCCGCAGGCCCTGCTCCAGCTGGCTGCGCAGGCCAACAATGCGCTGAGCAATGGCCTGCAGACCATCAGGCCCGTGGTGCACCGCATAAAACGAGGCCATCACTGCCAGCAACACCTGGGCCGTGCAGATGTTGCTGGTGGCCTTGTCACGACGGATGTGCTGCTCACGCGTCTGCAACGCCAGCCGCAGCGCCGAATGACCTTCGGCATCCTTGGACTGCCCCACCAGGCGGCCGGGGATCTGACGCTTGTAGGACTCAACCGTGGCGAAAAAGGCGGCGTGCGGGCCGCCGAATCCCATCGGCACCCCCAAGCGTTGAGCGCTGCCCACAGCGATGTCTGCCCCCAGGGATCCCACGGGCGCCATCAGGGTCTGCGCCAGCGGATCGATGGCCACGGTGGCCAAAGCACCCGCCGCATGGGCCGCTTCAATAACGGCCGATGGGTCCCAGATGCAGCCATCAGCACCTGGCAATTGCAGCAGCACACCAAACACGGACGCATCAATCAGGGCCGTGCCCGGTTCGATCTGCTCGAGGACGATGCCGAGGGGAGCGGCGCGGGTCTGTAGCACAGCCCAGGTCTGCGGCATCACATTGAAGTCGACCAGGAACCGGGTCGCCTCAGCGCGCCGGCACACCCCGAAGCTGAGGCTCATGGCCTCCGCCGCTGCGGTGGCTTCATCGAGCAGCGACGCATTGGCGATCGGCAAGCCCGTGAGCTCGCTGATCAAGGTTTGAAAGTTGAGCAGAGCCTCCAGACGCCCCTGGGCAATTTCGGCCTGATACGGGGTGTAGGCGGTGTACCAAGCAGGATTTTCGAACACGTGGCGCTGAATCAACGCCGGGGTTGCTGTGCCGTAGTAGCCCAACCCGATCAGGGAACGTCGCCGGGCGTTGGCCTCACTCAGCTGGTTCAGCTGCCGGAGGGCCTCCGCCTCCCCACAACCCTCCGGCAACGCTTCGAGCGGAGGCACTGGATCGAGGATATCGGCGGGCACGACATCAGCGATGAACGCATTCAGATCGCTGTAGCCAAGTGCCTCCAGCATTCGGCTCTGTTCCGCCTGATTCGGGCCAATGTGCCGCTGCGAAAAAGGAGAAATCAACGTTTGAAGCAGCAGCCCGCCAAACGATGGTAAGAGCGGCGCCCCGCCATTGATGTCAGCCGGCGTTGACCTTGGCGCCGTAGGCCTCCGCGGTCATCAGGCTGTCGAGCTCGGAGAGATCCGTTGGACGCAGCACCAGCAGCCAGCCCTCGCCATGGGGGTCGTTCTGAAGCTCCTCCGGACTGGCCAGCACTGCCTCATTGCGTTGCACCACCTCGCCAGCCATGGGCGCGTACATATCTTCGACAGCCTTCACCGATTCCACCGATCCAAAGCTGGTGCCCTTCGCCAGGCTGGTGCCCACCTCCGGCAGGTCCACGAAGACAATGTCGCCCAGCTGATCAACGGCGAAAGCACTGATGCCAACCCGCACCAGCTCACCATCAGCATTGGCGTACTCGTGGCTGTCGGCGAAGCGAAAAGAGTCGGGGAACGCGAACGCCATCGACACAATTTCAGGTTGTACCAGTTTGCGGGAGATTGATCAGTCCTGCCGCGTCCAGGTCACACAACGCACGGCACAGGGCCAAGCGGATGTGGGATCGATGGGTGCCTCCCTGCACATAAAGGTTGAACGGGTCCCTCAGCGGCGCATCGGCCGAAAATTCACTTGTCGAGCCGTCGATGAACGTTCCCCCGGCCATCACCAGATCCGAGGCATAGCCGGGCATCGAGGCAGGCACCGGATCGAGGTAGGCCCCGATCGGTGACATCGCCTGGAAAGCACGGCACACCACTTTGAGGGCGTCCGGACTGCCCAGCTGTACCGCCTGAATCAAATCGCTGCGTACGGCCCCGGGCACTGGATTCACGGGGAAGCCCAGCCGCTCAAACACCCCTGCCACCAGATCCGCGCCGATCAAGGCCTCCGACACCATCTGCGGTGCCAGAAACAGCCCCTGCAGCACCAATCGCTGCAGATCAAATCCCGTGCCGCCCTTACTACCGATCCCCGGGGCTGTAAGCCGGCAGCAGGCCTGCTCCACCAGATCCCTGCGGCCGGCGATGTAACCACCGGTGGGGGCGATGGTGCCGCCAAGGTTCTTGATCAAGGATCCAGCGATGAGATCCGCCCCGACGGCCGTCGGCTCCTGATCCTGCACCAACTCGCCGTAGCAGTTGTCCACGAAGACAACACAGTCAGGCTGGCAAGCATGGATGCGCTCACACAGCTCCGCGATCTGATCGATCATGACCGATGGACGCCAGCTGTAGCCACAACTTCGCTGGATCAGCACCATCCGGCAGGGTTGCTCCAGGGCCTGGCTCAACGCCACCACGTCCACCAACCCGTCCGGCTGCAGGTCAATTTCGTCGTAGGCAACCCCAAACTCCGCCAGGGAGCCCTGGCCCCTTCCACGGAGACCGATCACCTCCTCGAGGGTGTCGTAGGGACGTCCGGTGATGGACAACAAACGATCACCGGGCCGCAGCACCCCGAACAGCGCTGCGGCAATGGCATGGGTGCCGCTGACAAATTGCAGGCGCACCGCCGCAGCTTCGGCCCCCAGCACCCGGGCAAACACCCGATCCACCACCTCACGCCCCTGATCCCCGTGGCCGTAGCCAGTGAGCGAGGCAAAGTGCTGGGTTCCGACGCGCTCCGCCGCCAGGGCCTCCAACACGCGTTGCAAGCGTTGCCCCACCGCCGCCGTCCTCGCTGAAGCGAGATCTGCCTGATTCAGCGCTACCGCGTCGATCAGATCATCTGCGAACGCACTGACCACCACTTGTCTGACGGATGTCATGCCGTCCTAAACCCTGGCCAACACCAGCATTCAAAACCTGGGAAGCCGCTGCGATGCGGCAACTCCTTTAGATTTCTGTCACTAACGGCACCATCCGCTCCCTGGTTTTCCTGTCTGAGCGGCCTTGTCAAACCCAGGAGAATCCGTTTGGTTTCCTCGCAAACAGCTGATACCCGTGAGCTTCGGCAGCGGGCCGCGGTGATGGCACCGCGCGACCCCCTGCCAGCGCGTCAGCGCAAACTCAAAATGGGAACCACCAGTTTCATGCTGGTGATGCACGTGCTCGCCACTGTGGCGCTGCTGCCGCGCTTCTGGAGCTGGCAGGGCGTTGTGGCCTTCGGCGTTCTCTATTGGATGACGGTGCTAGGCGTCACCCTGGGCCTGCACCGTCTGGTGGCGCACCGAAGCCTGGTGGTGCCGGTGTGGGTTGAGCGCATCCTGGTGCTGATGGGCACCCTGGCCTGCCAGAGCGGTCCGATCGAATGGGTCGGACTCCACCGCCATCACCATCGTTTTTCCGACCAGCCGATTGATCACCACGACGCTGGTCGAGGTTTGTGGTGGAGTCACAGCGAATGGATGCTGCATGACATCCCTGCCCTGAAGGAACTCGACCGCTACGCCGGTGACCTGCAGTGCGATCCTTTTTATCGCTGGCTTGACCGGTGGTTCCTGCTTCTGCAAATCCCCCTCGGGTTGGGGCTTTACTGGTTCGGTGAAGCTGCTCAGGTCCACGGTGGTGGCCTTGGACTTGTGCTGTGGGCCATCCCTCTTCGCCTTGTGGTCGTGTACCACGTGACCTGGCTGGTCAATTCAGCCACCCACGCCTTCGGCTACCGAAATTTCGACTGCCCGGATCTGTCCCGTAACTGTTGGTGGGTGGCGCTGCTTTCGTTCGGAGAAGGCTGGCACAACAATCACCACGCCCATCCGGCAAGTGCCCGCCATGGACTGCGCTGGTTTGAATTCGATCTCACCTGGCAACATGTGCGACTGCTCAAGCGCCTTGGACTGGCCAGCCGAATCCGCACAGCCCGCTACGTCCCCGGCGCCTCCTGAGGCTCCAGACAAGCTTCGACAACAGGCCACGTCGTAACGTGGTCGATCGCACCCGTCTCCAACCTTCGTTCCGGTCCCATGCCTAAGCGTGTACAAGTCGTACTGAATGAGGACGTCCTCAGCCTCGGCAAGGACGGCGACCTGGTGGAGGTGGCTCCGGGTTACGCCCGTAATTTCCTCCTACCCTTCGGCAAGGCTGTGCCCCTCACCCCTGCGGTGATGAAGCAGGTTGAGCACCGCCGGGCCAAGGAAGCTGAACGCCAGGCAGCGCTGAAACAGCAAGCCCTTGACTTCAAAACAGCTCTCTCCACCATTGGACGCTTCACCGTGAAGAAGCAGACCGGTGAAGACAACGTGCTGTTCGGGACCGTGACGAATGGTGATGTGGCCGAGGCCATCGAAGCAGCCACCAAGAAGGACATCGATCGCCGCGACATCGTGGTGCCTGAAATCCACCGCACCGGCAAATACACCGTTTCGGTCAAGCTGCACAGCGAAGTTACCGCTGAAATCAACCTGGAAGTGGTCAGCTACTGATCCCTGTCAAATGACACTCAAATGGCTCATCCGAGCCAGAGTGTGATCCCTTTGCTTCGCGCCCTGCCGCCATGGTGAGCGTCCCCCTGCCAGAGAACAACGATGGGGGACGCCGTGGATTTGGCAAAGGCCGTCGAGATGACGAGCCCAATTTCGAGGCTCTGCCTGATTCGCTTCCGCCCCAGAACCTGGAGGCCGAGGAAGCTGTCCTGGGTGGCATTCTTTTGGATCCCGATGCTATCGGTCGTGTCGCCGATGTTCTGCAGCCGGAAGCGTTTTATCTGAACGCCCACCGGGAGATCTTCCGCACCGCCCTGATGCTGCATGGTCAGGGCAAACCGACGGATCTCACCGCCATGAGCGCCTGGCTGGCCGACACCGGCGCCTTGGAGAAGGTGGGAGGCAACAGCCGATTGGTGGAGCTGGTGGAGCGGGTTCCGTCCACCGCCTCAATCGAGCAGGTGGCCAGACTGGTGATGGACAAGTTCCTCCGACGCCAGCTGATCCGCTCCGGCAACGAAGTGATCCAGCTGGGCTTTGACCAGACCCTGCCCATGGAGCAGGTGCTGGACCAGGCGGAACAGAAGATCTTTGCCATCAGCCAGGAGAAACCCTCCAAAGGCCTCACCCCCACGGCCGAGATCCTCACCCAGACATTTGAGGAGATCGAAAGTCGCTCGCTGGGCACCTCGGTGGCCGGCATCCCCGTGAACTTCTACGACCTGGATGCGATGACCCAGGGTCTGCAACGCAGCGACCTGATCATCGTGGCCGGCCGGCCGGCCATGGGCAAAACCTCGATCGTGCTGAACCTGGCCAAGAACGTGGCGCAGCTGCACGACCTGCCGGTGTGCCTGTTCTCCCTGGAGATGAGCAAAGAACAGCTCACCTACCGCCTGCTCTCGATGGAGGTGGGCATTGAAGCGGGGCGGCTGCGCACTGGACGTTTGCAACAGGAGGAATGGCCGCTGCTGGGCCAGGGCATCAACAGCCTGGGGCAACTGCCGATCTTCATTGACGACAAACCCAACTCCGGCGTGCTGGAGATGCGCTCACTGTGCCGTCGGCTGATGGCGGAACAGGGCAAGGAGCTGGGGTTGGTGATGATCGACTATCTGCAGTTGATGGAAGGCTCGGGCTCCGACAATCGCGTGCAGGAGTTGTCGCGCATCACCCGGGGCCTGAAGCAGATGGCCCGGGAACTGAACGTGCCGGTGATTGCCCTTTCGCAGTTGAGCCGCGGCGTGGAAGCACGCACCAACAAGCGCCCCATGCTGAGCGACCTGCGGGAATCGGGCTCGATCGAACAGGACGCCGATCTGGTGTTGATGATCTACCGCGATGAGTACTACAACCCGGAAACCCCCGACCGCGGCATCACCGAAGTGATCGTGACCAAGCACCGCAACGGCCCTGTGGGCACGGTGAAGCTGCTGTTCGAGCCCCAGTTCACCCGCTTCCGCAACCTGGCGGCCTGAACCAACTCAGATAATGAAGCCATGAGCTTCTCCGCAGCCCCCACCGAATCCTTCGACGTGATCGTGGTCGGCGGCGGCCACGCCGGTTGTGAAGCGGCGATCACTGCCGCAAGGCTGGGACTCAACACCGCCTTGTTCAGCCTCAATCTCGATCGAATCGCCTGGCAGCCCTGCAACCCTGCCGTCGGCGGCCCGGCCAAAAGCCAGCTCGTCCATGAAGTGGATGCCCTCGGTGGCGTGATCGGACGCCTGGCCGATGCCACCGCCATCCAGAAGCGCATCCTCAACGCCAGCCGCGGCCCGGCCGTCTGGGCCCTGCGCGCCCAAACCGACAAGCGGTTGTATTCCAGGCAGATGCTGCAACTGCTCCAGCACACCCCCAACCTCGCCCTGCGCGAAGCCATGGTGACCGGGCTGGAAACCAGCGGTGAAGGCGATCAGCAACGCATCAGCGGAATCCGCACCTATTTCGGCAGCGTCTATGGCGCTGACGCTGTGATCCTCACCGCCGGCACCTTCCTTGGAGGCCGCATCTGGGTGGGGCATCAATCGATGGCCGCTGGCCGCGCTGGCGAACAGGCCGCCGAAGGCCTCACCGAAGCGCTGCAGCACCTCGGCTTCCAGACCGACAGGCTCAAAACCGGCACCCCTGCCCGGGTGGACCGCCGCAGCATCGCCCTCGATCAACTGGAGGAGCAGCCCAGCGATGCGGCGGACCGCTTCTTCTCCTTTGACCCGGCTGCATGGGTGAGCGGTGAGCAGATGAGCTGCCACATCACCCGCACCACAGCCGAAACCCATCAGCTGATTCGCGACAACCTGCACCTCACCGCCATCTACGGCGGTGTGATCGACAGCAAAGGGCCCCGCTACTGCCCCTCCATCGAAGACAAGATCGTTCGCTTCGCAGACAAGGACAGTCACCAGATCTTCCTGGAGCCGGAGGGGCGTGACACGCCGGAGATCTATGTGCAGGGTTTCTCCACCGGCCTGCCGGAACCGATCCAACTGCAACTGCTGCGCAGCTTGCCGGGCCTGAAGCAAGCGGTGATGCTGCGGCCGGCCTATTCGGTGGATTACGACTACCTGCCCGCCACCCAGCTCAAGCCATCCCTGGAAACCAAGCTGGTGCGCGGTTTGTTCAGCGCCGGCCAGCTCAATGGCACCACAGGCTACGAGGAAGCTGCCGCCCAGGGCCTGGTGGCCGGCGTCAACGCCGCTCGCATGGTCGGCGGCCAGGAGCCGGTGTACTTCCCCCGCGAAGGCAGCTACATCGGCACGATGATCGACGATCTTGTGAGTAAAGACCTGCGCGAGCCCTACCGCGTGCTCACCAGCCGCAGCGAATACCGTCTGATCCTGCGAGGTGACAACGCCGACCGCCGGCTGACGCCCCTGGGCCGTGAGCTCGGCCTGATTGATGACCGCCGCTGGCAGCTGTTCGAAGACAAACTCCAAGCCCTGGAGAGCGAAAAGCAACGGCTGGAAACTGTGCGGCTCAAGGTGAGCGATCCGGTGGCTCCGGCGGTGGAGCAGGAAACCGGTGCAGCGATCAAGGGCTCCATCACGTTGGCCGACCTTCTGCGCCGACCGGGCATGCACGCCGCCGATTTGGTGCGCCATGGCCTGGCCGATGCCGACCTGGCTCTACCGGTGCGCGAAGGGGCTGAGATCGACATCAAATACAGCGGCTATCTACAGCGACAGCAACAGCAGATCGATCAAGTGAAACGCCAGAGCCAGCGAAAGCTGCCTGACAATCTGAACTACACGGATATCGGCACCCTCTCGAACGAAGCCCGCGAAAAGCTCACGGCGATTCAACCCACCACCCTGGGTCAGGCCAGCCGAATCCCCGGCGTCAGCAAGGCCGACATCACAGCCCTGCTGATGTGGCTGGAACTGCAGAACAGGCAACACCAACCCCTCGCCCCGACCGCAGAAGCTCGATAACTTTGGTGCCCTGTAAGTGCCTGCAGTGTCAGCCCGGGTTCCCACCTCACATGCTTACTGGAATCTGCGTGCCGAGCAGGTGATGGACCAGGTGTTTGAGCGTGAGACGGCCACGCCCCCCGCCCAGCCACACCTGGTGCCAGTGGATGTTGATGTGCATGAGCCAGCCGCGGCGGTCCCGGACCGTCGCTCTGCCGCCCCCTGGCTGCTGCCACTCATGAGTGGCGTCGCCCTCGCCGGGGTGATCTGCAGCGGATGGGTGGTGAACAGCCTGCAACGCTCTCGCCTGGACCTGGAACGACAGCAAAACGTTGCCCTGATCGAACGGCTGCGCGACCAACTCACGGCCCAGGAGGCCCGCTCCAAAGAAAGGGCGACACCTGTGGACGCTGCAGTGGCGATCCAGAGCCTGGAGCCCCTGACCCTGCCAATCCAGCAGCCGTTGCCAGTTGAGTCCCAAACCAGCGATCAAACCCCGGCTCCAATCGAGAGCACTCCTAAACTCAACGGCATTGTGCAGGGCCCCGGTGGAACCAGCTCAGCCATCTTTCAGCTGGGGCAGGGATCGGTGTCCGCCGGCATCGGCGATGCCATCGGCAGCAGCGGCTGGACCCTCACCGCCGTCACCGACAGCGGTGCCGTGATCAGCCGCAACGGCCTGAGCCAAACCCTCTCGGTGGGAGGGCTCTTCTGAACCCAAACCCGCAACTTCATCCATCACCGCGCCAGCTCTGGCAAGCCCCGACCGCGGCGGTGCTCTCGGCGGAGGGGCCTCGCCAACTCCCCGGCCCCTGGAGGCTGATGCTGCTGGGGGATGGCAGCCCGACTCGCCACCTGCGCCTGCTCACCGGTTCACCGGTGGCCGTGGATCTGATCGCCATGGAGGCCGACCCAGTCGACCATCCCGGGGCACCCGAGGAAGTGAAGGAACTGATGGCCCCCCTGCTGCGCCGCCAGGTGTGGCTGACCTGCGGCGGTACTCCGCTGGCCTGGGCCGAAAGCTGGTGGAACCAAGCCGAAGCGGATTGGCATTTGCGAGACCGCAACCAACCGATCTGGAAAAGCCTCACTGAAGGGCGTTCTGAGCTGTTCCGCGAAGTGGATGGCCTGGCGCTGGTGGAAGGGGAGTGGCTCGACCAGACCTTTGGCCATCGCGGCCCCTACTGGAGCCGCCACTACCGCTTCTTCCGCCAGGGCAAGGCCCTCACCGTGATTCGCGAAGTGTTCAGCCCGCAACTCGAAACCTGGCTTGGGCCCACGCTGCGCCAGGAATTTCAACAAAATTCATGAACAATCCTGCGGGTTTGTTGGGATTTGCTCTTGACAACTTGCCTTTAGTTGTGCTGTCAGGAAGATGTGAGCACTTCGGGTCACCGTGTCATGGCTGCCACCACCTCCTGGCTCAGCCTCACCGACCTCGGTCGGATCTACGGCATTTCGGCAATTCACTGCGGCAAAACCCTTGAGCATCAAGGCTGGCGTGACCGTCGCGGACGCCCCACCCAGAGCGCCCTCGACGCCAATGCCGCCATGCAGACCGGCCCCCATGGCCAGGGACGCACCGTGCTCTGGAACCGCTCCGTCTGCAGCCAGCTGCTGGAAAAAAAGGGGTATGAACCCATGAGCCGCAGCCTCCAAGTGGAGCAGTGGACCCAACTGCTGGAAGCCCTCCAGGTGGGATCTCCCTCCATCACGGCCACGGCCGACCAGATGGCGGAAGAGATGCCCGGAGAGCTGCTCGACGATGTGAACCACCAGCTGGCTGAACGAGGCTGCCGCTACCGGGTCAGCCCGCGCTCACTTCACGCCAGCCGTTAATCGGCCCGGCGGCGGCTGGACCGCGGCAAGGCCCGTCGATAGCCCGCTGGATTGGGGGCGGCTTCGGGCTCCGGACGGGCTGCCGGCTGGCCCGAGCGTGACCAGCGCTGCACCCGGAAGCTGTCGTCCTCCGGCCACTCCCCTGGATCGGAATTGAACTCCTGAGCCACAGTCGGCGTGGCTGTTGGCGCTGGAACCTGAGCTGAGGCTCCGCGTCGCCTACGGCGGGAGATCGCCTCAAGGGGGCGCCGGGCAGAGCGCATCGAACGCGCAGGCTCTGGGCGGCCACGGCCAGCCTCTTGCCAAGGCTCCTGCCAGTCGTCGTCCTCTTCCAGCAGCCACTCCACTTTTTCGCCAACCCAGCGGCCCACCGAATCGAGATCCAAACCGGAGCGCCGCTGCCCGGGGCGTTGTCCAGGACGACGACCGGACACTCCATCCACAAGTTGACGTCCAGTTTCCAAGAACTGGTCGAGACGGCGATCCCGCTGATCACGGAACCGATCCAACCGGTCGAAATGCTCCTCCATCCCCTGACGTTACCGACGGCGGCGGCGTAACCACTGTTCCCGCCGCAATCCCAGCAACACAATCACCACACCGCCGCACTCCAGAGACAGCCAGAACACCTCCATCTAGCCCTCCGCCTCCACGTACCTGAGCACGCAGCTGGCATCCCAGCGGCCGTGAAAGTGCTCAATGCAACAGAAGCGGCAGGCAGCATTGCGCGTTCGCCGCCGGCAGGGGGTACTACGGCCGCAACGGGGACAGACCGCCAGCCAACGCGGCGTTCTGGGCGGCACCGGATAGCTGTGGCGAATGCTCACCTGAAACCGGCTCTGAGCCGCATTGATGGCAGCCATCCGAGCTCGGAACAGCGGCCCGTGGCTTTCGCGGCGACGCTGCACCAGATCCACCCAGGCATGGATCATCTCGTGGCAGAGCGTGCTTTCCGTGGCGCTCTGCGGCAACGGCTCGAGCACCGGACGCGACAGCACGATCTCGCTGCCCCGGCCCTCACCCACCCCGGGACCCCGGCGGTAGAACCCCGCCGTGCGGCTCATCCGTCCATCGCTCCAACGCACCGCCGTCAACGGCTGACCCCCATCCACCAAAGCGCCGCCGAAATGCTCCCGGTTGAGGCGATGAAACAACGGCAGCAGGGGCTGCAAAGGCACAGAACGGGGGGAGGAGATCCGAATCAGCGCCATCTTGCCGTGGTCAGTCAGACTCGGCCCTGCTTTGAGAGCTGGTGATGGAACTGGGACTAGTGCGTGACATCGGCAGCAAAGCTCTGCTGGCCGGGGGAGCCACCCTGCTGGGGTACTGGATCTACAACGCCGTGAAGCTGGTGCTCGACGCCCGCGGCATCAACCCCCTGATCAAGCAGTTCTTCACCCAGGTGGCTGCCGGCCGCATCGATGCCGCTTATCTGCTCACCACCAAGGCTTACCGGCAGCACGTGAGCCGCCAGCAGTTCATCCGCTTCCTGGCAGGCCTCAAGCTGAACAAGTTCCGCAACCTCAAGTCCGGCCGCCCCCGCGTGCAGGAAGGCAACTTGATTCTCACCGTGAAATTGAAGTCCGAAGGCGACGAAGAGCTCCCCCTCGACTTCACCTTCACAAAGGTGGACGACAACTGGCGCATTGCCCGCATCAACCAGGTCAATGGCTGATCCGCACGAGCGGGCCGCGGAACTGCGGCAGCTGCTCAACCGTGCCGGCCACGCTTACTACGTTCTTGATGCTCCGGTGATGGAGGACGCGGTCTACGACCGCCTCTATCGCGAACTGCTCGAGCTGGAACAGAACCATCCGGACCTGCAACGGTCCGACAGTCCCACCCAGCGGGTGGGTGGAGCTCCGGCGGAGGGGTTCACCAGCGTTGAGCACCGCGTGGGCATGCTCAGCCTCGACAACGCCTTCAACCGCGACGACCTGCAGGCCTGGCACGAACGGCTGCTCAAGGTGCTGGACCGTCCCAGCAACACTCGCCTGCCCCTGGTGGGGGAACTGAAGATTGACGGCAACGCCCTCGCACTGAGCTACCGCGACGGGGTCCTGGAACGGGCCGCCACCCGGGGTGATGGCAGCCGCGGTGAAGAGATCACCGCCAATGTGCGCACGATCAGTTCCATACCGCTGCGGCTGCAGATGGAGAACCCACCGGAATGGGTGGAAGTGCGAGGAGAGGCCTTCATCCCTGATGCCACCTTCGCGGCGATCAATGCCGAACGGGAACAACGGGGCGAAGCGCTGTTCGCAAACCCCCGCAACGCCTGCGCCGGAACCCTGCGCCAACTGGATCCGAAAGTGGTGGCCGCCCGCCGGCTCGACTTCTTCGCCTACACCCTGCACCTGCCGGGTGGCGCCCAACCCCCCGGCCAATGGGCGGCTCTGGAATGGCTGAACTCGGCCGGTTTCCGAGTGAACCCGAACCGGGAACTCTGCGAAGACCTTACTGCCATCCAACGCTTCTGCGACCACTGGGAGCAGGGTCGCCATGACCTCCCCTATGCCACCGATGGCGTGGTGGTGAAGCTGGACGACCTGCAGCTGCAGGACGAAGCCGGCTTCACCCAGAAGGCCCCGCGCTGGGCCATCGCCCTCAAATACCCGGCCGAAGAAGCCCCCACCCGTCTGCTCCGCGTTGGTGCTCAGGTGGGCCGCACCGGTGCGATCACCCCCGTGGCCGAATTCGAAGCGGTGGCCCTGGCCGGCACCAGCGTCAGCCGCGCCACCCTCCACAACGCAGATCGGATCGCTGAACTGGATCTGCACTTGGGCGACACCATCGTGGTGCGCAAAGCCGGGGAGATCATTCCGGAAGTGGTGCGGGTGCTGCCGGAGCTGAGGCCCAGCGACGCCACCCCGGTGCAACTGCCGCAGCACTGCCCGGAATGCGGCTCCAGCCTGGTGCGGGAGGGCGATGAAGCTGCAACCCGTTGTGTGAACAGCAGCTGCCCGGCGATCCTGCGGGGTGGCCTGCGGCACTGGGTGAGCAAGGGCGCCCTGGATGTGGATGGCCTCGGCAGCAAGTTGATCGAACAGCTGGTGGACCGCGGACTGGTGGGCTCGCTGGCCGATCTTTACCGCCTGGATGCAGCCCTGCTTGCCAGCCTGGATCGGATGGGCAACAAATCGGCCACCAACCTGGTGAAGGCCCTGGAGGCCTCCAAGCAGCAGCCCTGGCACCGCCAGCTCTACGGCCTCGGCATCCGCCACATCGGTGAGGTCAACGCCAAAGCACTCGCCACCGAGTTCTTCAGCATCGACAACCTCGCGGCAGCGGCGCTGGAGGCCCCGGAGCAGATCGCCGAACTGCATGGCATCGGCCCGGAAATCAGCTCCAGCCTTGGGCAGTGGCTGCGCACTCCCGCCAACGAACAATTGCTGCAGGACTTGCAAAGCGTCGGCCTCACCCTGGAAGCCAGTGCCTCTGAGCAGAAGGCTGCCAGCCAAGCCGGAGCTGACGCCGACGGCGTGCTGCAGGGCAAGACCCTGGTGCTCACGGGCACACTCCCCAGCCTGAGCCGCAGCGACGCCAAAGCGCTGATCGAAGCGGCCGGCGGCAAGGTGAGCGGCAGCGTCAGCAAGAAAACCGACTATCTGGTGGCGGGCGAAGCCGCTGGCAGCAAACTGAGCAAAGCCGAGGGCCTTGGGGTGACGGTGCTCAGCGAAGCCGACCTCACCTCCATGCTGCAGCCATGAACCCATCGTCCCCTGTTCTGCATCGCTGGATCAAAACCGACTGCGGACGGGCCAAATTGGCTGAACTACAACAACGGCGGGGCATCGGAGCCCGGCTGCGGCTCGCCTGGTTTGTCCTGATCGCCAGCCTGCGCGACCTGCCCCATCAACCCCCGGAACCATCATCAAGGGCCTGACGGGCGGCACGACCAACCAGCCAGACCACCGCCAAGGTGGCCACGACACCCATCACACGAAGACCCCAGGTGAAGCCATCAGCCTCACCGGCAAGGACATCATTAAATCGCGCAACGTCACCGGCCAGGGCGCCGAGCCCGCAAAACAGAACCGTGCCCGGAAGAATCCCGATCAAGCCAATACTGTAATCCCGTAAGGACACAGCGCTGAGGCCATAGGCCAGATTCAGCAACGAGAAGGGAAAGGCGGGTGACAAGCGGGTCAACAGAACCAACTTCAAGCCTTCCTGATTTACAGCCTGCTCAACTGCATGAAGCTTCGGCCATTGCGTCAGCCGCTGGCGCACCCAACCCTGCAACCAGTGACGACCTAACAGGAACACCACTTCAGCCCCCAGGCAGGCAGCGAAGAAGACAACGGCGCTACCAAGCCAAGGCCCATACAAAACCCCCGCCAGCATCGAAGCCCAGACACCCGGCAGCAGCAGAGTGACCCACAAGGCATAGATCGGAATGAAAAGAAGCGCTCCAAACGGAGTGCGCAAAAGATCCAGCAGATCCACAAGCCAAGACTGAATCAGCACAATCAAACAGCCGAAGCACCACTGAAGAGAGCATTGCACCTCCCACAAAAAAAGAGAGCACAGGTGGGATAGCCCTAAAAAAAGACAACCATCCAATACTGGTCATCCCCAAACCGAGCTAGATTCCACAAAGAAGCAGTGATCAATTGAAAATAGTTCTTTCATTGATCGTTTTGCTTGCCCTTTTAAGTTGCAAGTCGAACAACTCTCAGCCGACACATGAGCAACTCTCATCCAAGACCAAAAAAGACACCTTCATCAAACAGCAGGACTGCGCTGGCAGTTCATCAACTCAAGCCCAACGACGAATATTTGCGGCAATTCCCCGATTAACGGCATCAGATATACATTCAATATATTGGCCACTTTTGACCAAAATAGGGCAACAAACAAATGTTTGCTTTGAGATCAAGCATCACAAATCGAATGTAGACTATCTAGCCGCCATTGAAGCCGAAGAAATTGATTACACTTTCATGTGCCCTTTTCAACAATCAAAGCATAATGACAAATATGAACCCATCATAAGAGACGAGAAAAGCCACATCAAGGGAATCATTGTGGCGAACAAAAGCAGCGGAATTAAACAGTTAAGCGACATAGAAAATGAAACATTTGTAGCACCTTTTGGCACCGCCTTTGGAGCATCACTGCTGAATAAGAGCTATCTCGACATCAATGGCATTGATTTACCAGTCCGCTATGTCAAAACGCATCAGAATGTATACCGAATCGTAGCCACTGATCCAAGCATCATTGGAGGCGGAGTGTTCTTGACATACCAGCGCGAAGACGAGAATCTTCGATCACAATTAACAATTATTGCCGAAACCCTGGAATTTCCAGCACACCCATTCTCAGCATCCACAAAACTTCCAAACAGTGAAGTTCAAGACATCCAACAAGCCTGGCTCAACCTAAGACAAGACGATAGGCATGCCTCAATGCTGAGGAGTGCACAACTAACTCATCCAATTCCAGCGAATTACACAAGAGACTACGCAAGCATAAAAGAGCTTAATCTGCAACAATATCTCCAATGATTCGCCATAATATAAACATCAAACAGCTATCTGTTAGATGCAAAAATTTTATCTGGAGATCAACTCCATTTACAATACCAATCGTTTGCCTTTCAATCGCCGCAATCGGATCTGATGCGTGGCTTGGACATCAATTGCAAAAAAAGCAAAAAATTGACTTTCAGAATGTAATCAATAGAATCGCAATACAACTTGAAAACCCAGTATTGCTAAAAGATTACGCGAATATCGACAATAATCTCATCAACCTTCTGCGAGAAAATCCGAGCATCACCTGCCTTGTCGTCACAGACAACAAGGGCAAGAGCTTGTCAATAGCCACTCGAACCAGTAGAGATCAAAAACCAGAGGTAATCTACAACAGGGTTCCCGCGGAATGCAGTCTTGAAGACATGCCCACCGACGTTGCAGACATTAAAAAAGAGAATTTCACAGGGCGGGCCTTGATCAGCAACCGGGATATTCAATTGGGAACACTGACTGGACATTCACTCGGAAGCGGAGACGATCGCAAAAACCTGAGAAATATTGAGTTGGTTTTGTTCAGTGCATTTGGGACAATTTTTATCCCAACTTTTGGAGCACTTGCTCTAACCAGCAGGAACCAGCTAAAACGTGAAAAAGAGAAGCTTTCAAAGATATCAAGCTTGATCGATGATCTTGAGGAAGCGCAGTTACGCACGCGCTCAGCCTTTGAAGGCACCAATGACGGATGGTGGGAGTGGGAGATCAGCAATGACCGATCGATACTCTCGCTAAAGATGAGAATGTTGCTGGAGATCTCTGCAAGCACGACGGCACTGATGCAGCAACATCAACCGAGCGAGGCAAATGAATGGTGGAAACAGTTTATAGCACCAGAGGATCACAGAAGATTTCGAAAATTTCTCAACAATGTGAGTAATCAAACTTGCAATCTAGAAACCAACTCAACCATAGGGACAGAAATTAAAGCCGTTAAAACAAGATCAAAAAAGGAATGCTTCCTAAAGATAGAAGCCGTCGTCACTGAGGCCATTAATCAAAAACCCAGCGTCGTTGCCCTTGTGGCCAATGATATTACTCGCGAGAAAGAGCAACAAAAAAGCATCCAACACCTTGCATTCCACGACACACTTACAGGCTTAATGAACCGTTCCGCTTTTGAGGAGGAAATCTCTAGATCAACGAAAGGATTGCTGCGAAAAGAGTATCGACTTGCTGTTTTCATGATCGACGTTGATAACTTTAAATTTTTAAATGACTCCCATGGCCACACCACGGGAGATCAATTCCTCATTGAATTTGCCAATCGCCTCAAGTCATGTGTGCGCCCTACTGACTTTCTCGCCCGACTTGGAGGCGATGAATTCGTTATCATCACACGCTTTCCTATGGAAGATTCATCCTTGGTGATGGAGAGGGTGAAAGCAATGGGAGAAAAATTGCTTTTACGACTTACTCATCCCTATCAACTTGAAGCATGCAGATCCAACAACACCTGCAGCATCGGAATTTGCTTGGATAGCCCCAATTCAGAATCTGCATCAACACTTTTAGATAAAGCCGATATAGCTCTGTATAAGGCCAAAGAAATCGGCCGCAACCGTTATTTCATTTACGAGAAAGGAATGGCATCGGCCATTATGTCAAAAGCAAATACGTCCGAAAAATTAAGAGACATGATTGAAACGGGAGAAACTGGATTGCTCCTACAACCGATTGTCGAACTTTCGGGTGGAAATGCTTTAAGTCATCACCCAACCGTTGTGGGACATGAAGCTCTGTTTCGATGCCCAGCACTCAAAAAGCCGATTCCCTATCTAATTGAATGCGCAGAAGAATCAGGCATTATCGGTCTGCTCACAACATCAATCCTTGACAATATCAAGAGCAAGATTAAAGAGCAAAGCCCTGGCAACAAGACCTACATATCAATCAACATCAGCCCACTTCAATTCCTGGAACCAAACTTTCCTGACACTTTCACCAGAAACCTGGAAGATCGTTCGATCAACCCTGGGTTGATCCGCATCGAAATCACAGAAACAGCACTCCTTCAGGATCTGCAAACCACGAAGACACATATGTCAAAATTAAAAGACCATGGAGTCAGCTTTTATCTTGATGACTTCGGAACGGGATATTCGTCAATCGAGCTTTTGAGGAAATTACCATTTAGCTGCCTAAAACTTGATCGCTCATACACAAAAAATTTAAACAAAGAGTCAGGGAGTGAATTGGTCAAATCAATTATCGACATGTCCAAAGCCTTCAACATGTTTCTCATCGGAGAAGGAGTTGAGACATTCGAGCAGAAACGCATTCTCGAATCATTGGGATGCGAATATGCACAGGGCTACCTCTTCAATGCAGACGGCAGCTGCCGACAAAATTAATTATCCCATTGATTTCAACCCTGAACCTCAATCGGAACGATTGAATTGGCTCGATCTATCGCATACCGCACACAAAAGCACATCCACGACAAGAGGTTCACTTGATGCCGACCCTTCAATCGCTCAGGCACGCCCCCCTTAAAGGATGGGCTGCCTCCAGTTCTTCACCGTCAATCCGCCTAGCAGGTCCTCTCAACTGGATGCTGAGGTGTATGAGCGCAGGGCAAACAACCAAAAAGTCCGCGCCGCTGCAAAAAACATCACTGCCAAGCCCAAGCCAGTCAACACCATCGGAACGGCGGCCTCGCCGAGCAACACCTGGGCAGGCACCGTGGTGAGAAACGCCACTGGCAGCACCACAGTGAACACAAGGCGCAGGGTTGGTGGATAGGCGGTGAGGGGATAACGGCCGGAGGACAACAGCGTCCGCAACACCTCGGTGGCATTCCAGGTTTTGACGAACCAGATGCTGGTGGCAGCGATCAGAAACCAGAGCGAATAGAGGATCAAGCCTCCGGCCAGCAGCATCACCAGCACGATGAAAACGGAGGACAGGCTGAACTCCACAGCGGCCTGGCGACTGCCCCAGAGCAGGAGCCCAAGCCCCAGGCAGATTTCCGGCAACCCCGCTGGGGACAGCGTACGAAGCGACAACCAGAATTGGCTGTCGATCGGCTTGAGCAGCACGAAATCCAGGGTGCCCTCGCGCACGTGGGTGACGATCGCGCCGAGGTTGGGGCGCAGCCAGGTGCTGGCCATGCCGTCGAACACCGTATAAAGCCCTTGCACCATCAGGGCCTGGGCCCAGCTCCAGCCCCCCAACGTCTGATTGGAGCCATAGAACAACGAAAGCAGAAACAGGCTGCCGCTGAGGCTCATCACAACCGCCAGCAGCTCGATCAAGACGTTGACCTGATATTCCAACTGCACCGCCACGGCTGTGCCCCAGAAGCGACACAGGGTTCGCCAGTACCGCCTCATCAGGCCCCCATGGCGCTGTAGCGCCGCACCCCGGCCCGCCAAAGCAGCAGCACAAGCGGCAACAACAGGGCAATCCAAGCCAGCTGCGCCCCGAAGCCCGCCAGCAGATCCACCGGCTGGCCCGCCAGCACCCGAGCCGGAAAGTCGATCAGATACGGAAACGGTGTCCACTGGGCCACAGCCCGCACCGCCGGAGGGAAGGCCGTGAGCGGCGCCAACAAGCCAGAGAGAAAAACAAACGGAATGAACTGGAGCCTCTCCAGGGCACTGGCCTTTTCACTCCAGAAGCACAGGGCCGCAATCAGACTCTGGAACAGGAAGGCAATGGCAAAGGCCATCCAGGTGGCGATCCAGGCCATCAGGACGCCCTCCAACGACGGCAACCAGAAGGCCTGGGGCTGCACCGCAAAGAACACCGCAGCGATCAGGGCCGCGAAGGGCAGACGGGTGAGCTGCTCACCCAGGTGAGACGCCACATAACGCCAGAGTGGGTGCAGTGGTTGCAGCAGATAGGGCGAAAGCCGGCCGAGAAGAGCGTCTTCCTCAAAGGCATAGACCACCCACACCACCGAGAACTGGCGCACCAGAAAAGCGCTGAGGAAATAGCGATCCAGGGCCACCCCATCCAGCCCCAGCCCCGAGCGCGCATCGCTGCCACTCCAGACGCTGAGCATGATGAACGGCAACACACCGGAGAGAGCCCAGAGAGCAATCTCGGCCCGGTACTCGAGCATGTGGGCGTACTGGGAGCCCAGCAGCACCCGGATGATCCGCCGGTTCAGGCCGAAGATCCGCATCAGACGCGCCCCTGGCGGAACAGGCCACCGATCAGTTCCTCAATCGGCGGATCGGTCACGTCCAGATCGCGCACTGCAAAACGATCCAGCAGCTGGGCCACCACGGCCGTGAGCTGATCGCGGGGCACCAACAGCCGCACGTCACACCCCTCCATCAACTCCAACCGTCCCAAACCAGCCAAGGCTTCAGGCGCCACCGGCGACTCCAACTCCAACCGCACCTCCCGCTCCGGCGCCAGCTGATCAGCCAGCGCCTCGAGGGGGCCGTCGTGGAACAACCGCCCCTGATGAATCAACAGCACCCGAGAGCACAACGCCGTGATGTCAGCCATGTAATGGCTGGTAAGCAGCACCGTTGCCCCCGTGCGGCGGTTGTACTCCGCCAGAAACTGACGCACCCGGGCCTGAGCATTCACATCCAACCCCAGGGTCGGTTCATCGAGGAACAGCACCTCCGGCTCGTGCAGCAGTGCCGCCAACAGCTCGGCCTTCATCCGCTGGCCCAGGGAAAGCTTGCGCACCGGCCGGGTGAGCTCCTCCCCCAGCTCCAGCAGGTCTGCCAACTCGTTGATCCGCCGCCGAGCCACGCCATCGGGGATGCCGTAGACGGCCGCATTCACCCGCAGCGAATCCATCGGCGGCAAGTCCCAGAGCAGCTGCTGCTTCTGCCCCATCACCAGGGTGATCCGGCGCAGAAAGTCCGCCTGCCGGCGCTGGGGCCGATGCCCGGCCACCTGAACCTCCCCGGCACTGGGGTGAATCAGGCCGCAGAGCATCTTGAGCGTGGTCGTTTTACCGGCGCCGTTGGCACCGAGAAAGCCCACCATCTCCCCAGGTTCAATCCGGAAGGAAACGTCCTGCACCGCGGTGACGTCCCGGGTGCAGCGGCGGATGAAATGGCGCAGGGTGCCGGCCAAGCCGGGCTGCTTCTCGGCAACCCGGTAAATCTTGCTCAGCCCCTCAACCTGAATCACCGACTCAGCTCAGATCCGCCAAGCGCTTGCGAGCCAGATCGGCCTGGGCCTGCTTCTCATCAAGGTTGGCCTGGCATTCCGCCACCACCTCCGGCGGCGCCTTGTCGGCGAAGTTGGGGTTGCCCAGCCGGCCCGCCAGGCCCTTAATCTCCTTCTCGGCCTTGGCGATGTCTTTCTCCAGGCGGCCCTTGAGCGCATCGAGATCCACAAGCCCTTCGATCGGCAGCAGCACCTGCAGCTCACCGCTCACCCCCGCCAGGGCCTTGGCCACTGGAGCCGCATCAGCCTCCGCCTCCGCCATCACCGCCACGGACTCCGCCCGGGTCAGCGCCGTGATGTCGGCCTTGCCCTTGGTGAGCACAGCCGCCAGTTCGCCGCGGCCGGTGACGAAGCGCACCGGCACCGATTGCGAGGGCTTAAGGCCCGCCACCGCCCGCAGGTTGCGCACCACACGGATGGCGCCGATCAGCTCAGCGAAGGAGGCTTCCAACGCATCATCCAGAGCACTTTCATCCAGGGCCGGCCAGGGCTGCAGGGCCAGGAAGGTGGTCTCCGGCTCGCCGGTGACGCTGTGCCAGAGCTCCTCGGTGAGGTGGGGCATCAACGGGTGCAGCATCAGATGCATCTGGCTAATCACCTTGGCCAGCACCTGCTTGGCCACCCGCTGATCAGCCAGGGCCTCGGCTGAGGGGTTCTCACCGGGGTTGAGCCGGCGCTTGCTCAGCTCCAGATACCAATCGCAGACGTCGTTCCAGGCGAACTCATAGAGCCCTTTGGCCGCTTCACCGAGGCCGTAGCTGCTGTAGCGCTCGGCCGTCTCCCGGTTCACCCGGGCCAGGCGAGAGAGGATCCAGCGGTCCGCCAGCTGCAGGGCTGCGGGGTCGGGATCCCCGAGTTGGGCCGGCGTTTCGCCGCCCAGGTTCATCAGAGCGAAACGGGTGGCGTTCCAGAGCTTGTTGGCGAAGTTGCGCGAAGCCTCCACCGTGGCGGAGGTGTCCTTCTTGCGGTCGTAATCCAGGCGGATGTCCTGACCCGCACCGGCCACCTCCCGCACCAGGGCGAAACGCAGGGCATCGGTGCCGTAGCGGTCGATCAGCAGCAGCGGATCGATGCCATTGCCGGCGCTTTTGCTCATCTTGCGGTTCTGCTCATCCCGCACCAGGCCGTGGATGTAGACGTCCTGGAAGGGCATCTCGCCGGTGAAGGCGCCGGCCATCATCGTCATCCGGGCCACCCAGAAAAAGATGATGTCGAAGCCCGTCACCAGGGTGCTGGTGGGGTACCAGCGCTGCAGGTCAGCGCTGTCAGCATCGGGCCAACCCAGGGTGGAGAAGGGCCAGAGGCCACTGGAAAACCAAGTGTCGAGCACGTCTTCGTCCTGCTCGATCTCCGCCGCCGCGCCGTACTCCGCCTTGGCCTTCTCCAAGGCTTCGGCTTCGTTGCGGGCCACCACATAGGGCGTGGTGTCGGTGTACTTGCCACCGGTCTCGCTGATCACGAACCAGGCGGGGATGCGATGGCCCCACCAGAGCTGGCGGCTGATGCACCAGTCGCGGATGTCGGTAAGCCAGTCGCGATAAACCTTCTCCCAGCGCTCGGGGATGAAGCGGGGGTCCTGCTTCTCGAGGGCCTCACGGCAGCGGGCCGCCAAAGGCTCGGTTTTGACAAACCACTGGGTGGAGAGCAGCGGCTCCACAGGCACCTTGCCGCGATCGGAATAGGGAACGCTGTGGCGGTAGTCCTCCACCTTCACCAGCAGTCCAAGCTCCTCCAGGCCAGCCACCACGGCCTTGCGGGCCTCGAAGCGATCCAGCCCCTCGAACTGGCCGGCCTCCTTGTTCATGGTGCCGTTCTTGCGCATCACCGTGATCTGGGGCAGACCGTGGCGCTGGCCGATGGCGAAATCGTTGGGGTCGTGGGCCGGCGTCACCTTGACGCAGCCGGTGCCGAACTCCTTCTCCACGTGGTCGTCGGCCACGATCGGGATCTCCCGACCCACGAACGGCAGTGTGAGGGTCTGGCCCACCAGGTGGGCGTAGCGCTCGTCGGTGGGGTTCACCGCCACCGCCGTGTCGCCCAGCATTGTTTCGGGACGGGTTGTGGCCACCTCCAGGTAGCCGTCGCCGCTGCTCAGCGGATAGCGGAAATGCCAGAGGTGGCCGTCCACCTCCTTCATCTCCACCTCCAGATCGCTCACCGCCGAACCGGAGGCGGGGCACCAGTTCACCAGGTACTCACCGCGGTAAATCAGCCCCTGCTCGTGCAGCCGCACGAAGGCCTCCTTCACCGCCTCACTCAGGCCCTCATCCAAGGTGAAGCGCTGGCGCTTCCAATCAACGGAATACCCCAACCGCCGCAGCTGGCCCACGATGCGGCCACCGCTTTCGGCCTTCCATTCCCAAGCCCGCTCCAGGAAGGCATCACGGCCGAGATCGTGGCGGGTCTTGCACTCTTCCTTCAGCTGCTTTTCGAGGATCGTCTGCACCGCAATCGAAGCGTGATCGGTGCCGGGCAGGCAGAGCACGTTTTTCCCCGCCAAGCGCTGGTAGCGCACGATCGTGTCGATCAGGGCCGTGTTGAAGGCATGGCCCATGTGCAGGCTGCCGGTGACGTTCGGCGGCGGGATCACCACCGAGAACGGCTCACCGGGGGCCTTCGGGTCGGGATGGAACGCCCCCTGCTCCTCCCAGGCCTGCTGCCAACGGGCCTCCGTGCCAACCGGGTCGTAGGTCTTCGCCAGTTCGGGCACGGCAGGCATGGGCACACAGCCACCCATGCTCGCAAAGCCCTGTTCAGAGTGGCCTACGCCCCTAAAGTCGCGCTATTCAGGCTTGGTCATGGGCGCAATCCGGATGAGGAATCTGGCCCTGGGCATTGCCTTGGCAGCCCTCAGTGGAGGCTGCAGCATTTGGCGCCCACCGGTCGTGATCAAAGTGGTGCGCACGATCAACAATGCAGAAACCGTCTCCAGCGAGGACTACGAGCGGCTGCGGGAGGTCACTGAAGAGGCCATTGAGCACATCAAGAGCGTGGACCCCAACATTCGTCCTCAGCTCACCCTGTCGTCGAGGAAAAATTTCATTGATGAGATTACGAAGCAGACCCGCAGCGGCTTTGGCCCCGATCTGCTGATCACCGATAGCGACACAGCCCTCGAGCTGTACCAGCAGAACCTTGTGGATCCAATGGAGATCTCAGCTGAGGATCGTGCTGACACGCCGAGGTTTCTCTTTGACCTCGTCACCGCCAGCAACGGACAACTGGTCGGCCGGCCGGTGAACCAGTTCGTGCAGCTGGCCTGCTTCAACAAGGAACGCTTGAAGTCCCCTCCTCAGACCCTGCAGGAGATGGAGCAGGAGAGCGGAGACAACAACTTCGGCATGGCCCTTCAGCTGAAGGATCTGTATTGGAGCGCTGAAAGCTTTGATGCGGGGGAAGCCATGGAAGCCGCCCTTGCAAAACTCCCGGCAGATGCTGATCGCCAGGCCAACGTCACCCGATGGTTGCGCTGGCTCAAAAACGCGAGTTATCAGCAGAACATTCGTTTTCTGAACGATCAGCGCCATCTCCGCGACGCCTTGGTGGCTGGAGACCTGGATTGGATCACCTGCTGGAGCAGCAGCCTGCGGGAATTGAGAGAAAAAATGGGCGACAAGCTGGTCCTCGCGCAGCTGCCGAAAGGCCCGTCCAAACGTCGAAAAGCAACCACCAAGCTGCAGGTGTGGTCCCTGGGACGCAACTCCAGCCCAAAGCAACGGCAGAAGGCCTTGGTGATGATCGACTTCATCACCAAGCCCTGGGCCCAGAAGACCTATGCCCTTGCCGGACGGAGTTCATTGCCCGTGAATCGGAAAGCCGCAAAGATTGTTGCCGCCAAAATCCCCGGCGGAGCCGAAGCTCTGGCGATGTACGGAGAGCAATCGATGAAGGGGAAAGCCAGTCAAGGGCGATCCAAAGCGCGGGTGTTCCGGGATCCGGAGCGTTATGAAGCCATTTCAAATGCCCTGCTGGACACCATCTACGACGTCAGTTCTCCCGAACAGTCGAGTCAAAAAATCCTCAAGAGTTTGCGGGAAAGCAACTGATGATCACCGAAATCACCGCTGAGACCTCCGCCTGGATGGGCTATCTGCAGCGAGGTTCCGTCCTCCTTCAGGTGGGATTGTTCGTAGGAGCCATCACCATCGAATCCCGGGTCAAGCGCAGGCTCAGCAACCCCTTGATCGCGAGCCTGAAGCATCTTGTTGTACCGGCGGTGTTGTTCATCAGTGCCAGCTGTTTAACCCTTGCCGGCATCACAGCCGGCTACCTGCAATATCTATCGCTGCTCTGGGTGCTGTGGCGCTGCGTGGAACCCACCAAGCAGCTGATCCTCGGCCGCTTCCCCAAAGTCCCCGTGGAAGAAATCGACAAATCGTTCTTCCGGCCTGTGCTTCTGGTGATGTCGATCCTCACCTTTTTCCAGATGCTGGGGAGCCGGGAATCGTTGTCGCTGATATCCATTGGCGACGTGTTTGGGGTCACACTCACCATCGGCAAATTGTTCACCGCCCTGGTGATCGTTTACCTGGTCATCGCCCTGGCCAGCCGTCCAGCGGCCTTCGCCGCCTGGCTGGGGGGCAGCTTCTTCGGCATCAAGCCCCAAGGCCGCAAAGCGCTGGAAGTGATTCTTCGCTATTCGGTGATCGGCATCGGCGTGATGGGGGTGGCGTATTACATCGGCATCAATGGCGCGGCCCTGGTGGCGGTGGCCGGAGGTCTCTCTGTGGGCATCGGCTTCGGCATCAAGGAGATCATCTCCAACTTCATCAGCAGCCTCTGGCTTCTGTTTGAAGGTTCCGTACGCCCTGGCGAAATTCTGATGATCAACGGCGACCCCTGCACCGTGCGAAAACTTGGGCTGCGGGCCACCCAATTGCGCCGCGGCCGCGATGGAGCGGAACTTCTGATTCCCAACCAGAACTTCTTCACCCAGGAGGCGGAGTCGTACACCGCGGAGGAAACCTCACGCCGCGACGTGGTGGTGGTCGGAGCGGCTTATCACCACGAACCCAGCCAAGTGATCGCGGTGCTGGAGGAGGTCGCCCGTCAGCATGAGAAGGTGCTGCAATACCCGCCCCCGGCCGCTTTCACGGTGGATTTCGCCGATTCTTCGATCAACTACAAATTGTTGTTCTGGGTGCGCAACCCACTGGAAGCCTTCGGAGTGGGGAGTGACTTGCGCCAAGCCATCTGGACGGCTTTTGACAAAAACGGTATCGGCATCCCCTTCCCGCAGCGACAGGTGTATCCGATGGAGTGGCCACCGTCCAAGGACCAGACTCTGCGCCTTGGAGGTAGCAAGCCACTGCAGGCTGAAGAGGCGAACGAAGAGCCGTCCTCAACTGGCGAGCCGACCTAAGTAATCCGTCTCTCGTCCAGCGTTGATCCAACCTGTGGCGATCAGCTTGCTGGCCCTCTCGCTGACCCGTCCCCGATGGATATGGGATGGACCAGCCGGGAAGATCAGCAGCTTGCCCCGCTCCGCCGGCTCGTGGTGGTCCTGCCAGTGAAACTCGGTGCCTGCCTCATCCACGTCGTTGCAGTAGAGAATCCAAGCCAACACCCGATGCACCGGCTCGGTGGCCTCATCGCTGATGGTCCAATCGCAGTGCCACCGCTTGAAGCCTTCCCCCGGGGCGTAGTGCTGAAGATTGAAGATCGGGTTCACGAATAGGCTCTGTTGCGGGCAGCACTTACGGAACAGTGGCCGCTCCTGCAGATAGCGCTCCAAACCTGCCGTCACCCCACGCAGGATCAGTTGAGACAGGGCAAAGGCTTCAGGCTCAGAACGATCAATCGCCACCAGGCTGATGTCGGTGCTTTGCTTCGCCGGCTCCCCATCTCCCTCAGCGCCAAAGGCAACCCCGGTGCGCCGCAGATCGTCACGACGGCCATAAAACTCAGCCACGGCGTCGGCCACCGCCTCGAACCCGGCATTGCTGTAGCGCCCGATCAGATTCATGCCGCAGCCTCCATGCGAGGTATCGCCACCACAGCATCAAACTGCTGCCAGCGGTTGCGGTCAGCCACCACATGGCTCTGCAGTTGAACTTGCTCGATCACCGCCGCCGCCCGCTCCAGATCGAGGGGAACACCGGGACCCATCGGCAACACCAGCACCTGCTGCTCAGCGGGGTCGGCCATCACCTGCAGATCGAGAGCCTCCAGCTCCCGTTCAAAAAAGACTCGCCGCATCCGGGAGGTGAGGCTCGGACCGAGCGCTTCAACGAAACGGGCCATACCGGCCTCATCCCCGGAGCTGCCGCAATTCAACGACAACCAGATCAACAGTTTCACCCAGCTTTCAGCTGTCCAAAAGGGCTGAAAGCTCTCGCGGTGTTGCCGCACCAGCTCAGCAATGGCGAAATCGAACAGCGTGGCCTGCAGGCCAGTGGCATCAGCGGAATCCATGCTGTTCATCCTCTCCTGTGAGAGGTCAAACTGGGTTGACTGGTTGCTCTCACATGGCCCTGGACCTGAACGATCCCGAGCTCGAGTTCTCTGATTTGGTCTACGCCTATCAGAGCTGGGTGATGGCGGTCATCAATGATGAAAAGCTCGACAGCGACGACAAGCTGCTCACCGACGACATCGCCGAGGACGCTCTGAACTCCATGCGCTTTCTCCCCGGTGAGGTGACCAACGCGATCGAAACCAGCCTGGCCCGCGTCTACGACGTGGACGCTGACGAACTGGCCGAGCTGCTCTTCCCCGAAGACTGAACAGGAGAACCAAACGCTGCAATGCCGGAGATCCCGTATCTCCTCGGAACCCACGCCGAAGAGCTCGAACGCCTGCGTTTTCAACACGCGTTTTGGCGACCTGAAGCCCATGCCGCCTGGCATCGGGCCGGCCTCCAAACAGGGCAGCATGTGCTGGATCTGGGGGCGGGGCCGGGGTTCGCAGCAGCGGATCTGGCCAAGGTCGTAGGCGTTCAAGGCCGCGTCCTTGGACTCGAACGCAGTGAGATTTACGTGGCATCGGGTCGCCGCATGGCACAACAAGCCGGCTTGCAGCAGCTGGAACTTCGCCAACAGGATCTGCTCAACGATCCCTGGCCGGAGGAATCCTTCGATCTGGTGTGGTGCCGCTGGTTGGCCATGTTTCTGCCCCAGCTGGAGCCCCTGTTGGGCGGGGTGGACCAGTGCATCTCACCGGGTGGACGATGGCTCATCCATGAATACGTCCACTGGGACACCTTCGGGTTGCATCCCCACGGGCAAGCGATCCGGCGCTTTGGCCAGGCCTGTCAGACCAGTTTTCGAGAAAACGGCGGCGATCCCGACGTGAATCGGAAACTCCCCGGCTTGCTGCATCAACGCGGATGGCAGATCGAACACCTCAAGCCCATCCCGGTGCTGGGCGATGCCGCCTCCATGGCCGGGCAATGGATGGAGCGGTTTGTGCTGGTGTTCGGCCAGCAACTCCAACACCTGGGCCACTGGAGTACCGACGACGCACTGGAGGCGCAGGACGAAATCGCCCGCGCCCACGCGAATCCTGGTTGCTACTGGGTGGGCCCCACCGTGTTGGAAGTCCTGGCGCAACGACCCTGAACGCAAACTCGGCACAATGGCGCCATTCCTCCTCGATCCATGGGTTGGTCCGCGGCTGACATCCCGAACCAGCAGGGGCGCATTGTCCTGATCACCGGAGCCAACAGTGGCCTGGGTCTGGAAACAGCACGCGCCTTGAAGCGCTGTGGAGCCACCGTGGTGCTGGCCTGCCGCAGCCCCCGCAAAGCCGAGAGCGCCAAGCAGGACCTGCTGCAAGACCGGGACGGGGGGGCGGTGGATCTGGTGGACCTGGATCTGGCGGACCTGGCCAGCGTCCAACGGGCGGCGACCACGGTCGGCGAGCGCTATGGATGCCTTGATCTGCTGATCAACAACGCCGGGGTGATGGCACCGCCGCGCTGCAGCACCGCCCAGGGGCATGAACTGCAGTTCGGGGTGAATCACCTGGGACACATGGCCCTGACCCAGGCGCTGCTGCCGCTGATGCAGAACCGACCAGACCCCCGCGTGGTGACGGTGACCTCCGGGGCGCAGTACTTCGGCACGATCCGCTGGGACGATCCCAATTGGAACAAGGGTTACGACCGCTATGGGGCCTATGGCCAAAGCAAACTCGCCAATGTGATGTTTGCCCTTGAACTGGATGCGCACCTGCGGGAGCAGGGGAGCCCCATCCGCTCCCTGGCCGCCCACCCGGGCATCGCCCGCACTGAACTGCAACCCAACGCGATCGCCAGCACAGGCAACCGCTTGGAGGCCCTGGCCTACCGACTGATGGATCCTTTGTTTCAAAGCGCCGGCATGGGTGCCCTGCCGCAACTGCATGCCGCCACCGCGGCGACAGCGCAGGGTGGCGAGCACTACGGCCCTGAGCAATTCGGTGGACTGCGGGGTGCGCCAGTGCTCTGCCGGGTTGCGCCGGCAGCGAAACAACCCGCCGAACGGCAGCGGCTCTGGAGCTTGAGCGAGCAGCTGATCGGTGGCTGAATCCAGCGCTGGACTACAGCAGCTGGCCCCCTTCGTCCTGGGCCGGGCCCGACGCGGGGTGGTGGGATCCAGTCGCTACGCCCAACGTCTGCGCACTGCTCTGCTGGACGCCGCCAGAGATCCGCAACGCCGTCCTGTGCTGATCAGCGGTGAGCCGGGCCTCGAAAAAGACAATCTCGCCGCCCTGGTGCATTACGGATCAGCGGAACGGCGCCGTCTGCTGGTACGCCTAGACGCCAGCGATCTGCAGGGCAGTGGCCTCAATCTGCTGAACAAGCTGGGAACCAGCAGCCTGCTGGTGAGCGGCATGGATCGGGTCGACCTCAACGTCCAAGAGCGCTTGATCGCGATGGCCCGTGGTGAGGCGCCAGGGTTTCAAGGGCGCGTGCTGTTCACAAGCGAAGCCGCCATCCCGGCTCTCGACGGCCTGGTGCGCACCATCCGGGTGCCTCCCTTGCGGGTGCGCCGAACCGACCTGGGGGACTGGTTGCGGTACATGCTGAGGCTGCAGGGTCCTGGACTCGGCTGGAGCCAGCCGCCCACCCTGCCGGACAGCGTGGTGCGACGGCTTCAGAACCACGATTTCGCCAACAACTTGCGCGAACTCGAAGCGATGGTGAATCGCGCTTTGCGGCAGGCGCGTCAGCAAAGCCAGGGCCAGCTGCCACCACTGCTCCCCGAAGAGGTCTTCTGGGCCGAAGAAAAAACACGGCGGGCCCGTTTTGACCTCTGGCGTTGGAAACCGCAACTGCGGGACTGGATGCGCGCCCCTGCCCTTTGGAATTCGCTGCTGTTTGGCCTGGTGAGCTGGCTGTTCGTGGCCGTGAACCTGGCCCTCTGGTTTGGCCCCCAAGACCGTGCGTCCAATCCGATGCTGACCCTGTTCTGGGCCTGGTGGTGGCCATTGATCCTGCTGAGCTACCCGCTGGTGGGTCGCCTCTGGTGTGCGATCTGCCCCTTCATGGTCTGGGGACAGATCACCCAAAAGCTGACCCCGTGGCGGAAGAAACGCTGGCCCCACGGCGACCTAGACCGCTGGGGGGCTCCCGCTTTAGCTGCCGGATTTGCCGCGATTCTCCTTTGGGAAGAGGTCTGGAACCTCGAGAACACCGCCTGGCTGAGCAGCTGTCTGCTGTTGCTGATCACGGCAGGAGCCGTGATCAGTTCAACAGTTTTTGAAAAACGCTTCTGGTGCCGTTACCTCTGTCCCGTGGGGGGGATGAATGGACTGTTTGCCAAGCTCTCAATCCTTGAATTGCGCGCCGAAGCTGGCACCTGCAGCGGCAGCTGCAGCAGCTACGCCTGCTTCAAGGGCGGACCCGCCGACGGCGAGGGCCTGGCCAGCGAAGGCTGTCCTCTGGGCACCCATCCCGCCCACCTGAGCGACAACCGCAACTGCGTGCTTTGCATGACCTGCACCCAGGCCTGTCCCAACCGCTCGGTGCAGCTGCGACTGCGGCCGCCGGCGGCCGATCTGCAACGCACCGCGCAGGCCCCTGCTGGAGAGCGCGGCTTGATCCTGGTGCTGGCTGGTGGTGTCTGCTTGCACCACTGGCAGCGCCTGCTGGGCTGGCTGCCACTTGCACCGTCCTCGATGCATGAGGGCCCCCTACTGGCACGGCTCAGCATTGCGGCATTGGCCCTTGCTCTGCCAGCAGCCGCTTGTTCATGGCTCAACCGCCAATGGCTGTACGCCGGCTTGCCGATGCTTTGGGCCCTGCTCCTGGCACGCCATCTACCCATCGGCATGGCAGAGGCCGGCACCGTTTTGCCGAATGGATGGCCGCAATGGTCTGCCGACTCCCATGTGATCGGCTTCTGCCAGACCGTGGTGATGGTGATCGGATGGATGGGCGCCGTGGTTTTGATCCGCCGCTTGCTGGATCTCAATCGGCGGGCCTGGGTCACAGGCAGCATGATGCTGCTGCTGGTCAGCCTTGGCGGCCGCTGGTTGGTCGCTCTCTAACACCATGGCCACTCGACGTCCCTCAACCAAGATCAATCCCCGCCAGAAGGTGTTGCTGGAGAAACTTCAATCCTGCAGGGATGAAATGAGCGGTCAGCAACTGCACCGCAGCCTGGAACCCGAGCAAACCATGGGCCTGGCCACGGTGTATCGCAATCTGCGTCAACTCCAGCAACGCGGCCTGGTGCGTTGCCGTCATCTGCCCAACGGTGAAGCGCTTTACGCGCCGCTGGAGCTGGATCGCCACCACCTCACCTGCGTCGATTGCGGCAAAACACAGGCGCTCGATCACTGTCCGATTCACAACATTGAGGTACCCGAAGACGGACGCAAAGGCTTCGATCTTCTGTTTCACACGCTTGAATTCTTCGGTCTCTGCAGTGACTGCCGCGAGCGGCAGCAAAGCTTGTCATGACCCTGGCCGCCACTTACTACGGAGCCAATGGCTGGTTACTCGAATTCGATGATTTCCGTGTTCTGGTGGATCCCTGGCTGCGTGGACGTCTGAGTTTCCCTCCGGGAGAGTGGCTGCTGAAAGGGGAACTGCCCTGCGAGCGCGCCATCCCGGAGAACCTGGATCTGCTCTTGCTCACCCAGGGGCTTGCTGATCATGCCCACCCAGAGACCCTGTCCCTGTTGCCAAAAACCCTGCCCGTCATTGGATCGGTGGCCGCAGGACGGGTGGTGGAACGCCTGGGCTTCACCAGCGTGAAAGCCGTCTCCCCCGGAGAGAGCACAACCCACCTGGAGCTGCAGGTGCGCGCCAGCGCCGGCGCGCCAGTGCCCATGGTGGAAAACGGTTATGTGTTGGAACATCCGGCAGGCTCGCTTTATCTGGAACCCCACGGTTTTCTCGATCCAGCCCTGGAGCCACAACCGCTGGATGCCGTGATCACGCCAATGGTGGATCTGGGGCTGCCCGCTCTTGGGGCGTTCGTAAAAGGTTGTTCCGTGGTGCCGCAACTGATGGAACGCTTCCAACCCAGGACGGTGCTCGCCAGCACATCCGGGGGCGACGTGCAATTCGGCGGCGTCCTGAGCCGGGCCCTGCAGATGAAAGGAACGGTGGCCAGCACGGGATCTCAGTTGCCGGCCAGCAGCAGCTGGACCGATCCCACGCCTGGGGAACGCCTGCTGCTGAAAAACTAAGTTTTTGAATTAAGCTTTGTAACAACTGCTTGAGCTCGATGAAAACCACCCAAGCCAACGACTCATGGTTCCAGGGCGTCGCCGCCCGCGACATCCACATGGAGCAGCTCAAAAAAGCCGAACGCTTCAACGGCCGTGCCGCCATGCTCGGCATCGTGATCGGAATCATCACCGAAGGCCTCACCGGTGCCGGCATCATCCACCAGATCGGCTTGGGTCCCCTCGTGGATGGCTATGCCGCCTGCCACACCCAATTCCTGCCCTTCTGCTTCTGATTCGGGAGGGGGACCACCCCTCGATGACGAGAATGGTGCGATTCACGTTTGAATCGAATGGCTGCTGACAAGGAACTGCTGAAGGAAGTGGCCCTGGAGCTGTGGAACACCACCAAAAAGCTCCGTCCAGGTCTTCCAAAAGCGCCTCGCGCCCAGCTGGTCTTGAAAGCCCTGCTCACGATTGGTGACATGAGCGATCAGCTGGAAGCGGCCATGGTGCTCGGCGTGATCGAAGCGCAGGAACCCGACGACGAGCCCGGACAAGGGGAAGCAAGCGGCGAAGACAAGACGGTCTCTGAACCAGAAGCCAAAACCGATCGAGAGACCCCGAGAGTTGTGCGCAAACGCTCCAGCAGCCGCTGATCAAATCATCTGGAGGAGTGGGGACAACCCACTCCTCCATGGTCATGCACTGAGCAAGCAAGCGCTTATCCGTCTGGCAAGAGAAGACGCCGATGAAGCCTCACTCGAATCCTGCTCCAGCCAAGAAAGCATCCAGATCGTTCTGTTGCTGACCAAGTTCAACGCTGCAGGGCAACCACCACCGCAGCAGCGGCAAGCGCCACGATGCCAGCCATCCAGATGGTGTTCTGACGGGCCAGGAGCCATGCTGCATTCCGAGACAACACCAGGCGGCCACTGGCCAGGAGTGCTGTGAGGCCCACCAACAGAACAATGGGAACCACAAGTGCGACGACGAGTTGCATCACCGAATGCCCCGGGCAGCTCAGATTTTCATCATGATGCCGTCAGGCCTTGAGTAGCGTCCAAAGGATCGATGCCAAGTCTGGATATTGTCACTCCTCATCGTCACAGCGGGCTTCATCGGACTGCTCTGGTTGACACAAAGCCTGATCCGTCGCGGCATGGACACGGAGGGAAAGGGCTGAAGAGCCAAAGTCCACATCAAACGGACGCTGATCCGTCTTGCTGACCCGTCTGAATGACTGGTGCCCGACAGACGAGACGCATCCTGAACGCCCTAATGCAGCTCTGGCTCCTTCTGACCCGAAGGAGAGTCTCAGTGATGCATTGGCTCCCTGGACGCCTGATCAGCTGCGGCTTTCAAAAAACGGCGATGCTGGGCCGAGGCATAGCCGCTGAGGTCAATGCGGCTGACACTGCTGCCGGCCGGGCGCCACTCCCTGGGAGGAGTGCTGGATCTTCGGTTCATGGAATCGAGTTATCGGTTCTCGCGCTGTGGGCCTCCATCGAGGCTCTTCGGCGTGGCTCAAGCTTCGCACAGGCCAGCGAGTGGGCTCGCCAAACAGGTCTTGGGTGATCCTGAACGTTGTCTTGATGGCGAGGATGGCAGAGATGCTGGCAGCTGAACAAGCCAGTGCAGAAGGTAGTTTCTCCGTTCATCCGTAGGCGCCGCCAGAGCACCAGGATGAACGCCATGCGTCCTTGAACGAAGGCTGAGGGCTGCCCTGACGACCGATCGAGCACCCTTTCAACGGCATGCCCTGCACGTCAGCAGCTCAGGGGAGGGTGGCTTGTGACTGAAAGCTCGGTTTATTGGACGTGCAGCTGACGCAGCAAGGTTTTCACCATCAGAGTCGAATGATTCGATCGGGCGATCGGGCCGGCAACACTCATCGCGACGCGCTGCTGCAGTTGATCACCTCATCACCGGAATTCAATGAGCCAGATGTCAAACCCTCATTCAGCGCATTGGCTGGTCATTGTTGGAGTGCTGATCTCTTGCGCTCCACTGGTGCACGCTGCTGAGTGGGTGAAGTGCAAACGTGACGCTTCAACCGGACAACTTGTTTGGATGCGAGGGAAGTCGACTGAGCCTCTTGAGAACACTGAATTTCGACCCAGCACACTTCAGCCTGATGTGGGGACGTGCTTGGTCAGCAATGATCGACTTCGCAAGGCGCACGGCTTGCGCTTCTAACCACCAGCTTGGCCGTCACCCATTCCGCCATCCTGGAGCATGAGACGGGAGGAGACGGCTCAATTAAAAGTCAGTTTTTCCAACAAAATTCGTTGAGTTGATGGGTGCTGGGGCAAGCGAGGGCCAGTCTGGAAGAAACAAACAGCCTCATTAAAGCCAATGGAATCAAAACCAATTGACGCGACACTTCTCACAATCGCCCAAGTGATGGCACTCAGCGATGGATCCATATCCGATGAAGAAAAAGATTTAATCCTCGATCTTCCCAACCGACATGGCCTGAGCGCTGGTGAGCCGATGGATTTGAATCACCTCCCCAGCCTGACTGAACTTGCACAACGCCTTGAGAATCCTGGCGACAAAGCCTTGGCAGCTCGTATCGCAGGATTGGTTGCTGGGGTTTCAAAAAATACAGCAGAAGAGGAGAACATCAACTCACAAGAGCGCGAGGCTTACCGCGAGTTACTTGCCGCACTTAACCTGCCTGAGCAAGAGATTGCAGAAATCGAATGGAGCGTCAAAAAGGATCTTCAGAAAGGCCGCTCATGGGCAGAAATTATTATTGGTTATGTCAATCAAGGCGTCATTTTGGATCCCGGATCCATGGGTCCGCCAATGCCCCTCTAACCAACCAACAACAACGCAAAACAACGGATCACAAGTTGGCACTCAAACCAATCACAATGAATAATGATCCGCGTTAACACCCAACCGATCTTGATTGAGATCACAGGGCTGCTCAGAGTGCTAGCACCTCATAATTTTTGATAGGGATTTGCAATAAAATGACCAACCGTTGCAAAGGCACTTGCCCCTACGCCAAGACAGCTTCAGACCAGGCCTCACCGACGTGCGTCGGGTGAATTAAAAAATCAATTACAGCCGTAATTGCCGCAAGCAAGACAAGCGTCTTCCAAAAACGATCAACTCTGAGAATCTTTTTAGCCACCACATAAGCAACAAGCACACCAAGGCTGACCTTCAATGCCGTCAGAGCATGCCCTGTCGTCACCTGGGCAATATTTCCCTGAACCATTAACAACATGCACGAAAGCCAGACCTCTCCTTCCCTTTCAATGAACTCTGGTCAACTCTAAATTTTTCAACCTCAATTCCTAAAGATGTGGTTACATTGGCAAAACCACAATGGCGTAGACCACGCAACCGGCAGCGAAGCTCAGCACCGGCAAGATCCACAGACCCCACACAATGCAGCAGCAACAGATAAAAATGAGGAGCGAGAAGCTGCACCCAGCCTTGCTAACCGAAAATCAACCAAGACAATTGATGCGATCAGCAGCAACAATCAAAGCCTCCTTAATACTTAAAATTAAACGCTTAAACACTTTTAAAAACGCTCTTAGGCCATCGATTGGCTTTCTCGCTGCCTACAATCTCAACTGTGTCGCACTCGATAAATAAATTCGGCGTGCTGAATCTGAATGGTTCCGCCTGTTGAATATTGCTGAACGGAAAGAAACGCGGACACCAACAAAAAAATTACAGCCAGCAAGACGCAGCCAAACAAATAATCGGCCGGGGTTGCCGAAGAATTAACACGGCTACAGAAAGCCTGAAGAGAGGAGTTTCCATGAACCTCCTCTACACACATTCATCCTAAATGAACTGTTACGCACCAAACAATGAATCAACCCTTGGTTGATCTTGACAATCCGATGAGCCTGAGCGAATCAAGGTCACGCCATGCAAGCAACAGCCTTGAAACCTTGGCTCATCCGGAATCAGCAGAAGCCAATGGTGAAAATGGGCGATACTGGGATCGAACCAGTGACAATCTCCTTGTAAGGGAGGTGCTCTACCGCTGAGCTAATCGCCCTTGTTTACAGATTCTGCCTCAACGCGTCAGGTTGGGATCAAACCAGACTTCCAACGGGTTGGCATCGGGTCGCCAGCATGATCAAAGCATCTGGATCCTGAGTCTCCCTCTCGGGCTCGCAACCGGATTGGTGGCTGGACTCCCTGCAGCCCTGATTGCCATGGCGAGCTGCCTGGTCGGGGGGCTCTGGCTTTCCCCTGATCTTGATACGCGATCAAACGCCCTGCGGCGATGGGGAGCCCTCGGCTTCCTCTGGTGGCCCTACCGACGTCTGATTCCCCATCGATCGCTCTGGTCCCATGGTCCACTGCTTGGATCAAGCCTGCGACTGAGCGTGCTGCTGAGCTGGTGCCTCATCGCCACCATGGCGATTCCAGCACTTTCGCCATCGATGCTCCTGACAGGTCTCCAGCAACTGATCAGCCAGTACCCGCGTGAGTGCATCGGCCTGGCGGTGGGGTTGGAGGGCAGCGCGTGGATCCATCTCATCCTCGATGGCGACCCCTGGCCCCAGGAATGGTCGAACAAACGACAGCGGTGAGAAGGTGGGCGTTGCCCCGGTTGTTGCTCCTTCATGGCCAACGCTCCGTCTGATGCGCTGCAACGACTGATTGATGTCGTGGCAAAACTCAGGGATCCGGCAACGGGCTGTCCCTGGGATCTGGAACAAACCCATTCATCCTTGGTGCCCTACGTGTTGGAGGAAGCCCACGAGGTGGCTGATGCCATCCGTCATGGAGATGACAACCACCTGAGGGAGGAGCTCGGCGACCTGCTGTTGCAGGTGATGCTGCATGCGCAGATCGCCAGGGAGGAGCAACGGTTTAATCTCGATGCGATTGCCGATGGCATCAGCGACAAGCTGATCCGCCGTCACCCCCATGTGTTCGGCCATGCCAAGGCCAGCAGCAGTGCCGATGTGCGACGCAGCTGGGAGGCGATCAAGATGGAGGAGCAGGCGGCGGCCCTGTGCGGCTCCACCAGCCCGTTAAGCGACCGACTCAGATCCAAGGTGCGCGGACTGCCGGCCCTTGCTGGAGCGATGACCATCTCGAAGAAAGCAGCCAAGGCCGGCTTCGAGTGGGACGACATGGCCGGCGTCTGGGAGAAAGTCCATGAAGAGCTGGACGAGCTCAAGGAGGCCGTGGCCAACGGCAACCGAGACCATGCCCAGGAGGAACTCGGCGATCTGCTCTTCACCCTGGTGAACGTGGCGCGTTGGTGCCACATCGAACCGGAAGAGGGTCTCGCCGGGACGAATCAGCGCTTTCTCGACCGCTTCTCCCGCGTGGAAGCTGCCCTGGATGGGGATCTGCAGGGTCGCAGCATCCACGAATTGGAGACCCTCTGGAAACAGGCCAAAGCGGCGATCCGGGCGGAACAAACCTGATCGTCTGACGTCAATCAATCGTCCATGGATGGCCGGCTGCGCCGTTGACGCTTGACCTCACCACGCCTTTTTTTCGTGTCCAAACGCCGCTTCACCGCACCGCGTCCGGGGCGGGTGGCTTTGCGGGCGCGAGGTGGTGGCTGCAAACCCTCCCGCAGCAGCTCCCCCATGCGATGTAGCGCCTTCTGACGGTTCTGCCATTGGGAGCGTTCTTCAGCGACCACAACCCGTAAGCAACCCTCCACCAACCGGGCCTGGAAGTGCTCCATCAGTCGGGCGCGACGAAATGGCCCCAGATAGGGGCAGTTCGCCACATCGAGAAGCAGCTCCACACGGGAATCGGTGGTGTTGACTCCCTGTCCGCCGGGACCGGATGAGCGGCTGAAGCGCCAGCGCAAGTCCCTGGATGGAATGGTCAACCGCTCATTCACCACCAGGTCCTGCACAGCGGATCTCCTGGGTCAAGAACAACAAGATGCCTCTACAGCGTGAATCAATCACGCCACAACCGTGATCTGACGGAAAGAGCCTGGTACAGGTACAGCCCTCGTCGACGGCAGTTCGAGAACCAAAACCTCGAAACCACTGACCGTTGTGTTTTTTGTGCTGATGGCGCTGCATGTGGTGTTTGGGGAGAGGCCCCCCTGGGTCCTTAGCTGGAGAGATGACCACCACGCCCCATGAGCAGTTGGATTGACGAAGAGCACCGCGGCGTCCGCTATGGATTGAAGGGAGAGGTGCTGGTCGAGGAGACCAGCCCGTTCCAGCACATCAGCGTGATTCGCAGTGAGCGCTATGGGCGGGGCCTGCTGCTGGATGGCTGCTGGATGACAGCGGAACAGCAGGAACGCCACTATCACGAGGCTTTGGTGCACCCAGCCCTGTGCAGTGCCCGCTCGATCGACCGAATCCTGGTGATCGGTGGTGGAGACGGCGGCACCGCGCGGGAATGCCTGCGTCATCCAGACGTCCAGCGGCTGGACATGGTGGAGATTGACGGGCGGGTGGTGGAGCTGAGCCGCGAGCACCTCCCCGACATCGGTGGATCCGCCTGGGCCGATCCGCGGTTCCAGCTCACGGTGGGGGATGGAATCGCCTGGGCCGCGGAGGCTGACGACCAGAGCTACGACGTTGTTTTGGTAGATGGCTCTGACCCCGCTGGACCCGCCGAAGGTCTTTTCAACCGCGCCTTCTTCGAGGACTGCCGACGTCTGCTCAGGCCAGGAGGCGTGTTCGGCACGCAGAGCGAATCTCCGGAAGCCTTCGGCGATGTCCACATCGCCATGGTGCGCCTGTTGCGCGAGGTGTTTGACCACGCCGACCCGCTCTATGGCTGGGTGCCGATGTACCCCAGCGGCTGGTGGAGCTGGACCTTCGCCGCCATGGAAACACCCCGCTACCGCACTCCAGATCCCGAGCGCAGCCAGGCCATCGCCCATGGCTGCGAGATCTGGTCACCGCGCTGGCAGCGGGGGGCCATGGACGCCATCCCCGCCTTTATCGAACGGGAGTTGCTGTCATGACTTCATTGCCGCCGAGCGGACTGTTTGACAGCGACGGAACCATTTTCATGGGCTCCCGGCGGGATCCTGCCGGCTGCCGCGTCGGCCTCTTTGGTGTCCCGTACGACGGCACCACCTCCTTTCGGCCTGGCACCCGCTTCGGACCCGCAGCCATCCGAGAGGTGAGCACTGGCCTGGAGAGCTATTGCCCGCAACTCGACCTGGATCTCGATGATCTCGACTTTGCGGATCTTGGTGCCGCCGACATTCCCTTTGGTGCCCCTGAACCGGTTCTCACCAAGGTGAAGCAGGCGACTGAAGCCGTTCTCGCCCTGGGCCTCAGGCCTCTGATGCTGGGCGGGGAGCATTCGATCAGCTCCGGTGCCGTGGAGGCCGTGGCACAACGCCACCCCGACCTGGTGCTGGTGCAACTGGATGCCCATGCCGACCTCAGGGACAGCTGGCTGGGGGCCCGCCACAGCCATGCCTGCGCCATGCGCCGCTGTTTGGAGGTCCTTCCCAGCCAGACGCTGTTTCAACTCGCGATCCGCAGTGGGACCAGAGAGGAATTCACCGAACTGCACGAGAGCGGCCGGCTGATGCCCAGCATCGATGCCCTTCAACAGGCCCTCGATCCCTTGAAGGGAAAACCCATCTATCTCACTGTCGACCTGGACTGGTTTGACCCCTCAGCTCTGCCGGGTACAGGCACCCCTGAACCTGGTGGGTACAACTGGTCTGATTTCGCCAGCCTGATCGGGGTGCTCCGGGACCATCGCCTGGTGGCGGCCGATGTGGTGGAACTGGCCCCACAACTCGACACCAGCGGGATCAGCTCCGTGCTGGCCGCCAAGGTGACCCGCAGCCTGCTGCTGCTCCTGGGAACCGATCAGTAAAAGTGGCGTGCATCAGCCCGCTGCTGCCGCAACCGGCTGTGCTGTTTGCTGAGCAATTGCAGCACCAGCGTTGGGTGCCGATGGATGAGCGCCAGAAAATTGGAGCGGCTTAAGCGGAACAGCGAAACGGGCGTTACCGCCGTGGCATCACGGCTGTGGCACTCGGTGCCATCCACCAGATCCTCATAGAAAAACAATTCACCGCGACCAAAGCGAATGCGGTTCATCGGACCGCTGCTCAGTTCCATCCATCCCCGTTCAATCACATGGATGAACTGCACAGGCTCACCGGAACTGAAAACAGTTGTACCGGTAGGGAGGGTCAGGCGATCCACCTCAGGCTGTTCCTGGATCAGTTCCAGAGGCGTCAGCGGTGCTGAGGCGGACAAAGCAACAACGGGGGTTGGCTGCAGTATCCCGCGTTAATCCTGTGGAGGCCATCAGCAATGGCAAAGCGAGGTCGTTCACCCGGACTTAGGTCAAACCGCGATCCAGTTCCAGCTGACGCTCACCAACACCGCTGCTCTGCAGAGCCGGAAGCTTGGGGGACCGGGGGGTCCAGTGATGACAGACCATCAGATCCGCAAGCTCGGCATGCACCTCCAACCGGCGCAGACGGCACCACCCCCTTGCACCTGCCGGCAGGGTGCAGTACTGACAGCTGCGACAGCAGGAGCTGGTGGCCAAACACTCGCCCCGGAAACGCGCTCAAGCTAGTGACGGTCGTCGAAACGGACCATGAGCCAGGGCAAATTTCCGGGTTCCCTTCCGGATCGTGAAGCCCTCCATAAGAATGCGCTTCTTACCCGCCGCCCCCATGTCCCTGCAGCGCACTCCCCTGTTTGAGTCCTGCCGGAGCGCCGGAGGGCGCATGGTGCCGTTTGCCGGCTGGGAGATGCCGGTTCAGTTCAGCGGCCTGATTCAGGAACACAAGGCCGTCCGCGAACGGGTCGGCATGTTCGACATCTCCCACATGGGAGTGCTGCGTCTGGAGGGCACCAATCCCAAGAATGCGCTGCAACGGCTGCTCCCCAGCGATCTGCACCGCATCGGTCCCGGCGAAGCCTGCTACTCCGTTCTGCTGAACGAACGCGGCGGTATTCGCGACGACCTCATCGTTTACGACTGCGGTGCCATCGATACCGAACGGGGTGCGCTTGTGCTGGTGATCAATGCCGCCTGCGCCGACAGTGACACCGCCTGGATCCGTGAACAAATGGAACCCGCCGGCCTGACGGTGACCGACATCAAAAACGGCGGGGTGCTGCTCGCACTCCAGGGCCCTGAGGCCATGGAAGTGCTGCAGGAGCTGAGCGGTGAAGACCTCAGCGGCTTGCCCCGCTTCGGCCACCGGATGCTCAAGCTCAAGGGCCTGAGCCAAGCGGTGTTCAGCGCTCGCACGGGCTACACCGGCGAAGACGGTGCCGAGCTGCTGCTCAACGCCAACGACGGGCAAAAGCTCTGGCAGCTTTTGCTCGATCGCGGAGTCACCCCCTGCGGCCTGGGGGCGCGCGACACCTTGCGTCTGGAGGCCGCCATGCACCTTTACGGCCAGGACATGAACGACAAAACCAACCCCTTCGAAGCGGGGTTGGGTTGGCTCGTGCACCTGGAAATGCCCATGGATTTTGTCGGCCGACAGGCGCTGGAGCAGGCGGCAGAATCCGGCCCCGCCAAACGCCTGGTGGGCCTCAAGCTGCGGGGTCGTGCCATTGCCCGCCACGACTACCCCGTTGTGCACAACGGGGAAACGGTCGGCATCGTCACCAGCGGCACCTGGTCCCCCACCCTGGAAGAAGCGATCGCCCTGGCCTACGTGCCCCCATCCCTCGCCAAGCTCGGCACCGAACTGAGCGTTGAGATCCGCGGCAAGGCCCAACCAGCAACGGTCGTTCGCAAGCCCTTCTACAAACGGGCCTGAACCACACCGTTGCTGTGGGAAACTCGCTTTTCTCCAGTGAAGACATCCCATGCGCAGCAACGGTTGCGGCGACCTGCGCGAACAGAACATCGATCAGCAGGTGCAACTGTGCGGCTGGGTGGACCGACGTCGTGATCATGGTGGGGTGATTTTCATCGACCTGCGGGACCGCAGCGGCACGGTGCAGATCACGGTGGACCCGGATCTGGGCGCCGACGTCTTCGCCGTCGCCGAGCATCTGCGCAGCGAAACCGTGTTGCAGGTCGAAGGAAAAGTTCGGGCCCGGCCTGGCGAATCCCTGAACGACAAGCTGGCTACGGGGGCCGTGGAGGTGCTGGCCAGCGGCATCACTGTGCTGAACAGCGTGAAAGGCAACCTGCCCTTCCCCGTGTCGGTGCACGACGAGGAAAACACCCGCGAGGAGCTGCGGTTGCGCCACCGCTATCTGGATCTGCGCCGCAAGCGCATGAACGACAACCTGCGGCTGCGGGCCCAGACCATCCAGGCCGCCCGTCGCTTCCTGGAAGACGCAGGCTTCATCGAGGTGGAGACCCCGGTGCTGACCCGCTCCACGCCGGAAGGCGCCCGCGACTACGTGCTGCCCAGCCGGGTCTGCGGCGGCGAATGGTTTGCCCTGCCCCAGTCCCCCCAGTTGTTCAAGCAGCTGCTGATGGTGGGTGGCATCGAGCGGTACTACCAGGTGGCTCGCTGTTTCCGCGACGAAGACCTGCGGGCCGACCGCCAGCCGGAATTCACCCAGCTGGACATCGAGATGAGCTTCATGGATCAGGAGCAGATCCTCGAGCTGAACGAAGCGCTGATCTGCGCCATCTGGAAGACCGTGAAGGGCATCGAGCTGCCGCGGCCCTTCCCCCGCATGACCTGGCATGACGCCATGGAGCGCTACGGCACCGACCGGCCCGACACCCGCTACGGCATGGAACTCACCAACGTGAGCGACATCGTCAAGGACATGGGCTTCAAGGTGTTCAGTGGTGCCGTGAAGTCCGGCGGCGCGGTGAAGTGCATCGCGGTGCCCGGCGGCAACGATGCGGTGAGCAACGTTCGGATCAAACCCGGCGGTGATGTGTTCAGCGAGGCCCAGAAAGCCGGTGCCGGTGGCCTGGCCTTCATCCGGGTGCGCGACGGCGGTGAGATCGACACGATCGGCGCCATCAAGGACAACCTCAGCGATGAGCAGAAGCAGGAGCTGCTCAGCCGCACCGGCGCGGAACCCGGCACCCTGCTGCTGTTCGGCGCCGGCGACACCGCCACGGTGAACAAGGCTCTCGACCGGGTGCGCCAGTACCTGGCCAAGGAGCTGGGCATGGTCAAGGCCGACTGCGACAACGACCAGTGGAACTTCCTCTGGGTGGTGGACTTCCCGATGTTCGAGTTCAACAGCGACGAGAACCGATACGAGGCCCTGCACCACCCCTTCTGCGCTCCCAATGCCGAGGATCTCGGCAGCGATGCGTCGAAGTGGTCTGACACCCTCCCCGGCGCTCGAGCCCAGGCCTACGACCTCGTTCTCAATGGCCTTGAGCTCGGCGGCGGCTCCCTGCGCATCCATGACTCCGCCCTGCAGCGGCAGGTGTTGCAGACGGTTGGTTTGCCCCTTGAGGAGGCCCAAGAGCAGTTCGGCTTCCTCATGGACGCTCTCGATATGGGCGCACCTCCCCACGGCGGCCTGGCCTTCGGTGTGGACCGCATGGTGATGCTGCTGGCTGGGGAGGAATCGATCCGCGACACCATCGCCTTCCCCAAGACCCAACAAGCCCGCTGCCTAATGACCAATGCCCCGGGAGGCGTGGCCGACAAACAGCTGGAGGAACTGCATGTGGCCAGCACATGGGTCGAGCCGGAACAGGAGGACTGACCTCTGCAGCAGCCCGAAGCAGATCCCGAAGGGAATCAGCGCATTTGTCGCACTGAGGTCGACGGCGAGGAACCCTGAAGTTGGACTTCACCGAGGCCAGCTTTTGCCCAGCAAGCCCCGACGGACAGGGGGGACCCGTGAGCGCCGCAGCAGCGGTACGACGGATTTGTTGCGGCTTTATCTGCAGGACATCGGCAGGGTCGACCTGCTCACCAACGAAGAGGAGGTCACCCTGGCCCGTCTGGTGCAGCGCCGCGAAGCACTGCTGATGCAGCAACGGGATCTGGCCAACAGCCACGCAGCCATCGGGGAACTGCATCGTCTCGAAGAACTGCAACGCCGGGAAGCGAATCAACACAGCCACTGGCCTACAAAGCAGGAATGGGCCAGGGCGGCCGGACTGCCCATGCAGGAGCTACAACAGCGGATCGACCGGGGGTATCAGATCTGGGCTGAGCAGGCTCAACTGGAGGCCAAAGACCTGCGACTGGCACTCCGCAACGGTCGGCGGGCCAAGGACCACATGATTCAGGCCAATCTGCGGCTGGTGGTGGCGGTGGCCAAGAAGTACCAGCAGCGGGGCATGGAACTCCTGGACCTGGTGCAGGAAGGGACACTCGGGCTGGAACGGGCGGTGGAAAAATTCGATCCCACCCGCGGCTTCCGGTTCAGCACCTACGCCTACTGGTGGATCCGACAGGGCATCACCAGGGCCATCGCCACCCAGAGCCGCACCATCCGCTTGCCCGTCCACGTCACCGAAAAACTCAACCGGATCAAACGGGTTCAGCAGGAGATTGCGAGCAACGAAGGTCGCATCGCCTCCATCGCAGATCTGGCTCGAGAACTGGGCATCAGTGAGGACACCGTGCGCCAGACCCTGGCCCGTGTGCCCCGCTCGGTGTCTCTGGACACCCGCGTCGGCCGCGAACAGGACACCCAGCTCGGGGATCTCATTGAAGACGGCCATGCCACCCCTGAACAAACCCTGACCCACGACGAACTCCACAACGACCTGGAGGATCTCTTGGATGAACTCACCAGTCGGGAGGCCGCTGTCCTGCGGAGACGTTTCGGCCTGGAAGATGACATCCCCCAGACCTTGGCCCAGATCGGAGAAGAACTCAAACTGTCCAGGGAGCGCGTTCGTCAGATCGAAACCCGCGCCCTGCTCAAACTGAGACAACCGCAACGGCGCATCAAGGTCCGGGATTACATCCAGGGCCTTGATTCCTGAACCAACGAAACGAGTCACAAGTGATGGACATCGACATTGGTCTTTCCCAAGAACAGCGCGACACCATCGCCGATGGTCTCAGCAGGCTTTTGGCGGATACCTATGTGTTGTACGGAAAAACCCACGGTTTCCACTGGAATGTGACCGGGCCAATGTTCAACACACTGCACCTGATGTTCATGGAGCAGTACACCGAGCTTTGGACCGCACTGGATGAAATTGCCGAGCGGATCCGAGCCCTTGGCCTGATGGCTCCCCATGGCGGCAGCACCCTGGCGGGCTTGTCCTCCATCCCGGAAGCTGACCAACATCCTCCGGCCTTGGACATGGTGCGGGAGCTGGTGGCGGGCCATGAAGCGGTTGCACGAACAGCCCGCGGTGTCTTCGCCCTGGCTGACGCGGCAGACGATCAACCCAGTGCAGACCTCTTGACCCAACGCCTCCAGGTGCATGAAAAAACCGCCTGGATGCTGCGCAGCCTGCTCGACAGCTGACGGATCGACCGACTGGGCTCTGGAGCCCACGACCAACGCCAGGTAGTTTGAAGAGTCGCCCGGCAGGTCATGGCCAAATTCGTCTTCATCACCGGTGGTGTGGTGTCCAGCATTGGCAAGGGAATTGTGGCGGCGAGCCTCGGCCGACTGCTGAAGTCACGGGGCTACAACGTATCAATCCTGAAGTTGGATCCATACCTCAATGTGGATCCGGGGACGATGAGCCCGTTCCAGCATGGGGAGGTCTTCGTCACCGAAGACGGGGCAGAAACCGATCTCGACCTCGGTCACTACGAGCGCTTCACCGACACGGCCATGTCGCGACTGAACAGCGTGACCACAGGCTCGATCTACCAATCGGTGATCAACAAGGAACGGCGCGGCGACTACAACGGCGGCACCGTTCAGGTCATTCCCCACATCACCGGTGAAATTCGCGAGTGCATCCACCGGGTTGCCTCCAACAGCAGTGCCGATGTGGTGATCACCGAGATCGGCGGCACCGTGGGTGACATCGAATCACTCCCCTTTCTCGAAGCCATTCGTGAGTTCCGAGGGGATGTGGGTCGCAACGATCTGGCCTACATCCACGTCACCCTGCTGCCCTTCATTGGTACATCCGGAGAACTCAAGACCAAACCGACCCAGCACTCAGTCAAGGAACTGCGCTCCATCGGCATCCAACCGGACGTACTGGTCTGCCGCAGTGATCGCGAGATCAGCGACGATCTCAAGGGCAAGATCGGCGGATTCTGCGGTGTACCAACCCGCGCCGTCATCCCCTCCCTGGATGCCGACAGCATCTACGCCGTTCCTCTGACCCTCGAACAGGAGGGGCTGTGCCGTGAAGTGCTGGACGTGCTGAACCTCGCAGACCATGACAGCGACATGGCGGCATGGGAACAACTGGTGCACAACCTGCGGAACCCCGGCCCGTCGGTGAAGGTGGCCCTGGTGGGCAAGTACGTCCAACTGAACGACGCCTATCTCTCGGTTGTGGAAGCGTTGCAGCATGCCTGCATTGCCCAGGATGCCTCCCTCGACCTGCACTGGGTCTGCGCGGAACAGATTGAAACCGAAGGTGCTGATGCACTTCTGCGCGGGATGGATGCCGTGGTGGTGCCCGGTGGATTCGGCAACCGAGGCGTTGACGGAAAAATTGCAGCCATCCGCTGGGCCCGGGAACAACGCGTTCCCTTCCTGGGGCTATGCCTCGGGATGCAGACCGCAGTGATCGAGTGGGCCCGCAACCAGGCCGGCCTGGCGGAAGCGACCAGTGCCGAATTGGATGCGGAAACTCCCCATCCCGTGATTCACCTGCTGCCGGAACAGCAGGACGTGGTTGACCTCGGCGGAACGATGCGGCTTGGGGTCTACCCCTGCAGGATTGCGGCTGGAACCCTGGCTCAGAAGCTTTACGGGGCAGAGGTGGTCTACGAACGTCACCGCCACCGTTACGAATTCAACAATTCCTACCGCACTCTCTTCCTGGAATCTGGATATGTCGTCAGCGGTACTTCCCCAGATGGGCGCTTGGTTGAATTGATCGAACTGAAAGGGCATCCGTTCTTCACGGCCTGCCAGTACCACCCCGAATTCCTATCCCGCCCTGGACAACCACATCCATTGTTCCGGGGGTTGATCGAAGCAGCCCAACAACGTCTTCCCGATTCCCCTGCCCAGGCCTTGCGTCACAAAGGAGACATTGCCATCCCATGAGCGCCATCCATGGCTGATGCCTCGCTCTTCCCTGTGGTGGAGACGTTCCATTCCCTTCAAGGGGAAGGCCATCATTCGGGACGCAGCGCTTTCTTCATCCGTTTGGCCGGCTGCACGGTTGGTTGTCCGTGGTGTGACACGAAGCACTCCTGGCCCCGAGACCAGCATCCTGCCGTTGACGTTGAAACGCTGGCTCAACTGGCTCTGAACGCTCAAAACAATGGAGCTGCTTTCGTTGTGGTCACGGGTGGAGAACCTCTCCATCAGAACCTTGATCCCCTGACCCAGGCCCTTGATCATCACGTTGACCTACCCATTCACCTGGAAACGAGTGGGGTGGATCCGCTGAGCGGACGCTTCGACTGGATCACGCTCTCCCCCAAACGCCACAACCCACCGCGGAAGGACCTCCTGCAGGCCTGCCATGAGCTGAAGGTCGTCGTGCATGGCCCGGAAGACATCAGCTTTGCTGCTGCAATGGAGTTGCAATGTCAGACGGACACCCTGCGACTGCTCCAGCCGGGATGGGAGAGCACCACAGGAGAACAACTGGCTGTAGCGCATGTGCGTGAACACACCCAATGGCGCCTCAGCCTGCAGAGCCACAAATGGCTTGGAATCCGCTGATGAGAGGGACGCCCCAACCCATCGATCCTCGTGATGGTCCCATTACGTTGAGGTGGAACTGAAGCACTTGATCGCCTGAGCCATGACCCCAGTGGGCGTTCTGGGCACAGGGCTCCTCGGATCGGCCATCGCCACGCGATTGCTGGAGCAGGGGCTCGATGTCCACATCTGGAATCGCGACCCCTCTCGCCTCGTCCCTCTCGTGAAGAAGGGAGCGACGGCGATCAACGATCTAAGCCAAGCTGCACAGAACAACCGAACCCTGATCACGGTCTTGCGTGATGGGGCCACGACAGCATCCGTGATCAGTGCTGTTGGAGCCTTGCAGGACTCAACGGTGATCCCGATGGGGACCATGGGCGTAGAGGAAAGCCGCAAGCTCGCCCTGCAAGTCGCTGACCAAGGTGGGCGTTACCTGGAGGCACCGGTTCTCGGGAGCCGGCCGCAGGCTCTGAGCGGCACCCTGCTGGTGATGGCGGGTGGTGAGAGCGATGCCTTCACTCAACAGCAGGAACTTCTGAAGCATGTCGCGGAGCAGCCGCTGCACGTCGGGCCGGTGGGCAGTGGCTCAGCCACCAAGCTTGCCCTGAATCAAATGATCGCCAGCCTGACCCACAGCTTTTCGCTCTCCCTCCATTTGATTCAGCAGAACGGGGTTTCGGTGGAAACCTTCCTGAAGATCCTGCGGCCCTCAGCGCTCTACGCACCAACCTTCGACAAAAAACTCCAGCGCATGCTGGATCACCACTACGGCGATCCCAACTTCAGCACCGCCTTACTGCGTAAAGACCTACGCCTTTTTCTGGAGGAAGCCACAACCGCTGGACTCCAAAACCATGGACTCTCCGGTTTGCTTGCACTGCTCGAACAAGCGCAGGGCACTGAGCTGGACGACCAGGACTATTGCGCTCTGCACGAACTCACCATCCTGAAATGAGTCAACGCACTGCCATCGCTCTGCTGTCCGGCGGGCTGGATTCCGCCACAGCCGCAGCACTTGCTGTCGAGCAAGGCGACCGCGTGATCGGCCTCTCCTTCGACTACGGCCAGCGCCATCGCCGCGAATTGGATGCCGCCGCTGCCGTCGCTCAGCGGCTTGGCTTGGCAGAGCATCACTGCATCGCCGTGAATCTGGGCAGCTGGGGGGGTTCAGCCCTCACCGACGCCAGCATCTCAATTCCAACCGACGGCGTTGAGGGGGGCAGCATCCCGTCCACCTATGTGCCCGGGCGCAACACCGTGTTCATCTCCATTGGCCTCAGCCTGGCTGAGGCACGTGGTGCCGAACGCTTGGTCATTGGTGTCAATGCGATCGACTACTCGGGGTATCCAGACTGTCGACCTGACTATCTCCAGGCCTTCCAAGCTCTTGCCGACCTGGCAAGCAAGGCAGGTCGTGAAGGTCATGGCGCCCAACTCTGGGCGCCCCTTGTGCAGTGGAGCAAGGTTCGCATCGTTGAGGAAGCTCTTCGCCTGGATGTTCCTATCGCTACAACCTGGAGCTGCTACAGCGGCGGAACCGTTCCCTGCGGTGTCTGTGACAGTTGCCGCATTCGCGATGCGGCACTGCGCGAAGCAGGACGGCCTGACCTCTGCAGCCAGGCGATGGAATGATCAGCCCGAAGCGGCTTGACCTGCCCTGGCAGGAGCCCATAGCCCTGGCCCGCCAACTGGCCCATGCCTATGGGGAACAGGGCCTGGTCTGGCTGGATGGCGACGGAAGCCAGCTGGGGCGATGGGCCACCCTGGCTGCCGCCCCTCAGGAGATCATCTGCTGTCGCGGCCTCCCCTGGGAACCAGGAGCGACCAATCCCTTCGAGGCCCTGCGTGGGCTGCCCCCAGGGCATTGGTGCGGCTGGCTGAGCTATGAAGCCGCCGCATGGGTGGAACCGGGAAATCCCTGGGCTAGCGATGGCATGGCCACGCTTTGGATCGCCCGCCACGATCCGGTGCTGCGCTTCGATCTCCAGCGACGCAGGGTATGGATCGAAGGCTCCAGCACCAAGGCTCTGGAGAACCTGACCCAACACTTGGTTCCTCGCACTCAGCCACCCACGGGCAAGCCCGCCGCCATCCCTCTCGAGGCATGGCGTCACCACACCACAACAGATCAGTACGCCGCAGGCGTGCGGCACATCCGTGAACTGATCGCAGCAGGCGATCTCTTCCAAGCCAATCTCACGGCGTGTTGCAGCACAGCCTGGCCCGAGGGAAGCAGTGTTTTGGAACTGTTTCTCACCCTGAGAAACACCTGTCCAGCTCCTTTTGCAGGACTGATCATCAGCGACCAGAACGAAGCGTTGATGTCATCTTCACCGGAACGATTTCTGCAGGTAAGTGCCCAGGGAGCCGTGCAAACCCGACCGATCAAAGGCACGAGACCGCGCCATGCCAAGCCTGAACACGACGCAAACCTTGCCGCAGAACTCGTGTGCAGCGACAAAGACCGCGCGGAAAACGTGATGATCGTCGACTTGCTGCGCAACGACCTTGGTCGTGCCTGCAGGCCGGGTTCGATTCAGGTTCCCCAACTGGTGGGACTCGAAAGTTATGCCTCCGTTCATCACCTCACCTCGGTCGTGGAGGGACAGCTGAATGCCGGGTTGAGTTGGGTCGATCTTTTGGAAGCCTGTTGGCCTGGAGGGTCAATCAGCGGGGCACCCAAACTGCGGGCCTGCCAACGGCTGCATGAACTCGAGCCCACCAGCCGGGGGCCTTACTGCGGATCGCTGCTGCGGGTCGACTGGGATGGCAGTTTCGACAGCAACATCTTGATTCGGTCTCTGCTTCGACAGGGCGACACCCTCAGGGCCCATGCCGGCTGCGGGATTGTGGCCGACTCGGATCCCCTCGGCGAAGCAGAGGAATTGATGTGGAAACTGCAGCCGCTGCTGGAGGCGCTGACATGACGTCATCCATTGCCTGGCTCGACGGCCAGTGGGGAACAACAGCAAGCCTGAAGCTTCCGCTCGACGACCGGGCTCTGCTCCTCGCAGATGGCCTCTTTGAAACCGTGCTGGTCCGCAACGGTGAGCCGCAACTCCTGGAGGAGCACCTGCAGCGATGGACCAACAGTGCTGCGCTGCTGGGCATGGACCCACCACCCCAGCGCAACGCAGTGGAACCTCTCCTTCAGGAAGCGATTCAACGCAACCGGCTGAGCGAAGGCCATGGGGCCCTGCGCCTCAACTGGAGCCGTGGCAGTACGGAACAACGCGGAATCGGTCTTCCAGCCTCAGGACATCACCGGTTTTGGCTCACCCTCCATCCCTGCACGCCGACGTTTACATCCATCACCACCATCACCAGCCGCCATGAGTGCCGCAACGCCTCCAGCCGGCTGAGCCGCTGCAAAACCTTCGCCTACGGACAAGCCATCCAGGCCCGTAGGGAAGCGCAGGACCAAGGAGCCGACGACGCTCTGCTCTTGAACACGGCTGGGGTCATGAGTTGTGGAACGGCCGCCAATCTGCTGGTTAGGCGTCACGGACAGTGGCTGACACCGCCCCTCAGCAGCGGCTGTCTTCCAGGGGTGATGCGGGGCCGTGCACTGGCCCAGGGCATTGCGGTAGAAACCGAGCTGACGGCCGAGTTCGATGCCGACGATCAGGCCGTTCTGATCAACAGCCTCAGCTGCCGTCCGATCGCATCCCACAACGGTCAGCCCATGGCGGCAACGACGACTGCAGTGGAGCTATGGCACGCCCTGCTCCATTGAGCCGAGGGCCAGCGACGGCCTAGATCCGAAGTATCCGGCGCACAGCCTCATCCCAACCGCTGGCATGGGGGGCAGCAGCCAGCTGGAATCTCCCGGCGGCGATGCCGGAACGCAACTCAGCATGGGGGCCGCTCGGTCCAGGAACAACAACGGCCACATCGGCTACATCGAGCAGTGGCAGATCGTTGGGGGAATCCCCCAAGGCCAAAACCTTCACCTGCTCGGCGCCCAGATGACGCTTCAAGGTCGCCAAGGCCTTGCCTTTGCTGACGTTTGGGCCCAGCAGATGCCCCATGCGGTTGCCCTGCACCACGGTCAGCCCCATCCGCTGCACCAACACGTCGAGCCGGTGCCGACCCTCCGCCGACGGCGGAACGAAAGGAACACTGAAGCAGCGCCGCTGCGCCTGGCGCAGAGACTCACCACTGAGCCCTAACAACTGCTGACCCTCTGCCTCGCTGAGTTCATCCAACGGACGCAGGGGCTCACCCAGCTCATCCTGAAGACGCTGCAACTGGGGTTTCAGCTCCGTCCAATCCACCCCCAGAGCGAGCTCCCAAGGATCCCCGGCGGAAGTTTCACCGTGCAAAGCGCCGCCGTTTTCAACAATGTATGGGTCATGCAGCCCCGCCTCTGCTCTGAAGCCACGCACTTCCTCCGCCGTTTTGCTGGTGCACGGGATCACCGGCACCCGGCGCTGTTGCAGCTGGCAGAGGAGATCTTTGGCGGGCGACCAGTCGTAGTTGTGATCCAGCAACGTGCCATCGAGATCGGTCACCACCCACCAGCTCGACTCGACACCCGCGGTCATGGCTGAACCAACCAATGAACCGCATAAGGCTCTAGCGAATGCAACTGCTGTGGTGCGAACAACTGACCGCTCAGGCAATCGGCCCAGGGCTCGTTCACATCGCCACCCAAGCGACTGAGGCGCAAGCTCAGTCGCGATGCCGTCATGTTGTGAACCGCCACCAACGTTTCCCCCCCGCGGGCACGCTGCAGGAGAACGCAATCACTCCGATCCGCGCTCAGCACCGTCATGGAGGCATCCGGATGCAATGCCCGATGTACAGCACGTTCCGCCAGAGCCCGCCTGAGCACCGGAAGCAGCATCGATGGATCGGCATCAGGATCCGCGAGACGTCGCTCCAAGGCTTGAGTTGTGAACTTGGGCCGATTCAGATCCCGTCGATGGCCCGTGCGGCGAAAGCGGGTCAGATCATTGGGAGCCGCCAGCAACGCGGGCAGGTAGAAGGCCGGAACGCCGGGCAAGGCCAACATCATCAGCTGGGTCAGCAAAAACCTCTCCCGTTGGAGATAGGTGGGATCAATTCCCCCATCAGCCATGGCACTCCACCAGCTGATATTGATCTCGTAGGGAACTTCGTCGCCTGAACTCAGCATCCTGTGGCTGACCAGTCCACCCCGTTGTTCACAACCGATCAACAGCTGCAACAAGCGCTTCTTGGGCATCAGGCCCTCCAGCGGCCTTAAGCCGATGCCGTCATGACAGGCGGTGAAATTGAGCAGCCCTGTCTGCTGCGGCAAGTGGGGCCAACGACTCAGCCAGGCATTCAGGAGATCGGCGCGGCCACTGACGCTGGCCTCCAGCAACAAGGGCGGCAGCGGAAAGTTATAGGCCAGGTGCGCTTCATCACCACTCCTCAGATACGACAGGTTTTCCTGCTCCGGCACGTTGGTCTCCGTCACCACAACGCCATCGGGCCCCACCTGATCGAGCAGCAGGCGCAACACCTGCACCAGTTGATGGGCCTGCGGCAGGTGGATGCAGGAGGTGTGGGGTTCCTTCCAGACGAAACCCACAGCATCAAGACGGATCCAACGCACCCCGTGTTCAGTCATGCGCTGCATCAAACGGGCAAAGCCTCGCAGCACCTCCGCACTGCGCCAGTTGAGATCAACCTGGTCAGGACCAAAGGTGGTCCACACCTGGCGCGCACCTTTCGGGCCCCTCAATTGCGTGAACAGATTGGAACTGCGTGGACGAACAACATCCGCCCAGCAGGGATGAGGTGCTGCCTCCAGCACGCAGGAGCGGCCGGGCTCTTCATCCCGCATGAACTGCTGCACCCAGGGGTGAGACGCCGACACGTGATTGAGAACGAGATCAGCCATGAGCCGCCGGCCATGGGCGAGGGCGGCAAGGTCGCTCCAATCGCCGAAACGCGTCTCGAGCTTTGTGTGGCTGGCCACCGCAAACCCCCCATCACTGGTGGATTGCAGAAACGGCAACACATGAATCACAGCTGCAAAGGGATGAAGATGGCGATTCACAAACGCCTTCAGCGCTTGAAGACCTGGCACACCCTCATCGGCAATGGTGTCGGCGTAGGTGATCAAGACCACATCGCGGCCATCCCAACGGTGCATGTGTTCATCCATATCGCCATCTCCTGACGATTGGCTCAAGATCTGCAGCAATTGCGACGACAACTCCTGGCCGTCCCCGGAAGAATCGTCGGGGTAAAGATCACCAAGCAGTATCCGCAGCGTTTCTTCGCGCGGGAGCTGCATCACCTTCCTCCTCAACACCGCTCAGGTATGAGGCAGGACTCTGACCTCTGTTGTTGCATCGAACACCACATGGATTTTCAGCAGGGCTTGATCAGCACCGTTCATGACTACAGCTTGGGCAACCTCGATGCATTTGCCTTCAACAAGGAACTGAGTGAACGACCCACCACCCTGCTGATCCCCTGCCTGATGGAGGAATTCAGCCGACCGGCCCTGGGCCTGATCCGAGACACGCTCTCAGGACTGAAGGGACTCAACGAGTTGGTGGTTGCATTGGCAGCCAAAAGCGCCGAAGACGTCAAGACGGCAGAACAATTTTTTGAAGGGATGCCCTTCCCCGTTCGGGTGCACTGGACCAATGGACCCGCTGTTCGGGAGTTACTCGAATCCGTCGGCGAACTGGGGCTCGACGTCACAGGGCCACCGGGCAAAGGTTGGGCCGTCTGGCAAGGGCTCGGGGTGGCATGCCAGAACGCTGAGGTGGTTGGCCTGTTTGATGCCGACATCAGAACCTTCGGGTCGGCGTATCCAGAGCGCATGCTTCGCCCTCTGCTGGATCGATCCCACGGCATTGCCTACGTCAAAGCTTTTTACAGCCGCCTGTCCCTGGAAACCCAGGCCCTGCAAGGCCGCGCCACCCGCCTGTTCGTTGGTCCGCTACTGGCCAGTCTGGAACAGGTGTTCGGCCCCCTTCCCTACCTGGCCTATTTGCAATCCTTCCGCTATCCCCTGGCGGGTGAGTTCGCCTTCACCACCGATCTGGCGGTGAATCTGCGTATCCCCTCCGACTGGGGGCTGGAGGTTGGCCTGCTCTCTGAGGTGTATCGACACGTAGCACCCAGCCGCATTGCTCAAGTTGACCTTGGGCTGTTTGACCACAAACACAAGGAACTGGGCCAGCAACCGACTGAAGGGTTGCAGCGCATGGCCGGCGAAATCTTTGGAACAGTCCTGCGGGGACTGATGGAACACGAGGGCTGCGTGATGTCGATGGATCAACTGCCGACACTTGAGGTGCTGTATCGGCGGGTCGGAGAGGATCGCGTGCGCCAATTCGGACTTGATTCAGCGATCAATCGGTTGCCCTATGACCGCCACGGTGAAGAACTGGCTGTGCAGAACTTCGCAGGATTGTTGCGCCCTGGCCTGGCCAAACTGATGCAGGCACCAATTGCGCATCAGCTGCCCAGCTGGTCGCGACTGCGCAGTTGCAACTCAGCCCTGCAAGCTGATCTGGCCGAAGCAGGGCAGGCCGACCGAATCTCCCTGAAGCGGCCAAATCACAACCCACAACGATTGGCCTCTGAGCTTGCTGCGTAAAACAAAACAAGAAATGGCTCCAGCACAATCTCTCCAGCTTCATCACCGTCCAGGGTGCTCGGGAGCGTTGGCAGCCAGGCCTGAAGCGATTGCCTGATTGGCGGGCTTCACCTCTGAATCAAATACGGAACAACCCTCAACCCGCTTCATTCCTCCAGGCTTCCTTTCCCCCATATCGATCCATCAATCACACAGTTGGCCACAAAAAAGAATGGCTTGACGTGAAACCGGAATGCTGCTGTTTGGACTGCGCGAACGCTTGAACGCCAGCCTTCGTTCAAAGCTGCCCAGACAAGTGGCGAAGACTACAAAAAGTCTTCACCTCGTATCAACGTTCCTGTACCAAATCTAAAGACGTGCTGATTCGGTGACCAATCAAACACCCGGCTTGCCTTAAGCGCACGAAATTGGCATCATCCAAAATGCCTAGAATGATTGAGTGCGTTTACCGAAACGACACCGACCGGATGGTGATCGTGAAATGCATTGGTAAGGACCACTTCTATCGCGAGAAGGTGGTGATGCCTACGGAAGTCTTCTGGTTTGAAGCGCCTCAGGATGCACGCCTAGAAATCTGGAAAATGTCAATGAGCGGGCAGATGTTGCATGTGCGTGCCGATGTAAGCGACTACGCCATGAATGAAGAGCCTGCAACGGAATCCCTCTGGGCCAGCTAGCTGGGCTGGTCATGGCGGATCACGTCAATAGGCAATACCTCGATACACACGGGTTGGCTTGGATCTCGCGCTGTCCAGCCCGAGGAGATGAGCAGTGGCACGAGATCGAACAACACCATGGGGATGTACAGGGGCGCCGGCAGCTTTTACAGGGTTAATACCGAGCAGCTCAGCTGTCATGCGAGAGCGAATGATTCCTCCTCGTTGAATCGGGGCACGGTCAAGCCTCTTGGCCTGAAGGGGCCGAACCGGAACACTGCGATACACAAGAGGGGTCTCCTCCTTTGGGTCCTCCAGCTGGAGCAGAGCCGCCGTGGGAGCCGAGCGGATGACGCGCTTCTCTTGGGCAGGAGAGCGATACACCAACCGCTGGACAGGAACTTCAGAGTTGGAGAGCTGAGAACCCCGTTCGTAACGGACTCCGCGAAAAGTGAGAACTGACATGGCGACGACGGCAGAAGACGAGCCCCCGTTCCCTGGCTCGTTGTAGATGCGCCCTGGTTCAGGGTGAACGCAATGTAGCCGTTGCTACAGACAAAGCTTCTCCGCTCAAACTCGCTTAAGGGCGTTCGGATGACTACACATCGGTCAAAAAAAAACTTTTTTAACGGTTGGAGCGGGATGTAGACAGAGGGGCGTCTCGGCCCAGGGAGGGGCATCACAAGGTCATGCCAAAACAAGCTGCCACAACACCTCGAATCCTGCTGGCTGCCGCTGCGGCCTTGCTCTGCCAAGCCTGTAGCGGCACGCCAACAGAGACACGGCTGCAGGATGCCAAGCCCGGCGATGCGCTCGTGACCGAAGGCGAAACGACCATCACACTGACCAAGGCATTTCGGCCCGGAACACCCAACGGACTGTTCGATGGCGGGGTTGCAGTCAGCAGTCCTGCCGCAGAAGCAAAGGCTGCGGAGGTCAACGCCGTGTGCAGCATGCCGAACCTGCCAAATTGGCCCAACTACGACAACATCTACGGCCGCTGGCTGGAATCAGGCGAGACCCCCGGAGCGGAAGGCGGAAACACCGACTGGCAACTGTTGATCTACTTCGACGGCACCACGAAAAACAAGGGCAGAGAAAAGGCACCAGCCTGGGCGCAACGGCTTGCCCAAAACGCCTGCCGGAAGGGAGATTTCCAAGACAACTAAGCCCTCGAAGGTATCAAAAGCGACTCTTTTTCAAGGCAAAAACTGAAAGCTGCAGCAGAAGATACAGCCGGCCACCAATGCAGGAGAGAAAATAAGAATGATTCCCATTCTTTTTTATGGCCAGCACAGGCAGCGTAAGTTCCTGGGACGAATCACTCCTCGTTGCAATGATTCAGTATCCGGTTCCTGTAATCAAAGGACCAGAAGATATTCAGACCCAGGTTGATCAAATTTGCAAGGCAGTGGCGACAACCAAGGCCGGCTATCCGGAAGCTGATCTGATCGTGATGCCGGAGTACTCGACTCAGGGGCTGAACACATCGATCTGGACATACGATGAGATGCTCCTGACCATCGATTCACCAGAGATCGGCCGCTTCAAACAAGCCTGCAAAGAGAACGATGTATGGGGCGTGTTTTCATTAATGGAGGTCAACGACGACCCAAGCAAACCTCCGTTCAATTCAGCCATCATCATCAATTCGGATGGCGAAATAGCACTTCACTATCGGAAACTGCAACCATGGGTCCCCATCGAACCATGGTCGCCCGGCAACTACGGCATGCCTGTCTGCGATGGACCCAAAGGCTCGAAGCTTGCAGTCTGCATCTGCCATGATGGCATGTTCCCAGAACTTGCTCGAGAAGCTGCGTACAAGGGGGCGAACGTCTACATCCGCATTTCTGGTTACTCAACCCAAGTGAATGATCAGTGGATCTGGACCAACCGAACCAATGCTTGGCAAAATCTGATGTACACGATTTCGGTGAACCTTGCTGGATACGATGGTGTGTTTTACTACTTTGGCGAAGGAACAGTTTGCAACTACGACGGTAACGTCATCCAACAAGGGCATCGGAACCCCTGGGAGATCGTTACAGCAGAGCTATTCCCGCGTCTTGTTGACAAGGCAAGGGAAAATTGGGCGCTCGAAAACAACATCTTCAACCTTGGATGCCGTGCCTATGTGGGCAAGCCTGGTGGCGAAAAAGAAAACTACCTCACCTGGGTTGAAGACCTGGCCAAAGGCGAATACAAACTCCCCTGGGACAGCAGCGTTCGGATCCGTGATGGATGGAAGTACTACCCCGAAGGTGTGAAGCTGGGTCCGATGCCAAAGAACGGAACGACAGCTGCCAAACCAACTGAGTCGGTCGCGTTGTAGGCGCGCTTGCGCCCGGGGCTGCCTGGCACCAGCTCCGGGCATTATCAAAAAAGCAGCCAAGTTTTAGTGCGATTCAATACGAATACATTTAAGCAAAAAATTATTCGACAAAATAAGTATCAGCCACAACATCTCCCCTTTTTGGTGCTGATTTGAATGTTGTTGGTTGATAGTGCTTTTTCATGCCCGAGACCCTTTTTAAGGTGGATCTCACCAAGCCGATGGACCAGCAGGAGATGCCTGGTCATAACAGGTGGCACCCCGACATTCCTGCTGTTGCCTCCGTCAATCCAGGTGATGTGTTCCGCATCGAATGCAAGGACTGGACCGATGGACAGATCAAGGACAACGACGACCCGCAAGATATCGCTGACGTCAACCTGGAGATGGTTCACGTCCTGAGTGGCCCGATCTGGGTGAACGGTGCTCAGCCCGGAGACATCCTGGTGGTGGACATCCTTGAGGTAGGTGCCCTCCAAGGTGATGAATGGGGGTTCACGGGAATTTTCGCCAAAGAGAATGGCGGCGGGTTCCTGACCGATCATTTCCCCAAAGCAGCCAAAGCCATCTGGGATCTGGAAGGTGTCTACACCACATCGCGCCACATCCCCGGTGTGCGCTTCGCGGGAATCACGCACCCTGGATTGATCGGCTGTGCCCCGTCCATGGAACTGCTCAACGAGTGGAACCGCAGGGAAACAGAACTGGTCAACACCGCACCGGATCGCAGGACCTACGGTGCGGGTCTTTCCGGCAGTGAGCCCGTGCTCGCCGCCCTGCCCAACCCCAACAGTGCCATTCTTGGCAATGTGGCGGCGGGTGATTTCGATCGCATCGCTAATGAAGCAGCACGCACCGTTCCTCCCCGGGAACATGGCGGTAACTGCGACATCAAGAACCTCACCAAAGGCACACGGATCTACTTCCCTGTGTATGTGGAAGGGGCAAAACTTTCCATGGGAGACATCCACTTCTCCCAGGGTGATGGAGAGATCTCCTTCTGTGGTGCCATCGAGATGTCAGGCTATCTCGACCTGCATGTTGATCTGATTAAGGGTGGCATGGCCAAATACGGGATGGTCAATCCCATGTTCAAGACCAGCCCTGTTGAGCCTCATTACAGCGACTACCTCGTGTTCGAGGGTATTTCTGTTGATGAATTCGAAGGCAAGCAGTACTACATGGATGTGCACATTGCATACCGTCGTGCCTGCTTGAATGCCATTGAGTACCTGAAGAAATTCGGCTACACCGGCGAACAGGCTTACCTGCTCTTGAGTTGTGCACCTGTCGAAGGCAGGATCAGCGGCATTGTCGACATTCCCAATGCATGCTGCACCCTGGCATTGCCAACCTCCATCTTTGACAAAGACATTCTTCCTTGCTGAGGAAAACACCGAAAAGCTCTGAAACAAAGGAGTCAATCACATGGTTGACTCCTTTGTTTTGATACCCTCGAAACAATGCCTGTTTACGAATTCGCCTGTTCCACCAACCAATGTCCCACCTATGACGTTTGGAGATCGATCTCAGATCGTGACACCAGAACGGAATGTCCGGAGTGCGGAAGTGAGGGACGGCGTCTGTTCAATCCACCAATGATGCTCACAGGTGGATTGCGCTTGAAATCTGAACGGAAGGAACCTGAACTCGTCACCAAAAAAATGCGGGAACCATCCACCAGACCACGGCTGCAGGAAAGCACCACACGTCCTTGGATGCTGAATCGCGGTTGCTGAACTGTCGAAATCAGTCCCCCCCCCCCCCCGCAACAGCTGTTGCGGGGGGGGGGGTTGAGTGGGATTCAAACAGTCAGAAACTCCTGAATGACCGCTTCTGATAAGGAAGCAGTGGGGCCACTGGAGACGATTCCACCACGCTGCATGGCGTAATAAAAGTTCGATTGACGTACAAAGTGGAGGTGCTGTTCAACAAGCAGAACGCTGATCCCGGTCTCCTTGATGATGCGCTGAACAGCCCGTTCGATGTCAAGAATGATCGATGGCTGAATCCCCTCAGTCGGCTCATCAAGCAGAAGCAACTTTGGCTGACCAAGCAACGCACGAGCAATGGCCAACTGCTGTTGTTGACCGCCGCTCAAGTCACCACCACGCCGATTCAGAAACTCCTCAAGAATGGGGAAGAGTTCATAAATGAAGGGATCGATATGACGGTTTTTCCCCATTCCGCCAGGTAGAGCTTCCATACCAAGCATCAGGTTCTCGCGAACCGTCAGTCGGGGAATGATGTCACGACCTTGAGAAACATATCCAATGCCATGGCGTGCACGCCGATACGGGGGCTGCTTCAGCAGCTGATTTGACTCGTATTGAATCGAACCACTTTTCTGCTGGAGCAGACCAATCAATGTTTTCAGGAATGTGGTTTTACCCACGCCATTGCGGCCAATCAGGCAGACCATTTCACCTTTGGGGATCTGCAGATCGACATCCCGAAGAATGTGACTTTCACCGTAGTAAACATTAACGCCTGAAGCCTTGAGGATCAGGTCAGATGAAGTTGGATGCATGGTGGATAATTCGAGGATTGCAGTCGGCACGACATCTAATTGAATAGATCTTTAGTGGTCATCAGATTCACCGAGATACACTTCAATCACGCGAGGATCAGCCTTTACCTCATCCAGGGATCCCTCCGTCAATTTCTGGCCTTGATGGAGGACGGTGACAGGAGCCCCAAGGTCTCTGATGAACTCCATGTCGTGCTCAATCACCACAACGGTGTGCTCCCCCGCCAAGGATTTGATCAGGTCGGCGGTTTTGGAGGTTTCCTCATCCGTCAAGCCAGCCACAGGCTCATCCAAGAGAATGATGTCAGGGGACTGGGCCACCAACATGGAGATGGCAAGCCACTGTTTCTGGCCGTGGGACAACGAGCCCGCCTGCCACTTGGCATAGGGAGCCAAGCCCACATACTCCATGATTTTAAAGACCTCATCCTTGACGGTGTCGTTCAAGGATTCCGTCAGGAGTGACAACGGATTTTTATTGGGCGAGGCGGTGAGCTCGAGGTTGCGCTGCACCGTCAGATTCTCGAACACACGAGGAGTTTGGAACTTACGCCCAACACCCAGGCGAGAGATCTTTTGCTCGGAGAGGCCAACAATGCTGCAACCACGCAACATCACATCCCCTTTGGTAGGACGGACCTTGCCGGTGATCACATCGAGGAATGTGGTTTTGCCGGCTCCGTTGGGGCCGATGATCGAGCGCAGCTCACCAGGACGCAGCGAGAAAGAGAGATCAGTTAGGGCATAAAAACCGTCAAAACTGACACTCACATCATCGAGATCGAGAATAGTTTGAGACATGGAGAACCTTCAAAAGATCAGAGTGAAAAGATTTATACCGATGCAGACTCACTTTGGACGGATTCGTCAAAATCGATCTTTGGGTAGGTCGCAGACCTCTTAGCAAGACCAAAGGCGGCAAGCATGGTGCGGAAACCCCCTTTGGTGAACCAGCCATAAATGCCGTCAGGCATCAACACAACAACAAAGATGAATAGTGCACCTTGAACAAACAGCCACGCTTCCGGAAGTGCCTCACTGACAAGGCTTCTTAGGTAGTTGACAACAACAGCGCCGATGATCGGTCCCACCAGCGTGCCGCGACCACCAACCGCGACCCAGATCACCATCTCAATTGACATGGAGATCGACATGAACTGGGGAGAGACAATGCCCGACTGAACGGTGTAAAGCGCACCTGACACACCGGCCAAAGCACCTGCCACAACAAAGACAATCACCTTGAATGGGGTTGGGTTGAATCCGGAGAAGCGCAGACGTGGTTCGTCATCTCGGATCGCAATCAACGAATCACCAAACCGGCCGGAAGTAAGGTACTTGCAGAGCAGGAAGGCAAAAGGAAGAAGAACCAACGTGATGCGATAAAACAACACCTGAGCTTCATCCGAACCGGCAACCAGGCCGAAGATTTCAGTCGTGCTGGTCTTCAAACCATTGGTTCCATTGACAAGTTTTTGCTGACCATTGAAGAAATGGTAGAAAACCATTAATGACGCCTGGGTGATGATCGAGAAATACACACCCTTGATACGGTTCCTAAAAATCAGGTAACCGACCAATCCGGCCACAACGGAAGGGACAATAAAAATGGCAAAAATGGAAGCAGGAAAGGACCAGAATGGCTCCCAGAAAAAGGGCAACTGATCAACACCATAGTTCTCAAAAAACTTGGGCAATCCGTTGGCACCTGTGGTGAAATCATTTTTGGTGACCAGCAACAGGTGCATCGCGATGGCATACCCCCCGAGGGAGAAGAAAATTCCCTGGCCCAAACTCAGCAAGCCCGTGTAACCCCAGATGAGGTCAATACCAAGGGCAACAAAAGCCAGGGAGAAGTAGCGACCAAACAGATTCAATCGGAACTGAGAAAAGCCGAACAAACCGCTATCCGCCATGGCCGGCAGGATAAAAAAGGCAAAAGCCAGAAGGATCCAAGGGATCAGGCGCTTAAAAAGTTTCATCGAAGTAATGCAAAGTCATTAAGCATCAACTGAGCGTCCCTTTTGTGGGAACATCCCGGTTGGCTTGAACTGGAGGAAGGCAATAATGAAGATGAAAACGAGCACCAACGACATACTCGTCGTGGCGAAGAACTCTGTTACAGCCCTCAAACCATCGGGCATATCTGGGAAAGCGATCAACAACGATCCAGAGCCGATGATGGACTGAATAATCCCCAGCATCATGGATGCAATCACAGTTCCAACCAGGTTGCCGACACCACCAAGAACAATCACCATGAAGCAGGAAACGATGTAAGACGCCCCGAGATTGGGTCCAACAGACCCCAGCAAAGTGATGGCACAACCCGCCACCCCGGCCAGACCGGAACCAATTCCGAAGGTGATGCTGTCAACGCTATCGGTGGGGATGCCCAGGCAGTTGCTCATTTCACGATTCTGCGTGACCGAACGAATCCGAACTCCCCAGACACTTTTGGTCAGGAACCAGGCAACGGCAGCCAGCAGAAATGCCGACAAAACAATGATGAAAATTCGAATGCCAGGAAGTTCAATCCCAGCGATAGACCCCCAACTTCCCTGAAGCCATTTGGGCGCGGTGACATCAATATTGCGTGGCCCAAACCAGGGGTTGGAGAAGAAGCGACCAAAGGAAGCGAAAATATTGATTGAAAAAATCCCAAGCAAACCAGCCACAGCCCAGACAGCACCACCGAGATAATTTCCGAATGATGCATCCTTCAAGGACGAGGGCATGAAGCGTTTGGCCAACCAACCCAACAGTGCCGTCACGCCAATGCCCAGCATCATGGCCAGGGAGACACTGCGAACGAACTGAATCAAGATCAGGCTGACACCCCAGGTGGCCAGAAGAGTTTCAAGAGGTCTCCCATACAACCGCCGAATCAATGTGCGTTCCAATAAAACACCGATCAAGGCCGTAACCACGAAGGAAGCAACAAGTGCCACGAGGTAATACAGCTCGAACACGGATGCCCCCAGGGGACGAAACATGTTCTGAACCACAAAAGTGACGTAGGCGCCAAGCATCATGAATTCACCATGGGCGAGATTAATCACACCCATCAATCCAAAGACGATTGCCAAGCCAGTCGCCGCGAGCAGAAGCACCGAACCGATGCTTAAGCCATCAAGAATCTGCGAAAAAACTAGCTCCATGATTTCATCGGATAAAAAAAAAGGTGGATCAAACAAAGTCTGATCCACCCAGGATTAAATTTCTGAATCAAGAATCACATCTTGAACTTACCGGCGTCCGGACGATCCAGAGTCCAGTCGCACTTATAACCCTTGGTCTCAGGAACGTACTGGTTCCAGGTGATAGGAGCAACAGGTGTTTTGCTGTCCCAGAGGATTTCAAACTGACCGTCATCCTTGGCTTCACCAATGCGAACGGTCTGAGAGATGTGGTGGTTGGGATACATTTCGATGGGACCCTGTGGGGCATCCAACTTGATGCCGATCAGCGCATTACGGACAGCATCCAGATCCTCATAGGTTCCAGCCTTCTCAACTGCAGCTTTCCAGAGGTAGACCATGTTGTAAGCGGATTCCATCGGGTCATTGGTCACCCGATCGTCGCCATACATTTCGATGAAAGCTTCATTGAAGTTATTGGCAGCCTCCGTTCCGAGAGACATGAAATAATTCCAAGCCGCATAGGTTCCACCAACATAGTCAGGACCGATCTGGCGAATCTCTTCTTCCGCGATGGAGAAGGACATGATCGGATACTTATCCGGGGTGATGCCAGCTGCCTTGAACTGCTTGAACAGAGCAACGTTGGAGTCACCGTTCAGAGTGTTGATGATGATTCCACCATCGGGGAACTCCTTCTTGATCTTGGCGATGATCGGAGCCACTTCGGTGTTGCCCAGGGGGATGTAATCCTCACCAACGGTCTCACCACCCAGGCTCTTGACCTGCTCTTTGATGATGGTGTTTGCCGTGCGGGGATAGACGTAGTCAGAACCGACGAGGTAGACCTTCTTGCCATACTTATCGGCGAAGGTTTCAAACAGCCAGTCAACGGCGGGCTCAGCCTGCTGGTTGGGCACAGCACCGGTGTAGAAGATGTTTTTCGAACACTCCTGACCCTCGTACTGAATGGGATAGAAGAGGAAGTGATCCTTGGCTTCATAGACAGGAAGCATGGCCTTGCGGCTTGCTGAGGTCCAGCCACCGAACACCACGGCAACCTTGTCAGCGTCGATCAGCTTCTGAGATTTCTCAGCGAAGGTGGGCCAATCAGAAGCACCGTCTTCAGAGACGTAGGTGATCTTGTAAGACTTGTCGTCGATCTTGACGCCGCCAGCGTCATTGATCTCCTTGATTGCCATCTCCTCAACCTCTTTGAGGGTGGTTTCGGAGATGGCCATGGTTCCACTCAGAGAGTGGAGGATGCCCACCTTGATTTCGCCATCGAAATCGCCACCGGCAGAATCACCGCCGCCGCCGCAGGCCGTCATGGTGACGCCGACAGCCGTTGCAGCAAAACCAGCGAGGACCCGCTTGGAGAGTGAACTAATCATTTCCCGAAAGACACGCGAAGAAACAAAGACCGCCAATCGGCGTCGAAGGGAAGGTATTAAGCGCCGAACCCGAAGAAATGTATTGGTTCGCACCTTTTGCTGATTCCAGGATTTTGAACAACTAGTTCGGTAGTTGTTGCAACAAGAAGGCCACCACCTGCTCCAGGCCCTCACCGCTGTGGAGATTGGTGAAACACCAAGGCCGCTGACCACGCATTCGCCGGGTGTCCTTTTTCATCACCGCAAGATCGGCACCGACCTGGGGAGCCAGGTCAATCTTGTTGATCACCAGCAGATCAGAGCGTGTGATGCCAGGCCCTCCTTTCCGGGGGATCTTGTCGCCGGCCGCCACATCGATCACGTAGATGCAGAGATCCACCAGTTCCGGACTGAAGCTCGCCGCCAGGTTGTCGCCACCGCTCTCAACCAGAACAAGATCGAGATTCGGAAACTGCGTCTCCAGCTCCGCCACAGCGGCTCTGTTGATCGAGCAGTCTTCCCGGATCGCCGTGTGAGGGCAACCACCGGTCTCCACGCCACGAATCCGCTCTGGATCCAGGGCACCAGCACGGGTGAGGAACTGGGCATCCTCCTGGGTGTAGATGTCATTGGTGACCACCGCAAGCTGCAGGTCGTCGCGCAAGCGGCGACAGAGCGCCTCCACCAGTGCGGTCTTGCCGGATCCCACAGGACCCGCCACCCCCAGGCGCAGTTTGCTGCTCATCAGCTTCGAAACAGGCGTGAATACAGCTCAGCATGGGCAAGCTGGGCCATGCCCGCACCCACACCGCTGCTCCAGAGCTGCTGCGGATCGGCCACCTGGAGCAGCTGAGCTTGGGAGGCAATCAGCGGCAGCAGCCTCTGTTGCAGCACCTGCGCGCGGGAGGGGCCCAACGGCAGCAGCCGCACCGAGGCACTGAGCTGATTGGCAACCCAGCCGTAGAGGTAGCCCTCCACCATGTCTCCCGCTGGAACCGACAAGCCCACAGCAGCCCAGGCCCAGGCCGCCGGCCAGCCCAGGGCCACAGGTTCAGGCAAGTCCTGACCCATGTCCGACATCAATTGCAGCAGCGACATCCCCATCTGACGCTGCTGGGCTCGCAGCTCCGCGGCCTCGCGGGTGGCCAACAGCCATCCATCCAGATCGATCAGGCGCGCCTTGGCCGCCGCATCGATCTGGGTTGACCAGGCCACAAGAGCCTCCGCCAGAGGCCTCAACGCCGCGGCTTCCAAGCGCAACGTGCCCCTTTGCAGCTCAGCCTCCAACCAAGCCTGGATGGCCTGCTCATCGGCGATGGAGCCGGCCTGAATCAACACCTCCAGGCCTTCTGAATAGCTGAAGGCACCCACGGGCAGGGCCGGGCTGACCAGTTGCAACAACGCCAGGGACGTCATCCGTGCTGATGGCCTCCGTAGGCACCGCCCTCCGGGGCAAACGGCTGCAAACAGCGGCTCACCGTCAGTCCACGCCGTTCCAGCATCGTGGCGAGAACGGAATCCTCCGGCAACAACAGCTCCTGCTCATGCAGCTCCAGGGCCACATGGCGATTGCCCAGGTGGTAAGCCGCCTGCAACAGCTCCAGGGGATGCGACCCCTGCACCCGCAGCAACGCCTCCGGCGCTGCCGTCACCCCCACAACAGTCGAACCGGACTGATCCCCCAGCAGATCGCCAGGCTGCAGCGATCCCACACGGGGCAACTGCAGCAGCACCTGACGACCGCAGGACGTGGTGCGACGGCCCCGCAGCACCGTGCGCTCTTCGGCGGTTAACGGCAACTGCAGGGTTGCCGTTGCACTTCTGTTCTGCAGGCGCTGCTCCAGCACGACCACCGCATCCGTCACCAGCACCTCCTCTCCAGATCCACAACGAAAGCGTGCCGATCAATCACCAGCACTTTGGTGTGCATTGCTACAGAGTCGAAGGCGGCGGCGGCGGAGCGTGAGGCGATGCAACGTCTTGATCCCTGGCACGGCCGCTGCGACCTGCAGTTTCATGCCGCCAACGGCAGCACCCAACACCAGGGGGGCTGCACGGCTCCGTTCAAGCTGCTCCGCAGTGAACGCGGCGATGACGGACGCTGCGAGCTGCCGCTGCTGCACACCGCCGGAGGCCTCGTGGGCGGCGATCAACTCACCCTAGACATCAAGCTTGAAGCCAACAGCCGCGGCCTGATCACCAGTGTGGCGGCGCAGAAGGTTTACGGGTCGATCGGCCGCAGCCGCCTGCAGCCCGAGGGCTGCTTTGCCCATCAACAGGTGCGCTGCTCGCTGGCCAGCGGCAGTGACTTCGAATGGCTGCCGCAAGAACTGGTGCTGTACGCCGATGCCCTGTTCGAGCAGCAGCTGACGGTGACCCTGCCCCAGGACGCTTCCTTTCTCAGTGCAGAGATCGTGCGCTTGGGCCGAACCGCCGCCGGTGAAACCCTGCAGCAGGGACGGTGGCGCTCGAGCCTCACCATTCAGCGCCTCGCAGGCAACAGCTCAACCTGGGAGCTGGCAGATCGGGTGGACCTCGGCGGCGCCAGCCTGGACAGCCCGCATGGGTTGGGAGGCGCGCCGGTTTTCGGAACACTGGTTTGGGCCGCACCGATGGTCATGGGTGCCGAAACAGCAACACTGCTGGAGGGAGCGCGGGCTGACCGCGAGGGATTAACGGGCACGATGCGCTGCGGCACCCTGAATCAGGGCCTAATCGCCCGCTATTCCGGCGAGTCGAGCCGTGATGCCCGCTTCTGGTTCAGCCGGATCTGGGAGCGCACGCGAACGATCCGGGGGCTGAAACGACCTCGCATCCCCAGGGTCTGGCCCCTACAGGAACAGCCTCTGCGCCGACAAACGTCCACTCTGAACGCTTTCGAGGCGGCAGCGGAGACACACTGAAGACGACCGGGCTTCGCCATGCATCTCAGTCCCCAGGAAAAGGACAAGCTCCTGATCGTGACCGCAGCACTGCTGGCCGAGCGGCGCTTGAACCGTGGGCTGAAACTCAACCACCCTGAAGCGGTGGCTTGGCTCAGTTTTCTGGTGTTGGAAGGTGCCCGTGACGGCAAAAGCGTGGCGGAGCTGATGCAGGACGGCACCACCTGGCTGCGTCAGGACCAGGTGATGGAAGGTGTGCCCGAGCTCGTCCATGAAGTGCAGATCGAAGCGGTCTTTCCCGATGGCACCAAGCTCGTCACCCTGCACGACCCGATTCGCTGAGGCAAAACCCATGGCACCCCTCATTCCAGGCGAACTGCTTCCCGAACCGGGTGAACTGGAGCTAAATGCGGGCCGACCCGTCACCACGCTGAACGTCTCCAACAGCGGCGACCGGCCGGTGCAGGTGGGCTCCCATTTCCATTTCGCCGAAGCGAACGCAGCCCTGCAGTTCGACCGGGCAGCAGCCCGCGGTCAACGGCTCGACATCCCCGCCGGCACCGCCATCCGGTTCGAACCCGGTGACAGCCGCGACGTGAACCTGATTCCCTTCGCCGGTGCGCGACGCATCATCGGCTTCAACGGCCAGATCAACGGACCCCTCGACGCCTGACCCATGCCCTACCGCATCTCCCGCCAGGCCTACGCCGAGACCTACGGACCCACCACCGGCGACAGGGTTCGCCTGGCCGACACCGATCTGATCCTGGAAGTCGAAAAGGACTACACCGTCTACGGCGATGAGGTGAAGTTCGGCGGCGGCAAGGTGATCCGCGACGGCATGGGCCAAGCCCAGACCCCTCGAGCCAAAGGTGCCGTTGACACCGTGATCACCAATGCCCTGATTCTCGACTGGTGGGGCATCGTCAAGGCCGATGTCGGCCTCAAGGACGGCCGCATCGTCGGCATCGGCAAAGCCGGCAACCCCGACACCCAGGCAGGGGTGACGATCGTGGTGGGCCCAGGCACGGAAGCCATCGCCGGGGAAGGACACATCCTCACGGCCGGCAGCATCGACACCCACATCCACTTCATCTGTCCCCAGCAGATCGAAACGGCTCTGGCCAGCGGCGTGACCACGCTGATGGGCGGCGGCACCGGACCAGCCACCGGCACCAATGCCACCACCTGCACCCCCGGTGCCTTCCACATCGGGCGAATGCTCCAGGCCGCAGAAGGCCTGCCGGTGAACCTGGGCTTTTTCGGCAAAGGCAATGCCAGCACCCCGGAAGCGCTGGAGGAACAGGTGCGCGCCGGCGCCTGCGGCCTGAAGCTGCACGAAGACTGGGGCACCACGCCCGCCAGCATCGATGCCTGCCTGTCGGTGGCCGATCGTATGGATGTGCAGGTGTGTATCCACACCGACACCTTGAATGAAGCCGGCTTCGTCGAAGACACGATCGCGGCGATCAAAGGGCGCACCATCCACACCTTCCACACCGAGGGTGCCGGCGGTGGACACGCGCCAGACATCATCAAGATCTGCGGCGAGGCCAACGTGCTGCCGAGCAGCACCAACCCCACCCGGCCCTACACCCGCAACACGCTCGAGGAACACCTCGACATGCTGATGGTGTGCCACCACCTCGATCCGAAGATCCCTGAAGACGTGGCCTTCGCCGAATCGCGGATCCGGCGCGAAACGATCGCCGCCGAAGACATCCTTCACGACCTGGGCGCCTTCTCGATCATCGCCAGCGACTCCCAGGCCATGGGCCGCGTGGGCGAGGTGATCACCCGCACCTTCCAGACCGCCCACAAGATGAAGGTGCAGCGCGGTGCCCTGCCGGAAGACTCCGCTCGCAACGACAACCACCGGCTGAAGCGCTACATCGCCAAGGTGACGATCAACCCAGCGTTGGCCCACGGCATCAGCTCCGAAGTGGGGTCGATCGAAACGGGCAAACTCGCCGATCTGGTGCTTTGGAAGCCGGGCTTCTTCGGCATTCGCCCAGAACTGGTGGTGAAGGGCGGTTCGATCGTCTGGGCCCAGATGGGCGACGCCAACGCTTCCATTCCCACCCCCGGCCCGGTGCACGGCCGGCCGATGTTCGGCGCTTTTGGCAAAGCCCTCGCCCCCAGTTGTCTCACCTTTGTAAGTGAAGCAGCCATGGATGCCGATATCCAACGCCAGCTGGGGCTGGAGCGCACCTGCATGGCGGTGAAGGAGACCCGCAGCGTCGGCAAGAGCGCCCTGAAGCTGAATTCAGCGCTGCCCAAGGTGAGCGTGGACCCGCAGACCTATGAGGTGTTCGCCGACGGTGAACTGCTCACCTGCGAGCCCGCTGAGGTGCTGCCCCTCGCCCAGCGCTATCTCCTGCTTTGAGCCCCACGCTGCTGGTGGTCCAACACGTGGACCACGAAGACGCCGCACTGGTGGGAGCACTGGCCCGACAACGGGGTATGACCCTTCAGACCCTGAGGCCCAACCGGGGCGAGACCCTGCCGGATCCCAGGGCGTGTACGAACAGCATCGCCCTCGTGCTCGGTGGTCCGATGAGCGTGAACGATCGCGACCAACCGGACATGGACTGGCTGCGACAGGAACTGGACTGGCTGAGGGCCTGGCACCAGCAACGCCGACCGGTGCTGGGCATCTGCCTGGGGGCGCAGCTCTTGGCTGCTGCTGCAGGGGGCAGCGTGCGACCGCTGCAGGTGGGAGCACCACCACAGCAGCTCAAGGAACTGGGCCTCGGCGCGATCCACTGGATCGCGGATCCAGTTGATGAGGCTCTGCTCAAAGGGCAACAAAGCAGCAGCCTGGTGCTGCATTGGCATGGCGATCGGATCCAACTGCCGGCTGATGCAACCCTGCTGGGTTCATCGCTGCACTGTGCAGAACAGGTGTTTCGGATCGGAGCCCACGCCATTGGCCTGCAGTGCCACCTCGAGATCGACGGTGATGCTCTGCAACGCTGGATCGCCAACGACCATGACTACGTGGTGAGCGCCATTGGACCTGGAGGGCCCGATCGCCTGACCCGGGACTGGCGCAGGCTGGGCGCGACGCTCCAGGAGCAAGGCCGACTCTTCTTCGAGGCTGCGCTCGATCAGCTGGTTGAGATCAGCGAGGCCCACTAATTCCTACGGACAAAAGTAAACAGAACCGAAAACTTTTCTGAACAGGTATCACTGCGAACATCACCCAACCGGCGCAGGCGCTTCAATTGTTTTGTAGCAACAGCTACCGATCGTTCACTTCGCATCACGCGAAGCGCAGTTCGCCTCAGGCCATGGAACGGGGACCTGAGCTTGCTTCGAGGACCATCCCATGACCACCCTTCTCTATCGCGGGCACCAGTACCAGCAAAGCAATGCCAGCCAGGGGAAACCCGGCGTCCAACTGGTCTACCGCCGCAACGTGTACCAAGCGCGTCAGATCAGCAACAGCCCAAGTCAGGCGAAGCTCACCTACCGCGGCGTGAACTACACCCGCTAGGCCAACTTCTCAATCCGTAGCAAGGGGGACAAATTCAATTCAATGAATAGGGCGTAATAGGTTCAGCTTCAGCAACGACGTTGGACCTCATCGCTTCTCGCCTCGATCAAGGCCTCGTGCGGGTGAATCCCTCCAGCGTGCACGGCGTGTTCTGGCTGCAAACCCACTTTCCTTCTCAAGAATGGGATTCATTGCTGTCTGGGCAAGCCGCCTTTGGCATGGATTGCATTGACGATCTGATCACCGATGCACGTCAGGCTGGCTTGAACGTTGAGTGGGAAGCTTCCGTTCCCAACTGAATCCTCTGATTTCAAATCAGTCCTGCACACAGCTGTGTTGCAGGACTTTTTAGTGTTGCAAGAGATAGAGAAGGCTCAAGCCACCAAACGGTTGAGCATCGGCAACTCCGACAGTTCATCCCTCCACTCCTGAGCCCAAAGCGCTTGGCTGCGTTCGTACACTTCCATCAACTGCCCCACGGCACGCTCATCGAAATCAACGCGCAGATCCAACAGCGGGAAAGCAGCTTCACCACTCACCTGCACCGCTGCTGAAGTGCAAAGGCTGGAGCGGTGATCACCACCAGCGGCTTCCCCAGCCTGCAGAGCAAGCATCAACCGGCGGCCCAGTTTCAAACTGGGGTTACTGGTCAAAAAGGCCTGCTCCATCGCCTCCAACACGCCTTCGTCCGCCAAGCAATTGCCGGCAACAGACAGATCACGATGATGGCGATGCCCTGCCCAAGGGCCACAATCCTGACCCGTCCAACAGGCTGTGCGACCGTCCAGATCAATCAGATGAAACTGACGCCGATCACGGTGCTGATCATCCGCCAGAAGGCTGCCCAGAACGCTCTCGGCATCCGAACTCTGCTCCAGGCGCTCAAGACCACAAATCCCCAGATACGGATTGGTGTGGGCCTGGGTGGCGACCGCACCAACCCCGGCGCGGATGTGGGGCACGGTGGATCCAACGGCCAGATGACAGGTGGCAACGGCCACGCCAAAACGACCGTTGCTGGGATCACGGGCCAGGATCGAAAAGGTCACGGCAGCTGACGGTCGAGCCGTTGCAACGTTTCCAGCAGCACCGCAGTGCCCGCCCAACACTGTTCGTCACTGGTGAACTCGGCAGCTGAATGACTCAAGCCGCCCCGGCTGGGCACAAAAATCATGCCCATCGGCCAACGACGGCCAACCTCCTGTGCATCGTGGCTGGCTCGGCTGGGGAGATGGCTGTGGGAGAGGCCAAGATCGGCTGCTGCCTCGGCAATCGTGGCCATCACCAGGGTATCGGCAGGGGTGGGATCAACACTGAACTGAGGGTCCACCGCGATCGGGCAGCCCGTTTCAGCACCGATGCGTTCCACCTGCTGCATCAACTGCTCCACCAACTGATCGAGAACCGTCGAATCCACGTCCCTCAGGTCAACGGTCAGGGCGACAGCGCCGGGGACAACGTTGGCGGCATTGGGCCAAACCTCCAGTCGACCCACCGTCGCCACCGGATCGCCGGCATGACGGGAGGCCATGGCCTCGACAGCGAGAACAAGACGCGAGGCCGCCACGAGGGCGTCCTGTCGCAGGCCCATGGGTGTGGTGCCGGCATGGTTGGCCTGGCCCTGCACATTGATGCTGAACCGACGTTGACCAACAACACCCTCCACAACACCGATGGCATCGCCGCGTTGCTCGAGAACACCACCCTGTTCAACATGCAACTCCAGGAAAGCGGCGTAAGCCTCATCGGAGCGGCAGGCTGAAGCCAAGGAGGGCCAATGCCCGCCGATGCGCGACAGGTTGTCCTGAATCGGCTGGCCGTTGCTGGTGGAGTAACTCTCCGGGTCATCAGAGGCCGTGCCCGCCAAGCCCTTGCAACCCACCATGGTCGACTCCTCGTCGGCAAAGGCGATCAACTCGATGCCATGCCGCAGGCGCAAGCCCTGGTCTTGAAGAGCGCGGCAGGCTTCCAGACCGGCCAACACCCCCAGGGCCCCGTCAAAGCGCCCACCGGTGGGAACCGTGTCGAGGTGAGAACCTGTCACCAAAGCAGGACGGTGGGGATCGAGGCCTTCCAGGCGTCCGATCAAGTTGCCTGCGGCATCGACACGCACCTGCATCCCGAGCTGATTCATCCACTGGGCCAGCAACTCGCGGCCCTGCACATCCTGAGGGGAGAACCCGCGTCGACAGACGCTGCCATCGGGCTTGGCGCCAATGCAGGCCAGCTGCTCGATCGTTGCAACCAAACGATCACGATTGGGTCGCGCCACACTCTTGACTGGCTCGACCCTCGATGCGGGGGTGGTCGGAGAAGCCGAGATGAGCGTTGGCAATGCCGTGACCTTCAGTTCAAAGGGATTACCAACATCCCCCGAACTGACCGATCGGCCTGTAGCTAGCGCAACGATTTAACCCTGATCAAAGAATTCAAACAGGCATCAGCACCCGCCAACCCAGACGGTCCGCCTCCCGGCGGGCCAGGGCTGGCACGTCTTCAGCCACGAACATGCGATGCAGCATCTGCACACCCAGCAGGTGATTGATCACCGCATCCATCTGCACCCGCTCCGCATCGGTGGTGGCCGGGTCCTCGTGACGCGCAAACAAGGCGCGCACGCCGGCCTTGCTCAACAAACCAGCGGCATCGATCGCCTCATCACTAAGGTAGTCATCGGCAAGCTGCTTCATCTGCTCCCACTTCTCAGGCTCCGTGTGGGCCGGCGGTGCCATGAAGGCGAACTTCTCACGCCGATACAACACCTCGGGCAACAGGCCTGCCATGGCTTCCCGCAGCACGTATTTCTCGGTTTTCCCCTTAATCCGCAGTTCGGGGGGCACCTGCACAGCCACCGCGGCGAGATGGTGATCAAGGAAAGCGGGTCGCGCCTCCATGGAATTGGCCATGTCGACCCGGTCACCACCCCAGGTGAGGATCTGGCCCTCCAGCATGGTCTTGATCCAGACGTACTGGGCCTTGTCCAGGGCATGGCGCCCGTCCAGTTGATCCGCATCCAGTTGCTTGGCGATCGCCTTGCCCGGGGAGTAACCCTTCAGGGCTGCGGCGTGGGACTCCGCCAGAAGCTCCGGCACCAAGGGCGCACAGGCCAGCCAAGGCTGCAGGCAACTGGGGGTGAAGCCGACCACGGCATCGAGATCGGGATCGTCCACCTGGTTTTCAGCCAGCATCGCCCCCTTCACCAGGGAATTGGACTGCTGCAGCAGGTTTTCCCAGTTGGCACGCTCCTCCTGCGGCAGGTCATCCAGACCGTGGAGAAACATGTCGCGGCGAAAGGCGGGATAGCCGCCGAACAGCTCGTCTGAGCCTTCACCAGTCATCACAACCTTGTAATCCACGTCGTTGACGTGGCGGCTCATCAAGAACTTCGCCACCGCCAGGGTGTTGTAGATCGTTCGCTCGGCATGCCAGATGGTGCGCTCCATGTGGCCATAGAGCTCCTGGCCCGAGAGCCGCATCAGATCCTGCTCTGCTCCGGTGGCCTCGGCCATCTCCCGGGCAATCGGCGACTCGTCGTAACGGGCATCATCAAATCCGATGGTGAAGGCCTTCACCGGTGCCTGGCTCACGGCTGACGCCAAACCAAGGATGGAACAGCTGTCGATGCCGCCGGAGAGGTAGCAACCCACAGGCACATCGGCGACCATGCGCAGTTCAACGGCCTCCAGCAACGCCGCACGAACGGCATTGATGTGGTCGGCCTCAGTGCGGCTGGAGTCCCGCTGATCCTTACGCGGAAAGTCGACATCCCAATAGGTCGACTCCGACACCTCCAGACGCCCGTTCACCCGTTGCACCTTCAGCACATGGCCGGGCTTCACCTGGTGCACCCCAGCAAAGGCCGTGGTGCCAGGAACCATGGTCTGCATCAACTGGTGAAACAGACCCTCCGAGGTGAAGCGTCGCTCCACCGCCGGATGGGCGAACAGCACCTTCAACTCGGAACCGAACACCAGACCCTCGGGCGTCATCGCCCAGTACTGCGGTTTGATGCCGAAGCGGTCCCGCACCAGGTAGAGGCAGTCTTCCGCCCGATCAAACAAGGCGAAGGCAAACTCACCGCGCAACTGCGGCAGGGTCGCCTCCAAGCCCTGGCGTTGGTACAGCCGCAGCAGGATCTCCGAATCGCTCTTGCTGCTGAAGCGCACCCCCTGGGCGGTGAGGTCTGCCCTGATCCGCTGGAAGTCGTAAAACTCACCGTTGTGGGCCATCAGCACCTCACCGTCATCGGTGAGGAAGGGCTGCCGGGCCCGTGACTCGTTCAGGTCAATGATCGAGAGGCGGGCATGGCAGAAGCCGACGCCGGCCTGATCGAGCACCTCAACGCCGAAACCATCGGGCCCGCGATGGGCCTGAATCGCCGCCATGTTGACCAGCAGCTGGCGATCCACCGTCTGACGACGGTCGGCATTGAAAACACCTCCGATTCCGCACATCAGCCCGCCTCAGATCACATCCATCACGCGTTCGGCCCGATCCACCATGCAGGTGAGCAGGGCCATCCGCAGGAACACGGCTCCCCGGGCCTGGCTGAAATACCAGTTGTGGGGCGTGTCATCCAGACAGGTGCTGAGTTCCGCTCCCCGGGCCAAGGGATGGAGCACGATCGCTTCCGGTTTGAAGGGCATATCGCGGGTGAGGCGGAATCCTCCGCCATGGACTTCATAGGAATCGCCCACCCAGGCAATGGCATTGATGTAAACGACATCCAAGTCGGGCACTTCAGTCTGAAGATCGGTGCTGGAGCGCACCTTCATCCCACAAGCTTCAAGCTCCTCCAACTGTCCTGGGTCGAACAGCGGCTGATCCGGCTCCAACCCGGGGGCATGAATCACCACCACCTCGTCCACGGTCTGCGGGAATTTGGCAAGGATCCTCAACAGGGAGCGAACCGTTCGCATCCGAGAGGGAATTCCGACGATCCCAATGCGAATTCGATCAGCGGGTGCCACTTCAGCTTCAGCAAGCTTGGGGCGCCACTTGAAGATCGTGTACAAATCGGCCATCGCCTGGGTGGGATGCTCATCGATCCCATTCCCAGCGTTGATGATCGGGATCCGAAGGGTGGACGTCATCGCATAAACGGCACCGGGATCGCTATCCCGAAGCACCACACAATCGCCGTAGTTGTTGAACATGTGGGCGACATCTTCGAGAGACTCGCCCTTGGCGATCCCTGTGGTGGCCCTGTCGGTGATGTTGATGGAGGTACCGCCGAGTCGGTGCCAAGCACTGTCAAACGACAGGCGCGTGCGCGTGCTTGGTTCGTAAAACGCGTTGATCAGAATCTTGCCGGTGAGCGGCGTGTTGTGACGGCAATAGCGATCTGGATTGCTCTCAAATTTCGCCGCCAGCCGAAACACCTGCAACAAAACCTCGGGGCGAAACGGTTGGATCGACACCACGTGCTGATCCACCAAATCCTTCAAAGGCTCAACGTCTTCGGCAATGGCAGCCAGCAGCTCCTGGGGTTGGTTCTGCCCGTAGACATCGGGCCCCATCGGCTCAAACCGAATCTGAACCGATGACGCTTCCACAACTGCTGATTTGGCCTGTGCCATAGCGGGATCGGGATCAACACCCTGTTTGCCAAACCGAGTGCTAAAGCCAGGAACTACATCTTTCACCGGTAACAACAACCACACTGCTGCGTCCATGAAGAACCAGCTTCTTAACCAAACCTCCGGAAAAGATTGTGCTGTGGTGACGGGTTTCAGAAGACATCACCAAACCCGGCCATTGCGCCACTCCACCCACCAGATCAGCAGCAACACGAGCACCGACAGCACCAGGGCGAACTGACTGGCCACCAGCAAAAACTGAAAGCCCGACAGACCAACGAGGCCAGCCATCACAGGAACTGTTTGGATCATCCCTCCTCCTGCAGCAAGGTGAAGTCGAAGCGTTCCGGCCAAAACCGACTGCCCATCAGCATCACAACCGCCGACACGGCCGCCGAAAACACAGCAGCGCAGTAGGGCGCGATCAGCACATAGGCGAGCAGGCCCACAACGCTGCCGGCGAGCATGGCCGCAATGGCAGCGGTGCGGTTGGCCGTACGCCAGTAGAGCCCACATGCCACAGGCCAGACCGTGGAGGCCACCAGGGCACCGGTGAAGAACAGCACCGACGCCAGCGAATCCAGCCGCGGCCAGGACAGCGCCAGGGTGACGACGGCCAATCCCACCACCATCAGCCGCGCCGCCTGCTTGAGCTGCAGGTCGCTGGCCTGGGGCCGCAACAGGCGGAAGTACACATCCTCCGCCAACAGATCGGCAGTAGATGCCAGCAACGAATCCAAGGTGGAAGTAAGCGAGGCAAACACCACCACAAACACCAAGGCCGCGCCGCCGGCCCCGAGCAGATCGGCTGCCATCACAGGGAACACCATGTTCACCTGCTCGAGAGGCAACTCACGGGCCAGGGCCACCAGGCCAATGGAGCCCGTCACCATCGGCACGCTCATCCAGGCGATTCCCCCCAACACGAAGGACGTCATCACCACCGAGCGCCGACTGGCGAAAACCCTGGACCACCAAATGTTGTTGTGAAACACCTCGCCCATCGAAAAGAGGGCGGAATTCCAGGCGATCAACAAGCCCGCCGGCAGCAACAGATCAAGCCGATCAGGATGCTGGGCCAGCAAAGAGGCATGCACCTCGGGCATCGGGAATTGACGGAAGGCAAGCACCGCCACCACCGCCAGCAGCACCATGATCAACAGCGACTGGATGAAATCGGTGCCGATCACAGCCCGCATTCCGCCGAAGAGGGTGTAGACGGTGGCAACACCAATCACCACCACCATTCCCACGTGGTAGTCGAAGCCTGAAAGGGCCTGCAGCAGCAAGCCAGCACCCATCGCCTGGGTCATCAGAAAGCCCAGGGTGTAGATCGCGGTGATCAGCATGAACACCCACCAGGCCAGTCGTCCGTACCGCAAACGGATGAAGTCGCCGCTGGTGCGCCCGTTGGGCATCAACTGCTTGATCCGCGAGGCCAGGGGGGCGAACAGAATCAGGCCAAGCCCAGCCAGGGCATAGCTGAACATGCCCCAGAGGCCGGTTTTGTAGCCGAATTCAGGGGCAAGCAGGGTGGTGTTGCCGGTGACCCAGGAGGCCATCAACGTGGCCGTACTCAGAGCCAGCCCGATGTTGCGCCCCGCCAGCATGTAGTCGTCGGCATTGCCTTGACCGCGCCTGCCCCAGGCAATCCCCAGCGCCACCCAGAGAACAGAGAACAGCACCACCAACGCCCAGGCGATCCCGGGCTGAAGGAAGGGAACCGAGTCAGCGGGCATCCGTCGACCCCCTGCGGTTCCAATACATGTGTCCGCGCAGAATCATCACCACCGTCGCCGCAGTCACAACGGCACCAAGGGCAAAGATCAGACGCGCCCAGAGCAATTCATCCAAGGCGAAGAGTGTTTGAACTCCAGAAACAGATAAGCAAAGGGGGCAGCAGGCCCTGGCCCTTTGCCCTCCATTCAGGTGCCTTCGGATACTCAAACAACAGGCGATCAGCGTCCGATCGCCTGAAATTGCGGAATGTGTAGCAACCACCACCCGAAGTGGAGTGGGGCGACGCCTTGGATACGCCCGGCTTGCGCGACAAGGATGTTCACCGACTACAAACCCACGGTCGGCTTCGACGAATATTTCTGCAGCGAAACGGCCAGGCCGCGCGCCGATCTTGCCCCACTACTCGCATCACTAGGGCAGATGGGATTGCCCGAGCTCAACCGCAGCCATGCCTCAGCCAGCCAGCTGCTGCGTCGCCTTGGCGCCACCTTCCGCCTCAACGATTCCGGGCTCAAAGGCAGCGAACGAATTCTCCCCTTCGATCCCTTGCCTCGGCTGATCGGCCGCAGCGACTGGATCACCCTGGAGCAGGGACTGCTGCAACGCCTGGAAGCCATCGACCGCTTCCTCGCTGACATCTATGGCCCCCAGCAGATCCTCAACGACGGAGTGATCCCACGGGAAGACGTTGAAAGTTCCTCCGGTTGGCGACCTCAGATGCAGGGCATCAGCCTGCCGCTCAACCGCTGGTGCCACATCTCCGGGCTCGACCTGATCCGCGACGGCAATGGCACCTGGCGGGTGTTGGAAGACAACCTGCGCTGTCCGTCGGGGGTGGCCTATTTCCTCGAGAACCGTCGGGTGATGAAGCGGTTGTTCTCTGGCCTATTTGAAGGACGTGCCGTTCAACCGATCGACGACTATCCCTCCCATCTGCTGCGCACCCTTCAGGACCTGGCGCCCTGGAGTGACGCCCCCCGCGTGGCGATCCTGACGCCCGGGGTGTTCAACAGTGCCTATTTCGAACACAGCTATCTGGCCCAAGAAATGGGCATTCACCTGGTGGAGGGGCGCGATCTGGTATGCGAAGGCGGCCGGGTGTGGATGCGCAGCACCAACGGCCTCAAGCCCGTGGATGTGATTTACCGCCGCATCGACGATGATTTTCTTGATCCCACCGTGTTCCGCAAGGACTCGATGCTGGGGGTGCCGGGCCTCATCGACGTGCTGCGGCAAGGACGGGTCGCCATCGCCAACGCCCCTGGCACCGGCATCGCCGACGACAAGCTGATCTATGCCCACGTGCCGGCAATGATCCGCTACTACCTCGATGAGGAGCCGATCATCGAGAACGTCCCCACCTACCTCTGTGCCCGGCCAGACGATCGGCTCTATGTGCTCGAACACCTCGAACAACTGGTGGTGAAATCAGTGGCGGAAGCCGGAGGCTACGGAATGCTGATCGGGCCCCAGGCCAGCCGATCGGAGCTGGCGGACTTCGACACGAAGATCCGTGCGAATCCCCGCAACTTCATCGCGCAGCCCACGCTGCAACTCTCCACCGTGCCGTCCCTCAGTGACGGAGAGCTCTACCCCTGCCACGTGGATCTGCGCCCCTACGTGCTGCGCGGCGCAAGCAACTGGGTCAGCCCAGGCGGACTGACGCGCGTGGCCCTCAAGCGGGGCTCGCTGGTGGTGAATTCGTCCCAGGGAGGCGGCTGCAAGGACACCTGGATCGTCGACGACCAACCGATGGCAGCACCGCAACCCCAGGAGGCTGTGCCGTGCTGAGTCGCGTTGCCGATTCGCTTTACTGGATCAACCGCTACCTGGAACGCGCCGAAAACATCTCGCGCTTTCTAGAAGTGAGTGAAGCGATGGCGCTGGACTGTCCTCCGGGCAGCGCCGAACCGTGGCTGCCGCTGGTGGAGGTGACGGGGGATCGCCACCGCTTCGATACGACCTATCCCGATACCACGCCCAAACAGGTGGTGCGCTTCCTACTGCTAGACCGCAGCAATCCCAACAGCATCGTGAGTTGCATTGCGATGGCGCGGGAAAACGCACGGCAGATCAGGGATGTGATCACCACGGAGATGTGGGAGCAGATCAATGATCTGCACTGGAGCCTTCAGGAGGACGAAGACATTTGGCGGGAACCGGTGCAGGAGCAACTGCGGATCATCCGCCGCGGCTGCCAGCTTGTGTACGGGATCACCGACACCACCTTGAGCCGTGATCTCAGCTGGCTGTTCAGTCAGCTGGGGCGTTTGATCGAACGCGCCGACAAAACCTCCCGCATCCTCGACGTCAAATATTTCCTGCTACTGCCCTCCCCTGAGGAGGTTGGCGGCGTGCTGGATGAACTGCAATGGATCACCCTGCTGCGCACAGCTGGGGCTTATCAGATGTACCGCCAGAGCAGGCAGCACGCGATCAGCCCTGCCTCCGTGGCCCGCTTTTTGCTGCTGGACCCCATCTTTCCTCGCTCGGTGCGGTACTGCCTGCAGGGCATCAGCGACACCTTGCAACAGATCCAGCAGCATCCGAGCCCAGACACGCCGGATGACCTCGACTGCTTGCGGGGACAGCTCCTAGCCCGTTGGAGCTATGTGCGGATCGACAACCTGATCGAAGCCGGTCTGCATGAAGCCATTGACCAGCTTCAGCAGGACCTCAACCAACTCCACACCCTGATCCAGACCCGCTACTTCACCAGCGCCGACCTCCGTTCCACCCCCACCGATCCCGCATGCGTGCTCTCATCGTTCACCGCCTGACGTATCGGTATGAGGCCCCCGTTTTCCTTGGGGAACATCGCCTGTGTCTGAGGCCTCGAGGTCAGGGGTTTCAGACCCTGCTGGAGCATCAGCTCAGCGTGCTGCCGGAACCGGAGCAACGTCGGGAACTGGTGGCCGCCAGCGGCGACGAAATCCAACGGCTGCGTTTTCTCGGCAGCACCGATGAATTGGTCTTTGAGGCCCGCAGCCTGGTGGAGACCCGGCCAGCACCCCTGCTGGAGAGCTGCTTCAACGGACTGGAACCGCCCCTGCCCTACCCACGCGGCCAACTCAACAGCGACCTGCAGGGGGCCCTGGAGGGCTGGTTGCCCAACGGCCAGCACGAACCCGCGGCCATCGACCTCACCCAGGAAGCCCTGATGGGCAGCAACCAGCAGACCCTGGCTTTTCTGAAGCAACTGATTGAACTGATTCAAGAGCGGGTGAAATACACCCAACGCCATGTGGGACCCGCCTGGCCGGCGGGTCGCACCCTGCGCGAGCGGATCGGCTCCTGCCGTGATCTGGCCATGCTGATGGTGGCCTGCTGCCGCGTGGTGGGTCTCCCCGCCCGCTTCGTGAGCGGCTATCAACTGCAGCAGCCTCCCCCGAAGGACTACGACCTGCATGCCTGGGCGGAGGTTTACCTGCCGGGAGCGGGCTGGCGGGGCTTTGACCCCAGTGCCGGCATGGAAGTCAACGAGCGCTATGTGGTGCTGGCCACCTCGTCCAAACCGGAACTCACCGCAGCCGTGAGCGGCAGCTTCAGCGGCCCCCCCGAAACAAACAGTGAACTGAACTGGCAGATTCAGATCACCGAGGAAGCTTCCGGGATGGGAACCTCCTCACGCAACCTGCTTCAGGCCGCCTGAAGCAACGGTTCCACCCCGTGCAACTGAGGCTTCGGCGCCGAGCTGTGGGTGGCTGCCATCAAGGCCGGGATCTCGGCGCTGTTGTAAACGCGGAATTCCCTTACCAGAGAAGCGCCGTCCTCACGAACCGCCTGGTTCAGAACGACGGAACCATCGGGATCGGAGATCGAACGGTGGAAGGTGCCAGGAGGGATGCGAAGGATGTCACCACCGCTCTCGAGACGAACGATGTGGAACGGCTGCTCCCAGGCCAGGTTCACCAAAAAGAAGGTTCTGCCCCCACTGGCCGCCAGCAGATTGTCTTCCTGATGAGGATGCAAATAGAACTGCCACGCGCCGCTCTCAGGGTCGTTGGGGGGCGACACCGCCGGGCCGCTGTGAATCACCAGGTCGCGCGCATTCGAGCTATCCACGGTGACGTCGAAAAAACGAACCGACGGGGTATCGCGGAAGCGCTCGTAGGCCAGCAGTTCAAACATGTCGATGGATCCTTCTGGACCCTTCAGCTGCCCTGTTGTACCGAGACCACAACGCAAAAACGGTGACGATCACAACGGTTCAGCCCCCTAGATACGCCATTTCCGCATGGGTAGACGCAGCGGCGGATGGATCACGCTCCTCGCTGTAGCGGTCCTGGCGTCGCTGCCAGAGCTGGCGCATGGCCTGCTCAAGCTGAAGCTCCGACGCGAGCGCGGGCTTGAGATCCGTGCCATCAGCGGAGAACAGGCAGGTGAACGCCTGGCCATCGGCGGTGACACGCAACCGGTTGCAATCCCCGCAGAACGGCTCACTGATGGAGGCGATCACACCGATGGATCCGGCGCCATCGCCATAGCTCCAACGCCGGGCCGTCCCACCCCTGGGGCGCCCAAGGGCTTCAAGGGGCCAGCGGGCATGAATGCGCTCCACCATCTGAGCCGCCGGCAGCACCTGGTCCAGCGTCCACTGGTTGCGGCTGCCCACATCCATGTATTCGATCAAACGCAGCTCCATCCCCTGCTGCCGCGCCAAATCGGCCAAAGGCAACAGCTGATCGTCATTCCTCCCCCGTTGGATCACGGCATTGAGCTTGAGCTCACCGCGTGAGGGATCAAAACCAGCGGCACGGGCCGCCGCGATACCGTCCTGCACCTGGCGGACCAGGCGATCCCCAGCAAGAGCCCCACCCTGGAGACCAGCCATGCGCGCCGCTGCCTCCCCTTCCACTGCATCCAGGCTGATGGTGATGCGATCCAGCCCTGCGGTACGCAATGCCCGCGCCATCGATTCCGACAACAGCACCCCGTTGCTGGTGAGCGCCACGGCCTGAAGACCAGCCATCGGATCTGAGCGATCCCGCCGGGCCTGCGCCACCGCCTCCAGCAACGGCAACAAACGCCGGCTCAACAAGGGCTCTCCACCGGTAAGCCGGAGTGTTTGTGCCCCAAGGCGCGCAGCCACACGAATCACGCGCAGCTGCTGATCAAGCGTGAGCAGGCCCGGGGGCTCCTCCACATCCGGACAGCAGTACGGACAAGCGAGATTGCAACGGGCCGTAAGCGACAGCCGCAGCACCCCAAGGGGCCGGTTGAAACGATCTGCGAGCGGCAGCGGGATGCTCATCCCTCCAACGCTGCCAGATCTGCAGGGCAATTGGCATTCAACAGAGCTTCCGCAGGCAAGGGAACCCTTTGATGGGGGACCCTGGTCAACCAGTCCATCCAGCGCAACTCTCCGCGTTGCAGTTGCTCATCCAGGCAGGAGCGAAAAGGGGAGCCTGAAGGAATCACCGCCAGCAACGGCTGGAGCCGTTGCCCGTCATGAGCCACCGCTGCTTGCTCCGGGGCGTTATTCCAGGCTGCGATGAGCTGCTGGACAACGGCGGTGCGCAAACAGGGCATGTCCACCGGCAGCACCAGCAAGGCCTCGCCCGGCATCGGAGACAGCACTTTGGCCAACGCCTGCAGGGGGCCATTCCAAGGGGGGGGCTCCAACAGCACGGAACATCCGGGCCGATGGGCCAGCAGCTCGGCGTGCTCGTCATGACGACTCAACACCTCCACCGGATGACCTAGGGGCAACAACTGGTCGACCAAGACCGTGAGCCACACACCACCGGAGGGATGCGGCAACAGCGCCTTGTCACGCCCCATGCGACGGCTGCTTCCGCCACTGAGCAAACAAACCCGCAAGCCTTGATTCACATCGCCGACCAACAATCTGCACCAGCGGAGCCCAACAACCCACAAAAGTTGCAACCGCTACCAAATCATTGCGGAAAAGAACAACTGATCCAATCAATCAGCCCCGTTGATGTTTGCTTGGCAACACAAAAACACAAATCGGTAACCAATCAAACCAAACACGGGCCTGACGAATTGATTTACTGCATTTGTCAAACGGATTCTCTTTCCGACCGTTTTGCCATCCCCGGGCACCCTTCGTTTTGAAGCCCGAGGCTCCCTCTCTTCTCCTCAATGCTTGGCGACCTCTGGTCGTTCCAGGGCAGGTATCGAACCCTTCACCTGACCTGGATCGCCTTCTTCCTGACCTTCGTGGTCTGGTTCAATCTGGCCCCACTGGCCACCACCGTGAAAGCGGACCTGGGACTGACCGTTGGTCAGATCCGCACCGTGGCCATCTGCAACGTGGCCCTCACCATTCCGGCGCGCGTGCTGATCGGCATGCTCCTGGACAAATTCGGCCCCCGGATCACCTACTCCTCGATCCTGGTGTTCTCGGCCATTCCCTGCCTGCTGTTCGCCTCCGCTCAGGACTTCAACCAGCTGGTTGTGGCCCGTCTGCTGCTCTCCATCGTCGGCGCCGGCTTCGTGATCGGCATCCGCATGGTGGCTGAGTGGTTCCCGCCCAAGGAAATCGGCCTGGCTGAAGGCATCTATGGCGGCTGGGGCAACTTCGGCTCCGCCTTCTCCGCCCTCACGATGGTGGCCCTCGCTGGCTTCCTCTCCTTCTCCGGCGGTTTCGAACTGCCCACCGGCGCTGTTCTGAACTGGCGCGGTGCCATCGCTCTGACCGGCATCGTCTCAGCCATCTACGGCTGCTTCTACTTCTTCAACGTCACCGACACCCCCCCCGGCAAGACGTACCAGCGTCCGGAGAAAACCGCCGGTCTGGAAGTCACCTCCATGCGCGACTTCTGGGGTCTGCTGGGCATGAACGTGCCCTTCGCAGCCATCCTCTGCGTCCTCTGCTGGCGCCTCTCCAAGGTGGGCTTCCTCACCGCAAGCACCTATCCACTGGCCCTCGGTGCCGTTGCCGTCTGGTTTGCCTTCCAGACCTGGGGAATCATCCGCACCAACCGCGATCTGATCCTTGGCAACAAGGTCTATCCAAAGGAAGACCGCTACGAGTTCCGCCAGGTGGCGATCCTCGAGCTCACCTACATCGTGAACTTCGGCTCCGAACTGGCCGTGGTTTCGATGCTGCCCACCTTCTTTGAAACCACCTTCGATCTGCCGAAGGCCACGGCCGGAATCCTGGCCTCCTGCTTCGCCTTCGTGAACCTGATCGCCCGCCCTGCTGGCGGTCTGATCTCCGACAGCGTCGGCAGCCGCAAGAACACCATGGGCTTCCTCACCGCCGGCCTCGGCATTGGCTACCTGGTGATGAGCATGATCAAGCCGGGCACCTTCTCCGGCACCAGCGGCATTGCCGTGGCGGTGGTGATCACCATGCTCGCATCGTTCTTCGTGCAGTCCGGTGAAGGCGCCACCTTCGCGCTGGTGCCCCTGGTCAAGCGTCGCGTCACCGGTCAGGTGGCCGGGCTGGTCGGTGCCTACGGCAACGTTGGTGCTGTGACCTACCTGACCATCTTCAGCCTGCTGCCGATGTGGATGGGGGGCGGCGGTGAGCCCACCCCCGAGGTGATCGCGGCTTCCAACAGCGCCTTCTTCCAGATCCTTGGCGTGGCCGGTCTGATCGTGGCCTTCTTCTGCTTCTTCTTCCTCAAGGAGCCCAAGGGATCCTTCGCAGACCTGCACGAAGGCGAAACCGCCTGATCCATCTGCCTCCGCAGCACCCTGTCGCTGCACTACGACCCGGAGCTTCGGCTCCGGGTTTTGTTCTTTTTTTGGTTCCTGCATGGCCACCTCACCCCGCAGCGTGCGCAGCCAGTGCCCCTACTGCGGTGTGGGCTGCGGTCTGGAATTACTGCCTCCCGCGGTGAAAGGACAAGCGGTGAAACGGGATGCTGAGGGCAACCCGATGTGGACCGCCCGCGGCGACCGCGAACACCCCTCCAGCCTTGGCCAGGTGTGCATCAAGGGCGCCACCGTCGGCGAAACCCTGGCCCGAGGCCGCCTGCGCCAACCCCTGTTCCGCGAAACCCTCGAGGACGACTTCGCGCCGATCAGCTGGGACGACGCCCTCAACAAAATCACCGGCCAGATCCAGGCGAGCATCGCCCGGCGCAGCAACGCCGATGGCATTGCCATATACGGCTCCGGTCAGTTCCACACCGAGGATTACTACCTGGCCCAGAAGCTGCTGAAAGGCGCCCTGGGCACCAACAATTTCGACGCCAATTCACGGCTGTGCATGAGCTCAGCGGTGGCGGGATACACCCGCAGCCTGGGCTCCGATGGTCCCCCCTGCAGCTACGAGGACCTCGACCATTGCAGCGTGGCGTTCCTGATCGGCACCAACACCGCCGAGTGCCATCCGGTGCTGTTCCAGCGGCTGCTGAAGCGAAAACGCAAAAACCCGAGCAGCGTCACGATCGTGGTAGTGGATCCACGCCGCACCGACACCGCGAAGGCCGCTGACATCCACCTTCCGATTGCACCGGGAAGCGATCTGGCCCTGCTGCACGGCATTGCCCATCTGGTGCTGCGAGACAACGGCCAGGATCCGGTCTTCATCGACGACCACACCGAGAATTACGACGCCTTTTTTGACGTTGCCGCGCGCTGGACCCCAAGACGGGTCGCACGGTTCTGCAACATCCCAGAAAAGCGCCTGCGGGAAGTGGCGGCTCTGTTCCATCGGCGCGAGAAAGTACTCAGCCTGTGGTCGATGGGGGTGAACCAACGCCGTGAAGGAACGGCCGTGGTGCAGGGGTTGATCAATCTGCATCTGCTCACCAGCCAGATCGGCAAGGAAGGAGCAGGCCCGTTTTCCCTCACCGGCCAACCCAATGCCATGGGTGGGCGCGAGGCCGGAGGCCTGGCCCATCTTCTCCCTGGCTATCGCCTGGTCGCCAATGCCGAGCACCGTGCCGAGGTGGAACAGGCCTGGGGACTCCCTGAAGGCCAGATCAAAGCGACGCCAGGCCTCGGTGCCTGGCAACAGGTGGAAGCGATGGAACGCGGTGAGCTCGACCTCTGGTGGGTCGCAGCCACCAACCCCCTGGTGAGCATGCCTGAACTGGATCGGGTCAAAGCCGCCATGGGCAACTGCCCCCTCGTGGTGGTGAGTGAGGCCTACGTCGACTCGGAAACCTCCCACTACGCCCACCTGCTGTTGCCCGCAGCCCAGTGGAGTGAGAAAGCCGGCGCCATGACCAATTCCGAACGACGCGTCACCTACTGCCCGGCCTACCGGCGTCGCTTCGGCGAGAGCCGTCCCGACTGGGAGGTGTTCGCCGATGTGGGCCGCCGCCTGGGCTACACGGAGCAGTTCAACTTCGAGTCAGCGGCTGAGGTGTACACCGAATACACGGCTCTCACCCGTGGCCGGCTTTGCGATGTGAGCGGCCTCAGCCATGAGCTGCTGGAGACAGAAGGGCCGCAGCAGTGGCCCTATCCCAGCGGCAGCAGCCCCGGCACGTCCGCCAAACGGCTTTACACCGACCACCAGTTCGCCACCCCAAGCAAGCGCGCCCGCTTCAGCACCGATCAACCGCTCGGACTGGCGGAGCCCCCCTGCGAGACCTATCCGCTGGTTCTGACGGTGGGCCGCTACCTGGGCCAATGGCACACGATGACCCGCACCGGCAAGGTGGAACGGCTGATGAAGCAGCACCCCGAGCCGCTGCTGGAGATCCACCCCGGTGACGCACAGGAGCTGAAACTGCGCAACGGCGAGCTCGCGGCGATCAGCTCAAGACGGGGTCATCTGACCGCCAAGGTGATGGTCACCGACCGCATTCGGCGCGGGTCTGTATTCCTGCCGATGCACTGGGGATTCACCCAGGACAAGGCCTGCGAAGCCAACACCCTCATGCACGACGACGCCTGCCCGGTGTCGAAGCAACCGGAACTCAAGGCCTGCGCGGTGATCGTGGCGCCGGCGGTGTCCGTGGTGAAGCCGGTGGAGCAGGAGAAGGGACGTCTGGAAGCCCTGCGCCGGCTACTCAGCCCAGCACTTCGCTGAAGGCAGCCTGCAGGTTGTGGTGGTCGTGCCCCGGCCGCACCAACTTGCACAAAGCAAAGCGGTCCAGCTCACTGAGCTGGGTCCACTGCTCCAGGGTCAGGACCACACCCCGCACTGTGGCCGCCTCCTGCACCACAGCGGGCAGCTCAGCCTGCTGCTGCCAGGGGGCACCGCTCACCGGTGGCAGATCCTTGGCCATGCCATCGGCCATGGGGCGCGTGCAATCGCGCAGGTGCTGGCGAAGCTGCTCGAGAGCATCGGCCGCATCAGGCCAATCCACCAGGGCTTGACGTTGTTCCTGGGAAAGCTCAAGCCAGTGATTGAGCTTTAACTTCACCCCACACAGATCCAATTTGCGTCGCACACACAGGGGGATACAACGCCAGTTGCCGATGAAGTCCTGTTCAAAGGCAAAGCAATGGCTGGCGGAATCACGACGGCTGGACATCAACCAAAGCCTTGATCGGTGTCAATGATGACAACGGCAGCACTCGGAAACAGAGATGTTTATCTCGATACAAACATTGAGCTGTGCGCTTCGCTATTTCCCTCGGAATGCTGTTGGGGATTTCTCATGGATGGGTCACGGCTGAAGCTCTCCAGCAGCAGCCCGCTCAGGGCTTTGATTCCATAAAAACTGTTAATTCCGCTACAAGATTTGGTTCGTTCGGTAGTCGTTCACACCAATTTTTCCCATACTGAAGCTCTGTTCAAAGAGTTTCTGCCGTGACCAGCAGCATCTCGTCCGCTTCCGGCCGCAGCCCGATCACCCTGGCCGCCGGTTTTCTGGGTGCCTTCATCGTCGGCTCCCTCGCCGTGCAGCTGGTGCGCAGCCAGACGGCCTCCGTCCAGGCCGGAGCCGCTGCAGTGGAACCGGTGATCGCCGGGCCTGCCGCTCTCTGGGCTCCCTTGGCCGAGCGCGACATTGCCAGTGCCAACTCAGGCGCAACGGCCCAACCCGCTGCTGCCGTCCAGCCCGCTGTGGAGCCTGTGGTCGGTTCCGAAGCCACCCTCTGGGCACCCTTCGGCGAGCGCTGATCGCACGGCCCAAGAGAACAGACCCGATCGCACAGCCCACCAGGCGGTCCGCATAGGGTGCCGGCATGGGGATTCATCGCCGGCACTTCCTCCAGAAAACGGGCGGTCTGGCCTTGACCGCCCTGATGCAACCACGGGCCGTTGAGGCAGCAGAGGACGGGTTCTGCGTCCCGAATGATCCGCTCCAGACCCTGATGGCGGGGAACAACCGGTTTGCTGAGGCCTGGCGCCGGGCCGAGGGGGACAACAGAGCGCCGCTCCGAGGGGCGGATCCTGACCCGCGCTGCTTCAACGCCCCCAGCGCTTTGGCCACCGGCCAGCATCCCTGGGCCACAGTGCTCACCTGCTCTGATTCACGGGTGTCGCCGAACTGGGTGTTCGACACCACCCCTGGCGAGCTGTTCGTGATCCGCAACGCCGGCAACAGCGCATTCACTGAAGCCATTGCCTCCGTTGAGTACGGCGTCAGCGTTCTCAAGACGCCGCTATTGATGGTGATGGGACACAGCGGCTGCGGCGCCGTGACGGCGGCGATGGACGCCAATCCGTTGACCCCTTCCCTGGACCGGCTGATCAAACCCATCCGGGAGAACATCAACGGCAGCAGCGATCTCGAGGACGCCGTACAGCGCAACGCCCTCGCCAGCGCCTCCACCTTGATTCAACGCAGCACCGTTCTGGCCGACGCCAAAGCCAGCGGTGCGCTGAAACTGGTGGTGGGTTGTTTCCAACTCAACAGCGGTGTTGTCAGCTTGATCGAATGACGCAAAACCTGAGTCATCTGAACCAGCAAGGCGAAGTCCATATGGTGGATGTGGGGGACCGTCCGGCCACCAACCGCGAGGCCCATGCCCGTGGGGCCATTCGCATGGACGCCTCAACCCTCGGTCTGATCCAGCGGGGCGAGACACCAAAAGGAGATCTTCTGGCGGTCGCCCGGGTGGCAGCGATCCAGGCCGCCAAACGCACCTGGGAGCTGATTCCCCTGTGCCATCCGCTGCCACTCAGTGGCATGGATGTGACGATCGACGCCGACGCCTCCCTGCCTGGCCTGGTCGTCCACTGCCGTTGCCGCACCACAGGCCAGACCGGGGTGGAGATGGAAGCGATGACGGCCGTGTCCGTGGGACTGCTGACCCTCTACGACATGCTCAAGGCAGTTGATCCAGCCATGACGATCGAGGCAATCCAGCTGGAGTTCAAGGAAGGAGGGCGGAACGGTGTCTGGAAACGCTGAGCCCTACGGACGCGAAGGTCTACCCCTGGAAGAAGCACGTCAACGGGTTGTGGCGGCACTCCAGCCGATCACAGCCAGCAACACAGTGCCGCTGCAACAGGCCCTCGGCCGGGTGAGCGCTGCGGATGTGCTGGCCAACGCAGCAGTTCCGGGATTCCGGGCCTCGATCATGGACGGCTACGCCCTGGGGCAGAGCCAGCAGCCCAAACCTGGGGACACCTGGCAGCTGAAGGGACGCTCCGCCGCCGGCCAGCCCTTCAACGGAACCCTGGCCACCGGCGATGCGATCCGCATCCTCACCGGCGCTCCACTGCCGGACGGTGCCGGCTGGGTGCTGCCCCAGGAGCTGATCAGCAGAGACGGCACCAGCCTCCAGCTGGTGAAAGAGGCGTCGGATCGTCCCTGGATTCGCCCCGAGGATGAGGAATGCCGACCGGGAGACCTGCTGCTGGCCGCTGGAGAACGCCTTGGTGCCGCCGATCTCGCACGCCTCGCCGGCTGCGGCATCGCCGACCTAACCGTTGCGCAGCAACCCCGCATCGGGCTGCTGATCAGCGGGGACGAACTGGTGCCACCCGGAACAACGCGGCAACCCGGTGCCATCTGGGAGAGCAACGGCACGCTTCTGGAGACAATGCTCCGGGCCCTGGGGCAATCGGTGACCCAGCGACGGGTGGTAGCCGATCAACCCGACGCCCTGCGCCAGGCCCTGCTGGATCTAGCCCATGACTGCGACGTGGTGGTGAGCACCGGCGGCGTCTCCGCCGGCGACACGGATTGGATCCGACCGCTGGTGGCGGAGCTGGGTGCCGTGGACTTCTGGAAACTGTTCCTACGCCCGGGGCGCCCCTTCGCCTTCGGCAGCATCGGTGAGGGCGTGCCGTTTTTCGGACTGCCGGGCAACCCCGTGGCAGCAGCGGTCACCGCCCTGCAACTGCTCTGGCCCGCCCTGCAGGTTCTGGAGGGCCAGAGCGAACCTGAGCTGTTCCCCCGGGTGATGGTGGAACTCGCCGACCCGTTGTCCCGCCGACCGGGACGGCCGGAACTGGCCCGAGCTCGCCTCGAAACCAACGCCGAAGGAGCGCTGCTGGCACGGGTGGATGGCTCGCAGGCCTCATCCCGGATCGGGTCCCTGCAACAGGCCGATCTGCTGTTGGAACTGCCAGCGGAAGCCGGCCCGCTCGAAAGCGGCACCCGTCTCTGGGCCCAGGTGATCCGTCAGCGGATTTTCTGAGCCAGATCAGGCTGAAATCGGCGGCGCTCCCAGGCCATGAGCTGGCCCGATGCATCGAAATGGATGCTGATCTGCTGAAACAGCGCTGCGCCGAGACGGCCCCCGATCTCGAGGCTGAAGGGCTCATTGGGAAGCTCACTGGACACCGAGAACACCAAACCGTCGGGCATCACGGCTGAGCAGTCGTTATGCAACAGCTGGCTTGGATCGAACACCAGCGGAGCGGCGTCCTCAGCCTGGCTGTTCACCCCCGTTTGCGGCCTGAGCATCTGCCGCTCACCGCTCCACCCCTGCACCGGCGCCAGCAGAGCTTCGGGTGTCCCGCATGTGGGACGGTCGGATTCGGGATCGGAACTCTTCAAGCAACGGAAACCCACCGCTCCAACGCACTGCAAACGCCAACGGCCGTTGAGCGGTTCCCAGAGCAGCACCAGCATCGAGCGGGAACGACCGCAGAACAAGTTGATCTCATGGCCGAAGCGGGGACGATCGGGATCAAACCCCAGGCTGGACTGACCGCCCGCCCCAGGAAACTGCCAACAGCCTCCACCGGCGTTGTAGGTGGCTCGACTGATGGGATAGGTGGCCTGCCCTCCGGGGGCAAAAGCGAGACCCGAGCCATCCCATACCCCGTGGTCGTCATCGGAAAAGGAAATCGCGTAAGTGGTGGGGTCGATCCGACGGGCCGGACGCTGAAGATCCAGCCGACCGCTGCCGTCCCGCTCAAACCAATGGCCACAGCCCTGCCAATGGCCGGCGAAATTGCGGCGGTTGAGGGTCCATTGATCAGTCATGTCCGTGACGGCATGGAACGGTCGATCTCCTTAAGGTCGCCATTTCGGATCGGCTGCAACCGAGACGGCCACAACTAAAACTGACGCTGAACACCACCAGCAGCGAAGTGCTGGAGCAACTCAGCCCCGTGCAATTGCTGAACATCCTGCGGCAGAGACGCATCGCCGGGTTCTGCCTCGGGCCCAAGGGAGATCGCCAGGTGGATGCCATCGGCTACCGCCACACCTTCGTCGACAGCTTCCGCTGCCTGACGTCGCTGTTGCCACAAATGCCGGAACTGCGTCAGATCGTCTCTGCCGGCAGATGTGCGTCCTGCGCCTCGGGGCGCTGGCTAGGGCAGGACGAACCAGGTTCGGGGGGCCGACGGATTCGCAACACCCGGCTCAAACAGTTGGGCGACCAACTGCAGCAGCCGAGCCTTGATCAGAGCGGAGTGTTGGCCGCCAGCCAGGTGCCCTGACCAGCGCACCACTCCCTTTTCCAAAACGGGGCCTGGTGTTTGAGTTGCTCCAACAACGCAGCCACGCAGCACTGCGCCGCCCCACGACGATCGGCCTGAACCGCCACAAGCACGATCGGCTCACCAGGGAGGAGCCGGCCCACCCGATGCAACACCAAAACCGCCCCCGCCTGGTGCTCCTGCTGCAGACGCTGTGCCATGGCCGTGATCTGACGTTCGCAAAGGCCGGGGAAGTGTTCCAGCTCAAGTGCCTCCAGAGGTCGGCCATCCATCGTGGTGGGACGCACCCGACCGATGAAGATCGCAGCGGCCGCAGCATCCCCGCTCCAAAGCGCGAGCTGTTGCCAAGGATCAAAGGAATCCGGACACACCTCCACACGGCAACCGGTCACGCTTCACCCCCCCGTGAACGGTGGAAGAAAGGCCAGCTCATCACCGGCCTGCAACGGCTGATTCTCTCCAACCAACTCCTTGTTGACCGCAATGCTGATGCCCTCGAGCGGGCCAAGATTCAACTGGTTCCAGACCTCACGGGCCGTCGCGACGCCTGAGGTGAACGGAAGGGAACGCTCGGACCAACCGGCGCGTTCTCGCAGGGAAGCGAACAGCAGCACCTTCAGCACCACGTTCATCGCAGCTGAAGCGGTTCTAGCGTCCGAAGGTTCCGCCGCTGTGCCATGGGCCTGTCCATCGCCCTGCTCACCATCTCCGACACACGCACCCTGGCGGACGACAGCAGCGGAGAACAGCTGCTACGCAGCCTTGAAGCGGCCGACCATCGACTTCATGAGCGACAACTCTGCGCCGATGATCGCTATCAAATCCGCCGTGAGTTGAGCCGCTGGATCGCCGATCCCGTAGTTGATGTGGTGATCACCAGCGGCGGCACCGGTCTCACCGGCCGCGATGGCACCCCTGAAGCTGTCGCCCCTCTGCTGGACAAAACAATCGAAGGATTCGGCGAACTGTTCCGTGTGCTCTCCTTCGAGAGCATCGGCACCAGTACCCTGCAAAGCCGGTGCCTTGCTGGCGTGGCCAACGGCACCTTTGTGTTTGTGCTGCCGGGATCTCTTGATGCGGTGACCACAGCTTGGGACCGGCTCATTCGGGCGCAGCTCGATGCCGACACCCGACCGTGCAACCTGGCCCAGCTCCGGTCTCGCTTGAAGGAATAAAGCGGAATCGAACGGAGGCGGTCAGAACGGAATCGGCATCGTGACCGCTGCCGGTGTGGGCATGCAGGCTTCAACCTGCTGATCAATCACCTCACCCACCACAACGATCGAGGGCGACTTGAAGGCTTGCGCGCGGCATTGATCAGCAACGTCAACCAAGGTGGCCTTGAGGCAGCGTTGCCCCGCCACGGTGCCCTGCTGGATCACCGCCACAGGAGTTGTCGCGGCCAAACCACCCGCCATTAGCTCCTCCGCGATCCGGGGCAGGTTGTGCAACCCCATGTAGATCACCAATCCGTCACTGGCCGCGGCCAGGGCACGCCAATCCACAGAAGGACGGCGCTTGTCGATTTCCTCATGGCCGGTGACGAAGGTCACCGATGATCCCGCCCGCCGGTGGGTAACGGGAATTCCGGCGTAGGCAGGGGCGGCAATGCCGGCGGTGACACCAGGCACCACCTGAACAGGGATGTTCCGATCCGCCAGGTAAGCCGCTTCTTCCCCTCCACGACCAAACAGAAACGGATCACCTCCCTTCAAGCGCACCACGGTGCTGTGCTTCTGAGCCATTTCAACGAGCACAGCATTGGTGCTTGGTTGTGGCACCGAATGATGTCCGCGGCGCTTGCCGACAAAACGGCGTTCGCAGGCTGCCGGAACAAGATCCAGCACTTCTTTGGGCACCAGCGAGTCGTACACCAGGGCATCGCACTGGCTCAACAGCCGATGTGCCTTCAGCGTCAGCAACTCAGGATCGCCGGGCCCGGCTCCCACCAGATAAACAGTTCCGGGTTGTTCAGCGGTGGTCACGGCAGGGAAACAAGCAGATCAATCAAGGCCTGGCGGGTGGGGGGATGCTCGAGCAGAGGAGGCAATCCACCAGCTTCGCTCAGCGCCTCCGTCATGCGGTTCGGGGCGAGAGTCAACGGAAGGGGCCGGGCCCTGGGATGGCGCTGCTGGAACGCGGGCCAGGCATCAAAGGCAACCAACGGCAACGCCAGGCGAGACGCCAACATCGCGAGAAAGCGATCCGCCACCCCCGGGCGCAGGGGGTGGTGCACCATCACGGCATCAGCGCGATCAGACACTGGAAGTGCTGAGAGCACGGCGTTCCACCAGGTGACCCAAGAGCCCAGAAAGGGCAGCAAACGCACACAGGCCCCAGCTCCACGAAGCCTGTTCCGAATCGCTGGCACGTCCTTGCGGGCATGCGCACCAGGCAGCAACAGCAACGGAACGATCCAAGAGGATTGGGGAAGTGCGGACACGGCTTGTTCAGCCGTCAGCACCTCCAACTGCACCGGCGCCGAACGCCGCTGGGCCAGGAGATCCGGCAGGGAGGCCAGACAGCCAGGAACAACACCGCCACTGCGGCCATGCACCACCAAATGCAACCCTTGCCGCCCCCCATCGGAAGCGTCATTCCGTAGCAATGGCCACGGATCGATGACCATCCCTGCTGATGTCATCGGGTTGTTGTGAACGTTGAAGGAGTCATGGCACCCAACCGTCGTTTTGATCGTGCCCCATTGGACAGCCGTTCCTACCGGGAGCCGCTGGGCGGACGCATGGAGCGGTACGACCGATACGACGTTCGGGACGACCGGTACAGCCGGGGATACGACACCAGGGACGACCGGTACTCCCGACGTTTCGACCGCCCCGCCGGGCCCTCCGAGCTGGATCAAGACTTCGCTGCGATGAAGCGGGTTTGGCAGATGCTCCGGGCCGGAGCCGTTCGCATGGTTGGCGAAATTGGACGCCAATACTGAGGCCGAAGCAAATTGCCTTTTACGGCCTCACGGGAACCACCAGATGTAGCCGGCATTACAAATCGAACAGAACAAAGCCCTGGAATTGATCAACACCAAAAGTGTTCTCTTTGTTACGGACCAGGGTTGCCGTCGCGGTGTTTATTCAGACAACCCAACGCTCACCTTCATTTTGAAGCGTTGCCGGTCTTCGGGCCATCTCGATTGATTCGCACCTCGTCTTTGAGCAATCAATCCGCCCACTCGTCAATCGACTTATGACCATTAGCTCTCCCTCCAGGCCTTACCTGGATGGCAAGAAGCTCAACAAGATCGAGCAGAACAAGGCGGCCAAGGATGGCCTGTTGGTCGGCACCGAAATCGAAAAGTTCGCCGAACTCGGCTGGGAGCAGGTGGATGAAACCGACCTTCAGTTGCGTTTGAAGTGGTACGGCATGTTCTGGCGTCCGAAAACGCCAGGCAAATTCATGTTGCGCCTGCGGGTTCCCAATGGCGTGCTGACGGCCGATCAGCTGCGGGTGGTTGGCTCCATCGTTGAGCGCTATGGCGAAAACGGCAGCTGCGACATCACCACCCGTCAGAACCTGCAATTGCGCGGTGTGCTGCTGGGCGACCTGCCTGAAATTCTCAAGCGGCTGAAGGAAGCTGGCCTCAGCACCATCCAATCCGGCTTCGACAACCCCCGCAACGTCACCGGCAACCCTATCGCCGGCATCGATCCCAACGAGATCGTCGACACGCGGCCCTACACCACCGAGCTACAGAACTTCCTCACCAACAACTGCCAGGGCAACCCGGAGTATTCCAACCTGCCTCGCAAGTGGAACACCGCCGTTGCCGGCGCGAAGGACAACTTCCTGCTCCATAACGACATCGTTTTCCACCCCGTGGAACGGGATGGGGTGTTGGGATTTGGCGTCTGGATCGGCGGTGTTCTGTCATCGCAGATGAATGCCTATGCCGTTCCCCTGAACGCCTGGGTAAAGCCAGACGAAATCTGCAAAATGACCGATGCCGTGATCCGACTCTGGCGCGACAACGGTGAGCGCGACAAGCGCCCCAAAGGCCGCTTCCGCCTCTACCTCGATCAGGTGGGCCATGACGTGTTCCGCAGCCAGGTGGAAGACCTCTTCGGTCCGTTGACTCCCGATCCGGGTTCCGTGTTCGACACCACGCCCCGCTCCCACTACGGCTTCCATCCCCAGAAACAGGAGGGCCTGTCCTACGCCGGTCTGCACGTTCCGGTTGGTCGTCTGACCGCCCAGGATCTGCAGGATCTCGCAACCGCCAGCATCGACTACGGCAGTGGCGAGGTGCGTCTCACGGAGGATCAGAACGTCATCCTCGTTGGCCTTCCCAACGACAAGCTCGAGGCCCTGAAGGCTGACGCCCTGGTGCAGCGCTTCCCGCTGGAACCCGGTCACATCGCCGCCGGAACGGTGTCCTGCACCGGCAACACCTACTGCGGCTTTGCGCTCACCAACACCAAGGACCAAGCCCTGGAAGCGGCCAAGGAGCTCGACCAGGAGCTCAATCTTCCTGAAGAGCTGAAAATCCACTGGACCGGCTGCCCCAACACCTGCGGCCAGGCCTACATGGGTGCCATCGGCCTCACCGGCACCAAGGCCAAAAACAGTGAAGGGGTGATGGGCGAGGGCTACACGATGACCCTCGGTGGGTCCCAGGGCGCCAATCCGAGCATCGGGGAAATCCACCGCAAGGCGATCCCTGCTGATGAGATCAAGGCCGCTCTTAAAGACGTGTTGATCAACAAGTTCGGGGCCACCCCAAAGGGCTGATCGCTGCGGTCGCCGTGACGCTTCCTTTTGAAGTCACGGCTCCCCGCATCGACCACTCCCCCTCACTGTCATGGCCAACCGCAACGACATGTTCTCTCGTTTCGTCAACTGGCTCAGCGCCAGTGGTCGCGATGGAGCCGCCATCAACCGTCAGGGCGGCAGCCCTGACTTGTTCTCCCGCCTGATGAACCGCATCAGCGGCTGACATCAGAACCTTCGTCCAATTCTCAATCTCATCTGATGGACTACGTCCTACCCAATGAGCTTGTCGACGGCATGATTGCCGCCGGCGGCAAAAAATCAACGGTCAGCGTGAAGAACCTGCTGATCCGTGGCTTCTACTCCGGAGCCATCCTGGGCCTGGCCGTGATCCTGGCCCTCACCGTGGGCATCACTGTCAAAGCCCCCTTTGTTGGCTCGCTGCTGTTCCCCTTCGGCTTCGCCAGCATCGTGCTGTTCGGCATGGAGCTGGTGACCGGCAACTTCGCCCTGCTGCCGATGGCCACCTGGGCTGGCAAAAGCACCTGGGGTGCCACCTTCCGCAACTGGGTCTGGGTCTGGATCGGCAACTGGATCGGCACAGCCGTTGTGGCCGTGATCATGGCCATCAGCCTCACCAGCGGCACCATGGATGGCGCTGCTGACAACGTCGGCCCACCGATCTGGGATGCCGTGGCCCAGAAGATCATGGCGCTCAATCAGATCAACGTTGAGAAGAAGTACGAGGCCCTCGGAAGCATGGGCTTCTTCCTCGCCTTCCTGCGCGGACTGGTGGCCAACTGGCTGGTGTGCCTAGGCGTGACCATGGCTCTGGTGAGCAAGAGCGTTCCCGGCAAGATCCTGGCCTGCTGGCTTCCGATCACCGCCTTCCAATCGATGGGCATGGAGCACATCGTGGTGAACCAGTTCCTGCACACCGCCGGCCCGATCCTCGGTTCAGGCGTTCCCTTCACCAAGGTGATCTTCTGGAACTTCCTGCCAGTCACCCTCGGCAACATCGTGGGAGGCATGGTGTTCATCGGGATGCTCTTCTACAGCACCCACCGCACCCAGATGGAGAACGTGCTTCCGACCGAGCACGATGAAAAACTGGAGCGTGAGCTCGCTGCTGAACTGGGTGCCCGCTGATCCATCCATGAACGACGAAGCCGTTCTCTGGGAACGGCTCGCCCGATCACGACGTGCTCCTTTGGAGCCCGCTTGGCTGGGGGAGGTCTACTCCCCCAGCCTTTCTGTTGATCTGCGGCGAGCCCTCTGCGAAAAACTGGGAATGCAAGCCGAGCACGGCTGGCCGGTCATCCAAGAGCTCCTCGCCGACCATGGGGCTCTGCCTGATTTGGTGATGGCGGCAGGGTTGTGCCACCAGAGCGAGGCCCGCGATTGGCTGTTGGCTCAGCTCATGCAAACCTCAAACGATGAAGACGCCAACCTGATGGTGGTGCAGGCTCTGGCCTGCTGGGGCGCCGAAGTTCCGGAGACGGTTGTGGTGAATTGCTTGCATCACCCGGGCCAGCTGCACCGACTGGCTGGCCTTCAACTGCTCAGCTTCCGGTCCCACTGCCTCGACGACGGCGAACTGCTGCAGTTCTGCCAAGAGGTGTTGAATGATTTCCGCGATCCAGTGGTTATGGCTGCCATACGGGTGTTGCAACGCCGCGATGGCGTGTTGATCAGCGAAAAGCTGGCAGACCTGTGCCGCAATGGGTCCCTGCCTGTAGCCGAGGCCGCCTTCCGCGCGCTCGGTTGCATCGCCACACCTGCCAGTCAGCGCTGCCTGCTGGAGCTGAGTGAGGAGCTGAATGACGACAGTCGTCGCAAAATGGCCAGCACCCAACTGAGCCAACAATTCCGCCAATAAAAAGCCCCGCCGCAGCGGGGCTTAGATGTCTTCAATCAAGACAGTGGGCTTCTCACCACTTTTTGTAGGGCAGGAACTTGCCACACATGGTGATTTTGACGCGATCACCTTTGGGATCTTCCACCTTGTCGACATCAAGCGTGAAGTCGATCGCGCTCATGATGCCGTCACCAAAATGTTCCTGAATGACGTCCTTCAGGGGCATGCCATAGACCTGCATGATCTCGTAAAAGCGATAGATCAGGGGATCAGTGGGAATCACAGGATCGAGGCTGCCCTTGGTGGGGAACTCCTGCAAAGCCGCGGTGATAGCCGGATCCAGGGAGAGCAGCTCAGCCAGCTTTTCAGCCTCTTCCTTGGAGGCCGTGGCCTGTCCATAAAACAAAGAAGCGATCCAGACCTCATCGAGGCCCATGGCCGATTCCAGATCGGCAAAGCTCATGCCCTTGGCCTTCTTGGCGGCCATCAAGCTGGCGGTGACGGTCTCCTGAGAAGGAGCTGACAACGACGGTGTCGAAGGAACAGCTGAAACAGTCATGATTGAACAAAAAGATGTTATGGCCGCCTCAAAAACAGCATCCCAAAGTGGAACGTCTCAGCAGCTTGAAAACTATTGCGCAAATACTGACTTAACAATGAAGCATCAACTACAAAACAACCGCCTGTTTTGAAGCAACAAACACAGCCAACAGGCCAATGATGCAGGTGAAATTAACTCTAAAGAAGAAATTTGAAATGAGCCAATTTTTCCAATCCATGGCGACACTGCTTCAGGCGCAACTCCTTCCTCCAGTAGCAGCGCCCCAACTGATGCTGGAGCGGCTCTACTACGCCGAAGGCCGCCACCACCCTGAGCATCCGCGTCATGGCAGTTTTGAAGGGCTGTCCCGGCTGAGCAAGCCCTAAGCCTTTCGTAGCAATTGCTACCTCTGTGGGGTCAGTCGCTCCTGAAGACTGACTTCAGCTTTCGGTCGGATCCTTGACGAGCGCAGTTCTCTCCGGCCGCAACCGCTTCAAACAGCATCTGCGCAAGGTTGGGAGCGGTGAACACACCAGCAAGGGCATGAGTCGCGAAGAAGCGGCAGATGCCATGGAGCTGATGCTGCAGGGCGAAGCGACGCCTGCACAGATCGGCGCCTTTCTGATTGCCCACCGCATTCGCCGGCCTGAGCCCCAGGAACTCACGGGGATGTTGGACACCTACCGAGCCCATGGCCCGGTGCTTCAATCCAATGCCGGCCGTCGAGCACCGCTGTGTTTCGGCATGCCTTACGACGGGCGCACCCGCACGGCACCGATTTACCCGCTCACCACGCTGGTGCTGCTGGCCTGTGGCCAGCCGGTGGTTCTGCAGGGCGGTAACCGGATGCCAATCAAATACGGCGTCACCGCTGTTGACCTGTTCAGCCTTCTCAATCTCGACCTCACAGGTCTGCCGATCAGCGCCGTTGCAGACGGGTTCCAGCAGAACGGCTTCGCCCTGATCCATCAACCGGATCACTTCCCCATCGCGGAAACCCTGATCAGCTACCGCGAAGAACTGGGCAAGCGTCCACCAGTCGCCAGCCTGGAACTGCTCTGGACCCCCCATCAAGGCGACCACCTTCTCGTGAGTGGCTTTGTCCACCCACCAACAGAAGCGCGCGCCTGGGAAGCCCTGAAGCAAGCCGGCGAAACCGATGTCCTCACCGTGAAGGGATTGGAAGGAGGAACCGACCTGCCCATCGGCCGGGCCTGCATCACGGCTCGGGTGCGGAACGGGGAGTCAGAGCGCTTGATCCTGCATCCCCGCGACCATGGCTGCCACGACGCCGACGTGGAATGGGCGGACGACAACACCTGGGCCGATCAGGCACGCAACGCCCTGCAGAACAAAGGGCCTCTCTGCGACGCCCTGCGCTGGAACGCCGGCGCTTATCTGTGGTTCTCCGGCTGCAGTGATTCCCTGGAACAGGGGATTCAAGAGGCGGAATCCATCCTGAAGAAGGGCCAGGCCCAATCCATGCTGGATCAACTCTGTACGTGGCGGAGCAGCTTGACCATCCGGTAACGCTCGAACGGAACCCCTCCGATCAAAATCGTTTCCGGTGCCTCCACCCACCAGCCACGGCGCTCCAGCAACGGTCGGCTGAACTGGCTGGCCTCCGTCCGCAGCTGCCGGACGCCGGACGCCAAGGCATCCGCTTCAATCTGGTTGAGCAAAGCACTGCCGTGGCCGCGCCTCGACGCACAACCGCGGCAGTAGAGCAGCGACAGACGGTCTGCCGGATGGCGGATCGCAAACGCTGAACCGTCAGTGGTGAGCCATCCCGAGCCATCTCGGAAACTGGCATCGAGCACGCCAGGCAACCAGGCCAGAGCAGCCCAGGCCCTGACTTGTTCATCCGTATAAAGAAGATGGGCCTGCGATTCGATCGCATCGGCATAAATCTCCCGCAACAGCGCTTGATCCTCCGGAGCAATCGGACGCAAAGCCATGGCCGTCGCCTGTGGGAATGTGAGTCTCTCCTGCGTGGCAGCAAGCTTGCAGCGTCTTCGGATTCCCACACTGCTCAGCGCATTTCTCACGCTGCTCAACGACCGACTCAGCGAGAGCATTGTTTTTCCGCTGTTGCCCTTTCTGCTGGCCCAGTTCGCGCCGGACGGACGGACCCTGGGTCTGCTGGCAGGAAGCTATGCCCTTGCTCAGTTCCTGGTCACCCCATTGATCGGGGCACTGAGTGATCGTTACGGGCGCCGACCCGTGATCAGCATCTGTGTTGCGGGCTCCGTCGTGGGCCTTGGACTGTTTGCAGTGACGGTTTCACTGCCGTGGCCGAGCCAAAGCCTGCTGCCCCTGCTGCTGCTGTTCGCCGCACGGATCATTGACGGCATCAGCGGCGGTACGGCAGCGACGGCCAGCGCCGTGCTGGCGGACATCACACCCCCCGACAAGCGGGCCCGTGCCTTCGGCTTGATCGGCGTGGCCTTTGGCTTGGGGTTCATCCTGGGCCCCTTCGTCGGAGGGCAACTGGCCCGGGTGGCGGTGTCCCTTCCTGTTTGGGTCGCCACAGGGTTCGCTGCACTCAACCTCTTGGTGGTGCTCAATCTGCTGCCTGAAACCCACCCCCAGCACTCCCGCAAACGCCTGCCCAGAAAACGTGACCTCAATCCGTTTGCACGGCTGAGCCAGGTGCTGATGAACCCAAGCGTGGGTCGCCTGTGTGGGGCCTTTTTCCTCTTCTTCATGGCCTTCAACGGCTTCACCGCCATCCTGGTGCTCTATTTCAAACAACGCTTCGGCTGGGGCCCTGAGCTCGCCACCACATCCTTCCTGGTGGTGGGAGTGGTCGCCACAGTGGTCCAGGGAGGGCTGATCGGTCCCCTGGTGAAACGCTTTGGTGAATGGCGTCTGACCTTGCTGGGTCTGGGCCTGGTGATCGTTGGATGCCTTTTGATCCCCAGCGTTGGCACATCCGAGCGAGCCGGCGTGATTTTCACAGCCGTGGGCATCCTGGCCCTGGGCACCGGCCTGGTTACACCGAGCCTGCGCAGCCTGGTGTCCCGACGTCTGGGACAAGACGGTCAAGGCAGTGCCCTGGGCAGCCTTCAGGCCCTGCAGAGTTTGGGAAGTTTTCTCGGCCCACCGCTGGCGGGATTGAGCTACGACGTACTGGGCCCTGTGAGTCCCTTCGCGGCAGCGGCAACCGTGCTGGTGCTTGTAATCGGCCTGGTGGCCGGCAGCCCTCTGCCGGGCTTCTCCGACACACAGCCAAGCCAGTCCTGATTGCTACGTTTCGGCTAACGACACGAACGCCGAGCCGTTCAGCCCATGTGCGCAGCAGCCCTTGCCCCGGAGCACTACATCAACCGGGAGCTGAGCTGGATCGCCTTCAACGAGAGGGTTTTAGCCCAGGCCCTTGATCCGCGCACACCCCTGCTCGATCAAGCCAAATTCAGCGCCATCTTCAGCAACAACCTCGATGAATTCTTCATGGTTCGCGTGGCGTCGCTGAAGTCTCAAGTGGAAGCAGGCGTCAGCAAACCGAGTGAGGATGGCAAATCGCCCCTGGAGCAGCTGCTGGCGATCCGAGAGCGCCTGATTCCCCTGCTGCGAAAGCAACAGGTTCATTACCGCCAACATTTGAGGCCGAAGCTGCTCGAGCACAACGTTGCTCTGCTCGATTACAAACAGCTGAACGACGACCAACGCCACTGGGTTGACAACACCTTCCAGACGTCGGTATTCCCGGTGCTGACACCCCTAGCGGTGGACCCGGCTCATCCGTTCCCCTTCGTCAGCAACCTCAGCCTGAACGTCGCAGCCGTGGTTGTCGATCCAGAAACGGGGCAACGTCAATTTGCAAGGGTCAAAGTTCCGCAGAAGAATCTTTCCCGCTTCATCACCATCCCGTCAGACCTGAACGGAACGGAGCACAAACCCCTTCACACCGCCATCGCGCTCGAGCAGGTGATCGCCTTCAACCTCGAGGTGCTGTTCCCTGGCATGACGATCGAAGGGCACTACTTCTTCCGCGTGACGCGGGATGCAGATCTGGAGCTGAGGGATCTGGAAGCCGATGACCTGATGCTGGCCTTGGAACAGGGGCTGCGCAAACGACGCATGGGCGGTGAGGTGGTGCGCCTCGAAGTCCCCAACGAGATGCCGGAAGAAGTGGTGGAGATGCTGATGACGGGCCTGAGCGTGGAAGAGGAGGACCTCTACGTGATCGATGGCCCCCTGGGCCTGGACGACCTCTTCGGCCTGACGGCTCTACCGCTGCCAAAGCTCAAAAGCCGGAGCCACGGAGGGCAGACCCCGGCGGTACTTGCCCGCAGTCAGCAGCACCTGGTAGAGGAGGGAGCGATCAAAGCGGATGAATTCGAATCAATCTTCTCGGTGATTCGTCGTCAGGACATCCTCCTGCACCATCCCTACGAGCTGTTCTCCACAACCGTCGAAGAGTTCATCAATCAGGCAGCGGACGATCCGCAGGTGATGGGCATCAAAATGACGCTCTACCGCACCTCCAAAGACTCACCAATCATCGCTGCACTGATCCGCGCCGCAGAAAACGGCAAGCAGGTGATGGCACTGGTGGAATTGAAAGCGCGATTTGACGAAGACAACAACATTCAGTGGGCCCGGCACCTGGAGCAGTCCGGAGTGCATGTGGTCTACGGGGTGCTGGGACTGAAAACCCACACCAAGATTGTTCTGGTGGTGCGCAAGGAGAAGGACAAGCTTCAGAGTTATGTGCACATCGGCACGGGCAACTACAACTCCAAAACCTCCAAGCTCTACACCGACCTGGGCCTGCTCACCGCCAACAAGCAACTGGGGCAAGACCTGGTGGAACTGTTCAATTACCTCACCGGTTTTTCAAAGCAGCAAAGTTTTCGTCGCCTGCTCGTGGCCCCCGTCACCCTGCGGAAAGGCATGGAGCTGTTGATCCGCCGCGAAATTGAACATGCCCAGCAGGGCCGCGAGGCCGTGATCCGAGCCAAGATGAATTCCCTGGTGGACCCAACGATCATTGCGCTTCTTTATGAAGCGTCCCAAGCCGGAGTGACGATCGAATTGATCATTCGCGGCATGTGCAGCCTCTATCCCGGCCGGGAAGAACTGAGTGAAAACATTCGGGTGATCAGCATCATCGGTCCGTTCCTGGAACACTCAAGGATCTTTTCCTTTGCCAACGGCGGCTCTCCAGAGGTTTACATCGGCAGTGCCGACTGGATGAGCCGCAACCTCGATCGCCGCATTGAAGCGGTCACACCGATCGAAGACCCCGACCATCGCCAGAAACTGGAACGGCTGCTGCAGCTCTACCTGAATGACAACCACAGCGCCTGGGATATGCAGAGCGACGGCACTTTTGTGCAGCGCAAACCAGACAGGGAAAACCCAGAACGCAATTCCCAGATTCAGTTGATCAAGGAATGGAGCAACGGCATCCAATTCAAATAATTCTTTGGATTTCAAAGTGTCCTGCGTCTGTGACATCCACTACAACATTCCTTCAAAAACAAACTTGAAGCTTTCACGATCTCAGTCAAATCAGTTGTTGTGAAAACCCAAAGATTCAGCTCCTGAAATTCTTTCGATTCGAAACAGTCAACACAGTTGCCTGGTGCTAAGTTCAGCCCAAATTCATTCAGGAGACCAGGGTGATGGGGATCCCTCTGGAATCTTCCGGCACGACACAACGGTCGTCTCGGAAGGAACCTGCGTTGCCGTCCACTGGACGTCGACCATCGACTCGACAAGCAGGGCGGCTTGCCACCGACTCCATTGGTTTTTATCTGAGCAGTATCGGACGCATTCCCCTGCTGACGGCAGCTGAAGAGATTGAACTTGCACACCATGTGCAAGCGATGAAGCAACTTCAGGAGCTACCGGAAGAGGAGCTGACCTCCCGGCATCGCCACAAGATCCGCATGGGCAAACGAGCCCGCGACCGGATGATGGCCGCCAACCTCCGCCTCGTGGTGAGCGTGGCGAAGAAATACCAGAACCAGGGCTTGGAGCTGCTCGATCTGGTTCAGGAAGGTGCCATCGGCCTGGAACGAGCGGTCGACAAGTTCGACCCGGCCATGGGCTACAAATTTTCCACCTATGCCTATTGGTGGATTCGCCAAGGCATGACGCGGGCCATCGACAACAGCGCCCGCACCATTCGCCTGCCGATCCACATCAGCGAAAAGCTCTCCAAGATGCGCCGCATCTCCAGGGAGCTGTCGCACCGCTTCGGCCGTCAACCGAATCGGCTGGAGTTGGCAAGTGCAATGGGTATCGAACCCCGGGAACTGGAGGATCTGATTTCCCAGAGCGCGCCCTGTGCATCACTGGATGCCCATGCCCGTGGCGAGGAGGATCGCAGCACCTTGGGCGAACTGATTCCTGACCCCAACGGTGAAGAACCGATGGAAGGGATGGATCGCAGCATCCAGAAGGAACATCTGGGCGGCTGGCTGTCTCAGCTGAATGAGCGCGAGCAGAAGATTCTGAAGTTGCGGTTCGGTCTTGGCGGGGAGGAGCCTCTGACCCTTGCGGAGATCGGTCGTCAGATCAATGTGTCCCGTGAACGCGTCCGACAGCTCGAGGCCAAAGCGATTCTCAAGCTGCGCGCCATGACCAACCACCAACAAGCCGCTTAAGCCACTTGCTTTCCTTGACCGGAACCGTCGCCATCCTCCTCTGGATGGTGATGGTGATAGCGGCCGCCGTGTTGTGTCGTCGGCTTCGGCCGAACCAACGGGAACTCAGCCGAAAGATTGTTCATATCGGAACTGGAGCCGTTGTTCCTTTGGCCTGGTTCTTTCACATTCCTTTTGTCGTTGCCCTGCCTGTTGCAGCGGTGATCACCGTTCTGACGACGATGAACCACCAATGGCGCTTCATCCCCGCCGTTGAAGATGTTGATCGCAACAGCTACGGCACCATCGCCTATGGCATCACGATCACAACGCTGCTTCTGCTGTTCTGGCCAACCCGAGCCGATGCGGTGTCCGCCGGTGTTCTCGTGATGGCCCTGGGAGATGGCCTTGCAGGGTTGATCGGCCGCAACGTCGACTCCCCCAAGTGGGTTCTCTTTGGTCAAACCAAGTCAACCGTCGGCACGATGACCATGGCCATTGTTTCAAGCCTGGTGCTGATCGGCCTGGCGGGATGGTCTGGGGCTGACCTATCTCTGCCGGCAGCCCTTGGCATGGTGGCCATGGCAACCGGGCTGGAACAACTCAGCTGGGGCGGTCTCGACAACCTCAGCGTTCCCCTGAGCGTTGGGGTGCTGTGGAGTCAACTGGTGGTCTGACCTCAAGCGGTGACCGTCTGCTTGCGACTGGCAACGGCCGCGGCCAGATCATCCAGCAAGGTTTCGGTGGTTTCGAGACTGATGCAGGCATCCGTGACGCTCTGGCCATACGTCAACTGCGTCAGGTCGGCGCTCAGCTTCTGGTTGCCTTCCACCAGATGGCTCTCAATCATCACGCCCATCACGTGATTGGAGCCCCCCCGCAACTGGTCAGCAACGCTGGCCAGCACCTCCGCCTGTCGGCGGAAGTCCTTGTTGCTGTTGGCATGGCTGCAATCCACCATGAGACGATCCGCCAGACCGGCCTGGCTCAACTCGGCTGCGGCCTCCTGCACAGCTTCCAAGTGGTAGTTGCTGCCTTGGCTGCCACCACGCAGCACGAGGTGGCCGTAGGGATTGCCCGTGGTGCTGACGATCGATGCATGACCCTCGCGATTGATGCCGAGGAAGTGATGCGGCTTCGCGGCCGCCTGCATGGCATTGATCGCAATGGTGGCGCTGCCGTTGGTGCTGTTCTTGTAGCCAATCGGCATCGACAGCCCTGATGCCATTTCCCGGTGAGTCTGACTTTCCGTCGTCCTGGCGCCGATTGCGGTCCAGCTGATCAAGTCGGCGATGTACTGCGGAACCACAGGATCAAGAAGTTCCGTTGCAGTGGGCATCCCCTCACGGGCAAGATCCAGGAGCAATCCCCGGGCCCGACGCAAACCGGTGTTGATGTCGTAAGAGTCGTCAAGATGGGGGTCGTTGATCAGCCCCTTCCAACCGACCGTGGTCCGCGGCTTCTCGAAATACACCCGCATCACCACCTCCAACTGATCCTTCAAGCGCTCACGGGTCGGTGCCAGGCGCTGGGCATACTCGCGGGCTGCTTTGACGTCGTGGACGGAGCAGGGGCCCACCACCACCAGCAAGCGCTGATCACAGCCACTGAGAATGTCCTGGATGCGCTGGCGAGCCGACGCCACCGTTTCCAGCGCCGCCGTATCCATGGGCAGGTCCTGATGCAGCACAGCAGGGGCAACCAGGGGACGTGTCTCCACCACATGCAAATCGGAGGTGGTGGCCATGACTGGACGCGAGACTCCGACCAAGGCTACGCACCCCGCTCACTGTCAACAGACACGGTCCGGAAGAATGGTGATCGTCCCTGAACAGAGATCTCCATGCTGAGCGCTTACCGCGAGCTGGCCGCCGCCCGGGAAGCCCAGGGCGTTCCCGCTCTTCCGCTCAACGCCGAGCAGACCCAGGGACTGACCGAGCTGCTGCAGAACCCTCCCGCCGGCGAGGAGGAGTTCCTGCTGCACCTGCTCAGCGAACGGATCCCCCCGGGCGTGGATGAAGCGGCTTACGTGAAGGCCACCTGGCTCAGTGCGGTGGCTCAGGGAGACGCCAAGAGCCCCCTGGTGTCACCACTGGAGGCCACCCGCCTGCTGGGAACGATGGTGGGGGGATACAACGTCGCCGCTCTGATCGAGCTGCTGAAGCACGCCGACGCTGCGCTGGCTGGCTGTGCTGCTGAGGGACTCAGCCGAACGCTGCTCGTCTACGACGCGTTCAACGAAGTGATGGATCTGGCGGCGGACAACCGCTTTGCCAAGCAAGTTGTGGACAGCTGGGCTGGAGCCGAGTGGTTCACCGCCAAGCCCGAACTGGCCGACAGCATCACCGTGACGGTGTTCAAGGTTGAAGGCGAAACCAACACGGACGATCTTTCGCCGGCCACCCACGCCACCACCCGGCCGGACATCCCCGTCCATGCCCTGGCGATGCTCGAGACCCGCGATCCAGAAGGCCTGAAGACCATCGCGAGCCTCAAAGAAAAAGGCCATCCCGTGGCCTACGTCGGTGATGTGGTGGGGACCGGGAGCTCCCGCAAGAGCGCCATCAATTCGGTGCTCTGGCACACCGGCAATGACATTCCCCATGTGCCCAACAAACGGGCCGGCGGCGTCATCCTTGGCGGCAAGATCGCCCCGATCTTTTTCAACACCGCTGAAGACTCCGGTGCCCTGCCGATCGAATGCGATGTCACCGACCTGAACACCGGTGATGTGATCACCATTCGCCCCAACGCCGGCACGATCGAACGGGACGGCAAGGTGGTGAGTCGGTTCGAGCTGAAGCCCACCACGATCAGCGACGAGGTGCGGGCCGGCGGTCGCATCCCCCTGATGATCGGTCGCGCCCTCACAGACAAGGTGCGCGCCAAGCTGGGCCTCAGCCCTTCGGAGCTGTTCATCCGCCCCTCAGCCCCGGCAGACACCGGCAAGGGCTTCACCCTGGCGCAGAAGATGGTGGGCAAGGCCTGCGGTCTCGCCGGCGTCCGACCCGGCACCAGCTGCGAACCGCTGATGACCACCGTCGGCTCCCAGGACACCACCGGCCCGATGACGCGGGACGAAATGAAGGAACTGGCCTGCCTGGGCTTCTCCTCCGACCTGGTGATGCAGAGCTTCTGCCACACCGCCGCCTATCCGAAGCCGGTGGATCTACAGACCCAGAAAGACCTGCCCGATTTCTTCGCCCAGCGCGGTGGCGTGGCCCTTCGACCCGGTGACGGCATCATCCACAGCTGGCTGAACCGGATGCTTCTGCCCGACACCGTCGGCACCGGCGGCGACAGCCACACCCGCTTCCCCCTCGGCATCTCCTTCCCCGGCGGCTCTGGGGTGGTGGCCTTTGCGGCCGCCATCGGCGCCATGCCACTGGACATGCCGGAATCGGTGCTGGTGCGCTTCAGCGGATCCCTGCAACCGGGCGTCACGCTCCGGGACGTGGTGAACGCCATCCCCTGGGTGGCCATTCAGCGGGGACTGCTCACCGTTGAAAAGGCCAACAAGAAGAACCTGTTCAACGGCCGGATCATGGAGATCGAAGGTCTGCCCGACCTGAAGCTGGAACAGGCCTTCGAACTCACCGATGCCAGCGCCGAACGCTCCTGCGCCGGCTGCACGATCAAGCTCTCCGAAGAGACGGTGAGCGAATACCTGCGCAGCAACGTGGCGCTGCTCAAAAACATGATCGCCCGCGGCTACAGCGACGCCCGCACCCTTGCCCGCAGGATCAAGGAGATGGAGGCCTGGCTGGCGAATCCCCAGCTGATGAGTGCTGACGCAGACGCGGAGTACGCGGAAGTGCTGGAGATCAACCTCGACGAGCTCACCGAACCGGTGGTGGCCTGCCCCAACGATCCCGACAACGTGAAGTTGCTCAGCGAGGTGGCTGGTGACCCGGTGCAGGAGGTGTTCATCGGCTCCTGCATGACCAACATCGGCCACTACCGCGCCGCGGCCAAGGTGCTGGAAGGCGCCGGCCAGAACGCGGCGCGCCTCTGGGTCTGCCCGCCAACGCGGATGGACGAAGAGACCCTGAAGGAGGAGGGCTACTACGCCACCTTCGAGGCCGCCGGGTCCCGCATGGAGATGCCGGGTTGCTCCCTCTGCATGGGCAACCAGGCCCGCGTGGAGGACAACACCACCGTGTTCTCCACCAGCACCCGCAACTTCAACAACCGCCTGGGCAAGGGTGCTCAGGTGTACCTGGGCAGCGCCGAACTGGCCGCCGTCTGCGCCCGGCTGGGACGCATTCCCACCCCGGAGGAATACCGCAGCATTGCGGCCGAGAAGATCGATCCCCTCTCCGACGAGCTCTACCGCTACCTGAACTTTGATCAGATCAGCGGCTTTGAAGACCAGGGGCGCGTGGTCAGTGCTGACGACGAAGCCACCGTTCTGGCTCAGGCCTGATCCCGGATCACCTCATCTGTGCAATCCCTGAGCGAACCCAAACAACGACGCCACCTCCTGGGCTCCAGCCGGAGCATCAGGAGTTTGTTGGAACGCCGCTGGCTGGTGGTGGTTCTGGCTCTGGCGCTCACGGGCCTTGGGGCTGCCATCACCGGCCTGCTGTTCACCAGCGGCATCAACCTGCTGCGGGATTGGCGGCTCGACCTGCTCGATGAATTTCCAGCCTGGGTGGTGCTCCCCGCCCTCGGCGCCATCGGCGGCATGGTCTCGGCCTGGTTGATCACCAACCTGTCTCCGGCCGCTGGCGGAGCGGGGATCACCCACATCATGGGCTTTCTGCGCCACCGGTCAGTTCCGATGGGGCTTCGGGTTGGCCTGGTGAAACTGGTGGCCGGCATCATTGCCATCGGCTCGGGTTTCCCCCTCGGCCCGGAAGGCCCCGCCGTTCAGATGGGCGGCTCCGTGGCCTGGCAGATGTCCCGCTGGCTGCGGGCACCGGTGGCCTTTCGCCGGGTGATTGTGGCCGCCGGTGGCGGTGCCGGTATTGCCTCCGTGTTCAGTGCTCCCATCGGTGGATTCATCTACGCGATCGAGGAGCTGCTCCACTCCGCCAGGCCCGTGGTGCTGCTACTGGTGATCATCACCACCTTCTCGGCCGACACTCTTGCGGATGTGCTCGGCTTTCTAGGCCTCAACCCCGGGGGCGGCGGGCTCAACAGCACCATCGGATTTCAACTGGAACGGGAGTACACCCCCCTGGTGCGCTTCCTGCCTGTGGATCTGCTGTACCTGATCGCTCTCGGCGTGGTGATCGGCGTTCTGGCCGAGCTCTATACCCGCTACGTGCTCACCATGCAGCGGCAGGGCAACCGTTGGTTCGGTGACCGTCTGATCCTGCGCATGACCCTGAGCGGACTCGTGTTGGGCTGCGTCTATGCAGCCCTGCCCGATGCCTTCCATAACCCCAGCGAGCTGAAGCACCTGATCGGAGCCGGCAAGGCCGACATCAGCCTGGCCCTGGCCAGCTTTGTGGTCCTGTTCTTCAGCACCGGTCTGGCGGCCGGCTCAGGAGCACCGGGAGGATTGTTTATGCCGATGCTGACGCTGGGAGGGGCCATTGGTTTGGCCGGTGGCAGTGGCGTTGAGGCCCTCACCGGCCATGTGCCCACCACCTATGTGTTTGCGGGTATGGGCGCCTTCGTTGCCGGCTGTTCCCGCACCCCGATCTCAGCGATGTTCCTGGCGTTTGCGCTCACCAAGGATCTGCTCATCCTCAAACCGATCCTGGTGGCCTGCCTCACCAGCTTCGTTGTCGCCCGACTGTTCCATCCCCACTCGATCTACGAACGTCAGATGGGCATGGAGCTCGACTCTGAAGATCGGATGACGATGAAACTCAACCGCTATCGACGTCCATTCAGCCCACCAACCCCTCCATCAGGACCAACAGGAGACCTCAGCTGAACCAGGAAACGCTGCTCTTCGATCCGGCCACACCGGACCCTGAGGCCCTGAAGGCCGTGCTGGCCTTTCCCAGCACCTATTCCGTAGGGATCACCAGCCTGGGCTATCAGATCGTCTGGGCGACCCTTGCGCAGCGATCGGATGTGGACGTCCGCCGGCTGTTCACCGATCAGGGTGATGCCATGCCACGCCACATCGATCTGTTCGGGCTCTCCCTGAGCTGGGAACTGGATGGACCGGTGCTGCCGGTGCTGCTGCAGAACCAGCGCATTCCGGTCTGGGCCCTGGAGCGGGGAGATGAAGATCCGATCGTGTTCGGCGGCGGACCGGTGCTCACGGCCAATCCGGAACCCCTGGCGCCGTTTTTTGATGCCGTGCTGCTCGGGGATGGCGAACTGCTGCTGCCCGCCTTCATCGATGCCCTGCAGAGTTGCCGACAGGCACCCCGAGCGGAGCGTCTCCGACAGCTTGCGCAGGTGCCGGGGGTGTACGTGCCGGCGCTATACGCCCCGCGATACGACTCCGATGGGGAACTGATTGCGGTGGAACCGATCGATCCAGCAGTGCCGGCCCTGGTCGAAAAACAGACCTGGCGGGGCAACACCCTCAGTCACTCAACGGTGGTCACCCCCGAAGCCGCTTGGCCCGACATCCATATGGTGGAAGTGGTGCGCAGTTGTCCTGAACTGTGCAGGTTCTGTCTGGCCAGCTACCTGACGCTGCCGTTCCGCACCCCATCGTTGGATAACGGCCTGATCCCGGCCGTGGAGAAAGGTCTTCAGGCCACCAAACGCCTGGGCCTTTTGGGGGCCTCCGTCACCCAGCATCCCCAGTTCGCCGACCTGCTGCACTGGCTGGATCAGGACCGTTTCGATGGCACCCGCGTCAGCGTGAGCTCGGTGAGGGCCGCCACCGTGACCCCTGATTTGGGTCGGATCCTGGCCAAACGGGGCAGCCGCTCGCTCACCATCGCCATCGAAAGTGGCAGTGAGCGGATGCGCGAGGTGGTGAACAAGAAACTCACCACGGAGGCCATCCATGAAGCGGCTCGCCACGCCAAACAGGGCGGCCTTTCGGGTCTCAAGCTCTACGGGATGGTGGGCCTGCCGACGGAATCGGATGAAGACGTCGAAGCGACGGCGGATCTTCTGCTGGCGCTCAAGAAAGGGACCGCCGGACTGCGCTTCACCCTGGGGGTGAGCACCTTTGTGCCCAAAGCCCAAACCCCATTCCAATGGCAGGGGGTTCGACCGGAAGCAGAGAAGCGCCTCAAACGTCTGGCCAAGCGTTTGAAACCGAAGGGAATCGAGTTCCGCCCGGAGAGCTATGGCTGGAGCGTGATACAGGCCCTGCTCTCCCGCAGCGACCGTCGCCTGGCACCGGTGATCGCGGCCGTTGGCGAGGGCCGCGAAAGCATGGGCGGCTGGAAAAAGACCTACCGGGCTGCCCTCAACGGTGAGCTCCAGCCAATGCCAGGGCCGAACTTGCCATCACCACCACCTTGGAGCGCGGTGATCCACGAAGCATGGGAAGCCTCAACGACCCTCCCCTGGACCCACCTCAGGGGGCCCCTGGCTCCGACGATGCTGCGGGACCATCACGATCAGGCCTTGGGTGTGGAATCGGCCCAACCTCCTGGTTGAAGGCGGCCAAACCTGCCAACAGTGTCCAACCGAGAATGTTGAGGCGACTGTCAAAAAAGGGCAGGTCGGTGGCATGCATCACCACCAACACAAGCGTGGCAGTCCACCAGGCCCGCTCCATGGGCGCTTTCTGCAGCATTCCCCGACGCAGGGCCAACGCCAGCAGAAGCAGCACCGTTCCGACAATCAACATCATCACCGGAAGGCCGTGGCTGATCGCGAGTTCCAGGGGGAGATTGTGGGAATGGCCATGCCAACGCTTGGCCGCATAGATCGGGTACAGCACGCTGAAGGCAGCTGCCCCCCAGCCCAGCCAGGGACGGGACGCAACCAACTCCAAGGCATACCCCCATTGCCCCAGGCGGGTGTGTTTCCAGGCGGTGGGCCCGCCCTGCTCCAGAAGCCGCTCAAGGATCGGCTCAGGCACCAGAGCCATCGCCAGTTGGCGCAATCCGGAAGGCACACCAGGCAGCACCACGAACACAAACGGAGCGGCTAACAGCACCAGCAGGGGAAGCAACCAGAACCACTGCATCGGCCCCAGGACAAAGGGAATCGCCAGGGCAAGGCCTCCCATGGCATTGCGCGACTGGGTGAGCACGATGGCCAGAACCGTTGAAAGCGTGAGCACCAGAGCAGCACCACGCCGCCACCAACCATCCGGTCGCAGCACAGCCGCCAGCATCAAGGGCCAAACCACCCCGAGCCAGGCACCTGCGATGTTGGCGTAATCAAACAGGGCTGAAAGTCGACCCTGAGGCTGGCCACCCGGGGCGACGAACCAGATGATGGCGCCGCCTCCGAGTTGCCAGGGCCCCTGCCAACCCAGAAACATTTGCCCCAGCCCAGTGAGCAGCACGGGCAAGGTTCCGGCCACCAGCATCCAAGCCGCCTGACGGCGCTGCTGTTCGCTGGCGAGATAGGGCTGAAAAGCCCAGAAAGCCCAGAACAACGGCAACCAATTGGCCAACCCTGCCCAGGCCAGAGACCCCGTTTCCGCCCCCAGCGCCCCCACCAACATCAACAGGGCAGCGACCAGGAACGGCTGCGTCCAGCGGTCCTGCCAAAAAGGCCAATCCCGACCCCGACTACCCCTGACACAGGCCACCAACAGGCAAATACCCGAGAGAAGAGCACTGGAGGGAAGCAGAAACAGGCCGAGCTGGAATGCCTGATGACCGCGATGAGACGTCATGCAAAAACAGCTGTACGACCGCGATACACCATCACCTGACGGCGCAGATGCAGGCGAAGAGCCCGGGCCAGAGCAAGACGTTCGGTGTCACGACCCTTGCGAATCAGATCCTCCACCTCATCGCGGTGGCTGACGGGAACCGTGGTTTGCTCAATGATCGGGCCGTCATCCAGATCCTCAGTCACGTAGTGCGCTGTGGCGCCGATGAGCTTGACCCCACGGTCCCAGGCCCGGTGATAAGGCTGAGCACCCTTGAACGCAGGCAGAAAGGAATGATGAATGTTGATCACCTGCGGAAATCGCTCGAGGAAATCAGCACTGAGCACTTGCATGTACTTGGCCAAAACTGCGAGTTCAACGGCGTTCTCCTCAAGCAGCTGCAACATGTGCTGCTCGGCTTCCTCCTTGGCGTCTTTCCTGACAGGCACACAAACGAAGGGAATTTCGAACGATGCACACAGCGGTTCCAAGTCCGGATGGTTGGCGATGACCAGGGGAACCTGCATCGGTAACTCACCACTTTGAACACGCCAGAGCAGATCCTGCAGGCAGTGGCTCTGCTTGCTGGCGAAGATCGCCACACGGGGGAGCGCATCTGAGAAATGAAGCTGCACTTCACCACCAAGCCGCTCGCCCAGAGCCTGAGCGGCCTCAGGCAAGGCATCCCTGGGAATGCCGAACCCCTTGAGCTGCCATTCGATACGGCTGAGAAACAGCCCCGCTCCGGCGTCGGTGTGGTGATCGGCATGGCGAATGCTCCCGCCATTGGCGGCCACCCAACCTGCCAATGCGCTGACCAAGCCCGGGCGATCAGGGCAGATCATCTGAAGGATGACCGTTGCGTCACTCACGACAACGCTTTGAAAAACAAATTCTCCCGCGCTGAAGGGGCTGGTTAAAGTCGCTGAAAATTTTTTGATCACCATGCTGAAGGCTCTGAGACGCCTGGCTGCGTTCTGCCTCTGCATCACCATCGGCCTGGGCCTTGTTAGCCCAAGTCATGTTCAGGCGGCAGGCGTCAAAGCGGAAGACCTGTCTGTGATCAAACGTCAAGCTTCCGCCTTCGAGGCCACCAAGTCCCGCTTGCCGGAGCTGGCTCGGCTGGTGAGCGCCAAGGACTGGACCTTCACCCGCAACCTGATCCATGGGCCGATGCAGGAAGTGGGACGGGAAATGCTGTACATCAACCAGCGCCTCGACAAGAGCGACCGCAAGAAGGCCGACAAGGTTGCTCGCTCCTTGAAGGAAGCCATGGCCGATCTGGATGAAGCCGCACGCCTGCAAGATTTCAGCCGCATGCAGAAGTCGTACAGCGCGGTGGCAGCCGGATTTGACGCTTACAGCGATTTGATCCCTGCTGAGGCCTTCAGCTGACCCGCTCCGTTGGAGTGATTGGTGCCGGGGCCATCGGCCTTGGCACCGCCTGGCATCTGGCCCAACAAGGGCATGCTGTTTCTGTTTACGACCCTCGCCTGAACCAGTCCGTTGATCGCAAGGGATCAGCAAATGATTTGAGTGGAACATCGGCATCCCTCGGGGTGCTGATGGGCCACGTGTTTCGTCGCAGCAGCGGGCGGGGCTGGAGGCTTCGCCGCCGGAGCATGGAGCTCTGGCCGCAATGGATCGAAACGCTGCAGGCTCACCAGCCTGACCTCAAGCTCCATCCAGGCCTGCTGCAAATCGCCGAGGACGAACGAGCGGCTGAGCGAATGGAGTCGCTGGCCGCCCAGCGCGTTGACCTGGGCCTTCAGATGGTCACCAACGCCAACTTGGCAGCGGTCTGGCCGACGGCCAGCCACGGCGGTCTCCACTCGCGCCACGACGGTCGCGTGGATCCACTGCTGCTGCAACTGGCCCTGCGACAGGCGTTGACAGGGCAAAGCGTGGAGCTGAATGCCACGGCAGTGATCCGCCTGGAGCGCAACGACAACCACTGGTGTGTGCATCGCGCCGATGGAGACAGCTCCGATCACAACCTTGTGGTGCTCTCCACAGCCCTGAACACAGACGCCTTGCTGGAACCGCTGGGCCAGGCCCGAGCGATGACACCGGTGTTGGGCCAGGCCCTGTCACTGGAACTGACAACGGGTCCGACAACGTGGAGCAACTGGCCCTCAGTGCTGGTGGATCAGGGCTTCAACCTGATTCCAACCGCACCCGGGCAGTTGCTGCTTGGGGCCACCGTGGAACCGGGCGATCGCGCTTCGGAGGATCCTCTGACCCTGATGCGCAACCTGAATGAGCGGGCACCGGAATGGCTGCGCTCAGCCACGGTGGTTGGCCATTGGAGTGGCCTGCGAGCTCGGCCCGTGGATCGCCCGGCCCCTCTGCTGGAGGAGCTGGAACCAGGGTTGATCCTTGCCAGTGGGCACTACCGCAACGGCGTTCTGCTCACGCCTGGCACCGCCGAGTGGGTCGCCGCTGCCGCTGAGCAGGCATAAAAAAGGGCCCCGCAGGGCCCTAACGCGTTGGTGAACCAACCGATCACTTGGTCTCGGTGAACTCCGCGTCGATGACGTCGTCACTGGCATCGCCACCACCGGGGTTGGCACCAGCACCGGCGTCAGCACCAGGCGCACCAGCACCTGCTGCAGCCCCGTCCTGCTGGTAGACGGAGGCTCCCACGGTGTAGAGCTCCTGCTGCAGTTCCTCCAGCAGGGTCTTCATGGCGTCGTAATCATCCTTCTCGGTGGCTTCCTTGAGCTTGAGGCGCTTCTCCTCCAACTTCGCCTTGGCGTCAGCATCGACCTTGTCCCCCAGTTCGCCCATCTGCTTTTCAGCCTGGTAGACGAGGGTTTCGGCCTGGTTCTTGAGGTCGATCTTCTCGCGCTTCTCCTTGTCAGCGCTGGCGTTTGCCTCAGCGTCCTTGACCATCTTGTCGACCTCAGAATCCGAGAGGGTCGAGGCACCGGTGATCGAGATGGACTGCTCCTTGCCGCTGCCCTTGTCCTTGGCGGTGACGCTGAGGATGCCGTTGGCGTCGATGTCGAAGATCACTTCGATCTGAGGCACGCCCCGGGGAGCCGGAGGAATGCCATCGAGACGGAAGGTTCCAAGCGATTTGTTGTCGGACGCCATCTCGCGCTCACCCTGGAGCACGTGAATTTCCACATTGGTCTGACCATCCACAGCCGTGGAGTAGGTCTCGGTTTTCTTGGTGGGAACCGTGGTGTTGCGGGTGATCATCTTGGTCATCACACCGCCGAGGGTCTCCACACCCAGTGAGAGGGGCGTGACGTCGAGAAGAAGGATGTCCTTCACCTCGCCGGCCAGCACACCGCCCTGAATAGCAGCACCAACAGCGACCACCTCATCGGGGTTCACGGTCTGGTTGGGGTCTTTGCCGGTGATGCGCTTGACCAGTTCGAGCACGGCCGGGATGCGGGTGGAACCACCCACCATCACGATCTCGTCCAGCTCGCCGGAGGAGAGCTTGGCGTCCTTGAGCGCTTGCTCCACAGGCATGGCGCAGCGGTCGATCAGCTTCGAGGCCAGTTCCTCGAATTTGGCGCGGGTGAGGGTGAGATCCAGGTGCTTGGGACCCTCAGGCGTGGCCGTGATGAACGGCAGATTGATCTCGCTCTGGGTGGCGTTGGACAGTTCAACCTTGGCTTTTTCAGCGGCTTCGGTGAGGCGCTGCAGGGCCTGCTTGTCCTGACGCAGATCGATGCCTTCATTGGATTTAAAGGTCTCGGCCAGGTGATCAACGATCACCTTGTCGAAGTCGTCACCGCCGAGGTGCGTGTCACCAGCGGTGGACAACACCTCAAACACGCCGTCGCCAACTTCCAGGACGGAGACGTCGAAGGTGCCGCCGCCCAGGTCGAAGACCAGGATGCGCTCGTTGCTCTTCTTGTCGAGGCCATAGGCCAGAGCCGCAGCGGTGGGCTCGTTGATGATGCGCAGCACCTCAAGACCAGCGATCTTGCCGGCGTCCTTGGTGGCCTGGCGCTGGGAGTCGTTGAAGTAGGCCGGAACGGTGATCACCGCCTGGCTGACGGTTTCACCGAGGTACTTACCAGCATCCTCGGCCAACTTGCGCAGCACCTGGGCGGAAACCTCTTCAGGCGCGAATTGCTTTTCGAGAACCGGGCACTTCACCTTCACGTTGGAGCCGGCCTTCTCAACGCCGTAGCTCACCTCCTTCGACTCCTCATTCACCTCATCAACCCGACGACCGATGAAACGCTTGACCGAATAAAAAGTGTTGTCCGGGTTCATCACCGCCTGGCGTTTGGCGATCTGCCCCACCAGCTGGTCTTGATTCTTGGTGTAAGCAACCACGGAGGGCGTCGTGCGGAAACCCTCGGCGTTCGCGATCACGGTGGGCTTGCCGCCCTCCATCACGGAAACACAGCTGTTCGTGGTGCCAAGGTCAATGCCGACAACCTTGCCCATCGGTGCCCACCTCCTGAAATGGTGATTTGAATGGACTCATCCTCCACAGCGAACCCGGTGACAGGCGAGGTGTGGTTCCCGAACAGGCAGGCTGGTGGAGCGATCCGGCCCTGGCAATGATCAACGGCGGCACCAGCCTTGTGGGCCTGCTTGGCCATCCGGTACGGCACTCGCTGTCGCCGGTGATGCAGAACGCAGCCCTCACATCGATGGGGCTCAACTGGCGCTACCTGGCCCTGCCCTGCGAAAGCGAAAGTCTTGATCAGGTGTTGAAGGGTCTCAGGGCTGTTGGCTGCCAAGGCCTCAATGTCACCATCCCCCACAAGCAAACCATCGCGGGTCTCTGCGAGGAACTGAGCGCGCTGGCACAACGTCTCGGCGCCGTCAACACCCTGATTCCAGGAGAGGGCGGTGGCTGGTTCGGCACCAACACAGACGTGGAGGGCTTTCTCGCACCCCTCGGTGTCAAGGAACTCTGGGGTGGACGCCATGCCGTGGTGATCGGCTGCGGCGGATCGGCGCGGGCGGTGGTGGCCGGCCTGCAGACCCTGGACCTCAGCAGCATCACCGTTGTGGGACGCCGAAGCGAGACACTGCAAGCCTTCATCGCTGCTCTGCAGCAGGACAAGGCCCCCCTGACGCCCTGTCTCGACAACGCAGCTCAGCTCAATGACGCCATCGCTCAAGCGGCTCTCGTGGTGAACACCACCCCGGTGGGCATGGCCCAGCACGGTGACCCCGAGGCGATGCCACTGGGGGCCGAAATCTGGTCCAGGCTGAGCTCCGAAGCGGTTCTCTACGACCTGATCTACACACCAAGGCCCACCAGCTGGCTCACCGCTGGGCAACAACGGGGCCAGCGGTGCATCGATGGCCTCGAGATGCTGGTGCACCAGGGCGCTGCCTCGCTGCGGCTCTGGAGTGGTCAAAACGACGTTCCTGTCGAGACGATGCGAAGCGCCGCCGCGACTGCTCTTGCGACCTAAGGTCCCAACAATCCCTAGCCCCACCGTGCAGATTCCTCTTTGGCAGCGGCTGGTCGCACCGCTGGTTTACCTGCTCCCCTGGAGTGACGCAATTCCCTTCGGCCTCGGGGCTGACGGTGTGTTCAACCAGATCCCGTTGCTCAGGCTGCTGATCGTTCCCGCCGTGCCGCTGATCCAACTGAATCGGGGAGTTCCGTTCGGTGGGTTGTTGCTGTTCTTTGTGCTGTTTCTGGCGGTTGTTCGCAACCCAAATGTTCCCTACTTCCTGCGGTTCAACACCCTGCAGGCCCTTCTCACCGACATTGTGATCGTGGTGTTGAGCTTTGCCTTTGGAATCCTGCTCCAACCGGTTGCCGGCGGCAGCCTGCTGCTGAGCACCCTCTCAAGCACGATTGTGGTGGCGGTGCTGGCCATTCTTCTGTTCGCCCTGGTGGAGTGCTGGCGCGGGCGCGAACCGGATCTTCCCGGCATCAGCCAGGCCGTACGCATGCAGCTTTACTGAAGTACTGGGGCACGCAAGGGGATAAGGTGTTGGATCCGTCGCTCACTCCAGTGAGCCTGAAGCCCCGTAGGAGCTGCCCATGACGCTCGATCCGTACTACGAAACCATGTACATCCTCCGTCCGGATATTCCGGAGGAGGAAGTCGAAAGCCATCTCACCAAGTACCGCGACATGCTCGTGGAAGCTGGTGCCGATGTGCTGGACAACCAGATGCGCGGCAAGCGCCGTCTCGCCTATCCAATCGCCAAGCACAAGGAAGGAGGCATCTACGTGCAACTGAGCCACAACGGCGATGGCCAGCACGTTGCGGTGCTCGAGAAAGCCATGCGCCTCAGTGAGGACGTGATCCGCTACCTGACGGTGAAACAGGAAGGCCCCCTTCCCGCACCTCGGGTGATGCCGGGCAGCGAAGCTGCTCAACAGCAACAAGCCGAAGCCGCTGCATCAGCTGACTGATCAGCATTGTGTGATCTCTGGGCGGGCGATAGCGTCCGCCCATGGATTCACAACCCAAACAGCCCCAGGCAGCCGAAACCATTAGGAACGAGCGTCATGGCGACGTTGAAGTGATTCGGTTGTTGAAGAGCAGAATCAAAGAACTCGAAGCCGAAATCCAGGCTTATGAAGACCTTCTGGCCGAACTGCCTGAAGTTTTTGAACGCCGGTTCCAACAGCGACTGGAGCCGTTGATGGAGCGGTATCGACTGCTGGCTGACCAGGTTGAACAACAACAGAATGAGCGGCCTCAGCCAGCCCTATCTGGGACCCCAGAACCGAACAACGTCGTGCGCTTTCCGGCCCTGAGGCTTCCCAGATTCCTGCGGAAGCAGCAACGTTCAGCTTGAACGGCGATGTGACGCTGACCAGAGGCGGGTGGGCAAACCCCAGACATAAATAAAGCCCTCGGCAGCACGATGATCGAATTGATCCTCACTGCCATAGGACGCCATCTCAGGGACGTAGAGGCTGCTGTCGGCTGAACCTCGACCGGTGACCGTGGCCGTTCCCTTGTGCAAGCGGAGACGGACAACACCATTGACAGTGGTCTGGGTGCGGTCCATGAAGCCGTCAAGAGCATCCTTGAGGGGGCCGAACCAAAGGCCCTGATAAACAAGATCGGCCCACTGCATTTCCAGTTGCCGCTTGCTGCGCAGCACATCGGCGGCCAACGTCAGACTTTCCAGTTCCTGGTGGGCCTGGATCAGCAGCAACAGCCCCGGCGTTTCGTAGATCTCCCGGGATTTGATGCCCACCACCCGGTTCTCGATCATGTCAAGGCGACCAATGCCATGGGTACCCGCCAGACGGTTGGCTTCACGAATCAACGCCACAGGGTCCAGCTGCTGACCATTGATCGCCACAGGATTGCCGGATTCAAAAGCAATCTCGATCTCTTCATAAGCGTCGGGAGCCGCCTCCACCGATCGCGTCATCGCAAACACCTCTTCCGGCGGAGCCACCATCGGATCCTCAAGGGGTCCCGCCTCGATGCTGCGGCCCAGCAAATTGAGGTCGATCGAATAGGGCGACTTCTTGCTCACCGGAGCAGGAAGACCAAAGCGTTCGCCGTAGGAAATGGTCTCCTCACGGCTCATGCCCCACTCACGGGCTGGGGTGAGGACCTTGAGATCCGGGGCCAGTGCAGCGATGGCCACATCGAAACGCACTTGGTCGTTGCCCTTGCCTGTGCATCCATGGGCAACAGCATCGGCACCCACCTCCCGAGCCACTTCCACCAGGCGCTTGGCGATCAGAGGCCTCGCCAGGGCCGTGGAGAGGGGGTAACGGCCTTCGTAGAGAGCGTTGGCACGAATCGCCGGAAAAGCGAAATCCTTGATGAACGGTTCGATCAGATCGCCCACCAGCGACTGACTGGCACCGGCATCCAGCGCCTTCTGTCGAATCGGTTCAAGCTCGTCGCCCTGTCCGAGGTCGGCGGCAAATGTGATCACGTCCTCCACACCCCATTCCTGCTTGAGGTACGGGATGCAGACACTGGTATCCACTCCCCCGGAATAGGCGAGTACCACCTTCTTGGCGCGGCCCATCAATGGGTCTCCTGATCACATCCCTCTGATTCTCTCGTCTCGCCGGCCGCACCCTGTGGAGAGGTCGTTAACAACCATGCCGCCAACAGCGCAGCCGGGGAAACAACCAGCAGCAGCGCCAAGGTCCAGGACGGCTGCAACGGTTCCGGACGCAGCTGACCCCACCAGTGCAAACCAGCACTGATCAACAGAGCCGAACTCCATAGGACAACCAGGAGCGCAGATTTGTTCAGATGCGAACCAGAAACAGCACGTGGTTTATCTTGGTTGATTGGCCTGCGTCCCTCCCTGCATGAGCGCTCTGGTTGATTTAAACGCCCTGGACAGCGTCAACCCGTCCCTCACCCGCTACGGCCGTCGTGATCCAGCACCCGTGCTGCCCCTGCGCGAGGAGCCTGATCTCCTGTCGTGGCTGGAGACCAGCGGCCGTCTCGTGGCCGACGAAGAGTCGGGTTCACCCGAAGTGAGCACCGTCGAAGAGGAAGAACTTTCAGCGCTCATGGGCGAGAAAGAGGACTACAACAAAGACGACGAACAGAATGAGGAGCAGTGGGAGGACTGACGTCTCCCTGGTGCGGACTGGTCGTCTCTGTGGGACTCAACTAGGGTCCCAGCGACCAGTCCACTGCTGATTTGCAATCCACGGATCCGAACCATCGTCCTTGGTGGGAAAATGGCTCGCTCAGTGCCAGCTTGTTGATGCTGGTGGTCCTGGCGGCCAGTTTTGCAGCAGACAAATGGATCCCCAACGCGCAGCTGAGCCTGCCGCTGTTGATTTCCACGGTCTGTACGGCAACTGTTGCAGGCCTGGGTATCCCACTTCTGCGTCGCTTGAAGATGGGACAGTTCATCCGCGAAGAAGGTCCTCACGCCCACCGGAGCAAAGCGGGAACGCCAACCATGGGGGGGCTTCTGGTGGTTCCGGTTGGAGTCATTCTCGGCAGCCTGATCACCAGGGACGCCGTGGCCTCACAACAGCTGCTCAGCCTGGCTTCGCTGACGTTGGCGTTCATGCTGATCGGCGGTGTGGATGATTGGAGCAGCCTGACCAAACACACCAACACAGGCCTGACGGCTCGAGGAAAATTGATGCTGCAAGCCCTTGCGGCCGTGGTTTTTCTGACCATCGCAGCCTGGCAGGGCTGGATCAGCAGCAGCATTGCCTTGCCGTTCGGACTTGAGCTACCGCTTGGGATCCTGATCTGGCCACTGGGACTGTTTGTCGTTCTGGCGGAAAGCAACGCCACCAACCTCACCGATGGCCTGGATGGTCTGGCCAGCGGCTGTGGAGCCTTGGTCTTTACAGGCCTGGCGCTTCAGCTGATGCTGCGAGGAAACGACGGGGATCCGGCCTTGGCTGGGTTCTGCATGACCATGGCCGGGGCGTGGCTTGGGTTTCTGGTCCACAACCGAAACCCGGCTCGAGCGTTCATGGGGGATACAGGATCGCTGGCGATGGGGGCAGCCCTCAGTGGTGTGGCGCTGTTGTCCAACAGCCTCTGGCCACTGCTGGTGATGGGCGGGGTTTTTGTGGCGGAATCCTTGTCCGTGATCCTTCAAGTGTGGGTGTTCAAGGCCACGAAAGGACCTGAGGGCCGAGGCCGACGGGTGTTCCGCATGGCGCCCCTCCATCACCATTTTGAGCTAGGAGGCGCCGATGAACGAAGCGTGGTGCCTGCGTTCTGGCTGGTTACGGCGGGGCTAGTGCTTCTGGGACTCGTGGTACATCCCTGAGCGTTGATCTTTGATCCAAGACTGAGGAGCATCATTTCTGAAGCAACATCAATAATTCAATTATTCAAAATATCACTGAAATCAAAGCCGCCCCTTAACGCACAAATTAATATGTATGGCAAAAATGAGCCTAGTCTAAAAAAATAATAGGCATTTTGCGTTGAGCCCTTCTGACCAGGCCTCTATTAACAATAGAAAACGTTAGCAAAATAGCGAAACTGGCAACATTTTTATTTCTATAACACGACTCCATGCCGCGCACATCGCTTAAATTCACATTTTCTAAACGGAGAGGCAGAATACATAACTTTCTTTACCTGGGACGAAGTGATTTGAGGCTACAGCTTTTATTTGCAGGATTCAGGATCTTCCATGCACACTATATTCACACACACCGCCGAAAGATGCCAAACATCGTTGAGAGACAAGAGGTACTGAACAGCCTCGTTCAAGTGATCAGATATGGCTCAGAGACTTCAGTATATTCGTCCTTCAAAAAAGAAAACGTCCCAGGAAAAGTCAATGCAAAATTATTCCTATACTAGAATCAACAATCGTTTGAATAGATAATTGTCAGATTTTAAAATCTGATTTTACTGAGCTGAGTTACAAATCTACTAAGATACATAGTTGTTTTTGGGAGCTTATTGTTCTTATTTGCTTAGGGAACTGACAAGAGCTGTCCACTGTGCATCTCCTTCATCCACAAGCTTATGTCAATCTGGGATTAATAGGTATTCACGATCCGGATGGTTACTGACAGTGTCTTCCATCAACTCGACAAGAAGAATATTAACCCTTCTAGAAGTCTAGAGTCTTAGGCATGTACATATCATTCATAAGTCATTTCTGTCTTGTGTCCATTTAAGTCCAACGTGATCGGCTTTTGATTCTTAGGCTCAGTTGGAGTGAGAGGTACGCAAAGACTTAATAAACTTCTCCACCTTTAGGCAGGGTATCAATGATCGAGTAGAAATCGTCTAGCACTGCCTTACCTTTTATGAACGAATAAACTTGATACTTTTCAATTCTGGCATTCAATACATATTGAGATCGTCAACCTTCAGCCAACAGGCTCTTAAATCTCTCTCTTGAAATTGGTCGATCTATCAGCGCAGGTAATAAATCAATATATGGAAATTCATAAAGAATCAGAAACCTTCAAACAATCAGAACTTGAATGCAGAGATCTATCCAACCAGGAGTTGCATTCAAATCATCATACGTCACAGGAACGCATTTCGTTCGTTCCGATCTTGAAAATCATTAGGATAGATATAGAGACTTACGAGCAGTCCAATCCTCATTCTATCTAGAGGCATGTCAACCCATGTATATTTAGCTGGAGAACTGGCTTCAGTAGAATAAACGCATGGAATATGTGAGGTGGTTGTGGAGGAAGGAAACAACGACTTTAAAGCATTACAGAGGAATGTGTTTCAAGCACTATCCTGATTGCGTGCAATAAAGGCTGTCGTTCTCTGAATCAATTGGAAGACCTCGACGTTCTGATGTAAAGGTTTAGGAGTTGTGTCCTGGAAGAGTTGATCCAATCGTTTTGTCCTGAAGTCTAAGCCAGCTAATAAGCGAGAGGTTTTGTGCAATGTATGATCCAGTTACTGTGATAGAAGCAGAAAATTGGTTTATGTAGTTTGAAGATAGGCTCAGTCGGGGTTATGTCTTGCTGATAAAGATGAGAAAGTCGGATAAGGCCTCTTTGTATTCACATTATTTGCGTAGAACAAAAATGGAGGTTGGTATTATAAAATTTTTGTTAGTGAGTGATCATGCTGCCAATTAATCCTCTTTATCCAAATCTGAAGTCCATTGCAGTATAAAATGTTTCAATCTCTTCTTGGCCAATATACTATGCTTCTCCATATCAAATTTACTAAGATTACGTTTATCTGAGCCTATAAGTGACCGAAAAGCTTCAGCGGCTGATCTCATGTTTAGATCTACATCATCTTGAACTTTAGAGTCTTTCCAACTTTGGTCATTGCCAATATGATGTGTAATAAATAAATCACTAACTTGAAGAGCTGACTTTGAATGATATAGGCAATTAAGCCAAAGAATAGGACCTATTGGGGGCAAGCCTATGCAAACATTTCCAAACCTCATTGAAGCCAACCATTCACTTGGAAAGACAAAAAGGTCACTTCCAGGATGCCAATAAAGATCATCGCCAATAACATCGCGACGGTTTATGACTATACAGTCAAAAGTTTTTTTGGCTTTTGTCAAATTTCCAGGAAACTTAGTATTTGAAAAGCCAATAAGCTGCTGGAATAAGAATTCGAAAAAATAATTCGGCACACAAATATCTGCATTTAAATACATGCAATATGACTTCACTCTTTGATCATTCGAATTAGTGGTTGTATATAAGTCATGATCAAGAATGTCCCGGATGTAGGGCTTTTGACGCTCACAAGAGTCAATACCTAAGGAACGAACTACAATCCTATTCTCACCGCGAAATAAACTATGAAAAAATCGCAGGTCTCTAGATGCTACTGAAACGACAATTTTAAGCTGTCTGTTGACAGAGGCATAAAGTGCCTTTTTTAGTGATTTAATTGTCTCTAATTGCGTAGAGTCCAATTCTTTAGCATTCTTTTTTCGATATAAATTAATATTACATGTTAGCGCTATCGAAGAGTATTCATCGGCAAAGAAAATGCTATTAAATAAAAATTCCTCGTTGGAGTCATTTACATTGGGGAAGTAATGAGAATTAATCCCAAAATAATCATATAATCTTTTAAAATATTTTTCACGAAGAAGGCACATGGTTTCATAGTTCCAAACAAAAAGCAAATTACCAAGGTTGACTAGATACTCATACAGTCGGTCTAAATCAACGAGATCTGCATGCGCACTCTCAGTAGTATCACCAAAACGCAAAGCCTTTCTTGAAAAAGAAATATTTTTGCTTCTAGTTGTGAATATTATATTCACACAAGGACAGTGCGAACGAATAATTTCTATCTCCTCCTTAATGAAATCAAACCCATTCTTGGGGCGACCAAAAGGACATGAGCGATGATAAATTAAGCTGGAATTTACTAAACTAAAAAATGTTCCCTTGTAATCATTATGGTGAAATATTTTGGCCATTGTTTTGGCTATGAACTTACTACCACTGGACTCTTGTCCTACAATGACCCATGCTATAGATACGGGATTGTCAACGAGGCTTTCCTCAAGACGCTTTGCTGCACCGTGCATGGTAACTAAACAAAGAAGTTATAGTATTATAAAACACAGTGAAGCACCTTTATTCCCATGGGACTCAAAATAGTTGTTTCGATCGGCCTGCCAAGGTCAGGCACAACTTGGGCATTCAATACAACCCAAAGCATACTCAAAGATCAGGGGTTTTCTTATCTTTCTTTGTTTACCAATCAAGAAGAAATCAGCGAGTCAATCCCACTTATTAACGAAAACTCCTATGATTTTCTTCTCATAAAAACTCATAAAATAAGAGTCCTTAAAACAATATCGTCCTTTCTTCCAGGATTAATTATCCCAAATGTAATTATTTCTGTTAGAGACCCACTCCAAACAGCATTATCTCAAATGCGAGTATCCAGGCAAAATCCAACCAAAACCAACTATTCCAGGATAAGTAAAAAGATGCAAAATATGTTTAATTACAACCGTAGATTGGACAACACCCTTTCACAGGTATCATCCCTAGTGCTTGTCAAGGAATCAGAGATTGAAAGCCCTAACCAATGCAATAATAAGATACAACAAATAAGCGACTTATTATTTGGAAAAGGTCTGCCAGACATGAACGTAGACAGTATTAGAAATATGAATTCTTTGGAACAAGTCAAAAACTTTATTGATGAAAATTTTGACTCTGAAGAAAAATTAAGTTTCGAAAAGTACGACAAAACTACACATTATCATGCGAATCACATAAAAACAAAAGATTACAGCATCAACAGAGAGTCAATAGATCAAGAGTCTCTTGCAAGCGCAGAAAAGGCAAACGATGATTTTATATCGAAATACGAAAACACCTTTTGTCGTTATCAACCCACCGAAGTAACAGCTAGCACCGCAATAGAAATTTTAAAAGCACTCAAAATCACTATCCTTCCCAAATAAATGATTAATAGAATTAATTTCCAATACATATATCGTACATCGAAGCAAATCATGTTCGCATCTCTCTACATAATTCATTAATTATCTAGAAACAGGCATAAGTAAGGATACTAGATACTGTTATTTGGATAATAGTCTTCAAACTGCTTCATTTTTATAATTTTGGCCAATCACGCAATTCTAGTGAGCTATTTTTGCAACATTTTTTAAGATTTTATTATTCCGATACCACCAAGCGCCATTCGGATATAAATCCCGAGATAAAAAATTCATGTTGAGCTTTGGTTGATCATCATGAGGGCAGACATGTTCATTAAAAGATGACTGATCTGCAGCACCATAAATAGCTTTATAATTGAAATTTCCTAAATAATTTTCTGAATAGATACGATTAAGTTTATATTTTGATCGTGGATGAAATCCCAAAATTCCAGTACACGGCCGCGAATGATGATTTAACTGTACGACACCATCAATATAGCTCTTTTCCATATAAGAAATAATATCTTCGGTAAAATCTTTCTTTACAAGAATATCTGTATCCAAGTAGATAGAATAATAATTATTCCAAGTGAGAAATTTGAAGATTTCATATCTCATCCAAGCTGTTTTTATGAAGTCCTCGGTGTCGAATTTTGTGTGATCGGCAGGTAGATCTCGTGTTATGTCTAGCCGAAATCTATTTTCCTTGATGTTATTTACAGTGCTAGCATAATTTGACATTTGATTAATAGAAGCCTCGTCATTGCCGAAGAAAAGAAGCTCAACCCCTTGCTTCCAGCAGCTGATAGCTAAATTTTTAGCCAAAGGAGCCCCCCAAGGTTACAGGTTGTAAAAACGACGATCCTTTTTTTGTGATTAGATTTGAAATCTTCAATGCTTGAATAATAGCTAAACACGAGCTTTAAGATATTTGAATTATTTTAGCTTGAAATTTCTAGATATGCAGCGATCTTAGTAAACGATTGCTATGTTCAATATACTGAAATGCATACATAATGTTTGGTTACTTATCGTAAGACCAAATTCATGCTGCACGTACCTTTTAAAAATCCCGTCTAATGAACTGCTTTTATTGAGTTGATACAAATCCGAATATTGGTGCCGTCATCATGAGTACAACTATATAGCTTCTTTCAAGATCCTTCTGCTACTTGAGCGGTAGAGTAACATTAATAGTCCGTACACAACCTGCAAAGTAAGTCGCCTTCATCCAGAAATCAGCGATCTTTGATCAACTGCAGCACTAGTGGGCAAAGAGGCAACCAACAGCAGCAGTAAGAGAAGGAGCTTTCTCATCGGTAGTTGATAGGTTGTCATGGCTCAAAATAATTTGATTAAGGAGTGATCTTCTAAACTGTGGCTAACCGGTTCTGCCAGTTGAAAGAGCTTGATTTATTCACACAGTGTTGTGCTGAACCTTTACCGCTTAAAACCCCTGCTACACCTGAGTCCTATGTTCCAGTTGAGAAAATGACCTATTTCACCTGGCGTGAATCCGGTCTCACAGGTGACTGCTCAAGCCTTGAGGCGATGGCTGCCCGCTTTGAGGAATCAGCAAGCTTGATGCGGCGCATGTCCAGCGAAGGGTTCCAGCTGGAACGCAACGGCACGGAGCAGCGCATCACGCATCCCGATCCCACGGTGTTTGAAGCCTGGGGATTTGTCAGCGAAGAGTCACCGGTCCGCCAACTCACGTTGATCCCCGATCTTCAGAACTGATGGACAACCTGCTTGCCAAAACCGCTGAGCTGCTCGCCAATGCAGCTGCGGATCCTGACCGGGTTCTGCGGTGGGTGTTGATCTATTTCGGTTTGTCGTCGCTCGGATTCATGGGCGTATGGCTGATCGGAGAAGTGCGCCGTCAGAGCAGCACCGATTCGAACTGAGCCATCAGCGGCTCGCCTCCACCGAGCGCTGACGCCATTGAGGCGTTTGCTCCATGGATCTCAGCTGCTCTGCGCTGGGGCTCTCAAGCACGTCCAGGAGATGAAGGGGTTCCGCTTCGAAGTGAAGGTGAGGACCGGTCGACCAGCGCCCCGTGTTTCCGCAGTAGCCAATGATCTGACCCCTGTTGTAGGAACCAGGGGGAGCACCAACACTCAGATGGCTGTAACGGGTCTTGACGCCGGCACCAGCCAGGTGAAAGGTCCAGCCGAGGGTGGAGCTCCAGCGACTACGGCCAACGCCGTCGTGGGCGGCACGAACAGGACGGCCCACGCGGCAGGCGATATCCAAGGCTGGGTGGTCCTGTTCGACGCCATGGGTCACCACACCCGACATCGGCACAAGCAACGCTGCGAACAGACCCAGCAATGAATCAGAATGAGAATTGGAAGAGAAGCTTAAGACATCATTTTCTCGGCCGGAGAAAAGACACGATTCCCGTTTTTCATTAACACTGTCTTAAAAGGAAAAAAACCCGGTGGGTCCTGGCCTCTCTCCAGGCGGTCTGGCGACGGTTCGAAGTGCAAATCAACTGCAGCTCATGCGCAGAGCACTTCTGTTCACCGGTGCCGGCCTGATGGTCGCCGCTGCTGGACTGCCTGGCTTCGCCACCCCCAAACAAACCGCCCGGACCGTCACCAACGGTTTCGTTCGCTCCAACGTGCTGTTGCCCATCGGTGGCAAAAAGCAAGTCTCCAATCCCGTTCCTCAGGATCTGAGCAATCTGTCCGGTTGGACCCGTGAAGAACTCGAGGTGGGTCTGGAGAAGCAGTACGACGTCGATGTTGCTGACGTCACTGAATTCCTTTACTCAACGGAAGGCGAAGCCTTCCTCAAAGAGAGCCTCAACGGCAACTATCACCCGTACTACAGCCAGCAGAACGATCTGCAGGCCGTTCGCAGCGCCATCATTCTCGATGCAGAGGATGGCAAGCTCTCCAGCTACGGAATGATGGCCAAGCTGCCGACCGACCAGCGGCTGCAAGGCGCCATGAAGGTCTGCAATGCCGACACACAGGGTGATTTCCACAAGGACACCTCTCTGCTCAGCTGGTACATGAACACCCCGGCATGCATCCAGGCCTACACCGCCAAGGCTCCCGAGCCCGCTCCCGCTCCCGCCGCTCCCGTTCAGGGACTCTGGTGATCTGACGCCATAACGACAAAACACGTCAATCAAGCCCTGGCTCTGCCCAGGGCTTTTTTCGTGCCCGATGGATCAAAGCCAATTCCTCAAGGCAAGACCACCACGGGTGTGCCTACATCCACAAGGTCGAACACGCGGCGAATGTGTTCGTCAAAGAGGCGAACACATCCATGCGACACGGCCCGTCCAACGGTCCAACGATGAGGAGTGCCGTGCAACCCGACGTGGGAGCAGCCGCGAACCTGCACCACCTTCTCGCCATCCCAGCCACCGGGATTGGAGCAGTCCTGATAGAAGGCAATCCAACGCGATCCCAGGGGATTCCCACCTCCAGGAGGAACCAGAACCCCGGTGCCGGGATGCCTCCAAACAGGATCCACCGTCTTGAACAGCACGCGATGCTCTCCGAGTGGCGTTTCCCAGCCTTGGGTGCCAACAGCAGCAGGCACTCGCAGACGAACCTGACCCTGATCCAGCAGAATCAGCTGACGGCTGGAGCGATGCAGGACAAGCTGCTTACTGGGCCGCGAACGAACGGCGGCGGGGAGCAGGGCCAACGCCTCCACATCGCTCAGCCAGGGGGCAACCGGCGGAATGGGATCAGCAGGCCTGGCTCCGACCGGCCCGAGCTGAAGACAAGCTCCAGTGAGGACCGCCAACAACGTCGCCCGCAGCACTGGACTCGATCAAGAACGCATCCCTGAGCTAGCGGAACATCAAGTGCTGGACCCCAGGCTGCGGAAAGTCTCAGGACTTGCATTGATTGATGATGCAAGCAGGCCGTTCAAGGATCACCATGCCGTCGTTTCCACGCACCGTGATGCTGCTGGGCAGTGGGGAGCTGGGCAAGGAAGTGGCCATTGCTGCCCAACGCCTTGGCTGCCGGGTGATCGCCTGTGATCGTTATGCCGGTGCTCCAGCCATGCAGGTGGCGGACGCAGCGGAAGTGCTGCCGATGACCGATGCCGATGCCTTACTGAAGGTGGTCAGGCGCCACCAACCCGACGTGGTGATCCCGGAGATCGAAGCACTCGCCGTTCATGCCCTGGCAGAACTCGAACAGGAGGGAATCACCGTGATTCCAACGGCCCGTGCAACGGCCGTCACCATGAACCGAGACCGGATCCGCGACCTGGCGGCTGACGAGCTCGCTCTCCGAACGGCCCGGTTTGCCTATGCCTCCAGCGCTGATGAACTCATGGAGGTGGCGGAGCCTCTGGGCTGGCCCGTGGTGGTGAAACCGGTGATGAGTTCCTCCGGCAAAGGCCAGAGCGTTGTGAGCTGTGCCGACGATCTGCCCAAGGCCTGGGAGGCCGCCATGGCTGGCGCTCGGGGCACCTCAACCCAGGTGATCGTTGAAGAATTCCTCCATTTTGATCTGGAAATCACCCTGCTCACCATCCGCCAACGCAATGGCGAAACCCTGTTCTGCGCCCCGATCGGCCACGAGCAAGAAGGTGGCGACTACCAATGCAGTTGGCAGCCGGCTCAACTCACCGACCAACAACTGCGAGAGGCCCAGGCCATGGCCAAGACCGTCACCGACAACCTGGGCGGCGCCGGCCTCTTCGGAGTGGAATTTTTCCTCTGTGGCGACGAGGTGATTTTTTCAGAGCTGTCTCCCCGACCGCACGACACCGGCCTGGTCACCCTGATCAGCCAGAACCTGAGCGAGTTCGAACTGCACCTGCGTGCTGTTCTCGGTCTACCGATCCCCACCATCACGGCAGCTGGTGCCGCGGCCAGCCGAGTGATCCTGGCCCAAACGAACATGGACTCCGTCGCTTTTGAAGGGGTCGAACAAGCGCTCACGGAAGCCGACACCCAAGTGCTGCTGTTCGGCAAGCCCACAGCCCGCCCCGGTCGGCGGATGGGTGTGGCGCTGGCAAGGGGAGCCGATCGCAGGGAAGCACAAGCCAAGGCCGACAGGGCAGCCGCATGTGTAACCGTGATCCCAGGATCAACGGCTGGCTGAAAACCGATAATGGGTTAAGCCATCCAGCACAGCTCCAACACTGGAGCGTTTCGACACGTACACCCGTTGCTGGGTCCGCTGACCCAGCAGACAGGGATCGTGATCCGCAGGAACAACTGTGGCGGGTAGACCATCCAGCAACTCTCCATCCCCCTGCTGACTGGCCACCACCAGAACCTGCTCCAGGGGGAGCCCCCAGGACTGGGCCAGGAAGCGAATGGCCTCGCTGCGGGATGCGCGCTGCGGCAGAACATCCAAGAACCAGTGACAGCGGAGCTGGGGTTCCGCCTGCAGACCATGGCGCCGCAAGCACTGCCGGGCCAACCCGATCAGACCCCGATCGGTGGCACGCAACAGGTAGCTGACCTTGAAGCGACTCTGATGGTCAGGATCCTGAAGCTGAATGTGTTCCTGCAGTTGACCCATGGCTGCAAGGACAGCCTCGCGATCCCAAGCCTGGCTGATCCTCTGCGTCCAAACGGGGTCTTCTGCGCGATCGAGCCGGTGGTGGATCACGGTTCCAGCGCGGCAGATCCAGGCCTTGGGGTCGGGAAGATGCAACTCCCGGTAGCGCTGACGCGCCTGATCCGGCGAACGCCCCGTCAGGATCACCAACCCTGTCGAAGCAGCGAAAGGTTCGGCCTGAAGCCGATCTCGCAGATGCGCCAGGGGATGCTCCTCCGGAAGCTCGAGGCAGTTATCGAGATCCAACGCCAACAGCCTGGAAACGGGACTGGGTCGCCGCACCACCGACATCCCACGAACAGGGGACACACGGATCTTGTGCTGCATCAGGGCGAGGTACTGACACACGTGGGCATCCCAGCTGAAGTGGCGGCTGATGGCCTCGACCCCGTTGTCACTCCAACGCCGCCAACGGGAGCGATCACTGCCGGCCAATTCCAAGGCCTCCTGAAGTGCTCCCGGGTCGGTGACGTCCGCCAGAAGACCGTTGTCGCAGCGGTGTTGGATGTCCCGTGGACCTCCATCATCGGTCGCCACCATCGGCAAACCGCAGGCTGCCGCCTCCAGAAGGGTGAGTCCGAACGGTTCGGTCAACGCCGGGTTCACAAACAACCCTCCCCGACGCGCCGCCCAGCGGTACAAGGCGGGAATCTGGGCACGGCTGTGTTGTTTGGGATAAGCCACCTGGCCATAGAGATCAAAGCGATCCACCAGATCAAACACCTGCTGAAGCACCTCACGCTGCTGCTTCTCAAGCTGACGGGGATCATCTCGACAACCGAGCACAAGCACCAGGTTGTGACGCTGCCGCAACACCGGCGATTGGCCAAAGGCTTCCACCAGCGCGGGAATGTTCTTGCGTCGCACAGCACGGGAAATCGCCAGCAGGGGCGGGCGATCCGGCTCCCTCAGGAAAGGCTGCAACAAGCTTTGCAACGCCGAACTTTCCTGCGACGAACCGTGGGGATGGAACCGCGTGGCATCGACCCCAGGGGGCACCACCTCCGCCTGATCCGCCTGAAAGTGCCCATAGCGGGAATACTGCTGATCTGCTTCCTGACGGGTGCTGGTGATCACCAGATCGGCTTGGGCCAGGGCGCGCTCTTCAGCATCGATGCGCCGGCTGATGGCGTAGGTCTGCTCAAGTTGAGAGCGATCCAGGCCACCCGCCAGAAGACGTCGCTGTTTCTCCCGGCCGAGGGAATGACCCGTGAAAACCAGTGGAATCCCCATCCGCTGACTGACCAAAGCACCCACCAGACCGGCATCGGCGTAATGGGCATGGATCCAGTCGACCCTCTGACCGGGCCGGCTCAGATGTTCCACCAGCTGATCAGCCAGCTCCTCGAGATGGGGCCAAAGCAACTCCTTGCGCAGATACCGCTTCGGACCGAAGGGGAAACGCAGGATGCGAGCTCCTGGAGCTATGGCCTCTTCCCGTTGGCTGTAGTCAAGCGCAACCCGGCGGTCCTGAATTAAGCGAGTGACAACATCAACCTGCTCGACCTCAGCCCGCTGAGCCAGGCTGCGCACGAGCTCAAGCACATACAAGGTCTGGCCACCGGTATCAGCATCCCGTCCCAGCTCAAGCCCATGGGCACGAAAGAGACCATGGAGGTGCAGATGCAACAACCGGATCCCCATTCGCTCCCCTCACAAACAACAACGGGACACAGATTCGGTGCCGTTGGTTTTTCTTTAGAGGCAGAAGAAGTGGTGAAAAGTGAAAAAAACCTTAGAAGAGGAGGTGTTCAAGACCATCAAAACAGCCGAGTCGTCTTGTCTGGCAGGAGATCTGGGCCCGAAAAACCAACGTCATACGAACGGCTGGATGTAACAACCCAGCAACGTCAGAGACGGCCGCTCACATCGACAAGGCTGCCCTGCTCGTCACCCCAACCACCCTCAGAAAAGGTGACGGCACCGTCCACCTCAAGCTGCTCATTGATCCAGCCAAGGAGAACCGGCCCAACCTGTGCCGGGAAGGCTTCGCCACCAAAACTGCGAAGGCTGAAGTGGTCAGCACCCTGCACCAACACAAGACGGTGACCCAACTGCACTGCCTTGCTCTCGCGCATGGGAACGATCGCCTCCGGACCCGAGGGCACCACCCAGTCGCGCGTACCACTGATCAAGAGCACCTTGGCGGAAAGGGTCTTCAAACGACTGCGGTCAAACAACAAACGAAGTGGTGGGCTGACGGCCACAACAGCCTTGACCCTCGGATCTGCGACAGAGGCTTGGTTGATCCCGGACAGCCAACTGCACTGCAACACCCAGCTGAGATTGCGCTCCGAATCCTTCAAGTCGTTGCAACGGGATTTGAGTTTTCGATCGGTGGTCACACCACCAGCCAGCTGAAGGGTGGTGGTGGCTCCCCAGGAATGACCGACCACCGCAACGGCATCCGTGTCCAAATCAGCGTCGGCCAGGAGTCGGCCAGCACGAACAGCATCCAACAGAGCGGAAACATCAAGGGGCCGGAGTCTGAGTTCCTCGGCTCCAGGAGGGGGCACATCACCAGCGAGCATGGCCTTCTGCTGATTGAGATCACTACCGGGATGGTCTGGCATCAGCACCGTGTACCCATGGGCAGCCAGTACCTCACCCCAACCCTCAAAGGATTCCGGATCGTCCCAAAGCCCATGGGAAATCACAACCAGCCGACCATTCGATGGCGCTGCAGGCCGAAGCGTCAGCACCCGAAGGGATTGCGGGCGGTGCGGCACGGAAACCTGAACAACCTCACGGGACCAACTGGGCCGCAGTGGCACCCGCAGAGCGGCCGTCACGGATGCAGCTTCGGTGGAACGCGCCAAAGTCACGCCCTCTTCAAGGTTGGTTTTGAGCCGATTGGCCACCTCCACGACGCGCGACAGATCGATCGATGCCTGCTCTCCAGGCAATTCCCTTAGAAACCCGAGAATGTTGGGTTGTCCCCGGCGTTCTGCACGAATCAAGGCATCGGTCAGCATCTGACCGGTCACATCCGGTTCAACACCCTGAAGGTCCACCACCTGCGTCGCCGCATGGAGGGCCTGCTCCAGAAGCGGCTGACCGGTCGATCCCGCCAGCAAGGCCTTGGTCTCCACAGGCAGTGGCGTGAGGAAAATTTGGCGCAGCAGAACCAGTAACTTGCCACCACTGACCGATTGCAGATCCTGCAGATCCGGACTGGCCAGGATCAACTGTTCAGCGGACTGACTGCCGGAAAGATTGATCGTGACCTGACTGTCCAGGAATGGCAGTCGCAGCGCCAACCTTTCCAGAGCTGAGACGGGTCCGCCGGTCAAGGCCAACGAGATGCCGACGCCGAGAGCACCCAGGTGTGTGCGTAGACGAGTCATCAAGCCGCCAAAGGAACAGGAAGTTCAGGAGGATGCTGCTCCAGAACCCGACTGAGATAGCGGCCGGTGTGACTGGTGGGGTGCTGGGCGACCTCTTCTGGAGTTCCCGTCACCAGAATCTCGCCACCCTTGTCACCGCCTTCGGGGCCGAGATCGATGATCCAGTCGCTGCAACGGATCACATCAAGATTGTGCTCGATGCAGATGATCGAGTTGCCCTTGTCCACCAACCGCTGCATCACATCCATCAGCTTGTGCACGTCGTAGAAGCTGAGACCGGTGGTGGGCTCATCAATCAGATAAAGAGTCTTACCGGTGGCGCGCCGTGACAGCTCCGTTGCGAGCTTCACCCGCTGGGCCTCACCCCCAGACAAGGTTGGCGCCGGCTGTCCAAGTTTGACGTAGCCGAGGCCCACATCCACCAACGTGCGCAAGCGATCTGCCGCCTGAGGAATCGCATCAAACACCTCAGCGGCCTGCTCCACCGTCATCTGGAGCACATCGGCAATCGTGTAGCCCTTGTATTTCACCTGCAGGGTTTCGCGGTTGAACCGGGCGCCCTTGCAGACATCGCACTGGACGTACACATCCGGCAGGAAGTTCATCTCAATCACATTCACGCCCTGACCGCGGCAAGCCTCACAGCGGCCGCCCTTCACGTTGAAACTGAACTGACCCACCTGATAACCGCGGGCCTTGGCCTCCACCGTGGCGGCGAACACCTGACGGATCGGATCAAAGGCACCGGTGTAGGTGGCTGGATTGGATCGGGGAGTGCGTCCAATCGGGCTCTGGTCGATCACGATCACCTTGTCGATCGACTTCAACCCCCGCAGCTCCCCCAGACCCTGCGGAAAGGGCACCTTCAGACCCAGTCCGTTCTCCAGGGCGGGATGCAGTAGCTCATTCACCAGGGTGCTCTTGCCGCTGCCGCTCACCCCGGTGACGGACACCAACCGGCCCAAGGGGAACTCAACCGAAACGTTCTTGAGGTTGTTGCGGTTGCAATCAATCAACTTGAGTGAGCGCGAACCGCTCTGGCGGCGTTCGGCCGGCGTTGGAATCGACCGACGGCCACTCAGATAAGCGCCGGTGAGGGATTCACTGCTCGCCACCAGGTCATCGAAACTTCCCTCAGCAACGATGTGGCCCCCATGGACGCCGGCACCAGGGCCGATGTCCACCACGTGATCGGCAGCACGAATCGTGTCTTCATCGTGTTCCACCACCACCAGGGTGTTTCCGAGATCCCTGAGCCGCACCAGGGTGTTCAGAAGACGGTCATTGTCCCGCTGATGCAGGCCGATGCTCGGCTCATCCAGCACATAGAGCACCCCAGTGAGGCCAGCACCGATCTGGGTGGCCAGACGGATGCGCTGGGCTTCACCACCCGAGAGCGTCATCGCCGGTCGATCCAGGCTCAGGTAGTCGAGACCAACATCGAGCAGGAATTTCAGACGCAGGCGGATTTCCCTGAGCACCAGATCACCGATCTGGATCTGACGGGCATTCAGCAAGGGCTCAGAGCCCTCATGGGCGCCCACACCCATCAGTTTTTCAATCCGTTCCAGGGTCTGACCGACGCTGACGGCTGTAAGTTCTGGAATCCGGTATGGCCCCACCTTCACCGCCAAGGCTTCAGGGCGGAGCCGCTGACCGCCACAGGCTTCACAGGGAACCAGCTCGAGATACTTCTCCAACTTCTGGCGCTGGGCTTCACCGCTGGCATCGCGGAGCTGCCGCTCGAGAATCGGGAGAATGCCTTCGAAGGGTCGGGTGTAGCCCCCTTTGCCCTTGCGATAACGGCTGTCGGCCTGAATCAGAATCGGATCCCGGCTTCCGTTGAGCAGCACATCCCGCTGTTCATCCGTGAGCTCATTCCATGGGGTCTTGATCTCAAAGCCGAAAGCTTCACCCACCGAATACAGCAGTGAGAAGTAATAGCTGTTGTCTTTCTCGGCCCAAGGCGCAACAGCTGAATACACCGGCTGAGTTGGGTCCGGGATCACCCGGTCCACAGTGAATTTGCGCAGATGGCCGATGCCATGGCAGGCCTCACAGGCGCCGTAAGGGCTGTTGAACGAAAACAGTCGCGGTGAGAGCTCCTCCATCACAGCGCCGTGCACCGGGCAGGCGAAATTCTCGGAATAAAGCCGCTCCCGCTCAACACCCTCGGGAAGCTCCTCCCCTTTCTTGGGCACCACCTCCACCAGCGCCAGACCATCACCTCGTTTGAGGGCGGTGCGCAGCGAATCGGTCAGCCGTTCCTGGATCCCCTCACGGGCTACAAGACGATCCACCACCACCTCAAGGTTGTGGCTTTGGTTCTTGTCGAGCTCAATGTTGTCGGCCAGCTCGCGCACCTCGCCGTTGATGCGCACCCGGGCGAAACCTTCAGCCGCCAAACCACTGATCAACTTGGTGTGGGTACCCTTCTTGCCGCGCACCACCGGCGCCAACAGCTGATAACGGGTTCCCTCCGGCAACAACAGGATCTGATCGACCATTTCGTCGATGCTCTGCGGCTTGATCGAACGGCCACATTTGGGGCAGTGGGGCTCGCCTGCGCGGCCGAACAACAGACGGAGATAGTCCTGAATCTCCGTGACTGTGCCCACCGTGGAACGGGGGTTGTGGCTGGTGGATTTCTGATCAATCGATATCGCCGGAGACAGGCCCTCGATGGCATCGACATCAGGCTTGTCCACCTGCCCCAGAAACTGGCGGGCATAGGCCGACAGACTTTCGACGTAGCGGCGCTGTCCCTCCGCGAAAATCGTGTCGAAGGCGAGTGAACTCTTGCCGCTGCCACTCACCCCGGTGAACACCACCAACTTGTTGCGGGGAATGGTGACGTCGACGTTCTTGAGGTTGTGCTGCCGGGCACCCCTCACGCGAATCACATCATCCTGAGTCGCCAGCGGGCCCGCTGATTCAGCGATCTTGGCAGCAATTCGCGCCATCAGGACCCGTTGGAAAGCTCAGAAGTTTAGGAAGAACCGAAGCCTTCAGGCTGTTCGCTGGTCCAGCAGGCTCGCTGCATAGGCATCGGCCTGATCCCCACCAGCAAGGTCCGCCAGCTCTTGGCGACGTTCCTGAGTGTCCCGCAGTCGGGACACCCGCGAATGGGTGACGCCATCTTCCACATGCTTGCTCACCCGGAAATGGTGATCAGCCACCGCTGCCACGAGCGGTTGGTGGGTGACGCAAAACACCTGACGCTGACAGGCCAGGGTCTGGAGGAGATCCGCCATCGCTCCACTGACGCGTCCACTGACGCCGGCATCAATCTCATCGAACAGCAGCGTGCTGGAGCCATCCACCGCGGCAAGGGTGGTCTTGAGCGCGAGTAGAAAACGGGACATCTCACCGCCGGAGGCAACCTCCGTCAGCGGTGCCATCGGCTGGCCGGGATTCGCGGAAAACAGGAATTGAACAGCGTCCGCACCATGCTCAGCCGGATCAGAAGGGGTGAGACCAACCTTGAAACGCACGTTGGCGAGGCCCATGGGTGGCAACAGCTCCAGCAACGACGCCTCCAGAGCCTCCGCCGCCTTCAACCGCTCACGATGCAAGACCGCATTGGCCTGATCACGCGTCTGACGTCGGTCGTTTTCCTCTTTGTGCAGGCGGGTGAGATCCGCCGCGAAGCCGTCCGATCCCAAACGATGAAGCAGCTCATCGCGACGCTGAATCAAGCCGGCCAGATCAAGGCCGTAACGGCGCTGCAGGCGTTTCAAAACCGACAGACGGTCCTGAATCCGCGTGAGATGGTCTGGATCGCTCTCGAGCGCCAGACCGTATTGATCGAGGGAGCGCAGCAAACTGTCCACACCGGCCTCGAGATCCAGAGCCTGATCGCGCAGGGGCTCGAGTGAACCATCCAGCTGCGCCATGGCCTGCAGCTCCTGGATGGACACCGCAAGGTGATCCTGGAGAGAAGGACCCTGATCCGCAGCATCGCGGAGGCGACCAAACAGCGAGGCCAGACCCTCCAGCAGCCTCACGCCATGAACGAGGCGGTCCTGCTCCTGTTCCAACCGCTGCTGTTCGTCGGGGTCCTCGAGATCAGCGGCTTGAAGCTGCTCCAGCTGCTCTTCCTGTTCAGCCCGCTCCTGTTCTGAGCGCTGCTGCTCCTGTTCAAGTGCCTTCAGGGCATCTGCAGCCAGGCGCCATTCGGTCCAGGCATCAGCCACGTGAACCTTGACCTGGGCCAACGCAGCACCACCGAGACGGTCCAGCCAGAGCCGTTGCTGCCCTGCCCGCGACAGCAAATGGGTCTGGCCCTGAACGGTGAGGTCAATCAACAGCGGCCTGAGCTCAAGCAACTGCTGACGATTCACCGTGCTGCCGTTCAGCCGACAGCGACTGGAATAACGATCACCCTCCTGCCGTTTCCATTCACGGCTGATCAGGAGCTCCTCTTCGGGATCAAACTCCGCCTCGGTCAACCACTGCTCGAGGGCTGGGTTGAGTTGAAACTCAGCCTCGATCCTGGCGCGATCCGAACCAGCACGCAGCAGACGAATCCCGCTGGCCCCCTGCGCTCCACCCAGCACCGCATCGAGGGCATCGAGAAGGATCGACTTGCCGGCGCCGGTCTCACCGGTGAGCACCGTGAAACCCGAGCTGAACTCCAGTTCAAGACTCTCAATCAGAGCAATGTTCTGCAGCAGCAGACCCGTGAGCACGTCCAGCCCTGTGATGATGCCGACCGTAGCGGCAGCTCGGTTCGTTTAGAAGGGGTGTTGAACATCCCGATGAATTGATGGCGCAGGAGCTCGGGGATTTCATCGAAGCCGCGGGGTTACTCGAGTACGACCCTGCCGCCATCACACGTATTTATGCCGGCCATCCCCAACGGCTGATCCGTCGGCTCTGGCAAACCCTGGTGCCGATCGGCCTGTTGCTCCTGGGCGTCGCCTTCGACTGGATCTTCCAGTTGCTCAAGGATGAGGAACGGGCCCGGGGGCGAGCGCGCGAATGCGCTGAACTGCTGGTGGATCTCGGCCCTGCGTTCATCAAGGCCGGCCAGGCGCTCTCCACCCGGCCGGACATCGTCCCCCCATTGCTGCTGGAGGAACTGGCCCAGCTGCAGGACCAACTGCCCGGCTTCGACAGTGGCCTGGCCATGGCTTGCATCGAAGAGGACCTGGGTGCACCGGTCGACGAGATTTTCGAACAGCTGGACCGGGATCCGATTTCAGCCGCCTCCCTGGGTCAAGTCCACAAAGGAACCCTCAAAGGCGGCGCCAAGGTGGCGGTGAAAGTGCAGCGCCCGGGGCTGCGTGAGCAGATCACCCTGGATCTGTACATCGTGCGCAACATCGCCGCCTGGCTGAACAGCAACATCGGCCTGATCCGCAGCGACCTCGTCGCTTTGATCGACGAGCTGGGGCGACGGGTGTTCGAAGAGATGGACTACCTCAACGAGGCCTCAAATGCCGAGACCTTTGCTGAGCTGCATCAACACAACCCTCGGATCGCTGTTCCAACGATCTACCGCAACGCCACCAGCCGCCGCGTGCTGACAATGGAGTGGATCGACGGCGTCAAGCTCACCAACCTGGATGCGGTTCGGGAGCTCGGCGTGGATCCGGACGACATGGTGGAGGTGGGCGTGAACTGCAGCCTTCAACAGTTGCTGGAGCATGGCTTCTTCCATGCCGATCCCCACCCCGGCAATCTCCTGGCTTTGGAGGACGGTCGTCTTTGTTATCTCGACTTCGGGATGATGAGCGAAGTCAGCCGCGAGTCGCGCACCGGCTTGATTCAGGCCGTCGTCCATCTGGTGAATCGGAACTTCGGAAAGCTCTCCAAAGACTTCGTCACCCTGGGTTTCCTGGCGGAAGACGTAAACCTGGAACCGATTGTTCCGGCCTTTGAGAAGGTCTTCAGCCAAGCCTTGGAAGCCGGCGTCAACCGGATGGATTTCAAAGCGGTCACCGACGACATGTCCGGTGTGATGTACAAATTCCCCTTCCGGGTCCCGCCCTACTACGCCCTGATCATTCGGTCGCTGGTCACCCTCGAAGGCATCGCCCTGAGTGTGGATCCGAACTTCAAGATCCTCGGCGCCGCCTACCCCTACTTCGCCCGGAGGCTGATGGAGGATCCCGATCCACAACTGCGTCAGAGCCTCAAAGAGATGCTGTTCGACGGGGACGCCTTCCGTTGGACCCGTCTTGAAAATCTGGTCTCCAGTGCTGCGAGTCAGGCCCAGCTGGACCTGGAGTCCCTTCTGGACCAACTGCTCGACTTCCTGTTCTCACCCAAGGCAGGGCTCCTGAGGGATCAATTGGTGTCCGCCACCGTGGACCGACTGGATGCCCTGGGGTGGTCCACGATGCAACGTCTGGGCCGACGCTTGCCCAAACGACTGCAACCCTCCTCCATCGCTCAAACAGCTCCAGGGCTCTCCGATCCGCTGATGCAACTGGAGCCGGTGCGCGAGTTGATTCAGGTGTTGCAATCCTTGCCGGGGTTCACACCCGAGCTTCTACTTCGAAGAATGCCAAGGGTTCTGAACGAACCGGACACCCGACGGATGGGATTCCAGGTGGCTCAGGGGCTGGCCGAACGTGGAGTTGTCCGCCTGGTGCGGGTCGCTGCTGGCGTTCCTGCCTAAGTTCCCCACAACATCAACAGCGTGATGCTTCGCAGGCCTTTCACCCGTTCCTCACTGGTGGCCTTGGCCGCAGGGCTTGGAATCGGTTGGAGCAGCATCATGCAACCCCTGCACGCCGCCACCGATGTGGCCCTCGTAAGCGGTGCTTTCCGTCGCTCGATACCGGTCAAGGAATTTGAGCACCTGGCCGAAACCGGGGAAGGCATTGGACTGCTGGGCAATCTGCTTGAGCTGTCCGGGCAGAACCCTCAAGAGGTTTCGCAGATGCTCAATCAAAAACTTGAGCTTCCCCTGGTGCTCACCAGCCGTCTGATCAACACACGGATCGGTGAAGCCATCCTGCGTCGTACTGCACGCATCATTTATCCGATCCACTCACCGGAACCAGAGGTCAGTGTCCCAGCGATCCGTGCGGGCGTGATCAATGGATTGCAAAGTGAAGATGGCCTCACAGCAGTGAGCTTTCTGAAGAGCTATCCCAATGCCGTGTTGGCGGTGAATCTGCCTGCTCTGTTTGGGGTGATCGAAAAAGCTGAATCGATCGCCGGCCTGGTGCAGTTTTTCTCCGACTCCCCTTTGGACGGATTGAAGGAAGCACAACCCTGATCAAGCCCCGAACGGACGCCGCCTAGATTTCGGAAATCCCCCCATCCCAGCCGGTGTCCCTGTTTCAGAACCTCCGTCGGCGTTTTAGTGCCACCCCTGTGATGCAGGACTGGCCAGGACTGATTGAGGCCTACCGCAGCTGGCTTCCCGTCACCGATGCAACGCCGGTGATCAGCCTGCGCGAGGGAGCCACCCCTCTGATTCCCGTTCCATCAATCGCGGACCAGATCGGCAAGGGTGTGAAGGTGTTCGTGAAATACGACGGCCTCAATCCCACGGGATCCTTCAAGGACCGGGGCATGACCATGGCGATCAGCAAAGCAAAGGAAGCCGGTTGTGAAGCGGTGATCTGTGCCAGCACAGGCAACACCAGTGCTGCAGCAGCGGCCTACGCCCGCCGAGGAGGGATGCGGGCCTTCGTCTTGATCCCTGATGGCTATGTCGCCCAGGGAAAACTGGCTCAAGCTCTGGTCTACGGCGCTGAGGTCTTGGCGATCCGCGGCAACTTCGACCGTGCCCTCGACATCGTTCGCGAAGCGGCGGAAAAGTATCCGGTCACCCTGGTGAACTCGGTGAATCCCTACAGGCTGCAGGGACAGAAGACGGCAGCCTTCGAAATCGTGGATGCCCTCGGAGACGCCCCCGACTGGCTGTGCATTCCCATGGGCAACGCGGGGAACATCACCGCCTATTGGATGGGTTTTCAGGAATATCAGCAGGCCGGCCGGAGCCGGATCCTGCCGAAAATGATGGGTTTCCAGGCCAGCGGATCAGCCCCTCTGGTGAACAACACCACGGTGGCGGATCCCGAAACCATCGCCACAGCCATCCGCATCGGCAACCCGGTCAACCGAGCCAAGGCCCTGGCAGCACGGGAAGCCAGCAACGGTGCGTTCCTGGATGTGACCGATTCGGAGATCATCGCGGCCTACAAACTCCTGGGCGGCCAGGAGGGAATCTTCTGCGAGCCCGCCAGCGCTGCCTCTGTGGCAGGCCTGCTTAAACGAAAAGATGAAGTACCGGCCGGCGCCACGGTGGTCTGCGTTCTGACCGGTAACGGCCTGAAGGATCCCGACTGCGCCATCAGCAACAACGATGCCGCCTTCCACACCGATCTCAATCCCGATCTGGGCACCGTCGCCAACGTGATGGGCTTCTGACACCGCCCTCCATCAACGCGCTTCAGCCCCCTTATGGGGGCTTTTTTGTGGCCATTGCGGCAAACCAACCTACAAAGCGGCTGCGGAAGACAAGCCAGAACCGCCCCAACACACTGTGGAAAACCAACGAAAAGATCCGACTCTCTCGAGCCTCCGGTTTTCCACTTGCTGTGAAGAGGTGGAAAAACAGGTGACGTTCCCCATTCTGTAAAAAATTCTCCTCAGCCGTGTAGGGCAAAAAACTCCTTTGAGCACTGGTTTCAAGGCAGCTTTTCCCCGTTTCCCCAGGCCCTACGACGGCTGTTTTTGTTGTTTCTTTTTTAAATCCATAAGAACCAAACAGCCGACAGAGAATCCCGTTGCCCTGGCCATTGCACTTCCCCTCAGCCTGTGAAACCGTGGGACACCTCAGCGCACTCAGGTCTCCAGGACGATGAAGGTGGTCTGTTCACAGTCCGAACTGAATGGCGCTTTGCAGCTGGTGAGTCGTGCCGTTGCCACACGCCCCACCCATCCAGTGTTGGCCAATGTGTTGCTCACTGCCGATGCCGGCAGCAACCGACTCAGTCTCACGGGGTTTGATCTGAGTCTTGGGATTCAGACGTCCCTTGCCGCCAGTGTGGAAACCAGTGGAGCCATCACCCTTCCAGCCCGGTTGCTGGGAGAGATCGTCTCTCGTTTGTCCAGTGATTCTCCGGTCACGCTTGCGGTTGACGACTCCGGCGAACAGGTTCAGCTCACCAGCTTGAGTGGCAGCTATCAGATGCGCGGTATGAGTGCTGATGACTACCCCGACCTTCCGATGGTGGAGAGCGGCATGACGCTCAAGCTGCAGCCAGAACGGTTGGTGCAGGCGCTCAAGGGCACCCTTTTTGCCAGCAGTGCTGACGAAGCCAAGCAACTTCTGACTGGTGTGCATCTCAAGTTCAACCAGCGGGCTCTGGAAGCGGCTGCCACCGATGGTCACCGCCTTGCGGTTCTCAATGTTGATGATGCTTTGCAGGATGCGGCCGTTACCGACACTGTTGATGGACAGGGTTTCGCGGTGACGCTCCCGTCGCGTTCTCTGCGGGAGGTGGAACGTCTGATGACGTCCTGGCGCTCCGATGAACCCGTCAGTTTGTTCTGTGATCGCGGCCAGGTGGTCTTTCTTGCGGCCGACCAGATGGTGACCAGCCGCACATTGGAGGGCACGTATCCCAATTACGGCCAGCTGATTCCCGATGGTTTCACCCGCACCTTCGGAATGGACCGTCGCTCCCTGATCGCTGCTTTGGAGAGGATTGCTGTGCTGGCTGATCAACACAACAACGTTGTGAAATTCAGCAGTCAGCCTGAAGACGGTGTTGTTCAGATCAGTGCCGATGCCCAGGATGTGGGCAGTGGCTCAGAGTCGCTTCCCGCCAACCTGCAGGGTGATGCGATTCAGATTGCTTTCAATGTTCGCTATCTGCTGGATGGCCTGAAAGCGTTGGGTTCCGATCGGATTGTTCTGCACTGCAATGCCCCCACCACACCGGCTGTGCTTCGATCCGATGAAGCCTCCGAAGCCTTCACCTATCTGGTGATGCCCGTTCAAATTCGTTCCTGATGTGTCGCTTCCGGATCAGCTGCTTCTCAGTGATCTTCTGAGTCACACCGTTCGTTGTGATCTGGGTTTGGACCATGGCCCTGGGGTCATGGCCTGGATGCATCCGCCGGTGCATCGGCTGCTGGGCTGGGTCAGCCGTCCATCAGCCCTGCGCATGTCGCGAGATGTCTGGCGTTTGAACCAGTGTTGTGGGTTGACGGATCAGCAGGTTTTCGTGCGCGGCGAACCGGCGCTCACCGACCAGGTGACTCTGGATCGCTTGCCCACGCTGATGGATGCAGCCTTGCTGGACCGCAACGGTGAGCGGATTGGCAGCGTTGTGGATCTCGATTTCCGCCCCGCTGACGGTGCGATTCTTCATTACCTGATCGCCCGCAGCGACCCGCGACTGCCGGGGAGTTCCCGATGGCGTTTGGCTCCGGATCGCATCCTTGATCAGCAACCTGGTCAGATCCAAACCGGCCTGATGGGATTGGATGATCTGCCCATGGCTCGAGCCAGCGTGCGTCAAGATCTGCTCCAACGCACCCAACGCTGGCGGGACCAGTTGCGGGCCATGGGGGACCGCGCTGGTGATCGCCTGGAGGGGTGGTTGGACGACGCGCCCATTGACGATCTGCGCTCAGAGACCATGCGCTCCTCGCCTGATGACGACGAGCCCGAGCCCGAGGTCCTGTCTGGACCTGAGGTCTGGGACGACGACAGCTGGGAGGACGCCCCCTCCCGCCGCCGCCGCGAGGACGAAGACCCCTGGGTCTGACGGGCGGTCGGCAACACTGGGGGGAGGTGCTCCGCGATTCGTGGTTTCCTCCCCTGCGTACGACATAGCTGCAGCCCTGAAGCAGGAAGGGCTCAAGCCCAGTGACTGGGATGAGATCTGCCGTCGACTCGGTCGCGAGCCGAACCGAGCTGAGCTGGGCATGTTCGGTGTGATGTGGTCCGAACACTGCTGTTATCGCAATTCCCGGCCCTTGCTGAGTGGCTTCCCCACAGAGGGACCACGCATCCTGGTGGGACCGGGCGAAAACGCTGGCGTGGTGGATCTCGGAGGGGGCCACCGGTTGGCCTTCAAAATCGAAAGCCACAACCACCCCTCCGCTGTCGAACCCTTTCAGGGGGCAGCAACAGGGGTGGGCGGGATCCTGCGTGACATCTTCACGATGGGGGCCCGTCCGATCGCGCTGCTGAACGCTCTGCGCTTCGGTCCTCTTGAGGATCCCGCCAATGTCGGTCTGATCGAAGGCGTTGTGGCTGGCATCGCCCATTACGGCAACTGCGTTGGGGTGCCGACGGTGGGTGGCGAGGTTGCCTTTGACCCCTCCTATTCCGGCAATCCGCTGGTGAATGCCATGGCTCTCGGGTTGATGGAGACCGAGGAGATCGTCAAATCCGGTGCGATCGGCGTCGGCAATCCCGTGGTGTATGTCGGCAGCACCACCGGCCGGGATGGCATGGGGGGAGCCAGCTTTGCCAGTGCTGAACTCAGTGCTGATTCCCTGGATGATCGCCCCGCCGTTCAGGTGGGGGATCCGTTTCTAGAGAAAGGGCTGATTGAAGCCTGTCTTGAGGCCTTCGCTAGTGGTGATGTGGTGGCTGCTCAGGACATGGGCGCAGCCGGTCTGACCTGCAGCTGTTCGGAGATGGCCGCGAAAGGGGGCCTGGGGGTGGAACTGGATCTGGATCGTGTTCCGGCCCGTGAAACCGGGATGACGGCTTACGAGTTCCTGCTGTCGGAATCCCAGGAACGGATGTTGTTCGTGGTGAAGGCCGGCCGGGAGGACGCCTTGATGCAGCGGTTCCGTCGTTGGGGCTTGCAGGCAGCGGTTGTGGGCAAGGTGCTCCAGGAACCGATTGTGCGGGTGTTGCATCACGGTGCCGTCGCCGCTGAGGTGCCGGCCACAGCTCTTGCCGATGACACCCCAATCGAAAAACATGCCCTGTTGCAGGAGCCCCCGGCAGACCTTCAGGCGCTCTGGCGCTGGACCGAGCAGGAGCTCCCGGAGCTGACAGATGCCGCGGCAGCCCTCCTGCAGCTTCTGGACGATCCCACCATCGCCAGCAAGCACTGGGTTCACCGTCAGTACGACCAGCAGGTGCTGGCCAACACGGTGGTCTCATCCGGTGCCGCTGATGCCGCTGTGGTGCGTCTGAGACCACAGCAGGGCGATGGATCCATGGCTGCATCCAATCGTGGTGTTGCCGCCACGGTGGACTGCCCCAACCGTTGGGTTGCCCTGGATCCCGAACGCGGCGCCCAGGCCGCTGTCGCGGAAGCGGCACGCAACCTGAGTTGTGTTGGGGCGGAGCCCCTGGCGGTGACCGACAACCTCAATTTCCCCTCACCGGAAACACCCAAGGGGTTCTGGCAGCTGGCCATGGCCTGCCGCGGGATCTCCGAAGCCTGCCGCGCCCTCAACACCCCCGTCACTGGGGGCAATGTCTCGCTCTACAACGAGACCAAACAGGACGACGGCACGATGCAACCGATCCATCCCACGCCGGTGATCGGCATGGTTGGTGGGGTGGATGACATCAGCCGTGTGACTGGCTTGGCCTGGCAACAGCCCGGCGATGCCATCTTCCTCATCGGTGTTCCGCCGGAGGACGGCGCGGATCCCAGCCTTGGTTTGGCGGGCAGTGCCTATCAGCAGCAGACCCTTGGATCACTGGCCGGACGACCGCCCAAGCCCGATCTTGCCGTTGAAGCAGCGGTGGGGCGTCTGGTGCGTGAGGCCATTGTTCAGGGGCTGTTGGCCTCCGCCCACGACTGCAGTGATGGCGGCCTGGCGGTGGCATTGGCTGAATCTTGCATCGCCTCTGATCTGGGCATCGACGTGACGCTGTCCACAGGCTTAGCTCGCCTGGAGCGCGTTCTGTTCGCCGAAGGCGGAAGCCGGGTGATTGTGTCGGTGAACGCAGCCAGTCTCCCTGCATGGGAGCAGTTGATTGGATCCAATCCAGCGCTCTCTGTCACCCAGCTTGGACGCGTCACCGCGGAGGCTCGATTGGTGATCCGATCTGAATCGGTTGTTCAGCTTGATCTCGAGGTGCAACGCTGTGCCGCTGTATTCCGTGATGCGTTGCCCCGACGGATCCATTCGGAGTGATTGCGTCAGGCGTGACCTGACGGTCGTTTCTCTTCCTCATCTCTCTGTCTACGGATTCATCATGTGCGGCATTATCGGAATGTTCTGTGTTGACTCAGTCAACCAACAGATCTACGACAATCTGCTTCTGCTTCAGCACCGTGGTCAGGATTCGGCAGGGATTGTCACGATGGACAATCACACCTTCCATGTACACAAGCAAAGGGGGCGAGTGCGTGAAGCCTTTCGCACCCGAGACATGCGAAAGCTGTTGGGCAATGCCGGGATCGGTCACGTTCGCTATGCCACCCGTGGTGCTGCTGCGTCGGAAGAGGAAGTTCAGCCCTTCTATGTGAATGCCCCCTATGGCATCACTTTTGTTCACAACGGCAATCTCACCAACACCCATCAGCTTGAGCAGGACCTCTTCAAGATTGATCGTCGTCACACCAATTCGACCAGTGATACGGAGATGCTGGTCAATGTGTTGGCCACGGAGATTCAAGCTCAACTCACAGGACGCGATCTGACGCCGGATCAGTTGTTTGATGCGGTGGCGTCACTGCATCACCGCGTTCAGGGCTCCTATGGAGCGATCGCTTTGATTGCCGGCCACGGAATGCTGGCCTTCCGGGATCCCTATGGAATTCGCCCCCTGATTCTCGGCAGGCGGCTGTCTGAACAGGGGCGTGAGGAGTGGATTGTCGCCAGTGAATCGTTGGTGATTGAAAACAGCGGCTACGACATCGTTCGCGATGTTGATCCTGGCGAGGCGGTGTTCATTGACGTCGATTTGAACCTGCACCAGCGTCAGTGTGCCGAGTCTCCTCGGCTGATTCCATGTGCATTTGAGTACGTGTATCTGGCGCGACCGGATTCCGTCATGAACGGCATTTCGGTGTATGAGTCGCGGCTGCGGATGGGTGATCGTTTGGCTCAAACCATTGCCGAAACGTTGCCGGCTGGCGATATCGATGTTGTGATGCCGATTCCTGATTCAGCCAGACCTTCGGCGATGCAGGTGGCCAAGCAATTGGGTCTTGAGTATCGAGAAGGGTTTTACAAGAACCGCTATGTCGGCCGTACTTTCATCATGCCGGGTCAAGCTGAAAGGAAGAAATCAGTGCGTCAGAAACTCAACGCTCTCGGCACTGAATTTGCCGGTAAGAATGTCTTGATTGTCGACGATTCGATTGTTCGTGGTACGACGTCTCGCGAGATTGTTCAGATGGCACGCAGCGCCGGTGCCAACAAAGTGACGTTCACGTCGGCTGCTCCACCGGTTCGCTATCCCAATGTTTATGGGATCAACATGCCGACTCGGGCGGAACTCCTTGCCCACGGCCGAACCAGTGATGAGATTTCAGATGTTCTCGGGGCTGACTATGTCGTCTACCAGACCGTTGAGAACCTGTTGGAAAGCATTGTCGAGAACACTGAGATCAAGGACCTTGAGATGTCTTGTTTCGATGGCCACTATGTGACCGGTGGAATTGACGAGGATTATTTCCAATGGCTTGAGCAGAACTGCAGCTCCTGATCGGAGCTCAGGGGTTCGGTTGAATGGCGTTGATCACTTCAACGATGCTTTCTCCGTTCTGAAGAGACGTCTGCTCGATCAGTTTGTCTCCGGGTTTGGAGATGTTGATGTCTTCCGGATCCAAGCGTCCATGACGGTCTTTGCTGGTGCGCACACCGACAAGACTTGGTCCAGCGCTGATGCCCACGAGGCGATCGGATTCCGCATCAACCTGCACGGCCATGCTGCCGAGATCACCCCGCTGGTTGTAGCGCAGGCCTGAACAGTCGATACGCCCAATCAATCCCTGTTGGCTGAACAGCATCAGTGGTGTCTGTTCTGTGCAGATGGCTCCGAGGATCTGTTCTCCGGGGAGCAATCGCATGGTCATGGGTCCCTGTGCCAATCGACCCATCAACGGCAGTGAATCCTCGGTGACCCGCAGGCGCAGCAGGCGACCAATGTCGCTGACCAGCACCAGAGTTCCTTGGTCGCGGCAGATCACCGCACAGTTGAGCTCCACGCCCTCTTTCAATTTAAGAACGCTGGTGGCACGACCGGAGAGGTCCACCACGTCGCTGAGGGGAAGCCGCTTGAAGCGACCATCGCTGCTGAGCAAGCCAAGACTCAGGTCGTCGATGTTTTGGTCGGGCAGTGACAGCAGCGACACGATGGGGTCACCGTCGAGGCCGGTGGGCAGGAAACGGTCTATCGGGCCGGGTTGCTGTCCGGCAAATTCCCAGCGCACTTGGGCGATGCGTCCCCCCGCACTCACCGCCAGCAGTCGAGGTGGTGGTTCGATCGGCAGGATCACCTGTGCCGGCGACGGTGCGTCACCAATAGGGCAAGGATCATTGAGGTGCAGCCTGCCCAGCACCTGGGGGGTCACGATCTTCACTTGTCCATCGGCCTGGATCAGCACCCGACCATCTCCGGGCAATGCAGCCAGAGCCTGCTGACGCAACAGTTCCGTGTTCGGGCGTTGGCTGGCTGCCCGTTCGGCCATCAGGGCATCACCGCCCTCCACCAGGCGGGTTCGCCGCGGTGTGCTGAAGCGTTTTTTCAACGCCTTGAGCTCCGTCACCATCGCGTCCAGCAGCTGATCCCGGTTGTCCAGGAGCAACTTGAGCCGTTGCCGTTCTGCCCGCAGGTCATCCAGCTCCTGGCGCAGGCTTTCCTGCTCGAGTCCGGTCAGACGCCGGAGGGGCATGGCCAATACCGCATCGGCCTGTCGTTCGCTGAGGTCGAGGTGCACCATCAGGCTGGCGCGCGCGGAGGCGGCGTCGTTGGCCTCCTGAATCATGGCGATCACGGCCTGCAGATTGTTCAGTGCCGTGATCAGACCTTCCACTACCTCAAGCCGGTCTTCGGTCTTGCGTAGGGCATGACTGGTGCGCCGGATCAGGGTCAGTTCCCTGAAATCGAGGAAGGTCTGAAGCAGTTGGCGCAGCGACAGCTGCTGGGGTTGTCCATCCACCAGGGCAAGCAGGATGGCTCCGAAGTTGCTTTGCAGCGCCGTTCGACGTTGAAGATCCTTCAGCACCTTGTCCGGATCCGCATCGCGGCGCAGCTCGACCACAACACGCATGCCTTCGCGGTCGCTTTCGTCCCGGATGTCGGCGATGCCGCCGATTTTTCCGTCGTTCACGGATTCAGCCAGTTTTTCAATCCAGCCGGCCTTGCTGAGTTGGTAGGGCAGCTCTGTGATGACCACGGCATTGCGCTTGTGGCGCCCCTTTCCCGGTTGCACCTCTTCGGTGTGGGCGACCCCGCGCATCGGGATGCTGCCGCGGCCGTGCAGGTAGGTGTCCCGGAGTCCTGAGCTGATCAGCACTTCACCACCTGTGGGGAAGTCGGGCCCCGGGATCAGGTCCAGCAGTTTGTCGTCGCTGATTTCCGGCTTCCGGATCAGAGCGACTAAGCCATCCACTACCTCGCCCAGATTGTGAGGAGGAATGCTGGTGGCCATGCCAACGGCGATGCCGGAGCAGCCGTTCAGCAGCAGGAAGGGAAGCTGGGCTGGAAGAACGGTGGGTTCCTGTTGGGACCCATCGAAGTTCGGCGCAAAATTAACCGTGTCTTCGCCGATTTCCTCAAGCATCGCCTGGTGGGAGATCGGTGCCAGGCGGGTTTCGGTGTACCGCATGGCCGCTGGTGGGTCGTCGTCCACCGAGCCGAAATTGCCGTGGCCGTCGAGCAGGGGGTGACGGCTGGAAAAGGTCTGAACAAGCCGCACCAAGGCGTCGTAGACGGCTTGATCACCGTGGGGGTGGTATTTACCGAGAACGTCACCAACGACTCTTGCGCATTTCCTGTAGGGACGGTCTGGGGTGAGCCCCAGCTCCTGCATGGCGTAGAGAATGCGCCGTTGGACGGGCTTGAGACCATCGCGGGCATCGGGCAACGCCCGACCCACGATCACGCTCATCGCGTATTCGAGGTAGGAGCGCTGCATCTCCTGATGCAGGGCGATCGGTTGAACGCGCTCCTCAGCCATTCGGTCTGTCGCTTTCTGACCGTAGGTCGCTCAGCCTACAGATGATCACTGGCTTTTCTTCCACGTTGCGTTGGCTTGGGCGCGTTCCACGCTGTTCGTGAGTTCCGGCTCGCTCAGCAATTGTGCCGTTGCCTTACGGATGCGAACACCCCAAAGCTGTTCCGCTTGGTGCAACGGCAAGACGTAGTTGGGGTTTTTGGCCAATGCCGTGGATGCCAGCTGGATCGCTTCGGTCTGTTCACCCCGTTGATGCAGGGCTGCGGCCAGGGCCAGCATCGGTTCGGCGTTGGCCTCCAGCTTCAACACCCGGCGCCAGCGTCGCACCGCTTCTTGACGCTGGCCCATTTCGTACAGCACCAAAGCTTGGTTGTTCAGGGCTTCCCAGAACTCCGGTTTCAGAGCGGTGGCTTTTTCGAACGACTCCAAGGCCAGCGGGAGTTCGTTCTGCATGATCCTGGCGTTGCCGAGGTCGAAATAGGCCGCAGCGTTGTTCGGATCCAATTGGAGTCCGCGGGCAATCAGCGGTACGGCGTCCTCGGGGCGTTCCCCTCGCAGGGCGATGGCAGCTTCGGCAAACCAGAGGCCGGCTTTTTCCGGATTCAGCTTCTTGGCGCGGGCCAGAGATCGGCTCGCATTGTCGAGGTCGTTGTTGCGGAGTTGTGCCTCCGCCAGGATCGACCAGAACCTTTCGTCATTTGGATTGAGTCGAACCGCCAGAGCTGCGAGGCGTTCTGCATCCTTGGACTGTCCCAACTGCAGCAACTGCGCAGCCGTCCGTCCGATGCCGATGGATGAGCCTTTCAGTTCCTCCTCGGTGGGAAGGTAGACGTACGGGATCAGTGCGTTCGCAGCCGGGGCTCCAACCCAACCCCCAACGACCAGGAGTGCAGCCGCCAGCGTTCGACGGAAGCGGATTCGACGCAGCACTGGAGCGATCGTGGAGTCGCTAAAGCGTAGGTGTGGGATCCGGTTGTGCCGCAGCGGCGTTGCGTCGCCACATCCACGGTTTGACTCGTCTGAGGGCCGATCCACGCAGTTTCTGGTCCCAGACGCTGTCATCCCAGCGCTGAATGTCCTCATGCTGCAGATTCAGCAGCCAAGGGCGTGGCTGCATTTCCGGATCGCTGCTCTGAGGCAAGGTCCGATGGTTCCAGGGACAAACGTCCTGGCAGATGTCACACCCCGCCACCCAGGGCCCAAGGGCGGTGCGGATGTGTTCCGGTAGGTCTTTGGCTCTGTTTTCGATGGTGTGAAAAGCAAGACACTGCCGTGCATCCACTACAAAAGGCTCCTGGATCGCATCCGTGGGGCAGGCATCGATGCAGGCTGTGCAGCGTCCGCAGAGGCTTCGTGCTGGCGGGTCGGCGTCCAAGGGTTCCGTGGTTAGTAGGTGGCCGATCACCATCCACGAGCCCCGTTCGGCGTGAATCAGATTGCTGTTCTTGCCGATCCAGCCCAGCCCTGCCTCTTCAGCCCATGCCTTGTCGAGCAGCGGTGTGGCATCAACACAGGCGCGCCAGCCACAGTCGGGTCGATGTTTCGACAGCCAGCGACCGATCCGTCGGAGCCGTTGGTCCACAACCCGGTGGTAGTCCCGTCCCCAGCCGTAGCGGGCGACCTTGAGGGAGCCAGGGGAGGGTTGGTCGTCAACGTAATAGTTGAGGCCAACGGCGAGAAGGCTCTTGGCCCCGTCCAAAAGAAGCCTGGGATCTTGACGTCGGGGTGCTGCCATCCAGGCCATGTCGGCCTGATGTCCATGGTCCAACCAGCGCTGCAGGGCTTCGGTGCGCAGCTTCAGCCGTGGGCTCCCGGGGATTCTGGCAATGCCAACGGGATTGAAGCCTTCCTCAGCGGCGCGCCGCTTCAGAGCCTGACTCAGTTGCGTCTGTTGGTCGGTGACGTGCCCTTGCATTGACCCTAATCTTGGGCGCTGTTCAGCATCTTCTTCGTGACTGGCACCGAGACAGGACGACTCGCACCTCTGCTGCGGTGGCTCGGTTTGACCCTTGTTGTGGTTCTGGTGCTGCAGATGGTGGCGGTTCTTGTCGGCGTTGACTGGACTGCTGATGCATCCCGCCCGCAGGTCACCGGCCCTCTGGTGGCTCTGGCGCCTCTGGGTTTTGCCGGCTTGCTGATATGCCTGATTGGGTCACGGTTGGATCACCCTCAGCAGCAGCGCAGTCCTCTGCGTCTGCTGATCGCTGTTCTTTCATCCGTGTTGGCCCTTGGCATGGTGGTTGCCGTGCCCATGTCCATGGATGGGGGTGCGGGTGATGCTGCCCGTCTGCGCAATCTTGAACAGGGCCGAGAAGCTCTGAAGGATGCTCGAGCCTTCCGCGCTGATGAAGCGCAGGTGAGCTCCCTCGGCGAGCAGCTGGCCCAGGCCGGTCAACTGGCTGCGGATGCCACGGATGAAGACAAGCTGCGCGCTGCCGAAAGGATGGTGGACGATCAGATCGCTCAGATGGAGGCCCAGCTCAAGACCGTTGAGGCCGGTCAGGCCCGTGAATCCCAGCAGCGGTTCATCGGAGGAACCATCACTGCCGTGGTGCTTGCTGTTGCTTTTGTCCTGCTTGCTTTCACGGCAGTGCTCTGACCGCTGGTTAGGTTGGTCAAACCTCAACCAAAGCTGGGCGCAGTAGCTCCTTGGTCCAGTCCAATCCCAAACCTGATCTTCCTTTGTCCGCAAGGCTTCGGCAGGATCTGAAGAATGACCTGATTGCTGGGTTGCTGGTGGTCATCCCACTGGCTACCACAATTTGGTTGTCAACGATTGTCAGTCGCTTTGTTCTGGCGTTTCTGACGTCGATCCCGAAGCAGTTCAATCCCTTCATCACCCTGAATCCGCTTCTTCAGGACCTGATCAATCTTGCCCTCGGTCTCACGGTGCCTCTGATGGGCATCCTCCTGATCGGGCTGATGGCCAGAAACATTGTGGGCCGCTGGCTGTTGGAATTCGGGGAAGGAACCCTGAGCAGGATCCCTCTGGCTGGATCGGTTTACAAGACACTCAAACAGCTGCTTGAGACCTTCTTCCGCGATAACTCCACCCGGTTCCGTCGCGTTGTTCTTGTTGAGTACCCCCGGGAAGGATTGTTCAGCGTCGGTTTTGTGACCGGTGAGGTCGGTCCGTCCCTTCAGTCCGATCTGAAGGAGCCCTTGTTGAGTGTGTTCATTCCCACTGCTCCGAATCCAACCACCGGTTGGTACACCCTTGTTCCTGCGCGCTCCGTCCGGGAGCTTGAGATCAGTGTTGAAGAAGCCTTCCGAACCATTATTTCGGCTGGCATCGTCAACCCCGATGATCGGGAAGCACCCGTGAATCGAAGTTTTTCAAGCCTCATGGCCCAGTTGCGGGCTTCTGCATCTCCTTCGAGCTGAGTCATGGCGACACGATCCCTTTCACGCGAGCTGGCTCTGCTGGTGCTCGGTCAGGTGCCGGAACAGAAGTCAGTCCCAGTGACTGATCTGGCTCTTGATTCCATCCTTGATCAGGCCCTCGACACCCTCACCCAACACTGGCGTGAATCACTTGATGCCAGTGCTGCAGAGCTTGAGCAGGCGCAGCAGTCCTTGTTGGACAGTGAATTGCAGCAGGGCGATACAGCAACCCACGACACCGTTCGCACCCACCTGCGTTCGTCCTTGACGTCCGCTGAACAGGTGCTGAACGGATTGTCCGCAAGCCTTGAGCTGCCTCGTCTGTTGTTGCTCGGGGATCAAGAACAGATCCGCCGTGGTGCCATGGAGAGGGTTCAGAAGGTGATCACCCAGCGCGAGGGGATCGACACGCGGCTGGATCAGGTGATGGAGGGTTGGAGACTGACTCGACTTCCGCGCATCGACCGCGACATCCTCCGATTGGCTGTGGTGGACCTTGAAAGCCTGCGAACACCAGCGCCTGTGGCGTTCAACGAGGCGGTTGAACTGGCTCATCGTTATAGCGATGAGCAGGGACGCAGGATGATCAACGGCGTGTTACGTCGCTTCCACACCGCTCAATCCAAGACATCGGCCTGATGGTGTTCAACTGGTTTCAACGACAGGCCGAGGAGTCTCCGAAACCGGAGCCGACTCTCTCCCCTGCGCCCCCACCGGAACCGACGCCGGAACCGACGGCTGGTGGGACTGATGTTCCCGTTTCACCATCGCCGGAGCCGACTCCAGCTTCTGCAGCCAGTGAGGAAGAGGATGAAGCTCTGGTTTGGGCTCGTGAGGCCTATGCCCGGCTGAAGGCTCAACAACAGGCCGCGGCCTCTGTTGCCGAAGCGCCCCCCGCGCCCACCCCTGCTCCCAGTCCGGAACCATCTCCGGCAGCCATACCAGCACCGGCAGCCACACCGACGCCGTCCCCGCTACCGACGCAGCCACCGACGCCGTCCCCGGAACCAGCCACAGGGCTCTCCTTGCTGGAGCAGGCCGCAGCACAGCGCCAGCAGCGTCAGCAGGATCTCGATGACAGGGCTCGTGAGGCTCCCCCTGCACCCACGCCGGCTCCCACCCCTGCGCCAGCCGTCGATTCGGACGAGCCGCAGCTCGGTGACTTTGATCAGGATTTCACCTGGTCCGCCGAGGTTCTTGCGGCACAGGGGCGTCGTGCCGATCAGATTTCCCTCGAAGAAATCGATTGGTTGGGCCGGCTTCGTCGCGGCCTTGAAAAGACCCGTCAGGGCTTCGTCACCGGTCTTCTCGAGAACCTTGGGGATGACCCGCTGACGCCCGAGGTTCTTGATGAACTCGAAACTTTGTTGCTGAGGGCTGACGCTGGCGTCCAGGCCACTGATCAGGTGCTAGATGCCTTGCGGCAGAGGATGAACCAGGAGGTGGTTGACCCTGCGGAAGGGATTCGCTTCCTCAAGGAACAATTGCGTGGCCTGCTGGATGCCCCGATCCAGGCCAGTGGTGTTCCTCTCCTGGCGCCGGAGCGGGATCGGCTCAACATCTGGTTGATGGTGGGGGTGAATGGAGTTGGTAAGACCACCACCCTTGGCAAACTTGCCAACTTGGCTGTGCGCAGTGGCTACTCGGCGCTGATTGCGGCAGCAGATACCTTCCGGGCTGCAGCTGTTCAGCAGGTTGAGGTCTGGGGAGAGCGCAGTGATGTTCCAGTGGTGTCCAATCCCAGCAGCAATGCCGATCCCGCTGCCGTTGTTTTCGACGCCATTGGTGCCGCGCGCTCGCGCAAGTCTGATCTGCTGCTGGTGGACACCGCTGGACGGTTGCAGACCAAGCACAACCTGATGGAAGAACTCCAGAAAGTCAGGAAGATCATCGATCGCTTGGCGCCGGAGGCGAAGGTCGAATCGCTGCTGGTTCTGGATGCAAGCCAGGGTCAGAACGGGCTTCGCCAGGCCATGGCCTTTGCCCAGGCGGCCGGCCTTACCGGTGTCGTGATCACCAAACTCGACGGCACAGCCCGTGGTGGCGTCGCCCTGGCGGTGTCATCCGAGGCCGGATTGCCGATTCGTTTCATCGGTGCTGGTGAAGGCATCCGTGATCTGCGCCCCTTCAACAGTTTTGAATTCGTTGAGGCTCTGCTGGCTGGACGCTGAAGCGTTGCTAACTTTCGAATCCTGGCGGTGCGATGTTGAGCAGCAAGCCGCCCGGACGTCACCCCAGCCCTCAGCCGCGGATTGGGGCTCCCTCGCCACAGGCGATGGCCTCACTGCGTCAGCTGTTTGACAGCCTCAGCAGCGAACAGCGTCGCAACCAGGATTTGCTGGTCTCCCTGGGGTTTGCCCTCCGCAGCTTCACGAACCTCCAGCGCTTTCTCGAGCTTGTGCCTGTCGTGGCCGCGCGTCTGGTGGCGGTTGAGGGCGCTTTGCTGGTTCCGTTTCAGGTGGATGGTCGCCTCTGGCGTGACCAGCTGCAGGGGAGTCCGGTTGATCCGTCCCAGGAGGTGCTGCGGCGTTTAGCCGCCTTTGAACCCGGCTCTGCTGCAGGTTTTGGTAGCGACGACCAGCAGCTGTTGGCGCTTGATCGTCTGGTTCAACGCTGCCTTCCCAAAGTGGCTCTGTTGTCCACGTCTGTGACGGCCCGCGGTCGGTCGCGGGGTCGTCTTTATGTCTATGCCCGCAACGGTTCGGTCGCCTGGACTGAGGTGCATCGTCGGCATGTCCAGTTGGTGGCGGATCTGGCTGGTGTCGCGATCGAAAACGATCAGATGCTGCAGGATGCACGCCGTCATGAGCGGGTCGACCGTCAACTCAGCATCGGCGCGGAAATTCAGGCCCAGTTGTTGCCGGATCGCTGCCCGGTGATCGAAGGCGTCGAGCTGGCCGCGCGGTGCCGGCCCGCCTTTCAGGTGGGCGGTGACTACTACGACTTCATTCCCACCCGTCCGGAACTGATTGGCCGACGCCGTGAGCGTGGTCGCTGGGCGTTGGTGATGGGGGATGTCATGGGCAAAGGCGTTCCCGCCGGTCTGCTGATGACGATGCTGAGAGGGATGCTGCGCGCGGAGGTTCTCAGCGGGCTGCCACCTGACCGAATTCTTCATGACCTCAACCAGCTGGCTCAGGAGGACCTCGCGCAGTCCCACCGGTTTGTGACGCTGTTTTATTCCGATCTGGATCCACGCACGCTGCGGCTGCGCTATGCCAACGCGGCCCATAACCCGCCCCTACTTTGGCGTGCCGAACGTCGGGTGGTTATGCGGCTCGATGCCGCCGGGCTTCTGATCGGTCTCCAACCTGAGGCTGAGTTTGCCCTTGGCGAGGTTCGTCTTGAACCCGGAGATGTGTTGCTCTATTACACGGATGGCGTGACCGAGGCACCCGGGATCACCGGCGACCGTTTCGATGAGGCACGGCTGATTCGTGCCCTTGAAACGGTATGTCGCAGTGGTCAGGGGGCGCAGGGAATTCTTGAAAGCCTGTTTGAACGTTTGGATCGGTTTGTGGGTCCGGATCGTCAGCTGGAGGACGATGCGTCCCTTGTGGTGCTGAAAGTTCCAGAAGCGGTCACGTTGCCGAGTGTGCAGGGACGGTCAACCGCCTGACAAGCTGAGGAAATCGACGGATGAATTGATGGCTGCTGGGGTGACCGGTGGTGCTGCAGGCACCTGGAGCGATCGTTTTGAGCAGGGTCTGCATCCCTTCATCGAGGAGTTCAACGCTTCCATCGGTTTTGACTTGACCCTTCTTCAGGAGGATCTCGATGGGTCGATCGCCCATGCCCGGATGCTCGCCAGCGTGGGAGTGATCACGGAGGCGGAGGCTGAGCAGTTGGTGGAGGGCCTGGAGACGATTCGTGCTGAGGCGGCATCCGGCAGTTTCGAGCCAGGTTTGGCCGATGAGGATGTTCATTTCGCCGTGGAACGCCGGCTGATTGCCTTGCTCGGTCCCGTCGGCAAGAAGCTCCACACCGGACGTAGCCGTAATGATCAGGTTGGGACTGACCTACGCCTCTGGCTGCGGCGGCGGCTTGATGGCCTGGATCACGATCTGCAGCGGTTGCAGGGGGCGCTGCTGACCCAGGCCGATCGCCATCGCCGCACCATGATTCCTGGGTACACCCACCTGCAGCGGGCCCAACCGCTCTGTCTCGCCCATCACCTCCTCGCCTATGTCGAGATGCTGGAGCGCGACCGGGAGCGTCTTCAGGATGTGCGGAAACGCGTGAACATCTCCCCGCTCGGCGCTGCTGCCCTGGCGGGCACACCTGTACCGATTGATCGCCAGCACACCGCGAAGGAGCTGGGTTTCTCAGCGGTTTACGCCAACAGCCTCGATGCGGTCAGCGATCGTGATTTCTGCGTTGAGTTCTCCGCTGCCGCGTCCCTGGTGATGGTGCACCTCAGCCGTCTTGCAGAAGAGGTGATCGCCTGGGCGTCCGAGGAATTTGGGTTTGTGCGTCTCAGCGACCGCTGTGCCACGGGCAGCAGCCTGATGCCTCAGAAGAAGAATCCCGATGTGCCCGAGCTTGTTCGGGGAAAGACCGGGCGGGTCTTTGGACATCTTCAAGGCTTGCTGACCATGATCAAGGGTCTTCCGCTGGCTTACAACAAGGATTTTCAGGAAGACAAGGAGGCGCTGTTTGATGCCTTCCGTACAACGCGTGATTGTGTTGAGGCGATGGCGATTTTGTTTGAGGAAGGCCTTGATTTCAGAGTGGAGCGCCTCAATGAAGCGGTGGAGCAGGACTTCTCCAATGCAACGGATGTGGCCGACTATCTGGTGTCTCGTGGCGTTCCATTTCGTGAGGCTTATCAATTGGTGGGGGCCGTCGTCCGTCGCTCCCTTGAGCAGGGTTGTCTGTTGCGGGACCTTGATCTGAGTGCCTGGAAGGAACTCCATCCGGCCTTTGAGGCGGATCTGCATGATGCCCTGGCTCCCCGCGCCGTTGTGGCTGCCCGTCGCAGTGAAGGGGGGACAGGATTTGAGCGTGTTGATGAACAGCTTCAGCGCTGGTTACAGCGTTTCAACGGAACCCAACCCATGGGATGACTCTCACCCATAAACGGGTCTACGCTTGATCAGCCAGAGGTATGTCACTTCGTTCCGGAGTCATGGCCCGATGGCAATGTTCAAGGCCTCATCGGTCCACTGTTTCGTACCCGGTCCACGCAAAACGTGAGCATTTTTGTCGGCAACCTCCCCTTCCGCGCTGAGCAGGAAGATGTGATCGAACTGTTTGCCCAGTTCGGTGAAGTGACCAATTGCGCGCTGCCCCTCGAGCGGGACACAGGCCGCAAGCGAGGTTTTGCCTTCATTGAGATGGCCGATGAGTCCATCGAAGAGGCAGCGATTGAGGGGCTGCAGGGTGCAGAACTGATGGGCCGTCCTCTGCGGATCAATAAAGCGGAGCCCCGTGGTAGTGCCCCCCGCCGTGGCGGCGGCGGTTATGGCGGTGGCGGCGGTGGTGGCTACGGCGGTGGCGGTGGTTATCGCGGTGGCGGCTACGGCGGCGGTGGTGATCGTCCCTCCGGTGCACGGGGCTGGGAAGACCGCAGCTACGGCGCCCGCGATAATGCTGGTGAGGGAAACGCCTACGACGAAGGGCGCAGCCGTCGTCGCCGTGGATCGTCCAGTGGTGGTGGCGATGACTACTCCGGTTACGGCGGAGCTGAGGGCTGACCTCAGCCGTTGATCAGAGTCCTGCGTCCTTGAGCTGCTGCCCGGCTTGGACCAAGACTTTCAGGTCGGCCCCTGGGCGCTGGGCTTTCTCCCCCAGCTCCCGGCGCCAGTGACGCGCACCGCGAACGCCTTCCACGAGTTGCACCAGGTGACGGCAGAGCTCCCACAGCCGTCCCCCTCGCTCCAGATGAGCGGCCGCATGGGGAAGCAGCCCGTCCACCACGTCTGAAGCCAGAATCTGGCGTGATTCCTCCCCGAAAATCAAGGCATCGACGCTGGTCCAGCGCAAGGGATGGTTGTAGGCCGCCCGCCCCACCATGGCGCCATCGCACCCCTCCAGCGCCTGAAGGCAGTCTTCAGGGGATTCCAGCCCTCCGTTGAGTTCAATCACCAGATCGGGCCGGCGCTGTTTGAGGGCCACCACGCGCTCGTGCTGCAGCGGAGGAATTGTCCTGTTCTGCTTGGGATCCAGGCCCTCCAGCCAGGCCTTACGGGCATGAACCGAGAAGCGGCTGGCCCCCGCCAGTGCTAACCGATCCACGAAGTTCGTCAGCAGCGCATCGCTGTCGAGATCGTCAATGCCGATTCGATGCTTCACGGTCACGGGGAGTCCCCCTGCGTCCGCCATGGCTTCCACGCAGCGGGCGACCAGATCTGGCTCTGCCATAAGGCAGGCTCCGAAATTGCCGGCTTGAACCTTCTGGCTCGGGCACCCCACATTGAGGTTGATCTCGTCGTAGCCCCAGTCCTGCGCCAGTCGTGCCGCCTCGGCCAGCAGGGCTGGATCGTCCCCCCCCACCTGCAGGGCGATGGGATGTTCTACAGGATCGAAATCCAGGAGTTTGCTGCGTCGCTTGCTGTGATGCAGCGCCTGGGCTACCACCATTTCGCTGTAGAGCAGGGCCCTGCGGCTGATCTGCCGCATTAGCACTCGGAAATGGCGGTCGGTGCAATCCAGCATCGGAGCCACACTGAAGCGGTAGGCAGCGGTGGATCCTGCAGCGGTCATCAATCCATTAGAACCGGCCGTGATACCTGCGTCAGCATCAATGAGCCTGAGTGCCGCTGTTCTGTCCCGACGATCGCTGCTTTTGGCGGCCATGGCAGGGGTTTTTGGAAGTCTTTGGAGACCTCAGGCTGTGGTGGCGGCGTCGAAAGCTGGTGATCCCTCATGGGATCTCAATGCCGACCAGTGGCGTGAGCGGTTGTCTTCCCAGGCCTATGACGTGTTGCGTAATGAGGGGACCGAACGCCCGTTCACCAGTCCGCTCAATGCTGAGAAGCGTTCAGGTACGTACCACTGCGCAGGCTGTGATGCGCCGTTGTTTTCGTCGGAGGCCAAGTTCGACAGCGGCACCGGCTGGCCCAGCTTCTGGCAGCCCCTGGATGGGGCCATCGCCACGAAAGTAGATTTCAAACTGATCCTGCCGCGTACGGAATACCACTGCAGTCGTTGTGGTGGGCACCAGGGCCACGTGTTCAATGACGGACCGCGACCCACCGGCAAGCGCTACTGCAACAACGGTGTCGCCCTCCGCTTCCAGCCCGCTTGATTTGATCGTTGTTGGCGGTGGTCCTGCTGGGTATATGGCGGCGATCACCGCAGCCGAGCAGGGGGTTCGGCAGGTGCTGCTGCTGGAAGGGACCCCCGAGCCTCTCCAGAAGGTGCGCATCAGCGGTGGCGGTCGCTGCAATGTGACCCATGCCTGCTGGGACCCTCGTGAACTGGCCACCCATTACCCCCGCGGCAGTCGACCCTTGCGGGGGCCCTTCAGTCGCTTCGCCTGCGGCGATGCGATCGCCTGGTTTGACGAGCATGGGCTCACGCTGGTGGAGGAACCCGATGGACGGATGTTTCCGCAGCAGAACCGTTCTGAGGCTGTGATTCAGTGCCTGCAGAAGGCGGCAAAGGCATCGGGTGTCCAGCTGCGCACTAAGGCCATGGTCCAGCAGGTGCGAGTTCACCCCGAGGGGGGGTTTGTGCTCGAGGGCCGCGGTCTGGGGCCTTTGCATGGGCGCTGCGTGATGCTGGCCACGGGGGGACATCCCAGTGGCAGGAAACTGGCGCAATCCCTGGGTCATCGGGTGGTGCCGCCTGTGCCGTCGCTGTTCAGCCTCACGCTGCAGGCTCCGGCCCTGACGGACTGCAGTGGCATCGCCGTCGATGATGTGGGCTTGGATCTGAAGCTGGGCAACCAGCGTTTTCGCCAGACCGGGCGGGTGCTGATCACCCACCGCGGTCTGAGTGGTCCGGCCACGCTGCGCCTCTCGGCCTTTGCGGCCAGGGCCTTGCATCAGAGCCGTTACCAGGGTGAGCTGAAAGTGGATTGGAGTGCAGGCCAGGGCCGTCAAGGGATGGAGCAGCGGCTGCATCAATGGCGGCGGGAGCAGGCGCGGCGAACCCTTTCAGCGGCCAACCCCTGCGAGCATTTGCCACGGCGGTTGTGGCAAGCCTTCTTGACCATGGCCGGAGTTGAGGCTGAGCGCCGTTGGGCGGACCTGCCGGCGAAGGCGGAGCGTCAATTGGTGGAGCTGCTCTGCGGGCAGAGTTTGTCGATCCAGGGACGGGGGCCGTTCGGGGAGGAGTTCGTCACCGCTGGTGGTGTCGCTTTGGGGGAGGTCAACCTGGCCACAATGGAGAGCCGCCAATGTCCCGGTCTTTACCTGGCCGGTGAACTGTTGGATGTGGATGGGGTGACCGGCGGTTTCAACTTCCAGGCTTGCTGGAGCGGCGGTTGGTCAGCAGGTCGTGCCGTCGCAGCAATCTTCAAGAGATCTCACTAAACACGCTGAACATCGGCAGGTACATCGCCACCAGAATTGACCCCACAATGCCGCCAACGAGCACAATCATGATTGGCTCGAGTAGCGATGTCAGGGCTTTTGTTGTGGTGCTTACCTCGTCTTCGTAGAAGTCAGCGACTTTGCCGAGCATTTTGTCCATTTCCCCTGATTCTTCGCCAATCGCTAGCATCTCTAGGGCCATGTCTGGTAGAACTTTTTGGCGAATGAGAGCATCACTTAGGAGTACACCTTCTTGAACCATCTCTCTGGATGCATCAATGGCATCGGAGATGATTGAATTGCCTGCAGTTTCGCTCGAGATCTCCATGGAAAGAAGGATGGGTACCCCAGCTCTGGTTAAGGAACTGAAGATCCGGCAGTATTGAGCTGTTGCTGCTAACAAAATTAAATCGCCGAAGAGTGGCATTTTTAAGATCAGCAGATCAACTGCTCGTCTGCCTTTGTGAGTCGCGTAAAAGCGTTTTAGCATCCATAACGATAATATAATTATTGCTATCGCGTATAGCGAAAAGCTGCTTCGCAAAAGTGAACTTAAATCAATGAGAATTTGTGTAAAAACTGGTAGCTCAGCCCCCAAATCTTCGAAGATTTCAGCAAAAACAGGGATCAAAAAAATGGTCATCCCAAAAAAAACAAGGATGGCAATGACAAGCACAATTACTGGGTAGGCAAGTGCTCCTTTGATTTGATTTTTAAGTTTGGCATTGTCCTCGAGCAGTTTGGCTAACCGTCCAAGGGTCTCATCCAGAACGCCACCGGCTTCTCCGGCTTCCACCATGGCAACGCTTAGATTGTCAAAAACTTTTGGCCACTGACGCAGGGCTGTCCCCAACGCAATACCCTCATTGACGTCGAGGCTCACTTTGTTGAGTGCGCGTTTGAACATAGGCAGTTTTTGCTGCCTCGCCATCAGATCCAGGCTGCGCACGATCGGGACGCCTGCATTGATCAGAGCCGCCAGTTTGTTGGCAAAAACCGCCTTTTCTTTGACGCCCGGTGCTCTCTCAAAAAGTTTGATCTCAATTGCACCGAAACCACGTTTTGCAGATCGATCCGTTGTGGCGTTCTTGGTGTTTCCAGGGGCGACTGGACGAAGGTTTTCAGCCCGAATGCCCCGCCTGCGTAGCAGTTTTCTGGCTTCCGTAAGGTTGGCTGCCTTGATGGTTACCGTTCGCACCTGTCCTGCGGGACTGGGATAGGTCGCTAGGAAATCAGCCATGGTTGTTTTTAACTCTTAGCGCCGGCCTTGGCTTAAGAAACTGTCAGAAGCCTTTGCAATTCTTCCGGTTTGCTGGCCTTGGCGACGGCCTCGGCATCGGACACATCTCCGCTCAACACCAAGTTGGCCAAGGCTCTCTCCAGTGTCTGCATGCCCTGCTCTGCGCCCGTCTGAATGCATGAATACAGTTGTGCTGTTTTTCCTTCCCGAATCAGATTGGCGGTGGCAGGCGTGTTGATCATGATTTCCTGCGCCATCACACGACCGAACTGGTCCTCCCTTGGGTTCTGACGTTTGCAGAGGGTTTGGGAGAAGACAGCTGTCAAACTGCCGGAGAGCTGCACCCGGATCTGCGACTGTTGGTCCGGTGGAAAGGCATCAACCATTCGATCTACAGTCTGGGCGGCTGAGCTGGTGTGCAAGGTTCCGAAGACGAGGTGTCCCGTCTCGGCAGCGCTGACGGCCAATTGAATCGTTTCCAGATCCCGCATTTCCCCCACGAGAATGACATCTGGATCCTCCCGTAAAGCAGCTCGCAATGCATTGGCGAAACTGCGGGTGTCGTCGTTGACCTGGCGTTGGTGAATCAGATTTTTCTCGTTTCTGTATGTAAATTCGATTGGGTCTTCAATGGTTAGAATGTGTTCATTGCGGGTGTGATTGATGTGATTAATCAGTGCTGCTAATGTTGTTGTCTTGCCTGAGCCTGTCGGTCCTGTGATCAGAACCAGTCCACGCGGTTTGTTGCTGATCTTAATGGCAACTTCTGGTAGATTAAGTTGTTGAATCGTCGGTATATTGTTGCCCAGGGCGCGCAAGCATGCTGCATAAGTTCCTCTCTGGCGATACACATTGATGCGGAAACGTGCTACTCCTTTGAGTCCATAGGCGCAGTCCAGCTCCCAGGTCTGTTCAAGAGTTTTTCGTTGGCTGTTGTTCAACAAAGAGAAGATTAATTTGTTGCACGTCTCCGGATCGAGCTTCTTCTCAAGCATCGGTTTCAGTTCCCCGCTGAAGCGGCCGTAGGGTGCGTGTCCGGTTGCCAGATGCAGATCGCTTCCGCCACCCTTCACCAGTTGTTCCATCAGGTCTTCGATCATCAGGTCCATGACCGGCTCCTCAGTGTCGTGGCGTCAGGCAGTAAGGACACTCAAGCCAGGTCTCATGGAGACCGGCTCCGCACCCTTTACAGGTCATTGTGCTAAGGGAACGCGCTCTGCGCTCGGACTCCAGTCCGGAATCTGTTAAGACCATGCGCCCCACTTCTTCGAGGGTCGTTTCGCCTTGACGCACGAGTTCCAGGCTGTATCCCAGGAGCGTCATCATTCCCGATTGCAGTGCGAGCTGTCGGATTTCATCGGTGCTGGCTCGCTTGGAAATGGCTGCAGATATCTCATCGGTGATCCGCAGCACCTCGTAGATGCCGACACGACCTTTGTAACCACTTCCTTGGCAATGGGTGCACACTGATTCGTCTTGGCGCGCGCGATGCGCTCGGTAGAACGTGATATCCGCCTCCCGACTTGCCATCAGACCGAAGCGGCCCAGTTCCCGTTCATCCGGCTTGTAGGGCTCGCGGCAGTGGGAGCAGACCCTGCGTACCAGCCGTTGGGAAATGATTCCGATGAGAGATGCCGCCACCATGAACGGCTCCACGCCCATTTCGTCGAGGCGGGCAATGGTGCTGGGCGCATCATTGGCGTGCAGGGTGCTGAGCACCAGATGACCTGTGAGGGCTGCCTCGATGGCCGTTTTCGCGGTTTCCAGGTCACGGGTTTCTCCCACCAGAAGAACGTCAGGGTCCTGGCGCATGAAGGCCCTTAGTGCTGTTGGAAAGTCGAAGCCCTTGTCCCGATTGACCTGGCATTGGGTGATGCCGGGAAGGGTGTATTCAATCGGGTCTTCCACTGTGGAGATATTGACGCCGGGGTCGTTGCGTTCGGCAAGCAAGGAGTAAAGGGTGGTGGATTTGCCTGAGCCCGTCGGCCCGGTGACCAAAATCATTCCGAAGGGTTTCGAACCCAGATCCCTGACGAGCGACAAGGCTTCGGCTTCGCTGACCAATTTGTCCAGGCCCAATTGGGTCGCGCCACTGTCAAGCAGTCGCAAACAGACTTTCTCACCAAAGCGACTGGGGAGCGTGTTGACGCGGAAGTCAATCACCCTGTCGCGGAACCTGCGTCGAATACGGCCGTCTTGGGCTTGACGACGCTCAGCGATGTCTAAGTCCGCAAGAATCTTGAATCGAGATGTCACTGCCGGAACAAGACGACTCGGCAGTGGTTCGATGTACTGCTGGAGTACGCCGTCCTGACGAAATCGCAGACGCAGCCCTTTTTGTTGAGGTTCCACGTGGATATCGCTTGCATTGACGGACATCGCTTGCAGCAGAATTCGGTCCACCAGCATCACCACCGGAGATGCTTCTGCATCCTTGAGACTGGTCTCCAGGTCAATGGCGTCCTGAGTCAGTTGAGCATCTTCAACAGTTTCTCCAAGTGCTTCAAAAGGACTGAAATCCTGTAGGAAGGATTCGGAGAATGGCTGAAATGTGGTTTCAGGTTCGTCAACGTCTTCTAAAGGAGAGCTGATGGAATCGCTTGATGATTGCGTGGTTTGATCTGTTTTGGGCTCGTCAGCTTTTGTGGCTTCGGTGTGCAAAACCTGCTGGAGATCCGCTTCGATTGCTGGATGAAGTCGGATCGTGCGTTGTTGTTCCGGCAGTTGATCAATCAGGCGTTGCCATTCCTGATTGCGCCACTGACTGGGGACGGCGATGTCGAGGTGATCAGCACCAATCGAGATCGGCATGGCCTGGAGCATCCGCCATTGATCTGGACGCACGTCCTGAAGGGCGTCTTGCAGCAGGTGTCGACTGTTAAGCAGCTGTTCCGGCCCCGGCACAGGCTGTTGCAGCAGCAGTTCAAGGGCAAAACGTTGCCGCGCCGTGTCGTCGGCATCAGGCGTTGGCAGCGTCAGGGTCATGGGTTGAGATCGAGGTGCGGGCTTCCGCAGCTTGTGGGAGGTGAGCGTTGACCTTCAACATGTATAGGCAGCAAACACTGAGCGGTCAGCATGAGCGGCGACGCCTCCATTCCAGAGCAGGATCAGACCGTCGTGTCCGGTGATGCCCCTGCTACTCCGGAGGCAGCTCCGGATACTCCAGAACCCACTTGCGACCAGGAAGCCGGAGTCTTGGATCCCGCGGCGCGGATGCAGCAGCTTGAACAGGAGCTCAACACGCTGAAGCAGGAGCATGAGACGCTCAACAGCCAGTACGTCCGAATTGCTGCGGATTTCGATAATTTCCGTAAGCGCCAGAGCCGCGATCAGGACGACATGCGTCAGCAGTTGGTCTGTTCGACCCTCACCGAGATCCTTCCGGTCGTTGACAATTTCGAGCGAGCCCGTCAGCAGCTCAATCCCGAAGGTGAAGAAGCTCAGGCGTTGCATCGCAGTTATCAGGGTCTCTACAAGCAACTGGTGGATGTGTTGAAGCAGCAGGGGGTGGCACGGATGGAGGTGGTTGGTCAGGACTTCGACCCGAACCTTCATGAGGCGGTGCTGAGGGAGGAAAGCGTTGAGTTTGCTGAGGATGTGGTGTGTGAGGAGCTCCAGCGTGGCTACCACCGCGACGGGCGTGTGCTGCGTCACGCGATGGTGAAGGTGTCGATGGGGCCCGGCCCTTCCGACCCAACGTCAGCTGCAGCCACACCGGATCAGATGGAGGAGGAGGCCTGATGGCCGACTTTTACGACCTGCTGGGTGTCAGTCGGGATGTGGATCCCGACAGTCTCAAGCGGGCTTATCGGCGTATGGCGCGTCAGTACCACCCCGATATCAATAAAGATCCCGGCGCTGAAGATCGTTTCAAGGAAATTGGTCGCGCTTACGAGGTGCTGAGTGATCCCCAGACCCGCGCCCGTTACGACCAGTTCGGTGAAGCCGGCCTCGGAGGCGCGGCCGGTGCCCCGGATATGGGGGACATGGGCGGATTTGCGGATCTGTTCGAGACCTTTTTTCAGGGCTTTGGTGGACCCGGAGGTGGTGGTCGGCCGCGGCGTCAGGGACCCCAGCAGGGGGATGATCTTCGTTACGACCTGACGATTGATTTCGATCAGGCGGTGTTCGGCCAGGAGCAGGAGATCAAGATCCCGCATCTGGAGACCTGTGACACTTGCGGTGGCAGTGGTGCCAAGGCGGGCAGTGGTCCTACCACCTGCGGTACCTGCGGCGGTGCTGGTCAGGTGCGCCGTGCCACGCGGACTCCCTTCGGCAGCTTTACCCAGGTTGCCGAATGTCCCACCTGCGGTGGGAGTGGCCAGGTGATTGCCGATCCCTGCGCCTCCTGTGGGGGCCAGGGCGTCAAGCAGGTGCGCAAGAAGTTGCGGATCAACATTCCCGCCGGGGTGGACACTGGAACCCGTCTGCGGGTCTCGGGTGAAGGCAATGCGGGACCCCGTGGAGGCCCGTCCGGTGACCTTTATGTTTTTCTCACCGTTCGCAATCACCCACGCCTGAAGCGGGATGGCCTCAACATCCTCTCCGAGGTGAAGGTCAGTTACCTCCAGGCGATTCTTGGCGACACCATCGAAGTGGAAACCGTGGATGGAACCAAGGAGTTGAACATCCCCTCCGGCACCCAGCCCGCTACGTTGCTTACGTTGCCGAACCAGGGCATCCCCAAACTTGGGAATCCGGTGGCGCGAGGTGATCAGCGTGTAACGGTCACCGTTGACCTACCGAAGCGGCTCAGTGATACCGAGCGGGATCTCCTTGAACAGCTGGCGGGTCATCATTCCGCTCGCGGCAAGCAGCACCACCATCACAACAGCGGTCTGTTCGCTCGTTTGTTCGGTCAGAAGGGATGATGAGGCGTTCCCTGGACCTGCGGGGAACGCCCTGTCCTGTGAACTTCATTCGCTGCAAGCTGACCCTTGAGCAAATGAGCTCCGGTGACTGCCTGATGGTGTGCCTCGATCGGGGTGAGCCGGAGGCCATGGTTCTTCCAGGCTTGAGGGATGCAGGCCATCGTGTGGAGTGCATTGATCAAACGACGGATGCCATCACCATCGAGGTGATCCGCGGTGCCTGATACCGGCAGTCCGGTGGCATCCGGGATGGTGGTGGCGCTTCAGGCCAACTATCTGGAGGTTGAGCTGGATGCCGCACCTGTCGGATGTCCAGGCCGACTGCTCTGCACTCGACGCACCCGATTGAGCCATCGGGGAGCAGCGGTCTACGTGGGTGACCGGGTCGTGGTTGAGGCGATCGATCCAGGTCAGGCACGCGCTGTTGTGGTTGATGTGGAGCCGCGCGACAGATTTCTTTCACGGCCCCCGGTGGCCAATGCCTCCTTGGTGGCAGTGGTGTTGGCGGTCGAGCAGCCCAGGTTCGACCCTGATCAGGCGAGTCGCTTCCTGTTGACAGCGGAACGGACGGGGCTGGAGGTGATCCTTCTGCTCACCAAAACAGACCTCCTTTCACCTCCAGCTCTTGATCGGCTCATGACCCGGTTGAAGGGTTGGGGATATAACCCTCTGGCGCTTTCCAGCGTCGCTGGAACGGGCATGGATGCCCTACGGCAACGCTTGGCTGCTGCCCAATTGTCGGTGCTGTGCGGGCCTTCTGGTGTCGGTAAGAGCAGCCTGCTGAACCAGCTGTGCCCTGCTCTTCAACTGCGGACTGCAGCGGTGTCCGGACGGCTGCAGCGCGGTCGCCACACCACCCGGCATGTGGAGCTGTTTCCTCTGGGACCCAGCTCGAGGGTGGCTGACACCCCTGGGTTCAACCGTCCTGACCTGCCGGATGATCCCCAGGAACTGGGAATTCTGTTCCCGGAGCTCCGGCAGCAACTGGATCCCTGGCCCTGCCGGTTCAGGGACTGCCTGCATCGCGGCGAGCCCGGTTGCGGCGTGTCCAAGGACTGGGAGCGTTATCCGCTTTACAAGGCCGCGCTGGTGGAGCAGTGCAGCCTCAGCCGCCCATCCCGGGGAGGTTGAGGTTCAAGCCACCTGTGAGTTCTTCCATGCGGCCCTTCATCGTGGTGGTGGACTGCTCATAGGCCGCCTGCAGGGCTTCCAGGGTGGCCGTTTCGCTGGCCTGTTGTCCCTCCTGCAGCAGGGCTGGGTCCAGCCGCACCCGCAGGGGTTGCTGGTTGCCCGACAGCCAAACGCTGGCACGGCCATCGCTGCTCTGGCCTTCGATCTCCATCCCGTCCAGTTCGTCCTGCAGGGCCTGAGCGTTCTGCTGAATCTCCTGGGCCTTCTTGAAGGCTTCGGTGAGCTGGCCGAAATTGGGGAGTCCGAACCCTGCCATGGCGATCCTGTGGGAGCCGGAAGGTTAAGCCGCCGAAGCGAATCCCAGCCGCTTCACTTCGGGGTGCAGACGAATTCCGTGCTCGGCTTCGATGCGGTCCTGCACCAGGTGGATCAGCTGGGCGATGTCCTTCGCCTGGGCAACACCGGTGTTGACGATGAAATTGGCATGCACGGTTGAGATCTCGGCGCCGCCGATCCGGGTTCCCTTCAGCCCCTGCTCTTCGATCAGCCGTCCGGCCTTGAGCGGTTCGGGATTGCGGAAGACACTGCCGCAGCTGGGTTGTTGATAGGGCTGCGTGGTGGTGCGGTGGCTGAGATTCGCACTGGTGACCCGTTTGAGTTCGTCCGGATCGCGACCGGGCTCCAAGCGGAACCGTGCGGACAACAGCACGAGGTCGTTGTCTTGCAGTCGGCTGTGGCGGTAAGCGAAGTTCAGTTGATCCCGCTGAAGCTCAAAGCAGTCGCCTCCCTTCAGCGGCATGACCCGCACTGACTCCAACCATTCCGCTGTGCAGCCTCCTTGGGCGCCTGCATTCATCACAGCGGCACCGCCTGCGGTTCCAGGGATGCCAACCGCCCACTCCAGGCCATGCAGCCCAGCGCGTGCAGCCCGTCGTGCCATCGACGGGATCGGTTCGCCGGCGAGCACCTCAATGGTTCCACTGAGTGCATCGATCTGCATCCCTTGAAGTTTGCGCAGGCAGAGCGAGAGCCCGGGCAGGCCGTCATCGTGAATCAGCAGATTCGATCCAGCACCGATGACGCGGCAGGGCATGCCCTGTTGAGCGGCCCATTGAACCCAGCCTTGTGTTTCTTCAAGACTGGTGGGTTCCGCCAGCCATTCGGCGTTTCCTCCCACCCGCCACGTGGTGAATTCCGCAAGGCTGGCTCCGGCCTGGGGCCGGCGGGCATCGCATGGAGTCATGACGTCAGCCTTGCCCACAGTCCATTCACATCGCCAGCGCCCATGGCCAGGACGAGATCCTGTTCGCGGCTGTGCTGCTTCACCAGGTCGGTGAGTTCGTCGAGGTTGTCGGCAACGGCGATTTTCAGATCGGGTTTCAGGCTGTGGACCCGATCCGCCAGGGCCTTGCTGCAGATGCCCTGCAGCGGTTGCTCTCCTGCGGGATAGACAGGAGCCAGCAGCAGCAGATCACAGTTCTGCAGGGCTTGGGCAAAACCATCGAGGAACTGCTGGGTGCGGCTGTAGCGGTGGGGCTGGAACACTGCCAGCAGACGTTGCGGCGCTGTGGGTAGCGGACTGCGGCCACTGCTCACCATCAGGCGTGCCATCTTCAGGGTTGCCTTCACCTCACTGGGATGGTGGGCGTAGTCGTCAACGATGTGACGGCCTTTCCAGGTGCCCCGAAGATCAAACCGGCGTCCTGGTGCTTTCAGTCCCGCGAGACCTTCCACGAGTTGGTCGAAGGGAAGACCTTCCATCCGGCAGGCGGCCAAAGCGGCTGTTGCATTGCTCAGGTTGTGCAGCCCGGCCATCGGCAGGGTGAAGTCGCCGACAGCTCGCCCCGCTTCATAGAAGCGGGCGATGCAGCGATCGCCCTCGAGGCTCAGGGGCAGGGCGGCGAAGTCAACCGTTTCGGCACTTTCGTTGGACCACCAGGCCGTCGGCTGGAAGTGTTCCTGCAGGATCGGGCAGTCGTGGTTGGCCAACACGCGATCGCAACCGCCCGCGAAGCGTTGCAAGGTGGAAATCAGATCGTCGAGGCTGGAATAGTGATCGGTGTGATCCAGCTCCAGGTTGGTGATCACGCCCAGACTGGGGCTGAATTTCACCAGGGATCCATCGGATTCATCCGCTTCGGCTACGAGCAATTTCCCCTGGCCGGAATGACCATTGCTGCCCAACCGGGGAACGATGCCGCCGATGACAGCGGTCGGATCTTGATCGGCCTCCAGCAGCAACGTGGTGATCAAGGTGCTGGTGGTTGTCTTGCCATGGCTGCCGGCCACCGCAATGGAGGGTTGCTGCTCGATCAGAGCCGCTAGAAGATCGGATCGATGCCAGATCTCGAGACCCTGCTGCCGGGCCCGTTGCAGTTCCGGATTGCTCTCGGGAATGGCAGTGCTGATCACCACCACCGGTGAACAGGCATTGGTCGGTCCCGTGACGGCGTCAATGCAGCTTTCATTCTGCTGGCGGTAGACCTTGACCCCCAGGGTCATCAGTTGTTGTGTTGTCGCATTGTCACGGGGGTCCGAGCCGCTGACCGGGTGTCCGCGGTCGACCAGAATCCGGGCCAGGGCCGACATGCCAATTCCCCCGACACCGATGAAGTGGACTGGTGTCTGACGGTCGAGCAGGCGCGGCAACGGAAGGATTCGGACTGGGGAAAGATAGGCCAGCTATCGCCGCTTGTCTGCTGATCTGAGACAGGGATAGCGTCAATCTCAATGGGCCTGAACAAGGTATTTCTGCTGATTTCTGTATGATCGGCGGCCAAAACCCTTGCGCGGCTTTGCCGCTTCTGCCATGACCCTGCGCGTTGCGATCAATGGATTCGGCCGGATCGGTCGCAATGTTCTGCGGGGTTGGATCAGCCGTGGTGCTGACACCGGTCTGGAAATCGTGGGGATGAACTCCACGTCCGACCCTGCCACCAGTGCACATCTGCTGACCTACGACTCCATCCTTGGTCGTTTGGATCCTTCCGTGGACATCAAGACCACGGACAGCTCGATGTTCGTCAACGGCAAGGAGATCAAGTTCTTCGCCGACCGCAATCCCCTCAACTGCCCCTGGAAGGAGTGGGGTGTTGATCTGGTGATCGAGTCCACCGGTGTGTTCAACACCGATGAGAAGGCCAGCATGCACATCCAGGCTGGCGCGAAGAAGGTCATCCTCACCGCCCCCGGCAAGGGTGATCGCGTCGGCACTTTCGTGGTGGGCGTCAACGACGACCAGTACCGCCATGAAGATTGGGACATCCTCAGCAACGCCAGCTGCACCACCAACTGTCTGGCTCCGATCGTCAAGGTTCTGGATCAGAACTTCGGCCTTGACTGGGGTCTGATGACCACCATCCACAGTTACACCGGCGACCAGCGGATCCTGGACAACAGCCACCGTGACCTGCGCCGCGCCCGTGCTGCGGCACTGAACATGGTCCCCACCACCACCGGTGCGGCCAAGGCCGTGGCTCTGGTCTACCCCGAAGTGAAGGGCAAGCTCACTGGCTTCGCCATGCGCGTTCCCACTCCGAACGTCTCCGCTGTTGACCTCACCTTCGGTCCCTCCCGCGCCGCCAGCGTCGACGACATCAAGGCCGCGATCAAGTCGGCTTCTGAGAACGGCATGAAGGGGATCATCAAATACAGCGACCTGCCTTTGGTTTCCACCGACTACGCCGGCACCAACGAATCCACCATCTTTGACGCCGACCTCACCTACGCCATGGGTGACAAGGCCGTGAAGATCCTGGCCTGGTACGACAACGAGTGGGGCTACAGCCAGCGTGTTGTTGATCTGGCCGAAGTGGTGGCCAAGAACTGGAAGTGATCGTCAGCTGATCGCCCTCTTGATCCCTCCCATCCAGGGGGGGATTTTTTTGTTTAGGCGCCGTCGCCTATGGCTGGCGGAAGTGATCAAAGCTGCTCATGTCCACCTTTGCGTGGTTGTGGGCCCAGCGGATGATGCCTGCTTCAGGATTGATCTGGCCGATGCGCTGGCTTTCGGGGACGCATTGCTGCCAGGCATCGGCCCAGGCTTCGGGAAGGCTCAGCACCAGCTCAAAGTCCTCTCCTCCGGCGAGGCACCAATCCGTCCATGGAGGTCCCTCAGGCCAGCCTTCGCTCACGGGAAGCAGGTTGTTCCGCAGCACTGCTCCACAACGGCTGGAGTTGCAGAGTCCTGCGACGGCCGCGAGAAGTCCGTCGCTGCTGTCGGTGCCCCCGGCCCGCCATGGCAGATGCTCCGGCTTGCAGGCCAGCAGCAGCTGGACGTCCTTCAGCCGAGGTGTCGGTCGTTGATGTCGTGCGATCGCTTGGTTCCGCAAGGCCAAGCTCAGAGCGATGTCACGGACGTTGGGGTCGTTTTGCAGCAGGGCGAGCCCCAGCCGGCTGAGACCATGGGCTCCACTTGTGACGAGCACATCGCCGGGGCGGGCTGCGTTGCGATGCAGACGCAGGGGTCCTTGACGGCCAAGGGCTGTGATGGAGAGCAGTCGCTGCTCTCCTCTGGAGCAGTCACCCCCCAGCAGGATGCCGCCGTACTGGTCTAAGACGGCACTGATGCCTTGATACACCCCCTCCACCCAGTCCCAGCTGGTGCGTCCTGGGGCGACCAGGCCCACGGTGATCCCCTCGATCTCGACGGCACCGCTGGCGGCCAGGTCGGACAGGTTGGCGGCAACGGCACGCCAGCCCACATCCATGGCTGTGGTCGTTCCATCGCTGAAATGGATGCCGTCCACGAGAACGTCGGTGTTGATCAGCAGGGGGCGGGGGTCGGCGGCCAGAGCCGCGGTGTCGTCACTGAGCTGATCGGGCGGAGCGAAGTGGGCTAGCCGCCTCAGCAGCTCCTCTTCACTCAGCTCCGCCAGGGTTGGGCTCATGCGTGGGCTTTGAGCTGCTCCGCTCCCTCGATCACCTTCACGGCAGTGATCCGGTCATCAACGCCCAATTCCTCCAGAACATCGAAGCCCTCCACCACATAACCGAAGGCTGCATTGCGGCCATCCACGAGGTTCAGGCCAGCAGGGGTGAGTTCTGCTTCGTAGAGAAACATGAAGAACTGGGAGGACCCGTCATCGAGGGCCTGGTCCGAATGGGCCCAGCCGAGGGTGCCCAGGGTTGCGAACGGAAGTGTCGGTGTGGCCTTGAACAGGCCCACATCCTCAAAGGTTTCGTTGTAGATCGTGTCGTCTTCGCCCGGCACTCGGATCTCCAGGGGCACGTGGCGCTCCTGCTTGGTCTTCGGATCCACGTAGCCGATCTCCGGCCCCTCAGGATCCCCGCTCTGGAGCACGTAGAAGTCCTCGGCCCGGATGAAGGGCAGGCCGTCGTAGAAGCCCTTGAGGGCGAGATCGACGAAGGCACCTGCGGTAAGGGGGGCGTTGTAACCATCCACCACGGTGGTTAGCTCCCCCTGGGTGGTGCTCACGCTCAGGGTGGCCCTTCCCTTCAGCCTGGGGAGGGCATCGAATTCTGCGGGGATCTCCCGTTCAAAGCCGTCGGGCACCAGCAGGGCCTCCACATCACCGATGGAGCGCAGCGTGTTGCGTCGATCGGCGATGAAACCTGGCTTATCGGTGGCTTTGACCTTCTCTTTGAGATCTTCCAGCCCCTGATCCACCCTCTGCAACAGCGTTTCAGCCGTATCGCGCTTGGCCGCTGGGATCGAACTCAGGATGGTGTCGCGGCGGGTGTTGAGCAGCGCTTCACTGCGGGACACCGTCTTGCCGAGGGCTGTCCAGCGTTTGGCCCGCAGATCGTCACTGGTGAGCTCCAGCCGATGCTGAAGTTCGCGGATGTCGTCCTGATCAAACGGCAGCGCGTCCCGGAGGATTGCGGCAGGGTCTTTCACAGCATTGCCCTGGGGCAAGCCGGCCCAGGCAGGGGCAGCCGTTGTGATCAGAGCAAAGCTGATCAGGGCAGCAAGGACGGCGTTCAAACGCTGATGGACCAAGGGGGAACCCCAGTGCTGACGGGACTTTGGCACAGCCGTATAGTCCGAGGAACCGTTCGGTGGGAATGATCTCCAGTAACGACTTCCGCACCGGCACCACGATCGAGATCGATGGGGCCGTCTGGCGCGTGGTCGAGTTCTTGCACGTCAAGCCCGGCAAGGGATCTGCCTTCGTGCGCACCAAGCTCAAGGCGGTGAAGTCCGGCAACGTGGTGGAGAAAACCTTCCGCGCCGGGGAAATGCTTCCCCAGGCGATGCTGGAGAAATCCTCTCTTCAGCACACCTACATGGAAGGTGAGGACTATGTCTTCATGGACATGGCCACCTATGAGGAGACTCGCCTCAGCGCCGACCAGATTGGAGAGAGCCGTAAATACCTCAAGGAAGGTATGGAGGTGAACGTGGTGTCCTGGAATGACACCCCCCTTGAGGTTGAACTGCCCAACTCCGTGGTTCTTGAGATCAAGGAGACCGATCCTGGCGTCAAAGGCGACACCGCCACAGGTGGCACCAAGCCCGCCATTCTGGAGACCGGCGCCCAGGTGATGGTTCCGCTCTTCCTTTCTGTGGGAGAAAAGATCAAAGTGGATACCCGCAACGACAGTTACCTCGGGCGCGAAAACGGATGACCATGCAGCTGGATCACGAACAACTGCACCGCTTGCTGGAGGCGCTCGGCGAGAGCGACATTCAGGAGTTCCGGTTGGAAGGGGATGACTTCCGCCTGGAAATCCGTCGCAACCTGCCGGCCCAGGCTGTGATGGCCCCGGTCATGCCCGCTCCCGTTGCCGCCACTGCTCCAGCGTCCGTTGCACCCGTCGAGCCTGCAGCTGCGCCGCCTGCATCCACCGCAACCCGCAGTGACCTGCTCGAAGTCACGGCTCCCATGGTGGGCACCTTTTACCGCGCTCCCGCGCCTGGCGAACCTGCCTTTGTTGAGGTGGGCAGTCGGATCAATGTCGGCCAGACCGTCTGCATCCTTGAAGCGATGAAGCTGATGAACGAGCTGGAGTCGGAGGTTGGCGGTGAAGTGGTGGAGATCCTGGTGGACAACGGCACGCCGGTGGAATTCGGTCAGGTGCTGATGCGGGTCAAGCCGGCCTGAGTTCAGCTCAGGTCCCAGGCGGCCTTGATGGCTGCTGCCGTGCTCTCAGGGCTCGCGATGCCTTGCGCTGCGATGTCGAAGGCGGTGCCGTGGTCGGGGGAGGTGCGCAGAAACGGCAGTTCCAAGGTGGTGTTCACCGCCGCATCGAAGGCCAATAACTTCACCGGAATCAGCCCTTGGTCGTGATACAAGGCCAGGATCCCGTCAGGCCCAGGCTGATTCGGGGTCTGCCAGGCATGGGCGGCGCTGATCCAGCAGGTGTCGGGGGGAATGGGACCTTCCAGACGCACCTGAGGATGGTCTTTTCGCCATTGATCCAGCAGTGGCAGCAGCCAGTCGGCTTCCTCGTGGCCCAGCTGACCGGCTTCGCCGGCATGGGGATTGAGGCCGGCGATGCGCAGATGTGGTGTGGTCGTGAAGCGTTGGCAGAACCCCAGCAGCACGTCCAGTTTGTGGTGCACCAGGTCTGGGGTCAGCGCCCCAGGGATCTGGCTGAGGGGGATGTGGGTGGTGGCCAGCAAGGTGTTCAGGCGCCAACCGCTGGTGGGAGAGACAGCAGTGAACAACATGGAGGAGCGTTGGCAACCCGCCAGCTCTGCCAGACGTTCCGTCTGCCCGGGATAGCAATGGCCGGCCGCGTGCCAGAGATGTTTGGCGATGGGGGCGGTCACCAGGGCTCGGGATCCCCGTGACTGAAGCAGTTCAACGGCACGGGTGAGCCAGCGAAATCCAGCCTCGGCTCCGCTGGTGCTGGGTTGCCCTGGTTGAACGTTGGCCTTCAGGGGTTGGTCGTCGATTCTGAGCGCTGCGGGGTCAGCCAGGGGGAGGTTTGATTGCTGCTGCAGTCGCGCGTGGGTGCGGAGCAGACTGCGCCTGCAACCCACCAGCAGCGGTTGGAGCTCGTGGGGGAGCTCGGCTGAGGCTAGGGCTTTGAGCACCACTTCCATACCGATCCCAGCGGGATCGCCGAGAGCAATCACCAGCTCATGCCTAGGGTTTATGGAATCACGTGGGCCCATTGCTGTGCTGCGTTTGCTGTTGCTGGGGTGTCTGTTGGTGGGATTGGCCTCAGGCCTGCGCTACGGCTGGATTGAACTGCATCCCTCTCGCTTCCTCAAAGATGTTGGTGTTCCCGTGCCTGAGGAGGGAAAGGGTATCGATTTCAACCGTTGGTTGATCGAGGGGGGGAGTGGAGGTCAGGCGGATTGAGTCTGTCCTGGTTCAAACAATCCTGAAGCCCGTTGAAGTAGTCCGGATGCAGCAGCGTGTAACCGAGGTCGTGGCAGAGCTTGTGATTGCTGACGCGGCGGTTCTCGCTCCAGAACGTCTGAGCCATGGGGCTCAAGCTGTCCACGATTTGATCGAACGGCTCCAGCGGCGGTAGGGCACAACCCAACAGGGATGCCGCATGCCGCATCAGTTCCGCTGTGGGAGCCGGGAGGTCATCTACCACGTTCACCAGGTTCCCTTGATCCATGGTCGGTGGAGTTCCCTGCTCGGTGCGATGCATGAGGTGCCAGCAGGCCCCTGCGATGTCTTCCACATGGATACGGCAGAACACCTGGCCAGGTTTGTCGATCAAGCGTGCGCGCCCTTGGTGCAAGGCGTTAAGCACCGACCGTCCTGGGCCATAGATGCCAGGCAGGCGCAGAATCTGGATCGGTAGACCGGAGTGCAGCCAAGCTTTTTCGCAATTCAGGCGGCGGATGCTGCGGTCCAGCATCGGCGATGGTTCGTCCTGCTCGGACACCCAGCTGCCCTGACGATCGCCATAGACCCCTGTCGTGGAGAGATAGCCCGCCCAACGCAGCGGCAGGTTTCTGAGTGTGACAAGCAGCTTCGACAACACCGGATCGTTTCCATCCCGATCCGGGGGGATGGTGCACAGCAGATGGGTTACGCCCTCCAGAGCGCCCGGGTCGAGCCGGTCCTGACCGTTGCTGTCGAAGAGCAGATCAGCGTGGGTGGCGTCGAGGGAGCGCCGGGTGCAAAGCACCGGAGTTCCCATGGCGCGGGCCAGACTGGCCAAACAACGTCCGCTGTATCCACCCCCCAGCACCAGCAGCTTGGCGTCAGACGCCAGGGGCCTCGATCGCTTGACAAGATCGATCAGCATCAGTACACCTGTATTAGATCAAATGTACTGCTTTGACGTCGTCGTCTCTCCAGCATTCTCGCTCCGGGGTTCTTGTCCTCCGGGCCATCTTGACGGCTGCACTGTTCGCCAGTGCTGTGGTCTTGGCCCCTGAAGACCCCGGTGTTCAGGCCTCCATTTGCCAGCGGCATCACTCGCCAGACGTGTGCCGAGTCTGGTAGAGATCAGGCGGCTTGGGCGGCGACGGGGAAATCTTCCGGTTCGCTGATGGGTTGATCCGGCTGGGCCCATTGCAGCAATCGAAGGGCGAGCCGGAGGTCGCCATCCATCCAGGCGCGAATCGCCATGGCGCGCCGTGGATCGTAAAAACGCTGCCGCCGATACCAGTCGAAAACATCCGCGTCAGATTTGCGGCCATTGCAGGCCAAGCACGCCGGAACACAGTTTTCGGTCACACTCAAGCCCCCTCTTGCTCGGGGGTGAATGTGATCAATTGACTCCGAAGGTTTGCCGCAATAAATACAACTTTGTCCTGTAAATGTATGAATTGACTGTCGCCATCTTCGGACACGTAATTTGGGACAGAGTTCGTCGAGAAAAACCGCGTCCCTGTTGTGCATCCGAATGCATCGGTTGGATTGATTCTGCCGTGAATGAAAAGTCAGTCAATGTGTCGAACGCTGCATTTTGGAAGGTTTCTTCGCCTGTGATGTGAATCTTGATCTCAAAGCCTGCACGCTGAACCGAGTTTCTTAAAGTGATCGTTTGTGGGGGCTTGTTGACGCCGCCAAAACCCACAACGACCTGTTGTCTGGATCTCTCTCCAGCTGGGTTGATTCGTGTGGTCAGTCCCTTCGATGCGGTGACCCAGGCCCAGTTGCGTCGGATCAGGCCTCGGGGACGCTGGAACGGTCCAAGCCATGGCTGGGACTTTCCCTTGGCGGCAGCCGATCCGCTTCAACAGGCCCTGGGACAGCGTTTCCCCATCACTTCCGCTTTGCAGGAATGGCTTGATTGGTGCGAGTACCCCCTGCCACCGCTGCCATCGCATCGGACCCTTGTGGCTGCGGCGGATCTCGACACAGCCCTGCAGGATGGTCGTCATCCCTTGCGCCATCAACGCTCCGGGGTCCGCTGGCTCCTGGCCCGTCGCGGCGCCGTTCTGGCGGATGAGATGGGGCTGGGGAAGACCCTTACAGCTCTGTTGGCGGCCCGTGCCCTGATGCGTTGTGCTGAGGTGCGTCTGCTTGTGGTGGCCCCCGTCGGCCTGCATCCCCACTGGCGCCGGGAATCAGAGGCCGTTGGTGTTGAGCTTGAGTTGGTGAGTTGGGCCCGGCTCCCCGACAACCTGCCGCCGGCAGGAACCCTCTTGGTGGTGGATGAAGCGCATTACGCCCAGTCACTTAAGGCGCAGCGCACGGCGGCTTTGTTACGACTGGCCCGTCATCCCCGTCTGCGCGCGATCTGGATGCTGACGGGAACTCCAATGAAGAACGGTCGCCCCTCTCAGCTGTATCCCCTGCTTGCGGCTATGGATCATCCGATTGCGCGGGATCAACGCCAGTTCGAGGAGCGTTATTGCCAAGGCCACTGGCGGGAGAGCCGATCCGGTAAACGGTGGCAGGCGACAGGCGCGAGTCAATTGGAAGAGCTGCGGCGGTTGAGCCGCCCCTTAATACTGCATCGTCGCAAACAGCAGGTGGTGGACCTTCCACCCAAGCGGCGGCGTCTACACCCTTTGGCTCTTTCGGAGGCTGAGAGCACGGGTTTTGATCATCGTGTTGGGCTGGTGCTGGATGACTACAGGCGTCGAGCCCGTCGTGGAGAGGTGCGACGGGATGCTGAGCACCTGGCCTTGCTGACCTCCATGCGCCAGATCGCAGCTGAATTCAAATTGCCTGCGGCTCAGCAACTGGTCGAGTCATTGCGTCGAGAAGGGGAAGCGGTGGTGTTGTTCAGTGGCTTCGTGGCTCCGTTGCAGCTTTTGCAGCAAACCCTCGGTGGGGAATTGTTGACCGGTCGCCAGAGCCCCGCTGAACGTCAGCAGTGTGTGGATCGTTTTCAGCAGGGTCAGAACGATTGTCTGCTGGCCACCTTCGGCACTGGTTCCCTCGGCTTCACCCTTCACAGGGCTCGACATGTGGTGTTGCTGGAACGCCCGTGGACGCCCGGCGACCTCGACCAAGCTGAAGACCGCTGTCATCGTCTTGGGATGGGCGGTGGCCTGACCTGCCACTGGCTGCAGCTCGGCGCCGCAGATCAGTTGGTGGATGGATTGTTGGCCAGCAAGGCGGAACGGATCGAGGTGTTGATGGGGCCTCGGCGATTGACATTGGAGCGCCAATCCTTGCCCGCCATGGTGCGGGATTGTTTGCAGGCGGCCTGACGCACTTGGAGTTCGTGCTGCAGCATCGGATCGATCGGCTGGTTTGATTGCGTCAGCAGCGATAGTGCTGCGTCGACGTCATTGCAGGCTTTGGATTGATCGCCAAGCAGAGTCAAGATAAGAGCGCGGTCCCGACGCAGTTCGGCTTGATCCGGTGACTGACCAATGGCCTCATCGCAGCGTTCGACCATGAGCTTGAGGTCTTCGATCCGGAAGTCCCCCAGGCAACTGGTGACGAGTGCTGTCGGTGTGTTGGAAGGTGGTTTTGAGGGCTGTTCGGTTTGGCAGCCTGCCAGCAACACGGCAGCCAGAAGGGTCAGACCCAGAAGCCCTGAGTGATCAGTAGCTGTAGCGCGTTGTGTCGTCGGTGCTGCTGGGGATGGATGAGGACTGTCCAAGGGTGGCGGCGTTGGCTGGTTGGGTGTTCCCGCCGAACAGATCACCAAGGAACTGGCCACAGTCGGGGAAATTGCCGGGGTCTTTGACGACGGCTTCTGTAATCATCACCGAGGCATGCTCGGGAGATGTTTTGAACATGCCACTGCCCTGGCGTTTGATCACGGCGTATGCGGCATTCCAGCTGACCGTGTGGTCGTTGCCGCTGGAACGCATGAAGCAGTAGATCTTGGCGCCCTTCTCCTCGGTGGCTTCAGCCGCGTTGACGGTGGGACTGACACTGCCCAAAGCACCGATCAGGGCCGCGGCGGAGAGAACCAGCGATGACCTGATGGGACCCATAACAGTGTTAGTAAGTAATTCCAAGGTATCGATCAGCTCCCAGCTGTCGAGGGCACGATCAGCCGCACCACCAACGGCAGCACCAGCAGCACCGTGATCAGCCGAACAGCGTGGAGGGCCGCCACCGCAGCGCCCACGCCGAATTCCGCACCCACCAGGCTCATACCACTGATGCCTCCTGGCGCTGCTCCCAGCAAGGCCACGATGGGATCAATGCCGAGCAAACGGCTGCTCCACAGTCCGACGACCAGTCCCGTCAGCACCAGTGCCAGGGTGATCAGAACCGCTGGTTTCCACAAAACTTGCAATTGCTCCAAAGAGGTGCGAGTTAGGCCGGTTCCGATCACGGTGCCGATGCCGATTTGAAGAACCGTGCGTGTTCCCGGTGGCCATGTGGCTGCTTCCAGTTGACCGCTCATGCTGACGATGCCAGCACCCAGCAAGGCCCCCGCCAGAGGAGCAGCGGGAATGCCGCTGAGTAAAGCCAGCAGTCCGATGGCAGTTCCAGCCAGCAGGTACAGCCCCAGCGTCACCATTGAAGGCATCAGTCTCGATCGCGTCAGGTCAGCTTGATCTTGAGACAACGGCGCTCCTGTGTTGTCATCAGCGCAACCACCAGGTTTTCGGTGATGACATCCTCCGTGTCCTTTCGGATCACCCGCACTGCGGAAGATCTCGCTCAAACCATCACAGCTCTATCGCAGCGTTTGGTGAAACTGGAACAGCGTCAGCAAGCGCTTGAACTTCAACTGCGCCAGCAGCAAAAGGATCTGAATGCTGTGCCGGATGAAGAGATCTCCACCCTGGAGGGTGTTGAAGCCCTGTTGCGCGAAACGCGTGAGCTTTTGGACATCACGGCTCCGACGTCAGAGGCTGGTCTGCCTGATGAGCCTGCTCAGAACGAGTCCTGGGGTCAGGAGGACGAAACAGAGCTGAGCTGCGATGTCGCGTAGGGGTGGTGCACGGTGCCAAAATAAAAAGAAAGGCAACCATGGCGACCACCATCCCTGCCTCCAATGCTTGTGCTTCTCGCACCTTGCATGGCATGACCATCTGGACCCGGTCAGGCTTTCTCGAAGGTGGACATCAGCTCGAGAAGTTGGAGTTTGCGCTCGCGCTCGCTGAAGCCAAGGGCGATCAACGTCGATGTTCTCAGCTGCGCGACCGGATTGCGGATCTGGGGGGCAACGCTGAAGAGCCGGGGACCTGACCTGAATTCAAGCCATCGAACGGTTGTTGTTCAGCAACTCCGAATTTGGCTTCTGAGATGGTCTAAATATCAACTAGGGCTACTATGTTGTTGATAAGGGGATTCGAACGTTGGCCCTGATGCTTACGACAACAAAACTATCAGAGACGGCTGCTCAACAACGTCAGGACCACGAATCAGCATCTAAAGCCTTGTTTGCAAGTGCTCGTCAATGTGCAGAGGATGGTCGGATCAATGAAGCGGCTTCTTTGATATTGCAGGCTTTGGGACAGGAACGTCGCGCTGGATGTACCGGACCTCAGGTTCTTCAATTGATCAAACCTCGCTCCTGAGGTTGATCCGAAGTTTCTTCAAGCGGGTGACCGGACTCGAACCGGCGACGTTCAGCTTGGGAAGCTGACATTCTACCACTGAATTACACCCGCAGCGGGGCGAGATCGCTCTCACCACCTGTGTTCTAGCCAAGCGCCGCTGATGCTGCAGCGACCCCCGCACCCATGCTGCCTTTGTGCAGGCCAAGGGATTGAAGGGTGGCTTCAATCGCAGCGACGGCGGTCAATACATCCCGGTCGCAGACATAGCCGAGATGGCCGATGCGGAACACCTGACCTTTGAGATGATCTTGTCCACCAGCGAGAAGAATGTCGAATTTTTCCTTTACGGCTTTGCGCAACTGTTCGGCATCGATGCTTTCGGGGGCCACTGCTGTGATGGCTGGGCTGCCGCAACCCTCGGCGGCAAACAGGGGCAGGCCAATCGCCTTCATGCCTGCCTGGGCGGCAGCGCGATGGCGGGCGTGACGGGCAAAAATCGCCTCCAGGCCTTCCTTCTGCATCATGTCCAGAGCAGCTTCCAGGCCGAAGTAGAGGTTCACCGCGGGGGTGAAGGGGTTGCTGTCCTTCGCCGCTGTTTTCCGGTAGGGGCCCAGATCCAGATAAAACTTGGGCAGATCGGAGCGCTCGTAGGCTTCCCAGGCCCGTGCGCTCATGGCCACAAAACTGAGGCCCGGGGGAAGCATGTAGCCCTTTTGTGCGCCTGAAGCCACCACATCCAGTCCCCAGGCGTCCATGGGCACGTTGGTGGCACCCAGGCTGGTGACGCAGTCCGCCAGGGTTAGGGCCGTTCCGTGGGCCTTCACGTGACGGGCAATGCTCTCCAGGTCATTGATCACCCCTGTTGAGGTTTCCGAGTGGGTGAGGATCACGGCTTTGATCGCTTTAGCGCTGTCGGCTTCCAACGCCGAGCGGAAGGCTTCCGGATCGAGAGGTTGGCCCCACTCCGCTTTGATCACCTCGACGTCAAGTCCGTAGGCGCGGGCGACCTTGACCCAGCGTTCGCCGAACTTGCCGTTGTCGCCGCAGAGCACCTTGTCGCCGCGGCTGAGGGTGTTGATGATTCCCGCCTCCATGGCAGCTGTTCCGCTTCCGGTGATCACCAGCACGTCGCTCGTCGTCTGGTGCAGCCACTTGAGCTGTTCGGTGGTGCGTCGCACGATGGCCTGGAACTCCCCGCTGCGATGGCCGATGGGGTGACGACCCATGGCCTTCAGCACCGTTTCCGGCACCGGGGTGGGGCCCGGAATCATCAGGGTGAGCTTGTCCTGCATGGCGCGGGGGATGCCAATCGGCGACTCTAGAAAACAGCTTGTCTGGTCCCATCGCCCTCTCCAGCCCCGGATTGACCCTGCCGGTGTGGGTGGCGGCGGCGGCCAAGGCTGCCTTGCAGGTGTTGCTTGGTGAACCGTTTAACGCTGAGCAGCAGTTGAACCAGGGGTCGGATCAACCCTTGCTGCAGGTGCCGGTTTGTTCGGCAGCTCCCTTGGCGGATGGCCAGGCCCTGGGAATCAGCCGTTGTGATCCAGGGCCTGGCCTGGATCTGACGCGGGATCTCGAAATCTGGGTGCGGGTGGCCTGGATCGCCTCATCCCAGCCGGTGCTCGAGCTGCAGGCCGGAGAAGGGGTGGGTCGGTTTGGCCCTGAGGGAGACATTTGCCTCTCCGGCTTCGCCCGTGAGCTGTTGGAGCGCAATCTGCTGCCTCTGTTGACGCCGGGCCGGGGCCTGCTGGTGCAACCGATTCTTCCGTTGGGGCGCAGTTTGGCCCAACGCACCAGCAATGCTGCCTTCGGCGTTGTGGATGGTCTCGCCTTGATCGGCACCCAGGCGGAGGTGCAGCGCAGCGCGGCACCGGATCAATTGCAGCAGGTGCTTGCAGAGCTGCAGGCACTCGCTGGAGAACCGGCCTTTCAGGGACGCCTCGTGCTGGTGATTGGAGAGAACGGATTGGATCTGGCCCGTCAGCAGGGTCTGGGGCCCGTGCTCAAGGTGGGGAACTGGGTCGGGCCGGTGCTGGTGGCCGCGGCGGAGGCCAGTGTTCGCGATCTGCTGCTGATCGGTTACCACGGCAAATTGATCAAGCTGGCCGGCGGCATTTTTCATACCCATCACCACCTGGCCGATGGCCGTTTGGAGGTGCTGGTGGCACTGGGGCTGGATGCCGGCCTGCCGGCGGCCCAGTTGCTGCAGCTTCGTGGTGCAGCATCCGTTGAGGAGGCCTTCCAGGCGTTGGAGGCTGATCAGTCCAGCGCCCTCGGCCAGCATCTGGCCGCGACGGTGGAGCGGCGCAGTCAGGTCTATGTGGCCCGCTACGGCGACTGGACGATGCGGATCGGTGCGGCGCTGTTCGATCGGAGCCGCAGCCTGCGCTGGCTAGGACCGGTGGCGGTGAAGCGCTTCTTTACGCTGATGGATTGACGGTTGTCGCAAGGCGACACATTTCCGGATTGATGTCCCAGTACTCCTCCGACGGTCAGCGTCAGCCGGCCATCGTCATCCTTGATTTCGGCTCGCAGTATTCCGAGCTGATCGCCCGCCGTGTGCGGGAGACCGAGGTGTTTTCGGTGGTGCTCGGTTACAGCACGTCGGCGGAAGAGCTGCGGCGCATGGCCCCGAAGGGAATCATCCTCAGCGGTGGCCCCAGTTCGGTGTACGCAGAACATGCGCCCCTGTGCGATCCCGGCATCTGGGATCTGGGCATCCCCGTGCTGGGGGTTTGCTACGGGATGCAGCTGATGGTGCAGCAGCTGGGTGGTGTGGTGGAGGCCGCCACCGGCAAGGCCGAATACGGCAAAGCACCCCTTGAGGTTGATGACCCCACGGATCTGCTCACCAATGTCGACAACGGTTCGACGATGTGGATGAGCCATGGCGACTCGGTGAAGGCGCTGCCCGAGGGTTTCGTGCGCCTGGCCCACACGGCCAACACACCGGAGGCGGCGGTGGCGCACCTGCAGCGCAAGCTCTACGGCGTTCAGTTCCACCCCGAGGTGGTGCATTCCACCTGCGGCATGGCCCTGATCCGCAATTTCGTTTATCACGTTTGCGGTTGTGATCCGGATTGGACCACCGCGGCGTTCATTGACGAGGCCGTTGGCCTGGTGCGGGAGCAGGTGGGCGACAAGCGCGTCTTGCTGGCCCTCTCCGGCGGTGTGGATTCATCCACCCTCGCCTTTCTGCTGAAGAAAGCGATCGGTGATCAGCTCACCTGCATGTTCATCGACCAGGGCTTCATGCGGAAGGGTGAGCCCGAGTTCCTCATGGACTTCTTCGACCGGAAGTTCAACATCCATGTGGAGTACATCAATGCGCGCCAGCGGTTCATCAGCAAGCTGAAGGGCATCACCGATCCGGAGGAGAAGCGCAAGATCATCGGCACCGAGTTCATTCGGGTGTTCGAAGAGGAGAGCAAGCGGCTTGGACCCTTCGATTACCTGGCCCAGGGCACGCTTTACCCCGATGTGATCGAAAGCGCTGGCACCAATGTCGATCCCAAGACCGGCGAGCGGGTTGCTGTGAAGATCAAGAGCCATCACAACGTGGGCGGTCTTCCCAAGGATCTTCAGTTCAAGTTGGTGGAGCCCCTGCGCAAGCTGTTCAAGGACGAAGTGCGCAAGGTGGGCCGCAGCCTCGGCCTGCCCGAGGAGATCGTGCGCCGCCATCCCTTCCCGGGGCCAGGTCTGGCCATCCGCATCTTGGGTGAAGTCACCGACGAGAAGCTGGATTGTTTGCGTGATGCTGACCTGATCGTGCGTCAGGAAATCAAGGAGGCTGGGCTGTATCACGACATCTGGCAGGCCTTTGCGGTGCTGTTGCCTGTGCGTTCCGTTGGCGTGATGGGCGACAAACGCACCTATGCCTGGCCGATCGTGCTGCGTTGTGTGTCCAGTGAAGACGGAATGACCGCCGATTGGTCCCGGCTTCCCTACGACCTGATGGAGACCATCTCTAACCGGATCGTGAATGAGGTGAAGGGAGTGAATCGGGTGGTGCTCGATATCACCAGCAAACCCCCCGGCACGATTGAGTGGGAGTGATGGTGTGGGATTGGTTGCGGCCCCGGTCCAAACCGGGCCGAATTTTTTTGATCGGTCACAACAAGTGCGGCACGCGGTCGTTCCACAAGTTGTTGCGGAAGAACGGGTACAGCTCGATCCACTACGACAAGGGACGGCTGGCCCGTCGGATCCAGGCCAACTTCACCTTTTCCAAGCCGTTGCTGGATGGCGTGGATGGCTATTGCGGCTACACGGACATGGAACTCTGCGGTGAGTTCTACGCCTACCGCCTCTTCCCCCTGTTGGACCTGCAGTACCCAGGCTCCTGCTTCATCTACAACACGCGTGATGTGAGCCGCTGGGTGGACTCACGCATGAATCACCGCAAGGGCAAGTACGCCCGTGCCTACCTCGATCGGATGCGTCGGGCCTACGACGATCCCTCGTTGACGCTCGACGACCTTCGTCAGCACTGGGAGGAGGCCTGGCAGCGCCATGACCTCGACCTGAAGCGTTATTTCGCTGGACGCAGCAATTTCTTCGCGTTCAACATCAGCGTGCCGTCGGAGCAGGCCGCCCTCTGCAGTTTTCTCAGGCGTCGGGGCTACCGGATCCGCGGCAAGGTGTTGCCCCATGCCGGCGCGCGATCTGCGCAGGCCGCAAGCTGATTCACGGCTGGCGACGGCTCTACATCATCGATACCTTGGGCCACCGGCCTTTGGGATATGACGGCGACACAACAGCAGGATGTTCAGCTGCAGCGTCGGTTGCAGCAGGACAGCATTCAGCTGGGTGGCCGCACGATCTATCTGAACCCCTTCCTCTACTGGCGGCGGTTCGACAGCAACACCGATCGCTGGTTGCGGGAGCCCGGTCAGCTGACGGAAGATCAGATCAAGGCCAACCGCAGCCGCTTTTACCCCGAACTCGACTGGGGTCAGCTGGATGATCACGCCACGGCTGTTCACGATGGCGCTGTGGAGATGTTCCTCAAGAGCCTCGAGCTGATCAGCACCTTCCATCCCGAGCTGGGTTCCGGGCAGATGCTCGAGGTGGAACGCAAGATGACGATCACCAAGAAGCGGGCTTTCGAGCGTTGGGTGGACAAGGCGATCCGGCGGCGTCAGCGGGATGAAACCCGGGAACATCGGCGCTTTGAGCGCAGCCGCTTCTGGCGTGCCTGGCGTGAGTGGATTCTGTTGGACACCACCCAGAAAGCGCTGGTGCCAGTGGTGATGCTCATGGTGCTCAGTGGGGTGATGGGTTGGTCCCTGGCGGCTGATCGTTCCGCCTGTCCGACATTGGCGCTTCCTTCGGGACAGACTGGGGTTCGTTGATCTGGCCCCATGGCCGCTGAATCCAACTCCGACAACCCGCTTGACCAGTTGCGTCTGTCGCTGATGCAGGATGTGCTCCCGGTCGGGCTGGCCGTGCTGGAACGGGCCCGGCAGGGAGGTCCAGGCAAAGTGGTTGAGGTGTTCACCGCCGGGTCGGAGGACCCCATCGCTGATTTGCGTCAGGAGGGTGAGCCCGTGGCGCGTGATGTTCGAGAGCAGTTGGATGCCGTGAGCCCTGGGCTGGGCAATCCGGTGATGCCGGTATCCGTGTCCGTCGAGGAACCAGGAACGGTTGAACAACCCCAGGAGGACTCGGATGACTTGCTGCCGACCCTGCGGCGGATTGAAGAGCGGCTTGAGGAATTGCGCCGTCGCTTGCCAGTGCAACAGGGATGACCCGTTTGGCACAGCAGCGGCAGACCGGTCTGCGACAGCAACCCCTTGTGCTGCTGCTGTTGGTGCTGATGTTCTGCGGCGCCATGGTCAGCCGCCTGGTCTGGATGCAGCTGCTGGAGGGGTCGCGCTTCCGTGAACTGGCGGATGAAAACCGCATCCGTCTTGTACCCCGCTCGCCGATCCGCGGTCGCTTGCTTGATCGCAAAGGGCGGGTGCTGGCCACCAGCAAGCTCACCTATTCGCTGTACCTCGAGCCGCGTCTGGTCAGCGATGACGACTGGCCTGATCTGCGTGATCGCCTGGCCAGGCTGCTGAATCTGGAGCCTGATCTGCTGGATCAGCGCCGTCAGAAGGGTTTGGATCGGGATGGTTATCGCACCACATTGGCCCTGGATCTCAAGCCGGAACAGGTGCTGCGCTTCCGTGAACAGGCCCTGGTGTTGCGGGGTGCCCAGGTGGACGTCGACATTCTGCGGTCCTATCCCAACGGAACCCTGGCGGCTCACGCCCTCGGCTACACCCAGCCGATCACGGAAAACGAATACGACGTTCTGGCGGAAAAGGGCTACAAGATCCGCGATCGGATCGGTCGCACCGGGGTTGAAGCCGCCTACGAGAGCCATCTGCGTGGCAAGTGGGGCGGCCAGATGCTGGAGGTGAATGCCATGGGTGAGGTACAGCGCAACCTGGGTGATCGCCCCTCAGAAGCAGGAAAGGATCTGGTGCTCACCCTCGATCTGGATCTGCAGCGGGTGGCGGAGCAAGCGCTGGCGGACAAGCCTGGCGGCGCCGTGGTGGCGTTGGAGGCGGCCACAGGTGCCGTGTTGGCCTTGGCCAGCCGCCCCAGTTTTGATCCGAACTTTTTCTCCAAGCTGATCACCACCCAGAGGGAGTACGACGCCCTTTTCTCCAATCCGAAGAAACCGTTGCTGTCTCGGGCCATGAATCCCTATGACCCCGGCAGCACCTGGAAGCCGGTGACAGCGATAGCCGGCATGGAGTCGGGCAAATTCCCGCCCGATACCAAGCTGCATACCAAGGCCTGCATCACCTACGGCGGCCACTGTTTCCCTGATCACAACGGGGCTGGCTTCGGTCACATCGGCTATGCCGATGCTCTGCGCTTCTCCAGCAACACGTTCTTCTACCAAGTGGGGGTTGGAGTCGGCTCCAAGGCGCTGAAACAGGCGGCTGATCAGCTGGGCTTTCAGCAGAAGACCGGTATTGAGATCGGCTGGGAAGAGAGTGTCGGGTTGGTGGGGGATGAAGACTGGGCAGCACGCGGCCGCGGCTGGACTGATCCCGGCACGAGCCCCTGGATCCCTGAGGACATGGCCAGTGCCTCCATCGGTCAGTCCGTGGTGCAGATCACCCCTCTTCAGTTAGCCCGCGCCTATGCGGTGTTCGCCAATGGTGGTTGGTTGGTGACGCCGCACCTTGCCTCCGGTGACATCGATTGGCTGAGCCCAGAGCACCGAACCAAGGTGGCGATCAAGCCTTCAACCTTGCAGACGATCCGGGAGGGGTTGCGCAAAGTGGTGGAGGCCGGAACCGGTGCAGGCCTCAATGGTCCTGGCATTCCACCGGCGGCCGGCAAAACCGGAACGGCGGAGGACAGCACGGGAGGACCTGACCATGCCTGGTTCGGCTGCTATGCCCCCTATCCCGACGGCAAGATTGTGGTGGTGGCCTTTGCCCAGAACACCCCAGGCGGTGGATCCGTTCACGCTCTGCCGATGGCCAAAAAGGTGCTGGCGGAGTGGGAAAGGACCCGGCAGCGCTAGGCGGCCGTGAGTTGAGGTGTGGACAGCACCGTGCGGTAGTAGGTCCGCAGTTGTTCGGTGGCACCCGCCCAGCCCCAGCGCTCGGCTTCGGCACGGGCTGAAGTGCGCAGAGCCTGGCGTTCGAGGTCGTTGCCCAGCAGACGGCGGGTGGCTTCGATCAGGCTTGCGGCGCCTCCGTCGGCGCCGTCGGGTTCATAGAGACAGCCGTTGATGCCGTCGGTGATGATGTCGGGGATGCCGCCACGGTTGGCGCCGACCACGGGACACCCGGCTGCCATGGCTTCCAGCAGCACCAGGCCCAGCGTCTCTGTGCTGGAGGGGAACAGGAAGGCATCGCCGCTGGCGTAGGCCCCTGCCAGGTCTTCCCCTGCGAGATAACCGACGAAGGTGGTGGCGGTTCCCTCGAAATGTTTTTCCAGTTGCTGGCGGTGGGGACCATCGCCAACCAGGGCCAGCCGTGCATCGGGAAGGGCTTCCAGCACGGGGCGGATACGTTCAATCTGCTTCTCGGCGGAGAGGCGGCCGACGTACAGCAGCAGGGCACCGCGGTCGTCATGGCCCCCGAGAAGCCGCTGGCGCCGTTCCGCGCTGCGCAGCTCAGGACGGAACAACTCCGTGTCCACGCCCCGCTGCCACAGATCAGTGTGTTGAATGCCCTTGTCGCTGAGCTCCTTCACCATGGCGGTTGAGGTGCACAGATTCAGCAGGGCCTGGTTGTGCGCGGCCTTGAGCATTTCCCACAGGAGCGGCTCCAGCATTCCCAATCCGTAGTGCTCGAGGTACTTGGGCAGGTGGGTGTGATAGCTGGCGACCAGGGGGATGCCTTTGTTCTTCGCGAGCCAGATGCCGCCGAGACCCAGCACCGCCGGGTTCACCACATGGATCAGGTCGGGTTGGAATGCATCGATCGCGTCCGACACCGCTGGGCGAGGCAAGGCCAGTTTCAGCTCCGGATAGAGCGGCAGCGGCATTGCTGGAACGCCGATCAGCCGAGCTCCCATGTACTCCTCCGGGCAGCCTTCCGGACAGAAGACCACCACCTCATCGCCGGCGTCCACCAGATGCTTCACCGTCTTGGTGAGGCGGGTGACGATGCCATCGACCTTCGGCAGGAAGGTTTCGGTGAAAAAGGCGACTTTCAAGGATGACGTTCGATCAGGATGCGGTGCCGATGGCCTGGGCCTGGGTTTTGGTCCATGCGGAGGTGCAGAGGATGCGGTTGCGGTCGCACCGGTCGGCGTAGCGGGTGGCGATCTCCACCACTTCCTTCAGCAGGCCGTCATCGAGGGTGGTGGGATTGAGCCCCAGTTCGATGAAACAACGGTTGTCCACGATCAGATCGTTTTCAACGGCTTCGTTGCGCGGATTGGGCAGGTTGTTCACCTGAGCACCAGTGAGAGCAGCCACTTTCTTGGCCAGTTCGCCCACCTGATGGCTCTCGGTCATCTGGTTGAAAATCTTCACCCGCTCCCCTTGGTCCGGGGGGTTCTCCAGCGCCAGCTGCACGCAGCGCACGGAATCGCGGATGTGGATGAAGGCGCGGGTTTGGCCCCCGGTGCCGTGAACGGTGAGCGGGTAGCCGATGGCCGCCTGCATCAGGAAGCGGTTCAGCACGGTTCCGTAGTCACCGTCGTAGTCGAAGCGGTTCGTCAGTCGTGGGTCCCGGTCGGTTGCGTCGGTGTTGGTCCCCCAGACGATGCCCTGGTGGAGGTCAGTGATCCGGACCTTGTCGTTCTTGTTGTAGTAGAGGAAGACCAGCTGATCGAGCGTCTTGGTCATGTGATAAACGCTGCCGGGGCTGGCCGGGTGGAGGATTTCCTCCTCAAAGCGGCTGCCATCGGGCTGGGGCACTTCCACCTTCAGGTAGCCCTCAGGGATGGTGGCGCCGCGGTGGGAGCCGTAGCCGTAGACGCCCATGGTGCCCAGGTGCACCACGTGGATGTCCTGCCCGCTTTCCACGATCGCGGCCAGCAGGTTGTGGGTGCCGTTGACGTTGTTATCGACGGTGTAGCGCTTGGTGGCGCTGCTCTTCATCGAGTAGGGGGCGGCCCGCTGTTCCGCGAAGTGGACGACGGAATCCGGGCGCTCGTCCTGAAGCAGATCCAGCAACCTCTGGTACTCATGGGCGATGTCCATGTGGACAAACCGCATCGGTTTGCCGCCGGTCTGCTCCCAGGCTTTCAGCCGCTCGCCAATGCTCACGATCGGCGTCAGCGACTCAACTTCAAGGTCGATATCGATCTTGCGACGGCTGAGGTTGTCCACGATCAGCACGTCGTGGCCCTGATCCGCCAGGTTCACCGCACAGGGCCAGCCGCAGAAGCCGTCACCGCCGAGAACGAGAACTTTCACCCCAAACTCCTGCTGGAACGAGCGTGATGCTCAGTCTTGGCAAGCTACTACAGGGATTTTCAGCGTGGACCGTCTCAGCTGATGGCGACGGTGACCGCCACCATGGCGGCCACAAGCAATCCACCGGTCACCAGCATCATCATTGAGCTGCGCTTGCGGCTCTGGCTGGTGGCAACGTCCATCACCTCCATGCGTGGCTCCTTGGCGAAGGCGTTGAGACGACCGCCGTCTTCCGTGGTGACCGACATGGGTCCAATGCGACTGGTCGGACCTTATGAGTCCAAATGCTCATTGCCTGCCTTTATGAAGCAGGCTTCACCTCACTTCATGTCTCTTCACTTCATCGGGGTGTCTGCACCAGGCCCGTGGTTGGTGAGCTGGCAGAGGCCTGATCCCTCCGCGGCAAGCGCCCGGAGCGGTGGGCGGTCCGCCCGGCCATCACCGCCTGGCCCATGGCCGCGGCCATGGCTGCGGGGTCGCCCGCCAGGGCGATGGCGCTGTTGACCAGGACGGCATCGGCGCCCATTTCGAGGGCTTGTGCCGCCTCGCTGGGCACGCCAATGCCGGCATCCACCACCACCGGAACACCGGCGTTTTCGATGATTAAACCGATGTTGGCGGCATTGTTGAGCCCCTGGCCCGATCCGATTGGAGAGCCCAGCGGCATCACCGTGGCGCACCCGACGTCTTCCAGCCGTTTGGCCAGCAGGGGATCCGCATTGATGTAGGGGAGCACCGTGAAACCTTCCCGTACCAGCTGTTCTGCAGCGTTCAAGGTGCCGATCGGATCCGGTAGAAGATGCCGAGCGTCAGGAATCACCTCCAGCTTCACGAAGGTGTTGTCCTCCTGCCCTGCCAGCTTGGCCAGCTCCCGTCCAAGCCTTGCGACGCGCACCGCTTCCTCGGCATTGGTGCAGCCCGCGGTGTTGGGCAGCATCCAGATCTTGTTCCAATCGATGGCGTCCATCAAGCCCTCATGGCCCGCGGCCATGGTCTGTACGCGTCGAACAGCCACCGTCACCATGTCGCAGCCCGATCGTTCGATGCTCTGTTGCATCAAACTCAGTGATGGGTATTTGCCGGTGCCTGTGAACAGGCGGCTCTTGAACTGACGCCCGCCAATGGTCAGGGGGTCGGATGAGGGGGAGGACGAATCCATGACGCTTCTGAGCAAAACGGCCTACCGTGCCTTCATCATCCATCGTCAACCATGCCGCTCCTGCTCGCCATGGATTTACCGGTTGGCAGCCAGGTTCCCTTCGACGCCAATCCTCAGCTTCCTCTTGATCCGATTCAGCTGGCGGTTCCCCTCAAGGTTGATCAAGGAGATGTGGAGAGCTTTGACCCTGTGGCACGTGCCTCGGAGCTTGCAGAATCCTTGCCCCGGCAGTGGTGCGGCACGTTTGAGCCGTTTGATGGCAATCCCACAGTGGACGTCACCTTGGACATCAGCCAGCTGACGGCGATGGGTCAGATGGTGGATATCCGGGGAACAATGACCTTTGGCTCCGTCACGACGCCGGTGCAGGGCAACCTCCATGCCAAGTCGGATCAGCTTGATTTGATTCCCTTGGCCGATCCATTGATCGCTGGTCTTGAGCCCGGAGGCGTCTTCCTTGGCTTGCAGGATTTCAGCCCAACCGGTTGGCAGGCTCCTCGACTGGTGAATGTGGCTAATCCCAGCACAGGGGTGGGTGGACGTCTTGCATTGACCATTCGCTGTCAGGAAGAACCACCTGTTTATCAGGACGAACTTCCAGTTCAGCCGTTGTGGTGACTGCTTCAGCGCTTAGCTCATCCGACGTTTGAGCTTTTTCAAGCCTTTCTTCGCGGTGGCATTGTCTGGATCAAGCTTCAGTGTCTGTTCGTAGAGGGAAAAAGCTTCGGCGTCTTTTAGCAATTTTTCCTGGGCAAAGGCCAAGTTATTGAGTGCGACTGGATAGTCAGCTTTAGCCTTCAGTGCCAATTTGTAGTGTTTGGTCGCAGCGGAATAGTCTTTTTGTGCCGCCAAAGCAAATCCGAGGGCGTTTTCGATCAGCGCCCGCGCTTCATCAGGTTCACCGCTCAGGCGTTTGAGCGCCTGCTTGAGGGTGGCGGCAGCTTGTGGATACAGCCGTTTGCGCAATTGGACTGATCCGAGCTCGTACAGATCTGACGCCTGTCGAGACAAGGCCGTTTCGGATTTTTCGAGTTCGATCAGCCGTGCTTCATCACGTCGTACACGAAAAAACTGTCGGCCCACCACTACCGCAACGATGGAGAGCAGGCCGACCAGGCCCAGCAGATAGGTCTGGGGCAGCAGGTTCACGATTTGAAATCAGCTCTTTGCTGCAGCCACGACGTTGGTGAAGCTGCCTGGGTCAACAACCGCGAGTTGAGCAAGCATCTTGCGGTTCAAGCGAACATCGGCTTTCTTGAGGCCGCCCATCAGACGGCTGTAGCTCACGCCATTCAGGCGAGCAGCGGCATTGATACGGGCAATCCAGAGGCGCCGGAAATCGCGCTTGCGACGGCGACGATCGCGGTAGGCATTGCAGAGGGCTTTCATTACCCGCTGGTTCGCTGTGCGGAACAGGGTTCCGTTGCCACCACGGAAGCCACGGGCCAGCCGCAGAATTTTGTTGCGGCGTTTACGGGCGACGTTGCCTCTCTTGACGCGGGCCATGAGGTTGGAAGGGTTGAATCAGGTCTTGTCGAACGGTCTCGTCTGAGCAGCTGTGCTCAGGCGTAGGGCATCATCAGGGTCACGCGCTCCTCATCGGTGCGGTCCACCACAGCCTTGGTGGCCAGATGACGCTTCTGCTTGGGGGTTTTGTGGTCCAGCAGGTGGTTTCGGAAAGCGCGACGACGCAGAAACTTGCCAGTGCCGGTTGCCTTGAACCGCTTCGCGGCAGCTTTGCGGGTCTTCAGCTTGGGCATTGGTCTGCTCGTTCGGGCACAAACGACAACAATACGTCCCGACGTGCCCCCGTTGAATGATTCGGCTTCTTTCGATCACGTTGCTGGTCTGCATGGGTCTGGGTTGCGCTGCCCGACAGCAGGTCGAGGCTCTGCAAACCGGCAATGTTGAGCCTGCCGTGTCCCCTGAGCCTTCTCCTCCGGAACCGGCTCAACGGTTGACGCATCGTTCCGTTGCGGATCCACCGCCTTTGGCGGGCCTCAAACCGGTGCTGTGGGTTGCCTTGGCTGACCATCTGGGTGACGCGGCGGCTGCCGCTCCGCTGAATTTGCGTGCCTTTGCTGGATCGCTCACCCTTCGAGATGCAACGGGGGAGCAACGCAGTGGGTCGAGCTTCGTGATCACCTGGCGTAGCGTCCCCTTGGCTCGTCCGCTGCCCCTGGCACGTCGGATCGCAGGCCCTTACGCCAGTTTCGAGTCGGCCGATCGCATCGCCACCCGTTGGCGGGCTCTGGGAGTTGCGGTCGAGGTGGCCCACCCCAACGAATGGGAGGTCTGGGCCCCGGAAGGTTCGCCTGTGCCCGAGGGTCTGGCTGTTCGCGATTGGCAAGGTACGGTCACCAGCACCGTCGAACCGGTGTTGCAGACGCCGGAGGGAGGGCGCACCTTGCAGGGGCCTGTCTCGATTGAGGCCTCGGATGGGTTGCTTTGGGGTGGTGGACGTTTTCAGGGCCCCTTTCGCTTGCAACGGGATGCCTACGGCAGCTGGACCCTTGTGGAGCAAGTGCCGGTGGAGCGGTATCTGGAGGGGGTGGTGCCCCATGAGATCGGTGCCGGTTCTCCGATGGCTGCGTTGCAGGCCCAGACGGTTCTGGCGCGCACCTGGGCTCTGGCCAACAGCCACCGCTTCAGCATCGATGGGTATCACTTGTGCAGTGACACCCAGTGCCAGGTCTACAGCGATCCCCGCCATGCGGGAGCCGCTGTACGTGAGGCGATTGAGGCCACCCAGGGAAAGTTGCTCAGCCTCAACGGCAAACCGATCAGCGCTGTGTATCACGCCACCAATGGCGGGGTGATGGCCGCTGGCGCTGAAGCCTGGGCCATGCAGCCCACCACCTACCTGCGTCCGAAACCGGATGGGGATGAGGGCTGGAGCAGCCGTTATTCCTTGCCTCTGCAGAAGCGACAGGCGGTGCATGCCTTACTGGCTGACCGTTCGGGCGCCTATGGAAAGCAGCATCCCCGCTTCCGTTGGGGCCGAACCCTCTCGGGCCCGACCTTGCGTCAGGCTCTCGGAGCTGCCGCAGACCCGCTGGTTTCTCCTTTGCAATTGAAGGTTCTGGAGCGGGGCGCCAGCGGTCGGGTGCTGGCCTTGCAGATCTCAGGCAGCAGCGACGCCGCTCCGGTCATTCTCAAGTTGGATGCCATTCGTCGAACCCTTCGCACACTGCCCAGCACCCTGTTCGTCTTGGAGCCTCAGGGGGCTGAACGCTGGTGGGTGGTGGGTGGTGGCTTTGGCCACGGGGCCGGTTTGTCGCAGGCTGGAGCCATTGATCTGGCCTGGCGGGGCTGGTCCGTGGAGCGGATCCTTAGCCATTACTACCCAGGGACTGTCTACGGCTCACTCTCAACACCGGTGCAGTCCCCTTAAAGTCCCTTCCACCTGGGGAGCTGGATGAGCGCGAACGCCACATCGGGTGATCACCGTCGGGTGAAATCGGCAGCTTTCCTGTTCGCCTGTGGATGTGCTGGTGCTGCTCCCCATTGGCTGGACTCCGCTCGTTCGCTCTGGCCCGCCATCAGCCTTGCCTTGATGCTTGGGGGCTATGGACTCCGTTCCGTCATGCGTGGGCAGCTGACGCGTGGGTCAGCGCAGTCTGTGCCGGCGATGGATCCGGCCAATCTGCCCAGCCTTGATGTGGTGGTGGCCGCCCGCGATGAAGAGGCGGTGGTGCCACGTTTGGTGGAACGGCTCACTTCGCTGCGTTATCCGTCCGGGCAGCTCACCACCTGGGTGATTGACGACGGCAGTCTTGATCGGACCTCTGAGTTGCTGGACGATCTGGCCACGCAGCACCCTGAACTGAATGTCATCCATCGCCAGCGCGATGCCGGTGGGGGCAAGTCGGGTGCGCTCAACACTGCTTTGGGCCGCCTCAAAGGTGAATGGCTGCTTGTGCTTGATGCGGATGCCCAGTTGCAGGACGACCTGCTCGAGCGCCTTGTTCCCTACGCCCTGGGGGGTGGCTGGTCGGCGGTGCAGCTGCGCAAGGCCGTGATTGATGCCGATCGAAATTGGTTGACCCGATCCCAGGCGATGGAGATGGCTCTGGATGCGGTGATCCAGTCAGGACGTCTGGTGAACGGAGGGGTGGCGGAGCTGCGGGGGAACGGACAGCTGATCAAGCGCGCGGTGCTGGAGTCCAGCGGCGGTTTTAACGAATACACCGTCACCGATGACCTGGATCTCAGCTTTCGCCTCTTGACCCATGGCGCCTTGGTGGGATTGTTGTGGGACCCTCCGGTCCAAGAAGAGGCTGTGCCCGGTCTTCAGGCCTTGTGGAAACAACGGCAGCGCTGGGCGGAAGGTGGATTGCAGCGCTTTTTCGATTACTGGCCGGTGCTCACCTCAGCGCAGTTGAGTCTTCGCCAGCGCTGGGATCTGACGGCCTTTTTTCTGCTTCAGTACGCCTTGCCGGTGGTGTCCTTCGCTGATCTGAGCACGGCTCTGATCACCCGAAGCGTGCCGGTCTACTGGCCCTTGTCTGTGGTGGCCTTCAGCGTTTCGGGTCTGGCTTATTGGCGCGGCTGTCGCGGTGGAAGCGAGGGGCCAGCGATCCCCTCTGCGAGCCTGATCAATCTCTTGGTGGCGATTGCTTATCTGGGCCACTGGTTTGTGGTGATTCCCTGGGTGACGCTGCGGATGTCACTGCTCCCCAAACGCTTGGTCTGGGCCAAAACCAGTCATGGTCAGGAGCAACCGGTTCAAGCCTGATGCGTCGTTCTGATCTCAGCTGATGTCATCGACGTCGAGCACCTGACCGTTGAAGAAGTCCGCCAGGTTGCGGGCCTGACGATCCAGGCCTGAAGGCGGGCTTGGTTGAGGGTTGGATTCCGCCGTGGCGGGAGTTGGTTTCGGCTCGATCGGATCGGGTTGGGTGCGCGGCAGTTCCCGTGCAACGGCTGGTGCTGGGCTTGGTGTTGCTGCGGGTGCCGGGATCGGTGCAGCGGTGGGTGCCGGCGTTGGCGCGGGGGGCTCGACCGCTGCTGGGGCTGTTGCGACCGGAGTGTTTGTGATGGCCGGTGCGATCGGGGGGGGTGTGGTCGGTTGAGTGATTGATGGTGTTGTGACCCGGGCTGTTGCCAGCGGAGGTGGCATGGCGCTGTTGCTGGCCTCCAGCACCAGCTGCCTCGAGCCGCCCAGCGCTTTGGCCACGGCCTGTTCCAGCAGGGATGCCCGGCTCTGCACCATCCCCATCCAATTGCCTGCCACCTGCACAACGGCGCGGTTCGCGTCCAGGCGCACCAGTTGGGCCTGCTGCGACAGCAGCATCCGGGTGGAGGGCAGTTCGAGGCTGCCCAGGATCTGTTGCCAAAGCTCGGGCAGGTTGGTGCTGGCTGCCGCTGCAGGGGTGGAGACAGTCGGCAGTTCCGGTGATGGCGCAGGGGCAGGTTTCGGGCTGGGGGTAGGCGCCTCGATTGCAGGGGTTGCTGCAGGGGCTGCGACGGAAGGCGTGGGAGCAGGAGGGGCGACTGGCGTTGTCGGTGGGCTTGTTGCCGCCGGTTGCGTTGTCGCTGGTTGTCTTGGGGCCGGAGCTGCGGCTTCGCTCTGAGCCGCCGCCGGTTCCGCCAGCAACCCCAAAAGCAGCACTTCCAGCCACAGGCGCGGCTGCACGCTTTGGCGCAGTTGTTGCTCGGTGCCGCGCAGTTGCGCCTGCCATTGCAGCAAGCGGGCCCTGCCGATGGCCTTGGCGAGGGCGGGCAGCTGCTCGCGGAACTGGGGCGACACGCTGGTGAGTTCCAGTCGCTCTGGAGCGGCGGCCATAAGCACCAGATCGCGCAGCATCCCGGCCAGACCCTGCAGCACCGCCCCGGGATCCCGGCCCCGGTCCAGCAGGTTGCGGGTGGCCTCCAGCAGCTGCACAGGTTCGGCGCTGCTCATGGCCCCCACCAGCTCCAACAGCTCCTGTTCGGGCACGGCCCCCAGCAGATCCCACACCGCAGCGGCTTCGATCGGTGGCGGCAGCAGGCTCAGCTGATCCAGCAGGCTTTCCGCATCCCGCAGGCCTCCCTGGGACCGCTGGGCCACCACATGAATGGCCTCAGGATTGATCTCGATCGCTTCCTGTTCGGCGATCCAGCTCAGATGCTTGTTGAGGGCATCCAGAGGAATGCGCCGGAAATCAAAGCGTTGACAACGGCTGAGGATCGTCGGCAGCACCCGTTGCGGGTCGGTGGTGGCGAGCACGAACACCACCTGCGGCGGGGGCTCCTCCAGGGTTTTCAGCAGGGCGTTGAAGGCTGCGGTGGAGAGCATGTGGCACTCGTCCACCACGTACACCTTCCAGCGGGCCTGCACCGGTGCGAAGCGGGAGCGTTCGATCAGCTCGCGGATGTTGTCGACGCCGGTGTTGGAGGCGGCATCGATTTCGATCACATCGAGGGCGGTGCCTGCGGCGATCGTGGTGCAGAGCTCGCAGGTGCCGCAGGGCTCAGGCGTGGGCCCTTCGCTGTTCAGGCAATTGAGCGAGCGGGCCAGGATGCGGGCGCTGGAGGTTTTGCCGGTGCCACGGGGGCCACTGAACAGATAGGCCGGGGCAATGCGATTGCTGGTGAGGGCATGGCCCAGGGTTGCGGCAATCGCCTCCTGTCCCACCAGCTGATCAAAGCGCTGGGGCCGGTATTTGTGATGCAGCGGCTGGTAGGCCGAACTCATGCGCCGCGAGCGTTGACAGGAGATTACTCAGAGGATTCGGAGCCTGGAAGGGCGTGGTGCTGCTGGAGCAGGGCATCAATCCGCTGTTTCAGGTCTTCGACGGCGGCCAGTTCATCGGCCAGGCTCTGGCCCGTGAGCAACAGCCGGCGATCTGTTCCGTTTCCCGCTCCTTCAAGGAGCCCCTCCAGCTTGCGCAGCAGCGAGAGGCGCAGGCGTTCCAGCTTCTCCACACCTCGCTTGGCCATGGCGCGGGCGTCGTCATCGAGCAGGCCCCGTTGCACCAGGAGCTCCAGGCCCCGCATGAGTGCCGAAGGCATCAGCCCGCTCCAGTTACGGGCCCGCTCCAGCACGGAGTCCACCTGGCCACTGCGATGACGCCCGGTTTTGCACCAGGTGGCGAAGTGCTCGCAGTTGTTGAACAGCAGGTTGTAGTCCTGTTCCCCCAGGCGTCCCATGGCGCGGCGCAGGGTCACACCCAGCGGAGACGCCTCGACGTAGTTGATCACCCGCAGCTGTTGCCCCTGGCTGAACTCCTCCAAGGGGCTGCGCAGGATTTCACGCCCTTCCAGATAGTGGGCGACGGTGCCATCACCGAGGTCGATGCCGTGGTGGTTGAACAGGCCGTGCTGACGCGGCACCTCAAGGTGGTCAGCGGCAGCCAAGACTTAGGCGGTCTTCTGTTGTTCCGTGCCGGGCAGTGGGAGCACCTTGCCGCCCGTGTGTTCCTCCACCATCGCCCGGGTGACGGTGAACTCCTTCACCGATGTCTGCGATGGCAGGTCGTACATCAGGTCCAGCATCAGCTCCTCAACGATGCCGCGCAGGGCGCGGGCACCGGTCTTGCGTCTGTGGGCTTCCTGGGCGATTGCAGCGATGGCGTCATCGGCGAACTGCAGTTGCACGTTGTCCATGCTCAGCAGGGTGCGGAATTGCTTCACCAGGGCATCGCGGGGCTCGGTGAGGATCGACTGCAAGGCGCTTTCATCCAGGGGCTCGAGCACGGCACTCACCGGCATCCGGCCAATGAACTCTGGGATGAGGCCATAGCGCACCAGATCATCCGGCTCCAGGTGCCGCAGCACCTGGGCGGCCTGAAGGTCGCGGTTGGCGCGGCTGCGTCCGCGGCCATCGCTGGGCATGAAGCCGATGGCATTGCGCCCCATCCGTTTCTGCACCACGTCCTCGAGGCCGACAAAGGCACCGCCGCAGATGAACAGGATCTGGCTGGTGTCGATCTGGATGCAGTCTTGATAAGGGTGCTTGCGGCCGCCCTGGGGCGGCACGTTGGCCACCGTGCCCTCCAGCATCTTCAGCAGGGCCTGCTGCACACCTTCGCCGGAGACATCGCGGGTGATTGAGGGGTTCTCGCTCTTGCGGGCGATCTTGTCGATTTCATCGATGTAGATGATCCCCCGTTGGGCCTGGTCCACATCCATGTCGGCCTTCTGCAGAAGCCGCAGCAGGATGTTTTCCACGTCCTCACCCACGTAGCCCGCTTCGGTGAGGGTGGTGGCATCGGCCACGGCGAAGGGCACGTCCAGCATTTCGGCCAGGGTCTGGGCCAACAGCGTCTTGCCGCAGCCGGTGGGTCCGATCAGCAGGATGTTGCTCTTGTGCAGCCGGGTTGCCGTTTCCTCGGTTTCGCCCTGGCCATCCCCCTGCCAGGCCAGACGTTTGTAGTGGTTGTAGACCGCCACAGACATCACTTTCTTGGCCGCGTCCTGGCCGACCACCTGTTGATCCAGGAAGCTCTTGATGTCTTGAGGCCGGGGAATGGAGGCCAGGGTCGGAGCCGGTTTGCTGCTCTTGCGGGCGGCTGGTGTGGCCTTCCGGCTCGGCTCATGGCTGTGGCGGGGGTTGCCCTGACCATCCACCAGCTCTTCATCCAGGATCTCGTTGCAGAGATCGATGCATTCGTCGCAGATGTAAACGCCAGGTCCGGCGATCAGCTTGCGCACCTGGTCCTGGGATTTCCCGCAGAACGAACACTTCAGATGGGCGTCGAACTTGGCCATCGAACGCTGGGCACCACACAGGAGAACAACTCAGGAATCAACCGATGGGGTCTCCCTGAACACACAGGATCGAGAACGGAAGGGCGTCTGTCAGCCTTCCGTAATGATTCCTCCGTCCCCGGAACTGTCCACCACGCGATCGATCAGGCCGTATTCAACCGCTTCTGCCGGAGAAAGGAAGTAGTCGCGGTCGGTGTCTTCCGAGATCTTGTCGAGCGGCTGGCCGGTGTGGTCAGCCATCAGCCCGTTCAGGGTTTCCTTGAGGTAGAGGATTTCCTTGGCCTGGATCTCGATATCAACCGCTTGTCCCTGGGCACCACCGAGGGGTTGGTGGATCATGATCCGAGCATTGGGCAAGGCGAGACGCTTGCCCTTGGTGCCTCCGGAGAGCAGGAAGGCCCCCATGCTGGCAGCGAGCCCGTAACAGATGGTCACCACGTCTGGGGCGACCTGCTGCATCGTGTCGTAGATCGCTAGGCCAGCGGTGACGGACCCCCCCGGCGAGTTGATGTAAATCTGAATGTCCTTCTCTGGGTCCTCGGCTTCGAGGAACAGCATCTGAGCCACCAGGGCATCGGCAACCGCGTCATCCACACCGGTGCCGAGGAAGATGATCCGCTCCCGCAGCAGGCGGGAATAGATGTCGAAGGCGCGGTCGCCGCGACCGGACTGTTCAACAACCGTGGGCAGCGGCCCCGGTGCTGAGACGGGCATAGCGGCCCGCCAGCGGTTCTGGATGGGGTGGTGACTGCGGGCGTCGATCACGCGATCGGTGTGCGGTGAAGTTGGGTCAATCTATGGGCGTTGCTCAGTCCTTGGCGTCCGCTTTGGACTTCGCTTTGGCCGCGGTCTTCTTGGCGGCAGGCTTTGTCTTGGCCTCAGCCTTGCCGTCATCTGCTGCCGGTGCCTTTTCGGTGAGGGTGCTGTTTTCCTCGAGCCAGCCCATCAGACGATCCTGCATCAGGTCATCCATCACGGCCTGACGAAGGCGCTCGGGATCGATCTTGGCGTCGGCGGAGAGCTCTTTCTTCACCTCCTTGATCTTGGCGTCCACGTCCTTGTCGTCGAGCTTGATGTCCTCAGCTTCGGCCAGGGCTGTTAGAGCAAAACTGCGGCGCAGCCGTTCCTCGGCCTCGGGGCGGGAGTTCTGCATCAGGTTGCGCACCAGGTCGGGAGTAAACAGCGACTTCACATCCATGCCCTGCTGGGCGAACTGGGCTGCGGTCTGCTCCAGCAGGTTGCGGCTTTCCTGTTGGATCAGGGCTTCCGGAAGGTCCACCTCCAGCTGCTCCACCAGAGCGGCGACGAGGGCATCGCGGCGGTTGCTGGTCTGACGGCGTTCGACGTCATCCTTGAGCCGTTGCTCCAGGTCCTTGCGCAGGTCCGCCAGGGTCTCCTGTTCGCTGGCTTGCTTGGCGAATTCGTCATCCAGCTCGGGCAGTTCGCGGGTCTTGAGGTCCTTCAGTTCGATCTCGAAGGCGGCCTTGCGTCCGCGGGCGTCCTCTTTGGAATAGTCCTCGGGGAACTGGCAGTCCACGGTTTTGGTCTCGCCGACCTTCATGCCGATGACCCCTTCGATGAAGCCGGGAATCATGCGGCCGTTTTCCAGATCCACATCCATCGAATCGGCACTGCCGCCTTCGATCGCACTGCCGTCATCGCTGTAGGTGCCCTTGAAACCCAGCACCGCGATATCGCCGTTCTGGGCGGCGCGACCTTCCACGGGAACGACCGTGGCCATCTGCTTGCGGGAGTCTTCGAGCATGGCGTCGACCCGGGAGGAGTCGTAGACGACGGTTTCGAATTCCGCTTTCAGGCCCTTGGTGCTCTTCAGTTTTGGCGTTGGAGCCACGTCGGCTTCCAGGGTGAAGGTGAGCTCCTTGCCGGGTTCAAAGCTCTCCAGCAGGCCGTCGAAACCACTGCTCAGATCAGGCTGGCTGATCGGTTCCAGGGATTCCTGCTTGATGGCGTCACGCCAGGCATTGTCGATAAGTTTTTCCAGGGCCGTGGCTTTGATCCGCACCCCCCCCAGCTGCTGCACCAACACCGTGCGAGGCACCTTGCCCTTGCGGAAGCCCGGCAGGTTGACGCTGCGGCTGAGGCTGGTGATGGCGTCGTCGTAACTCGTTTTGCAGCTCTCGCCAGGAACGGTGACCGTCACCGCCAGGCGGCTGCTGGGGCGGGCTTCGGTGGTCACCTTCAGGGCTGCAGCGCTCATGGGGGAAGGGAAAGGGCAGCCCCGCACTTTATGCAACGGGTGAATTCAGGCTGAATCGGTAAGCTGAGCGCGTCGCTAGCTCGGCATCACCTTCTCTACGTAGTGATGTCCGGTTTGAGAAACGACAGGTTCTCGTTCAGATTGTTCACTCAACCGCTTGTCTTCGACCCTTCCCGACCGTCCTCTCAAAGTTGCTGTTCTTGGTGCCAGCGGTGCTGTTGGCCACGAACTCCTGTTGCTGCTTGAGGAGCGCAGTTTCCCCGTTGGTGAGCTGAAGCTACTGGCGTCGGCCCGTTCGGCCGGTCAGACCCAGGTCTGGAATGGCAGCACCCTCACGGTGGAAGAGGTCTCAGCCCAAACCTTTGAAGGGGTCGACCTGGTGCTGGCGTCGGCCGGTGGATCTGTTTCCAAGCGGTGGCGTGAGGCGATCACCGCTGCCGGTGCGGTGATGGTGGATAACTCCAGCGCCTTCCGGATGGAGGAGGGTGTGCCGCTGGTGGTGCCGGAGGTCAATCCCGATGCCGCCTTCGCCCACAAGGGCGTGATTGCCAATCCGAATTGCACCACGATCCTGCTCACCCTGGCCCTGGCGCCTCTGGCAGCGAAGCGGGCGCTGCGCCGGGTGGTGGTGAGCACGTATCAATCCGCCAGTGGCGCCGGTGCCCGCGCCATGGAAGAGCTGAAAAACCTTTCGCAGACGGTGCTCGACGGCGGAACCCCCAAGGCTGAGGTGCTTCCTCACTCCTTGGCGTTCAACCTCTTCCTGCACAACTCTCCCCTGCAGGCCAACAGCTACTGCGAAGAGGAGATGAAGATGGTGAACGAGACCCGCAAGATCATGGGTTTGCCGGATCTGCGCTTCACCGCCACCTGCGTGCGGGTGCCCGTGCTGCGGGCCCATTCCGAAGCCGTGAACATCGAGTTCGAGGCTCCCTTCCCGGTGGAGGAAGCGCGCGAGCTGTTGGCGGCGGCCCCCGGTGTTGAGTTGATTGACGATCCAGCGGCGAACCGTTTCCCGATGCCAACGGACGTCACCGGTCGCGACCCGGTGGCGATCGGACGGATCCGGCAGGACATCAGTGATGACAATGCGCTGGAGCTTTGGCTCTGCGGCGATCAGATCCGCAAGGGAGCGGCGCTCAACGCCGTTCAGATCGCTGAATTGTTGATCGAGAAGTGATGACCCAGGCCGCCACCCTCTCCCCAACCCCCTTCGGCCGTGTGGTCACCGCGATGGTGACCCCGTTTGACGCCAGCGGTGCTGTGGATCTCAGCGTCGCCGGAAAGCTGGCGAGGCATCTGGTGGAGCAGGGCTCCGATGGACTGCTGGTGTGTGGCACCACCGGTGAATCCCCCACCCTCAGTTGGGACGAGCAGTTGCATTTGCTGCAGGCGGTTCGCGAGGCCGTGGGCAGCGACGCCAAGGTGTTGGCGGGCACCGGCAGCAATTCCACGGCCGAGGCGGTGGAGGCCACCAAGGAAGCGGCGGCGGCCGGTGCCGATGGGGCTCTCGTGGTGGTGCCCTACTACAACAAACCTCCCCAGGAGGGGCTGGAAGCCCATTTCCGGGCCATTGCTGAGGCGGCTCCTGAGCTGCCCTTGATGCTCTACAACATTCCTGGCCGTACCGGCTGCAGCATCATTCCGGCCACGGTGGCCCGGTTGATGGATTGCCCGAATGTAGTGAGTTTCAAGGCCGCCAGCGGCACCACCGAAGAGGTCACGGCGCTGCGCTTGGCCTGTGGGCCGCGGTTGGCGATTTACAGCGGTGACGATGGCCTCACATTGCCGATGCTCGCGGTGGGTGCTGTGGGTGTGGTGAGTGTGGGTAGCCATGTGGCGGGCCCCGAGATCCGCGCCATGATCGAGGCCCATCTGAATGGCGATGGTGCCTCCGCACTCGCCCTGCATGACGCGTTGATTCCCCTGTTCAAGGCCCTGTTCGCCACCACCAATCCGATTCCCGTCAAGGCTGCTCTGGAACTCAACGGCTGGTCTGTTGGAGCGCCCCGCCCGCCCCTGTGCTCTTTATCTGACGACATGAAACGTTCGCTTTCCAACGCCATGGCCGCCCTCCGTCAGACCTAGCCCGGTCCGGCTTATCGGCTTACGCAACCCGTTCTTTTACACATCGTTTTCCATGGTCAACAACGCGCGATCCAGCAAGGGGCAGGAGCCCTGCCTTCGGGTGATCCCCCTGGGTGGTCTGCACGAGATCGGCAAGAACACCTGTGTGTTCGAGTACGGCGATGACTTGATGCTGGTGGATGCCGGTCTGGCCTTCCCCAGCGATGGCATGCATGGGGTGAACGTGGTGCTGCCCGACACCAGCTTCCTGCGCGAGAACCAGAAACGGATCCGCGGCATGATTGTCACCCACGGTCATGAAGACCACATCGGTGGCATCGCTCACCACCTCAAGCACTTCAACATTCCGGTGATCTATGGGCCGCGGCTGGCCCTCTCGATGCTCACCGGCAAGATGGACGAGGCCGGTGTACGCGACCGAACCACCCTGCAGACCGTCGCTCCGCGCGATGTGGTGAAGGTGGGTCAGCACTTCTCCGTGGAGTTCATCCGCAACACCCACTCGATGGCCGACAGCTTTTCGCTGGCCATTTCCACACCAGTGGGAACCGTGATCTTCACGGGAGATTTCAAGTTCGACCACACCCCGGTCGATGGCGAAAACTTCGACATGGCTCGCCTTGCCCACCATGGTGACAAGGGCGTTCTGTGCCTGTTCAGTGATTCCACCAACTCCGAGGTTCCTGGCTTCTGCCCGCCGGAGCGCTCGGTGTTCCCCAACCTCGACCGTCACATCGCCAATGCCGAAGGGAGGGTGATCGTCACCACCTTCGCCAGCTCGATTCATCGCGTGTCGATGATTCTGGAGCTCGCCCTGAAGAACGGCCGCAAGGTGGGGCTGTTGGGCCGCTCCATGCTCAACGTGATCGCCAAGGCGCGGGAACTGGGCTATATGCGCGCGCCGGATGAACTGTTTGTGCCGATCAAGCAGATCAACGATGTGCCCGATCGCGAAACTCTGCTGCTGATGACCGGTAGCCAGGGCGAGCCGCTGGCTGCCCTGAGCCGCATCTCCCGTGGTGAACATCCCCAGGTGAAGGTGAAGACCACCGACACGATCATTTTTTCGGCCAGCCCGATCCCCGGAAACACGATTTCCGTGGTCAACACCATCGATAAGTTGATGATGCTGGGCGCCAAGGTGGTTTACGGCAAAGGCGAAGGCATTCACGTCTCCGGCCACGGCTTCCAGGAAGACCAGAAACTGATGCTGGCCCTCACCCGGCCCAAGTTCTTCGTGCCGGTGCATGGTGAGCACCGGATGCTGGTGCAGCACTCCCGCACCGGTCATTCCATGGGGGTTCCGGTCGACAACACCCTGATCATCGACAACGGTGATGTGGTGGAGCTCACCCCGGATTCGATCCGCAAGGGCAGTGCGGTGAAGGCGGGCATCGAGTTGCTGGATCAATCCCGCAACGGCATCGTCGATGCCCGGGTGCTGAAGGAACGCCAGCAGTTGGCGGAAGACGGTGTGGTGACGATCCTCGCCGCCATCAGCACCGATGGCGCCATGGTGGCTCCGCCGCGGGTGAACCTGCGCGGTGTTGTCACCACAGCCGATGCCCGCAAGATGTCCTTATGGGTGGAGCGCGAAATCAAGTGGGTGCTCGAAAACCGCTGGAAGCAGCTCTGCCGCAACACCGGTGGCAAGGCGCCGGAAGTGGACTGGATGGGTGTGCAGCGTGAAGTGGAGGTGGGCCTCGGTCGCCGGATGCGCCGTGAACTCCAGGTGGAACCGTTGATCCTGTGCCTTGTGCAGCCGGCTCCCGGCGGTACGCCGGTGTACAAGGGTCGCGCTGATGCTGAGCCTGACGACCGTCCAGCGCCGCGCGGTCGCGGCGGACGGGGAGGTGGTTCTCCCTATGGTCGTCGTAACGGCGGGGGTGGTGGAACTCCCGCACCTGTACGCACCAACCAGGGCAATGGTCATGGCCGCTCTGCTTCTTCAACGCCGGCACCTGTGCGTGCGGCGGCGGCAACTGCTGTGGTGGAGAAAGTGGCTCCTCCAGCGGTGGCTGAGAACGTTGCAGCTCAGCAAACGTCTGTCGAGCCTGAGATGCCTGCAGGTCGCACCCGTCGTCGTCGTTCAGCGGCCAGCTGAGCCGGAGAAGGCTCCTTTGATCCTGTCGATCAGCCCCATCGGCTCTGTGGAGTCGGTGGGGCTTTTGATGCCGGGCTGGAGTTGAACGCGGAGCCATGAGTTCTCCAAAAGCTTGGTGGCCGCAGGCTCCTGGGGTTCGGGCTCGACGGCGTCGAGTGGTGGCTCTGCTTCGCTCAGTGCCGGTTCCTGGTTCGCCATCTCGACCTCGACGTCTGTATTGGCTTCCAGAGTGAGCGTTGGATTTGGTCTCGGGCTGATTGTCTCGAGGTTGTCTTTGCGTGATTCCTCTGTTGTGGGGTCGATCTTCAGGTCGGCCACCTTGATGTCTGAATTGCCTGCTGGAGTGACCGTTGTTTTTGACAATGGTGCGGGATCCGGAGTCGGCATGGCCCGGGGTTCTTCATCACTGGACAACCACGGCATCGCGGTGACCACGTCAGCCGGTGCTGGCCTGGCTTGGTTGGGATCCGTGGCCAGGAAGGGATCCTTCAGCAGGTCAGGGATGGCGACATCGTTGGTTGCGTTCGTCGTTGCTTCGCGGGCGGTGTCTTCTGATCGGCAGCGCTGGAGCCCCTGTTCCGCCAGAGCTGCGATGGTGGCGTCCACGTCACCCTCCAGGACCCGTTTGTAGGAGATGGCGGCTTGCTCCGGTTGCTGGAGCCCATGCAGCTGGATGTGACCCAGGAGCAACGACACCACAGCGCTCCATCCGAGGACGACCTCCCGGGGTTCCTGGTCTGGTGCCTGTAGCAGTCGATCCCGCAACCCAGTGGCGAGGGCATGCGCCTCTGTGAAGTCCCCAAGGCCGTAGGCCCTCTCCGCTGCTTGATAGTGCTGCTCGAAATCGCTGTCCACCATTGGGGCTTTCTGTACACCCGTTGTAGAGCCTTATTCGCTGTCGTGCGGTGAAGGGCTCCCTTGGGCGAGGTGTTGCTCATCTCCTCCCAGCTCAAAACCTGCGTGCACTACCTGAAGAGCTTGAACACCGTCTTCTTCTGCGACGACGCAGCTGGTTCTGATTTCACTGGTGGCGATGAGGCCGATGTTGATGCCTGCCTCAGCCAGAGCACGAAACATGCGACCGGCTGTTCCTGGTGTCGCCGGCATCCCGGCACCGACAGCACTCACCCGGGCAATGGCTTCACCATCTTCCAGAGCGGCACCGGGCCACTGGGCCAGCAGGGGTGCCAGGGCCACATCGGCGCGGGCACGGTCGTCCTTGCGCAGGATGAAGGTGATGTCCCGCGATCCGTCGCCGTGTTGCCGTTCCGACTGAACGATGGCATCGAGGCTGATGCTGTTGTCGGCCAGGGCTGAACACAGTGCCGCTGCGGTGCCGGGTCGATCGGGCACGTGGCGAACGCTCAGTTGCACCTGGTCGCGGTCGAGGGCGACGCCGCGTACTTCCGGTTCCCCACTGCCGTTGTCGGTGGGATTGATGCGGATTTGCGAGTCCTCCAGGTCGAAGGCCTCTTGCACGGCTTGAACCGCTTTGCTGCCGGCGCCGGAGCCGATCACGCAGCTCACCTTCACCTCACTTGTAGCGATCAGGCGGAGGTTGATGCCCTGATGACAGAGGCAGTTGAACAAGCGGGCGGCAATGCCAGGGCGCCCCATGATGCCGGCCCCGCTGATGCTGAGCTTGGTCAGCCCTCCGTCTGCCGCCAGATCGCCGCCCAGTTGGTCCAGAACCTTTTGGCTCACATCGCGGGCCAGCTCCAGATCCGCTTCGGACACGGTGAAGGTGATGTCATTGCTGTTGCCTTCATGGGTGGCCTGGATGATCAGGTCCACATTGATTTCCGCTTCAGAGAGGCTTTCGAACAGTCGTGCAGCGATGCCGGGCTGATCCGGAACACGGGAGAGGGCGAGCACGGCTTGTCCATCCACTTCTTCCATGCCATCCACGGGACTGCCGAGCTCCAGGCCGCTGCTGCTGATCGGACGGGCTGAACGGCTGGTGATCCGGGTGCCGGGGGCATCGCTCCAACTGGAGCGCACCACAAGGTTCACGCCGTAATTGCGGGCGATCTCAACGGCCCTGGGATGCAGAACGGAGGCCCCAAGGCTGGCGAGTTCCAGCATTTCATCGCAGCTGATCGTGTTCATCAGCTGGGCATCCGGCACCTTGCGCGGATCGGTGCTGAGCACACCCGGAACGTCGGTGTAGATCTCGCAGGCATCGGCACCCAGCGCCGCCGCTAGGGCGACCGCAGAGGTATCGGAGCCCCCGCGCCCGAGGGTGGTGATTTCGTTGAGGCCATCGCTGCTGGTGCTGGTGCCCTGGAAACCGGCGACCACCACCACTTGGCCAGCCGCGAGGCGGTTGCGGATTCGGTCGGTGCGAATGCCGAGGATCCGGGCTCGGCCATGGGTGGATTCCGTGGCGATGCCCACCTGTGGACCGGTCATCGACGTTGCACTGACCCCCTGGGCGTTCAAGGCCATCGCCAGCAAGGCGATCGACACCTGTTCGCCACTGGCCAGCAGCATGTCCATCTCCCGCTGGGTGGGGGCGGAGGTGATGGCGTTGGCCAGACCCGTCAATTCATCGGTGGTGTGGCCCATGGCCGAGGCCACCACAACCACGTCGTGCCCCTCTTCACGGCAACGTCCGATCCGATCAGCCACCGCCTTGATGCGTTCCACGCTGCCGACGGAGGTGCCCCCGAATTTCTGCACCAGGAGGGCCATGGACCGGGCTTCAGCAACGCTGGATTTTCTCACCTGGCGGGCAGCGATCAGCCCAGCAGGCCGTCGCGGAAGGCATCGCCCGGTTGAGCGCCGCGTTTCAGCCGGGCCTCCACCTCGAGGAGACGGCCCAGGAGTGAGAGAAAGCGCTTGGGCGGGCGGCCCTGCAGCTGCTTGCGCATCACGTAGATGCGTTTGGGGTTGCCGATCCCAGCCGCCTTGGCGATCACTGCCACATCCCGTTCCCCCTGTTGTTCCAGCAGGCTCACCCAGAGCCAGCCGCGGATCTGACCGGTGAGGGTGGCCACGATGCGCAGGGCTGGTTCCCCGGCTTCGATCAGGGCATCCCAGCGGGCGATCGCTTCGCCGGGGTTGCCCTCCAGCAGGGCATCGCCCACGGCCAGGGCGTTGGTGGAGCGTCCTCCCACCAGCTCCTGCACCCGCGCAGCGGAAATGCTGGTGTCCTGCAGGGACAGCTTGCGCAGTTCCGATTCCAGCCGGGCGCTGTCGGTGCCGATGGCCTCCACCAGGGCATCGATGGCATCCGGCTCCACCTTGAGGCCCAGGGCTTCGGCCGTGCGTTGCACCAGCTGGCGCTGGCCGTTGCCATCCCAGGCCGCTGGTAGCGGGAAGCTCTGCTCCTGATCGAGCCCACCTCTGATCCGTTTCTGCAGGGCTTTGGTGGTGCGCAGGCGACCATCCGGTTTGGCTGGGTTCACCAGCACCAGGTGGCTGCTGTCGGGGATGAGCTCAAGGGCTGCCTCAAACCGGTCGGCCAGTTCACTGGGGCAGCCATTGCAGAACGGACTGCGCTGCAGCAGCACCAGCCGTTCGCCCGTGGCGAAGGGAGGGGTGCGGGCCTCCTCGAGGGCCTGCAGGGCCTGACCAGCGTCCGCCCCATCCAGGCGGCTGAGGTTGAGGCTGCTCCAGCTGGGGTCGACAACCTTGCCGATCAGGGCATCGATGGCCCGATCCCGCGCAGCGGCGTCATCACCCCAGAGCAGATGGATCGGCATGGGTCGATGATGGCGTGGATGGCCCAGGACCACCCGATCTTCACCGAAAGCATCCGGCGGATCCGGGCGGCTCTGGGGGACACGGGCCTGCCGCCGCTGCAACAGCAGGTGCTGGAACGGCTGGTGCACAGCAGCGGCGATCTCTCGTTGGGAACACTGCTGCGGTTCAGCGAGGGGGCCTGTGAGCAGGGTTTGGCAGCGCTGAAGCAGGGGGCGCCGATCCTGACGGACACTGCGATGGCGGCAGCGGCGGTGGCCCCGATGGCCCAACGCACCCTCGGAAGCACGGTGCACACGGTGCTGGACTGGGCACCTGAGGCGGCGCCGGCGGGTTCAACGCGCACCGCGGCGGGCATGGTGCAGGCCTGGCGTGCGCTCGCGCTGGCGTCACCGGCTCCGGTGGTGCTGATCGGCAGTGCGCCGACCGCCCTCGAGGTGCTGTTGCAGCAGGTGGCCGCCGACGCTCCAGCCCCCAGCCTGGTGATCGGCATGCCGGTGGGTTTTGTGGGGGTGGCGGAAAGCAAGAAGCATCTGGCGGCCAGCGGCCTGGCCCAGATCCGTTTGGAGGGCAGCAGGGGTGGAGCGGGTCTGGTGGCCGCGGCGGTTAATGCTCTGTTGCGCGTTGCTGCAGCACAAGCTCCGCCCCTTTCCAGCTGAGTTGCCAGCCTCCGGCAAGGTCGGCCGCACCGCCGGGGGCACCGTTGTCCAGTCGCCCGCTGAGCTCGTCGAGCTGGCTGGCCGGCAGGGGTGGCACCCCCTGCTGCTGCAGCCACTGCGCCAGCAGCAGGCGGCGGCTGGCTGAGCTCAACGCTCCCAGGCCGCGGCGGTCCATGCCAGCTGGGGTTTGCAGAAGCTTCAGGGCCATCCGGCTGAGTTCTGTCTGAACGTCCCGCACCTGGGACACCCGTTCGGCCAGATCGCTCATCCGCTGCGTGCTGCCTGGATGCAACGCCTCCAGCACCGGCAGCACCTCCTGGCGGATCCGGTTGCGGGCGAACTCGGGGGATTGATTGCTGGGGTCCTCCCAGATCGGCAGCGCTAGCTCTCGGCAGATCTGGAGGGTGTCGTGGCGCTGCAGGTACAGCAGCGGCCGGCGCAGCCGAGGGCCTTCCGGGCTCAGCGGGCGGATGCTGGGCAAAGCCGCCAGGCCAGCCAGGTCGCTGCCGCGGGCCAGCTGCAGCAGCATCGTTTCGGCCCGGTCGCTGGCGGTGTGGCCCGTCACCACATCGGCGCCCGCTTGGCGGCCTCGTTTTGCCAGTTGTTCGTAACGCCACTGCCGGGCCTTGGCTTCGCTGGGCACCTGTCCTGGCGCTGCCTGGTCCACCTGCAGGGGGAGCTTCCGCTGCTGGCACCAGTTGCTCAGGTCAGCGGCGATCCGGCTGGAGCCGTCGTGCCAGCTGTGATCGCCGTGCCACAGGCTCAGGCTCCAGTCATGCAAAGGCGCCAGGTCATGCAGCAACGCGAGCAGGGCCATGGAGTCCTGCCCGCCAGACACCGCCAGCAGCAGAGAGCTGCCCTGGGGCAGCAGCTGCGGCTGCATCAGCAGGCGCCGGTGCAGGCGGTCATGCCAGGACGTCCAGCCCAAAAAGGAGGGGTGCGTTTCCCCCACGGTGTGAGAATCAGGGCATCGCTGTCCAGTCCCCCATGACCCGTCTTCAGCAGCTGCCCATTTCTCTCCAGTGCAGTCTTGAGCAGCGCTCTGCGCTCAAGGTGATCGCTGGCCTGATGAATTTCGATGCCGCCAGCGTGGAGCGGGTCGCCCGCGCCGCCGGGCGTGGCGGTGCAGATCTGATCGACGTGGCCTGTGACCCCGCCCTGGTGCGTCTGGCGATCGAGGCCTCCGGTGGCGTGCCCGTGTGTGTGTCGTCGGTGGAGCCTGAGCAGTTCCCCGCGGCGGTGGAAGCCGGTGCACTGATGGTGGAGATCGGCAACTACGACGCCTTCTATCCCCAGGGCCGGATCTTTGATGCAGCTGAGGTGCTGGAGCTCACCCGCCGAACCCGCCAATTGCTGCCCAACGTGGTGTTGAGCGTCACCGTGCCCCACGTGCTGCCCATGGATGAACAGGAGCAGCTGGCCATTGATCTGGTGGCAGCCGGTGCCGATCTGATCCAGACCGAGGGCGGCACCAGTGCCAAGCCCTTCAGTGCTGGTCACCTGGGTTTGATCGAGAAGGCTGCCCCCACCCTGGCGGCGGCCCACAGCATCAGCCGTGCCGTCGATGTGCCCGTTTTGTGTGCGTCTGGTCTTTCGGCAGTGACGCTGCCAATGGCCATTGCCGCCGGTGCGGCGGGTGTGGGCGTCGGTTCAGCGGTGAACCGTCTTCGGGATGAGCTGGCGATGGTGGCGGTGGTGCGTGGTCTGCGTGATGCCATCGGCAGCGCTGTCGCGACCCGCGTCTGAACCAGAATCTGCGCTGAGCGGCGGCCTCTTCCCCTTCATGGTGTGAAGAGTGCTCCGATCGCTCGCGGGAGCAACAGCTCTCGTGTGAAAATCGACCCCTGACTTCCAGTTCCATGCAGTTCATCAACACGCTGACCGTCCTGGCCCTGGTGGTGGCGTCCTTTGCTCTGATCGTTGCGGTGCCGGTGCTGTATGCCTCCAGCGAAGACAGCGGCCGTTCCAACCGCCTCATCCTGCTGGGCAGTGCTGTGTGGGTGGTCTTGGTGCTCCTCAACTGGGGTGTGAGCTTCTTCGTCGTCTGAGCGAAGCCTTCAGAGGGAACACGGGGGGTGCCACGATGGCTGAGATTCAGTTGGCACCTCCACAATGGCCACGTTCGAAGGACGTTTTTCTGACGCAGCAGGGCTGCGCGTCGGCATCGTTGTGGCCCGCTTCAATGATCTGGTCACCGCCAAGCTGCTGAGCGGTTGTCTCGACTGCCTCAAGCGACACGGGGTGGATGTGTCGGAAACGAGTTCACAGCTTGATGTGGCCTGGGTACCGGGTTCGTTTGAACTGCCGATCGTGGCCCAGCAGATGGCCCGTTCCGGTCAGTATCAGGTGCTGATCACCCTTGGGGCGGTGATCCGTGGAGACACTCCCCACTTCGATGTGGTGGTGGCGGAGGCCAGCAAGGGCATAGCGGCTGTGGCCCGCGACACGGCTGTGCCGGTGATCTTCGGGGTGTTGACGACCGACACGATGCAGCAGGCGCTGGAGCGGGCGGGCATCAAGAGCAACCTGGGTTGGAGCTATGGCTTGGAGGCGTTGGAGATGGGCAGCCTCATGAAGACATTGCCCTAGGCAATCGGCTCAACGTCGCATTCACAGCAGCGGTGCTCGAGCATTTTCAGGAATCGTGTCCCCCTGAACGTGCGTTGCCAGACCGTTTGATGAGTTTTGATCATCTTGGGATTCATCGCTTTGATTGTCTCCTTGATCTGCTCCTCGTCAATTTGAGCTCTGGCTTCATGAATCAGTTCGTTGACACCGCAGCGATCGATGAAGGCTTCAAGGGAATTCAGGTAGGCCTGAGGCGGCCTGTGGGTGGGGCCGAGAAGGTTGGTTGCCAACTGCCGTGACTCCACGCCCTCCTCCCGCAGGAGATATCCAGTGCGGTTGGGTTTGAAAGGGTTTGCCAGCTCGTTCACATCCGGGTGGAGCAATTTGGCTGAGTACTCCAGTTCTGATCGGGTGTGGCGATGGATGACCCAGCTGGTGTTTGTTGTCTCGATGCAGGCCTGAATACCACTTTTGCTCAACCGTCTCAGCCCGTTAAGGGGCTCGTTGTCGATGGTGAGTGCGTTGATCTTTTGCCCGTCGCTGCTGGTGTGTTGGACTGTGGGTTCGGCCAGAACCGAGGGCACGTGTGCGCCGATGTCAGTCACGGCGGTGCCGTAGCGGAACAAGCTTTTGAATTTGTTGGTGAGTTCGAGGCGGGTGTTCGACAAATTCAAGGGGTTGTCGAACAGATTGCCGCCATGGCAGTGCAGCCAATTTGAGGAGATCACATCAGCTTCTGGTTGAGCAGCCAAGAACTCCTTGATCGTGGTTGTTAAGGGATAGGCGACCCAGGACTCATCCACATCCACCACCATGCAATGGGAGGATTGACTGATCTTGGATGCTTCGTCATAGAGCTTGCAGTAGGAACTGCGCTGCTGTCCTTGCTGATGCTCTTGGTCTGTATTGATCAGGTGAACCTGGGGATATTGCTTGGCAATTAATTCAATGATTGGTCCTGTTTGTCCGGAGGTGTCGTTGTTCAGTCCGATGAAAAGATTTCTAAATCCTTGGTAAATGTAGTGGTGAATAAATTCTGCTATGTAGGGCCCTTCGTTGGAAGCAACGGTGATCACATCGCAGCTGTTGGTTTCAATGCTGGCGCGATTCAAGAGGCGCGTTCTGGCGTTTAGATTGATCTCCAGTCGCCGGGAGATTTCGGCTTTCTCGATCTTGTATTGGTGCAAAATTCCTTCAAAGTTGCCAGCCTCCTTCTCGTTTAGATATTTAAATACTTTATGCAGAATCTTATTGAGATTGTCTTCATTGCCTTGGCAGTTTTGGTGTGCGAGGTCCAGTGCTGTGCGGATTTTTCCGCTGTAGTCTTCATGGGCGTAGGTGTAAATCAGTGAGGCTATTGCATCTTTGGAGTCCGGATTTAGTTTGAGCAATTTTGTGGCATAGATACGGCAGGTTTTACGTGTCTCTGGCTTCCGCAGAAGTTGGCTGATGATGCGTGATCGTTTTGGATTGCTCCTTGACTTCGCAACAGCTGCGGCAATTTTTGTGTTGAGGACCTTGTTTGCTTTTTTTGCTTTTTCTGCTCTGGCTTCATGAATCAGTTCGTTGACACCGCAGCGATCGATGAAGGCTTCAAGGGAATTCAGGTAGGCCTGAGGCGGCCTGTGGGTGGGGCCGAGAAGGTTGGTTGCCAACTGCCGTGACTCCACGCCCTCCTCCCGCAGGAGATATCCAGTGCGGTTGGGTTTGAAAGGGTTTGCCAGCTCGTTCACATCCGGGTGGAGCAATTTGGCTGAGTACTCCAGTTCTGATCGGGTGTGGCGATGGATGACCCAGCTGGTGTTTGTTGTCTCGATGCAGGCCTGAATACCACTTTTGCTCAACCGTCTCAGCCCGTTAAGGGGCTCGTTGTCGATGGTGAGTGCGTTGATCTTTTGCCCGTCGCTGCTGGTGTGTTGGACTGTGGGTTCGGCCAGAACCGAGGGCACGTGTGCGCCGATGTCAGTCACGGCGGTGCCGTAGCGGAACAAGCTTTTGAATTTGTTGGTGAGTTCGAGGCGGGTGTTCGACAAATTCAAGGGGTTGTCGAACAGATTGCCGCCATGGCAGTGCAGCCAATTTGAGGAGATCACATCAGCTTCTGGTTGAGCAGCCAAGAACTCCTTGATCGTGGTTGTTAAGGGATAGGCGACCCAGGACTCATCCACATCCACCACCATGCAATGGGAGGATTGACTGATCTTGGATGCTTCGTCATAGAGCTTGCAGTAGGAACTGCGCTGCTGTCCTTGCTGATGCTCTTGGTCTGTATTGATCAGGTGAACCTGGGGATATTGCTTGGCAATTAATTCAATGATTGGTCCTGTTTGTCCGGAGGTGTCGTTGTTCAGTCCGATGAAAAGATTTCTAAATCCTTGGTAAATGTAGTGGTGAATAAATTCTGCTATGTAGGGCCCTTCGTTGGAAGCAACGGTGATCACATCGCAGCTGTTGGTTTCAATGCTGGCGCGATTCAAGAGGCGCGTTCTGGCGTTTAGATTGATCTGCAGTCGCCGGGAGATTTCGGCTTTCTCGATCTTGTATTGGTGCAAAATTCCTTCAAAGTTGCCAGCCTCCTTCTCGTTTAGATATTTAAATACTTTATGCAGAATCTTATTGAGATTGTCTTCATTGCCTTGGCAGTTTTGGTGTGCGAGGTCCAGTGCTGTGCGGATTTTTTCGCTGTAGCTGCTGTTGGCGTAGGTGTAAATCAGTGAGGCTATTGCATCTTTGGAGTCCGGATTTAGTTTGAGCAATTTTGTGGCACAGATGCGGCAGGCTTTTCGTGTCTCTGGCTTCCGCAGGTGTCGGCTGAGGAGGCGTAATTGTTTTGGGCTGGTCTTGTATTCCGCAACGGCTGCGGCAATTTTTTTATTGAGTTCAGTCTTTGTGTCCATATGGCTTGCGTCTGTTCTGAGTGATTAAAGCCTGGGAGTGATGAGCTGATCGATTGAGTGATTAGGCCGCCAGTTGATCCAGCACCTGGCGGGCCCGTTTCACCACGGGCTTGGGAACACCGGCGAGTCGCGCCGCTTCGATGCCGTAGCTGCGGCTGGCGCCGCCGGCCTGCACCTGATGGAGGAAGACCAGATCCTCACCGGTTTCCTCCACCAGCACCTGGAAGTTGGCCACGTTGTCGCGTTCAGAGGCCAGGTTGTTCAGCTCGTGATAATGGGTGGCGAACACGGTGCGGCTGCCCAGGTCGCCGGCCAGGTGCTCGCTCACGGCCCAGGCGATCGAGAGGCCATCGAAGGTGGCGGTGCCACGCCCGATCTCATCGAGCAGCACCAGGGAACGATCGCTGGCGTGGTGCAGGATGTTGGCGGTTTCGGCCATCTCCACCATGAAGGTGGACTGGCCGGCGGCCAGATCATCCACGGCACCCACCCGGGTGAAGATCCGATCGGCGATGCCGACAGTCGCGGATCGTGCCGGCACCCAGCTGCCGATCTGGGCCATCAACTGGATCAGGCCGATCTGGCGTAGGTAGCAGCTCTTGCCACTCGCGTTGGGGCCCGTGAGCACCACCAGATCGGTGCCATCACCGAGCAGCACATCATTGGGGGTGAACGCAGTTTCCACCAACCGCTGCTCCACCACTGGATGGCGGCTGGCCTCCAGCTGCAGCCCCCGGCCGTCGGTGATGGTTGGTGCGCAGTAGCCACCGCTGGCGGCCACGTCGGCGAGGCCCGTGAGGGCATCGAGGGCCGCGACGGCGCGGGCAGCCTGGCGAATTGGTGCAGCCATGGCCCCCACCTCGTCCCGCAGCTGGCAGAACAGCTCGTATTCCCGTTGGCAAGCCCGGGCCCGCAGCTGGAAGATGCGCCCCTCTCGCTCTTTGAGCTCCGGAGTGATGAAGCGTTCCTCGTTGGCCAGGGTCTGGCGCCGGATCCAGTGGTCTGGAACGGCGGTGGCTTTGGCTTTGCTCACCGCCAGGAAATAGCCGAAGGTGCGGTGGTGCTGCAGCTTCAGGGTGCTGATGCCACTGCGTTGGCGCTCCTGTTGCTCCTGGTGGCTGAGCCAGGCGTCCTGATCGTCCAGCTGGTTCCGCAACCCATCCAGCAGCGGGTCGACGCCGTCATGGATCAGATCTCCCTCGGAGAGGGAGAGCGGTGGGGCCTCCACCAGCTTGTGGCGAATCGTTCGGGCCAGCTCGGCCAGGGCTGGATCGGGGCTGAGCAGTTGCTCCAGCCACTCCGGCCCCGAGCTGATCGCAGATTTCAGCCGCGCGGTGAGCTGGGGTAACCGTTCCAGGCCATCAGCGATAGCTACCAGATCACGGGCACCGGCGTGGCCCGCTCCGGCCCGGCCGGCCAGCCGCTCCAGGTCGCCCATCGGCCGCAGCAGCTGACGGATGGCCAGCCGCAGGCTGCGCTCCCCCACCAGGCTGCTCACCAGATCCTGGCGCTGCTGAATGGCTTGGCGGTCCATCAACGGTGCTTCCAGCCAGCGGCGCAGGCAACGGCCGCCCATGGCGGTGAGGGTGCGATCGATCGCCCAGAGCAGCGACCCCTGCAACTGGTTGTCGCGCTGGGTGGCGGTGAGCTCGAGGTTGCGGCGGGTCTGGGCATCCAGCACCAGGGCATCGCCGCGGTGCACGATCGCCGGCACCTCCAGGGGAATGCGGCTTTCTTCCTCCAGGGGTTGGGTGTCCTGCAGGTAGCGCAGCAGGCCGCCGAGGGCCTGCAGGGCCAAGGGCTGTTCCGGCAGGCCCAGGCCATCGAGGCTGCTGAGCCCGTAGTGCTGTTGCAGGGTGCGCTCCGCGTCCGCTGGGCTGAAGGGGGTGCTGGCCATCGGCGTCAGTCGCAACCGTTCCGGGCACCAGGCCGGCCGCTCAGCATCGAGGGCGGCGGCCCAGAGCAGTTCGGAGGCCTCCTGCTGGGCCAGTTGCTGGTGCAGGGCGCTGCTCTCCTCCCGCTGCATCACCTGCACCTCGCCGGTGCTCACATCAGCGCTGGCCAGGCCCCAGCGCAGCGGTTGTTTCCCCTCGGCCGGCTCCACCACCACCGCCGCCAGCCAGTTGTTCCGGCGGGCGCTGAGCATGCCCTCCTCCAGCACCGTGCCAGGGGTCAGCACCCGGGTGATGTCCCGCTTGAGCAGGGCGCCCTTGGTGGGAGTGGTTTCCAGTTGATCGCAGAGGGCCACGCTGTAGCCCTGCTTGATCAGTTCGGCGCAGTAGCGCTCAGCGGCGTGGTGGGGGATGCCCGCCATCGGCACCCGGCCGATCGCCTTGCCGCCCTCCTTGCCGGTGAGGGTGAGCTCCAGCACCCGGGAGAGCTCGATCGCGTCCTCGAAGAAGCACTCGAAGAAGTCGCCCAGGCGGTAGAGCAGCACCCGTTCGGGATGGGCCGCTTTGAGCTCCACGTAGTGGCGCAGCATCGGCGTGAGCTCCAGCGGATCCAGCTGGCTGTGGTGGGCCCAGGCCGGTTCGTCGCTGCTGGGTTCGGGATCGCTGGCCCCTGGGGTCTCAGCGCTGCTGTCAGTTGATGGGGCCTGGCGCTGGCGGGGCCGTGCGGCGGCATCGGCCCCGAGTTCGTCGTCGCTGAGGTCGTGGCTGGCCGCCTCAGGTTCGCTGCCGGGCGCAGCCGGCGTTGCTGGTTCGGGAGCGCCAAACAGATTGCCCTGCAGGGCGTCGTCAGGGGGCTGGGACGCGGACCGGGGCATCGGCTGATCTGACGGATCCGGATCGTACCGGGCTTAACAGAATTGAGATGCCTCAGCGGCGCAGCACCATCAATTGCTGGGGGTTCGCATCCTGGAAGCCCAGTTGCCGGTAGAAGCCCGCACTCTTGGTGGTCATCAGATACACCCGTTCCACGCCCACCACCGGCGGGGTGTGGAGAAGTTCTTCGATCACCCGGCGGCCCAGGCCATGGCCCTGCAGATCGCCGGCCACGACGATGTCCCAGAGCACAGCCCGGCTGAAGCCATCGGAGGTGGCCCGGCCGAAGCCCACCAGCCGCTTGCCCCGCCAGAGGCTCACCACGGCGTCGCTGCCGGCCAGCAATCGCCGCAGCTGGGAAAAGCTACGGCCGCGAGCCCAGAAGGCATGGCGATCGAACAGCCGTTGCAGCTTCAGCAGCGCCCTGCCGGGGCGCAGATCCGGCCCGAGGCCGAGCCAGCGCAAGCCTGGGGCACCGGGGGCATGGTGAACCAGCCGGATCGGGGTCACGGGTCGGGGAGCCGCAGCACTTCATCTTGCTCCCCGGCGATAATTGACAGCCGCCGTCTGGCCCCGCACCCATGCCTGCCTACGACCTCACGGCTCCTTATTCCCCCAAGGGCGACCAGCCGACCGCGATCAAGCAGCTGGTGGCGGGGGTGAACAGTGGCGAGCGCTATCAGACCCTGCTGGGGGCGACGGGGACGGGCAAGACGTTCACGATGGCCAACGTCATCGCCCAGACCGGCAGGCCGGCCTTGGTGCTGGCTCACAACAAAACCCTGGCGGCCCAGCTCTGCAACGAGTTGCGGGAGTTCTTCCCGGAGAACGCCGTTGAATACTTCATTTCCTATTACGACTACTACCAGCCGGAGGCTTACGTTCCGGTCAGCGACACCTACATCGCCAAGACGGCGTCGATCAACGAGGAGATCGACATGCTGCGTCACTCGGCGACGCGCTCATTGTTCGAACGGCGCGACGTGATCGTGGTGGCCTCGATCAGCTGCATCTACGGCCTGGGCATTCCGAGTGAATACCTCAAGGCGGCGGTGAAGTTCGAGGTGGGCGAGACCCTCAACATCAGGAGCCAGCTGCGGGAGCTGGTGAACAACCAGTACAGCCGCAACGACACCGAAATCGCCCGCGGTCGTTTCCGCATGAAGGGGGATGTGCTGGAGATCGGCCCCGCCTACGAAGACCGGCTGGTGCGGATCGAACTGTTCGGCGACGAGGTGGAGGCGATCCGCTATGTCGATCCCACCACCGGCGAGATCCTGCAAAGCATGGATGCGGTGAACATCTACCCGGCCAAGCACTTTGTGACGCCCAAAGACCGTCTGGATTCGGCGATCAGTGCCATCCGCTCAGAGCTGCGGGAGCGGCTGGATGTGCTCAACGGCGAAGGCAAGTTGCTGGAGGCCCAGCGGTTGGAGCAGCGCACCAAGTACGACCTGGAGATGCTGGGCCAGGTGGGCTACTGCAATGGGGTGGAGAACTACGCCCGCCATCTGGCCGGCCGCGAAGAGGGCACGCCGCCGGAGTGCCTGATTGATTATTTCCCGGACGACTGGCTGCTGATCGTGGATGAGAGCCACGTCACCTGCTCGCAGTTGCAGGCGATGTACAACGGCGACCAGGCCCGCAAGAAGGTGCTAATCGAGCATGGTTTCCGTTTGCCCAGTGCCGCCGACAATCGGCCGTTGAAGGGCGCCGAGTTCTGGGAGAAGGCACACCAGACGGTGTTCGTCTCAGCCACCCCGGGGGACTGGGAGATGGATGTGAGCGGCGGTGAGGTGGCTGAGCAGGTGATCCGCCCCACCGGGGTTCTTGATCCGGTGGTGGAGGTGCGGCCCACCACGGGCCAGGTGGACGATCTGCTCGGGGAGATCCGAGACCGGGCCAGCAAAAACCAGCGGGTCTTGGTGACCACCCTCACCAAGCGGATGGCGGAAGATCTCACCGACTATCTGGCGGAGAACGAGGTGCGGGTGCGTTATTTGCACTCGGAGATCCACTCGATCGAGCGGATCGAGATCATCCAAGACCTGCGGTTGGGGGAATACGACGTGCTGGTGGGGGTGAACCTGCTGCGGGAGGGTCTGGACCTGCCGGAGGTGAGCCTGGTGGCGATCCTCGATGCCGACAAGGAAGGCTTTCTGCGGGCCGAGCGCTCCCTGATCCAGACCATCGGCCGGGCCGCTCGCCACGTGGAGGGGGTGGCGCTGCTCTACGCCGACAACATGACCGATTCGATGGCCAAGGCCATCTCCGAAACGGAGCGGCGCCGCGCCATTCAGCAGACCTACAACGAGAAGCACGGCGTGGTGCCCACGGCGGCCGGCAAGAAGGCCAGCAATTCGATCCTCAATTTCCTGGAGTTGTCCCGGAAGTTGAAGCAGGATGGACCGGACGCGGATCTGGTGGAGGTGGTGGGCAAGGCCGCCAAGGCCTTGGAGAACGATCCCGATGCCGGCCTCGCGCTGGAGGCGCTGCCGGAATTGATCGATCAGCTCGAGGCCAAGATGAAGGAGGCGGCCAAGAAGCTCGATTTCGAAGAAGCCGCCAACCTGCGGGATCGGGTGAAGCAACTGCGGCAGAAGATGGCCGGCTCCCGTTGAAATCCACGGTGGCATCCGCTGGCAATTGACCTTTGGTCCCTCGGTAAGGCAGAGTCATCACGTCGTCAGGGACACGCCCGCGTCGACAACTGCGGATGTAGCTCAGTGGTAGAGCATCTCCTTGCCAAGGAGAGGGTCGAGAGTTCGAATCTCTTCATCCGCTTGATTCAGATCCCAGTCCAGAAGGGCCTTCTGCGAGTGAGCCTCCATTAGGCTGCACCCGATTCGGTTGCCGCTTTCCATGCTCAAGCTCCTGCTGGGTGATCCCAATGCCCGCAAGCTGAAGCGTTACCAGCCGATCGTTTCGGACATCCAGTTGCTCGAAGAGGAGATCGCTCCGCTCTCCGACGATGAGTTACGTGGCAAAACCGCTGCCTTCCAGGAGCGTTTGGCCAATGCCGGATCGCTGCAGAACCAGCGACCGATCCTTGACGAGATCCTTCCCGAAGCCTTCGCCGTCGTTCGCGAAGCCGGCAAGCGGGTGCTGGGGATGCGTCATTTCGATGTGCAGCTGATCGGAGGCATGGTGCTGCACGAGGGACAGATCGCCGAGATGAAAACAGGAGAAGGCAAAACCCTGGTGGCGACCCTTCCCAGCTATCTCAATGCCCTTACCGGAAGGGGCGTTCATGTGGTGACGGTGAACGATTACCTGGCACGCCGCGATGCCGAATGGATGGGTCAGGTGCATCGCTTTCTCGGTCTTTCCGTTGGTCTTATCCAGCAGGACATGCGTCCTGAGGAACGCCGGCGCAACTACAACTGCGACATCACTTACGCCACAAACTCAGAGCTGGGCTTCGACTATCTGCGCGACAACATGGCCGCAGACATCTCGGAGGTGGTGCAGCGGGAGTTCCAGTACTGCGTGATCGATGAGGTCGATTCGATCCTGATCGACGAAGCTCGAACGCCACTGATCATTTCCGGTCAGGTGGAACGTCCTCAGGAGAAATATCAGCAGGCGGCCGAGGTGGCCAATGCCCTGGCTCGCGCCGCTGAGTTGGGCAAAGACGGCATCGATCCTGAAGGTGACTACGAGGTGGATGAAAAGCAGCGCAGCTGCACCCTCACCGATGAAGGCTTCGCCAAGGCCGAACAGATGCTCGGGGTGGCGGATCTGTTCAACCCCCAAGACCCCTGGGCCCACTACATCACCAACGCCCTCAAGGCCAAGGAGCTGTTCGTGAAGGATGTGAACTACATCGTGCGCGATGGCGAGGCGGTGATCGTCGATGAGTTCACCGGCCGGGTGATGCCGGGCCGCCGTTGGAGTGACGGTCAGCACCAGGCCATCGAGGCCAAGGAGGCCCTTCCGATCCAACCGGAAACGCAGACCCTCGCTTCGATCACCTACCAGAACTTCTTCCTGCTGTATCCCCGTTTGGCCGGCATGACCGGTACGGCCAAAACAGAAGAGGTGGAGTTCGAGAAGACCTACAAACTCGAAACCACTATCGTCCCCACCAATCGGGTTCGGGCCCGCCAAGACTGGGCCGATCAGGTGTACAAAACCGAAGCCGCCAAGTGGCGGGCTGTGGCCAACGAAACAGCTGAGATCCACAAGAACGGCCGGCCGGTGCTGGTGGGCACCACCTCAGTGGAGAAAAGCGAGTTGCTGAGCTCGCTGTTAGCGGAGCAGGAGATCCCCCACAACCTGCTGAACGCCAAGCCTGAGAACGTGGAGCGCGAATCGGAGATCGTGGCTCAGGCCGGTCGTGCCGGAGCCGTGACCATCGCCACCAACATGGCGGGCCGGGGCACCGACATCATCCTTGGCGGCAACAGCGACTACATGGCTCGCCTGAAGTTGCGGGAGGTGTTGCTGGGCCGTCTGGTGAAGCCGGAGGACGACCACAAGCCGCCGGTGCCGATGCAGCGCAGTACTGCTGGTGGATTCGCTGATGCAGCGGCGCCATCGCTTCCCCGCGCTGGTGAGAGCCTCTATCCCTGTTCTCTCACTGACGATGCCGATCAAGCCCTCGGCCAGCTGGCCCGCGATCTGGTCAAGGCTTGGGGTGACCGGGCCCTCACTGTGATTGAGCTGGAGGAGCGCATCGCCACTGCTGCTGAGAAAGCCCCCACCGATGACCCTCAGATTCAGGCCCTGCGTGAGGCGATCGCCCGGGTGAAGGGCGAATACGACGCGGTGGTGAAGCAGGAGGAAAGCCGAGTTCGCGAGGCCGGTGGCTTGCATGTGATCGGCACCGAACGGCATGAGTCCCGCCGGGTGGACAACCAGCTTCGGGGCCGGGCGGGTCGCCAGGGCGATCCTGGATCCACCCGCTTTTTCCTCTCGTTGGGAGACAACCTGCTGCGGATCTTCGGGGGTGACCGCGTTGCCGGTCTGATGAATGCCTTCCGTGTGGAGGAAGACATGCCGATTGAATCCGGCATGCTCACCCGATCGCTGGAGGGGGCTCAGAAGAAGGTGGAAACCTATTACTACGACATCCGCAAACAGGTGTTCGAGTACGACGAGGTCATGAACAATCAGCGACGTGCGGTGTATTCCGAGCGGCGGCGTGTGTTGGATGGACGAGCGCTCAAAAAACAGGTGATTGGTTATGGCGAGCGCACGATGGGAGAGATCGTTGAGGCTTATGTGAATCCCGACCTACCGCCCGAGGAATGGGATCTCGACCAGCTGGTGGGCAAGGTGAAGGAGTTCATCTACTTGCTGGAAGACCTCACCCCTGATCAGCTGCAGGGTCTCGGCATGGAGGAACTCAAGGCCTTCTTGCAGGAGCAACTGCGCAACGCCTACGACCTGAAGGAGGGACAGATCGAACAGCAACGCCCGGGGCTGATGCGGGAGGCCGAGCGCTTCTTCATCCTTCAGCAGATCGATACCCTCTGGCGCGAACATCTTCAGGCCATGGATGCCCTGCGTGAATCGGTGGGCCTACGTGGTTACGGCCAGAAGGATCCTTTGATCGAATACAAGAACGAGGGATACGACATGTTCCTGGAGATGATGACGAACATGCGCCGGAATGTGATTTATTCCATGTTCATGTTTCAGCCGGCGAGCCCTCAAGGGCAGTCTTGATTCAAGAGAGATTGGATGTGTGAATGGAGTGATTTACGCTCCAGTGGTGCCGACAAGCTGTTGACCATTGTGAAATTAAAAGTTTCACCTTTTCAGTAATATTAAATTAGCGTTTGCTGTCGTTCGCCAGGCTGCTACTGGTTTCTGGCGCTCACTCTTTGTGTTTGATGGTTTGTTTTGGGTGGTGATTTTTAAGGTTTGATCGTGGAGGTTCAACGCCCGATCATCCGTTGTTGTCGCCTAAAAATTCCAGGATTTCGCGGTCCTTGAGGTTTTGGGCTTCGCCGCGGCACACCTCCCGCAGCGCTCGGCCCTCCGCCACCTCCCGCAGGCAGCGTTGCAGGTTCCCCACGCTGTTCTCCAGTTCATCGATTCTCTCCATCAGGTTGCGGATCACGTTTGCTTCTGCATCCGGCAGAGCTGAGTGAGCTAGGGGGTTGATTCGTACACCGCTCTGGTGGATTACGCGCCCAGGAATGCCCACCACCGTGCAGTCGCTCTCCACATCCCGGACCACCACCGATCCAGCACCGATGCGGGTGTTGGTGCCGATCGTGATCGCCCCCAACACCTTGGCACCTGCTCCCACCACAACGTTTTCGGCCAGTGTGGGGTGGCGTTTGCCGTGTTCCTTGCCCGTGCCCCCCAGGGTCACCCCTTGGTAAAGCAGGCAGCGGGCACCGATTTCGGCGGTTTCGCCGATCACCACGCCCATGCCGTGGTCGATGAACACGCTGGGGCCGATGCGGGCGCCGGGGTGGATTTCAATGCCGGTGAGGGAACGGCCGAGCTGGCTGAGGCAACGGGCGGCCAGCTTCAGGGGCAGACGGCAGGTCCAGAGGCGATGGCTGATCCGGTGCAGGCTGATCGCCTGGAAGCCGGGATAACAAAACAGGATCTCCAGCCAGCCACGAGCAGCCGGATCGCGCTCGCGGATGATCGCGAGGTCGGCACGGATGTGATCAAACATCGCAGGGGGTTCAGCTGGCGGCGGCCGGGATCTGCAGGCCGATCTCCTTGCGGAGCAGGTCGATCGTATCGGTGCTGAGGTAGCTCTCGGCGCAATGCACCTGCGGCATCCGCATCAGCTGTGAGCGGTTCTGGCGCAGGCTCTGCTCCACCAGGGGCAGGCTGGGGCGATCGCAGAGCACGTGGCTGGAGGCCCGCAGCAGGGCCAGCAGGCGGCTGCCCACATCCGGTGTGGCGGTCATCAGCAGCAACTCGTTGCCGCGCATCGAGTGCAAAATCACTTCGGCGGCTCGCAGGATGCCGGGGCTGATGCTCACCAGGCCCACGCAGCTTCCGGGGCGCAGCTCCTTGAGCATGGCCAGCTCCTGGCGGAAGTCGTTGAGGTCAACGGCCACCGCGCGAACGCTGTGTTTTTTGGCCAGCTCCTCCACCGGTTGGAGGAAATAGCGGCTGGTGACCACCGTTCCGTTGCTGGAGTTCTCCAGAACGCTCTCCAGTTCCTCCATCGGCACTACTTCCACGGGGACGTCGAGGCAGGGTTCAAGTTCCTCGGCAATCAGCATCGAGGCGCCGATGTCTTCCCGTGGCGTGCTCACCAGCACGCGGGCGCCGCAGCGCAGGCGCCAGTCGATCTCCCGGGTCAGCAGTTCCCGGGTCTGCTGAAGAGTGCAGCCTGCATTCAGGAGGCCATCCACGCATTTGCGCACTTCTCGGTCGAGATCGGTGACACCGCGATTGCGGATGTGCGGTGGTGTTTTGATTTCCCGTGGTTTCTGCTGGTCGCGCACGTAGATGCCGGAGCCGGCCATGGCCTCCACAACGCCATCGGTTTCCAATTGGCGGTAGACCTTGCTGATCGTGTTGCGGTGCAATCCGGTCTGCATTGCCAGCTGGCGGGTGCTGGGCAAGCGATGGCCCGGCGGGTAATGCCTCGCAGCGATGGCGAAACAGATCTGGTTGTAGAGCTGCGTCGATGCCGGAATGTCGCTTTCCTGTTGGATATGGAATCGCACGCCGGTGGGACAGGTCGGAATGCGGCCACCATACGGAGCGAATTGCTTGGTGACAATTGGGGCTGTGTCCTGTGGACCTGTGACAATTTCCAACTCCCCGTCATCCCGTTGGATTCGGCTCGCCAATGGGGCCGTACCACTGCGCTGCTGGTGGGCGGAGCTGGACCCAAGTGTGAACGTTATTGGGTCGAAATCGTCTCAAAATCGAGTCTATATCGTGCTGCCTGAGGTCTTCGGCGTGAACGCCTGGGTGCGCGGCGTGGCGGGGCGTCTGGCCGCCCAGGGTTATCCGGCCCTCGCTGTCCCCTTGTTTGCCCGCACGGCGCCTGATTTGGAGTTGGCCTATGAACCGTCCGATCTGGCCCATGGTCGACGCCACAAGGACGCCACAACCACTGATCAAATCCTCGGTGATGTTGCTGCGGCGTTGGCCTGGCTGCGCGGCCGTCACCCGCAAGCAGAAATCCATGTGGTGGGCTTTTGCTTCGGGGGGCACGCCGCCTTTCTGGCGGCCACCCTGCCTGGCGTGACGGCCGCTTTTGATTTCTATGGCGCGGGCATCAGCCGGATGCGGCCTGGCGGTGGTGCGCCTTCCCTGGCTCTGTTGCCCGAGATCCAGGCACGCCTCACCTGCGTGTTCGGAACAGCAGATCCCCTGATCCCTGCAGAAGATCGTGCAGCGATTCAGGCAGCCCTGCACAAGGCCGATCCCGCTGGCGAACGCTTGCGCTGTGTGACCTATGACGGCGCCGACCACGGCTTCATGTGCGAAGCACGCAGCAGTTTTGATCCCCAGGCCTCAGCCCAGGGCTGGAACGTGCTCCTTGGTGGCGACCCTGAGATTTAGCCCTGGGGGTTGCTCACCTTGGCGGCCGTTGGCCGTGGGGGTGCCGGAATTGTGCGTACGGCCTTATTGGCGGCTTGTTCTTTTTCTTCCTTCTTCACCAGCGGCGTTTTGCGGGGGGTGAGGAACATGATCATGTTGCGGCCTTCCCGTTTGGGCGCCTGCTGGATTTCGGCCTTTTCCTCCAGATCTTTGGCCATGCGCCGCAGCAGGGTCTCCGCCAGAGCGGTGTGCTGAATTTCCCTGCCTCGGAAGATCACGGTGCACTTCACCTTGTCTCCGGCCTTGAGGAAGCGCTGGGCCTGACCGATGCGCACGTCGTAGTCATGCTGATCGATCTTGTAGCGCATCTTGACCTCCTTGACTTCGGTCTGGTGCGACTTCTTCTTGGCCTCTTTGGCTTTCTTTTCTTGCTCGAACTTGAACTTGCCGTAGTCCATGATCCGGCAGACCGGCGGGTCAGCCTTTTCGCTCACCAACACCAGATCCAATTCCCGGTCGCGGGCCACATCCAGGGCTTCGTCCCGGCTGATCACGCCCAGCTGAGCGCCGTCTGAGTCGACTACCCGCAACTGGGGGTAATTGATCCTGTCGTTGATGTTGGGCAGCTCCCGAACCGGGGCACGACGGTCAAAACGGGGACGTGGGGGCATTCAGGTGGTGACAGGGACAGGAGCAGACAACTTCGATGAATACAACGTCTGCATTCTTCACCTTAGATGCTGCTGGATCAACGTCATCGCATCTGTCACTGTTGCCTGGTCCGGCAGCCAGTTGGGGTTGTGTTGACGTCGGAACCAGGTGCGTTGGCGTTTGGCGAACTGGCGGGTGCGTTGGCTGGTGATCCGCACCGCTTCAGAGGTGCTCAGGCTGCCAGTGATCACTTGCAATGCTTCGCCGTAGCCGATGGTCTGCAGCAGGGGTAGATCAGCGCCGTAGCGATCGCTCAGGTGTCGGGTCTCGTTCACCAGCCCTTCTGTGTAAAGCTGCTCGCTGCGTTGCTGGATCCGCTGGCGCAGATTGGCGGGATTGAGGCCCAGCTCCAGCACCCGCCAGGGCGGAGGGGTGGCCGTGGCCTGGCGGCTCATCGGTTGCCCGGAGGCGTAGAGCACTTCTAGGGCCCGCTGGGTGCGCACAGCATCGGCGGGGGCGATCTTGGCGGCGGCCTCGGGGTCTGCGGCCTGCAGCAGTGGATGGCAGATGTCCTGGCCCAGGGCCGTCAGTTGCTGGCGCAGCTGCGGCTGGGGGGGCACCGCCGGAGGCTGCAGGCCGCTGGTGAGTGCTTTGAGATACAGCCCGCTACCGCCCACTAGCAGGGCGATGCCCCGTTGCTCCAGTTCACGGTTGATGCAGGGATTGGCCGCTGCCTGGAACTCCTGCAGCGTGATTGGCTGGTCCGGTGCACGCAGATCGAGCAGATGGTGCTGCACCCGCGCTTGCTGCTCCGCCGTCGGCTTGGCGGTTCCGATGTCCATCTCCCGATAGAGCTGGCGGGAATCCACGTTGATTACCGGCAGATCCAGCCGTTCAGCGATCTCCAGAGCCAGGGCCGTCTTGCCGCTGGCGGTGGGCCCGAGCAGAGTGATCACCAGGGGGTTGGAGCTGTTCAAAGGGGTGAGGGGGGTGCAGCCCGGCTTGGAATGGGCGCTGAGAGGCCTCTGCAAGCCTCTATAGACAGCCGGTGGTAGATTGACATTGTCAGGTCGAGGTTTAGAGCCGTTGCGCCCGCCCATGACCCGGTTTCCTGGCTTGAGACTTTCTGAATGAGCGACGCTTCCAAGGTCCAGAACGCCTACGGCGCTGAGCAGATTCAGGTGCTGGAAGGGCTTGAGCCCGTTCGCAAGCGCCCCGGCATGTACATCGGCTCCACCGGGCCGCGGGGCTTGCACCATCTGGTGTACGAGGTCGTTGACAACTCGGTTGATGAGGCCCTGGCTGGCCATTGCGATCGGATCGTGGTGGTGCTCGGCGAAGACGGCTCCGCCTCGGTGAGCGATAACGGTCGCGGCATTCCCACGGATGTGCACCCCCGCACCGGCAAGAGCGCCCTGGAGACGGTGCTCACCGTGCTGCATGCGGGCGGCAAATTCGGCGCCGGGGGGTACAAGGTCTCCGGCGGTCTGCACGGCGTCGGCGTGTCCGTGGTGAATGCGCTGAGCGAATGGGTGCAGGTGACGGTGCGCCGTCAGGGTCAGATCCATCGCCAGCGCTTTGAGCGTGGTGCGGCCATCGGGGCGCTCGCCTCGGAGTCGCAACCTTCAGAGGAGTCCGGTGAAACCGGCACCACCGTCTGCTTCAAGCCCGACCTCGACATTTTCACCGGCGGCATCGTTTTTGATTACGCCACCCTCTCGGCCCGTCTAAGGGAACTGGCCTACCTCAATGGCGGCGTGCGGATCGTGTTCCGCGATGAGCGGGAGTCGGCCAGGGATGAGGAGGGTCAGCCCCATGAGGAGACTTACTTCTACGAAGGTGGCATCAAGGAATACGTCTCCTACATGAACAAGGAGAAGGACGCCCTTCATCCCGACATCATCTATGTCAATTCGGAGAAGGATGGCGTTCAGGTGGAGGCGGCCCTGCAGTGGTGTTCCGATGCCTACTCCGACAGCATCCTTGGCTTCGCCAACAACATCCGCACCGTGGATGGCGGCACGCACATTGAAGGCCTGAAGACGGTGCTCACCCGCACCCTCAATGCCTTTGCCAAGAAGCTGGGAAAACGCAAGGAATCTGATTCCAACCTGGCGGGGGAAAACATCCGTGAGGGCCTGACGGCGGTGCTTTCGGTGAAGGTGCCGGAACCGGAATTCGAAGGTCAGACGAAGACCAAGCTCGGCAACACCGAGGTTCGGGGCATCGTCGACAACCTGGTGGGTGAAGCCCTCAGCCAGTTCCTTGAGTTCAATCCCTCCGTGATCGGTCTGATCCTGGAGAAGGCGATCCAGGCCTTCAATGCGGCGGAAGCCGCTCGCCGGGCCCGCGAACTGGTGCGGCGCAAGAGCGTGCTGGAGAGCTCAACCCTGCCTGGAAAACTGGCCGACTGCAGCTCCCGCGACCCCGGCGAATCCGAGATTTACATCGTGGAGGGCGATTCTGCTGGTGGCTCTGCCAAGCAGGGCCGTGACCGGCGCTTCCAGGCGATCCTGCCGCTGCGGGGCAAGATCCTCAACATCGAGAAAACCGACGACGCCAAGATCTACAAGAACACCGAGATCCAGGCGCTGATCACCGCCCTGGGCCTGGGGATCAAGGGCGAAGACTTCGACGTCAAGAACCTCCGCTACCACCGCGTCGTGATCATGACCGATGCGGATGTGGACGGCGCCCACATCCGCACCCTGCTGCTCACCTTCTTCTACCGCTACCAGAAGGAGCTGGTGGAGGGCGGCTACATCTACATCGCCTGTCCGCCGCTCTACAAAGTGGAGCGCGGCAAGAACCATACCTATTGCTACAACGAGGGCGATCTGCAGAAGACCCTGGAGGGCTTCGGCGAGAAGGCCAACTACACGATCCAGCGCTTCAAGGGCCTTGGCGAAATGATGCCCAAGCAGCTCTGGGAAACCACCATGGATCCCACCACGCGCACGATGAAGCGTGTGGAGATCGAGGATGCCCTCGAGGCCGATCGCATCTTCACGATCCTGATGGGCGACAAGGTGGCGCCCCGTCGCGAATTCATCGAAACCCACAGCGCCGAGCTGGACATGGCAGCCCTCGACATTTGATGGGGCCTGTTCTGCGCTGGAGTTGGCTGCTGGGGGTGGCCCTGATGGCCCCGGCGGCTTTGCCCGCTGGAGGTGCGGATCGGCGTCAACCGCAGCCCCGGCGTCGTGCGGCCTCCGGGCCGCTGCACATCAGCTCCGATCAGCCTTTGCGGCTCAGCCCCCTGGCGGTGGCCCCCAGGCTGGGCACCCTCAAGGCGGGATCCTCCCTGCGACTGCTGCGGCGTTGGTCCGCCGCCGATGGCCAGGACTGGCTGCACGTGCAAACCCTTTCCGGAGATCAACGCCGTGGCTGGCTCCGCGTCTGATGCCCTGTTGGTTGGTCTCGGGGCGATCCCCGGAGCCTGGCTGCGCTTGAAGGTGGTGAACCACTTTCAGCCGATGGTGCCGAAGAAGCACTGGGGCACGTTTCTGGTGAATGTGGTGGCCTGTTTCGCCCTGGGGTTGGTGCTGGCCCTCAACGAAACCTGCACCGCCAGCACGGGAATTGCCTTGCTGATGGGAGTGGGTTTTTTCGGCAGCCTCAGCACCTTTTCCACCTTTGCTGTGGAACTCCTCAATGAGCTGCGGGCCGGTCAGGCGCTGACCGCCCTGGTCTTGGCGGTGGCTTCGATTGGGGCCGGCTTGCTGGCCTCGGCCGTTGGTTACGGATTGGGGACCCATGCCTGAAACGAAACCGAGCCTGCAACTGGAACTGCAGGAGCTGCTTCTCGTGGGGCTGGGCGCCGTGCCCGGAGCGCTCCTGCGCTGGCAGGTGGTTCATCGTCTGGGAGATCAGAACCTGCTGGTCAACGTTCTGGGGGCTGCCCTGTTGGGCTTGCTGGCCGGGCTTCCCGCCGCACCGCGGCGGCAGTTGCTGCTGGGCATTGGCTTCTGTGGCTCGCTCACCACCTTCAGCAGCTGGATGCTGGCGGCCATGAAGCACCTGAGTTCCGGAGATTGGGCTGCCGCCTTGGGCTTGATCGGGCTGACCCTCGGGCTGGGGCTGGGTGCCGCAGCCCTTGGGTTCAGCCTGGGGCGACGGCTCAATCCGCCAGGGCCGCCTCAATCGCCGACTTGAGGTCTTCCGGTGTGACGCCACTCTTGAAGCGGGCGATCACGGTGCCGTCCTTGCCCACGAGGAATTTCTCGAAGTTCCACTCCACATCACCGGCGGGATCCATTTGATTGAGGGTGGTGTAAGGCTCGGTGGTGCTGCCCTTGGCGTGCACCTTCTCGAAGAGTTCGAAGTCGGCGCCGTAGGTGGTGGAGCAGAAGCTCTTGATCTCGTCGAGGCTGCCGGGCTCCTGGGCGCCGAAGTCGTTGCAGGGGAAACCCAGAACGGCCAGGCCCTTGGCGGCGTAGGCCTCGTTCAGGGCCTGGAGGCCGGCGTATTGTTTGGTAAAGCCACAGCGGCTGGCCACGTTCACGATCAGCAGCACCTTGCCGGCGTAGTCGCCCAGGGATTTGCTGCTGCCGTCGGGGGTGGTGACGGAGACGGAACTGACGCTGATCGCCATGGTGGAACAGGGATAGAGCGCAGAGGTTAACCGGCTGTAACGGCCATACACTGGGCTCCCGGCCGGAGGGGCATGACGGAGGCATCGGGGCTGAGCAGTGCTGGCATGGGCGTGGAGCACGAGTTGCTGGCCGAGGCCGTCTCCCACGAGCTCGCCGCGATGTTGCAGGCGGGCAATTACGACGCCGTCAAATTGCTGCTGGAACCTGTTCAGCCGGTGGATATCGCTCAAGCGATCGGAACGCTTCCAGTCAACCTGCAGGCGATCGCCTTTCGCCTGCTCAGCAAGGATGAAGCCATCAGTGTGTATGAGTACCTCGACACGGCCACCCAGCAGAGCCTGCTGAGCCTGTTGCGTTCTGGTGAGATGCGGGAGGTGGTGGAGGAGATGTCTCCGGATGACCGCGCTCGCTTGTTCGAAGAGCTCCCGGCCAAGGTGGTGCGGCAGTTGCTCAGTGAGCTCAGCCCGGATGAGCGCAAGGTGACTGCTGAACTCCTGGGGTACCGCTCTGAGACGGCCGGTCGCTTGATGACCACCGAGTACATCGCTCTCAAGGAAAACCAGACCGCAGCTGTGGCGCTGGAAATCGTGCGGCGGCGCGCCCGGGACACCGAGACGATTTATTCCCTCTACGTGACGGATGCGGAGCGACGCCTCAGCGGAATTCTGTCGCTCAGGGATCTGGTGACAGCTGACCCCCAGGCCCGCATCGGCGGTGTGATGACGGAGGAGGTGCTCAGCGTCAGCACCGACACCGATCAGGAGAAGGTGGCCCGCACGATTCAGCGTTACGACTTTCTCGCCGTTCCTGTGGTGGATCGGGAACAGCGACTCGTGGGCATCGTCACGGTGGACGACGTGATCGATGTGATCGAGCAAGAGGCCACCCGTGATCTCTATGCGGCTGGCGCAGTTCAGGCCGGTGATGACGATGATTATTTCAGCAGCAATCTGTTCACCGTCGCCCGACGCCGCGTGGTGTGGCTGGCGGTGCTGGTGCTCGCCAGTTTTTTCACCTCGGAAGTGATCGCCTCCAATGAAGAGGTGCTGGAGCGGGTGGTTTTGCTGGCGGCGTTTATCCCCTTGCTCGTTGGCACCGGAGGCAATGTGGGGGCCCAAAGCTCCACCGTGGTGATCCGTGGTTTGAGCACCGAGAGCATCTCTGCCCTCGGTCCCTGGCGTGCCATTGGGCGCGAAGCCATGGCGGGGGCTCTGCTGGGGGTGTTGATGATGCTGTTGGTGCTGCCCTTTGCCTGGTGGAGAGGGGAAAGCGCCCTGGTGGGCCTGTCTGTGGGGATGAGCCTGCTGGCGATCACCACCCTGGCTGCCACCGCAGGCGCGGCTTTCCCGCTGCTGTTTCACCGCATGGGTTTGGATCCAGCGCTGATGTCCACGCCGTTCATCACCACCTGCACTGACGTGGCTGGCACGCTGATCTACTTGAAGACAGCGGGATGGCTGCTGATCCACTTGCCACAGCTGCTGCAGACCGCAGGTATTTCTACCCATTTCTTTGCTTTGCTGGCTTTCTGAGAGTCTGTTAACGATTCTTAGGAGTACTCTTTACATAACTCAAAGAAGCGCCCCATGGCTCCGGCTGCGACCGCTGCTTCCAAGCCCAAAACTGCTGCTAAGGCTGCGAAAACCGTTACGGCTGACGTCGATCTGGTCCGTTCTTATCTGCGCGACATCGGCCGTGTTCCGCTGCTGACCCATGAGCAGGAGATCACCCTTGGGCGACAGGTTCAGGAGCTGATGGATCTGGAGTCACTCGAGTCTGAACTGGAGAGCAAGGAAGGTGAAAAGCCCAGCCGAGACAAGCTTGCAAAAGCTTCTGGACTGTCTTCCATGCAGCTCAAGCGCAAGCTGCAACATGGTCGTCGTGCGAAAGAACGGATGGTGGCTGCCAACCTGAGACTGGTGGTGAGCGTGGCCAAGAAGTACACCAAGCGGAACATGGAACTGCTGGATCTGATCCAGGAAGGAACCATTGGCCTGGTCCGCGGAGTGGAAAAATTTGATCCCACCCGTGGTTACAAGTTTTCCACATATGCCTACTGGTGGATTCGTCAGGGCATCACCCGGGCCATCGCTGAGAAGAGCCGCACGATTCGCCTGCCGATTCACATCACCGAGATGTTGAACAAGCTCAAGAAAGGCCAGCGGGAGCTGAGTCAGGAGCTTGGTCGCACGCCCACCGTCACTGAGCTGGCCGAGTTCGTTGAACTCCCAGAAGACGACGTCAAGGACCTCATGTGCCGTGCTCGTCAGCCGGTGAGCCTTGAGATGAAGGTGGGTGATGGTGATGACACCGAACTGCTGGAGCTGCTCTCCGGTGAAGGAGATCTTCCCAGCGACCAGGTTGAGGAAGACTGTCTTAAGGGTGATTTGCGTAGTCTCTTGGGCCAGTTGCCCCATCTGCAGGAGCAGGTGCTGCGCATGCGTTACGGCATGGATGGTGAAGATCCGATGAGTCTCACCGGCATCGGCAGGATCCTTGGAATGAGCCGCGATCGGGTACGGAATCTGGAGCGTGATGGTTTGGCTGGTCTGCGTCGCGTGAGTGATCAGGTGGAGGCCTACGTTGCCTGTTGAGTTGATGCTGTTTTGATCAATCGTTGAAGCACTGGATTCACCTGATCCGGTGCTTCGTCATGGGGACAGTGACCTGCCTCAGGAATCACCTCCAGTGATTCGATACACCCGATGGTCTGTGTCCAGCGTCTGGCCTCGGCAATCGGCTCCCAGGGATCCTTCGCGCCCCAGATCAGATGCACCGGAACTTTCAGCTCCTCCATCAATTGAGGAGCCAAATGGTCATCGAACAGGTTGATGAAGCCGCGGAAGGCTTCAGTGGCTCCATCCCGTTGTGTGGGTTTGAGTAGCAGGTTCACCAGTTCATCGTCGATGTTGGCGCCACTGGGGTAAGCCTGCTTCAACACGCTGCGGATCACGCCAGGCCGTGCAGCATTGCGGAACAGTGCGGTGCTGAGCCAGCGCTGCCGCACCAGGGTCTTCAACGCGGGTCGGATCCATGTCATCCAGGCCGGCTGGGTTTCCAGTTGCTTGTCATCCATCAAGCGCTGGGCACAGTCGATCAGCACCACACCTCGGCAATGCTCTCCCAGCAGCTGCGCCGCCCGTAGGGCCACGACACCGCCGATCGAATTGCCGACAAGCCGTACCGGCCGATCGATCACCTCATGGCAGAAGTCGGCGACTTGCTTACCCCAGAGATCAAAGCCGTAATGCACCGCATCGTCGCTTGCAGCTTCATCCTTCAAGCGGGCCCGGGGTTGATCACTGCGGCCGAAGCCCAGCAGATCAATGGCATAGGTAGGAGCTTGCTCCGCCAGCACCGGTTGGTTGAAGCGCCAGTGGCTGGTGTTGGCCCCGAAGCCATGGATCAGCAGCACCGCCTCTTCAGCATCTGCCTCGCCCATCCGGCTCCAGCCAATCGATCGCTCCTTCCAGCTCCAAAGGTTCTCGCTATGGCTCACGCCTTGGCCTGCTACGCCGGTACATCCTGGCGAGAGAACAGACGGTTTTCGAGGTTTTTCACCAGCACGTACACCGGTGGCACCACCCCGAGGGACAACACCGTGGCCACCACCAGGCCACCGAAGATCACGGTGCCCAGCGACTGCTGACTGTGGGCACCGGCACCATTGGCGACCACCAAAGGGAGGAAGCCCGCCAAGGCGGCGATGGCGGTCATCAGGATCGGCCGCAGCCGGGATTCGGCGGACTTCACCACCGCCTCGGTGATGCTCAGACCCTGCTCGAGTTTCTGTTCCGCCACCTCCACGATCAAGATGCCGTTCTTGGCCGCCAGTCCGATCAGGGTCACCAGGCCCACCTGGGCATAGATGTTCAGATCGATCGAGCGCAGGGCCAGGAAGGCCAGGGCACCCAGCATGGCCAGCGGCACCGTGGCCAGGATGATCACGGGCGTGACATAGCTCTCGTACTGGGCGGAGAGCACCAGGTAAACGATCAACACGCCAAGGCCGAACACCAGCACGCTGGCGTTGCCGGCAGACAACTGCAAAGCGGCGAGCCCGGTGAAAGCCGAGCCGATGTTGGTGAAGTCGGCAGCTGTGAACAGCGCCTGAATCTTGGCCAGGGCTTGACCGCTGCTCTTGCCGATCGCTTCCGCGCCCTGGATCTGCACGGTGCGGTTGAGGTTGTAATGGCTGATCACCGGCGGAGCGCTGCTCAGCTCGGCGTCGGCGAACTGCGACACCTGCACCAGCCCGCCGTCGCGATCTTGAACGTAGTAACCCAGCACGTCGTCGATGCTCTGGCGTTGATCCGGTGTGCCCTGCACGTAGATCTGGCGCACTTGACCGTTCTCATAGGTGAGCCCGGTGTAGTTGCTGCCCGTGAGGGCAGCGATGCTGTTCATGGCCTCCTGATAGTCGACGTTGAGTGCGCCCATCACGTCGCGGTTGATCGACAGACCAACGGCGGGGGAGCTGGGATTGAATTGGGTGTAAAGCGTGGAAAAGTCGCCGCTGGCATTCCCCTCTTGGATGAGTTGATTTGCCAGATCTGACAGTTCATTGAGGCTGTATTGGCCGTTGCTGAGGTCGTTGAACTGGAAGTAGAACCCACCCTGAGGGGAGAAACCAGGCACTGCTGGTGGGCCTGATGCTCTTGCCAGGCCATCGCTCAGTTCGATCAGCTTGGTGTTGAGCCGCTTGATGATCGCGTCGGAGCTCTGGCCGGCGCCTTTGCGTTCCTCCAGGGGCTTGAACCCGAAGAAGAAGATGCCCTGGTCAGGGCTGGAACCATTGAAGCCGTAGCCGTTGATGATCCCGGCGTTGACCACGTCGTCTTCCTCGCTCAGCACCTCGGCGATCTTCATGCCGAGCCGCTTCGTTTCCACCAGGGAGGCGCCGTTTTGGAGTTGGAAGAAGCCGAGTCCGTAGCCCTGGTCTTCATCAGGGATGAAGGCGCTGGGCAGAGTTGTGAAGGCGAAAATGGTCATCACGATGCCAAGGGCCAATCCGCCGAGAATCAGCTGGCGCAGGGCGATCACCCGGGTGAGCAGCGCGGCGTAGGCCCGCTGCAGGCGATCAAAACCGGCATTGAATGCCGCAAAGATTTTGGGCAGGTTGGCTCCGGCCACGGCGCCGATGCCCACACCGGCCAGGTAGGTCCAGCTGCCAAAGGCGGCAGCACTGAAGCGTCCGAAGGCCAGGCCCACGATCACACCCACAACGATCCAGGAGCTTCCACGCGGCTCGGGCGGTTTCTCCCGAGGCAGGATCAAACCCGACAACATCGGCGAAAACGTGAGGGCGTTGAAGGCCGAGATGGCGATCGAAAAAGCGATCGTCAGGGCGAACTGCTTGTAGATGATCCCGATGCCGCCGGGGTAAAAGGCCACTGGAACGAACACCGCCATCAACACGAGTGCTGTCGCGATCAGCGCACCAAACAGCTCCCCCATGCAGGCCAGGGCGGCCTCGCGGGGTTTCATCCCCTGTTCGATGTTGGTCGACACCGCCTCGATCACCACAATGGCGTCGTCCACCACCAGACCCGTGGCCAGCACCAACCCCAGCAGCGTGAGTTGATTGATCGAGAAGCCGAACAGCTTGAGGAAAGCAAAGGTGCCGATCAGGGAGATCGGAATGGCCAGACTGGGCACCACGGTGGCCCGCCAGTTCTGCAGGAACAGAAACAGGATCACGAGCACCAGCACGATCGCCAGGCCGAGGGCATCAATTACCCCATCCACCGAAGACTTGATGAACTGGCCGACGTCATAGATCTGATTCACCGTCACCCCGGGCGGGACGAGACTGCGGAACTGGTCGAGTTGCTCCACCACAGCCTTGGACACATCCAGGGCATTGCTGGCGGGTGTCTGGTACACCACAACAGTCAGGGCCTCATGGCCGTTTTTGTCGATGCCCTGAACGGAGAAGCTTTGTGTTCCGTAGCGAACTTCGCCCACATCCTCGAGTTTGAGCAGGTTGCCCGAGGGTGAGCGGTTGAGGATCAGGTTGTTGAAGTCCTCCAGGGAGATGAGGTTGCCGTTGTTCTCTACAACGATCGGGTAGGTGTAGGCCTGATCCCCAGAGGCCGGAGGCCCTCCCACCAGGCCCCCCACCGCCACGCTGTTCTGAGCGTTCACCGCGGTGATCACGTCTTCAGCAGTGATCTTGTTGGCGGCGAGTTTGTCGGGATCGACAAACAGCCAGAAGGCTGGGTTGGCTCCGCCAAGCACCCCCACTGTGGCCACGCCTTCGACGCGCGACAGAGGGTAATAGAGCTGTTCGTAGATCAGGCCGTTCAGGTAAGCCGCGTCGTACTGGCCCTCCGATGAACTGATCTCGTAGGCCAACAGGATCGAAGGGTTGCTTTGTTTCACCGAAACACCGCTTTTTGACACCTGCTCCGGCAGCTGCGGCGACGCCAGGGTGACCCGGTTTTGCACGTTTACCTGATCGATGTCGATGTCGGTCGTTTGATCGAAGTAGACATTGATCGTGCTGTTGCCTGTCATGTCGCTCGTGGAGGCGATGTAGGCCACCCCGGGCACTCCGTTGATCTGTGCTTCGATCGGGTTGGTCACCGCCTGCTCGGTTACCTCTGCATTGGCACCGCTGTACACCGCGCTCACCTGGATCAGAGGATTGGCGATGTTGGGCAGGTTGGCAATCGGCAGGGTGGGGATCGCAATGACCCCAATCAGCACGATCAGGATGCTGCAAACCGTGGTGAGAACAGGCTTCTTGATGAAGTTGTCGGAGAAAGACATCGCTTCAGTTCGCTCCGGTCTTCACATGCACTGGCATCCCGCTGCGCAGGCGGCTGGTGTTGCTGATCGCCACCTGATCACCAGCTTTCAGCCCAGATTTCACGGGGTAGGCATTGTTCTGAAGATCGCCCAGCTGCACCTTGGTCTGCACCACAACCGGGGTGTCCGCCGGTAACCGTTCCAGCTCGCTCACTGTTTTCGGGGAGGCGTTCGGAGAAGCCTTGATCTTTGGTAAGACTTTGTTGAGAGGAACAACCTTGTAGACGAAGGGTTGCTGGGCCTGCATCATCACGGCCTGCACTGGCACCGCGAGATGGGACTGGTTGCCTGTGATGATTTCGGAGGCCACAAACTGGCCGGTTTTGAGCTTCCCGGTGAGGTTGGGGAACTCCGCTTTCACCATCAAGGTGTTGGGAGCGTTGCTGCTGCCGGTGATGCCGTAGTAAGGCGACACGAAGGTGACCTTGCCTTCACCGCTCACCGGTGGTGTTGATTGCGACACCAGCTTCACCGTTTGGCCTACTTTGACCGCTGAGGCCTCGGAGGCTGGGATCTCCATCAAGGTCCAGAGCGTCGAGTTGTCGACGATGCCAGTGATCTGCTGGCCGACTTTGACGTAGTCCCCAAGCTTCACGGAATCCAGATCACCGATGACGCCGTCAATGGGTGCGCGCACGAATTTGTAGCCCAGATCCGCAGCATCGGTGCGGACATCATCCTTGGCCTGCTCGGCCATAGTGGCGTATCGATCGCGTTCCTTGGCTGAGACGGCTCCTTGCTTGTAGAGATAGTCGTAGCGTTCAGCGTTGAGGATGTCCTTCCGAGCTTCGCTGCGGGCCGCATCCAGGGCGGCGCTCTGTTGAACGTTGTCGAGCACGAGGATCACCTGGCCGGCTTTCACCGGTTGGCCAGCGGTGGCCAGGATCTGCACCACGGTGCCAGCCACCTGGGGCTTCACCGCCACATTGCTGGTGGATTCCAGCGGGCTGATCGCTTCGATGACGGGAGAGAACGTCGCTGTTTTGATCCGGCTCGTCTGGATCGAAAGAAATGTTTTTTGGGGTGGTTTCGACAGGCAGCCCGAGATGCCTCCAAGCAACGTGCTTGCAACCAGCATCTGGCCCAGGAGCTGATGAGCTCGGCGCATTCCTGACTCTTGAACCTTGTAATGCGCGCAGGATATGGCTTCTGCAAGCCTCTGTCTGTCTTGTTGAGTGCTTCTGTAGGGATCTTGAGATTCGATCGGGGCAATCGGATTTCAAGCTTGAGTTCATGTTTCAATGCAATTTCCTGGTGGAGAGAGTTGTTGTCGTCAGGGTGGGATGGCTTGAATGTTCGCTTGATCAGGGAGACTGGAAGGACATATTGACAACGAAGACCCTCGAATTGATGGTCTTGATCATGGGTTATGAGCTTTCAAATGGAGTGTCGTGAGAATCGGAGGGTATTAGGGGATTGATCGGGTGGCAAGAATCTTGTCAAATGCTTTCTCGATAAATAGGTTCGCTTCTGCGTCCCTCTCGCGAGCATTTTCATACTGCTGCTGAATTTTGTTTAATTCGTGGCGATCGAGCCAGATGCCAGCGCAGCAAGGACATGTATCAACCTCGACCTCTTTTTTAATGCTGTAGTAATGCTGTTGCATGATGGTTGAATCTCTTGGACACCGTCTTTGACTGGTCATGATCTTTTGATCATGTTTTGCCGTTGATGCTTTGAATAAATTCTGAATTGTATGGGCGTGGATTGTGTTGGTTTGATTGAGCTCGAAACGTTCGAACCAAATACCCCCGCATCCGTATTGGCACAAGTCAACCCTCAGGCCGCACACATCTACCTCATCGAGTTTTGAGTGGTAGGCCGGACAGTCCATCGTTTGCAGAGCTCATTCATCGTGAACTCGCTATGACAAGCTTCAGCTCAACTGTTAGTCTTTGAATCTGATGAGCTTCTTGGCTCATCATGTAATCGTATTTTCTTCATTAGAATTGTCCGCCGAGCCCAGAGTCACCCTCGCCAATTGTTGTGAAGTCGGTTTTCCTCTCTAGTTTATATTTTGAATGTTATTTTAGATGAGTAGGTGGCTATTAGATGTATAATTGCGTGGTTGCAGTGCAAGTTTTCAGTCTATGACACTGAGAGCTCGCGCATTGATCAGCCTTTGAAATTGAATTTATAGCTTTCTCTTGCTAGTAATAGCAATACAATGGTAGAACTATTCAAAAATACCATCTTCAAGAATAACGTATAAAGGTTTCATTGGCTCGATGCCTTAGTTGTTGATTTGTAATGGTTCGTGGATGCAAGTTGTATGATTGTGATGCTCAAACAATTATTCGTTGCTTTATTCTGGAAATAACGTGACTTGCCGTTGATCATTTTAGGTGTTCTTGATGCTGATCAGCGCCAATGATTAATATTAGTTTTAGCTCGACGATCTGTAAAAAGGTATTTTATAAAGGGTTTTTGTCAGAAAACTTCTAAAGCTTAAAGAATTGATCATTCTGCTGGATTTATTCCGACCAATAATCGCTTCTGGTTTGATTTCGTTTGCCATGATGAATGCAAGCGTATCCTGTAAAGAGATTGGCTTCGAAATTGCATAGCCTTGGTATTTTTAAACACCTAAACTTTTAATCCACTCAATCTGATCTTGATTTTCTATGCTTTCAGTAACAACTTCTAAGTCTGAACTGGTAAGAGCTTTGACGATGGAACCTAGGAAATTATTTTTTTCTGGTCGCGCTCATCTAGCCCAGAAACAAAAATGCCATCTAATTTTTACCCCATAAATCGGAAGAGATAATATACGGTCGATTGATGCAAAGCCTAAGCCAAAGTCATCGATATATACTTTAATATTCAACAATTCAAGGCATGTGAAAAAACATCCATACATGAGCCTCTATTTCAAATGAGTCTTCAACAATTTCAATTTGTAGTTTTTTGTTAGGTGGAGGCGGAGGCAATCAGTTCAAGTAAAATTTCACGTTTATCAGGGCTTCGAATAAGATCGCCTGAGACATTTACATTGAATGTCAATTTTGTGTGGGGCGACTTTGCGTGAATAATGCCTATTTAAGCGATCACTTTTTCGCGTATGATTATATCAAAATCAGCAGTGATTTGTAATGATTTAATTAAAGGTAAAAATACCTGGGTTCTAGCAAAGTTGAGTCCTCTTCAAGTCTGGATAAACATTCAAGCCCTTTCATTTTACCAGTTAATGTGTTACATATTGACTGAAAGTATGGCAAAAAGCATTTGCCTTATAGTGCCCTCTCTATTTGAATTTCTTTGCTTCTTTCTTCTCTTTTTCAGCTCCTTGCCATCAGCGGCGATGAGAAAGGCATTTTATATGGCTATATGTTAATTGATCCATCTCAGCGTGGCAGTGGCGGCCTGGCTGGCATGACCGCTCACATGCCAAAGTCATCAGCCTGAGGCGAGCGGTGGCACCCTGCCTGCATGGGTTGAGATCTGATGAACCTCAGTCTGTTCGATGTTCTGCTGTCTTTTTCGGGGCTCTGTCTACTGCTCCTGGTGGGCACAGCGCTGCGTCAACATCTGGGCTGGCTTAGGCGCCTCGGCATCCCTGAGGCGTTGATTGCCGGTCTGCTTGGTCTGCTGATCGGTCCTTTCGGACCCTGGAGTGTGTTCCCCGAGCAGGTGTATCGCATCTGGAGCCAGGCCCCTGGCGTCTTGATCTCCCTGGTGTTCGCAACCTTGTTTCTCGGCCAGAGGCTGCCGAGCCCAGGGGTGATCTGGAATCGTGCGGCCGGACAGACCGCGTTCGGGATGGTGCTCGGTTTCGGGCAGTACCTGGTGGGGGGGCTTCTGGTGCTTCTGGTGCTTCAGCCGCTGTTTGGCACCAGCCCCTTGATGGCGGCCCTGATCGAGGTGGGCTTTGAAGGGGGCCATGGCACTGCGGCCGGTCTGGGCCCGACCTTCCGCGAGCTGGGTTTCCCCGCTGGTGAGACCCTCGGTCTGGCCATGGCGACGGTGGGTGTTCTGACTGCTGTTCTGCTCGGCAGCACCCTGGTGGTAATCGGCCGCGCCCGCCAATGGCTGGCGCGCGTGAACAGGTCGCAACAGGCGCTTGACACCGTAGATCCGATGTCTGCTGAGGAGCGACTCAATCTGGAGCGTGCTGCGGGAACGGTTGATCCAGACGCTCCACGGTCGATGACGATCGATGCCCTCACGCTGAATGTGGCGCTCGCCGGCGGCGCTGTCGGCCTGGGCATCCTGCTGAAGGCCTTGCTCACGGGCCTCGCCGGTTGGTTTGGAGGTCCCGAGACCGCCAATCTCATCCTTGCGATTCCCGTGTTCCCCCTGGCCATGGTCGGCGGGTTGATCGTGCAGGTTGTGCTGCAGCGCACCGGGCAAACCGGTCTGGCTTCGCCGCTGGCTCAGGCGAGCCTCGGCTCTGTGGCCATGGATCTGCTGATCACGGCGGCGATGGCCAGTCTCAATCTGCCGCTTCTGGAGGAGAACTGGCTTCCCTTTGTCGCCCTCGCAGTTGTTGGTCTCACCTGGAATATCGCTGCTTTTCTCGTGCTGGCTCCGCGGATTTTCCGCGATCACTGGTTCGAGCGAGGGATCGCGGACTTCGGCCAGGGAACCGGGGTGACGGCCACTGGCCTGCTGCTGCTGCGCATGGCCGACCCCCTGGGACGGAGTCGGGCCATGGAAGCCTTTTCGTTCAAGCAGCTGTTGTTCGAACCCTTCCTGGGCGGTGGATTGGTCACCGCCCTCTCGCCTGTGTTGATCGCCAGCTGGGGATTGCCGCGCTTCAGCGCTGTCGCTCTGGCGCTCACCCTGGCCTCCCTGGTGTTCGGCCTGCGTCTGGGCCGGGCACGATGACCTTGTTCGAACAGCAATGGCAAACCTTCCGGAAGGTTCTGAACCACGATGTGATGGAGCACCGCGCTGTTGCCGACGCGACCGCTGTTGCACTCAGGGACTGGTGCGATCAACGCGGGGACTGGCGGACATCCGTCGCTCTGGTGGATCTGGGTTGTGGTGATCTCGCCCATCTCGCGCCCCTGTTCCGCTCGTTGCCTTTGCGCTCCTACACAGGGATTGATCTGGCGGCCTCTGTTCTGCCCCTGGCCGAGCGCCAGATGGGGGCGGCCCGGTTCCCCTGCCACTGGAGGTGTGGGGATCTGCTCGATTGGGCCGTGGCGCAATCTGAGCAACCGGTGGATTTGATTCACTCCGCCTTCGCCATTCACCACCTCAGCGATTCCGATAAGGGTCGTTTCCTTGAGGGGGCGCGTCGGCGCGTTGCTGACGACGGGCTGCTGGTGTGGACGGATGTGTTTCAGGAGGAAGATGAATCGCGGGACGACTATCTCAAGCGTTATGTCGCCAGGGTGCAGCAGTGGCCCGGTCTGTCCGGCGAGCAGCGGGATGCTGTGATCGATCACCTGAAGCGATGTGACTGGCCGGCACGGCGTGGCTGGATCGAGTCGGTCGCTGCCGACTGCGGCTGGACGATGACATGGGCTTGGCGCGGTCAGCATCGGGCAGAAGCCCTGGCCCTGCTTCGGCCTGTTCGTCCTTGAAGCCCAGTGCAGAGTCTCAGACGCTTCCCCATCAGCGTTAGACGTTGCCCCGGAGCATTTCAAACACTTAAAAACCATTGGGGCTGCTCAGTTGCGACAAGTGTTTTTTGTTTCTTCTGGCGGCTGATTGCAGATTTTTAATGTCAAAAAGGGTTGATTGAATGACGTGAGACTTGCATTAATATGGCTGCTATTGGAGCCTTGCACTGATGGCGCTTCGTGGCCTTAGTGGCATGGTCGGCGCTTGAAGTGTTTTTGTTTTCGGCTCGACAGCATTCATCCAGCCTGTGGCGGCTAATCCGGACGATGGCTTTCAAATGGATTTCTCTTCTTTGGCCAATGTGGTTGGGTCACCATCGGCGCGGGGCAGTCAGGCGCTGAAGCGTGATCTGGATGTTTTGCGCTGGCAACAGTCATGATTCGCTCGGGTGTTCCGCAGTTTGTTCATCTGGTCGATGAAGTAAAAAACAAGCTCAAAAACGCAATCGGGCGCCCTAGACCATTTCTTTCCCATCGAGATCTGACGCCTTGTTTGCCCCGGGAATACTCCGAGAGTTACCCCAGTGGCCACTCCACTTGGTATGTCACGACAAGTTTGCTGCTTGCTGCTTGCTGCTTGCTGATTTGTTGCCGGAACGCAGACAGCGTTTGTTGCAGGTGGGCCGTCAGGGGATGGCCGCCCGTGTGACCTGCGGGATGCACTATCCAAGTGATGTGGAAGCAGGTCAGCGTCTGGCCGAAGCTGCAGCGCTACAGATCATCGGCAGCCTCCAGTGGAAGCAGTTCAAGATGTCCGTAAAACCTGAGATCAAGGCCTTGATGCAGCCACCCTCTGCAGGTCTGGTTGTCGTCTACGACTAAGTCCTGAAGTGTTGAAAGTCCTTTGATCAGTCCATGTTCGGGATCTGAAAGCTTTGATTCGTTGGCCGAACACCTGATCCTTTGGTGGCAGGTCCATGGTCGGCGGGATCCCCTGCAAAAGCCTTGGATGTTTCTGGCGTGCGGGGCATGGCCGGAAGCGGATCAACAGCTCGACCCCTACGGCATCTGGATCGCTGAGGTGATGCTCCAGCAGACCCAGTTGGCCGTGGCTCTCCCCTACTGGACGCATTGGATGGCGACGTTTCCCACGGTGGAGGCCCTGGCCTCGGCGTCTCTGGATGAGGTGCGGCTGCAGTGGCAGGGCCTCGGTTACTACGCCCGTGCTCGCCGTCTGCATGAGGCGGCGTCAATGTTGGTGGGCCGACCCTGGCCCCGAGACCTTGAGGGCTGGATGGCCTTGCCGGGCATTGGCCGCACCACCGCCGGCAGCATTCTTTCCAGTGCCTTCAATGAACCGCTGCCCATCCTGGATGGCAACGTCAAACGGGTGTTGGCGCGATTGACGGCCCATCCGCGCCCGCCGGCTCGCGATGACGCGCTGTTCTGGAGCTGGAGTGAGGCGTTGCTGGATCCGGTGCGGCCCCGGGATATGAACCAGGCCTTGATGGATCTGGGGGCCACGCTCTGCACGCCACGCTCTCCCTCCTGCGAACGTTGCCCCTGGCGGTTGCGCTGTGCTGCTTACGCTTCCGGCGATCCCCGCCCCTGGCCCGTGACCGACGCTGCCAAACCCTTGCCCTTCCAGGTGATTGGAGTGGGCGTTGTGCTCAATGCTGCAGGGGAGGTGTTGATCGATCAGCGGCTCGAGGAAGGCCTGCTCGGGGGGATGTGGGAATTTCCCGGTGGCAAACAGGAAGAAGGCGAAACGATCAACACCTGCATTGTCCGTGAGCTGCAGGAAGAACTCGGTATCGCCGTGACGGTCGGCGATGAACTGATCACGGTGGATCACGCCTACAGCCACAAGAAGCTGCGCTTCGTCGTGCATCTCTGCGACTGGGTGTCGGGGGAGCCGCAGCCTCTCGCCAGTCAGCAGGTGCGTTGGGTGTTGCCGGAAGACCTGGTCAATTACGCCTTCCCAGCGGCCAATGCACGAATCATTGAGGCGCTGCTTGGCAGGTTGGACAGCTCTGCCCACCCTTAGGCAAGGTTCACCTGCGGTCAGATGGCGCTTGTTCCCGTTGTCGTCTGTCTTGGTGAAGCCCTGATCGATCGGCTTGGCCCGCCTGGTGGTGATCCAGCGGTGGATCGCCCCGTGGACGATCGTCTGGGCGGTGCTCCGGCCAATGTGGCCTGCGGCCTGGCCCGTCTGGGTACAGAGGTGGCTTTTGCCGGTCGATTGGGGCAGGACGCCATTGGTGACGCCTTTTCCCATCTGTTTGCTGAGCGTGGCGTTGAGACCACGCTGCTGCAGCGGGATGGCGAGCGCCCCAGCCGCATCGTGTTGGTGCGCCGTGCTCGGGATGGAGAACGGCAGTTTCAGGGCTTTGCCGGGGATCAAGGGGCCGGCTTCGCGGATCAGGCTCTGGAGCCGGCACCCCTGCCCCAGGCCCGATGGTTGTTGATCGGCACGCTTCCGCTGGCCACACCCGCTTCGGCCTCGGCTCTGCTCTCGGCCGTGCACCAGGCCGAGAGCCTGGGCACGGCGATTGCCCTTGATGTGAATTGGCGCCCCACGTTTTGGGATGCCTCCGCTGATCCTGGGGCTGAGCCGTCCGCTGCGGCCTTGGCGGCGATGCAACCGCTCCTGGACCGGGCGGCCCTGATCAAGCTGGCGCGGGAGGAAGCGCTCTGGTTGTTCAACAGCGACGATCCCGGCGCGATCCAGCAGGCGTTGCCACAGCGGCCGGATGTGGTGGTGACCGATGGAGCGGCTCCGGTGCGATGGCAATTGGGGGCCGAATCAGGCGAGCAGTTCGCCTTTCAGCCCCCCACCGTCGTCGACACCACTGGTGCCGGCGATGCCTTCACGGCTGGCTTGTTGCACCGATGGTCGTCCCCGCCCCAGGAGCGCATCCGCTTTGCGGCCGCCTGTGGCGCGTTGGTCTGCGGCGGTGCCGGCGGCATTGACCCCCAGCCCAAGGAGGCTCAGGTGGAGGCGTTTCTGGGAGAGGTGAGCTGAGCCAGTCGGCCTTCGTCCTGGTGACGCAGCTCGAGCCGCCAGGCGTCCGGGAGGTCGAGACCAAGCCGTTCGGGCCACTCCACCGCCATCAACGCCCCTGCCGCGCGCGCCTCTTCCTCTTCCTGCAGCAGGAGTTCATCGGCGGCGGCTGGGTGCTCCAGGCGATAAAGATCGAGGTGCACCAGTTGCGGTGTCCCCTGGGGGTAGTGCTGTGCCAGGGCAAAGGTGGGACTGGTGATCGGTTCGGTGATCCCGAGGCCTGCTGCCAGGCCCTGCACCAGTGATGTTTTGCCGGCTCCCAGCGGACCGCTCAACAGCAGAATGCTGCCCGTGGGCAGGTTTTGCGCCAGCCATTGCCCCAGCGCTCGTGTCGTCTCAAGGGTCTCAAGACGCCAGATCTGCTGTGTAGAGTCCGCACCAAGCGAGCCCGAAGCCTCGGCGTCTCTGCAGAGATTCAACTCCACGTTTGCTTTAGGGAGCATTCAAACCATGGTGGCAGCGCTCACGTCCCCGGCTGAGCTGAAGCTCGGCGTTGATTGCGTCATCGCCGACATCAACCAGGCCGATTTCGGTCGCAAGGAACTCGACATCGCTGAGACCGAGATGCCCGGTCTGATGGCGTTGCGCGAGAAGTACGGCAGCGAGAAGCCCCTCAAGGGTGCCCGCATCGCCGGCTCCCTGCACATGACGATTCAGACCGCCGTTCTGATCGAGACCCTGGTGGAACTCGGGGCCGAAGTGCGCTGGGCCTCCTGCAACATCTTCTCCACCCAGGACCACGCCGCTGCGGCCATCGCCGCCCAGGGCATTCCGGTCTTTGCCGTTAAAGGTGAAACCCTGGAGGAGTACTGGGATTACACCCACCGCATCCTCGAGTGGGGTGACGGCGGCTCGCCCAACATGATCCTGGACGACGGTGGAGATGCCACCGGTCTGGTGATGCTGGGCAGCAAGGCCGAGCAGGACATCACGGTTCTGGACAACCCCGGCAACGAAGAGGAGACCTTCCTGTTCGCTTCGATCAAGAAAAAGCTGGCCCAGGACCCCAGCTTCTATTCCCGCACCAAGGCGCAGATCCAAGGCGTGACCGAGGAGACCACCACGGGCGTGGCGCGTCTCTACAAGATGCAGAAGAGCGGTGAGTTGCCCTTCCCCGCCATCAACGTCAACGACTCGGTCACCAAGAGTAAGTTCGACAACCTCTACGGCTGCCGCGAGTCCCTGGTGGACAGCATCAAGCGCGCCACCGACGTGATGGTGGCGGGTAAGCAGGCCCTGGTGATCGGCTACGGCGATGTGGGCAAGGGTTCAGCTCAGTCTCTGCGTGGTCTCGGCGCCACCGTCTGCATTGCGGAAGTGGACCCGATCTGCGCGCTGCAGGCCGCTATGGAGGGCTACCGCGTTGTCCGTCTTGAGGACGTGGTGGAAGACATGGACATTTTCGTGACCGCCACCGGCAACTACCAGGTGATCCGCAACGAGCACCTGGTGAAGATGAAGGACGAGGCCATCGTCTGCAACATCGGCCACTTCGATAACGAGATCGATGTCGCTTCCCTCAAGGAGTACGAGTGGGAGAACATCAAGCCGCAGGTGGACCACATCACCCTGCCCAGCGGCAACAGAATCATCCTGCTGGCGGAAGGTCGCCTGGTGAACCTGGGCTGCGCCACCGGTCACCCCAGCTTTGTGATGAGCAACTCCTTCACCAACCAGGTGTTGGCGCAGATCGAGCTGTTCACCAAAGGCGATGAGTACGCCAAGGAGGTGTACGTGCTACCCAAACATCTCGATGAGATGGTGGCTCGCCTTCACCTCGGTCGTATCGGGGCCAAGCTCACCGAGCTCAGCCAGGATCAGGCCGACTACATCAATGTGCCCGTGGAAGGCCCTTACAAGCCCGACCACTACCGATACTGATCACGATCCAGCGGATCGGAACCTGATCGTTACGGCCCCATGGAAGACTTGCGCGATCGAGCGCAGTCTCCATGGGGCTTTCTGATCTGATCACACAGCTGCCGGAGTTGATCGGCCAGGCGGTGGAGGCGAACCAGTGGCTGGGTTACACCGCGATTTTCGCGGCGATGTTTCTCGAGAATCTGTTCCCGCCGATTCCCTCCGAGCTGATCATGCCCCTCGGGGGCTTCTATGTGCAGCAAGGTCAGCTGGATCTGGTGCCCGTGGTGCTGGCCGGTTTGCTGGGCACCGTCCTTGGTGCTTTGCCCTGGTACGGGATCGGACGGTTGATCAACGAGGAACGGATCGAAGCCTGGCTTCAGCGCCACGGCCGTTGGATTGGCATCAGTGCCGATGAGTTGGCCCGCAGCCGTCGCTGGTTCAGCCGCTACGGCACTGCCCTGGTGTTCTGGGGGCGATTGGTGCCGGGGATTCGCACCTTGATTTCCGTTCCAGCTGGCATCGAAATGATGCCGATGGCCCCGTTTTTGCTCTGGACCACCGCCGGCAGCCTGATCTGGACGGCCCTGCTCACCGTGGCTGGCATGGTTCTTGGAGAGGGCTACAGCAACGTCGAGCTCTGGATTGACCCTGTCTCCAAAGCCGTGAAGGTGTTGCTGGTGGTGGCGGTGCTGGCGGGCACGATCTGGTTGGGTCTGCGCATCTGGCGCCGGAGCCAGTCATCCGACTGAGCACCGGCGCGGGATTACCTGGGAAGGAGGCTCAGAAGGGGATGTCCTCATCGGAGGCCTGGCCGCCAAAGCTGCCGGTGGCCTCCTGGTTGTCCCGTTTGGATCCGAGCAGTTCGAGCCGATCCACACGGACCACTGGCTTGCTGCGCTCTTCTCCGCTGGCACGGTCGGTCCAGCGATCCAGCTTGAAGCTGCCGATGATGCCCAGCAGGGAGCCCTTCTTCACGTAATCCGCAGCAACCTGGGCCTGCTTGCCCCAGATCTCCAGGTTGAACCAGTCGGGTTCATCGTCGCGGCTGCGACGGTTCACCGCCATGGTGAGGTTGGCCACCATGCTGCCGGATTCGAAGTAACGCACTTCGGGATCTCGGCCTGCACGGCCGACGAGAGTGACGGAATTAACGCCCATAGACAATTCATCTCCTGAATGTGGATTCATGATGCGGCACCGGTTGGGTGACTGCTTCTAAGGAGTTCCACCCAAGCCGCTGGGTGTAACAGGCAACGGCTGAGAACGCCCCTATGATCCGGCGGTCTCGACTGCGGTGTCTGTGTTCTTTCGTCGTTTCCAGCTGTCGCGCGACATCGGCATCGACCTGGGCACCGCCAACACCCTGATCTACGTTTCCGGTCGGGGCATCGTGTTGCAGGAGCCCTCCGTTGTGGCTCTGGACCTCGAGCGTGGCACCACCATGGCTGTGGGTGATGAAGCCAAGTTGATGCTCGGACGCACTCCTGGAAACATCCGGGCTGTCCGACCGCTGCGCGATGGGGTGATTGCCGATTTTGATGCCGCTGAGCAGATGCTCAAAACCTTCATCACCAAAGGTAATGAGGGCCGCGGCATCATGGCTCCTCGGCTCGTGGTCGGCATTCCCAGTGGTGTCACCGGCGTGGAGCGTCGTGCTGTGCGAGAAGCCGGCATGGCTGGGGCCCGCGAGGTGCACCTGATCGACGAGCCGGTGGCGGCGGCCATCGGTGCAGGCCTTCCAGTCACCGAGCCCGTCGGCACAATGATCGTTGATATCGGTGGCGGCACCACCGAGGTGGCGGTGTTGAGCCTTGGTGGAACGGTGTTGAGTGAATCCGTGCGTGTCGCCGGCGATGAAATCAGCGATTCCATCGGGGTCTATCTGAAAAAGGTGCACAACATGGTGGTGGGCGAACGGACAGCCGAGGACATCAAGATCCGCATCGGCTCAGCTTTCCCCGACGACGAATTCGATCAGCAGTCGATGGATGTGCGCGGTCTGCATCTCCTCTCCGGTTTGCCCCGCACCATCAACCTCAAGGCCGGTGACCTGCGCGAAGCGATCGCCGAACCCCTCAATGTGATCGTTGAGGCGGTGAAGCGAACGCTGGAGCGCACCCCACCCGAGCTGGCGGCCGACATTGTTGATCGGGGCATCATGCTGGCCGGCGGCGGCGCCCTGGTGCGGGGCATCAGCGACCTGATCAGCGACGAGACCGGCATCTTTGTGCACATCGCCGAAGACCCATTGCTCTGTGTGGTGAACGGGTGCGGCCAGGTGCTGGAGGACTGGAAGCGTTTGCAACGGGTGGTGGATACCCCGGAGTTTGTTCGCTCCGCCGCAGGCGCCTGAAGCCATGGCCCCAACGCTTCGTCCCGGCAAAAGCCGCTGGCGTGGATTGGGGCAACTCACCCCCTGGCTGCTGCTGGTGGCCGGTCTGTTGCTGGTACGCCTGAGCAAGGGAGCCGGTTTTAGCGATGCCTATGCGCTGCTCAGTCGCCCCTTCTGGCCCGGTTCTGCCCAGCGGGAGTGGGTCACGGCCGCGGTCGACCTGGAGGAGCGCTCCCGCCTGCAGCTCTTGGAAGGGGATAACCGTCGTTTGCGCGCTTTGCTGCAGCTTCAGCAGCAAGGTGCAGCCGAGGGAGAGGTGCCTGCCGCTGTGATTTCCCGTTCACCACGGGGTTGGTGGCAGCAACTGGAGTTGGGCAAGGGCTCGTTGCAGGGCCTGGCTCAGGGCGACGCCGTGCTGGGGCCTGGTGGTTTGGTGGGGCGCATTGCCAGCGTCACCCCTGCCACGGCTCGAGTGAAGTTGCTCACTGCGCCTGGTCATGAGATTGGTGTCTGGCTGCCTCGCAGCCGCCGCCATGGGCTGCTGGTGGGACGTGGCAGCAGCCGCCTGTCGCTCCGCTTCATCGACAAGGATCCGGATGTCCAGCCGGGGGATCTTGTCGCCACATCGCCCGCCAGCACGCTGTTGCCCCCCAACGTGCCTGTAGGAGTGATCCAGTCGGTGAATGAGCAGGCCGTCCCGGCTCCTACAGCGGTGGTCCAGTTGATCGCTGCACCGGAAGCGATCGACTGGGTGCAGGTGCAAACACGTTGAGATGACGCGTCTGCATCGCCAACCCATCTGCGTGGCCTCGGCGTTGGTGGTGCCGTTGATGGCGATGGCATCTCCGGCCTGGCTGGCCATTGATGGGGTCGGTCCTTCCTGGGGCGTGCTCTGGCTTTTGCCTTGGGCTCTTGTGGATGGCCCGGTGTCGGGAGCGTTGGCGGGGGTGGCCTTGGGCCTGGTGCTGGATGGCCTCAATCTCGGCGGTGTGAGTCAGGTGCCAGCCCTTCTGCTGTTGGGCTGGTGGTGGGGACGTCTGGGGCGACGTGCGGCGCCGATCCAACGCAGCTTGAATCTGGGGTTGTTGGCCTGGTTCGGTTCGGTGGGCCTTGGCCTGTCGTTGCTGTTGCAACTCTGGCTGCGTCAAGGCGGAGTCATGGATCCCCTCACCCAGAGCTGGGGTCTGCAGACTCTGTGGTGTCAGGCCCTGGTGACGGGACTCTTGGCTCCGGTGTTGGTGTCCTTGCAGTTGCTGTTGTGGCGCAGGAGGGTTCCCTCATGACGATGACGCGACGGGATCTGCTGCTGGGGGCAGCGGCCATGGGTCTTGCGGCCTGTGGCCGACGGACGCCACAGACCAGGCCATTGGAGTTGTGGACGCTGCAACTGGCCCCCAAGTTCAACCCCTACTTCGAGGATGTTCTGGGGTCCTGGACCCGTCGCTATCCCGACGAGCCTGTGCGCTGGACGGATCTGCCCTGGGGGTCGGTGGAACGCAAGTTGCTGGCGGCGGTGTTTGCGAGAACCGCCCCAGATGTGGTGAACCTCAATCCGCCATTCGCGGCCAATCTGGCCAGCAAAGGGGGGCTGGCGGATTTGACCCCATTGCTGCCGGATGGTGCAGCTGGCCGCTACCTGCCCTCGGTCTGGAACGCTTGCCGCGAGCCCGATGCGGGCCAGATTGCGGTGCCCTGGTATCTCACGGTTCGGCTGAGTCTGGTGAATCGGGCGCTGCTGGATCAAGCAGGGGTCGCAGCACCACCAACCCGTTGGGATCAGGTTCCTGCCTTCGCTCGCCGCATCCGTGAGCGTACGGGCCGTTACGGCCTGTTCCTCACCACGGTTCCGGATGATTCGGCCGAGCTTCTGGAAACCCTGGTGCAGATGGGGGTGACCCTGCTGGATCCCCAGCGCCGGGCTGCCTTCGACAGTCCGGCGGGTCGCCGGGCCTTCCGGTTCTGGAGTGATCTCTACCAGGAGGGTCTGTTGCCCCGGGAGGTGGTGAGTCAGGGGCAACGTCGGGCGATCGAGTTGTTTCAGAGCGGTGATCTGGCCCTGGCGGCCACGGGGGCGGAATTTCTGCGCAGCATTCAGACCAACGCGCCACGGGTGGCCGCGGTCACGGAGCCCCACCCCCCCGTGACCGGTGCTGATGGCACTGCCAATGTGGCCTTGATGACGCTGGCGGTGCCGCGGCAGAGCCAGCGCGCTCAGGATGCTGTGGATCTTGCTCTCTATCTCACCAATGCTCCCAATCAGGCCCGCTTCGCCCGCGAGGCCCGTGTTCTCCCCTCGTCGGTGGCGGCTTTGGCTCGGGTGCGTGCTGAATTGGAACAGGAACGGCCCGACTCAGCCGCTGAGCGTCAGATTCGCCAGGCCCGTCTGTTGTCGGCCAGCACGTTGGATCGGGCCCGGGTTCTTGTCCCGGCGTTGCCGGGAATCAAGCGTCTACAGAAGATCATCTACACCCAGATGCAGCGCGCGATGTTGGGCCAGGTCACACCTGCGCAAGCCTTAGCAGCTGCTGCGTCGGAATGGAACCGTTACGCCCGTTCGCGCTGGCCCGAAACTGGACGCAATCCTTAAGACAATCGGTAAACGACCTGCGCGGCAGGGCGTTTGCGTCGATCTTCATCTCCTGACCTGTAGGGTTGCAGCTCGTTAAGGGTTTGATTCGGATGACGGGCGACTTGCCCTCACAACCGAAAGCGACCATTCTTGTCGTTGATGACGAGGCTGCGGTCCGGCGCGTTCTGGTGATGCGCCTGCAGTTGTCGGGTTACCGCGTCATCTGTGCTGAGGACGGTGAGCAGGCCCTTGAAATGTTCCACAACGAGTCCCCCGATCTGGTGGTGCTCGATGTGATGTTGCCCAAGCTTGATGGCTTCGCGGTCTGCCGTCGTCTGCGAGCCGAATCCTGCGTGCCGATCATTTTCCTCTCCGCGGTTGAAGCGATCTCCGAGCGGGTAGCAGGCTTGGATCTGGGCGCCGATGACTACTTGCCCAAGCCCTTCAGCCCTAAGGAATTGGAGGCACGGATCGCCACCATTTTGCGCCGGGTGGGGCGGGGTAATGCCGTTGTTGAAAGTCGTGAATTGCCCACAGGGCAGGGCGTTTTGCGGCTCGGCGATCTGGTGGTGGACACCAACCGACGCCAGGTCACCCGTGGAACGGAGCGCATCAACCTCACCTACACGGAATTCAGCCTGCTGGAGTTGCTGTTCCGCGACCCCGGCCATGTCGTGCCCCGGGCCGAAATCTTGGAGCAGCTCTGGGGATATCCCCCTCGTCGTGCAGCCGACCTTCGCGTGGTGGATGTTTATGTGGCGCGTTTGCGCGGAAAACTGGAGCCTGATCCCCGCAATCCAGAGCTGATTCTCACGGTGCGGGGTATTGGTTATGCCTCTCAGCGCATGGGTGAAGCCTCCGCGGCAGGTTGATCAACCCGCGGGCGGGCAAGATGGCGCCCGACTGATCTGCTGCTGTGTCTGAGCTGCGCGACACCCGTCTTGAGAAGGCGAAGACATTGGAGGGGTTGGGGCAGGGCCCCTATGCCCTCACCTTCAGCCCCAGCCATCGCATGGCTGAGCTGCAGGAGACCCATGCCGATCTGCCCAAGGGTGAGGAACGGGACGTCAGTGTTTCCGTGGCCGGACGGGTGATGACACGCCGGGTGATGGGCAAGTTGGCCTTTTTCACCCTGGCCGATGAGACGGGATCCATTCAGCTGTTCCTGGAGAAGGCAGGTCTGGAGGCACAGCAGGAGGGATGGTTCAAACAGATCACCTCTCTGGTGGACAGCGGCGACTGGTTGGGGGTGAGCGGTACCTTGCGTCGCACTGACCGTGGCGAGCTGTCGGTGAAAGTGAGCGACTGGCGCATGCTCACCAAGGCACTGCAGCCCCTGCCCGACAAGTGGCATGGTCTGGCCGACGTGGAGAAGCGCTACCGCCAGCGTTACCTGGACCTGGTGGTCTCCCCCGACAGCCGGAAGACCTTCCGGCGCCGGGCCCGCCTGGTGAGCGGCATCCGTCGCTGGCTCGATCAGCGGGATTTTCTTGAGATCGAGACCCCTGTTCTGCAGAGCGAACCCGGTGGTGCTGACGCGCGACCGTTCGAGACCCATCACAATGCCCTTGATCTGCCCCTCACCCTGCGGATCGCGACGGAGTTGCATCTGAAGCGCCTGGTGGTGGGCGGCTTTGAGCGGGTCTACGAGCTGGGCCGGATCTTCCGCAACGAGGGGGTCAGCACCCGCCATAACCCTGAGTTCACCTCGGTGGAGATCTATCAGGCCTACAGCGATTACGTCGGGATGATGGAGCTCACCGAGCAGATGGTCAGCGCGGTGTGCCAGGAGGTCTGCGGCTCCACCACCATCACCTACCAGGGCACCGAGATCGATCTGGCACCGCCGTGGCGGCGCGCCACAATGCACGAGCTCGTTCAGGACGCGACGGGGCTTGATTTCAACAGCTTCAGCAGCCGGGAGGAGGCAGCGGCGGCGATGACCGCCAAGGGTTTGCATGCCCCTGAACTGGCCGACTCGGTGGGCCGTCTGCTCAATGAGGCCTTCGAGCAAGCGGTGGAGACGACGTTGATTCAGCCCACCTTCGTCACCGATTACCCGGTGGAGATCTCGCCCCTGGCCCGGCCCCATCGCAGCAAGCCAGGACTGGTGGAACGTTTCGAGTTGTTCATCGTTGGCCGGGAGCACGCCAATGCCTTTAGTGAACTCACCGATCCAGTTGATCAACGCCAGCGCCTGGAGGCCCAGCAGGAGCGCAAGGCGGCGGGCGATCTGGAAGCCCAGGGCTTGGATGAGGACTTCGTCATGGCCCTTGAGGTGGGCATGCCCCCCACTGGGGGGTTGGGCATCGGCATCGACCGGCTGGTGATGCTGCTCACCGACAGCCCTTCGATTCGTGATGTGATCGCCTTCCCGCTGCTCCGGCCGGAGTCCCGCAAGGGAGAACCACCCTCAGTGGAATAATGGGAGGAGTGGCATGGTCTTATCCCCATGAGTGGAGAACGCGTCGGGTTTCGCTTCAAGCACGCTGATGCCGTGGTCAAGCGGAATCCCCAGGGCCGTTCCCGCCGGGGATGGGTGATGGAGCCTGTGGAGCAGACCACCAGCCGCGGCACCAAAATGCCTGCATACCGCATCCGCTGGCGTGACAGTGAGCGCCCTGAAATCGTGTTGCAGCACATGCTGATCGCCGATCCGGATCCAACGCCTCCGCCCGAGGGTGTCAGCCTGGAACCACCTGCTCCCAAGGCCTGATTTACGTCAGTCCAGCATTGCGGCGCAGTTGTTCAAGCTCCTGTTCCGCTTCAAACAACGCCCAGTCCTTCTCCAGTGTTGAAGGATTGGGCGTTTGCTGTTGCTGGTGAAGCTCCTCCAGCTGTCGCTCCACCTCGTTGAAGCGGCGTCCCAGATCCTCCAGGTCGGCCCAGAGTGCGCGGCCCTGGTTCATCAGGCTGGTGAGGTGCTGTTCGGCTCGCCCGGCTAGATCGGCTGCTCCGGCTGCCTTGGCACGCTCCGTCCGGCTACGCCAGGCCCGCACGTCCTCGGCGAGCCGCAGTAGCTGCTGGCGTTGCTGTTTCGCTTCGCTCTGCAATTGCTGGCGTTGTCGTTGCAGAGCACCGGCCCGATCCTTCAGATGCTGCTCGCTGAACAGGTTGTCCTGGACGGGGTTGTTGCGGAGAAAAGCGGAGAGTTTTGCGTCCAGCTCCCGCTCCAACTGCTCCAGCCAGTTGCTCATGCCTCGCCCGGGGTGGTGATCACCGGTTTTTCGATCTCTTTCTCCAGGGGCTCAATCGCGGCCGTTTTGGAATTGAGGATCATCTGGGTGAGCTGCGCTGCTTTGACCTCGCCCACTTCTCCTTCCAGTTCACCCAGGCGATCAAATGCCGCCATGTAGACGGCTTCCAGGTCCTGGATCAGTTGCTCGCGCTGCCGTTTGATCGCCTGGCGTCGTTCGTCTGTTTTCATGCCGCCGTGTGCTCCTGATTTCAGTCTGCCGGTAGAAGCAGATGCAGAGCGATCTGCTGATGCAGATCTTCCCAGCGGCGCTCGATCCGCCAGCCGGCTCGGGCCGCAAGGGCGGCCGCGGCCTCCGGCGAATATTTGACGCTGTGTTCGGTGATCCAGGCCTCGCCGTTGCGGAAGAACCAGGCCTCTCCGCCGAGGTGAACGGTCTGATCGCGTGTGCTCACCAGAGCCATTTCGATCCGCTGTTCCTGCGGTTGCCAGCGGGCCCGATAGCGGAACTGCCTGGGATCGGCATCGCCTTGGAGGTCGCGGTTAAGTCGTCGCAGCAGGTTGCTGGCGAAGGCAGCGGACACGCCGGCGGCATCGTCGTAGGCGGCTTCCATCAAGGCCGGATCGCGGGGTTGATCCAACCCCAGCAACAGTGGACCTCCGGCGAGCAGCTGTCGGGCATTGCGGAGGAAGTCCACAGCCTCGTTCGGTGTGAAGTTGCCAAGGGAGCTGCCGGGAAAAAATCCAATACGCCGTTGGCCCTGCAGGGCGGGATGTTGAGGCAGCTGCTCCAGGCGGGTGTGGTCACAGCAGATGCCCACCATGGTGGTGTTGGGGTGCCTCGTGGCGAGACCGGAGAGGGCCTCCTCCAGCGCGCTGAGGCTGATGTCCAACGCGGCGAAGACGCCGCTGCCGAGGGCCGTGAGCAGCGGATCCACCTTGCGGGCATTGCCGATGCCGAACTCCACCACCAGTCCGGGGCCGGTGACGGCTGCGATGGCGTCAGCGTGTTGCTCCAGCAGCGTGATCTCACGATTGGTGAGGGTGTACTCCGGCTGTCGGCAGATCTCGGAGAACAGCCGTGATCCTTCGGCGTCGTACAGCATCCAGGCCGGCAGTTGCCGAGGGTTGCGCTGCAATCCGTCCTGCACCAGGCGCTGCAGATCTGCTTGGGGCGGGTGCAGGTCGATCAGGGTGATGCTCATCGGGCCAGACGGATGCCAGCGGCCATCCAGCGGCTGTCCGGTGGGAAGAAATTGCGGTAACTGTTGCGTTCGTGGCCAGGAGGGGTGAGCCAGCTGCTGCCCCGCAGCACCATCTGAGAACTCATGAATTTGCCGTTGTATTCGCCGATTGCTCCCTCAACCGGACGAAAACCGGGATAGGGGCTGTAAGCACTGGAGGTCCATTGCCACAACGCCCGATGGGCATGCTGCATGGACGTGCGATGCAGGTCTCCAGCGTGCTCCCATTCCTCTTCTGTGGGAAGACGGGCTCCGCTCCAGCGGGCAAAGGCATCCGCCTCGAACCAGCTCAGATGCCGGACCGGTGCCTTGGGGTCGCGGCGGCGGCGGCCCGCCAGGGTGAATTCGTCATTGTCCCCCCGCCAGTAGCGCGGCGCCTGCCATTGGCGCCCTTGCACCAGTGCCCAGCCTTCACTCATCCACAGCTCGGGGCGCCGGTAGCCGCCGTCGTCGATGAAAGCAGCGAAGGCGGCGTTGCTTACCAGGGTGCTGTTCAGTTCAAACGGCTCCAGCCACACCCGATGCCGCGGCGCCTCGTTGTCGAAGTGAAACCCATCACCCCGGTGGCCGATCTCCGTCAGACCGCCGGGGCAGGGGAGCCATTGGTCAGGCTCCATTTGGAGGGTCAATTCGCTCTCTGGGTTGTAGGCCGGTTCCAGAGGCTGGCGGTGGAAGCCATCCAGGAGATCCATCAGCAGCAGTTCCTGGTGCTGCTGTTCGTGCTGCAGCCCCAGCTCCACCAGGGTGATCACGCCCTTGGGTGGATCCTGCAGCAGTACCTCCAGCCCGGCATCCACCCGATGGCGCCAGGCCAGCACTGCGCCGATGGGCGGACGGCTGAGCAGGCCCCGCTGCGGGCGGGGATGACGGGCCCCGAGGGCCTCGTAGTAAGAGTTGAACTGAAAACTCCAGCGGGGATCGCAGACCTGGTGCCCCGGGGCGTGGGGCTGGAGCACGAACGTCTCAAAGAACCAGGTGGTGTGGCCCAGGTGCCATTTGGGGGGGCTGGCATCTGCCATCCCCTGGAGCATCAGGTCCTCCGGTTCCAGCGGTGCGATCAGGGCTTCGCTGCGGCGCCGCACCGCCAGCAGAGTGTCCAGCAGCACGGTCTCCGCACATTCTCCAGCGGACCTTAGGGGGCACTCCAGACCATCGGTACCATCAGCCCATCGACGCGGCTGAGTCCCTTGAGCGGTTCCGGCACGGTGCTGGTGGAGCGCTACCACTTACAGGAGCGCCTGAGCGGTCCTGATCTGCTGCAGGGCTCCCTCTGGCGTGCTGTGGATGAGATGGGCGGTGATCTGCCGGTGGCCATTCGCCAAGTGGAGAGCTCGGCAGCCCAGCAGCGACTTCGGGCGGTCTGGCCACAGTTGCAGTCTCTGTTGCATCCCCAGTTGCCCCGCTGTGGCGAGTTCCTGGAGCTGGATGGGGTGCTCTGGCTCGTGCGCGATTGGCAGGACGGTGTCGCTTACGACGTGCTGCTGCGGCAGAAGCGATTCGGTGCTGGTGAGGTGCTGTTGCTGCTGCGCCAGATCCTCCCGGTGCTGGCGGTTTTGCATGGCAGTGGACTGGTGCATGGAGATGTGAATCTCCGCCATCTGCTGCGTCGTCGCAGCGATGGTCTGCCTGTGCTGCTGGATGGTGGCCGAGTGCAGAGGCAAGGTGTTCCATCGGCGGATGCTCCCTGGGGAGATCTTCACGACCTTGGGGTCACTGCTTTGGGGTTGCTCAGCGGGACGGCAGAGGTGGACGAGAGCTGGCCGTCGCATCTGGCGCTGGAGGGGGGATTTCGCGAGGTGTTGGAGCGCCTGATCGCAACGGCACCGGAGCGCCGCTTCAGCCAGGCCTCCGAGGTGCTGAAGGCCCTTGAAACGGTTGTGTTGCCTGCGGCAATGACTGATCCCAACCGGCCGAAGCCCAACGCGCCGCCGCGAACCAGCCGGGCGCTGGCCCGAGAGCAAGGGGTGGAGGGCCGGATCGGGCCTGTGGTGATTGCGCTGGCCCTGTCGGCCCTGGTGGGTTCTGCCATTGGTTGGTTTCTGCTCCCGCGCACCTCCACTCCAGCCAGACCTCCCCGCGTTAGCAGGGATGGGGGGGCTCCGGATGTCCGCTTGCCGCCGGCGGAGTTGGATCAACGCCAGCGGCTGTTCAGCCGGTTGCGGGCGCTCCAGGTGGATCGCGGCTGGTTCCTCAAGCTTGTGGATGCCAGCGTGCTGAGCCGTTTCCCCGAGCACGCTGGCGGCCTCCCCTCGGAATCCCTGGAGGATGCGCCGCTGCGAAGGGTCTGGAGCGAGTTGGCGGAGGAGTGGCTGGCTCGGATTGAGCAGTTGCCTCCTGCGATCCGAGCCCGGTTGGGCCGCTTACGCAATGGGGACTGGGAGCAGCCGCGGCAGGCGCTGCAGCAGCAGGCCGTTCATCCGCAGGTGGTGGAGCACCTTGTGAGTGCCGCTGCTCAGGATCTCCTGCCGGGGGCCATGCAGGGGCGGAAACCCGCCGAACCCTTCCAACAGCTCTGGATTGCAGCGGCGATGCAAAGCCTCGATGACGTGGAGATTGTGCGGCTCGCGGCGCGTCCCCTGGAACCCACCAACACGTCGTTGCGCATTCCTGCCGGTGGCGCCCGCCTGGTGTTGGTGCAGGTGCCGGCCGGTGATGGCGTGTCCCTGGGGATCAACGGCACACCGCTGATGCAGATGATGGTGTTCGGCGCTGAAGGACAGGTGGTGCAGGAGCGTGGCCCTCTGCGGGTCGTGCGAATTGCGGCGGAAGCGGGCTCACCGCTGCAGGTGCTGATCACCAACGATGGAGTCTCTTCCGCTCTGTTCACCCTGTCCTGCCGCGCCGATCGTCCCCGTGTTCCCTTGCCGGATGTGGACCTGGATCCGCTACCTGATTCGGCCACCGGGGAGTTCGTCAGCCCAGAGGGGCTGAATCAGGAAGCGCTGAATCAGAACAATCAGTAGCGAGCCATCGCCGCCTTCAAATCCTTTTTGGATTGCTTTTCTTTTTCGGCAGCGCGCTTGTCGTGCAACTTGCGCCCTTTGCCCAGGCCGATGGTGAGCTTGATCCAGGATCCTTTGAGATGAATGTTGAGGGGGATCAGCGTCAGGCCTTTTTGATCCACCAAACCGCGCAGTTTGTCGATTTCACGGCGATGGGCCAGCAGTTTTCGGGTGCGCAGCGGGTCGTGGTTGAAATAGCTGCCCGCATGGGTATGAGGGGAGATGTGCACGTTGTGCAATTGCAGTTCCCCATTGCGGATCAGGCAGAAGCCATCGCGCAGGTTGGCTTTGCCATTGCGGATTGACTTCACCTCGGTTCCCACCAGCTCGATGCCGGTTTCGAGGGTTTCGAGGATCTCGTATTGATGACGGGCCTGACGGTTGTCCGCCAGCAGCCGATTGGCGGCGGCCCTTGCGGCAGCTGCGGCTGCTTTTTTCGCTCCTCCCTTGGCCATGGCTGTGGCTGCGTCTTCCGACCCTATCCAGGTCTGGGTACCCTGCCTCCATGGCGATTGTCTCCTCCAGCTCCGGTCGCAAGCCACCACGCCGCCCTGAAGCGCTGGTGGATCCCCAGTCGGCCCCTGAGGAGGTGGTGAGTCGGCCGGACGACAAGCTGCGGCCTCAGCGTCTGGACGATTACATCGGTCAAAGCGAGCTGAAGCAGGTGCTGGGCATTGCGGTGCAAGCGGCTCTTGGCCGCGGCGATGCCCTTGATCACGTGCTGCTGTATGGCCCGCCGGGCCTCGGAAAAACCACCATGGCCATGGTGCTGGCCGAGGAGATGGGGGTCCAGTGCAAGGTCACCAGTGCACCGGCCCTGGAACGCCCGCGCGACATCGTCGGCTTGTTGGTCAACCTTCAGCCCCGCGACCTGCTGTTCATTGATGAGATTCACCGCCTGAGTCGGGTGGCGGAGGAGCTGCTCTATCCGGCGATGGAAGACCGTCGCCTCGATCTCACTGTGGGCAAGGGCAGCACGGCGCGGACCCGCTCCCTTGACTTGCCGCCGTTCACCTTGGTGGGGGCCACCACCCGCGCCGGATCGCTGAGTTCACCACTGCGGGATCGCTTCGGTCTGATTCAGAGGTTGGAGTTTTACGGCCAGAACGATCTGGAAGCGATTGTGTCGCGCACCGCAGGGTTGATTGGGGTGACCCTCACGCAGCAGGCCCGCAGCAGCATTGCGGCCTCCTGCCGCGGGACGCCACGGATTGCCAACCGGTTATTGCGCCGGGTACGGGATGTGGCCAGCGTGCGTCGAGGTAGCGGTGGAACCATTGATCAGGCCCTGGTGGGAGAGGCCCTGAGCCTGCATCGGGTCGACCATCGAGGCCTCGATGCCAGCGATCGGCGCTTTCTGCAGCTGCTGATTGAGCACCACGGTGGAGGACCGGTGGGCCTGGAGACTCTGGCGGCGGCCCTCGGCGATGACCCCGTCACCCTGGAGACCGTGGTGGAACCATTTCTGTTGCAGCAGGGATTGCTGATGCGCACTCCCCGCGGTCGGATGGTCACGGATGCGGCCCGCAGCCATCTGGCGGAGGCGGCATGAACCGCTGCCTGGTTCTGTGTCTAAGTCTGTTGCTGGCGCTACCGGTGCAGGCCCTGGATCTTCAAGGTCTTTACGAGCAGGCCCTGTCGGCGAGCCGTCAGGGGGATTTCGTGGAGGCGCTTCCTCTCTGGGACCGCTTTTTGGAACTGGCCCCTGAGGATGCTGCCGCGTTGAGCAACCGCGGCAATGTGCGTCTTGCCCTCGGGGATGCTTCCGGGGCCATTGACGACCAGACCGCCTCGATCGTGCTGGCACCGGAGGAGAGCGATCCGCGCTTGAACCGGGGCACGGCGGAGGAGGCGCTTCAGGACTGGTCCTCGGCAGCGGACGACTATCTCTGGATCCTGGAGCGGGATTCGCAGGATGCCTCAGCCCTCTACAACCTGGCCAACGTGCGTGGCTCCCAGGGGGATTGGCCGGAGGCCCGTGAGCTGTACGGGCAGGCTGCCCTTGCCCGCCCCGGCTTTGCCATGGCCCGCTCCAGCGAGGCCCTGGCGGCCTGGCAGGCGGGAGATCTGGAGTGGGCGGAGGCGGAATTGCGCAAGCTGATCCGCCGCTACCCCTTGTTTGCTGATGCCCGGGCGGCCCTCAGTGGCTTGCTCTGGCGCAAAGGATCCAGTGGTGAGGCTGAAAGCCACTGGGCCGCGGCGGCGGGGTTGGACCAGCGCTACCGCCAGGCCGACTGGTTGCAGCAGGTGCGCCGCTGGCCGCCGCAACCAACGGCAGATCTGATGGCGTTCCTGGCCCTGGAGGCGTCTTGAGATGACCCAAGCCCAGGCGATCTCGGATCGACTCAGTCATCAGCTGCCTGAGCTGCTCGAGCTGCGCCGGCATCTGCATGCCCACCCTGAACTCAGTGGTGAAGAACACCAGACGGCTGCTCTGGTGGCGGGCGAGTTGCGTCAGTTGGGTTGGCGTGTGCGTGAAGGGGTCGGCCGCACCGGAGTGGTGGCTGAACTAGGCCCCGATGATGGCCCCACGGTGGGCCTGAGGGTGGACATGGATGCCTTGCCGGTGGAGGAGCGCACCGGTTTGCCCTATGCCTCCACCCGCCAGGGCCTGATGCATGCCTGCGGCCATGACCTGCACACCTGCACGGGCCTTGGGGTGGCGCGGTTGCTGGCCCAGGAGCCGCGTTTGGCGGCCCGGGTGCGCTTGCTGTTTCAACCCGCCGAAGAGTTGGCCCAGGGGGCGGTGTGGATGCGGGACGCGGGGGCGGTGGAGGGCCTCGATGCGTTGTTTGGCATCCATGTTGTGCCGAACCTGCCAGTGGGCACGGTGGGGATCCGTCGGGGTTGTCTCACGGCGGCGGCCGGTGAGCTGGAGATCCGGGTGCAGGGGGAGGGCGGTCATGGTGCCCGTCCCCATCAGTCGGTGGACGCTGTCTGGTTGGCGGCGCGGGTGATCACAGAGCTTCAGCAGACCATCGCCCGTCGCTTGGATGCCTTGCAGCCGGTGGTGATCAGTTTCGGCAAGGTAGAGGGGGGCCGGGCTTTCAACGTGATTGCCGATCAGGTGCGTTTGCTGGGGACGGTGCGTTGTCTGGATCTGCAGCAGCACGCTCAGCTGCCAACCTGGATTGATGAGACGGTGCAGGGAATCTGTGCCAGCGGTGGCGGCACCGCCGTCGTGAACTACCGCTGCATCGCGCCGCCCGTGCACAACGATCAGCAGCTCACGGATCTGCTTGAGCGGTGCGCAGTGGACTGTCTGGGCCGCGACAAGGTGTTGCCCGTGGAGCAACCCTCCCTAGGTGCCGAAGACTTTGCTGAGCTGCTTCGGGATGTGCCGGGAATGATGGTGCGCTTGGGGGTGGCTGGGCCCGATGGGTGTGCGCCGCTGCATAACGGCGCCTTCGCGTTGGAGGAAGACGCCCTTGGCGTGGGCATTGCCGTGCTGACGGCCACCCTGCTGGATTGGATGGCGGAGAACACCTCGGCATGAACCAACGTCGCGCGGTGATCTGGGTTTCCCTAGGCGCACCGTTCCTAATCGTGCTCGCATTGTTGGCCACAAACCAGCGAGAGGGCAAGGACAGGGTGCAGGTGCTGCCCGCCATATTGGTGGGATCGGGTCTGATCATCAGCAGCGCTCTCGGTCGGCAGCGCCGCCGCGCCAGGCTGTTGGCCGATCTTCAACGGGCGCGCGCACCCGGCAGCAACCCATGAGCGACACCGATCCGCAACGTCCTGATCTCGAAGCGGTGCGCCAGGCCATTGCCAGTGGGGATCCAGTTCAGGCAATGCCGGCGATCACCCAGCTGCGCCATTGCTCTGACGCTGAGGCGGTGCCGTTGCTGGTGCTGGGCACGGAGCAGAAGCCCTTTCTGGTGCGCTCCCTGAGTTGCAGCGGCCTGGGCTACAAGCGTACTGAGCAGGGCTGGACCGTCCTGAGTGATTTGATCACTTCCGATGCAGACCCCAATGTGCGGGCCGAGGCAGCCAATGCTCTGGCCAGCTACGGGGTCGAGCGGGCCTGGCCCTTGCTGCGGTCGGCCTTTGAAGCCGATGAGGCCTGGCTGGTGCGTTGCAGCATCCTGTCTGCCTTGGCGGAACAGCCGGAGATCGATCTCACCTGGCTGCTGGAGCTGGCCACCATGGCCATCGCTGATGCCGATGCCATTGTCCGGGTGAGTGGGGCAGAAATCCTGAGTCGGATTGTTCGGGAGGGTGGCGCCGATCCCATCGCGGTGCAGGCCAGAGGCCTGCTGCAATCCCTGCAGCAGGACAGCGATCACCGGGTGGTGGCTGCGGTGCTCAATGGGTTGCAAGCCAGCTGAACGGGCCTTTGAGCAATGCTTGCTAGCGTTCAAAGATCACTAGGGGTGTCTGGGTTTCACCATGAACCCAGACTGAGATCACACCCTCCGAACCTGATTCCGGGTCATGCCGGCGCAGGGAAGTGCTTGAGCGTGATCCACGGCCAAACGTCGACCCCTGGGCTGTCCGTCGCACTTCAGATCATGCGCGCTTCCTGGGTTGAGTCCCGTAAGGGTCAGGCCAACGTCTCTCAGATGCACTACGCCCGTCAGGGCGTGGTGACCGAAGAAATGGCCCATGTGGCGAAGCGGGAGAACCTGCCCGAATCGCTGGTGATGGAAGAGGTGGCCCGGGGGCGGATGATCATCCCGGCCAACATCAACCACACCAATCTGGAGCCGATGGCGATCGGCATCGCCAGCAAATGCAAGGTGAACGCCAACATCGGCGCTTCCCCGAATGCATCTGATGCTGCCGAGGAGGTGAAGAAACTGAAGCTGGCGGTGAAATACGGCGCCGACACCGTGATGGATCTCTCCACCGGCGGCGTCAATCTCGACGAGGTGCGCACCGCGATCATCGGTGCATCCCCTGTGCCGATCGGCACCGTGCCTGTTTACCAAGCTCTTGAGAGCGTCCACGGATCGATCGAAAAGCTGGATGAGGACGATTTCCTCCACATCATCGAGAAGCACTGTCAGCAGGGTGTCGACTACCAGACCATCCACGCTGGACTGCTGATTGAGCACCTTCCCAAGGTGAAGGGCCGCATCACCGGCATCGTTAGCCGCGGCGGCGGCATCCTGGCTCAATGGATGTTGTATCACCATCGTCAGAACCCGCTCTATACGCGGTTCGACGACATTTGCGAGATCTTCAAGCGCTACGACTGCACCTTCTCTCTCGGTGACTCGCTGCGCCCCGGTTGCCAGCACGATGCGTCGGATGCTGCCCAACTGGCCGAATTGCACACCCTCGGCGAACTGACCCGTCGCGCCTGGAAGCACGACGTGCAAGTGATGGTGGAGGGTCCCGGCCACGTTCCCCTCGATCAAATCGAGTTCAACGTGAAAAAGCAGATGGAGGAGTGCAGCGAAGCACCCTTCTATGTGCTCGGCCCGCTGGTCACCGACATTGCTCCCGGTTACGACCACATCACCTCGGCCATCGGCGCGGCCATGGCCGGTTGGCACGGCACCGCGATGCTCTGTTACGTGACACCGAAGGAGCACCTCGGTCTCCCCAACGCTGAGGATGTGCGCGAAGGCCTGATCGCTTACAAGATCGCTGCCCATGCGGCAGACATCGCCCGTCATCGCCCCGGTGCCCGTGACCGTGACGACGAGCTCAGCCGTGCCCGCTACAACTTCGACTGGAACAAGCAGTTTGAGCTGTCCTTGGATCCTGAGCGGGCCAAGGAATATCACGATGAAACCCTGCCGGCTGACATCTACAAGCAGGCGGAGTTCTGCTCCATGTGTGGACCGAAGCACTGCCCGATGCAGACCAAGATCACTGATGAAGATCTCGAAGGTCTTGAAAAGGTGCTTGAAGGCAACACCGGCGCCGCAGAGCTGACGCCGGTCAAACTCGACAAAGCTGATTGATCGTCTGCTTGCAATCAGATGTTGGCCCGGCGTCCGTTAGGTCGTCGGGTTTTTTGTGTCATGCCCTTGCTTGATGGCATAAAAAAAGCCCCCTGGCTCGGCAGGGGGTCTTTTGTTGACGTGTTCTGGCGATCAGCCGAGCAGAGCCTTGGCCTTGGCCACCACGTTCTCCACCGTGAAGCCGAATTCCTTGAGGCAGGTGCCGCCGGGGGCGGAAGCGCCAAAGCGGTTCATGGTGACACTGTCGCCATCGAGGCCGATGAAACGGTGCCAGCCGAAGGATTCAGCGGCTTCCACCACCATGCGCTTGCGCACGGCGTTGGGGAGCACCTCTTCCTTGTAGGCGTCGGTCTGTTCGTCGAACAGCTCCACGCAGGGCATGGAGACCACGCGCACCTTCTTGCCTTCGGCGGTGAGCTGCTTGGCGGCTTGGACGCAGAGGTCAAGTTCGGTGCCGGTGCCGATCAGGATCAGATCGGGAGTTCCAGCGCAGTCTTCGAGCACGTAACCGCCCAGGGCCACCTTGTCGATCGAGGAGTTGGCCTGGTTGGCCATGCCCTGACGGCTGAGGCAGAGGGAGCTGGGGCGCTTGCGGTTCTGGATAGCCACCTTGTAAGCACCGCTGGTCTCGTTACCGTCGCCAGGACGGAACACCAGCATGTTCGGCATCGCCCGCAGGGAGGGGATGGTTTCGATCGGCTGGTGGGTGGGGCCGTCTTCGCCGACACCGATGGAGTCGTGGGTGAGCACGTAGATCACACCCAGTTCACTCAGGGCTGACAGGCGCATCGAGCCGCGCATGTAGTCGGCGAACACCAGGAAGGTGCCGCCGTAGGGGATCAAGCCGCTGTTGTGATAAGCGATGCCGTTGAGGATGGCGGCCATGGCGTGCTCGCGCACACCGAAGTGCAGGTAGCGCTTCTCAGGGCTGCTGGCCTGATAGGAGCCGGTTTCACCCTTGATGTCCGTGTAGTTGGAGTGGGTGAGGTCAGCGGAGCCGCCGATCAGTTCGGGCAGGTTGGGGCCCAGTGCGCCCAGGCAGATCTGGGAGTGCTTGCGGGTGGCCAGGCCACCGTCTTCGGGGGTGTAGGTGGGCAGGTCCTTGTCCCAGCCCTCGGGCAGTTCACCGCGCAGCATCCGTTCGAACTCGGCGGCTTCGCTGGGGTACTTGGTGCGGTAAGCGGCCAGGGTCTGGTTCCACTCGGCCTCGAGGCTGGCGCCGCGGTCGATGGCCTGGCGGAACTGGTCGTAGGCGTCCTGGGGAATCTCGAAGGGGGCGTAGTCCCAACCCAGCTGCTGACGGGTCAGGGCTGCTTCCTCTTCACCCAGAGCAGCACCGTGCACACCAGCTGTGTCAGCCTTGTTTGGGGAGCCGTAGCCGATGGTGGTCGTCACCTTGATGATCGATGGCTTGTCGGTGACTGCTTTGGCAGCTTCGATCGCCTTGGCGATGGCATCCACATCAGTGTTGCCTTCGGCCACGTGCTGCACGTGCCAGCCGTAGGCCTCGTAGCGCTTCAACACGTCCTCGGTGAAGGACACATCGGTGCGGCCGTCGATGGTGATGCTGTTGTCGTCGTACAGGGCGATCAGCTTGCCCAGCTTCAGGTGACCAGCCAGGGAGGCAGCTTCGGAGGACACACCCTCCTGATTGCAGCCGTCGCCCATGACCACGTAGGTGTAGTGATCTACCACGGTGGCGTCGGCCTTGTTGAACTTGGCCGCCAGGTGGGATTCCGCGATGGCCAGGCCCACGGCGTTGGAGATGCCGGCACCCAGAGGGCCGGTGGTCACTTCAACGCCAGGGGTTTCGAAGGTTTCGGGGTGGCCAGGGGTTTTGGAGCCCCACTGGCGGAACTGTTTGATGTCCTCAATGGTGACTGAGTCGTAGCCGGTGAGGTGCAGCAGGGCGTAGAGGAGCATGCAGCCGTGACCAGCCGACAGCACGAAGCGGTCGCGGTTGAACCACTTGGGGTTCTTGGGGTTGTGCTTGAGGAACTTGTCCCAAAGGGCGTAACCCATGGGTGCGCAGCCCATCGGCAGGCCGGGGTGGCCGCTGTTGGACTTGTTGATGGCGTCTACAGCCAGCATCCGAATGCTGTTGATGCAGAGCGTGTCGAGTGACGCGGGCGCAGCGACCATGGTGTTAAGAGGGAAAGTTGGAGCGATTTTGACGCACGGCGTGAGCGGAAAGCTCAGCTGGCGCGTTTGAAAGCCAGGCAGACGTTGTGGCCGCCGAAGCCAAAGGAGTTCGACAAGACGGTTCCCAGTGTCTGGTCCCGCGCCTCGTTCGGCACGACATCCAGATCACAGTCCGGATCTGGCGTGGTGTGGTTGATCGTGGGGGGCACGACGCCGTGTTGCAGCGCCAGCACGCAGGCCACGGCCTCGATGCCACCAGAACCGCCCAGCAGGTGACCGGTCATCGATTTGGTGGAGCTCACCGGAATCTGCAGCGCACGTTCACCCAGGGCACTTTTGATGGCCGAGGTTTCGTTTTTGTCGTTCGCAGGGGTGCTGGTGCCGTGGGCGTTGACGTAATCGATCTCGGACGGATCAATCCCACCATCGGCCAGGGCGAGGCGCATCGCTTCGGCACCACCGACCCCACCCGGCGTGGGGGAGGTGATGTGGTGTGCGTCGCAGGTCATGCCGTAGCCCACCACTTCGCCAAGGATCGTGGCGCCACGGGCCTGGGCGTGCTCGAGGGTTTCGAGCACCAGCACGCCGGCCCCTTCACCGATCACAAAGCCATCGCGATCTTTGTCGAACGGACGGCTGGCCTTAGCCGGGTCGTCGTTACGGAAAGACAGGGCCTTGGCGCTGGCGAACGCTGCCACACCCAGGGGAGTGATGCAGGACTCGGCCCCACCACACACCATTGCGTCGGCCTTGCCCAGTTGCAGGATTCGAAACGCATCGCCAACAGCATTGGAGCCGGCGGCGCAGGCAGTGGCGACGGCTGAGCTGGGGCCCTTGGTGCCAAGGGCGATGGCCGCCAGCCCCGTGGCCATGTTGGGAATCATCATCGGCACCGTGAACGGGCTCACCCGCCCAGGACCACGGCCCTCAAGCACATGGGCCTGCGTTTCCATCATCAACAGGCCGCCAACGCCGGAGCCGATGATCGTGCCGATCCGATCTGCGTTCGAATCGCTGATCTCAAGCCCGGCATGGGCCACAGCCTGTTTGGCTGCCACCACACCGAATTTGCAGAATCGATCCCAACGCTTGGCTTCCTTCGGTTCGATGAAACCGGAGGGATCAAAATCCTTCACCTCGGCTCCAAAGCGACAGGCGTGCTCGGATGCATCGAACAGGGTGATGGCTTCGACTCCGTTGCTGCCGGAGATGAGGCCGTTCCAGTAATCCTGAACCGTGTTGCCGATCGGTGTAACCGCGCCGAGGCCTGTGATGACGACGCGATGGAGACCATCCACCATTGCGATGCTCAGGCCTGCTTGTCTTCGATGTATTTGACGGCGTCGCCGACGGTGGTGATGCCTTCAGCTGCTTCGTCGGGGATTTCGATGTCGAAGGCTTCTTCCAAAGCCATCACGAGTTCCACAGTGTCCAGGGAATCAGCGCCCAGATCGTTCTGGAAGTTGGATTCCGGCTTCACTTCGCCAGAGTCAACACTCAGTTGCTCGGCGACGATCGAACGCACCTTTTCGAGAATCGCTTCCTGGGACATAGCCGTGGCAACGGGACGCTGCATCTTACGGGCACGCCCTCTGCGGCCTTCTCGCCAAGGACTGGGCCGTTAACAACGGTGACGGCCTGGCCATGGACCGGCGAAGGACGGGTACGTTTGCCGCAAGCCTTCGCATGCATCGGGCACATGTCCCACGCCGTCAAGATCTACGACACCTGCATCGGCTGCACCCAATGTGTGCGTGCCTGCCCTCTCGACGTGCTTGAGATGGTGCCCTGGGACGGTTGCAAGGCCGGCCAGATTGCGTCCTCGCCTCGCACCGAAGACTGTGTTGGCTGCAAGCGCTGCGAAACCGCCTGCCCCACCGACTTCCTCAGCATCCGCGTCTATCTCGGCGACGAGACCACTCGCTCCATGGGTCTGGCTTACTGATCCCAGTTTCATCCCATAAGCTCGGCCCGGCTGAAGCCGGGCCTTTTTTGTATGTGCGGAATCGTTGCCCTGGTGGGCTCCAGAGAAGCGGCGCCCCAGCTCCTGGAGGGTCTTCGGCAGCTGGAATACCGCGGTTACGACTCCGCTGGGATTGCGACGGTCGCCGCTGAGGGGCAGCTGACCTGCCTGCGGGCCAAGGGCAAACTGCGCAACCTCACCGCCTGTCTTGAGGCCAAAGGCGCGCCCGGGCAATGCGGCATCGGCCACACCCGCTGGGCCACCCATGGCAAGCCGGAAGAGCGCAATGCCCACCCGCACCGCAGCAGCGACGGCGCGGTGGCGGTGGTGCAGAACGGAATCATTGAGAATCACCGGGCTCTGCGGGAGCAGCTGGAGGCGACAGGGGTGGTGTTCCAGTCGGAGACCGACACCGAAGTGATCCCTCACCTCCTGGCCGAGGAACTGCAGCAACTGCAGGCCGGGGGTGGAACCCCTGGTGGTGGCTTGTTGCTGGCGGCCCTGCAGCAGGTGCTGCCCAAGTTGCAAGGGGCCTACGCCCTGGCGGTGATCTGGGATCAGGCGCCTGGGGCATTGGTGGTGGCCCGTAAGGCGGCACCGCTGCTAATTGGCCTGGGCGAAGGGGAATTTCTCTGTGCCAGCGACACGCCGGCTCTGGCGGGGTTCACCCGCACGATCCTGCCGATGGAAGACGGCGAAGTGGCCTTGCTCTCACCCCTGGGGGTGGAGCTCTACGACGCCTCAGGGGCGCGTCAACAACGGATGCCCACCCAGCTCACCGGTGTGGACCACGTGGCGGACAAGCGCGAGTTCCGTCACTTCATGCTCAAGGAAATCCATGAGCAACCGGAGACCGCAGAGCTGTGGGTGGCGCGCCATATGCCCCAGGGCTTGCCGGCGGAGCAGCCGGTGGCGCTGCCGATGGAGGATGCCTTCTATGCCGGGGTTGAGCGAATCCAGATTCTGGCTTGCGGCACCAGCCGCCACGCCGCCATGGTGGGTGCCTATCTGCTGGAGCAGTTCGCCGGACTTCCCACATCGGTGCATTACGCCAGTGAATTCCGCTACGCGCCGCCGCCGCTGGCTCCCCACACCCTCACCATTGGGGTGACCCAGTCCGGTGAAACGGCTGACACCCTGGCGGCCCTGGCGATGGAGGCCGAGAGGCGCCACGCCCATGGAGATCCGGCCTTTGCTCCCCGTCAGCTGGGGGTGACCAACCGTCCGGAAAGCTCCCTGTCACGTCAGGTCTCCCACATCCTCGATATTGGCGCCGGTATCGAGGTGGGTGTGGCTGCCACCAAGACCTTCCTGGGCCAGCTGTTGGCCTTCTACGGGCTGGCGATGGCGTTTGCGGCCCGTCGTGGTGCTCGTTCCGCCGCTGAGATCAACGCTTTGGCAGATGAACTTCGCGGCCTGCCCCAGCAGTTGCGTCAGCTGGTGGAGCTCCACGATCAGCGCTCTGAATCCCTGGCCCATCGCTTTGCCGACACCCAGGATGTGATTTTCCTGGGTCGGGGAATTAATTATCCGATCGCTCTTGAAGGGGCATTGAAACTCAAGGAAATCAGCTACATCCACGCCGAGGGTTACCCGGCCGGCGAGATGAAGCATGGTCCGATCGCCCTGCTTGATTCGCGCGTGCCGGTGGTGTCGATCGCCGTTCCCGGTGTGGTGTTCGAGAAGGTGCTCAGCAATGCGCAGGAAGCCAAGGCCCGCGATGCTCAGTTGATCGGTGTGGCGCCGCAGGGGCCCGACACTGATCTATTTGATGAATTGCTGCCGGTGCCCGCCGTGAGTGAGTGGATCAGCCCCCTGCTCACCGTGGTGCCAATGCAGTTGCTGAGCTACCACATCGCCGCCCATCGCGGCCTGGATGTGGATCAACCCCGCAATCTCGCCAAGAGCGTCACGGTGGAGTGAGCTTCAACTGGCGTTGATTTTGAGATCACTGCGGCCGTAGCGGTCCTGGAAGCGCACGATGTCGTCTTCGCCGAGGTAAGTGCCGCTCTGGATCTCGATCAGTTCCACCGGGATCCGGCCAGGGTTGGATAGGCGGTGTTTGCAACCCAGGGGGATGTAGGTGCTCTGGTTTTCCCCCACCAGCTGCTCTTCGCCATCGCGTTCCACGAGGGCTGTGCCCTTGACCACAACCCAGTGCTCGGCGCGGTGGTGGTGCATCTGCAGCGAAAGGCTGGCGCCGGGTTTCACCGAGATCCGTTTCACCTGCCAGCGGCTGTCTTCCACCACGCCCGTGTAGGAGCCCCAGGGGCGATAGATCTTGCGGTGGGCCTTGCCCTCCGGTCGTCCTTCCTCTTCAAGCTGCTTCACCACGGTCTTGATCTCCTGGGCCTTGGTGCGATCCGCAATCAACACGGCGTCGTCGGTTTCCACCACCACCAGGTTTTCGACCCCAAGACCCACCACCAGGCGGTGTTCGCTGCGCAGATAGCAGTCGCGGCTGCCTTCGGCGATCACGTGGCCCTGCAGCACATTCCCCTGGGAATCGCGCTGCTCCGAAGTTTCCCAGAGGGCACTCCAGCTGCCGACGTCGCTCCAGCCCGCATCCAGCGGCAGCACACTGCCCAGCTCTGTTTTCTCCATCACCGCCACATCAATGGCCACGTTGGGGCATTTGGCGAAGGCCTCCCGCTCCAGCCGATGGAATTCCAGGTCGGCCGTGTCCTGCTCGAGAGCCGCCCGGCAGCAGCTCACCACCTCCGGGGACAGCCGCTCCAGTTCCGCCAGCATGGCGCTGGCGCGGAACAGGAACATGCCGCTGTTCCAGGTGAAGCGGCCAGTGGCCAGGAACTGCTCTGCCGTGGCCTGGTCGGGCTTCTCCACAAAGCGCTTGATCGGCACATGGGCCGGTCCTCCGAGGGAGAACGGTTCGCTGGCCTCGATGTAGCCATAGCCGGTTTCAGGGGCCGTCGGCACGATGCCAAAGGTCACCAGACGACCCTCCTCGGCGGGCCCGCGCCCGGCATCGATGGCTTGGCGGAATTCGGCGGCATTGCGGATCAGGTGATCCGCCGCCAGCACCAGCAGCAGGGGGTCCTCGCCATTGGCGGTGGCCTGAAGTGCGGCCACCGTTACGGCCGGGGCAGTGTTGCGGCCCATCGGCTCCAGCAGGATCGCGTTCGGTTCGACCCCGATCTGCCGCATCTGTTCGGCCACGATGAAGCGGTGGTCTTCGTTGCAGATCAGCAGAGGAGCCGCCAGAGCCTCCAGCCCATGGAGTCGTTGCTGGGTTTGTTGCAGCAACGTGGCGTCCCCGTCACCACTCAGAGGCCAGTACTGCTTGGGATAACTCGCCCGAGAGAGTGGCCACAGCCGTGTGCCGGTGCCTCCGCAGAGAATCACGGGAATCAGCGGTGTGGCAGCCATCATTTGCTGAAAGCGGTGACCCAGGTTCGCTTGCCTTCTGGGCTTCTGTCGATGGCCAGGAGGCATTGGATCCCCGTCAGAGCTCCAGAAGGCCCGGCGGCGGGGTGAGCAGCAGCCAGCCGCCGTCGAGCTGAACCTCTGGCACGATCGCCTCCACGAAGGGGATCAGCAGCTTGCGGCCGTCCGCTGTGGTCACTTCCAGCAGGTCGTTGCCGCCGCTGATCAGGTCGCTCACCGTTCCGATGGCGGGGCCGTCGGCTGTGAGCCGTGCCTGCAGCCCGACCAGATCGAGCAGGTGAAATTCCCCTTCCGCGAGCTCGGGGCGATCGTCCGCCGACACCAGCAGCTCCTGCCCCACCAGGGCTTCGGCGGCGCTGCGGTTGTCGATCCCCTCAAACCGCACCACAAACAGAGACTTCCCCGGGAGTTGCCGGCCTTTCTTGAGCTGGATCTCCCTGGGCGCACCCCCCTTGCTGCTTCGCAGCCACCGGGGCCCCGGTGCCGTGAAGCGCTCCGGGAAATCACTGGCGGGGTTCACCCGCAGTTCCCCCTGGAGTCCCTGGACTCCCACAACCTTGCCAACGCTGAGCCAGCCGTTGCTCTCCGCCATGCCATCAGCGTCACACTCTGCCGATAATGGCTCCAGACCCGTCCGCGACTGAGCCATGGCGTCAGCACCCGCTCCGATCCTTCCCGGCTCCACCGTGACCGTGGCCGATGCCACCTCGATTTACAACGGTTACATCGGCTTCGTGCAGCGGATCAGCGGCGACCGTGCGGCTGTTCTGTTCGAAGGCGGCAACTGGGACAAGTTGGTGACCCTGCGTTTGAAGGACCTTCAGCCGGCTTAGGGCAATGCACGGGGATCGCAGCCTGCGTCAACGCCTGCAGGCCACCGTGCTTGAAGCCAGTACCCCGGCGGGAAGGGCGTACAACGTCGTCATTTTCGGGGCGATTCTCCTGAGTGTTCTGGCGCTGCTGGTGGAGCCCGATCCCTTGGGCCATTCAGCCTTGCGCCAGACGAATGTGCCCTGGATCGATCTAGTGCAGGACGTCTGCCTGGCGGTGTTTGCGGCGGATTTTGTCCTGCACCTGACCTTGGTGGAGAAGCCCCGTCGCTACCTGTTCAGCTTCACCGGATTGATCGACGCCTCGGCGGTGTTGTTCTTCTTTGTGCCTCAGGTGCGTAGCGAACTGTTGCTCTGGGTGTTCAAGTTCGGCCGCATCCTGCGGGTGTTCAAGCTGCTGAAGTTCATCGATGAGGCCCGCGTGCTGGGGCAGGCTCTGCGGGGCAGTGCCCGCACCATCGGCGTTTTTCTGTTCTTTGTCTTTCTGCTGCAGGTGGTGCTGGGCTACAGCATCTTTGTGATCGAAAGCGCTCGGCCCGACTCGCAGTTTCAGACCGTGGCGAGCGGCGTGTACTGGGCGATTGTGACCATGACCACGGTGGGATACGGCGACGTGGTGCCGCAGACGGAGCTGGGGCGGTTGCTGGCTTCGGTGGTGATGCTCCTGGGTTTCGGGATCATCGCCATCCCCACGGGAATTCTGACGGTGTCTGGGGTGCGGCATCACCACCAACGGGGTACGGAGCTGGCCTGCAGCAGCTGCGGGCGTCAGGGGCATCGCCGGGATGCCCGTCACTGCGATGCCTGCGGCGCATCGTTGCCCTCCAGGGCCTGAAGGGCAACAGCGGCGGCGTTCTGCTCGGCCTCCTTGCGGGAACGCCCCTTGGCCTCCGCCAGCTCCCGTTCCTGGACGCTGACACGGCAGCAGAAGCGCTCGGGGTCGCCGTGCTGGCGGTTGCATTCTTCTGTGGCGTAGTGGGGGAGTCCCAGCCCCTGGCCCTGGCTCCACTCCTGCAGGGATGTTTTGCCGTTGAACTGGTTGGGGGTGGCCAGCACCGCTTGGGCCGTGGCGCACCAGTGGGGGGTGAGCCAGCGGTGAATGGCCTGCAGGTCGCCAAGGGCGGTGTACAACGCACCGATGAGAGCTTCGGTGGCATCGGCCCGCAGCCTGGATTGGGCGGAACGGTCACCCTGGGCGTGTCGCCCCAGCAGCAGATGCTGTTCGATGGCAAGGGCTGCACCCAGGTCCGCCAGCCACCGGTCGCTGACCAGCTGGGCCCGCAGGTTGGAGCAGGCTCCTACTGCGAGATCGCTGTGGTGGCGATCAATGAATTCGGTGGCGGCGAGCCGCAGCACCGCATCTCCGAGGAACTCCAGCCGTTCCAGATTGCGGGCCCGGCCGCTCGACACGTGGGTGAGGGCCTGATCCACCTGAATCAGCAGCTTCGGTTCGATCGGAATCCCAGCGTCGAGGCGCTGGATCAGGTCGGTGAGCTCGGCGGCGCGGGATGGATCCACAGGCACTCCTGAGCAACGCTGAAAGGGGGTTGAAAGCAGGACATAAGCCGGGTTCTGTTCACGCCCCACAGAGGTTGGTCTGCAGAGGGTGGGTGGCTATCTATCTGGGACCGCCGTTACCGACGGCCTCAAGCGGCGCGTTCAAGCGGAACGGGGCCAATGGCCAGCCGTCGTTCCTTGGCCTTGCTCCCAGCCGGGGTTTACCGAGCCAGCACCTCTCGATGCTGCTGGTGCGCTCTTACCGCACCTTTGCACCCTTGCCTGTGCCGGTGAACCGGCCATCGGCGGTGTGTTTCTGTGGCACTCTCCTCACGGTCACCCGCACTGGGCGTTACCCAGCAAGCCTGGCCATCAGGGAGCCCGGACTTTCCTCAGCCGACACTCAAAGAGTTCGGCCGCAACCACCTCGCCTGCTTTCAGATCTCATCATGCCTCGTGGGCATAATTCAGAGGTCTGGGGCTGTAGCTCAGCTGGATAGAGCGACGGTTTCCTAAACCGTAGGTCGTGGGTTCGAGTCCCGCCAGCCCCGTGAAAATTGCTGAAGAAGTGATCAACGCTACATCTGGTGGGGTGGGCAGATCGCGTACCACCGCTAGGGTTGCTTGAACCGGGTGCGGGTGCCATGACCCAGCTACACGATCTCCGTCTGCGTCTGTTGGTGCAGCAGGAGAGTGAGCGGATTGCGGAGTCTCAGCCCACAGACCTGGATCTCTCGGTGGTGCAGGCCCGCTGCCTCTGCTGGCTGGCGTTGTTGGCGGAAGCCCATGAGGATCAGGCCAGTGATGCTGAACGTCGCAGCGACACGGAACAGGCCATGGGATGGTTTGCCGATTCGATGCGGCTGCGCGACGTCATCGGTGTGGTGTCGTCCATTGAGATCCCTCTGCCTGCTACGGCTGGTGAGGATGGCCCTCAGCCTGAGGAAGATCTGGGACCCCAGGCTGCCTGATCGGTGGCATAGTGGACTATGACCGCGATGGACGACATTGCCGGAAGAGCCCTGCCAATGCCCGGATTGCCAACGGTTTTACCGGGAGCATGACCGGCTTATCCGGGAATCTCCCTCGCTTCGTCAGCAGCAGGAGCTCAACTGGGCGGCACTCCAGTCGTTTCGAACCCTTTCTGGTCGGGTTCTCGAGGATCTGCAGAAGCAGCACGGCTCCCGCAAGAGCGCCGACGCAACTGCCAAGCCAGCAGCGGCAGGAGCCCAGGTTTCCGAGGAATCCGGTGACGCTCTCCAGCAGGCCATCGCCGACCTGGAGAACATCAATGCCCATCTGTTTTCGATTGAGGCCTTGATGGAACGCGTGTTTGATGTGCGCGTCCCTGAGGAGATCGAGCAGAAGTTTCGTGAACTGGCCGGTGAGCTTGCTCCTGACCCGTTGAACCTCGATCGTCTCCGGCTCAACCGTCTCCTGCACCAGACGCCTGACTTACCGGATCGCAGCTGAACCAACAGCCGTGTTGTGGCTCGAGCAGAGTCGGGCAATCATTCCCTCTTCATCCGCGGGGACGACGATCAGCTCCACTCTCCCCCACCATCGGATCGCTTCCCGCAGCTCCTGCTGGAGCTCTTTGTCGTATTCGCCGATCCCTCCCGTCAGGGCCAGGACATCCACCCCACGCAGGCTGGCGGCCATGGCACCAAGCAACTGGATCAGGCGGTGACGAAACACGCCAAGGGCCTGGATCGCACCGTTGTGGCCGGTCGCAGCTGCAGCCCGGATCTCCTGCATGTCGCCGCTGAGGCCTGACAGCCCCTTCAGGCCCGACTCCTTTTGCAGGGTGTTGGCCAAAGCGTCAGCGTCGTATCCCTCACGCATCAGTTCCAGCAGCAGGCCGGGATCAACCGAGCCGGAGCGTGTGGCCATCACCAGCCCCTCAAGGGGGGTAAAGCCCATGGTGGTGTCGATGCAGATCCCGCCTTTGATGGCGGCCAGGGAGGCTCCCGCCCCCAGGTGAGCACTGATGAGTCGAAGGCTGGTGGGGTCCCGGCCCTGCTGCTGCCATTGCTTGGCCACGGACTCGGCCACATGCTGGTGGTTGATGCCGTGGAAGCCATAGCGGCGGAACCCCTGGGCCCGGAACGGCATGGGAATGGCATAGGTGCTGGCCTCCGCCGGCAGGCTGCTGTGAAACGCCGTGTCGAAGCAGGCCCACTGCGGGCACTCCGGTGCCCTTTGCCGTGCCCAGGCCAGGCCCTTCAAGGCCGGTGTGTTGTGCAGGGGGGCCAGAGGGATGAGTTCTCTGAGCAGGCACTCCACCTCCTGTGTGATCAGCGTCGGTGCGGTGAAGCGCTCCCCGCCGTGGACGATGCGATGGCCGATGCGCTCCAACCGCTGTTGATGGGGCGCGATCGCCGGGGTCAGCCAGCTGTCGAGCACCTCCTCCAGGACGTCCTCCCTTGCCAGGCTGCGACTGCCATGCCAAGAAAAAGCCCCGGTGGAGTCCACCAGGGCCGCCTTGACGCTTGAACTGCCCAGATTGATTACCAGGCAGAGGTCGCCCATCAGTGCACGTCGCAGGTGATCTCCACGTTGAGTGGGTCGACGGCCCAGATGTTGTTGCAGTACTCGCTGATGGATCGGTCGGAGGAAAAGAACCCGGTGCGGGCCGTGTTCAGCAGCGACATTCGGTTCCAGTGCATCCTGTCGCTCCAGGCGCGATTCACCGCATCCTGGGCCCGGAGGTAATCGGCGTAGTCGGCCATCACATAGAAGGGGTCGTTGCCGGTGAGGTTGTCGAGCAGAGGACGGAACAGTTCGCCGTCGCCGTTGCTGAAGTGCCCCATCTCGATCAGGCGCAGGGCTTCCTGCAGTTCCGGAAGTGCGGCAATCACATCGCCCGGGCGATAGCCGCTCTTCTTGAGGGCCGTGATCTCCTCCACGGTCTTGCCGAACAGGAAGAAGTTCTCGCTTCCCACCAGCTCGCGAATCTCAACGTTGGCCCCATCGAGGGTGCCGACCGTGAGGGCGCCATTCATGGCGAACTTCATGTTGCCGGTGCCGGAGGCTTCCTTGCCGGCGGTGGAGATCTGTTCGGAGAGATCGGAGGCGGGATACACCTGCTCCCCCAGCTTCACGTTGTAATCCGGCAGAAACACCACCCGCAGCAGACCATCCATGTCGGGGTCGGCGTTGATGGTGTCGGCAATGCCGTTGATGAAGCGGATGATCAGCTTCGCCATGTAGTAGCCGGGCGCAGCCTTGCCGCCGAAGATCACGGTGCGAGGCGCCATGCCCTCGGTCTGTCCGTTCTTGATCCGCAGGTACTGGGTGATCACCTGCAGGGCGTTGAGGTGCTGACGCTTGTACTCGTGGATGCGTTTCACCTGCACGTCGAACAGGCTGGCCGGATCCACCAGCACGCCGGTGTTGCGGTGGATGTAGGTGGCCAGCTTGCGCTTCACCGACAGCTTGGTGTTGCCCCACAGCTCAAGGAAACCCTGGTCATTTTGCTGGTCTTCCAGCTTGCGCAGCGTCTCCATGTTGGAGATCCAGTCCGGCCCCACATGCTCATCGAGCAGGGCGGACATCTCGGGGTTGGCCAGGGCCACCCAGCGGCGGGGCGTGACGCCGTTGGTCACGTTGGTGAACTTCTCTGGCCAGAGTGCCGCGAACTCAGGCAGCAGATCGGTTTTCACCAGATCGGAATGCAGCGCTGCCACCCCATTGACATGGTGAGCACCGATCGTGGCCAGGTGGGCCATGCGCACGGCTTTGCTGCCCTCTTCATCGATGATCGAGAGCTTGCGCTGGATGGCATCATTGCCGGGGTAGCGCAGTCTCACCTGCTGCAGGAAGCGCCGATTAATCTCGTAAATCAGCTCGAGATGGCGGGGCAGCAGGCTGCTGAACAGGTTGAGATCCCACTTCTCCAGCGCCTCGGGCAGCAGCGTGTGGTTGGTGTAGGCCACGGAGCGTGACGTGATGTCCCAGGCCCTGTCCCACTCGAGATGTCGATCGTCGATCAGCAGGCGCATCAGCTCGGCCACGGCGATGGCCGGGTGGGTGTCGTTGAGCTGAACCGTCCAGTAATTGGGGAAGTCCTCGACGGCCAATCCACGGTTGTCGAGGCTGCGCAGCATGTCCTGAAGTGAGCAGCTGACGAAGAAGTGCTGCTGCTTCAGGCGAAGACGCCGGCCTTCGTCGGTACCGTCGTTGGGATACAGCACCTTGGAGAGCGTTTCGCTGCCTACTTTTTCCTCAACGGCGCCGTAGTAATCGCCGATGTTGAAGGCATAGAAGTCGAAACTTTCGGTGGCATCGGCACGCCAGAGCCGCAGCCGGTCGCAGATGTTGACCCGATAGCCCAGCACCGGCACGTCGTGGGGAATGCCGATGGCATGTTCGGCCGGGATCCAGCGGGAGCGGTAGTTGCCCTTGTCGTCGATGTAGCTCTCGGTACGGCCACCGAAGCCCACGAAGCAGGCCTCATCAGGCTGGGGCAGTTCCCAGGGCCAGCCGCCCTTGAGCCACTTGTCGGTGACCTCCACCTGCCAGCCATCGCGGATCAGCTGGTTGAAGATGCCGAACTCGTAGCGGATGCCATAGCCGGTGGCCGGGATCTTCAGGCTGGCCAGCGACTCCAGATAACAAGCTGCCAGACGGCCGAGACCACCGTTGCCAAGGCCCGGTTCCTCTTCCACATCCAGGATCTGCTGCAGCGATTCAATGCCGAAATTTTTGAGCGCGTCCTCGGCCTCTTTCTGGATTCCCAGGTTCAGCAGGTTGCTGTTGAGCTGCGGTCCGATCAGAAATTCCGCCGACAGATAGGCCACTGATTTCTGAGGGTGCGCCCGCATCGCCTCGGTGGTGGCGAGGTATCGCATCATCAATCGATCGCGCACCGCATAGCTCAGGGCCATGTACAGGTCATGGCGGCTGGCGGTGGGGGCGAGTTTGCCGAGCGTGAAGAAGAGGTGCTCGGTCATGCCGTCGAACACGCTTTTGGCATCGAGGCCGGCGCGCTCCGGGTCGTTGTGACACCCGGGGGTCGGTAGACGCAGATCGAGGGGTTTGGAGGTGGTCATGGCAGGAGGGGGAAAGGGGAGAGCAGGGACTCCCCCCATGGGGTGGATGGTGCTGAGCGGTTCAGGAGATGGACCCTCCATGGCTGAATGTCCAGCGCCAGTTGTTGATCTCCGGTGCGTCCATGCCGTGGGTGTAGGCGTAGCAGCGGTGGTTGTGGATCTCGTCTTTCATCCGCTCTTTGATGTGAGCGGCCCGGGAGCCGAGGGTCTCCACCCTGTCGATCACATCGATCACCAGGTTGAAGCGGTCGATCTGGTTGCTGATGGCCAGTTCCAGCGGTGTGTTGATGTTTCCTTTCTCCTTGTAACCGCGAACGTGGAAGTTGGCATGGTTCGTTCGGCTGTAAGTGAGCCGGTGAATCAGCCAGGGGTAGCCATGGAAGTTGAAGATCACCGGTTTGTCGGTTGTGAACAGGCTGTTGAAGTCCTTGTCCGTGAGGCCGTGGGGGTGCTCTCCGGCCGGTGCCAGGGAGAACAGCTTGACCACATTCACGTACCGCACTTTCAGCTGGGGGATGTGCTCCCGCAGGATTTCGATCGCCGCCAGGCATTCCTTGGTGGGGATGTCACCGGCGGAGGCGAGCACCACATCCGGTTCATCAAGGTCGGTGCCGCAGTCGTCGTTGCAGGCCCAGTCCCAGATGCCGATGCCCTTCGCCACATGGCGCCGTGCCTGATCCAATGTCAGGTATTGGAGATGTTTCTGCTTGTCGGAAATGATGATGTTGGAGACGTTCGTCTCCACCAGGGCCTGCTCGGCGACAGCGAGCAGGCTGTTGGCATCAGCGGGCAGGTAGACCCGGGTGATTGATCCTTTCTTGTTGCCGGCCAGGTCCATGAAGCCGGGATCCTGGTGGGTGAAGCCGTTGTGGTCCTGCCGCCAGACGGTGGAGGAGATCAGGCAGTTCCAGGGTCCGATCGGGGCGCGCCAAGGGATCTCTTCGCAGTGCTCCAGCCATTTGCAGTGCTGGTTGTACATCGAGCTGATCACATGGGCGAAGGCCTCGTAGGTGTGGAAGAAGCCGTTGCGACCGGTGAGCAGATAGCCCTCCATCATTCCCACGAGGGTGTGCTCGGACAGCATCTCGATCACCGAGCCATCACGGGAAAGCTCGCTGCCGTTGAGATCCTCCGGCAAGTAGTTGGCCATCCACACTTTCTTGGTGGTTTCGTAGACCGCCTCCAGCCGGTTGGAGTGGGTTTCGTCGGGCCCGAACAACTTGTAGCCGCCGGGGTTGTCTCGGATTAGATCCCGGATCACCTCTCCCAGGGGATAGGTGTTCTCCACTTCGCTGCTGCCGGGGCTCTGAACGTCGACCGCGTAGCGCTCAATGGCGGGGAAGAGCAGATCTCTGCGCAGCACGCCGCCGTTGGTGTGGGGGTTGCTGCCCATGCGACGCTCGCCCTTGGGCGACAAAGCCCGGATGTGGTCGCGCACGGCGCCGTTCTCGTCGAACAGCTCCTCAGGGCGGTAGCTCTTCATCCAGTCTTCGAGCAGCCGCAGGTGGCTCTCGTTGGTCTTCACATCCGCGACGGGAACCTGGTGCGAGCGCCAGAAGTTCTCGACCTTCCTGCCGTCGATCTCTTCGGGGCCGGTCCATCCCTTGGGGGACCTCAACACGATCATCGGCCAGCGGGGACGGAAAGCCTCTCCACTGCTGCGGGCCTGCTCCTGCACCGCTTTGATTTCGAGCACGGCCTGCTCGAAAGCCACGGCCATCTCGCGGTGCATCGTGAGCGGGTCGGATCCCTCCACAACAATCGGCGTCCAGCCATACCCCTTGAGCAGGTTGTCCAGCTCCTCGGGATCGATCCGGCTGAGGATCGTCGGGTTGGCGATCTTGTAGCCGTTCAGGTGCAGGATCGGCAGAACGGCCCCGTCGTGGATCGGGTTGATGAACTTGTTGACGTGCCAGCTGGTGGCCAGAGGTCCGGTTTCCGCTTCACCATCACCCACGCAAGCGATGGTGATCAGCTCGGGGTTGTCGAGCACGGATCCGCAGGCATGGGAGAGCACATAGCCGAGTTCGCCGCCCTCATGGATGGAGCCGGGCATCTCGGCGGTGCAGTGGCTGCCGATGTGACCGGGGAAGGAAAACATCTTGAAGAACTTCTTCAGCCCTTCTGCATCCAGGGATTTATCGGGGTAGCGATCGCTGTAGCTGCCGTCGATGTACACCGGACCACGGGCGCCAGGGGCACCGTGACCAGGGCCGGACATGTAGATCATGTCCAGGTCGTATTTGTTGATCAGTCGGTTGGCATGGGTCCAGATGAAGGCCTGCCCCGGGCTTGAGCCCCAGTGTCCCAGCAGCCTGTTCTTGATGTGCTCGGGCTGGAGGGGCTCCTTCAGCAGAGGATTGTCCTGCAGATAGATCATGCCAACGGCCAGGTAATTGGCCGTGCGCCAGTAGGCATCCAGCAGCTGCAACTCCTCATCGGTGGGTGCCGTGAGCGGTTCCAGTGCCTTTGGATGGGGGGCGGTGGTCATGGCTGTTCTGCGTGCTCCTCAACGACAAATCACCGTCAGGCTCCGGGTGAGCTGTGCGGCCGCCTTTTCGGATTGTTCGGACCGTAGCCATCGCGACTGAAACTGCCAGCATCACTGCGCGCCCTTACAGCATTCCCGGTCAATTGGGATGATTCAGCGAACAGTTCGCCGGCGGAATCACCATTAAGGTTCGGCGTGAGACACGCCCGGCTTGATGCTGTTGCCCACCCTGCTGAGCGAAATCAGCAGCCACGACTTCGAATTGGCGGAAACGCTGATCGGCGTCCTCCGCTTCATGCTGATCTTCGTGGCGGCCCGCTCCCTTGCCGAGGTGCTGGTGCGCTTCGAGTTGCCCACGATCCTTGGTGAACTGCTGGCGGGGGTGCTGATCGGGGCCTCCGGTCTGCATCTTCTGGTGCCGCCGGAAACCCATGTGCAGCTCTCAGGAGCGTTTTCAGAGGTGGTCGCCAGCCTCTCTCACGTGCCGGTGGACGAAATCCCAGAGCTTTACAACGAGAGTTTCGGCGCCCTGCAGTCGGTGGCCACGCTGGGGCTTTACTCCCTGCTCTTCTCCGTTGGTCTCGAAAGTGAACTGGAGGAACTGATGGCGGTGGGAGCTCAGGCCTTCAGCGTTGCTGTGGTGGGTGTGGTGCTGCCCTTCGCCCTCGGCACCTTTGGTCTGATGGCGATCTTCCATGTGGATGCGATCCCCGCGATCTTCGCCGGCGCCTCGATGACGGCCACCAGCATCGGGATCACCGCCAGCGTGTTCAGTGAGCTGGGTTATCTGCGCACCCGTGAGGGCCAGATCGTGATCGGTGCCGCTGTGCTCGACGACATCCTCGGCATCGTCATCCTGGCCATCGTGGTCTCCCTGGCGGCCGGCGGCAGCCTCGAGGTCGGCCCCATCGTTCAGCTGGTGGCAGCAGCGGTGCTGTTTGTGGTGGTGGCCCTGTTGCTGAGCCAGAAGGCGGCCCCTGCCTTCGACTGGGTGATTGATCAGCTCAAGGCCCCCGGAGCCAAACTGATCGGTTCTTATCTTTTGCTCGCAGCCAGCTGTTTTGTGGCGTCTGCCATCGGACTTGAAGCCGCCCTCGGTGCCTTCGCCGCCGGCTTGATCGCCAGCACCTCAAAACACCGTCATGAGATTCAGGCGTCGGTCACCCCCATCGTTGATCTGTTTGCCACCGTCTTCTTTGTGCTGGTGGGTGCTGGCATGGACCTCTCAGTGATCAATCCCTCTGACCCCGGGGCCAGTTCCGCCCTGGTGGTGGCTGCTTTCCTCTTGGTGGTGGCGATCATCGGCAAGGTGGCAGCCGGCTGGGCCATCTTCAGCAAGGAGAAGACCAACAACCTGGTTGTTGGTCTGGGAATGATGCCCCGCGGCGAGGTCGGCCTGATTTTCCTGGGCCTGGGCACCGCCTCCGGTTTGCTCACCCCTGGGCTCGAAGCGGCGATTCTGCTGATGGTGATCGGCACCACGTTCCTGGCACCGGTGTTGCTGCGCTTGGTGTTGAAGGGCAAGCCGCCTGAGGATGGTGATCAAGTGCCTGAGGAATTGGCAGCCGATCCTCTGGCTGGTGCCTCCTGAATCAGTCGGCTTTGCCTGTATTGGCAAGGATGAGCAACACACTCCAGCCCACGGCTACAACGCCAAGGCTGGAGGCCCAGCCTGGTCCCAAGGCCCAGCTGAATCCGAGCTGGGTCACCACGCCGGTGGCCAGGGACAGCAGCAAGCTGCTGATCACCAGGACCGGTTGACGCACCGATTCCGGTAGCTCACTCTCCTCAAGGCTGGATTCCAACGTGCTGAGGGGTGCGCTCAGCGGCACGTAAAGAGCAACGGCCCAGAGCAAAGCTCCGCGCCAGACGGAGGGGTCCGCCAGCGGTCCGCCCATCACCTCGTAGTTCAGCATCAAGGCCGCCTCAGTGCTGCTTAGCATCGCGTCCCTCGCAGCGGGCTGTGGATCGCGTCACCTGGAGCCATCTCGGCCACGCTGTGCACACGGTGCAGCAGTGTCCCGCTGAGGATAGTGCCGATCATCCGGCCCTTCTGTTGGTGCACGGTTTTGGGGCATCCACCGATCACTGGCGCCACAACATCCCCGTGCTGGCCAAGACCCATGCTGTGCATGCGATTGACCTGCTGGGATTCGGCAGGAGTGCCAAGCCGGCGGGGCTGAATTACGGCGGCGCTCTGTGGCGTGACCAATTGGTGGCCTACGTGCGCGAGCGGATCGGGCGTCCGACGGTGATCGCAGGTAATTCCCTGGGAGGGTTTGCGGCTCTTGCCGCCGGGGCCGCCTTGGGATCCGACTGTGCAGGTGTCGTGCTGCTCAATGCCGCCGGTCCCTTCAGTGATGAGCAGAAACCCCCGCAAGGCTGGGGTGCCATCGCCCGCCAGAGCATCGGCACGGCCCTGCTGAAGAGTCCGGTGCTGCAGCGGCTGCTGTTCGAGAACCTGCGCCGGCCTTCCACGATTCGCCGCACCCTCAACCAGGTGTATGTGGACAAGACCAACGTTGATGACTGGCTGGTGGAGTCGATTCGGCGCCCCTCCCTTGATCCTGGTGCCTTCGGTGTGTTTCGCACCGTCTTCGATATTCCCCGCGGTCAGCCCCTCGATGAGCTCTTCGCGGAACTGACGGCACCGCTGCTGCTGGTCTGGGGCATCCGTGATCCCTGGATCAATGCTCCTGGTCGCCGCTCCACCTTCCAGCGCCATGCTCCGGAGGTCACCACTGAGGTGGTTCTGGAGGCCGGACACTGCCCCCACGATGAAGTGCCGGATCAGGTGAATGCGGCGTTGCTGCAATGGCTGGAGGGCCTTCAGTCGGCTGCGGCACCGACAAATGCCGATCTGCTGGCTAAGTGAGTCAGTGAGTCCCCCCGCATTCGGCGGATGCCCATGACCCTCACCCAGCAGACGGCCCCCTACGCCCACTGGGACTTTGTGCATCCCAGCAGCGGTGATCGGTTGCGGATCATCCCCGAGCGGGGTGGTTTGGTGAGCGGCTGGGTGTGCGGGGGCCAGGAGATCCTCTATTTCGATCAGGACCGCTACGCCGATCCCAGCAAAAGCATTCGCGGCGGCATCCCGGTGTTGTTTCCGATCTGCGGCAATCTCCCCGGAGACGTGCTCCCCTTGGATGGGATTGATTACCCCCTCAAGCAGCACGGCTTCGCCCGGGATCTGCCCTGGCAGCTTCAGTTGCTGGACGATCAAAGCGGCGTTCGGCTGTCGTTGTCGAGTTCTGAGGCCACCCTGGCGGCCTATCCGTTCCCCTTTCGTTTGGAGATGGAGCTGCGCCCGGTTGCCTCTGAGTTGGAGATTGCCACCACGGTGCACAACTGCGGTGATGCCGCGATGCCGTTCAGTTTCGGCTTGCATCCCTACTTCAACGTGAGCGATCTGGCCCAGACCCGGCTCATGGGACTGGCGGAGCGCTGTCTCAACCACTTGGAGATGGCCGAGGCCGCCACCGCTGATCAGCTCAAGCGGTTGCCGCAGGGGGTGGATTTCCTCTGCCGCCCCGCCGGTCCGGTCACCCTGATCGATGACGTCACCGGCCTGAAGCTGGAACTGCACCATCAGGCACCGCTGGATCTCAGCGTGGTCTGGACCGAGCCCCCGCGCCGGATGGTCTGTTTGGAACCCTGGTCGGGGCCCCGGCAGGCTCTTGTCAGCGGTGATCGCAAACTGGTGCTGGAGCCTGGCACCCATCAGACCCTCACCTGCCGTTACAGCGTCTCCTGATCCACCCCCGGCAGCCGGCCTCGGCTGAGTTGCAGTTTGGGGTCGAACTGGCGTTTCACCGCTTCGATCAGTGGTCGGGAGGGACGGTCGAGCCAGGCCGGCACAGTTGATCTAGCGGCGCGTTTCAACAGCGTCATTTCGCCGCCAAGGCGGCTCACGCTGCGGCGCAGGGCGTCCAGCTGGTGATCCGGTGTTGCTGCATTGCACCAGCCATCGCCACAGCCGGCTCCAGCGGCCAGCTCCCAGCACCATGGCTTCAGGGCCGTCATGGCCTCATCCCGCAGCAGCCTCTGCAGCTGGGCCGGCGGCAGCACCAGCCGTACCAGCTGCGCGGAGGGGCTGGCGTCGAGGGGAGTGGTCAGGGCATCGGCGCAAGGCTGGCGTTCGGCGCTGAGCTGCTGGTTCAGCGCCAACGCCTCGAGCTGCTTCAGCTGATCGTCCACCGCCTGGTCCGACACGCTGCTCACCACCAGTCGCAGCCGCCAGGCACCGTCGCCGCCGTTGATCCAGTCAAAGCGTTCCGGCGTCAGACTGGAGCGCAGCAGTTCGCTGCGGAAGGCCTCCTGGGCCTCCAGGTCACCTTGCACGAGCAGACCGTTGCGGGCGGGGCGCAGGGGTTGCAGCCGCAGGGTGAGTTCGGTGATCAGCGCCAGGCTGCCCCAGCTGCCGCAGAGCAGGCGCATCAGGTCGTAACCCGCCACGTTCTTCACCACCCGTCCACCGGCATGGGCTTCGACGCCATCCGCTCGCAACAGGCCGATGCCGATGATCTGATCGCGAACTCCCAGGTGGCGGTGCCGAAGTCCCCCCGCCAGTCCACGGGCCACCAAGCCGCCGATGCTTCCGGGAGCACCGGCCCGGGGCCAGTCAATCGGCAGCCATTGGCCCTGCTCCGCCAGCAGATCCTGCAGATCCTGCAGCGGCAGACCGGCTTCCACTGTGATGGTCAGATCGTCCACGGCATGGTCGATCACCCGGTTGAGATGACGGCAGGAGAGCACCTCATGGCGGGGATCCAGCGGTGGGCCCCAGTCCAGGCGTGTGCCCAGGCCACTGGGACTCCAGGGGGTGCTGCTCTGATGCCACTGGCGCACCAGGTCGATCAGAGCGCTGCGGCTGGTTGGGGAATGGCTCACGGCACGATAGTGCCATGAAGGTTGTGGTCATTGATGACGATCCCACCGGCTCGCAGACGGTGCACGGCTGTCCGCTTCTGCTGCGTTGGGATGTCGACACCCTGCGGCGGGGGTTGCGTCATGCCTCCCCGTTGCTGTTTCTGCTGGCCGACACCCGGGCGCTGATGCCCATGGATGCCGCGGAACGCAACCGCAGCATTGCGGTGGCTTTGGATCAGGCGCTGCAGCGGGAGGGATTGGCGCGTGATCAGGTGTTGCTGGTGAGTCGAGGGGACTCAACCCTTCGCGGCCATGGGGTGCTGGAGCCTGAGGCACTGCAGGCGGCCTTCGGTCCCTTTGATGCCACCTTTCACGTGCCGGCTTTTTTGGAAGGGGGCCGCACCACCGTGAATGGGGTGCATCTCCTCCACGGCGAACCGGTGCACACCACGCCGTTTGCTCAGGACCGGCTGTTCGGCTTCAGCAGCAGTGATCTGGCCCGCTGGTTGGAAGAAAAAAGCGATGGGGCCATTGCCGCGGGGTCGGTGCAGCGGATCAGTGGCCGGGAGCTTGATGCCGCCTGTGGGGCTGGTCTGCCGCTGTTGATCGATCGCCTGCGTCGTCTGCAGGGAAATCCAGCGGTGGTGGTGGATGCCGAACGTCAGGAGCAGCTCACCGCTCTGGCTGCAGCGGTGCGCGCCGTGCAAGGGCAGAAACGGTTTCTGTTCCGTTCCGCCGCCAGCATGGTGAGGGCGCTGGCAGACCCTGGCCCGCCGCCGTTGGATGCCGAGGGTCTGGTGGGATTGCGCAGACGGGGTGCCCACGGCACATCGAAGCCAGGCCTGGTGATGGTGGGCTCCCACGTGCCCTTGGCGGATCAGCAGCTGGAGCTGCTGCTGGTGGAACCGACGTGCCAAGGGGTTGAGCTGCCGGTGCCTCGCATCGCTCGGGTGCTGGAGGGGCCGACCCCTGATCTGCTGCTCGCGGATCTGGAGCGGGTTTGGTTCCAGCAGCTGCGGGAGAGGCTCAAGGCTGGAGCCACTCCGGTGCTGTTCACAAGCCGTGGTGAGCTGAGCTGCGCTTCGGAACACGAGGGCCGGCGCTTGTCGTCCGCTCTGGCTGCCTTGATGGGGCGTCTGGCAGCCGCCCTCGCTCCTGATCTGGGTTACTTAATCAGTAAAGGGGGGATCACCACCCAGACGCTGCTGGCTCGGGGCCTGGCCCTCGAATCTGTTCAGTTGGAAGGGCAGCTGCTGCCGGGACTGTCGCTGGTGCGGCCGTCAGCGGGGCCCTGCAGCGGACTGCCGATTCTTACGTTCCCCGGCAATCTCGGCGTTGCCGAGACCTTGCGGGATGCCTGGCAGCGGATGGAGACCGGCTGAGGCGGCCAGCAGTTCCATCGGGTGCTGCACCCGGGCCCGATCGCCCAGGTGCCGCCGCAGTTGCAGGGTGCAGCCGATGTTGGCGCTGGCGACCAGGGCAGCGCCGGAGCCACTGAGGTCATCGGCCTTGATCCGGCCCAGTTCGGCGGCTTCCTCCGGCTGCACCAGGTTGTAGATGCCGGCACTGCCGCAGCACACCCCCGCTTCGGTCGCTTCCCGCAGCTGAACGTCGGGGATGGCGCGCAGCAGCTGGCGGGGCTGGGCCTGGATCCCCTGGCCGTGAATCATGTGGCATGCGTCATGCATGGCCACGACGCCGGGGAGCGGTTGCAGTTGGGTCCGGAACGTCTCCAGGAGGCCGCGGTCCGCCAGGAATTCCTGCACATCCAGCACAGGAGCCTTGAACGCAGCGTTGCCGTTTAGCAGCTCGCCGTAGGCCTTCATTGTGTGGCCACAGCCGGAGGCCGCCACCAGCACGGCATCCAGCTCCCCCTGGATCGCATTCATGCTGCGGACCAACTCCCTCGCGAGTTTGCGGGTGAGTTCCAGCTCTCCCTGGTGATGGCTCACTGCGCCGCAGCAGCCCTGGTCCGGCGGAATCACCACCTCAAAACCGTTGGCCTGCAGCACCTTCACCGTTGCGGTGCTGACGCTGGGGTCGAAGCAACGCTGCACGCAGCCCAGCAGCAGCGCCACACGGCCGCGGCGTTCGCCGCTGGCGGGATTGATCTGGGCCAGGTGGTCGCTGAAGCTTTGCGGCACCAGGGGTGGCAGCAGCTGCTCCATCGCCTCGATCTCCGGGCCGAACAGACGGGTGAGCCCGGAGCGGCGGGCCAGATCCTGTAGCGGTGTGCCGGCATAGGCTCGCAGGGGTTGCAGCAGGGCCCGCAGCCGCTTGGGGTAGGGCAGCACCTGCAGCAGCAGTTTGCGGAAGCTGATCTGCCAGCTGCTGCGGTGATTGGCCTGATTCAGCTTGGGCCGGGTGGCCTCAATCAGCTGGTCGTAGCGCACCCCCGAGGGGCAGGCGGACACGCAGGCGTAGCAGCCCAGGCAGGTGTCGAAATGGCTGGCCACCGTGGCATCCAGCTCCAGTTCACCGGCTTCGATTGCTCGCAGCGCGTGGATGCGGCCGCGGGGGGAGTCCATCTCACTGGCCAGCACGCGATAGCTTGCACAGGTGGGCAGGCAGAAGCCGCAGTGCACGCAAGGGTCTGCGGCGCCGGCGGGGAGTCCGGGGAGACTGATGGCCTCAGGCTCGAAGCTGACTGGCTGGCTCATGCGATGAGTCTGGATTTGGCAGCACGCTGACGGGTGGGATTGAAAAAAAATCGTTGCTCGCTGGGCATTGATTGCTGCGTTGCGGTGGTTTCACCCTTGCTTTGCGTGCTTGAGGTCTTCAAAATTGATATTCTCCCCATTCAATTTCTTGTTCAAAGATGCGTTCGATTTTATTTTTTTGATTGGTATTTAGCAAGTCTCTGTAGGGCCTTTTGTCGGTTCTTAAGTTGGATTTGGCTCTTGGCAATTGTGGGTTTCCGGTCAACTTGAGATCGTTGAAAATGCTTTCAACTGCTTCCTGGAGATTCTCGTAGCGATATAAGCGTTTTACGATAATTTCGCCTTGATCGCTGTAGATTAATCGGCATGACCTTGCGAATTTGTCCAGCATACCGCTCTCGATAAATGTGTCCAGGTCGAGGGATTGCAATTTCTCGTCTTTTTTGAGTTCAAAAAATTTGGAAATGGCATGGTCCCATGGGTTTCGAATAAAACAGAAGCTATAATAGCTCTCGAACATTGATGCGTCGATGTAATTCTTTTTTAGAGCAGTTGTTGCTTCGATGTGTGTGTGCAGTCCTATCGATTTAAGATATGGGCTAAGTCCTTTCTTTTGTAACTTGCATTTTGCTTTGATCGCAAAATAATTAACTTTGTTCCACCAGGGGATGTAATTTGTGGGCCCCTGGTAGCCAAGTTGTCTTCGAATTTTTTCGTCCCGACCTAAAGGTGTAATGACATCTTTTCGATTGCAGCTGCTCGACAGCGCAATTGCTGTTGATGTTGAAGCCGTTTTCCGGTTGGCAAAAAATATGAATTTCTTCGAGTGGTTGATGATCACAGATGACCTGCTGTTGATTCTTCAGAAGCGGGCGATGATCGCCTCGGCAAAGCCGCTGCAGCTCACCGGATCCACCTGCGGTTCCATCAGTCGGGCCAGGTCGTAGGTGACCTGCTTGTCGGCGATGGCGGCACTGAGACCTTTGGTCACCAGATCAGCGGCATCCTGCCAGCCAAGGAACTCCAGCATCATCACGCCGCTGAGGATCACCGAACCGGGGTTGATCCGATCCAGACCGGCATGTTTCGGGGCGGTGCCGTGGGTGGCTTCGAAGATGGCAGCGTTCTCGCCGATGTTGGCGCCGGGGGCCATTCCAAGACCGCCCACCATTGCTGCAGCGGCATCGGAGATGTAGTCGCCGTTGAGGTTGAGGGTGGCGAGGATCGAATACTCCTGGGGGCGGGTCTGGATCTGCTGGAAGATGCTGTCGGCGATGCGGTCATCCACCAGCACCATCTCTTTCCATTTGCCGCCACCGTGGCTGCTGCCGATGGCGTCGATCACCGCCTGCACCTCAACATCGATGTCGGCTTTTTTCTCCGGGGTGAGGCTGTCGTAGCCCGGCTCGATCATGCGGGCGTTGGCCTGCACGCTGAGGTTGGGGTTCTGCTCGAGGTTGCCGAGGATCCAGCTTTCCCGCTCGGTGATGCACACGTCACGGAATTCGGTGGTGGCCAGTTCATAGCCCCAATCGCGGAAGGCCCCCTCCGTAAACTTCATGATGTTGCCCTTGTGCACCAGGGTCACGTGGCGCTTGTCGCCCTGAAGACGCAGGGCGTGCTGGATCGCCTTGCGGATGTGGCGCTGGCTGCCGGCCTTGCTCACCGGTTTGATGCCGATGCCGGCCCCCTCGGGGATCTGGCGCTTGCCCAGCTTGCCGTTGGCGGGGATCACCACCTCATTGAGGTGCTTGCGCAGCTCCTGGCCGACGGGGTCATCGGCTTCCCACTCCACCCCCATGTAGATGTCTTCGGTGTTTTCCCGGTAAACGATCACGTCCAGGTCCTGGGGACGCTTGTGGGGGCTTGGGGTGCCCGCGTAGTAACGACACGGACGCACGCAGGAATACAGATCAAAGATCTGGCGCAGGGCCACGTTGAGGGAACGGATGCCACCACCCACCGGTGTGGTGAGGGGGCCCTTGATGGCCACGCCGTAGGCGCGGATCGCCTCGAGGGTGTCCTCCGGCAGGTACTGGTAGGTGCCGTAGAGGTCGCAGGCCTCATCGCCGGCGTAGACCTTGAACCATTCGATGCTCTTGCTGCCCCCATAGGCCTTGGCCACGGCCGCATCCAGCACCTTCTGCGTCGCGGGCCAGATGTCCACGCCGGTGCCATCACCCCGGATGAAGGGGATGATCGGGTTGTCGGCCACCACGGGTTGACCGTTCTCGAAGCGGATCGGTGTGCCCTGGCTGGGGGCGGTGAGCTTCTCGAACTGGGCCATGGCGGTTGGTCGGGCGTCAGCAGGCTGAGCCTATGACTGAGCAGGGAGCCCTACGGTTCCAAACACTGCAGACCGCGCATTGATGGCCAGCGAGCACGTGTGGGTGGTGGCGGCCTGCTTCAACGAAGCCGAGGTGATCAGCGCCTTCATCGAGCGGGTTGTGGCCTTGCCGGATGTGGATCATCTGCTGCTGATCGATGATGGTTCCTCCGATGCCACGGTGGCGGTGATCCGTGCCTGGCAGCAGAGCCATGCCGATCAGGCCGTCACGCTGCTGGAGCTCACCCGCAATTTCGGCAAGGAGGCGGCGATGCTGGCGGGACTCGACTACGCCAACGGCCGCTGTGCCGCTGCGGTGCTGATCGACTCCGACCTTCAGCACCCTCCGGAGCGGATTCCGGCCATGGTGCAGGCCTGGCGTAACGGTGCAGAAGTGGTCACGGCGGTGCGTGATGACCGCGACGCCGAAGGGCTGGTGAAGGTGGCCACGGCGTCTTGGTTCTATCGGGTGTTCAACCGCCTTGTGGATTCGATCCAGCTTCAGGAGGGCGCTGGCGACTTCCGCTTGTTGAGTGCTCCGGTGGTGGAGGCGGTGACGCGGTTGCGTGAGGCCACCCGCTTTTCCAAGGGGTTGATGCCCTGGACCGGTTACCGCAGCGAGGAGATCACCTACAGCCGTGTGGCCCGCGTCGGTGGCGCCACATCCTGGAGCTCTCTGAGGCTCTGGCGCTATGCCCTGGACGGGATCTTTTCGTTCACGGTGAAGCCGCTGAAGGTGTGGGGCGTGATCGGTGTGCTGATCTCGTTCCTGAGTTTTGTTTATGCCGCCCTGATTGTGCTGCGCACCCTGGTTTTCGGTGTGGACCTGCCGGGTTATGCCTCATTGATTGTTGCCGTTCTGTTTCTGGGGGGGATCCAGCTGATCGGCATCGGTGTGCTGGGGGAGTACATCGGCAGGATCTACATCGATGTCAAACGGCGGCCGCACTACTTCGTTCGAGCCGTGCATCAGGCTTCAGAGCTGTTGCGCTGAAACCCACTCCTTTTGCCGGTTGGCCGACTGGAAAAAGGTCACAGATTGCTGAAACGCCTCCTGATCCATGCCTGAAGCGGCATCGGGGAGGGCCGGGTGGATCAGCACAACGGCTCGTGCAGCACGATCGATCGCGACGGAGCTGTAGGCCGTTTCCCAGCTGCGGCGAAACGCTGTTCCGAACATCGATCCACTGAACAACACTCCGGCGAAGCGCCGGTTGGTGGCAAGTCCGGCCCGGCGCAGGCGGGGGATGGCCAGCCCGCTCAGCAGCTGCAGGACCCACCACTTGAGCAGCCCTCCTGTCAGAAGGCTGCGCCACCACAGCCGCAGGGACAAGCCCTCGGGCAGCGGTTCCCGCGTCGTTCGCACCCAGGTGATCGATTCAGAACGGGCCAGATCCAGCACGGCATCCAGCACAAGGGGAACGAGGTGGATGTGCTGGTGGCCATCGAGGCGGATCTGCCCCGGCCCGGTCAGTTGGCGGTAGCGCCTGATCTGCTGCTGCAGAACCCTGCGCAGCTGGGGGGCGATGCGTCGGCGCTGCCAGGGCAGCAATGAGGCCAGCAACAAGGTGCCGAATCCGGTCGGCAGATCCGGGCAGGTGGGCAGGCGATGCCCTTCGCTGAGGCAGAGGTGGAGGGTGAGTGGTGGGGGTTCAGTAAGCCCGCGCCAGGCCTGCATGGCGTCGGCCGCACTTGGTCCATTCACCAGAAGACTGGCTCCTTGGAGCTGTCCGTTGCGGGCCAGATCGACGATGGCCGCATCCACGCCACGAGCCAAGCCGAGATCGTCGGCATGGAGCAGTGGTGGTTGGCCGTTGTGGAGCTGACGGGCTTGAGCGCTGAAGCGTGCTGCTCGGCTCCAGATCAGGGCATTCAGCACCGTGGGGGTGAACACCAGCACCAGGGTTGGTGCCTGGAGCAGCGGGAGCAAGGCGCAGACGCTGATGTTGACCACGTATTGCAGCAGCAGCCAGCGACGGGCGAACTGGCGACCGCCGGTCTCGTCCCGAAAGGTGAACAGAGCGTGGCCGAGATAGCCCGCCACCGAGGCGGCGAGGAAGGCGATGGGGTTGGCCAGGCTCAGGCTCATCCAAGAGCCCAGTAGCAGCAGGACGCCGATGTGCACAGCGGCGGCGATGAAGCCGATGGAGCCGTAACGCACCAGTCGGTTCAGGGCCCCCGGCAGATTCATCGGGTCGACAACTGCTTCATCAGCTGGGCGCGATCGCAGCGCATCAGGATCGTTCTCATCGGAGGCAGCATGGTGCATTCACCGCTGATCTGCAGCCGATGAACATCGATGGCAAGGCCTGGCGCACCATCTGGCTGGAGAGTGATGGATGTTCCGTTGGGGTGATTGATCAGACCCTGCTGCCCCATCGCTTCACGACCTCCACGCTTCGCACCTGTAACGATGCTGCCCATGCCATCCGCACGATGGTGGTGCGTGGTGCTCCGTTGATTGGGGTGACAGGGGCCTATGGCTTGATGCTGGCCTTGCAGGCGGATCCCTCCGATGCCGCTCTTCAGACTGCTTTTGATCAGCTCAACGCCACCCGTCCCACCGCGGTCAATCTGCGCTGGGCTCTGGAGCGGGTGCGGGATCTGGTGATGGCGTTGCCTGAGGAGCAACGGGCTGAGGCGGCAAAAGCAGAGGCGGCGCGGATCGCTGATGAAGATGTGGGCATGTGCGCAGCGATCGGCGATCACGGCCTGGCGATCTTTCAGCGGCTCGCGGAGGCTCGCCCACAGGCGCGCCAGGTCGAACCGTTTCATGTGTTGACCCACTGCAATGCCGGTTGGTTGGCCACGGTGGACTGGGGAACGGCCTTGGCGCCGATCTACAAGGCCCATCGCGCCGGCCTGAACATTCATGTGTGGGTCGACGAAACGCGCCCGCGCAATCAGGGGGCTTCACTCACCGCCTATGAGTTGAGTCGGGAGGGGGTGCCACACACGGTGGTGGTCGACAATGCAGGGGGACACCTCATGCAGCACGGTCAGGTGGATGCCGTGATCGTGGGCACTGATCGCACCACCCGCCGTGGTGATGTCTGCAACAAGATCGGCACGTATCTCAAAGCCTTGGCGGCTCGCGACAACCAGGTGCCTTTTTATGTGGCGTTGCCGGCTTCCACGATCGACTGGGCCATTGATGACGGGGTGAATGGCATCCCGATCGAGGCCCGCTCTGAGGCTGAAGTGACGCATATTCAGGGCCTGGATCCAGCGGGAGTGATGACAAGCGTGCAGCTCACCCCCAACGGCAGCCCTGGCTTTAACCCCGCTTTTGATGTCACCCCTGCTCGCCTGGTGACGGGCTTGATCACGGAACGGGGTGTGGCGGAGGCCAGTGAAGCGGGTCTTCGGGGGCTTTATGCCGATGACTGACCAGGCCCTCCGGGAGCATCTGGTGGCCGTGGCCCGGCGCATGAATGCCTCGGGTCTCAACCAGGGCACCTCCGGCAATCTCTCGGTGCGTTGTCCTGGGGGTTTGTTGATCACTCCCAGCTCGCTTCCTTACGAACACATGGGGCCGAGTGACCTCGTGGCGATCAATTGGCAGGGCCAGCCGTTGCAGGACGCTGGCCGGCGTCCGTCCTCGGAATGGCGCCTTCATGCCGATGTGCTCGCTGCCCGCCCTGAGCTCGGGGCGGTGCTCCATTGCCATCCGATCCATGGCACGGCTCTTGCCTGCCATGACAAAGGCATCCCTCCCTTCCATTACATGACTGCAGTGGCAGGGGGTGATGACATCCGCTGTGCTCCCTATGCCACCTTCGGAACCGAGGAGCTGTCCCGCTTGGCGGTGGAGGCGATGGCGGACCGTCAGGCCTGCTTGCTGGCGCGTCACGGTCTGGTGAGCGCGGGGGCAAGCCTGGATCAGGCGCTGCGCATTGCCGTGGAGGTGGAGACCTTGGCGCGGATGTATCTCCAGGCCCTTCAGCTCGGCGAGCCGCCGTTGCTGACCCCAGCCCAGATGCAGGCGGTGCATGCTCAGTTTCAAGGCCTTGACTACGGCCAGCCTGACGAGCACCCCCCGTCAGGCCTCTAGGGCGGCCATGGCTGTTCGCTGCTTCGCGACAGCCATGGCCGCCCTCGTCGGTTGCGTCATGGTTTCGTGAACCTCGCGCAACCGTGACGGCAACCTCTCGCATCTCCACCCACACTGTGCGGAATGGGGAGGTTGACGTGAACGCGGGCGAATCGGTACACAGCGTGGCCCGGATGCGAGCTCTGGCATCCACAATCACTCTGGTGCGTCGCCAATTTCCCGCTGCACAGGCCAACCTCAGCCCCTGGCGGGATGATCCGCAGACCCGACAGTGGACGGAAACAGAATCACTCGATCTCTCCTTTCACTTTCCTGGCTGGAGTCCACGCCTGGAATGCCGCAGTTTGCTAATGCAATTGCGCATCAGCGCGGACCGGGGTGACGACCAGCTGCGCTTGCTGGGGGTGTTGATGCGGGGCATGACCTACGACGGTGAACGCTGGCGCCTGGCCACCGTTGGTGAATGGTTGCCTGAAGGTCCCCATCTGCCTCAGCAGCAGCAGGTGATGCAGCTTCAGCAGATCTGTCGCGAGCTGTTTGAACTCTTTGACGGAAGCGCTGCGTCTGAACCGGCGGCGTAACCCTTCGCAACGCATAAGGCCGTCTGGCCTTGAACTCCTTTTAAGTTCGATATCTGGCCATTTCTCGCAATCATGTCTGTCGCCCTTGCTGCCCAGCTCCGGGAAGGCACGAAAAAGTCGCACACCATGGCCGAGAACACCGGCTTCGTGAGCTGCTTTCTGAAGGGAGTTGTTGATAAGGCCAGCTATCGCAAGCTGGTGGCTGATCTGTATTTCGTTTACTCCGCGATGGAAGAGGAGATCGGCAAGTTGTCCGATCACCCGGTTGTTGGCCCTGTCGCCATGGCCCAGCTCAACCGTCGTGAGGCCCTCGAGCAAGACCTCACCTATTACTTCGGCGAGGGCTGGAAAGACCAGATCCAGCCTTCGCCCTCAGCAGCCGCCTATGTGGAGCGCATTCATGCTGTGGCGCAGGAGTCTCCCGAGTTATTGGTGGGTCACCACTACACCCGTTATCTCGGTGATCTCTCCGGTGGTCAGATCCTCAAGAACATTGCTCAGAAGGCGATGAACATGGAGGGCGACGCCGGTCTGCGCTTCTACGTCTTCGACGACATCGCCGATGAGAAGGCGTTCAAGACGACCTATCGCTCCGCCATGGACACCCTGCCGATCGATCAGGCCATGGCCGATCGCATCGTGGAGGAGGCCAACCACGCCTTCCACCTGAACATGAACATGTTTAAGGAGCTGGAGGGCAATCTGGTCGCTGCCATCGGCAAGGTGCTGTTTGGTTTCCTCACCCGCCGCCAGCGGGCCGGCAGCACGGAGGCTGTTGCTGCCTGATTCTGTGTCTCCTGCGCTTGTCCGCTTCCTGGTCCCCGGCACCAGTGGCCGGTTCCGGTGTGGCGGACTGAGCGTTGAACAGCAGACCGCCCGACTGGTGGCGAATCTGTGCCCAACGGAACTGGTCACCTATTGCGAGCGTTCAGGCGATCACCCGTACTTGGACGACTGCCTCCGCCAAGACCCTCCGGATGCCCAGGTGCTCTGGGTGGTGAGCTGGGGTTTTGATGTTCCCGGTTTGATCCGTCGGCTCCGAGGCCACCGGGTGGCCTACCACGCCCACAGCAGTCAATACGGCTTCGGCTTGCCGCCGGGGGTTCCCGTCTTGGCGGTCAGCCGCAACACTCTGGGCTATTGGGGGAACAAGGCTCCCCGTAATCCCCTGCTCCTGGTTCCAAATGCTCTGGATCAGGCTTGGATCGACCGTGGCGACCGTTCGTCCGGCCGGCGCCGACCGATTGATGTGTTGGTGCAGGCCCGCAAAAGCAGCCCCTATGTGCTCAAGCAGCTGGTGCCGGCGTTGCGGCAGGCGGGTCTTGAGGTGGAGGTGCAGGCCGGCTGGGTGGATGACCTGGTTGATCTGTTCAATCGCTCCACGGTCTACCTCTACGACTCTGCGGAGTACTGGCGTGGCCGCGGCGTGACCGAGGGCTTCGGCTTGCCACCGCTGGAAGCGTTGGCCTGCGGCTGTGTTGTGTTCAGCAGCCTCAATCATGCTTTGGCCGACTACGGCGACCCTGGTACCACCTTGCATCAGATCGGTTGTGGCCGGTTGCGTTTCGATGTTGAACGGATCAAGGCTGCCGTTGCTGCACCCCAGGGCTGGCGGCCCTCGGCAGATCGTTTGGACACCCTGCTGCAGGAGTGTTCAGAAGCTGCGCTGCTGTACCGCTGGCGGGACGCCTTCGCTCATCTGGATGCCCTGGAGGCTGCATCGGGACCACCCCTGAGCAGTCCCTCCACAGGGCGGTTGCGACTGCAGCAGCTGCTTGCTCGGCTGCAGCGAGTGGTCAATCGGTTGCCCGTCTGGCCTTCCAGATAGTTCACTCTGATCCTTGACGCGTACGGTCACCCAAGAGGTTGATGCGTCGGTTCTGGCTTGGGAAAAATGAGCCGTCAGTTTCCGAGACTCTCGCTGCAGAGTCAGACGTGGAAAGATATTTCGGCGTTGCTGGGCAAGTTGCCGGCTCGGCGGAAGCGGTTGGTCGGTTTCGTTCTTCTGGCGTCGTTTTTCCAAGGTATTCTTGATCTTCTTCTGATTGCCTTCTTGGCCCGATTTGTGGGCCTTTTTTCGGGGGCAAAACTGGCAGATCGATTGCCAGGAATTTTGGTTTTTGGTGGAGGAATTTTAGATCAAACGGGTTGGCTTTTGGCCCTGTTGATTGCTTCCTTCTGGCTCACATCCCTCGTGCGCTTTCTTGTGTCTTTGATGCAAAGCCTCTTGAGTGCGGAAATATGGAACGACCTTGTAAATCAAGTCTACCAAAATGTACTGCAACAGCGTTATGAATTTTTTATTGAAAACCGCACCGCCAATCTTTCCGAAAAATTCAATCGAATACTTAATAGTGTTTCTACCAAGGTTGTCATTCCTTTGATTGCGATTGCCGGCAATGCTTTGTCGGTGACGTCGTTATTGATTGGTGTTGTTTTTGTCCTTGGCTACCAAGCCTTGGCCATCTTCCTGCTGATGTTGATGGCCTATGCAGTGGCCTCGGTGCTGATCACTCCCTATCTGAGGCTGGCGACCAAGCAGCGCGTCCGTTATGGACGTCGGATCAACCTCTTGCTGATGGAGTCGTTGCGATCGATTCGTGATGTTCATCTTTATTCCGCGGACAAATACTTTGTGACTCGCTTTTCTTCGGATGGAGTGATTGCAAAGCGATACGATCGATTAACGCGTTTGCTGCCCGACGTTCCGCGATTTCTGATTGAGCCAGCGGGTGTTTCGATTTTGTTCTTGGTCGGTTTGGCTCCTGCAGTGTTGAGTGGAGATTCCGGCGATGTGCGCAATGCGATTCCAGATTTGTTCGCAATTATGTTCACGCTGTTGAAGATTTCTGGGCCACTTCAGAACACATTCCGCAGCCTGAATCGTTTGCGTGGCGGTCTTCCGGAAATTAAAGATGCACTTGATTTGTTGGATCTGAAGCCTGAGCGACTGCTTCTCTCTTCTCCTGGTGTGCCAACCCCGGAAGGGTTGATGCCACGACGACTGATTCAATTGAAGGATGTCAGTTTTTCATATCGGCGCAGCGATCGATTGGTGGTTGATGCTGTCAATATCTCCATTCCGATTGGATCCCGTTTTGCCTTGGTTGGGCGCACGGGAAGTGGAAAAACAACGATCGGCCATCTTTTGCTGGGCTTGCTCCAGCCAACGTCGGGTCAGCTCATGTTGGATGGTATTCCCGTGAGTCCCCAAGACTTGCCGGCATGGCAGGCCAATTGCGCCTTGGTCCCTCAGGACATACGTCTTTTCGATGGAAGTATTCGAGACAATGTTGCGTTTGGATTGGACAATGATTCGATCGACGATGAGGACATTTGGGCGGCGCTGAAGACGGCTCAGTTTGACGATGTTGTTGCTCAAATGCACTACGGCCTTTACACCATGATTGGAGAAAACGGTGTGAAGTTGTCGGGGGGACAGCGCCAGCGTCTTGCGCTGGCGCGAGCTTTTTATCGCGGTGCCAAAGTTCTCGTGCTGGATGAAGCAACAAGCGCTCTCGATAACAGAACCGAGCATGATCTTCTTCAAGCTCTGGATCTGGTTGGGCGCCGTTGCACAACCATCGTGATCGCCCATCGGCTATCAACAGTCAAAAAATGTGATCGAATTGTTGAGATTGAAAATGGAAAGATCCATGCTCAGGGCGATTTTGTATCCCTTTGCGAGAATTCGGAAACATTCCGAGATATGTATCGCATTGAAAACACTTAATGGCGGATATCGTTCTGCTGTCCACGGCTGACTGGGATCATCCCCTTTGGACGAACAAGCAGCACGTTGCCTGTGCTCTGGCCGCTGAAGGCGAGCGTGTTCTGTACGTTGAATCCCTTGGCCTTCGCTCAGTTCAGGTCAAAACTCAGGATTTCAGAAGGATTCTTCGGCGGTTGTTTCTTGGTCTGCGTTTTGTGCGGGCTGTGCGGCCTGGGGTCTGGGTCTTATCTCCGTTGGTCCTTCCCGGTGGTTCCCATGGGGTTTCGCTTCGCCTCAACCGCTTGGTGGTGCGCTGCAGTGTCTCCATCGCTTGTTGGTTGCTGCGTTTTCGTGCTCCCTGGCTCTGGACGTACAACCCGTTGACGTTGCTTTATCTGCCGTTGAAAGGGTTTGAGCTGTCGATCTACCACGCAGTGGATGCAGTTCAGGAGCAGCCCTGCATGCCGAGGAGCTTGATCGAGTCCGAGGAAGCCCGCCTGTGTCGTTCCGTCGACCAGGTCTTCACCACGTCGCCCTATTTGGCTGAGCGATTGGCCGTGCATGCAGAGCGAATTTGTTACGAGCCCAACGTGGCGGATCGGGATCATTTCTCCGCCTCAAGGGTGCTTCGTCAGACCCCAGGGTTTGTCGATCCGCCGGAGCTGGAGGGGATTCCTGAGCCCAGAATCGGTTTTGTTGGTGCGATCAGCAGCTACAAACTGGATTTTGCTCTGATTCGCGCTGTTGCCCTCCGCCATCCTGAGTGGCATTTCGTCTTCATAGGTCCACAGTCTGAGGGTGAGCCCAGCACCGATCTCTCCCAGTTGTGCGGCCTCAGCAACGTGCATTGGCTCGGCCCCAAGCCCTACAGCCAACTCCCGCGGTTTTTGGCTGCCTTTCAGTGCGGCTGGCTGCCATTGCAGTGCAACGCCTACACCCGGGCGATGTTTCCGATGAAATTTTTCGAGTATCTGTTCGCTGGTTTGCCGGTGGTGTCCACACGGATTCATGCCCTTCGTTCCTTCGAAGCGATTTGCTGCCTCTGTCCACCGGATCCGTTGGCGTTCAGCAAGCAGCTCCAACGGGTGCTGGGAGGCCAGGGGCCGAGCCTTGAGACGCGATTGAGCGGGATCGAGGGCTACACCTATGCCGGTCGAACGCGGCGCATGCTCAACTTGCTGCGTTCTCAAGGGGAATGCGTTGGATGAAGGAGCAGCTCTCGCTCCATCTGGCTGCTGTCAAGAGATGGCTGAAACGCGTTGCTCCGCCGATTTTTGCGTTGCTCAAGGCGTTGAACCAGTGGCGTGAACGGCTTTGGGCCAGTCCTTTGGCCTACGTCTGGCGCAACAGCCACCTGGGTCATGCCTTCGGCCTTGCTCTGTTTCGACTCACCCAGGGGAGGCTCTCCTCCGCTTCAACGAGCTATCTCATCTTTGATGCCAGCCTTCGCCTTCATCGGTATCAGCAGGCCTCCTGGATGGCTGATGCGGCGCGGCGCCGCTGGCCGGATGCCATCGATGTTGTTGCCATGCAGTGCACCTTGGCGCTGAGGGCTGGTGCCTTACCCGAGGCCTTGGCTCTGCTGGAGCACTGCCTGTTCGCTGCGGATTATCGGGCTGTGGATCGGGTTCTGTTTCGCACTGGATCCCGCCCCCGTGATCTCCAGCAAAGCGACGAGGTGTTTCGTTGGCTCTCCCATCGTGCTGACCTAGACCTCACCCGGCGCTCCTATGCGCTGGTCGCCGACGCCTATCTGATTCTTCGCTTGAAGCGTGTGGCGCGTGCTCCGGAGTTGGTTTCGGCTTTGGAGGCCATGGCAGAGAGGCTGCGCAGCGATCGAGCAACAACCTGTTGTCCGCAGTCCAATCGCCAGAACCTGGGGAAGCTGTATGTGTCGATCAGCAGTGCCCTCTATCACCTCGCTCTGCTTGAGGGGGACATGCCATTGCTGGCGCGCTGTTGGCAACGCTTTGCTGACTTCAGTCGAGCGATCGACAGGGATCGGATGAATGCTGACGCGTTGTTCCGGATGTCCAGCAACCTCGGGCGCGGCCTTGCCCTTGGCTTTCTGCTGGATCCACGTCAACACGGAACGGTTCGCAGCGATGCGTTGACTTTGTTGAACGCCTGGACGACTGCCAACGCTGCAGGGCTTGCTCCGAGACGACGGATTAGGGGAAGGACGCCTCAGGAAAACCATCTCCTGTTCCTCAAGCAATTGCAGAACAGGAGTGAGGAGCTTCACCGGGCTGGTGATGCCGTGACCCCGCAGGCTTGCCGTCACTGGGCCCGTTTGCTGAATCACTCCTCGGAAGGCAGCCTGACTGACACGATCGCGGCGTTGGTGCAGAGGCAATTGAACGAGCCTGAGCCATGAAGCCAGCAGCTCAGCGGTGCAGATCGGCCTTGCTTTTCATCGACTCGCTCAAGCTCGGTGGCGCTGAGCGCGTCACCCTGCAGTGGGCTGAATGGTTGTTGGCAGGTGGTTGGAGCGTCACATTGTTGACCTCAAAGTCCGCCAGCCACGATTTCTATCCCGTTCCCGCTGGTCTCCGCCGCTTGCAGGAGCCTGTCCTGCCCGGTGGGTTGGATCGTGCCTTGTTTTGGCCGTTGAAGCTTTGGCGTTTGCGCAAGCTGCTTCGACGCGAGCAGCCCGATCTCCTGATCGGCATGACGACGCTGCCATCGATCAAGGTGGCACTGGCTTCGATCGGTCTGCCGTTGCGCCTGGTGTTGTCGGAGCGCAACTATCCCCCGGCCCGTCCGCTGGCTTGGCGTTGGCGGCTGCTGCGGCGCCTGGCCTATCCCCGAGCGCATATGCATCTGGTGCAAACGCAGGGCATTGCTCAGTGGCTTCATCAACGCGGCCTGGCCCGCCGCACAGCGGTTTTGCCCAACGCGATTGTTTGGCCGATGCCGCGTCTCGTTCCTCAGCTGAATCCAGCGGCTTCTGTGCCACCGGGCCAGAAGTTGATCCTGGCGGTTGGAACCAAGCTCCATCAGAAAGGCTTTGATCGTTTGGTGGCCGCCTTTGCTGCCCTGCAGGCTGACTACCCCGATTGGTCCCTGGTGATCCTGGGCATCGAGGAAGCACCGTATCGCGGCGTCAATCAGGTGGCCCGACTGCGCCAGCTGATGGGTTCGGATTCCTCGCGTCTGATCCTTCCGGGGAACGTCGGCAATGTTGGGGATTGGTATGAGGCCAGCGACCTGTTTGTTCTCTCATCCCGTTTTGAGGGCTATCCCAATGTGTTGCTGGAGGCGATGGCCTCTGGTTTGCCTTGTCTTGCTGTGGACTGTCCGACAGGCCCCTCGGACCTCATTGATTCAGGCATGAACGGATGGCTCGTCTCCGAGCACGTCGCCTCGACCGATATGGCACAACCCTTGCGCCGTGCCTTGGAGGACGTCACTGCGCGCGCGGCTTTCGCCTCACGAGCACAAGCGGTTCGTCAACGCAATGCACCGGAGAGCTTGCGACCTGTGTTTCTCGATTTAATGAGGTCGCTTTGATGGACGTGCCGGAGCTGGTGGATTCAGGTCGTGATGATCTGTGGATCGTGCTGCCGCATCTGGGGGCGGGGGGTGCTCAGAAAGTGGCCTTGATTGCCGCCCTTCATTTCGCAGCTCAGGGGTTGAAGGTGAAGCTGGTCACGCTCATCCCAGGCCATCCCGTGGCCCATGCCCTTCCCGACGGGATTCCACTGCTTGAACTGGGGGCACCGACCCATCGCTCCTGGTGGGCCCGTGGGGGGCGTTTCACCCTGGCGCAGCTCGACAAGTTGATCCGCTTGTTGTTTCAGCTGCAGTTGCGCTGGTTCGGCGGCTGGTTTCAAGGCCGCGTTGATCCAGGGGCTGGGGGCCTGGCCATGCAGCTGTTTCGAGTCGGAACGGAGGCGACGGCTGGTTTTCGCTTCCGGCAGCTGCGCCGGCAGTTGCGCCGTCAGCGGCCCCATCGGATCCTGGCCCTGCTCACCCGCACCAACATCACCTGCTGTTGCGCCGCCTGGGACTTGCCGATCCACCTCGTGGTCTCGGAGCGCAACGACCCCTCGCTTCAGTTGCTGCCGGAGGTGTGGCAGCGGCTCCGGCCCCTGGCCTATCGGCGGGCGGATGTGGTGACCGCCAACACAGCTGGCGTGCTCTCGGCGTTGGACGGCATGGGGGCCTGGCAGCGGTTGGCCCTGCTGCCCAACCCGATGCCCGGTGTGCCCGCGTCTGGTGTGGGCAGCGGTGCGTCCAACGCCATCGGCTTCATCACCGTGGCCAGGCTGGTGCCGCAGAAGGGGCTCGATGTCTTGCTTGCCGCGTTGCCCAGGTTGAGCGGAGCCGCAGCGGCCTGGCCCGTCACCTCGGTGGGTGATGGGCCGGAGCGCGAGATGTTGCAGCAACAGGCGCAGGATCTCGGGGTATCAGGACGGCTGCGATGGCTGGGGTTCCGCTCTGATCCCGAGCGCTTTCTGGCGGACGCTGCTGTGTTTGTGCTGCCGTCCCGTTTTGAAGGCATGCCCAATGCTCTGCTGGAGGCCATGGCTGCCGGTCTGGCCGTGATCGTGACGGATGCCTCCCCGGGTCCCCTGGAGGTGGTGGAGCCACGGGTGAGCGGTTTGGTTGTACCGAGTGATGATCCCGTTGCTTTGGCTGCAGCGATGCAGGAGCTGGCCTCGGATCCAGAGCGTTGCCGGCGGATGGGTGCAGCGGCCAGGCAGCGAATCGCTGCGTTGGATTGGCCCCAGTTGGAACCGCTCTGGCGGTCGATCCTGGCCTTGTCATGACAGCACGTGTTCTGGTGTTGGCGCCGACCCGTCGGGCCCGAACGGAAACCTTCGTGCGCGCGAATCTGGCCCGCTTGCCGTTTGCGGTGGAGGCTTGTTTCGGGGATGAGATTCCCTGGCGCGAGCCCCTCAAAGCGCTCTATGGCCTGGCGGTGCTCACCAGCAAGGTCTGCACCCGATTGGGTTGGCTGCGGCTGGCCACCCTGCCCGCATCCAGCGTGGCTGTGCTCTTGGTGCGCCGCCATCGGCCGGATGTGGTGATGGTGGAGTTCGGCTTTCATGCCGTTCGGGTGATGGAGCTGGCTCGCACGGGAGTCCCCCTGGTGGTGCACTTCCGGGGCGCCGATGCCTCCGCGGAGCGCTACGTGAACCGCCTGGAGCAGCGCTATCGCCGCTTGTTTCAGCTCACCTCGGCTGTGATCGTCAAGAACCAGACGATGCGGAGCCGTTTGATCGCCCTTGGCGCTCAGCCGGCGCACGTGGTGATCAGTCCATCCGGTGCCGACGAGCAGCGCTTTCAGGGGGCCAATCCCGCCTCCATGCCACCGCGGTTTCTGGCGGTGGGGCGTTTTGTCTCCAAAAAGGGGCCGATGGACACATTGGAAGCTTTTGCCCTTTTGCGAGGCCTGACGGATCAGGCCGATGCCTGCAGCCTGGTGATGGTGGGTGATGGGCCTCTGCTTCCCGTTGTGCAGCAACGGGTGCGTCAGCTTGGCCTCGAGCAGTGTGTTCTGTTTCCTGGTGTTCTCTCGCCCGATGCGGTGGTGCAGGAGATGCGGCGCGCGCGGGTGTTTGTGCAGCATTCCCGCACCGCGGAGGATGGTGATGAGGAGGGATGCCCGGTCTCCGTGATGGAAGCTCAACTTTGTGGTCTGCCCGTTGTGGCCACCCGTCATGGCGGCATTCCTGACGTGGTTCTGGATCAGCAGACCGGACGGCTGGTGGAGGAAGGCGATCGTCGGGCGATGGCGGAGGCCATGGCCTTGCTGGTGCATCGGCCGGACCTCGCGGCTGCCTGGGGCGCTGCGGGTCAGCGTCGGGCCCAGGCTCGGTTCACCGTGGCGCATCATGTGAATCAGATCACAATGCTCCTCAACGGTTTGGTGGATCAGAGCCGATGAGCAGCACGCGATTGAAGTTGCTGCTGATCCGTGGTCTCGGCCACAGCGGTACAACGATGCTGGATCTGGCCCTGGGGTCGCATCCGCTGATCATCGGCCTGGGTGAGGCGGCGCGGATCCTGGCGACGCCGCAACCCGGGGATGAGCATCGCGGGCCCAGCCAACTGCGCGGTGCCCACCGGTTTGAGCGGCGCTGCACCTGTGGTGCCATCGCGGCGGAGTGCCCACTGTGGGGTCCGCAGCTCGAGTGGTTGCGCCTGCATGACCAAACGTCGATGCAGGACAAAGTGCGGCGGTTGCTGATGCATTCACCCCACGCCGGGGAGGCGGTGTGGCATGTGGACTCCTATCAGGACGATCTGGAGATGACGCGGTTGCCCGAGGCGATGTTCGACATTCGGATCATCCATCTGGTGCGCGATGTGCGCTCCTGGGTTCATTCGCGGGCCCAGGCCGGGCGTAAGGCAGGCCAGCGTTGGTCTGCAGCGCGTCAACTGGCGCGCTGGTGGCGTGTCAACGCCAAATTTGAACGGGCTTTTCGCCAGTCTCCCTACCCGGTGTTTCGTCTGGGTTATGAGGAATTCGCGCTTCAGCCCCAGCGCAGTCTGCAGTTGCTCTGCAGTTGGCTGGCCATCGATTTCCAGGAGGCGATGCTGGCTCCCGGCCTGAACAGCAGCAGCCACATCCTGGCTGGAAACCGGGTCCGCTTCGATGCGGACCGCAGTCGAACGATTGCCTACGACGGGGGCTGGTTGGGGGCGCCAGCACCCACGGCTGCCCATCTCGGTTTGCTCCTGCCTGCGGTGGCGCGGATGAACCGCCGCCTGGTGTATTCCAACGACCTGTTCTGCCGTTGACGGCTTCAGCTCTCTCGCCAGGTCATGGCGGTGGCCCATTGCTCTTCAACCTTGAGATCAGGACAGCGGTCCTGCACGGCTTTCACCAACGGGTCGAAGTGCTGGCTTAGGCGTTGCAACAGCTCCGGTGGAACCGAGGCTGTGGCCTGACTGGCATTCACCCGATGACTCCAATCAGGGATCTGCTCCGGGATGCCGAGATACCGGCACAAGGCACGGTGGTTGTCTGCGGTGAACAGGGTTTCGTACAAGCCGATGAAGACCTCCGATGTTGCGAATCCGTCCCGCAGGGCATCGATGGTTGCGGGGTAATCGCTACGGGACGATTCACGCTTGAGCAGTTTGAGGCTGGCCTTGTTCAGATGCTCGGTTTCATGGTCGGGCGTGAGCAAGCCGCGCTTGCGCAGTTGCATGCGTTGCTGCGACAAAAACCGTTCCACCGGGTCGCGCATGATGAACACCGCCCGCGTTCTCACACCGCGTTGCGCGAAGGCCTTCTGGATGTGCTGATAGCTCTCCGCTTTCAACCCGGCGTAGGAGGGGGTGATGTCTCCCGTGAGGCGGATCCGGGCTGGCCGGACCCGTGATGCGAAGTAGTCGAAGTAGCGCTCGGGACGTGCGATGAAGCGCGCCCGACGCCAGGTGCGCCACTTCAGTGGTGTGGGGCGCTTGGGCCGGAAGCTGGCAAAGCGTTCCAGCTCGAGAGCATCGAAAACGTGGTACTCCTTCAGAAAACCGAAATCGGTATCGCTGCGGCGTTGCAGTTGATCGTGCAGCCAGGAGGTTCCTGCTTTCTGGGCGCCAACGCCGAGCAGAAAGGTTGCGTCAGAGGCCAAGAGATGCTGCCGTACGAACGCGCATCAGTTGATGCGCAGGTCTGGCATGCCCTTCACCAGATCGTCGATGGCTTTCACTTGCGTGAGAAACGGTTCCAGCTGATCAAGAGGTAAGGCGCTGGGGCCATCACAACGGGCTTGCGCCGGGTCGGGGTGTGCTTCCAGGAACAAGCCAGCCAGACCCACCGCCATGCCTGAGCGGGCCAGGTCCACTACCTGGGAGCGACGTCCGCCTGAGGCTGCACCACCTGGATCCCTGCACTGCAGGGCGTGGGTGACATCAAAGATCAACGGCAGGTCGTCGCAGGTGCGCTTCATGACGCCGAACCCCAGCATGTCCACCACGAGATTGTCGTAACCGAAGTTGGTGCCGCGCTCGCACAGCAGCAGCTTTTCGTTTCCGCATTCGCGGAATTTGTCCACGATGTTGCGCATCTGTTCCGGACTGAGGAACTGTGGCTTCTTGATGTTGATCACCGCTCCGGTTTCGGCCATGGCGCGGACGAGATCGGTCTGCCGGGCCAGAAAGGCCGGGAGCTGGATGATGTCGGCGACCTTGGCGGCAGCAATGGCTTCCTCTGGACTGTGCACATCGGTGATCACCGGAATGCCGTGGGTGTCTTTCACCGCCTGGAGGATCTGAAGGCCTTCGTTGAGGCCGGGGCCCCGGAAGGAATGAATGGAGGAGCGGTTGGCCTTGTCGTAGGACGCCTTGAACACCAACGGAATGTTCAGCCTTCCGCAGACGTCGTTGTAGTGGCCGGCGCAACGCAGGGCAAAGTCGCGATCCTCAAGAACGTTCACCCCACCCAGCAAGGCGAAGGGGCGGTCATTCGCGAACGTGATCTCGCCCAGTTGGATCTGACGCGCCACGGTTTCCATCACGTTCAATGACCGGCGAGCCTACCCGCCTTCCATCCATTCGGTATTCGGTGGATCAGCGGTGGCGGAAGATCCGTGCGTATTGACGGTTTGGATCCTCCTGGTACAGCACGTCGTAGTTGGAGAGATCAATGCCGAATTGGGTGAGTTTCTTGCCCGTGTCGATGTCGACCAAATAATCGCCCGGTTGTGGTGTGTAGAACTCTCCTTTTCCGATTCCGGCTTTGACGATGTAGCGCCGGGTGTCGATGTCGTAATAGACAAGACGGTCGAAGCTGAGAGCTTTCATCTGGTCGGAATGCTTGAACCATCCTTTTGAGTAGATGAGGTTGACTGTTTCTCCGTTCTCTTTGGCGCGTTCTGTGATGGCTCTGGCTTCGTTCAGGGTTGTCCGCCATGAACGTTGTTTCCAGCTGATCAGTTGTGCCCGTTGTCGGAACGTGGCGGCTTGTCGATCTTCAATGTTCAGCAGCAACAAGGTGGTGCCCAGGGCCACGGCTTGAGCCTGGCGACTGCCCATGCGGTGGTTCAGCTTCGGCGCGATGAGGCTTTCCCAGATCATCAGGATGTCGAGAACGGCGACAAACTGAATCGGCAGGCTCATGTAGTTGCTGCCTTCCAGGCCCACCAAGGCGTACAGGGCAAATCCATAGGCCAGTGCCGCAAGGTTGAGTCCGTCCAGTGCGGTGACATTGGCGTGTTTCCGGCCGATCAGCCACAGGCGTGATGCGATGAAGCCCAGGAAGATGATCAGGCGAATGTCGAGTGCCAGCACGGAGAAGCCCAGATGCTCGTCGTAGCGGGGCACATCAGCGGCAAGGCTGGGAAGTCCACTGAGCATTGCAAATGAGGCCAGGAAAAAGAGCGCCAGGCTGACGATGGCGATGTCCAGCGCATAGGCCTCCATCCACTTGGAGGGCTTGGTTGATCCCCATGCCGGGCGGCTGGGCATGGCTCCAAGGCTGCCTGCAACGATCGTGGTAGCTGCGGGGATCACGGCCAGCAGCACCGCGGTGTCTTTGAAGAAGGGGATGAACAGTGCGAACAGCAGGGCGAGTCGGCCGTTGTGCAGCCGGCCGGAGTCCAGGTAAACGCTGTAGTGATAGGCGTACAACGCCAGCAGAAAGGTGAGAAACCTCTCGCTGTAGATGAACTGAAAATAGTTGTAGGCGGATGCGCTGGTAAAGAGGAACAGCAGTGTTCCCATCAGCATGAGGCCAGCGCTTGTGCCGTTGTTTTTGACCCGTTCAATCAGCTTGCAGCCCAGGATGATGGTGGCGATGAGTTCAAGGGCACTCACCAATGACCAGACCTTGATGTAAGGCGTCAACCAGCTGAGGGCATGAAGATCCTGGTGGGAGAGTGGGAAGAAGCGGAAATCGTTTCGCCCCATCGTTTCGTTGATCAACTTCTCTCTGAGGCTGAAATTGTTGAGGAGTTGATCGCTGAAGATGTCGTCGTACCAGGTGAGAATCTCTTTGTAGAACCAGCTGCTCTCCTGAACCATCAGCACCACATAGATCGTGAGCACGATCGTGACGACTGGATGTTGTTTGATGAAATCTGTGATGGCTAAGGGCCAGGGTTTGTCTGGTTTTGGCTTTGCGTCCTGTGGGTTCGCTTGGGCAATGGAACGCATCAGCAGTCCAGCCAGAACAGCCAGAACAGCGAAAAATCCTCCATGGGCGATGGCGTTGTACTGGCTCAGCAGAGACTCCCTTGTTGGTTCTGGAAGCGTGCTGAATCCACTGCCGCCAAGCTGAAGCCAGAGGGCCAGGCCCGCGCTGATGATCAATGCGATGCCAGACAGCGTTGACAGCCAGACGCTCCAGCGTTGTTCGAAGACCGTTGTCGTTTCACGCATGGCCTAGGGAATCTCTTTGTCGGGTATGGACGTACAACAAAGGTCGACGATGTTGATCAGCGTCCGTGTTTCAGCCATGGCGCGAGCCTACCCGTCTTGGCTCAAGCCATCAGCGGAGGCAATCCGAGGCTGCGGGGGTCCATGGAGTAGCGGCCAAGTTTGAAGTCGGCGGTATACAGATCAGCGACCGCCTGGACGGTGGTTGGGCTGTAGTACTTCAGCAACTTGCTTGCCGCCTGGGTGAGTTTGCTGCGCTGATTGCTCTCGATGCGGTGCGGCTGTCGCAGCCGATCGGGGCTGGGGAGCGTTAAGCCTGTTCTGGCAAGGGCGAGGGGCAACTCTTCGGCGAGGTGTTCGAGCCGGCACACCGTTTGAAAATGGGATGGGGGCAGAAGCAGGGCATCGATTTGCGGTTTCCAGTGATGATTGGAATGCAATCCGCCGTTGCCCAGAAATGCGATGAAGGCTTCGAAGCCGGTTTGGCTGTTGTCGCCAAATCCCGGAACGGATCCGTATTTGTCGTGGGGACCGTTGGCAATTTTGTCGAGAAAGGCCGATAGCGTTCGGGTCCAGGGGTTGCGAACCACCGTGAAAAAAGAAAACTCTTTCAGGCTGGCTCGATCCTGTTTTGATCTCGACATGTCGATCAGGCTTTTGCCTGCACCCATGGCCGTTCGTTTGGCTTGCTTGTAGTCGTCTGTATGGGTGTTCGCGCCACGAATGGCTTCATCGAGGTAAAGAATCACCGATGAATTGCCACTTTTGGCAATTCGGTTGAAGGCGATGTTGTGGTCCGTGTAAAAAACAACCCGGTCGATGTTGTCTCGTCTCAAGCTCAGTGTTCGTCTTGCCCACCCCAGGGCCAACAGGGCACGTTGCTCGCGAAGGTCTCGGCGGATGCGTTTCCGGGTGCGCGAGAACGGCAAGGTGGGATGACAGCCCTGGCTTGGAATTTAGGCGTTGGTCCTGGCTCCAATGGCCCATGGATCCATCCGAGCCCCCTTAATCTCCATCCATGAGCTTTCTGGCCGGCCTCAACGATGCCCAGCGGCGGGCTGTCGACCATCACGAGGGTCCCCTGCTGGTGGTGGCGGGTGCTGGAAGTGGCAAGACGCGCGCCCTCACCCATCGGATTGCTCACCTGATCGGTGAGCACGGTGCCGATCCGGCTCAGATTCTGGCGGTGACCTTCACCAACAAAGCCGCCCGGGAGATGAAGGAGCGGCTTGAGGTTCTTCTGGCTCAGCGTCTGGCCCAGAGCCAGTACGGCCAGCCCTGGAGCACCCTGCCTCCGGTGGATCAGCGTCAGCTGCGCTCACGCATCTACCGGGAGGTGACCAAGGAGCTGTGGATTGGCACCTTCCATGCCCTGTTCGCGCGGATGCTCCGCTACGACATCGACAAGTTCAAGGACGCGGAAGGACTCACCTGGACCAAGCAGTTTTCGATCTACGACGAGGCCGACGCCCAGAGCCTGGTGAAGGAGATCGTGACCCAGGAACTGCAGCTGGATCCCAAGCGGTTCGAGCCCAAGAAGACCCGCTGGGCCATCAGCAACGCCAAGAACCAGGGCTGGCTGCCAGACCAGCTCGAGGCGAACGCGGAAGGCCAGCGGGGCAAGCTCACCGCGGATGTTTATCGGCGTTATCGCAAGGCCCTGGCGGCCAACAACGCCCTTGATTTCGACGATCTGCTGTTGCTGCCGGTTCAGTTGCTCCAGCAGAACGAGCAGGTGCGCAGCTATTGGCACCGCCGCTTTCGCCACGTGCTGGTGGATGAATACCAGGACACCAACCGCACTCAGTACGACCTGATCAAGCTGTTGGTGACCGATGGCAAGGATCCTCAGGATGTGGAGGACTGGTCGGGCCGTTCCGTGTTTGTGGTCGGCGATGCCGACCAGAGCATCTACAGCTTTCGCGCGGCTGACTTCACGATCCTGATGGGTTTCCAGGACGACTTCGGTGATCAGGCGCCGGATGACAGCACCCGGACGATGGTGAAGCTGGAGGAGAACTACCGCTCCACCGCCACGATTCTCGAAGCGGCGAATGCCCTGATCGCCAACAACAGCGAACGGATCGACAAGGTTCTGCGTCCCACCCGTGGGGAAGGGGAGCTGATCACCCTCACCCGCTGTGACGATGAGATCGCCGAGGCGGAAGCCGTGGTGCACCGCCTGCGCACGATGGAAGCGGCCAATCCTGAGTTGAGCTGGGGTGACATGGCCGTGCTCTACCGCACCAATGCCCAGTCCCGCTCCATTGAGGAATCGCTGGTGCGCTGGGGCATCCCGTACATCGTTGTGGGGGGGCTGCGCTTCTACGACCGGCGCGAAATCAAGGATCTGCTGGCCTATCTGCGGTTGCTGGTGAATCCGGCCGACACCGTCAGCCTGCTGCGGGTGATCAACGTTCCGAAGCGCGGCATCGGCAAGACCACGATTCAGCGGCTCACCGATGCGGCCAACCAGCTGGGGATTCCGCTCTGGGATGTGGTGAGTGATCCCGAAGCGGTGCGCTCCCTCGGCGGCCGTTCCGCCAAGGGTCTTCTGCAGTTCTGTGACCTTGTCAACGATCTGAAGGCCCGCAGCGCTGATGTGGCCCCCTCGGAACTGATCCAGCAGGTGATGGAGAAGAGCGGCTACGTGAGCGAGTTGATTGCCGATGGCACCGATGAGGCTGAGGAGCGCCGCCGCAACCTGCAGGAACTGGTGAATGCCGCACTGCAGTACCAGGAGGAAAACGACGAGGGCGACTTGGAGGGATTCCTCGCCACGGCAGCCTTGTCCAGCGATGCCGACAACAAGGACACGGCCGCGGACCGCGTCACCTTGATGACGCTGCACAGCAGCAAGGGGCTGGAGTTCCCCGTGGTGTGCCTGGTGGGCCTTGAGCAGGGTCTGTTCCCCAGCTACCGCTCCCTGGATGACCCGGCCTCACTGGAGGAGGAGCGGCGGCTTTGCTACGTGGGCATCACCCGAGCCAAGGAACGGCTGTTCCTGTCCCATGCCTGTGAGCGGCGTCTCTGGGGCGGCATGCGTGAAGCGGCGGTGCCCTCGGTCTTCCTGTCGGAGTTGCCGGAAGCGCTGATTCAGGGCGACCTTCCCCAGACCGGTGGGGCGGCGCTGCGGCGGGAACGGCGCCTCGATCGGCTCACCCGTGTGGACCGCGACAAGCCGTCATCGGCCCCCGCCAACGCCGTGCGTCGCCGTCAGGCGGGCCCCGCCCCGGGCCGCAGCTGGCAGGTCGGCGATCAGGTCATCCACGCCAGCTTTGGTGTGGGTGAGATCACCCACACCTTCGGCAGTGGCGAGAAAGTGTCGATCGCGGTGAAGTTCGCAGGGATGGGGCCCAAGATTCTGGATCCGCGCCTGGCGCCGATCGAACCCGTGACCACCGCTTAATCTCCTCTGCAGCCATCCACGGCCTGTGTCGACCTCCAGTCCGCCGATCCCCATTTTCATCGGCTACGACCCCAGAGAGCGGGCGGCGACCAACGTTCTGATCGACAGCCTTTACCAGAACAGCAGTGTTCCTCTGGCAATCACGCCGCTGGTGACGCCTCAACTCGAGGCGCAGGGCCTGTTTCGCCGCGAACGGGATCCCAAACAGAGCACAGCGTTTTCGTTCACCCGCTTTCTGGTGCCCCATCTGATGGGCTACGAGGGCTGGGCTCTGTTCATGGATTGCGACATGCTCTGCCGGGCCGACATCAAGGCGATCTGGGATCAGCGCGATGACCGCTACGGCGCCATGTGCGTGCAGCATGAGCATGTGCCCGGGGAGACCGTGAAATTCCTCGGCGAGGTGCAGAGCGCCTACCCCAAGAAGAACTGGAGTTCCCTAATGCTGCTCAACTGCAGCCGCTGCACCAAACTCACGCCCGACTACGTGAACACGGCAACGGGCCTGGAGCTGCACCGCTTCCACTGGTTGGAGGGTGACCACGAGATCGGTGCCATTCAGGGCGGTTGGAACCATCTGGTGGACGTGCAAGCACCGCCGGAGTCCGAGCAGGCCGCTCCGATGCTGCACTGGACCCTCGGTGGTCCCTGGTTCCGCGAGCAACGCACCATGGGTGGCCCTTTGGCGGCTGAGTGGTTCAGCGCCCGCGACGATGCAATGAAACTCTGGGATTGATGGCGATTCGCAAGTGTGTGGTGGCCGTTCCGGCCCGGCTTCAGTCGTCGCGACTGCCCAACAAGGTGCTGGCCGACATCGGCGGCAAGCCGATGATCCAGCGTGTTCTGGAACGCTGCCGTCAGGCCTCCGGCGTTGAAGCGGTGGTGCTTTGTACTGACAGCTCTGAGCTGCAGAGCCTGGCTGAGGGCTGGGGCTTCCCGGTGCTGATGACCGCGGCATCCTGCAACTCCGGCAGTGAGCGCATCGCATCAGTGGCGCAGCCCCTGATGGCCCTGGGCTGGGGCGATGCAGATCCCGTGGCGGAGGAGACGGCTGTGATCAACGTTCAGGGCGATCAACCGTTCATTGACCCCGCCGTGATCGATGCCATGGTCGAGGAATTCAGGCGTCAGGATCCGGTGCCTGCGGTCGTGACCCCCGTTTATGGGCTCAAGCCCGAATCGGTGCACAACCCCAACGTGGTGAAGACCCTGCTGGCCCACGACGGTCGCGCCCTGTATTTCTCCCGCTCCGCCATCCCCCATGTGCGCGACGTGGCTGAGGCCGATTGGCATCAGCACACCACCTACTGGGGCCATGTGGGCATGTATGGCTTCCGGGGAGACGTGCTGGCTGCGTGGGATCAGCTGCCTGCCTCATCCCTGGAGGATCTGGAGCGGCTCGAGCAGCTGCGGCTGATCGAGGCTGGACTCACCATCGCCACGTTCCGGGTGCAGGGCACATCCTTGTCGGTGGACACCGCTGAGCAGCTGGAACAGGCCCGGGCCATGGTCTGAGTTAGTCGTTGCGGTCTTTCCAGCCGTTGCGGCGCAGTTGTCCCCAGCGGCCCCGCCCCTGAAGGATGCGCTCCGCCAACTCGCGCACGGCCCCATGGCCACCCGGGCGGTGGAGCACGGCATCGGCACCACGGCGCACCGGCTGACAGGCGTCGGCGGGTGCGAACAACAGGCCGACCACCGGGCGTACGGCCAGATCGTTGAGGTCATCCCCCACAAAGGCCGTCTGTTCGGCGCTCACCCCCAGTTGGTTCTGCAGGCTGGTGAGGGCAGCTGGCTTGTCCTTGATGCCGACAAGGCAATGGCTGATGCCCAGCTGCCGGGCCCGCACCTCCGACGCTCCTCCCTGGCCTCCACTGAGAAAGGCGATGTGGAGCCCCGCCTGTTGCAGCAACCGGATGCCTAGACCATCACGCACATCAAAGCGCTTGCTGAGCTGCCCCTCGGCATCGAACCAGAGGCCTCCATCGGTGAGCACACCGTCCACATCCAGCACCAGCAGCTGAATCGATCGCAGCCGGCGCCGCAGCCACCACCAGCGCAGTCCGTTCATGCCAGGCCGGCCTGAACCAGATCATGCAGACGCAGCAGACCCATCAGTTCATGGTCTTGATTCACCACGGGCAGCACGGAAATCGGTTTGCGGCGGTTGTGCTCCATCTGCGCCAGGGCCTTCACCACCAACACATCCGACTTCACGGTGATCGGATCGGCCGTCATCAGATCCTTCGCCGTAAGACGGCTCCAGGTTTCAGCGCCGTGGTCCTGGAGGGCCCGGCGCAGATCGCCATCCGTGAGGATGCCGAGCAGGCTTCCCGGGTTGTCTGGATTTTCGACCCAACCACTGCCGATGCCGTCGCGGGTCAGACCGCCGATCACCTCGGGCAAGGGGGTCTGGGGCTGCAGGGGGTGCAGCTGACTGGCGGGCACCATCAGGTCGGCGGCTGTGAGGGTGAGCTGCTTGCCCAGGGATCCGGCGGGGTGATTGAGGGCGAAATCCGCCGGTGAGATGCCGCGTCGCTCCATCCAGACCGCAGCCAGGGCGTCGCCGATGGCCATGGCCACGGCAGTGCTGGCGGTGGGAGCCAGGTTCAGAGGGCACACCTCACGGTCCACGCCGGCTTCCAGCACCACATCACTGCCGCGGGCCAGGGAGGAGTCGGCACGGCCGACGATGGCGATGCGCCCGGTTCCGCGGCGGGTGAGGTGGGGCAACACCTCCAACAGCTCGCTGGTTTCGCCGCTGTTGGAGAGCAGCAGGCAGACGTCCTCGGCGGCCACCACACCCAGATCGCCATGGAGGGCGTCGGTGGGATTGAGGAACAGGGCCATGAGCCCGATCGAGGAGAAGGTAGCGGCGATTTTGCGGGCCACGATGCCGCTCTTGCCCACACCGGTGATCACCAGCTTGGCCTTGCGATCTGCACAGCGCTCCAGCAGGGCGAGGGCGGCCTCCACCTGGTCGCTGCTCAGGCGTTCGGCAGCCGTTGCGATCGCTGAGGCTTCCTCCTCAAGGCAGCGGGTGAGAGCGGACAAGGATGTAATCCGTGATGATCGACCCATTCTCCTGCACGCCCTGCAATGGATCTCCCGGGTGTGCCGTCTTCTGTTCTGGAGGCGTTGCAGGGCGCTGCGCGATCCCTTGGCATCCCGCGCCTGGCCCTGGTGGGCGGTGCCGTGCGCGATCAGCTGCTGCATCAGCGCTGCGGCCGGCCCTGGTTGGGTGCTCCTGATCTGGATTGGGTGGTGGAGGGCGATGCCGCTGCGCTCGTGGCGGAACTGGTGCGTCAGATCGGCGGCGAGCGCATCACCGGTGTTCAGGAGCATGGAGCCTTCGGCACGGTCGCCTTGCAGCTGGATGGGATCCCGTTGGATCTGGCGACGGCGCGAGAGGAGCACTACCCCGCCCCTGCGGAGAACCCCGTGGTGCGGGCGGGCAGCCTGCACGCCGACCTCGCCCGCCGGGATTTCACGATTAACGCCATGGCCTTCGATCTGGTGGCCGGCGAGTTGATTGATCTCCACCATGGCCAGGAGGATCTGGCCTCTGGTCAGCTGCGCTTTCTGCACGCCGGCAGCGTGGAGGACGATCCCACCCGGGTGATCCGGGCCGCCCGCTACGCCGCCCGGCTCGGCTTCCAGCTAGCGGACGAGAGCCTTGCGCAGATCCACAGCACCATGGCTCAGTGGCCCTGGGGCTGGGGCCAGCGCGATGCGGCGTTGACGGCGCCGCCGGCTCTGGCTACGCGACTGCGGATGGAGCTGGAGCGGTTGCTGGATCGGGAACCTTGGCCGCAGGCGCTGGACTTGTTGGAGCAGTGGCAAGCCCTGCCGCTGCTGGATCCGCAGCTTCAGAGCGATCCACGGCGCACGCAGCGGTTGCGCTGGGCCCAGCGCCTTGGTTTGCCGTTGATGCCTGCCCTACTGCTGGGGGCAGTCCATCCGGTTGCGCTGGCCCAGCGGTTGCAGATTCCCGGCAAACAACAGCAATGGCTGCAGCAGTGCGGGGCCCTGGGCGACTGGCTGGAGGAAACGCCACTGCCCTTGCAGGCCAGCCCGTCGGTCTGGTCGGCGGCCATCGAACACCAGGGTTGGCCGCCGGAGGCGGTGGCCCTGGCGGTGACCCTGAAGCCGAAGCATTGGAAACCGTTGTTGCGCTGGTGGGGCCGCTGGCGCCGGATTCAGGCGCCGCAGACGGCGCGCGACCTGATTGCCGCTGGCTGGCAGCCGGGGCTGGCGATTGGTGATGAGTTGCGCCGGCAGCGCAGCGCAGCGCAGGACCGCAGCCGATGACACGCAGCTGGCTTGTGCTGGTGGTGGCCGTTTGCCTGGTCTTTGGTCTGCGGGCCCTGTTGTTGATTGACGCCACGGGGCTCTGGAGCGATGAGCTCTACAGCGTCGGCAAGAGTTTCCAGCCCAGTTTCAGCACGTTGCTGGCGATGTTGCGGGAGGACACCCACCCCCCGGCCTATTACGCCCTGCTCTGGCTCTGGGGGCATCTGGTGGGTCAGAGCCCGGTGAGCCTGCGCCTGCTGTCCTGGCTGGCGTATCTGGGGGGTGGTCTGGTGATGGTGGCTCAGGCGATGGCCTTCGGCCAGGCGGGCACCAGGGCCAAGGTGGCGGCCACAGCGGCGCTGCTGGCCTTCTGCAGTCCGTATCCGATTCGGTTCGCGATCGAGGGCAAGAGCTATGCGGTGTTGGTGCTTCTGGTGGCTCTGGCCTGGTGGTGGCGCCGCTCACGCCACCCCATCGCCTATGGCCTTGTGGCCGGCTTGGCCGGATTGACCCATTTCTATGGGTTGTTTCTGGTGCTGGCGGCTGCGGCCTGGGATGGCTGGCAACGTCGCTGGACCATGGCCGCCGCTGCTCTGATCGGAGCCCTCCCGGCCCTGGCCTGGATGGCCTATGCCGCGGACTACCTGTTCAGCTCCCGGGCCGGCAGCTGGATCGGTGTGCCGGATTACGCCTTGTTTGAGGAGACCCTGGCCCGCGGCCTCGGCCTCTGGCCGTTGCCCAAATTGGCCTTGTTGCTGCTGTTGCTGGTGGTGCTGCGGCGCTGGGGAGGGCTGTGCCGTTGGCAATGGCCCGGGATAGATCTGCTGGATCGGAGCGGTCTGATCCCGTCCCTGCTGATGGTTGTTGGGGTTGTGGTGGTGTCGTTTGTGAAGCCGATGGCCTTCAGCCGCTACTTCGTGGTGCTCCTGCCGGCGGTGGTGCCTGTTCTGGCGGTGCAGATCGGTGCTCTGGAGCTCAATCGTTTCGGCCGCGGCTGTGGTCTGGTGGTGCTGGGGTTGCTGCTGGCCAGCTGGTGGGGGCCGGGGTTCAGCGAGCTCGATGCCGGCGTTGGTGGGGTGCGGGAACAGGACCAGTTCCATCGGATCAGCCAGCGCAGCAGCGGGCTGGAGGAGCGCTACAGCCCGCGTGAACGTCTGTTCAACCTCAGCGACCGGATGGAGGCGGCGATGGGCCGGATTCCCTCGCCTTCAGCGCCCTGGAGGGGAAAGGAAGCGTTGAAACAACGGCTGCAGGAGCCGGATCCGCCGCGGCAGCTCTGGCTGGCCAGCAGTGGGCCTCCGGCAGCGATGGAGCGCAAGCTCAAGCCCCTGCAATCATGGCTTGAGCGGGCCGGTTTCCGCTGTGAACCCCACGCCAACGACCTCAGCCATGGGCGGCTGTTGCGCTGCCGATCTGAATCCATGGGCCCATCTCAGTGAGTTCTGCGGCGGCTGCGCTGGTGCAGGCCAGCAGTAGGGGGCCACAGGTCTGCGGGTCCACCAGCAGCTCCAGCAGGGCAGAGGAGGGCGGCTGTTGCAGCTGAACCGGGCCGTCCAGCCAGCGCCAGGCGGCCCGGTTGGAGGGGGCCAGGCTGCTGGAGAGGCCCCCTTCGAGCAGGGTCAGCGCACCGGGGTAGGCCGGGATGGCCGAGCCATCGAGTTGGACGGTGAGCTCTGGATGGCTCTGGAGCATCTCGCCCAGGTGCCCGAGCAGCCCGAAACCGGTGATGTCGGTGCAGGCGTGAATGCCCTTGCGCATCGGTTCAACCTGCTGGAGCAGCGTGTGCTGGCTGGAGGTCATGCCCCGCAGGGCTGCGTCCAGATCAGCGGCTTTGGTGGCGCCGCTCATCGCCCCTGCAAACAGCACCCCGGTGCCCAGGGGGCGACTGATCAGCAGGGCATCACCGGGTTGCAGGCCTGATTTGAGCCAGGGCGATGGGCTGCGCCCGTTCACCGTGAGGGTGATCTGCACCCCCAGGCTGGCCGGCAGGGGTGCAGTGCTGCGGGCTTCCATCGTGTGTCCACCGATCAGCTCGGCGCCCTGTTCATCCAGCACCGACCGGATGCCGGCGAGGGTTTGCACCAGCAGATCCTGCTGTTCGTTGGCTGCGACCATCGGCAGCGTGACCGTTGCCATGGCGCCGGAAACGGCAGCACCGCAGGCCCAGAGATCCGAGCAGGCATGCAGGGCCGTCAGACGGCCGTTGAGCCAGGGGTCACTCACCAGGGCGGGAAATCCATCCACGCTTTGCAGCAGCTCGGGATCGCCCGGCAGCGAGGCGGCATCTTCCGGCTGCCGGCCCAGCCCCACCTGTGCCAGGGCTGCGGCCAGGGGTTGGGCCGGCAACTTGGCTGCGCAGCCCCGGCAGGCCATCGGCGGCGCGTCGGCCATCGCAGCCGGCCCTTGAAAGCCGGCCATGAAGGCCTGATCGATGCGTTGCTTCAGCTGCCAAAGCAGGGGGGATGGCCCCAGCCGCCAGCTCCCCCATTGCGCCCAAGCGGCGTTCCGGTGGGTGCCAATCAGTTGCAGCGCCTCACGTCGTGGATGCCAGGGGCGCAGTGGTTGGCCCTGGCAGGCCGCCTCCAGATTGGTGGCCAGGGGCTGTGCGGCCCGCACCGCCCACACCCCGGATGCCGGCCGGGGTGCTGCGCTGATCACGGCGCAGTCGCCGCTGGCGAAGACGGAGGGGTGTCCCTCCACCCTGAGGCAGGGATCGGTGCGGATCCGGCCATCGGGATCCAGCGGCAGGCCGGTCGTCGACAACCAGGCGGGGCCCTGGCTACCGGTGCAGAGCAGGCAGAGTCCGCTGGGGTGGCTGCCGTCGTCGATCAAGCTGATGCGGGCCTGTTGCAGCACCTGTTGGACAGCTGGATCCAGCTGCCCAGGGCGCTGTTGCAGCTCCAGGGCCCGCTGTGGCCAGCGCCGTCGCAGGGCGAGCACCACTTCGAGGCCGGCTGCTCCCGCTCCGATCACCCGCAGGGGCTTGGGGTGGTTGGCGCCTTCGCGCTCCAGAAAGGCGAGCGAGGCTTCCAACGGTTTGATCGGAACTCCGGTGGCGCTGGGTCGGCTCTCGGCTCCCACATCCAGGCTGAGCCAATCGAAGTGGAGTGCAGGCCGATCGCGCAGTCTCAGACATCTGTCCTGAGGGTCCAATCCGGTGATTTCCGCTTCCATGAAGGCCACCCCGGCCCGATCACAGAGCTGACGCAGGTCGATGGCGAGTTCCTCGCGCCGATAGAGGCCGGCGATCAACCCCGGCACCATGCCGGAATACAGGGCTGTGCTGCTGCGGTTCACCAGCGTGATGCTGTGCTGCGGCCGTCGCTCCGGCCGCATCGCCCAGCGCTTCAGCAGCAGGGCATGGCTGTGGCCGCCGCCGGCCAAAAGCACCCCAGCATCTGCACTCATGGCTTGTGCCGATACCCCGTTGGATTGGCCTGCTGCCATGCCCAGCCATCGCGGCACATCTCCTCCAGGCTTCGGCGGGCGCTCCAGCCGAGCACGGTTTGCGCCGTTCGGGGGCAGGCCTCGAGGCGGGGCACATCGCCGGGTCGACGCTCCACAACCTCGTAGGGGATGCTCAAGCCTGTGGCCTGTTCGAAACCGTTCACCACATCCAGCACACTGAGCCCTCGGCCTGTGCCGATGTTGAGCGTCAAGGGGTCGGATGCTTGCCGCTCGAACAGGTGGTTCAGGGCCGCGCCATGGGCTTCGGCCAGATCCATCACGTGCAGGTAATCACGGATGCCGGTGCCGTCAGGGGTGGGGTAGTCCTGGCCGAAGATACGCAGGCACTCGCGGCGCCCTGCGGCCACCTGGGTGATGAAGGGGAACAGGTTGTTGGGGATGCCCAGCGGGTCTTCACCAATGCGTCCACTCGGGTGCGCGCCGACGGGATTGAAGTAGCGCAGGCAGGCCACCTGCCAGGAACCTGAGCGGCAGAGGGCCGCCAGCATCTGTTCCACCGCCACTTTGGTCTGGGCGTAGGGGTGCACCGGTGCCGTCGGCATGGTTTCCCGCAGCGGGAAGGTTTCGGGTTCTCCGTAGGCGGTGGAGGTGCTGCTGAACACGAGCGTTCGGCAGCCATGGCGCTCCATGGCCGCCGCCAGAACCCGGCTGCCATTTACATTCACATCCCAGTAGAGGAGTGGGTTGGCGACCGATTCCCCAACGGCCTTGAGGCCGGCGAAATGGATCACGCCATCCACAGCAACGGCAGCGCTGAAGGCCTGATCAACAGCGCTGGGGTTGCGGACGTCTCCTTCCACCAGGGTCAGCTGGGTGGAACCCGCCAGCTCCTGCACCCGCCTTAGCGCTTCTGGACTGCTGTTATCGAAGTTGTCGAGCACCACAAGCTCGTGGCCCTGCTCCAGCAGCACAAGGCAGGTGTGGCTGCCGATGAAGCCGGCTCCGCCGGTGATCAACACGCGCCGTCCCATGGCCTGAATCGTTCTGATCCAGACGATTCTGAAGCAGGCTGCTGACACGAGGGCTTTGAGGTGTCGAAGTCTCACCGGGCAGACTGGGCCGCTGTACCTGCATCCCGCACGTGAGTCAGCTCCAGAGCCTCAGGGGCATGGTGGATCTGCTGCCGGAAACACTCCAGCGCTGGCAGGCCGTTGAGGCGATGGCACGGGAGCATTTCCAGCGGTCTGGGTTTGGCGAGATCCGTACGCCGCTGTTGGAGACGACGGATCTGTTTTGCCGTGGCATCGGTGAGGGCACTGATGTGGTTGGCAAGGAGATGTACAGCTTTCAGGATCGGGGTGATCGCTCCTGCACCTTGCGGCCGGAGGGAACCGCATCCGTGGTGCGTTCTGCCCTCCAGCACGGCTTGCTCAGTCAGGGCGCTCAGAAGCTTTGGTACGCGGGGCCGATGTTTCGCTACGAGCGCCCCCAGGCGGGCCGGCAACGGCAGTTCCACCAGATCGGGGTGGAGTGGCTTGGGGCGGAGCGGGCCCTAAGCGATGTTGAGGTGATCGCCCTGGCCTGGGATCTGCTGGCCAGCCTGGGTGTGGGGGGCCTGCAGTTGGAACTGAACAGCCTTGGCACCGCTGAAGATCGCCAGGCTTATCGCGATGCTCTGGTGGCCTGGCTTGAGCAGCGCTCAGAGTCCCTTGATTCCGATTCCCAGGCGCGGCTGAGCACCAATCCGCTACGCATCCTCGATTCCAAAAACAAAGACACCCAGGCGTTGCTGGAAGACGCACCCACCCTGGCGGATGCGCTTTGTGAAGCCAGCCGTGAGCGTTTTGCGGAGGTGCAGCGGGGGCTGACCGCTCTGGGAATTCCCTTCAGGCTCAATCCGCGGCTGGTGCGGGGTTTGGACTACTACAGCCACACGGCCTTTGAGATCACCAGCGACCAGCTGGGTGCCCAGGCCACCGTCTGTGGTGGTGGGCGTTACGACGGTTTGATCGGCCAGTTGGGAGGCCCCCAGACCCCCGCCATTGGTTGGGCTCTTGGCATGGAACGGTTGTTGCTGGTGCTGGAGGCTGTCGCCCAGGCGGATCCTCAAGGTGTCGCCGCCCGATTGACCGCAGCGCCAGCTCCCGATGTGTATGTGGTGAACCGTGGTGATGAGGCTGAGCCTGCTGCTTTGGCGTTGGCCCGGGATCTGCGGGGCGCGGGGCTTCGGGTGGAGTTGGATGCATCGGGCTCGGCCTTCGGCAAGCAGTTCAAGCGGGCTGATCGCAGCGGGGCGCCGTGGGCCCTGGTGCTCGGAGACGAGGAGGCCGAACGTGGGGAGGTGCGTTTGAAGCCGTTGCAGCAGCAGGCGGAGGAATTCACCGTTGCGCTTGCGCCGGTGGCCGCGATCGTGGAGAGACTGCTCAACCCCTGAGGATGCAGATTCACCTCGTCACAGGCGGTGCCGGTTTTCTTGGCTCGCACCTGGTCGACCGGCTGATGGAGGCCGGCGATGAGGTGATCTGTCTGGACAACTACTTCACCGGCCGTAAGGCCAACATCGCGCGCTGGATTGGCCATCCCCGTTTCGAACTGATCCGTCACGACGTCACCGAACCGATCAAGCTGGAGGTGGATCGGATCTGGCATCTGGCCTGTCCGGCCTCGCCGATCCACTACCAGTTCAATCCCGTCAAGACGGCCAAAACCAGTTTTCTTGGCACTTACAACATGCTGGGGCTGGCCCGCCGGGTGGGGGCGCGCTTGCTGCTCGCCAGCACCAGCGAGGTGTATGGCGATCCTGAGGTGCACCCCCAGCCCGAGGGTTATTGGGGTTCTGTGAATCCGATCGGTGTTCGCAGCTGCTACGACGAAGGCAAGCGCATCGCTGAAACCCTCTGTTTTGATTACCAGCGCATGAATGGTGTGGAGGTGCGGGTGGCACGCATCTTCAACACCTATGGCCCGCGAATGCTCCCGGATGACGGCCGGGTGGTGAGTAATTTCATTGTGCAGGCGTTGCGGGGCGAACCGCTGACGCTCTACGGCGATGGCAGCCAGACCCGTTCGTTCTGTTACGTGAGTGATCTGATCGAGGGTTTGTTCCGCCTCATGAATGGCGAACAAAGCGGGCCGATCAACCTGGGTAATCCCGAGGAATTCACAATCCGGCAGTTGGCGGAGCTGGTGCGCCAGCAGATCAAGCCGGATTTGCCGTTGGAGGAAAAGCCCTTGCCGCAGGATGATCCCCATCAGCGGCAGCCGGCGATTGATCTCGCTCGTGAGCAGCTGAACTGGCAGCCGACTGTGTCACTGGAGCAGGGTCTGGCTCCCACCATCGACTCCTTCCGTAGTCTCCTCGGACTGGCCGAAAGCTGCGGAACGTGACCATTCAACGGATCTGCTGCATCGGTGCGGGATATGTGGGCGGCCCGACCATGGCAGTGATCGCTGATCGCTGCCCTGAGGTTGATGTGCAGGTGGTGGACATCAACCAGGCGCGGATCGACGCTTGGAATGATGCCGACTTCAGCAAGTTGCCGGTTTACGAACCCGGCTTGGATGCTGTTGTGAAACGGGCGCGGGGGCGCAACCTCTCGTTCTCAACCGATGTGGCGGCCTCGATCGCCGCGGCAGACATGGTGTTCATTTCAGTGAACACCCCCACCAAGACCAAGGGGCTTGGGGCTGGACAGGCCAGCGATCTGCGCTGGGTGGAAGCCTGTGCCCGCGAGGTGGCGCAGGCGGCCACCGGCCATACGATCGTGGTGGAGAAGAGCACCCTGCCGGTGCGTACGGCTGCCGCGATCAAAACCATCCTTGAAGCAGCCAGTGAGGGAGACGATCAGCGCACCTTCTCGGTTCTTTCCAACCCTGAGTTTCTGGCGGAAGGCACGGCCATCCGTGATCTGGAGGCTCCCGACCGGGTGTTGATCGGTGGTGATGATCCGGCATCGATTGATGCCCTCGCCGCGATCTACGCCCACTGGGTTCCGCAGCAGCAGATTTTGCGTACCAATCTCTGGAGCAGCGAGCTCTCCAAGCTCACCGCTAATGCCTTTCTGGCACAGCGGATCAGTTCGATCAACTCGATTGCGGCGTTCTGTGAGGCCAGCGGGGCGGATGTGCGCGAGGTGGCCCGCGCGATTGGCACCGACAGCCGGATCGGCTCGAAATTTCTCAATGCCGGGCCTGGATTCGGCGGCAGCTGTTTCCAGAAAGACATCCTCAACCTGGTGTATCTCTGCCGCCATTTCGGCCTGCCGGAGGTGGCGGATTACTGGGAGAGTGTTGTGGCCCTGAACACCTGGCAACAGCACCGCATCGCCCGGTTGGTGGTGGAGAGGCTGTTCGGCACGGTGACCGGCAAGCGGCTGGCGATTCTTGGCTTTGCCTTCAAGGCCGACACCAACGACACACGTGAGGCACCGGCGATCCGGATCTGCCTGGACTTGCTGGAGGAGGGCGCTCAGCTGGCCATTCACGATCCCAAGGTGGCCTGTGATCAGATGGCCCGGGATCTGCAACAGGAGGCAGCCCCCCAGGCGGATGCCCTCAGTGGCACCGGGAGTTGGGCGCAGGCAGCCAGTGTTGAGGACGCCGTCACGGGAGCTGATGCCGTGCTTGTGCTCACCGAGTGGCAGGCCTACCGCAACCTGAACTGGATTTCTCTTGCCGCTCGGATGCGCAAGCCGGCCTGGGTTTTTGATGCCAGGGCTGTTGCTGATCCCGCCCAAGTGAGGGCGGCGGGCCTCACTCTTTGGCGTGTGGGGGATGGAGAGGGTTGATGGCGAAGACTGTCCTTGTGACTGGGGCTGCTGGTTTCATCGGTGCGGCCCTGTCGCAGCGGCTGTTGCAACGCGGTGATCGGGTGGTTGGCCTCGACAACTTGAACGACTATTACGACCCAGCGTTGAAGCAGGCGAGGTTGCGGCAGATCGAAACCGTTGCCTCATCAGGAGCCTGGCGATTTGAGCGCATGGCTCTGGAAGACGGCGCAGCCCTCATGGGACTCTTCGCTGACGAGAAGCCTGATGTTGTGGTCAATCTGGCGGCTCAGGCTGGCGTGCGTTATTCGCTCGAGAATCCCGCGGCTTACATCCAGAGCAACCTGGTGGGCTTCGGCAATGTCTTGGAGGGCTGTAGGCACCACGGTGTTGGGAATCTGGTGTATGCCTCGAGCAGTTCGGTGTATGGCGGCAACCGCAATCTGCCGTTTCATGAGCGTCAACCGGTCAATCACCCGGTGAGTCTTTACGCCGCCAGCAAGAAGGCCAATGAGTTGATGGCGCACACCTACAGCCATCTCTATGGATTGCCGGCCACGGGGCTGCGCTTTTTCACGGTGTATGGCCCCTGGGGACGTCCGGATATGGCGCCGATGCTGTTCGCTCGGGCGATACTGGCCGGTGAGCCGATCAAGGTGTTCAACCACGGCAAGATGCAGCGCGATTTCACCTACATCGACGACATTGTTGAGGGTGTGATCCGTTGCTGCGACAAACCAGCCATTGCTAATCCTGATTTTGATCCCCTTCAACCCGACCCGGCTACTGCGGCGGCACCGCATCGGGTTTTCAATATTGGCAACAGCCAGCCGACAGAGCTCCTGCGCTTCATCGAGACGATGGAGGCAGCTCTCGGCAGGCAGGCACTTAAGGATTTCCAGCCGATGCAGCCCGGTGATGTGGTGGCGACTGCGGCTGATACGTCAGCTTTAGAAGAATGGGTTGGGTTCAAGCCCTCTACTCCCATTGATGTTGGAATAAAGAAGTTTATTTCCTGGTTTGCAGGGGTTTACTATTAAGGTGCGCCTTTCAAGGCTATCATCGTTTCTGCGGTATAATTGCCAAACTAAAAAGTAAGCTTGGTATTCGCTTGTTTGTTATTTGGGGTTGAAAGCGTCATCTAGGTTAATTCTTGATGATATATTTGTGCAAGCTTGCTCTGCAATGTGAAAAAAGCTCTGATTACCGGGATTACTGGGCAAGACGGTAGTTATCTGGCTGAACTACTGCTGGAGAAGGGGTATGAAGTCCATGGAATCAAGCGTCGGGCAAGCAGCTTCAACACCAACCGGATTGATCACCTCTACCAGGATCCCCATGAGGCCGATCCACGGTTAGTTCTCCATTACGGGGATTTGACTGACAGCACCAACCTGATTCGGATTGTCCAGCAAGTGCAGCCTGATGAGATTTATAACCTCGGTGCCCAGAGCCACGTGGCTGTGAGCTTTGAGGCGCCTGAGTACACAGCCAATAGTGATGCTCTCGGCACCCTCAGGATCCTGGAGGCCGTGCGAATTCTGGGTTTAGTTGAAACAACCCGGATTTATCAGGCTAGTACCAGTGAACTTTATGGACTCGTGCAGGAGGTGCCTCAGAAAGAGAGCACGCCTTTTTATCCGAGAAGCCCTTATGGCGTGGCCAAGTTGTACGGCTATTGGATTACGGTGAACTACCGCGAGGCCTACGGCATGTATGCCTGCAACGGCATTCTTTTCAATCACGAGAGCCCAAGGCGTGGCGAAACTTTCGTGACCCGCAAGATCACACGGGGCTTGGCGCGGATCAATGAAGGGCTGGAAGACTGCCTCTACATGGGCAATCTTGATTCCCTAAGGGACTGGGGCCACGCCCGTGATTATGTGGAGATGCAATGGAGGATGCTGCAGCAGGAGGGGCCGCCTGAAGACTTTGTGATTGCCACTGGCCGGCAGGAGAGTGTCCGGCGCTTCATCGAGCTCACTGCAGAGGCGCTTGGCTGGGGTGCTCTCGAGTGGGAAGGTCAGGGATTGGATGAAGTGGGTCGCCGCAGCACTGGTGAAGTGGTCGTGCGTATTGATCCGCGCTACTTCCGCCCAGCGGAGGTGGATACATTGCTAGGTGATCCCAGTAAGGCCCATGCCAAGTTGGGTTGGAAGCCAACGACAACTTTGGAGGAATTGGTCGCAGAGATGGTGCAAATAGATAGAGAAGAAGCTCGTAAAGAAGGGATTCTGCGTCTGAAGGGATTCAACGTGGTGGGATCCATGGAAAATCCACCGACTAGCTCAGCAGCAATCCAGGCCAGAAGGAGCCAAGGTTGATGGAGATGTTAATAAACAAAGATGATCGTTTTTTTGTTGCGGGCCACCGCGGTATGGCCGGTAGTGCGATCTGTAGGGCATTAAAACGCAGTGGCTATGAGAACCTGCTGACGGCAAGTCGGGATCAGTTGGATCTACTGAATCCTCAGGCTGTTCAGCATTGGTTTGCTTCAAAAAAACCCACTGTGGTTGTGCTAGCCGCTGCCAAGGTGGGCGGCATTCATGCAAATAATGCATATCCAGCTGATTTCTTGCTGGAGAACATGAAAATACAAACAAATGTGATCGAAACAGCTTGGCGCAGTGGAGTAAAGCGATTGCTATTTCTTGGCAGCAGTTGTATTTATCCAAAGTTCGCTGAGCAACCTATCAAGGAAGAATCTTTATTGACCGGCTCCCTGGAGGCGACTAATGAATGGTATGCGTTGGCAAAAATTACAGGCATTAAGTTATGCCAATCACTGAGGATGCAGTACGGTTTTGATGCAATAAGTTTAATGCCAACTAATCTCTACGGCCCTGGAGACAATTATCATCCTGAGAACAGTCATGTTTTACCAGCATTAATACGTCGTTTTTATGAGGCTAAGAAATCAAGTTTAGAGAGCGTGAGTTGTTGGGGGACGGGCTCTCCACTTCGCGAATTTTTGCACGTGGATGATCTTGGGGACGCATGTGTATTTGTCTTAGAAAACTGGAAGCCAAATCCCGACGATATTCAGTTTCTTAATGTAGGTACTGGGTTAGATTTAAAAATTAGTGAGTTGGCAACTTATATTGCTAATATCATTGGATATAAAGGCAACATTCTGTGGGATGCAAGTAAACCTGATGGTACTCCAAAGAAACAACTCGATGTTAGTAAACTTCGAGATCTTGGATGGTCTTCTTCGATATCGTTGAAAGATGGTCTTCGTGACACTATCCATACTTTCAAAGAGCACATGGAACAGAATCTAGTACGGTCAATCTGAGTTATTCACTTAATCAGTATCATACAAATTAAAGTAGATGCCATGTTCTGGCAATTTTTGTCTTAGAGGAATCACATTGTGTCGATAAATTGAATGGCGCTGATTTGTTACTTTTTCCTTGGGAGCGATCTATGTTAAAATAATCATTGTTTTGCGAGAAAATGGCTCGAATATCTTTAATTACAGGGTGTGGCAGGGGAATTGGCCTTTCATGTGCGGAAAAATTTTTTGAAAACAACCCAGATGGAAAAATATTAGGTATTTCACGTAGTAAAACAAAGGAGGTCCAGGATCTCCAAGATCGATATGCTGATCAATTTTTCTTCAAAGCGCTAGATATTAATCGACATTTAGAAGTGAATTCGTTAATAACCCAATTCCAAGAAGTAAATGGTCAAATTGACTGTGCAATATGCAATGCGGGCATGAGATCTAGGATTAGCATTAAAGATGCATTGATAGATACATACAGACAGGTTCTAGAGACGAATACGATTTCGCAAATTAATATCGTAAAACATCTTGCTTCTACACGAGAAAACAACTCAAAACCACTCTCTATTTTGGTGATTTCATCAATCGTCGGCCAACGTGGTTTTGTCGACCTATCTACATATGGAGTCTCTAAATCGGCACTTGAGGGTTTTATTAAATCTGCGGCTGTCGAATTAGCCAGTGATAATATTTTGATTAATAGTTTAAATCCAGGCTTTGCTAAAAGCTCATATGAGACTGCGTTTAAGGAAAATAAAAAAGAGTTGTACGAATGGACTCTTGAACAAACTCCTTTGAAGAGATGGGGAGAATGCCGAGAAATTGCAGAAATGGCTATGTTCCTTATTTCAGAAAAAAATTCATATATGACCGGTTCTGTGATATACTGTGACGGAGGCTGGACATCAAAATGAGCACATCTAAAAAATGTGTTGGTCTGATACCTTCTAGATTGTCTTCAACAAGGCTTCCAGGTAAAGCTCTTGCTGATATAGCTGGCATGCCGTTGGTTGTTCATACTGCCAAAAGAGCCCTTCTTTCTAAATCTCTAACAGACGTTTTCGTTTGTACTGATAGCGATAAGATTGCAGATACGTGCGCTGGCTTCGGCATTAAAGTAATAAAGACTTCATCTGGATGTATTAACGGTACTGAAAGAATTGCTCAAGCCGCAAATAGTTTGAATGATGATTTCTTTATCGACATTCAAGGCGACGAACCGCTAATTGATCCTTCGCATATTGATGCAGTTGTAGATTGCCTCATTAACTTGCCCTCACAATACGACATAGTACTACCTGTACTGAAAGTTCCTTACACTGCATCGGACTCTATTGTGAGAGTTCAAATATCAAATAGTAATCGTGTGATGACGCTTTCAAGAGCAAATATACCTCATATTTATAATAAAAATCCTCAGCATATATACAAACATCTTTCAATTATTGGGTTCAGCAAAAGGAGCCTTGAATTATATTCAAATCTTAGCCAATCACATAATGAAATTGTTGAAAATGTCGAGTTATTGCGAGCATTAGAGAACGATATGTCTATTCTTGCGCTTCCTCTTAACGGTGATTCCTTTTCGGTAGATCTTCAAGATGACTTAGACAGAGCTCGTTTGGCTATGACTAATGATCCTTATTATGGTAAATACTGATGACAGTTATTAATGCAAAAGTTGGCTCTGGTAAATATCCTGTACTCGTTTCTGATAACTCTATCAACGAACTTATTGATTTTTGTGACGGTTATTCTCAAGAGAATGTAGTTTGTATTGTTGACGAATTTTTCAAAGAAAACGATAATTCTTTATACAATGAGCTTAATATTTTCTTGGCCAAATATAAATGCTTATACTTGCCAGGGGGGCTTCAATCTAAAGGACTAGAAGCTTACAGCCTTGCAATGAAGTGGTTGTTAGATATTAAACTTCCAAGAGACGGTGTTATTGTCGCTATAGGCGGTGGCGTTATAGGTGATTTATCCGCTTTTGTCGCTAGCACCTATATGAGGGGAACTGGACTTGTTTTGGTTCCAACAACAACAACTTCTATGATTGACAGTGCAATCGGTGGTAAAACTGGGATTAATTTTCAGGATCAAGTTAATGCTATTGGAACATACTATAACCCTAAGGCAGTATTTATGGACGTAAGATTTTTGTTGACTTTAAATACTCGAGATTATTTTGCAGGAATTTGCGAAGCGATTAAAATGTCGGTTACTTCTGATGCCGCGCAAGCAAAAAAATTGCTGAACAACTCTACTTTGTTGGCTTCTAATAATAGAGAAATTGCTTCTTTAGTCGATTTAGTTATATGGTCTACAAAGATCAAGCTTTTCCATGTAGGAGATGATCCGAATGAAAAAGGGATACGCCTCACGTTAAATTATGGCCATACATTTGGGCAGTCAATAGAAACATTTTACGGTTTATATCAAGATCATTATCGTCATGGCGAAGCTGTGGCACTTGGCATGATTTGTGCTGCAAGTGCCATCAATTCAATTAATCAATCAAGCTTATCTTCTGATCTACTTGATTTTACCAAGAAGATTCTGAAGCAATATAATTTACCTGTTCTAATTTCTGATCAACCTGATTGTCTTTTTCCAAGCGTAGAAGTTCTCGTAAATAATTTAATTAATGATAAAAAAAGAACATCTCAAGGTAATAGATTTGTCCTTGTCCCTTCTATTGGAACTTCCATTATCCAGTATATTGATAATAAAAAAGTCATTGCATCTAGTTTTCAATCTATAATGCCTTAGGTTTTCCCATTAAACCCAACAAAATGCTCTAGTTCGAATCCTGATTGCAATCTTATTGTAAATGATTGCTTTTTTTGAATTTCTGAAAATTAAATTAGTGAATTTTCGGCAATAAACATCTATTACTAGTTTCCATGCTTTACTTCTTCCATTATATTTTTAAGATGAATTATAGATCCGTTAATATATCTACTTTTCTTCAGTGTATCTGCCTTAAAGTACTTTGATTGAATATATGTTGCCTCTAAATGAGGCCCTATTCCTGATTCTGAAGCCCCTCCAGAATAAAACCTGCATAGAGGGAAACTGATATATTTAAATGATTTATTGTTTAAGTACAATCTAATAAGTTGCTCATAGTCGCCGGCATATTTATATGTGAGATTAAATAAATACTTTTCTAATATTTGTCTATTGTAAATTGTTGATTGATGGCCAAAACACATCCCGTATTGAATTTCTGATATTTTTTTGGCTTTTTGAGTATATTCTTTGTTGTCATCAGTATCTATATAAATCCTGTCACCATAGATTACATCATAGGCATGTTCCTTCAATAATAAGTCAAGTTTAAACAGCTTTTTAGGAATAAATTCATCGCCAGCATTCATGAACCACACATATTCTTTTCCTGCCATCTTGATTCCTTTGTTCATTGCATCATATATTCCTGAATCCTTTTCCGAAATAAACTTATCTATATATTGTGACTGTGATTGGAGATAGCTTTTTGTTCCATCAGTGGAATTGCCATCAATGACAATATATTCAAGCTTAAATTGCGTGTTTAGTGCTGAGAACTTTTTAAAACTCTCAACAGTTTTTTTTAAATTTTTTAAATCGTTATATGTAATTGTTATCACTGATACTGAGCTCTTGACCACTGTATTCTTGCTAAGATTAGCTCTAGGGATGAGATAAAGTAAGTTTCTTGGAATAAAGACTTCGGTGTTTTTCGATGACTCACCATTTAATTTAATACTTAATTTACACTTGGAATGGTTTATGAAATTACCATTGACTTTGATGATACTCCTAAGCTTATAGAGATTTACATGCGGTACTAGTGAATAAGAGAAATCGAATGATTGCCGTTCATTATTACATTCTAATGATACAGTAATTCCAATTCCGATTTTCTTGTGATTTATTTCTTTATTAGCAACCAAAAAGTCAACACATAGTTCGTACGAATTGTCTTGTTGAATTATTTCAGTTATGTTGTAGGTGCAATTATGCGCCTTGTGGTAAATTGTATCAATCTGATGCCAATTGCCTATTAAATTTGATTCACTTAGCTGCGAATCCGTGCAAGCATTCTCAATCTCTGCAAATATTCTCAATTCATTTGGTTTAAAATATTTAGCACTTGAATTCACAGTATCATCTGAAATCACCAATGAATGACTTAATCTATTATTTGTTGATCGAAATGCTGCGAATAAGGGAAATTTGCAAATCTCTTGTGATGCGGCCATGAAGAGATATCCAATATCATCTGCATCATTATTGTTAATAGATGAGGTGAATAACGGGTGCTTCGCAAGTTCTTTGATCTCTCTAAAGTAACTGTCAATATCTTCGGACTTCTGACCAATTCTCATTCTAAATAGACCAGTTGTTATTGAACTTATATAAAACTCAGTAAACCTAGATAAGTATTTCCAGATTAAATAGTCACCAGCTACTTTTGGCTTCAGATTTAGTACTTCTAGTACCTTGGTGTGGATTGAACCCGACCAAAAAGATCCCTCTTGCTGAATAAATGCATTTTCATCAATTCCAAGATATGGTGTCCCCTCAATCATTTTCTTTGAACTGTAGTGATAGGGTGATTTTTGTACTCGCCTATTGCCACCATCTTTAGAATTGATTGTTGTCGTACGAGCCAATAGCAGTTTGCAATTCTTATTTTTAAATGCAAATTGTACTTTTTCAAAAGCGTCACTTTCTAGTATATCATCTGCATTTATGTAGCTGACAATATCATCAGGCTTAGGATTGTATCTGATTAAACTGAAGGCATCAAGAAGGCCTTCGTACATCCCAGAGTCTGATTTGTGTGCATATATAATATTAATTTTTTTATTATTTACTGCAAGCATGGGTATCTTGCGACCAAGTATTTGGCCAATTTCTATTGATGATTTTATGTTGTTTGAGGCATCCTTGACTATGTAATAAAGTTCATAATCTCCTTCTTGGTGTAGAATCGAATTAATTGTCTCTTCGATATAATTTGTCTCATTAAAAACTGTTGTGGCAATTACAAATGTTTGAGCTGGTAGGATTCTTCCTTCATTGGAAATCGTGAGCGTGGTATCGCTTGTTCTTTCTAGTTTATAGGTAATAGTGTTTGGCTCAATTTCGTATTCATCAATTATGGCTTGAATCGCATTAGCGCTTTTATTTATAGCTTCTGTGCCAACTGAATGAAAAAATTGTCGCGTAAAACTATTATTATAGGGAATTGGACTTTGTAGTATTTCTATGAGCTCTTGTGGGCTACTAAAGCAATACTTTGCCGGGAAAGAAACGCATTCTGCTACTGTTTTGAATTTGTAAGTTCGTAGTCCTTTGTATGCTGCTTCGTGCAACATGGTTGTAGTGTGTCCAATAAGCAATGTCGTGTCAGATAATTCTCCGCATTGATCTAGGTCTGGAAAATTTTGTTTGTAAAAGTTTGGGCGTAACTGTGGGTGAAGTCGCAATTTAATCTCATAATTTTGATCCTGTAATACATTCTTTGCTTCAACAACAGTTTCTATCATTTTTAAGTTTTCAGCTTCATAAAGCTTTTGATCGAGGCAAATCAAAATTACTTTTTTTTTGCTTTTATCACTTGCAATGTTTTTTTCTGCGTATAATATTGGACGCCCACAATTATGAATGATAGTTTTTGGATGATAACTGTAAATTAGCTGACTAGTTTCATCCCCCCATGACAAGAAATGCTCTGCTGGCTGTATTTGATAATTTATCTTGTTAATTGTGTCTGTATTAAGGTAGTTAACGTACAATCCATGCTGTAATGTCGCTGTTTTGACTCCAAGCTTTTTAAATATGTTTACCATCAAGCAATCTTCTGGCTGCATACTTGCATACACAAGCAGGAGTTTCGTGCGCATGAACATATTCACAAAGCTTGGCTTTATAATTCTGCTTATCTCTAGCTCACAAAGTCTTTCAACATACTCTCCTTGATCTGATACATGCCTGTAGATTCTAAATGTTTTGCAGATATGCTTTGCAAATAAAAGCAATGATTTTGAAAGTATTAAATTATTTTCTTGCAGTTGTATGGAGGTTGTTTTTGTGTAGTGTCGTGACACTCTGATTGATCTATTTTCTAATTCTTGGCACACATTATTGAATTGGTTCAAATAATCGTCTCTACTGGCCATGCCTAAATAGGCCAGCACATCACATTCAACTGTTTTGCTCAGATCTTCGCTCGACTTCAAATATGTTTGCTTGATGTTTTCAAGGTATGCATCAATATTGTTTTTTCCTTTATAGATATTAAAGGCAGAAGTTTTATCGCAAATGGTAGCATTTAATGGTCTTAATATTTGCTCTATTAATTCTTGATTCAGTGTTTGAGAAATTACATGAAGTTTGCTATTTAAAGCGCTCATGAATTCCGTCACCACTTAATATATCTTACCACATTAGTTGATGCCACTTGGGTTTGTGGCTACAACCCCGCTTAGGTATTGCATTGTTGGCATTTCAGCTGTGATAGTATTTTTTGTTCAGGCTATCAATGATTTTCTTGTGCTGTGTGAATATACCTGCATGCTGCTGCACTTATTACTTATTCTGAATCTTTTTATAGTCTTTTGTCGCGATTTAAGCTTTTCCGCTTTTGATACCGCAACGAGAGATTTTCCTTGTATAGCATGTCATTCTTAATTTCGTATGATGTTGTCGGTCGCTAGAGATTGTTTTTTTAGGTATTTAAGGAGTTTTTTGTTGGATGATGTTGCAAGATATTCTTCGATGATTCAATCATGATGACAAGCTTCGATTAATTTTAAACTGCTTTTGAGGCTGGTTTGTGTCTTGGCTTTTCTTGAGATGGAGGAACTACGCCTTACGCCTCCGCCTTTTTTTGGCTTCAATGAATAGAAATGTTTTTGATTTTTAGTGTACGTCGCTTGAATATTCATTTTCCCATGCTTTTGCTGGTTTTGGGTAGAATAAACTTCTGAACATCAATCGTTTTATGTGCCCGCGCTTAATTGTATGGTAAAGTCTAATTTAGGTTTTGTAGCTACTGCTAAGTGTTAGTTTTTTTCCCCCATATCCCAAAAGCTGGCGGCCAAACCTTGAAGCAGGGCTTTTATGAGGCTTTTGGGCGTGGGAGGTGCATTAAAGTGTGGAGAGCTTTCGGCTCTGATGTAAGTAGCGATAAATTCCCGGATTTAAGTAGTCATGAATTTAAAGGTATATCTGCGGTTGTGGGGCATTTGCGTTTGTCCGATTTTTTAAAGAACAGCTATGCCAAGAGAGAATTTGATGATGGAAATGTCCAGATATTGACCTCTGTCAGAAACCCCGTCGAAAGATTGGTGAGCGAATACAACTATGTTTCTTGTAATGTTAAACACCGGTTGCACGATGAAATTAGAGGAATGTCTCCGATGGATTACATAAAGCTTCAACCAGCTAACATTCAATATGATTTCCTCAAGCCTTCTGATAAATCATCTATCGATGATATAGTTGAAATAATGAAGCTCTTTCCGATTGAAAATTCTATCAAAGGTTTCAGTAATTTTTTTGCTGAAGAACTTAAGATTAGTTTGTCATAAATGAAAATTAGAAATAAAACCACTGATCTCGATCCCAGTGTAAATTTGTTTAGTATAGAAAATATCGAGGCAGACGACCTTAGTTACTTGAGGGAAAAGCATAGCATTGATTTTGATTTATATCTTAGATCCTTGCGTTAATAACAAGTAGTCCTGAGATTGATATTTTCCACATTCTGTGCCTATAACAATAGTATCTCTATCTGCTTGCATATCTATCTTTTTGCATTAGTCTGACTCTTGTTTTTGATCTTGGATAAAAGTTCTCTATAAACTTTTTACGCTTTAGCTAGGGATTAATAAGCTCGTAGCCCATGTTCTTTCTTGTTGAGTGAGGCTACTTGAGTATCAAACTGATATTGTTGACTCGGTGTAGTAGAATTTATCTTATCTAGAAGATTTTACATGACCAGCTTGGAAGAAGTCTTTCTCTCTGCAAGACGATCTATCAAGGCGAGAGATTTAATTACTGCAGAAAAAAAATTATATGTGGACTCAAGCAATTCCCTTCACAATTTAATCTTCTTGTTCTTGCTACCAATCTATATCGTTCTTTGGGTGATCATCAACAGTCTCTTGCGTTTTCAAAACTTCTTACTGATTCCTATCCTCAAAATTTCAATGTATACTTGATTAATGCAAAGACCTTGCTCCTTCTCAAGAGATTTGAAGAATCTCGAGCAACCTTGCAGGCTGGTTTAGAATGGTTTCCTTGTGAAATTAAATTAATTAAATATCTCAGGTATGTAAATTGCTATTTAGGTATTGAAGAGAAGACCATGGATCGAAGCGAGAGTGATAATATTCGATTATGCCCGGAAGATTTAATTACATATTCTTCTACACCGCATTTTTTTGAAATTCTTCAATCAAAGCGATCGGCTTGTGTTAATAACTACGTCGTGCCTAAGAAGCATGTATTCATAGCTGGTCTTGGTCGCAGTGGTACAACAGCCTTGGGTAAATTGTTGAATATTTCCTCTTCCGTTGAAATATATACTGAATTGTACTCATTTTTAGGCTTGAGGGCTATTCGCGATTCGATTTTTCAGAAATTAAATTGCTGGAAATGGCTTCTAAGGATCATCGTAAACATCAATTTATTGAACTGCTTCCAAAGCATTCATCATCTAAAGTTATTGGAGATAAAAGGCCTTACTTTGAATTTTGTGCAGAGTCTTCTTTTGATGATATAGGGTTTGAATATTTTAAATGTATTTATATGGAGAGATCCCTTGTCGATATATGTAGATCTTCTCACAAAAGATGTATTGACCGGTAGGATCGTTGGAGTCCTGAAAAGGGAATTGAGCATACCATTCTTTTATACAATTCAAGCATTAGGCAGATAATACATTTGCATGATAAACGACCTGATGTTTTTTCGCGCTTTTGCTTTTCCTCTTATGAGCATACTTTTGATTCGGTTGGTAATGCCTTAAAGCTTGTTGATTTCTGTGGCATTGAGTTTTCACGTCTAGAAGTTCTGCGTTTACAAAGCTTTGTCGAGAGATCACGAGTCTATTTGGCGCAAACATACGACCCCAGCGATCCTTTGGAATTACTAATTAAAAAAGGAATTTCAAGGTTGTTGGATCGCGATGCCCATCGTCGTTTTTGCGATGTAACGGGAGTAAGGCGCGATTATTTTCCCTGATTCATGAATACTTGGTTTTTGATTAATTTATATAAGATTTTTCTGCTAATATGGTTTGCATATGTTTTCGCAGCTCGGCTGGCAATTGGTTATGCTTTGCTTCCAGCGATCTTACATCTTTGCGGCGGTTGTGACCCCTCTAGTTATTGATTACTTGTTTCTATCTCTTGTTTGCTCAACTGATATCGTAGTCTGTGGTCCGTCTGGCTGCAGATTTAGCTCAAAAGGTAATCATTTTTGATGTCTAATAAATCTGTCTCCGTTCTGATGCCATGTCGCAATGCTATGCCTTTCTTGGAGGCAGCAGTCGAATCTGTTCTTGCACAGCCGGAATGTCTTGAACTTCTTGTGGCTGATGGTGGTTCTACCGATGGTTCTTTACAAAAACTAGAGGGGCTTGCAGGCGTAGATTCCAGAGTGCGCATAATCAGTCGTTGTGATAAGGGCCCAGCTGATGCTCTAAATAAGGCTTATTGCTCGGCGCGTGGCACGTTTATAGGCTGGCTGAACGCAGACGATCTCTATGCGCCTGGAGCTTTGGCACGTGCAGTAGCAGCTCTTAATTTCAATCCCAATTGGCTACTTGTCTACGGTGAAGGAGAGGAATTCAATGAAGATACAGGACTAGTTCAGCGCTACCCAACCCTTCCATCTTCAGTGGGGATCAATGGCTTTCGCTCTCATTGCTTTATCTGTCAACCATCTGTGGTTTTTAGACGAACTATGGGCTTATTGCTAAGCAAGTTTGATCTTCAGTGGCGTACGGCCTTTGATTTCGATTACTGGCTTAGAGCATTCGAAGCATTTCCTCATCGCATCGGCTATATACCCCACCTCCAGGGCCGAACGCGGTTGCACAGTGCAACGATCACGTCCAAACAACGCGCTCAGGTTGCTCTGGAAGCAACGCAGTTGCTGGCGCGCCACTTTGGTGCTGCAGATGCCAAACGGCTGCATAACTATGCTTTGGAGTTGCAGCTTGGAATTGCACAGATGCCTGAAGGTGTTGACTTGGTCACTCACCTTCAGCAATTGTTTGAATTAGCACGCCCCTCGCTAACTCCGGCTGCACTGGTTCATATTCAACACACTTGGCTTTCAGGGGATCTACCTCAACCACCGCGTAGCGAACCTTGTTCATGGCACTCTGAAAATTTGCAACCGGCACTCCCGAGGAGTGTGGTGCCGTTTGCGGAACGTCCATTCGGGGTGAACCTGATTGGCCATGCCTTTGAGATATTCGGCATCGGAGAAGACATCCGCATGGCTGCCAGGGCATTGCAAACAGCTGGTGTGCCGTGCTCTGTAATCCACCACCCTGCTGCTAACGGTGCGGCTTGCAGTGATCGCACACTCGAGCCGTTTATCTGCAGTGATCCTACAGGTGGCCCCTATGCCTTCAACTTGGTATGTATGGCTGCACCGATTCAGGCCCGCTGGTTGCGCCAAGCCGGCTGTGACCCCCTGCGTGAGCGCTATACCATCGCCAGTTGGCCTTGGGAAACCCAACAGTGGCCTGATGCCTGGATGGCATTGCTTGATGTTGCCGATGAGTTGTGGCCTTCGAGTCAGTTCACTGCGGCAGCGTTGGCGGGTCCAGCAGCACAAGCTGGGATGCCCTTGCAGGTGATGCCGATGGCCGCGGAGATTTCTGAGCCTGATCGCTTCTGCAATGCAGCAGCTCGAGCCTCAACACGTGAGAGCCTTGGCATTCCTTCAGAGGCGGTCTTGTTCGGTTATGGCTTTGATTTTAACTCCTCAACTATTCGCAAAAATCCGATGGGTGCACTTGAGGCTTTTCAACGGGCTTTTCCTCTGCCGCATCTGCCAGCCACGTTTGGTCGTGAGTTCACAAGCCACCCTCTATCTGATCAGGTTTCCTTGCTGATCAAAACATTTCCACCCCAGCGTATAAGTGCCGAATGGCAGTGGTTACAGACCCGAGCTGCAGAAGACCATCGAATTACCTTGATTGCTGAGAACCTTCCTCGTGACCAGCTCCTTGCGCTTTATGGGAGCTGTGATGCGTTCCTGTCCCTTCATCGTTCAGAAGGTTTCGGGCGCGGGATGGCTGAAGCATTTCAGCTTGGGCTTGATGTCATCGCTACTGATTTTGGTGGTAATACTGATTTCTGTACAGGTCCACTCGCCCATCCAGTTCGATGGCGAAAAAACCCAATCCCTCGTGGTAGTTATCCATACGCAGATGGCCACATCTGGGCAGAGCCAGATCTTAATCATGCTGCTGAGTTATGCCGAAAGGTCGCTCTTCGCAGGCTTGATTTTCGTAGCAATCAGGCTTCATCTAATTATGGCTGTGAGCTTACTTGGCTATCTCCACATCGAAGCCGTTTCTCGTTCTCGCAGGTTGGAATTCGCTATCTACAAAGGTTAAAAAACCTTTGGGATAGCCGTGCATTAGTTGCCTCTGGGCTGAAATGGAATTCAGGTTGATTATTCTAATTTGATTGCGAGGATCAATGGATCACCTCCGATCTGCCCATGAAGGACCTAGCCCTAGCCTCGGAGTCTTTGGACATTATCAGACTGAACTTTGCTTTCCAGGAGAGCAAGTATCATTTCGCCGAGATAGGTTTTGTTTGGCTTTTTGTGTTTTGCCTATGTGACCAGCATGGGACCGAAGTTGAGACATTTTTGTAAATAAATACATAGCCCATCTGCCTTCTGCTTCCGATATCAAGTATGTAAAATTATCTTGACCTCGGTGCTTTGTTTTTGGATCTTACTGTCTAGCTATTTCAAGTAACCGTCTTCGCCCAGTTCTTTGCCAAAGTGTGCGAAAATAAGTTCGCTAAATTTGTTTTCGTATCCTTCTTCTGTTGTATTGATGTGCTCGTGATGCATAAAGTTGCTTTCACCATGACCTGTTGAATTGATGATTGTTTTTTGCTGGGTCTTTTTTTGAGATTCAATATTCAGTTTTTCTCCGATGTAGCGAGTCGATGTGGCGGTTAGATGAAGCCCCATATGGCCGGCAATTCTTGACACAGCCCCGCCAGGGTTTTGCCTTATTTCACTTTCCCTGATAAAAAGCGTATTGGGTATTTCTCTTTTTTTCTTGTGATCTTCGATCTGTTTGCCAATAAAATCAAGCAATTGTTGGTCGGATACCTTCTGTTTTTGGAAAAATGGTGAATGACGATTTGCTTTCATCCTGGTATAGCTACCCGCGATTGATTGGTAGTCTCTTGTGCTAACAACTGCCTTTGCTCTATCTTGTTTCAGTAATTTGTTGCAAAATTTCTCGTATCTATGAATTTTTAGAATGCCGGCTTCTATTCCTGGAGTTTCCTGGGCAAGTTCGAAGAATTTTTGTGGTTCTTTGTAGTCACCTTCCCACCCTGTTAGGAATATATCAACCATTGAGCTTAATAATATTCTCATCGCCATGGTGACAAACGTCGAGCCAGTTCTTAAGCCTCCGTAAGATATCCAGGCAGAATATGTGCTTAATGTTTTCAGCGAATCTGTGAAATTGTTAATATGTGCGAACGGTTCGTCCCTCCATATGATTCTGCATTCAGCGTTGAGTAGCTCTTCATTGATCGCATGTGAATTATCTTCATTTTTCATTTTCTCGAGCACTCTGTTTAGTTCGGGTTTAAGGTTTTTTCTTCGCATCGCATGTGATAGCATCAATTCTAAATTTTACTGGATTGAGGTTTGGAGAAGCTCCCTGAGCCCATTAATGATTTTTTGGATAAAGCTTCTATTGTTGCCCTGCAGGAAGCCCAAGGCGATTTAGAGCTTGCGAGATTGGAGATCTCACGGCTTTCCTGCGTTATCAGGGACACATCTGCGGAGTGTTCCCATTTGAGGAACGAGCTATCGCGTACGATTTCCCTTCAGGAGAAGGAGAAAGAAGATACCCAGCATCAGCTAACAGTGTTGAGACAGCAGTTGGAGCAGGCTTTGGCTTCTCTTAGAGAGAAGGAGGCTGAGGCAAATGTTGCTTCTGAAGATGCAGAATTGATATTGCTTCAGTTACATCAGGTTCAAGAAGAACTGGAGCGTTATTTTTTGGTTAGTCGTCGTCAGTCCGAAATGCTCAGCGCTTCTAGCAACATTTCTAAAAAAGCTTTTGCTTTGATTTCGGCAATAGCTTGATATGTATTAAATTATCCTCTTAAAGCTACTGCGAGTATGGGATGTTTTGATTTGCTTCATAAAAAAAACTGGGCTGTTGCCCAGTTTTCTCAAGACGAAGTCATTTGATCAAGCAGAACCAACTCCGGTGTAGGAGCCGTAGAAAAAGAGGCCCACAACAAAGAGAACTGCCATTCCACCTGCCGTGGCCACCAGCCAAAGAGGCAGAACGCCTTCAGTCCAGCGGCTTCTCCAGGGTACAGCTGGAGTGCCATCAGGATTGCGATCGGGTATGCGACCGTCGGGATATGGGGATTTTTTTCCGCTCATCGAATAATCCTCAGTTAAAGAAGTAGCTGGACATGAGCACGCCGGTCACGAAGACAAACAGCAGGCCCAGATAAAGGCTGGTTCGGTTGAGTTCAACCGGCAGGTTGTTGGGATTGGGATTGCGTTCCATGGATCGGAATCAGCGGCGGACGAACTGCATCGCGGCGAGGGCGCCGAGAAAGAACACCGTCGGCACGCCGAGGGTGTGAAGGGCCAGCCAACGCACCGTGAAGATCGGATAGTTGCGTGGTGTTGTGGAGACGGGAGGTGCCTGAGTCATGGCTTATTTCAGACGAATGTCGAGTTCAGACTTGCCTTCGTAGCGCTGGCTCACCACCGGAGCTTTGCTTTCAGAAGCCTGAAAGTAAGCATCGGGGCGAGGGGTTCCGAAGGCGTCGTAGGCCAGGCCGGTGGACACGAACAGGAATCCTGCCAGGAAGATGGACGGGAGAGTCACGGCGTGAATCACCCAGTAGCGGATGCTCGTGATGATTTCGAAGAACGGACGTTCTCCTGTTGAGCCGGCGGCCATGGCGTTGGGCGTGTCAGGACGATGATCTTAGGAGGTGGCACCGGCGGCCCGAGGCTCGGAGCCGGCCTCAGTTACACAGCGTTGCCGACCCAGCGCAGCAGATTGCCGCGCTCTCCGAGCACAAACGCGTGTTCACCGCTGAAGATCAAGCGGGTGAAGTTGCTGGGCTGACGGTCCCCGACGGGATCGTTCTGCCAGCTGTCGCCCCCGTCCTGGCTCACCAGCAGGGTGCCGTTGCCCCCTGCGGCCCAGATCGCCCCATCGCCATCCCAGGCCAGATCCATGTAGCCGTAGCCGTTGGTGATCGGGATGATCGCCTTGCCCCAGCTCTCCAGATCGCCGGGCTTGTCATTGAGACGGATCTGGGCGCCACGGGCCACCATCCAGAGGTTGCCGTCGGGCTGATAGCCGATGCTCTGCAGCCGCTGGCTGCTCACGCGCTGGTGCACCTGCCACACGGCATCCCCGGGTTCCCAGGTGGCGTAGAAGTTGCCGAGGCTGCTGACGCTCACGTAGCTGCCGTCATCACTCCGGCGCAGATCCCGCACGGCACCTGCGGCATCCGTCACCTTGGCTTCCCAGCTGCCCCCATCGTTGTGGGTCTCATAGACCGCCCCCACGTTGGTGGCGAGTTCAGCGGAATGGCGCCCCAGCGCAGTGATCAGGTACGGCTCGCCGGGCAGTTTGGTGTCGAGGAACAGCCGGATCCAGTTCTGGCCGCCGTCGTCGCTGTGCATCAGCAACCCTGGCTGGCCGGCGATCCAGCCTTCATCACCATTGAAGTCGATGCTGATCAAGCGGAAATTTTCTTCGTCGGGCAGGTCGAGGCTGCGTTCGCTCCAGTGGGCGCCGCCATCGTTGGTTTCCCGGATCATCCGGTTGCTGCCCACCAGGAAGCCGTGGCGGCTGCTGGTGAAGGCCACATCCAGTGGATTGGCCTGGGTGTCGAGATCCAGGGCCTGCCAGGGGCTGGTGCTTGCCGTGGGCACCTTGGTGGTGACGCAACCACTGAGGCTGATCCCCAGCACCAGCACCAGCAGCAGCTGGGTCGCAGAGTTGAGCAGACGTTTCATGGGGTGGCCTCAGCGCAGGGAGTAGAGGGAGAGGAAGAAGGCAAAGCCCAGAGCAAGGCTGCCGAAAATCAGAACGTTTTTCTGGCCCGGGGTCATCCGGTTCACCCCCAAGCCGTAATTCAGGTTCTCGTCGAAACCACTGGCTTTGCTGCGGGGGCCAATGTCGCGGAATGCGGCCACCTTGCTGCGGCACACGGGGCAGCGGAAGGCCAGTGCGTCGAGGTCCTCGAAGGCGGTGCCGGGTTCGATGCCTACCTTCTTGACGCCTTCATCCGGGTCGTAGACGTAGCCGCAGCTGCGGCATTCGAAGCGGTGCGTCCGTGGGTCGCTCTCGGGAGCGGTGTCAACCGCTGGCTCCACCGCTTCGGTGGTCTCGACCGGCTGGACGGACTGTTGTTCGTCGCTCACCGCTGTGTTGCTGGGCGGAGTGACTCTATCGACGACAACTCCCGGCGGTGAATGCCAGACTGCACCGGTCTACGGGGACCTCCATGTTTGCCCTGCCCGGCTACGACGCCTTCCTGGGGTTTCTGCTGATTGCCGCCGCAGTGCCGGCCCTGGCGCTGATCACCAACAAGCTGGTGGCACCGAAAAGCCGCGCCGGTGAGCGTCAGCTCACCTATGAGTCCGGCATGGAACCCATTGGTGGGGCTTGGATTCAGTTCAATATCCGCTACTACATGTTTGCTCTGGTCTTCGTCATCTTCGATGTCGAGACCGTGTTCCTTTACCCCTGGGCCGTGGCCTTCAACCGCCTTGGTCTGTTGGCCTTCATCGAGGCCCTGATTTTCATTGCCATCCTTCTGGTGGCCTTGGCCTACGCCTGGCGCAAGGGCGCCCTTGAGTGGAGCTAGTTATGTCCGAGAACACCTCCCCCTCCATTGCAGCGGTTCGCGACCTGCGCGAAGCCAGCTGCGGCCCCATCGGTGCCCCGGCGGTCACCAACGACCTCAGTGAAAACGTCATCCTCACGAGCCTGGATGACCTGCACAACTGGGCCCGTTTGAGCAGCCTCTGGCCCCTGCTGTATGGCACGGCCTGTTGCTTCATTGAATTTGCGGCCTTGCTTGGCTCTCGCTTCGATTTCGACCGCTTCGGTCTGGTGCCCCGCAGTTCACCGCGCCAGGCCGATCTTCTGATCGTGGCTGGCACGGTGACCATGAAAATGGCCCCGGCTTTGGTGCGCCTCTACGAACAGATGCCCGAGCCGAAGTATGTGATCGCCATGGGGGCTTGCACCATCACCGGTGGCATGTTCAGCGCTGACTCCACCACAGCTGTTCGCGGCGTGGACAAGCTGATCCCTGTTGATCTGTATCTGCCGGGCTGCCCGCCCCGGCCCGAAGCGATCTTCGACGCCGTGATCAAGCTGCGCAAGAAAGTGGGTGATGAGTCGCTGGCGGAGCGGCGCAAGCATCAGCAGACCCACCGCTACCTGACGGTGTCCCATCAGATGAAGCGGGTGGAACCTGTCGTGACCGGCTCCTACCTCAGGGCTGAAACCCAGAAAGCTGCCCTGGCCGCTGCGCCGGCGGGTCAGACCCTGGCCACCGATGCCGCCGTCCTCACCCCAGCTGCTGAATCCGTCGAGTTATGAATGAAACCCCTTCCAAAAAATCTGTCGGCTCGGATGAAGCTGGTGCCGTTGTTGCTCCCGAGCCCGGCCCCGTCAGCCAGTGGTTGAACAAGCAGGGGTTCGAGCACACCAGCCTTGAACCCGACCACCTTGGCGTTGAGCAGATCGGTGTGGAGGCTCCCGTGCTTCCGATCATCGCTGCGGCGCTCAAGAGCAATGGTTTCGATTACCTGCAGTGCCAAGGGGGCTACGACGAAGGGCCGGGAGAGCAACTGGTTTGCTTTTATCACCTGTTGGCGATGGCGGAACAGGTGGAGGCCATGGCAGCCGATCCTTCAGCCAAGCTCCGTGAAGTGAGGATCAAGGTGTTCCTCAGCCGTGAAGGCACTCCTTCGCTGCCGTCGATCTACGGCCTGTTCCGTGGTGCGGATTGGCAGGAGCGTGAAACCTTCGACATGTACGGCATCCAGTTCGAGGGGCACCCCCATCCCAAGCGTCTGCTGATGCCTGAAGACTGGAAAGGTTGGCCGCTGCGCAAGGACTACGTCCAGCCCGATTTCTACGAAATGCAAGACGCCTATTGATCGCGCTCCCGTCGGTGCGATCGGTAGAACCGCATCACAGCGAGCGCCAGACTGCGGGAATCGTGGCGCAAGGTGGCTGTTGGCCTCACCCCTTGCAGCGGAGCCTGGGTGACGTCATAGCCATCCGAGCGCAGCCCTTCGGCGTCACAACGCACCGGATCAGCACCGCGGCTCTGGTAAAGGCGCACCAGGTCTGAAGAGGGGAGGTCGTCCTGGGCCAGCACCGCATTGAACAGCCGGGGTTCAATGCCCAGGCTGGCGAGTTGTGCTTCGATCGCTCTGATATGACCACGCACATCCAGACCGTCGGTCTCGCCAGGCTGTGTCATCAGGTTGCAGATGTAGAGCCGTGGGGCCCGGCTGCGTTTGATCGCGCTCACCAGTTCGGGCACCAGCAGATTCGGCAAGAGCGACGTGTAAAGACTCCCCGGGCCGAGCACGATCAGGTCGGCGTTGGCAATCGCCTCGACCGCCCTGGGCAGGGCCGGAGGGCGTTCGGGAATGCAGCCCAGACGCACGATGGGGCTCGGGGCCTGGCCGATGTTGCTTTCGCCTTCGATGCGTTCGCCGTTTTCAAGCTCGGCCCAGAGCCGCACATCCACATTGGTGGCCGGCACCACCTGCCCCTGCACCGCCAGCACGCGGCTGGAGGCGGTGATGGCGGTTTCGAGATTGCCCGTGATCGCAGACAGGGCGGAGAGAAACAGATTGCCGAAGCTGTGGCCCTCGAGGCCGCTGCCGGCCGAGAAGCGGTACTGGAACAGGCGGGTGAGCAGGGGCTCTTCGGTGGAGAGGGCGGCCAGGCAGTTGCGGATGTCGCCCGGGGGCAGCACCCCCAGTTCCCGCCGAAGCACACCGCTGCTGCCGCCGTCATCCGCCACGGTGACGATGGCGGTGATGTGACTGCTGTAGCGCTTCAGACCACTCAGCAGGGTCGACAGACCCGTGCCGCCGCCGATGGCCACGATGTTCGGCCCCCGGTTCAAGCGGCTCTTGGCCCACAGAGCATCCACCAGAACGGTGTCCTTGTCCGGTGCGAGAGCCTGCTGGATCGAGCCGAAGCTGCGGCTCTGCCCCCACACCAGCAGGCCGATGCCGATCAGCACCACCAGCGGCCCGGTGATCTCGCGGGGCAGCACGGTGGTGAGGATGCTCAGCAGCCAGCTGAGGGTTTCCAGAATCCAGTAAATCGGTTTCAGATCCGCCCAGACGGCGGCCCCCAGCAGCGCCATCAGCAGACCCAAGCCGGAGGTGAGCAGCCAGCGTTTGACCACCAGACCGGGTTGCAGCCATCGCACGGCCCGCTGGGATCGGGTCATCAGATCGCGCCGCCGCTGATCGCGCACCATCCGGGCCTGGCGTCTGCTTGTCGGAGGCTTCAGCGCCAAGGAGCGGCTTGGTCTGCAGGTTCACCGAACTGTACGGAGCTTGGCGAAAGGCGGCAGGATGTCAGTGTTTTTCGGCTCAGATCGTGCCGCAGCCTGAAGCCGTTGTGGAGATGCGGGACCTCACGATGCAGTGGGGCCCTCGGCCTGTTCTGGATCGGGTCAATCTGACCCTGCGCGCTGGGGAGCGGTTGGCGGTGGTTGGGCCATCGGGTGCGGGAAAGTCGACGGTGCTGCGCCTGCTGGCCGGTTTGCAGCTGCCCACCCGTGGTGAGCTGCGTTTGTTTGATCAACCCCAGACGTACCTTCGGCTCGATCAGACCGATCCGCCGGATGTGCGGCTGGTGTTCCAGAACCCCGCTCTGCTGGCATCGCTCACCGTGGAGGAGAACGTCGGTTTTCTGTTGCGGGAACGGGCGCAGCTGTCGCGGCAGCAGATTCGTGAGCGTGTGAATGCCTGCCTGGATGCGGTTGGGCTTTATGACGTGGCCCACCTCTATGCGGGGGAACTGAGTGGTGGCATGCAGAAGCGGGTGAGCTTCGCTCGTGCCCTGATTGATGACCCCCAGCGGGGGGATCAATCGATGCCCCTGTTGCTGTACGACGAGCCCACCGCTGGGCTGGACCCGGTGGCCTGCACGCGGATCGAGGATCTGATTGTGAAAACCACCACCGTCGCCCGGGGCTGTTCGGTGGTGGTGAGCCATGTGCGCAGCACGATTGAACGGTCGGCGGAACGGGTGGTGATGCTCTACGACGGCCAGTTCCAGTGGGAAGGCTCCGTGGATGCGTTCCGCAGCACAGACAACCCCTATGTCGAGCAGTTCAGGACGGGTAGCCTGCGCGGACCGATGCAACCGGCGGAGCACTGACCACCATGCGACGCAGCGTTCGTGATGCCATCGTCGGATTCACAGTGATCGGCGGGGTGATCGGATTTGCGGGCATGGCCCTGTGGCTCAGGGGAGTGCGGTTGGGGGCCAGCCATTGGAGCCTCTCCGCCCGTTTTAGTGATGCGGCGGGTCTGGCGGAGCGTTCCCCGGTCACCTACCGGGGCATTCTGGTGGGTTCGGTGCGCTCAATTGCGGTGACACCCGAAGCGGTGGTGGCGGAGCTCGAAATCAACCACGGTGATCTGCGGTTGCCGTTGCCCGTGACGGCCACGGTGGGGGCTGGTTCCCTGCTGGGGGGCGATGCCCAGGTGGCCTTGGTCAGCCGCGGCACCCCGCTTCCCCAGAACGCACCCTTGCCGCGAGCGGCTGAGTGCCAGCCTGCTCGCCAGCTCTGCAACGGCGGCACCGTTGAGGGCCGGGAAGCCCCCAGCCTCTCCACCGTGACCGCAACCATGCAGGAGCTGCTGGCCGAGGTTCAGGACGAACGGGTGATCCCCAATGTGGCGGCTTCCCTTGAGCAGATTGAAGCCACCACCAAGGAGTTCCAGGCGCTGACGGAGCAGCTCCAGGCTGAGCTGGCCCATGCCGGCCCCGTGATTCGCAACCTGGAGGCTGCCACGGCCCATGCCAACAACATCGTCGCCTCCCTCGACAATCCCCAGACGTTGAATGAGCTCAAGCAGACGGCCGCCAATGCCGCAAAGCTCACCGCCAAGATCGACGCAGTTGGCGGCGATGTGGCTCAACTCACGGGGGATCCCGAGTTCATGAAGGGTGTGCGCAATCTCACCATTGGCTTGGGTGAATTGTTCGGCGAGATCTATCCGGCGCAAACGGCTCAATAGGAACGATATCGCTCCAATATTGGTACGATTTTGATCCGATATCGTGCTGTTTAGATGTTGCTGATGGCCTCCATCGCAACCGCTGCAATGGCCTGATCGCTGGCCTTGGGCAGCTGCACATATTTGCCTCCGGCGGCTTCGGCGAGGTCTTTGCCCATGCCGCTGCCGATGAACTTGCGTTCGGTGTCGATCACCAGCAACTTGATCCCGAGCATCCGGTAGCGGGCAGCCACATCCAGCACCTCCTGCTTGAGGTCGGGTTTGTCGTCGCCCTCCAGTTCGGGTTGGCCCAGGGAGGTGCTCAAGGGCACGTTGCCGCGTCCGTCGGTGATGGCCACCACCACCACCTGGCCGAGATCCCCCGTGGCCAGGGCATTGGCGCCGACGCGGGCGGCCTGGGTGAGGCCATGGGCAAGGGGTGAACCACCACCGCAGGGCATCGATTCCAGTCGGCGCCGCGCCGCTGTGATCGAGCGGGTGGGGGGGAGCAGCACCTCGGCCTGATCGCCGCGGAAGGGGATCAGGGCCACCTCGTCGCGATTTTCGTAGGCCTCGGTGAGCAGCCGGATCACGGCACCCTTGGCGCTCTGCATCCGGTTGAGGGCCATCGAGCCGCTGGCGTCCACCAGAAAAATCACCAGGGCACCGGCTTTGCGTTGCAGCAACTTGGCCCGCAGATCGCCCTCCTCCACGATCACCGATCGGCCCGGTTCCCGTTCCCGGCGGATCTTCTGGTAAGGCGCCGCTGCCCGCAGGGTGGCGTCCACCGCAATGCGGCGCACCGGGCCGCGGGGCAGCATCGGTTTCACGTAGCGCCCACGGCTGTCACTCAGCACCACCGAACGGCTGCCGCTGTTGCCGCTTTTTGCCTTGGCGGCATTGAACAGCAGCAGATCGGGGTCCACCTCGATCGCTTCAGGATCGAGCATGAACTCCTCGGGCACCGCGGGTGGCGCCTGGTCCTCCTCGCCGTCACCGTCGTCGTCGTCGGTGGTGTCGTCCTCGCTGTTGTCCTCCGGCGGCTCGTTCTCCTCGTCGTCGGATCCTTCCGGCGGCGGGGGTGGATTGTCCTGCTGTTGTTCGCCCTGATCCTGTGGCGGTGGCGGCGGCTCCTGATCCTGCGGTGGTGGCGGTTCCATCTGCTGGTCGGGCGGTGGCATCTGCGAGGCCCGCGGTGCGATCACCAGGGCCACAGCCACCTGAAGGTCGTCGGCCTCCACCCGGTCTCGGCCGCTGAGGGCGGCATGGGCCTTGGCCACCCGCACGGCATAGAGCTCGGAACGGTGGCCTTCCACACCCCCACGGATGGCTTCAGTCACCAGATATTCGATCTGTTCCCCGCTGATCTGCACATCCGGCAGCCACTGGCGAGCCAGCAGCAGCTGGGTGGCCAGGGCATCGGTCTCTTCGCTCCAGGTCTCAGCAAAGCTGCGGCTGCATTGGCCATGGCTGATCACCGCGTTGGTGATCTCCACCCGCTGCTCGGTGCTCACCAGCTGATTGGCCGAGAGGGCGATGGCAAAGCGATCCAGCAGGTGATCGCGCACGTTGCCTTCCTCTGGGTTGTAGGTGGCGATCAGCAGGGGCCTGCAGGGGTGGCTGAGGCTGAGGCCCTCGCGCTCCACGCGGTTCTCGCCACTGCCCACGGCCGCGAGCATCAGGTTGACAATGCCGTCATCGAGAAGATTGAGCTCGTCGACGTAGAGCACGCCGCGGTGGGCATCCGCCAGCAAACCGGGCTGGAACACGGCGCTGCCACTGGAGAGGGAGGCGGCCACATCCACGGCACCCACCAGTCGGTCTTCGGTGATGCCGAGGGGGATTTGAACGAAGGGGGCGGGGATCACTGTGGACGGTGCTTCGCCGTTGATGCGCGCCCGGGTGGCGTCGTCCCATTCCTCCGGGTTCTGAGGGTCGAGGTTGCGGCCCACGCCGCCTTCGACATCCAGCACGTCGATGGGGGGCAGCAGGGCATGCAGGCCGCGGGCCAACACCGATTTGCCGGTGCCGCGACCACCAGCAATCACCACACCTCCCAGCCCCGGATCGACCGCTGCCAGCAACAGGGCCAGCTTGAGGGTCCCGTGGCCGGTGATGGCGGCCAGGGGAAAGGCGCGGGTGGCCTGGTCGTCCTTGATTGCAACACCGCTTGCCGCCATGGAGGCATTCACCCAGCTTTGGGGGCAGTCTTGCCGATGGCGCCAGGTTTCTGAGCTGGTGAGGTGCCACCCAGGCGGCCTTGCTCACGCAGCTGAGCCTCGAGGCAGTCGATCAATTGCGTGTTGAACAGCAGCTGGAGCTGGTGGTGCTCCAGCTCGGGGTCATTCAACGTGCCATCGAAACCGTCGAGCCGTTCAAGGATTTTTTTGACATCCTTGTTCAGCATTGGCACAAGGTTGAGCTTCAAGTGCTGCTTGATGAAGAAAGCAAGGGCTGCATCGGCTGAATTGTTTTTGCTGATGGCTCTGGCTTTGCGAGAGAAGTGCTGTGACACAAGCTCAGACGCTTTTTGAGCAATATTTTTGTCGTCTGAGCGGGCTAGATTGGTCCAGATCTCCATGGCTGCGCCGGGTTTTTTAAGGGCGGCAAGGGCTTCGCCTCTGAGCAGCAGCGCTGCCAGATCGCCTTGGAAATAAGCGAGGATCACGTCAACAAGATCGAGGCAAGCTTGGGGGTTGTCTGACAGGACTGCTCTTGCTTTTCTGAAGGCCAGGAACTTGACGCGCGTTGTCTGATTGATGGCGCTGGTCTCGGGGATGAAGTCGGCGTCGAGGTGATTCCTGCTGGCGGCGATTCTGACTTGCTTGGCGAAGAAAAGCTTGGATTTCAACTGGTAATTCTTGGGATTTTTTTGAATGGCATCAATGTTTTTGTTGATGGACTGCGTCAGTTTTTCTTTCCCGGTTATTTTTTTGAGGTCTGTCAGGAGCTTGAGGGCGGTCTGCTTTTGACCCATCATGTTCAGCGACAAAGCCTTGTCGTGGAACAGCCAAGGGGATTCGTCTCCGCTTTGAAGCGTGCGCTCAATCAGGTCGTAGGACAGGCCAGGCAGATCGGAGGATCGGGCCAGGCGTGATTCTCTGCGAATCGAGAGTGTGATGTCGAAGTCTGGTGTGAGCTCATCAGGTGCTGGCAAGCTTGAAAGCTTGGTTTGATAGGTCTCGGCGATGTTGTGCAAATCGCTGACCAGCGTTCTGGTCTTGTCGTGGCTGGCTTTTTGTTGAAGGTGCGGAAGCTGTTCAAGCAGATGCTTTGAGGTGTTGAGTGTCTTCTGGTCTTTGCTCTGGCTGCTGAGCTCGGTCAAGACCCCCTTGGCCTTGCGATATTTTTCTTTTCGCAGAAGTATTTCGGCCTTGAGCAGGAGTTGTTGATCTGTTGCTGTTTGGTTTTGAACAGCTTTGTTGATCTCTTGAAGAGCTTGATTGAGATTGTTTGTGGTGTTCAGGTGTTCGCTGGCCTGGAATAAAGGCCGTTGAAGTTTGGCCTTGGTTGCTGAGGCGACCTGCTTGCTTTTGTTGTTGTTTCTGCGGCTTTGCTTGCCGGTGTGGTGGCGAAATCTTGCCAAGACTTGATCGAAAATCATGCCCTCGACGCGCTGAACCACTGGTGGAGCGGATCCTTGCACGGTTCGGTTCCTAGGGTCGAGGCGTGCTCGGTCAAGCCAATCGCCATGGCGCCGTTCCCCTTGGAGTCAGCACTGGCCATCGGCCTCGGCGCCAACATCAGCAGCTGCCACGGGCCGCCTGAATCCACGCTGAGGTGGTTGGCCCCCCGCCTGAGCGACCTCCTTCTGGATTGGGGCGATGGCGATGCTCAGGACGTTCGTTGTTCTGCCTTTCTGCAGACCCAGCCGATTGGCGGGCCGCCAGGCCAAGCCCCCTACTTCAATGCCGTTCTTCTGCTCACCCGCGTGCGGCGGCCGCTTTCCGAACGTGCAGCGCTGGAGTTGCTGGATCACCTGCAGCGGTTGGAACAGGACTGCGGCCGCGACCGTGCTCGCGAGCAGCGCTGGGGGCCGCGCCCCTTGGATCTCGACCTGTTGTTTTGGGGGGAGATGAGGCTCGACCATCCCCGTCTGGTGTTGCCCCACCCCCGCATGCACCTGCGCCGCTTCGTGCTGGAGCCGTTGCTTCAGGCGATGCAGGCCACAAACCCGCCATGCTGGTAGGCCGTCAGATCTGCTCCCATGGCGCCGCTGCCGGCCCCGGAACCCTTTGAACTCATCGGCACCGTTGAAACGGTGGACGCCCGCAAGATTCGTTTTGAACGCAATCGGATCAGGCTGCCGATGGGGGTGGAGGCCACCTTCGGGATGATCCGCCATCCCGGCGCATCCCTGGCGGTGCCCTTCACCGATGACGGAGAGGTGGTGCTGCTGCGGCAGTACCGCTTTGCGGTGCAGGCGCGTCTGCTGGAGTTTCCCGCCGGCACCCTGGAGGAGGGGGAAGATCCCCTGGAGTCGATGCAGCGGGAGCTGGGGGAAGAAGCCGGCTACAGCGCAGCGCGCTGGGACGCCCTGGGGCCGATGCTGCCCTGCCCTGGCTATTCCGATGAGGTGATTCATTGCTTTCTGGCCCGGGAGCTCACCCCCCTGGAGAACCCTCCGGCCGGTGATGACGACGAAGACCTGGAGGTGGTGTTGATGCGCCCAGATCAGCTCGATGCTGCGCTGGCATCGGGCGATGAATGGCTCGATGGCAAGAGCGTGACCGCCTGGTTCCGCGCCAAGCAGCTCCTCGGCCTCTGATGACCACCTCTCGCGTTCTGTTCTGGCACCGCCGTGATCTGCGTCTGGCGGACAACCTCGGTTTGGCTGCAGCTGTGGCGATCAGCCCGGCGGTGACCGGGGTCTATGTGCTCGACCCGCAGGTGATGAGCCCGCCGGAGCATCTGCCACCGATGGCCCCCGCCCGCTTGTGGTTTCTGATCGAAAGCCTGGTGGAACTTCAGCAGCGCTGGCGCGAGGCCGGTAGCCGATTGCTGGTCGTCAAAGGCGACCCGGTGGTGGTCTTGCCACAGCTGGCGAAGCAGATCGGTGCTGAGGCCGTGGTGTGGAACCGCGACGTGGAGCCCTACGCCCGTGAGCGTGACCGCCAGGTGGCCAAACAGCTCCAGGCCGATGGCCGCAAGGTGGTGGTGGATTGGGATCAGTTGCTGATCGCTCCGGAGCTGCTCAAGACCGGCGCTGGTGATCCCTACCGGGTGTACGGCCCTTTCCTGCGCAACTGGCGCGGTCAGGTGCTGGCCCAGCAACCCAGCACCGTTGCCGCTCCCTCCGCTTTGGTGGACCTGGATCCTGCTCAAGCTCCGGAGGGAGAGTCCCTCGCGGCCCTGCAGGCCAACCATGGTTTCAAGGGCACCGAGATCTGCCCCTGTCGCCCTGGAGAGGCGGCGGCCTTCGAGCAGCTCACCCGTTTCTGCGATGGCCCCCTGTTCGGCTACGAACCGGATCGCAATTTTCCCGGCATCCCAGGCACCTCCTACCTCAGTGCGGCCCTGAGCGTTGGCACCCTCAGTCCCCGCCAGGCCTGGTGCACGGCCCAGGCGGCCCGTGAGCAGGCCCGCAGCGAGGAGCACTTGCAGGCCATCGCTGTGTGGGAACAGGAGCTGGGTTGGCGCGAGTTCTACCAGCAGGCCCTGTTCCATTTCCCTGAACTGGCCGATGGCCCTTACCGCGAGCAGTGGCGTCGTTTTCCTTGGGACAACAACGACGACTGGTTCAAGGTCTGGAGGGAGGGGCAGACCGGCATGCCGATCATTGATGCCGCCATGCGTCAGCTCAACCAGACCGGCTGGATGCACAACCGCTGCCGGATGATCGTGGCGTCCTATCTGGTCAAAGACCTGATCTGCGACTGGCGCTGGGGTGAGCGCGCCTTCATGGAGCTGGAGGTGGACGGGGATCTTGCTGCGAACAACGGTGGCTGGCAGTGGAGTGCGAGCAGCGGCATGGATCCCAAGCCCCTGCGCATCTTCAACCCAGCAACCCAGGCCTCCAAGTTTGATTCAGCTGGGGACTACATCCGCCAGTGGGTGCCGGAGCTGCGCCATGTGAACACCAAGGATCTGCTCAGCGGGGAGATCGGTGCTCTGGAACGGCGGGACTATCCCGAACTGCTCGTGGATCACAAGAAGCAGCAGGCTCGTTTTAAAGCTCTCTACGCAACGATTCGCCAGTAGTTCGTAAAAGACATCAACTTGAATTTAAACAGTTGTGTTCCAGACTTAAAGGCCAAGCAAAAGGCGCTGCTGTTTAAGCGGCGACAAGTTGATTGCATGGTAATGCTGGAGCGCAGGTGCTCAAATCTGTTGCCTTGAAGGGGTCTGAACTTCAGTCTTGATGTTTGCTCGTTGAAATACTTTCGCTCAAGTATTTTCGTGTTAAGTTGATCCTATTGGTTTAATTTTAATTCGATGGCTGATCTCCCTCAGGTCAGTGTTTCTGAGGTTTGGGGAGAAGGGCCTCTGTTCGCTAGGCGATGTTGGCTGGCTCACTGGCCTTTAAGTGATTCTCAGCTCGACTCCGTTCATCGGTTCCTGCGTGTTGCGGATGTCTGGACGTTGATGCGTCTTTTGGTTCCTGCGCTCAATATCAAGCCATCCATCCTGCGGAAGGTTGAGGCTGAATGCCGGCAGGAGGCTGGTTGTGAACAAGTTGTTTTTGCTTTGGCGCAATCCATGCTGTCGCCTGCAGAATTAAGATCTTGCCCTTTGAGGCCTGAGGTCAAGGCCGTTGGAGTTTGTTTCGCCGTTGAAAGTGATCAGCACGAGATCTTGGGTGCTGTCGTTCAATTGTCCGTCAACCTTCTGCGGGAATGTTTCTCAAGATGGTCCGGCAACATCCCATTCGATCCTGCCCCAGGCTTTCAAGCTGAACACATTCGTTTGGTTCGGCTTGTTCGTGTCTGCTGCGATCATCCATTGACAGCAGCTCTTTTGGCCGAAGCTTCAAAACGAGAGATTTCTTTCTCCCTGCTGGATGAACGTTCAAGGACGTATCACTTCGGCGAAGGGGTTCAGGGAAGACTATGCAGCTCTTCGGCGAACGATTTGGACAGTCATCTTGGTGCGACATTTGCCAATGACAAACGTGCTTCGCATGGTCTATTGGCCAGGCTTGGGGTTCGTGTTCCCAAGCAAATCAGTTTTGATGCAGACAGTTCAGACGCGACGATCAAGCAGTTAATCAATAGAATCGGTTTTCCGTGTGTCGTTAAGCCAGCTGACGCTGAAAAAGGCAAAGGTGTCACTTCAAATATTCATGATTTTGAGGTGCTGAAAGACGCCATTGGTGTTGCAAGACAAAGCACAGCTCAAAACTTCTTGTTGCTCCAGGAGCATGTGTGTGGATCCGACTATCGACTCAACGTCACTGCTGGGCGCCTTGAGTTTGTTGTGAAGCGAAGCGCTCCTGTGATCACCGGCAATGGAACCGATACGGTCAAGGCCTGTATCGAGAAGCTCAATGCGTCCAGACGATTGAAACACATGCAGGATGGTTTGTCGGCGGAGATTGATGTTCAGGACGTTGAGGTTTTGAGTTGTATTGCGTCGGCTGGTTTTGAGCTGGACAGCGTCATCGAGTCGGGTCGAACCGTTCCACTGCGTCGAAACTCGAATGTGAGCACTGGTGGCTTGCGGGAAGAAATGAGCCCTGCAGCCGTGCATCCGAGGATTGTGAGTCAATGCTTGTCTATCGCCAAGACAATGCGCCTTGATTGTTGTGGCGTCGATTACATCACAACAGACATCAGTCTGGATCCTTTATTCCACCCAGGGGCTTTTATTGAGGTCAATTTTATGCCTCAGCAGCAGCCACATCGCGCCAGGGATTTGATGCAGAATCTGTTTGCAGACCATGCACAATCTACGATTCCTTGTACGTTGCTTCTTGCCCATTGGAGTGGGGAATCAGGCCAAAAGGCTGCAGACCAGCTGAAGCTGTTGATGGATCAACACCCCGGCGCGACTCTCGCCTGCCCGCTGCTTCTGCGTGCTGATCTCGCCTCCTGTTTGGTTGGGGACGTGCAGAACAGCGTTCATTTTTTTTGCCATCCCAATGAGTTGCTTCTGAACAAATCCGTTGCTGAATTGATTTGTCTCATGACTCCAGAATTGTTGCTGAAAAGGGGCTGGATCTTGCCGCGTTCTCGCATCAAGATTCTCAATATGATTCCACCATCATCAAATCCGGCGTCTAAAGCCTTGTTTCAATATCTTGATGCTCTGGATTCGTCTGAATAGTTTTGGCGTCAATTTAGTTTTGGTCCTTGACCGTTGAATATTACAGCTCCACTGGTTGTGCACGAGTATGGTGAGATTTTTGATCAGCGAGGATCGCTCTATCACGATGCGATGCTGTCCTGTCCAACGGCCCGTGATGCAGAGTTTTCTTCTCTCTTTGCCAAGGCGCCCTTGAAGGTTGGCGAGTGCCTGGTAGATGTGCCATCTGGTGGGGGCTACTTGGAGGCGTTCTTGAAACGCAAGATGCCCGGTACGACGCCTTCCGTTCACAACTTTGAGCTCACGTCCGGCTTCGGGGCCAAGTCCACTGTTGTCAGCTTGAATTCGCCCTGGCCTATCGCAGCGAAATCTGCTGATCGGGTGGTCTGTTTGGCTGCTGTTCATCACATTCAAGACTTATCTCCGCTGTATTCCAATGTTGAGAGTGCATTGAAATCTGGCGGAGTCTTCCACTTGGCTGATGTGGCTCCTGGCAGTGGAGTGCAGGCCTTCCTGGAAACCTTCGTTGACCGTCATACGCCCGGTGGGCACCGAGGCTTTTACCGTGATTTCTTTGCCCAGGTGGTTCCACCGAGGTTTGATCTCATCGACGTCTCGCGTCGTGCCTGCCCCTGGACCTTTGAGAGTGTTGATCAAATGCTCAGCTTCTGTGCTGGCCTTTTCGGTTTGCAGACTTGTTCCAAGGCTGAGCTGGAGGTTGCCTTGCGTGATTGCATTGGCGTCAACGTCCACTCAAGCGGTGTAAGCCTCAGTTGGGAGCTGGCCTATCTGGATATGCAATTGAAATAAATGGACAGTTTTTGAGTCACGAAGTCGTTGAAATGTTCGTTGCTTTGATTGCTGCCTTAAGCCGCCATTCGGTCTTGGCCGCGTTCGTCGTTTCGGCCGAACTGGGCAGGAACGCTGGACCCCAGCAGCTGGCTCACAGTGTCGATCACCTCCTGCTGCTGCTCATCCCGTAGTTCAGGGAAGATCGGCAGACTCAGTACCTGGCTGCAGAGCTGTTCGGTTGCCGGCAGGGATCCCTGTCTTAATCCCAGATGGCCGTAGGCGGGCTGCCGGTGGATCGGAATCGGGTAGTAGATGATCGTGTTCACCCCACGCTCCTGCAGGGTCTGCTTGACCCAGTCGCGGCAGCAGCTTTCCGGAATCCCGTGGCGTGAACTGGTGGTGGATGGATTGCAGCTGGCCTTGCAGAGCGGCTGGTTGGTGGGGCAACTGTCGATGCGCACCACGAACTGGTTCCAGCTGTGTCCGTTCTCGTTGGTCGGCAGGGTGAGGCCGTTCAGATGGCCAAGGGCATCGCGGTACCGCTCAGCAATGGCGGTTCGCTTGCGGATCCAGGTCTCCAGTTTCGGCAGCTTCACGTTCAGCACTGCGGCCTGGATCGCATCAAGCCGGCTGTTGTATCCCAGGTTGGTGTGCAGGTAGCGCTCGGGCATGCCATGAACCGCCAGCTCGCCCATGGCCCGAGCCAGATCGGCATCGCTGGTTGTCACCGCCCCAGCATCTCCTGCCGCGCCGAGGTTTTTGGTGGGGAAGAAGCTGAAGCAGCCCACATCACCGAAGCTGCCGACGGCCTGACCATTCCAACGGGCTCCCGTGGCCTGGGCGCAGTCTTCGATCACCTTCAGCTGATGCCGCTCGGCAATCTCCATCAGCCGCGTCATGTTCACAGCACGCCCGAACAGGTGCACTGGCATCAGCACCTTGGTGGCAGCGGTGATCGCCGTTTCGATCTGATCGATGTCGATCAGGTAGGTGCTGGGGTCAACATCCACGAACACCGGAGTGGCACCGACGGCGCTGATGGCCTCAGCGGTGGCGAAAAAACTGAACGAGCAGGTGACCACCTCATCGCCGGCACCAACGCCAAGGCCGCGCAGGGCGAGGATCAGTGCATCGGTTCCGCTGTTGCAGCCCACGGCATGGGTGCAGCCCACGCTGGCGGCGAAGGCTTCTTCGAAGCGTTTGATCTGTGCTCCGCCGATGTACTGGCCGCTACGCAACACTTCGAGCACCGCCTCTTCGAGGTCCACACCGAGATCATCGATCTGCTGGCTGAGGCTGAAGGGAGGAACCTGCATAAAGGAAAGCTTAAGTGGCTCAGCTGAACCAGTCCGGCTCGTGTCCGGGGTTCCACTTCACATTGCAGCCCACAGAGGCGGTCTGGTGGGCGTTCACCGGGGATCCAGACAGCACCGCCTGGAGGGCGGCCCGCAGGTCCCGGCCATCGAGGGGCTGGTCATTGCCGGGTCGGCTGCCGTCCAGCTGGCCGCGGTAGCGGAGGGTGTGCAGGCCTTTGCCATCGGGTGAAAACAGGTAGAACTCCGGCGTGCATGCCGCCCGTAGCGCTGTGGCGAGGCTCTGCTGCTCATCCAGTAGGTAGGGAAAGCTCCAGCCGTGGCGCCGGGCCTGATCGGCCAGATGCTCGGGCCCGTCCTGGGGGTGGGTGATCAGGCTGTTGCTGCTCACACCGATCAGCTGCACCGCATCGCTGAACTCCTGTGCCAGCCGGGTGAGTTCCGGCTCCACATGCTTCACGAAGGGACAATGGGCGCAGAGCACCATCAGCAGCACGGGACGCTGGTCCAACGACGTGCTGTTCAGCCGGCTGCCCGTGACCAGGGGCAGATCAAAGCCGGGCAGCGGCGTGTTGAGCGCCAGCATCGTGGATGGTGTCAGAGCCATGACGCGCAGGCAGATCGGAAGAATCTGCTTCAGGATGGCCACCTCCGGTGGTGATGGATGCCGCGCCTGCGTCTGATTTGGGGGATCGCCCTGCTGCTGGCGGCTTGCGGTGCCCCGAAGAAGCCGCCCAGCTGGCGCGTGTTCCCCCTGCAGCGCTACTCCCCCCATGACGGCGTGGCTGTGGTGAACCAACCCGATGGCTACGGGATCCATATCTATCTGGAGACGGACACCAGCTTTTCGGGGGTGTGTCGTCCCCGTTGGCTGCCGGATCCAGCCCGCTTGTTCAACGGCAACGGAACAACCCCGTTCAGTTCCGGGCTGGCCACCCGTCAGGAGTTTTTCGATGCCGTAGCCCGGAGCGATGTGCGAGATCTTCTCGAGAAGGAACTGAAGGCTCTATGCCAGGCCCGTGCCCCTGAGGATCGTTGGCAATGGACTGAGCCGCCTCTCCGGGAAGATCAGGTGGTTCCCGTTCAGCTGCCATCCCTCGAGGAGGAAGACCTGCTCACCAATCCTGTGGAGGAACTGAAGCGAGCCCGGCAGCTGCTGAAGGATCAGCGGGCTGGTGAGTAGCCCTCCCACACCACCGCTTCGGCGTCACGCCAGTAGCGGCTGAACCGTCCCAGCCGGGGTGGCCGGGGCAGGTCCACGAAGGGAGCGGGATCCAGAAGCTCCAGCGGCAGTTCCGCAGCGATGGTCGTGCCGATGCGCTCCAGGCGGGGGTCCACTGCGCTGCTGCTCACCACGCCATCGGCTTGGTGGCGACGGGCAAAGGCCAGCACCTCAGCGGCCACATCCCCTTTGCGCAGGGTGAGGGGAAGATCGAGCGCGTTTTCGTAGAGAAAGCCGAGCCGTTTGCGGCTGATTCGTGCGTCGCGGACCCACTGGCTGTCGAACACGAACAGTGCTGGCGCCTCGGGCCAGGCCTGCAGGGCCGGGTTGTGGGTGCCGAGGGCTTCCTCGTGAATCCAGAGGATGGGGCGTTGAAAGGTCATGGGGGACTGGCGTCTTATCGCTTGGGACGGGCCAGGGCGGCACTGGCACCCCCGCTGTTCCGGCGTTGGCGGTTGCGTTGCTGGTTGCGGTTGTTGCCGGTGTCCCGGATCGTTGGCATCGGCGCGAACAGCTGGTTCTCCAGTTGGTCGTAGCTGCCCTCGAAGGGGCAGGAATCGGCACTGGGGCAGCCATCGCAGTACTGGCCGTCGCTGTAGCGCTCGAGGTTGCCGCGGTTGAAGAAATAGGGCTTGTGGCTGAAGGTGCTGGCCACCCACTGCCAGCTCAGATGGTTGCTGGCCGGATCCCCATCCAGCAGGTGCTCAAGGAACCAGTCGGCTCCGGCTGTCCAGTGCACCCGTCGCCAATGCACAAGCCAAGCCGCCATCCACATGCGGGCGTGGTTGTGCAGCCAGCCGGTGCTCACCAGCTGATCGCGGAAGCCATCCATGCAGGCCAGCCCCGTGGTCCCACTGTGCACATCGGCCGGTAGCTCCCGGGTATAGGCGCTGCTGTGATGCCCCGTCTTGAACGGTTCCTGATCGTCGTTGATGCCGTCGCCCAGGTGGAGCCACATCCGTTGCCAGAAGTCGCGCCAGCCCAGCTCGTTGATCAACTTTTCGCCTTCATTGCGGTTGCGGATCCGCGCAAACACGGCCTCGCGCACCTCAGCGAGGCTCAGCACGCCGTGGCGGATGTAGGGCGACAGACCAGTGACCGCGCCCTTCAGATGGTTTCGGCTCTTGGCGTAACGGGCCGGTTTGATCTTCAACAGCTGGGCCTCGGCGGCTTCCCGGCCTCCTTGTACGGGGCTGAGCTCCCCTTCAGCCTCCGGGAACTCCTGCTCCAAGAGAGCATTCAGCGCATCGCGGGACGCGAATTGCCGCGGCAGGTCGCCGTTGATCGGGGGTGACGCAGCGCTTGGCACCGGCCTTGGAGAGCAAATGAGCGGTGATCCTGGCGGGGGATGGGGGAGAATCGCGCGAATTCAACCCGTTCCGGTCTGTCCCGATGCTGCTTGATCTCACCGGCAAGAAGATTCTCGTCACCGGCATCGCCAACAACCGGTCGATCGCCTGGGGCATCGCTCAGCAGCTGAAGGCGGCCGGTGCCGAACTCGGCATCACCTACCTGCCGGATGAGAAGGGCCGCTTCGAAGCCAAGGTGCGCGAACTCACCGCTCCCCTGGAGCCCAGCCTGTTCCTGCCCCTGAATGTGCAGGACGCCGATCAGATGGCTGAGGTGTTCGGGGAGATCAAGGAGAAGTGGGGCGTTCTCGATGGGCTGGTGCACTGCCTGGCCTTTGCCGGCAAGGACGAGCTGATCGGCGATTACAGCGCCACCACCGCTGAAGGCTTCGCCCGTTCCCTCGACATCAGCGCCTATTCCCTGGCTCCCCTCTGTGCCCATGCCAAGCCGCTGTTCAGCGAGAAGGCCGGTGTGATCACGCTCTCGTACCTCGGTGCTGAGCGGGCGATTCCCAATTACAACGTGATGGGTGTCGCCAAGGCCGCTCTGGAGGCGTCCGTGCGCTATCTGGCCGCAGAGCTGGGTCCGGAGAAGCAGGTGCGCGTCAACGCCATCAGTGCGGGCCCGATCCGCACCCTGGCCAGCTCGGCGATTGGCGGCATTCTCGACATGATCCACAACGTGGAGGAGAAGGCTCCCCTGCGCCGCACCGTCACCCAGATGGAGGTGGGCGGGACCGCCGCCTTCCTGCTCAGCGATCTGGCCAGCGGCATCTCCGGCCAGACCATCTATGTGGACGCGGGCTACTGCGTCACGGGAATGTGAGGCACGATGTGGACAGAGGAGGTGAGGTGATGGCACGCCAGGGAGTCATTCATCGGGTCACCGGTGAAACCGACGTGCAGGTGCGTCTGGGCCTGGATGGCTCAGGCCAGTGTCAGGCCAGCACCGGTGTGCCCTTCCTCGATCACATGCTTCACCAGATCAGCAGCCATGGCCTGATCGATCTGGAGATCAAGGCGGTGGGCGACACCCACATCGACGATCACCACACCAATGAGGATGTGGGCATTGCCGTGGGTCAGGCCCTCGCCCAGGCCCTCGGCGATCGCCGCGGCATCCATCGCTTCGGGCATTTCGTGGCGCCACTGGACGAGGCGCTGGTGCAGGTGGCCCTTGATTGTTCCGGTCGCCCTCACCTCAGCTACAGCCTGGTGATCCCCAGCCAGAAGATCGGCACGTACGACACCGAGCTGGTGAAGGAGTTTTTTGTGGCGGTGGTGAACAACAGCGGCCTCACCCTGCACATCCGTCAGCTGGATGGCGCCAACTCGCACCACATCGTCGAGGCCTGCTTCAAGGCCTTCGCCCGGGCCCTGCGCATGGCCACCGAGGTGGATCCTCGCCGAGCCGGTGCCATTCCCAGCAGCAAAGGGGTGCTGGAGCAGGCCGGCGCCAACTGAGGCCGGCACCGCGCTTCACAGTCCGTTACGAGAAGATGGGTACACGTTGATCGTTCGCCCGTGACCGTCGCCCCTGCCCGCAGCTACGACCGCAGCGACTGGGCCAGTGCCTTTGTCAACGTGGACGAGGAACTCACCGATGTGGCGCTGACACCGGTGCGTGGAACGGTGCCGGCTGAGCTCCAGGGCACCTTCTATCGCAATGGACCCGGTCGTCTGGAGCGGGATGGGCATCGCGTCCATCACCCCTTTGATGGTGATGGCATGATCGCGGCCATGCGGTTTGAGAACGGCCGCGTTCAGCTCAGCAACCGTTACGTGCGCACGGAGGGCTGGCTGGCCGAGGAGAAGGCCGGCAGGGTGCTTTACCGCGGGGTGTTCGGTAGCCAGAAGCCCGGGGGGCGCTTGGCTAATGCCTTTGATCTGCGCCTGAAGAACATCGCCAACACCAACGTGGTGCGTCTGGGCGATCAACTGCTTGCCCTCTGGGAGGCCGCTGAGCCTTACGCGCTCGATCCCCGCACCCTCGAGACCCGCGGTCTCTCCCGACTCGATGGCGTGCTCAACAAGGGTGAAGCCTTCAGTGCCCACCCCCGCTTCGACCCCGGCCATAACGGCAGTCCCTGCATGGTCACCTTTGGGGTGAACACAGGGCCTCGCAGCACGATCCGCCTGATGGAATTCGCGACGGAGGGGCCAGAAGCGGGGCAACTGCTCCATGAACGTTCAGACACGTTCTCTGGTTTCGCGTTTTTGCATGATTTTGCGATCACGCCCAACTGGGCCATTTTTCTTCAGAACGCCATCGCTTTCAATCCGTTGCCTTTCGTCCTGGGCGAGAAAGGTGCTGCTCAATGCCTGCGCTCGAAACCCGACGGACAAGCCAAATTCTGGCTGGTTCCGAGGGACAGCGGCAGCTTCGCTGGGCAGCCTCCACGGATCATCGATGCCCCAGAGGGTTTTGTCTTCCATCACCTCAATGCTTGGGAAGACTGTGGCGATGTTGTTGTCGAGAGTATTTATTACAGCGACTTCCCTGGCATTGGTCCTGATGAGGATTTTATGGATGTGGATTTCGATCTCATTCCTGAGGGATTGCTGGAGCAGTGCAGGATTCGTCTGGATTCAGGCGAGGTCGAAACAACACGATTGAGTGAGCGCTGTTGTGAGTTCGCGATGGTGAATCCGGATCGTGAAGGCCTCGATTGTCGTTACGCCTGGATGGCCGCGGCGGCCCGTGAGCAGGGCAATGATCCGCTGCAGGTTGTCAAGAAACTGGACTTGCAGACCGGCGAGCGTGTGATTTGGGACGCCGGTCCCCGTGGCTTTGTGAGTGAACCGTTGATGGTGCCGGATCCTTCGACGGACCAAGAAGATGCCGGTTGGGTGCTTGATCTGGTCTGGAACGGTGCCCGATCTGCCTCGGATCTGGTGATTCTTGATGCCTGTGATCTGTCTGAGCAGGCTGTGTTGGAGCTGCCTCTGGCGATTCCCCATGGCTTGCATGGGAGTTGGGCGCCCCAACGCTGATACGTTGAGGGCCTCCGCAGGCCTCACGGTTGCCAACGTCATTCACGCGTCCGCAGATCAATCGTGATGAGCGGATGCTGTGGATCCATGCCGGTCCCCATAAGGCAGCGAGCAGTTACGTCACGGAGCGGCTCCGCCAAAACCGCGACCATCTCGCCGCTCAGGGCGTGTTGATGGATGGTGATGATAACCGTCTCGCTAATTCCATTGCAGAGAAGAACTATGCGCCTCTCGAAGAGGCGCTGGCCACGCTGCCGCCCTCGCTACACCGGGTTTTGCTCAGCAGTTCTTCGTTGGATGATCGGATCCTCAGTCGAACTGTGTTGGCCAACCTGCAGGATCTGGTTGAACGTCAAGGGTTCAAGTTAGGCGTTAGTTATTTCGTTCGAGATCAACAGTCCTGGTTGAATTCGGTCTATGCGCACCGGGTTCGGAGATTCCGTGAAACGCCTGATTTTGAGCAATATTGTGATTACATCATGAGCGATCCTGATTCTTGGGATATTGCTTACCCGTCTAAATTTCGTGTGCTCAGTCGCTTTCCCGCGATTGCGACATTGTTTCTTCCTCTCTCCAGGCAGGTGGCCATCACAGATCCCTTCCTGGCCCTTGTCGATGCCCTTGATCTGGACGCCCCTTCGGGTGAGCAGGGCTGGTTTCAAGGCCGCTCCTCCAAGCAGAACATCCAGCCGGGAGCACGAGGCATCTGGATGTCGGCCCTTTGCCGTCGCCTGATGGTGGAGACGGGTTTCGATCCGGAAGTGCTCAAGCGGAAGGGCAAGGTCATCCGTGAACTTGCCATCGAGCGCGGTTGGGATCGGGAGAAGTTCGACGGCTTCGATCAACCACTTCAGGACCGCGTGTCGGCCTTCTACGCCCGTTCCAATGAAGCTTTTGCACAGCAACACTGGGGCGTCAGCTGGGAGAGTCTTTTCCCGGTGCGGCCTGCTTCGCAACGGGTGTACAGGGGGCCTCAGACCGAGGCAGAGCAGAAGCAGATGCGCGGTCTGATGGTTCGCGTGCTGCGGGAGCTGCGTTTCCCCTGGCGGTTGCGGCGTCGTTTCTTTTCCTTGTACGACGCTGCCGTTTGAGGCTGGAGCGGTCACGGCTTGAGACACGCCGGACACGATTCAGCAGCTTTTGTGGCACCAGCCTCGTCAGCATGGAGGCCAGACATGAGCTGTCTCCATGACCAAATCTGTGCCGCGTTCGCCTGAGCCGTGTTTCGCTCGACTCAGGGCCGGTGTCGGGATCGCCGCGCCTGTCCTGCTCGGGCTCACCGCGATGGCGCCGCCCCCGATGAAGGCTGCGGAGCGTGATTGCAAGGGCACCCTGCTGCAGATCCAGGTGAATGAACGGGGAACCACCCGCAGCGATCGGTTTCGCTTTTCGCTTGGACTCGATGCTGAGGAGGCCAGCAAGGAGGTTGCGACGAGAGAACTGAACGCTCGGTTGGCCCAGGCCCGTCAGGCCATTCAGCCTTTGGCGATGGGTCGGCTCACCATCCCTGCACCCCGCAGCTCTTCCGTTGGCGGAGGCACATTGGGGCCGCGACGGGAGCGGGTGAGCACCACCATCACCGGCGAGGTGAGCCGTGACCAGTACGACGCGCTCATGCAGGCCGCCGCTCGCTTGCCGGGCGTCCGACTGCAGGGGATGACGTCCTTGGCGTCCATCGATGGCAGTGCCTCATTGGTGGATCAGTTGCTGAAACAAGCTCTCGAGACCGGCCAACGACGGGCCCAGGCCACGGCAAGGGCTCTGGGGCTGCGCAAGGTGGACTTGTTGCTGATTGATCAGCGGGGTTCGGCGTTTCAACCCGTGAGGATGGCTGCCCGAATGGGGCCTGCCAACTTCAGGCCTGGGGAGGCGCCCAAGCCCAGTCAGAGCCTCACCCTCAAACTGGATTACTGCCTGCGTTGATGGATCTCCGGGCCATTCCGAGTGGATGGCTCCTGCTGACAACCATGCTCCTGATCCCGGGACGTCAAGGAGCTGTTTCAGCTGGCCAGGAGCAACTGCCGCAGCTTGGGTTCCAGGAGGGTGAAGGCTTTGCCGCGGTGGCCATGCTGTTTCTTCTCGGCCAAGGGCATCTCGGCGAAGGTGCGGCCCGTTCCGACGACTTCAAAAATCGGGTCGTAGCCGAAGCCTTGATCCCCTCGCGGTGCGGATGTGATCCAGCCGTCGCAACGGCCCTCCACCTCCAGCAGGACGGTTCCGCTCGGAGCGGCAACACAGAGCGCCGCACAGAAATGGGCCTGGCGTTGGTCTGAGCCGTTCAGGGCCTTCAGCAGCCGGGCAATCCGTTCCGGATCTGTCGGGGCGTAGCGGGCGGAGTGAACACCCGGAGCACCATCGAGGGCATCCACGCTCAGGCCTGAATCGTCGGCCAGGGCCCATTCCCCTGTTGCGGCGGCAACCGCCTGGGCCTTGAGCCGGGCGTTGGCGGCAAAGGTGCTGCCCGTCTCCTCAACCTCCAAACCTTCAGGCTGAGGCTGCACGCTGACGGGCAGGGTCTGCAGCAGACCCTGGAATTCACGAATCTTTCCGGCGTTGCCGCTGGCGATCACCAGTGTCTTCATGCGGCCTCCGCGAACTCTCTGGCCCAGGCGAGCACGCTGTTCACCCGATCGGCATCAGGCCCTTCGCAGTAGAGCCGCAGCAGCGGTTCCGTGCCGGAAAAGCGCAGCATCAACCAGTGGCTGGGCCCCATCCTCAGCTTGATCCCGTCGGTGGTGATCACCTCCAGCACCTCTGCACCGGCGACGGTCGAAGGCGTGTTCTGGCTCAGCAGCGTCTCGAGCCGCCGGCGTGCCTCCATGTCGGCCAGGCGCAGGTCGAGCCTGTCGTAGTGACTGCTGCCACCGTGCTGGTGCTGAAGTGCATCCAGCCGTGCTCCCAGGGGTTGCTTGCCTTCCACAAGGGCTTCCAGCACCAGCATCGCCGCGAACAGGGCATCCCGCTCGGGCAGATGCATGCCGAAGCCGACACCACCGGATTCCTCGCCGCCGATCAGCACGTCCCCCGCCAGCATCTCCGCGGCGATGTACTTGAAACCCACCGCAAGCTCAAGAACCTTGCGCCCCTGTGCTTCCGCCACCAGCCGCATCAGATCCGAGCCGCTCACGGTCTTGACCACGGCGCCCGGCAGCTGGCGGGACCGGGCCAGGTGATCGATCAACAGGGGCATCAGCAGCTGGGTGCTGCAGAACCGACCGGTTTCATCCACGGCGGCGATGCGGTCACCATCGCCGTCGAACACCAGTCCCACGGCAGGGGTTCCGGCGGCGGTTGAGGTTTTCACCGCCGTGATCAGCTCCCCGAGGTAGGGAGCCAGGGGTTCCGGCGGATGACCACCGAACAAGGGATTTCGATCGCTGCGGATTTCCTCCACAACGCCATCGGCATCAGGGCCGAGCAGCTCCGTGACACATCCGGCTGCTGATCCGTGCATCGGATCGACGATCACCTTCAGGTTGATGGCCTTGAGGCCACGCACGAGGGCGGTGAGGTCCAGCTTGCGACGCAGCCCCTCGAGATGGTCACGGCGTCCATCAAACCGAGGGACCTCTGCCCGGATCGGTGCCGTGATCCCGCCGGCGGCCAGGCGTCGTTCGACCGCGGCGGTGAAGTCTCCCTCGACCGATCCACCGAAGGGACCTTTGATCTTCAGCCCCAGCCATTCCGGCGGGTTGTGACTGGCGGTGATCACCAGTGCTCCCAGGGCTTGGCGCTCCACCACGGCCCAGCTGCAGGCCGGCGTGGGCACAGCCGTGTCGGTTAGCAGCGGCTCGAGTTCACAACCCCGCACCGCGGCGGCGATCGCTTCCGCCAGTTCGGGGGCCAGGAAGCGCCGGTCGTAACCGATCACCACCGTTCGGCTGCTGAGACCTTCGGGGGCGCGATGGGCGAGCTCCTGGGCCGCGGCTGCGGCAACGGGCAGGAGCCGCTCCACCGTGATGTCAACGCCGATGATCCCGCGCCAGCCATCGGTGCCGAACTTGATCGGAGCTGGGCTGAGGGGGAGGGGAGCCGATGCCATGGCACAGCCTGCACTTCAGTGGATCTAGCAGCCGGCAGCCGTAAGGTCGGCGGATGGGTGACACCCCGCCTGCCGACAACGCCCTCACCGACCGGTTGCTGCGCAGTTGGCTGCGTTGCCGTCGCAAGGCCTGGCTCGATCGCCACGGGACTCCGGCGGAGCGGCGCTGGACGGCCCATCGCAATCTGCTGCTGGACGATCAGCAGCGCTGCTTTGTGGCCTTGCTGCCCCGCAAGCCGGGCCATGGTCTGGCGGCCTGTGCTGCCGGTGCCGAGGCTGTAGTGGGTCTGCGTCTGAAGGGGCTCGGTCCGTCCAGTGAGCCGTTGGAGGCGCATCCTCCCCTGCTTCGACGGGTCAGAGGTCAGAGCCGCTGGGGTGAGTTCGCCTATCAACCGGTACTGGCCCGTCAGGGCCGTCGCACCACCCGGGAGCATCAGTTGCCCCTGGCGTTGATGGCTCTGCTGCTCGAGCAGGAGCAGCAGGGGGATGTTCCCTCCATGTTGGTTCTCGGCGGCGGTGGCCGGCGGTTGGAACAGGAGCGGGTGCCCTGGTCCAAAGGGTTGCGCCGACAGCTGTCGGAAGGGTTGCGCAAACTGCGTGACGATCTGGACCGCCCGGTCCCCCCGCCTCTGGCCGCAGACCGACGCAAGTGCTCACTGTGCTCGTGGCGGGTGGCCTGCAACGCCGTGGCGGCGGCGGAAGGCCATCTCAGTGAGGTCAGCGGCATCGGGGCCAAGCGGCGCGAGATGTTGCTGGAGCTTGGGATTCGCGGCTTGTCTGATCTGGCCGCTGCGGATCCGAAGCAGCTTGCTGTGCGTCTGCAACGCTTCGGTGAGCAGCATGGTGAGGTGGCGGCCTCCCTGGTGGCTCAGGCCAGGGCGCAGCGGGACGGTCGAGTGGATCGTTTGCACGCCGCACCGGCTCTTCCGGAATTACAGAACTGCCCTGGTGTGCTGCTGTACGACATCGAATCCGATCCCGATGCCCGCCACGACTTTCTTCACGGCTTTGTGGTTTTGCCCAGGACCGAAACCGGCGACTGGGACCTGGCTTCCGTGGCCTATCACCCGATCCTGGCTCTGGCGGAGCACGGCGAATCCCGTTGCTGGTTCCGGCTGCAACGGCTGCTGAGCTGCTATCAAAGCTGGCCGATTCTTCATTACGGCGAAACAGAAAGCCTGGCCTTGCGACGTCTGGCTGAGCGGCAGGGTGCCGCTGAAGCTGATCTGCTGCAGCTACGTCAGCGTCTGGTGGATGTGCATGCCCGGCTGCGGCGTCATTGGCGCCTGCCCCTGGCCAGCTATGGCCTCAAGGCCGTGGCTGGTTGGCAGGGTTTCCACTGGAGTCAGCCCGGTGTGGACGGGGCCCGGGCCCTGCTGTGGTGGCGGCAGTGGCAGGGCGATGGCCCCGAGCGACGCGGCAACAGGCATGGGTTGCGCTGGATCTTTGATTACAACCGTGACGACTGCCTGGCCACGTGGGCCGTTGCCGCCTGGTTGCTTCACCAGGATCAGGCCTCAGGATCCTGAAACGCTTCGGGTCGGCTGATGCGGAGCTGTTCTCCGTTGGGTCCCTCCAGCGTTGAACTGGCCAGGCACTGGCGGCGCACCAGGGCCAGACCCATCCAGGTTCCGTCGTGATCCAGGGCACTGGTGATCACCCCGGCCCGCTCTCCATTCAGCGTGAGCTTTGCCGCCGGAGCCAGCGGATTGGGGCAGCTCCAACAGCGCAGCTGTTGTTTCACCCCTGCTTGGCCGGTGAGTTTGGCCATGGTTTCCTGGCCCAGGTAGCAGCCTTTCTCCGTGCTGATCTGAGCGACGAGTCCAAGTTCCAGGGGGTTGGTCTCGCCATTGAGTTCACCCGGCCCCGGTGGAAATCCGCTTTGGAGCCGCCACTGCTCAAAAGCTGCTGCACTGGCGGGCTGTCCTGAGGCCCAAGGCTCGGGCAATGCTGCGTCTGGATCGCACCACAGGGCTGCAGCATGGGGCTCCAGCCACTGCAGTCGGCGCAACGGCGCCAGAGGTTGGAGGCGAACCCGATCGGCTGGAAAGATCACTTGATCGAAGCCGGCGCGAACCGCAGAGGCCTCTCCCGCCAGAACGATCACATCGGCTCCCTCCGCGTCCAGACGCAGTTCCAGCACGGCCCGCAAGCGGCCCGTTGCGGTCAGCCAGCAGGTCTGAAGCAGATCCCCGGATGCGAGGGCGTTGAGGTCAGCACTGGTCTGCCCCTGGAGAAACTGACGGGCTCCACTGCCGTTCAAGCGCAGCCGGGCAACCTGGGCATCCCAAAACAGCTTGCTCATGCCTGCGTGATGGCGGCGATTTCAGACAGTTTGTAGAGGCTGATCAGCTCGAGATCGTCAGCCGCCATGGCGGCCTCACCCCCTTCTTCCCGGTCGACGATGGTGACGACTCGATGGACGGTGTATCCGGCGTCGCGCAGCTGCCGGACCGCCTTGAGCGAGGAGCCCCCCGTGGTCACCACGTCCTCCAGCACGGTGATCAGGGCCCCGGGGACTGGCAGCGGTCCTTCCAGCCACGCTCCGGTGCCGTGGCCTTTGGCCTCCTTGCGCACGATCAGCGCATCGAGATCCCGGCCCTGATCGGCCGCGGCCATGGCCACACCGCTCACCAGGGGGTCGGCGCCGAGGGTGAGGCCAGCCACGGCCACTGCATTGGCCTCCACGTGGGTGAGCATCGCCCGGCTGATCAGCGCCAGGCCGGAACCGCTCAGGCTCACGGGTTTGCAGTTCACGTAGTGCTCGCTTTTGCGGCCGGAGGCAAGGGTGAAGTCCCCGCGTTTGTAGGCCAGGGTGGCAAGGCGGTTCAGCAGGTTCTGCCGCTCAGTCGGGACAATCGACGATTCAGACATGGGACTGGCCGCACTTAGCAGATGTCCTTAGTTTGCGCTTAGAGCTGTTTCATCCAGTGCTGCTGCGGTCGTTCTTTCGCTCGGGCTTGTTCCTGTTCGCCGGCCCATCGGTGCTGGCGGGCCCGCTGGTCTGCACGACCAGCGTTGAAGCACCTCCGCCGGGCTCGGGTTCAGCCTCCGTTGAAGTGACGGTGTGCCAGCCCACGGAGACCACCAGTGAGCTGATCAACCGTCGCTTGTTCACCTGGACCTCACCCATGGCCCGGGGCGTCGACCCCCTGCATCAACTCACCGATCTTCTGGGGATTGCCGTTGGAGGCATCGAGGGGAATCGGTTGATGGGGCTGGGCTTTCCGGACCAGACCCTGGTCTGGGATGGCTCCGCACTCCAGAACACGGCGGGAGCGCTGCTTGAGGCACAGAGCCCGCCGATGCCGTTGCGCACCATGGATATCCCCAGCGGATTCGATGGAAGTGTGGTCGCCATCGATGCCTACGAGCCCATGCTGGATCCACCCGTGTCGAATGACTTCCCCGACGTGACTCCCTTGTGGTAACACTCTCCTCAAGGGGGTCTAGCAATCTGGTGAATGCAGCGAACTCATAATTCGCCTAAGGCGAGTTCGATCCTCGCGACCCCCATGTTCCTCTGTTGATGCGGCTCCTTCTGCTCGCTGTTCTGCTGGCTCTGCCGGCCTTCTTCGCGGCTGCAGAGGTGGCGCTGTTGCGGCTTCGTCCCAGCCGCGTCGAAGTGTTGGTGGAGGAACAGCAAGCTGGAGCCCGTTCCATTCAGCGGCTGCAGCGGCGTTTGCGGCGAGCGCTCCTGGTCAGCCAGCTGGGTGCCACCCTCGCCTTGGTGGCTTTGGGCTGGGCTGGCCGTGGCCTGGGAGAGCGGCTCTGGGTGGATGGGTCTGTGGGTGTGGCTTGGCGCGACACGGCGCTGTTCCTCAGCATCGTGCTGATGGCCACGTTGTTGGCGGGTCTGCTGCCCAAGGCCTGGGTGCTGAACCGTCCTGAATCGTCGGCGCTCCGGCTGGTGCCGCTGCTCGAGGTGGTGATGCGTTGTCTGGCTCCACTGCTCAACCTGCTCGAGGCGCTGGCGGGTCTGCTGATGCGTCTGCTTGGCCTGGCTCCCCAGTGGGATGTGTTGGTGCCAGCCCTTTCAGCCGGGGAGCTGGAAACCCTGGTGGAATCCGGTCGGGTCACGGGGTTGTTCCCCGATGAGAAAAACATCCTTGAAGGTGTGTTCGCTTTGAGGGACACCCAGGTGAGGGAGGTGATGGTGCCGCGCTCCGGGATGGTCACGCTGCCGGCCACGGTTCGTTTCGCCGAAATGATGGAAGCCGTGCATCACACCCGTCACGCCCGCTTCCCGGTGATCGGCCAGTCGCTGGATGACGTGCGCGGCGTGCTGGATCTCCGCCACATGGCCGAACCGATCGCCAGGGGGGAGCTCCAGGCTGATTCGTTGCTTGAGCCCTACCTCCAGCCTGCGGTGCCCGTGCTGGAGACCTGCACCCTGGCGGAGCTGCTGCCAATGATCCGCAGCGGACAGCCCCTGCTGCTGGTGGTGGATGAGCACGGCGGTACGGAGGGGCTGGTGACCGCAGCGGATCTCACCGGAGAAATCGTTGGCGATGAGGACCCCACGGAGTCCGATGAACCGGATCTGCTCGAGGAGAAGGACACCCCAGGTGCCTGGTTGATGGCGGGCGATCTGGAGATCTTCGAGCTGAACCGGCAACTTGACCTCAACCTGCCGGAAGCCGATGACCATCACACCCTGGCCGGTTTCCTGCTGGAGCGGCTTCAGCACATTCCATCCGCAGGAGAGGCTCTGCATTTCAACGGCCTGCAGTTCGAAATCAAGGCCATGGCGGGGCCGCGGATTGAGCGGGTCCGGCTCGTTCTCCCCAGTTCAGAGGATCAATCCGAATGAAGGCCGATAGTCTTCCCCCAACCAACCGCCCGTGCTGATGTCTCCCGACCCCATGGTCCCAGTGAAGGTCGGGGTGATCGGCATCGGCAACATGGGATGGCATCACGCCAGGGTGCTCAGCCTGCTTCGAGATGCCGATCTGGTGGGCGTTGCGGACCCCGATGCCGATCGCGGACAGCTCGCCACCGAACAATTCGGCTGCCGCTGCTTTGCCGACTACAACGCCATGCTCTCTGAGGTGGAGGCCGTCTGCATCGCGGTTCCCACCCTGCTGCACCACCCCGTCGGTCTGGCCTGCCTCCGTGCGGGTGTGCATGTTCTGATTGAGAAGCCGATTGCGGCGAATCAGGACGAGGCCACCGCACTGATCGAGGCCGCGACAGCAGCGGGTCGACTCCTGCAGGTGGGTCACATTGAGCGGTTCAACCCCGCCTTCCGTGAGCTCATCAAGGTGGTGGCCAATGAGGAGGTGGTGGTCCTCGAGGGGCGTCGCCACAGCCCCCATTCCGATCGGGCCAATGACGTTTCTGTGGTGCTGGATCTGATGATCCACGACATCGACCTTGTTCTGGAGCTGGCCAAGGCACCGGTGGTGCGGCTTGCAGCTGCCGGCGGTCGCAGTGCCGAGGGGCCGATCGATTACGTCAATGCCACGCTGGGTTTCGAGAACGGTGTTGTGGCCAGCCTCACCGCCAGCAAGATGAGCCACCGCAAGATCCGCAGTCTCAGCGCCCACTGCCGATCGAGTCTGGTGGAGACAGACTTCCTTAACCACACCCTGCACATCCACCGCCGCGCCCACGAGTGGTACTCCGCTGATCACGGTGAGCTGCTGTATCGCAATGACGGCTTCATCGAGGAGGTGAGCACCACCTCGATTGAGCCGCTCTATGCCGAGCTTGAGCACTTCCTTCAGTGTGTGCGCGGCCGGGAAACCCCCGCTGTGGATGGTCTTCAGGCCTCGCGTGCCCTCAAGCTGGCGGATCTGATCGAGCAGGCGGTCGAGCATCCGGATAGCGGCGCACCCTTGCTGGCACCCATCTGACGGGCTTGGTTGGGATCAGACAAGCGGTTGCTGGGATCAGAACAGCCCTTGCTGTTCGGCCAGCTCCCTTAAGGCCGTGACCTGCCAGCGACGGCAATCACCAGGTGAGGATTGATAGAACTGCCCCCAGGCCTGGGCTTTGTGATGGGGGTAGCTCTCCGGTCGAAGCGAGGGATGGCTCTGTTGCCAGCCCACCCGCACGGCATGGCCGATCACCACATCCAGGGCCAGGTCATCCTCGAAACGCACCTCCGGATTGGCTTCGACGAAGGCCATCAACGAGAGCAGACATTCGCTGCAGAGTTGGCGGTATTCCGGTGCCTTGATCCGACTGAGCAGATGGTCGACCTGGGCCGCGAAATTGCGCTCCCCCGCTGTTTTCTCGAGAATGAGGCGGCTGTTGAGGCGATTGCGCCGTTCCAGCTTGTCGCCGATCACCAGGCCGCGGCAGTGCTGCAGCAACGACCAGATTCCTGCATAGAAATCGCGGGGAACTTTTTGGAAGGAGCCCAGGCGGATGCGGTGTTGAAGCCAGTCCCCACCCCCCGGGGTCTCCTCCAATGGGTCGGGTACTGACCACTTCACCCGGCCGCTGACATGCAGCTGTTCGCCGCGTTGTAGGGCGGCCCTGGCATGCTCCACATCCCCAAGAACGGCGCGCAACCGCTTGCGGATGGCGTGGGGTGCTTCGCCGCAGAGGGCTTCAAAGGCTTCGTCCTGACTGAGCATCTTCTCCACGGCCAGCTCCGATGTCAGCAGCAGCATCAGCTGCCCCAGCTGCAGGGTCAGGCTGCCCTTGAGCAGGGCTGGCTCCCGCCGCGCCACGCTGTCGAGGGCGAGCAGGAGCTCCTGCTCGAGCATGCGCTCACGGCCGTCGATCCCGCTGGTGGTTTCAATCCGTTCGGCGATGGCGGCACTGTCCATCGGTTGGCGGAGCCGGGAGTCGCCGGTGTAATTGCGCCCCACCACCACCTGTTTCTGGCGGACGAGAAGGTCGGTCAGGGCATCCTCCAGCTGGGGATGCACCATCCCCATGGCGCCGGCACAACGCCGCACCACATTCCAGTCTTCACAACGCAAGCCCCGTTGATACACCTCCTCAAGCAGGGTGCGCAGGGCCACTGGATGGCCCTCGGGGCTGCGTTGAATCCCCTGGGGGCCGAGACGCCGTTGCAGCAACTCGAGCACTTCGGCCTGTTCATGCAGGAGTGCACTGTTCCAGAGGCGCTGGCTCAACTGTTCGATCGGGGTGTCATCCAGCTCCTGCTCCTCTGCGGCGGTCAGATCCCGTAGATCGGTGGCGTCGCGCAGAAGGTGCTGGGGTGGCTCCGATCGTGGCACCGGCTTTTGCTGGAGCGGCGGCAGCTGCACTTTCTGCGCCTGATCCACCAGTTCACTGAGGCAGCCCAAGCGGACGGGGATGCGTTCAATGACGCCGCTGCCGAGTTGTCGGGCCAGTTTGAGTATGACGTCGCGATGCTGCTGGAGGGCCGCGTCGCGAATGGGGATGACCAGAAGGGGACGTCCGACGCCACGCCAGTGCCGTTGCAGCAGATGCAGCTCGTCCACAACGGTCTCCAGCAGCTCCTCCGGGTCATCGGCCAGATAGCTGCTGCGGTCTTCCAGCACGGATGGGGTGAACACACTGATGGCGCCGTCCTGGCGGTAGACCCGAGCCGTGTCCTCGGTTTCCACCCGGTGGCCGGGGCGCCCAGTGAGCTCAAGCCGCGGATTGGTGCCGGCGGCTTTCAGCCGTTGCTTCAGCTCGTCGGACGACTGCACGGCAATCACCGCGGTTGGATCGATCGGCACCTCTGCAGCCAGCAGCGCCTGGCGCACGGCATCCGTCTCCGCAGCCATCGCCACAAGAACGGTGTCGGCGCCGAGCGGCTGCGGCTCCCTGCGGCCACAGGGGTCGATGTCCTCGGGACGGATCAGATCGTCGAGCAGCATTTCTCCGAGCCACACCAGGCTCTGGGTCCAGATCAGCGGCAGGTTGGTGTTGGCCACCCGCTCCTGGCTGCCTGGATGAAGCCGTTCCTGCTGGACCGAGCTGGCCGGGACCTGATACAGCTCGGGGTAGAGACGTTCGCCGTCTTCTTCAACAGCCAGCGTCTTGAGCTGGCTGTGCAGGCGCCGGGCATCATCCCAGCGTCCTTCGCAGCATGCGGTGACCAGTTCGAAGGCCAGAAACAACGGCCACTCCGACTCGATCCCTTCAAAGGCGGCGAGCTCCTCCGGTTCGTAGTGCAGGCGGTTGACGTCTTCCACCGCCGTCTGGTGACCATCCCGCAGGAAGCGTTTGTAGCCGTAGGCCCCAGCGAGTTCCCGTCGAATCCGGCGGCCGGTGCGCTCCACCAGGGCGGCATCTTCCACGGCCCAGGCCGGATAACCAATCACCGACAGGCAGGCGCTGTCGGCTTCCTTGCTGGCGGATTCCCGTGGCAGAAGCCCTTCCAGAGCGCGACGGAGGCGCACGATGGCCCCCTGGGGAATCAGCAGGATGGAGCCGCCATCGCCATGGGGGCCGTAGAGGTCAAGCCCATCGAGTGCTTCCAGGGCGGCTTTGGCCATGCCGATCGAGCTCGCATTGCGCTCCGGCAGGCCATGGTTGCCTTTGTCTCCCCGTTCCCAGATTCCGTAGTCGGGGGTGCGGTAGGCCCGGGCGATGTAGTGCACCAGGTTCTGAAGGAAATCCACTTCGTCACGGCTTTGCACCACGGCGCAACCGCCCTTGGTCAACTGCGCCAGCTGCAGCAGGAACAACGAGGTGGCATCCAGTTGGAGATGGCCCCAGGCGTCATCTGCCACCACCGGTTCGCCGGTGCAGCTGTCGTACTTGGCGTGGAGTGCGTCGAGGGGATTGAGGCTCTGCTTGAAGCGCTCCACCTTCCCGGCTTGCCGCATCATCGAGCGCATCAGGCCCCGCATGAGGGCCACCACCCGCTGCTCCAGCTCCCAGGAGCGCCGGCTGTTCTGCCCCTGCTGGCGGCGGTGGGCCAGGGCCAGCCCCCAAACGCACTGCACCGAATAGACGCAGTCCCGCACCCAGGCATCCCCGTAGTCGCCATGGATGGTGTGGGCGGTGCTGGCGGGGAGCAGGCCGCTGATCGGGTCCTGCCGATCGATAACCACCCGTTGGATGGATTGATCCAGGCGCTGAAGGCTTGTGGCGTGGTTCTGCGGAAGGGGTTCCGTCGTCGTCACAACCATGCCCTCATGCATCACCACTCCTAAATTCTCCAACGCAGCCCCACGGCCATGGACTCTGTCAGCACCGCCCCCGATGACCATCACCGCTGCCAGGTGCTCGGCGTTCCGGTGGATGCCTGTCGTGATGTCTGTGCTGCAGCCCTCGGTCTGCATGCCCAAGGCGGCGGACGCATCGTCACCCTCAACGCTGAGATGACCATGTCCGCCCGGGCGGATGCTTCCCTGGGCCAGGCGATCGCAACGGCTGATCTGGTGATCCCCGATGGAGCTGGTGTGGTCTGGGCTCTCGGACGTCAGAACATCCGGGTTGTCAAAACGGCCGGGATTGAACTGGCCTGGACGCTGCTGGAATATGCCGCGGTCCACCGTTGGCGTGTGGCGCTGGTGGGCGCATCACCTGAGGTAATGGCAACGCTGCGTGCGGAGTTACCCCAACGGATCGCCGGGCTCAACCTGGCGCTCGCTGTGGATGGTTATCAAGCGCCCGAAGCTTGGCCGGGCGTTGAGGCTCAGCTCAAGACCTTGAAGCCGGATCTCGTTCTCGTGGCCCTGGGGGTGCCGCGCCAGGAAACCTGGTCGGAACGCGTGGCGTTCGGTCAGCCAGGACTGTGGATGGGTGTCGGCGGCAGTTTTGACGTCTGGGCCGGCACCACAAAACGTGCCCCCGGCTGGATGTGCCGGATGCAGCTTGAGTGGTTGTATCGGCTCATTCAGGAACCATCACGCTGGCGTCGCATGCTGTCGCTGCCAGCGTTTGCTGTGAAGGTTCTTCGGTATGGCTGAGGCTTCAGCGGAAGCCCACAGAGGCCTGCCAGACAAAGGCCAGCAGCAGGAAGAAGACGGGGATCAACGGAAGAATGTCGATCAGCGGAGAGAAGGCCTGATAGGCCTCGGGCAGCTGTGCCAGCAGGTCGAGGGTGAAGGCGGCCATCCCTTGTATCAAAAAGGCGTTGGGCTGGACGCTACCACGTGTGATGGGCTGGTGAGTCTGGCTCCCAGGGAGCGAAATCCTCTGAAAAACAGCCGTCGCGAATGGCCTGTGCCATGGCCGAGGTGAAACGCACGAGCTGGGTGATGTTGTGAATGCTCAGCAAGGTGAGGCCCAGCAGCTCCTCGCTGCGAATCAGGTGATGCAGGTAGGCCCGGGTGTGACCGGTGCAGGCCACACAGGAACAGCTCGGATCCAGGGGGGTGTGGTCGTGGCGAAAGCGGGCATTGCGCAGATTCCAGCGTTCGCCGCCCACGAGGGCGGTGCCATGACGGCCGAGTCGCGTGGGCAAGACGCAGTCGAACAGGTCAATGCCGTTGGCCACGGCAATCGCCATCTCGCGCAGGGTGCCGATGCCCATCAGGTAGCGCGGTTTCTGCGTGGGAAGCAGCGGCGTGACATCCCGCACGATGCGATGCATCTCCTCGGCGGGCTCGCCGACGCTGACGCCACCCACGGCGATGCCCGGCAGATCAAAGGAGGCGACGGCCATGGCACTCTCCCGCCGCAGATGCGGGAAACAACCGCCCTGAACGATGCCGAACAACGCCTGATCTTCGCGGGTGTGGGCCGTGACGCAGCGCTCGAGCCAGCTATGGGTACGGCGACAGGCATCGATCACGTCGTTCTCAGTCGCCGGATAGGGCGGGCATTGGTCGAAGGCCATAGCCACATCCGCCCCGAGGGCCATCTGGATTTGGGTGGCATGTTCCGGGGTCATGTCGATGGTGCGTCCATCGCGGGGGTTCCGGAACACCACGCCACGGTCATCGATCTTGTTCAGGTCCCCCAGGCTGAACACTTGAAAGCCGCCGGAGTCGGTGAGTATCGGGCCGTTCCAGCCCATGAACCGGTGCAGCCCACCGGCCGCCGCCACGATCTCCTCCCCCGGTTGCAGATGCAGGTGGTACGTGTTCGAAAGCACCATCTGGGCTCCCGTGCGCCCCAGTTGCTCCGTGCTGACGCCCTTGACGGTGGCCAGGGTTCCCACCGGCATGAAGCGGGGTGTGTGCACCGGCCCGTGCGGAGTCTCAAAGGTGCCGCAGCGTGCTGATGTGTTGGCGCAATGCGCGTTGATCTCGAAGCCGAACACGACTGATCCGCCCCTGCAATGACCCTACGGTGAGGGCCGATTGCATCCATCTCGCCATTCCCCGGATCGTTCCGCCCTGGCTGTCTGATCTGGCGGGAGCCTGGATCTTTTACACAGTGCTGCCGGCATGGCCCTGGCCGCAGCCCTCGTTTCAGCGCATTGCCCGTTTCGCTCCCTGGATGGGACTGCTGATCGGTGCGTTACAGGGGCTGCTCTGGATCGGTCTCTCCAGGCTCGGTTGGCCTCCGGCTGCCTGTGCTCCCTGCGTGGTGGCCCTTGGCATCCAACTCAGTGGCGGGTTGCACCACGACGGCTTGATCGACACGGCGGATGGCCTCGGGGCGCCAGCGGAGCGGCGGCTGGAGGCGATGAAGGACAGTCGGGTGGGCGCCAGTGGCGTGCTGGCTCTTGTGATGGTGCTGCTCGTGCAGGTTGCGGCCTTGATCCAGCTGGGGGGGCAGGCCCCTCTGGGGCTCTGTCTGGCGGCCTTCTGGGCCCGGGTGGGGCCGCTCTGGGCCATGGCGCGTTTCGACTACCTCCGGGCCGATGGAACCGCCGCCTTTCATCGCGACCATGCCAGGCCGTTCTGGGATGCCTTGCCCGCCTCGCTGGTGGTGGTTCTGTTGGCAGGTTGGGTGGCACTCCTGCCCCTTCTCCTGGGGGGCGTGGTGGCGATCCTGGTGGCCCAGAGCCTCGGGCGACGCCTGGGGGGGCACACCGGCGACAGCTATGGAGCGGTTCTTGTGCTCACCGAGATGATCACGTTGCTGGGTTTGGCCTTGCTCCTGCCAGCCAGCTGAGCACGAACGCATTGCCCAGAGCGGGCAGATCCGGAGCGATCGTGGAAGGCTCCACGCAGAGCTTGAGCTTGCGGCCCTGCTGCTCCGCCAGGGAGCGTGCAAGGGCGAGACCAAGGCCGGTGCCCGCCCGCTCTTGTCCGGTGGACCCTCGCGCTCCCCGTTCGAAAATCAGATCGCGCTCCTCCAGGGGGATCGGCGGCCCGTTGTCCCAGACGCAGAGCCCATCAGGCAACAGGCAAAGGCCCACGGTGCAACCCGCTGGGCTGTAGCGAAATGCATTTTCAAGAAGGTTGGCGACGATTTCTGCGATCGTTCCGTCCTGGGCCGGCTGATCAATCCACTGGGGCCATTGCTGCGGCCCCTGCCAGGGGCGGCCCTGCAGGCTTGCCGTCGCTTCTGCCCGCTCCAGCAGGGGCAGCAGCAGGGTTTGCATGGTCGCCGTGCCGTTGGCTGGCCCGGGGGGCAGAAGGGTGGGACCAAGGGGTTCCTGCTGGGGGAGACGGTGCTGCCCGAGCCCATCGAGCACATCGATGTACTGGCCGAGTTGGCGTTGCTCCGAGAGCATCCCCTCCACGAGAGAACGGTGGGAGCTGTCGGCTTCGAGGCGCCGCAGCAGCAGCTGGGCGTAGGTGCGCAGGGCCGCCAGTGGATTGCGCAACTGGTGAACGAGGGTGCGCAGTTGATCGTTGTTTTGGTTGAGTTCCTGGCGGAGTTGCAGGCATTCCAGATCTCGCCCGAGGGCGTGGCTGATCGCGGCGGCGCTGCGCCGCATCCGTTGGTCCAGGGCCAGCGTCCAGCTTCGTTGCGGATCCAGGTCGGCGCGCAGGGCCCCCAGGATCAGTCCTGCATCCTGCAGGGGATACCAGCGCCGATTCTGGTGCGGCAGGCGCAGGTTCGGGTCGGCGTCGGCAGGGGGAAGAGAGCGTTCATTGGCAGACCACTGCCGGAGGAGCAGCAAGGGCGGGCCTGGCTGATTGGGTGGTGAACTGACGTACAGCCCCAAGTGCTGAATGCCTTCCTGGGCGGTCAGATCAGCCAGCTGTTGATCACTGAAGTCGAGGAATCGATCGGTGAGCTGCATCAGACGGCCGATCAATTCAGGCGATGACGCAAGCCTGCGCCCGGGGGACTTGAAAAATCTGGGAAAAGTCTTAAGATCCTGATATCGACCGAGGCGCTGTTCGTTGTGAACAGACGTCCGCCAGCTCTCACAACGGTTGCATTTGCTTTGCGACCAAAGCTACAGCAGAGGCTGCAGTGTCCTCCGCTGGTTCCCGCTTGGGTGTTGGTGTTCTGCCAGTGATTGTGGGGAGTCCTCAATCGCTTTGACGCGGTCTCTCACGTCTGGAATTACCACTCAGACGTTTTTTGACGATTCCGTGGTGATGGTTTTTCGCCGATGCGGAGTCTGTCTGGTCTGACGAATCACCTCTTTCCTCTTCTCTATTTGGAGCCCTTCCATGTCCAAGAAGCGCAAGCGCATCAGCCGTCGTCGTCTGGCAGGTCAGCGGGTTTTGGCGCATGTGCCAACCCATCACCTGGAAACCGGCGAGTACAAGCCTGTGACGGCCGCGCGGCGCTACATCGCCGAGGGCGGACTGGTGCCTCCGGCTCTGTTGCATGTGCGTCGCAATGAGCACACCACCGACCGCTTCTTCTGGGGTGAGAAGGGTCTATTTAGTGCTCAATACGCCGAGGAGAACCATTTCCTCTTCCCGTCACTGCGCACGATTGTTGATTCCATCGGTGAAGACAAGCTCTTTGAGGGCCTTGAGCTTGGCGCTGATGATTGGGAGGAAATGGAGGAATACGAATACGCCTTCGTTTGATCAGACGTTCTCCAGAACACGCTCGATAAACAGCAGGATCGGCTGCACCATCTCGTCGGGGATGGTGTGGCCGTTTTTGAATGGGATCGTCTGGCATCTCTCGGCCTGCAGCTGTGATGCGATCGCTTGCATGGCCTGGAACGGAACCACGGGGTCGTCAGACCCATGCATCAACAACACTGCCGGATGTTGCTGGGGACGAGCCCAGTTGGGGTGCGGGTAGCCGCTGCAACTGATCACTCCGGCGATGGGCAGGGCGCAGCCCCCCTCCAGAGCCATGGCACCTCCCTGGGAAAAGCCGAACACCACCGTTCGTTCGAGTCCAAGGTCTGAGCTGCTCAGGCTCTGAAGTTGGGCCTTGAGGCGCTCAATGGCCGCGGGCACGGCATCCCACTGGGCTGGGAACAGGCCATACCACTGGCGTCCTTCCGGTTGGTCGGGATGGCGTTCAGGGGCCTCTAGGCACACCACATCGAGGGTTTTTGAGCTCTCACCAGCCAGGCGATCGCCCAGGGGCTTGAGATCCTCTCCATTGGCTCCCCAGCCGTGGAGCAGCACCAGCCGGCCATCCATGGGGCATCAACATCACTGCTGCGTAGGTTGGCTCACGACCCAGTCACGACCCTTCGATGGCTCCTGTCGCTCTGTTGAGTGTTTCCGACAAGTCCGGGCTGGTGCCCCTGGCGGAGGCCCTGCATCGGACCCACGGCTATCAGTTGCTTTCCAGTGGAGGCACGGCCAAGGTGCTCGAGCAGGCCGGCCTTCCAGTGACCCGTGTGTCGGAGCACACCGGTGCCCCCGAAATTCTTGGCGGTCGTGTGAAAACGCTCCACCCAAGGGTGCACGGCGGAATTCTGGCCAAGCGCAGTGACGCGTCCCACCAGGCTGATCTTGGGCAGCAGAACATTTCCCCCATCGATGTGGTGGTGGTCAACCTTTATCCCTTCCGCGAAACGATTGCACGGCCCGACGTCAGCTGGGATCAGGCGATCGAGAACATCGACATTGGTGGCCCCGCCATGGTGCGGGCGGCCGCTAAAAACCATGCCGATGTGGCTGTTCTCACCAGCCCTGATCAATACGACCGTCTGTTGACCGCCATGACCGAGTCGGGCGGGAGCGTGCCTCCGGAGTTGCGGCGTCAACTGGCCCTCGAAGCGTTCCAGCACACCGCGTCGTACGACACCGCGATCAGCCGCTGGATGGCGGAGCAAAACGCCGCGGACGACAGCCCCTGGTTGGAGGCGGTGCCGCTGCGGCAGACCCTTCGCTACGGCGAAAATCCCCACCAAAAAGCGCGCTGGTTCAGCCACCCCAAACAGGGTTGGGGTGGCGCCATTCAGCTGCAGGGCAAGGAGCTGAGCACCAACAACCTTCTGGATCTCGAGGCAGCCCTCGCCACGGTGCGGGAGTTCGGCTACGGAGCCGACGGCTCCGCTCCGGCGTTGCAACCCGCGGCCGTGGTCGTCAAGCACACCAATCCCTGTGGTGTGGCGATCGGAGCCTCGCTGCCTGCAGCACTGACGCGGGCCCTGGATGCGGATCGGGTGAGTGCCTTCGGCGGCATCATCGCCATGAACGGTGTGGTGGAAGCCACGGCGGCCCGTGAGCTCACCAGCCTGTTCCTGGAATGTGTCGTGGCACCGGGCTTCACGCCCGAGGCGCGGGAGGTGCTAGCGGCCAAAGCCAATCTGCGCCTGTTGGAGCTGGCTCCCCAGGCCATTGATCTGGCCGGCCCCGATCATGTGCGCAGCATCCTGGGTGGTGTTCTTGTTCAGGATCTCGACGACCAGGCGATCACGCCGGCCGACTGGAGCGTGGCCAGCCAGCGCCCGCCCGCACCGCAGGAAAAGCTGGATCTGGAATTTGCCTGGCGTTTGGTGCGTCACGTTCGCTCCAACGCCATCGTTGTGGCCAAGGATGGCCAGAGCCTCGGCGTGGGTGCTGGTCAGATGAATCGCGTGGGCTCAGCGCGGATTGCCCTGGAGGCTGCGGGTGAGAAAGCCCAGGGGGCCGTGCTGGCCAGTGATGGCTTCTTCCCGTTTGATGACACGGTGCGTCTGGCTGCCAGCCACGGCATCACCGCCGTGATTCATCCCGGCGGGAGCATGCGCGATGGCGATTCGATCAAAGCCTGCGACGAGCTCGGCCTGGCGATGCAGCTCACGGGCCGCCGCCATTTTCTGCACTGACGCTGGTGGGGGCCGCCGGCCCCCTAGCCTCGCGGCACTGAAGAGTCCCCCTCAATGCTCGCCACCCTCCCCTTCAGCCTCAATTTCGCCCACCCCCTAACCGAGTGGGGCCTGCTCGCCGTTGGTGGTTGGGCTCTTTACCTGGGGATCAAGGTCAAGAAAACCCGCACCGGCACCCCAGAACAACGCAAAGAGCTGGTGCCGAAAAAGTTCGCCCAGCGCCATTACCTCTGGGGCAGCATCCTGCTGGCCGTGATGACCCTCGGCACGCTTGGTGGCATGGCGGTCACCTATCTGAACAATGGCAAGTTGTTCGTCGGTCCGCACCTGCTGGTGGGTCTGGCGATGACCGGGATGATCGCCGTCGCCGCGTCGCTCTCACCCCTGATGCAGCGGGGCAATGTGATTGCGCGCAAAGCTCATGTCGGCCTGAACATGGGCATGCTCACACTGTTCCTCTGGCAGGCTGTCAGCGGCATGGAGATTGTCAACAAGATCTGGACCAACCGCTGACGATCCTTCAGAAGGCTGCCCGCTGACGGGGTGGGCAGCACAGGCCATGGGCGGCATGGAAATCCTCCTGGACCTTCCAGGTCAGCCGACGTGAAATCTGACGGACGATCTGCTTAAGCAGATGATCCCCACTGCTCTGGACCAACTGATTCGGGAGCATGGTGATCACTTTGGGAAGACGGATCCAGACCTTGAGATCCAGGTCCCACTCCACGGAGGTGTTCTCCTGCTCCGGGATCAGGCGCATCCCAGCGCGGAAGTCGACGTCGTAGTGATTGCGCAGGGCGAGGGACTGCGGCACCGTCCGAACGGTTTCGATCCGGTAGATCCCTTTCTGCTTCGGCAGCAGTCGCAGAGCGATCGTGGGCTCCACTTCAAAGCCGAAGTTGCCGAAGCGCCCCAGGGTCAGGCTGTAGGACTGGCGATCGATGGCCTCCACCTGCATCGGGCTGGCGCAACGTTCAAACCAGCTCTGATGGTCATCCAGGTAGCGGGCCACCACCGCCTGGGGCGCCAGCATCTGCATTGAATCCTCGAAGTGGCTGGAGTAGCAGCGCACCTGCGGGTCGTCACCGTGAAGCTGATTGTCGGTTTCAGTGGGCGACAAGACCGTCACGGATGAGGAGCAGCCGGCGAAGGGCGGATTAAAGATGAACCAATGTAAAGCTCGCTGTGATTCAGCTTTCGCTCAATTGCATCAGTTTTTCGATCACCTCTTCCACGGCCCTGTCGGGGGTTGAAGCGCCGGAGGTGATTCCCACCCGAACGGGGCCCTCTGGCAGGAAATCGCCCTCGCGAGAGAGTTCGGCCGCCAGTGGTTTGTGTTCGATCGAATTGTTGCCGACGTCAATGCGTTCGGGCGTGTCGATGTGGAAGGAGCGGATGCCGCGGCTGATGGCGATCTCCTGCAGGTGGGTGGTGTTGGATGAGTTGAAACCACCGATCACCACCATCAGGTCCAGGGGTTCATCCACCAGGGAGAACATGGCGTCCTGACGCTCCTGGGTGGCGTCGCAGATGGTGTTGAAGGCCAGGAAGTGGTCGTTGAGCTGGGTTGGACCGTACTTGCTCAACATCGTGCGTTCGAACAGGCGTCCGATCTCTTCCGTCTCGCTTTTGAGCATCGTGGTCTGGTTGGCCACACCCAGCCGTTCAAGGTCCTGATCAGGATCAAATCCCGGGGAGCAGGCCTTGGCAAAGCGTTTGATGAAGTCATCACGGTTCCCTCGGCCGAGGATGTAATCGGCGACGTATTGGGCTTCGTCCAGATCCAGAACCACCAGATAGGTGCCGGCAAAGGAGCTGGTGGCCAGCGTCTCCTCGTGTTTCACCTTGCCGTGAATGATCGAGGTGAAGGTGTGCTTTTTGTGTTTCTCCACGGTGTTCCACACCTTGGAGACCCAGGGGCAGGTGGTGTCGACGATGTGGCAGCCCCGCTCGTTCAGCAACTGCATTTCCTGAACGGTGGCGCCGAAGGCCGGCAGGATCACCACATCACCGGAGGTGACACCGGAGAAGTCCTTCACCCCCTGGTCGACGGGAATGAACTGAACATTCATCTCTCTGAGGTGATCATTCACCGAAGGGTTGTGAATGATCTCGTTCGTGATCCAGAGACGCTCGCTGGGGTAGTGCTTGCGGGTTTCGTAGGCCATCGCCACGGCCCGTTCAACGCCCCAGCAGAACCCAAACGCTTCCGCAAGACGAACGTTGAGCCGGCCGTGTTCCAGCCGGTAGCCGTTATCCCGAATCGTGCCGATCAGTCCACTCTGGTAGGCCTGCTCAAGGCTTTCTGCCACTTCCTCGGCGCGCCCGAAGCCTCTGCGGTTGTAACGCTCGGAATGGTGGAGGGAGCGCTTGAAGGCGTGGGTGTCCATGGAGGGCGCTGGAGTGGGGGAACTCTATGTGGCCTGAAGCGGCGCGTCAGGCAGTAAAAAAGCCCGGCCAATCGGCCGGGCTTGGGATCAACGAATGATGCCTGAAGCCAATCAGTTGTTGATCGTGGAGAAACCGGCGTAGGCCTCCATGCCGTGTTCGCCGATGTCCAGACCTTCGGTCTCCTCCTGTTCGGTGACGCGGATGCCTCCGAAGAGGGCGCCGATGATCTGCCAGGCGATGTAGCAGGTCACCACGGTCCAGATGGCGTAGGCACCAGCACCCAGGGCCTGGATGCCGAGCTGATCAACGCCGCCGCCAACAAGCAGGCCGAGGCCGGAGCCATCACCCTGGATGTCGAAGCCCCACAGGCCGATGACGATCGTGCCCCAAACGCCGCACACACCGTGCACGGAGAAGGCACCGACGGGGTCGTCGATTCCTGCGGCATCAAGAGCCGCGACAGAGAAGACGACGATGATGCCGCCCACCAGACCAGCCACCCAGGAGCCCGTCAGGGTGAGGTTGCCGCAACCGGCGGTCACGCTCACCAGGCCGGCCAGGATGCCGTTGATGATCATGGTGAGGTCAGGCTTCTTGGAGGTGATCGTGGAGAGCACCGTGGCGCCGATGGCACCGCCGGCAGCTCCGAGCGTGGTGGTGACGGCCACATAGGGAACCCACTGGTCCATGGCCAGCTGGGAGCCGGGGTTGAAGCCGTACCAGCCGATCCAGAGGATCAGAGCGCCGAGGGTGGCGATGGACATGTTGTGGCCAGGGATGGCCTGAACCTTGCCGTCGACATATTTGCCGATGCGGGGTCCGAGCAACATGGCGCCGACGAGCCCGGCCCAGGCTCCAACGGAGTGGACGATCGAGGAACCAGCAAAGTCGATGAATTCGACGCTGCCAACGCTGTTGAGCCAGCCACCGTTCCATTCCCAGCTGCCGGCAATCGGGTAGATGACTGCGGTGAGCACCAGGGCGAAGATCACGAACTCGCCGAACTTGATCCGCTCAGCCACAAGACCGGAAACGATCGTGGCGGCGGTTCCGGCGAAGGCTGCCTGGAACAGGAAATCAACGGTGGGAACCAGACCTGCATCGCTGATGGTTTCAGCGGTGACGGTCGGATCGAAGAAGAAGCCCGCGAAGTACAGCCAGCCGTCGATGACGGAACTTCCGTACATGAAGGAATAGCCAACGAACCAGTAGGCGGTCACCGCAAGGGCGAACACGAACAGGTTCTTGGCGAGGATATTGACGGCATTCTTTTGCCGGCACATGCCTGCTTCGACCATGGCGAAGCCGGCGTTCATGAAGATCACCAGGATGGTGGCGACCAGAAGCCAGAGGTTGTTGGCCAGAAAAGCGGCGGAGAGCTCAGGCAGCTCTTCGGCTTTGGCCGACAGCGTAAAAATGCCAAGGCCCATCAGCGCCAGGGGCGCACAGGCGAGCCAGGTCATGGCACGGTTGGAACTGAAGCCCCGGATGCTCTTCAGGAGCAACATCGGGCCTTCCAGGAGGCTTGCCTCCTGAAGTGTTTTGCGCCGCCTTTGCGGTGGCGCTTGGAATGCAGTTGTCATGAACGAGGGTGCAGAGCTGCGTGAGGCATCTGGACTTGTTTCCAGATGAACATTCCCACGGTGCCTTGCGATGGCGCACTTTCTTGTTCGATCTGCTACCAAAACTCAATCTCAATGGAGGGGCCGGGTCCCCTGCCAGTGCACCGCATCGGCGCTGAAGCTGAAACAGCACGGCAGAACCTCCACACCGCTGCCGGTGGCTTGGCGGAACAGCTCTCCGTAGCGCGGATCAGCGCTGTCGCCGGGAGCAAAGCCCTCCACATCCGGGCGGCTGAGACAGGGCACCAACACCGCCCGCGCCTCCGGAAGCACACCCATCAGTTCAATCAGATGCTTCTGCCCCCGTTCGGTGACCGTGTCGGGGAACAGGGCCGTGCTGCCGTCGGTCCAGGTGGTGTTCTTCACCTCCAGGTAGATCGGTCGTTGATCGGGGTTCTGCTCGGCCGGGCTCAGCAGGAGGTCGATCCGGCTGCGCTTGTTCGTGCCGTAGGCCACCTCGGCGCGGATCCCCGCAATGGCGCCGAGTTGGGCCTCCAGGCACCCTGCTTCGACCGTGGCGCGAATCAGGCGGTTTGGCAGGGCCGTGTTGATGCCGACCCAGCAGGGCTGGCCATCGGCGCCTGGCACTTCGGCTTGCTCCCAGGTCCAGGCCAGTTTGCGTTTGGGGGAGGGGGCGTGGCGCAGACGCACCCGTTGGCCAGGGATCAAGACTCCGGTCATCGGCCCGGTGTTGGCGCAGTGGGCGGTGACGGTCTCGCCGCTGCTCAGCTCCACATCGGCCAGGAAGCGTTTGTAGCGCTTCAGCAGCACGCCCTCCGTCAGGGTTTCGAAGCGCAGCAGGGGATCGCCCGGAGAGGGAAGGCCAGTCATGGCAGCAGCCGAGATGGGCCCATGGTCTCGTGTGGTGCCTCCACAATGCGCCCAGTGCTGGGGGGCGAATGGCGCGTTCACTGAAGGGGATCGCACTGGTGGTGACCCTCGGCACCCTGCTGAGCAAGGTGGGTGGCCTGGTTCGGCAGCTGGTGATTGCCGCCGCTTTCGGTGTTGGTGCGGCCTATGACGCTTACAACTACGCCTATGTGCTGCCTGGATTTCTGCTGATCCTGCTCGGCGGGATCAATGGCCCCTTCCACAGCGCCATGGTGAGTGTGCTGAGCCGGCGACCACGGGTCGAAGGAGCACACATCCTTGCGGCGCTCAACACCAGCGTCAGCGCTCTGTTGCTGCTGGTGACGGTCGTTCTGGTGGTTGCGGCGGATCCTTTGATCACCCTGGTGGGGCCGGGTCTGTCCCCCGAGCTCCACGCCATCGCTCGGGTTCAGCTGCAGGTGATGGCACCGATGGCATTGCTGGCCGGGCTGATTGGGTTGGGCTTCGGATCCCTCAACGCTGCTGATGAATTCTGGATTCCGGCGATTTCACCGCTGATGTCCAGCGGAGCCTTGATTCTGGGGGTGGGACTGCTGTGGTGGCAGCTCGGTGCTGAGATCGCCTTGCCGTCCGCCGCCATGACAGGCGGTGTGGTGCTGGCCTTGGCCACGTTGGTGGGAGCCCTGCTGCAGTGGCTGATCCAGCTGCCGGCGTTGATACGGCAGGGGTTGGCCCGTTTTCAGCTGGTCTGGGACTGGCGGCATCCCGGCGTGCGCGAGGTGTGGCGTGTGATGGGGCCGGCGACGCTGTCGTCCGGAATGCTGCAGATCAATGTGTTCACGGATCTGTTTTTCGCCTCCGGCATCGTCGGTGCGGCGGCGGGTCTGGGCTACGCCAATTTGCTGGTGCAGACGCCCCTGGGCCTGATCTCGAATGCATTGCTGGTGCCCTTGCTGCCCACCTTCGCCAGGCTCACGGCCCCGGCGGATCGACCGCAGCTGATCGAACGGATCCGGCAGGGGTTGATGCTGTCTGCTGCATCGATGATTCCCCTGGGGGGACTGTTCATCGCCTTGGGCGGTCCCATTGTTGCCCTGGTCTATGAGCGTGGTGCCTTCGATGCGTCAGCCGTCCAGTTGGTGACGGGCTTGCTGATGGCCTATGGCCTGGGCATGCCGGCGTATCTCGGCCGGGATGTGCTGGTGCGTGTCTTTTATGCCCTCGGCGATGGGACGACGCCCTTTCGGTTCTCGCTGGCGGGGATCGGTCTGAACGTGATTTTTGATTGGTTGCTTGTGGGTGGTCCGACCCCGTGGGGGGATCAGTCGCCGTTCAATTTCGGCGCACCCGGGTTGGTGCTCGCCACGGTTGCCATCAATCTGCTCACCTGTCTTGCCCTGTTGGTTGGTCTTCAGCAACGGATTTCAGGGCTTCCTCTGCGGCGTTGGGGGCTTGATCTGTTGCGGCTGGCCATCGCCGGTGTGCTGGCCGCCGGGGTCGTCAAGATCCTCGTGGCTTTGGTGACCTGGCCTTCAGGACTGGTGGGTCTGCTGCTGCAGGTTTCTGCCCCTGGCCTGCTGGGCCTGGTGCTGTTCGGCACCATCGGCGCTCAACTCAAGGTGCCGGAGGTGCGTGAGCTCACGCAGTTGGTGGTGGGTCGATTCAGGCCTCGCTGAGACGCACATCACGCTCTTCACGCACCTGGATGGGGAGTTCCAGCTGTTCACGACCCACGAGCTGCGGGCCCTGAACAGACACGATCCTTGCTTCGATGCCGAATTCCTTGAAAGCGGTTTCCAGTTCCTGAATCAGCGCTTTTTCAACCTGAGCCTCCGCATCCACCACCCGTCCGATCAGCCGCTCACCCAGTCGGCCGATGCGCTGACGAACAACATCTCTGGAGTTGGTGACTTCAATGATCAGCACACCAACCGCTGCGGAAGGACTGCAACCTTATCCGCAGTACGGCTCGAGGATCTCCTCGAGATCGCGCAATTGGGCGGGGGGAATCAGCTTGGCAAGAGGGAGTTGACTGGCGCCACCCGCCAGCGGCACCTTCACGGCGTCGAGGGCCTGCCGGGCCGCGACCTCAGCACCCTGATTGACGCGGGCACTGCATTCGATCGCCAGGGCGGAGGCCAGGTCGGCATCGCCTAGATACAGATGCCAGCCGCTGATCTGAACGTAGAGGCGATCAGCCAAAACGTTCTGGAGGTCCTGCAGGTCGCTGGCGGAAAGGGACATCGGCCCAGGAGGTTTGAGGGGGACTGGCCACCATGCTGGCCTTATTCAGCCGGCTTGGGTCGCTGAAGAATCACCCAAATCAATTGGCCCAGCCACAGGGTGGCCCAGAGGCTGGTGACCCAGGTCAGGCTCCCGTCAGGGAAGGGGTGGCGCATCTCCTGCAGGAACCAGCCGCCGCTGGTCACCGCAGCGAAGACCCCGCCATGCAGGCAGAGGTTCACGATGCGCTCGAAATGCCGGTAGGTCGGATCCTCAGGGTCAGCGGGGCCATACCAGCGGATTGGCATTGCTTGAGCTCAGAAACCCCTGAATCCTGACGCGACCCGGACCCAGTTGACGAGCGGACCCTCGATGGGGTCTGATGGTTTGGCGCAAGCGCTTGTAGCTCAGCGGATTAGAGCATCTGACTACGGATCAGAGGGTCGGGAGTTCGAATCTCTCCAGGCGCGTTTCAACTGCCCCCATGGGCAGTTTTTTTTTGGTTGATCGCTCGGTCTGTTCACAGTGGTTTCTTACGATTGGTCAACGCTGTACTGACACTTCATGGGCCAGGCCTCTGGACGCGCCATCGACGCTGATCTGGCTCAGTCGGATCCTGATATTGCTGCGTTCATCAACCAGGAGCGACAGCGTCAGGAAACCCACCTTGAATTGATTGCATCGGAGAACTTTGCGTCTCGCGCCGTGATGCAGGCCCAGGGGTCTGTGCTCACCAACAAGTACGCCGAGGGACTCCCCAGCAAGCGCTACTACGGGGGGTGTGAACACGTTGATGCCATCGAGGAGCTGGCCATCGAGCGGGCCAAGCAGCTGTTTGGTGCTGCCTGGGCCAACGTGCAGCCCCATAGCGGTGCCCAGGCCAACTTCGCCGTTTTTCTGGCGCTGCTCAAGCCCGGCGACACGATCATGGGGCTCGATCTGTCCCATGGCGGTCACCTGACCCATGGTTCTCCCGTCAACGTCAGTGGCAAGTGGTTCAACGTCGTCCAGTACGGCGTCGACAAGCAGACCCAGCGTCTGGACATGGCGGCGATTCGCCAGCTTGCTTTGGAGCACAAGCCCAGGTTGATTGTTTGTGGCTATTCCGCTTATCCACGCACCATCGATTTCGCTGCGTTCCGCGCCATCGCAGATGAAGTGGGTGCCTATCTGCTGGCCGATATGGCCCATATCGCCGGGCTCGTGGCAGCTGGTGAGCATCCCAGCCCGGTGCCTCACTGCGATGTGGTCACCACCACCACCCACAAGACCCTGCGTGGTCCCCGCGGTGGCCTGATCCTCTGCCGCGATGCCGAGTTCGCCAAGAAGTTCGACAAGGCCGTCTTCCCTGGCAGTCAGGGCGGCCCCTTGGAGCACGTGATTGCTGCCAAGGCTGTGGCCTTCGGCGAAGCGTTGCAGCCTTCGTTCAAGGCCTACAGCCAGCAGGTGGTTGTCAATGCGGCGGCCCTCGCTGAACAGCTGATCGCCCGCGGCATCGATGTCGTCAGTGGCGGCACCGACAACCACGTGGTGCTGCTGGATCTCAGGGGCATCGGAATGACGGGGAAAGTGGCTGATCTGCTGGTGAGTGATGTTCACATCACAGCCAACAAGAACACCGTTCCCTTTGATCCCGAATCGCCCTTCGTCACCAGTGGCCTGCGGCTGGGGACCGCTGCACTCACCACCCGTGGTTTCGATGCGCAAGCCTTCCGCGAGGTCGCGGATGTGATTGCTGATCGTCTTCTTAATCCTGAGGATGATGCGATGCGCCAGCGGTGCCTGGATCGGGTGGCTGCGCTGTGTGAGCGCTTTCCGCTCTATGCCGACAGCAAGCAGCCTGTGCTGGCATGAGGCTCGGCCTTAGCGCTTCAACGGGCTTTGCTGGTGTCTGGTCTGTGGGTTACTGGCTCTTTAGGATTGAGATGACTCCTTCTGACCGGGGGATCGTCTCTTTCCTGGAGCAGTCGTGAATCTCTTGGCCAGCCCAATCGCGGTCGCCTCGGTCAGTTTTCTTCTGGCGGCGGCAATCACTACGGTGCTGGTGCCCCAGGTTCGACGGTTGGGTCTGCGCTTCGGTTGGACCGATCAACCGGATGAGCGCAAACAGCACATCACCCCCATGGTGAGGCTCGGGGGAATTGCCATGCTGCTGGGTTTTGGTCTTGCCCTGGCGGCGGTCTGGTCGATGGGGGGCTTCGGACTGCTGGCCCCAGCCAGAGACCAATTGATTTGGAGCACCTTGGCGGGCTCGCTCTGCTTCTTTCTGATCGGCCTGGCGGATGATCTCTTCGCCCTCTCGCCATGGCCGCGACTGGCTGGACAGGTCGCCGTGGCCATGGCGGTCTGGAGTCAAGGGGTTCGCATTGGAGCCATCGATCTTCCCTGGCTCACCGCGTCGGCAGGTCCGATTGCCTTGCCGAACAGCCTCGGCCTTCTGGCGACCGTGGTCTGGCTGGTGGGAATCACCAATGCCATCAACTGGTTGGATGGCCTCGATGGCCTTGCCGCCGGGGTGGCAGGCATCGCCGCTGTCGGGCTGGTGTCCGTCAGCTTTTCGTTGCATCAGGTGGCCGCTGGATTCCTCGCCGCTGCCCTGTCGGGCTGCTGCCTGGGCTTCCTGCGGCACAACTTCAATCCCGCCCGGATTTTCATGGGCGATGGAGGTTCTTACTTTCTCGGCTTCACCCTCGCTGCCGTGAGCATCGTGGGCCCCGCCAAAGGGCTTACAACCGTAAGCCTTTTGCTGCCCTTGCTGATTCTCTCGCTTCCTCTGGCCGACATGTCGGCCGTGATCATGGGGCGTCTGCGGGAAGGCCGCTCCCCCTTCTACCCCGACCGCCGTCATCTGCATCACCGCCTGCTGCGCGCCGGATTCAGCCATCGGCGCACAGTTCTCCTGATCTACGTCTTCACCCAGTGGCTCGCAGCCCTGGCCCTGGTGGTGGCCAACGCTGAGATGCGATTCCTCTGGCTGGCTTTGGCCACCGCCATCCTCGTGGCCACCGTTGTGATCAGCCGGCGCCAGCTGCAACACGAGCGGGCCCTGATGAACACCACGCCGCGTTCCACCCCTGTGGATCCCGTCTCTCTCGGGGAGCCGCGTGGCTGAAGCGGGCGTCGAAATCCTGTGCGTGGGCACGGAGCTGCTGTTGGGGGACATCCTCAACGGCAATGCCCGATGGATTGCTGAACAGTTGGCGTGCCTGGGGCTTCCGCATTACCGCCAGACCGTCGTCGGTGACAACAAAGACCGTCTGGTTGCCGCCGTGCGCGAGGCGTCCCAACGCTGCAGGGTTCTCGTGACGACCGGAGGTCTGGGCCCCACACCCGATGACCTCACCACAGAGGCCCTGGCCGCTGCCTTCGAGACTCCCCTTGAGGAGCGACCTGAACTTTGGCTGGAGATCCAGCGGAAGTTATCGGCGGGTGGCCGCGCGGTGGCGCTCAGTAACCGCAGCCAGGCTTATTTCCCTCGTGGGGCGGAGATCCTTCCCAATCCAAAGGGGTCGGCGCCCGGGATGATCTGGTCGCCCCGGCCTGATTTCACGATCCTCACCTTCCCGGGGGTGCCTTCGGAGATGCAGGCGATGTGGACGGAGACGGCCGTTCCCTGGCTTCAAGCCAATGCTGGGACGTCAGGTGTGTTTGTCAGCCGTCAGCTTCGCTTCAGCGGCATTGGTGAATCCGATCTGGCGGAGCGCGTTGCCGATCTGTTGACGTCGACCAATCCAACGGTGGCACCCTATGCCTCGCTCGGAGATGTGAAATTGCGGCTCACGGCCTGTGCGCCCACGGCCGATGCCGCCGCCCAGATGCTGGTGCCGCTGGAGGCCGAGTTGCGCCGTCGCACAGGGGACCACTGCTATGGGGTGGATGAGGACAGCCTGGCGTCGGTGGTGATCGACTTGCTCCGCCACCGCCATCAGACGATGGCGGTGGCGGAGTCCTGCACCGGTGGTGGACTGGCGGCAGCCCTCACGGCTGTTCCAGGGTCTTCGTCGGTCTTCCAGGGTGGCGTCGTCGCCTACAGCAATGACGTGAAACAGGGCTTGCTCGGGGTGTCTCCGGATCTGCTCGTCACCCATGGGGCTGTCTCGGAACCTGTGGTCGAGGCGATGGCCCGGGGAGTACGGGAGCGGCTGGAGTGCGACTGGGCGATTGCGGTGAGCGGCATTGCCGGCCCTGGCGGTGGCAGTGTTGAGAAGCCGGTGGGCTTGGTGCACCTGGCCTTGGCCGGCCCCCATGGTTGTGAGACCTGGGTGCAGCATTTCGGTGAGCGGCGGGGCCGGGCGGCCATTCAGAGGCTGAGTGTGATCCGCGGTTTGGACCGTCTGCGTCTGCGCTTGCTCGCTCAGGTTTAGGGTCAACGGTCCTTGCGGCTGAACTGTTGAGTTCCGGCACCCTTTACGACAAGGTGTGGGATCTGCATCGGGTTGCGGAGCTTCCCGGTGGATCCATCCAGCTGTTTGTCGGTCTGCATCTGATTCATGAGGTCACCAGTCCTCAGGCCTTTTCCGCACTGAAGGACAAGGGCCTGAGCGTGCGCTGTCCTGAGCGCACGGTGGCCACGGTGGACCACATCGTGCCGACCACCTCCCAGGAACGGCCATTCGCCGATCCGTTGGCGGAAGAGATGCTCAGCACCTTGGAGCGGAACTGCCAGGAGCACGGGATTCCTCTCAACAACATCGGCAGCGGTCGGCAGGGCATCGTTCACGTGATTGCCCCGGAGCTCGGACTGACACAGCCCGGGATGACGGTGGCTTGCGGTGACTCCCATACGTCCACCCATGGCGCCTTCGGAGCGATTGCCTTCGGGATCGGCACGAGTCAGGTACGCGACGTGCTGGCCAGCCAGAGCCTGGCGATGAACAAGCTCAAGGTGCGCCGGATCCAGGTGAATGGCCTCCTTTCGGACGGGGTGTCGGCCAAGGATCTGATCCTTCACGTGATCCGCCGCCTTGGTGTGAAAGGCGGTGTTGGTTACGCCTATGAGTTCGCCGGGTCTGCCATCGAGGCGTTGTCAATGGAAGAGCGGATGACGCTCTGCAACATGGCGATCGAGGGTGGAGCCCGCTGCGGTTACGTCAATCCCGATCAGGTGACCTTTGACTATCTCAAAGGTCGCCCCTATGCCCCCACGGGTGACGCCTGGACCCGCGCTGTCGCCTGGTGGAGCTCCCTGGCGACTGACGCTGATGCAACGGTGGACGATGAAGTGGTGTTTGATGCGGCTGCGATTCCGCCCACGGTGACCTGGGGTATCACTCCCGGGCAAGGTCTGGGAATTGATGAAACCGTCCCCAGCCTCGACCAGCTGGATGCGGGTGAGCGTCCGATCGCGGAAGAGGCTTACCGCTACATGGATCTGCAGCCAGGTACGGCCATTGCCGGCGTTCCTGTGGATGTCTGTTTCATCGGCAGCTGCACCAATGGTCGGCTCAGCGATCTCCGTGCTGCCGCCGACGTGGCCCGCGGGCGCCAGGTGGCCGCGGGCATCAAGGCGTTCGTGGTTCCAGGCTCGGAGCAGGTGGCGAAGGCTGCTGAAGCGGAAGGTCTGGATGCGGTGTTTCGTGCCGCAGGCTTTGAATGGCGGGAGCCTGGCTGCTCGATGTGTCTGGCCATGAATCCGGATCGACTTGAGGGACGGCAGATCAGCGCCAGCTCCAGCAATCGCAATTTCAAGGGTCGGCAGGGATCGGCCAGTGGCCGGACGTTGTTGATGAGTCCAGCGATGGTGGCCGCCGCTGCCGTGAACGGTCATGTGACCGATGTCCGTACTTTGATCTCTCCGTCCGCATCGTGATGGCTCTCTTCCCGACTGGTCCGATTGAGCAGGTGAGTGGAACGGCCATTGCCCTTCCAGGTGAAGACATCGATACCGATCGGATCATTCCGGCACGGTTTCTCAAATGCGTCAGCTTCGAGGCGCTGGGCGACCAGGTGTTCGCTGATGACCGTCTGGAGCTCTCCGGCGAGCATCCCTTTGATCAGGCCCGCTATCAGGGTGCCTCGATCCTGGTGGTGAATGGCAATTTCGGCTGTGGTTCCAGCCGTGAGCACGCGCCTCAGGCCTTGATGCGCTGGGGAATCCGCGCGGTTATCGGTGTCAGTTTTGCGGAGATCTTCTATGGCAATTGCCTCGCCCTGGGCATTCCCTGTGTTGTGGCAGCGCCTGACCAGATCAAGGCCATTCAGGCCAAGGTGGATCGTGAACCGGATGGCTCCTGGCAGCTGGATCTCGCCACTTTGCAACTGACTTCATCGGAGTCCAGCTGGCCTGTGACGATCGAAGCTGGTCCTCTGGACATGCTGCGCAGCGGCCGCTGGGATGCCACGTCTCAGCTTCTGGACCATGGCCCCCAGGTTGCAGCGTTGATGAAGACACTGCCTTACATCAACCGATTCACCGCCGATTAACGGTCAATCGCGACTCCTGTGTCTATGAAAGAGATAGGCGGTTGCGTGAGGAGGCTGCGTCTCAATGGCCCATGTGTTGTCGCGGTTGTTGTTGCCGGTGTTGATGGTTGCGGCTGCTGCTCCCGCTGGTGCGGTACCGCTTCTGGTTCAGCCCCACGATTCACTGGATCGCAGTTGTCCCGGTTGTGATCTGCGCCATGCAGACCTGCGTCAGACCCATCTCATCGGTGCTGATTTTCGGGGCAGCGATCTACGCGGCGCCGATCTCAGGGAAGCGAATTTGGAAGGGGCTGATCTGACTGGGGCTTTGCTGGAAGGGGCTGACTTGCGTGGAGCCAACCTCACCAATGCGGAGTTGTCTGGCGTGGATCTGCGTGGTGCCGATTTGCGTGATGCCCGGGTGATCAATGCCTATGCGCCCAACGCAAAGACCTCCGGCATGCGCTATGCCGGAGCTTCACTGTTCGGAAGCGACCTGATCATTGGGGGTGGTGAATGATCAGAAGGGTCGATCTGCGTTGGTTGTCTTCATCCAGTTCGTTGGCGTGTACGGCACGAAGGGCACCCCTGTTCCTTTGAAGTCAAAGTCGTTGAGCCTGAAGCGAACGCCACCAATGCCTTCGTAGGGATTGAAATAGATCCCCACGTCGTAGCTGCGTCGTTGCCAGCGCAGTTCGATGTTCGAGTTGACTGTTCTGCCGTAGAACTCCGAGCCGGGATCGATGTTGTAGCTGACGCCTGTGCTGAGGACGACCGGCCCCACGATTTGCTGGGTCAGACCGACGCCAAGGGTGGCAAGATCAACGTTCCGATCGAAGGCGAAAGGGCTGTTGCCGTTTTTCAGGGAGCCGCTGCCGACAATCGAGATCTGTGTGAAATCGAGAAAGGGCTTGCTGAAGGTGCCCAGGGTGATGGTGGGCCCTCCGCTCAGACTCAGGGTTTCCTGGTGAAGTCCATCGCCATAGACGGCAACCGAGGTGTTCACGTTGGTGTTCAGGCGCAGCCCTGGGACGATCGGGACTGGGGAGTAGCGATAGGCCGCTGTCGGAATCAGCTCTGCGGTCTTCCCCTTCATCAGGGGAAACTGGCTGGTGAGCGAGGCATAGAGACTGCCACGCCCGCTGCGCAGAAGGCGATCACTGTTGAACCGTTCCGCCTGGTAGTCCCCCACTGCACCGCGAATGAGGTACTCGTGGTCGGCCTCCCCTGTTGACCAGCTCCCCCGGGTCTGGGCATAAACGCCGTAGGCCGCATTGATGTCGGTTTCACCGAGGGAGCCATTCCAGGTTCGATAGCGGTAAGCCCCGAACAACTTGGCTTCGAGGACCCCCAAGCGCCCCAGGTTGATGTCGCGGCCGAAGTTTCCCCAGAAGCGACTGCTGCTCAGGATGTCTGCCGGATCAAGACTGCTCATGTCGGCGTCGGCACTCAGTTGGTAGTTCCCATACCGGCCACGAAGTTTCGCCTCCAAACCAAACAGATCTCCGGCGCTGTTGAAATCGCCGTCGATGGCGCGCTGGACCATGAACTGCGGTTGAACGGATAGTTCCGTGCTGGAGCCGATGGTCAGCGGTCTCAGGTTGCGTCCTACAAACAGTCCGCCGCGGTCGTCATTGTCGATGCCAACAACCAGGCGGTTCTCGACTTCCTCCTCCTTTTGGATGAGCTGCCGACGGGTCACGGGGACGGGCAGTCGCTCTTCGACGATCAGGCGGTTGCGACGCGCTGAGATCAGCACATCACCGTTGCTTTGCTCGCGAGCGATCACATCCTCTGCGTCGATCCTGGTCTGCGCCGGGGTGAAAGGATCGTTGCTGAAACCCATCCGATCGGCTTGCCAGCCATCGGATGTGATCAAGACCTTCGAGGCTTGCACCCTCCAGCGGCTGATCGTGCCATTCAGGAGATTCGTGCTTCCGAGGCTCTTCAGTTGAGGCACTTTGACCACCCCGAAGCGGTTTTCATCCCTGACTGAGGAATTCAGGCGTTGAACGGGGATGCCGCTGCGTCGCTCGATGCTGAAGCTGCCCTGGAAATCGACGTCCGAGATGCGCTGGTCAATCGCGGCGATCGCCTCGGTGCGCATGGCCTGCTGCTGAGCCGGGGGCATCGCTGGTGGGTCAGGGGTGCCATGGCTGGAGACATGGCGCTGGGGATCCCCTCCATCACCGAGGGCAATCGAGTCGAGACGGTCGGAGAGGGAGGAGGGCTTGACGCGCTGGTCGCGATCCGGGTCATCACACTCAGGCAGGGGCGGCATCATGACGCTTTCCGGCTTGGGTGTATCCCGACCCCAGCGGTAGCGCAGGCCGAGTAGGTAGGCATTACTCCCCTCGGTGACACCTGCGTAGGTGCCGAAGGCCCCGGAACGGTGGTGAATTCGGCCAACGAGCGAGAGGTCGGAGGACACAGCAGCTTCGACTTCGAAGCCGAGATAGTTCAGCAGCTGGGTGTAGTTCTCGCGGAATGTTTTCTCGTAGAGGCTGACATCGGTGTTGTAGCTGATGCCCTCAACGAAGCTGAAACTCAGCCAAGGCTGCACCCAGATCCGCGCACCGATGCCCAGAATGCCCTCGCCGAAGCTCTGGGCGGGTAGGTCGGCGAAGGGCTTGTTCTGGTTGAACTCGCCCCCCCGCTGCTGCTTGGCAATGTGGCTGAACAGGTCAGCCTCGAGTTCAATGGCCAGTGGACCTGCGCGCATGATCCGCCTCTGCAGGCCCACACCCAGCACGGCCTCCGGTCGCATGCGGCCGTTGAACAGGAAGGTGTCGCCAAAGGCGGCGTCAATCATCTGCCCCCCCCAGGCCGTGACCGCCCAGGGCTGTGGATGCCAGTCGGGAATGGGAGGAAGAAGCGGCGGACAGGCCACCGGGGGCATCGTGTCGCTGTTTGCTCGGATCTCTTCCGTTGGGGCTCCGTCTGGTCCTGACGTGGACGGTGTTTCAGGGATTGGCGATGCTGTTGAAGAGCTCGTTAATGGATTGGTAACAGGCTCCTCGAGATCGATGACCCCGTAGACGTCATTGAGCTGACCCTGGTTTTGGACGAGGTTGTAGCGGAAACTCGAGGCTTGAAAATATTGGTTGCCACGCCTGAAACGAACGGCGCCGCGGGCGTAGAGCGTGCGAAAACCAGCATCAAATTCAATGCGATCGGCGTGGAGTTCCGCATCGCCGAGCTGAACGCTGACGTTGCCTTCGGCAATGGATGCCTTGGACTTGGAATCGGTGAACTGACGATCAGCCCGAATCTTGAGGCGCTCCGGCGCCTGAGCAAGAGTCGACGACGTCTGATCAGCCGAGCTGGCTGAAACGGGCAATGCCGAAACCGAACCTGTGATCAGGATCCCGGTTAAGAGGAGAGGAAGGCGGTTCGCCGCCAAAGGAATTCTGCTGAGAGCTATGAGCTTGCCAGCTCATAACAGGAATCCCAGTTCGATCAGACCAGTGCGTGGCGCGGTCTGTTCGAGAGGTTGACTCAATCTTCCAGGTCCTTGCGGCTGGGGGTTCGGCTGGGATCGCTCGCAAGAAATCCGAACACGAAGATGCCGAGGAAGAAGAAGACGACCGAGTAAACGGAGATCTTGAGGGCGAGCATGGAGACCGACCGGCGTCTGAGAGAAGGGCATCATCCTATGGGGCATGACAACGTCAGCAGGGCAATGGACCCTGATCAGGTCGGTCGATCGGAGTGGATTGAAACGTTTCGCAGTCGCTCGCGTCGTGATCTGCGAGCCGGTTGGTACCGCTCAGGCACGCCCCAGGCCGATGGTTTTCTCAATGAAACCTGGGGATCAACGCACCGTCCGGACTGGGCCAAGCGTGGTCTGCTGATCTGGCCAAGAGGCCGACAATGGTTGCGGCTTCAGCAGCGGTTGAGCTGGCCAGACGGCTGGTCTGACAAGGCGTCTGGCCATGCCCGGCTGGTGCTGAGCTGGTGGGCCGAGCAGATGCGGCTCTGGGTGGATGGTGTGCTGGTGCATGAGGGGGATCTTTTCGATACTGCTTGTCGCTGGCCACTGCCCGAGCGATGTCGCCAGGGGGCTGCGCTGGATCTTGTGCTGGAGCTCTGTAGCCCCTTGCATGACGATGGAGCTCTGATCAGCAGTCATCTCGATCTCGAGCCGCAAGCCGGTGGCCCCGATCCAGAGGGCACCTTGTTGCCTGCGGCCTTGGACCTGCATCTGGCGGCGGACGGAGACCTGCCGCCGCATTGGGCGGATCTGGATCCCAGCAGTGCTGAGGCGCAGGCCGCTGTTGCAGCGCACCTGCATCAGGTGCCCCCCCCGCGAGGGGCGTTGCATTGGCTGGGTCATGCCCATCTCGATCTCGCCTGGCTCTGGCCGGTGGCCGACACCTGGCAGGCCGCTGAACGCACCTTTCGATCGGCCTTGGCCCTGATGCGTCGCTGGCCCGAGCTGCGCTTTGCCCATTCCACTCCAGCGCTTTACGCCTGGATGGAACAGCATCGGCCTGCTCTGTTTGCTGAGATCCAGGCGGCCAGCCGCGCCGGCCGTTGGGAACCGATCAATGGCCCCTGGGTCGAAACGGACTGTGTTCTGGTCAGTACGGCGTCGCTGTGGAATCAATTCGCGATCGGGCAGGACGACAGCCGTCGCCGTTTCCCGGAATGGGCCCATGAGCTGGCCTGGTTGCCGGACAGCTTTGGCTTCGCTGCTGGCCTACCTGCGGTGGCAGCAGCCACCGGTGTGCGCTGGTTCTGCACGCACAAGTTGGCCTGGAATGCCGAGAACCCCTTCCCCCATCGCGTGTTCTGCTGGCGCGGGCGGGGACGATCCGAGCTGCACAGCCTGATGCTTCCGCCGATCGGGCGCCGCGCTGACCCTGTGGAGATGCTCGAGGAACAGCGGGCATGGCATCAGGCCACGGGCCTGGAGACGGCCCTCTGGATTCCGGGTGTTGGTGATCACGGAGGTGGTCCGACCGAAGAGCTGCTCGAACAGATCGAGCTCTGGGAGGGCCAATCGACTGCCCTGCCCACCCGAGCTGGCACGGTGCGTGAGTTTCTGAAAGGGCTGGAGCGGGACGATCAGGCCTGGCCGGTGTGGCGGGATGAGCTCTTTCTGGAGTTGCACCGCGGTTGCGCCACCAGCAGGCCTGATCAGAAGCGGCACAACCGCACCTTGGAACAGCTTTTGCGGGAGGCCGATGCCGCGTCGGCCCTGTTGGCCATCACGGGCCGGGACAGCCGCAGCAGCGATTGGCGCCCGCTGTTGTTTCAGCAGTTTCATGACATTCTTCCGGGAACCTCGATCCCTGAGGTGTTTGAGCAGGCCGAACCGGTCTGGCGTGCGGCCCGGCGCCAGGCCCGCCGGGAGCGCGACCGGAGGCTGGCAAGGCTGTCCCTTTCGCAGGTCACGGCGGGGGACTGGAGTTGGTGGGGTCTGCAGCCTTTGGCCTCCTGGTCGCCTCTGGTTCGTCTTCCGGCGGGATCGTGGTCAGCCCAAGCCGTTGCATTGCCCCAGCAGGCCGCCGCTGGTGGTGGCACCTGGGTGCAGTTGCCACCTCAGCACGGGACCTGTTCTGTGCCGCTCCGGAGTGAACCAGGGTTGGCGTCCTGCGCTGCTGAACCCCGTCACCCGGTGGTCATCACGTCGCTGGGGGCGGGGGCTTGGCGCGTGGGCAATGGTCTGATCGACCTTGACGTCTCCGCGGCAGGACTGCTGGCTCTGCGGGATCGCGATGGCCGGAATCAATTGTCGTCCCCCCTGCAATTGGAGCGCTATCGGGACCGCGGCGAATTCTGGGATGCCTGGGATCTGGCGGCGGACTACCGATCTCAGCCCCTGGGCGTGGTGCCCACGGATTGCATGGAATGGCTCGATCAGGGCCCCCTGGTGGCCCATGGGGTGTTGCGGCGCCAGCTTGGTGCCAGCCGCATGCGGCTCGACCTGCGGCTGAAGGCCGACACGCCGTGGCTTGAGCTGATCTGCAGCATCGACTGGCGTCAGACCCACGAGTTGTTGCGTCTGGATCTGCCGTTGGCGACTCCCGCCGTCCGCATTGCTGCCGACACCAGTGGAGGGGTGATCGAACGGCCGGCTGAGCCGATGACGGCTCGGGAACAAGCCCGCTGGGAGGTCCCCGTGATCTCCTGGTTCGCCTCGCAGTCGGCGGCTCCCGGAGGCGGGATGGCTGTGCTGCTGGACGGTCCCCAGGGGGTTGATTGGTCTTCAGACCGGCTTGGTGTTTCGCTGCTGCGCGGTCCGACCTGGCCTGATCCGAGTGCCGATCAGGGGTGGCATCGCCAGCGTTTGGCCCTCATGCCGTTGTCTGGCTCCTGGAGCGATGCGGGTGTGCCGCAAGCGGCCATTGCCTTCCGCGAGCCGGGATGGTGTCTGCCTCTGCCTGCAGCGCTGCGTCAATGGATCCCAGCGCTGCCGCTGCAGCTCACACCGGTGGCTTTGAAGGGCCATGGGGGTGATTGTCTGCTGCAGCTGCTCAATGCGGGATCGTCGCGCTGCCGCTGGACCCCTGGAGCGGGGTGGAGTGTGCGCAGGGAATCTGATTCAAGTGCTGCTGATGCCGTGGTGATCGCCCCGGGAGAACTCGTCTCCTTGGTGCTCGGTCAGTCCTCGTGATCGTCGAACGGGTCGTCGAGTGCTTTTGAGGGCGGGCCGAAGGCCTGGTAAACGCCAAATCCGGTGAGTCCGAACAAAACGGCGAGCACGCCAATGGCGACTGACAGGGCTGGGGACGACGTTTCCATCACATCTCTCGACAGGATCAACCCCGAACCGGAGTCGGCCCCTACAGTATCGGGACTTCAAACCACCCGAGACCCGGCGTCGCCATGGCCCAACGCACCCGTCTGGGAGACCTTCTCCGCCCCCTTAACTCCGAATACGGCAAGGTGGTTCCCGGATGGGGCACCACTCCCGTTATGGGCATTTTCATGGTGCTGTTCCTGGTGTTTCTGTTGGTGATCCTCCAGCTCTACAACAAGTCCCTGATCCTTGAGGGCATCAACGTGAACTGGAACGGCCTGGGCTGATCTGGACGTATGAACATCTTCGGCGTCGGTCTCCCCGAAATGGCGGTCATCGGCGCCGTTGCCCTGTTGGTTTTTGGTCCGAAGCGGCTCCCAGAACTAGGTCGTACCTTGGGCAAGACCTTGAAGGGTTTTCAGTCGGCCTCCAAGGAATTTGAACGGGAGATCAACAAAGCCATGGCTGAGCCGGAAATGCCTGACGACACGGTCAAACCGGCTGAAGAACTTCCCCCCAGCGACTGAGTTGTTCCAGCGGTATGACCACTGATCTCAAGCTGGTGGTCGGACTGGGCAATCCAGGGACCAAATATTCCGGAACACGTCACAACATCGGCTTCATGGCGTTGGAGCTTCTGAGTGACCGTTCTGGATTCAGTTTTCGGCAGCAAGCCAAGCTGCATGGTCTGGCCGCCGATACAGGTGTGGGGGATCGACGTTTGCGCTTCTTGATGCCACAGACCTACATGAACGACAGCGGTCGGGCGATCCGTGCGGCCCTCGATTGGTTTGGGCTTGAACCGCACCAACTGCTGGTGCTGGTGGACGACATGGATCTTCCCCTCGGTCGCCTGCGGCTGCGGGCTCAGGGTGGAGCTGGTGGTCACAACGGACTGCGCAGCACCATTCAGCATCTCGGAACCCAGGCCTTTCCGAGATTGCGGATCGGCATAGGTGCACCAGCTGAGAACCCTGCCGAGCGTCGAGCCCGAACGGTGTCCCATGTTCTTGGTCCCTTCAGCAAGCTGGAGCAACCCTGTGTCGAGGCGGTTCTTGATGCTGTTCTGGAGGCGATCGAACGTCTTCAGCGCCAAAGTTTTGAGCGCGCTGGAACTTGGATCAACGGGTTCCGCCATGACCTGGAGTGCAACGACTGATGCCGGCGCTTCCGGCGACAACAGCCCATCTGCGGGTGCTCCGCCAGTGTTTTCAGGCCAAGTGTGTGGAGGGCGAGGTTTCGGCCGGTGGCTTCGAGTGGCAGTTTTCCTGGGGGTTTGACCGGGGTGAGCTGGTGGTGGAACCGTCCTTGGGACGGGCTCTGATCGAGGATGCCCTACGCCGGTTCCTGGTGCGATCCGATTACAAGCTTGAACCGGGAGGTGACTACACCTTCATGGTCAGGGCCCGGTTCTGAGCACGAACTTTGGGGCCGGCTCTGGCCATCGCAGGTGGCATTGAAGGTGCTCTTCCAGCATCACCAGGGCGGCAACAGCATCCAGGTCCACCGGTGGAATGCGCAGCCCCGTCGGCAGGACTCGGCGCCAACCTCGAGCGGGCCATAGCGTCCAGTACCGCTGTCTTGCCCTCAGGGTGCTTCCCTGTTCCGGAATCACCGTGAGGCTGCCCAGGCGTTTGAGCCGTTTGATCCATGCCTGGCTTCCCGTGCCATTGCCGATCAGGATGCGGTCCAGAGGTTGGTCTTGATTCCACCGCTCCAGCCAGGGTTCCACGGCCTCTGGGGTGAGGAGGTGGCCCTCGCGGACAAGTCCAAGATCAAGATCGGCCAGCACCAGGCCACACTTGCAGCGGCCTGGATCGAGCACCGCAACCCGCTTCATCGGGAGGCCTCAATCTTGACGACCACAGGATCGGCGCTCTCGCTGACCCCAGAAGCAATCACCTTCAAGATCACGCTTTGGCTGGGCTCTTCCATCAGACTCTGGGCCAGTTGAGAGACGGCCGATCCATCAAACTGCAGCCCTTCCGTGAGGGATCCCCGCCGTTGCACCTCCGCATAGGCCGAAGCCAGGAGAAGGTTCAGGCGTGTGCGGATGCTCTCCGGAGTGCGTTCATCCTGTTGCAGTGTGGTGGTGGCCAGCACGTCCCCGCTTTGCGCCACCCGACGGTTGGGACGCACCTCGGGGAAGGCGTACACCGCCGTTTCGCCGCGCAGCACATTGGTGGCGGAGCGCAGTGAGATCACCCAGGTGTCCGGTTCTCGGATGATGCTTTGCAGCCGTTGCACGTCGCTGCGGGGGACGCGGATCAACTGGCGTTTGGGGGCTTCACCCGGCCTCACCTTGGCGTAGGCATTGAGATTGGCTTCCTGAAGCAGCCTGTCGACAGCGAGTTTTGCTTGCTCTGGAGCGTCGAGCCGAACCGTTGCTCGCGCCAAGGTCTGTCCGCTGCTGATCACCACCGACCCACGTCTGAGGGCGACCAGATTGCGTTCGAGATCCTTGAGTTCCTGCTCACCGGATCGGATGCGGCTGCGCACACTCTTCAATTCAGCTTCCGTTCGCTGGATATCGGCATCGCGGGAGGCGATATCGCGGGTTAATCGTTCGCGCTCGGCCTCGAGTTGGGCGCGTTCGTCCTGAAGCGGAGCCAGTTCAAGGCGCAGGGTGTCCGCCCGTTGCTGCGCCTGCTTGAGCTCAGCAGCAATCCGCTTGGTGTCCGTTCGGGTCTTGTCCCGTTCCCGTTCGGCTGCATCGAGCTGCCGTCGGCTGTCCTGGAGCCGGGCTTGCAGAGCATCAAGTTCAAACAGTCCCACCCTCAGCTGGCGGCTCACCAGCAGCAGCAGGCCGAGCGACAGTGCGCTGATCAGGCTGCCAGTCAGCACTGTGATCAGAACGGCGGTTCGCCGCGGGCGCATTTTGAACAAGCTCAGCCTGGCTTTGCCAACGCGGCTGCCCAACCGGTCACCCAGGGTCGACAGCACGCCTCCGAGGACCAGGAGAACGAGGATTAACGCCCAGCCGCTCATGGCTGCACCTGTCGGTCGCGTTGCTGTCTAGCTGAAGCGTTTGGCCAGAGCGATCGGATCCAGAACGGTGATTTTTTTGCGATCAATCTGAACCAGACCGGATTGGCGCAAGTCTCCCAGCAGACGCGTGATTGTGACGCGGGTTGAGCCAATCGCTTCAGCGATGGCTTGATGCGACAGGCGCAGATCGATGGTGATGCCCAGCTCATCGGCCACGCCGAAATCTCTGCACAGCACCAGCAAGAAGCTCACCAGACGCGAAGACATGTCCCTGTGGGTCAGGGTTTCGATCATTGTTTCGGTCTGAAGAATCCGGCTGGACAGGCCCTGAAGCAAGCGCAGCCCAACGCTGGTGTCCGCTTCGATGGCGGCCTTCACGGATGTCGCCGGTGCTGTCACCATCTCAACCCTGGTGAAGGCCACTGCGTGATAGAAGCGATCGGATCGTTGACCGGTCAGCAAGGAGAGCACCCCGAAAAGGCTGTTCTCGCGGAGCAGGGCCACCGTGATCTCTTCGCCTGATTCATACACGCGGGAGAGGCGAACAGCTCCCCGGCGGATCAGATACACCCGTTCGGCGGGATCTCCGGGAAAAAAGATTGTCTTGTTGCGGTCCACCAGCTCACTGCTGGCGCCATCCAGATCGCGGATGATCTCCAACAGGGAGCGATTGGCCGGCTCTGGACTGGGAGCTGGAGCCACCATCTGTGGGGCGTATCGGCTGAAACCTCGGCTACTGGTCATGACAACCCCCCTGATGAAGCGAAGTTACGGAGCCATCGGTGGCCGCCATGTAGCCGTTATTACGTAAAGCTGCTGTGCTCGTTCAAGGCTCCATGTTGCGCCTGCATCAAGGATGTCAGGCCCGGCTCCGCAAGATCCAGCAAATCATTGAGCTGGCTGCGGCTGAAGGGGGCTCCTTCCGCTGTTCCTTGAATCTCCAGCAGGCGACCATCGCCAGCCTGCACAACATTCAGGTCCACCTCAGCCCTGCTGTCCTCGCTGTAGTCGAGATCCAGCAAGGCTTCGCCATTCACAAGGCCGACGGACACGGCAGCCACCTGGTCGACCAGGGGTGATTGTTCCAGCACTCCTTGCTGCACGAGCGACCGGCAGGCCTGTTCAAGGGCCAGCCAAGCCCCGGTGATCGACGCCGTCCGGGTGCCGGCATCGGCCTGGATCACATCGCAGTCGATCAGCAAGGTGCGCTCCCCAAGGCGCTCCATGTCGATCACGGCGCGCAGGCTGCGGCCGATCAGCCGTTGAATCTCCTGCGTTCGGCCCGACAGTTTCATCAACTCTCGGGATTGCCGCTGCGGCGTGGAGCCCGGGAGCAACCGGTATTCGGCGCTGAGCCATCCCAACCCCTCTCCCTTGCGCCAGCGGGGGACCTTCTCCTCCAGGCAGACGCTGCAGAGAACAGCGGTTCGACCGGTGTGAACCACTAGGGAGCTCAAGGCAAACCCCATGGGATTCCAGCTCACCGAGAACGGTCGCAACTGCCGCGGGCTTCGACCATCGGTGCGGTGTCCAGGTGGTTGGCTCATTGGTGGTGTGCAGTTGTTCAAGCCTCGCAGGCGGTTGGTTCTCGCCCTGTTCAAACACCATGGGTGGTGTCAATCCCCTTGTGGAATGTCATCTCGCCGCTACATTCAAGGTCTTGCCGGGGTCGCCCGGACGGATGTTGCCGCGATGACCACAAGCCTTGTCGACCCCCAAGCCTTCCAGAACTCCCTGGATCGGGATCAGCAGGCTCTGCAGCGCGCCGGCTTCACTTCCTTGCCTGCCGTCTCCGACCCACCACCTTTGTATGTGGTGGCACCCGAAGGGCAGTTGCAGGTGCACACGGCGCCCTACCGAGGCAGTTTCGCCAGTGTGCTCAGCCAAGCCATGCGTGCCGCCGGCTTGGGCAGTCGTGTTCTGATCAGTCAGTTCCTTAAAGGGGGCGTGCAACAGGGACCCGCCGGTCGCGTTCAACTCTGTGGCGGCCTTGTCTGGCTGCGGCCCGAGGTGCCTCTCTGTCTCTCCTCGCCGGATCATCCCGGTGGTGCGGAAGCGGTGGCTGCGGTTTGGGCCATCTGCCGTCAGCACCTGATCCAGGGTGATCTCGATCAACTGGTGCTGGATGAAATCGGCCTTGCTGTGACTTTCGGATACCTCAATGAGGCGGATGTGATTGAGGCCCTTGAGCAGCGGCCCGCTTCGATGGATGTGATCATCACTGGACCTGCAATCCCCTCCGGTGTGGTGGAGATGGCAGATCAAGTCACGGAGTTGCGCCGAGGTTTCTGATGCTCAAGTGCGATCGCTGGATCACTGAACAGGCCGGACAGGGCATGATCGAGCCCTTCCAAAGTGGCCTTGTCCGTCATCTGGATCCGGAGCAGAAGCTGCGCCCCGTGCTGAGCTTCGGTTGTTCCTCCTATGGCTATGACCTGCGCCTGTCTCCCCAGGAATTTCTGATCTTCCGGCATGTGCCGGGCACGGTGATGAACCCCAAGCGGTTCAACCCGGCCAACCTGGAGCCCACCCCGCTGCATGAAGATGACGACGGGCGCTACTTCATACTTCCGGCGCATTCCTATGGCCTTGGCGTGGCGTTGGAAAAGCTGAGGGTTCCCCCCAACATCACCGTGATCTGCTTGGGCAAGAGCACCTATGCACGCTTGGGGATCATCGTGAACACCACTCCAGCAGAAGCCAGCTGGGAGGGCCACCTCACCCTTGAATTCAGCAACAGTTCTGGTGCTGACTGCCGGATCTATGCCGATGAAGGCATCTGTCAGCTGTTGTTCTTTGAAGGTGATCCCTGTTCAACCACCTACAGCGATCGACAAGGCAAATACCAGCATCAGCCGGAACGGGTGACCCTGGCCAAGGTTTAAATCGCTTGATTCACGGGGCCAGTCGTGCTCGGTGCAGCCTGGTCTTTTCGTACCAGGCCGCAAATTCAGGGGCCCACGCCACCATGTGGGGCCACATCAGATCGCAGAGCTGGCGGATCTCAAGTTGGGCATCGAGCTTGGCCCGCAGATCCATGAAGTGCAGGAATGCCCGCAGACTGAAGCTCACCACGAAATGCTGGCGGTAGTCGAAGGGAAGGATGCCGCGGGCATGTTCTTCGGCGAAGCCGGCCTTGAGAAGGTCTCTGTAACGCTCGGCGGCGCTGCGGCACAGCTCTAGATCCTGGTTGCGCAGCGCTTCGGTGTAGGCGTATTTCTTGCCCTGCCGGTCGCTGTACTCCCCGACGGGCCTTAGATAAAACACCTCCTCAAGGTCGAGGGCCCCATCCGCTGCGCGACAGATGCGGTCGCCGGTGTATCGCATCGATTGCACATCGAAGCTCACGCCGACGCGGTGGGTGCGTGCCTGCTGCATCACCGAGTGCGGGAACCAGCCCACGTTCAGCACAATCTGGGCGTGTTCCATCGGGCCGTAGTGGCCCCGCTCTCCAGACAGCAGACGTTTGACGCAGATCTCTCCTGCCCGTTGCTCATCCGGCCAACTCGCACGGTCTCCGGCCACAAACCCTTCGCTGTAGTCCTGATGCATGGCGGCGTACACGCATTGCTGCGGGTTCGGCGTGGCTGCGATCAGATCGACCCGAAAGCGGTCCATGGGGGCGTCGGAGTGACGAGTTGCGGTGATCATGGCGAGGCGTGTCAACCATGGCTTCGGGGCCCGGCTGTGGGTTGGCTCGACGCTCCAGCCAAGGCACGGTCAGCGGAGCCAGGAGGCGTTAGCCGGCTGATGGTGCCGACCCCAGGCAGGGCGGGTAAAGGCTGATCCTCCAGCAGTGCTGCACGCAGCAGTTGCAGTTCTTCAGCACTGCGCAGGCCAAGGGATCGACCCCTCGGCTCTCCCTCGGCATTGAACAGATTCAACTGGGGGATGCCGTTGACGTCGTAGCGATCAACCAGATCTTGCCAACGGGGGTTATCGACGTTCACCAGAACAACATTGAGTTGTTCTCGGGAGGTCTCCTCCAGTTCCAGCATTGAGGGTGCCATTTCTCTGCAGACCTGACACCAGTCCGCGTAGAACTCCATCAGCGTTGGACGTCCGTTGGTCAGTGCTGTTTGCGGGTCGAGGGATTGTCTCGCCAGCTGTTCCATCGGGCTTTCGCTCTGAATGCCACCGCGCAGGATCACAAGACCGAGGGCCAGAGCAACCGCGACGGCAACCAGCACCCATCGCTGTGCTGTGCCCAGGGGCGAAGACTCTGGGGACCCTGTCATCGCACTTCAACCGAAGCAGTCACTCTGGCAGCTCCTCCGAAAGGCTGCCGCTACCTTGACTCCATGCCATTTCTCCGATTGCTGAGCCTTCCTGTTCGGGCACCGATGCTGACGGTGCTGTTTCTTGTTGCGCTTGTGCTCGGCCACCATTGGCAGCTTGTTCAGCCCAGTTTCACGTCTCTCTACGGTGTGAGTGCGGCCTGGTTCTGGTGCCTTGTTGTCCTGCAGGCCCAGGTGGTTGTCATCTTCTGCACAATGCCGGATCTGTTGTTGCGACAGGTGTCGTTGCTGATGGCGTCCAGCCGGGTGATGACGTTGGTGGTCACGCTGCTTGTGGTGATCACCGGTGGCCTTTATCTGATGAAGCTCAATGTGTTCACTGACGTGCTCATCCTGGCGTCAGCCTTGCTGTTGGCCAGGCTCGATCTCATCCGCATTGGCGTTTTGCCCGCTTCCGGTATCTGCTTGCTCTGGATGAGTGTTGTCGTGATCGGTGGCATTGCCACGGCCACGCTGCTGCCGCAGCCCACGCTCAGCTTGGTCGCAGAAGGCTTGAGACTCACCTGAATAGCCGAGCAGGTTGTCGAGCACTTTCTTGGTGTAAAAGCGCGTTTCGGGGTAGGGAATGCGCTCCACCCAGAGCGCGGCATCATCCGCATCTGTGGGCTGTGGCCATCCGCTGACTGCACCGGGCCCGGCGTTGTAGCTGGCAATGCTGCGCAAGGGGTCGTTGTCCCAGCGCTCCAGCAACTGGTTGAGGTAGCGCGCGCCAAGTTCAATGTTGTTGGCGGGATCCTTCAGCATCAGCATGCTGGTGGGTGCGCCAGCCATTTCCGTGGCCGTGGAGGGCAGCAGTTGCATCACACCAACGGCCCCAGCAGGGGAGACGACTCCAGGTGCGAAGCGCGACTCCTGTTTGGCGATGGCCCGCAACAGGTTGGCTCGAAGACCTTCTCGCTCTGCCGCTGTCGTCATCTCAGCTTCGAAGAGACGAGGGAATTGGTTGCGATGAAGAAGGCTCCGTTGCTGGCAGCTGGGGTCACGCCAGCGCAGGCTGAGCCACCACAGCTGATCCAATCCCATCCAGGTGTCCCCGAGGGCCAGGCGCAGCCTGCCCTCGGTAAGACGTTCCTCGGGTGGCGGGATGATCGCAGGATCGTTCTCGGCCTGCCAGGCCTCCCAGGCGGCGTGCGCCTGGCCCAGGCGCCAAAGCTCGTTCACCAGGGCGTTCTGGCTGTTGAGGGGTTGCCAGGTTGGGGGGTATTGCTCTTGTTCTGGGGAACGCAAATCCAGGGGTTCGGCGATTCCAAGCCGATCCATGGCGTGCCATCGGTAGTAGCCCGCTGGGAAGGACCTGATCAGGTGGCGCCAGGTGCGTTCCGCCATGGCCGTTTCGCCGAGTTCGTTTTGGCTGAGCCCCAGCCAGAACAACCGTCGTGCTTCCAATGGTGGAGGCAGGGGCCCATCCTTTTCGCGGCGTTCCAGCAGGTTGCGTGCACGATCCCAAGTCCCAGCAAGAAAGGCCTTGCGGGCCAGGTCCCATTGGAGTTGCCAGACATCGGGATCATGGGGCCATCGGTTCAGGACGGCCGCCGCGCCGTCGCCGTCGGCCAGTCGGACGCGGGCCGCGGCAACGGCGGCCGAGTGCCTCTGCACAGCTGCCGGCAGGGCATCCAGCACTTCGGGGTCTGGATCAAGCGGTTCGCTCAGGATCCGCGCCGCTTCAAGGCTGGCGGGGTGGTCAGGATGGTGTTGCGCCAGGGTCAGAAGCTGCTCTGTTCCCTCCTCAGGGTTGCCATGCAGCAGCAGGGAGCGACCGATGGCCAGCTGGGTCTCCGGGGTGACATCGATCCCCTGGAGGCAGTCCAGTGCGGTTTCAGGATGGCCTCGTTTCGCCACGGCCTGGGCCAGGATCTGACGCTGATCGGGCTGGGGTGCCTGGGGTCCTGCGGCTTGGCAGGCGTTCCGCATCAGCGCCAGGGCCCCTGGCTGCCGCCCATTCCAGCGGGCTAGGTGCAGGGCTCCTTGATGGTTCAGCAGCTGTTCGGACCCATTGCCTGCTGCCAAGGAGAGCGCTGCCGGGTGGGCGGGTTGCCGCCGCAGCAACTGCTGGTGAAGCACGGGGTTGGTCTGGCCGAGGGCCAAGCGAGCCCAGGCAGAACCGGGCGCTTCGGGAAAGCGATCCAGCAGGCGTTGCCAGGTGTGTTCGGCCACGGATGTCTTGCCCTGGGCAGCGGCGGTGAGGGCTGTTCGTTCGAGCACCACCGCAGCGATTGGAGCGCGCCCCCAGCCTTGGCCGTTGAGCAGTTCATCTGATTCATCTCTGGCCACCATCAACAAAGCGGCTTCTCGCCGGGTCTGCGGATCGATGGACCAGCGGTAGCGCTGCCAGAGCTGCGCTTGCGAGAGCTGTGGGGTGAGGGGTTGATGAAGCCTATTCAGCAGTTGCTGCCCACCCCATGCAGCCAATCCACTGAGACTTGCGACGGAGAGGAGCAGCAGTGTTCCGATTCGCGGCCCTGCCTGCACACCCAACCTTGAACTCGTTGCATTCTGATGCTCTGCAGAGGAATGGCGAGTGTTGTCTCGGCCGAGATGACGCTGAGGGCAGAGCTGCACCTGTCACGTTCCTGCGGACCAGCGTCAGAGGCGCTCCCTATGGTGCTGTCCACGATTGAGACCGATGGTTCAAAAGGCGTGCTCCCCGATCGGCCCCGCTCTCGGTGACGCTGCGCCAGGGTTTGGTACTGATGGGATCCGTGGGCTCGCCGGCTCCGTTCTCACCCCCGCCTTGTGTCTCCAGGTGGGCTACTGGGTTGGCCGGGTTCTGCAGGCGGACGGCCCTGTTCTGATCGGAATGGATTCCCGGACCAGCGGCAGCATGGTGGTGTCGGCCTTGACAGCCGGATTAACGGCAGCCGGGCGCGATGTGTGGGCCCTGGGCCTGTGTCCCACACCGGCGGTTCCGCTGTTGATTCGTCAGCTTGGTGCTGCCGGTGGCCTGATGGTGTCCGCCAGCCACAATCCTCCCGCAGACAATGGCATCAAAGTGTTTGGGGCCGATGGTGCCAAGCTCAGTGCCCCCCGTCAGGCCCAGGTGGAGGCAGGCCTGAAGGGCCAGCTTTCCGGGGTTGAAGATGGTGCATTTCGTTGCGGCGTGGCGCGCTCCAGCGCCGATCTCCTCGATGGCTACCGGGAGGTGTTGCAGCAATCGGTGGCGGATCGCCGGCTCGACGGCGTCCCCATCGTGCTCGACCTCTGCTGGGGCTCGGCGACAGCCTGTGGTGCGGATGCCTTCAGTGCCTTGGGGGCTGATCTGACCGTGCTCCATGGGGAACCCGATGGCTCCCGCATCAATGTGGCTTGTGGTTCAACTCATCTGGAACCGCTGCAGCGGGCTGTGATCGAGCGCGGCGCGGCGATGGGGTTTGCCTTCGATGGTGATGCCGACCGGATGCTGGCGGTGGATGGCTGTGGTCGCATCATTGATGGAGATCACGTGCTCTTCCTCTGGGGATCCGTGCTGCAGGATCAGCAGGCGCTCCCCGATCAGCGGTTGGTGGCCACCGTGATGTCGAACCTCGGCTTCGAGCGCGCCTGGCAGCAGCGGGGCGGCAACCTCGATCGAACACCGGTGGGAGACCAGCACGTCCATGCGGCGATGGTGGCCAGTGGCGCTGCCCTTGGTGGCGAACAATCAGGCCATATTCTTTCGGCTTCCCACGGGCTGTGTGGCGACGGCGTCCTGACTGCTGTGCAGCTGGCCACCCTGTGCCATGCCCAGGGCATCACCCTCAGCGATTGGCTGGACCGCAGTTTTCACGCTTATCCCCAGAAACTGGTCAATGTGCGTGTGTTGGACCGTGCGCGACGCAAGAACTGGAGCACGTGCACCCCTCTGACCGACGCCATTGCCTCGGCGGAGCAGTCGATGGGCGAGACCGGTCGCATTCTGGTGCGAGCCAGCGGCACGGAGCCTGTGCTGCGGGTGATGGTGGAAGCGGAGCAATCAGCAGCTGTCGAGCATTGGACGGGGCATCTGGCCGCTGTTGCAGAGGACCATCTCAACGTGGCCTGACGATCAAGTCCTCCGCCATCAGCAGTGCGCCATGGCAGGCATCGCCCCTGGCCTCACCCCAGCGGGCGTTGGGAATCGATTGACGGATGCTCTGTTGCACGGCCGTTCGGAAACCCATGAGATGAGTGATGGCTCCCCCCTGGCAGATCACCAGTGGGCAGACCAGCGAAAGACGCCGGGCCACGGTGTTGACACCGCTCGAAAGGCCTGCTGCTGATCGCTTGACGATCTCCTCTGCACCTGAGCAGCCCATGTTTGCCGCGTCCACCACCAGGGGAGCCAGAGCAGCGAACTCCGCCGTGCCGAACTCGGCCTGCACCACCCGGGCTTTCACGGCTGCATGGCTGTCGCATCCCATCCGATTCCAGATCAGTTGCCGCAGGGGATGGTCGGGCAGACGTCCATCGGCCATGCGCAGGGTCAGTTGCACGCCCTGGTGGCCAAGATCAAAGGCTGAGCCGGCTCCATCCAGCAGCCATCCCCAGCCGCCACAGCGGTGTTCATGGCCGCTGTTGTTTCGGCCCACGATGATCATTCCCGTGCCGCTGATCACCAGGATTCCTGCACCTTCCGGGATCGCACCTCGTAAGGCCGTGCGTTCGTCTCCGGTGACCAGCACATGGTCCAGTCGGACGCCATCGCCGAGGCTCAGTGCCTGGCGCACCAACCGTTCGGCGCGCTGTTGCAACGCCGTGCCATGTTCGATGCCGCTGGCTCCGACAACGGCCGCCTGGATCACGCCATCGGGGTGATCCCTAAGCGCCTGCTGCGCGCTGGTGCGGATCGCCTCGAGAAAACGGTCCTCACCACGGGGGGCATCCAGATGACTGACACCAGGCCCCTCGCCTTCGCCGACAGGCTGATGCAAGCCGTCTCGAATGAGGTTGAGGCGGCAGCGGGTGTGCGTCTGCCCTGCATCGAATCCTGCGAGCAGCTTCATGGTTCCCCGGGTCGACTCACCAGGGTGGCCAGGGCAAACCATCCGATCACTTGGACTTCGGGGCGGAAGAAGATCGTGTCGGTGCTGCCCTGCATCAGCAGACCAGCTATGGCGGCGAGGCTGGCGATGGCTGCCAAGGCGCTTGGCCCGTCAGTGTTGAGTTGCTTTAGTCCCTGCCGCAGGCTGCTGACCAGCATTCCCAGGGAGGCCAGCAGCCCGGGAATGCCGGTTTCCACCAGGATCTCCAAGGGAACGGAGTAGGCACTGAGGGCGTTGAACTTCGGCTGCTGATACAGGGGATAGATGCTGTTGAACGCCGCATTGCCAGGGCCGATACCCAGCCAGGGGCGGTCTTGCACCATCTGGATCGCTGCCATCCAGACGTTGATGCGGAAATTGTTGGAGCTATCTCCGCGTCCCGCCAGCAGGCTGGTTATGCGTGTGCGGATGGGATCGATCTGGGTGGCCGCCACCACCAGACAAGCGGCTCCAACCACCAACACGGCAAGGGGCACCAGACGTCTCCAGACCAGGGGCCAGTGGCGGGTCCAGCGCAGCAGCAGCAACAGCAGCAGCACGGCGCCGGCAGCCACCATCCCAAGCCAGCCCCCACGGCTGTAGGAGAACAGCGTGGCTGTTCCCGCCAGCACCAATGTGGTGCCGGCCAACAACCGGGCTCCCACACCCCGCCAACGCAGCAGAGCAATCGCTGCGAAGGGAATCAGCGTCAGCAGATAACCCGCCAGGAGATTGGGGTTCCCCAGGGGTCCATAGATCCGAATGGTGCCGGCGCCGATGGAATTCGGATCCGCCCAGCCGGCCAGGTCCTCGCTGGAGGCATAGAGCTGACGCAAGGCGAGAACGCTGCTGAGCAGGCCGCCACTCAGCAGTCCGGCGACCAGCCGGTCCCACCATCGCCCGTTGCTCAGCAACAGTTTGCAGAGCAAGGCATAGACACCCAGGTAGCTGAGCAGTTTGACCAGGCCTTTGCTGGCGGCGATCGGAACCGGCGAAAATCCTGTGGCCACAATCGCGATGGCCAGAAAAAGCATCAGCCACAGTGAGATGGCCCCGATGCGATGGGGCGGACTACAGAGGCTCCAGAGCAGCCAGAGGGCGCCGCAGGCTGCAATCACCAGAGCCAGGCCCGGGCGTGTGAGCACCGGAAGACCCGTGAGCAACACCAGCAGGAGAATCCCCGCTAGTCCTTCCAGGCGGTGCAGCACTGCCGGAGCCGGCGCGATCAGCCCCTGCCAGCGCCCCAACACTGGACCACCGCTCGCCGCCGGGGTTGCGTCCGCAGAGGCCATCGTGAGGGTCAGGTGGTGGGTGTTTCCGACGGATTATCGATCTCCTGCCAGCGTTGTTCCAGATCTGATAAGGAAGGCAGTGGACTCTGGTTCCTGCGATACAGCACCCGGTAGACGGGGAGGTTCTGGTCGAGCACGTAGCGCTCCCGTTCCGTGGGCACCGGCAGTGGATTGCTGTCGCGCCAGGGATGCTGATCCCCCGCCGGCCGATCAAAACAGACGCTGAGTTCGGTGAGAGCCACCATCGGCTCAATCACGTCGAGAACATCGCTCTGCAGAAACAACTCGCGGCCGGGCCGGAGCGCCGTTGCGATGGCCAGGAGCAGCGCCGGTTGCAGGACCCGCCGTTTGCGGTGCCGCCGTTTGAACCAGGGATCGGGAAACTGGATGGACACCCGCTGCAACCGGTCCGGTCCAAGGGCGTTCATCCACCCCTCCAGGCTGATGTTGGCATTGCAGAACAGAATCCGAATGTTGCCGTGTTCCGAGGCGAGCGCCTCACGATCGGCGGAGGTCACCAGGGGCCGGCGGATTTCAACGCCGAGATGGTTCCAGTGGGGATCACGCTCGGCCAGGCCCAGCAGGCACCGCCCGCGGGCGCAGCCGATATCGAGGTGGATCGGCTGATCAGGAACGCGGAACAGCTCCTCGGGTGGTGGGAGCTCCAGCGGCAGCTGAAAGAAGCTGCTGAGGGGATTGACGTGCTGACGCAAGGTTCCGAGGCGGTGCGATCCGGTTCAACCGAGATTGTCAGAGCCGCTGCCAGAGGAGCTGTCGGGGTCCTGGCGCAGCAAGCCCCAGCAGGCGGTATAGCCATGCAGATGCGTCGCGCCACCAACGGGTCCGATCTCACCGTTGCAGAACGCTCCCGCCACGGGCAGGTTCGGCATCAGTCGGCGCGCCAGGCTGATGTCGCCATCGGCACGACCGAACAGCCCCTGGCCCCGTCCCATGCAGGCCAACAGCAAACCGAAATGCACTGTGTCGTCTGAAGCAGCCGTCGCTGTCTTCAGCAAGCCAAGGGCCTCGTCCTCGGAGGCGGCGGCCTCGCGCAGATGAAATTGCACGTTTTGGCCGGCACGCACCCGCTCTGCAACGGCCACTGCGCCATTGCTGGGATCCACACCGATCAGGTTGCGCATCAGGAAGGCACTGGCTTCTGATGCTGCTCCATCGGTGTTCAGCAGCAGGCTGCTGCGTTCGACGCCGAGAAACAGCGAGTGACGCACCAGCTCGCGCTCCCGTTCGCTGAGGTCGGCCAGAACCCGTTGCAGGCAATTGATGGGACTGGCCTTGGTGTTGCCATCACTCAGTTCCAGCAGCACGTTGCGCCGCACCTGCTCGATTGAGAAGACCGGGCCGATGGGGCGGCAGCCCTGGGCCACCACCGTTTCGAGGCGCCAGCTCCCCCCGATGGAACAGACCACAGCGCCGGTGGCGACATTGTCATCCAGCAGCAGCGACCCGTGCGGGCTGTTGTGGGGTGCCGCGATGCCACCAATTTTTTCGGCACCCGGATAGGCGTAGTCCAGCCCGCTGATCAGGTCATTGACTCCACTGCTAGTGGGGTCGATCAGCAGGATCTGGCTGCGGGCTGCCTCGGGGGTGGTGCCAACCCAGTCCTGCCATTGCTGGGCGGCACCATCCAGATCAGGCAGCGCCTCTGTGCTCAGGTGTTGGGTGGCAATCGAGGCCCCCGGCAGGGAGAGCACCGTCACGCTCAACGCCGGCGTCTGTTCCAGTTCCGAGGCGCTGCCGTCGCCGCGGGTGCCCACCACGCCTCCTCCGGTGCATCCGATCCAATGTTTCGCGCTGATCTGGGCGCGAAGCATCGGTAGCAGCCGTGGCAGGTCGGTGGCGTAACCCGTTGAGGCAAAGACAAGGGTGAGATCAGCTTCGCCTCTGAGCCGACCCAGTTGCCCAATCACATCCCGCACTGCCTCGTCCAGAGACGCTTGCGTGGACAGCCCTGTCCGGCAACTGGGTCCAGCGCCACCGGATCGAAACCAATTGAACGGTGCGAACGGTGCCATGAAGCGGACCCTATCAACCCTGGAGCTCAGCTCGGGACGTTGATAATGGCGGCACTGTGACAGTCCTCGGTGAACGAGTTCACGTACCGCGCTCTGGTGTGGCTGACCTATCGCCTGGCCGCCACGTTTGCCGTGGGTGTGCCATTGGTTCTGTTGATCTGGTCGGCCTGGCGACGCGAGCCGATGGTGCTGCGGCTGCTCGGCATCTACTGGAAAGTGGCCAGTCTGATGGCGATCAGCCTGCTGCTACTCACGGATCAGCGCCCCATGGGCTACGCCACGGCCGTTGTTGCACCGCTGTTGATGGTGATCAGTCTTTGGTTCTGGGTCGACATCAATGAAGAGTTGGCCGACCAACCGTCCTGGCGACCCCTGCCGTTGGCAGTGAAGGTTTGGCGTTGGGCGTTCAGTGGTTTCGGAGTCCTCAGCCTGGGCATGAGCGTCACCGCTTTGCGCTGTATGCAAGAGCTGAACTCCCCGGCATGCCTGACCTGGCTCGAGGCTCCCCAGGGCATCCATGGTCTGGCGGCCACGGTGTTCGATTTTCTGTTTGGGGGGCAGTGGACGGAGGCCGTTGCCGCTTTTGTGGGTTACGTCGCCCTGGTGGCTTATCTGGCTGGCCTGCTGCAGTGGCTGTTGGTGCGCCTGCCCCGTTACGGGCGTGTGGCGGGTGATTTCTGATGACCGACCAGGCAGTGGTTCAGGGCCTGGAGGAGCGCACGCGACTTCAGCCCCAGCGCATCGTTCGATTGCGGGGTCAGGTGGGGGACGTGCCGTTTGAGTTGCTGATCTTCCGTGGATTCAGCAGCAGCACCACCCATCCAACCGACTTTGACCCCGACGCTTCTGTCCTACCGGTGGGTACAAGCCTGAATCAGGCTGAACTGCTGCAGGGGCCTCTATCGCCCACCCAGGAGGTTGTCCTGGCTGGGCCGATGCCGCCGAACGACCTCCTGGCTCAAGCCAACTGGTGATGTCGGCGTTCCAGAACGCCAACACAGCGACCACAGATGTGCGGATGCTCCGGGTGCTGACCCACATCCCCCTCGTAGTGCCAGCAGCGCTCGCATTTGGTCCCCCGCGCTCGGCTCACCTCGATTGATGCGAGTTCGTCGTCCTGGCTGGCGAGCACTTCAGCCCAGGGTTCGCCGCCAATCTGCAGTTGAGAGACCAGCAGCCAGTCCCGCAGACCATCCACCACGGAATCCCCCGTCTCACTCAGCCAAGAGAGAGCGTCCTGGAGTTCCGGACGGCGGGCGTCAATCCGCACGGCAGCCTCAAGCGATGCCCCAAGTTCCTGACGGCCGCGGCAGTCCTCCAGCACTTTGTTCACCGCAGCCCGAAGCTCCCGCAGCTCTTGAACCGGAGCGCTGAGCGTGGGATCACGCCAGTCGGAGGGAACCGTGGGCCAGCCGCGGTGGAAGACCGAGGTTTCCGCCACGGGGTAAGGCAGGTTCTGCCAGATGTCTTCGGCCATGTGGCACAACACCGGAGCGATCAGTCCGGCCAGGCGTTCGATGATCAGGGCCATCACGGTTTGGCAGCTGCGCCGGCGCCGGTCGCCGGGGGCACTCACGTAAAGCCTGTCCTTGGCGATGTCGAGGTAGAAGTTCGACAGATCGGTGACGCAGAAGTTCTGCAGCAACTGGAAGAAGCGGAAGAACTCGAAGCTGTCGAAGGCTTCTTTGATGTCGTCCATCACCTCGGCCGTGCGCTGCAGCATCCAGCGGTCCAGCACTGGAAGCTCCGCAATGGGGATCGCGTCGGTTGCCGGATTGAAGTCGTGGAGGTTGCCCAGCAGATAGCGGCTGGTGTTGCGCACCTTGCGGTAAACATCCGCCAGCTGGCGCAGGATCCCGGCCCCGATCGGCACATCGGCGGAGTAATCCACCGAGCTCACCCAGAGTCGCAACACATCAGCGCCGTAGGGCGGTTCCTGCTTCTGGTTCTTGCCCCCCTCGATGATCACCATCGGGTCGACCACATTTCCGAGGGATTTGCTCATCTTTCGGCCTTTCTCATCCAGGGCGAAGCCATGGGTGAGCACCCGCTTGTAGGGGGCATGGCCATTCACGGCGACCGAGGTGAGCAGGGAGCTCTGGAACCAGCCGCGGTGCTGGTCGGACCCTTCCAGGTAGAGGTCTGCGGGATAGCTCAGGTGGTCGCGCTGACTGGCGACGGCAGCCCAACTGGAGCCGGAGTCGAACCACACATCCATGGTGTCGGTGCCCTTGCGCCACTGGTCGGCCTGGTCGGCGTGGGCGGGCGGCAGCAGATCCGCTTCGTCTTTCTCCCACCAGACATCGGCACCGTGCTCGGCGATCAATGCTTCGATGTGAGCCAGGGTGTCGGCGTTCAGCAGCACCTCACCGTTGCTGCGGTGATAGAAGACGGGGATCGGCACCCCCCAAGTGCGTTGACGGGAGATGCACCAGTCACCCCGCTCCTTCACCATCGATTCGATCCGGTTTCGACCTGAGGCAGGGGTCCACTCCACTGCGGCGATCGCATCGAGTGCCTGTTGACGGAACCCTTCCACGGAGGCGAACCACTGTTCCGTGGCCCTGAAGATCGTGGGTTTCTTGGTGCGCCAGTCGTAGGGATAGCGGTGGCCATAGGCCTCCTGCTTGAGCAGGGCCCCGGCGGACTCCAGCGCCTCGATGATCTTGGGGTTGGCATCCTTGAGCACATTCAGGCCTGCGAACGGCCCGGCGTCGTCAGTGAGGTTGCCGGCTTCGTCCACAGGGCAGAGCACCGGCAGGCCGTTCTTCTGGCCGGTGTGGAAGTCGTCGACGCCGTGACCAGGGGCGGTGTGCACGAGGCCTGTGCCCGATTCAGTGGTGATGTAATCGCCCCCGATCACCACCGGACTGGTGCGGTCCAGGAGCGGGTGGCGGTAGGTCAGCCCGGCGAGCAGAGCGCCCTTCACGGTGGCGCGCCGGGTCAGTGGGCGCGCCAGGGTGCCGCTCAGCGTCTCGATCAGATCGGCAGCCACCAGCAACAGGCGGCCGTCGCCGTCGTCCGCCAGGGCGTAATCGAGCCGTTCATTCACCGACACCGCCAGGTTGGCCGGCAACGTCCAGGGGGTGGTGGTCCAGATCGCCACCTGCAGGGCCTGGCCCAGGGCGCCCGTCTCGGTGGGCAGCTCCAGGCCCTCCGCCTTGAGCGCATCCCGCAGCCGTTCCGGCAGCTCCACCGCTGGGAAAGCGGCATAGACGCTGGGGCTGGTGTGGCCGTCGGGGTACTCCAGTTCGGCTTCGGCCAAGGCGGTGCGTGAGCTCGGGCTCCAGTGCACCGGTTTCAGGCCCCGGTAGATGTGCCCTTTGAGCACCATCTCGCCAAACACCCGAATTTGAGCCGATTCGTACTGCTTTTGCAGGGTCAGATAGGGCTGCTCCCAGTCGGCCCAGATGCCCCAGCGCTGGAAGCCTTTCATCTGGCCATCCACCTGTTTGCGGGCGTAGGCGGCGGCTTTCTTTCGCAGCTTGATCGGTGTCAGCGCCTTGCGCTGCTCCTGATCCATCGACTGCAGCACTTTGAGCTCGATCGGAAGGCCGTGGCAGTCCCAGCCCGGCACGTAGCGCACCTGCCGCCCGTTCAACACCTGATATTTATTGATGACGTCCTTCAACACCTTGTTGAGGGCATGGCCCATGTGTAGGGCGCCATTGGCATAGGGCGGGCCGTCGTGGAGGGTGAAGGTCGGGCCGCTGTTGTTCAGCCCGAGTTTGCCGTCAATGCCCTGCTCCTTCCAGAAGGCCTGCAGTTCGGGCTCACGCTTCACGGCATTGGCCCGCATGCCGAAGCCCGTCTGCAGGAGGTTGAGCGTGTCTTTGTAGGAGGGACGTCCCTCAGCGGTGGCGTCGCGCGTCTCCTTGCTCACGGGGTCCCTGCTCTGGCCTCGGGATTATCAGTCTTCACCTTCTGGGGATGTGGCCTCCGCTGGCGGATTGGGTTCGATGCTGGCTGCTTCTGACGACGCATCGTCGCTTGTGTCGGTGGTTTCAGGGGAATCGGGACGCACCCATTTTTTGCCCGTCACCCCTGATTTTCCAGCCGGTTTGAGCTGTTTGGCGATGCCGCTGATCCCCTCGCCCACCCGGCCTGTGGTGATGAGGAGCTGTTGAACGCTGGTGCGCCAGTGGTCCAGCGAGGTGAACTGTTGTTGCTCGGTTTCGCTGAGGCTGTTCCAACGGGATTGTGCGACCTCAGTGCCCAACCGAGCCATGAGCAGGCCTGCGCAGAGAACGGCAAGCATCGGCGCTCCCCGCAGCCGGTCCGTGCTGGTGACCAAAACAAGACCCAGCAGCAACACCACTGCGCCCCAAACGCCATCCCGAGGTCGGCTGAGTTCAACGGCCAGAAGGGGAAGCAGCAGGAGTGCCAGGCCAAGCAGGAGGCAGAGATCGCCGCTGAGGGTCGCGAGCATCCGTGGTGAGGCGGTCTGCTCTCATTCTGGGCCGATCCCTAAAGTCAGGGCCTTGCCCATCTGGCGGAATTGGTAGACGCGCTGGTTTTAGGTACCAGTGGCTTCGGTCGTGGGGGTTCAAGTCCCCCGGTGGGCATTCCTTTCTCTACCGTGGTTCTGGATCGTTACAAACTTGTTGCCTGACCTCCGGATGCACCAGAGCACTGTTCAACAACAGCAGCCTCGTCCGGTGGGTGTGGGCTATCGCTCGGTTCCGCGAGAATTTGTTGACCCGCCGGCCTGTTGGAACCCAACGGTCGGCCTCTTCCTTGGTGGCTATGCCCTGGCGGTTCTGACCATCTGGGGCTGGTTTGTGGCCGCTTTGCCCCTGCCGGTGTTGCTGTGCACGGGCTTTTTGGCGCTGCACCTGGAAGGGACGGTGATTCATGACGCCTGCCACAACGCGGCCCATCCCAACCGGTGGATCAATCAGGCCATGGGCCATGGCTCGGCATTGTTGCTTGGCTTCAGCTTCCCCGTCTTCACCCGGGTGCATCTTGAGCATCACGCCCATGTGAATGACCCGAAGAACGACCCCGATCACATCGTCAGCACGTTCGGGCCGCTCTGGCTGATTGCCCCGAGATTTTTCTATCATGAGTGGTTTTTCTTTCAGCGGCGCCTCTGGCGCCGCTGGGAGTTGATGCAGTGGGGGCTGGAACGCAGCATTTTTGTGGTGATCGTTCTGGCGGCGGCTCGCTTTGACTTCCTGCCCTTCATCTTCAACTGCTGGTTTGCCCCTGCCTTGATGGTGGGGGTGACGCTGGGTCTGTTTTTTGACTACCTGCCGCATCGGCCGTTCACCTCCCGCAACCGCTGGACGAACGCCCGGATTTACCCCGGCAGGCTGATGAACTGGCTGATCATGGGGCAGAACTATCACCTGGTTCATCACCTCTGGCCATCCATCCCCTGGTTCGAATACAAACCGGCCTATGAGGCGACCAAGCCTCTGCTCGATTCCAAGGGATCTCCCCAGCGGTTGGGCATTTTTGAGACCCGTAAGGATGGCTACAACTTCCTCTACGACATCCTTGTTGGAGTGCGCAGCCACAAGCGGCGCAGCGGAAAGATGAGGCGCGCAGCCCGTTTTATGCCCGGGCGGGGGCTGCGTCGCCACTGGCTTGGTTTTGTTGACCGCATCGCGATCAAAACCGAGCCAAAGCGTTGGATGTCCCGCTGAATTGGATTCAGTTGGCCAGGATTTTCGGAACCCGGAAGAAGTCACCTTCCCTTTGAGGCGCCTGATTGAGGATGTCTTCACGCACCGGCGTCGGCTGCACGCCGTCGGCCCGGGTGACATTGGTCACCTCCACAGCTCGGGTGGTTTCCGGAACGCCTTCGGTGTCCACCTGTTGGAGCTGACCCACGTATTCGAGGATGGACTCGAGCTGACCGGTGTAGGTCGCAATTTTGTCCTCGGGCAGATCAAGACGGGCGAGCTTGGCCACCTTGCGGACGTCGTCGCTGGAAATCTGGCTCATGACTCGCCGAGGAACGTGCGCAGATCCTCGCTCAACGCGGTGGCAGCTGTCTCCAGCAAGGCGTCACCATGCTGGGCGGTGGCCAGGGAGGGGTGGGACCCCATGCGTCCATCGGGATGACGGCGACGGAAGTCGTCTGGTCCATGAATTGGTCCTGCCGGTGCGGGGTCGGGCAGTGGTCGCTGCTTGCTCTGCAGGCTGGGCTCCACAGCGAGGGTGACAGCGATTTCGCTGGGCGTGGCGTGATGGCCTTCTTTGTCCCCATACAGATCGCGTGCCTGGCGCATCACGGGGCCCGCCATAAACCAGTTGGCGAGGCGACAACGCAGCTGTGGGGCGACGGGGAGATTGCGTGTCGTGGCGGTGCCGTGGGCCTGGGCAAAGGCGGCTTTGGCCGTTGCGATGTTGCCGCCATGGCCATTGATCACGAACACCCGTTCGAAGCCATGCCGGCCCAGGGACAACACCAGGTCGTGCAGAACGGCCAGAAGTGTTGCCGGCTGCAGGCTCATCGTTCCCGCAAAACTAAGGTGATGTTCCGCCATGCCGAAGGCTTGGGCTGGAGTCACCAAAACTCCGGTGCGTCGCCCCACCTCCAGGGCCACCGCTTCTGCGGTGAGGGCGTCGGTGCCGATGGCGCCGGTGGGGCCGTGCTGCTCGGTGGATCCCAGGGGAATAATCACCCCCCTGCAGCCCTGGAGGTAGCTCTCTACCTCAGGCCAACTGCGCAGTGCGAGGCGAATGGCATCCGTGCTGTCGACAGGACCGGGAGTTGCAGCGGTCATTCAGGCAGAACCAATGCCCTGATGATCGCTCAATTCCAGCCGATCAGTGGGCGGTGCCGTTGCCGTCGTACTGATCGGTGTTGTAGTAGCCGCCACGGGTTCCGAAGAACAGGCAGGCCAGAGGGAAGAGCACGACGCTGGCGAGAAGCACAGTGCCGAGGTTGAAGCTGGAGGTGGCTGCGTCCATCACCTGGCCTGGAATGAGCTCAGCTTGGCGTGGATGCAGCGCTACTGCAGCGATCCTGTGGTTTCTGTTGTGAGTTCACGTCCATCTCCAGGAATGTCCAGCCATTCCCTCAGCCATCCCGTGAGCCAGATGAAGGGAAGCGTGTCGGTCAGCGCCGCCAGCAGCTTGAACAGGTAGCCGCTGCCGATGAAGCTGATCAACTGCGGCAGCACAGAGCGTTCCGGTTGCACTGGGAGCACATGGGCGCCGTAATGGCTGATCAGCACCACTGCACTGGTGTCCACCAACTGGCTCACCAGGGTGGAGCCGTTGTTGCGCAGCCAGAGCGCTTTGCCTTTGGTGAGCTGTTTCCAGAAATGGAACAGCCGCACGTCCACGAACTGCGCCGTGAGGTAAGCCACCATCGAGGCACCGACTGATCCGAAGCTGAGTTGCTGAATCGTGCGGAACGTGGCGTCGTCCGTGCCCGCCATGCCCGGCAACAGTCCTCCGAGCCAGAGGATCAGCAGCACCCAGCCGTTGAGCAGCAGCCCAACCCACACCACTTGATTGGCTTTCTGTTCTCCCCAGAGTTCACTGATCAGATCAGTGCAGAGGAACGTGATCGGATACGGCAGGGCACCGACGGCCACCACGATCGGCCAGCCGCCAATGCTGCCCAGTTGAAGGAAGCGGGTCAGCCCCAGGATGTTGAGCATGCCCAGGGTGCCCAGGAACAGGCCGGCCAGCACCAGAAACACCCCATCCCGCCGTGCCTGGAGATTGCTGTTCAACGCCTGCACAGTTCATGCTGGATCAAGCGTGGCGTCCAGCTGGCTGCCTGTCATTGATTTCATTTCACTTCCGCTCGATTGTTGAGCCCGGCCAGCTCAGATTCTTGTGCTTAAGCCACCGCCGAAGTGTTCTTGAAGCGCAAGTTTGACCCGCTGCATGACTTCGTTCCAATCGCCATTTTCATTTTGGCGGAACAGTCGCATGGAGGGATACCAGAAGGTGGAATCGCCGTAGAGCCCCCAACGCCAATCGGGGACCTTTGGTAGCAGAACCCAGGTTGGAATTCCCATGCCAGCAGCCATGTGGGCAGCTGTAGACCCTGTAGTAATTACTAAATCGCAATTGTTGATGATTGCTGCGTATTCAAGAAAGTCTTCTGGATGCTCTGAATCCGCAATTCTCAAAATGTCTAGCTGATGTGGTGTTATCTTTCGATTTTTCTGTAATTGCTCAATCTCCAAAGGTTGAGAGCCTCTTTGTAAGCACAGAAAATTACCCGTATATGAGTCAACTATTTTCCTGAAACTGTGGATGGGTATATTTCTACCTTGTTTGTTGGTGTCGTCTCGATTGCCCCGCCAGTTGATGCCAATATTCGGCATTTGATTTGTTGAGAGAATCTTTTTCCATTTGCAACTGAGTTTATCTGTAGGCTTTATATAGGCTCCGGTGATGATTGGATTGGCTGGGCTTATATTTAGATATCTTGGAACCGATAAGAGTTGTATCCACTCCCCCTCGCTGACCTGATTAGCTTGCTCAGGTGTCAGTGGAGACGAATCAATGCCTGAAGATTTAATTAATGGGTGAAGTCTTGCTGGGGCGCAAAGTGAAATGTTGAACTTATATTTTTTGAGGACTAGTGCATAGCGCATGAACTGTAATGTGTCTCCCAAGCCTTGTTCCGTTACAATGAGAAGTTTGACCTCTTTTTTGGGAAATTTTCCGTTCCATAGTTTACTGCGTGGTGAAGCGTGAGGCTTTAATTGGACTTTCCCTGTTTTGGTTCGCCACTCATATTTCTCCCAGCCGTTTTTGTAGTCGCCTCCAAGGAGCATCGTCAGAGAAGAGTTCCAGTGAACTTCTGGGTTGTCCTTTTTGAGTTTTAGAGCTTTGTTGTAGGAAGCGATTGCTGCAGTTAGATTTCCTTGTTGCTGGAGTGCGGTACCGAGATTGTTGTGAGCCTCGGCATAATTTGGCTTGAGTGCTATGGCGGTCTTGTAGAAGTCAATTGCTGCTGTTAAATTTCCCTGTTCTTGGAGTGTAGTTCCGAGATTGGTGTGAGCCTCGGCGTAATTGGGCTTGAGTTCTATGGCAGTTTTGTAGGAGTCGATTGCTGTGCTGAGCTTCCCCAGATCCTTGAGGGCATTGCCAAGGTTGTTGTGGGCTTCTGGAAAGTCGGGATTGTGTTTTATGGCATTGCGATAGGAGGCGACTGCATTGTCTAGTCTCCCCTCTCTCTGAAGGACGACACCAAGATTATTGTGTGCTTTTGGGAAATCATTTTTAAGTCCTAAGGCAGTGTTGTAAGCATCAATGGCACCATCCAAGTTCCCCTGACCGACGAGAGCATTGCCCACTCGGTAGTAGGTATGACATTCAACAGCACTGGCAAGTCTAGAGAACCAGGATCGTGCTTTTTCAAATTTCATTTCATACGACTACCAATTATGGTCCGAGTGTAGCTAAATTCTTATGGGGTTTGATGACGTTTAAAAAAAACGACCGGCCCTTCGTTGATTTAGGGAGTCAGCCATTCCATCTTTCTAGGAGTTTTGTAGAATATTTAATCGTTTGAGCGAGTCGCGTTTTAATAGGGCTGATATGACTTTTCTTCTGTGAAGGCTGATCCATACGCTATGTTGATTTCTTTTTTGATTGCTGAGCGCCGATCATTTTGCTTGTAAACCGATCTTGCAAGTTGGATGAAGGTGTCGCCAAAGTTTTTTTGACGTTCTTGATCACGAATTTCATCTTCTATATGCCATAGGCCTTGATTCACTTCTTTGAGTTGCTGAATGAGTTTGGGATCAACATTGAGATTTAGATTCTTTAATGTGCTCTCAAGGGCGTTTAGCTCTGTTGTGACGTGTTTCAGAGCAGCACCTTGCAGATGGTTGGTTTTGATCTGGAGGATGGTGATCTTGTCAATGAGCTCTCCAAGAGAGATCGGTGCTTGAATGTTTTGAATCGGTTGCATCTTGTTTTCAGGAGTAAGAAAAGTCGTTGGTTAAGCGTGAATTGTGTTACTTCCGAAGTGCTCTTGAAGTGCAAGTGTGACCTGTTGCATGACTTCGTTCCAATCGCCATTTTCATTTTGGCGGAACAGTCGCATGGTGGGATACCAGAAGGTGGAATCGCCTTCCAACCCCCAACGCCATTCAGGGATTTTTTTGAGGAGAAGCCAGGTGGCTTTGCCCATGCCACCAGCGAGATGAGCGACAGCGGTATCGCTGGTGATGATGAGGTCGCAGTTGGCGAGGATGGCAGCAGTTTCGAGGAAATCCCAGGTGTCATTAACTTGATCTTGGCAGCTGACAAAACGCTCCTTGAAGGAGCATGTGTCGAGTTGTTCGCTGCCAAAGCCTTTTTGAAGAGAGAGCAGTGTGGCGTTGTCTTGAGTGGCAATGGGCGCGAAGGTTTCCAGTGGCAAGGAGCGACCTTTTGATGTTGTTACTTCATGGCTTGGGCTGCCTTGCCAGTTAATGCCGATGATGGGTCGTTGTTCGGCTGAGAGGATGGTTCGCCACTTTGTGTTTAGTTCATCCGTTGTTTGGATGTAGGGCTCCGTGATGATTGGGTTGTCTGGGCTGACTTCTAAGTATTTGGGTAATGAAAGAAGCGGTATCCATTTGCCATCAGTAACTTGATTGGCCCGTTCTGGAGTTAGAGGTGATGCATCAATGCCTGATGCCCGAATCAGTGAGTGAAGTTTTGGTTGAGCACATAGAGAGGTACGAATACCCCGTTGTTTGAGTGTAAGTGCATAACGCATGAATTGAAGTGTGTCACCAAAGCCTTGTTCGGAGACGACAAGAAGTTTGTTGATATCTGAGAGAGTGTCGTTGTCTAGGCGTGGGCAGATTGGATTGGCATGTGGAAGTGAGGGCTTTTCAGTTCTAGAACGCCATTCATATTTTACCCATCCATCCTTATAGTTGCCGCTCAGAAGCAATGCATGTGAGCAATTCCAATGGACTGCTAAGTAGTTAGGGTTGAGTTTTAATGCTGTTTTGTATGAGACGATGGCTTCGTCTGGGCGGCCGTCTTGGACGAATGTATTTCCCAGATTGTAGTGAGTTTCTGGGTTGTCGGGATTGAGTTGTAGTGCTTTATTGAAGTATTCAATGGCTGCGGTTGAGTTGCCTTGTTCTTTAAGGGCAATGCTGAGGTTGTTGTAAGCCTCTGGGTAGTCAGGATTGAGTTCTATTGCTGTGTTGAAACTTTTTATTGCTTCTGTTAGTTTGCCTTGTTCTTGGAGAGCAATGCCAAGATTGTTGTGCGCTTTCGGGTGGAGGGGGTTGAGTTGCAATGCTTTGCTGTAGGAGGAGATTGCAGCTTCCAGTTCTCCTTCTTTCTGTAGGGCAATGCCGAGGTTAATGTGAGCACCTGGATCATTGGGTTGGAATTTTATGGCTGTTTTATATGAGGTAATGGCTGCGACTATATTGCCTTGTTGTTGCAGAGCAAGGCCGCAGTTCCGGTGAGCCTCAGGGAAGTCCTGCTGGAGTACTATTGCTGCTTTATAGGAGTTAATTGCTGCTGAAAAGTCTCCCTGTGCTTGAAGGCTAAGCCCTATGTTGTTATAAATAAGAGGTTGTTTGGGCTTGAGTTTAAGGCTTTTGTTGTAGGAAGTGATTGCCTCATTTATATTTCCTTGTTCCTGGTATGTAGTTCCGAGATTGTTGTGAGCCTCGGCGTAATTGGGCTTGAGTGCTATGGCGGTTTTGTAGGAGTCGATTGCTGTGCTGAGCTTCCCCAGGTCCTTTAGGGCATTGCCAAGGTTGTTGTGGGCTTCTGGGAAGTTGGGATTGTGTTTTATGGCATTGCGATAGGAGTCGACTGCATTGTCTAGTCTCCCCTCTCTCTGAAGGGCGACACCAAGATTATTGTGTGCTTTTGGGAAATCATTTTTAAGCCCTAAGGCAGTGTTGTAAGCATCAATGGCACCAACCAAGTCGCCTTGATCCACGAGGGCATTGCCCACTCGGTAGTAGGTTTGACATTCAATAGCATTGGACAGTTTAGAGAACCAGGAGAGTGCTTTTCCGAATTTCATTTTATATGGTCGTAAATTCTGACCTGAGTTTAGCTAGGATTTTGCTTTTTTAATGAAGTTTACAAGAACGATAGGTCGCGTTTGATTTAGAATTTTAGCTATGTCATCTTGCTATTAGGATTAGCATAAATCTATAATTGCTTGAGTATTTTGCGTATTTAATGTGTTTATATGTCTTTTATTGTGCGAAGACTGAGCCGTGGGAGATGTTGGTTTCTTTTTTTGATTGCTGAGCGTCGATCATTTTGCTTGTAAACCTATTTTGCAAGTTGGATAAGGTGTCGCTATAGTTTTTGACGTTCTAGCTCGCGAATTTCATCTTCTATATGCCATTGGTCTTGATTTACTTCTTTGAGTGCTGAATGAGTTTTTGATCAACACTGAGATTTAGATTGTTGAATGTACCCTCAAGGGCATTATCTGGTGTGACAAATTTCAGGGCAGCGCCATGCAGACGCTTGATTTTGATTTGGAGGATGGTGATCTTGTTAATGAGTTCTCCAAGAGAGATTAGTGCTTGGAAGTTTTAAATCGGCTGGACTTTGTTTTGAGGAGTAAGAAAAGTCGTTTGTTAAGCGTGAAGTGAGTCACTTCTGAAGTGTTTTTGAAGTGCAAGTGTGACCTGTTGCATGACTTCGTTCCAATCGCCATTTTCATTTTGGCGGAACAGTCGTATTGTGGGATACCAAAAGGTGGAATCGCCTTCTAATCCCCAGCGCCATTCAGGAACTTTTTTGAGGAGGAGCCAGGTGGCTTTGCCCATGCCACCAGCGAGGTGAGCGACAGCGGTATCGCTGGTGATGATGAGGTCGCAGTTGGCGATGATGGAAGCAGTTTCGAGAAAATCCCAGGTGTCATTAACTTGATCTTGGCAGCTCACGAAATGTTCTTTGAAGGAGCATGTGTCGAGTTGTTCGCTGCCAAAGCCTTTTTGAAGAGACAGCAGTGAGGTGTTGTTTTGAGTGGCAATGGGCGCGAAGGCTTCCAGTGGTAGGGAGCGTCCTTTCGATGTTGTTACTTCATGGCTAGGACTCCCTTGCCAGTTAATGCCGATGACGGGTCGTTTTTCGGCGGAGAGGATAGTTCGCCATTTGCTATTGAGTTCGTCCGTTGTTTGGATGTAGGGCTCCGTGATGATTGGGTTGTCTGGGCTGACTTCTAAATATTTTGGTAGTGAAAGAAGCGGTATCCAGTGGCCATCAGTGACTTGATTGGCTTGTTCTGGAGTTAGAGGTGATGCTTCAATGCCTGATGCTTGGATTAGTTTGTGAAGTTTGGGTTGAGCACAGAGAGAGGTATGAATACCTCTTTGTTTGAGTGTAAGTACATAACGCATGAATTGCAGCGTGTCACCAAAGCCTTGTTCGGAGATGACAAGAAGTTTGTTTATATCCAAGAGAGTGTCGTTGTCTAGGCGTGGGCAGATTGGATTGGCATGTGGAAGTGAGGGTTTTTCAGTTTTAGAGCGCCATTCATGTTTTTCCCAGCCACTTGCGTAATTACCTGTCTGCAGTAAATAAAAAGAAAGGCTATTATTAGCATCGGCATGTTCTGGTTCATATGTCAGGGCATTATTGTAGGCGATGCCCGCTGCATCAAGGTCACCATTCATCTGAAGAACGACGCCGAGGTTATTATGAGCATCTGGGTAGTTGGGCTTTATCTTGAGTGCAGCGTTATAAGATTCTATTGCTGAAACTAGATTTTCCTGCTTTTTAAGTGCATTCCCCAAGTTGTAGTGAGCTTCTGGGTAGTCGGGCTTGAGTGCTAAGGTTTTGTTGAAAGTTCTTATTGCATCAGTAACTTCACCTTGTTCTTGGAGAGCAATGCCAAGGTTGTTGTAAGCCTCTGGGTAGTTTGGCTTGAGATTTATGGCTTTGTTGAAAGAGATGATTGCTGCGGCTAGATCGCCATGTTTTTGAAGGGCAATCCCGAGGTTGTTGTAGCCCTCTGGGTAGTCGGGATTAAGCTCTATAGCTTTGTTTAGAAGAGCAATAAGTTCTTCAAATCTCCCTTGCATTCCGCATACAGCTGCGAGATTTCCATAAACAGCGTAATATGACGCCCCAGTTGATATAAGTTCTCTATAAATAGCTTCAGCTTCCGCTAGCTTTCCTTGGCTGGTCAAAGTTACTGCTTTCTGGCCTTTAATCACGAGATCTGAAGGGATCTCTGGAGATTTTTTCTTTTGGAATTTACTTTTAAGCTTTCTTATAAGCCAAGAAGTGAATACTCTGTGTTTCATTGAGCCTGCTTTAGGGCTTTATGCTTATTTTAACCTGTTTGTCTTGTGACTCTATTAAATTGTTCGCCAATTTAAGGCGCGGTGGAAATGTTGATCGTCCTGCTTGGTCAGGAGTCAACATGGGTCTCTATTGGTTTGTTAAATTTGTTGATTAATAAGGCTTGAATACTTTTTTCGGCCAAAGCTGAGCTGTGGGTTGTGTCGATTTCTATTTCTAACCTTTTCTTAGGAGAGCTTGGTATGAGCTTTTACTTAGTTGATTAAAACCGCATTCTTTTAGTAAGGGAACGCTGTACATACCTTTGTTGAAGGGCGTCTGTATGTCATCGATAAGGATGAGTCCATTCGGCTTTAATAGTTTTCTGCTCAGAATTATTGCAACATCATTTCTGTGTAGCAAAGCGCAAGCATCGCTGTCTCCACTTTCGGCGTGGTCCATATAAATAAGGTCGTAGGATTCATTCGTTACGTTGAGAAAATCTGTTGAATTTTTTTGGACATATGAGGCTTCATGGCCAATATTTTTCAAGAGTCTTTTGGATACCTTCACCGCCTTTTCGTTGGGGTCAACTGATGTTAGTGAGCAATCGGGTAGTAATAATTTAATGACAGCAGTAAAGCATCCTGCGCCCCAGTCCCAGGCTTCAATATCCGGGTTGAAATGTTCTGTATTTATTGAGCCGTTTGAGAAGCTTCTCGAGGTTCCAAGTTCTAGTATTGATGAGTTTTCTTCTCGCCCTTTGAGTATTTCAAAGCATGTTTTGATTGTTTGCGCGCGTTTGCCAAGAAGTCTGAAAAGCTTTTCATGGCTGATCTGATCTTCCAGATTTCGGTTGTTATTGTTGGATTTTGCTGTCGCCACTGTTTGGATTTGTCCGAAGTTTGAATTATTTGTTTTCTTGCTGTCGTGGTCTTCGGTTGTTGTGCCAGCCCAAGGAAGTAAGGATATGGCCCTTTTGAGTCTGTCCAAGGTTGTTGAAATATTTGATACGATTCTATCGGCTTCGACTATGTTTTGCGGCTGTTTCTTGGCTGCTTGGTTTGTGATTAGAGATTTCACGGCCCAGCCCCAAGCCTTCTTCCGCCGCCCCGCTGAGGTCGTTGCCCCTGAGCTGATTGGCTGCAGGTTGGTGAAACACCAAGACGACGGCAGCCTGCTGTGGGGCGTGATTGTGGAAACAGAAGCGTATTCCCAGGACGATCCCGCTTGTCACGGTTACCGCCGCCGTTCACCGCAAAACGAAACTCTTTTCGGAGAGCCAGGACGGTTTTACGTGTATGTCAGCTATGGCATCCACCACTGCGTGAACGTGGTCACCGATCGAGCTGATTGGGCGAATGGTGTGTTGCTCCGTGCTGTGGCCCTCCCCGATGAACCGGAGCGGGTTGCTGCGGGGCCTGGCTTGCTGGCGCGTCGTTTCGGGCTTGATCGCCGTGATGACAGCCTTCCGGTGACGGGCGAACATGAAGTGTGGCTGGCCCCCAGGTCAGCCCCGTTCGCCAGAAAGGATCTTGTGACGACCACGCGGATCGGCATCTCCCAGGGTGCAGCAACCCCATGGCGCTGGTACCTGCGGAGCAGTCGCAGTGTCAGCCGGCGCGCCCGGGGTGATCGCATTCCGCCCAAGGCACAGTGCTGGTCTCCATCGCGGGAGCAGCTGTCATGAGTGGTTGGCCGCACCGGCACGTTCTTGATCTCGCCTCGTTTTCGCGAGAAGACCTTGCGGCTGTGCTCGAGCTGGCCCAGCGGTTTCGTTCGCTGCCCATTACCGGTGCCCGCAAACTGCCCGCCTTGCAGGGGCGGCTGGTGGCAACGCTGTTCTTCGAGCCCAGCACCCGAACCCGCAGCAGTTTTGAGTTGGCGGCCAAGCGTCTGTCGGCAGACGTGATGAGCTTTTCACCCTCCAGTAGCTCTCTCAGCAAAGGGGAAAGCGTTCTCGATACCGCGCGCACCTACGTGGCCATGGGTGCTGACGTTCTGGTGGTGCGCCACCGTTCCACCGGTGTGCCCCAGCAGCTGGCGCTGGATCTGCAGCAGATCGGTGAGCGCACCGTTGTGCTCAATGGGGGGGATGGACTCCACAGCCATCCCAGCCAGGGACTGCTGGATCTGCTCACCCTTGCCCGGCATTTCTCTCCCCAGCACCCCATGCCGGAGGCGTTGCAAGGTCGCCGCATCGTGATCGTCGGCGACATCCTTCACTCGCGGGTGGCCCGTTCCAATCTCTGGGCGTTAACGGCCTGTGGCGCGGATGTGGTGTTGTGCGGCCCTCCGAGCCTTGTCCCGGAGGATTTTGCAGCCTTCGTGGATGCTCCGCCTCCAGGTCTGCTCAAGGATCCGGTGCCGCAACGGGGCCAGGTCAGCGTGGTGCGGCGCCTGGAGCATGCTCTGCCGGGCGCCGATGCCGTGATGACCCTGCGGCTTCAGAAGGAACGGATGGGCCAGCAGTTGCTCACCAGCCTGGAGCGTTATCACCGCGATTTCGGACTGAACCATGAGCGCATGCAGCTCTGCGGTCAGAACGTTCCCGTTCTGCATCCCGGTCCGGTGAATCGTGGCGTCGAATTGAGCGGGTCGCTCCTGGATGACCCGCGCGTCAGCCTGGTGGAGGAACAGGTCAGGAACGGTGTGCCCACCCGGATGGCTCTGCTCTATTTGATGGCAGCTTCCGAATCCGCCACAGAGCCGTCCTTGGTGTCGAGCAGCACCTGAGTTTGCGGGAGCCCACTGAGTTGGTGGGCGTAGTAGTCCATCGCTGCCCTGAGGGCGGCATCGGGTTCGGCGATGGATGGCCCGGTCCCACTGGCCATCGGGAAGTGGGCATCTTCAGCATCAAGGGCGAGATGCTGGCTGGGCATGCCGGTGAGCAGAACGGAGGACCGTTGCCGGGTTGCCAGGGCGTACAACCATTTGACGCTCAAGGTGATCCGGTTCTCTCGGTTCGGGATCAAGGCCAGGTGAACGATGGCCCACAGCAGCAGGCCCATCCGGCCTGAAAATCTGAAGCCATGCAGGTCGGCGACGGCACTGGTGTGCACCACAGCCATGCTGCCGAAATCGAAATAGCTGAAGGTGGGGCGTGACCGTCCCGCCACGATCGCCGCGATGTCCTTGCCAATGAAGGTTCCGGCTTGTTTGGCGGGAGCCGCCATGCCCGGCAGCGGCTTGCCATTCATGGTGTGGCTGTAGCTGCAGAGATCACCGGCGATTCGGATGTCGGGGTGGTTGGGAATCGAGAAATCTGCGTTGACCACGACCCGTCCGCCGCGATCAACCTCGCAGCCGGTGGCTTCGCTCAGCTTCTGCCCCAGATGGGATGCCTTCACGCCAGCGGTCCAGATCACCGTGGCGGCCTGGATCCGAACATCTCCATCGGGGCTGCTGATAACAACCTCTCCGGGCCGCATGGTTTGGACGCGTCCATGGCACATGACTTCGATGCCGTCCCGCTCAAGGGCCTTCAGGGATGCTTCGGAGAGTTCCGCCGGCATCGCTCTCAGCACCCTGTCGCCGGGATCCACCAGCACGATTCGCGTTTTCTGGGGATCCAGCTGCTTGAAGGCATTGTTCAAGGCCCACCGCATCAGCTCTGAAACGGCGCCAGCCATTTCGCAACCACTGGGGCCCGCCCCCACGATCACCACCGTCTGCAGAAACTGCCGAGCCTCGGGATTCGGCGTCTGCTCCGCCTGCTCCATCGCCATCAGCAGACGGCGTCGGATCTCTTCAGCATGCTCGAGGATTTTCATCGGGGGCGCGAATGTGCGCCAGTCCTCATGGCCGAAATAGGTGCTGCCCGACCCTGTGGCCAGGATCAGATGGTCATAGCTGTAGGCCTTGCCGTTGAACACGATCTGCTTGCCTTCGGGGTTCACGGTGGTGACCTCCCCCAGCAGCACCTGCACGTTGTCTTGCTTGCCCACCAGTTCGCGCAGAGGCGTGGCCACATCACTTCTTGAGACCAATCCTGTGGCCACCTGATACAGCAGCGGCTGGAACAGGTTGAAGTTGCGCTTGTCAATCAAGGTGATGCGCACCTCAGCTCCGGCGAGGGCCTTGCAGGCATGCACCCCCGTGAAGCCACCACCGACGATGACCACATGGGGAGCATCACGCAACCGCTCAGCAGGCGGCTCAAGTTCCAGAAAATAGTGGTTATTAGCCATCTTCAGCCCCGCGAAGTCTTACTAAAGGGTATGAATCGTGGTCTGATTTGTCTGCTTTGAACGGTTCCGCTTCAGATCAGCTTGAACGCTTCGAGGAACAGCCCGTAAAGAAAGCCAATCCGACCAAGATCAAGCAGTTGCTGAGGCAATCTCAGCGCAGGGTCGGAACTGCGTCGCCGCCGAATCGTGATTTCAGCACCCAGGACGACGAGAAGAGCAGCTACGGGGTCCATCTGACCAAGAACGCCGGCCACGGAGGTGATCGCGCTGCCGAACAGAAAACCGATTAATCCGGCCAGGGCCAGCAAGGACAACCGTCGCCATGGATTGCGGGTCCAGTGATCAAGCCTCTGGATGGCTGCGCCGACGTTGGCTTGCAGACGGGTGGATTGGAGCCGTTGCACGGCGCAAAAAGCAGAGGTAGAGGCAGGATGATGTCAAGTGATCCCCATCACCTGGCCCAGCACCTACCAGCCATTTTTTACACCACCTGTGGACAACCTGCAGGCATCAGGCACGACGACGAGAAGATGTTTTCAATCAAGTGTTCCGAACAGTCCTGCTCCTGGTGATGGGCACTGCTGCAGCTGGCCAGGCGTTCGTGCTTCAGAGACCGCTTGTATTGAAGGCTATTTGGACTCCGCTTTTGCTTTCCTGGACGCTTTGCCTTCAAGGAGTTCAAGGAGGGCTTCCATCTGAGCCATGACACCCCGCACTTCACCGGCCTCAGGCAGAAGACCATCCTCCATCACGCCTTGGTGCATTTCGCGCAGTTCCTGGCGGATGTAGCGCAGGTGGCTGACAACCTGCTCACGTTTCGATTGCGACATGGTTAAGCGGGGACTAGTACCCCCCTTTTACCTCATGAGAGGTCAGGTTCGGCGAGATGGTCCACGACTTATCGCACCGGCTGCAGCCAGGAGTGTGAAGGTGAGCAGGGCTGAAGGTCGTGCCACGGTGCTGAACACCACAAGGGCAAACAGGCCAATGAGTCGCAGGCGACGCTGCAAAAGCGCAGTGGAGAATAGGGGATTCGAACCCCTGACCTCTGCGGTGCGATCGCAGCGCTCTACCAACTGAGCTAATTCCCCGGTCAGCTAACGCTAGCCGGCACGGCCTGCGTCAAACTGCGATGAATGGCGTCTGAGGACGGCTCGATGCTTACGCAGGAACGGCTCGAAGCTTTTGACGAAGCCTCGACGGCCGAACTCGCCCGCCGGCTTGAAGAGGACGATTACCCCTCTCCTTTCGACAGCTTGTCGGATTGGCACCTGCTTCGGGCGCTGGCCATCCACCGGCCAGAACTGATCCTTCCGTACCACCATTTGGTGGACCAAGAACCTTTTGATGAAGACTGAGCAGGCGTCGCCACTGTGCGGGCGGCGTGTGCTGGTGGCCGTCAGCGGCAGCATTGCTGCTGTTAAGACGCCCTTGCTTGTCAGCGCGCTCATCAAAGCCGGCGCTGAGGTGCGCTGTCTTGTGACCACCAGTGCTGCTGCCTTGGTGAGTCCCGTGGCGCTCGCCAGCCTCAGTCGCCATCGCTGCTACCTCGAGGCCGACCAGTGGGACTCCGCCTCATCCAGGCCGTTGCACATCGAGTTGGCGGAGTGGGCGGAGTTGGCCATCGTTGCGCCCCTGAGTGCCAGCAGCCTCGCCCGCTGGAGCCAGGGGGCAGCCGATGGTCTGCTCGCCAGCGTTCTGCTGGCCATGGAAGCTCCTGTCATCGCGGCTCCGGCGATGAACACGGCCATGTGGCGCCACCCTGCGGTGCAACGCAACTGGCTGCAGATTCAAGACTTCCCTGGGGTGGTTCCCCTGCTGCCGATGTCCGGTCTGCTGGCCTGTGATCGCGTCGGCGATGGGCGAATGGCCGATCCAGCCCTGATTCAGCTGGCGGCTGCGTCCGTGTTCAGTCGCGGTTCTGGCGCACCTGTCGCGAACCGTGATTGGTCGGGGACGTCTGTTCTTGTCTCGGCTGGCCCAACCCAGGAATCCATCGATGCCGCCCGTTTTCTGAGCAACCGCAGCAGCGGTCGAATGGGCGTGCTTCTGGCACAAGCCGCACGCTTCAGGGGAGCCGCCGTGCGCCTGGTGCACGGCCCTTTGGATCTTCCTGAGGCCTGGTTGGAGGGATTGCAATGCACCCGGATTGAAACTGCAGCTGAGCTCAGCTCAGCACTGCAGGTGGCGCTCCCCACCTCGGAAGTTCTCGTGATGGCGGCCGCTGTCGCTGATCTCCGACGGGAAGCGGCTCCTGAAGGCAAGCTCGCCAAGTTGGAGCTTCCTGCTGTGCTGTCCTCCGGTTGGACCGAAGTTCCTGATCTGCTCTCTGATCTGACCCGTCAACGACGACCAGGTCAGTTGGTCCTTGGGTTCTCGGCACTCACAGGGGATGACAGCCAATTGCTCGAGCGGGCTGAGGCCAAGCGGATGGTGAAGGGCTGTGATCTGATGATGGTGAATCCTGTGGACCGTGAGGGTCAGGGTTTCGGAAACCAACCCAATGGTGGCTGGTTGCTGGGACACGGCTGGAGCCGCAAGCTTCCGGTGATGGACAAACTTTCTCTGGCCCATCGGTTGCTGGATGCTCTGCTTAACGCTCAGGATCAGGCTGCGGCATCAGCATTGCTTGAATCCTGACCGAGAAGGTCGATGAAGGTGCGCAGCTGCAGCCTGGGGATGTATGGCCAGCCGCCGTTTTTCTCCATGCGCTGCAGCAGTGTGAACAATTTCTGGCGGTTTTCAGGCAGGCTCTGGCGGAACGGCCCGTCCTGAATGTCCCGATGCAGGGCCTCAAGCTCGCGCAGCAGGGCCAGCAGTGCTTCCGGATTTCCCCTCAACTCCTCTGCCAACGCGCCAAGGGCGGCCAGCGCCGGAGCCATGCGTGCCTGGGTTGAATCCGGATCGTTTGACATCACGCGCTTTCGACAAGTTGTTGAGAGCTGCAAAAGGCTAGCCCTGCCGCCATTTTTCGCCCTGTAAGATCCAGTTTCGACGGTTTTCCGTTCCCTCTAGCCTTCAGCCGACAGGCTCTATCCATGCGCATTCGTCCTCTGCTGGCCGTCGTGCTGGCGCTCTGCCTTGCGTTCTTCACCACGGCTTGCAGTGGTGACAATGAGGCGGTTCAACGGTCGGGGTCCAACGTGACCTACGACGACATCCGCAACACTGGCAAAGCCAATGACTGCCCCACGATTGGGGACTCGGCTCGTGGCTCCATTCCTCTGACCGTTGGCGGCAGCTATGAGCTGCGCGACATCTGCATGCATCCGGTGCAGGTTTATGCCAAGGAGGAGCCCAAGAACATCCGCCAGCAGGCTGAATTTGTCGAAGGCAAGATCCTGACGCGCTACACCTCCAGCCTTGACGAGGTCTTCGGTGATCTCACCGTGACGGAGTCCGGTCTTCAGTTCAACGAAAAGGGCGGCATCGATTTCCAGCCGATCACTGTGCTGGTGCCCGGTGGCGAAGAGTTCCCGTTCACGTTTTCCAGCAAATCTCTGGATGCCAAGGCTGAAGGTGCTGCCATCACCACCAGTACTGACTTTGAAGGCACCTATCGGACTCCGAGCTACCGCACCAGCAACTTCATCGATCCCAAGGGTCGTGCTCTGACCACCGGCGTGCAATACGCCCAGGGGCTTGTCGCTCTCGGCGGTGACGACGAGCAGCTCGAGAAGGACAACAACAAGCGCTACATCGATGGCGTGGGCACCATGAGCCTGTCGATCACCAAGGTGGATCCTGAAACCGGTGAATTTGCCGGTGTGTTCAGCGCCATCCAACCTTCCGACTCGGATATGGGTGGTCGGGAAATTGTCGACATCAAGATCAGCGGCGATCTCTATGGACGCCTCGAAGAGGCTTGATCACCCACTCGACATCAGGCGTTAACGGGGGGCTCTGGCCCCCTTTTTGATGCCCCATTGCAATCCACCGGCGATCTGGGAGAATCGCCCGATCTTTTCCTGACGTCATGACCGCCAGTGCTTCTGCTCCCGCCCAGCGATCTGGTGTGATCGCTCCCTACGGCGGAACACTGGTTGATCTGATGGTGGCCGATGCCGATCGTGCCGCGGTGAAAGGCACCGCCACCAAAACGATCGAATGCTCGGATCGCAACGCCTGTGACGTGGAACTGCTCTGCGTCGGTGGTTTCTCCCCCTTGCGTGGCTTCATGCACCAGGAGGACTACGACGCGGTGGTCAATGGCCATCGTCTGGCCGCGGGGCAGCTCTTCGGCCTGCCGATTGTGATGGACACCGACCGCGATGACGTGGTGGTGGGCGACAAGCTGCTGCTCACCTACAAGGGCCAGGATCTCGCGGTCCTCGAGGTGGAGGACAAGTGGGAACCCAACAAAGTGGCCGAGGCCAAGGGCTGCTACGGCACCACCTCCATCGAGCACCCGGCGGTTCGGATGATCACGATGGAGCGCAAGCGCTTCTACCTGGGGGGAAGCCTCAAGGGGCTTGCACTGCCTGAGCGGGTGTTCCCCTGCAAGACCCCGGCTGAGGTACGTGCAGGCCTGCCGGAAGGTGAGGACGTGGTGGCGTTCCAGTGCCGTAACCCCATCCACCGCGCTCACTACGAACTGTTCACCCGTGCCCTGCATGCGCAGAACGTGAGTGACAACGCTGTGGTGCTCGTCCATCCCACCTGCGGGCCCACCCAGCAGGACGACATCCCTGGAGCCGTTCGTTTCCAGACCTATGAGCGTCTGGCCGCCGAGGTGAACAACGACAGCATCCGCTGGGCCTACCTGCCCTACGCCATGCACATGGCAGGGCCACGTGAAGCGCTGCAGCACATGATCATCCGCCGCAACTACGGATGCACCCACTTCATCATCGGCCGCGACATGGCCGGCTGCAAATCGTCTCTGACCGGTGACGACTTCTACGGCCCCTACGACGCGCAGAACTTCGCCAAGGAGTGCGCTCCCGAGCTCACCATGGAAACGGTTCCCTCGCTGAACCTCGTCTACACCCAGGAAGAGGGCTATGTGACGGCGGAGCATGCCGAAGCCCGCGGTCTGCACGTGAAGAAGCTCAGCGGCACCCAGTTCCGCAAGATGCTGCGTGGCGGCGAGGAAATTCCCGAGTGGTTCGCCTTCAAGAGCGTGGTTGAGGTGCTTCGCGCCGCCTGAAGACTGAGAACCGGTTTAACATTCCTTCATCTACGAGACGGCCTGTGAACAAGCGTTGGCGAAATATCGGTCTTGGGGCCCTTTTGGTCCTGGCGATCGTTGTGATTGCTCCAGCGTTCATTGGTGGCGGTGGTGGGAGCCAGCCCCAGGTGAACACCATCCGCTACAGCGAGTTCGTTGAGGCGGTGAAGGATGACCAGATCAGCCGGGTTCTGATCTCCCCGGACCAGGGCACGGCTCAGGTGGTGGAAAACGATGGTCGTCGTGCTCAGGTCAACCTGGCCCCCGACCGTGAGCTGCTCGGTTTGCTGACCGACCACAACGTCGACATCGCCGTTCAGCCCTCCCGTCAGACCCCTGGATGGCAGCAAGCCGCTGGCAGCTTGATCTTCCCGCTCCTTCTGCTGGGTGGCTTGTTCTTCCTCTTCCGGCGCTCCCAAGGCGGAGGTGGTGGGAATCCCGCCATGCAGTTCGGCAAGAGCAAGGCGCGGGTGCAGATGGAGCCCTCCACCCAGGTCACTTTCACCGATGTGGCCGGGATTGAAGGAGCGAAGCTTGAACTCACCGAGGTCGTCGACTTTCTCAAGAACCCCGATCGCTTCACAGCCGTCGGCGCAAAGATCCCGAAAGGCGTTCTTCTTGTTGGGCCTCCCGGCACCGGTAAGACCCTGCTCGCTAAGGCCGTGGCGGGTGAAGCAGGTGTTCCGTTCTTTTCGATCTCCGGTTCTGAGTTCGTTGAGATGTTCGTTGGCGTTGGTGCCAGCCGAGTTCGCGATCTTTTTGAGCAAGCCAAGAAGAATGCTCCCTGCATCGTCTTCATTGACGAGATTGACGCCGTCGGTCGTCAGCGGGGCGCAGGCCTCGGCGGCGGCAATGATGAACGTGAACAGACTCTGAACCAGCTCCTGACGGAGATGGACGGCTTCGAGGGCAACACCGGCATCATCATCGTGGCGGCCACCAACCGCCCCGATGTGCTGGATGCAGCCTTGATGCGCCCCGGACGTTTTGATCGTCAGGTCACCGTTGATCGCCCCGACTACGCAGGACGTCTCCAGATCCTCGGCGTGCATGCACGCGGCAAAACTCTTGCCAAGGACGTCGATCTCGACAAAGTTGCCCGACGGACACCCGGTTACACCGGTGCTGATCTGGCCAACCTTCTCAATGAAGCTGCCATCCTCGCTGCCCGTCGCGAACTCTCGGAAGTGAGCAACGACGAGATCAGTGATGCCATCGAACGGGTCATGGCGGGTCCGGAGAAGAAAGACCGCGTCATGAGCGAGCGTCGCGCCCGTTTGGTGGCTTATCACGAGGCTGGTCATGCCCTCGTTGGGGCTTTGATGCCTGATTACGACCCGGTTCAGAAAATCTCCATCATTCCCCGCGGCAACGCCGGAGGACTGACGTTCTTCACCCCGAGTGAAGAGCGGATGGAGTCGGGGCTGTACTCACGCGCTTACCTCCAGAACCAGATGGCGGTTGCCCTCGGTGGTCGGGTTGCGGAAGAGATCGTCTATGGCGAAGACGAGGTCACTACAGGTGCCTCCAACGATCTCCAGCAGGTTGCTTCAACGGCGCGTCAGATGATCACGCGCTTCGGCATGAGCGACGAGCTGGGTCCTGTCGCCCTGGGTCGCGCGCAGGGTGGAATGTTCCTCGGCCGCGACATTGCAGCAGAGCGAGACTTCTCCGAAGAAACCGCAGCGATGATCGATAAGGAGGTCTCTGAACTTGTGGACGTGGCCTACAAGCGCGCCACCAAGGTTCTTGTTGACAACCGATCTGTTTTGGATGAGTTGGCCGAGATGCTCGTTGAGCAGGAGACTGTTGATGCCGAAGAGCTTCAGGAGCTGCTGATCCAACGTGACGTGCGGGTCGCCGAATACGTCTGATTTCAAACCGTCTTCCAACCCTTGGCTGGTGCGGCAGGAGCTCTTGGTGGCATCCCTGCAGCGTCAGCCTCTTTTGTTGGTGGTTCGGCCTGAGCCCAACGACCTCGCACCCACCGGTGCGGGATCTCGCTTATTGGGGCAAGTGCAGCAGCTCCACGCCGCAGGTCTGCGCCATCTCGAAGTGGCCTGGCTGAATCAGCCGGGTTGGGTGGAGTTCATCCAACGGATTCAGGACCTCTGCCCCGCCCTGAACCTCGGAGTGGCTTCTGTCACATCGACCAAGGCGCTGACAGTTCTTTCCCGGTTGAACCTTGGCTATGCCATGGCGCCCTGCTGGTGTCCGGAGTTGGTGGAGCAGGCCAGGGCCCTTGGCGTGTTGCTGGTGCCTGGCGTGTTCAGTCCCTCAGAAGTGCATCAAGCCATGCGGCACGGATGTCGTGTCGTCAAGCTGTTTCCTGCGGCGAACCTGGGGCCGGGATATTGGGGGCGATTGCATGCACCGCTCGGTCCCTTGCCCTTTGTGATCGCGGCAGGCGGTCTTGAGGTGAGTGACATCTCCGTCTGGCTGGAGGCGGGGCATGGCGCCGTGGCGCTGGGACGCAGGGTTGTGGGTTCTGCGCCTGCTTTTGAAGCACTGCTCGACTGGTTGGGCCAATCGACAACCCAGCCTTGATACCACCAATGGGTTGGCGTGAGTCCCGGATGCTACAGATGAGATAGCTATCCAACTGCGTCATGTCGCAGCTCACGATCAAGCTCAGCGACAAGGCCGATGCCCTGATCGCTCAGCTTCAGAAGGAGATCTTCAATCGTCGCCGCAAGAAGGTTTCGGCTGCCGGGGTCGTCGAGACCCTGGTCGAAAGTGGTGCGAAGTCCCAGTCAGACAAGCGATTCGCCACGTCCTGGTCCAATCTGATCAAGGACATCGAGAAGGCGGCCAAGTTGTCCTATGCCCACGGGAGCAAGCCCTCCACCCTCAGTGATGAGGAGTGGGCCCTCGTGCTCAGCCATCGCAGCCGTGGAACAACCGGTCGGACACGCCGGACGGTGAAGAAAACGATGTCGGCCAAAAAACCTGTCTCAGCAAAGGCTCCGGCCAGCAAAAAGACTGTTCGCCGCACGCGGACCCGCAGTGCGGCGAAGGCGAAACCGGTGGCCGCGGTCGCCAGCTCCAACGGAAGCACAGCTGCGGCGTCTCTCTGACCTGAGGCTGTTCACCAAAGGCTGCATTGCCCCTGCTGCCTCAGCAGGTGATCCGCCAGAACAAGCGCCACCATTGCTTCCACCATCGGCACGGCCCGGGGCAGAACGCAGGGGTCGTGCCGACCTTTTCCTGCCAGCGTTGTGGCTTTGCCATCGGAATCAATGGTCTGTTGCTCCTTGCGGATCGTGGCCGTTGGCTTGAAGGCCACCCGGATCACAATCGGTTCACCGTTGCTGATGCCCCCTTGGATGCCGCCGGAGTTGTTGGTGGCGGTTTTCAGCCGGCCATCGTCGCTCGGCAGAAAGGCATCGTTGTGCTCGCTTCCTTTCAGCAGCGTTCCGTCGAAACCGGAGCCAATTTCGAATCCCTTGGTGGCAGGGAGCGACATCACCGCTTTGGCGAGGTCGGCTTCGAGCTTGTCGAACACCGGCATCCCCAAGCCAATGGCGGGATGCCTCACCACGCATTCGATCACGCCGCCGCAGGAATCGCCTTCACGGCCAATGGCTTCAATCCTTTGAATCATCTGCTCGGCCACCGTTGGATCGGGGCAGCGAACGATGTTCGCTTCCACGTCGCTGAGTTGAACCTGCTGCGGGTCGATGCCGGAGGCTTCGATGCTGTGGATTCGCTTCACCCACGCCAGGACTTCGGTTCCAGCGGCTTGTTGCAGCAGCTGCTTGGCGATCGCACCTGCTGCGACACGCCCGATTGTTTCACGCGCAGAAGCACGTCCTCCGCCGCTGCGCGCCTGGATTCCGTACTTCGCCTGATAGGTGGCATCGGCATGGGATGGCCGAAAGGCGACGGCCATGTCCTTGTAATCTCCTGGCCGTTGGTCCTTGTTGCGCACCACCATGGCGATCGGCGTCCCCAGGGTGGTTTCGCCATCCAGCAACCCGCTGAGGACTTCCACCTGATCCGCCTCCTTGCGTGGCGTTGTGATGTGGCTCTGGCCCGGCTTGCGTCGATCAAGCTCGGCCTGAATGGACGCGACACTCAGGTTGAGCCGCGGAGGACAGCCCTCCACAATCACACCCACCCCTCCACCGTGGGATTCACCGAAGGTGCTGATCCGGAAGAGGTCGCCGAAGCTGCTGCCCATGGCCATTGATCGATGCGGTGAGGCTACGAAGCCATCGGTTCAGATCAACTCCGGATGGGGCCATTTCAGGCGTTCTGTTGCGGCTTGCTGCCGGACCATCTCGAAATCCAAGAAGTCAAACCCTGGACCGACACAACAGCTCACCAGGCTGTAATCACCCAGACTGCGCGCCGCCTGCCACACATTGGCTGGGACCACCTGAACGGGGTTGGCTTCATCCAGTGCATCACGTCTGAGTGCCGTGCCATCCGCCTGGCACTGAAAGAGCTCCAGCGTGGCTCCATCGATGTGCGTCCAGGCTTCATCGGCGCCGATCACGCGATGCCAGCAACTGACGGCATCGGCTGGCAACAGGAACAGAATCGCCGTTAATGCGGATCGCGTGACACCATCCTGGCGCTGAACCCGATCCTGGCTTCGATGCAACTCGCGGTACCAACCTCCTTCGGGATGGGGAGCCAACTGGAGCTGCTGGATCAGGGTCTGCTCCTGATTCATTGCAGGCCTGCACGCTGTCGCTTGTTCAGAAGATGCTGCCAGATCTGGGCTGCCGAGATGAAGATCCAGCTCATGCCGACCAGCCAGAACGGTTGGTCGTTGCGAAAGACGTCGAACAGCAACACCACCCTTGGCTGGTTGGAGCGATTGGTCGCTGCGTGCATGAACGTGTCATCCCAGAGAAACCCTTCGCCTTCCTGCAGGTAATAGGTGTTGCCATCAATCATCAGTTCACAGGAACTGCGGCCGTCGCCAAAATCCTCCGCATAGAGAGGCAGGTGGTAGCGCCAAACCCCTTTGAAGGCGCCTTTGTGTGGCCGCAACACCAACCCCGGGGGGAACAGGCTCACGGCCGCTGAAACGACGTTGGGGTGACGCTGGAGAAAGCTCCGCAAGGCAGGGATCAGTGCCTGATTGGCGGGGTAGTTGTAGCCATAGCCCCGTAACGGCAGCACACCCCAGACCTTGCCGTCGAATTCATACAGCGTGCGCTGTTGCTCGACAAATTCGCCAAAGGCCGGCAGGCGTCCTGCAAGGGCGACCTCCAGGGTTTCCTGGCGTATCTGCTGGTAAGACTCCAACAGCTCTCGGTGAGCTGGGAAGCTCTCGTCTGCTGCAACAACGGCGGGGTTGTGAAGTGATTTCTCATAGCACCACCGTGCGATCTCCCGCCAGAAGCGGTAATGCCATGGACCCCAGCGGATCAGGCGCTGGATGGGGCTGCGTTTTTTCCTCTTCTTCTTGGGTCTGACCACGCCGTGCTGGTTCTCTTGATCGTGGAGTTTTGCACGTTGATCTCGACCGCTGTGGTGTTGCTGATGCTGGGAGCTCCATGCCCACGGATCAGTTGAACGGCAGAGCCGGCGGGGTTCAGCTCAGCTGTCGACGTGGAGCCTTTTGTTTAGGGTCTGGTCGATCCAGGCAGCGCCAACAACCAGTGCGGCTGCATATGTCGTATCGAGCATCCGATAGAGGATCGTGTTTTGGACTGGATCTCCCACCATGGCGAATGCTGCCACGACATACAGCGTGACGCCGACGACGGCGGTGGCGTAGTGCACCCAGATGTAGGCGATCAGTAACCCTGCTCCCAGTACAGAGACCGGGAGCCAGTCATCGCCATGCAATGTCATCGCAAGGTTGAGCAGTCCGATCCCGCAGAGGCCGACCAGCGTCCCCAGAAACCTGTGCAGCACGCGGCTGCCGGTGGTGTTGAGGTTCACTTTGCTCATCCAGACCACCGACATCGGCAGCCAGTACTGATGGGACCATCCACTTGATTCCGATATTGCTGTCGCGAGCATCAATGTGATGGCGAGGCGGATGCCATGGCGTCGATGCAGGCTGCTTTGCCATTGGCTGATGTCGATCAAGCGTGGTCGTTGTTCCCTGGGTTGGTGTCGGCGTTTGGCGAGCGATCGCACGACGACGCAGAGCAGGGTCTGAACCCAGCTTCCGAGCAGAATCATGCTCATCTGAGCGATCACGGCTTCCGTTGGCCCCGGGTAGCCGACGTAGATGGTGAACACCACGAGGGTCAGCAGGCCTGAGAGGGCTGTGCGGGCGTTGTGGGCAGCAATCAAGGTGCAGATCAATCCGGTTGCACCGCTCACCAGAACTGCAATCGGTGTGTTTTCGGCGACGACCGCTCCAAGCCCCGCGCCCAGGGTCAAGCCTGCGGAGGTCCAGATCATGGTCTCCCAGGGGTGATCACGTCCGGGGCCCGTTTCAGCGATGGCGGTGAAGGTGGCCCCCAGGGTGATCGGAATCAGCAGCAGAGATGCATCAAATGCCAGGACCAACCAGGCCAGGGTTGCTGTGACGACGGCACCGCGGAGAACGTCCGACCAAGGGGCATGGTCTGGACGGTTGAATCTCAGCAGCGATGGATCTCCCCAGACGTCTGCGTTGACTGCGGGCGGCGTCATGGGGTGATGACTGCTGCGGTCATCGTGGCGCTGCTGCTTGCTTTCACAACAAAAAGCCCCCTCCGAGGAGGGGGCTTTCCGATTCAGTTGATCTGAATCGTTTTGCTGTTCAGATGTGAACAGGTTGATTCCAGATCAACCGATGGCAGGAGCCTGCAGAGCCACAGGAGTGGACTCAGCAGCAGCCAGGTCGAGGGGGAAGTTGTGAGCGTTGCGCTCGTGCATCACTTCCATGCCGAGGTTGGCGCGGTTCAGCACATCAGCCCAGGTGTTCAGGACACGGCCCTGACCATCAAGGATGGATTGGTTGAAGTTGAAACCGTTCAGGTTGAAAGCCATGGTGCTGACGCCCAGGGCAGTGAACCAGATGCCAACGACAGGCCAGGCAGCCAGGAAGAAGTGAAGGCTGCGGCTGTTGTTGAAGGAGGCGTATTGGAAGATCAGGCGACCGAAGTAACCGTGGGCAGCCACGATGTTGTAGGTCTCTTCCTCTTGGCCGAACTTGTAGCCGTAGTTCTGGGACTCGCTCTCGGTGGTTTCACGCACCAGGGAGGAGGTCACCAGGGAGCCGTGCATGGCGGAGAACAGGGATCCACCGAACACACCTGCGACACCCAGCATGTGGAAGGGGTGCATCAGGATGTTGTGCTCAGCCTGGAACACCAACATGAAGTTGAAGGTGCCAGAGATGCCCAGGGGCATGCCGTCAGAGAAGGAACCCTGACCGAAGGGGTAAACCAGGAACACTGCAGAAGCAGCAGCCACAGGTGCGCTGTAAGCAACGCAGATCCAGGGGCGCATGCCGAGGCGGTAGGAGAGTTCCCACTCGCGACCCATGTAGCAGAAGATGCCGATCAGGAAGTGGAAGACAACCAGCTGGTAAGGACCGCCGTTGTACAGCCACTCATCGAGAGAAGCAGCTTCCCAGATGGGATAGAAGTGCAGGCCGATGGCGTTGGAGGAAGGAACAACAGCACCGGAGATGATGTTGTTGCCGTAGATCAGAGAGCCAGCGACAGGCTCACGGATGCCGTCGATGTCAACCGGAGGAGCGGCAACGAAAGCAACGATGAAGCAGATCGTGGCAGCCAGCAGGGTGGGGATCATCAAGACACCGAACCAACCGACGTAGAGACGGTTGTTGGTGGAGGTGACCCACTCACAGAAGGCCTGCCAGCTGGAAGCGCCGGAGCGCTGCTGGAGGGTGGTGGTCATGAGAACGGAAAGAAATGTTCCCGAAGGAACGGTTTAAGGAAGGGCAGGAGAGCCCTGCCTCTAGGCAATGTAACGGAAGTTTGCGCTGTGTGTCGCGAGCTTTATGAAGCTGTTGTGAAGAGGGCCTCAGCCCCTCGGCCGCCGTGCTTGTTAGCGTCCCGAAACCCCTATGGCAGCTGACGTGGCACCACAACAGGAAAGGGTGTTGCTGGTTCGGCTGCCCTGCAATCCGATCTTTCCGATCGGGCCCATCTATCTCGCCGACCATCTGCACAAGTGTTTTCCGGAGATGCCGCAACGCGTCCTGGATCTCGCGGCCCTGCCTGTGCTGGACGTCCATCGCGTGCTGGACGCCACCGTTGACCAGTTTCAGCCGACGCTGCTGGTCTTCTCCTGGAGAGACATTCAGATCTATGCGCCGGTCGATGGACGCGGCGGTAACCCTCTGCAGAATTCGTTTGAGGTGTTCTACGCCCGCAATCCACTGAAACGTCTGCATGGAGCCTTGGGCGGGCTTCAGTTGATGCGCAGTCATTACGGCGAGCTGCGCAGAAACCAGCGTTTGGTGCGTCAGGGCTTGAAACGGGCGCGCCGCCACCAGTCGGCGGCCAGAGCGGTTCTGGGCGGTGGGGCCGTGAGTGTGTTCTACGAACAACTCGGCAAGTCGCTCCCCGAGGGAACAGTTGTGTCCATCGGTGAGGGGGAGCCGCTGCTTGAGAAGTTGATCCAAGGGCAGCCTCTCGACGGGGAACGTTGCTTCGTGGTGGGCGAAAAGCCACGTTCAGGCCTGATCCATGAGCAGCCGGAAAGTCGGCCCAAAACTGCCTGCGATTACGACTACATCGCTTCGATCTGGCCCCAGCTCAATTGGTACCTCGAGGGCGGCGATTTTTACGTGGGTGTTCAGACCAAGCGCGGCTGTCCCCACAACTGTTGTTATTGCGTCTACACGGTGGTGGAGGGCAAGCAGGTGCGCCTCAACCCCGTGGATGAAGTGGTGAAAGAGATGCGTCAGCTGTACGACCGCGGCGTGCGTGGTTTCTGGTTCACCGATGCCCAGTTCATCCCTGCGCGGCGCTACATCGAAGACGCCAAGGAACTGCTGCGGGCGATCAAAGCTGAAGGACTGACCGGCATTCGTTGGGCTGCCTACATCCGCGCCGACAATCTGGATCCTGAATTGGCTCAGCTGATGGTGGAGACGGGCATGAGCTATTTCGAGATCGGCATCACATCCGGCTCGCAGGAGCTGGTCCGCAAGATGCGCATGGGATACAACCTGCGCACTGTTCTGGAGAGCTGTCGGATGCTGGCGGATGCGGGCTTCCGAGACCACGTGTCGGTGAATTACTCCTTCAATGTGATCGACGAGCGGCCGGAAACGATCAGTCAGACCGTGGCTTATCACCGTGAGCTGGAGACCATTTTCGGCGCTGATTTGGTTGAGCCAGCCATCTTTTTCATCGGTTTGCAGCCTCACACGCACCTTGAGCAGTACGGGTTTGATCAGGGTCTGATCAAGCCGGGTTACAACCCGATGAGCATGATGCCGTGGACGGCTCGCAAACTTCTCTGGAACCCTGAGCCGATGGGAAGCACCTTTGGCCGGGTGTGTCTCGAGGCCTTTGATCGCAATCCTGCAGATTTCGGTCGCACAGTGATGTCACTTCTCGAAAGGGATTACGGCATCGCACCGCTGCAGGAAGCGTTACGTGCGCCAGTTGAGGGCAAAAAAGCTTTGGCAAATGCCATTCTGTAATTTAATTCGTCATGTCTTGATCGAGACTATTCCCAATCTCAAGCATTAATCTTTCTGTTGTTTGCTCGCAGGTTCAGTCGTTCGACTTTTCTTTCGTCGACAAGGTGCTCGGTGAATGAAGTGGTGTTGTGGTTGTACTTTTATTTTTAGCCGATTTGTTTGGCCGATGTGTCGTAAGTCAAGAGTGGCTTTCCTGTTTTTTGGTGCGCCAGCACAACAAAGCTAAAGTGCTAATTCCTATGGCTCCACCCAGTGGATTGGGTTGGTTACCACCCGGGCCGGTCAGCCAGGCAGGAGCATCGACAGACAATTCAAAGAGGCCTTGGTCCAGCAAAAACCAGCCGCTGACGAGGCCGCCATGCAGGCCGATGCAGCCCCAAAGTGAGCCATGGTCTAGCCGTCGCCGCAGCGCCAGCACCAGGCCCAGAAGGAACAATCCCGTGAGCAGGCCCAACATCGGCCATACACCCAGGTTGAACCGGGTGTGGACCAAGCTGAAAATCAAGGCCTGGCCAATCATCCCGACACGCGGACCGAGCAACTGATTCAGCTCCTCCCAGAGCCAACCGCGAAAGATCAGCTCTTCTGCCAAGCCAACACCAAACAACAGCAGCAGGGCATCCCCCACAAGCCTCCATGATCCTTGCCCTTGCCATTGGATCCAGTGGCCTAGCACAAGAGGAACCACCACCAGCGTCAGCAGCAGGCCAGCCCTCAGCAGGCCCCCCAGAAATGAGGCGGTCCTGGAAGATCTTGAAGATGTGCTGCTTCTGAGGCCAAGGGTTTGCCATGGAGAGCTGCGATGCCAGCGCAGGCGCACCCAGCGCGGCATCAACACCACAAACATCAGAAAGCTGAACAGCGTTCCCACCAGCGAGACAGCATCGTCAGGCAGCCCAAATAAGGTGAGCGTTTTCGCTTTAATCCAGCCGATCAGATAGAGAACCGGAACGAGCAGCAACGCCGGGAGCCAACGCGGGGTCAGCAGAATCAACCAATTCAGCCAGGCGTTGATGGTGCGGATCAATCAGTCTTCCGGTTCGATCGTGCTGGTCAGCCCCTTTGATTTCAGCATCTCGCAATAGAACTCAGCCGGTTCGATGTCACACACGATCACCAGGCCTACTCCGGTGTTGTGGGCTTCCAGCATCACGGCCATGCAGTCCTGCTCGCTGAGTTGAGGCACAACCTGCTGCAGGGTGGCCACCACGTATTCCATGGAGTTCACCGGATCGTTGTGCAGCAGCACCTTGTAGCGAGGCGAGCGCTTGCGAACCCGCTCTGGCGCTTTGTCTAGAACAGCTGCACCACCTGGTTTTTGGCTGGGAGAGTCCACCGCCATGGCCATTGATCCGAAGCGATTGAAATCTAAAGGGAATGCGAACGGGGAGCGGCTCACAGCGCCTTGATGCGGGCCATGGCTTCATCCACATTGGCGCGGCTGTTGAAGGCTGACAAGCGGAAATACCCTTCGCCAGCGGCACCGAAACCGCTGCCGGGGGTGCCCACCACGTTGGCTTTGTTGAGCAGATGGTCGAAGAAACCCCAGGAGTCCATGCCCTCAGGGGTCTTGATCCAGACGTAGGGCGCGTGTTCGCCGCCATAGACGGTGAGACCTGCCGCACTGAGTTCGCGGCGAATGATCGCGGCGTTCTCCATGTAGAAGCTCACCAGGGCCTTCACTTCGGCCTGACCGGCTTCGGAGTAAACAGCCTCAGCTCCGCGCTGAATGATGTAGCTCACACCGTTGAACTTGGTGCTCTGACGTCGGTTCCACAGCCCCCAGAGTTCCACCGCTTCGCCGTTGGCCGCTTTGCCTTTCAGCCCCTTGGGCACCACGGTGAAGGCACAGCGTGTGCCGGTGAAGCCAGCGTTTTTGGAGAAGGAACGGAATTCGATGGCGCAGTCCCGGGCGCCTTCGATCTCGAAGATGGAATGGGGGAGTTCCGGATCCTGGATGAAGGCCTCATACGCAGCATCGAACAAGATCAGGGCTCCATTGGAACGGGCGTAGTTCACCCAGGCCTGAAGTTGCTCCCGGGTGGCGACGGCCCCGGTGGGGTTGTTGGGGAAGCAGAGGTAGATCAGATCGACCGGTTCACTGGGAATCTGCGCTGCAAAACCGTTGTCTGCGCTGATCGGCAGGTAGGTCAGCCCCGCATAGCGACCGATCTCTCCGGCTTCCCCGGTGCGGCCAGCCATCACGTTGCTGTCCACGTACACCGGATAGACGGGGTCCGTAACGGCCACCTTGTTGCCCTCGCCGAGGATGTCGAGGATGTTGCTGCTGTCGCACTTGGAGCCGTCGGAAACAAAAATTTCCTCGGTACTGATGTCGCAGCCTCGGGCTTGGAAGTCGTTCTTGGCGATGGCCTCCCGCAGCCAGCCGTAGCCCTGTTCGGGGCCATAGCCGTGGAAGCCTTCGGCGGTGCCCATCGCATCGATGGCAGTTTTCATGGCTTCACGGCAGGCCAACGGCAGGGGCTCCGTCACATCACCGATGCCCAGGCGGATCAGCGCTGCATCAGGATTGGCGCCGCTGAAGGCTTTGACGCGCCGACCGATCTCAGGGAACAGGTAGCCCGCTTTGAGCTTGAGGTAATTGCCGTTGACCTGAACCACGGAACCGGAAGCTATTTCTGCGGGGCATCCTGCCGTGTCGGCAGCTCCATACGATGACCTCAGGAGTCAGAACATCCGTCGTGGTCGCTTCATCTCTGGATCACCCGGTTGATTTCCATGCCCTGGTGGACAGCGCCATCAACAAACCGGCTCGCTACATGGGGCACGAGTTGGGGGTTGAACCACGGGATTGGCACACAGCATCGGTTCGCTGGGCGCTCACCTATCCCGAGATTTATGAGGTGGGCTCCAGCAACCTCGGCCACATCATTCTTTATTCGATCCTCAATGCCGTCCCTGGGCAGTTGTGTGATCGCGCCTATCTCCCGGCGGCTGATTTGGCTGGCCGCTTGCGGAAGCGCTCCCAGGCCTTGTTTGCCGTGGAAAGCCGTCGGCCCTTGCCGGCCTTCGACATCCTGGGCTTCAGCCTCAGTTACGAACTTGGCGCCACCAACATCCTTGAGATGCTGGACCTGGCGCAGGTTCCCATTCGCGCCGCTGATCGGGGCGATTTGCCGCTGAGTGATCCTGCGGCACCTCCTCTGATTTTTGCCGGTGGTCCCACCGCCACCAGCAATCCAGAGCCCTATGCCCCGTTCTTCGACTTCATCGCCCTGGGTGACGGTGAGGAGCTGTTGCCCGAAATCGGTCTGGTGGTGGCGCAAGCCAAAGCCGATGGTTTGACGCGATCGCAACTGCTCCGCGATCTAGCCCAGGTCCCTGGCGTTTACGTGCCTGCGCTCTATGGAACCGGCGCCGATGGGGTCACCCTTGAGCCGCTTCACCCTGATGTTCCAGCGCGGGTTCTTCGCCGTGTGGCCACGCCGATGCCCCACTACGCCATGGGCCTTGTGCCCCATGTGGAAACGGTGCATGACCGTCTCACGGTGGAGATTCGCCGCGGTTGCACCCGGGGATGTCGGTTCTGCCAGCCCGGAATGTTGACGCGTCCGGCTCGGGATGTGGAACCCGAGGCCGTGATCGAGGCGGTGGAGACCGGGATGAAACAAACCGGCTACAGCGATTTCTCGCTGCTTTCCCTGAGCTGCAGCGACTACCTGGCGCTGCCGGCGGTGGGGGTTGAGTTGCGCAACCGCCTTGCGGATCAGAACGTCACGCTTCAGCTGCCCAGCCAGCGGGTGGATCGCTTTGACGAAGACATCGCCCACATCCTGGGTGGCACACGGAAAGCGGGTCTCACCTTCGCCCCAGAGGCCGGAACGCAGCGCCTCCGCGACATCGTCAACAAGGGCCTCACCGATGACGACCTGCTGCATGGAATCCGCACGGCCATGCAGAACGGCTACCGCAAGGTGAAGCTGTATTTCATGATCGGCCTCCCTGGTGAGACGGATGCCGATGTTTTCGGCATTGCCGAGACCTGCGTGATGCTGCAGCAGCGCTGCCGTGACCTGGGTCGGCTGAACCTGAACATCACGATCAGCAATTTCACGCCCAAGCCCCACACCCCTTTCCAGTGGCACAGCGTCTCCACGGCTGAGTTTCAGCGGCGTCAGGCCCTGCTCAAAGAGGCCTTCAGGCGTTTGCGTGGCGTGAAGGTGAATTTCACTGATGTGCGGCTTTCGGCCATGGAGGATTTTGTGGGCCGCAGCGATCGGCGCCTTGCCCCGGTGATCGAGGCCGCCTGGCGGGCCGGTGCCGGCATGGATGCCTGGTTCGAGTCGCTAGATCGCACCTACGCCGCCTGGACCGGAGCCATCGCGGATGCTGGCCTGGAGGGGCGGTACCGGGAGATGGAGGTGGGGGGCTGGAGTGCCGTGGCGGCCCTGGATCGGGAGGACCTGGAAGCGTTCTGTGCTCAGCCGCTTCCCTGGGATCACATTGACACCGGGATCGACAAGGCCTGGCTGGCGGACGATCTGCAACGGGCTCTGGCAGCGGCGGTTGTGCCCGACTGCTCCTTTGATGGCTGCAGCAGTTGTGGGGTCTGCGGCCCGGATCTCGGCCACAACGTGGTTGTTCCCCCTCCCGAGGTGCCAACCCAGGTGCCGACCCAGGCTCCGCCAAGTGAACGGGTGTGCCGGATCCGGGTGCAATTCGCCAAAACGGGATCGATGGCGCTGCTCAGCCATCTTGATCTGATGCGCATGCTGGAGCGGGCCCTGCGTCGCAGTGCGCTTCCGATCAGCTTCACCGGTGGGTTTCATCCTCTGCCACGGATTCAGATCGCTTTGGCACTGCCCCTCGGTGCTGAGGCCCAGAGCGAGTGGATGGATCTGGAATTCACCGAGGCCCTGGATCCCAACCACTTCTGCAAGACGCTGCAGCCGTTGTTGCCGGAGGGCATTCAGCTGCTGGCGGCAGCCGAGGTTCCCGTCAGCGGCAAAAGCCTTTCGCAAGAACTGATGGTGGCCATTTGGTGTTTTGATCTCGTGCCGCAGGAGCAGGCCCCGATGCCATTGGATTGGACTGCGGCGGTGGATCAGCTCCTGCAGGCCACAACCTTGGTGTGGCACGACACCGATAAGAAGGGCCGCCCCCGGGAGCGGGATTGCCGCCCCGCGTTGAAGGCGCTGCAGGTAACGGATCAGAACGCCAATGGATCCATTCGGCTTCGCTTGGAAGCAGCGGTGGATGAGATGGGCCGCAGCTTGCGTCCTGCTCAGATTCAGCACTGGCTTGCCGAGAGCGTCCGCCAGCCCTTGCAGGTGCAACGCTTGGTGCGAGAAGCCCTGCTGCTTGAAGCGCAGTGCTAATTTGGCTACAGAACAGGTGTTCCGTCCGTCGGAACCAACCATGTTCCGGTCTTGTCTGATCCCCACGGATATCGAGGTCCATCTCACGGCTTGTGTGGCGGTCTTTTTTGGAACCCAAAGCCTTGAGTCATAGGAGTTCCTGCTCCGCATCCTTTCGGTCTCGTTGACCAGCTCAGATCTTTTTTGCAACCCCGCGCGTGTGGACCGGCTGGTCCCACAACGGATTCGGCCCTGAAGCGGGCTTCACCAGTTGTCCTATGCCCCAGCAAATTGTCATCGCGGAGCAGCTGCGCATCGCAGCGGTGCTGACCGATGAACGTGTTGATGAACTGATCGTCGCGCAGGGTCGTTATCAGATTGGAGATGTCTACTTAGGAACGGTCGAAAATGTTTTGCCTGGCATTGATGCCGCCTTCGTCAATATCGGTGAAAGTGAGAAGAACGGATTCATCCATGTCACTGATCTCGGCCCCCTGCGTCTGAAGAAAGGTTCTGCAGGAATTACTGAACTTCTTGAGCCGCGTCAGAAGGTTCTGGTGCAGGTGATGAAGGAGCCGACAGGCACCAAGGGCCCACGCTTGACGGGGAACCTGGCCCTGCCGGGGCGCTACCTGGTGTTGCAGCCCCATGGACAGGGTGTGAACATTTCTCGTCGCATCGGTCCCGATGCGGAAAGGAACCGACTGCGCGCTCTGGGTGTCCTGATCAAGCCTCCCGGGGCCGGACTGTTGATTCGTACGGAAGCCGATGGCATCAGCGAAGACCTGCTGATTGAAGATCTGGAATCCTTGCTGCGCCAGTGGGAGGCCATTCAGCAAGCCGCCGAGACGGCTTCCCCCCCGGTTCTGCTCAATCGCGATGAAGACTTCATCCATCGGATTCTGCGGGACCACATGGGTCCGGATCTGGCCCGGGTGGTGGTGGATGATGCCGCCGCTGTGGATCGTGTGAGCAGCTTCCTTGGCGCTGATGCCAGCACTGTGCTGGTGGAAGCTCACGGTGAATCCAGCGAGTTGCTGGAGCACTACAAGGTCAATGCCGCCATCCGCGATGCGCTGAAGCCTCGGGTAGACCTGCCATCCGGTGGCTACGTGATTATCGAGCCCACCGAAGCACTCACGGTGATTGACGTGAACTCCGGCTCGTTCACGCGCTCGGCCAATGCGCGCGAAACCGTCCTCTGGACCAACTGTGAGGCGGCGATTGAGATCGCCCGTCAGCTCAAGCTGCGCAACATCGGCGGGGTGATCATCATCGATTTCATCGATATGGATTCCCGTCGTGATCAGCTTCAGCTGCTGGAGCACTTCACGACAGCCGTCCGTGACGATTCCGCTCGGCCGCAGATCGCACAGCTCAGTGAATTGGGCCTGGTGGAGCTCACCCGCAAGCGCCAAGGGCAGAACATCTATGAACTCTTCGGAAGGGCTTGCCCCAGCTGTGGAGGCCTGGGCCATGTGGCCGTTCTTCCCGGCAAAGATCTGCTCCAGCCCCTGGCGACCGCCACGGGATTGGTGCGTTCAGCGGCCTCTGCCCGCGCTGAAGTGGTTCCGTCTGGAGAGAACGGTGGCAATGGCCGGCGACGACGCGGAGGCCGCGGCCGCGGCAGTCAGGATGCCGTTCCTCCGGTCGAGACGTCCGAACCCACGTCCCCTGAGGTGTCGACCCAGGATGCTCAGGAGCCCGCGGTCGCCCGCCGTCAGGACCCTGAATTGGTTGCTGTGCCGATGACCGATGAGCAGCAGCAGTTGTTTGGTTGGTTTGGGTTGAATCCTGCCCTGCTGTTGGAGAAGCCTCCTGAATCCGACAATGTGGTTGTCAGGGTTGTTCGTCCTGGTGAGGACGAGCAAGAGATCTTGGAAGCTGCGCGTCAGCAACTGGCGGCCAGTTCCGGACGGCGCCGTCGTCGCGGCGGACGGGGCGGTCGTTCAGGGTCACGCAATGGCTCAAGTCAGCCCACCGCGACACCAACCGCCGAAACGCCCGTTGTCGTTACCTCACCCGCTTCGGATGAGTCGACTCCTTTGATGGTGGAGATCACCCCCCTGGAAGCGGTGACCAACGTGACGATCAGCGAACCAGAACCAGCCCCCATCAGTGAACCGGCTGAGCCCGAGCCTGTGGCTACGGCGGAAACAGCTGAGCCCGAGGAGCCTCGCCGTCGCCGTCGCCGCTCCTCGGCTGTCGCCACGGTCTGAGCCGGATGACCGCCCAGGAGTCCCTCCCTCTCGGGAGGGATGTGGCAGGTGTGGATGAAGTCGGTCGCGGTTGCTTGTTTGGTCCTGTGTTTGCGGCCGCTGTGGTGCTCGAAAAATCAGCTGCCGAAGACCTGTTGAAGGCGGGCCTCACCGACAGCAAGAAACTCGCGGCCAAGCGTCGGGCTGCTCTGGTTCCCTTGATTCAGGCGCTGTGTGTGGGATCCGGCCTGGGCCAGGCCTCCGCGCGCGAAATTGACGCCTGCGGCATCCGCGTCGCCACCGAACGCGCCATGCTGCGGGCCCTGCAGCGCCTGCCCCAGAGCCCCGGCCTGGTGCTGGTGGATGGCAATCTTCCCCTCAGGCTGTGGCCGGGTTCGCAGCGCTGTGTTGTGGCAGGGGACAGCCGATCAGCGGCCATTGCTGCGGCGAGTGTTCTGGCCAAGGAGGCTAGGGATGCCCTCATCCGACGTTTGTCGGCTCGCTTCCCTGGTTACGGCCTCGAGCGCCATGTGGGCTACGGCACGGCACAGCACCGCCAGAGCCTGATGGCCTCAGGCCCCACGCCCCTGCATCGGCACACGTTCCTGAAGCGGTTGCTCGGTTGAGTCTTGCCCCGCTGTCGCCCGGCACCAGCTGCGGTAGTCGTCGATGAGTTGCTGGCCAACACGGGCTTTGATGCCAATGAGGATGCCATTCAGGATCGATTCCCCCGTTGACTCCAACACCCGCTTGGGAATCAGCTTCAGCAGTGATGGCTGGCTTACGCTCACCGACAGCTGGGCATGCCCCTGGAGCCCCTTGGGTGTGGCGGCAAGCCGGGCTTCCAGATTCAAGGCGAAGTCATCAACGATCCCCAGACCCTCCAGTTCGCAGTCGAGGGCCTTCATCACCAGCGTGTTGCCGTCCATGTGGATCTGGAGAGACACCACAGGTTTCACGTGCAGTTGAAAGACCTGAAGGCTGGTCACCACATAGCGGTAACGCCCTGGCTGCAGGCGGGTGAGCTGTTTGGCGTCCAACAGGGCTCCGAGGACGCGTTCTTCCTCCAGCAGGTAAGTGGGCAGCCGCTCGGCGCCGCTTCTCACCGGCAGATCAAGCTTTTGACTGGCTTCGAAGGCCAGGGGCATGGACTTCACCTGACGCGGCATGATCTTATCGAGTCCATGCAGTGCGGCTTCGATGCCTACACGTCTCGCATTCCTTGGTCCTGCCGGGACCTATGGCGAGCAGGCCGCCCGGGTTTTGATCGGACAGGACGCCCTCGAGGATGTCCAGCTCGTTCCCTGCGTTGGTCTTCGAGCGGTGGTGGAACAACTGGCGGGGGGGCAGTGTGATGCGGCCGTTGTCCCGATTGAGAACTCGGTTGAGGGGGGAGTGACCGCGACCCTCGATGCACTGTGGTCCCATCCCGAGCTTTGTATTCGCAGGGCTTTGGTGCTGCCGATTCAGCACGCATTGCTGGGGAGCGGGACGCTCGGCAGGGTCACCGAAGTGCTGTCCCATCCGCAGGCCCTGGCCCAGTGCAGTGGCTGGTTGGCCCAGCATCTGCCCGATGCCTTGCAATTGCCCACCTCATCAACGGCTGAAGCCGCTCGCATGGTGGCGGGCAGCCCCTTCCGTGCTGCGATCGCCTCCCAGACCGCTGCCCGGGAACACGGGTTGGATGAGCTGGCGTTCCCTGTGAATGATGTTGCGGGCAATCGCACCCGTTTTCTCCTGTTGCGCCGTGGGGAGCGCAGTGAGCATGGCGATGTGGCCAGCCTGGCGTTCTCGCTGCATCGCAATGCGCCAGGGGCCTTGCTTGAGGCTCTGGCCTGTTTGGCTGAGCGGGGGCTGAACATGAGCCGGATTGAATCGCGACCGTCCAAACGGGAGTTAGGGGAATATGTGTTCTTCGTGGATGTGGAACTGCCGCCGGCTCCGTCAACGGCGTTGGCGGACCTGATCGCCCAGTTGCAACCGCTTTGCGAGCATCTCGCCCATTTCGGTGCCTACCCCAGCCGTGATTTGAGTGGCTCTTGAGGATCAGTCTTTTCTGATCCGGAAGACGCCGAATTGCATCAGCCCGGTGGCAAAGGCCCAGTGCATCAGCAGCAACGTCGGTGTTTCTCTCAGGCCTTGCAGGACCGCTTTAGGTCCCAGGCTGAGCACGGCCCAGGGACGTCGGATTCCCTCGACGATGGAGTCAACCCATGAGGGGAGCGTGGCCTGGGTCCAGTCATCGGTAACGATCTCGCCACGGTGGTGGACGCTGTTGTCGAGGTTCTGGCGGAACCCCTTGATGCTGGCGAATTCAGGGTGGGCCCACTGGTTGAGCAGCTGACGCATAACCCAGCGTTCGGTTCGCGTCATGCCGCCATCGCTGGGGTCACGGCGGTTCCAGTCGGCCACAGCAAGCAGCCCCCCAGGGCGCAGGACCCGCAGCAGTTCATCGGCATAACGCTGTTTGTCCGGCATGTGTGGACCGGCCTCCACACTCCAGACTGCATCAAAGCTCTGATCGGGCAGTTGAAGATCCAAAGCGTCCATCACCTGGAAGCGGCAGCTCAGGCCTGATGGGGTGAGTTGTGTGGCTCGTTCCACCTGGGCCGGGCTGATGCTGATGCCGAGAACGTCCAACCCGTAATCCCGCGCCAGGATTCTGGCGCTGCCACCGATGCCGCATCCAACATCCAGCACCCGGCTGCCGGGGGGGAGTTGATCCAGACCGCTCCACCGCACCAGCTCATGCACAAAGGCTTCCTTGGCGTCGCGGAAGTCGCAGGAGCCGGTTGGGGTCCCGTAATGACCGAGATGGACGTGCTCTCCCCAGAGCTGCTCCAACAAACGGTCGTCCGTCCAGGCGTCGTAGGCGGAGGCAACACTCTCAGACGATTCATAGCGCCGGTCACGGCGAAGCCACAGTGCAACTCCGGTGGCTCCAACGGCGCCGGCCACCACCAGTAGAGATCCCAGCATCACTTCAGATCCATCAACACGGTGCGGGCCGCCAACTGACGTCGGGTGTGATCCAACATTTCAAATTGCTGGCTCAACCGCTCATGGGTGTCGGTCAGTTCCAGAAGACTCTGTTGCTCCGATGCAGCCTGATCCAGATGGGCGCTGATCCAGAAGGACAGCTCCCGCGGCAGATCAGGCAGATCGTCAGGCAGTTCCACCTCCCGGTTTTGCAGTTTGCTGGTCAGCTGAACGACGTCGCCCAAGGCTTCGCTGACCTTGTCCCGCAGGCTGTTGAGCTGGTCGGTATCGGACACAGGGCCATCCTCCAGCCAGCTCACCATGGCCGTTCGGTAGGGCGTTTCCCGCGTGATGTTGAGCAGGCGGAAGCGTTGTTGGCCCAACGAGACGATGTAGCTGCGGCCGTCTTCCGTGGTTTGGTGCTGAAGCACCTCAGCGCAGCACCCGATCTCGGCCATTTCGCCGTTCTCAGGGTTGATGCGGACAATGCCGAAGCGCTTGTCGGTCTCCAGAACTGTCTGGAGAAGCATCCGATATCGCGATTCAAAAATGTGCAGTGGCAGGAGCTGCTGCGGGAACAACACGACGTCCGGCAGGGGGAACAGGGGAAGCTCCCTCACAGAAAAGTCGGACACGAACGCCGTGTTGTAGGCAGCTTAATCCTAGGAAAATGACGTCCTGATCGAACGGATCAGAGCTTCACTTCGATGTCCACACCACTGGGGAGATCAAGTTTCATCAGTGCGTCGATGGTTTTGGCCGACGGGCTGTAAATGTCGATGATCCGACGGTGGGTGCGGGTCTCGAAGTGCTCGCGGGAGTCCTTGTCCACGTGGGGAGAGCGCAGAACGCAGTAGATCTTGCGTTTCGTTGGCAGGGGGATCGGACCGATCGCGGTTGCAGCGGTGTTGTCGGCCGTTTCAATGATTTTGTCGCAAGAGAGATCAAGCATGCGGCGGTCAAACGCCTTCAGGCGGATGCGGATCTTCTGCTGAGCGATGGCAGTGGACATAGGAAGGGAGCGAAAAAGCTTCGAGCTCGAAGCAGGGCTTCAGTTGTCGAGGTTCTGAAAAATGTAGGAGATGGGGGGCTGGGCCCCTCCATCTCCTGCCGTGAGGTTCAGCTTGCGCTGATCACTCGATGATCTTGGAGACCACGCCAGCACCGATGGTGCGGCCGCCTTCGCGGATGGCGAAGCGCATGCCCTGCTCGATGGCGACGGGGCAGATAAGCTCACCGGTCATCTGGATGTTGTCACCAGGCATCACCATTTCCACGTTGGAACCGTCTTCCGCGGTGAAGGCGGTGATCTGGCCGGTCACGTCCGTTGTACGGATGTAGAACTGCGGGCGGTAGCCAGCGAAGAAAGGAGTGTGGCGGCCGCCTTCTTCCTTCTTGAGCACGTACACCTGACCCTCGAACTTGGTGTGAGGGGTGATGGAACCGGGCTTCACGAGCACCATGCCGCGCTCGATGTCTTCCTTCTGGATGCCACGCAGCAGCAGACCAACGTTGTCGCCAGCCATGCCCTCATCGAGCAGCTTGCGGAACATTTCCACACCGGTGACGGTGGTCTTGCGGGTGTCCTTGATGCCGACGATTTCGATTTCTTCGCCGACTTTGACGATGCCGCGCTCGATACGGCCGGTGGCCACGGTGCCGCGACCGGTGATGGAGAAGACGTCTTCCACAGCCATCAGGAAGGGCTTGTCCACTTCCCGCTCAGGCTCAGGGATGCTGGCGTCAACAGCCGCCATCAGTTCTTCGATCTTGGCTTCCCACTCAGCCTCGCCTTCGATGGCCTTCAGGCCGGAGACCTGAACCACGGGGATGTCATCGCCGGGGAAGTCGTAGCTGGAGAGCAGTTCGCGGATCTCCATCTCCACCAGTTCGATGATCTCTTCGTCATCGACCATGTCGCACTTGTTCAGGGCAACCACCAGAGCGGGAACGCCCACCTGCTTTGCCAGGAGGATGTGCTCCTTGGTCTGGGCCATCGGGCCGTCGGTGGCGGCACACACCAGGATGGCGCCGTCCATCTGAGCGGCACCAGTGATCATGTTCTTCACATAGTCCGCGTGGCCAGGGCAGTCCACGTGGGCGTAGTGACGGCTCTCGGTTTCGTACTCAACGTGAGCAGTGTTGATGGTGATGCCGCGCTCACGCTCTTCAGGGGCGCCGTCGATGTCGGCGTAGTTCTGAACCTCGGCCTGACCCTTCTTGGCGAGCACGTTGGTGATCGCAGCGGTGAGGGTGGTCTTGCCGTGGTCAACGTGGCCGATGGTGCCGATGTTGACGTGGGGCTTGTTCCTTTCGAACTTCTCGCGTGCCATGGGTGTTTAAAGAATCGAGGGTTGGGTTTGGAGGAGTTTAGAGATCAGGAATTGCCCTGATTCTTGGAAATGATGGCCTCGGCCACATTGCGAGGAACTTCGGCGTAATTGTCGAATTCCATCGAGAAAATGCCCCGGCCCTGGGTCATGGAGCGGAGCTCGGTGGCGTAACCGAACATCTCGGCAAGGGGCACCTTGGCCGAGATTTTGGACGTGCCGTCGTCGACGGACTGGCCCTCAACCTGACCTCGTCGGGAGGACAGGTCGCCGATGATCGAACCGAGGAAATCCTCGGGAACTTCGACCTCGACCTTCATCATCGGCTCAAGAAGAACTGGGTTGCACTTCTTGACGCCGTCCTTGAAGGCCATGGATCCCGCGATCTTGAACGCCATCTCCGAGGAGTCGACGTCGTGATACGAGCCATGCACCAGGGTGCATTTCACGTCGATGAGTGGGTATCCGGCAATCACACCGGATTCGCAGGTCTCCTTCATGCCCTGCTCAGCGGGCTTGATGTATTCCTTCGGAACGACACCGCCGACGATCTTGTTGACGAATTCGAAGCCGGATCCGGGTTCACCCGGTTCCATTTCGATCACAACGTGGCCGTACTGACCCTTACCACCGGTCTGACGAGAGAACTTGCCTTCGCCACCTGCAGAACCACGGATGGTTTCCCGGTACGACACCTGAGGTGCGCCGATGTTGGCTTCCACCTTGAACTCACGCAGCATGCGGTCCACCAGAATCTCAAGGTGGAGTTCGCCCATGCCGGCGATCACGGTCTGGCCGGTCTCGGCATCGGTGTTGACGCGGAAGGTGGGGTCCTCTTCTGCCAGAGCAACCAAAGCCTTGGAGAGCTTCTCCATGTCGCCCTTGGTCTTCGGCTCAACGGCCACGGAGATCACCGGTTCGGGGATGAACAGGGTCTCGAGGACGATCGGATCATCTTGGGTGCACAGGGTGTCACCCGTGGTGGTGTTCTTCAGTCCGAGTACGGCACCGAGGTCGCCGGCGCGCAGAGCGTCGACTTCCTCACGGTCATCGGCCTTGAGCACCACCAGACGGGAAATGCGCTCTTTCTCACCCTTGGTGGAGTTCAGGACGTAGCTGCCTTTCTCGAGGATGCCGGAGTACATCCGCACGAAGGTGAGCTTGCCGTAGGGATCGGCCATCACCTTGAAGGCCAGGGCACTGAAGGGGGCGTTGTCGTCGGACGGACGCACAGCTTCGCTGCCGTCGGGAAGCACACCCTGGATCGGGGGAACGTCAACGGGAGCCGGCAAGTAGTCGATCACGGCGTCGAGCACCAGCTGCACACCTTTGTTCTTGAAGGCGGAGCCGCAGAGCATGGGCACCAGGCCGTGCTTGAGCACGCCCTCACGGATGCCTTTCTTCAGCTCGTCAACGCTGAGTTCGCCGGTTTCGAGGAACTTCTCGATCAGCGCCTCATCGGTTTCGGCGACGGTCTCCATCAAGGTGTTCCTCCACTCGGCAACCTCATCGGCCATGTCAGCCGGCACTGCGGCTTCTTCGATGTCGGTGCCGAGGTCGTTCTTGTAGATGTACGCCTTGTTGGCCACGAGATCGATGATGCCGCTCAGCTCACCTTCAGCACCGATCGGAAGCTGGATCGGAACAGCGTTTGCCTTGAGGCGATCCTTGATCTGGCCGTGAACCTTGAGGAAGTCCGCACCGGTGCGATCCATCTTGTTCACGAACACCATCCGGGGCACCGAATAGCGGTCGGCTTGACGCCAGACGGTCTCGGATTGGGGCTGCACACCACCAACGGCGCAGAAGACGGCGATCACACCATCCAGCACCCGCATGGAACGCTCCACCTCAATGGTGAAGTCCACGTGACCGGGCGTGTCAATGATGTTGATCCGATGGTCCTGCCAGGACGTCGAAATGGCAGCTGCGGTGATCGTGATGCCACGTTCCCGTTCCTGGGCCATCCAGTCGGTTACGGCGGCGCCATCATGCACCTCACCGATTTTGTGAACCACACCGGAATAGAACAGGATCCGTTCTGTCGTGGTGGTTTTGCCGGCATCGATGTGAGCAGCGATACCAATATTTCTGACGCGTTCCAGGGGGAAGTCGCGGGCCACAGGAAAGTCTCCGGGGGTGGGTCGTGAAAAGGCGGAGCGACTCTACAGGTCAGCCATGAACATCTGTGTTGATGGCTGGCCTGTAGAGGCTCAGTAGCGGTAGTGGGCGAAGGCTTTGTTGGCTTCGGCCATCTTGTGGGTTTCTTCGCGCTTGCGAACGGCGTTGCCTGCCTCGTTGGCGGCATCCATCAATTCGCCAGCCAGTTTCTGGGCCATGCTGCGGCCATTGCGGGCACGGGAGAAGCTCACCAGCCAGCGCAGGGCCATGGCGGTGCCGCGCTCCTGGCGCACTTCCATGGGCACCTGGTACGTGGCGCCACCAACCCGTCGAGCACGCACTTCCACCAGGGGGGTGGCGTTCTTGACAGCTGTTTCGAACAGCTCTAGCGGATCTCCACCGGTGCGCTCGTTGATCAGGCCGAACGCGTCGGACAGGATCCGTTGCGCCGTCGACTTCTTGCCGTGCTGCATCAGGCGCACCACCATCATCGTGGCGAGGCGGCTGTTGAACTGCGGGTCGGGAAGAATCGGGCGCTTTTCAGCGGCGTTGCGGCGTGACATTAGGGATCAGAACTTGATGGGGATGGGGAGGAAACCGGTGATCACTCCTTCGGAGCCTTGGCGCCGTACTTGGAGCGGGACTGACGCCGGTCTTTCACGCCAGCTGTATCCAGTGTTCCGCGAATGATGTGGTAACGGACGCCCGGGAGATCTTTCACACGACCACCGCGGATCAGCACAACCGAGTGCTCCTGAAGGTTGTGACCAACACCACCGATGTACGCCGTGACCTCAAAGCCGGAGGTCAAGCGCACACGAGCCACCTTGCGCAGTGCCGAATTCGGCTTTTTCGGCGTTGAGGTGTAAACGCGGGTGCAAACACCGCGACGCTCAGGGCACGATTTCAGGGCCGGGGACTTCGTCTTGGCCTTGAGGCGAGAGCGCTCAGTGCGGATCAGCTGTTGGATGGTTGGCATCGATGGTCGGTGAGCGGTCGGACTCCCGACCTGATTCGACAATCGACCACGATACCGGGTGACGGTCCCCCATCAGACGCGGCTGAAGGCACCGCCGCAGGCACAGGGTTCAACACCGCTGGCGCTGCGGATCAGAAAGCCCCCACCACTGAGGTCGCCGCGATAGTCCAGGCAAAGGCCCTCGAGCAATTTGAGCTGCTCTGGAGGGGCGTGCAGGGTCACGCCGTCGGCCCTTGCGATGGCAACGCCGGCCAAGTGACCGGCCCGGATGCGCAGCGCATGCTGCGCACAGTCGCCGGGGGTGAGGTCGAGATGCATCTGCCCAGGAGTGCCCGCCACAGCGGCTTGACGCCCCAGTTCGGCAGCAGCGGCAGCGGTCAGCCGCAGATTGGCAGCCATGCTCATGTCCTCAGGACCTCCACTGTCGCAGGTCTCACAGGGGGATGAGCCCAAGGCCGTTGTGGACCCTCGGGGTGCTGCCTCGGCCGGTCATCACGGTCTGTCCCGCCACAACGAGGGTGGTCGAACTGCCGCCATCCATGTTCAAGGCATCACGCAGGCCCAGTTGTTGGACCGCCAGTGCCGTTTCCACAAGGGTTGGATCACTGCCCGAGGCACCACGAAGGGTCATCAGCCACTGGCCGTTCTGCCCTTGAGCCACCACAGTCCGTGGTGCCGCTAAGCTCATGAAACCAGGGCTGAAGCCTTCCTGGCGTCCATTCAGCACCACGCGGCCGTTCTGCATCAGCAGGGGTCCGGCGCCGAGAACATTGGGCTGCTGGGCCAGGGGCGACTGGGAGCTGGAGCTCACCTGGATCCGATCGCCAGCTCGTGCCGGCAGCGGTGTGCGCCCTCGGGCGACCACCAACTGGGCGTCCTGGGGAATGGCAATGCCGCGCTTCAGGCTGCTGGGGTTGAACGTTGTCTCGACGCGGCCGCCCCGAACCAGGAGGGCTGCCTCGTCACCGCTCAGGGCTCGGTAGCTGGGTCCCCAGGCTGGTGTGTAAAGGCTCAGCCCTTTCTGCACGTAGCCGCTGTTGAGCGCCCTGATGCTCCATCGCCGGCCGTTGTTCACCTGCAGCGTCTGGTTCAGCCGCAGTCGTCCGAAGGTCAAATCTCCCGACGCCCCCCAGGCGATCACGCCGCGGTTCAGGATTGGCCCCGAGAGCCAGACCCCCTGGCGCCGCAAGGCCCCCAGGGGGAGTTGATTGATCCGGTTGAAAAAACCACCGTTCACAGCCACCAGTGCCCCTGCGGGTTGGGAGAGCTGGGGCAGAAAACGCAGCCCTTGTTGCTGTCTGGCCTTAGCCAGGGGCTCCAGGCTCAGTCTGAGGCGGCCCAGCTGGCCGCCAGCACGAAACACCTGGATGGGCTTCACCCCCACCTTGATCGTGCGTTGCTCCAGGACGAAGCCCCGCCTGAGCAGCGCGGCAACACTTGGATTGTTGAGGGGCAGACGTGCGCTCGGCCGTTTGCGGCGATCGCCGGCCCGTACGCCGTCCAGCACCACCCGCCAGGGGGAGGCCAGGCTGAGGCTGCGCAGCTTGGTGGCCTGTCCCTTCAGCACAAGCTCGCCGTCATGACGCCGCAGAGGGGCAAGCCCCAAGGCCTGGAGTTGACGTTGCTGGCTTGGCGAGACCTTGAGCCCCAGCAGCAGGTCGCCGTTCAACTGCTGCACCAGGGCGGGTCCGTTCAGGTCCAGCACCAAACGATCGGCGGTTGAACCCTTGCCGCGGCGCAGCTTGCTCACCGTTGGGCTGGGCAGCTGCAGTTCCAGGGTGTTGCCCTTCACAACGGTATTGAGGCCGATCTCGCTCAACCAATCGCTCACCTCCAGGCCGACTTCATCCCCGAGCGAACGGGTGGCCAGTGCGGCGAGTGGGACCGTTCGACCAAACCATTCCAGTGCTTCCCCATCGAGGCGGGAGACCCGCCTGAAACCCAGCCGCGATTGCAGAAGCTCCAGGGGCAGCCAGAGTTCCTCCGTCGCTGCCTCACTGCCTCTCCATAGCCAAACCGCTTTGCTGCGTTCTCGGCCGATCAGCACCTCGTCACCGCTTTGTCGTGGTGCAGGGCGAAGGGCAGGGGGTGGCGCAGGAAGTGGGGCAAAGGCCAGCATGGAATGCCTTGGCGGAGAGGCGCCTGCCTAGGATCGTCCCTCGAGATGGTTTCTGCAGAGCTCGAAGCTGCAGGCCCATGCGCACGTCCGGTTGAGTTCCCCATGTCTGACGCCATCCGTTCCGCTGTTTGGCCTTATTGCGACAGCCCGGCACCTGAGGTTGTTGCGGGCGAGAAGGATGCATGTGGCGTTGGTTTCCTGGCTCAGCTCCAGGGGCAGGCCAGTCACTGGGTGCTGGAGCAGGCCCTGCGTGGTCTGGGATGCATGGAGCACCGTGGTGGTTGCGGTGGTGATGGCGACTCCGGCGACGGGGCAGGTGTGTTGTGTGAGATCCCCTGGTCGTATCTGAAAGCGGTCTGGCCCGAGGCGGCTGCAGCACGGGGCCTTGGCATGATGTTCATGCCGACCGATGCCAGCCGTCGTGCTGAGGTGCGGGGCCTGTGTGATGAAGAGGCCAGAGCCCTTGGCATGCAGCCTTTGGGGTGGCGAACGGTGCCCGTCGACCCTGCGGTTCTCGGGCCTTTGGCTCGTGCCACAGCGCCTGTGATCGAGCAGTGGGTGCTGAATGGTGATGCGGACGATGCAACGTTTGATGGCCAGCTGCTGCGGTTGCGACGCCGCATCGGTGCCCGTGTGCGGGCCGCTCTGGGTGCTGAGGTGGCCCAGGACGTTTATGTCGCCTCCCTCAGCAGCCGGACGGTTGTCTACAAGGGGATGGTGCGATCCGAGGTGCTGGCGCAGTTCTACGCCGACCTGCAGGACCCTCGATTTGAGGTGAGCTTTGCGGTGTATCACCGTCGTTTCAGCACCAACACCCTGCCGCGATGGCCCTTGGCGCAGCCGATGCGCCTTCTGGGGCACAACGGCGAAATCAACACACTGCTGGGCAACCTCAACTGGGCCAAGGCTTCAGAAGCCAGCCTCGAGAACGTCTGGGGTGAGGCGGCTGATGACCTGATTCCGGTGGTGAACCCTGCCTTCAGCGATTCCGCCAACCTCGATGCCACCCTGGAATTGATGGTGCGCAGTGGGCGGTCGATTACCGACAGCCTGATCACACTGGTGCCCGAAGCGTTTCGCAATCAGCCCGATCTCAACAGCCGTCCTGATGTGACGGCGATGTACGAATTCAACGCGGGCATTCAGGAACCCTGGGATGGCCCGGCCCTGTTGGTCTTTGCCGACGGCAAACGAGTGGGTGCAACGCTCGATCGCAACGGGCTGCGTCCGGCGCGTTGGTGCACCACCGCTGATGGCTTCGTGATCATGGGATCGGAGACCGGCGTGGTGGACCTCAGCGGCAAGACGATTGTTCAGAAAGGTCGTCTTGGCCCTGGTCAGATGGTGGCCGTCGATCTTGAACGCGGCGAGTTGCTCGACAACTGGTCGGTGAAGGAAGACGCGGCGCGGCGCTTCCCCTATGCCGATTGGCTGCAGAAGCATCGCCGCGGCGTTGCCCCCCAGCCCTGGACCCAGGACCGGCAGGTGGGTGAACTCGATCTGCTGCGGTTGCAGACCGCGATGGGGTTCACCGCCGAAGACTTCGATCTGATCATCGAGGACATGGCGGCCCTCGGCAAGGAGCCGACCTACTGCATGGGCGATGACATCCCCCTGGCGGTGCTCTCCGACAAGCCCCATCTGCTTTACGACTACTTCAAGCAGCGCTTCGCCCAGGTCACCAACCCTCCGATCGATCCCCTGCGGGAAAAGCTGGTGATGAGCCTGGAGATGCACCTGGGTGAGCGTCGGCCCGCCCTGAAGCCCCAGCCGGAAGCTGCCTCCGTGATCCATCTGGAGACGCCCGTTTTGAACGAGGCGGAACTGGCGGCCATCAGTGAGCAGGGCTTGCCCGTCAAGACTGTCTCCACTCAGGTGGCTGTGGAGTCGTGTGCGGGAGGCCTCCAACAAGCCATTGCGGCGCTTTGCAGCGTTGCGGAACAGGCGGTGCGTGACGGAGCCCAAGTTCTGGTGCTGTCCGACCGGGTCGATGGCACAGGGGCGGCGGCCCCGCTGACCCCCACAACGGTGGCGATGCCGGCCTTGCTGGCCGTGGGTGCTGTTCATCACCATCTGCTGCGCCAGAAACTTCGGCTGCAGTGCTCTCTGGTGGTGGATACGGCCCAGTGCTGGAGTACCCATCACATGGCCTGCCTGATTGGTTATGGCGCCAGTGCCGTCTGCCCCTGGCTCACCTGGGAGACCACCCGCCACTGGCTGGATCACCCCAAGACCAAGAAGCGGATCGAACAGGGCAAGTTGCCCGCCCTCGATGCCAATCAAGCCCAGGCCAACGTTCGTGAGTCGCTGGAGAACGGCCTGCGCAAGATCCTCTCCAAGATCGGAATTTCATTGCTGGCCAGCTATCACGGCGCTCAGATCTTCGAAGCGATCGGCCTGGGAGCGGATGTGGTGGAGACCGCCTTCACGGGAACGACCAGCCGTGTTGCCGGCATGACGCTGGCCGAGCTCGCGAACGAAACGCTCTCGATGCACGCCAAGGCCTTCCCTGAGCTCAACCGCAGCAAGCTCGAATTCATGGGCTTTGTTCAGTACCGCAGTGGTGCTGAGTACCACCGCAACAATCCCGAGCTGTCGAAGGCGCTGCACAAGGCGGTGGCTCAGGGCCCTGGTTACGACCATTTCTCCACCTACCAGGCCCTGCTGGAGAACCGACCGGTGATGGCCCTGCGGGACCTGCTGGAGTTCAAGTTGGCTCCCACCCCAGTCCCCCTGGATCAGGTGGAGAGCGTCGAGAGCATCTGCACCCGCTTTTGTACGGGCGGGATGAGCCTGGGCGCTTTGTCCCGCGAAGCCCATGAAGTGTTGGCCGTGGCGATGAATCGCATCGGCGGCAAGAGCAACAGCGGTGAAGGCGGTGAAGACCCTGCCCGCTTCCAGATCCTCAAGGATGTGGATGGCGAGGGCCGTTCCGCCTCATTCCCCAGCATTGGTGGTTTGCGCAATGGGGACACCGCCTGCTCGGCAATCAAGCAGGTGGCTTCAGGCCGTTTTGGTGTGACGGCGGAATACCTGCGCAGCGGCAAGCAGTTGGAGATCAAGGTGGCCCAGGGCGCCAAGCCCGGTGAAGGCGGTCAGCTGCCAGGGCCCAAGGTCGACAAGTACATCGCGTGGTTGCGCAACAGCAAGCCAGGTGTGGCCTTGATTTCACCGCCGCCCCACCACGACATCTATTCGATTGAAGACCTGGCGCAGTTGATCCATGACCTGCATCAGGTGCATCCCGCTGCTCCTGTGAGTGTGAAGCTGGTGGCCGAGATCGGCATCGGCACCATCGCTGCGGGTGTGGCCAAGGCCAACGCCGATGTGATCCAGATCTCCGGTCACGACGGTGGCACGGGTGCATCTCCCCTGAGTTCGATCAAGCATGCCGGCAGCCCCTGGGAACTGGGCCTCACCGAGGTGCACCGCTCCCTGGTGGAGAACGGTCTGCGCGATCGGGTTCTGCTGCGCGCCGATGGAGGCCTGAAGACCGGTTGGGACGTGATGATCGCTGCCCTGCTGGGGGCGGAGGAATACGGCTTCGGCTCGATCGCGATGATCGCCGAGGGCTGCGTCATGGCTCGCGTTTGTCACACCAACAACTGCCCTGTGGGTGTGGCCACGCAGAAGGAGAACCTGCGCAAGCGTTTCACCGGTATTCCTGAGCACGTTGTCAATTTCTTCTGGTACGTCGCCGAGGAAGTGCGTCAGCTGATGAGCCTGCTCGGCGTTGGCCGCCTCGAGGAGCTGATCGGTCGTACCGATCTGCTCCAGGCTCGCTCGGTTGATCTGGCCAAGACCAAGGGTGTGGATCTCTCCAGCCTGCTGGCTCCGATCAGCGGTGCCGAAGATCGCTCCTGGCTTCGCCACAGCGACGAGGCCCACGGCAACGGACCGATCCTTGAGGATCAGCTCCTCGCCGACGCTGAGCTGATGGCTGCCCTGGAGAACCACGGTTCCATCAGCCGCAGCATCGAGATCATCAACACCGATCGCAGTGTCTGTGCCCGTCTGGCCGGTGAAATCGCCCAGCGCCATGGCAACCGCGGCTTCAACGGACAGCTCGATCTCACCTTCCGGGGTGCGGCAGGCCAGAGCTTCGGGGCCTTCCTGGTGCAGGGCATGCAGGTTCGTCTGGAAGGCGAGGCCAACGACTACGTGGGCAAGGGCATGAACAGTGGTTGCATCACTCTGGTGCCATCAGACGGTTGTGCATCTCCGGGTGACCAGGTGATCCTCGGCAACACCTGCCTCTACGGGGCCACCGGCGGTGAGTTGTTTGCCCATGGCCGGGCTGGTGAGCGTTTCGGTGTTCGCAACAGCGGTGCCCGCACGGTTGTGGAGGGAGCTGGTGACCACTGCTGTGAGTACATGACCGGTGGTGTGGTCGTCGTTCTCGGCAGCACCGGTCGCAATGTCGGCGCTGGCATGACTGGTGGTGTGACCTTCCTGCTGGATGAGGAGGGGCGTGTTGCTCCTCGGGTGAACCTGGAGATTGTTGAGGTCTGCAGCATCACCACCGATGAGCAGGAGTCGTTGCTGAAGGGTCTGCTGGAACGGCATGTGGCGCTCACGGGAAGCGAGAAGGCTGCTGCTCTCCTGGCCGATTGGTCTGCGGCGAAGGGTCGCTTCAAGGTGTTGGTCCCTCCCAGTGAGCGGGAGTCGATGGGATTGGCCGACAAGCAGGCTGTGGCGGCCTAGCGCCGTCCCCAGTCCGTGGCCTGGTTCGTCAAGACCGAAACATTCACGGCTGTCGCCGCCGCCCTCCCCGTTGAGCAGCGGCGACCCACCTTGGAGGCTCACCGCCGTTGGGTTGCAGATGAAGCTGCAGCAGGTCGCCGTCTACGCAGCGGTTACCTGGTGGATGGCGACCGGCGTCCAGGCGGCGGTGGGCTGCTGATGTTTGAGGCGTCGTCATATGCCGATGCCCTGGCGTGGGTGCAGAACGACCCGATGATCCGCGACGGCCTGGTGGACTGGCAGGTGCAGGAATGGATCCCCGTCAGCGGGGATGGCTGGCCATGAGCCGTTGCACCTCGCCGGCGTGATAACTGCTGCGGGTGAGTGGGGTGCTCACCACCTGGAGAAAACCCAGCTCCTCTTCGCCCACGGTTCTGTAGGTCTCGAATTGAGCCGGGGTCACGAAGCGATCCACGGCCAGGTGTTTGGGGCCAGGCGAGAGGTATTGGCCGATGGTGACGATGTCGACCTTGTGTTTCCGCAGATCCCGGAGTACCTCGATCACCTCCTCATCGGTTTCCCCGAGCCCCACCATCAGACCCGATTTGCTGTAGGCCTTGGGCCATTGGTCCCGCACCCGTTGCAGCAGCTCCAGAGAGCGTTCATAGATGCCCTGGGGCCGCGCCAGGCGGTACATCCGCGGCACCGTTTCGATGTTGTGGTTCAGCACGTGGGGGGCGGCAGCCATCACCGTTGCCATGGCATCCCAGTTGCCGCAGAAGTCGGGAATCAGCAGTTCGATTGTGGTGAGCGGTGAGCGTTGCTTCACCTGTTCGATGCAGGCCACAAACTGGGAGGCACCGCCATCGGCGAGATCGTCGCGGTTCACCGAGGTGATCACCACGTGCTTCAGGCCCAGACGGGCGACGGCTTCCCCCAGCCGCTGCGGCTCGGTGGGATCGAGCTCACGCACGCTCTTGTCGAAGTCGATGTCGCAGTAGGGGCAAGCCCGGGTGCAGCCGGGCCCCATGATCAAAAACGTGGCGGTGCCGCCTGCGAAGCATTCGCCGATGTTGGGGCAGCTCGCTTCCTGGCAGACCGTGTTCAGGTGCAAGTCCAGCAGCAGGTCGGCCACGGCACCGATGCGCTCGCGTTGCGGAGCCTTAACGCGCAACCACTCCGGCTTGAGCACGGTGAACACCCTTCAATTCACGACTTTAGTCCGCGCTCCCGCCCCACCTTGGCCCTCGGAACGTTGATCTTTTAAGATCGTGCCGCCGGGATGTGGCGCAGTTTGGTAGCGCACTTCGTTCGGGACGAAGGGGCCGCAGGTTCGAATCCTGTCATCCCGATTGATCGGTCGACGCCGACCGGCAAGGTCAACCCCTGTGGACCTGGTCCAACTGATCGGAGCGTCGTTAGTTGAAGATCAGGATCGGGCTGTAGGACCGACCTGCCCAGATGGACCACCAACGGGCTGCGCGTGCCTCGGCGATGCGGCGTGCCTCAACGGCCATTCGGTATTGGTGTTCCCGTTGTTCCCGGAGTTTCCTCTCCCGTGCTGCGCGTTTTTGGTCGTAGTTGGCGGCACCGTCGCGCTCCATTTGCTCCCTGGCGGCGGCTTTGAAGGCTTTGAGTTGTCTGAGTTGATTCACCCGAGCCGTGTAGACAGCCTCGATCTCGTCGACCCCTTCGATACCGCGGTTTTGGCCCAGAAAGGCGTTGATCCGCGCGATGGTCATGTCGGCCACCCGATCCGCCTCGTCGAACATCAAGTTGTCGTAGAGCTGCTCAGCCCGGTCCAGCTCCCGGTTGAAGAATTCCATCCGGCCAGCGGAATCCTGAGGGGGGAGCTGGGCCACCAGGGCTGAGTTGGGTTGGTCAACGGCCAGAGCGGTGTGGCCTGAGAACAACAGCAGCCCTGCCAACAGAAGTGGAAGACGCATGGTCACGGCCCGGTTCAGAAATCGAGCACATCCTTGGTGGCATCCCGACGCCTCTGCTCCTTCGCGTCGTATTCAGCGATGCAGCTGTTCTTCAGGTAGAGAACGCAGTTGAGATACTCGCTGACCTCGATCATTGCCGCCCGTACTGCTTTGGAGGCAGGGACTTTCTTGCTGGAGGACTGGTTGTCGCTGAAGCCGACGCCAAACATGCCCCCAGAGGATGACGTTGATTCCGATGTGGAGGTCGCTTTGCCTTCGATGGTGCGGGCATAGGCGATTTCACCGGTGGTGGTGTCCACGACGCGCACGTCCAGAGCGACATAGGCCGAGCTGGATGACGACGACTTGCGCTGGCCAAAGCCCATGATGTTGAAGCCACCGCCGCCACTCTTGGTTTCGGTGTTCTCGCGGTAGTCGCTGACGCTGCCGAGGATGTAGTACTTCGCCCCGGTCATGATTCCCTTTTTGGGGGCGGTGGATTGTCGGGTGATGCCCAGCTCAGCCAGTTCCTGTTCGCCGAGCACTTTCTTCAGCCCCTGGCGTTCGACAACGGTGAAGTGGCCGGTGCTTTTCAGCTCGTTGGCCAGCATTCCTGTGAGCTTGCTGGAGACCGATGGACTCCACCACCAGGTTCCCGTGGCGGTGTTGGTGATTTCCTTCACTGCCACGGTGACAGGGCCGGACGACATGCCTGAGATCTGAGCCAAACCCGGTTGCGCCGTGGCTCCCGAAACAAGCAAGGTTGCAGCGGCAATCCAGGCGCGTTTCATCACTACAAGTTGTTTTCAGTCAGCAGAAAATAGTACGAATTTGGATCGAAGCTTCAAGCTTTCAAGTGCTTTGAATTTGGATCTAGTCAGTTTCTAGTGAAGACTCGCCCCGGGGTATCCCCGCGGTGTCACCATCCAGCCACCTTCGCTGCGACTGCTGCTATTCCCGATCAGAACAAGCGTGAGCATGTCTACCGATTCCGGCTCCAAGCGCTCAAGACTCGTGAGCTGACGGGATTCCTCCGCGCGGCCCAGCTGCCGCGCCAACAGCACCGGTGTCGTTGGGGGGCGGTGTTTCAGCAGGATTTCCTTGGCATGTCCCAGCTGCCAATCCCGGCCCTTGGACCGTGGGTTGTAGAGGGCGAGAACAAAATCTCCAGCTGCAGCGGCTTTCAGTCTCTTTTCGATCACGGTCCACGGCGTGAGGCGATCGCTGAGGCTCACGCAGCAGAAGTCATGCATCAGTGGCGCTCCGGCGCGGGCCGCGGCCAACTGGAAGGCTGAAATGCCTGGGTGCACCGCGAAGCTGGGCCGGTCCTGCTCGGGTTGCTGGAGCAGCAGCTCCAGGGCCAATCCCGCCATGCCGTAGATGCCGCTGTCGCCGGAGGAGATCAGAGCCACCTTGGCGCCCTGTTGGGCCAGGCGCAGTGCTTCGGCACAGCGGTCCCATTCCCGGGTGAGCTGGCCATCGAAGCGAACCTGATCAGGGCGCCGCAGTGGCTCCAGCAGATTGAGGTAGAGGCTGTAGCCCACCCAGGCGCAACAACGGGAGAGGGCCGCTTTGGCGTCTCCGCTGAGCAGGGACAGATCCCCGGGGCCACTGCCCACCAGGTGCAGCTCGCCCCTCTCCGGCGCATAGGGGAGGGCCGCCTCGGCAATGGCCACCGTCACGGCGCCCTGCTCCCCTTTTTCCGGACGGCTGATTCGCTTGGGCTGGATCAGATGACCTTGTTCGCCCGCAGCCAGCAAGGCCGCTGCTTCAGCCACAGACGCGGTCCCCATTTCCTTGCGCACCACTTCGGAGGGATTTGGCACGTCGATGGCTGCAAGAGCGTGCTCCGCAAAGGTTCGGAACGGCCATGCCCGGGTCTGGCTCAGATGCTGCAGGGCCGGTTCATCGGATTTCCGGGCTGCACTGGCCATTCCGGCGACAGCCTCTTCCGCCAGTCCTGCACTGGCCAAGGTTTCGGCAATGGCTTTCTCCACCAGCGAAACACTGGTGTTGCGTTCACAGCCAATGCCGATCCAGAGCGTTGCTGGATGCCACTGGCAATCACCTTGATGGCGGGCTCCGATCACAAGATCAGCGGCCTCTGGCACACCATTGGGATCAACGTTGTGCAGCCAGGGATGGCCTTCAGGGCCCTGCCATGCCGTGGATCCGCTGCTCTGGTGAACGCTGATGCTGGATCCCCGAGCCTGCCGCACCATCAGATCGCGCCAATGGGCCACCGATCCCCTGCGTTTCCAGCCCCAGCGCTCGCCAAAGGCATCCAGGGGGAGACGTCCGTCATAGGCGCAGGCACCCGTGATCACCGCCTGCCCGCCGAGATCCATCGCGATCTCCCGAGCGCGTTGTTCGGCGCCTGCGGCATGGCCCCCCAGCAGCGGGATGACGAACTCTCCTTTGGGGTCAAGCACCAGAACGGCCGGATCCTTCTCCTTGCCTTGGATTCGATCTGCAATCAGGCGCGTCACCGCTCCCACGGCACCCACAATCAACACAACGCTCCCTGCCGTCCACTGCCTGTCAAGGGCGGTGTTGATGTCTTGATCAGCTGCCTTGATCCGGTTGATGTGGCCGCGCTGCAGCAAACGCTCCAACAGCGGCATGGCGCTGGGGCTCAGTCCTAGGCCCAGAGCGGGAGCGGCAGATGTGGGGTTCAGGGCGGGGAATCCGGATCAGGGCTGGCGCAAGCGCCCATCACTGTTGAGCAACTCACGGGCTGATCCTCCCAGGCTGCTGCTCGGCATCAGCTTGGAGTCCTGCTCGGCAGGCTGCTGAGGCTCCGCCGGCTTCTCCTCGGCAGGAGTGGGCAGAGCAGCTTCTGCTGTGGATGGCTCTTCTGCAAGGGGCGGCTCAGGCTCCTGCCCATCACTTTCCTCGGGTGCCGTGGGCTGGGGCCCGTCCTCGACTTTGTCCTCCGTCTTGATCTCAGCCTGAGGAAGCTCTCGGGGCTGTTTTGTCTTCTCTTGTTTTTTCTCATCAGTCTTTTGAGGAGGCTCTGGCGTGGATTCGACCACATCCAGAACTTCAGGCTCAGGGGAGCCGCTCAGGCGCGCGAGCTGGCTTTCAGTGAGGCGTGGGCGCATCCAGCCCGGCTTGGGACCGGATGGGGATTTCAGATGAATCAGCTGATTGTTGAACACCGGCGTGATCGGCTCGCCCAGCCCATTCAGCAGTTCCATCTGAAGGTCGTGGCTGCCTGCGCCGTTCGATTCTTTGAGCCAGAGGGCTTCCTGGTGATCGACCAAAAAGCTGTCTCCATCAATGCTGATGCGGAGTCGCCAGCGTCCATCGCCCTCCCGCAGGTTTTGCAGCGGGGCATTCCAGATCAGCCAATCCACCAGGAGGGGTTGCAAGCCCTGCTCTCCGGTTGGTGAGACAGGAACCAGCCAGGGGGCATCGCGTTCGGGTTGTGTGCCCTGCAGTTTTTGCCAGAGGTGCAGGCGCCCCTGGATTGAGGCTCCTGGTGCTTGAACGGCTTCTCCCCAGGGGTAAGCGGCCCAGGCGCTGAACCGGTGACTGCCGGCCTCCAGGTCATCGATGCGGACCTTCAGGCGGTTTCCATTGCTTTCGCTGAGCCGTAGGGGAGCGCGGTTGTCGATTTGGAGCACAACATGGGGGCCCAGGCCCAATTCGGGGTCGCTGCTGAGGGGCCAGTCGTCAATTTCGAAACGCAGCTCAAGGGCGTCAGAAAAAACGATGCTGTCGTTGCCGGGATCGATCAGCCTCAGGGAGGGACGGTGCCGCTGCAGGTTCTGGCGTAGCTGTTGCACGGCCCCTGGAGGAGCCACTTCCTGGAGCTTCCCGCTGGGGGCTGAACTCGGCAGCGGTTTGGAGCCGGAACCGCCATCGCGATGGAAGAATCCAAGGCCTGCATGAACCGGCAATCCGGCACCAAGAAGCAGCACTGCTGCCAGCAGAACAGCCCATATCGACTTCAGGCCAGGGCGACGCATTGGGCATGAACGGGATCTGATCATTCTGAACAATCCGCCCTTCACTGGCAGAGTTTTAGTTATTTAAGAATGAAATATGCGTGAAATTGTATTGCTTACTGCTTGAGATCTTTGTTGTTTCGCTGATTCGCAGCCTTCTGCAGACGCCTGTCGCTGACTGGCTCGCCATGGGATTGAACCTTTGTAACTCAGTGCCCTTTAACCCCCTGCTCCGCCCCTATGCTTCCGCCAGCGGTCCCCTCTTTGGGGCCCCAGCTTCAGTGCAGACAAGGGGTTTCGACCCCACTGCTGTACTGACGCCCGAGCTCTGATTCCCTGTGAATCCGTGTTCGGGGCCCCGATTGGCTTCGGCCCGTCGGAGGGGTGGCCCACCACCTCGAAACCCGTCCCTCGAGGAACGACTCGATGACCATCAGCCCACCTGAGCGTGGGAGTGACGCGAAGAGCCAGGTCGAAAAGGTTGACAATCCAGCAACCTTCGAGCTGTTCGGTAAGCCCGGACATTTCGACCGCGCCCTCGCGAAAGGTCCCAAAACCACCACCTGGGTTTGGAACCTTCACGCCAACGCTCACGACTTCGACGCTCACACGAGCGACCTTCAAGAGGTCTCTCGGCGGATCTTCTCCGCCCACTTCGGCCACCTGGCCGTCATTTTCATCTGGCTTAGCGGTGCCTTCTTCCATGGCGCCCGCTTCTCCAACTATTCCGGTTGGCTTGCTGACCCCACCCATGTGAAGCCAAGCGCCCAGCAGGTCTGGGCAGTTTTTGGTCAAGAAGTCCTCAACGGAGACATGGGTGCCGGTTTCCAAGGCATCCAAATCACCTCAGGCCTCTTCCAGATGTGGCGTGCCTGGGGCATCACCAGCGAAACCCAGCTCATGGCTCTGGCCATCGGTGCCCTGGTGATGGCCGGCCTCATGCTCAACGCCGGTGTTTTCCACTACCACAAGGCAGCGCCGAAGCTGGAGTGGTTCCAGAACGTTGAGTCAATGCTGAACCACCACCTGGCAGGTCTGCTGGGTCTTGGTTCGCTGTCCTGGGCCGGTCACGTCATCCACGTGTCGGCTCCTGTCACCAAGTTGATGGACGCCATCGATGCCGGCCAACCGCTGGTGCTGAATGGCAAGACCATCGCTTCGGCCGCAGACATTCCTCTGCCCCACGAGTTCTTCAATCAGGACCTCTTGGCGCAGCTGTATCCCGGATTCAGCGCTGGTGTCGGTGCCTTCTTCTCCGGGAACTGGGCTGCCTACAGCGATTTCCTCACCTTCAAGGGTGGTTTGAATCCTGTGACCGGAAGCCTCTGGATGACTGACATCGCCCACCACCATGTGGCGATCGCCGTGATGTTCATTGTTGCCGGTCACATGTACCGGACCAACTGGGGCATTGGTCACTCCATCAAGGAGATCCACGAAGGTCAGAAGGGCGACCCCCTGCTGTTCCCTGCCACCAACGGTCACGACGGTCTTTACGACTTCATGACCAACTCCTGGCATGCCCAGCTTGCGGTCAACCTGGCCATCGGCGGTTCGGTGAGCATCATCGTTGCTCAGCACATGTACGCGATGCCTCCGTATCCGTACCAAGCGATCGATTACCCCACCCAGATCGGGCTCTTCACCCATCACATCTGGATCGGCGGCTTTCTGATCGTTGGTGCCGGTGCTCACGCCGCCATCGCCATGGTTCGCGATTACGACCCCGCCAAGCACATCGACAACGTGCTGGATCGGGTGCTCAAGGCTCGCGACGCGATCATCAGTCACCTCAACTGGGTCTGCATCTGGCTCGGAGCTCACAGCTTCGGTCTTTATGTCCACAACGACACCATGCGTGCCCTGGGTCGTCCCCAGGACATGTTCAGCGATTCGGCCATCTCCATTCAGCCGATCTTTGCTCAGTGGATTCAGAGCGTGCACGCCGCAGCTGCCGGCAGCACGGCTCCTAACGCCCTCGCGGGTGTGAGTGAAGTGTTCAACGGTTCCGTTGTCGCCGTCGGCGGCAAGGTTGCCGCTGCTCCCATGCCGCTCGGTACTGCCGACTTCATGGTTCACCACATTCACGCCTTCACGATTCACGTGACGGTGCTGATCCTGCTGAAGGGTGTCCTGTACGCCCGCAGCTCCCGCCTCATCCCTGATAAGGCCAACCTGGGCTTCCGCTTCTCCTGCGACGGTCCTGGTCGTGGTGGCACTTGCCAGGTCTCCGCTTGGGACCACGTGTTCCTGGGCCTGTTCTGGATGTACAACTCCCTGTCTGTTGTGATCTTCCACTTCTCCTGGAAGATGCAGAGCGACATCTGGGGAACGGTGAATGCCGACGGTTCTGTCGCGCACATCACCAACGGCAACTTTGCCAACAGCGCCATCACCATCAATGGCTGGCTGCGTGACTTCCTGTGGGCTCAGGCCGTTCAGGTGATCAACAGCTATGGCTCGAACACAGCCGCCTACGGAATCATGTTCCTCGGCGCCCACTTCGTGTTCGCCTTCAGCCTGATGTTCCTCTTCAGTGGCCGCGGCTACTGGCAGGAGCTGATCGAGTCCATCGTCTGGGCTCACAACAAGCTGAAGGTGGCTCCCGCCATCCAGCCCCGTGCCCTTTCCATCATCCAAGGCCGTGCCGTGGGTGTTGCCCATTACCTCTTGGGCGGAATTGCGACCACGTGGGCCTTCTTCCACGCCCACATTCTTGTGGTCGGCTGACCTCACCTGACCTCTCCCTCTAATGGCAACGAAATTCCCTTCGTTCAGCCAGGGTCTGGCCCAGGACCCGACAACCCGCCGTATCTGGTACGGGATCGCCACGGCTCACGACTTCGAGAGCCATGACGGAATGACGGAGGAGCGCCTCTATCAGAAGCTCTTCTCCACCCATTTCGGACACCTCGCGATCATCGGCCTGTGGGTTTCGGGAAACCTGTTCCACATCGCCTGGCAGGGCAACTTCGAGCAGTGGGTCGCCGACCCCCTGCACGTGCGCCCCATCGCTCACGCAATCTGGGATCCCCACTTCGGTCAAGGCGCCATTGACGCCTTCACCCAAGCGGGTGCGTCCTCCCCGGTGAACATCGCCTACTCAGGCCTTTATCACTGGTTCTACACAATCGGCATGAAGACGAATGCCGAGCTGTATCAGGGTTCCATCTTCATGATGATCCTGTCGGCTTGGGCCCTCTTCGCCGGCTGGTTGCACCTGCAGCCCAAGTTCCGTCCTTCCCTGGCCTGGTTCAAAAACGCTGAATCGCGTCTGAACCACCACCTCGCTGTCCTCTTCGGCTTCAGCTCCATCGCCTGGACCGGTCACCTGGTTCACGTTGCGATCCCCGAAGCCCGCGGTCAGCACGTTGGTTGGGACAACTTCCTCAACGTTCTGCCTCACCCCGCCGGTCTTGGACCTTTCTTCACCGGCAACTGGGGTGTGTATGCCGAAAACCCCGATTCTCTGAATCAGGTCTTCGGTAGCTCCGAAGGTGCCGGCACCGCCATCCTCACCTTCCTTGGTGGCTTTCACCCTCAGACAGAAGCTCTCTGGCTGACGGACATCGCCCACCACCACCTGGCCATCGGTTGCCTCTTCGTGATCGCCGGCCACATGTACCGGACCAACTTCGGTATCGGTCACTCCATCAAGGAGATCCTCGAAACCCACAACCCCCCGAAGGGCACCCCCGGTGACCTCGGCGCTGGCCACAAGGGTCTCTACGACACCATCAACAACAGCCTGCACTTCCAGCTTGGTCTGGCTCTCGCCTCCCTCGGCGTGGTCACCAGCCTCGTGGCGCAGCACATGTACTCGATGCCGTCGTATGCCTTCATCGCGAAGGACTACACAACCCAGGCAGCCCTGTACACCCACCACCAGTACATCGCCATCGCGCTGATGTGTGGTGCCTTCGCCCACGGTGCGATCTTCTTCATCCGTGACTACGACCCCGAAGCCAACAAGGACAACGTCCTGGCTCGGATGCTCGAGCACAAGGAAGCGATCATCAGCCACCTGAGCTGGGTCTCCCTGTTCCTTGGCTTCCACACCCTCGGCCTCTACGTCCACAACGATGTGGTCGTTGCCTTCGGTACCCCCGAGAAGCAGATCCTGGTTGAGCCCGTCTTCGCCCAGTTCGTTCAGGCCGCCTCTGGTAAGGCCATGTACGGAATGGACGTGCTGCTCTCCAACGCCTCCAGCTCCGCCAGCCTTGCGTCCCAGAACATTCCTGGCGACCACTACTGGCTGGACGCGATTAATGGCAACACCGATGTGTTCCTGCCCATCGGCCCTGGTGACTTCCTGGTTCACCACGCCATTGCTCTGGGTCTGCACACCACCACCCTGATCCTTGTGAAGGGTGCGCTGGATGCCCGCGGCTCCAAGCTGATGCCCGACAAGAAGGACTTTGGCTACTCCTTCCCTTGCGACGGTCCCGGCCGTGGCGGCACCTGCGACATCTCCGCCTGGGACGCCTTCTATCTGGCTGTTTTCTGGGCACTGAACACCGTGGGTTGGCTGACCTTCTACTGGCACTGGAAGCACCTGGCCATCTGGTCCGGCAACGTGGCTCAGTTCAACGAATCCAGCACCTACCTGATGGGCTGGTTCCGCGACTACCTGTGGCTCAACTCCTCCCAGTTGATCAACGGCTACAACCCGTTTGGCAGCAACAACCTCGCCGTCTGGGCCTGGATGTTCCTCTTCGGACACCTGGTTTGGGCCACAGGCTTCATGTTCCTGATCTCCTGGCGGGGTTACTGGCAGGAACTGATCGAGACCATTGTCTGGGCACACCAGCGCAGCCCCATCGCCAACATGATGGGTTACCGCGACAAGCCTGTGGCACTGTCCATCGTTCAGGCCCGTGTCGTCGGCTTGGCTCACTTCACGGTTGGCTATGTCCTGACGTATGCCGCGTTCCTGATTGCCTCGACTTCAGGGAAATTCGGTTAACTCCTTTCTGAATTAGCCCGCGACGAGTCGTTCCTCGTTTCAACCGTCCCCACTCGGTTTGCCGGGTGGGGATTTTTTTTATCTGTTCTTCGGAGTGGTTCTGGTGGACTGCGTTGTTGTTCTCGTTTTGCTCTGGGCCCTGCCTAGCCTCAGGCCTCGATGGCGAACGAGCTGAACGTGGGCGAATGGGAGCACCTGCAGCGCAACATTGGTGAGTGGCACGGCTGGTTCGACAGCCTGGACCGGACGCTGCAACGCACCAAGCGTCAGCCCTCTCTTCTCACGCTCCAACCGGCTCTCTCCGGTGTGCCACTCCATCTGACCCTGCTGCTCTGGCCTGAGGGAGCGGGATCGAGTGCTCCCCATCAACCGCCTGCCGGCGAGCCTGAAAAGCGGATCGTCCAGAGCTTCACGAGGCTGGATCCCGACATGGGGGTCTTTGCTACCGGCAGTTTTACGAGGGGGACCCTGCATCGGTCCACATGGACCAAGCTCTATGCCGAGTTCGGGTTCCTGCATGGCCAACGCCGTCACCGCTTGGTTCTGCTTTGGGATGTTGCGGGGCACTTGGATCGGATCGTGCTGATCCGTGAGTTCCTCGCCGGAAGTTCAGCGGTGGAACGTCCATCCCTGGAGGCAGATCAGCTGATCGGGCACTGGCGTCGTGACCTCCCTTTGCCTGGAGAGAACATTTGTTTTGCCGCAGGCGACCTTGATCGCTGGATCTTTTTGCCGGATGGAGGAGCCTTTCTAGCGCCTGCGCAGATCGATACCCACCAGCCCTTCAGCATCGAAGCGCTTTGGTTGTCGAGTGCAACGCGCCTCGAGCGCATTTCCCGTCGTTATTCAGAACATGGTGCTCTGACGTCGGTAGACCAACAACTGCTCACCCGTTGAGGCTGGGCTGGCTAAGGGGTGTTGCTCAAGTCAGCCCGGCCCCTGTTGCTGAAGGAAATGTCGAGAGTGCGCAGATAGGTGTGCAGGCCGGCATCCTGAATGGGCAGCACGTAAGCGTCGGCGCCGGATTCGTTGTGGTGGGAGTGCCAGTAACCCGGCGGGGTCACGAAGGCTGCGCCTGCCACCCAGTCTTCCCGGTGCCCATTGCGGATCATTCCGTTCTCATCCAGCTCGGTGCCGATCATCGTGTAGCACCCCGGTTGGCAGGCCACTGCAAAATCAAGGGCGATCGACTGATGTCGGTGGGGGCGCTGCACCTGGCCTGCGGGGAGAATGCCCAACATGGCCCACAGGGTGTGGGTGACGGTGCGCGTCTGCGGGAACGCGTTGTTTCCTAACAGCACACTCACGCGGTTGGCGTTGGCTCCGCGGGGATTGCTGGCGATGGCATTCAGCTGCGCCCGAGCATCCTGATGGCTGTAGAAGCAGGGTTCGAACACCGGTTTCACGGTGCTCACGCCCAGATACCGAAGCAGGGGGGCATCGTGCACCCAATAGAGGCCGGCACGTGTTTCGCTGCTGTGAATGGCTTCCCCGCCCGCAGGCAGCACGAACGTATCTCCCTCGCTCCAGTGAAACACCTGGCCACAGGCTTCTGTTTGCCCATGGCCTCGGGCCACGAAGAACAGCTGACTCGTCGCATCCGCATGGGTGCGCAAGGACCCATGATCCAGCCGAATGAAGTTGCCGCAGAGCGATGGACCCGTGGCCGGGCCTTCGCACTGCAGATCGGCACTCAGATCAAGAGGCCGCAGGGCTGTTCCAGCTTCATCAAAGAAACTGGCCGAAAAGCTCCGGTAGGGGATGGTGCTGATCAGCCCCTTTTGCAGTGGATTCGCCGCTGCGGCGTAGTCGAAGAACTGCGCCTGGGAACTGGTTGCCGTCGTCGCCCGGGGGGTGATGGTCATTGTTCCTTCCAGCAGCAGAACCGGTGAATTGAGGCCGCACCCTACGCGGTGGGCCACCGTGCAGGCGTTCGGAATGCACCGTTAAAGCTGAGTCGGCATTCGGTCCCGCTTCAGCATCAGGCAGACGGCGGGCACGGCAAACAGCGACAGTAACGAGGCCACCAGCAGTCCGCTGAAGACCACGGTGCCGATGCTGATCCTGCTGGCCGCCCCGGTGCCTTGGGCGAACAGGAGAGGCAGGAAACCCGCCAAGGATGTGACTGCTGTCAGCAGGATGGGTCGCATCCGGTTCACGGCCGCATCCACAACGGCGTCACGCAGGGCCAGGCCTGCCGCAATCCGCTGGTTGGCGAACTCCACGATCAGGATTCCGTTCTTGGCCGCCAGGCTCACCAGCACCAGAAGTCCCATCTGGCCGTAAACATCCAGTGGAAGACCCCGCATCTTCAAGCCGATCAGAGCTCCGAGCAGGGCCATCGGCACCGTGAGCAGGATGATCAATGGGTCAATGAAACTCTCGTAGAGAGCGGCCAGAAGCAGATAGACCACCGTCACGCCGAGGGCGAAGAGCACCCAGGTCACGCGTCTTGCCCGTTGTTCTTCCAAGGCCAGGCCTGTGAAGGCCAACCCGATGTTGTTGCCTCCGATGCGGTCACCGGCCTGGGTCAGGGCGTCGATGGCGTCACCGCTGCTGACCGTTGGCGCGGGGATGGCCGTGATCCGGATGGCCCGGTTGAGCCCGAAGTGGTGAATGTTGTTGACGCCTTCCTCCCGGGTCAGGCTGGCCACTGTTGCGACGGACACCAGCTCACCGCTGCGGTTGCGCACCATCAGACCGGTGAGATCCTCAGGTTGCCGCCGCTCTCGGCCCTCCAACTGCAGCACAATCGAGCGGATTCGACCGTCGTCGTAGGTGTCGTCGATGTAGCGGCCGCCGAAGGCCGTGCCGATCTCCCGCAGCGTTGCGCCGTAGTCGAGGTCGAGAGCTGCCAGTTGGTCGCGGTTGAGTGTCAGGCGCCAGCGGGGGAAACTGGCATCAAAGCGGGTGCTGACCCGTTCAAACTGTTTTGTTGCCTGCGCCGTTTGGATGAACTCCTCTGCGACACGGCCGAACTGCTCCAGGCTTAATTGGCCGGCGCTGCGGTCCAGCAGTTCAACCGAGAGTCCTGATTCACTGCTGAAGCCCCGCACCGCCGCAGGGGTGGTCAGCACGACCCTGGCATCGCCGATCCGTGTTTGAATCTCCCGACTGAGACGGAGTTTGATGGCGTTGCTGCTTTGCGCTGTGCCGGGGCGATCCTTCAGCGGCTTGAGGCGCAGGAAGAATGATCCGCGATCCTCTCCGCTCTGTCCGAAGGAACTGCCGGCATAAAAGTTGCCGGTGCGCACCAGGGGCTCTTCGCTGACGATGCGACGGATGTCGTCCATCACGGCCACGCTGCGCTCAAGGCTGGCGCCGTCGGGGAGGGTGAAGTAGCCGCGGATCTGGCCTTGGTCGTCATCGGGAATGAAAGCTGTCGGCATGACGGCCAATCCAGAGGCTGTGATGACGAGGCCACTCAGAAGCACAAAGGCGATGAGCCGCTTTCGTTGCAGCCACAGCTCAAGTTGCTTGGCGTATTGGCACTGCAGAGTCTGCATCCCCTCTCGAAGCCAGCGGCTTAGCCTGCCGATGGCCCCAGGAAGTCGACCACCCCCAGGCCCCAACACACGGGCGCAGGCCATCGGGGTGAAGCTGAGCGCATTCAGGGTGGAGAACAGAATCGCTCCGGAAATGGCCAGAGCAATCGGTTGATACAGGCGTCCGATCGATCCAGGAATGAGCAGCACGGGCAGAAACACGGCGGCTAACACCAGTGAGGTGGCGATCACTGCATTCGCCAGCTCGGCCATGGCGTCTTCCGCGGCCTGCCCGGGGGGCGTGCCCCGTTCGATCCGTCCGGCGATGTCTTCGCTGACAACGATGGCGTCATCAACAACGATCCCAGTGGCCAGCACCAGCCCGAACAGGATCAGGCTGTTGAGGTTGGAACCGCTCAGATTCACCAGGGTGAGGCTTCCCACCAGCGCTACCGGCACCGCAAGGCCTGGGATCAGCGCCAGGCGCCAGCGGCCCAGCATCAGCACCAGCACCACCAGCACCAGCAGCACGGCATCCCGCAAGGTGACGAAGGTGCGGTTGAGGTTGGCCTGAACTGTGTCGGCCACATCAACGATCAACGACAGCTCGATGCCCGGAGGGAAGCTCGGCTCCAACTGCTTCAGCCTGCGTTTGATCGCCCTGCTCACCTCAAGGGCATTGGCTTCATCGCGCTGGTAGATCCCCACGGCCACGGAGCGCTCTCCGTCCAAATTCATCGCCTCTCGTCCGTAGTTGCGTTGTCCGAGCGACACCCGCCCTACATCCTTCAGCCGCAGCAGTCCGCCGTTCTCCAGCCGGCGCAAGACGAGATTCTCGAAATCCGATTGGCTGCGGAGTCGCCCCTCGGCCTCCACGGGAAGCGTCAGCAACTGGCCCGATGGCACCGGGGCAGCGCCAATGCTGCCAATGGCGGCCAAAACATTTTGTTCAGCCAGGGCACGGCTGACATCGCCGATGGTGAGGTTGGTCTGTTCAAGGCGTTGCGGATCCAGCCACAGGCGGAAGGAGAGCTCACTGCTGCCGAACACCTGTACATCGCCGATGCCCGGTGTTGTGAGCAGCGCTTCGCGCAGGGTCTGGTCCAGCCAGCCGGTCAGAAAGGTGGAGACGTATTGATCCGGCGGGTGGCTGAACCCCAGGATCATCAACAGGTCTTCCGAGGCGCGACGCACCTGGAGCCCCTGGCGCGTGACGGCCTGGGGCAGCCGACGGCTGGCCAGGTTGACCTCGTTCTGCACCTTGATCGCATTCAGCTCGGGATCCCCCGCGTTGAAGCGCAAGGTGATGCTGGCGCCGCCCTGTCGGCTGGTTGAGCTGATGCTTTCGACCCCTTCCAGGCCATTCAGCTGTTGTTCCAACACCCGTGTCACGCTCTGTTCCACCACCTCCGGCGAAGCCGCAGGGAAACGGGCGCTGACACTGACGCGGGTGGGAGCAAGTGGAGGCAGATCCTCCAGTCCCAGGCCCAACAACGACGTGAAGCCTGCCAGAAGAATCAGCAGGCTGCAGACGACTGTGAGGACCGGCCGTCGCAGAAACGGCTGGGAGATCGACCGCACCGGGACGGCTCAAACGCCATTGAATCCTGGCAGGAAAAATCCCCCAATTGCCTGATGTACAGGCAATTGGGGGATGCAGGATTGTGTTGAATGGTTCGGGTGAAGGACTCAGCCCACGCTCCAGACACCTGCAGCGATTTTGAACAGTTCCTGGACGTGAACGGTGTTGCACAAGAACCAGGCAAACACGGCCCCGCCGCAGCCACCGAGCCAGAAACCACTGGTGAAGTCGGCCCAGCCGGTGCGGGTGAACAGGTCGGCAGGGGGGTTCTCAACCGTGACATCTGCCGGGGGGATGTTCGGTTGCTTGCCGGGCTGGTTGTAGAGCAGGAACAGCAGGCTGAGGATGTGAACGGCGCCGATGGCAGCCAGCAGGCCAGCGGTTTGCTGATACTCGGTGGCACGCAGGGGCCCACAGATGGTGAAGGGGCCGTAGAGCAGGTAGCCGAAGGCTGCACCTGTTTCAAGGCCACGGAAGTTCGGGGAAATCCCAGGCCGGTAGAGGGGCAGGTTGTTGATCAGGCCTTTGATGAAATAGCCGCTGTTGACGGGGGTCGCGAGGTTGCCGACGCAGGGATCAGCAGCAGGAGTGACAGTCATGAGGTACGAGTGCTGAGGGGTTGAAACGATCCGCAGGTCGCGGTCACTCGGCAGCGGTGATCACTCGACCAACAAGGACGATGAACACTGCGGGGAAAACGATTCCGGTGATGGGCACAAAAATCGCAGGCAGCCAAGCAGCAGCGAAATCTCCAGTCATGTCGAGGCCAAAAGCTTCGCCGCTACTGTAGAGAGCACCGATCTGACGGCTTGCTGTAGGCCGCGACGGCGACATAAAAGTTCAATCCGCATGCAGAACGTTCTCCTCCCTGGTGCCATCGTGCTGCTCACGGTGGTGCTCTGGTTGCGCAGGAAACCGGTGAAGCCGATGCTTTCCAGCACGGATGCCAGTGGCGTTGCGCAGCTCAACCGTGCCCAGCTGGAATTGGTGATCGCGCCGGCGTCCGAAGCGGATTCCGCCGACGGTGTCCTTGAGGCCTGGACGGCACCGACCACCCCGCTTGAGCGGCTGGACTTGGAGCGGCGCCTGAGGGCTGACATGGAGGCCGGCCCCGAGGAACGCTTGCGTGCCGTGCGTTTGGCGGCCCGATGGGGGCACCGTTCTGCCCTTCCCTGGCTGCGCAAGGCCCTGCGGGACAGTGATGCGCGCGTGGTGGAAGCCGCCGCCGCCGCGATCGCACCGTTCCGGGGTGCGCCTGCCGCTGCACCGACCCGTCAGCCGGCTCGTCCGCCGCGCAACGTCTCACGGATGCGGTAGATCGGGCGCCCCTGGCTTTCGTGATATGTGCGGATCAGCAGCTCTCCCAGGAGCCCGAAGCAGAACAGTTGAATCCCTGCCAACCCGAGCACCACGGCCAGCGTGAGCAGAGGACGATTGGCAATGTCGCCACCCATCAGCTTGATGACCAACAGGTAGGTGCTGGTGACCAGGCTGGCAGCGATGGCCAGCAGTCCTCCGAAGCCGAACACGTACATCGGCCGGGTCAGAAAACGCTTCATGAACCAGACCGTGAGCAGATCCATCAACACACGGAAGGTGCGGTCGATCCCGTACTTGCTGCTGCCGAACTGACGCGCCCGGTGGTTCACCTTCACTTCGGTGATTCGTGCACCTTCGATGAAGGCCAGGGCGGGAAGAAAGCGATGCAGTTCGCCATAGAGCCGCATGTCTGCCAGCACCTCCCGTCGATAGGCCTTGAGGGAGCAGCCGTAGTCATGCAGCCGTACCCCGGTCACCCGGCCGATCAAGCGGTTGGCCAGCCGGGAGGGAAGTTTGCGCTGGAGGGCGGCGTCCTGGCGCTGATGGCGCCAGCCACTCACGAGGTCATACCCCTCCCGCAATTTGGCCAGAAGCATGGGGATGTCGGCTGGATCGTTCTGAAGATCACCATCCAGGCTGACAATGACTTCACCGCCAGCCACATCAAAACCAGCCGCCATGGCTGCAGTCTGGCCATAGTTCTTGCGCAGCAGCACAGCCACCACTTCGGGCACCTCTTTGCTGACCTGGGCCAGCACTTTGGCGGTGCGGTCGCTGGAGCCATCGTCCACCAGAACCAGTTCAAACGTCTCGTCTGTTGGACGCAGCGCTGAGAGGAGCTGCTCAACCAGGTGGGGAAGGCTGTCTTCTTCGTTGTACAGCGGCACCACCACCGAGAGATCCAGGGGTGCACCCATGCCAGTCGCGCTGCAAGTCGATCAACTTAAGCAGGGTCCCCAGCTGGGTGGTCAGGGGAGATGTGTTCCGTCGTGGCAGCGAACCACGCGGCCCGCGCTGCGGAATTCACCCCGGTAATGGCATGCCACCGGGTGTTGGTCGCGGCTGTGGAGGCTGTCGATGCCGATTCCATTGCGCCCATGCTCCCTCCCCGAACTGTGGCGGTAGCGGCCATCGCCGAGATGAAGCCCCACATGGGTGCAGCGCCGAGACGTGCCGAAAAACAGCAGATCTCCCGGGCGTAGCAGGCTGTGATCGTCGGGAAGAGCGGCAACCGGTTGGCAGAACCGCTCCTGCTGATAAGCATCCCGCGGAATCCAGATGCCCTGGCTGGCGAAGGCCATCTGCATCAGGCCGGAGCAATCCATGTCCGGTTCAGTGGTGCCGCCCCAGAGGTAGGTGTTGGGACGTTGCTGAGCGGTTTCGCTCCAGGCGAGCACGCTGGCCAACCGTCGTTCAATCTCCGACGCGCTCAGCGGCGACGGTCGCCAGGGTGAACAGTGTTCAGCTCGCCCCAGCACGGCCTCGAGCTCCAACCAGCAGCGGTAACCATCCTCCAGCAGCTGAACAGCGAGCCTCTTGCGCTGCTTCCCAAGGATGCGAAAGCGGCGTCCGCGACAGGCCTGTGTGGTCAGACTCTGGCCCTCAAGTCTCGCGTAACCATTGACGTCAGCGCACAGCCGCCAACAGGAGCCTGTCTGAATCAGGTCTGGGGCCAGCAGGGTGCCTAACGTCGCCATGGCCCAATCGAATCGCTATGGCGTTCTACCGTCCCGATCCCGCCATGGCGGTTCGGCTTGAGGCGGCTCTCGATGCCCTGGATGCCGACGGCCGTCCAGGGCTGCGCAACAGCCTGGCGATCACCTGGGTGCGTTACGAGGATGTTGCACCGGAGGCGGGTCAGGGCAGCGGTGCCTCCTGGAATCAAGACCGGATCCTCTATCCGGCCAGCGTGGTGAAGCTGTTTTACGCCGTCGCCATCGAGCAGTGGTTGCAACGCGACCTGATCCCGGAGGGCGACGAACTGCAGCGCGCCGTGCGCGACATGATCGTCGACTCCAGCAACGATGCGACGGGGCTCGTGGTGGATCTGCTCACAGGCACCACCAGCGGCCCTGCTCTTCACGGAGAACGTTGGGAGCTCTGGACCCAGCAGCGTCAACTGATCAATGTCTGGTTGCAGAGCTTGGCCTGGCCGGAACTTGAGGCGGTGAATTGCTGTCAGAAGACATGGGGAGATGGTCCCTATGGCCGGGACAAAACCTTCTACGGAGCCGACAACAGCAACCGCAATGGCTTGTCCACCGCGGCTACAGCCCGGATGCTGGAGGCCGTGATGACCGGTGCGGTGGTGTCACCGCCGGCCTGTCGTCGCCTGCAAGGACTCCTGCGGCGTTCGCTGGATCAGCAGCTGCGCCGTGCCGATCCTGAAAACCAGGTGGATGGGTTCCTGGGCGAGGGCCTGCCCGAGGACGCGCAGCTGTGGAGCAAGGCCGGCTGGATGAGTCAGGCCCGTCATGATGCGGCTTGGTTTCAGGTTTCCGATCAGCAGCCACCAACGCTGCTGGTGGTGTTTTCAACAGGCCCCGATCGCGCCAGGGATGCGACCCTTCTGCCTGACTTGGCACGACAGCTCAATCAGTTCAACGGCTCTGGCGAGCCGAGCGATTAAGCCAATGATCTTGGAACGGAGAGGGAGGGATTCGAACCCTCGACAGAAGTTGCCTCCTGTAACTCCTTAGCAGGGAGCCGCTTTCAACCACTCAGCCACCTCTCCAGCGGCGCATCCAGACTACCAAGCGTTGGGCAGTTGGTCAGACTTCAATACGGGGCAGGCGTTGTTTGAAACCGCAGAGGATCTCCCAGGGAATCGATCCGCAGTGATCGCTCCAGCTTTGAGGGCTTAACGCCAGGTCACCGTCCTGGCCAAGCAGGGTGACGATGTCACCTTCCTCCAGCTCGGGCGCATCGGTGGCATCCAGGAGGAGCTGGTCCATGGTGATCGCTCCCACCTGCGGGAGCCGACGGTTCCGATGCAGGGTGTGAATCTGTCCGCTGAGGGATCGCAGAACACCATCGGCATAGCCGATGCCCACCACCGCAAGCCGAGTGGGACGCTGGGTGATGAAGCGGTGGCCGTAGCTGACTCCGGTGCCAGCGGGCACCTTGCGGATCAGGCTGACCCGGGCACGAACTGCAAGGGCGGGTTGAAGGGGAATGACGTTGCTCAGATGACGCGCGGGGGCATGGCCGTACAGAGCCAGGCCAACACGCACGAGGTCGTGATGCAGCTCTCGGTTCAGCAGGGTTCCCGCGGAGTTGGCCAGATGTCGGGTGATGCTGGCGCCGTCTTGGGGCAGGGCCGAGAGCATGCTCATGAAGCGCTCCTGCTGGAGGCTGGTCAAGGCATCGTCCGGCTCATCGGCACAGGCCAGATGGCTGTAGATGCCTTCCAGATTGAGGTGTTCCAGGCTCTGCAGCGCCGCCGTGGTCTGATGCCCCTCGCTGAGGGGGCAGCCCAGCCGTGCCATGCCGGTGTCGATCTTCAACTGCACGTCGAAGCGTCGACCGCTGTCGGCGGCGAGGGCGTTGCAGAGCTGGGCTTCCCTGATACTGCTCAGGGTGGGCATCAATCGCCAGTGCAGGCAGGTGCGCAGGGCGTCCGGTTCATGGAGGTTGCTCAGCAAGAGCACCGGTGCCTCCAGACCGGCCCGGCGCAGTTCAAGGCCCTCCTGCAGTGTGGCCACACCAAGACTGGTGGCACCTCCCTCGAGTGCCGCTCGTGCCACGGTTTCGGCGCCATGGCCGTAGCCATCGGCCTTCACCACCGCCATCAGTTGGGTGCGAGGGCCAAGGTGCTGGCAGAGGGCCCTGGCGTTGGCCCGAATCGCTGCAGATGAGACTTCCACCCAGGCGCGCTGGCGTGGATTCAGCTCCGGAATCACAGGGGGTGCTCGGCGCTACCGAGACGGCTTGAAGTGATCGATAGCATGAAGCTTATTGAGGGAGCTGGCATGGGCCAGGTTCTCGTTCTCAATGCGTCCTATGAGCCGCTCAACATCACCACCTGGAGACGGGCGGTGGTGATGTTGCTGAAGGGAAAGGCAGAGGGCCTGGAACATGACCCCAGTCGTCAACTTCGCCAGGGCACCCACCTGCCGACGGTGATCCGCTTGCGTCAGTACGTTCGCGTTCCTTTTCGTCAGCTGCCCCTGACGCGTCGCAATGTTCTTCAGCGTGACAACCACACCTGCCAGTACTGCGGCAGTCGCGAGGATCAGTTGTCGATCGACCATGTGATGCCCCGCAGTCGCGGCGGCGGTGACACCTGGGAGAACGTGACCACGGCCTGCCTCAGCTGCAACGTACGTAAGGGCAACCGAACCCCCAAGGAAGCCGCCATGCCCCTGAGGCATCTCCCGCGACGGCCTCCCAGCAGCCTCAGTTTTGAGGCTCGGCGTCAGATCCGATCAGGGCATCACCAGGATTGGGCGAAATACGTGATCGGTTCGTGATCGTCAGGCCTCGGCCTGATCGCTTAGGGCTTCGAGTTTTTGACGTTGTTCTTCGGCGATGCAGGCACCGATCAGGTCCTCCAATTGTCCCTCCAGTACAGGCTCCAACGTGAAGTTCCTGCCCAACCGGTGATCGGTGGTTCGGTTGTCTTTGTAGTTGTAGGTGCGAATTTTTTCGGAGCGGTCCCCACTGCCCACTTGGGCGCGTCGGTTGCTGCTTTCCCGTTCGGCAGCAGCAGCCTGCTCCCGCTCCAGCAATTTGGCGCGCAGGATGTCGAGGGCTCGCTCCCGGTTCTGCAATTGGGAGCGTTCTTGGGTGCAGAACACGCGGATGCCTGTGGGTTTGTGCAGGAGGTCAACGGCTGTTTCCACCTTGTTGACGTTCTGGCCCCCCGCTCCGCCTGAGCGGGCGGTGCTGATCTCCAGATCCTTCGGATCGAGCTGAATTTCCACGGCATCGGCTTCCGGCATCACCGCCACTGTGGCTGTCGAGGTGTGAACCCGACCCTGAGATTCCGTGGCCGGGACGCGCTGCACCCGATGGACTCCTGCTTCGAATTTCAGTTGGCTGTAGACACTGTCGCCACGCACCGAAAGGATCAGCTCGCGAAACCCTCCCAGGTCGGCCTCGGTGCAGCTCATGGGTTGCACGGCCCAGCCCACTTTCTGGCTGTAGCGCTCATACATCCGGGCCAGATCACCGGCCCAGAGACAGGCCTCATCACCCCCTGCGCCGGCACGAATCTCAAGCATCACGCTGCGTTCATCGCGGGGATCCCGAGGTAGAAGAGCCAGGGTGAGTCGCTCCGTCAGCGTTGCGTGCTGCTCCTGAAGGCTGATCAACTCATCCTGCGCTAATTGCTCCATCGCGGCGTCACCGCGACTGTCTTTAAGCAATTGACGCGCGGAATCCCGCTCCGATTCGAGCTTCTTAAGTTCCTCGAAATCGAGCACGAGAGGCTCAAGCCTGGATCGCTCCCGCGCGATCGCTTCAAGCCGCTTGGGGTCAGCGGCAACATCGGGGTCAGCCAGCTGCCGCTCGAGGTTGCGGAAGCTGGCTGTGGCTGCTTCCAGCCGTGTGAATAAGGTCGAGGCGTCCATGCCCCGGTCTCACCTCAGGCTTTGGACTCGGCCTTGGCTTGGTCGGCACCTTTTTTCTTGGTGCCCATGCCGTACTTCTTCATGAAGCGGTCCACGCGACCTTCGGTGTCGAGGATCTTCTGGGTGCCAGTGAAGAAGGGATGATTGCCGCTCCAGACGTCGACGTGAATCTCGGGCTGGGTGGCGCCAGTGGTCATGACCACTTCGCCGTTGCAGATCACCTTGGCTTCGGGATACCAGGTTGGATGAATGTCGGGCTTGGGCATCGGTAAAAAATCAGCGCTTGGAGAACTGAGGAGCCTTACGGGCTTTCTTGAGACCGTACTTACGGCGTTCCTTGGCACGGGGATCGCGGCTTAGGTGACCTTCGGTCTTCAAGGGCTTGCGGTTGTCGGCGGACAGCTCACACAAGGCTCGGGCAGCACCTTGCTTGATGGCGCCGGACTGACCGGTGAGTCCGCCCCCGTGAACGTTGACGAGAATGTCGTACTCGCTGCTGAGGCCGAGGGTCTCCAACGGTGCCTTGACCGCCGCGAGGTATGCCGGGTTGTAGTTCAGGTAGTTGTCACCGGGACGACCGTTGATGGTGATCGTTCCATTGCCGGGAACAAGACGAACACGGGCGACGGAGGTCTTGCGACGACCAGTGCCCCAGTAAACGACGGAATTGCTGCTCATTTGGCGGATGCAGAGGGGTTGAGCTGAAGGGGTTGGGGCTTCTGAGCGGCATGGGGATGCTCGGTGCCCTTGTAGACCTTGAGCTTGCGGAACATCTGGCGGCCCAAGGCGTTGTGGGGAAGCATGCCTTTGATGGCCTTCTCCACGATCCGTTCGGGAATCCGTTCCTGGAGAGCTTCAAAGGTTTCCACTTTCATGCCGCCCGGACGGCCGGAGTGACGGCGGTAGAGCTTCTGCTGGGGCTTGCGGCCGCTGACCTTGATTTTTTCGGCGTTCACAACGACGACAAAATCACCGGTGTCCAGATGGGGGGTGAAGCTGGGGTTGTTCTTGCCGCGCAGCACGGCAGCCACCTCAGTGGCCAGACGGCCGAGGGTCTGATTCTCAGCGTCCACCACGTACCACTGGCGGTCGATCGAATCAATCGGGGGGAGAGAGGTCTTGTTCATCGCGCCGGCATGCCGGTTCGGGTATGTCCCGCCTGATTCAGCGGAACGGGGCAAAGGGGGTCGGTCCAGAACTGGACCTGACGAGGCTCAAAGATCGAGCTTACTCTTCAGCCCTCCAGCTCCTACGAGTTGGGCAGCGCTCCGAGTAGAGGCCCGTTGATTCCGGCGTTGAAGCTGGATCCGGAGGGGGATCGCTCTCGGCCAGAAAAAACCACGGCTGACAATCGTACCAGCCGGCTTTGGTGAAGACGGGTTCGGCATAGCCAGCCCGAAGCAGGCAGAGGCCCGTTGCTGGTGCGGCCTCCTTCACTTCGTGGCGTCGTCGTTCGCGCCAGCGCTGCTCAAAAGCGCCAACGCTGAGACGGTGTTCGCCAACCGCCACCAACTGGGCCATCAGCAGGCGAACCATGCCGTACAAAAAACCGCTGGCCTGAATTTCGACCCGCAAAAGGTCGCCCTGCCGCTCCACGAGGACCTCCTGCACCGTGGTTCGCGCATGGGCACGACGGCTGCCTGCCTTCATGAAGGCGCTGAAGTCGTGCAGGCCAAGCATGGTGTTCAAAGCGTCCCGCATGCGGGACGCATCCAGTTTGTGCTGGTAGCGGTGCCAGCTCCAGGGGCTGAGAAACAAGTTGGGACGTCGGCCGTTGTGAATCGTGTATCGGTAGCGCCGGTACGTGGCCGAGTAACAGGCATGCCAATCCAGGGGACGGGCGACGGATTCGCGCACACGAATGGTGCTCGGCAGGCGTCCGTTCAAGGCCGGGGCCCATTTGCGAGCCGGGATTGGCCCACTGCAGTCGAAGTGCACGACCTGACCGGCGGCATGAACGCCGGCATCGGTGCGACCGGCGGCAAAGGTCTGCACCGGTCGGTGCGGATCGAGCTGGGTGATGGCGTCCTCCAGCACGGCCTGAACACTGCGACCGTTACGTTGCCGCTGCCACCCGCAAAACGAAGAACCCTCGTACTGAAGGCTGAGCGCAATCCTCTGAAGGGAGGGTGGCTCAGGACCTGCAGACGAGGGTTCAGTGTTCAACCGTCAGGGCTGACGTGAGGTCTGATCAGACCAGTTCGATGATGGCCATCTCGGCGTTGTCGCCACGCCGGGGAACGGTGCGGGTGATCCGGGTGTAGCCGCCCTTGCGATCGCTGTAGCGGTTGGGGGCCTTGTCGAACAAGGCATGCACCAGTTGCTTGTCGAAGATGTAGCCCATGGCCCGGCGGCGGGAGGCAAGGCTGCCATCCTTGGCCAGAGTGATCATGCGCTCGGCTTCGTCGCGCAACGCCTTGGCCCGTGCCTTGGTGGTGGTGACCCGACCCTCGCGAATCAGCTGGGTGGTCAGGGCGCGCAGCATTGCCTTGCGCTGGTCAGCTGGACGTCCCAGCTGAGGAACTCGGCATTGATGACGCATGGTTCTGTCGGTGACGAAGACGAAAAAGGACGTTCAGGCCGTTCTGCAGTTATGCAGAAGTGCGGCTCTGGGGGATGGAAATGACGATGCGCTCGAGGGCTTCGATCACTTCATCAGCGGATTTGGAACCGAAGTTCTTGATCTCGAGCAGATCCTCGTAGCTGAAGCCCATCAGATCGGACACGGAGTTGACCTGGGCCCGCTTCAGGCAGTTGTAAGCACGAACCGAAAGGTTCAATTCCTCAAGAGGAATCTGTGCCTCTGCGGATGGTTCGGGCTCTGCAGGCACCTCCTCCACGAGGGTGACCGTGGCCAGGGGCTGGAACAGCTCGATCAATTGATTGGCTGATTGAGCCAGGGCGTCGTCGGGGGTGATGGAGCCGTCCGTGACGATCTCCATCCGCAGGCGCTCACGGGCCGAACCGCCTTCGGCAACGGCGGTTTCGTCGATGGTGAAGTTGACCCGCGTTACAGGCATGAACACCGCATCGATCTGAAGGAGATCGATGGCACTTGTTTCTTCGTTGTGACGATCCACCGGGCGATAGCCGACGCCGCGCTCAACGTGAACTTCCAGCTCCAGGCTGTGGCCGTCGGCCACGGTGGCGATCGGCCGATCGGCGTCCACAACCTGCACCTGAGAGGAGAACTGCAGATCTCCGGCCTTCACTTCGGCGGGACCCGCCACCACGAGACGGCCGATCTCCAGTTCTGCCGAACGGCTGTTGACGGTGAGCTCCTTGCAGTTCAGCAGGATATCGAGAACGTCTTCACGGACCCCAGGCACCGTTGCGTACTCATGATTGACACCGGCGATGCGGATGGCGGTGACAGCACTGCCTTCCAGCCCACCCATCAGCACGCGACGCAGCGCGTTGCCCAGGGTTGTGGCCTGGCCACGCTCGAGGGGTCCAATCAGGAACACTCCGGATTGGGCGCGATCCTCGGCCACCTGATGCTCAATACGATCAATCTGGTACTGCAACACGGTCTGAATCGGGGTAAATGGAGAAACCGGACGGAAATCAGCTCGGTTCAGACGCGGCGGCGCTTGGGCCGGCGGCAACCGTTATGGGGCAGGGGGGTGACGTCGCGAATCAGGGTGATTTCGAGGCCAGCGACCTGGAGGGCACGGATGGCGGTCTCACGGCCTGAGCCAGGACCTCGAACCAGCACTTCGATCTGACGCATGCCCTGATCGAGGGCACGACGCGCAGCTGCTTCTGCAGCGGTCTGAGCGGCGAAAGGAGTGCCTTTGCGAGCACCTTTGAAACCACTGGCGCCTGCGGACGACCAGGAAATCACCTCACCGGCTGTGTCGGTGATGGACACAATGGTGTTGTTGAAGGTGCTTTGAATGTGAGCAACGCCGTTGGGGACGTTGCGCTTGGCCTTCTTGGGACCGGATTTTTTGACGGTTTTAGGCATGACCGAATGCAGTCAGGGATAAGGATGTTGAAGACTTACTTCTTCTTGCCAGCCACAGTTTTCCGCGCGCCGCGCCGGGTTCGGGCGTTGGTGCGGGTGCGTTGGCCGCGAACGGGAAGGCTCATGCGGTGGCGACGGCCACGGAGGCAGCCGATGTCCTGAAGCCGTTTCAGGGCCATGCCTTCCTGCCGACGCAGATCACCCTCGAGGGTGTACTCCTCCATGGCATTACGCAGCTTCTGAAGATCTCCATCCTCCAGATCTTTCACCCGGATGTCGGGGTTCACACCGGTTTTGGCCAGGATGGCCTGGGAGCGGGTGAGACCAACTCCGTAGATGTAGGTGAGGGACACTTCAATCCGCTTGTCGCGGGGAATGTCAACGCCGGCGATCCGTGCCACGTTTGTTCAATCGAAAAGGACAGGTACCTCCGGGTTCCTGGAGGCGAGGATGTTCAGAACAGCGGGGGATTCAGCCCTGCCGCTGTTTGTGCTTGGGGTTGGTGCAAATGACCATGACCTTGCCGTGGCGACGGATCACCCGGCACTTGTCACACATTTTCTTGACTGAGCTGCGCACCTTCATGAGGCGTGGCTCTCCAAATTTCCAAACGGCAACATTACCATGCCGGTCAACTGAGGACTGACTCGATTCGCTTGGTGATCTCCTCGACAGCGCCCTGGGCAGGGACGGAAACCAGGAGATCCTTATCGCTGTAGAAGCGAATCAAAGGAGCCGTTTTCTCGCGATAGACCCCCAGGCGATTGCGGATCACCGCTTCATTGTCGTCGGCGCGTCCTCGCGACAGCAACCGTTCAATCAAGACGGCATCATCCAGCTCCAGCAGAACCACGGCCTGGATGGGTTGCTGCAGTTCGGCCAGCAGAGGTTCGAGCGCTTCAGCCTGGGGCACCGTGCGCGGAAACCCGTCCAGCAACCAGCCATCTGCGGTGAGTGACTTCATCTGGCTTTCCACAATGGCCAGCACCAGGGCGTCGCTCACCAGTTCGCCGCGGTTCATCACCGCTTCAGCTTCTTTGCCCAGATCGCTGCCGGCTGCCACTTCAGAGCGCAGCAGATCACCGGTGGACAGATGCTTCATGCTGTTGGCATCGCACAGCCTGGTGGCCTGGGTGCCTTTGCCGGCTCCAGGAGGGCCGAGAAAAAGCAAACGATTTTTCATGGTTGCGTAAGCGTGAGGTGAAGTGAACGGAAGGTGCGCTGCCCAGCAGCGCTCACTGGCGAACGAGGCCTTCGTAGCGTTGTGAGATCACGTAGGTCTGCACCTGTTTGGCCGTGTCGATGGCCACACCGACCAGGATCAGCAGTGACGTGGCGCCAAGACCCTGGAAGGTCTGCACATTGGTGGCGCGTTCGACGGCCGCGGGAATGATGGCGACGGCTCCAAGGAACAGACCACCCAGCAGAGTGAGGCGGTTTTGGACCCCCGAGAGATAGGTGGCCGTGGCACTTCCAGGGCGGACGCCGGGGATGGCCACCCCACCCCGTTTCAGGTTGGTGGCGATGTCCGCCGGATTCACCGTCAGTGATGCATAGAAGTAGGAGAAGCCCAGGATCAATGCGAAAAACGTGAGTGCGTACGGCCAGGGGTTCGCTGCTCCAGGGTTCAGGGCACTGGCTGCACGGATCAACCACTCGCTCTTGGTGAGGTTGGCGATGGTGACCGGCAGGAAGATCAGGGCTGAGGCGAAGATGATCGGCATCACACCGCCGGCATTCAGCTTGAGAGGTAGGTAGCTCTGTCGGGTGGGGAGAACGCCTGCTCCACCCACCTGGCGCTTGGCACTCACGATGGGGATCCGGCGTGCCCCTTCCTGCACGAAAATGATCCCAACAATCGTGGCGAGGAACACCAGCACCAGCACAACGATGCCGAGCACGGTGTCTCGGTCACCTGTCTGAGCGGCTTCGATCGTTGCGCCAAGGGTCCGCGGCAGGGTGGCCACGATGTTCAGAAAAATCACCAGGGAGGCTCCCTGGCCGATACCCCGTTCCGTGATCACCTCACTCAGCCACATCACCACCATGGAGCCGGTGACCAGGGCCAGTGCCGTCTGAACCACAAAAACCACTTCGCTCAGGCCCTCCACCGCGTATTGGCGGAGGATCATCGCGAAGACAACGCTTTGAACGAGACCCCATCCCAGCGCCACGTAGCGGGTGATCTGGGCAATCTTGCGCCGGCCTGCCTCGCCTTCATTTTTCTGTAAATCCTCGAGCTGAGGCAAAGCTGCAGTCAGCAGCTGGAGGATGATCGAGGCATTGATGAAGGGCAGGATCCCCAGGGCAAAGATGCCCAAGGTGGAAATGCCACCTCCGGTGAAGATGTCGAGGAAGCCGATCAGCTGGCCGCCCTGATCGATGAACTGCTTGAACGCTTCTCGATCGATCCCAGGCATCGGGATGTAGATCCCGAGCCGCACCAACAACAGCAATCCGAGCGTGGTGAGCACGCGACTGCGAAGCCCAGGGTTGGTGATCAGCTGGCCGATCACTTCGGAGGCGTTGGGGTTGCGACCCCGACTGACGAGCATGTCCGGAAGAAAGTGGAAGTTGGGCAAAAGCCAAGAAGCCGCCCGTGGATCGAAATCCAGCGGACGGCTCAGACCCTAGGGCTGACTTGGGGACGAGCCCTTGGTTTAGTCGAGGATTTCGCAGGTACCGCCTGCGGCTTCGATCTTGGTGCGGGCGGAGGCCGTGAATGCCGCCGCTTGAACGGTCAGCTTTTTGGCTGTCAGATCACCGTTTCCGAGCATCTTCAATGGATGCTTGGGGCTGGTCACAATGCCACCCTTGACCAGGGAATCCAGGTTGACGGTGCTTCCGTCGTCCAGTCCGTTCAACGCCGAAACGTTGAGCACGGTGAAGAACTTGGGATTCACCAGGGGGAAGTGCTTCAGCTTCGGCACCCGGCGGTACAAGGGCATCTGACCTCCCTCGAAGCCGGGGCGGGTTGGGCGACCCGAGCGGGATTTCTGGCCGCGCATTCCGAAGCCGCAGCTGGCACCTTGGCCAGCGGCGATGCCGCGGCCCTTGCGCAGTTTGCGGCGACGAGCGCCCTTATTGGATTTGAGGGAATCGAGTCGGAGGGTCATCGCGAATCAGGAGTAGATCTGTTCGAGGGAGATTCCCCGTTCTTTGGCCGTCTCCTTGTGGGTGCGGAGAAGCGACAGAGCCACCATGGCAGCCCGTGCATTGTTCAGGGGGGTCTTGCTGCCCAGGCGCTTGGCCAGGACATTCTTGATGCCGGCGAGTTCGAGCACTGTGCGGATGGAACCGCCAGCGATCACACCGGTGCCAGGGGCTGCAGGGCGGATGAGCACACTGGCAGCACCATCACGACCGTTGGAGAGGGTCGGGATGGAGTTGTGGCGGGTCAACGGCACTTTGACCAAGTGCTTCTTGCCATCGGCAACACCCTTGCGGACGGCACCGATCACATCACCGGCCTTGCCGACGCCAACGCCGACCTGGCCCTTTTCGTTGCCGACGACAACGATGGCGCGGAAGCTCATCTTCTTGCCGCCTTTAACGGTCTTGGAGACGCGGCGGATCTGAACCACGCGCTCCTGCCATTCGGAGTCACGCTCCTGGCCGCGACGACCGCCACGCCGGTCGCCACGACGACCGTCACGGTCGCCACGGCCACGGCGTTGCTCCTGTTGCTGCTGCCCTTCAGCTGCAGCTGGAACGTCGGCCGCACCTGGCACGGCGTTGGGATTGGATTGGGGGGAGGAATCTGTCATGGGTTAAGCAGGAATCAGAACTGAAGGCCCGCTTCCCGGGCGGCATCGGCAAGGGCTTTGACCCGGCCGTGGTACAGATTTCCGCCGCGGTCGAACACCACCTGCTGGATGCCTTTAGCGATGGCGCGCTTGGCGACCAGTTCGCCGACGGCGACAGAGGCGTCGCAGCTGCCACCCGTCGTCTTGAGGCTGGTACGCAGCTCCTTGTCAACGGTGGAGGCGGAACAAAGTGTGCTCTGGTCCGCGTCGTCGATGACCTGGGCGTAGATGTGGTTGTTGGAGCGGAACACGGCCAGCCTGGGACGGTCTGATGTGCCGGAGATGTGACGACGCAGACGCCGGTGGCGTTTCTGCGTCTGCTGTTTGCGGGACAGTTTGGACATGGTGGTTGAAGGGGAGGAACGTCAGGACAAGGCTTATTTCTTGCCGGACTTGCCTGCCTTGCGCAGGATGCGCTCGCCCTCGTACTTGATGCCTTTGCCCTTGTAGGGCTCGGGGGGGCGGATGGCGCGGACCTTGGCGGCTTCGTTGCCCACCAGCTCCTTGTCAATGCCGGAGACGATCACTTTGGTGTTGTTTTCCACCTTGAAGGTGATGCCCTCTGGCGCCTCCAACTCCACGGGGTGGCTGTAGCCAGCACTCACCACGAGAGTTTTGCCTTTGACCTGAGCACGGGAGCCCACACCGACGATCTCGAGAGCCTTGCTGTAGCCGTTGTTGACACCCTCAATCATGTTGGCGACGAGGGTGCGGCTCAGGCCGTGGCGCTCACGGGAGATGCGCTTGGTGCTCGTGGGGGAGACCACGACGGTGTTGTTGTCCTGGCTGACGCTGACGCCTTCAGGAAGGGTGCGCTCCAGTTCGCCTTTGGGGCCTTTCACCTTGACGGTGAGACCGTCGAGGGCCACCGTGACTTTCTCAGGGACGGGAACGGGGTTTTTGCCGATTCGTGACATGGTTCAGCTCCGGATCAGTAGACGTAACAGAGCACTTCGCCACCGACGCCCTCACGACGGGCATCGCGGTCGCTCATCACACCCTTGGAGGTGGAAATGATCGCCACGCCCAGTCCGCCGAGGACTTTGGGCAGGCCGCGGGTGTTCTTGTAGATGCGGAGACCTGGCTTGCTGACCCGCTGCATGGAGCGAATGGTGGGCAGCCTGTGCTTACCGCTGTATTTGAGGGCGAGCACCAGTTCGGTGCGAAAGCCCTCGCCCTGCTCGCTGATCTCGGAGATGAAGCCCTCCTGTTGCAGCACCTTGGCGATGCTGCGGGTCATCCGCGAAGCGGGGATCTTGGTGGTTTCGTGACGTTTCTCACTCGCATTGCGAATGCGGGTGAGCATGTCGGAAATGGGGTCGTGGTTGGCCATAGGTGTCGACGGGGAGGGCTCAGTTGCTCTGGAACGGCATTCCCATCTCGCGGAGGAGGGCCCGGCCCTCTTCGTCCGAACGGGCAGTGGTCACGATGGTGATGTCCATGCCCCGGATCGCATCGATCTTGTCGAAGGAGATCTCAGGGAAAATGATCTGTTCGCGCACCCCAAGGGTGTAGTTGCCGCGGCCATCGAAACTCTTGGGGCTGACCCCGCGGAAGTCGCGGATCCGGGGCAGCGCCAGGTTGATCAGGCGCTCGAGGAAGGCATACATCCGATCACCACGGAGGGTGACGGCACAACCGATCGGCATGCCCTGCCGAATCTTGAAGCCGGCGATGGCTTTCTTGGCACGGGTCACAACGACCTTCTGGCCGGTGATCTGCGCCAGCTCATTCACCGAAGCCTCGAGGGACTTGGCATTGGCGGCGGCTTCGCCGAGTCCCCGGTTGACGGTGACTTTCACCACCTTGGGGACTTCATGGATGTTGGTGAGGGAGAGATCCTTCTGCAGCTTGGGCTGGATGGTCTCCCGATAGCGCTTCTTGAGTGACATAACGGGTTGGGGTGCTTCTGGGCGTGGTCAGAAGTCGGGATCAGTCGAGGACTTCACCGGTTTTCTTCAGCCGGCGCTTCTTGGTGCCGTCTTTTTCGACGACGATCTCAACGCGGCTTGCCACCTTCTTGGCGGTGGAATACAGCATCACGTTGGAGGCATGCAGGGATGCTTCCTCCGTCACGATGCGGCCGGTCTCGCCCTCCTGGGTGGGCTTCTCGTGGCGGGTGCGCATGTTCACGCCTTCCACGACGACACGGTTCTCGTTGGGCATGGTGCGCAGAACGGCACCGGTCTTGCCCTTGTCTTTGCCGGCGATCACCTGCACGGTGTCGCCCTTGCGGATGCGCATCTTGATGCGCTCGGAGGCCTTGGCCTTGGTGGTTGCAGTCGCCATGGTCAGATCACCTCCGGAGCAAGGGACACGATTTTGGTGAAGCTGCGCTCGCGCAGCTCACGGGCCACCGGTCCGAAGACGCGGGTGCCTTTCGGGTTCTTGTCGTCGTTGATGATCACGGCGGCGTTGTCATCAAACCGGATGGAGTTTCCGGTTTCACGACGCATGGTGGCTTTGGTACGCACCACAACGGCTTTCACCACGTCGGACTTTTTGACGCCCATGTTGGGGGCGGCATCTTTGACGGCGGCCACGATCACATCGCCGACATGGGCGTAGCGACGGTTGGTGCCGAGGACGCGGATGCACTGGATGCGCTTGGCGCCGCTGTTATCGGCAACGGTGAGATAGGACTCCTGCTGGATCACTGCTTCTCCTCCTGAGCTTCAGCCTTGCTGGCTTCCTCAGCTGCAGCCTTGGGGCTGTGGCTGAGAACCTCGGCGATGGCCCACCGCTTCTGGCGGCTCATCGGACGGGTTTCAGTGATGCGAACGCGGTCACCGACGCGACAGGTGTTGTCTTCGTCGTGAGCTTTGTAGCGAGTGGTACGGCTGACCGTCTTTTGATAGATGGGGTGAGGGAAGCGGCTTTCCACCGCGACCACCACCGTTTTCTCCATCTTGTCGCTGACGACGGTGCCGACCCTTTCCTTGACTGCCATGGTTACGGAGGGGGGAATCAGGAGGCGGTGGAGCGCTGGCGCTCCGACTGCACCGTCAGCAGCTGGGCCAGCTTGATGCGGACCTCCTTGAAACGGTGCGTGTTGGCAAGCTGACGTGTGGCCTGCTGGAAACGGAGCTGGAACAGTTCGCGGCGCAGGCCATCGATCTGTTCGGTGATGTCCGAATCGGACAGGCTGCGCACATCGGCGGCGTTGGGACGGGCCATGGTCAGGACTCCACGGTGACGGCTTCAGAAGCGGCCGGGGCCTTGGCACCAGCTGACTTCTCCTGTTCATCCAGCTGGATGAACTTGGTCTTCACGGGCAACTTGTACTGCGCCAGGCGCATGGCTTCCCGAGCGATTTCGGGGGTGATTTCATCACCGCCCATTTCGAACAGGATCCGGCCGGGCTTGATCACGGCCACCCAGAATTCCGGGTTGCCCTTACCGGAACCCATCCGGGTTTCGGCAGCGCGCATGGTGACCGGCTTGTCGGGGAAGATCCGGATCCAGATTTTTCCGCCACGTTTGACGTAGCGGGTCATGGCACGACGGCTGGCCTCGATCTGGCGCGAGGTGATCCAGCCGCATTCCTGTGCCTGCAGCGCGAACTGTCCGAAGGCAATGGTGTTGCCTCGGGTGGCGACGCCGCGCATGCGACCTCGCTGCTGCTTACGGAATTTGACGCGTTTTGGACTCAGCATGGTTCAGGCCTCCTGTTCAACCCTCGTTGGAGCGGTCTTCGAACTGTTGGGGCCGACGGCTGGCCCTTCTGCGGGGGGCAGCACCCACCGGCATGGGCTGAGCCTGTTCGCTCAGCACCTCGCCCTTGAACACCCAAACCTTGATGCCGAGCACGCCGTAGGTCGTGCTGGCCACCTTGGTGGCGTAGTCGATGTCGGCACGCAGGGTGTGCAGGGGCACACGACCCTCGCGGGTCCACTCCGTCCGAGCGATCTCAGCACCGTTCAGGCGACCGGACACCTGGATCTTCAGACCCAGAACGCCGGCGCGCTGAGCGCGCTGCACAGCCATGCGGATGGTGCGGCGGAAGGCCACACGCTTCTCCAGCTGCTGGGCGATGTACTCGGCAAGGAGGAACGCATCACCGTCGACGCGTTCGACCTCGACAACATTGATCCGCACCTGGCGACTGGAGTCGCCGACGGTCTTCTGAATGCCGGAGCGAAGTTCTTCAATGCCGCTGCCTTGGCGGCCGACCAGCACACCGGGGCGTGCGGTCTTGAGTTCAACTTCCAGTTGGTCGGCCTTGCGGGCGATCAGCACATCGCTGATGCCGGCTGAGCCGTACTTCTTGTGGATGAACTTGCGAATCCGGTCGTCCTCTTGGAGGAGGGCCGGGTAGTTCTTGCTGGAGGCGTACCAGCGTGACCGGTGTTCCTGGGTGATCCCCAGGCGCAGACCGGTTGGGTTGATTTTGTGTCCCATTGGGTCAGAGTCCTCGGGGGTCAGGAATCGGTCTGAGCCGCCACAGCAATGCTGATGTGGCAGGTCTGTTTCTTGATCTGGTAAGCCCGGCCCTGGGCGCGGGGGCGATAGCGCTTCATGGAGGGACCCATGTCAGCTGTCGCGCTCGAGATCACCAGAGATGAGGGGTCGAGACCGAGGTTGTGCTCAGCGTTAGCTACCGCAGACCGGAGGACCTTGGTGATGGGGCCGGTGGAGCGGTAGGGCATGAACTCGAGCATGATCAGCGCGTCGCGGTAAGTGCGGCCTCGGATCTGGTCGAGCACACGGCGCACCTTCGAGACGGAGCCTCGGATGAAGCGACCGTGAGCCTGGGCAGTGGGTGCCGTTGGGGTTGACGATGTCATGGATTAGCGGCCTCCTTTCTTGTCTCTGATGTGGCCCTTGAAGGTGCGGGTGGGAGCGAACTCTCCCAGCTTGTGGCCCACCATCTGCTCGGTGATGAACACCGGCACATGGGTGCGGCCGTTGTGAACCGCGATCGTGTGGCCGATCATCATCGGCAGGATCGTGGAGGCCCGTGACCAGGTCTTGATCACAGACTTGTCGTCGTTGTCGTTCTGCTTTTCAACCTTGCGAAGCAGGCTGTCGGCAATGAACGGACCTTTTTTGAGTGAACGTCCCATAACGGTTTAAGCAAGCGGATAAGTGATGGTTTGCATCAGGAATCGCGTCCGCCACGGCTCCGCTTGGAGGTCTTGCGACGCTTCCGGAGCACGTATTGGTTGCTGGGTTTGTTCCGCTTGCGGGTCTTGAGACCGAGGGCGGGTTTGCCCCAGGGGGTCACCGGGCCGGAACGGCCGATCGGTGCACGACCCTCACCACCACCGTGGGGGTGATCGCAGGGGTTCATCACACTGCCTCGAACCTGAGGACGACGTCCGAGCCAGCGGCGACGACCGGCCTTGCCCAGGCTGGTGTTGCGCATCTCGGAGTTGCCGACCTCGCCGAGGGTGGCATAGCACTCGCGGCGAACCAGGCGAACCTCGGTGGAGGGCAGCTTCAGAGCGACGTAGTCGCCTTCTTTTGCCATCACCTGGGCGCTGGCACCGGCGGTACGGACCATCTGGCCGCCACGACCGGCGTAGAGCTCTACGCAGTGCACAGCCGAACCGAGGGGCACCGAGGACAACGGCATGGCATTGCCGTTCTCGATCGGGGCATCAGGGCCGGAGACCACGGTCTGACCCACCTGAACTCCTGCGGGAGCCAGGATGTAGCGCTTCTCGCCATCGGCGTAGAAGAGGAGTGCCAGACGTGCGTTGCGGTGCGGGTCGTAGTGGATCGCGGCCACCTTGGCGGGGACACCGTGCTTGTTGCGACGGAAATCCACCACGCGATAGAGGCGCTTGTGGCCACCACCGCGGTGGCGGCAGGTGATCACACCACGGTTGTTACGGCCCTTGCGGCGGTGTTTGGCCACCACCAGGGTCCGCTCCGGCTTGCGGCTGGTGATCTCACTGAAATCAGTGACCACCCGGGTGCGGGTACCGGGGGTGTAGGGGCGGAAATTACGGATTGCCATGACGATTCAGACCCCTCAGGACTCAGGGAAGAGTTGGATCGAGTTGCCCTCCGCCAGGCGCACCACGGCTTTCTTCACCTGGGCACGTTTGCCGGCGAAGCGACCCATGCGACGGGAGCGTCGCGGGGGATTCATGGTGCTGATGCCGGTGACCTTCACATCGAAGAGCTGCTCAATGGCGGCCTTGATGTCGGGCTTTGCGGCGCGGTGGTCCACCTCGAAGGTGTACTGGTTGATTTCGAGGGCGCGGGTGGCCTTCTCGGTGATCAGGGGACGGCGGATCACATCCGCCAGGCGTCCTTGGAAACGTTCAGTCATCGCCGTAGACCTCCTGGATGGTTGCGAGAGCTTCCACGCCCAGCACCAGGGCATTGGCGTGGAGCAGGTCGAAGACGTTCAGCTGATCTGCGGAGATCAACTTGACTTTCTCCAGGTTGCGCACGGAACGACGAACAACATCGGAGGGGTTCGTCAGGACGATGAGCACCTTTGAGCCGGCAGCAACACCGAGGCGTTCCAGAGCATCCGTGATCTCACGGGTCTTGGGGGCCTCCAGCGCAGCACCGAAGTCCTTCACGACAGTGACATCGTCGATGCGGGCCATCAACGCAGTGCGCAGGGCCAGACGACGTTCCTTGCGGTTCATCGCAAGGTTGTACGTGCGGGGCTTGGGTCCAAAGATGATGCCGCCGCCGGGTTTCAGAGGAGTCCGGATGGATCCCTGACGGGCCCGACCCGTTCCTTTCTGCTTGTAGGGCTTGCGACCACCACCGCGCACTTCCGAGCGGGTGAGGGTGCTGGCGGTTCCTTGGCGTGCATGGGCCTGCTGACGCAGAACAGCCCGATGCATGAGATCAACGGCGGTGGTCTCTTTGGCCACCTTCAGGTCCAGGGTTGCCTTGCCGGCTTCCTTGCCCTGCCAATCACGAACGACACAACTGGCCATCACTTACCTCCTTTGGCGGGCTTGGCGCCCACGCGCAAGGCCGGGCGGATGTTGAGCAGCGCACCAGGCTTGCCGGGCACGGATCCCTTCACCACCAGCAGGTTGTGCTCGCTGTCCACCTTGAGGATGGTCAGGCCGCGGGTGGTGATTTTCTTGCCGCCATAGCGACCGGCCATCCGCTTTCCGGGATAGATGCGGCCCGGGGTCGTACCGGCACCGGTCGAACCGGGCTCGCGGTGGTTCTTCGAACCGTGGGTCATCGGACCCCGGCTGAAGCCGTGGCGCTTCTGGTAGCCAGAGAAGCCGCGGCCGACGGTGTCACCGCTGACGTCCACTTTCTGACCGGCTTCGAAATCGCCGACGGTGATGGCGCCACCGAGTTCGAGACCTTCAACGCTGTCGACGCGGTATTCGCGCAGATGACGCAGAAGGCCCTCACCGGATTTGTTCAGGTGACCCTGGGCGGGCTTGTTGATCAGCTTCTCGCGGGTTTCGCCAAAGCCGATCTGCACTGCGGAATAACCGTCAGTGTCGTCGTTTTTGAGTTGGGTGATGCGGCAGGGGCCGGCTTCGATCAAGGTGACCGGAACAGCTCTGCCCTGCTCGTCGAAGAACTGGGACATACCCAGCTTCTTCCCGAGGATGCCGATGGACATGGATGGGGAGGAAGCGCCAGCGTGGACAACCACCAGGCGGAGAACCGCATGGGGTCAGGTGCTGATCGATTGGACGCAGACGTGGTTCGAAGCGGAACTCGCGAAGGAGTGGATTCGAATGGGCTAGCGAACGATGCAGCGAGGCTGGGACTTGCATCTGCACGATGTGCTGTTGCAGTTTCCCGACGGAGATCTAAGAAGAAAGCTTCCGTACTGGCCTGGGGATTCGACGCAATCGCCGAATCTGTTCTGCCGACTGGAGGCCCGGCTAGCGGACGGGCACAGAAACACAGAACAAACAAAGAACTTACAACACGGACCTCCTCGCTCCCCTGCTCCCTCTGCCTGCTGCCAGAATCCACTTCAACCCCTGTAGCTGCCATGCCTCTGCTTCTCACCGGTCAGGCATTTCGCCGTGATCTCGAAGCCAATGGCTGCCTGGCGGTTCAGGCTCCGCTCGAAGGTGGTGCAGAAACCCGTCTATTGAGACGTCTGCGTGGTGCCGGTTACAACACCCGCATGACATCAGCCCGTGGCCTTGGTGATCCGGAGGTGTTTCTCACCCAGAAGCACGGCATCCGTCCGCCCCATCTCGGTCATCAAAGCGTTGGTCGTGGTGCTGCTGTGGGAGAGGTGCAGGAGGTGGCTCCCCAGCTCGGCGACCTTTTTGAAGGTGATGCTCCTGTGGCCCTCTGGCTGCTGGAAGGCCAGGTGCTCTCGCGCTCCGAACTTCTTTCACTCTGCGATCTGTGCAAGCGCGAACCGCGTTTACGCATCATCGTGGAGATGGGTGGTGCTCGCAACTTGAAGTGGGAACCGATGACCACATATCTGAAGGCCTGACGCCTGACGACGCCCTCGTTCAGGGCCGCTGGGTCAAGCTCATTTGTGGCGCAAGCAACCAGGATTTGCCTGCCATCGCCGATCTCGCTGCTGTTTTTGCGGCGGCCGGTGTTCATTGTGTTGATGTGGCTGCCGATCCAGCGGTCGCCTTTGCAGCGCGTCGCGGCCTGGACTGGTCTGAGACGCAAACGGGGCGTCGCCCCTGGCTGATGGTGAGCCTCAGCGATGGCATCGATGCTCACTTCCGCAAGGCCTGGTTCGATCCTGGCCGCTGCCCTGCTGACTGCCTCCGGCCCTGCGAAAGGATCTGTCCGGCGGCTGCGATACCCCCCGGTGCTGGCATCGACCAGCAGCGTTGCTACGGCTGTGGCCGCTGCGTGCCGGCGTGCCCCCATGGCTTGATCGAGGAGCGCGACCACCGCTTGGCGCCCGAGCAGGTGATCTCCCTGCTGCAATCGATTCGGCCCGATGCTGTGGAGATTCACACCGCACCTGGGCATGGCGAGGGCTTCGCGACGCTGATCCAAAGCCTTCAGCAGCACAGGGTTCCCTTGCGGCGCTTGGCCGTGAGCTCCGGATTGGAGGGCCACGGCGTGAAGGCCGATCAGTTGGCTGGTTTGCTCTGGCGTCGTTACTCCTGCCTGCGGCAAGCCGGTTACAGACCCCTCTGGCAGTTGGATGGGCGTCCGATGAGCGGCGATGTGGGTGCTGGCACCGCGCGGGCTGCAGTTCAGCTCTGGCGTGCCATGCGGGCTCTGGCCCCGCCCGGCCCGCTGCAGCTGGCCGGTGGCACCAACGCCGCAACGCTTGAGTTCTTGCATTCCACGGAGCGGCCGGCTGGCATCGCCTTTGGTGGTGTGGCCCGTCGCTTGCTGATGCCTGTGCTGGATGAGGCGCAAACCCGTGGGCTCGCCCTGTGGCAATGGCCCGAGGGTTGGACGCGTGCCCTCTCTCTGGCGCGACCATTGGTTGCGCCATGGCTGCAGCGCTCTTGCTAGAAGGCTGAAACGCGCAGATCCCATGGGCACGCAACGGGTCACCGACGATCTGGATCGCCTTCTCGAGCTCCTGCCGGAGGCCGTGCGGGAGCAGTTGCAGCCGGAGGGAGCGCGACAGCAGTTGCTTGAGGTGGTGCTCGATCTCGGTCGGGTTCCGGAAGCGCGTTATCCAGGCCGTGCCCTGGCGCTGGGTTCCACGCCCTTGTCCCGCGAGGATCTGGCGGCCGTGGTGGCTAGGCTCGGTCAGTTCGGTGGCGACAACCGTGCGGGAATCGAACGAACGCTTCACCGGATCAGCGCGATCCGCAACCGTCAGGGCGAGGTGGTCGGTCTGACCTGCCGGGTGGGCCGAGCCGTGTTCGGCACCGTTGCCATGGTGCGGGACCTCCTGGATGGAGGGCAGTCCCTGCTGTTGATGGGGCGCCCGGGTGTGGGCAAGACAACGGCGTTGCGCGAGATCGCCCGGGTGCTTGCGGATGAGCTGGAACGGCGCGTTGTTGTGATCGACACGAGCAATGAGATCGCCGGTGATGGCGATATCCCTCACCCCGCCATCGGTCGGGCCCGCCGCATGCAGGTGGCCAGGCCTGAGCTGCAGCACCAAACCATGATCGAGGCGGTGGAAAACCACATGCCCGAAGTCATCGTGATCGATGAGATCGGAACGGAGCTGGAGGCGCAGGCCGCGCGCACCATCGCTGAACGTGGCGTGGTGCTGGTCGCCACAGCCCATGGCAATGCTTTGGCCAACCTGATCAAGAACCCCACCCTCAGCGATCTGGTGGGAGGGATTCAGGCGGTCACCCTTGGGGATGAGGAGGCCCGGCGTCGGCGCAGTCAGAAAACGGTGTTGGAGCGCGCCTCCGAACCGACGTTTCCGGTAGCGGTTGAAATGCACAGCCGTCAGCGCTGGGCCGTGCACACCGACGTTGCCGCCACCGTGGACCAACTACTGCGGGGCCTGAAGCCAAGGGTTCAGGAGCGTGAGCTGACGCCTGAGGGGGGCGTTCAGCTGGTGGACCCGCCGCAATCTTCGGGTCTGCTGCGCCCTCCGTCCCAACGGTCGTTCGCGGAGCAGCCTGTTTCTGTTCCCGTGCCCATGCCTGCGGCCAGTGACCGAGAGGCCAGTGCAGCAGAAGCATCACCTCCGCCAGAGACCAGCGCCGAGCATCTGCAGGTTCTCTGTTGCGGGGTTCCTCCCCGTGTTGTGGAGGAGGCCATCCGTTCCCACGGCTGGAAGGCTCGGGTCGTGGAGGACTTGAGTGAGGCCGATGTGGTGTTGAGCGTTCGGCTGGGCCTCAGTCGTCAACCATCACTGCGCCGTCAGGCCAGGGATCTGGGGATCCCGATCCTGGTGATCAAGTCCGACACCCTGCCCCAGGTGACCCGTGCCATGGCCCGTCTTCTGCGCCGTCAGGCCACCGAAACAGCAGCAGAGGTCACCCCGCCGGATCGGGCATCGCAGGACGATGAATTGGCGGCTCTCGAGGAATGCCGTCTTGCGGTGGAACAGGTGGTGGTGCCGCAAGGCAGGCCGGTGGAGTTGCTGCCTCGCAGTGAGCGTGTTCTCCGGATGCAGGCTGACCTCGTGCGCCGTTACCGACTGCGCAGCGATGTCTTCGGTGAGGCTGAAATGTCAAGGCTGAGGGTTTTCCCCCGCTGATCGGCCGTCGGTTGATTCGCCCGGTGGATTGACGAAGGGTTGGCTGCTGTGGGTAACTATGTGTACTCCGGTGATCCGCTGGTCGCGGTTCAAACGGATCAATGGGCCGTCGCCAAGTGGTAAGGCAGCGGGTTTTGGTCCCGCCATTCCTAGGTTCGAATCCTAGCGGCCCAGTTTTTGTCCATGAATGATCGACCCCTGCTGGTCTTCGATTTCGACGGGGTCATCGTCGATGGCATGGCGGAGTACTGGTGGAGTGCTTGGCATGCCAGTTGTCGTCTTGAGGCTGCCCCCGAGGGCTTGACGCCTGATCAGATGCCAGACGCCTTCCGTCAGCTGCGGCCGTGGGTGCATCACGGTTGGGAGATGGTGCTGCTGGCCGCAGAGCTGCCAGTGCTGAACCTTCAGGTTTGGCTGCAGTCCTATGGGGAGGCACAGGCCTCGGCACTGCAACGGCGTGGATGGCAGCCAGAGCAGCTGCAGGCAGCACTCGATGCCTCCAGAGATCAAGCCGTTCGGCAGAACCGTTCCGCCTGGTTGGCCCTGCATCGACCTTTCCCCGGCCTGGTGGAGCGGCTGCAGCAGTTGGAGGCTGAGGGGGTGGACTGGTCTGTTCTGACCACCAAAACCCAGGCCTTCACTGCCGAGCTGCTGAACGGCCTTGGCCTGAATCCCTGGCGCCTGGATGGTCGTGAGGCTGGCGCCAAACCTCAGGTTCTGCTCCAGCTTCAGCAGCAGCGAAGGCTGTGTGGCTTTGTGGAAGACCGCCGCGCGACGCTGGAGGCAGTGCGCTCAACACCAGGCTTGGAACAGCTGCCCTGTTTTCTGGTGAGTTGGGGCTATCTTCGCCCGCAGGATCAGAGCGATCTTCCGTCCGGGATTGCGTTGCTCCATCCGGATCGTTTTCGGACCCCCCTGGCGCAATGGCCCTGATTCGTTACGGTACGCTTGTACTACCTGAGACGATTCGGCGCTTCTGTGGCATTGGATCTCTCGTTCCTTAGTTTCAGGTCCTTCTCATGCCTGCAGATATGAAATCCGGCGCTTCCGATCCCCGTTCCTCCGGCGAGAGGGACAAGGCGCTGAATCTGGTGTTGGGTCAGATCGAGCGCAACTTCGGCAAAGGATCGATCATGCGGTTGGGCGATGCCTCCCGCATGCGGGTGGAGACGATTTCCACCGGTGCTCTGACCCTTGACCTCGCTTTGGGTGGTGGTTACCCGAAGGGTCGCGTGGTGGAGATCTACGGCCCGGAAAGTTCTGGTAAAACCACGCTCACTCTGCACGCGATTGCTGAAGTGCAGAAGCGTGGTGGTGTGGCGGCCTTCGTGGATGCGGAGCATGCCCTGGATCCCGTCTATGCCGCTTCTCTGGGCGTCGATGTCGAGAACCTGCTGGTCTCCCAGCCCGACACCGGTGAGATGGCGCTGGAGATCGTTGATCAGTTGGTGCGATCCGCGGCTGTGGACCTCGTCGTCGTCGACTCGGTGGCGGCCCTCACCCCCCGTGCTGAGATCGAAGGTGAGATGGGAGACCTGGCGGTTGGCGCCCAAGCGCGTCTGATGAGTCAGGCGATGCGGAAGATCACCGGCAACATCGGCAAGTCGGGTTGCACCGTCATCTTCCTCAACCAGTTGCGTCTCAAGATTGGTGTGACCTACGGCAACCCAGAGACCACCACTGGAGGCAACGCGCTCAAGTTCTATGCCTCGGTTCGCCTCGACATCCGCCGGATTCAGACGCTCAAAAAGGGGACCGAGGAATTCGGCATCAGGGCCAAGGTGAAAGTGGCGAAAAATAAGGTGGCGCCACCCTTCCGCATTGCCGAATTCGACATTCTCTTCGGCCGCGGCATCAGCACCCTGGGATGCCTGCTTGACCTGGCTGAAGAGACGGGTGTCGTCGTCCGTAAGGGCGCTTGGTACAGCTACGAGGGCGACAACATCGGTCAGGGTCGCGACAACACCATCGCTTGGATGGAGGAGAACCCGGAACCAACGGCCACCATCGAAACGCTGGTACGTCAGAAACTGACAGAGGGCTCTGAGGTGAAGGCGAATTCCGTGAGGCCCCTTGCTGCTGCTGCGAAGACGGCTGCTGCCGATAAGTCAGCTCCGGCCAAGGACTCAGAGGCGGCGGCCTGAGTTCAGGCGGTCTGGGCCAGGGGCTGCATGGCGCGGGCCTGGCCCTCCTGGGCCAGATCTGCCATTCTCTGCAATTCCTGGATGGCTTCGGCCCCATCCAATTTCACAAGCTCCCGGCCGTTGCGGGATTCAACCCAGCTGATGCCGAAGTCGGAGACAAGAAAGCGCACCATATGGCCATCGCCGATGTCAGCCACAAACGAAGCGCCCTGGCCATCGCGGCCGTCGCCACAGGAATAGCAAGTGGCTGTGAAGCCCGCGCTTTGAAGGTTGCTGGCAAGGGCCTGCAGGCTCATCACCAGATCTTCAACGACAGATCTGTAGTGCTCGGCTAAACGCGGAAACATGGCTGAGTCTCCATTGAGACCCAGTCTAAAGGTTTTCTTTGGTTTTCGTTTGTTCGGCTGAGCCCTGCTTAGGGGGTATCTGCGAGCGTCCACCAACCGACTGCAGGGCCGATGAAGCGCACCGTGATCCAGAGCACCACCATCGCGCCAATGCCGATCCAGGCACCGCGGGTGGTCACCGCCATGAACTGCTGCGTTTGGTTGCGGGTCAGCGGAAGCCAGGGCACCACCCGTGGTGAGGTATCCGTTGCCTTGGCGCTGGCCTTGGGCTGACGGGGCGGCAGGCCCTGGGCGGCCCGGCGGCGTGCTTCTCCCATGCAGTTCTGAGCGATGGAGGGAGGTTAGGCGCTGTTCACTCCGGCAGCAGTCGCTGCAATGGAATCCAAGGTTCCAGCCGGTGCAGGACCTGATCACCCCAGCTGCGCCCTCGGAGACGGCCGTCGAGGATGGCCAGGCGACCACCACTCCGTCGCAGCGGTGCAATGGCGGTAGGGATCAGGCTCAGGGCTTCCGGCAGTAACAGGGCGCGGAACCAGTCCTCTCCCTGCTGTTTCAACCGCTCCACCCGAGCGGAGGTGAGCGGATTGTCCAGGCTGGCGATGGGGAGCATGCCGACAATCAGCTGTGCCGGGGCCGGCAGCTGCTCCTGATGCTCCAGCCACCAGTCCCATGTGCAGGTCACCACGCCATTGCTTTCGGGTGCCGTCGACTCCTGCATCACACGGCGTCCGAACTCCGCTGCCAGGGAGCTGGTCAGCTGCCGACGCAGCTGCTTGTCATTGATCAGAACGACGGTGAGCCCCGCCTGGCCAAGGATGAGCCGTCTGCTCTCCTCCAGGAGATGTTGGGCGTAGATCCGGGTGTTCGGCAGCGGCTGGCGACGTGGGGCATAGAGGGGGAGCGGTTCATTCAGCTCCCGTTCCCGCAGTATTGCCCGCACATCGGGGACAACACCGGCCTGTTCAAATTCCAGATCCAGCCTGGCGTTGTCTCCATTGCTGCTGAACATCAGGCAGGGGTGATCCAGCAGCACCCCCCGCAGCAATTGGAGTGGTTCGAGGGGGGTCAGCTTCCAGCGCCACTGGAGCAGGCGGTGATCCAGTTCAGCCCATTGGCTCCACTCCGCCGGATTGATGCTGCGGAGGGTGTTCCACGGCTCGGGGCTAGCTGGCATCAGCTGCAGCAGGTCCCGCAGGGCCTGCTCCGCTGAGCCTTTGAGACGCACGGCGCCATCGGGCCTCGTGGCATCAGCGAACAGCTGCCGGCTCATGCGGTCATGCAGCTCCAGCAAGCCGGATTCAGCCTGGGGGCAGGCCTGGCGCAGCTCGTCCCAGTGCTGATGCTCGATCTCCAAGGTGAGAGCATTGCGCATTCGCCGGCTCAACTGATCCATCTCCGGGACCAGCAGTTGGCGAGCGCCCAAGTGCCCGTCGCGATGGGCCTGAATCAGCTCGGCAACATCCATCAGCCAAAGCTGTGGACCCTCGGGAGGGGTCACTCCCTGCCAGCAGGGAAGCCGTAGCCCCTGGTTACGGAGACGGGGCAATTCCAACTGGAGCAGGCGCCGGCGTTGGGGGTCCGTCAGCACCAGTGCCCCCGCTTCGGGAGCCAGGCACAGCGGCACCAGCAGACCGAGCCACCAGCGTTCGCTGCTGCTGGGAGGGAGCTGGACGAGCGTCGTGTCGCGGCGCCTCAGGCTTCTGGCCACCAGCCGGCTCAGGGTCAGGTGGTGGGGCCAGTCCGATTCCTCCTGGCGGAGCAGGGTTTTGATCTGATGGTGGGCCTGGGCTTCCAACATCGCCAAACCCTAAGCAGGGTTCCCCCAGCGATTGGTTCATGGCAATCCATCCATCAACATGGCTTCACGACCCTGCGGGAGGGATGGCGGTGCAACCGGGACGTGTGGGGATCGTCGGCCTTGGATTGATCGGGGGATCCCTTGGCCTGGATCTCCAGGCCAGGGGCTGGACGGTGCAGGGCCTCGTGCATCGCCAGGCCACGGCGGATCGCGCCATGGACCGGGGGCTGGTGGGAGCGGTGTCAACCGATCCCAGCTGCCTCTCGGATTGCGATCTGGTGATCCTGGCCTTGCCCATCCCCTTGCTGCTGAACCCTCCTGATGAGCTCGTCGCTGCTCTGCCCGAATCAGCTGTAATCACCGATGTTGGTTCGGTGAAACAGCCTGTGTTGGAGGCTTGGCGCCAGCGGCATCCCCGCTTTGTGGCCAGTCATCCCATGGCAGGTACAGCCCTGGCGGGCGTTGAGGCTGGGGTGGCGGATCTGTTCCGAGGCCGCCCTTGGATCGCAACTCCCGATGCGGCAACAGACCCCGCTGCCCTGGTCCAGGTGCGTGATCTGGCCCTCAGCGTGGGTGGCCATTGGCTGACGGCCACCGCCTCCCAGCACGACCAGGCTGTGGCTCTGATTTCCCACATGCCGGTGCTGGTGAGTGCTGCGCTGCTGCGGGCCGTGGGAGATGAGCGGGATCCGGACATCCGCCAGCTGGCCATGGTGCTGGCCTCCAGCGGCTTTGCCGACACCAGTCGTGTGGGTGGAGGGAATCCCGAGCTGGGGGTGGCGATGGCCTCCACAAACAGGGATGCGGTGTTGCGCGGCTTGGCGGCCTACCGCTGGAGCCTGGAGCAGCTCGAAGATGCCGTGCTCCAGCAGAACTGGTCTCAGCTTGAGTTGGAACTGCGCCGAACGCAGACCCTGCGCCCGGATTTTTTGAGGGCACCGGGGGAGGTCAGCTCCGAAAGCTGAGGGGTTGTCCCCGCTCGGCCCTGAGCTGCCGGCAGGCGTTGAGTGCTGACAGGCTCACCCCTGCTGTGCCCTCGCCCGGATGGAGGCTGTCGCCGCAGAGCCAAAGCCCCGGCATGGGCGTTCGTCCTGCCAGGCCGAAGGGGCCGAACCGGCTTGGATGCTGCCCAAGGCCCCCGACCATGCCGTTGGGACGGCCCGTCCAGCCGGCGAAGCCCCTTGGTGTTGCCAGCTCAGCGTGCAACCAGGCGTCGTCTCCTAGCGACAGCCAGCGGTTCAGCTCGGCTTGGATCAGCTTCAGCATCTCTGTTTTGCGCTGTTGGTACTCCGGTTCCGGCAAGCGGCACCAGTCGCCCGTTGGTGTGAACACGCTGGCAATCAAGGTGGCCTGCCCCTGGGGCGCACGCCCATCTCCTTCGCGGCTGATGGAGACGAACAGAGGCCCCGGGGATGCGCAGCCCCGCTGGAGATGGCCTGGGCAGGGATGTGGAAGTGCATCACGCCTCACCGCTCCGTAAAGCACCAGCGCACCACTCGGTTCGTGCAGGGTCTGCAGTCGCTTTCGGTACCCCTTGGGCAGCTGATCCGGCTCGATCAGTTCCAGCAGGCACTGGGGGGGAAGGCTGCAGACCACATCCCGGCTGCTGCGTTGCTGTTCCGTGCTTTTGCCGGTGCTGATCGTCACCTTCCAACCGGATGAGCTCGGCTCCAGCTTGGTGACCCGGTGCTTGATCAGCACCGTCCCGCCGTCGCGCTCAATAGCGGCCACCAGTTGATTGCTCAACACCTGCATCGATCCCTCCAGATGCCAGAGCCCGAGCGGTGCTTGGGCCATGTGCAGGACGGTTGCGCCGTACAGCGCCGCCGTTCGATCGGCCGGTTCTTGGGAGTACAGCTTCAGCTGGAGGTCGAGAAAGCGCCGCAGCCGTTGATCGTCACCGCACCCACACAGCTGCAGCAGATTGGCAATGGTCAGACCTGTGAACAGTCCCGATGCCAGCGTTACGGGCCGCAGGGCCCGCAGCAATGTGCCGAGATCCCAGAGGGAACGCGGTGTTACCACGGGGTCTTCTCTGGCGAACTGCCAGTTGCTGGAATGCAACTGATGGCAAAGGCTCCAGAAGCGCTGGCTGCCTGGAAATTGACGCTCACGTTCAGCGGCCCAGGCTTCCGGGTCATGCCAGAGCGAAATGGGAGGGGAGCCATCGCCCAGGTCGACCACACAACCTGGGTCCAGGAGCTCTGCGTTGGGCAGAGGCATGTTCAGATGCTTCAGCAGTCGCGCATGGCTGCCTCCGGGCTCCAACCCAGCGACCTGGGTCGCCCCAACATCGAACACCCATGGACCACGCCGGAATGTTCCGGCACACCCCCCCGGTTGTTGATGCGCTTCCAGCAGTGTGACGTCGACGCCGTCGCGGGCCAGCAGTGCCGCTGCTGTTAAGCCAGCGATCCCGCCGCCCACCACGATCACGCTGGAATCGCTCACGACGCCCTGAAGAATCGGGCCATGCTGGCAAGACAGGGAGCTTGCTGAGGATGAACAGCGAACTGCGCCGGGATCTCACCGCGGAGGACGGGCCGTTGGCGGGGGCTGTGATCACGGAGGTCTCCCCCGTGGGTGGGGGCTGCATTCATCAGGCCTGGAAGCTTTGCCTCGGTGATGGCCAGGTGTTGTTTGCCAAAAGCGGTGGCGCCAGCGCGCTGCCTCTATTTGAGGTGGAGGCGGAGGCCCTTGAGGCCCTGCATGCCCAAGCCGATGCCTCGTTCCTGGTTGTGCCGCAGCCCATCGCCCTGGCGGTACTGCCCCATGGTGCGGTGCTGCTGTTGCCCTGGTTGGATTGCGGTGGCAACGACCAAACAGCTCTCGGCCGGGGTTTGGCACTGCTGCATCAGTCGTCGATGGCCTCCAGCCCAGCTCGTTTTGGCTGGCACCGTGACGGCTTCATTGGCGCTGGACCTCAACCGGGGGGGTGGCGCGATGACTGGGGCTCGGCCTTCGTGGAGCTCAGGCTGCGCCCGCAACTGGAAGCTCTGGATGGTTTGCAGCAGGATTCAACGGACCTCATACCGTTGTTGCTGCGCCTCGCCGAGCATCTGAACGAGCATCAACCACACCCGGCCTTGGTGCACGGTGATCTCTGGGGTGGGAATGCCGCCAGCCTGAGCGATGGACGGGGAAGTATTTTTGATCCTGCCAGCTGGTGGGCTGATCGGGAAGTTGATCTGGCCATGACCCGGCTTTTTGGCGGCTTTGGCGAAGCCTTCAGGTCGGGCTATCGGGACGTGCTGCCAGATCCTCCTGACGCTGACGGTCGGGTGGAGATCTACAACCTCTACCACCTGCTCAACCATGCCAATTTGTTTGGGGGGAGTTATCTAAGCCAATGCCGAGCCAGTCTCAGAGAACTGGCTCGGCGGCTTTGAGCATCAGCCCAGGTACTCTTCGCGGAGGGTTTGAACACGCTGCACCAGGGCATTGCGCTTGTCGCTGGTGGTGAGGTTCTTCCAGCTCCACTGACCAACCACAACCACGCCGAGCAGTTCAAGCAGCCCTGGAACGATCGGCAGCAGATTGATCGTGTCGAGGATTCCCTTGATCAGGATCTGAGCAATGATCACGGCCGCAAAGATGCCGACGATCTTGCCGATCCGTCCCATCTGACTCCAATCAACCTGGTCGAGGGTGTCGTTCACCTTTCCGAGAACGTCGCTGTAGCGCTCAGCAAAGGAGGTGGTGTCGTCCTGAGCAGGAGCGTCGACGGGTGTCGTCACGGTTGTGGCGGCATCCTTTACTTCAGTGGTGGCGTCACTCATGAGAACGACTAAATCCTTCACAATTTCAGCTGAGCGTATCGGTGCGACGCGGTCTACGCCATCCGTGCTGCAAATTGATTACCGATGCCACACGGATCTGCGCCGCATTTTGTTGGCGCCCCATCCCGAAGAAGGCTGTGCCTTGCTGCTGGGACAGCGGACGAATTCAGGGTGTTTGAGGCTGACCACGACCTGGCCCTGTTGCAATGTCTGGGGACGGGGGGCATCCGGGCAGCGGCCCGTTCATGACCGTTGCAGACGGTTTCTGGTGGATCCGAGGGAGCAGTTAGCCGCCCAGCGATGGGCCCGGGATCGCCATCAACGTTGTCTTGGCGTGGCCCACTCCCATCCGGCATCCGAGCCCGTGCCCTCGCCCCACGATCGGCGCTGGGGGGAGGCGGAGAGTGTGATGCTGATTCTCTCGGCCTCGCTCGGCTTCAGGGCCTGGTGGCTTCATGGCGACCGCAGGGTGGATGAAATCCCGATTCAGCTCTGGGACACTCACAACGATGCATGACCAACCGATGCTGAGTGCTGATGAGCGGGGGCGCTACGCCCGCCATCTGATCCTTCCCGAGGTTGGTCCAGTCGGTCAGCTCCGGTTGAAATCCGCGTCTGTGCTCTGTGTTGGCAGCGGCGGGCTGGGATCTCCCCTGCTGCTGTACCTGGCGGCGGCCGGCGTCGGCCGCATCGGAATCGTGGACGGTGATGTGGTGGAGCTCTCCAACCTCCAGCGCCAGGTGATCCATAGCTCCAGTGGGGTTGGCCGCTCGAAGGCCCGCTCAGCTGAAGCACGGATCCACGACCTCAACCCCCACTGCCAGGTGGAGGTGCATGAACACATGCTGGATGTGGGCAATGCCCTGGACCTCATCGCTGATTACGACCTGGTCTGTGACGGCACCGACAACTTTCCCAGCCGGTATCTCATCAACGACGCCTGTGTGTTGCTGGGCAAGCCCCTCGTCTATGGCTCCGTGCAGCGCTTTGACGGCCAGGTCAGCGTCTTCAACCGCACGCCGACGAGCCCCAATTACCGCGATCTGCTGCCGGAACCACCTCCGCCGGACGCCGTTCCGTCCTGTTCGGAGGCTGGGGTGATGGGTGTGATGCCGGGACTGATCGGTCTGCTTCAGGCCACCGAAGCGATCAAACTGATCACCGGCATTGGCGAGTGCCTGGACGGTCGGCTGCTCGTGGTTGACGCCCTGGCGATGCGATTTCGCGAACTCACGCTCCGCGTTGATCCCGACCGAGCGAAGGTCGAGAGCCTGATTGACTACCGCCAGTTCTGCCGTCCGGCGTCATCGGAGATGGAAGCCATCACTGTCACAGAGCTGAAGGCCTTGCTCGACTCTGCTCCAGGCGAGATTGCGCTGGTTGATGTGCGCAATCCTGCTGAAGCAGAGGTGGCTTCGATTGAAGGAAGCCACTTGGTGCCGTTGGCCTCGCTGGAGAGTGGAGAGGCGATCGATCGTGTTCGTGGTTTGGCGGCGGGACGACGCCTTTTGGTGCACTGCAAGCTCGGGGGGCGCTCAGCGCGTGCCGTTGAGCTGTTGGCTCAGCAGGGAATCGCGGCCACAAATGTGACCGGTGGAATTGATGCCTGGTCGCAGCAGGTGGATCCTGCAATCCCTCGCTACTGAATCCGGGGGTTAGTAATCCACCCCTCGCTTCAGGTCGACGCCCTGTTCGGCGTAGTGCTTGTGGCACACCATCTCTGAATGGATGCTGGCCAGATCGAAATAGGCCGGAGGGTTTTTGCAGCGCCCCGTGATGATCACCTCAGTTTCCACCGGTTTGCGCAGCAGGGTCTGCAAGATCGGTTCGACGGGCAGCAGCTCCAGGTCGACCGTGGGGTTCAACTCATCGAGGATCACGGTCTTGTAGAGGCCGCTTGAGATGGCGGCCCGTGCGATCTCCCAGGCCCGCTCGGCTTCCACGTAATCAATCGGTTCCTGCTGGCCCCGCCAGACGATGGCATCGCGGCCGGAGCGGAGGTGGTCCACCAGGTGGGGATAGCTCTCGCGCAGGGCGGCGATGGCTGCATCTTCGGTGTAGCCGCTGCCGCCTTTGAGCCATTGCAGGATCAAGACCCGATGGCTCTTGTCCTGGCTGATGCCCCGCCCGATGGCCTGCAGCGCTTTCCCGAGAGCACTGGTTGATTTGCCTTTGCCTTCACCGGTGTAGATCTCGATACCGCTGCTCACATTGAGAGGCACAACCCGGTTGTCGTTCATGCCCGGACGGCGATGGGCCCGCATTTCGGAGTGGAGGTCGGCCCCACGCACCAAAGGGGCCGGTGCAGCCCGTCCGGTGACGATGATTTCCATCCCTTCCGGCCGGTTGCTGAGGGTGCGGACCACGTCGTCCAGATCCAGCAGGCCGAGGTCCAGAACCGGATTCAGCTCGTCCAGAACCACCACCGAGTAGAGGGCACTGGCGATGGCGCCTTTGGCAATCACCCAGCCCCGCTGGGCTTCATCCCGGTCGAATCGGGTGGCTTCGTCGGCGGTGAAGTGATCGGCCCTCCCTGTGCGCAGGTGGTCGATCAGATGGGGGAAACCCTGTTGCAAGGCCTCGATGGCCGCATCCTCGTCGTAGGCCCTGCCTGGGCCTTTGAGGAAGCGCAACAGCAGCACCCGGGTCTGCCGCTGCTCACAGATGCCGAGCCCAATCGTGCGCAGCACAACCCCAAGGGCTGCCTGGCTCTTGCCCTTGCCCTCGCCGTCATAGATGTGCAGCTGTCCGTGGCTGCGCTCGCGGCTGTCCGCTGCGGTGACAATGCCGATGCTTCGAGGCATGAGGACGGCTCTTACCGTTGGAGCCTACCTAGCTCAACTGGTTTTACCCGCTGATGTTTCGGTTGCAGGAGCCTTTGGCGGATCGAGAGCGGCAGCTGCTGGCAGACCTTCGGCACTGGATGGCGGCGCAGTCAGCCTTGTGTGTGGCGTACTCCGGTGGGGTCGACAGCACCCTGGTGGCGGCGATGGCCTACGAAGCCAAAGGCGATGCCGCCCTGGCGGTCACGGGGGTCTCTCCGGCCCTGGCGCCGCATCTGTTGCGGGAAGCCCGTGATCAGGCTTCGTGGATCGGCATTGCGCATCGGGAGTGTGCAACGGCTGAGTTGAACGACCCTGATTACAGCAGCAACCCGGTGGATCGCTGTTTTGCCTGCAAGCGTGAACTGCACGACCACCTTCAGCCCATTGCCGCGGCTGCGGGTGATGCCCTGGTGATTGATGGGGTCAATCTCGATGACCTCGGTGATCACCGGCCCGGCATTGACGCGGCACGAGAGGCAGGGGTTCGCTCTCCCCTGGCTGAATTGTCGATCGACAAAGCAGCGATCCGTGCCTTGTCCCGGGCCCTCGGTTTCCCCTGGTGGGACAAGCCGGCACAGCCTTGCTTGGCCTCTCGCTTCCCCTACGGCGAAAGCATCAGCGCCGAGCGGTTGAAGCGGGTGGGCCAGGCGGAAGCTTGGTTGATCGCCAGGGGGTTCAGCACCGTCCGTGTGCGATCCCATGGTTTTGCTGCACGGATTGAGGTGCCCCGTGAGCAGATTCGCGCTGTGCTCGCGCTTGCGGAGAGCGAACCTCTGGTCGAGGACTTTCGTTCCCTTGGCTTCACCTCCGTCAACCTGGATCTTGAAGGTCTGGTCAGCGGCAAGTTGAACCGCCGCTGATCGCGCGTGGGCCTGTTCAGCTGGGGAGCTGGCTTGGCGTTTCCAAAGGCTCTCTCACTCCCGTGGCAATGGCCGCAGGCGTTTCTCGCAGAAAACTTTTCAGCGCGTGCCGTTTCGCTTGAAGCTCACTGCAGAGAATGGCGCAGGCCTGTTCCGGCATGGTGTGGTCACCACAGGTGAACACATCAACAGCGGCGTAGCCGGATTCCGGCCAGGTGTGGATGGAAATGTGGGATTCCGCCAGCAGGGCCAGGCCCGTGACGCCCTGGGGTTGAAATTGATGGGTGATCAGGTTCAGCAGCGTCGCACCAGCGCCTTTGGCTGCTGAGGTGATCGTTGTGCGGATGAATGCTTCGTCGTCGAGCCGGCTCGGGTCGCAGTCGTAAAGCTCGAGAATGCAGTGTTTGCCGACCATGTCGGTGGCATGAATCTCAGGTGCCCCCCATCCCGGGTTGGGATGCAGTTCAGAGAGGGTCTGCTCCATCAGGCGATGAGAGAAAAACAGGTCCGCCACCCTATCCGATCTTCAGGTCGGGTCTCAGCTCTCTTGCTCCGAGAATCTGGGCCTGCTGCTGCCACCCGCCGCCAAAGCCTTCAAGGTGCGTGGCGCTCACCAGGCATTGATGCGATTCGCCCACAGCTTCGAGCAGGAGCTGCTGGCGGGTGGGATCCAGTTCGGCAAGCACGTCATCGAGAAGCAGCAGTGGTGGCTCCCCAGACAGCTGGGTCACCAGCTCCAGTTCAGCGAGCTTCAGGCCCAGCACCAGCGACCGCTGCTGGCCGGCTGAACCAAACCGTCGTGCCGGACTCCCCCCCAGCAGCAGGGCGATCTCATCCCGGTGCGGGCCCACACGGCAGCTGCCGAGCCGTTCTTCCTCCTCCCGCTGCTGGCGCAGCTGTTCTTCGATGGCGAGTCGCCAGGGTTCTTCGGCATCCTCCCCATCGAGCCGGCTGCCGGGTTTGTAGTGCAGTTCCAAGGCTTCTGTGCCCCCGCTGAGATGGGTTTGCCAGCGCTGGGCGATCGGTTCCAGCCGATGCAGGGCCCGTTGCCGCCGCCGGTGAATCCTGGTGCTCACCAGCGCCATCTGAACGTCGAACGCGTCGAGCAGTGCGTGGCGTTCGCCACTGGAGATCTGCCTCTGGCGCCAGAGCTGGCTGCGCTGTCGCAACAACCGGTTCAACCGTGCCATCAGATCGGCGTACACCGGTTCAAGCTGCAGCACGACACGGTCCAGCCATTGGCGGCGTAGGGCGGGTTCGCCTCGCACCAGATCAAGATCCAGGGCGCTGAAGCCGATGCAGCGCAGGGGTCCAATCAGGTCGAGTTGCCGATCCAGCAGTTTTCCGTTTCGTCTGGCTTGACGGCCTCCCTGGCGCCGCAGTTCCAGTTCCAGGCGATCCCCATCCCCCACGACGGCCCTGATCAGGGCCTGGGGGGTATCCCACTGAATCAGGTCCCGATCACTGCTGCAGCGATGCGAGCGCAGGCTGCCCAGCAGCTCAACCGCCTCGAGCAGGTTGGACTTGCCAATGCCATTTGGGCCGATCACCAACAGGCGTGGCTGCGTCAGTTCCAGTTGCAGAACGGTGTGGTTCCGGAAGCCCTGCAGTTGGAGCCTGTGGAGCCGGATGGGTGCTGGGGCGACCAGTGAGTAAGGTACTTGTATCGGGACGGTTGCCGCTCGATTTCACTGCGGCTTAACGCCGATCAGTGGGCATGTAGCTCAGTTGGATAGAGCATCAGATTCCGGTTCTGAGGGTCGGGGGTTCGAGTCCCTCCATGCTCGTGTTGATCCTTACGTCTCAGCTCAGACTTAGTCCCATGGCGCGAATGCCATTGGGATCAATCAAAAAACCTTGCTGTTTGAGGGCCTGCAACGCATCTGCTGGTGCCGAGATCGACAGGCTGCAACCCGGTAGATCACGGCGAAGGATTTGCAGGGCACGGTGCACCAGAACGGCGAAAAGGTCCCCTTGGTTCGGCCCTGGTTTGGCGGCCAGGTTCCAAAGATTGGCGTTGAGGGCCAGATCACTGGTGGCCCGTACAAATCCGATCAGTTCTCCAGTCGATTCATCGAGGATGCTGATCTGCCAAAGGCTGCGCTGAAGGGCAAGCTCCCAGCGTTCCTCTGGATGGGTTGATTCCCCGCATGACATCAGCAGGGCGTTGAGCTGCGCGGACGTTGGAGGCGTCGATGTTTCGAGTCGCGTTCCCTCGGGTAAGGGTGGAATCGAGGGTTGTTGAAGGAACGACAGCACAGTGGATCAACCGGTGTTGCGCATGCCGGCGGCAATGCCGTTGAGGGTGAGCAAGGCACCCCGCAGCAGCTCGCTTCGGCTGTAGGTGCGGGTGTCCTCGGGGGCGCCCGGTGTCTCACTCATGGGGGGTTGCCGGTTCTGATCCCGCAAACGCTTCAGCAGCGCAACCTGGAGAAAGCCCAGGGGAACGATGGTCCGATTGCGCAGGTCAACGGACAACTGAAGACCTTGATCCGCCCCTAGCAGTCGGTTCTGGCCTGTGATTTCCAGCACCAGTTTGCGGGTGAGTTCATATTCCTTGGCGATCACCTGGAAGATCGCTTCAAAGGCCTCCCGCTGCTCGGGGTGCCCCAGGCTGTTCATGTAGTGATGGGCCAGGTCGAGATCGACCTTGGAGAGGGTCATTTCCACTTTGGAAATGAGCATCCGGAAAAACGGCCAACGTTGATGCAGGCGGCGCAGCAGGTCGAGCTGTTCGGTGTCGCTCCCCACCTCTTCAGACAGGGCTGTGCCGAAACCAAACCAGCTCGGAAGGAGGAATCGGCTCTGGGTCCAACCGAAGACCCAGGGAATGGCCCGCAGGCTGGAGAGGTCCTTGGCGCCGGTTTTGCGTCGAGCCGGTCGGCTGGAGATCTGCAGTTTGCTGATTTCTTCGATCGGTGTGACCTGCTGGAAGAACGCCACCAGATCGGGATTGTCGTGAACCAAAGCCCTGTAATGCTCCCGTGAGCGGGTGGCAAGGCGACTCATCAGCTGGTTCCAGCTGGGTGTCGCATCGAGCTGATTGGTCACCAGGCTGTTCTGAACCACGGCCGTGGTGACGGTCTCCAAGTTATAGAGCGCCAACTCGGGCAGGCTGTACTTCGAGGCCAGCACTTCACCCTGTTCGGTGATTTTGATCCGGCCCTGCAGCGTGCCACTGGGTTGGGCCAGGATCGCTTGATAGGCCGGCCCACCACCTCGACTGACGGATCCACCGCGGCCATGGAAGAGGCGAAGCGCCACGTCCTGGCGACTGGCGAGTTCCTGAAGTGCGATCTGAGCCTGATGAATCTCCCAGTTGCTGGAGAGGAAGCCGGAATCCTTGTTGCTGTCGGAATAGCCCAGCATCAGCTCCTGCAGCGGCTGCTTCTGCTGCCCCACAACAGGGAGTAGTGCGCGGTAGAGCGGCGTCTTGAACAGCCCCTCCATCACCTCAGGGGCCCGTTGGAGGTCCTCCACGGTTTCAAACAGAGGCACCACCAACAGCGAGGCCCGTTTGTTGGGCGGATCCACCAGGCCTGTTTCCTTCGCCAGCAGCAAAACCTCCAAGAGATCCGATGCCGTGTGGCTCATCGAAATCACATAGGAATTGCAGATCCGCGGGCCGAATTCCTCCTGCAGGCGCTGCAGCATCCGGAACACAGCCAGCGTCTCGGCTGTCGGCGCTGACCAGTTGGCGGCTGGAGGGATCAGGGGGCGACGGGTCTGCAGTTCCTGCAGGAGCCAAGCCATCCGCTGGGTTTCATCCATGTCCCCATAGGCCTGGGGAAGGTCCAGGCTGCGGGTGAGTTCATCGATGGCGTCACTGTGGCGGGTGCTCTCCTGACGAATATCCAGGCTGGCCAGCGAGAACCCGAAGATGTGCACCTGGTGCAGCAGCGTATCGAGCTGTTCGCAGCTCAAATCGGTGCTGACCAGGCTGTTACGCACCAACTCCAGATCACTGCGGAACTGGTCCACCGAGGTGTAGTGGAGAACCTCAGCGCCGCTCAACCCGACCTGGGAATCGGCCAGTGCTTCACAGGGCATCTGCCATCCCGCCTCCGACAGCTGGTTGTTGCGAGCGAGGGTGCGCTCCAGTTTTTCGAGCACGTAGCAGAGCTTCAGTCGGTAGGGCTCCAGCCGGTATCGAGCAGCTCTGCGTTCGTAGATCTCCGGGAACCGGAGCCGATCCATTTCCAGAGACTCCAGCAGTGCAGGTGCGACCTGACTCCACTGCATGGAGATGCTCAGTTGCTGGCGAAGCGTTTGCACAGAACTGATGTACAGCTCCAGCATCAGCTGACGCTGATAGCAGGCGGTTCTCCAGGTGATCTCTGGGGTGACCGAGGGATTCCCGTCCCGATCGGAACCCACCCAGGAGCCGAAGGTGCAGAACGACGCCTGGGGGACCTGGACATCGGGGTAATGGCGATGCAGGGCTGCGATCAGCCTTCTTCGCAGCTGAGGCATTGCATCAAATAGAACCTGCTGGAAGTAGTGCAGGGTCGAATCCACCTCGTCGATCACGGTGGGCTTGAACTGATGAAGTTCATCAGTTCTCCACCACAGGCGGATTTCCTCCTCCAATTGGTCCCGACAGTCCTCACGCACCTGGTGGGCAAGAGGCGTGTCGGATTGAAGTTGCTGAAGCAGGTTGGCCACACGCCGTTGCTTGTGGCGCACTGTGTGCCGCACGATTTCCGTGGGGTGCGCGGTGAAAACCAGACGGATGTCCAGCTCCCGAAGCAGGTGTTCCACCTGCGCGGGGGGGACGTTCATGCGCCGCAGCCGCTCGAAAACCTCCCCGAAAGTGGCTGGATCAGTCTGGTTGGCGAGCGGGGGAGCAAAGGGATCAAAGGCATCCCGTTGGGCAGCATCAGCACTGTGATTGGGCCTGAGGCTGTCGAGGTAGCTGTCTTCCTCGATCCGCTGCTCAAGGATGTTGATGAGCTGGAAGTAGAGCGAGAAGGCGCGGGCGGCTGAAATGGCCTCTGAGAGGTCCATAGCTTTGATCAGCTCAACGATCGCCTCGCTGGTGCTATCGCCGTCCCGCCCCTCCAGGGACACTGGGTCACTCAGTTGTTTGAGCCGCAGCAAACGTTCGCTCTGCTCCGGTGGGCACTCACTGCGCAGCACCGACTTCCAGAGGTCCTCAATCAGATCCAAGCGGTGCTGAAGAAGCTGCCCCGCGCCGGATCCACCACCACTCAGGCGTGCAGTCTCATGGTCGGAGACAGGGGTGGTGGACTCGGGCATGAAGTCTCCACGCTGCGACGGACTCGACATGATCATCCCAAACAGTCATCCCGGGCGGCGATCTGTTCCTCTTTCTGCATCCGCTGGATTCCGTCCTGAAGCAGGTCACTGATGGATTGGCCCTGGCCATGGGCCTTTTCCCAGCGCATGGCTTGATTGCCGTGGGTGACCAGTGCCTCCAACGGCCTCAAGCAAGCGCTGAGCTGGAGTGACTCGGCCCGATGGGAGAGCTCATCAAGCAGTTCCAGAACCCAATCCCTGCAGCTGATCGACCGGCCATCCCGCCAATGCCTCAGTTCAGCATTCAAGCTGGATTGGGCTGCGGCCGCATCATTGCTGTCGGCCAGCTGGGCCAGTTCATCGGCAGACAGGGAGCTGCTGCGGAGGGGATCGAGGGTCTTCATGTGGTCTTTGAGGGCCAGCAGCCGCAGCTCCAGCAGGCAGGTGATCGCCAGCAGCTCATGGGGATTGGTGACCAGATCACAGATCCGTAACTCCAGCCGGTTGAGGTCGTAGGGGCGGCGTGGACCATTGGGACGAACGGACGTCCACAGGTGACGTTCGTTGCGCATGGCCCCTGTGGCCAGTTGTTCCTCCACCCAGTGGATGTAGTGCTTGTGATCCCTAAAGAGGGGAACGGCCGGCGGCGTGAGGGGGAATTGATGCCATCGCTGAGAATGGTGGCGGGTGCTGCGCCCATCCAAAAAGGGAGAACTGGCGCTCAGGGCGAGGAACAGGGCTGCTTCGCAGCGCACGAGCCGTAAAGCTGCAAACAACCAGTCCAGATCTGTGATCCCGAGGTTGATATGAATGCTCGCCGTGACGACCCTGGTGCCGTACAGCCGTTCAATCAGCGCGTGATAGGAGTTGCTGGGGTCGGAGCGTTCAAAACGGCTGCTGTTACCCAGGCTCATGGTGCTGCCGGGCAGAATTGTCAGCTCACGCTTCTGCAGCCACTGCCGCAGCGTCCGCCGGGGAGCGAGCAGCGCCTCGGGGAGGTCGGTGTAATCCCGGATCGGGTCCGTGACGTATTCCAGGTTGCGGCAGTCCGGCTCTGTCACGAAGCCAGGCAGGTCCCTGGCCACGTCGGAGGCGACGCCCACGTTGGCTCCGTTGGTTCGACCGGTGAACAGTTCAACCTCGAAGCCTTTCAGCAGAAGGGGTTGCGCTGTCATTCCGGCGGATTCAGGCACGCCAGTGCTGTCAGCATTCCCTTGGCTTTGTTGAGGGTCTCCTCAAACTCCGCCGTCGGCTGTGAATCGGCTACCACGCCTGCTCCGGCCTGCACTTTGACCCGGCATCCCCCGCCATCACGGGGTTGCACCACCATGGTTCGGATCGTGATGGCCGTGTTGAGGGCCCCAGCCAGATCGACGGATCCATAGACCCCGGAATAGGGGCCACGCGCATCGGGTTCCAGCTCATGGATGAGCTGCATCGCACGAATCTTCGGTGCACCGCTGACGGTGCCTGCGGGGAAAGCCGCCATCAGCAGATCCCACACGTCGTATGTCGGGCCCAGGCGCCCTTCGACTTGGCTGACGATGTGCATGACGTGGGAGTAGCGCTCGATCACCATCAGGTCCTGCACCGATACGGTTCCGGGCTGACAGACCCTGCCGAGGTCATTGCGACCCAGATCCACCAGCATCACGTGTTCAGCGCGTTCCTTGGGATCGGCCAGCAGATCAGCCTCCAGCTCACGATCCTCCAGGGGTGTGGCGCCCCTTGGCCGTGTGCCGGCAATGGGTCTGAGGCTGGCGTGGACGCCATCGGCGGCGGGCTCGGCTTGAACCATCACCTCCGGACTGGAACCGATCAGTTGCCACTCCCCAAAGTCGAAAAACGCCATGTAGGGGGATGGATTCACCATCCGCAGACTCCGATACAGCTCCAGGGGCGATTGAGGCACCTCGGTTTCAAGCTGCTGACTGATCACGAGTTGGAACACATCGCCGGCTGCGATGTGTTCCTTGGCGGTATCGACGGCGGCTTCGAATTCATCGCGGCTGCGGTTGGAGCGCACCGCGGGAAGCTCTTTGCTTCTCGCGTCCCAGGTCAGTGGTTTGACGGCGGGCAGAGGTGCGTCCATCCGCTGGCGCAGGGCCTCAATCCGTCCAATAGCGGTTTGCCAGGCCTGCTCCTCATCCGCTCCGTTGGAGAGGTCGCCAAAGGCGACAGCGGTGATCTGTCGTTTCACCTGATCAAAGATCAGGATCGCGTCCATCAACATCCAGATCCCATCCGGGGGATCGGCAGCAGCGCGGGGATGAACGGCGACGGTGGGTTCGATCCACTGGATCAGCTCGTAACCCCAAACGCCATAGAGCTGCCCAAGCGGAGGGAGGCCCGGCAGGTTGACGCAAGAGTAAGGCGCGAGGCACTCGCGCAGAGATTCGAATGGATTGCCGTTGAAGGTCTCTTCGCGACCGTCTCGCCAGGTGCGCCTCAGACGATCGTTGCGCGCCGACGCCGTCCAAAGCGGATCGCAGGCGATCACGCTCCAACGCCCCAAGGTTTCACCACCCTCGACGGACTCAAGCAGCACGCCCGGAGGCCTTCCGTCACCCACCTTGATCCAGGTGGTGAGGGGTGTTTCAAGATCTGCAGGCCAACTCTGAGCCAGAGGAATCAGGTTGGCACCACTGCAAACAGCCTGATGAAAGGCGTCGCGATCGGGACTGAACATGACCTGATCATCGCAGCCGGGACCCGGAGATCATGACCTCCGGGCGTCGGTTTTGAGAGATCAGGCGTCGAAGGTGTTGCGGCCGCTGAACTTGATGTTGGCCGGGTTGACGTTCTGGCCGATGCGACGGGGGTTGTGGCCCACCATCGGACGTCCTTCGTTCACCTTTTCGGAGAACACACCATCCTTGGGATGCAGGAACTCGGTGTCACCACCGGGGTAGATCCGGTAGATCTTGTAGTCCTCGATCCGGGGCTTGAATTTCGTGCGCAGCTGGGTGCCGAGCGCGAGGCACTGTTCCTTGCGAGCGAAATACATCAGGTTTTCACCTGAGTTCATCAGAGCGGCGCCACCGGTGGGCAGCTCAAAAGCCTGCTCTGTCTTGCTGGTCCAGGTGATGGCGTATTTCTCTTCAGTCTCCGCTGAATTCAGAAGGCCGCCAGTGCTGGCGATGTGCTGGGGAAGTTGACCGTTCAACGCCGTTGCTGCCATGGCTGAAAGAATCCACAAGAGCCGTTATGGCTGGAAAGTAGCACCGTCATCGGGGCCTGTTTTGAGCTCCGAAAGCAAGCTTCACACCCGTCAACAAACCCATCACTCTCCGGGCGTATGCACCGGGAAAAAAACGGTGATGTCGCGGTCGCGCCTGGGCTGATAGCGGCCTCCCAGGCTGGCCATCATCTGGCGGGTCGCATCCTGGCTTAACTGCAGGCTCCCGGTGCTGGGATCCCAGCTCAGGACGGTGCCCACGTCCTCGCGCTGGGGAGACGGGCTGGCCTCCGCGGCCTGGCTTCTGTCGGGATGCTCCACACGCAGCTGAAGCTTCACCCGCGGACCCGCTGCCTGGAGGTGAAGCGTGAGCTGACTGCCGGAGGGGAGCCCTCTGGTGCTGCGGTCGATCAGACCCCCCAGCATCGGTTCCAGTCGCCGGGAGTCACTGAGGATCGCGGGCAGGTCAGCGCTGAGATCCAGCTCCAGGGCGATCCCGCGACGGTCAAGCTGCTCCGTCCAGCTGGGGGCAAGGGTGGTGAGCATGGCTGGTAGATCCGTACGGGCGAGGTTGGCTTCGTTGGGCTCCCGTTGCAGTTCAGCGGCATGGAAGATCAGGCCAAATCGGTCGATCTGCTCACTGCATTCGACATCGATCTGCCGCAAGCGATTCACAACGACATCCGCAAGATCCTTTCGCCGCAACAGAGAGCGGATCAAGGTTCTGATCGTGGCCAGAGGGGTTCTCACCTCATGGGTGATCGCTTCCAGCAAATTCAGATCCCCATGGCTAGGGGATGCTTGGGGAGACTCGGCCTTGATGGGTTGCAGCATCAGACCGGGGGCAGTCCCGGTGAGTCGCTCCGTGAGCCGGGGCCAGAACTGTTCTGACCAGGCTGCATTGCTCTGCAGGGAGCCGATCGATTCGAGCGCGTTGCGCAGTCGATCGGCCTGTGCCGGTGACTGTTGCTCTAGCCGACGCCCCAGCTGCACCAAGACATCGCTGAGCGTCTCCGGGTCACAACGCATCAGCAATTGGCGTTTCTGGGCTGGTCCATGCAGGGCGAGGGCGACCTGGACCTCAGGTGTGATCACCAGGAGCAGGGGATCGTCGCCATCGATGGGACGCAGGGACAAGCGTTGGAATCCCCGCAGGTTGGCTGGCTCCTTGCTGCTGGACCGTCCAGGCAGTGCCGTTGGATGTGGACCCAGTTGATCCAGTTGGTCCGGGGCCCAGACCCATCCCTGCAGATGTTGCAGCAGCTCCGGCATGTAAAGAGCCGGCAGCGGCGCCGCCAGCCAGATTCCGCGTTCAATGCCGCGCTCGACCAGGTCTTGTTGCAACGTCTCCAGAGCAGCCCACCAAAGCCGTCGGACACCAATCTCATCGCAGCGACCTTCGGGCACATCCTGGGCCAGGCGTTGCCGCAGGTCGCTGAAGGATGGCGCCATCAACGGAGCTGCACCAAGGAGCGACGGGTCTGCCGAACCACCGACAGGCAGAGCCCGAGCGCAATGAAATTCACCACCATTGCCGATCGCCCGTAGCTCAGGAAAGGCAGCGGTATTCCCGTCACGGGGCCCAGGCCGATGGTCATGAAGATGTTGACGACCACCTGGAACATCAGCATCGTGCCGATCCCGATCACCACGAGCGATTCGAAGTCGGAACGGGCATTGCGCGCGATCTGAAGCAACCGTGCCATCAAGGCCGCAAAGCCAAGAACCACCAGAAGACAGCCCACAAACCCGGTTTCCTCGCCCAGGGCGCTGAAGATGAAATCGGTGTGCTGTTCAGGAATGAAACGCAGTTTCGTGAGCTGACCTTGAAGGAGGCCTGTGCCCAAGACGCCACCTGAGCCGATGCCCACGGTGCTCTGAAGCAGGTGATAACCCCCACCCAATGGATCCTGACTGGGATCGAGGAACAGCACCAGGCGGTCCCGTTGATAATCCTTCAGTCCATGCAACCAGAGCCAGGGCGTGACGGCAGCCATGGTGCCGTGGATGGCCAGGGTGGCTGTCGCCGCCAGCCGTTTCCAAGGGAGGGAGCGATAGGCGAGAACCACCATCAGAGGAATCCAGACCGCCATGGCCCAGGGGAGAAGGCCTGAGAGCAGGGCTGTCACCAGCGGTGACAGCAACAGAATCACCCACTCGATCGGCATTCCCGACCAATAGAGCATCGTGAGCATCAGGGCGCCGAACACGAGTGAGGTGCCCAGATCAGGCTGGATGAACACCAGGAACCAAGGCACCGCAATCACCCCGAGCGGGCGCATCAGATCAATCGGTCGTTCCACCGGGTGCCGCGACAACACTGCTGCCACAAGCAGGATCGCGGCGATCTTGGCGAATTCCGAGGGTTGGACATGAACCCCGCCGATGCTGATCCAGCGTTGGGCTCCCAGGGCTGTGGTTCCAACGACGCGCACCGCCACCAGGCTGATCACGGTGAGGGCGTAGACGGGAACGAGCAGCGGTCGGAGCCGCTGCAGCGGCAACCGTTCCAACCCCAGCGCCAGCAGCACTCCGAAGGCTGCGGTGATCCAGTGGTGATACCAGTCGGCATAGTCCGCCTGGCGTTGGGTGCTGGCGATCAGCACCCCAGCCACGGCGATCATCCCGATCGGAACACCCCAGAGCACCCACTCCCGGTGCAATCTGCGGTGGTCACGTCGGCTGAACATCGTCAGACGGGCTGGCTGACGGCCTTAAGCACGGCGTCAGCGAGGCCCTTGAACTCGGTGGCGCTGGCGGAGTCGCTGCGGTTGATCACGATCGGTCGTCCCGTGTCACCTCCTTCCTGAACAGGCATTTCCATAGGGATTTGAGCCAGCAGGGGAACGTCGTAGTCCGCGGCGAGTTGAGCGCCCCCGCCACTGCCGAAGAGGGCGTAGCGGCAGTCGGGACGGTCCGGAGGGATGAAGGCGCTCATGTTCTCCACGACGCCGAGCACGGGAATGCCCATCTGCCGGAACATGGCGAGACCCCGTCGCGCATCCTGCAGCGACACCTGTTGGGGGGTGGTCACGATCACAACGCCGGCCATCGGCACCGCCTGGGCCAGGGAGAGTTGCGCATCACCGGTGCCTGGCGGCAGGTCAACGATGAGAACGTCCCGCTCACCCCATTCGGCCTGATACAGGAACTGACGAATGATGCCGTTGAGCATCGGGCCGCGCCAGATCACAGGTTGGTGATCGTCGATCAGCAGACCCATCGACACCATGGCGATCCCGCAGGTTTCGATCGGCACGATCCGCTGCTGATCTCCGCTGCCCTGCACCTCTGGTGTTTGGTCAGCGACCCCCAGCATGGTGGGTGCGTTCGGCCCGTAGATATCGGCGTCCAGGAGCCCCACCCGCAGGCCAGTCTGGGCGAGGGCGCAGGCCAGATTGACGGCGACGGTGCTTTTGCCGACGCCGCCCTTGCCGCTGCTTACCGCTATCACCTGGCGGACGCCGGGGATCGACTGGCGTTCGGCCGGCTGACCATGGCCGGCTTGGCCAATCCCCCCCTGGCTTGGCGGTTGGCCGATCTCGATCTGCACGTCGTCAATGCCATCGAGGGCCATCAGCGCTCCACGGGCCTCAGCCACGATGCGATCTCTCTGGCCTTGGGCGAAGCCAGGAAGGCTGAGGCGAAACACAGCCCGCGGCGGGGTGATGCGGATCTGTTCGATCCAGCCGAGCTCCAGGGCCGTTTTGCCACTGCCGGCATCTTTGACTTGCTGGAGGGCTTTGTTGGCCTGCTCGACCGGGGTCATCCGTTTCATCAAGGCAAGCCGGATCCTAGGGGCGCCGCCCGTGACAGTCCCTGACGGATGCTTGTCTAGGCCTGGGGTCACCTGGTTAGGTTTCGATGTCTTCAGTCTCTGGCCCATGGTCCGCTCCCTGATTCGCCGCGTCCTCGGACGCCAGGACGTGGGCGTCAGCAACGCTCCCCTTGAGCTGCCCCCCAGCGATTCCAGAGAGCGGGCCCGGACGATGGTGATGGGGCTTCAGGATGAAATCTGTGCGGGGCTGGAAGCGCTCGATGGTGAGGGTCGTTTTGAGGAAGAAAGTTGGGTGAGGCCTGAAGGGGGCGGGGGGCGCTCCCGGGTGATGCGTGAGGGCCGTGTCTTTGAGCAAGGCGGAGTGAACTTCTCCGAGGTTCAAGGGGAAGAGTTGCCCCCTTCGATTCTCAAGCAGCGTCCTGAAGCGAAGGGGCACCCGTGGTTCGCCACGGGAACCTCGATGGTGCTGCATCCCCGCAACCCCTACATCCCCACGGTGCATCTCAATTACCGCTATTTCGAGGCGGGGCCGGTGTGGTGGTTCGGAGGGGGTGCCGATCTGACCCCTTACTACCCATTCCTAGATGATGCACGTCACTTTCATCGCACCCATCAGGCAGCCTGTGATTCGGTGCATCCGGATCTCCACAAGGTCTTCAAGCCCTGGTGCGATGAGTACTTCTTTTTGAAGCACCGCAGCGAGACCCGCGGCGTCGGAGGCATCTTTTACGACTACCAGGATGCCAACGGCACGTTGTACAAGGGGCAAGACCCTTCCGGTCCTGCGGCTCAGGTGTCAGCCCGTTTGGGAGCTCGGCCGTTGAGTTGGGAGCAGCTGTTCTCTCTCGGGCAGGCCAACGGCAGAGCCTTCCTTCCCGCCTATGAGCCCATCGTGGAGAAGCGTCATCCGATGGCCTACGGCGATCGCGAGAGGGATTTTCAGCTCTATCGCCGGGGCCGTTATGTGGAATTCAACCTGGTTTGGGACCGCGGCACGATCTTCGGGTTGCAGACCAATGGACGCACGGAATCGATCCTGATGTCTCTGCCTCCCCTGGTGCGTTGGGAGTACGGCTACACCGCAGAGGCCGGATCACGGGAGGCCCTGCTGACCGAACTGTTCACCAAGCCTCAGGACTGGCTGGGTGATGCCTCGCTGGATGAGCGCTGCCGCCCCCATGGAGCGATCAACTAACTGACGCCTTGAACGAGCGCGTTCACCACGCGCTCGGCCAGGCAGTTCACCGTGTGCTCCCTTGAGCTCGGATCCCTCAGTTTCGTTTCGAGAGGGGGTTCAAGCATGGCGATTTCGAGAATTCCGATGCCGCGACGCGGACCGCCAAGGCCTCCGCGGAACAGGCGTGGGTATCGCCCAAATGCCTGGGCCAGGCTTTCATCGACGACATTCAGTTCACGCACATTGGCGAGCACCGGAATCAGGCCGGAGCCGAAGCCATGGGGCCGGTAGGCATCGAAATGGATCTCCAGCACATATTCACCACGCTCCGAAAAGACCTTGGCCTTCGACCAGTTGGTGGCAGGGTCGTCGTCGTTCGAGATGCTGATTGACGGCGGGGTGTAGGCGCGGATGTTCAAGCCACGGGCTTGACCTTGGCTCACCACTGCGGCCTGAACCTGGCGGTTCCAGAACAGCTCATCGCGAATGCCCGGTTGCATCGGCGCTCGCTTCTGCTGATCCACGGCATATCCAGGGGTTCCTGGACTGGCGGTGCCCTGGGAGTCGGCATGTCCTGCCATGACGACGATTGGCAGGTTGCTCTGCACAGGGCTTCGCCCGACCCAGCTCCCGGGTTTCTTTGTGCGTGGGCCTAGCAGGGGATCTGGTGTGGCTGGCTCAGGACAGGGCTCCGGCGGTTCCGGTGCAGGTTGCTCTGCCGGTTCGTTGCTGGGCTTGGCTGTACCAAGCCAGTTGTGCTGTTCCGCAGCTTTGGTCATCGCCAGGGTTGCCAGTGACAGGCCTGTGATGGCAAGCCCTGAGGCAACGCGACGCCGTCGCATCCAGGCCGGCAGACGCATGGTTCAGATGGGGGAGGAGAGCAGGGATCCATCACTGGCGAGTTGCAGGGTCTCAGCCAGTTCCAGTTCGATGGCGATCAATTCGTCCCGATGAGCCCGCAGGCGAATGGCGCTGCCCTCTCCCTCGGGAGCAGGAAGGAGTTGCAGTTCAAGGGCTTCTGTGCGAGCGGCCCGCCGGGTGTAAACAGCTCCCGCCAGAGGACCGAGGCCGATCAGCAGCAGAGGCCACCAGTGCAGTTGGGGTGCCAGCTGACGCAGGACCAGACCGAAGCAGGCGGAGCCAATGGCCGCCAGCACGGACAGCAACACGGCAAGGGGTTGGCTGGAGGCCACTTTCCCCTTGAAGCGGAGCACCTGGCGCTCAGCATCTCCGCCATCTCGGCTCCAGCCGCGGTCTTCCAGCCAAGTGCTGATCCCGTCAAGAACGGTGATGGGGGGTTGGGGGGACATCACGTCCACCACTGTGGTTCGGTCTTTGCTGGCTGCACGCAGAAAGAAGACCAGACCAATCGCCAGCAGAACAGTCAGCAGGAGGGTGGATTGGAATCCTGCAGGCATGGCATCCCGGTGGTGTTCAACCTTTTTAAGCCTTGCGCCGGCTGAATCGCTTAGTTCAAGGCGAACCGGTGGGAGTCCAGCCAGCTGCGCCAGGGCTGCATCAGTCGCTCGGCTTCGCCACGTGCATTGGATTCAAGGTGCAGCATGCGCCGTGGCCGTCCGCGACTCGGACAGCGTTGGGTGTAACTGCTGATCGAGCCCTGTTGCTCAAGGAACTCCAGGGCCTGTTGCAGCACGGTTTCAGAAAGCCGCAGTTGTGGCTCCTCCCGGATCAGTTTCTGCAGGAGTCCGGAGGGGTAGTTGTCGTCTTTAAGCAAGCACTCGAGGATCCAGCAGACAGCCAGCTCGAGATCGAGGAATTGCGGCGGCGGCTGATGGAAGTACTGCTCGATGTCTGCCAGACAGGTGCGCGAAGGCTTTCTGCGAGAGAACACAGGCGCGGGACAACTCCCCCAATCAAAAACGATCTTATTTCGAGATTCAAGAGGAGGGTTTTGAGACGCGCCGCGAAGGTGGTTGGCCACACTGGCTTCATCCATTTCACAAGCCATGGCTGAGCAGTCGTCGTCCCCAGCGGAATTCGCTGTCTTTGATCGCGATCTCGATGACGCGTGGACAGACCGCTATCTGCTGTCTGCGCGGCTTGCGGTTGACACCGAAGCGATGGGGTTGATTCATGGGCGTGATCGCCTTTGTCTGGTTCAGATAGCGGATGCAGAAGATCGTGTTTCCTGCGTCCGCATTGGCTTGGGCCAGACCGAGGCTCCCAACCTCAAGCGCCTGTTTGAGGCCGCTTCAGTGGAGAAGGTGTTCCACTTCGCCCGGTTCGATCTGGCTGCACTTGCCGCCGGTCTAGGGATTGCAGTGAATCCTGTGTTCTGCACCAAAGTCGGCAGTCGGCTCGGCCGGACGTACACCCCCCGCCATGGCCTCAAGGATCTAGTTATGGAGTTGGTCGGCGTTGAGCTGGATAAGGGCGCCCAGAGCAGTGATTGGGGCCGGGTGGACGAACTCACAGATGCTCAGCTGGCCTATGCCGCGAATGACGTTCGCTATCTCTTGCCCGCCCGGGAGCGCTTGGAACAGATGCTGCGTCGCGAAGGGCGCTGGGATCTGGCACAGCGCTGCTTTCAATGTGTTCCGGTGGTTGCCGAGCTGGATCGGATGCGTTTTCACCAGATCTTTGAGCACTGAGGCAGAGGCTCAGTCCTCCAGCATGAAGTTGCCATCCCCTTCGCTGTTCTCGAGCAACGCGTCCAGCTGACGGGCATGGTCACCGTTGTCGTTGTCGAGGGCGGCCAGCATGGCTTCAGCCATGGCTCTCCGTCCTGTTACATCGCGGTGCCCTTCGCGGGCCGCGGCCTGTTCCACCTGGCGCCGGGCGCTGGCCAGGCTGATGCTTAGTCGACTCGCCAATTGAGCACAAAGTTTGACGAGGGTGGGGTCCTGAATCGCGGCCATGGCAACCAACCGTGGATCTTCAGTATCCGTTGAAGCGATCCAGGATCAGGCGTGCCAGTTGATCGCTTCCCCCTGCTGGCCCCATTCGCTGCGACCCGATCCGTCCGAGGTGGGAGCGGAGTGCCGGGTCAGCCAGAAGGATTTCGAGCCGTGTGGTGAGCTCGGATTCGTCAGAGCAGGGGCGAACCGCACCCCCCAACAGGCGGCTCTGACGTCGGGCGAAGCCTGGCTTGAACTGCGGTCCTAGACCAGGGAGGGACAGGGCTGGAATGCCCAGCCCCACAAGTTGTTCCGTCGCCGTTCCGGCGGTGGCGATGCCGGCTTCTGCCCAGCCGGCCCATTGGTCGAAGCAACCTCGCCCGATCAGCACCAGACAGGCTCCTTTCACCCAGCATGCCTCGGCACCCAGGTGGTCCGAAGGGGGAAGGCTTTGCCGAAAGCCCAGTTGGTCAAGGCTGTTGCTCAGCGCTGAGGCATCGGGCTGGGCGCCCACGGCCACAAGCAGGGCCATGGGCACACGGCCGGGCAGGGCCATGGCACTGCGCACCAATCGCTTCATGTTGCGTTGGGCCTCCGGCATGCGACTGCCGCAGAGCAGAAGCACCCGGCGGCAGCGTTCCAGGGCCGATGGCAGCGGTTGGATGCTCAGGCCATCCATCATCGGATTTCCCGGCGCCAGAGCGTCCACTCCTTTGCGCCGCAGACCACGGGCTGTGAGGCGATCACGCATGGCCACCAGTCGACAGCGCCTTGAGCGCAGCAAGCGCCATTCCCAGGGATCCCACTCACTGCCTTTGAGCCTGTGGTAGCAGTCGCTTCTGGCCCTTCCGGGGCCACTGCGCCAGGTGTAGTCGCTTTTGGGAGTGCCGATGAAGCCGAAGGGGGCACCACTGCCCCAGGCCATCAGCAGTGGCAGCAGATCGCCGACGGCAACGATGGGTCGCTGTTGATGACCGAGGCGGTGCACCAACTGCCATTGACTCCAACTCAGGCTCGGGAGTCCAGCCCTGATGTCTGCCAGCAGACCCCTCAGACTTTGATTGCTGAAGCCACCGCTTGGCAGGGCCGCTTTCGGCCCCAGGCGTGTCAACCATCCCTGCTGAACCGCAGCATCAAACACATGGCCAGCGCCCACCAGAGGAAGCACGTTGAGGGGGCGTCTCGGTGCGCGCCGATGGACGGCCTGGATGATCCGCAGGGTGATCAGGTCTTCGCCGTGGCCGTTGCAGAGAAACAGCAGGGAGCCAGGGGCATGGCTGATACGATCGCCTGATGGGAGCGGCTGTTCCCCTGCGGCGGCATGGCCAAGTGGTAAGGCAGAGGATTGCAAATCCTTTATCCCCAGTTCGAATCTGGGTGCCGCCTTTGAATCATCGTCACAGCTGAGCCTCCGCGCTCATGGCGTGAGCGTTACGTGAGTGACTCTCGCAGCTGACGGTTTCGGCATCAATCCAACAACGTCCTGAGGCTGTGCGCGCTATTGGCAGGCCCGTGGGAAGTCCTCTGGCGTCAAAACGAACCCATGCTGTGCTGAGCAGGCTTGCGCTCCACCGGCTTTGCTCCAAGCGGCAGCCGGAACGATCGCAGCTCAGAGGGCTGCCCTGATCTCCTTCAAGGCTGATGAAGCTCAGCTGATAGCTGCCGCCGGTTTCCTCATCGTCTCCGATGAACCGAAGTCGCAGTCCACTGCTCCCGTTTGCAGTGATCTGGAGGCGTTGGCAATCCAAGGGACGCCCATTGGCAACGATCTGGCAGCGCGAAGGTGTGTGCTCCAAGCGACCAAAGGCCAGCGTTGGAGCACCCGCTGCCGGGACGGCGAGCAGCAGGGTTGCCATCCAGAGGCGAATCATCAGTAATCGCTGTCGGCGACGCACATGCCCAGGCAGCGAATGCCATTGCTGGCAGTTCTTCGGCAGTGGTTGCAGAGGATGCGCTCGTCCTTTGCCGTCGAATCCTCCAGGGCCTGATCGGGCGATGTCGCCGGTTTCTGTGCGAGAGGTGCAGTCATGACGCAGCGGGACGGTGTGGAGGCGATCATGGCTTCCAGCAGCATTGCCCCGTTGAACGGCATCGGTTTTGGCACCTGGGCTTGGGGCAACAAGGCGGTATGGGGATACGACGCCCACAGGGATGATTTTCAACTGCGTGCCACGTTTCGACAAGCCCTCAGTTCTGGGCTCAACCTGGTGGATACAGCGGACTCCTATGGAACAGGACGGCTGAATGGACGCAGTGAAACGCTGCTCGGCGACTTCATCGCCGAGTTGCCCGCCCTGCGTCGATCCCGCTTGACGGTGGCGACGAAGTTGGCCCCATTCCCTTGGCGATGGGGCCGTCGAGGATTTGATGCCGCCTTTGAGGCCAGTCGAAAGCGCCTCAAGGGGCAGCTCCAGCGTGTGCAGTTGCACTGGAGCACGGCGCGTTATGCGCCCTGGCAGGAGACAGGGCTTCTCGATGGCTTGGCTGATCTCGTGCTGTCTTCCCGGGTGGACGAGCTGGGGCTGTCCAACCTGGGCCCTCAACGCTTGGCGTTGATCCATCGCCGCCTGCTGGAGCGCGGCGTTCCCCTGCGCAGTGTCCAGGTGCAGTGTTCGCTTCTGGCGCCTGCGGATGATCAGCTGCTCGAGTTGATTTCCGTCAGCAGGGACATGAATGTGGAGGTGTTGGCCTACAGCCCTCTTGCCTTCGGCGTCCTTGCTTGTCCGCCAGGGGGCGAGCAGGCGCTCCCTGCGACCTGGTTGCGGCGTCGCCTGTTTCGGCGCCTGCTTCCGGCAAGCCTTGAGTTGCGCCGTGAGATGCAGGCCATCGCCAGCGAGCGCGGGGCATCGATGGTGCAAGTCGCGTTGAACTGGTGCAGGGCGCTTGGAGCGACGCCGATCCCAGGGCTGCGAACTCCCGCCCAGGCCAGAGATGTTGCTGCTGCCCTGCAGTGGTCGATGTCGATGACGGAGCGCCAGCGTCTGGATGCAGTCCGCCGCAACTGCAGCGAACGCATGCCCACGAATCCTTTCCAGAGTCGCTGAGAGACGTTGTCAGGCCTCAGTGGCGGACTCAGGTGCCGGACTCACCACGACGGGGAGACTGTCGCCATCGTTTCGAATGGGAATGACTTTGTCCTCTTGGGATGTGTCCCGAGGAGCGGGGGAAGGGGCAGCCTGAGCATCCTGCTGTTGTGCGCAGGCGGTCAGCGCTTCTTGAAGCAATGAGTCGAACGTCGCCCCAGGCAGTCGATGCCGTGCAACCTCCAAGAAAGTGCGCGGCAGTGATTCGCTGGCTGCGCTCCTCAGGGCCGGGTTGTTCCGGCGGTGCTCCTGCTCGTCCTGAATGGCTCGGATGAATCTCCGGGTGACGTCTCGTTTGGTGGACGCCTTGATCAGGGTGTCGCGTTCTTGGGGCCCATGACTGAGCTCCTGCTCCATCACCTGAATCCGCCGCTCAAGGCTGTCCAGCACTTCATGGGCTTCTTTGCCGATGTGAGCCAGTTGCCCATCCGAGAGGTACGGCATATCGGCAACAAAAACCTTGCCGTGATCCCGGAGGGTGAGAAAAGTTGGCCTCGGTCCTTGTCGGTACCCCTGCTGCCTGTCTTGTACCGACGAGACCGGACGCTTCGGGGGGACCGGACCTGCAGACGATCGACGACGCGTCACGCGCGTTGGCTTATCAAAAGGCATTGAAAGGGGATGTATAGACGCCGCTATCGGAAAAACCGACGTGGTTGAACAGAGTTTATTCGATGTCTCTTGGGTCAGTGGTCAGCAGTCTCGAAGCCGTCTGAAACTGACGCAATCAGACAGGCACTCCTTCAAGAGCCGGGACGTTGTCCGGGGCATTGGATGTCACGTTGCCAATCACCCAGGCCTGGTGGTGCTTTCCACGGCAGAGCTCAATGATGGCGTCTTCGCTCCCCGGCGGCACCACCAGGCAAAAACCGATGCCGAGGTTGAACGTGTGCCAAAGATCCCGCTCGGGAATCTCGCCTGCCTCCTGCAGCCAGCTGAACAGGGGCGGCCTTGCCCAGCTGGTGGCGTCGATGTGAGCAGAGCAGCCGTTTGGCAGGCAGCGCGGCAGGTTCTCTGGCAGCCCCCCACCTGTGATGTGGGCCATGCCGTGAAGCTCAAGTCCGCTCTGCAACAGGTGCTGTACGAGATCGGCGTACAGGGTCGTTGGTGCCAACAGGTCGTTGATCAGGGGGCGCTGGTCGTTGCCATACATGGTGTTCGCATCAGCCTTGGCTCGTTCGAGCACCTTGCGCACAAGGCTGAAGCCATTGCTGTGCACGCCACTGCTGGCCACACCAATCACGCTGTCGCCAGGCTGAATGCGCTGGCCGTCAATGAGTTCGTCTTCTTCGACAACGGCCACGCAAAAGCCGGCGAGGTCGTAGCGCCCCTGGGGGTAGAACCCAGGCATCTCGGCCGTTTCGCCGCCCAGCAGGGCGCAGCCGCTCTGCCTGCAGCCATCGGCGATTCCTTCAACAACTTCGGCCATTGCCGATGGCGCCAGTGCCCCGGTGGCCATGTAATCCAGAAAAAACAGCGGCGCGGCTCCTGAGGTGATCACGTCGTTCACACACATCGCCACCAGGTCGATGCCCACGCTGTGGTGGCTGCCATGTTCCTGGGCCAGCTCCAGTTTGGTTCCGACCCCATCGGTGCCAGACACCAGCAGGGGCTTGCGTAGGCCTGCTGGAAGACGCATCAGCCCTCCAAAACCACCAAGGCCACCGATCACCTCCGCTCGGTGGGTGGCTTCTACCGACGCCTTAATGCGCTGCACGAACGCGCGTCCGGCGGCAACATCCACTCCAGCGCTTTTGTAATCCATGGATCGGCTCCGATGCATTGATCCTGCAATGCCGAGGAGCCTGTGCAGATTGATCGACCGGCACGGCAACTGATTGGCTGCGCTTATCGGATTAAGGCGTGTGGCTTATGGATTGGTACTTGTTTTCTGTCGTTGATCTGCCAGTGCGTCAGGGGATTGGCGGCGCTGGAGGGCTTGTGGCCGTGTATGGCGTATGGCGAAAAGGCCCTGTTTTCTTTCGTTGGCTCTTTTTTTAGGTTCTTGAGGAAATTTTCTATGTAGGTCTGCCACTGATCGGAGTCTGCGACAGCAGCTCTCTCCCTTGGCAAGCCGCTCTGCATGCGAGTTCTTCTTGGGCTGGCCACGCTCTCAGCAGCGATTTCAGGGGCAGCGGCTCTCCTGCCTGTCGTGGCCAGCGATTTTCTGTCTGTTGATGGTGCCGAAGCGCTTGATCCCCTCGATCTGGTCCTTGAGCCCCAAGTTTCCGAGCTTCAAGCAACCCTTTCTCCTGCTCAGGTCAAGCCCGTTGTTGCTCCTCCTGCTGCTGAACTCCCCAAGCCGAAGCTCAAGGTCGTGCCTGAGGTGGTGAAGGTCATCACCGGAGAGGCCAGTTGGTACGGCCCCGGTTTCTATGGCAACCGCACAGCCAATGGTGAGGTTTACAGACGCGGCACCATGACGGCGGCCCACCGCACACTTCCGTTTGGAACAAAGGTTCGCGTCACCAATCTCTGGAACGGGCGTACGGCCGTGATCCGCATCAACGATCGCGGGCCGTTCATTGATCATCGGGTCATCGACCTCGGCCATGGCGCCGCCGCTGACCTTGGTTTGACTGCCTCTGGCATCGCCCAAGTGAAGCTTGAGGTGCTGCGCTGAGCTGCGTCGTTCTCTCCACCCAGGCCGAGCTGGACAGCTTCCGGGCCAACCTCCTTGGGCCGCTGCAATTCGTGCCCACCATGGGTGGGCTGCATCGGGGCCACGGTGAATTGATTCGCCGGGCCTCAGAACAGGGGCCTGTGTTGGTGAGTGTGTTCGTGAACCCACTCCAATTCGGGCCAGCTGAAGACTTTGATCGCTACCCGCGAACGCTCGAAGCAGATCGGGATTTAGCCAAACGCTCTGGCGCCCATGCCCTTTGGGCCCCAAGTGTCGACGCCATCTATCCAAGTGGACTCCTGTCAGCTGTGTCGCACTCAGCATCGGCAGAGCTGCAGGCGCACCTTTGCGGAGCTTCCCGTCCCGGTCACTTTGATGGTGTGGTCACGGTCGTGGCCCGACTGCTGCAGCTGGTGGAACCGTCCTGCCTCTGGCTGGGTGAAAAGGACTGGCAGCAGCTGGTGATCCTGCGCCGCTTGGTGGCCGACCTTGATCTGGACGTGGCGGTGCGGGGCGTTGCCACCGTTCGTGAACCCGACGGTCTGGCCCTGAGTTCCCGCAACCAATACCTCTCTTCTGCTGATCGGGCTCGAGCCGCTGCTCTGCCGGCGGCACTGCGCCATGTCGATTCAAACGATCCCGAGGCCTCGGTGCGCAGGAGTCTCGGTGAAGCAGGGCTGGCGGTGGACTATGTAGAGAGGGTCGACCCCTTCACGCTTCAGCCCTGTGGCTCTGAAACGGCCATCTCACTGTTGGCCGCGGCGGCTCGTTGCGGGACGACCCGTTTGATTGATCATGTGTTTCTGATGACCCGCCAGCCTCTCGTTGCCATCGATGGCCCTGCCGGTGCTGGCAAAAGCACCGTCACCCGGGCCTTTGCTGAGCGGATGGGGCTGGTTTACCTCGATACCGGCGCGATGTACCGGTCGGTGACCTGGTTGGTGCAACAGAACGGTGTGGACCCCCAGGATGCGGTGTCGATTGCACCGCTATTGAACGACCTCGACCTTCAGCTGCGGTCGTTGCCTGGTGGCGGCCAGCAGGTGTTGGTGAATGGGCAGGACGTGAGCGACGCGATTCGCTCGCCGGATGTCACAGCGTCGGTTTCGGCTGTGGCCGCCCACCGTTGCGTCAGGCAAGCGCTGACCGCTCAACAGAAAGCGATGGGTGCCAAGGGTGGCTTGGTGGCAGAAGGCCGCGACATCGGCACCGCTGTTTTCCCGGATGCTGATCTGAAGGTGTTCCTCACGGCCACGGTGGGCGAACGGGCCCGGCGCCGGGCTCTGGATCTGGAGCAGCGGGGCTTCCCGGTGCCTGAGCGATCTGAGCTCGAAGCGCAGATCGCCGAACGGGATCACCTCGACAGCACCCGTGAGGAGGCTCCTCTGGTGCAGGCGGACGATGCCGTGGAGCTCGTGACCGATGGCATGAGCATTGAGGCTGTGATCGATGCCCTGGTGGGGCAGTTTCGTTCTCGGGTGGCCGAAGAAGCCTGGTCTACGCCTGCGGGCTGAGCTCGTCGAGCAGGTTGGCGCAGGCATCCTCGAGCAGGTCGAGCACATGCTCGAAGCCCGCCTCGCCCCCGTAATAGGGATCCGGCACCTCCGTTTCCGAGAACCCCCGGGTGTAGCTAAGCATGGGCTTGATGTTGGCCGTTGCTCTTGGCCCGGCTTCGCGAGCCAGTCCCTGGACGGCCGCGAGATTGTCGTCGTCCATGGTCAGCACCAGATCGAAACTCGAGAAATCGTCGAGGCTGATCTGTCGTGCGCGGCTGGGGAGGTTGATGCCGCGGCGGTTGGCGGCAGCCTGCATGCGTCGGTCTGCCGGATTGCCCACATGCCATCCGCCCGTTCCGGCGGAATCCACCACGAACTGGTCAATGAGGCCGCGCTCTTCGAGCAGATGCAGGAAGACGCCTTCGGCTGCTGGTGAGCGGCAGATGTTGCCAAGGCAGACGAACAACAGTTTCTGGGTCATCCGGCGTTGAGGCGTTGGAGGGCTTTCTGGGCCCGCAGCTGCACCACCCTGACACCCTCCGTATCGGATGCGAGCTGGTTCAGTGCGGTCCGGCCCTGTTCGGCAAGTTGCGCGGACAAAGCTGCGCTGTTCAAGCGTTGCTCGAGGCCGTAGGCCGCTGCGTAACGCACCACCCACTCGTCGTCTCGCATGGCTTTGAGCAGTCCCTCGAAACAGCGCTCAAGCTGATCGTGCGCTGCGTCTTCACTGAGCTCCAAGTCCGCCAGGCCGCGGGTTGCGGAGCGCCGCACGCTCGGAGCGATATCGGCCTGAAGGGCATGCTCCAGCAGGTCAAGCCCCCGTGGATCCCGCAAGGCGGCAATCACCTTCACCACCCAGGCTCGTGCGCCGTAATTGCGGGCATCCAGGCTCACCAGAAGGATGGGAACGATGTCCCGACCCAGTTGAATCAGCCCCTGTGTTGCGACGGCTGCCACCGCTGGATTGTTGAACCCCAGCACCCTCACGAGCGGTTTGGCGGCCTCAAGGTCGTTCAGTGCACAAAGGGCTTGCGTGGCTTTGACCAGCTCAGGAGTGCTGGTGGCCCGCTCGAGCGTCTGAAGCGCCTGGTCCAATGCTTTGCTGGTCATCAGAGCAGTCCGTCCATGGCGTCGAGGACGTGATCGGGGTCGTCGTTGCGTTCCGCCACCTCTCGGAGTGCAACCAGCTTGAGGCTGGGTTCCACCGCAGCCGAGCGGATCGAGGGCACGGCGGCGAGCCAGCCGGTGGCGCCGAGGTCGAGCAGCGCGCCACGGCGCACCAGGGGTTCTGGATGGTTCAGCAGCTTTTTCAGTTCCATACCCCACTGATCAAGACCGGTCAGCTGCAGCAATGCTCGGCAGGCCGCTGAACGGATCAATGGCCGCGGGTGCTCCGTGAACGGCTGAATCACGTCGAGAGTGCTGCTGCTGCCATCACCAATGTCACCGAGGGCTTCCAGCAACGCTTCGCAGGGTTCCCTGAGCAAGGGGGATGAGGGTTGCTCAGCTCCTGCTCCCTCCAATCCACTGGCCAGCAAGGTGCGGATGCCCTCAACAGCCCCACAGCTGCCCATGGCACCAAGCGTGCGGACCACTTCCTCCCGGACGGTGTAATCGTTGGAGTGCAGCAGCGCCAGAAGAGGTTGTTCCGCTCTCACATCCCTGAGCTGACCTAGAGCACGGATCGCGTTGAGAGCGACACCGCGCTGCTCTGGATCAATCGGCGTGGCATCCAGTGCTTCAAGAGCTCTGAGCAGCAGAGGGATGGCATCAGGATGCTGGCTGCGCATTTTTCCGAGCCACCAGGCGGCGTAGTACTGCGCCGAAGAGTCCTCCCTCTGGCGGAGGTTTTTGATCACCTGCGTTTCACTCAGCGGTTCCATCACACCCAGGCCGATGCCATGTCGGTCGTCCAGCTTTCAGTTCGTTTGAACCGGAACGGGCCTGCCACCGAGCCCCAGCAACGCTCATTTGTGTCCGGGTCATGACCGCGATCGAGGGTCGCTAGTGAGTCCCCCTGCAAGTGAAAGCTGCTCACCAGAACGGTGTCTTTGCCATTCCGTTGCACGATGCATTTGCAGCCTGGTTCCATGGCGCCGTGGTAGCCGTCTGGCTGTTCCAGCACTTGGTAGTGGCACTGATCCAGGCTGATCAGGTCACTGTCCTGAATGGCGAGGCGTAGTTGCGGATCAAACATGGCTCTGGCGAAGCGTTCCGGGTCACGGAAGATGTGATTCCAAAGCTTGATGGCGCCGGAGGCCTGCTCTTCAGCGCGGATCATGCGCAACCGGTAGGGATGCTTGGGATCAACGGCATAGGTCTGTTCGAGCAGGATCGACCCTGGATGGAGCTGTATGAGTGGGCGATACCTCAAAAAGATGTGGGCATACAGGGGAGGGTTGTCGAAGGCTTGCTGCTGGTTGCTGTATTCGCCACAGAGCAGGTTGAGAAAACGCCGAACGTTGGGGGTGATCACAGCGCTCTGATGGGGCCGAAAAAGAACAATAAAAAAAGCCCCCCGAGGGGGGCTTGGAACACAACGTCAACTGATCAGATCAGGGCGTTGATGGCGTAGTCGATGTAGCTGTTGGCTTCGGTAGCAGCGTCGCCGCTGAGGCCGTGGTTGGCCTTGATGTGCTTCAGAGCTTCCACGTACCAGGAGGGGGAGAGCTCGAAAGTGCGGTTGATTTCGTCCAGACCGGCGATCAGGTAGTCGTCCATGGGGCCGGTACCGCCAGCGACCAGGCAGTAGGTAATCATGCGCAGGTAGTAGCCCACGTCACGGGAGCACTTGGCTTTGCCCTCGGGGCTGGCTGAGTAGTTCGGCCCAGCCATCTGGGTCGTGTAGGGGAACTTGGTGTACACGGCCTGGGCAGCGCCGTTCACCAGGGAATCAGCCTTGCTGGTGAGAGCCTTGGCAGCTTCGAGGCTGGCCTTGGCGCGATTGAAACGACCGGAGGCAGCTTGCACTTCGGTGTTGCTCAGGAAACGTCCCTGAGAATCAGCGGCTGCAACAGCTTCGGTGAGAGGGGTTTTCATTGGTTAGGAGAAGTAAGACGTCGAATCAACGCGTCGATCAGGCGACGGAAGCTGCGGCTTTGTCGAAGTAGGTGCCGATTTCGCTGCTCAGGGAGGCGCAGTCACCAGCTGAGATGCCAGCTTTGTCGTTGACGAGTGCCAGAGCGGCTTCCTTCATCAGGTTGACTCCAGCTGCAACTGAAGCACCGGGAGTGCCGAGGGCCAGGTAGGTCTCGCGCAGGCCATTCAGGCAGCGGTCCTCCATCACGGAAGAATCACCTGTGAAAGCGGAGTAGGTGACGTAACGCAGGATGATCTCCATGTCGCGCAGGCAAGCAGCCATACGACGGGAGGTGTAAGCGTTACCGCCAGGGGAAATCAGAGAAGGCTGTTGTGCAAACAGCTGACGAGCGGCCGAAGCAACGATGCTGGAGGCGTTGCTGGAGATGCGGTTAACGGCATCCAGACGCTTGTTGCTGTCGGAAACCATGGCAGCGAGGGCGTCGATCTCGCTGGTGCTGATGAATTGTCCCCGGGCATCGGCCTGGGCGACAACCTTGGTGAAGGCGTCGAACATGGTTGTTGTTCCTGTGAACTACGTCTGGAGCGGGAATCTCAGACTTGAAAGGGATGGTTGAAGGCTATTGCCTCCATCCCGTCGCATGCGATTCTGGCCAACAGCTCCGGAGCCTCCCGAAAGCTGTTCATAATGCTTAACTCCCTTGCGGCGACAAGGAAGTGGCGGTGGCTTCTTCGAGGTCAAACAGCACGCCGTGGATGTACGCCTCCGTCCATTCACTGCCGTAAAAGCGCGTCAACATGCCGCGGGCTGGATCTTTCTCGGCGCGGTAGGCCGTGTAGCGCTTCTGGCCAGAGAGCAGGTGTGCAGCACGCTCATCGTCAACGGGCTGCGCTTCCTCCACCAACTTCAGGTAGAGCTGGAGGTAGTCCGCAAAAGCCGGACGGATCACGCGGTCAATCAGCGCATCGCCTTTCTCCCCAAGAGGGATCCTGGTCCAGAGAAAAGCAGGTGAGAAATAGGGCTGAGCTTCTTCAGGAATGGGCCCCCCATCGGGCAGTTCGGCGCGCCAGCGCTCGAACAGCGGCATCAGCCGCTGCCAAACCGGGCCCGTGTGATCGGGATCTGTCTTGTCGACAGGCTGCAAATCCAGAGCGAGCAGGTGCCCGTTGGGCAGCGTTACGAGATCGGCTCCGAAGAACGGAAGATCAAAGCGACTGCTGGGGTTGATCACGAAGTTGAGCACCGATGCAGCCGCACCAGCCTCAACGCAGGCACAGCGCACTTGGCGAAGCTTTTCTGTCGAACAGGCCCAGGTTGCAGTGCTGACCGGCACTGGTTTCGCTTTGGATCCTGTGCTGCCCTCTTTCTGCAGGAACCGTTCTGCAACCGGATAAGGATTCGGCTGCAGAGAGCTCAGCGCCGCAACGGCGGTGTCGAGAAAAGGCTGCCAGCGCCATCCGGGGATCTGGACAGGATCAAGACTCGTCGTGCGGAGAGGGAGGGTCATTGGGACTGGCTGGCGGGGAAGAGAAATTCGTGCAGGAAACGATCAGACCATTCACTTCCGAAATGGCTGGTAAATAGACCATGTGCAGGATCTCTCTCTGCACTGTAAATATCATAATTTTTTTGAAGTTGTTCCACTTCGATGTGGTTAATGGAAGAGGGGGTTTTAACGGCCTGGTCATGTAAATCCCAGTAGGCTTTTAGAAAAGCGCTGAAAGCTGGGGGTAGCGATGATGTCGCCTGTTCTGCTCCGCCCCGGCAGAACAGCAGCCATGAGGAAAAGTATTGATTTGGATCAAAGGAACGCATGGTCTCTTCACCATTGAGATCCGGAAATTGAGCGTTGAGTGACTTCAGTCCATCGAAGTAGCGCTCCAAATAATCCTTGTCTTGAACAAGTGGTTGGAAATCAAGAACAGCAACCAACTTCTGCTTGGCACCGAACCAGAGCAGATCAACCCCCATTAATGGATGGTCGTAGTTGTATTCGGGATAGGCAACGGAATTCAGGACCTGCAAGCTATCACCAGCATCCAACCGTGTAACGCGCCACCTCCGAAAGCCAGGCACGTCCCAAAGCCAGCTCTTGATGGTGCTGGAGCGTTTGGATGATTGATTGTGCTCAAGCCCATGAGGAACCTCAACGGGCACTGCGCCCCGGGCTTTGATTCCTGAAAGCAATTCCTCAAGAAATGGATCAAACATGGTGATCAGTTGCTACCTATTGAAGACGCCATGGCCAGTTGTTGTGCCCGCTGGGTGATATCTGAAATTTCGGCATCAGTAGGGCACCGAAACTCGGTGCAGTATGTAGTCATTGCAACACCATCCAAGCACTGAACAGAACTCACTCTCATTCTGATCTGATCGGTCACAAACCAACAGCGTTCAATACCAATATTTGTGTCGTAACGCGTTGTGATCGTTACTACTCCGTCGTCTGCAAAGCTGTAAGTGCTTAAAACAGATTGCTTTTCAACGTATCCAACATCACGAAGTAAAAATCCCTTTCGAGGGTCTTCATGGTCAGGAACGTCGATGACCACTGCAGCGTAGTCATCATTGCGGACGCCTTTCTTGATATTGCTTTCCCACCAAAAACGGGCCCCACCAGAGCTGTCTTCGGTTTTAATGTTTAAAGAGTTACAGATTTTGGTGACGACTGGGTCATCAGCATTGAATGGTTCAATGACTAGGTTGGAATCCGCAGCTTCATCGTCTTGATAGTCGTGGTGATGAACAGCGCGCCTGTTTAACCAAGTCCCGCGGCTGGCTTCAAAGAAATCCGCCATTGTCATCGGCGGGGAAAGTGTCTGCACCATTGGTTTGCGCTTTGAAGAAAGTTAATTAATACAGGCGAACCGGTAAAGTAATGTTTCGGCGCTTCAAGGCTGACTCTGTTGTGCATTTCTTTGTGCAACCAGCTGTGACATCACCTCATCGAGTCTTTGGAGCTCTGGATGTGCTGCAACAGTGGCGTCAATCTTCTTCTGTGATAAGCGCAGTTTTTTGCCCAAACCAACTACATCTTGAAACAGTCTTTCCCTGTATGCTGCTAATTCATCGATGGACTCTTGCAACTCTTCGAGGCTTGGTAAATCGGACGCTGCGTTGTCCATGAACTTCTGATTAAGCCAGAAGATCCTAAGCCTGATCGATGCCTGCCCAAGGCTTTTGTGAACCTTTGCTCAGGTTTGCGTCAATAAAGGGGGGATTGCCCTCGGATCGGCCTAATTCCGGTGGTGTCAACCGGGGTATTTGGCCCAAGGTGACAAACTTTTGCGTAAAGGGGGCTGTTTGACGAACCCTGCTGACAACTGAGTTTAGCTTGGGTCAGCGCTTCCACCACCCTTGGGTCTCCGGGCTTCTAAGGCCTGTTCACCCGGCGGTTTCCGAAGCACTGCATCCCCAAAACTGTCTGGCCCCCAATGCTCGACGCATTCTCCCGCACAGTCGTCAGCGCTGACGCCAAAACTGCACCTGTTGGTGGTAGCGATCTCGCTAGCCTCCGCTCCTACGTGCAAGATGGCAACAAGCGTTTGGACGCTGTGAATGCCATTACTTCCAACGCCTACTGCATCGTCTCCGACGCAGTGACCGGCATGATCTGCGAAAACACAGGTCTGATCCAGGCTGGCGGCAATTGCTATCCCACCCGTCGGATGGCTGCGTGCCTTCGCGATGGTGAGATTGTGCTTCGCTACATCAGCTATGCCCTGCTTGCTGGTGACGCTTCCGTGCTGGATGACCGTTGCTTGAATGGCCTCAAGGAAACCTACATCGCTTTAGGTGTTCCTACTCAGTCTGCTGCCCGTGCGGTCGCGATCATGAAATCCGCTGCTACGGCTCTGATTGGTCAGACCAACTCCCCTGCCAGCGGTGGTGCTAAGTACCGCAAAATGGAAACCACTCAGGGCGACTGCTCTGCACTGGTGGCTGAAGCAGGTTCTTACTTCGATCGTGTGATTGGCGCAATCAGCTGATCTGCGGACGATCAAGTCTTCTCTCCTTACCTTTTCAGCACCTTTTACCTAAGGATCTCAAATGAAATCCGTCGTCACCACTGTCGTGACCGCAGCTGATGCAGCCGGTCGCTTCCCTTCCCAGAACGATCTCGAGGCTGTTCAGGGCAACATCCAGCGAGCAGCTGCTCGTCTGGAAGCTGCCGAAAAGCTGGCCGCCGGTCTGGACAACGTCACCCGCGAAGCTGGCGATGCTTGCTTCAACAAGTACGCCTATCTGCGGCAACCCGGTGAAGCCGGTGATAGCCAAGTGAAGGTCGACAAGTGCTACCGCGACCTCGGTCACTACCTGCGCTTGATCAACTACTGCCTCATCGTGGGTGGTACTGGTCCTCTCGATGAGTGGGGTATTGCAGGAGCACGTGAGGTTTATCGCACCTTGGGTCTTCCCACCAACGCATACATCGAAGCTCTGACTTACACTCGCGATCGTGCTTGTGCACCTCGCGATATGAGCCCTCAGGCTCTTAACGAGTTCAAGAGCTATCTTGATTATGCGATCAACGCTCTGTCTTGATCTTTTCAAGATTTTAGGGAAAGGGGGAGCAGTTGCTCCCCCTTTTTTTGTGTAAACCAGATGGAAGACCACTGATCCACCCATCACGGACACGCTGAAATTCCATTAGATTCCTTAGAGGTGCAATTTTTCGATGACGACATTTGTTCTATCCCATAACTTACAGGTTCAATCAGATCAAGTGCCTGCATTGGATTTTGAACTGCTTGCTCAAGAGCTCAAATCTCTTTCGAAAAATATTTCTTCAACAGCAGTTCTTAATCACCCTCATTGGAAACTCTCAATATCATCTGATTTATTGCCGCAAGATATGGCTGCTGATCTAGTGCAGACTTGGTTGCAATACCGTCGTCAACTCGGGCATGAAACGAACCACGTTGTTCTGGCACTTGGTGGAAGAAAAGACTCCCAAGCTTCTCCTGGAGCTCCACTCCAGGAGGGGTATTGGGGTGTTGATTTGGTTGAAACGCCTGATGAAATCGCTTTTCTTCAAGCGATCAACTGGGAGGCTCTTAAAGCTGGCCGATCTGAAGACGCGATCTTTGAAGTCTCTTCAAAAGCTTTATAAATTTCAATCAGGCTTGTTTCCGGCGATTCCTACGGCGGCTAGAGGTACTTTTACCTTTCTTGGCCTCTGCTTTGCCTGAATCTGCGTTTTCTTTCTTGTTGGAAGAAGATTCTTTTTGAGGAGTTAATTTCTCGACTAGCTTCAGCACCTTAGATTCAGACGGTTGCTTTTTAGGTGCTGGTATCAAAGGTTGATCCGCTGCGCTCCAGCCAACAGATGTTATCGGTGTATTGCAACTTTTAAAAGATTTCATCCATTGCGCCATGAACCGGGTGTCAATGCAAACTGTGTGGGCAGTTGAGGGTCTGCAGCCGTCCATCACACCAGTGGAAACGTGGATCAATCGCCCTGGGAAAGGTCCCATATTTTTTGTAGTGGCTCAGAAGAATTTTGCCTCCGGTGTCGTCTGATGGCAAGCTTGCTATTACTTTCTTATTCCGATGGGCCCCATTGATTGATGCGCCTCAAGTATAATTGTCATATGTTAACCATTGCTAATGCCTGGTCTTTTCGATAATATTCATGATGGCTTGGATCAACAAGGGGCAGTTGATATCTTGTCTAAAGATGTTGGAGTTCTTGAGAGTGAGAGTGATTATTATATGGCTGTTTCTCATCTGATTAATTTTCCTGGCCCCATAACAAGCCAAGCATTATTGGCGTTTTTAGACAAGTGTTCTGTGGATGTACCGGTAGGTCTTGCACAACGAAAAGCTGTAGAAGTTCTTGCACGATTAGGGGTTGTAGAGGCTACGTCCAAAATTGCTACCTTTTTAGGCAGCTCTGATGTTTATATGGTTGAGAATGCTGCTTGGGCTTTGTCTTGTCTGAATTGTCAAGACCCTGAAGTGCATCAACGTATGATTGATTTGTTGTATGACTCTAGCCAGAATCAAAGAGTCTTAATTCAAAGTCTTTCAAAGCTTTCTGTTAAATCAGCAATTGCGCCTATTTCTGTTTATACAGCCCATGAGAAGACTTCAGTCCGCGGTGCCGCCATCGCTGCCATGATTCATCTATCTGGAGATCAATCCCATCTGACTGATCTTTCAGATCATTTGTACGATTCCAATCAAATGGATCGACAGTCAGCTGTACAGGATGTGATCGATGCGAATGCTGTTCAGCTTTTATCTGAATTGCTCCAAGCGCCAATTTCCCCTGCATTTCGGATGCGGGCTGTGAGAGCTCTGTTTGATCATCCATCAAACAAACTCTCAGATGATGAAGCAATATCAGCAGTTGATCAACTTTTGTATGATGACCCTCGGTTGATAACGGTGCTTCATCATTACGGTGAATCTATGCCCACACAGCTTTTGATAGAGGGACTATTTCATCCAGATTTTAGTCGTTGCTATCTTGCAATGCAGGAGCTGTTAAAGCGTGATAATCGAGAAATTTGGAGTTCTGTTGAGAGTTGCTGGCAAGAAAAAGCTCACAATGACTACGGCGCACATTATTTTTTAATGCGGTTGTTTGGACTTGTGGAAGGTTGGACTGAAGAAGCTCTGCTTCAGATTCATAAAATTCTCTCTGATGCAATTGTAGATAAGCGACCACAATTTAGAAAATCACCTTCAGCTGCATTGTTGTCATTCGCAAAGCTATTCCCTAGTCAATGTAATTGTTTTCTGGAAAATTGCTTGTCTCTAGAAAATAGCCTTAGTTGGGATATGCGTTATGCAGGCCTTCTGTTGATCCAATCTGATCACAGCGATGATCTGCAACTTCGATATCAACTGCAGCTGCAACAGCTTGTCGAATCTGATGTTGATAGTTTGCTGCAACTAAAAGCACAGAGCCTTCTAGATCATGGTTGAGAATCAAGTAGGATGCTCTCATGAGCCTAGGCATGCAATGCTAATATTGATGAATAAACGATTTAGTTTTAAGTGAGCGGCGATTCCAGCATTCCTTCAGTTGATGCACTGTTTGAAGACCTAATGCATCCTAATCCTAGGATTCAAGAAGAAGCATGTTTGGTTCTTTCTGAGAATTACCGGGAAGAAGCATTGCCAAGATTGTTAGATCTGTTTTGTCATCATGATCCTAAAGTTTACAGAGCTGCTGTTAAAGGCATTGGTTTCTTTGGAAGTGATGCATTCGATCCTTTGATCGAACTTTATGCAACAACAGCCAATCAAACTGCAAGGCGTTGTTGCCCCAAAGCGTTCGTGCAAGTGTTCAAAAATTTTCCTGATCAGCCATTTCCTGATTCCGTCATACAAATGCTGGAACAAGGGATTGATGATTCCGATATGGTTGTCGTGCAGGGTGCGTTGATGTGTCTTGGTCAGATCGGTAAGCAACAATTCAAGTCTGAAGAGGCAATCAAGATTTTGGCCAAGTCTCTCTGCAGCCAAAATGTTGCTCTGATTTTCAGTGCATCTCAGGCTCTTGCCGATATTCCAAATCCTATGGCAGAGGATGCATTAAGGTCACTGCAGAACAACAATGCTGATCCCTTGATTCAGGAGGCTGCACAGTCCGCATTGGCACGACTTCAGAATCTGCTCAATTCAAAGCGTTAGATTATATTTTTATCGAGGTACAGTTTCGACTCCTTTGTAATAGCCTCCAGCGCGAAAATTAAAACGTTCTACTTTGTCATCTTTTGCGCATGTTGTCTGCGAATAGTGAAGGAGAGTACTGAATCCTTCTGGCACCATCTTGGGGCACAACCTCCCAACATCATTGGCAAAAGGGCAGAAGTATACACCTGCCCATCGATTAAGAAAACGCCCTTTTATTTCATCAGAAAAGATAAATCCATGTTGATCAGCGAGCTTGAGGATCTCCTCGGGCTCAGCTTCTTTGAAAAGGGATCTGAACGACGAGTCTTCTTCTAGAACCTGAAGAAAGCGGATAAACTCAGCACGAGACATGATGCATTAGTGGAATGTCCAGATCTTATCAGCAAGTGTCCGGTTCTTATCAGGGTTGTTTTGCTTATTGACGGCTCGGCGTCCTGTTACACAGCATTGATGCCAGTGAATCTTTTTTCTAAAAGGTCCCTGGCTCAATAGAAAGTTTTGGTTGGATCCTATAAGGCAATTAGAGTTACTCATTGATTCGAATTTAGAAGTAAATTGTTCTTGGTACTACCGTTGAATTTGTTGGTTCATTCTTCTTAAAGTACATGTCCACTAATTATCAATCCCTCTGCCGCTCGGGTCACTTCTTACCAAATCGGATTTACCGATCATTTTTTCTGTAAAAATTGAATATACGCATGTTGCATGGTGCCAAGTTCACAGCGATTTGATAATCTCTTTTCATGGATGGGTGAACAGCAAGCAATTGAGTTGCTTTCGCAAAATGTTTGTACTCTTGATAATCCTGGCATCAAATATATAGCTGCAACACGGTTGGGAGCTTGTTCTTCACGAGATTCTCTGGATGCATTAGTCGTAGCGGCTACCGGGGATAGAGATAATATCTTCGATTCCATTACGCGTCGTAAGTCCATTGAAGCGCTAGGGCGTCGTCGCGACCTTAGTACTCTGCCAACCATTTATGAAGCTATGCATAGTAGTGATGAGCAGACGATTGTGAATTCAGTAGATACGCTAATTAATTTTGGTATACCTCTTGACGCTCAGTTTAAATCATCTCTTTTGAAGATTATTCAAAATGGCTCCGATGTACTCAAGCGTGTTGCCATTCAATGCTTCACTCGTTTGGAGATGCATGAGTGTAATGGCATTATTCACGAGCAAGAGAGTAATCCAAATATATTGGTTAATGGCGCATCAATCGCTTATTCAATAAGGGTTGAAGATGACAAGCGTAAGTTGCATATTCTTGAAAATCATCTCAATGATTTGAATGTCATACATAGACGTTCATCCGTCATTGATATTGGTGACGCTGGAGACCCTTCTCTTTTGTCAAGTATTTCGAAAGCAGCGGTGTCAATGCCGTTGAGAGCTAAAAGTGCGTTCAAGATGACTCCTAAAATTAAAACTAAATCGCAAAGAGCATTAATCAATCAAATGTTGAAGGATGATTCTCGAAATCTGTATTTTACGCAGAAATTTGATGCACCAAATGATCTAGAAAAAGTTTGCGATTTCCTTAGGCATAGAGACGAAGAGCGCCAGTACTTTGGTGCAAAGACCTTATTGAGTTGGCCAGCTTCAACTGTAACTGACGCAATTAAGTCCATTTGGGACAATCATGGCTCTGATTATGGTGTTCACTATCAAGTAAATTGCTTGGTGTCTCAACTCGGCCTAACAGAATTATCTTATATAATAAAGGAATCATTATTGGAGTCAGCTCCGCAGTATGCAAAATCAAAAATAGCCGCGACTTGGGGATGTTTAACTTTAGGTTTAATGGAATGTCGTAGTGATATTGAAATTCTACTTTTAAAATCCACTTGGGAGCCACTTCGATGGACATGCGCGGAAGTCTTGCGTGAACTATAGAAAATTATTTCTAGATGCAATGCACCTATATTGGCAATCTATATCTTCTCGACTGTTCTATGGTCTGACTTGGAAGTTCTCCGAATGCAGTGTAATAGCGCCGTGCATATCTCCCTTGATGTTTAAACCCATATTTAATTGCAATATCTCGTATGGAATATAGATTTAATTTCCGACGAGCATCTTGGTTAAGCAAAATTCTTCTGGATTCCTCAAGTCTAATTTGTGTCATCAATTCAATGATTCCCATTCCAAAGTACTCCTGACATATGCGATATAATGATGCTTGGCTTGTATTTATATACTTGCATACTTCAAGCAATGACAGAGGGGATTCCATGCTCTTCTCACTATGTGCAAGATTAATGATTTCTCTTAATTGATCGATATGTTTTGGATCTTCACTGCTCTGCTCAGTCATTGGCTCTTCTAGACATGCGATTACAAGATCGAAATATTTTTCTGGGTTCTGAATTCCAGTAGATACTTCTCTGGCAGCTAATCTCTTAAGTTGGTTTAGAGCTTTATTATTGCAACAAATCCCCTGCTCACCCGTGAGTCGTTCAAGTCCATCATATGCTTTGCAATTTTCGAGTAATTCAAATAGGAGCTGCTTTTCAAGCATGCAACCAGTACTAGAGCATTCGTTGTTATATTTTCCCCATGCATTTCCTGGTAATGAATTAATCGTGCCAAATCCAGCCAGGCTATTTTTTGTCATCTTAAATCCATCACAATAGCCAAAGGCTCCTTGAGTATTCGCTTTTGGCGTAATCCAATTAAAATCTATAGTTACACCATTGCCCCACCCCTCGTACAATAATGTTTTGTTGGCAGATATTTCTGCAAGTGCGACTTTATTAGTACTTTCTGCTTGCATAGTATAGAAACCACTGCCACCTTCCAGTTGCGTTATTTTTGTAAGCTGACCGAGTTTCGCAAGCTCTTCAGAGAGCTCCAGTGGATCACGATATTCAATAGATGTTTTCATGTGTTACTCTCCCTGCCATGCACTAAATGAATATAAATTCTTATTGGATCGATCTATTGTTTGACTGGGTGATTCCCCAAAATATGTGGAGTAGGAGGCTTCAAATTTTTTCCAGTTCTTAAAACCGTAGTAAAGTGCTATTCTCTTTTTTGTAAACTCTTTGAGACCTATTGAGGAATGTGGAGTTAAAAAAGCCTTGCGGGTCTGTTCTAGGCGAACTCTTCTTACAAGCTCAATTACATCCATATTAAAGATTTTTCGGCATATAGTATTGAGAGACTCTGTTTTTGAATTCAAGTATTCAGTAATTTCGTCAAGCGTTATTGGTGGCATGCCAGCCCTATCTTCGTGAATCAGTTTAACCATATCTTCTATTAGATCCGTTGATTCGCATCGATGTGCATCGTAGCTTGATTCATTGTTTTCGTTGTCTAGGAATATGATTGCTAGATCGTAAAATGAATTTGGTTTCGTTGATGGATGGCCATTAAAATGTCGGTTAACTATTTTTTTGAGCTGAGTACTTGCATGATCATGCGAGTCAATTCCAATGCATTCCTCAAGCCTCGCATAGGCATTAAATGCATTCAATTTGTTGATTCTTTCTTGTAATTTATTCCATTTCAGGCTCATGCAGCAAAGCTCTTCGTTTGCTCCCACAATGTCCCAGATATTTCCTCCTGTTTTGTTGATGCGATTGAAGCCAGCAATACTATTTCTTGTCATTTGGTGGCCGCTAATGATGGTCTGTGCCTCCGCATCGTTTGACGGTAATGTGTCTAGCCAGCAGAATGATACTGATTTTGTGTTGGCTTCTTCCTCGTAGAGCAGAGTTTGGTTTGATTTAAATATTTCAAGATGCACATCTTGAATTGGTGAGCAAGTGGTCTTCGTTTCGAGAAGGCCGGTGCTTAACTGAGTTACATTGCATCCGAAGCTGGATGTTGAGTGATATTCTTCAAAATGTGCCTTGCAAAACTCTTCCATCTCGAGCGTGTCGGAAAAAATATAATTGCGCGATCGTTTTTTTCGCAAACTTCTTGAGCATTTTTCATACTCTATTGGTTTTCCTTGGTTGCGCGCAAGAAGCTTAATGTTTTTCTGAATGATTGCCTTTTGTCTTTTTAGTGTCCACTTCCTATCAAATTGCCTGGTCTTTCTTGTCTTTGTGTTATGCGGAGGTGTGATTTGCTCGTCTGAGCATTCTTCCAATGCTATTTTCCTGAATGCTCTATTCGCTTTCCTGTTTCTCCTGCAAATCTCTACTTAGTATGTTAATGGCAGCATTGAATACTGCTTGAACCGACTCATCTTTTTCTGTTAACTTTGCAGCTTCTATTTTTTCTATGGCATTATATGCTTCGAGTTTCATTAGCGCCATTGCTGTATTTTTACGTACTTGAGTGTCTTGATCGACCAGCTTTCTGCTCAGCAAATTTTCAACATCTTCGGCATCACATGATTTTCCGATAAGGGTTACCGCTTCTGCCCTGACGTCTGCTGAGATGTCGTCGAGTGCCTGAAATACTCTATTTTGTGCTCTTAAATCATCACTCTTTTGTATTTGATCTCCCAATGCTGAAATTGCGGCTACGCGAACTTCAGCCACGTCTGAATCTGCAGCTTCCAGCAAAGCTTCTGGTGCCTTAGACCCGATGAAGCTTAGTGCGAGATTGATTAATCCAACCTGAAATGGTGTGCAGTATGGATTTTTTAGGATTCCAAGCAGTGAATCCATGGCATCCGGTCCAATGGTGGCCATCGCTCCAGCTGATGAACCGAGAACAACTGGGTCATCATCTTCTAAAAAGGCTTCAAGCAGATAAGGCAGCGCTTCCTTGTTGCCAATCAAATTTAGTGTTTTGGCTGATGCTCGTCTTACGATCACATTTTGGTGTTGGCGAAGTGCTTTACAAAGAATGGGTAGAGCTTCGTCCCCAACCGCCCCAAGACTTTTTGCAAAGGTGAGTCGTAAAGCGCCTCTCGCATCCCCAAGTCCGGCGACCATACGCTTGAGTGACTCGGCATCAGATCTTGGGATCTCACCTTCGCTTAATTTTGCACTGAGCTCATCAGCGAGCTGGAGTGCTTCTTCTTCCGTGAGCTGGCTTTCGCTGATGGATGAGACATCGGTGAAATCTTGGAGCACAGTGCGCTTCAATCTTCGTTGAGTGCAATCTAGGCGACTCTGATCAGCAGCCTAATGTTCAGTGTTGTGCTGCATTGAAAAAAAATGCCCCCTTCCTGAAAAGGGGGCCAGCATGATGGCATGAAGGGCCTAACCCACTTCAGCCAAAAGGCTTAACGCCGAATGGACGGAACGGAGCAGGACCTGTCCTCTTGGGAGGCTGATGTCCGCCGTACTTTTGTTGGGGCAGAGTTGGTGCGCCCTTAAAGATTGGCTTCATCATGCTGATCGATGCCGCAGCCAGCTGTGTGTTGGTGCGACTGCGTTTTCCTTGTGCGTTGTCGCTGACGGCAACCTTTGTACCAGCAAGCTCTCTCATCATATTGAAGGAGCTGGTCATCATTCCTGCGTAGGAATCGCCCGCCCGCATGTAAGGAACGATGTCTGATCCAAAAACCTCTGCATATTCTGCGCAATCCGTGAGGCTGTCGATCAGAGCATCAAAACCCTCTTCTGCCTGAAGTTTGATGCTGTTTTGAACTTCCTCTTGATTGAGGGGTGCCCGTCCTAGTAGGTGTTTGTAATTGAGTTCGATTCCACGCTGGGGGGCAACACTGTGGAAATAATTTTCCTTGTAGAACGGAGATTTAGCCAGGCCGTTTACAAAGTCGCGGACTGTAATTTCTCCATTCATCAAACGTGCCTCAAGGGAGGTGCAACGCTCGTTTTCAGTGGGAGGTAGGTTGCCGTAGACCTGCTTGTATGCGGCAATGATTGTGCGTTCCAGGGCTTCGTTGCTGCTTGGGTGATACTCATCGAACGTCACTGCAAAAGGACATTCGCTGTGAAGCCTTGGGCCAATACCAAGTCCCATCTTGGAACAGGTGTTGCGCTTGAATTCAGCGATGGCTCCAGCAACAGTCCGATGGACTGTATTTTTGCCAGCTTTGCTTGGCATGGAATACGATGCCGGTTTGGTGCGGCTGGCCGCAGCCATCCCTGCCGGGCTGGTTTGTGTACTTAGCATTGGTAAGTGAGGGGAGGTGATTTGTGGTGACTACTCCAAACATGCTTTGACACAAATGTTTTTTTAGTGTCATTAAGCTTTGTCGAGATTAATCTGGTGAAATTGAGTATTGATGCTAATCGATACTCGTAATCCGCCAATTGTCACCGAGAGTAAGCATTGCGTCGATAAGTGTGTCCATATTGCTTGTTAGTACGCCGCAGGTATTCGGGGTTGTTCCAGAACTGTTCACCCTTGATGGTCAACAATTTGCGTTTTTGACTTTGAAAACAAAAAGGGGTGGGCTTTTGGCCCACCCCTTGGTTAGATCAAACAATCACTCAGCTTGACTGATGATCAGCCCAGGGAGTTGATCACGTAGTCGAGCAGCTGGTTGTAAGCGGTCAGAGCCTGAGCGCTCATGTCGCGAGGGGCGCAACCGCGGGAACGCAGGTGGGAGAAACCGGCCACGTAGGTGCCAGCGTCGATGCTGAGGGCCTTGTAGACCTCTTTCTGACCGTTGATGGCCAGCTCATCCAGAGGGCCGGTGCCGCCGGTGACCAGGCAGTAGTTGATCAGACGCAGGTAGTGAACGAAGTCACGCTTGCACTTCTCTTTGCCTTCGGTGGCGCACTTACGGGGCTGACGGCCGGTGGCACCGTTGGGGTACTGGGCGTAGACGGCATCAACAGCTTCCTGTGCAACTTGGTCGTAGTTGCTGGCCAGCTTTTCAGCAGCTTCCAAACGAGCAGAGGCGCGTTGGATGGAGCCCTGGACGGACTCCATGTCGGAGGCGGTGGGGAAACGGGATGCGCTGTCGGCTGCGCCGACGACGGTGGTGATAACGGACTTCATGATTGAGAAGAAGGGTGTTCAGGTGTGCAGAAAATCGATACCTGGCTCAGCTGATGGCGCTGATCACCATGTCGAAGTAGCTAGCAGCTTCACCAGACAGGCTGGCGCAATCACCAGAGGTCAGAGCCATCTTCTTGGGCTGGCTGTTGGTGTTGGTGATCAGGGCGCTAGCAGCGGCCTTCATGATGGCAACAGCACGTGCGGCGGAACCGGTGGGAACGCCCAGAGCTGCATAGGTCTCGCGGAGACCGTTCAGGCAGCGGTCCTGCAGCACGGAAGCGTCACCGGCGAGCAGCGCGTAGGAGACGTAACGCAGAACGATCTCGCCATCACGCAGGCAAGCAGCCATCTTGCGGTTGGTGTAAACACCACCGTTGGGGGCGGTCAGGCCGGTGTTCTCGCAGCAGATGCCGGCGACGGCGTCAGACACGATGCAGCTGGCGTTGGAGGTGATGGCGTTCACAGCGTCCAGGCGCTTGTTGCCATCAGCAATGAAGGACTTCAGAGAAGCCAGTTCGCCGCCACCAATGAAGGAGCCGCTGGAATCGGCCGAGACAGCAGCCCGGGAGAATGCGTCGAGCATGGGGTTGTGGAATACGTTGTTTGGGGAGATGCATTCCGCATCACGAATGACACTACCCCTGCTTCCTGGGTCGACTTCCTGAAGGACGACGTCAGGACACACAAGTTGACAAAGGCGAAATCAGTAAGGCCATGTCGTCAACCAATGTCCGATAGTTCAACTTATTTACCGCTCGTCTTTTTATGACAACTGTTTAAGGACGCGTTGGCAGCTCCATTTCAGTGGTATCCAGAAGGCACTGGCTGAAAGCTCCTCCAGGAGCGGCTTTTGGTCCACAAGGCCCAATCGGAGGCACCCCCAAGCTGCAGCAATGCGTGACTTGGTGTACTGAGGGATTGTTTCGGCTAAGGCAAGCCTGATTAGATCGCTTCGTTCTTCCAAACCCTGAAGGCTGACGACAGCTGTTAGGTAATAGTGCGTAACGTAATCACTCCATAATTTTTCTTTAATTTCGTTAATCAAAATAATTCTCTCTGCTTTAGGCATGGACATCAAGCTTGAAGCACCACCGTATTGGCGTGCTTCGTCGCGATGTTGAAGGTTGTTTTCGATCTCTGTAGGTTCAATTTCACAAATCCACTCTTTCCTAAGTTTGAGTTGTTGAGGGTTATCTTGTAAGAGTCGTGTTATTGGCTCAGCATATTCTTCCGGTATCTGGCATTTCTTATCAGGATCGACCAACTGAAATGCACTTCTAGCACGCAACGACATCGACACAGGAGCTGTGACAAGAGCTTCCAGCCTTGAAACGTCACCTGCATCGCCCAAATCAATCACGGCAGAGCGCCTCCGTCCTGCGATTGGATCAACAAGTTGCGGTATGAGGACATCAAGGCCCTCTGGCCGTTGAGCAACTTTCGACATGTATGCCCTTGCCGCACCAGCCACCAAGGGATTTGAATCACCCTGGAGGGGGCTGATGCTGTTGATGACAGAGGGGACCCCTAAACGACAAAATGCTTGTATGACAGCTCGCTTTTGAATATCCTCGCCCTCAAGCGCTCCCAATAATTTTTCATGATCTGCTTCTGATAACGGTGCTCCAATTTTTGTGATCGCTTCAACAGAATTAATCACCGCAGCTTCATCGCTGCACTTTAAAGCTCGAAACAGAGAGGGTAGGGCCTTTGGACTTTTTCGTCTGCCAAGGGCGTCAATCGCCTTGCGTCGCGTGATTCGATTAAAAAGTTGCTCTGGATCCAGCTCTGCAGCCTGAATCAGCACATCAAGTGACTCTTCGCTGTTACTCGCTCCAAGCCTTGTGGCTGCCATGTATTTATCAACGGGCCTCTCGAGTGAGTCTGGATCAGCCAAAATCACTGCCATGGCCTGCTCTTCTGTCAAGCCTTCAACCAAGTTGTCGAATCGCTCGGCCATGTTTCAAGAGTCATCAATGAAAAACTAGGATTTTCTGTCAGCTGGTGTTGAGCTGCAGTTTTAGAGCAGCTGACCTGATTCTGTTGAACCTGCAGTGACGTTGAAATTCCTTTATGTCTTTGACCATAGCATCCACGTCTGAATATTAGTGATGATTTACGACTGGCTGATTGTCTTCTTTAATTTGCGCTGTCTTTTTATGAATACGTTCTCGCCATCTGTTATCATAAGAAGAAGGTTGTTTGTATCATGCCAGTCTCTCCCGAGCTCGAACAGGCTCTTCCTAGGTTTGTTGAAGCTGTCCAGAAGTCAGCAGATGTCCAAGATCAATTGAACCTGGTTGCTGATTTGGAGCATTTAAAAGCAATCGTTAACGATGTTGAACCTTCATTGACTGGCTCGGCATTGATTCCCTATGAACAGGCGACGAGCCCTCCAAAAATTACCATCGATTCAGGCATTCTAGAAAAAAATATTCCATGGCGGTTGTTACGTTGCCCCGGTGGGCCTTTGGTGCTGCAGATGATATGTGAGAAGGTGAATTTTGCGCTTTGGATTGAAAGCTGCTGACGATGTCTGATTCTGTTATTGATCATTTCGTGCAGATGGTCATTTATGATCACTCTATTGCAACTGGATTGAAATCTTGCAAGACAGATCAAGATATAGTTGATTTTGCAGCTTCCCGTAATTATTTTTTTTCAATCACAGCTTGGCTTCAGTATGTTGAATCAGATTCAGCTTGTTTAACTGAATCTGAAGCTTTGGCGATTCAGGCCATCGCAAATGATCATTGGTCATGGGCATTCCGTAAGATCGCCCCATGGAGAGCCATGTTGATGGATGGTGCCTAGTTTGACGGTCTGCTGATGGAAGTTTCGTTTAGAATTGATCCTGTGATCTCGATGGCTTTTGATGACCGGTTCTGCTCTTAGCGCAAATCAAGATCAAGTCTTAGAGGCTTTTATTACTTTAGTTCGTGAAAAGCCAGATCTAAAAGCCCAAATTAAGGCTGCTCTCAATCAGGATCAAGTCATTGAGATCGCAGCTGCCAATGGTTTCGATATCGATTCCGCCGCTATTTTGAGAAAATGGAGCAAGCATACCGATTTCAGCCAAGACACCTGGATGGGCTGGTTTGAAGAGTAGGGATTCTTCTCAGGAATTGATTTCCGAATATCTTGTTGATTTGCTTCCTTTTTTAGCCCAATAGGTAACTAGATCTTCTCCGCCAGGTCTGGGTACGCTTGCTGTGGCTTGCAATATTTTGAACGATCGTCTTGGTCCCATCGGCCAATTCCCAATTGCTTTGACTGTTCTTATCCTCCCCCCAATTGCTTGTATAGAAGCCTCAAATTTATCGAGTTGAGTTTGATCAACTGTTTCGAAGATAAAGTCTGTACCAACGCATATAAGATGCTGTGAACGTATCCAGGCCTTCATTTGTTTTTTAATATTTTCCATTTCAGGCTTTCGAATCTAGCCACTTATCATTGATTTCTTCGGAGAAGCTTTTAATTCTTTTGAATTTTAGGAGCCCATGCTCAGAGCCCCAAACCTGTTCGTCTGTCTTGGGATCATACCCTCGATCCCGACTAATCCAATTGTTTTGATCGACTTCAACTTCGCTGACAAGATATGTGAGTTTTCCATCCCGTGGAACCAGGCATTTTTTCCCAGGTTCCACTTTGCCTATGTACTTTCCTTCTCCTTTGCTGTGAAAGTGCATCGCACATCCACATCGCTCTTTTAGGGTTGCTGCATTGATTGCATTCATGATTTCGGGATCCCGACCAGCTCCCGCTAATCTTCTGGGGTTTGTGAAACCATAGTTCTCTACTATAAATGTATCTCCATTTGCAGTTAAACGATGAATTCCCTGTCGATAAGGATCCCAGGGGGCATAGTCGTAGCATTGTTCAGAATAAAATCCAGGCCCTTTGAAAATATGCCAAGGTAATGGTCGGAAGAAGATATTGATGCGTGCAAAATCCTTGGGATTTTTTTGCGACTGTTCGATGTTGTCGTAGACGCCAGCGAGAGTATTGGCGAACTCGGCAAAGGCTGATTTCTTGCTCATCTCTTGGATCTATGCATTAATGCGCCGGACTTCTGAGGCAAATGAAGTTTGGAGTATTCCTGATCCTGCTGACGTTCTCAAGACTGATGATCTGCAGCGCACATTCTCTGAGACAAACCAAATTCTTTCTTCCGCAATTGATTGTTCGTACTGCGTTGTGAGGGTAAACGTGCCATCATCTAGAAAATGGTATTCAGAGATTGCGGCCTCAGATTCTGCATAACCGACGCTTCTGATCAATGTTCCCGAAGATTTATCTTTGGTTAGTGGAACAATAATGCAAGATCCTGATGATACTTCTGAAGGATCGTCGGGTTCCCAGTCACTTTCGGCGCACCATTCCATTTTGAAAGGTGATGAAATTGTGCATTTATCCTGTTCTTTTGCTAAGGATGATTCTAGCAATTTTTTAACTCCTGGATCCTCTTTGCTGAGTTCTTTAATGACAACTTCGCTAAGAACTTCTTCAAACTGTTGGAAGGCTAGAGAATGCCCCGATCGCATTGAGCGCCACTTGCCTGAACTTTGAGCAACAAATTGCTCAATCGTCATGCGAACTTGTGCTGTTTCCTGCGTTGAGCTCATCCAGTGAAGGACGGTTGATCTGCATCATGTTAACCATCGAGTCGACCATCATGGACATTGCCATGGGCGTTGATGCAACTGACTGGAGGAATGTGGTGTTCCTGTTTGGGTGCTCGCTGGAGGGTGGGCGCAAGATAGGCATGTTTAGAGAGTTTGTTCGACGTGCCCTTGGTGGCCGAATGGCCACCAAGACTGAGATTTCGATTGTCTCCCCATCATCACTGATGAGCCATCGATAATTTCAGAATGATCAAAAGGAGTTAGCCTTCGCAATAGAAAGGATCTGGCCGCCCTGCGACAGAATTGATTTGATGGTGGCTGACATGCTGGTTTGAGTCACCACCGACTTTTGAACTGCTCGGCGGTTGGCACCCACCTGACGACGAGATGTCCAGTTGATGGTCAATGCCTTGGCGTTGCCAACGCTTCTGCGATCATGTGCTTCTGGTGAACTATCAGTGCAGAGACTATTCAAGAGTTTCGAATTTGTTTCTGCGTTGTCGTATCCGGCATATCCGGCATCCAAGGCTTTCGCCCGTGTGAAGTAGAGCGTGCTTCCTCCCACCACGGACTGGGTTGCACGATTGTATGGAACTTGGTCGATGCCAAAAGCCGAAAGGTATTCATCGCTATAGGTGTAACTCGCGATTTCTGTTTCGTATCCCTCTTCCTGCAGCAGTCGAACATGGCTCATCAACTCAGCTTGGTCACGCGGAGGACGGCCTAGTAGATGTTTGAAGTTGAGCTCAACAAAGCGGTATGGGCTGTTGCTTTCAAGAAAAAGCTTTTTATAGGTTTCCGACTGGGCGAGAGCTGTTACCAATCCTTGAACTGTCAGATCACCATTGATGAACAATGCCTCAATGGAGGGGTTCACATCGAGTTCCATCAGATGTCGATTACCAAACACCTGGCGGTACGCTTGGCGAATCACATCTGCAGCATGTGACGTATCGACGTTGGCTTCTGAGGAAAGAGTTGTAGGCTCAGTCATTTTGTTCTGATTAGAAGGTGATGTGAGTGAGCCACCCCTTCATAAAGTGGCTCCCTAGTGCAGCAATCGAATGCTCTTACATCACCTCAGTGATGGAAACGATCTTGCCCCCGCGTGCATGGATGTACTTCATTTGGCTGCTCATGTCTTTCCCAGACACGACGTAACTGTTACCAGCCGTGCGTTGACGCGAACGAGCAGCCTGAGAAGCAACAACAATGCGGAAACGCTTCTTGGTGGGATCAGGTGCGCCAGATTGAGTACCAGTGCGGTTTGCCCGGCTGGTGGTTTTGCTCCAGCCACTGGGCGCTAGGCCTGTCGCAACCGAACTCACCAAGGCGGAACTTCCGAGCACCGTATCGCTTGCGGCATACCCTTCTGCCAGGCTCAGTTGACGGTTGAAGTCAACTTGAGAGCGGCCGCTTTCGGTGAGGATTCGAGCGAACGGAACTGTGTCTTCACCAAAGGTGTTCTGGTATTCAGCGCTATCGACATAGCTGGAGATTTCAGCCTCATAGCCACCTTCGGCGAGGATCTTGGTGTGCTCGCTGATTTCGGCCTGGGACTGCGGAGCTCTTCCCAGGAAATGCTTGAAGTTCAGCTCGATGAAGCGATACGGGGCACTGGTTTCGAAGAAACGGCGCTTGTATTCAGCTGAGAGGCCAACGGCACGAACGAATTCACGTGTGCTCAGGTAGCCATCGATGAATTTACTTTCCGCGGAGACAACCCGTTCGAATTCCATCAGATGGGGATTGCCCATCACCTGTTTGTAGGTGGAACGAATCAGTGCAGCGAGTTGATCGGGGCCGTCACCTGGGCAACGTTGGTAAGTCTCTTGCTCCCGCTGGCCAAGACCGAAGGTGACATACACGTCGCCGCGCATGGGTCCGGAATCTTTTCCTGAGGTGATCCCAGGTGCTTTGCTGCTGAACTGCTTGCCCGTGAAACTTCCAGAGGAGGGACGCAGACCAATGGGCTGACTTGGCAGGCTGATGCGAGGAGCCACACCATTGGCGAGGCTGCGGGTTAGCGCCGGACCTGCGCCGCGGGCACTATCACTGCCGGCAAAACTCCTTTGAAGAGCGGCCAGCATGGGGAAGGCTGCTGTTGACAGGTCAGCGGGCGAACTCCATGAACGCGCATAGGGCACCACGTCACTGCCGAAGACTTCGAGGTACTCCGCAGAGTCGACGATGCTGTCGACCAAGCCGTCGTGACCGTGTTCTGCCAGAAGGGCAATTTTCGCTGAGATCTCGGCCTGTGTTTCAGGCGCTCGGCCCAACAGGTGCTTGAAGGTCAGCTCGACACCCCGCTGTGGGGCAACGCTTCTAAAGAAACGGTCCTTGTAAAAACTGGACTTGGCCAGGCCACGAACGAATTCACGCACGGTCAAACGACCGTCCCGCAGCTGAGCTTCCAATTCCGAGCAACGCTCGAAATCCATCACGTGGGCGTTGCCAAAGACCTGTCGATACGACGCATTGACCACGGTTTCCAGAGACGCGTCATCCTCTGGCGAATAGCACTCGCTTGTGACGCGATGGGGGCAGTCAGCGTGACTGCGGGGACCTACCCCAATCGCCATTTGGTCACATGACTGCTTCAGAAACTCACCATTGGTGAGGGCAGCGCTTTGTTCTGCTCCTCCCTTGCGCTGGAAGCGGACGGGATCATTCCACTTGCTGGTTGCGCCGAAACCAAGGGAAGATTGGGTGCTGGCCATTGTTTTGGTGAGGGGATAGGTGGTCGTGAGCGTCGAGAGGAATTCGGATGTGGCTTAAGTCACCGGCGTAATGCTGGCGATTTTGCCGCCTTCGTTATGGATGCGTTTGAACTGCTCTGAGAGCTTGTCGAACGGCACGTAGAAGATGCGGTTGCTGCGGGTGTAGCGGGAAATCCGCCGGAGATTGTTGGCTTTGTAAGCCGTGACTTCGACCCGATACGTGATGCCTTGATCGCCTGCGCCAACCCCGAGACGTGTGGGTGCGTCCTGAAGGTTGGTCGAGGGACGGAAACTCCAGCCAGCGGTCTCTTTGGAGGAGGGGGGAACCACTGCGATGGCTCGGTTCAAATAAGCCGAACCACCCAGCTTGCTCCTGTTGCCTGCAAGATCACCTTTGAGGCTGCTGCTGCTGTTGCCGCGCAGCAACTGGAAGCTCCAGGTGAATTCCTGCAAGGTGGCACAGCTTTCGGTCTTCCAGCCCCGCTGATAAGGGACCGTCCATTCGCCAAAGGTGTTTTGGTATTCCGCGCTGTTCAAGAAGCTGTCGATATCAGCCTCATACCCTTGGCTGTCCAGGCGATCGGCGTGTTCACGCATTTCCGCGTAGTCAGCAGGTGCGCGACCGAGAAGATGGCGGAAGGCCAGCTCGATGTAGCGGTACCGCGCACAGTTATCAAAGAAGCGGCTGCGATACAGATCGCTTTTGGCAATGCGGCCAACCAGCTCACGGACGCTGATTTCACCGAGCTTGAACTGCGACTCTTCGACGATCTGCCGTTCGCTGTCCATCACGTAAGCGTTGCCAAGCACTTGCTTGTACACAGCACGGATGATCTGTTCTTTCCTGGCGTCCTCATCGCCTGGGATCAGCTCGAGAGGGGCTTCACTCTCCTCAGAGAAGCGTTCGACCCCCAGAAGCGAGGCTGGACCGAAAGGCATGAATTCACACGCAGTGGTTCGACTAATAGTCCTTCACAAGGTCATGCCCGAAGAGCATTCTTTATAAACCTCAATCAATTGTGTCCGACTGTTGCGTCACGCACTGATTCCTCCGCCGTGACCGCGATCTCGGCGGGTTCTGTCGGAGAAGTTCGGATACCAATGACTCGCTTTAGGCGTCTGTCCCTTGCCCCTTGATCAGGGACTCAAGGCTTGCCCTTGTCGTGGAGCGGGTCATCGGATTCCAGCAGTCGAGTTCCTGGACGGATCGACTGAGCAGAGCACCAATTTGATCCTCCAGCCCGGTGCAGAGAGAAAAGTCCGCCCCGCGAATTGATGTAACGGTTTCGAGGGCTGCCCCCTCAAGGTTGGCGCCGCGAAGATCGGCCATGTCCATCTCGCAGGTTCCGAAACGGGTTCCCCGGCACATGGCTCCGCGAAACGTGGCTGATCGCAGGTCAGCGCCTGCTAAGGAAACGCCATCGAGCAAAGCTCCACTCAGATCTGAACCACTCAGATAGGCACCCATCAACACGCTTCCCCTGAGGTCCATCCCGCGCAGATCTGTGCTGTTGAGAAAAGCCCCATTCAGCTTGGCCCCGGGGCCAACGGCACCGCTTGTGTTCAGTGCAAAGCCCTCAGGCACCAGGGTGGTTTGGTCGTAACGCGCCAGGCGTAAATCAGCGCCTTCGAGTTGGCACTGGCTGAGGTTTGTTCCGCGCAGATCACAGCGACAGAGCTTGGCGTCTCTTAGGTCGAGTTCTCCCAAGTCCTGACCGCTCCAGTCAGCCCCTCGAGCATCGACTGGATTTGTGACTGAGCTTGTTGCTCCGCACGTTTCGGGTGCCGTCCACTCACGCAGATTCAGAGCCCCTGATTTGGGCATCGACATCTCAGTTGCGCAGCATCGCGACAACGATGGTAAGGAGCACCCGCGCGATTTCGAATCCACCGACGGCAAACAGGCCGAGCCAGAGCTTGAGAGCGAAAGCAGGGGGTTCCTCGTTGACCCAAGTGGCAGCAACCTCCAGTCGCTCTGACAGCGCACCTTGATGGATAGGCGCCCGATCTTGAAGGGCGTCGCGCCAGTCGGTTCCGTAGCGCGGGAATTGTTGGTAGATCGGGATTTCCCCAAGGGGCCGCCCGGGCAGCACGCGCGAGCGCTGCTGCGGTACCAAGTCGTACCCGAAGCAGTTCATATATTCCGGGCTGTCGAGTAGGGCGTCGATGAAGGCGGTAAAGCCCTTCTCTCCGATCACGATCGACCAGGCCCGGCGTTCGGCGTCGCCATGGGTCGGGCGCCCGAGCACACGTCCCACCACCTGATCCACCATCCGGTAGTTCGAGTTGCACTGGTAGTAGCCCTGCTGGAAGCGTTCCGACAGCAGCAGACCTCGGATGAAATCCCGAACCGTGATGTTGCCGCTCCGGAGCTGTGATTCCAGGAACGGTTCGCGATCACTGCGCATCGCATGAAAGAAGACTTGGCGATAGGCCTGTTCAATCAAGCTGTCCATCTCTGTTCTGGCGCTGTCATCGCCCGCTGCAGAGGAGGCATACGTTTGGGGCTTGATGGTGCTGTTGTCGCCGGCCAGGTTGCTAACGCGACCGTTTTGGGTGTTGAGCGGGTACCCAAGAAGCGGGATGGCCATGGGGTGCTCCGTGAGTAGAAATACTTGGGTGTAATCCTCTCTTGAACAAAAAATTTTGGTGGTGGCGCTTATCAGCTCTTAACTGCAGATTTGTTGAGCTCGGCGTGTAGGTGCTGGAAGCAGTCGCGGATCAACTGACGGTTGTTCGATCGCGAGACCCCTTCCAGGGTCTTCTCTCTGAGCTGACCGAGGGCGATGTTCATCCCCTCGATGGGCACGTTCATTCGTCTGTACAGCTCCCTAATGGCGGCCATGCCGCTCGGGTTGGTAAAGCAGCTCTGGTTGCAGGCCACCGCGTAGGTGATCACTCGTAGAAAGTTCCAGCAGTCGCGCCAGCAGGCATCTGCTCTGTCCTGCGGGTAGAGAGCCCCGCCCGGTTGCACCAGATGCGGCTGGGTTGCAAGCAGATGACCCCGCGCCTGGTTCACCAGCTGATCTGATCGTTGGATCAGGCTGTCAGGGAGCGAGACATCCATGCCGGAGGCCTGGCAGATCGTTGCGAGCTCATCGTTCGTGAGTTGGCGTTGGGCTTGATCAGCACGCTCAAGAATGCGGAGCGTGGTCTGCGGCAAATCTTGGTTGAGGCTCAGCCCTTGAACCTGTGCGGTTTGCACCAGGGTCTTGAAGTCGGTGTTTTGAAGGTTCAAGGGTTGACGCTGGCCACCGGCGTGGCGATCAGCCAGCCGTGGCGTTCCAGGTAAAAGGCCCAGACCAGGTCATCCCCCAACCCAGGGCAACGGCTGATGGCTGCTTCCGTGAGTTCAGTTGGTACCCCCAACTGCGCCAACAGCCAGCCGACGGCGTCTGGGCTTGAGGCTGTCGCTGTACGGATGGCAGATCCCACCACCCAGGTCAGGCGCGTGTCCTTGAGATCCCCATTGCTCTCTTCGCAAGCCAGCAGAAGGTTGGCTGCCGTGGTGTGTTGATCAAATGTCTCCTGCCAGAGCGCGATGTTTTCATCACGGAGGTTGATCCGAAAACAACCGTCTCCCACTGGTAGATCCAGCTCACCGCTGCTGCCGGCCTGGTTCTGCAGGACGGCAATTCTCGGATCTGCCAGTGCGCTCATCGAGAAACGCCGATCAACTCGAATGTAACCAGTGTCCAGGAATTTCCTCGACCCAGTCAGCGGTTCGTGGGAATCGACATGCATCTGCAGTCATCCCTTGCGCTTCGTTTCATGAGGCGTTGTCCGAGGGGATCGCTGAGGATTTCCTTTTCACAAGGCCTGTGATGGTGGCGAGGGCAAACATCGCAAGCAGAGCCAAACCCAGGGTGAGGCTTGCTCCCTGAGCCACACCCGAGCCGACGGCCACGATGATGGAATCGCTGATCAGCACGCTGATCAGCAGGGCTGGTGCAAAGAGACGCCAGTGGGTGCGGCTGATCCCGATGGCATAGCTCAGGAAATCAAAGAGCCCGGTCATCAGCAGGCCTGTCATCAAAAAGAAGTTGCCTTCCAGCTGGTTCTTGCTGAACCCATCGATGCGTTTCATTGCGCTGGCTCCCACCAGACGGCTCACCGGGCCGCGTCCCCACCGGCGGGCGATGAAAAAGGCCGCGCTGCAGAACACCAGATCTGAGAAGACGATCGTGAGGTAGCCCGCTTTGAAGCCCAGCAGCGAGCCGGCCAGCAGGGAATACACCGAACTCGGTAACGCCGGCAGGATGATGCTCACCCCCCGCAGCAGGAACAGGCCGAGTGGGGCCCAGATGCCCATGTCATTCACGGCGCTTTGCAGCGGTGCGATGCCGTAACGATGCAGATAAATCACAGCAACAATGAAGACGGCAACCCAGGCGGTGACCTTCAGCCCTGTCTTCAGCCTGGACATCTCTTCAATCGCTCGAAAGCCCTGGGAAATTTAGGCGAGTCGTGGTTTTTCCCAGGGCCGTGGACACGAAGCTCAGCATCGATACCATCAGCGAAATTTCTCAACACGAGGCCAGCTCGGTGACCACCACCCCCCCGCGCACCGCGTTCGAGCAACAGCTGTGCACCCATCTGCTCAGTCTCAGTGAAGTGGTGGAAACGCTGGCGGATCGTTTGATGGAACTGGAAACGCGGTTGGCCGACATTGAGGGCCAGCAGCTGGCGGATGCGGAAATCTCAGCGGTCAGTGATGACGCCGGCGAACTGCTCCTGGCCAGCGAAGAGAAGGTGCGGATGCTTCGTGATCGTCTAATCCCAGGCGAGGTCGTGACGCTCCATGCTGATTCCCACGCCGAGGAGGCTTCAGCAGCGCACGATGACGAGATCTCAGAAACATCTGAGATGGACGACGACCGAGTCGAGGACGAGGCCTTCAGTGATGAGACCCTCAGCGATGACACGGAATATGTGGATGATCCCCAGATCGATCTGCTCTCCGCCTGATCAGGCCAGCTCCAGCAGCCTGATCCGGAAGGCGGCCACCTGGCGTGCCATTTCGGGTGAACTGATCAGGAAGGGGTGATCGGCCATCGCCTCGAGCACCGCTTCGAGATGTTCCTCTTGGCTGAGTTCAGCCTTGCTGCTGCTTCGCAGTTGCTTCCAAGTGCGGTCAAACACCATGGCGAAACTGTCGGCGTTGTCGAAAACACGATCTGTGCCTGCATCCGGTGAGATGAATGACACGGCAGTTTTGGCATCTATTGATGCCAGGACCCAGATTTGAACTGGGGACACGGCGATTTTCAGTCGCCTGCTCTACCAACTGAGCTATCCCGGCGCGCCGCCGAAGCGACTCGCGAATCTTAAATCACCGCCTGCGCTCTTTTGAGGGGGTTCGTCCCAGGCAGATCAATCCAGCCACGCGGTGTCCAGCAGCTTCAAGGGCCTGACGGGCTGCCAATGCGGTGGACCCGGTCGTGAGGATGTCGTCCACGAGCCAGACCGAGCTGAGCGCCTGATGATGGGGGAGGGGGCAGGTCTGGAACACACCCATCAGGTTGGTTTGGCGTTGGCGTTTGTTCAGATGGTGTTGGCTTAACCCGGCACGGGTGCGGTGCAGCAGCTCTTCCGTTGGCCGGCCCAATCCCAGGGCAATGCGCTGTGGCAGGGGGTTGGATCGTCGCCGCTTCCAGCTTGGAATCGGCACCAGCACTGCTGTTGCAGGCAGGGTGAAGCGGTCCGACAGCAGCTGCACCAAGGCCGCAAGAGCTTTGCCTTGGCGCCGTTCACGCAGCTTCAGCAGCAGCTGCCGCAGCGGGCCTGCGTAAGTCCCCAGGGCGCACCAAGGCAATGGCAGCAAGCCCTTGAGTCCCTGTGAAGGGAGAGCAAGTGCGTCCATGCACGTGGTGCAGGTAGCCGTCGGAGGCAGTGGGCTGTCCCAGGGTCCATAACAGATCGGGCAGCGGGGCTCGATCAGCAGGGCTTGGGCAAAGGTCAGGAGCGCGCGATGCACAGCAGGTCGGTCACTGCAACGAGCCTTCCACTGCTGGGCCGAATCGGTCCGAGATCAGGCGCTTTCTTTGGGCATTGCCCTCAGCATCGCCACCAAGGTGCGGTGGGCGTCTTCGCTGTCGGTGAGGGTGTGATCGAAGGCAATGCTGACGCTGGCGCCATCTACCTCCAGTTCCATGGTTTCTGCTTTCACAGACACCATGCGTGCTGCAGCGGGATTGCTGACGCCGCCGTAGTGCTTGGCGTAGGCGAGCACCGCTTCGGAATGGTCGTCGTTCATGTGTTTGCAGATCCGTGTGCTGACGGCATCAGTAAGGGGGTCTGCAGGCATTGGGATCAAACAGGTGAATGCAATTTTTGCAGTGATCGGCTCAAGCGAAGCGTTCGATCAACAAAAGACCGAGGCGAATGCCACTGAAGCCCACATATCCGGCCAGCACGACGAAAAGGCCGATGGCCAGACCATCGCGGAGCTTGGTGGGCATGGGGGTTGGGCGTGATGCGGGAATTCTCACCCGACCAGGGCCTGTTGGGCCAGTCGCGCCACCCCTGCAGCGGGGGGTGTATGGCAACTCGTTACAGCGCAGCCCAGGCGGCGTTCCCGCAGCCGTCGCCATTGGGGATTGCGCGCTCCACCGCCGATGCTGATGATCCGTCGGGGTGCGTCAGCACCCAGCTCGTTCAGGCGGTGCCAACCCTGCGCTTCGATCTCGGCGAGCCCTTCGAGTAGTCCATGCAGATAGAGGGCATCACTTACCGGCCGTGGTTCAAGCACCGGTAGCCGCTCTGGATCATCCACAGGGAAGCGTTCCCCTGGAGCGGGGAGTGGCCGCAGGCGCAGTCCGCTGTCGGTGTCTGGGTTGATCTGGCGGCTCAGTTCGCTGAGTTGGTCGTCGCTGTAAAAACGCCGCAGTACACCGGCCCCTGCATTGGAGGCGCCACCACTGAGCCAGCGTCCACCCACGCGATGGCTGGTCACCCCCGGGGCGTGCAGGGGCGTTTCGGTGAAGCACTTCATCACCAGCGTGGTCCCCAGCACGGTGATCCCATCTCCGGGACCCGGATCGGCGGCGAGTACAGCGGCATTGGAATCCGTTGTTCCGGCAACGATGATCAGATCGTTCGCCAGGCCCAAGGCCTTGGCCTGCTCCACTGCGATCGTCCCGAGAATGCTGCCGCTGGGTCGGATCTCAGGCAGGGCCTGCCGCCAGGGATGTTCGGCAAAACGGGCTGGCCAGCTGTGGGTGATCAGATCCCAACCCAGACGCAGGTTGTTGCCTTCTTCTCCCCAGCGCCAATCGTTTAGCAGCCATCCGCTGATCCAGTCGGCCTGATGCCGCAGCAGGATCGCCTCACCATGGCAGTTGATGAGTCGCAAGGCCCGGGCCAGGCTGCCGCTGCAGCTGGCGGCCGGACTGCTGGAATCCACCAAAGGCTGCAGCGCTGACTGCAGCTCAGGGCAGCTCTGGGAGTAGGCCAGTGCTTTCCCCAGTGGGGAACCTTCGCGATCGCAGGCCAGCAACGTGCCTGAGGTGCCATCAACGGCGAGCGCTTTCAGCTGGGATCGCAGCTGGGTCGGGATCGCTCTGATGAGGTCAATACAGCCTTCGCGCCAGCTATGGGGGTTGGCGAAGTCTCCGCCGTAGGCCTGGGATCTGCTGTCGAGCAGTTCGCCGTTAGCTGCTATGACGGCTGTGCGAATTCCGCTGGTGCCCAGGTCGATTCCGAGCACCAGCGGCGAATCCGTCATAGCGTCAGGCCGTGGCCACCTGTTCGACCCGTCTGGCTTCTGCCTGGCGAAGCTCCTGGCTTTTCGCGGTTACGTCTTCCCAGGGGGCGTTGAGGTCGTTGCGTCCGAAATGGCCGTAAGCAGCAGTGTTCTGATAGAAACGGCCGCCCCGTTGCTGGGGCAGGTTGCGCAGACCGAAGGTCTCGATGATGGCGCCGGGGCGCAGATCGAAATGCTCCTGCACCAGGGCGGTGAGGGCATCGTTGGCCAATGCGCTGGTGCCGAAGGATTCCACCAGAATCGATACGGGTCTGGCCACGCCGATGGCGTAGCTCAGCTGCACTTCGGCCCGTTCGGCGAGCCCTGCTGCCACAAGGCACTTGGCCACGTAGCGCGCTGCATAGGCGGCCGAGCGGTCCACTTTGGTGGGGTCCTTGCCGGAGAAAGCACCACCGCCGTGGCGGGCATAGCCGCCATAGGTGTCCACGATGATCTTGCGGCCGGTGAGGCCGGCATCGCCCTGAGGGCCGCCCACCACGAACTTGCCGGTTGGGTTCACCAGATACTTGGTGGCCTCGCGGGAGGGCTTGAGCGCCAGATCGGCGGTCGCCGGCTCCACCACATGGGTCCAGAGGTCTTCGGTGATGCGCTCGCGGATGCCCTGCTCATCACTGATCCCATCCACTTCAGTGGTGTGCTGGGTGGAGATCAGGATCGTGTCGATCGAGACGGGCTTGTCGTTTTCATAAACGACGCTCACCTGGGTTTTGCCATCGGGAAGCAGGTAACCCAGGGTTCCGTTGTGGCGCACTTCGGCCAGGCGGCGCGACAGCCGGTGGGCCAGGCTGATCGGCAACGGCATCAGCTCAGGCGTCTCGTTGCAGGCGTAGCCGAACATGATTCCCTGGTCACCGGCGCCCACCAGATCCAGGGGATCACCGGCGTGGTCGTCGGCCTCGTTAACGCCCTGGGCGATGTCGGGGGACTGCTGATCGAGAGCCACCAGCACCGCACAGCTGTTGGCATCGAAGCCACCGGCCCGGGCCCCGCTGTAACCGATCTCCTTGATCACGTTGCGCACCAGGTGGATGAAATCCACCTGCGCCTTGGAGGTCACTTCACCGGTGATCATGCAGAGGCCGGTGTTCACCACGGTCTCGCAGGCGACGCGGCTGGCGGGATCCTGAGCCAGCAGAGCATCGAGAACGGCGTCGCTCACCTGGTCGCAGATCTTGTCGGGATGCCCTTCCGTGACGGATTCGGACGTAAAGACGTAGCGGCTCATTCGGGCCTCCAGATCGCGCGACTTTACGCGGTTGTGCTGAGGGTGAGATCGGTCCAGCAGTGGAGCAGATGCTGTGCTGATGGCAGTTCCGGAGCTCGACTCCAGCCACCGGTGAAGCCGATCACGCCGCCGATGCCGGCCTCAATGGCCATTTGAAGGTCGGTCTCCGCATCCCCAACCAAGGCACATCGTTGGGGTGGCAGGCCAAGCCTGCCGCACAGTTCCAGGACGGCCTGTGGATCGGGTTTACGCGGATGGTCGTCAGCACTCCAGATGCCGGCAACGCCTGCGCTTAGCTGGTGGTGAGCCAGGAAGCCTTCAACCCCGGATTGGGTGTCGTTGCTGATTACAGCAGCGGTTATACCCTGCTGGTGCAGGTCCTGAAGCAGTTGTCCAGCACCGTTGATCAGCGGGCTTGGGGTGGTGTCGATCCGGCCGTCTTGGTCTACCGCGTTGAAGCAGGTATGGGCCATGGCCAGAGCCTGGGGCCATGAGCAGCCCAACAGGCAGAACACCGTTGCAGTCGAGGCGATGTTGTCCTGCCTGGAGGCAACCGCCAGGGTTCCGCCGGGATCGAGCATGCCGTGATCAACACCGAATGCTCTGTACAGGGTGTGGTTCAGCTCAGAAAGTTTCAGCCCAGGGGCTTGTTCCTGAGCAACCTTGATGGCTTTGTTGATACGTGCGTCTGCCAAGGCCAGCAGATGTGGCTCGCTATGGGAAAGGGTGCCGTCCTTATCGAACAGCACCCCTTGGACATTGCCGATGGGATGTCCCTTCAGCAGCAGTTGGGCCATCAGGCTCAGATCATCATGGAGCTGATCGGATCTTCGCCCTCTTCGGCCTGCTCCATCAGCATCTGCTTGTAGCGAGCGGCCATTTCCTCGGCCTTTTCGAACACCTTCTGGGGGTCGGTGAGCATGTCGCCGGGTTCGGGCTCGAGAGCCTTCGTGGACAACGAAATCCGGCCGCGCTCGGCATCCAGATCGATGATCATCACTTTCATCTGATCATTCACGTTCAGCACCGAGTGGGGGGTCTCGATGTGCTCGTGGCTGATCTCGGAAATGTGCAGCAGACCGCTGACGCCACCGATGTCGATGAAGGCGCCGTAGGGCTTGATGCCCCGGACTGTACCCACCACAACTTCGCCCACTTCCAGGCGATTCATCTTCCGCTCCACCAGGGCGCGGCGGTGACTGAGCACCAGGCGGTTGCGCTCTTCGTCCACCTCGAGGAATTTCAGAGGCAGGAAGTCGGCAACCAGTTCCTCCTTCGGCTTGCGGGTGCTGATGTGGGATCCGGGGATGAAGCCCCGCAGACCCTCCACGCGCACCAGGGCACCACCACGGTTGGTGGCAAACACCTCGGAGTAGATCGTGGCGTCTTCCTTCTGGAGCTGGCGGACCCGCTCCCATGCCCGCTGGTATTCGATCCGACGGATCGAGAGCGCCAGCTGACCATCTTCGTTCTCCTCACTCATGATGAAGAACTCACGGATCTCGCCGGGCTGAAGCACGTCGCTCAGACCCTCGACCCGGTTGATCGACACCTCTTGAAGAGGCATGAAGGCAGCAGTCTTGGCGCCGATATCGATCATCGCGCCCTTCGATTCCAGGGCGAAGACCGTACCGTTGACGATGTCGCCAGGCTTGAAGTTGTAGTCGTACTTGCTGAGGAGAGCCGCGAACTCATCCAGGGTGAATCCGGCGTCGTCCAGGCTGCGGCTGGCGGCTCGGCTGCTTGGATCATCCGCGGTGGGGACGTCTTCAGGAATGCTCAGATCCTCATCTTCAAACGCCTGTTCGGCGGCGGGGGTTTCTGCAGAGCCTTCTGTGGCGTTCGCGTCCTGAACCTGATCCTGGATCTGTTCTTCTGTCGGAGTCGCAGACATGGGGGGCTGGCGGTCTACCTCAGGTGGGTAGTTCGAAAAAATCGCGTCAAACGCCCGCCGACGTTTCACGGAGAATCAATGAGTTTACAGATCGAACCGACACTTAGAACCCATCGGTTCAATGCACTGGTTCAACGAACAGTGGCGAGATGGTTCTGCTCCTGATCAGTGTTGAGTGTTTCAAGGGTTGACACGAAGTCATCAATGCCACGGAACTGGCGGTAAACGGATGCGAAACGGATGTAGGCCACTTCGCTGATCTGCTTGAGATCCCGGAGCACAAATTCGCCGATCTCAGCGCTGCTGACTTCCTTGCCGGAGCGTTGCTGGAGTTTGAGTTCGAGTTCTTCAACGAGCGATTCCAGACGTGTTGCGTCGAGGCCCGTTTTCTCGCAAGCTCGGTTTAAGCCATGCAGCAACTTGCTGCGACTGAAGATTTCCCTGTTGCCGTTGCGTTTGACCACCGTGATTGGAACGGTTTCCACGCGTTCATAGGTCGTGAAGCGGAATTCACAATTGAGGCATTCACGCCGTCGTCTCACGCTACGTCCACCATCCGCTGCCCTGGATTCAAGAACGCGACTATCTGTGTTTTGGCAGGAGGGGCACTGCATCCCCGAAGGAATCAATAAGTTCCACCAACTGTAGACAGTGATTTGAGACTTGAGAAGGGCCTGCAGGACATCAGTCTCATTTGAGGATTCCGTCGAGCTCTGTCAGTGACTTGAGACTGCTGTGGTCGGCTCTGGCGGACGAGACCATCTTGCGACGATCGGTGAAAGAAAAATAAAAAACCCCGCCGAAGCGGGGTTTTGAGGATTCAAATCACTTACCTATTTTCGGCGGATCGCGGAATGCTATCGCGAAGAAGAGCGTGGCAATCGCGAGGGTAAGGATGAGGACGTAAGCGAAGCTTTCCATCGTGTTGTTCCTAAGGGGCGATCAGTTGAGGGGAGTTCCAGCTGGAGGAACGTAGCCCTCGGGTAGGCGACGGCTGGTTTTGTCACCAAGCTTGGCGAAGAGACCAAACTCCACCTGATCACCGAGGTCAGGATCAATACCAGCGAACACGTCGCGATACAGGGTGCGGGCACCGTGCCAGATGTGGCCGAAGAAGAACAACAGAGCGAAGGTTGCGTGGCCAAATGTGAACCAGCCACGGGGTGAACTTCGGAACACACCGTCGGAGTTGTAGACCTCGCGGTTGAAGTCGAACGCTTCACCCAGCTGGGCCTTGCGGGCAAGGCGCTTCACGTCGGCAGGGTCAGTGAAGGTTTGACCATCCAGTGCACCACCGAACACCTGGGCGGTTACGCCTTGCTGTTCGAAGGAGTATTTGGCTTCTGCCCGTCGGAAGGGAATGTCAGCGCGAACAATTCCTTGCTCATCTTCGAGGACTACAGGGAAGTTCTCAAAGAAGTTGGGGAGACGACGAACTTGAAGTTCATCACCGTTTTTGTCGGTGAAGACAACATGACCAAGCCAGGAAGTTGGTAAGCCATCTCCGTTCACCATCGGTCCAACGCGGAAGAGACCACCCTTTGCAGGACTGTTGCCGACGTAGTCGTAGAAGGCCAGCTTCTCAGGGATGGCCTCAAAGGCTTGCTCCCTGGTGGCGCCATCATCCATCGCGGTTTGAACGCGACGGTTGATCTCAGTCTTGAAGTAGCTCTGGTCCCACTGATAACGGGTCGGCCCGAACAATTCGACCGGGGTGGCTGCGGAGCCGTACCACATGGTTCCGGCCACGATGAAAGCGGCAAAGAAAACTGCTGCGATAGCGCTTGCCAGCACAGTCTCGATGTTGCCCATACGGAGAGCCTTGTAAAGGCGCTCGGGTGGTCGGGTTGTGATGTGGAAGATGCCAGCAATGATGCCGACAATCCCAGCAGCGATGTGGTGGGCAACGATTCCGCCGGGATTGAAAGGGTTGAAACCTTCTGGTCCCCATGACGGTTGAACCGCTTCGAGGTGTCCCGTCAGGCCGTAGGGGTCTGAGATCCACATGCCCGGGCCGAAGACCCCAGTGAGGTGAAAGGCGCCGAAACCGAAGCAGCCCAGACCTGCAAGCAGCAGGTGAATTCCGAAGATCTTCGGCAGGTCGAGAGCGGGTTCGCCGGTGCGTGGGTCCTGCCAGATCTCGAGATCCCAGTAGGTCCAGTGCCAGATGGCGGCCAGCATCATCAGGCCGGAGAAAATGATGTGAGCGGCAGCGACGCCCTCAAAACTCCAGAAACCGGGATCAACACCCGTTTCGCCGGTGATGCTCCATCCACCCCAGCTGCCGGTCACGCCAAGGCGGGACATGAAGGGCATCACGAACATGCCCTGACGCCACATCGGGTTCAGGACAGGATCAGACGGATCGAAAATGGCCAGCTCGTAGAGCGCCATGGAGCCGGCCCAGCCGGCTACAAGCGCTGTATGCATGAGGTGCACAGCCAGGAGGCGGCCCGGGTCATTAATGACAACGGTGTGCACCCGATACCAGGGCAATCCCATGGGTCAGGTTCGGGGGACAAGACTGCTTATGCAGTCAGACATGAGCGATCGTAAGGGCTTCAGTCCATGGGGCGGGAGAAAAGTGACCTGCCCGCAACGGTCAGTGACATGAAAGTCGTGACCCTGCTGTTCACAAAACGCAATGCTTCAGCCCATGATGGGGGTTGGTTGCTTGTGAGCTCATGCCCGTTATTAGGTTTATTCGTGAAGGTCGTGATGTTGAGTGTTACCCCGGCGAGAATCTGCGTGAGGTGGCCCGGCGCGAGGGCATCGAGCTCTACGGCTTGAAGGGCCAGCTGGGCAATTGCGGAGGGTGTGGTCAGTGCATCACCTGCTTCGTTTCCGTGGTCGATGAAGACAACGCCGATGCGCTGACGGCGCGCACTGCCGTCGAAGACAGCAAGTTGCGCCGCAGGCCCCAGGAGTGGCGCCTGGCATGCCAGGCCTTGGTGGAGAAGTCCCTCATGGTTCTAACCCGGCCTCAGGTGAGGCTCGCCAATGCTGATTCGAGATTGGCTGCGGCCAGGCAGGCCCCGCTGCCGGCGGGTCCCACGGCATGGCCAGCGCCTCCAGCCAGTGAGCTCGATGAAGAGGACCAGGATGGGGTTGATGTCGACGGCCGAGATGCCAAGGCTGCTACCGCCGGTGACGAGGCCTAGGGCAGACGCTCCCCAGGCCTCTTGTCGGTGATACCTTCGCCTGGATCCCTCCAACGGCCATGGAAACCAACGATCTCGGATTCGTCGCCAGCCTCCTGTTCATCCTGGTTCCGGCGATCTTCCTGATCGTGCTCTACATCGGCACGCAGAACAACGAGGCCTGATTCAGCCCCGTTCAGGCTCACGCACCAGCAGCACAGGGGCTGGTGCGTGCACTCGGATGTAGTCGCTGACTGATCCGCCCAGAAGCTTGTCCAAATCCACCAGTCCTCTGGCGACAAGAGGACGTCGGTCCTGTGAGGCGATGACCACCAAGTCGGCGTTGCACTCCGATGCAGCGAGGCAAACGCTCCGACCGATGTCCTTCCCTTCGGTGTGTATGGCTTTCATGTCTATACCGAAGCCCCTGGCCCGCTGAACAGCGGCATCGAGAACCTCGTCCGCTTTGGTGCGGCCTCCCCGGGAGGGTGCTGATTCCTGGCGAACGACATGAACTCCGGTGAGGGTTCCGCCGGGAATTTCACGCACCAGTTCGCAGGCTGTGCGCAGCGCGTCGTCACCAACGCCTGTTCCGTCGATCGTCACCATCACGCGATTGACATGCTTGACGTAGAGGTCGTCCCGCACCAGCAGCATCGGCCGAGTGGACAGTTGAAAGACGTATTGGCTGGTGCTGTTGGCCAGGATCGATTGAAGGCGTCCCAGGCCGCGTGATCCCATCACGATCAGGTCGGCCTGAACCTCATCAGCAACCTTGAGCACGGTCTGCTTCGTGTCGCCCTCGCGAATCAAGGTGCTCACGCTTGATGGGCTGAGGCCCATGCGCGTGATTGCACTGTTCAAGAGGTTTACTGCTTCGTCGCGATGGCCGTCGGATTGCGACTTGCTTTGCTCCGAGACCACATGCAGCAAATTGATTTTTGCGGCCTTCAGGCTGGGAATGTCCTGGAGCATCCGGATCATTTCCTCGACGTGACCCTTGCCCGAGTCGGCAATCAGAAGGTTCCTGAACACAGGGAGATGAAGCAGCCTTTGCGGAAGCCTATGGGTGGTTGCCTCCGTGGAGAGAAGCTGATGTCACAGCGTTACGCGGATCATGTACACCCTGACCAAGCGTGTGCTCCCGCAGCACACCGATTACGCCGGTGTGATGTGGCATGGGGCCTATGTGCAGTGGCTTGAGGAAGCCAGGGTTGAGGCCCTTCAGGCTGCGGGCCTTGGTTATGCCGCCATGACCGCGATGGGCGTCGATATGCCGGTGGTTTCTCTGCGGCTGAAGTACATCAGCCCACTTCGACACGGTGATGAGGTGTGTCTTGATAGCCATTGCTCGGGTCGGCAGGGTGTGCGTTGGCCATGGTTCTCTCGCTTTGTTTGCAGAGGCACCGTGGTCGCGGAGGCAACAGTGAATCTGGTGATGGTCCGTGAGGGGCGCGTGCTCAGGAGCGTGCCTCTCGAGCTGCAGGAGGTGATGGATCTGCTGGTGAACCAACGCCTTTGAATCAGACACCTAGCACTGTGATAGTACAGATGTACTTGCAAGGGGGCTTTTGCGGGGTTGGTGGTGGTGCTGGGCCTGTTGCCCGGGCTTGGGCAACGCACGCATGGCCGATTTGCGCAGGTTCTGCCGCGATCAAGCCATCGGGCCAGATCAGCTCTGGGCCTGGCCAATCGAGCGCCTTGGCAAGGCTCTGGGTTGGCCGGCCCGCTGTTTGCGTGCCGTCGATCGTTACAGGTGTGAGCAAGGAATCGAGCCGAATCTTGATGTTCCTGCTTGTGCTCTTTTGCCGGGTGACCCCGCCTGGCCGAGCTGTTTGGATGGCGTGGATTCATCTCCTTCCGGGCTGTACGTCGAGGGGGATCGATTGCTGCTTCGCCGTTTGAATGCCCGAGAAGCCATTGCGGTGGTGGGCACACGCTCTGCCTCGGACCATGGCCTTGCGATGGCTGAAGACCTGGGTCGCGCTCTTGCTGAAGCGGGTTGGCCTGTGCTCAGTGGGCTTGCTGAAGGGATTGACGCTGCAGCCCATCACGGCTGTTTGATCAGCAATGGTTCACCCATTGCGATTTTGGGGACACCTTTGGATCGCGTTTATCCAGCCCACCACCGATCACTGCAGCAGCAGGTCGCAGAGCAAGGGTTGCTGGTGAGCACAACCCGGTCGGGCTCTCGCGTTTATCCAGGCCACTTCGCAACCCGGAATCGTTGGCTTGTCACGTTTGCGAAAGCACTCGTGGTGGTGGAGTGTCCGCAACGCAGCGGAGCACTGATTTCGGCCCGCTGGGCGAGCCGCATGCATTGCCCGGTGTGGGTTGTTCCTGGTGATGCCCGCCGTTGGTCATGTCGGGGCAGCAATGCCCTGCTTCGGGATCGTGCGACAGCCTTGATTCATTCCGAGGATCTGGTTCGTTGTCTTGGTGACGGCCCCTTGAAGCCGGACGACTCACATGGCATGAACCAGCAGCTGATGGGCGCCATTGGGGCCGGGGCTTCTGTTGATCAGCTGGTGCTTCGTTTGCAGTGTTCCCCTGCTGAGCTGGCCTCCGAGCTTCTGGCTCTCGAGTGCAAGGGTGAACTGCTGTGTGAGTCTGGACTTCACTGGCGCAAGCGTCGGCCTTGACAAATTCCACAACCCTTGCCGGCACGGATCTTTTGACGTGGAGACGCCAACAACTCGCCCGCGGTGGAGCTGCGGCCGATCTCGATTGGTTGATCGATCTGGCCGGTGGCGTTCGCTGGACAAGCCTGCAGCGGTTGCTGCTGGATCCAGCACGAACCGTTGCACTCCAGCAGTCACTCGAGGTGCTCTCTGAACTGTGGCAGCGCCATCTTGAGGAGAACGTCCCCCTGCAGCATTTGGCTGGCCTTTGTCCATGGCGAGATCTGCTGCTCGAATCCTCCCCCGCTGCGCTGATTCCTCGTCAGGAAACCGAACTGCTGGTGGATCTTGCCCTGAACCACTTCCAGTCTGCCCCACCCCGGCGCTGGGCTGATCTAGGCACTGGCTCAGGGGCCATCGCGGTGAGTTTGGTCCGTGCCTGGCCGACGGCACTCGGGCATGGCGTCGACCTCAGTGCAGATGCTTTGCGTTTGGCGGAACGCAATCTCCAGCGTTGCGCTCCGCACAACAACTGTTCGCTTCACCTTGGCTCATGGTGGACGCCGCTCAGGCGCTGGTGGGGAACCCTGGATCTTGTGATCAGTAATCCTCCCTACATTCCACGGTCTGTGGTTCACGGTCTCGACGCTGTGGTTCGTGACCATGAGCCCCATTTGGCCTTGAGTGGGGGAGAGGACGGGCTGGATGCCATCCGCACCGTGGTGGATGGAGCACCAACGGGGCTGTCGCCTGGGGGCTGGCTTCTGCTCGAACACCACCACGATCAGAGCGGCCTGGTCATGCAGCTGATGAGGGATGCGGGTTTGGTGGAGGTCAGCGCGGCCGCTGATCTTGAAGGGACACGCCGCTTTGCTCTTGCTCGCAACCGTTCTGCGACCACTTGATGTGACGCCTCTGATGAAGGAAGGATTCGTGCCTGCTCCGGTTCTGGCCGCCACCGATTTGGCGCTGCGGCTTCGTGCCGGCGAAGCCGCCATCATTCCCACCGACACCCTGCCGGGACTGGCGGTGCTTCCCGATCAAGCCCAGACCCTCTGGCGTCTGAAATGCCGACCGGCTGATAAGCCCCTCATCTTGATGGGGGCATCAGTGAACGACTTGCTTCACGAAGTTGCGGTTCCGTGCCATCGGGAGCTTGAAGCCTTGGCTGAGCGCTACTGGCCTGGAGCGCTCACCCTGGTGCTGCCTGCCCGTGATGGCGGAGCTGGGCGGTATCTCAACCCAGGCGGTACGACGCTGGGCTGCCGCATTCCAGCCTGTGAGCAGACCCGTGGATTGCTACAGATCAGCGGACCATTGGCCACCACCAGCGCCAATCTCTCCGGAGAGCCGGCCAGTATGACCGCGGCAGAGGCGGCGCTGAGTTTCCCAGATGTTGCTCAGCTGGGGCCTCAGCCCTGGTGTCAAGCCTCTGGTCAGGCCAGCACGGTATTGGTCTGGGTTGGGGATGGACGGTGGCGCATCGTGCGACGGGGTGCTGTGATTCCTGCAGGGGTTGAGGTGTTCGAGTGATCCCACTTCTTGGGCTCTGCCTACTGGTGATGGCGATCCTTCATTGGGTGCTTGAGCCCCTTGAAGGCCTTTTCACCTGGACGCTTCAGCTGAATCTTCTTCCCTGGCTTTTAGGACTTGTTCTGGTCTGGCTGTTTGCGGGCGCAACCGACAGCACGCCATCATCCTGATCCAGTTCAAGCCGGCTAACGGATTTGAACCGATGGCCTTCGCTTTACAAAAGCGCTGCTCTACCGCTGAGCTAAGCCGGCATGTGTTTCATCGTAACGGCGCTTGCCTGGCAATTCAAAGCAGTGTCACCTTCACCGATGAGCCAGAGCGCCAGCTCGAGTCGGTTGCAGCAGCCGCTTTTTTGGAGTGCTCTGCTGATGTGGCATTCGACCGTCCGGTGACTGATCACCAACCGCTGGGCAATGGCTCTGTTGTTGAGGCCTTGAAGCAAGAGCATCACCACCCGCTGTTCAGCGGGGGTGATGAGAGTCAGGATCTGAGGTTTCAAGCTTGAGCAGGTTGCTGCTCAGAGCGTTCCACCATTCGCCGGTTTAACGACCGGACGACGGATGGGAAGGTTGGCCACCAGGGCGGTGACGCGGTCTTCCGTCTCCAGGCTCACGTCACCTTCTTCGAGGTCGATTTCCACGTAGCGGGCCACCACTTCGAGGATTTCTCGCCGCATCTGTTCGAGCAGCTCAGGATTGAGGTCACTGCGGTCATGGGCTAAAACCAGCTGGAGCCGCTCTTTGGCTGTTTCTGCACTGGCTGGCTGACGGCGCAGGAGTTTGTCGATGAATTCCTTGAGTGTCATCGCCTCAGAAAATTCGGGTTTGCATCAGCTTGCGCATCCTGGCGCGGAGGCCGAGGCGGGCCTGTGAGGGATCCATCAGCGGTATGTCTTCACCTTGAAGCCGTTGCGCGATGTTGCCGTAGGCCTGGGCTGCTGGGGACGATGAATCACTCAGGGTCAAGGGTTCACCGCGGTTAGTGCTCACAATCACCTGTTCGTCTTCAAAAACAAGCCCCAGAAGAGGCAGCGCCAGGATGTCGGTGACGTCATCCACCGAGAGCATTTCCTGGTTCGACATCATCTTCGGTCGCACCCTGTTGAGCACAAGCTGCACAGGCTGCACACCCTTGGTGTTCAGAAGCCCGATCACCCGATCAGCGTCCCTCACGGCGGCCACTTCCGGGGTGGTGATCACCACAGCTTCTCGGGCTGCGGCAGCGGCATTTTTGAATCCGTCTTCGATGCCTGCAGGGCAATCGATCAAAACGTAATCGAACTGGCGTTCCAGCAGCGCAACGATCGCTTGCATGTCCTTGGGCTTGAGCCACTCGAGCATCCGAGGGTTGCCCGCAGGGAGCAGGGCCAGATTGGGCTCCTGCTTGTGTTTCACCAGGGCTTGCTCAAGCCGGCAGCTCTCCGCCAGCACCTCCTGGGCGGTGTAGACGATGCGGTTCTCCAGGCCCAGGAGCAGGTCAAGGTTCCTCAGACCGAAGTCCGCGTCAAGAACCACGGTCTTGGCGCCTTGACGGGCAAGGGCGATACCAAGGTTCGCCGTTGTCGTTGTTTTTCCGACACCGCCCTTGCCAGAACAGATGAGGATGGTTCGGGTCGTCGACACCAGGGTTCTGCTTTGGTGCGGCAAGAATAATCTGGCTTTTGGGCCTGACAACGACGTCAGCGTTTTTGAAAGTTCTGGATGACGGCGGGTTCAATGGCGATCACGCCATCCTTGAGTTCGGCTTGCTCGGCCAAACCCGCTTGGGGCAGATCCTCGGGGCCTCGGGCGACAACGTCAGCAATCCTCAGTTGCAGTGGCCGCAACTGCAGGGCAACGATTTTCGCTGTCGTTGACCCCTCGCATCCGGCATGGGCCACGCCCCGCAGGCGACCCCACACCAAAACATCAGCGGTTGAACTGATCTGTGCTCCGGGGTTCACATCGCCGTAGAGAAGGATGGTGCGCTCACTTTGGAGATGGTTGCCGGAGCGCAGGGTGCCGTGGTGAAACAAGAGGTCGGAAGCGGCCGTCGTCACAGGATTGGGCCGGAGTTCACGGTTAGAAGGCGTGTTGGATCGGCTTGCATCCAGTCCCAAGGCTGAAGCAGCCACAATTGTCTCGGGCACCCGGCCGGTGATTCGTCCGAGTTGATGACCTGCCTCGGTGACGGCGGCGCACAAATCAGCGAGGTCGCTGCAGTTCAGGATCCAGTCTCCGCAATCGAGATCAACCATCGGTTGGGAACACCTGCTCAGCAGATCAGGCAAACGATCCCTCCAGTGATCAAGGCGCTGGTCGGGAAGCCTCAATGTCATGGCTGCTTCACGCTGCTGCTGCTCGGGGCCATTCAACGTCCATTTCCTGCCTGAGCTCGGCACTGATGTCACGGGGGTGAATCAACCAGGAGGTTGCCGCCGGGGTCGCGAGACTGGCGACCAGGGGAGAGGCTTTCTCCAGGGCCTGGAGCTGCTGCCCGTCCCAGAGGCGCAAGCCGCCTCGATAGGGGTGGTATCCACGCAGCTGTTGATGACGCAATCCGCAGCAGAGTTCAGGGTCGTGGCCATGACGATCGGCCAGTCGCCTGGCTGTTGCGAGCAACTGCAGTTGCTCAGCCGGAGACAGATGCTCGACGGCCGTTGCTTTAAGCAGGCGTCGATCCAGAAAACGCCCACTCAGTTCAGCCAGGGCTGCTGGTGCTTCGGCTTGCCAGCGCTGGAGGTGGTAGCCGGTGCGTTGGTCGTCGTTGGCGAGGAAGTTCTCCAAGCGGATCTGGTCCGGTTGCCAGAGCCAGCTGGCCATCACCTCATCAGCCCACACCTGCTCAGGGCCCAGTTGTCGTGCGGTCAGGATCAGTTTTTCCAGAAGCCAGTTGCACACCACATTCAGCCGGTGGTTGTAGACGCTCCTGTACATGAGGTTCCTCACCACCAGGTAGTGCTCCACAGCCATCAGACCCTTGGGATGAATGGCCATGTCCCCATCGGGGGCCAGGGTCAGGGCTCCCAGGATGCGGTCGAGATCCAGCTGCCCGTAGCGCGTTCCGGTGCTGTAGCTGTCGCGCAGGAGGTAATCCAGCCGGTCGCAATCCAGTTGACTGCTGATCAGGTGTTTGATCAGGGGGTGAGGGCTGCGTCCATGCTCCAGCAGGTTCGCCACCGCCTCAGCCGTGCCGGATGCATGGCTCTCCAGACAGTCACGGATCTCTGGGTGATGCCGGATCACCCGCGCTGACCACGCTTCATGGCGCAGGCCAAACATCTCTTCGCCGGTGTGGCTGAGGGGGCCATGGCCGATGTCATGGAGCAAAGCAGCCCCGTAGAGCAGACCCCGGTACTTCTCCAACTCGGGTGCCAATGGCAGCATCCGCTCAAACGCACGGCGTGCCAGATGAAAGACCCCCAGCGAGTGGGTGAATCGACTGGATTCAGCGCTGTGAAAGGTGAGGTAGGCCGGACCCAGCTGGCGGATGCGTCGCAGGCGCTGGAACGGCGCCGTGTCCACCAGATCCATCACCATCCCCTCGGCTGGGGCTTGGCGGTCAAGACCAATGCCGCGATGCAGAGGGTCGTGATAGGTCCGCTGGTTCATGCCTCGGTGTCGTTAGCGGGCTGTTCCAGCAAGGCCTCCATCCATTGCTCGGCTTCCGAGAGCCAGCGATCACCATCACCGCCGGGGTTCAGGGGTTCCGGATCTGACAACCCACGATCGGGTGCGATGCCTTCTCCTTGGATGTCCCGTCCACTCGGTGTTACGTAGCCGGCGACGGTCACGGCGAGGCCGCTGCCGTCACTGAGGTTGGTCAGCGTTTGAATCAGCCCTTTGCCAAACGTCTGTCCTCCGAGAAGGGTGGCGCGTTCGTTGTCCTGGAGGGCGCCAGCCAGGATTTCACTCGCGCTGGCCGTTCCTCCATTCACGAGGATGACCATCGGTCCGTCGTACACCGTCTGGAGGCTGGCCTGGATGGTGTCATTGATCCCCTCACGGTTGCGGGTCTCAACGATGGCGCCACCGGAAAGGAAGTCGTCGGCGACCGCTAATCCAGCGCTCACCAAACCGCCTGAGTTGTTGCGGAGGTCGAGCACCAATCCTTCGATGTCCTTGTTCTGCAGTTCCGTGAGGGCCTCTTTCACCTGTTCGGGAACGCCTTCGCTGAACTGGGTGATCCGCAGATAGCCAAGGGTGTGAGTGCCGCTGCGCAAGCGCCTTGTGCGTACCGGCCGTAGGTCCACACTGCGGCGTTCAAGCGTCAGCTCATTTGTTTCTCCGCTGCCGTTGTCCAGCGTCAGCACCACCTGCGAGCCCACGTCTCCCCGCAGCGCTGCCACGGTTCCTTCGAGACCTAGATCCACCACGGCCCGGCCATCAACAGACAGCAACCGTGTTCCACTGGTGATCTCCGCTTCGCCGGCGGGAGAACCCTCGAGGGCAGAAATCACCACAACGCCATTGCTGCTTTCATCCGGACCGAGTTGCAAGCCCACACCGCTGAGGCTGCCGTTGGTGCTGTTCTTCAGCGCCTTGTAGTCCTCTGGACGGAGTAGCCGGGTGTAGGGGTCGCCCAGCTGAGCCAGCATCGATTCGATGGCTGCATAGGCATCGTTGCTGCTCTCGATGTTGCGTTCCATGGCCTTCTGCCGTTGACGCTTCCAACGCACCGCATCGAGTTGCTCGGGATTCCAAAAGCCCTGGTTCACAAGCCGCCAGCTGTCCACCACGAGCTGTTGTGTGTCGCTAAGTGCAACGGCTGTGCAGGCGCTGCCCAGCACTAGAAAGCAGCAAAGAGCAGCTGCGATCAGTTGGCGCAGCGCTCGAAACCCTTTGCGCCGCAGCCAGTCTGAAAGATCGTTAACAGTTGGATACATCGCGGTGGGTTCGCCTCAGTGGCAGAAGCGTGCTCAGTAGACTTTCGCAACTCGAGCCCGCTTGTGCATGGCGAACTCATCACCGGTTTACGACTGGTTCCAAGAACGTCTGGAAATCCAGGACATTGCTGACGACATCGGGTCCAAGTACGTGCCCCCCCACGTCAACATCTTCTATTGCCTGGGGGGCATCACGTTGGTGTGCTTCCTGATCCAGTTCGCGACTGGGTTCGCGATGACCTTCTATTACAAGCCCACAGTTGCCGAGGCCTACAAGTCGGTCGAATATCTGATGACCGACGTCAGCTTTGGTTGGCTGATCCGCTCGGTGCACCGCTGGAGCGCATCAATGATGGTGTTGATGCTCATCCTTCACGTGTTCCGCGTTTACCTCACAGGCGGCTTCAAACGTCCCCGTGAGCTCACCTGGGTCACCGGTGTGACTATGGCCGTGATCACCGTGTCCTTCGGTGTGACTGGTTACTCCCTGCCCTGGGACCAGGTTGGTTACTGGGCCGTGAAGATCGTTTCCGGTGTCCCTGCGGCCATTCCTGTTGTTGGAGATTTCATGGTCGAACTGCTTCGCGGTGGCGAAAGCGTTGGCCAGGCCACTCTCACGCGCTTCTACAGCCTTCACACCTTCGTGATGCCCTGGCTGCTGGCGGTGTTCATGCTCATGCACTTCCTGATGATTCGGAAGCAGGGCATTTCTGGTCCCTTGTGATCTGCGTTCCTACTGTTCCCTCAACACTTGGACTAAACGATGCACATTCTCAAGAAGCCTGATCTCTCCGATCCCAAGATGCGGGCCAAGCTCGCCAAGGGCATGGGCCACAACTATTACGGCGAGCCTGCCTGGCCCAACGATCTCCTCTACATCTTCCCGGTGGTGATCCTCGGCACCATTGCCTGTGTGGTTGGTCTGGCCGTCCTTGATCCAGCGATGCTCGCCGACAAGGCTGATCCCTTCGCCACCCCTCTGGAAATTCTTCCTGAGTGGTACCTCTACCCAGTGTTCCAGATTCTGCGGGTTGTTCCCAACAAGCTTCTGGGCATTGCTCTGCAAACCCTGGTTCCCCTGGGCCTGATGCTTGTTCCTTTCATCGAAAGCTTCAACAAGTTCCAGAACCCTTTCCGCCGTCCCGTGGCGATGACTGTGTTTCTGACTGGAACTCTGGTGACCATCTACCTCGGTATTGGTGCAGCACTTCCGATCGACAAGTCCCTCACCCTTGGACTGTTCTGATCATTCGCCTGAGTGCAGTGCATGGACCCCGACTCGTCGAGTCGGGGTTTTTTTATGCCATTGGCTGAGATGGTTCTTCAGTGACCCATCGATTCGTCGAGGTTGAGCATCAGCACGTCGTCCGGGTTGACGTGGAGAAAGTGGTGCATCAGCAGAAATCCAACGATGGTCCAGGTCTGATACGTGCGTGATTGCTGTCCGACCCAGGTTCCTGTGGGGCCATCGAAATATTCAGCCCATTGCTGACGGGGCAGTTGGTTGAGATGGCTCCAGTAGCACTCGTCCAACAGCGTTTTCATTTGTCCCATCAGCAACACGTCGGCCTGGGGATTCAGCCTTTCGTGCAGAAGGATGGACGCTCCAAAAAACCAGAGCAGGCTCGGCCAGTGGCCACCGTTGTGATAGCTCCAGGGCCAGTTTTTGGGATCGGAGCCCGTTTTGTTCTCCCATTCCACGCCCTCCATGGGGGGATGACAGATGCGCATCGGCATCTGGGCCATCAGGTGATCCCGGTTGTGCAGCACCAGTCGGAACAGGGCCCGTTGCTGCGGCGCAGTCAGCAACCCGAACAGGGATGCCAAGGAATTCCCCAAGGAGTAGAAGCGAAAATCCGGTCGTCCGGTTCGCATGTTCCCGATCATGTAACCGCCTCGGTTCTCCAGCCAGTCCTGCAACCAGTCCGGGATGACCTGGGGTTGAACGTTGAACTCGTTTTGGTGCTGGTTGTCGCCATACTGCTCCGTCGGCCGTCGCCGAAGCACTTGCATTGTTTTGCTGGTGACCCAGTAATGCTTCAAAAGAAACTGCCGTAAATCATGGGTCCACTGCCGGCTCAGACGAAGCCGTTCCCCGAGAAGAGCACTGTTCTCGTGGCGTTGGCAGAGTTCCATCAGCCCAATGCAGCTGCGAAGAGCTGCGAAGAGCAGCACTTCCACCTCCAATGGAGCGCCCCAGACATCCATGGGGCGGTCAATCATGAAGGCGCAGTCAGGCACGAACAGCACCGGCGTGCCTTCAAAACTGGGGTGCAGAACCAGATCGAGTAGTAGTTGTAGCCCCCGCTGCACCTCAGGGCAGCGACCGAAGTCAGTGTCCCCACTGCGTTTGACGTAGACCCAGCAGAGAATCGGCCACCAGAGACTGGCGTCCACCGAAGTGATGCGACCAATTGAGCGTTGGCCGTAGTCCGCAACCAGCTGCCCTTCTTCTTCCACAAAACTGGTGGGAAAGACGCCGCGGGTTTGAACGTTGGTGCTCTGGAGGTGAAGGCTGACGCTTAGAAACTGCTTCACAATGGCGAAGCGGCCCTGCAGCATCAGGTAAATCATCACCGGAACGTTGTCCCGCAGGAAGATTTCGCCGTAGTTGAGGGCGTCGTCAGTGCGGCGATGTTCCATCGCTGCAATGCTGCCGGCGAGTTTTCCTTGCACGCCAATCAGTGTTGCTTCGAAGTGCTCCCGTGCTTTTTGCAGCACCTGCTCTTCGTTCGAGTTGGGACGGAAACGCTGGCTCTGTTCGGTGAAACGCGTCGGCATCGCGGTGACCTCCATTTGAAACGTAGTTCTGCCAGTCGGTTTCGCCAGTGGAAGCAACCCTGCAGATCTGCATTCATC